>JADKBR010000011.1 GCA_016714975.1 Candidatus Dechloromonas phosphorivorans | reverse complement strand
CATCCAGATCGATCCGCTGGCCTTCGACCGCTTCGCCATCAGCAAGGTACCCAGCTTTGTCTTGGTGCGCGACGGAACACGTCCCGTTGCCTGTGCCAGCGGCAGTTGCGCGCCCACCGACAGTTTCCTGCGCGCAACCGGTGACGTCAGCCTGGATTACGCGCTGGAACATATGCAGCGCGCAGCACCCAGCTTTAGTCCAGCCACCGAACTCTTCCTGAAACGCCTCAAAGGATAGGTGATCCCCATGCGCCGCCTGATCATCTGGATCACGCTGTTCTGCTTCATCACGACGCAGAGCGCCGCCATCGCCGGGCCGTTTGAAGAGGGCACAGCCGCCGGCCAGGCGGTCAACCCGGTCGTTCGCGGCACAGTGAACGTGCCCAGCGCATCGAGCGCCGTACCGGAGTACACCACGACGCCACCGGAAACGGCGTATTACGGCCAGCCCAACCTGTCGGGTGCGGCCAATACTCGCCTGAGCACCTGCGCGGCCGATACCAGCGATCCGGTCTGCCAGGCCCAGGACGGCGCGCTGACCTCGGCCAATACACCCCGCCCGGCAATCTCCGCCTACGATCCGGCAGTCACTGCGGCCCGTGACATCGCCCGCAATCCGTCGAGTGCATTGGGCAGCCTGGCCGACTATTACTCGGGCTGCACCACCGCCGAGCTCAGCACCGCGGCGGGCACCACGACCAAGGTCTGCAACCGCTACAGCGGTGTCGGCAACTATACGACACGGCGCGATCTGACGGTCGAGATCGACCTCCAGCCCAGTTGCGTTGAAGGCACTTGGGTCGCCCACGGCCAGGTCAACCGCAACGGTGCCGACACCATGGTGGCGGAAGCGCAATGCCAACTGCGCAGCGATGGGCTGCAGCGTTTCCGCTTCTATGCGGCCGGTGGCCAAGGGGCCTGCATCGGCTGGCAGACCGTCGACCTGCCGACCGCACCGGCCACCCAGGCCAGCTATGTCACCAACCTCGCCCCCCATTGGGAAGGCCATTGCTGGAGTCCGTTCACGGTCAACATGATGCCCGGTTCAGGCTGCACAGCCGGGACGTGCAATTACACCTTCCAGTTCAGCGGTTTTGGCGGATTCGTGAAGTGGACCCTGCCCCTGTCGTTCGTCCAGCCGGCCATGGTGCAACACGAGACCGATGTCTGGGTCGACAAGAGCGCCGTGCTGAACGCTGGCGGGCGCTGTACCGTCACCACCGCCGACACCTGTGTCGACGGCCCGGCGACCAAGGCCATCGAAGGCCGCGCCGTGACCCGTGCCTGCTGGTCCTATGAGCGCACGCTGACCTGCACCTCGGGCGCCCCGGTCGACGAGTGCACACCGCTGGCCAGCAGCGGCTGCATTCCGGCCAGCAGCACCTGCAAGCAAATGAATGTCGGCAGCGGGCTGTGCGAAATCACCCAGGACACCTATACCTGCCCGGTCGCCGCACAAACTACGACCACCGCATCGAACTGCCCGGCCAACGTCTATTGCCTGGGAACAAACTGCTTCAACACCAGCTACACCAACGATGCCGACTTTGCCCGTTCGATGTCCCTGATGGAAGCTGGACGCGAAGCGGGCGTGTATCTCGACACCACCAAGATGCAGGTCTTCAAGGGCGAAGGCAACCGCTGCCGCGACCGCCTGCTGAAGAACTGCTGTAGTTCCGACTCGGCTGGCGCCGGCATGACCAATCAGAGCCTGTTCGGTACCGGTTCGAGTTTGGTCTACGACGTGCTAATGAATTCCCAGAACCGCGAATTCCTCTACCAGGGGATGCAGGCCTTGCTGCTGGGTGGCGGTTTCAGCGGCAGTTTCACCACCTATGGCATCACCGTTGCGGTCAACGGTACGGCACTGCCGGCCAGTTCGGCCGTGCTCTATTCCGGTGAAAGCCTGGTCGTCGCCTTCGACCCCTGGTCGCTGGTCATCGCGGTGGTGATCTACATCATCATGTCGATGTCGTCCTGCAACGAGGAGGAAGGCAAGCTCGCCATGAAGGAAGGGGCCGGCCTGTGCCACACCGTCGGCACCTGGTGTTCCTCCTGCATCCGCATTTTCGGCAAGTGCGTCTCCTGTATCGAACACAGCACCGGCAAGTGCTGCTTCAACAGCAAACTGGCCCGCATCGTCAATGAGCAGGGCCGCGTGCAGGTCGGCAAGGGCTGGGGTTCGGGGAAAAGCCCCGACTGCTCGGGGTTCACCATCGCCCAACTCCAGAGCCTCGACTTCGCGGCCATGGACCTCACCGAGTTTTACGCCTCTATCGTCCCGACGCTGCCCAACGCCGGCGCGCTACAGGGCAGCAACGCCGCACGCCTGACAACCTGCTACTACGGACAGGGGAAGTGCCAATGAAGATCGCTTACACCGCTGCCTTGATCGCCGGATTCGCAGCGTCCGTCCTCGCCGACGAGGTGCCCAGAGCCCCGGTATCGGATCCCCGACCGGTGATGTTGGCCGCCCTTCGATCCGTCGATGGCGAGGCCCACGCCATCCTCAGCGGCGAGATCGCCGAAGCGCTCACCCAGCGCTTTGCAGCCACCTCGCCGATCTATATCGATGTCACAACCGAGAAGCGCTACGCCCAGGCCGGTTGTGCCCGCTTGAATGTCAGGTTCTGGCAGGACGGGGTTCTGCTGCCCGGTGCGTCGACTCCGCGCCGCCAGACCATGGATTTCGGCATCAACTACTGCCTCGATGGCCGGCCACCACAATCCCTGAAGTAGGGCCACGCATGACTATCCGAAACCGCCCCGTCCTCCTCCTGCTGCTGATCTTTGCCGTGATGCTCGGTAGCCATAGTGCAGTGGCCCAGGACGCTGCTTCCCGCTACTGGGTGGACAGTTGGCGCGGCTGGCATTTCTATGAAGCGCCGGCACCCGAGGAACACGAACAACCATTGCTACCAGGCAAGACCACCGCGGCTGCACCGCCCGCTCAACCGCTACGGGCACCGGAACTGGTCGAATTCGAACGTCTCCAGAAAACCCTGGAGGAGACGCGCAACATCGCCATCATGCGACCGAGCGAAGCCAATGTCCGGCGCTACATGGAACTGGAGTCCCAGGTCGTCGCCCGCGCTTCCTACTTCGCCGATGTCGCCCAGCGCATTGCCTGGGCCACACCGCAACTCGACCCGACCCTGCAGGGCCGGCCGGTCAATGCCAAGGCCCTGGAAGTCTTCGATCAGGCCGAGCTGGTCGATCGCTCACACGCCATTGTCGACTTGGGCAAGGATCACGTGCTGTTCTTCTTCTATCGCTCGGACTGTCCGTACTGCCATGCCTTCGCACCGACCTTGGCAGCCTTCCAGGCTCGTCACGGCATCCAGGTCGTCGCCATCAGCGTGGACGGCGGTCCGCTGCCGAGTTTCCCCAATGCCCGCCCGGACAACGGCATTGCCACCGCACTGAAGGTCAGCCAGGTACCCGCCGTTTTTCTGGCCCAGCCCTTCACCGGAAAGATCTCTCCCATTGGCTTCGGGGTGCTCTCGGAATCTCAGTTACTCGAACGCATTGCCACTGTGTCCGCTCCGCAAGCCGAGGCCATGCTGCCTACAACCACGCAAGGTCTCGCCCTACCCCTGGAGGCGCCATGAACCATTACGTCCATCCTCATTTGCGGCGTAGCGCTGCCACCTTCCTGGCGCTGCTGCTGGCGATCCCGTCCTTCCAACTACAGGCTGGCGACCTCAACAGCGAGGTGAACAACATGTTCAACAATCTGGGCGCCATCGGCAACTACACCGCCCCCGGTGCCTTCCGTGGCCAGACCTTCAATACCTACACCGGCGGCAGCTTGATGATGCGCTCGCCGAACAAGGTTTATCAGTTGGCCGCCATCCAGTTCCCCAGCGCCAAGGCCGGTTGCGGCGGCATCGATGTCTTCGGTGGTTCCTTCTCGCACATTTCGGCGACCGAGTTCAAGAACATGCTGAAGAACATCACGGCCGCCCTGCCGGGGATCGCTTTTCAGCTTGCCCTGGAGGCGGTCTCGCCGCTGCTTGGCGGACTGACCAAGTGGGCCAAGGGATTGGAGACCTGGATCAACAATGCCCGCATCAATTCCTGCGAAACCGCCAAGGCCATTGTCAGCACGGCGGCTGAATCGATTGGCTACAGTTCTCAGGAAACCTGTGCCGATCTGGCTATCGAGATGGGCATGGAGAGCGACCGCGATGCGGCGCGTCGGCGCTGTGCGACGGATCGGCCCAGCATTTTGTCTTCGGCACGCTCCTCGGGCGACCCGAAGGTGAAAAACAAGGCGCCTTTCGTCGGCAACCTGACCTGGAAGGCCTTGCAGTACACCGGCGCCTATCTCGATGACCAGGAGCGCGAATTGATCATGAGCCTGGTTGGTACCATCATCTATTACCCGGAAGAATCGGCCCGTGACCCCGAGCCGATTGCCCCGACACTGACCTCGATTAGCCAGTTGCTCTACGGCCAGGGAGCAGCCGCCGGCACGGATGTCGTGCAGCATGTCTTGAAATGCAACGATTACACCAATTGCGACGTCGTCACACTGAACACCACGTACCCCCACACGCCCTTTACCGCCAAGGTCGAGGCGATCATGCGCTCCATTGCCGAGAAGATCACGACGCGCACCGCCATCCCCAATAACTCGACCGAAGTCGGCTTCGTCAATCAGACCACCGAGCCGGTCTACAAGATGTTGTCCATCGGCACCAGCATCCCGGGATCGGGTTTGGCCGACAGCCTGATCGCCCAGTATCGCGACGTGATTGCCGCCGACTACGCCTATGTTTTCCTTGAACGCAATCTGCGTCTGGGCATGGCCGCGCTGGACAAGAACTACACCCTGCAGCAGTCGCAACGGGAGCAGGCCAACCAGGTCCGTCAGCGGGCGCAGGCCATGCTCACGCAACTCTCCCAGGAAAAGAATCTGCTCTACCAGAAGGTCGGCTCCTTCCGCGCGGTATCGAACCACTTGGAGCAACTCGAACGCCAACTGCGCTCCAGCATGCCGCAACACGTGATGGACATGCTCGGCCAGCAGGCCGCCTATCTGTCGCAGTAGAGACGATGTGATAGCGCGACAGGAGAAAGCAGCATGTGGGAAATTTACGCTTACCAGAACGCCGACAGCCTGTTCGGTGTCTTCAATGCCGCGGCGGCGATCCACGCTTCAGGCGACTACGCCGCTGCCCTGGCGGCCGTGGCCTTCTGCGGTTTTGTGGCGGCCCTGGTTGCCTATGCGTTCGCCCCCGAGAAACTGCAGGGCTGGAAATGGCTGGGCACCGTTGTGCTGGTTTTCTCGGTGTTGATCGTTCCCAAGGTCACGGTGGGCATCGTGGATAAGACCGGCGGTTCGGCCGTCAAGGTCGTCGGCAATGTACCGTTCGGGGTGGCCGCGCTGGGCGGCATCACCAGCACCATCGGCAACACGCTGACCACTCTATTCGAAACGGCTTTTCAGGTTATTCCGGGCGTCGGCGCCCTGCCGGTCGAACTGAGCTACCAGCAGAACGGACTGATGTTCGGCAACCGGCTGATCCGCGAAACCGGCAATGTGGTGTTTCAGGATCCGGCCTTCCGCACCGATCTGATCAACTTCATCCACAACTGCACAACCTACGACCTGATCGATGGCACGCTCGATCCGGCGGTCTTTTCTGCGTCGGACGATGTCTGGCCGCTGATGGCCTCACCCAATCCGGCGCGCTTTTCCACGCTGACTGGCGTGGGCGGTAGTGTCGGCGTCGATACCTGCCCCAATGTCTATCTGAGCCTCAATGGCCGCATGCCCGCCCAGATCACCCGGATTCAGGGGCGCCTGGCTTTCCAACTCAACCCGACCTTGCCCGGTGCCGCTGCTGCAGCGGCCATCGCCGGACAAATCCAGCAGGCCTATCTCAAGAACAGCATCGCCACCGCGGCGGCAACGGCGGCCGACCTCATCCGGCAGAATGCCATGCTCAACGCACTTGAGGACACCAGTAAGATCGTCGGCCAGAAGGTCAATGATCCGGCGGCGATGGTGTTGGCGGTTGGTCGAGCGCAAGCGGTGGCCCAGCAGAACGCCTCCTGGCTCAATTACGGCAAAGTGGCCGAGCAGGCCCTGCCGGTTTTTAGAAACGTGGTCGAGGCGGTCACCTATGCGATGTTCCCCCTCATGGTCCTGCTGCTCCTGCTCACCAGCGGACGGGAAACAATGCTGGCCTTCAAGGGCTATGCGGCCGTACTGATCTGGATTCAGCTGTGGCCACCGCTCTATGCCATCCTGAACTACATGGCCTCAATCTATGCGGCCTACGACCTTGCCGCTGCGGCCGACCTTGGGACGGGGAGCAAATCACTGGCATTGCAGACAGCTTCAACGATCTATTCGCGGGCGATCTCGGGTGAGGCCGTTGTCGGTTACCTCGCCATCAGCATTCCATTCATTGCCTGGGCCGCCCTGAAGCGCATGGAAAACTTCGGAACAGCGCTGGTCGGTGGCTTGTCGGGGTTGCAAGGAATGATCTCGGGCGGCACCTCGGCCGCCACCGTTGGTAACGTCTCGATGGGCAACGTCGGCATGGACCAGATGCAACTGGCCCCCAACCGGACCTCGGCGTTCATGAGCAGCTGGCAAAACGACCTCTCTGGAAATACGTTCTCGTCGAACGCGCTCACCGGCCGAACTGCGGTCAGCCTGTTGCGCAATCAGGGATTCGCTTCGCGGGTGGTCTCGATGCGTGTATCCGAACAGGATGTGCAGCAAGCCAGCCGGCAGGTCGACGCAGCGCGAGGTGAAGCCACGACAGCGACGATGGAGCAATCGGCAGCACTGTCTGAAGTGTTCTCTCGCGGGCTCAACAAGCTTCGCTCGACGCGCAACAGCAGCGGTTCCAGCGCCAGCAGCTTCGAGCAAATGGGCGACACGCTGAACCAGTTGGATCAGATCACGCGAAGTGTTGCCCAGAGCACCGGTCTCAGCCAGGCGCAGGTCGCGCGTATTGCTTTCGGTGCGGCCGCCCATGTCGGCGTGAATGCCAAAGTTGCGGGCGCTGACCTTCACACCAGCGCCGACAAGTCCTACCAGTCGAGCCTTTCCGCCCAGGAACAGAAAGCATTGGCCAGCCTGAGCGGGGAGCAGTTGGTAGCCTTCAAACAATTCGGTGACCGGGTATCGAGGGATGCCAGCTATTTGCAGGCGCTCTCGAACGATGCTAGCGAGGCCCGCGAGATGTCGTCCCGCCTCGGTTCGACACGGGCCCGTTCCGAGCGGGCGGATGCCACCCTTGCCGACCGCACCAGTTTTGCGGAACGTGTATCGTCCGCCCACGACAAGGGCGAATCCATCTCCATCGACATCGCCCAAGACCCGCACAACATGGAGATGTTCCTCCGATATGCCCAGACCTATGGCGGCAACAGCGCCGCCGCTCACGCCTTGATGTCGGCCGAGCTGGCCCGCCAGTCATTGCGCCCGAATCGGGTTATTTCGGATGGGAGCAGCCTCCCGACCTCCTTTGGTGATATCCGCGACCTCCATAAAGAGCAGTTGCATGATGTCGCCATCACACCGGACATCAACGCAACCTACCAGACTCAAATAAGCAAGGCCTCTCGCTTCGGCGGTAACCCAAGTGGTCCGCTGGAACAGAAAGCCGAACCACCTTCGCCCCTGCGCGAGGAAGTGCAGCAACGCGCCGTCCAGATTCACGGCGAAGCCGCAGCGAAGCGCGAAGAATTCGACGACAAGGCTGAAGTCATCAAGACAGGCGACGGGACCCTGGCATCGAAGAAGTCGCTGATGTGGCAATCAGCCAGGCAGGCCTACAAAGATGGAGAGGCAACGGTAGGTAACGCAAAGGATGCCGTGCAGGATCTGATCAAGTCAAAAAAGTAACTGCTACCGATCCCAGCGCCGAACAGGGACATCTCCCTTGAACAAAGACCTGGACGTGCCCCTTAGTCCTCCACCAATCCGTCGCCGCCGCAACCTCCTGCGGCCTCGTCCAATGCCCGTCAACGCACTGGCGAGAGGAACGGCAAAGAGTAGCCCAACACCCACCATGACAGCGCCCGCGCCCCACTCGCCTTTTGCTGCAATAGCAACCAGCAATCCGATCCCTGCACCAATCGCCAGGATCGCGAAGAAGAAAAATTTCCGCATATCGACCTCCTGACATCAGGCTAATCGCGGAAATGTCGTCAGCAAGCCCCTGATTCCAGTCAATCGCTATTGCCACTACCAAGCGCCGCCGAAATCGCTAGACGGGTCGTTTCTTTCGCAACAACAACTGGATCATCGCAAACAAGCGATGAAACAGATAATCGACGTGATCCACATCGATGACCGGGATTTGCTTGAGTTCGGTGTGCCGAATAAGGTGGCTGTTACCGATATCGGTCAGTTCTTTCGCTTCGTTTTCCAGCCGCTGCCGAAGCGCCACCTCTTCGGCGGTAGCATCGAGAATGATCTTGATCGATTTTTTCTTATCTTCGGGATCTGCGAGTGATTTGAGTCGCTCCCATGCGTCCCACAAACGCTCCAGCCCCTCCCGCCGCAGGAGTGGATTTCGGTCCGTAAATTTAGCGCGGCTTTCTTCCAACATGTTGTCGAGGATTCGGTCCCCCGTCCGGAATACCATCCTTTTGAGGTCATCCCCCAGCACCGGCGGAAGAATACGCACGATACGACCGTTTGACAGCATTTCAAAGGCCACACCATTGCGCGCAAAGATACGATTGACCGTCGCCCGGAACTCTTCCTGTCCGGATTGCTGATCGAAGGTGAAATGGTGGTGATTGAAAAAGTCGTGGAGCCTTCCTGGAAGAGGCTTCGCCACCGATGCGTAGACGAACTCGACGAAATCCAGGATCAATAATGTGTCCGGTGCAAATGGCTCATGCTGCCGCAGGAATCCGTCATCCACCAGCCTGGACGTTTCGAGCGGCCACGTTAATCCCGGCATTTCCGCAATCACGGAAGCGGCGATGACATCCTCGTCACAACCGCAGATGGCTTGCCCATCCGGGCAGCGCTCCGGAAAACGCAGTCCGAAGGCCCCACTGTTGACCAGCGCCTGCACAGTTGCAACCAGACCAGCCCAGACCTCAGGCGAAATGATCTGCTCGGTTCGGGCTCGAGGCCCGTTTTCCCGGTCGCTGAAATAGTCGTTCATCTAGGCTCTTCCGCTTTCGCCAAGTTGTCCGCGTTCGTAGCGCGGTTGATGGTCTGTTCGAATTGCTCGACGCTGGCCAGCACCGCTTCAAGCTTCGGGACCTCGCCAAAGACCATGCCGGCCATGGCTTCGTAGTCCTTGGATAAGGCTTCGTGCATCGCAGTGCTCGGAACCAACGTAAACGCCCCTGGATGGGCGATATCCAAGCCAAGATCAGCACTTCCGAAGAACAGTCGGGCATGGTCCACACAATCCATGGCGAGTGCCTGGTCGGCCTGCCACTCCGGCGATGCGGACGCCTGCATCAACTGGTGTACATCGTAGTAGTGACGCGAGACACGCTGACCGCCGTGCCGTAATTCGCCACGGCGGTCATGCCATTGCCTCAAGCCATGCAGGATGATGACCTTGTCCCAGAAGGTACGCTCCGGTTTTACGGTGGTGACGTTGTGGATGGTGAGATCCAGCGCCGACAAATCCTGCGCTACGTAAGGCTTCAGCGATGCCGCGATATGAGGGTCGAGTGCCGACTTCGCGCCGGATTCGATTTTCACGGCAGATCGGATGTAGTCGTTGGTTGTCGGGGTAACTGCGGGGTACCAGAACAGCAGCGTCTGACCATCTTTGTCGTCGGGGTCGAGTTCCAACCTGAAGCGACCATCGGGAATGACCGCACCAGCAATCTGAGTGAATTGATCCGCCAATGGGCCGGCAATATAGGCTTGGCATGCGACCCGGATAGCTTCAAGGCGTGCTCGACGTTTCTTGCCAGTCAAGGCATCCAGTTCCGCTACCTCGGCAGCCTGCCCCAAGTCGTCACGAAAAACGGTGATGTCGATGTCTTCGGAAAAGCGCGAGATCAGGCCAAAAGCCTTGGACAATGAGGTACCCCCCTTGAACAAGAGACGAGGTCCGCTATCCGCTAGGCCATTGAACAAGGCATCCAAAGTCCAGCACACCCAGAAATCCTTCTCGACGTTCTGAACTGCCGTACCCATACGGGTTGCCGCACCGAGAAACAAATCGAGTCGATCGCCGTCGGCGGCGGTGATGACTTCGCGGAAAGACGGATTCAATTGGCTCTCCTTACGCCTTCGGGCCGCGATGAATCGGCTGAGGATTTCACGCCACTATGTATTGGCGAGGTTCCGGATAGGGTGTCCCGAGGATCGCAACCAGGTAGATCACGGATCAGGTCCTGCATCCACGCCGGCAACATGCTGAACCCGTTGCGCAGATCCTGGCAGATTGCAGCCCCCTGATCAGAGTCGGTGAGTAGTCGATTCAGTCGGCTGACAATGCGATCATGGTCGACAACCAGCGTATCCTTCAGCCAATGCAGGGCCTGTACGATTCGCATGGCAGGACGGCCTGCCCAATAAAGGCGACTGGGAGCAGTTTGCTTGAAGTCGATGACGAGTTTATCGAGCTTGATCGCCCGGCGACGTGTGTCCGTATGAATGGTAACGCGAGCTGGAACAGCATCCGTTAAGCCAAGGTCATTGGCGGCGGTCATCCCATCCACAAGCAAACGCAGTTGGTCGCGCCGTGCGATAGCATCGATGATTGCCCGATAGTCCGGAGTCGTGGGGCGCTGGGTTAGGCGATTGATGATGGGCTTGTCGTACAAGCCTCGGTCGACACGCCGCAAGTCACCCGCCAACACCATACGCTGGAGAGTCTTGTCGATCGCATCCCGGTTGCCGAGGTGCGCAAAGTCAGTCGGTACCCAGACGTGGCCCGGGCCTGCAGCGTTGATTTGCGACGAAATGGCGGATTTGATATCTGACACATGGCCTCCTGTCCGATATTTGTATAATTTTTTCGGACAACTAGCAAGAAGAAATGTCCGAAATTTGTAGATATATTTCGGACAAATAAAGGCGGCATGCGAAAAATTCGAACCGGGGCCGTGGAATTTCCACCCTTGCCATGCGCGCCGGTTCGACTACTTGATCACATACTCGTCGCGTGCGCGGTAGAGTTGGGCAACAGTCTTACCACCGACTTGGACGTCGAGCTTCATATCGAAGCCGCGGCTTACGTTCTGCTCCATCGACAGTCACTTTTGCCGCCAATGGGGCGGTCCCCCCCGCCCAAGCAGGAATATCCGCCCACTGATGCGTTTTCACACAGACTGAACTGAAGCCGCTTGGGTTTCCAACCCCAAACGAGTCTCTGAAGGAAAGCTCAGACTGATGGGCCGAATAGGACTGGGCCCGTCCACGATCCATGAGTCGACCATATCGGCCCAAGCTTGAAGCATCGCTCTTCGCTGCTCACCGTACTCGGCCTTGTTGTAGACAGCACGCACACCACGTTGCTCGTGAGCCAGACACTTCTCGATCCAGTCAGTGTTGTATCCAGCTTCATGCAACGACGTGCTGGCGGTTCGGCGAAGGTCGTGCACGGTAAACGGTTCGAACTCCTCGCCTCGACCGATGATCACCTCAGTGCCGGCAACGACCAGACGGTTCAGAGTCCCATTGCTCATCGGGAAATCCGACTCATAGCGCCCGGGATGGAGGTACGGGCTAGCGCCATAGCAGGTCTTGAAGGCCACCAGGATGTCGACCGCCTGCTGGCTGAGGTAGATGTTGTGCGGTCGCCCCGCTTTCATTCGCTCCTTGGGAATCGTCCACACGCCTGTTTCGAAATTGATCTCCTCCCATTTAGCTTGGGTGAACTCGCTCTTTCGTACCATCGTCAGCAACATGAACTTGACTGCGAGGCGCAGCGTGGCCGCCGATGAGACTTTCTCAAGGGCGTTGAAGAACTTGTGGATTTCTTCCGGAGAAAGGGCCCTGTCCCTGACTTTGAAGGTCGCAATGGCGCTAGGGCGAATCGCTTCCGCTGGGTTTTCGATCCTCAGCCCTCTAGCTTGGATAAAGCGGAAGATCTGAAGCACGATGTCTCGGGACTGAACCGCCGGAGCAGGCGCACCACGCTCCTTGATTTTCTCGCACCTCGCCAGCAAACGCGACGGCGTAATTTCTTCCAGCTTTAGACGACCGAACTCCGTGGCCAGGTTGCGATCGTAGATGGCCTTCCGCATCGCACGCGTCGACTCTGCCAGCTTGGCTTCGGCAAAATACTTTTCAGCCCAGTTCCCGAACGTCATTCCCTCGTTGGCTTCGATCCGTTTTTCCACCTTCGCGCGGGACGGGCTCTCGCCCTGTTCGATGGCTCGTCGTGCATTTGCCAGGAGTTGACGCGCCTCGGCAAGCGACAACGACATGCCGTATTCCAGGGATGACACCTCGCGTGGATTCTTGGCCGCGAGCCCCGGATCGTACTGGCCGATCACAAGTGTTTCGCGACGACCGTTCAATCGATAGTCGTAGCGAAAGCTGATGTTCCCTGTACGCAGAATCGTTACGTACAGCCCTTGCTGGTCGGCGACCTTGTAAACCTTGTCAGCTGCCTTCAGCGTCCTTAACTGCTTGTCAGTAAGCATCTTTTTCCTCCAACCTGATACCGTCAGTTGATACCGTCAGACCATTTGACGGTATCAACCGCGGTAGTTGAAGGACCTGTTCACCGATACCGTCACCAATACCGTCAAAATCGGCGGGCTTGTGTGAGGCAGTGTGAAACCGTGTGGGACGCTAACCTGTTGTCAGGACAAGGTTTTCAAGAAAAACCGGAATGCCTTGGGATGTCCTGAAACGAAGCTAAATTATTCCCACTCGATCGTCGCCGGCGGCTTGCCGGAAATGTCGTAAACCACCCGATTGATGCCACGCACTTCGTTAATGATGCGGTTCGACACCTTGCCGAGCAGGCTGTGCGGCAACTCGGCCCAGTGCGCGGTCATGAAATCCTGCGTCTGCACGGCGCGCAAGGCCACCACATATTCGTAGGTGCGCCCGTCACCCATGACACCAACGCTCTTGACCGGCAGGAATACGGCAAAAGCCTGGCTGGTCTTGTCGTACCAGTCGGTGGCACGCAACTCGTCGATGAAGATAGCATCGGCCCGACGCAGCAGGTCGGCAAAGTCCTTCCTGACCTCGCCGAGGATGCGCACTCCCAGGCCGGGACCAGGGAACGGGTGGCGATAAACCATTTCATGCGGCAGGCCAAGGGCCACACCGAATTCGCGAACTTCGTCCTTGAACAGTTCGCGCAGCGGTTCAAGCAGCTTGAGATTGAGTGTTTCCGGCAGGCCGCCGACGTTGTGATGGCTCTTGATGGCGTGCGCCTTGCCGGTCCTGGCACCGGCCGATTCGATCACGTCCGGATAGATGGTGCCCTGGGCCAGCCATTTGGCATTGGGCAGTTTGGCCGCTTCGGCCTGGAAGATCTCGACGAACTCACGGCCGATGATCTTGCGCTTGGCCTCCGGGTCGGCAACACCCTTCAGGTGGCCCAGAAATTGTTCACTGGCATCGACGTGAATGACCCTGACGCCAAGATTGCGGGCGAAGGTTTCCATCACCTGCGCGCCTTCATTGAGGCGCAACAGGCCGTTGTCGACAAAGACACAAGTCAGCTGGTCCCCGATCGCCTTGTGCAACAGGGCGGCCACGACCGACGAATCGACACCGCCGGAAAGGCCGAGGATGACCTCATCGCCGCCAACCTCCGCGCGCACCTTGGCGATGGCTTCATTGACGTAGTCCGGCATGTTCCAGTCGCGGCCGCAAGCGCAGATGTCATGAACGAAGCGGGCGATCATTTCCTTGCCCTTGAGGGTGTGGGTGACCTCCGGGTGGAACTGGACGGCGTAGAAACCGCGCTCTTCGTCAGCCATCGCAGCCACCGGGCACGATTCGCTGCTGCCAATGACCCTGAAGCCGGCCGGCAACTCGGTGACTTTGTCGCCGTGGCTCATCCAGACCTCGAGCAGGCCGTGGCCCTCGTTGTTGCTGCGGTCCTGGATGCCGTTGAACAACCGTGAATGGCCGCGGGCACGAACTTCGGCAAAACCGAATTCGCGCTTGCCGGAACTCTCGACCGTGCCGCCCAGTTGCTGGGCCATGGTCTGCATGCCGTAGCAGATGCCGAGAACCGGTACCCCCATCTCGAAGACCACTTGCGGCGCCTTCCACTCCAGCGCCTCATAGACCGAGTTCGGGCCGCCCGAGAGGATGATCCCGTTCGGTCTGAAGGCGCGGATGAACTCTTCGGAGACATCGAAAGAATGCAGTTCGCAATAGACCTGCTGTTCGCGCACGCGGCGGGCGATCAACTGCGTGACTTGCGAACCGAAATCGAGGATCAGTATTTTCTGGTGGGACATGGTGAACTCTAGCGTTTCAGCGGCATAAGAGACGATCCCGGAAGAATCCGGCACCTGTCAGAGGTCGAACTTGCTGGCGCCCATCCGGTCGAGATAAAGGAGGAGTTGCGAGAAGGCAGTGACGCCAACGATGCCAACGACAGCGACGAGTACTTTCAACCAGGTCGGCCATTTGGACATGAGCTACTCGACGTGGTAATTCGGTGCTTCCTTGGTGATCTGCACGTCGTGAACGTGCGATTCGCGCACGCCCGCCGAGGTGATTTCCATGAAGCAAGCCTGATCGTGCATCTGGGCAATGGTCGAGCAGCCGAGATAGCCCATCGAAGAACGTAGGCCGCCCGTCAGCTGATGAATGACGGCCAGTACCGAACCCTTGTAAGGCACGCGGCCCTCGATCCCTTCCGGCACGAACTTGTCGACGTTGGCCGTGGCCTCCTGGAAGTAGCGGTCGGAAGAACCTGCCTGCATGGCACCGAGAGAGCCCATGCCGCGGTACGACTTGTACGACCGCCCCTGGAACAGTTCGACTTCACCCGGCGCTTCTTCCGTGCCGGCAAACAGCCCGCCGAGCATCACGGTATCGGCACCGGCGGCAATCGCCTTGGCGATATCGCCGGAATAGCGGATCCCGCCATCGGCGATCATCGGCACGCCCGTAGCCTTGAGAGCCTCCGAGACGTTCTGGATTGCCGTAATCTGTGGAACACCGACGCCCGCCACAATCCGGGTGGTGCAGATCGAACCGGGGCCGATTCCCACCTTGACCGCATCGGCACCGCTGTCTGCCAACGCCTGGGCGGCATCCGCCGTGGCGATGTTGCCACCGATAACTTCGATCAGCGGGTAGTTCTTCTTGATCCAGTTGACCCGATCGAGCACTCCCTGCGAGTGACCATGGGCCGTATCGACGATGATGACATCAACGCCGGCCTCGGCCAGATACTCGACACGCTCCTCGGTCCCCGGGCCGACACCGACCGCGGCGCCAGCACGCAAGCAGCCGGAAGCATCCTTGTTGGCGAGCGGATGCTCGGTGGACTTCAGGATGTCCTTGACGGTGATCAGGCCACGCAGGTGGAACGCATCGTCGATAACCAGAACCCTTTCCAGGCGGTGGGCCCGGAGCAACTCCTTGGCGTCCTCGACGCTGGCGCCCTCCTTTACCGTAACCAGGCGTTTGCGCGGGGTCATGATCGCCTTGACCGGCTGGTCGAGATTGGTTTCGAAACGCAGATCGCGGTTCGTTACGATGCCGACCACCTTGCCCGCCCTGTCGATGACGGGCAGGCCGGAAATGCGGTACTGGCTGGTGATGTCGAGAACGTCGCGCACGGTCATCAGCGGCGAAACCGTAATCGGATCCTTGACAATGCCGGATTCGAAACGCTTGACCTTGGCAACTTCAGCCGCCTGGGCCTTGGGCGACAGATTCTTGTGAATGATGCCGATACCGCCTTCTTGCGCCAGCGCAATCGCCAGACGGCCTTCGGTAACTGTATCCATGGCTGCGGAAAGCAGCGGAAGATTGAGGGAAATATTGCGCGTTAACCGGGTTGACAGGCTGACATCGCGAGGCAGGATCTGGGAATGTGCAGGGACGAGAAGGACGTCGTCGAAAGTCAGGGCTTTTTGCAAAATTCGCATGGCCTTTGATCCAAGGTCACAAAAACGTATTATACAGAAATCGCCCAAGACTCCGGATGACCATGAAAACCCCCCTGATTTTTGCCCTTCTGATCGCGTCGACCGCAACCGTGATCAACGCCAATGCGCAAACCTATCAATGGAAGGACAGTAGCGGCCGGACCGTAATTTCTGACACGCCGCCACCGGCATCGGTGCGCAACGCCAGGGCAATCGGCACTTCTCCCCCGCCGTCGATCGGCGCCCCGACGACGGATGCCTCGCAGGCGACCGGCGGCGCGCAGTCTGCGGATGCCCAAAAAACAACGGGGGAAAAGGATATGGAATTCAAGAAGCGCCAGCAGGAAGCCAAGGAAAAGGCCGACAAGGACGCCAAGGAAACAGCAGCAGCAACCCAGAAGAGGGAAAACTGCGAACGCGCTCGTACCCACCTGTCAGCGCTCGAATCCGGGCGCCGCATGATCCTGCCCGACGGCAAGGGTGGCGAGACCTTCCTCGAGGATGCCCAGCGGGGTGACGAAATCGAGCGCACCCGCAACACGATTGCCGAGTCCTGCAAATAGATCGACCCGCTTAGCCCGCGACAGTCCCTCAGACATCGGGGGCGTCGGCATCGCCGGCGCCCTTTTTCATGACCTTTCCCTCGGCTGCCCGCTGCTTGCGCACTTCCTTGGGGTCGGCGATCAGCGCCCGGTAGATTTCCACGCGGTCACGATCACGCAATACGGTGTCCAGCTTGGACAGTTTGGCAAAGATGCCGAACTTGTTCTTCTGCAGATCGATCTCCGGGTGCTTCTCGAGAAGCCCCGATGCTTCGAGGGCCCCCTGCAGTGTTGCACCCTCGGGCACGCTCACTGGAACAAGCACCTGCTTCTCCTGCAATGCGTAGCAGACCTCAACCTTCAGCTTGTCAGCCACTGATTTCTCCATAAACCTGTCCGGCACGACGCACGAAGGCATCGACAAAGGTATTGGCGATGTGACTGAACACCGGGCCAATCGCCTTTTCGAAGACCTTGCTGGAAAAGTCGTAGTGCATCCGGAATTCGATCTTGCAGGCAGTCTCGGCCAGCCTTCTAAAATACCAAGCCCCCTCAAGGCGCCGGAAAGGTCCGTCGACAAGGCGGATTCTCATTGAGTGTGGGGCCTCCTTGTGGTTTTCGGTCGTAAAGGCAGTCTTGACACTATGGTAATTGACATGCAGCGTCGCCACTGTCTTGGTCACATCGCGATAGTTGACTGCGGTCTGGCTGCACCACGGCAAAAAGGCCGGATAGTCTTCGCAACGGTCAACCAGTTCGAACATACGCTCGGCAGACTGCCCGATGAGTACGGATTTTTCGACCAGAGCCATGCGTCGGGGAAATTCCTGAATCCTGTAGAATGCGCGATTTTAATGGATCGTCGGCGGCATGAGCATCACGGTCAACAAAAAAGCCTTCCACGACTACTTCATCGAAGAGAAGCACGAGGCAGGCATCGCCCTCGAAGGGTGGGAGGTCAAGGCCATTCGCGGCGGCCGGATGAACATCAAGGAATCCTACGTCATCATCAAGGGCGGCGAGCTTTTCCTGATCGGCATGCACATCACGCCCCTGCTGACGGCATCGACCCATGTCAGTCCTGACCCGACGCGCACCCGCAAGTTGCTGCTGCATCAACGCGAAATCATGAAGCTGATAGGCAAAGTCGAGCGGGCCGGCTATGCGCTTGTGCCACTTGACCTGCACTTCATGAGGGGGCGTATCAAGCTCGAAATCGGCCTCGCCAAGGGCAAGAAACAATATGACAAGCGCGCCGACGAACTGGACAAGGATTCGAAGCGCGAGGCGCAGCGTGCGATGAAAGTTCTCCAACGCTGAGGCCGGAAAGCTTCCAGCAAGTCGATCGGATCATCGCCCCGCGGGGAACCCGCGAACGTCCGCAACAATGTCTCGACGCCCGCCGCAGGGCACAAACCTCGGGCGGGCGAATGGTAGACATAGGCTCCCGGCCGGCCTCAAATCAGTAACCGGGCGGCCTGCCGACCATCTTGCGCCACCTATTGACCCGAGATTCCTAAAGAGTTTCCGTGGTCTGCGTCGCATCACCCCGCAATTCAAGAAAGGGCGGGAAAGCACTGTCGGGCAGGAGTCCGAGCGCGATGTGTACTCGAAGGAGGTGACGACGACCAGGCACGCGAGGATCCCCGAGAGAGCGGTTGCGCAGAGTGATCGCTCACGATCAGGTGGTACCCGAACACGGACGCGGTCAGGTCAGGTCAGGTCAGGTCGGTGTTGTAATACTCGACATTGACCCGATAACCCGCCAAAAGATGTAGTCAAAAAGTGTAGTCGTGGTGTAAGAATTCGTAATATAGTATCCTGCGGCAGTTTGACGCGGTCAGTGATTGTACGTGGCCGATGATTCTGAACTGGGCTGCCGGTTCTCATATGGGGGAATGAACGGATGGGAAGCTGTGTTGATTTCAACGCGGATGAGGCGAACTCGTGGTCTCGCGGAAGGGCGTCCGCGCGCAGGTTGCTGAAGCGCCTGTGCTTGCTGGTTGCTGTGGCGTTGCCTGGCATTGCCGGTGCCGAATTCAGGTTCAACTTTCCCGATCCGGTCACGCCCGTCGCCAGGGAAACGTTGAACATCCATAACGAGTTCATGCTGATCATCACCATTCTGTTCGTGGCGGTTTTCGGGATCATGATCTACTCGATGATCAAGCACAGGAAGAGCAGTGGCCATTCGCCCGCGAAGTTTACCGGGCCAACCGGCGGACTGCAGTGGTTCTGGGCATTGGTCCCGTTTGCGATCCTGCTCTACATTGACTTCATCCTGATGGGCATTCCCGCTGTCCATGCCATCATCGAAATGGAGGACACCAAGACTCGCGCCGACATGGTCCTCAAGGTCACCGGAATGCAGTGGAAATGGCAGTACGAGTATCCCGAGGCTGGCGTCAAGTACATCAGCACGACAACCACACCGCGCGAACAGATAAACAATAGCGAACCCAAAGGGGAAAACTACCTGCTTGAGGTGGATCACCCGGTAGTGCTTCCGGTCGGAAAAAAGGTCCGAATTCTGCTGACCTCGACCGACGTCATCCATACCTGGTGGGTGCCGCAGTTCGGGGTCAAGCGCGATGCCGTTCCGGGCTTCCTGCGCGAAACCTGGGTCCAGATCGAGAAGCCGGGCATCTACCGTGGCCAATGCGCAGAACTGTGCGGCAAGGATCATGGCTTCATGCCGGTTGTTGTTCATGCCGTACCAGAGCCCGAGTATCTGGCCTGGCTCGAGGAGAAGAAGGCCGAGGCCAAGGCTGCGGCTGGCGGCGCGGACCGAGCCTGGAGCAGCGACGAACTGATGGCCAAGGGACAAGAGGTCTATACGAAACAATGCGCAGCCTGCCACCAGCCGAACGGCCTGGGCATGCCCCCTGCATTCCCGGCCCTTGCTGGAAGTCCTGTCGTCAAGGGTCCGCTGCTGGGCAAGGACGGGAAGATCCTCAAGGACAGCCACGTGGACCGAGTCGTCAACGGCAAGGCCGGAACAGCCATGCAGGCTTTCCGCAATACCCTGTCCGATGTTGAGCTCGCAGCGGTCATTACCTACGAGCGAAACAGTTTTGGCAACCGCCAGGGCGACATGATCCAGCCCGCACAGATCAAAGCATTGCGTTAGGAGAATCGAGATGAGCACGATCGCTACCCATCCTGCCGGACACGGCGACGAACACCAATCCGGACATTACCCTGGGGGCTTTGCCCGCTGGCTGACGACGACCAATCACAAGGAAATCGGAACGATGTACCTGACATTCGCGATGATCATGTTCTTCGTTGGCGGCCTCATGATCCTCGCGGTGCGGGTCGAGTTGTTCGAACCCGGCCTGCAACTGATGAAGCCCGAGTTCTTCAATCAGTTGATCGGCGTACACGCGCTGGTAATGATCTTCGCGGCGCTCATGCCGGCGGCGACCGGCTTTGCCAACTGGATGATCCCTTTGATGATCGGTGCGCCCGACATGGCCTTGCCTCGCCTCAATAACTGGGGTTTCTGGCTTCTGCCGCCGGCTGCCACCCTGCTCACCCTGCCTTTCATCCTGGCGCTTTTCGGAGTTGGCGACGGGGCCATCGGAACCGGCTGGACCTTCTATGCTCCGCTCTCGGTTCAGGGTGGCATGGGAATCGATTTTGCGATTCTTTCAGTCCATATCCTGGGCATCTCGTCGATCATGGGGTCAATCAACATCATCGTCACCATCTTCAACATGCGTGCGCCCGGCATGACCATGATGAAGCTGCCGATCTTTGCCTGGGGCTGGCTGATCACGGCCTTCCTGCTGATCGCGACGCTGCCGGTACTGGCGGGTGCCGTGACCATGCTGCTGACCGATCGCCATTTCGGTACCCATTTCTTCGATGCGAGTGGCGGCGGCGACCCGATCCTGTTCCAGCATCTGTTCTGGTTCTTCGGCCATCCGGAAGTCTACATCCTGCTGCTGCCGATCTGGGGCCTGATTCCTCATGTGCTATCAACCTTCACGCGCAAGCCGATCTTCGGCTACAAGGCACAGGTCTACAGCTTCATCGCCATCGGCCTGCTTTCGGTGATCGTCTGGGCGCATCATTTCTTCACTGCCGGCATGCCGGTACCGGCGCTGATCTACTTCATGTTCAGCACGATGGCGATTTCCCTCCCGCTGGCCGTCCTATTCTTCTGCTGGATCGCCACCATGTGGCGCGGTGCGATGACCTTTGAGACGCCGATGCTGTTCGCCATCGGCTTCATCGTCCTCTTCGGAGTCGCCGGCCTGACCGGCCTCATCCTCGCTGACGTCGCCGCCGATGCGCAGTACCACCACAGCTACTTCGTCGTCGCCCATTTCCATTACGCGCTATTCGCCGGCGGCATCATGGGCGTCATGACCGGGGTCTATTACTGGCTTCCCAAGTGGACTGGCCACATGTTCAGCGAACCCTTGGGCAAGCTGCATTTCTGGCTGACTGTCATCTCCTTCAACCTGACCTTCATTCCGCAGTTCTTCCTCGGACTGGCGGGCATGCCGCGAAGAATCCCGGACTACGCACTGCAATTCGCCGAGTTCAACGCCATATCGACGGTCGGCGCCATCATTCTGGGCGTAAGTCAGCTGCTTTTCGCCTGGAACGTCTGGGCCTGCATCCGTGGTGGCCGCAAGGCAACAGACCAGGTCTGGGAGAGCGCTTCGGGACTGGAATGGGAATTGCCGTCACCGCCGCCGCTCCACACCTGGGAAGTTCAACCACAGGTCAAGTAAGGTGGAGTCCGGCATGGAGCAGCAACCTTTCAGCGCCGCCGATCTTGAACGCCGCCGCGCCGCTTCGCGTCGCCTCGGCTGGGTGATCGCCGTGGTCGCGTTGCTGTTCTATGTTGTCAGCCTCTTCATCAAGCGCTAGATGATGGAGGAGACGCAATCGCCCCCACCGGGCAATCGACGGCTCGTTCGCCGCCTCCTTATACTGGTGGTAGCCGCCTTTGTCTTTGCATTCGCGATGGTGCCGCTGTACAACGTATTGTGCGAAGCAACCGGATTCAACGGAAAGACCGGCGGCCAGAAGCCTGTTCGCGACGGTTTCGGGGTCGGCGGTCTCAAGGTGGAGGGTGCGCCGGCTAGCAGCATTGATTACACGAGAAAGATCCGGGTGGAGTTCACAGGAACGGTCATGCCAGGCCTGTCGTGGGACATGCGACCGCTGACCTTCAGCCTGGACGTCCACCCGGGCGACCTGCAACAGGTCAGCTACCTGGTGCGCAATACATCGGATCACGCGATTACCGGGCAAGCCGTCCCCAGCGTCACGCCCGGCCGTGCAGCCCAGTATTTCGACAAGATAGAATGCTTCTGTTTTTCCCAGCAGACGCTGGCTCCGGGTGAAGCCCAGGAATTGCCGCTGGCTTTTATCATCAAGCCGGACGTCGACCGCGACATAACCCACATCACCTTGTCCTACGCCTTTTTCGGGGTCGACGGACAGCGACAAACATTGACAAGCGCCAGGGAGGCCCGATGACAACCAGCACCGCTCACGCCGGTTCGCGCGAACACTACTTCGTACCCCAGCCGAGCTTCTACCCGGCGATCCTTTCCGGCGGGATGTTCCTGCTGGCTCTGGGCTTCATCCAGGCAATCAATTCGTTTCCGCATGGAAAATGGGTGATGCTGGGTGGCGTCGGGGTCATCCTCTATGTCCTCTTCGGATGGTTTGGACGGGTCATCAGCGAATCGCAGGGCGGGTCCTACCGCGACTGGGAAGACCTTTCATTCCGCTACGGCATGATCTGGTTCATTGCAACCGAGGTCATGTTCTTTGCCGCCTTCTTTGGCGCCCTGTTTTACGTACGGGTCATTTCGGTCCCCGATCTGGGTGGCATGCTTGGCGCCCACGGAACCAGCCTGTGGCCGGACTTTGCCGGCACCTGGCCGACCAGCGGACCGGCTGGGCCGAAGTTCACGCCAATGGGCGCCTGGGGCATTCCGGCGATCAACACGGCGTTGCTCCTGAGTTCCGGCGCGACGGTAACCTGGGCACACTGGGGATTGCTGCGCAACAATCGCAGCCATCTCGTCCTCGGCCTCGCCGCTACGGTACTCCTCGGCACCCTCTTCCTGGGTTTCCAAGCCTACGAGTACTACCACGCCTACACTGAATTGGGCCTGACCATGGGCGCCGGCGCCTACGGCGCCACGTTCTTCATGCTTACCGGCTTTCACGGCTTCCATGTCACGCTCGGAACCATCATGCTGCTCGTCATCCTGCTGCGCAGCATGAGCGGCCATTTCACCGCTGAACGCCACTTCGCCTTCGAAGGCGTGGCGTGGTACTGGCACTTTGTTGATGTCGTGTGGCTGATTCTGTTCGTGTTTGTCTATTGGGTATAGCCAGGAATGAAGCCAAGCCGGAAGCCGATCAGCAGCAGAAGAAAAAGCGAAATGGACAGTCCGATGCGCAATGTCAGCGCGCGAACTGTCCGATCGCCGGTTCCGCGGTCGCGGTAGATGTAGAAAAGCCCGGAAAACAGGCTTCCGAGAATGCCCAACAACATTAGAACCACCACAACCTTGATCATCGCCAACTCCATCGAAACACAGACCCCAGTACAGTATGCGCGCCCCTCTGGCAACACCGCAAGGGTCAGTCGGTGGAAGATAACAGTATTCGGTGGCCTCCTGCTCATGGTCTTGATTCCGGCCTTCATCTCTCTGGGGATGTGGCAGTGGCGCAAGGCGGAGGTGAAGACCGGCCTGCAGGCAGAACTGGACGCACTCAGCACTCGGGCTGCGGTTCCGCTACCGACGGCTCCCACCGACGTCGAGTGGTTGCGTTTTCGCCATGTCAGCCTGCGCGGCACTTACGATGCCTCGCGTCAGGTTCTGATCGACAATAGGCTGCATCAGGAGCGGGCCGGATACCATGTCATAACCCCGCTGCGCCTCGAGGGATCGGAAATGCACGTTCTGATCAATCGCGGCTGGATACCGGCGCCTGACAATCACCGTTTCGTTCCGGATGCCCCTGTGCCGCTCGGCACTGTCGAGCTTACCGGGATCGCTGTTGTGCCCGGCCAGCGTTTCTTCAACCTGGCACCCCAACCGTCAACTGGCTGGGATCCGGTATGGCAGAACCTTGACCTTGGACGCTTCCGTCAGGTTGTCACCTATCCTCTACAGCCGGTCGTTATCCAGCTGGATAGAGCCGCGCCTGGTGGATACGTGCGCGAATGGCCCCGCCTGGACGGGCAAGCAGGGCGAAACTACGGATACGCCCTGCAGTGGTTCGGTTTCGCTGCCGCTAGCCTTGGCATCTGGGCCTATTTCCTTTTTCGCCGGCCGTGACGAGCGTCACCCTCCAGGATTCGCCGCAGAAGCGCAACAGCCTGCCAATGCTGATGCTCGTCGTCAGCTTGATGGCCATGCCCGTCATCATTGCCGCCGGCCTTTACTTCATCGGCTGGCAGCCCGAGCGAACCGGCAACCAGGGACACCTGGTCAACCCACCCCTGCCGTTGCCGGCCAGCGGGCTGAAGACGACCGATGGAAGTCCCTTGGCAACAGCGGAACTTCACGGCAAATGGCTGCTACTGCTGAGCGGCAGCGGACAGTGCGTTGCAAACTGCGTCCAGCGCCTCGACGAAATGCGCCGTATTCAGGTCTCGCTGCGCAGGGACATGGGGCGACTGCGGCGTGTCGTCCTGACCGACCAAGTCGCCGATCCCCAGTTCGTTGCCACTATCCGGCAGCAGCCGGACCTCGTCCTGGCCGTCGCGCCGCCGCGCTGGCTGCCAAATTCAGCCGACGAGTCGGGCTACCTCCTCCACATCATCGACCCTCGAGGCAACCTGATCATGACCTACCCCGCGGACATCGCCGCCAAAGGGGTGCAGGGCGATCTTGAACGCCTGCTCAGATTCGCCTGGAACGGCTAGGAGACCCACCATGCAAACCATTGCCGAGCCGTCCCTTACCCTGTCCCAGCGCCTGGCCGCTTTTTTTCATCTGTGCAAGCCCCGGGTCAACAGCCTCATCGTCTTTACGGCAATGATCGGGATGTTCCTGGCGACGCCTGGCTTCCCGCCGCCGCTGCGCTTCGTTGTCGCATCCGCCGGAATAGCACTGGTCGCGTTCGCAGCGGCAGCGCTCAACTGCCTGGTCGAGCGCACCATCGACGCGCGGATGGCTCGTACCAGTTGGCGCGCCACCGCCCGCGGCGACATCTCCGTGCTCGAAACGGTCACCCTGGCCACCCTGCTCGGTGCCGCGGGGCTCTGGCTCCTCCACACCTTCATCAATGACCTGACGATGTGGCTGACGTTGGCCACGTTTGTCGGATATACGATCATTTACACCCTGATCCTGAAGCCGGCGACGCCGATGAACATCGTCATAGGCGGAGCTTCCGGCGCCATGCCGCCAGTGCTCGGGTGGGCAGCGATGACCGGTTACGTTTCCGCCGAGCCGCTCGTCCTGTTCCTGATCATCTTCCTGTGGACGCCGCCCCACTTCTGGGCGCTGGCATGCTACCGACGCGCCGACTATGCCCTCTCGGGACTGCCGATGCTCCCGGTCACCCATGGCGTCGCCTTCACCTGCCAGCACATCCTCCTGTACACGGTGATGCTCGCAGCCGCCAGCCTGATACCGGTTTCGCTCGGAATGGCCAGCTGGCTCTATCTGGTGGCGATCACCGTGCTGGACCTGATCTTCCTCGGCTACGCCATGGCACTTATCCGCAATTACAGCGATGCCCTCGCCCGTCGCTGTTTTCGCTACTCTATCTTCTACCTGACCCTGCTGTTTGCCGCCCTGTTTGCCGACCGCCTGGTCACGTTCTGACGCACCAGCCTGTGGATACTTGTTGTGGGCTGCCAGGCCCCGCTGGTACTCCAGCTTGCCGTAATCTGATTCCGCAAACAAGAAAGCCCTGGCCAGAGAAATCGGCGGGGCTTTGATGTGGCTGGCGGAGTGGACGGGACTCGAACCCGCGACCCCCGGCGTGACAGGCCGGTATTCTAACCAACTGAACTACCACTCCTCTTCCGCGGATCCTGGACAGCGGAACCGCCGATTAGCGCCGCTCATCATAGCACGCCGCCGAGCGCTCAGTCCTACTGAGGCATGGTGTTGCGGCTACAATCTGCACTTTCGCTTCAGGCCCGAAGCATGATCGACACCGGTACGCTGAGTTTGCTTTGGTCGCAGGCGATGGTCGCAGGCTTTGTTGCTGCCGGCACCACGCACGCCGTAATCTCGCCCGGTTCCCGGTCAACTCCGCTGGCGTTGGCCATGCTGCGCCAGTCCGGTCTGCAATGCACTGTTGCGGTCGACGAGCGTAGCGCGGCATTTTTCGCTCTCGGTATCGCCAAGGTCAGCCGGCGTCCCGCGCTGGTCCTCGCCACCTCGGGCACGGCCCCGGCCAACTGGTTGCCGGCCGTGATCGAGGCGAGCCAGTCCGGCGTCCCGCTGATCCTGTTGTCCGCGGACCGCCCGCCCGAGCTGCAGGCCTGCGGCGCCAACCAGACCATCGATCAGATGGATCTGTTCGGCTCGCATGTCAGGGCCCGCCACGCGCTCGGCACGCCGGCGGAAGGCTTCGACCCCGGCTACCTGCAGCGCCTGGCAGCCCGGATTTCCGAACAGGCAATCTGGCCACATCCGGGGCCGGTGCATATCAATCAGCCATTCCGCGAGCCGCTGGTTCCGGGCCAGGAAACAGCCGCCTCCAGCCGGTTGGAGAGAATCGTCATTTCCCGACCAGAACTGCAGCCCAGCCCTGACGACATTCGCGAACTGTCCGACCGCATTGCCGGCCGACCCGGGATCATCGTCTGCGGCGAAACGCCGTTGAGAAACGGCTACGCCGACGCGTTGACCGCGCTCGCCGCCCGCCTGGACTGTCCAATTCTGGCCGAGCCGCTGTCCAACCTGCGTTTCGGCCGGCACAAGCGTTCGCACGTGTGCGTCCGCTACAACACTTGGCTGAGCGATCCGCGGGCAGTTCAAGAACTGAACCCTGACTGGGTGCTGCGCTTCGGCACCGTTCCGGTCACCCGCCACCTGCAAGCGTTTCTTGGTAACCGGGTCGCCGTGCATGCTTTGATCGAACCCTGGCCGCGCTGGACCGACCCGATGCAGCGCCTGACCCATGTCTTGCGGGCGGACCCGCTCGCCTTCTGCCAGGCACTTCTCGCCGTGGCGCCGGATCCCGCACCTGACGGCTGGCATGCAACTTTTGCCAACTTGGAAGCAGCTGCATCGCAAGTAGGCACCGGACACATTGGTGTTCTGGTCGACGAACTCCCGGCAAACTCCGCCGTCTTCATCGGCAATTCGCTGGCTATCCGGGAACTGGACACTCATTCCGGCAGCAGCGACAACCCGCTCCTGTTCTTTGGCAACCGCGGTGCCAGCGGCATCGATGGCAACATTTCCACGGCCATTGGCATCGCCGCCGTACATGGACGGGTCGTTGCGTTGCTTGGCGACCTCACTTGCCAGCACGACCTTGGCGGCCTGGCCCTGGCGCAGGGGCGCGATGCCATCATTGTTGCGGTCAACAACGGCGGCGGCGGCATTTTCGATCACCTGCCGCAGGCCGACCTGCCCGAGTTCGAGCAAGGCTGGCGGACGCCGCAGCAGATCGAATTCAAGCACGCCGCGCTGACCTTCGGCATGGCTTATGAGCGGGCAAGTGATTGCGACATCTACCGTGCGGCACTGCGCCAAGCTCTGGCGGCCGGCGGTCCGCAGTTGATCGAACTCTGTCTCCGCTGATCCAGCGGGTGGCGGGGACCTCCCGTTGATGGGACAATTGCGCCCTGCCGCACCCACCCAAGACACCGATTCAATGGCCCCTGAATCTCCCGACCTCTCGAAGCACACGCCTATGATGCGCCAGTACCTGGCGCTCAAGGCCAATCATCCGGACACGCTGCTGTTTTACCGGATGGGGGATTTCTACGAGCTGTTCCACGACGATGCCGAGAAGGCGGCGCGGCTGCTCGACATCACGCTGACCACGCGCGGCCAGTCGGCGGGTGTGCCGATCCGCATGGCCGGCGTGCCCTTCCATTCGCTCGAGCCTTACCTCGCCAAGCTGGTCAAGGCCGGCGAGTCGGTGGTGATCTGCGAGCAGGTCGGCGATCCGGCGACCAGCAAGGGGCCGGTCGAGCGCGCCGTGTCGCGCATCGTCACGCCGGGAACGCTGACCGATGCCGCGCTGCTCGACGACAAGCGCGACGTCTGGCTGCTGGCGCTGACCTCAATCCGCAATACCGGCGGTATTGCTCGCCTGAATCTGGCCAGCGGCGAGTTCATCCTGACCGAAACGCCGAACGACCAGATCGCGGCGGCACTTGAGCGTATTCGTCCGGCGGAAATTCTCCATCCTGAATCCTGGTCGCCCGATTTTTCGCTGGAGGCTGCCCGCACGCGGCAACCGGACTGGCATTTCGAGTTCGACTCGGCCAAACGCCTGCTTTGCGAGCAATTCAAGGTCGCCTCGCTGGCCGGTTTTGGGGCCGAGGGGCTGAGACCCGCCATCGCTGCCGCCGGCGCGCTGCTGCAGTACGCGCAGGCCACGCAGTCGGGGAAATTGCCGCACTTGCGGGCGTTGACCGTGGAACTCGAAGGCGCCTACCTCGGCCTCGATCTCGCCACCCGGCGTAATCTCGAACTGACCGAAACCCTGCGCGGGCTGCCAGCGCCGACCCTTTTCTCTCTGCTCGACAATTGCGTGACCAGCATGGGGTCGCGCCTGCTGCGCCACTCCCTGCATCATCCGTTGCGCCAACGCGCCATTCCGGCTGCCCGCCATGGCGCCGTCGAATCCCTGCTCGAAGAATACGGCCGGATGGCCGGCGAGGTCCGCCGTGAGTTGAAGGGCATCGCCGACATCGAGCGCATCGCCGGGCGCATCGCCTTGCGCAATGCCCGACCACGTGAACTCGCCAGCCTGCGCGAGTCGCTGGGCCGCCTCGACACCTTGCGCCAGCCGATCGCTGGCACGGCTTCGCCGCTGCTCGCGGAACTCGACATCCAGATCGAAACGCCACACGCCGCGCTCAATCTGCTGACCCGCGCCATCGCCGCCGAACCATCGGCACAGATTCGCGACGGTGGCGCGATAGCTACCGGCTACGACGCCGAACTCGACGAATTGCGCTCGCTGAACGACAACTGCGGCGCCTATCTGGTCGATATGGAAGTGCGTGAGCGCGAGCGCAGCGGCATCGCCAGCCTCAAGGTCGAGTACAACAAGGTGCATGGCTTCTACATCGAAGTCACCCATGCCAATATCGAAAGAATCCCCGACGATTACCGCCGGCGTCAGACGCTGAAGAATGCCGAGCGCTACATCACGCCCGAGCTCAAAACCTTCGAGGACAAAGCGCTGTCCGCCCAGGAACGCTCGCTGACCCGCGAAAAGCTCCTGTACGAAGGCATTCTTGACGAACTGCTGCCGGCCGTGCCGACGCTGCAGACCATTGCCCGCGCCGTCGCCCAGCTTGACCTGCTGGCCGGTTTCGCCGATACCGCCCTCAAGCGGAACTGGTGCAAGCCGGAATTTGCCCCGGAAATCGGGTTGACCGTAACCGGCGGCCGCCACCCGGTAGTCGAGGGCGAAATGGCCAACAGCGCCGAGACCTTCATCGCCAACGACTGCCGGCTCGCCGAAAACCGTCGCCTGCTGCTGATCACCGGCCCCAACATGGGCGGCAAATCAACCTTCATGCGCCAGATGGCGCTGATCGCCCTGCTCGCCCACATCGGCAGCTACGTGCCGGCCGACCGTTGCGTGCTCGGCCCGCTCGACCGCATCTTCACCCGCATCGGCGCTTCCGACGACCTCGCTTCCGGGCGCTCGACCTTCATGGTCGAAATGACCGAGGCGGCCGCCATCCTGCACCACGCCACCGCGCAAAGCCTGGTGCTGATGGACGAAATCGGCCGCGGCACGTCCACGTTTGACGGCATGGCGCTGGCCTTCGCCATCCTTCGCCACCTGATCGCCAGGAACCGCTGCCTGACGCTGTTCGCGACGCATTATTTCGAAATGACCCGGCTTGCACACGAATACAGCGAACTGGCCAATGTCCATCTCGATGCCGTCGAGCACAACGACCGTATCGTCTTCCTGCACGCCGTCGAAGAAGGTCCGGCCAACCAGAGCTACGGCATCCAGGTTGCCGCGCTGGCCGGCATCCCCAACGCCGTCGTCCGCGCCGCGCGCAGGCAACTGCGCGAATTCGAGCAGCGGGGCGCGGTCGACCCGCTGCAACCCGATCTTTTCGCTCAGGGCGAACCGGAACCGGCCGAACCCGAACCGGATCCGGTGCTGGAGCAACTGGCCACCATCGATCCCGACAGCCTGACGCCACGCCAAGCGCTCGACGCGCTCTATGCCCTGAAGAAACTTGCCGGATGAGGCGCTGGCTGCTTGGCGTCTGTTTTTGCGTTGCCGCGCTGGCTCACGGCGAAACCTGGCAGTTTGCGCTGATCGGCGACGTGCCCTACTCAGCCCACGAAAGGCGCGAATTGCCACGCATGCTGGAGGCCATCGCCGACACCCATGTCGCGTTGATTGCCCATATCGGGGACATCAAGCATGGTCAGGCGCGTTGCGACGACGCCGTATTCGCCGATCGCCAGCAACTGTTCAATGCCAGCCGCGTGCCCTTCGTCTTCGTTCCGGGGGACAACGAGTGGACCGACTGCAGCCGGGTCTCGAATGGCTCCTACGATCCGCTGGAACGCCTTGCCACGCTGCGTTCGCTGTTCTGGCACCGCCCCGACTCGCTCGGCCGGAAAACGATCCCGCTCGAACGTCAGCCCGGCGCCTACCCGGAACATTCGCGCTTTCGCCTCGGGCCAGTCCTGTTCGTGACCCTCAATCTACCGGGGTCAGGCAACAACCACGGATGGCAGGACGACGCCGGCGACGAGTTCCTGGCGCGCAACCCGATCGTGCTGCAGTGGCTGACCGACAGTTTCGCCCGCGCCCGGCGGGACAAGATGGCGGGAATCATCCTGCTGTTCCAGGCTAATCCAGGCTTCAGGCATTTTGCACAGGGCTTGCCGCATCGTGGCTTTCGCGAATTTCTGGAAACCGTCCGCCGGGAAACGCTCGCTTTTCCGGGTCAGGTGGTCGCGGTTCATGGCGATACCCACGTAAGCCGCATCGATCAACCGTTGCGCGACAGCATGGGCAATCGAATCGTCAACTTCACCCGCGTAGAAACCTTCGGCTATCCGCTGATGGGCTGGACGCGCGGGATCATCGATCCCGACTCACCCGCGCTGTTCCGCTTCGAAACCTATTCCTGGCCGCCCACGGCTCAGTGACAGGTTTCCTCGTCATCGTCCCCAGTATGGACGTGACCGTGCTCAAGCTCCTCGACGCTGGCCGGGCGGATCGCCGTTACCGTACAGGTGAAGATCAGCGCCATGCCAGCCAGCGGATGGTTGCCGTCGAGCACCACCTTGTCGTCGGCGATCTCGGTTACGCGGTAGATGACGAGCTCGTCTTCCTCCCCCTCTTCGGGGCCGCCCTCGAACTGCATGCCGACTTCGAGTTCCTTGGGAAAATCCTTGCGCGACTCGACCTGGACCATTTCGGCGTCGTAATCGCCAAAGGCCTCGTCCGGCTGCAACTTGACCTTGACCGATTCGCCGACGGTCTTGCCCTGCAGGGCTTCCTCGATCTTCAAGAAGATGTCCTCGTAACCGCCATGCAGATAGACGAGCGGCTCGCGCCCTTCGTCCACCACATCGCCATCGGGATCGGTGACGTGATAGTCGAGGGTGATCACGGAATTCCTGGAAACCTGCATGTTCATGAATTGAGTTCCTTGACGAGGCGCAACACTTCCAGTGCGTGGCCCTTGTAACTGACGTTGTAAAGTGCGTGACGAATCACGCCGGATATGTCGATGATGAAGGTAGAGCGGACGATCCCGAATTTCCGGTGACCATCCACTTCCCGCGCCTGCCAGACGCCGTATTGCTTGCAGACAAGGCCCTCTGCATCCGACAGCAGTTCGGTGCCAATACCCTCTCTGTCGCGAAACTCGGCGTGTTTCAGGCATTCGTCGCGACTGATGCCAAAGAGTACACAATTCTCCCGCTCGAACTCCTCTTCGTGATCGGAAAAATCGGTGGCCTCTTTCGTGCAGCCGGGTGTCCCGTCCTTGGGGTAGAAGAAAAGAACGATATGCTTTCCGCCCTTGTAACTCGCGAGATCGATCCGGGCCATATCGGCATCCGGCAATGAAAACGCTGGCGCACAATCGCCAACCTTCAGCAGCATGTAGTTCTCCTTGAGCGCTCTGCGGGGTACTGCTGTGAGCGATTCTAGCGGAGGGAGATGCTGGTGACTACTGCGGTTGACACCTTTATTTCGCTTATTTTCCCGGGAACTTTTCCGGAATCTGAACAAAACTCTCATCCTGGCGGATCATGCCAAGTTCGAATCGGGCGCGCTCCTCGATCGCGTCGTAGCCCTGCTTGAGATCGCGGACCTCGGCATCGAGGCCCGCATTCCTGATCTCCATCTTCCTGGTCACTTCCTTCTGCTGCTGCAATTGACGGTCGAATTCCCAGACTTTCAGCCAGCCTCCCTTACCCAGCCACAGCGGGTATTGCAGCATGGCGATCAGTGCGAGAAGGCCGACCGTCAGCCAGCGCATCGAGCGTCAGCGCAGGTTGTAGAAGGTCTCGCGACCGGGGTACGAGGCGGTATCCCCGAGATCTTCCTCGATGCGCAGCAACTGGTTGTACTTGGCGATGCGGTCGGAACGCGACAACGAACCGGTCTTGATCTGTCCGGCGTTGAGACCGACGGCGATATCGGCGATGGTGCTGTCCTCGGTTTCACCGGAGCGATGCGAAATCACCGCGGTGTAGCCGGCGCGCTTGGCCATCTCGACCGCTGCAAAGGTCTCGGAAAGCGTGCCGATCTGGTTGATCTTGACCAGAATCGAATTGGCAATGCCCTGCTTGATGCCTTCCTTGAAGATCCGGGTGTTGGTAACGAAAATGTCGTCGCCGACGATCTGCACCGTCCTGCCCAGGCGTTGGGTCAGCAGTTTCCAGCCGTCCCAGTCGCTCTCGGCCATACCATCCTCGATCGAAACGATCGGGAAGTGGTCGGCCAGATTGGCCAGGTAGTCGGTGAACTGGGAAGAAGTCAGCTGCAGGCCTTCCCCCGCCAGGTGGTACTTGCCATCCTTGTAGAACTCCGAAGCGGCACAGTCGAGCGCCAGCAGGACGTCCTGACCCGCAATATACCCGGCCTTCTCGATTGCCTTCATGATGATTTCAAGCGCCTCGGCGTGGCTGCCAAGGTTGGGGGCGAAGCCACCCTCATCCCCAACGGCGGTCGAATGGCCTTTCTTGTCGAGCAGTTTCTTCAGCGCATGGAAAATCTCGGCGCCACAGCGCAGCGCCTCGCGGAAGGTGGAGGCGCCGACTGGCATGATCATGAATTCCTGGATATCCAGGCTGTTGTTGGCGTGCTCGCCACCGTTGATTATGTTCATCATCGGCACCGGCATCTGCATCGGGCTCATACCGCCAAAGTAGCGGTAAAGCGGCAGGCCGGATTCCTCGGCGGCGGCCTTGGCGACGGCCATGGAGACCGCGAGGATAGCATTGGCGCCGAGGCGCGACTTGTTGTCGGTGCCGTCGAGATCGATCATCGTCTGATCGATGAAAGCCTGTTCCTGGGCGTCGAGGCCGATGATGGCTTCGGAGATTTCGGTATTGACGTTCTCGACCGCCTGCTGGACACCCTTGCCAAGATAGCGGCCAGCATCGCCGTCGCGCAGTTCGATCGCTTCGCGGGAACCGGTGGAGGCACCGGACGGCACCGCGGCCCGGCCCATGACGCCGCTTTCCAGAAGCACATCGGCTTCGACGGTGGGGTTGCCGCGCGAATCGAGAATCTCGCGTGCCACAACATCAACGATTGAACTCATGTTTTTCCTTAATATTCAGGTAAATAAAATTATTATTTAAAGCAACCTATAAACATGTAGCCGCTTGCTTCAGTTCCTCGAACCCAGCCGCCTTGACCACCCTGTCGAGCGTGACCAATGTCGTCAGCAGGGTTTCCATGCGATCGAGCGGCCAGCTGTTCGGACCGTCCGACCAGGCCTTCTCCGGGCACGGATGGGTTTCCATGAACAGCCCGGAAATGCCGACGGCGACCGCTGCCCGGGCCAGCACCGGAACGAATTCGCGCTGTCCGCCGGACGTCGCACCCTGCCCGCCCGGCAACTGCACGCTGTGAGTTGCATCGAAAACGACCGGGCAGCCGGTCTCGCGCATGATTGCCAGGCTGCGCATGTCCGATACAAGGTTGTTGTAGCCGAAGCTGGCGCCACGCTCGCAAACCATCAGGTTGTCGGCGCCATCATTCACTTCGCGCGCCTTATCGACAACATTCATCATGTCACCCGGCGCCAGGAACTGACCCTTCTTGATATTGACCGGCTTGCCGCAGGCGGCCACGGCATGAATGAAATCGGTCTGGCGACAGAGGAAAGCCGGGGTTTGCAGGACGTCGACCGTGGCGGCCACCGCCACAATATCGTCAATACTGTGCACATCGGTCAGCACCGGGACACCGATCTGAGTCTGCACTTCGGAGAAAATGCGCATGCCCGCCTCCAGCCCCAGGCCGCGCGCCGACTTGCCGGAGCTACGGTTGGCCTTGTCGTAGGACGCTTTGAAGATGTAATTCACGCCGAGCCGCGCGCAGATTTCCTTCATGGCGCCAGCGACATCCAGGCATAGTTGCAGAGACTCCGCCGTGCATGGGCCGGCTATCAGAAACAAGGGCTGATCCAGCCCGGCCTCGAAACCGCAAAGCTTCATTTTCCCTTGGCCTGCTGGTTAGCCAGCGCTGCCTTCACGAAAGAAGTGAATAGTGGGTGGCCCTGACGCGGATTGGAGGTGAATTCCGGGTGGAACTGGCAGCCGACGAACCATGGATGGACCTCAGCGGGAAGTTCGACCATTTCGCAAAGACCGGTGCCTGGCGCCCGACCGGCCACCTTCAGACCCTTCTCTTCGAGTTGTCCCAACAGCGTGTTGTTAACTTCGTAACGATGACGGTGGCGCTCGGTTATTTCGGTCACACCGTAGATTTCGCGGGCCAGAGAGCCTTCGGCCAGCTTGCAGACCTGGGCACCGAGACGCATGGTGCCGCCGAGGTCGGAATCCTCGCCGCGCTTCTCGACCTTGCCGGAGGCATCCAGCCATTCAGTAATCAGCCCAATCACCGGGTACGGCGTGTCCGGAACGAACTCGGTTGAATGGGCTCCTGCCATGCCGGCCACATCTCGGGCGAACTCGACGACTGCCAGCTGCATGCCGAGGCAAATGCCAAGGTAAGGCACCTTGTTCTCGCGGGCATAGCGAATCGCGGCGATCTTGCCTTCGGTGCCGCGGCGACCGAAGCCACCAGGGACCAGGATGGCATCGACGCCCTTCAGGAGACCACAGCCATCCTTCTCAATGCTTTCGGAATCGAGATATTCAATGACGACCTGGCAACGGGTGTGTATTCCCGCGTGCTTGATCGCCTCGATCAGCGACTTGTAGGATTCGGTCAGATCAACATACTTGCCAACGAAAGCGATCCTGACCTTGTATTGCGGATGTTCCAGCGCATCGATCAGCCGTTTCCAGACCGACAGGTCGGCTGCCTTCGCCAGGATGCCGAGCTTGTGGCAGACGATCTCGTCGATCATCTGCTCGTGCAGCATGGCCGGGATCTTGTAGATAGAGTCCGCGTCGAGACATTCGATGACCGCTTCCGGCATCACATTGCAGAACAGTGCGATCTTGCGCCGTTCCTCGACCGGGATCGAACGGTCGGCACGGCACAGCAGGATGTCCGGCTGGATGCCGATTTCGCGCAACTCCTTGACCGAGTGCTGGGTCGGCTTCGTCTTCAATTCACCGGCGGTCGGAATGTAGGGCAGCAGCGTCAGGTGCATGTAGCAGACGTTGATGCGCCCCTCCTCGATACCCATCTGGCGGATCGCTTCGAGAAACGGTAGTGACTCGATGTCGCCGACGGTACCGCCGACTTCGACAATCGCCACATCGGCACCCTCCGCGCCAGCCTTGATCTTGCCCTTGATCTCGTCGGTGATGTGCGGGATGACCTGGACCGTCTTGCCGAGATACTCGCCGCGCCGCTCCTTCCGGATTACCGTGTCGTAAACCTGGCCGGTCGTAAAGTTGTTGCGCCGGCTCATCTTGGCGCTGGTGAAGCGCTCGTAGTGGCCAAGGTCAAGGTCGGTCTCGGCACCATCCTCGGTGACGAAAACCTCGCCGTGCTGGAAAGGACTCATCGTGCCCGGGTCGACGTTGATGTAGGGATCGAGCTTGATGTGGGTGACCCTGATGCCGCGCGATTCGAGAATGGCCCCCAGCGACGCGGCGGCGATCCCCTTGCCCAGCGAGGACACGACACCGCCTGTAACGAATACGAATTTTGTCATGGAAAGACAGGCTGGGGGAAATTCAAATGATAGCCGAAAAGCCGGGAGAAACCCTAGGAAAGCCGAGAACAAATCGTCCTGCCACCAAGCATCTGCGAGGTTTCTCGGCTTTCTGCGGAAATCTTGTCAACGCTGGGCTGCAAGCGACACCCTGTAGCTCGACGCACTTGAGTTGCGTGACGGTGCCGGGCTCAACGTCGCAGGAGTGACTCAGAACCCCAGACTCTCCAGCAGATCGTCGACCTGATCCTGGTTGGTCACCACATCGCTGCGACCAGACGCGTTCACGACCGGCCCGTTCAGCAGACCGGCATCGATTTCGCCGCGTGCCTCGACCGGCACCAGATCGACCAGCAAATGCACCAGTTGCTGTTCCATATCCTGCGCCAGCGCGGTAATCTTCCTTATGACCTGTCCGGTCAGATCCTGGAAGTCTTGCGCCATCATGATCTCAAGCAACTGGGCGTTGGTGGCGTGCGTCTGCGCTGGCACGTCGTCGAGATAAGCGCGGGTACCCGCCACCAGCGCCTTGAATTCGTCCACGCTCAGTTTTTTGTCGTACAGCCTCTGCCACTGCTCGGAGAGACGCCCGGCTTCGTTACCTAGCCGATCCTGAATCGGCTGCGCGGCTTCGATCGCATTCAGCGCGCGCACCGCCGCCTGTTCCGTCATTTTGACCACATAGTCCAGACGGTCGCGCGCGTCGGGAATCGCAGATGCGGTCTTTTCCAGCAGTCGGTCGTAACCCAATTCGCGCAAAGCGTTGTGCAACGTGCGGGTCAGACTGCCAATGCGGCCCATGACATCGCCCGCTGCATACTCGGCACGCTCAGCAGGTTCCGTCTCGGATGCCACAGAAGTTTCGCGCGCTAGGTTGTCCTGGATGATGCTATCGAACAATGCCTCCAGATCCTCGGGGTCGGCTGCTGTATTCGCACTCATGGACTTACCCCCCTTCCATCGACTTGAATATCTTGCTTAGCTTTTCATCAAGGGTCGCGGAGGTAAACGGCTTGACCACGTAGCCATTTGCGCCGGCTTGTGCAGCAGCGATGATGTTCTCCTTCTTCGCTTCCGCAGTCACCATCAGTACAGGCAGGCTCTTCAGTGCGGCATCCGCACGGATGTTGCGCAGCAAATCGATACCGGTCATATTGGGCATGTTCCAGTCGGAAATAACGAACTGGAAACCGCCGCCGCGTAACTTGCCAAGCGCGTCCACACCATCTTCGGCCTCATCAACATTGTTGAAGCCGAGTTCCTTCAGCAGGTTGCGCACGATCCTGCGCATCGTCGAGAAATCATCGACCACCAAGAACTTCATATTCGGGTCTGCCATTTATCGTCCTATTTAAGAGCGCCAAAGTCCGAACCAACCAAGCGGGTTTTCCCGCCGTTCCTAGGCATATCGTCCGTAGCAACCAAATCTTGAACCCTATAGCCTCCCCAGCGGCGCCAGTCCGGGCACCGCCTCGATACGATACCAGTCTCGCCCGCTTTTTGCCAGCAGCGTCATCCGACCGATGCGCTCCATGGCCTCTCTCTCTGGCAGTTTGAGGAATTCCTGAATCGCCGAATAGTCATACGGCAGTGACGGGGCGTTCCCGTCCTTGGCCGTATGTCGCGCCAGATCGACCGCCAGCACCACGTTGATGGCGCGTTGACTATTGGTGTGCGTTTCGTCCATCAGTGACCCAAGCAATCGCGGCAGCTGCCATTGCTTAATCAACACGCGTTGCAGATCCATCAAGGCAAGGCCAAGTACGGCCCGCTGTGCCTCGCTGCTGCGCAAAGAAGTATCCGACTCAAGGATTGCCTCAATCCGCAGCGCTAGCTCAGGTGCAAAACACCACAGCAGCATCTCCGCAATATCGTGCAAAAGGGCGGCGTTTGCCACCTCGTCAGGCTCGATATCGTGGCGCAGCATGGCCCAGTCACGGGCGTATAGCGCTGCATGATATGCGCGATCTATAACCCGCATCAATCCTTCGAGCGCTCTCGGATTGCCCGCGAGGACGGATTCTACCGCTGGCAGGTCGCTAAATTGGGCGAAGAACGGGGCCACGCCAAGCATCATCAGGGCATGATCGACGGTGGTAATTTCTCTCTGCTGGCCAGCCCTGTGCTGGGTTGCCAGGAAGCGTAGCAGACACAGGGTGAACATGGGGTCGCGCAACAGTACCCGCGAAATATCGCGTGCAAGCAGTCTTTGTTCATTGTCGCGTAAACGCGAAAGCTCATCGATGGTATGCCACAGCACTGGTATCCGGACTGTGCTCAACGCGCGGGCCCAGCCCGACTCGTCTTGCGGCATTTCGGCGAATGTCATCAGCGCCCCTTCACATGCGCCACAGCAGCAGCTTCGCGTCGTCCTGCACGCCCAAGACGATGGTGCGCGTCGGGGACACACCGGGAATGAGAAAGCTGTTACTGATAAGCAAGCTCCCGGGGCGCATTTCGCGGCTCGCCTTGTCCCAGAGGCCGGGCATCGCCGCAGGCGACAAGTACGCATAGACGACGTCGTAGTGGCCGAGGTCGAGCTCCAAAAAATTTCCCCAGCTTACGCGGCAGGCGCCTCCCCGCAGCGCAATACGCAACCAGGCGAAAACAAATGGCAGCGGCGCCAGCTCAATGCCGCAATAGCGCCCCGCCGGACGGTCCCGGGCAAGCCAGTCAAGCATCCCACCGAATCCGCACCCTAGATCGACGAAGGTGAAGCAGCGTCTCCGCGGCAACAAGTCAGCGACCGCCCGCGCTGCAGTCTGACTGGACAAAAATAGCGGCACTCGGGTACGGGACGTTCCCCAATATATGGACGCAAGAAGACAGAAGGCGGAGAGTGGATACAACGGTGACAAACCAAGACCAAGCATCCACACCAGACCGGGAACAAAAAGCGCATGGATGGGAAGCCACCAGGGTTCCATGCCCAAGGCGCGCGCCAGGCTCGCAGCGACCAAACCCTGCGCCAGCGCAACAGCCATGGTACTTGTGTTACCGTCAAAGACGCCCGGAATCGTGAGGATCAGCGCCAAAACGAGCAGCGATGCCCCAACTTGCGCGACTGCTGCCCGCAGCAATGGCACGCGCGCCGGATACGCGGCGACGGGTCGCGCTACGGCTGCGCTCACGCCCTCAGGGCTTGGTTGTGCCAGCATCGCTGGTTTCCTCGGCAACCTGGTCGTTCTCCTCAGTGGCGACGGTTCCGCCATCCTTGCTCGCCGCCTCCTCGGTCTTCTTGTTCATGATAATGATGCTGATTCGCCGGTTGACCGCGTTCAGCGGATTCTCGGCATCGAGCGGTACCGCCGACGATAGCCCAACCACTCTGACAATGCGCGATTCGTCGAGACCGCCGGCAATCAGTTCCCGCCGGGCTGCATTTGATCTATCAGCTGACAATTCCCAGTTGCTGTAGCCCTTGTTGCCTCCAGCGTACGGTTGCGCATCGGTGTGTCCGGAAATGCTGATGCGGTTGGATACATCATTCAGCGACTTGCCAATTTCGCGCAGGATATCGCGGCTATAGGACTGCAGTTGTGCACTGCCGCTCGAAAACATCGGGCGGTTGTATTCGTCAAGGATCTGAATGCGCAGTCCCTCGGTTGTGATGTCGAGCACCATCTGCTTGCGAAACTGCTGCAGCGCCGCGTTGCCCTCAATCGCGCGCTCGATACGGTTCTTCAATTCCCCCAACTGGAGACGCTCCTTGCGCGCCCGCTCGGCCTCCGCCGCCTTGAGGTTGATGACCTTTTTTTCTTCGCGGACTTCACCCTGTTTGACCTGCCCTTCGGTCCGGGTAAGATCCTTGCCGCCGCCCTTGATCAGGCTGGAGCTGTCTCCACTACCGCTACCGCCCATCATCGCCACCTTGAGCGGGGTCTGAAAAAACTCCGAGATGCCCTTGAGATCCCCGCTGGCGGTCGACCCAAGCAGCCACATGAGCAAGAAGAAAGCCATCATGGCCGTGACGAAATCGGCGTAGGCAATCTTCCACGCGCCACCATGATGGCCATGTGCGCTTTTCTTCACGCGTTTTACGACGATCGGTCTCTGGGAGTCTTCGCTCATGCTGTCTCTCGTCACCGCGCCCGCGGGTTGACTAACGCGCCTTGCGCTGCTTCACTTCTTCCTCGAGTTCAGCGAAGGTAGGTCGCTCGGTCGAATACAAGACCTTGCGCCCGAATTCCACCGCGACCTGCGGCGCATAGCCGTTGAGGCTGGCCAGAAGGGTGACCTTGATACACTGGAACATTTTCGTCGATTCGGCGAGCTTGTGTTCAAGCAGCACCGACAGCGGCCCGACGAAACCATACGACAGCAAGATGCCGAGGAAGGTGCCAACCAGCGCAGCGGCGATCAGCTTTCCCAGTTCCGCTGGGGGTATCCCCACGGATTCCATGGTGTGCACCACGCCCATGACGGCGGCGACGATGCCGAATGCCGGCAAGGCATCGGCCGCTTTGGCCACCGCGTTAATCGGGATCTCACCTTCCACGTGATGTGTCTCTATCTCGTTGTCCATCAGATTCTCGATCTCGAAGGCGTTCAGACTGCCGCCGACCATAAGACGCAGGTAATCTGTCAGGAATTCAAGCACATGGTGGTCGGCGATAACCTTCGGGTATTTGGCAAAAAGCGGACTCTGATCGGGTACATCGACATCGGACTCGACCGACATCAACCCCTCCTTGCGTATCTTCGCGAGGATGTCGTACAGCAGCGAGAGAGTCTCGACATAAAGTGCCTTGCTGTAACGCGATCCGCGCATCAGGCTCGGTAGCGCCTTTAGCGTTGCCTTGATCACCTTGATAGGGTTCGCGACCAGGAAGGCGCCGAGAGCAGCGCCACCGATCATCAACAGTTCCACCGGTTGCAGTAGTGAGCCAAGGTGGCCGCCGCCAATGGCAAACCCGCCGAATACGGCTCCCAGAATAACGAGATAACCAACGATCACCAGCACAAATCTCTTCCTTAGTCCGTGCGCACCGAATTATGCTCGAAAACCCCAATTCAAGTCTCAGAACGAGGTGCAGAGGAAATAACAGACGCCACAGCCTTGCCCCTCAGAGGGCGGCCAGTATATCTTGGGTCGCTTCAGAGGCCTGCTTCTTGGACTTTCCTGCCCGCGACGGCGGACGGCACAGTCCGCAAACGTAGTCACTGTTGATATCCTGGCGATGCGCGATGAAATGGCCACCGCAACGCGAGCACGATACGGTCTCCAGCAGATTACCGAGGAAACGCAGCAATGTCCATGCCCTTGTCAGCGTCAGGATCGGTTCCAGGTTGCAGACCTGCACATGCTCGAGATACAGGCGATAGCTCTTGATCAGGGCATGCGCGCCGCGCAGATCAGTATGCGCGACCAGGTAATTGTAGATATCGATGAACAGCGAAGAATGAACGTTTGGCTGCCAGATCAGGAACCAGTCAGCTGAGTACGGCAACATTCCCTTTGGTGGGGATTCACCCTTGAGTTCCTTGTAAAGGTTGAGCAGGCGTTCCCTACTGAGACTGGTTTCCGTTTCCAGCACCTGCAAGCGGGCACCGAGCTCGATAAGTTCTGTCGCAAGCCTGATCTCGTTACCTTCGGTCACGACGCTCTTGTTGCGCATATGCCTAGCGACGCGACATCAGGCCAACTCTTCGACCGGTTGCCCGCTAAGCAGGATCGCCGCATGCGACTGGGGCATCATGTTTTCGTTGCCATGACTGGTCAGCAGACCCAGAATCAAACGGTCATCAAAGCGCATCCGGCATAACAGCACGTTGGTACGGGCCATTCTCAGTACCTGGCCAGCGGTCAAATCAGCGAGGACGTCGGCTAACTCCTGGCTTACCCCGAGGCGATAGACTGCTGCTGACTTATCTTCCCGTATCATGTGCTGTGCAAGCATCAGATAAGTAAGATTCAGATCCTTGATTGCTTCCAGCATGTCGGACGTGTTCATGGTTGTTTTCTCCGGTGGTTGCAATGTCTGCCCCCTTTTGCGGCAGGCTCAAATACATTGTGGGGGTGATCCAGAAGGAACTGAATAGGAATTTGTCCGCTTTTTGGCTGCTCGACAAGCGAAATTTTGTGTAGGAAATTATCCTACACGATGCCTTGTTTCCAGATACCTCACCAGCCACTGTCCGTCATAGGCGTCACAGCCTATAATTGCACCGAGACAGTTAGGGTAACTGCCCGCAAAAACGATGCTGCTGGAGGGAACGATGACTTGGCAATTTGTGCTTTTTTACGTCGCTGCCATTGGGATACTGGTTCTGCATTTCACGGGCTTCCTTGCCCGCAACAACCTCGAATGGCTGGTTCTGGTACTCGCTGTCGCCGTCTTCCCGGCGGTCATCTACCTGTAGCAGGCCTCTTCGCAACCAGGTCGATCAGCGCCGATCGACCTGAGTGGGCCGCCCCCTCCTCAATCAGATCGTCGTGCTCGCGCAGGAGCACGATCTCCCAGTCGGAAAACGCTTCCCGCAACAACGCCTCGGTGTAGAGGTTTTCCACAGCCGACGGCCCACCGGTTCGATACTCCAGCTGTTTCGGGATATAGCCCTCCAGGAACAGCATACCGCCCGGCCTGACAGCCTGCTTCATGCCCGCCAACTGGCGCGACCGCTCGGCTGGCCCGGCGAACTGGATGAAAATGCCGACGACGGCATCGAATGCTTCGTTCGGCCAGTCCCAGTCGAAAATATCCACCTGCACGAAGTCGACCGCGACATGGCGCCCACGCGCCAGCTTGGCGGCCTTTTCCAGCGCCACCGGGGATATTTCCGTCGCCGTGACGGTGCAGCCCTGCTCGGCAAGCCAGACGGAATTGCGCCCCTCGCCATCGGCGACAGCAAGCACCGAAACGCCGTCACCGAAATGCGCTGCCTGCGAGGCCAGGAACTTGTTGGGCGCCGTCCCGAAAAGATAGTCGTCGCCCGCATCGCGATAGCGGGCCGACCAGAAGCCTTCCTGGCTGTCGGGAAGACTCATACGTGCTCGACGATGAACTGCTTGATTGCAGCCACATCCGGCGCCATGACGACAACTCGCTGCGGCAGGCTCTCGATCCCGGCAAGGTCGGCCGGCCGCACCGGCTCGGCTCCGAGCGCCTCGCGGATGGTTTCCTCGAACTTGGCGGGCTGGGCCGTTTCCAGCACGATCATCGGAATGCCCGGCAGGCGGTTTTCCAGCGCCACCTTCAGGCCGTCGGCGGTGTGGGTATCGAGCATGACGTTGTAGCGTCCCTGGGCGAAGCGGATGGTCTTGATGCGGTCGCTGTGCGTGCTCTTGCCCGAGACAAAACCGAAATCAGGCATTCTTTGCCAGTGGACCGTGCCAGACAGATCGAAGGCCTGGCCCTGGTCGACCCTGGACCACAGTTCGCGTACTACCGTCGGATCGCGGCCGACCAGATCGAAGACGAAACGCTCGAAGTTGGAGGCCTTGGAGATGTCCATCGACGGACTGGAGGTGACGCTGGTTTCGACCGAGTTCCGCGGACGGTACACGCCGGTCTTGAAAAACTCGTCGAGCACGTCGTTTTCGTTGGTCGCCAGCACCAGCCTGGCGATCGGCAGCCCCATCTGACGGGCAATGTGGCCGGCGCAAATGTTGCCGAAGTTCCCCGACGGCACCGCGAAGGCCACCTGCTCATCATTCGATCGGGTGGCCAGGAAGTAGCCATGAAAATAATAGACGATCTGCGCAGCAACACGCGCCCAGTTGATCGAATTGACGGCGCCGATCTTGTACTTTTTCTTGAACTCGGCGTCGTTGGAAACCGCCTTGACGATATCCTGCGCGTCGTCGAACATGCCGGTGACCGCGATGTTGAAGATGTTGGCGTCCTGCAGCGAATACATCTGGGCGCGCTGGAAGGCGCTCATCTTGCCGTCCGGCGAGAGCATGAAGACCTTGACGTTATGCTTGCCGCGCATGGCGTATTCGGCCGCCGAACCGGTGTCGCCGGACGTTGCGCCGAGGATGTTGATGGCCTCGCCGCGCTGATCGAGCACGTACTCGAACAGGTTGCCCAGCAACTGCATGGCCATGTCCTTGAAGGCCAGCGTCGGGCCGTTGGACAGTTCCTGCGTATAGAGGCCGTCTTCGAGCCTGGTCAGCGGCGTGATCCGGGTCGCGTCACCGCCATTGCGAGTATGGCAATAAACTTTTGCGGTATAGGTCTTGGCCACCAGCACCCTCAGGTCGGCCGGCGGAATGTCGGTGATGAACCTGGAGAGGATCTCGTAGGCGAGGTCGGCATACGATAGATGGCGCCAGGCATCGAGTTCGCTGCGGCTGACCTGCGGATAGCGTTCCGGCAGGTAAAGCCCGCCATCCGGCGCCAGGCCTCCGAGGAGAATCTCGCAGAAGGCCTGGGGGACAGCATTGCCGCGGGTCGACATATAGCGCATGGCAAAAACCTGGAAGGCTAAGAATGGCAATTTTAACGCGTTGACCGCACCCGAAGGCAACCGGGCCGGGGCCGTTGCATGAATGTTGTGCCAAGCCGGGCACTAGAATGCGGCAGCGGTCTGCGTTAGCGGCGATAAGCCTGTGGAACGTGATGCCTTCCTTGCGAGGCCTTGAGCAGCACGGATGGCAGGTACTGCATGGGACATTCACCCCTGGGGATTCCCTGAACAACCCGCCATATCTTGGCAGGTCGTCATAAAATGATCGAAATTGGGCGAAATTCGACTGTTGACCGCGGAAATCGGGGGCTTTTCCCCTCATTTCCCGCTTTGCAGGCGCACCTCTCCCATCAAGGGCAACAATCGTTTGCGAGCAAGCCACAGATTATTAACCCGGCCCGATAATAAGCGACATATGCTATGATTGGTTTCATGAGACAGCGGTGATGAACGCAAACTGACGGCGGAAGGACCCAAGTTGCTGCGGCAGATGGTCATCCGCTGCGCAAGCATCCGGGATGAATGTTGCTGCGCCAGTTCGGCACCGGCTGGCGTTCATCCGGCGACGATCAAGCACCTGTCGGCGCTGAGCCAGAGAGAAGGGGCGAGTCGTTTTGGGGTGAGAAGCCGCGCGGTCGCCCAGCTGGCACCTTCGCAAGTTGAAGATGGCTGACGTCATGGATGGCTGCGCACCAGATCATTGGCAGCAACCCGCAACAGATGAAACTGCCGTTTGCGCTGTGGACGCCCTTTCCGGCGATCAAGGCCATTGGTCAAGCGCAGTTTGGCCTCGACATGCAGGACCGCCTGATCGGCAAATACCTCGCGCTGGGGTTTTACCGCCCCTGCGGGCGTCGTGCGCCTTGGAGCAACGCCCGGAGGATGTGCCGCGTGAGTGCAACTTATCCTCGGTCTGCCCGTGCCCATATCGAAGGTGTCGCGTTGATTGTCCTGGGTCTTGGTCCAGCTCGGAAGATGCGCGATTGGTACGTGGCATCGCCCCGAAAGGTCCACGCCGGTGCTCAGGCCCTTCCCCGCGCACATTGCTGGCGAAAGGCCAGTTCGTGATGATCTCGGCGATTTCAACCGCGCGGCGAAGTGCAGTTCCAGATTGTCGAGGGCAGCATCAACAGCAGCAGGGTTTCATCGGCTTCTCCTGGCCACCCTGGTTGACGGGGCACCCCGGAAACCATCTGCTCGTCGTGAAGCCTGACGCGACCATCATGCCAGAATGGTATCGGCGGGTTGGCCTTGCCTTAACTTGGGATCGAATTGGTCAATCTGCCGACTCCAGGCCCAGAACACTGGCGAGTATCTGAACCGGGATTTCAAAACCGCACACCGCTCCGGGCCGGTCCCGCTTACAGCAAGGCCACCCCGCTTCCGACCAGGCGCTGCTGTTCATCGAATCGGTTCATCGGCTTCATGAAAAGGTCGGGCCTATCGTCACCCGACCGCCCTTTACGCAGCGTCGTGAATTATTGGGCCGGGTTAATAAGGGCCCGATGGCTGTTCCAGTCGGCTGGTCGATCAGACCTTCAGCCCCGATACCTCGTACCACGCCAGGTAGCGCCGGAAGGTCCGCTCGAACACCCCAAGCAGAATCGCCGCTTCCTCCTGGCTCAGCCGACCGGATTGCCACCCGCCACAAGCGTCTTCAAATCGTATCTTCCGTGTCTCCTGTAACAGTTCCGTCCGCCTCATCCATCACCTCCTCAGGCTCAGAATGAAACCGGACAGATTACTTGTTCCCGAAAGCGACGCGGAAGGATGCAGTGTCTGCGGCGATTGGATGCTAGTATCGGCAGTGTCGCCGACGGGCTCGGCGTACTCAACAACCATTCCGAAATTCGGCGCCTTGCCTTTGCTTTTCTCATCCCGCACATTGGCATGTTTGCAGTGCCGGCAGGAAAGCCGCTGGAACCTGATGCTGTGGCCACGTGGCAGGTGAGGAATAGCTACCATCCTCGGCTGGCAGCGACTGTTTGGTGGTGGCCGTGAAATAGTGCATAGTCACTATTCGGACGCCTGTCTAGAATTACAATTGTCATTGTGGCAATCCGGCCCGAAGCAAGTGCTCGGAGAAACCCGACGCTTGGTGCTTAGTCGGTAGTCCAGTGTGGTTCCCTGCCGCCATAGGTTGCAGGGATGTCTTTCTAGTTCTGTGCCCAACTTCGCGCACGGGAGAATTGCAAGAATGATCCGTCTCTTTAGCCACTGGTGTCATTGGCGCCCTCTTGCACAAGCGCTGCTGGATTCCGCCTTCGTCATTGTCGGCATCGTCATCGCTCTGATGTGGAATCGTCACGGCTTGCCGATTGACCACAAGCAGATCGTTGTCTTCTGCTTGCTTCTTATCGCCGTAGCCATGTCGATAAGCGCCCTGCTCGGCGTGTATCAACGGATCCATAGGAGAACCATCATCGACGGTAGAACCCAGGCGCTCCTCGCTGTCTATCTGTCTTTTCCGATTGCCTACGCACTCTATATTCTCCTGCCTCTGGCGCCGGCCAGCCCCGAACTGGCCCAGCTTTCCGCCATGTCCGCCGTTTTTGGCCTTCTTGTATCCCGAATCAGCACCAATGCGACCAATACCGGGACATCAAAGCACAGGATTCTGGTGTTCGGCACCGGTGCCAAGGCACTCGAAGTCAAGCGCACGCTCAACAGATCCGACCCGGCTGCTGAGATTGTCGGCTTTTTCGCCGGCCCAAATGAAAACGACTCGATCCTTCCGCGCAACCAGATTCTGTCGCACTACAGAACTCTCACGGAAACGGCACTTGCAGCAAATGTTCAGGAAATCGTGGTCGCCTTAACCGAACGCCGTGGGGGCTCAATGCCACTGCGTGAGTTGCTTGACTGCAAGTTGCGCGGTATCCGGGTTCTCGATCTAGCTAGCCATTTCGAAAAGACCCTTGGGCAAATTCGCCTCGATTCCCTGTATGCCGGATGGTTGATATTTGGCGATGGCTTCAGTCAAGGATATTTCCGCTCCTTCATCAAGCGGGTTTCCGACATCTTTTTTTCCCTGATCCTGTTGGTCGTTGCGCTTCCAGTCATGATCGTCACCGGGCTATTGATTGTTCTGGAAGATGGTCTCCCAGTGTTCTACAGGCAGGAACGGGTTGGTCTCAATGGTCGACTCTTCAACGTGATCAAGTTCCGCAGCATGCGCTGCGATGCCGAGAAGGATGGCACGCCGGTCTGGGCCACAGCGGCCGATGATCGCGTAACCAAGGTTGGGCGGATCATCCGCAGACTACGCTTCGACGAACTGCCGCAACTCTTTTGCGTCCTTAAGGGCGACATGAGCTTGGTCGGTCCCCGCCCCGAACGCCCGTTCTTTGCAGATCAGTTGACCAAGGACATTCCGTTCTACGCGGTCAGGCATAGTGTCAAGCCCGGGCTGACCGGCTGGGCCCAAGTTTGTTATCACTATGGCGCCACCATCGAAGATTCCGCTGAAAAACTGCAGTACGACTTGTACTATGTCAAGAATCATTCGCTATTCCTTGATCTGGTCGTCCTCTTTGAAACGGTCGGCGTCGTGATTACAGGCAGGGGCGCTCACTGAGCCGGGCATTGAACCCAGGTTCCTTGCATTGGCCGTCGAAAGACTCATGGACCAACAAACGGCATTGCTGATCGCTTGGAGTATGGGCACCGCGGCAGCAGGCTACGGGCTGCTGGCGGCTTATCTCGTATCGCTGGGGCAAGAGTGGCATGCTAGCAAGCCAGCTCAGGCTATGCTGGCTGCGATTGTTATGGCCACGCTCTGGGCAGTACTGGGTACGCTGTTCGCGCTGACCGGCAACGCCCTCTACCTTTTGGCAGCTACTGCCATAGACATCCTGCGATACGGTGCATGGTACGTATTTCTGTTTCTTCTGCTATCGCCTGCCGATTCCGGCCAGCCTGGAGAGAGAGTATTCCCGGCATGGCTCATTCCGCTCTGCTTGGCGACAATTATCAGCGGTGTTGGACTCCATCTGGCGGCCTCGCTCGAACTGCCGCCAGCAGTGCAGTGGGGGCGCGCCCAACTGATCCAAGCGCTGGTGATGGTCGTCTTGGCGCTTATTCTGCTCGAACAACTCTTCCGGAACGTTACCGGTGATGCGCGCTGGAACATAAAGCCACTGTGCCTCGCGTTGCTCGGACAGTTCGGCTTCGACCTCTATCTCTATTCAGACGCACTGCTTTTCAATCATATCGATGCCGACGCCTATGCAATACGAGGGTTCGTCCACGCGCTGATTGTTCCATTCCTTCTGGTGGCCACCATTCGCAGCCGCGACTGGACAGCAGGAATTCGGCTTTCGCAGAAGGCTGCGTTCCATACAGCGACACTCCTGGTCGCAGCCGCCTACCTGCTTTTCATGGCGGCCGTCGGCTATTATGTCCGCTTCTTCGGTGGGGAGTGGGGGCGTGCGCTGCAGTTGTCGCTCTTGTTCGTTTCGCTCCTGGTCCTTGGTGTATTGGTATTTTCGGGATCAATGCGCGCCAAGCTGCGCGTTCTGGTAGTCAAACATTTCTTCAGCTATCGTTACGATTACCGCGAAGAATGGCTACGCTTCACCCAGACCCTGTCGGCGCAAGATTCTCCGCAAGCAATGGGCCAACAGGTTATCCGCGGCCTTGCGAACATGGTAGAAAGTCCGGCTGGTGGCCTTTGGCTCAGAGAGTCAGGACAGCGCACGTTCAGCATGGTCGGACGCTGGAACATCCCGGCCAGTGATGTTCGCGAAGACATCGATTCATCCCTCTGCCACTTCCTTGCCAGCAGCGGCTGGGTAATCAATCTCGAGGAGTATCGCTTCTCCCCTGGGCGCTACGTGGAACTGGAAATGCCGGAATGGATATATCGCATTCCCAACGCGTGGTTGATCATCCCGTTGATAATCAGTCATGAAATGACCGGTTTCGTGATCCTCGCAAGTGCGCGTACGCCCATCGATATCAATTGGGAAGTGAACGATCTGCTGCGCGCTGCCAGCTGTCAGGCAGCGGGATTCCTGGCGCGCATGCAGGCTACCGAGGCACTCCTAGAAGCCAAGAAATTCGATGCATTCAACAGGATGTCGGCATTTGTGGTGCATGATCTCAAGAACATTGTCACGCAACTCTCCTTGATGCTGCGCAATGCTGAACGCCATCGCGAGAACCCCGAATTCCAGCAGGATATGCTCATGACCGTCGAGCATTCTGTCGAACGTATGCGCCAGTTGATGATGCAACTCCGTGAAGGTGCGACGCCAACGGGAACTGCCTGTGGCGTAATGCTTCCCGATGTAATCGAACGCATTCGGCGGAGTAAAATGGAACAAGAGCAACCTATTGAAGTAACAATCAGCGAGCGCTTGGCAACACGCGGCCACGAGGAGCGGTTGGAGCGAGTTATCGGCCACTTGGTCCAGAATGCCCTGGATGCAACGCCTGCAGTTGGTAGGGTATGGGTTTCCCTAAAGAAACGGGGTGACCGGGCGATCGTTGAAATCGGCGACACAGGGCACGGAATGACCCAAGAATTTATCCGCGAACGTCTCTTCAAGCCATTCCAGAGCACAAAAGAGGCAGGCATGGGCATCGGCGCCTACGAAAGCGCACAGTACATACGCGAATTGGGCGGCGAACTACAGGTTGAAAGCGAGGAAAACTTGGGAACGCGAGTGACGATGATTCTTCCATTGTTTGACGCAGGAACACGATCCGATCTGCACGAAACGGAGCAAGTGTGACTGGCGAAAAACTCCGTCCCCTGCTGATTGTCGAAGACGACCCGGCGTTGCAAAAGCAGTTGCGCTGGTCATTCGACAAGTTTGACGCGTTGACCGCAAGTGATCGGGAAAACGCCCTCGTCCAGCTACATCGTCACAATCCGGCGGTCGTGACCATGGACCTTGGACTACCACCCGATGCCGATTCGGTTTCTGAAGGCTTTCTGCTGCTTGAGCAGATCCTTGCGACGGCGCCTGAAACGAAAGTCATCGTCCTTACCGGCCAGAACGACCAGGCAAACGCCCTGCGTGCCATTGCGCTGGGGGCCTACGACTTCTTCGCCAAGCCCTTCGAACCCGAGCTTCTGACACTGACGATCGACCGCGCCTTCCGGCTTTTCGACCTGCAGCAGGAGAACCGGCGTCTCCAGGCCTTGCAACATCCGGCCGCACTCTCCGGCCTGCTGACTCGAGACAGCGAAATGCTGCGCACCTGTCGAACAATCGAAAAGGTCGCAAACACCAATGCAACGGTTCTCCTGCTGGGCGAAAGCGGGACCGGCAAGGAGGTTCTGGCACGCGGGTTGCATGAAACGTCATCACGCAGGGCGGAACGCTTTGTGGCGATCAACTGCGCAGCAATCCCGGACAACTTGCTCGAAAGCGAACTGTTCGGTTACGAAAAAGGCGCCTTTACCGGCGCCGCCAAGACCACCATCGGCAAGATCGAATGCGCGAACGGCGGGACGCTGATGCTGGACGAAATTGGCGATCTGCCACACTCCTTGCAGGCCAAGCTGCTACGCTTCCTTCAGGAACGGGTCGTCGAAAGGCTTGGCGGCCGTCACGAGATTCCCGTTGACGTTCGGATCGTTTGCGCAACTCATCAAGACTTGAAAGCTCTGATCAAAGATGGTCGTTTCCGTGAAGACCTTTATTATCGCTTGGCGGAAATCGTTGTAACAATTCCCCCTCTTCGGGCGCGCGCAGGTGATGCCGCCCTCCTTGCCCATGCCTTTGTGCAGCGCTTCGCAACGGAGCAGAACCGGGGCAACATGAACTTGGCAGATGATGCCATTCGCGCCATTGAAGCACATGCCTGGCCCGGAAATATTCGCGAACTGGAGAACTGCATCAAGCGCGCAGTCATCATGGCCGACGGGTCGCAAATCACGAGGGAGGACATCGGGCTTCAAACAGCCGACGACGAGAACGCCTACATTGACTTGCGTCAAGTTCGCGACGACGCTGAGCGAACTGCCGTGGCGACCGCACTCGGGCGGGCCAACGGGAACCTGGCGCGAGCGGCCGAAATGCTGGGGATCAGCCGCCCCACCCTTTACGACATCATGCATCGCATCGGATTACGATAACTTTAGAGAAAACAGGAAGAGAAACAATGAAAAAACCAACTGCACTTCGCTCTGCCACCCTTACTGTCGCATTGCTCGCCGGACTGTTGAGCGGTTGTGGCGGCGACAAGCCGGACGCGCTGATTGCATCGGGCAAGGAGTTTCTTGCGAAGAATGACAACAAGGCCGCCGTCATCCAGTTCAAGAATGCCCTTCAGCAGAATCCAAATCTGGGCGAAGCCCGTTTTCTCCTGGGTAAAGCCCTCCAGGAAGGCGGCGATCCGCGCGGCGCCGAGATCGAGCTGCGCAAGGCATTTGATCTCAAATATGCTCCTGATCAAACCATTCCCCTGCTTGCTCAATCCTTGCTCGCTCAGGGTCAGGCAAAGAAGGTGATCGATGAATTCTCCAGGACCGAGCTTTCTGGGGAAGCCGCCGCCAATCTGAAAACGACGCTGAACCAAGCTTATCGCGCAGGGGGCAACCTTGAAGCTGCGAAGGCGGCGATAGCTGCCGCTCTGGCTGCCAAGCCCGACCATGCCCCCGCACTGCTTGCCGATGCTCGCACCAAGGCTGCGGAAAAGGACTATGTCGGCGCGCTGTCGATCGTTGATGGCGTCCTGGAAAAAAAGCCCGGAGACGTCGAGGCCCTGATGCTGAAGGGTGCCCTGCTGGCGTCCAAGGGGGATGAGCAGGGTGCTGTGGAATTCTACAACAAGGCATTGGTGAGCAAACCGGACCATGTCCAGGCTCACGCGGCGATCTTCTATTCCTTGATGCAACGGGGATCCCTTGACGATGCAGCCCGGCAACTTGAGGCAATGAAGAAGGTTGCGCCCAATAATCCCCAGACCCTGTTTGCAGAAGCCCAGCTCGCTTATCAGCGCAAAGACTTCAAGACCAGTCGCGACCTTTCGCAACAATTGATCAAGATCGCGCCCGAAAATCCACCATTCCTGCAGCTGGCCGGCGCCGCAGAATATCAGCTGGGTTCGTACGCCAACGCTGAAACACTTCTTAACAAAGCCCTGCAGCTGGCGCCTGAGATGAGGCTTGCCCGGACTATTCTGGTAACCAACTACCTGCGGTCCAACCAGCCTGCCAAGGCCATCAGCGCGCTACAGCCGGTACTTGACAAGATCGATAAGGATCCGACAATGCTCGCGCTGGCAGGCCAAGCTTACTTGCAATCCGGACAACCCAAGAAGGCGGAGGAGTACCTTGCCAAGGCGAGTCAACTCGATCCGGAGAACGCCGCTCGTCGTACCTCACTCGCAGTCGCGCACATGGCCCAGGGCGACGTGGCAACAGCCACGGCTGAACTGGAGCGCATATCCAGCGACGACAAGGGAATCACTGCGGACAGCGCGCTGATCGCCACCTACCTGCGACGGAACGAACTGGACAAGGCACTTGCGGCGATTGACACTGTTCAGAAGAAACAGCCCGACAACCCGACTACGTATAACCTTCGCGGTCGCATCCTGGTCGCCAAGAAGGACACCGTCGGCGCCCGCAAGAGCTTTGAGAAGGCCGTAGCCTTGAATCCTTCCTACATGTCTGCAGTCGCCAGCCTCGCCTCGATGGACATGGCTGAGAACAAGCCTGACGACGCACGGAAGAGATTCGAAACAGTTCTCACCAGCAATCCGAAGAACAGCACGGCACTGCTCGCTTTGGCCAAGTTGACGTTGGCAACGGGCGGGAAGCCCGAGGATGCTCTCGCACTGATCACCAGGGCCGTGAGTGGAAATCCGTCGGAAGTCAGACCGCGACTCGCACTCATCGAGTTCCACCTGGCAAACAAGGATCCCAAGAAGGCTGCTTCTGCAGCACAAGAGGCTCTCGCCACCATTCCGGACAAGCCCGAGCTGCTGAACGCTGCGGGTGCCGCACAGTACTTGTCCGGCGATGTCAATCAGGCGCTTGCCACCTATGCCAAATTGGCCACCCTGCAACCTGGCTCCCCGCTGGCACAAATGCGTATCGCAGAAATCCAGTTGGCTCAGAAGAATACCGACGAAGCCACCAAGAGTCTGCGCAAGGCGCTGGAAATCAAGCCTGATCTGCTTGAAGCACAGCGCGCCCTGATCCTCGTGGCTCTCGCCGCCGGGAAGACTGGCGATGCATTGGCGATTGCCCGCAATGTTCAGAAGCAGCGCCCCAAGGAAGCCATCGGTTACCTGCTCGAAGGCGATGTTCGGGCCTCCGGAAAGCACTGGACGGAGGCCATTGCGGCATATCGCACCGGATTGAAGCAGACTCCCTCGACGGAACTGGCTGTCAGGCTTCACGATGCACTGTTGGTATCCGAAAATGCGACGGAAGCCGACAAGGCTGCGAATGAATGGCTCAAGGCACATCCGAAGGATGCCGCCTACCGCCTGCACCTTGGCGACATTGCCACGGCACGCAAGGACTATCCGGCAGCGGTGCAACACTACCGTTCGGTCGTCGACCAGCAACCGGAGAACGCGCTGGCGCTCAACAATCTTGCCTGGGCTGCCGGGCAGATGAAGTCGCCGAAGGCGATCGAGTACGCGGAAAGGGCAAACAAGGTCGCACCCAACCAGCCGGCGTTCATGGATACGCTGGCCATGCTGATGGCTGACAAGGGCGACTCGGCCGGTGCGATAGCACTGCTGCGCAAGGCACTCGAGATCGCCCCGCAGGCTGCGCCAATCCGCCTTAACCTGGCTAGAGTCCTGATCAGTGCCGGCCGCAAGGACGAGGCGCGTAGTGAACTGGATGCCTTGGTGAAACTAGGCGACAAGTTCGCGGAGCAGACTGAAGTCACGCGCTTGCAAAAGTCGCTCTAAGTTCAAGATTCAATACAAGACGAGAAGAAATAATGAAAACAATTGCCGTTGTTGGACTGGGTTATGTGGGGCTTCCCTTGGCTGTCGAGTTTGGCAAGAAATTCCGCACGATCGGGGTTGACCTGTCTGCGGAAAAAGTCGCCTGTTACAAGCAGCATTTCGACCCGACCGGCGAAGTCAATTCGGATGACCTGAAGGCTGCCACCCTGCTCGAAGTTGGCACCGATCCGGCGCTACTGCAAGAAGCCGACTTCGTGATCGTCGCGGTACCTACCCCGGTCGACGATGCGCATCAGCCGGATTTCAGTCCGCTGGTCAGTTCCTCACGCGCCGTCGGCCAGAACCTCAAGCAGGGCGCCATCGTCGTGTACGAATCGACCGTTTATCCCGGTGCCACGGAAGAGGTCTGTATCCCCATTCTCGAGCAGTACTCCGGAAAAAAATGGAAGACCGATTTCTTTGTCGGCTACTCCCCGGAACGCATCAATCCCGGTGACAAGGAACGGACCGTCACCAAGATCGTCAAGGTCGTCTCCGGCGACACACCCGAGACGCTGGCAACTGTCACCGAGATCTACGGCAGCGTGATCAAGGCGGGGGTTTTCCCGGCTTCCAGCATCAAGGTGGCGGAAGCCGCCAAGGTCATCGAGAACACGCAGCGCGATCTCAACATTGCCCTGATGAACGAACTGGCAATCATCTTCGACAAGATGGGCATCGACACCCTTGAAGTATTGCAGGCGGCTGGAACCAAGTGGAATTTCCTGCCCTTCCGTCCCGGCCTGGTCGGTGGCCACTGCATCGGTGTCGATCCCTACTATCTGACGCACAAGGCCCAGAAGCTGGGCTACCATCCAGAAGTCATCCTGGCTGGTCGCCGCATCAACGACGGGATGGGCAAGTTCGTTGCCGAACAGACGATCAAGCAACTGGTTCGGAGAGGCCATCCGGTCAAAGACTGCCCGATCATCGTTCTCGGTCTTACCTTCAAAGAAGACTGTCCCGACCTGCGCAACTCCCGCGTCATCGACGTCATTCACGAGTTGGAATCGTACGGTGCCAAGGTTATTGTTCATGATCCAGTGGCGGACGCCAAGGAGGCGCATCACGAGTATGGCGTCGATCTGCTGGCCTGGGAGGAACTGCCAAAGGCCGGAGCCATCGTTGCTGCGGTCAACCATCGAGAATTCAGGAATCGGCCAATTAGCGATTTTTTGTCTAAACTTGAACAAGATGGCGTGATTACCGACGTGAAGAGCATGTTCGACGTGACGGCCTTTGCCGGGTCGGGCGTGGATCTCTGGCGTCTTTGAAGAAGGAGCCTCGCATGAAGCAGTCAAGGTTCAATCAAACTCGCCCCCAGCCTTGGTTGCTTTGCGCGCTGGTTGCCACGATCACCTTCAGCGGACCGGCAAAGGCCGAAAGCGCCAAGAATCAGACGGCGGTTGCTCTTCGCATCGAAGCACGCGGCTACGAGATTGGAAACACCGCAACCCGCGACCCCGCCAAAGCGGCAAGGCTCTATTGTGAAGCAGCGCGTCTGGGCGATGTCGAGGCGCAGTACAACCTCGGCTGGATGTACGCCAACGGGCGAGGCGTTCGGCGGGACGACGCGACCGCCGCCTACTTCTTCGCGATGGCCGCCAAGCAAGGAGATGCGGTCTCGCAGCGAATGCTGCGCCAGGTTGGCGATTCCGGCAGCACGGTGCCCGAATGCCTCTTCGACATTGATGGACGCGACATGTTCGCGCGGGCTGCGCCGGATCGGCGCAAGGTCATGGAACTGGTCCTCAAGCTGGCACCGGAATATGGAGTTTACCCGCTGCTCGCCATGGCAGTCATCCGCGCCGAGTCCAACTTCAATCCCGGCGCTGTGTCACCCAAGAATGCGCAGGGCCTGATGCAACTCATCCCCCAGACCGCCGAGCGCTTCAACGTCAAGCAGCCATTTGATCCGGAGCAGAACATCCGTGGTGGCCTCTCCTACCTGCGCTGGCTACTGGCCTACTTCAAGGGGGACGTCACACTGGTTGCTGCCGCCTACAATGCCGGAGAAGGGGCGGTGAACCGCCATGCCGGCATTCCGCCGTACGCGGAAACGCAGGGCTACGTCAAGCGGATCCGTGAAATGTTCAAGCGTGATGACCATCCGTATGATCCAGCCGTGACCGATCCTTCACCGGATCTGGCAAGAATCGCCTCTCGCAGGCTGATGTGACCACCCGACCACGGCTCCATCCCGGGTTTCTGCCAGGGCTCCTGCTGTTGCTTTGGGTCGGAACGGTATTCGCCGAGATGGCCGAAACCATCCAGCGCATCAAGCCGTCGATCGTCGTCGTTGGCACCTACAAGAAAACCGACAGCCCGCAGTTCGTCATGCGCGGCACGGGCTTCGCGATCGGCAGCGGCAATCTGATCGCGACAAACGCCCACGTCCTCCCGGACAACAATAACCCGGATGCACCGGTACTGGCGATCCTTTCACGCAATGACCAGGGCCAGGCACAGGTTCGTCCAGCCCAAGTCGCCAAAAGAGATCGCGAGCACGATCTCGCCGTCCTGCGCATCGATGGCCCCCCCATCGCCGCCCTTCAGCTTCGCAACTCGGACACCGTACGTGAAGGACAACTGGTCGGATTTACCGGCTTCCCCATTGGCGGCGCGCTGGGATTCTCCCCGGTTACCCATCGCGGCATGGTCTCGTCCATAACGCCGATTGCCCTGCCCGGAGGCAACGCAAGGCAGATCAACGAGAAACTCATTCGCCAGGTCAAGAGCGGTACATTCAACATCTTTCAGCTCGATGCCACTGCCTACCCCGGCAACAGCGGCAGCCCGGTTTTCGATGCAAGTACGGGCGAAGTCATCGGCATCATCAACATGGTGTTCATCAAGAGCAGCAGGGAAGCAGCCTTGAGCCAGCCTTCGGGAATCAGCTATGCCATCCCGTCCAATTTTCTGATTGAGGCACTACGCCAATGATGAAGCAAGGATCGTCAATGTCGCAATTCCTCACCCTGAGGGATTGCATTCAAAGGTATCCGCTGGCTACTGCTGCTTGAGGTCGAGCTGCGCCAGGTCGACCCGTTTGCGGAATCCGCGAAACCGCAGCCACGCCTTGTGCGAGAGGTGCTTTGCAAGCAGGGCTGGCGGCATCCGCAACCAGTGGGCGCGCACGTAGATCAGCCAGCGGGCGACCGCCGCCCAGCGGGAGGGATGATCCGGGTGTCCGGGCAGCAGCGCGAGGGGGATCAGACGATTCATCAGCGCACGGATCGGCCAGGCCGGCGCGGTGTCTTCCAGCCCGCTCAACACATCCGGCGGAATCGGCGTCGCGAAAAGTCGCTGCACATGATGCAGCCCGTAGTACAGCGGACGCTCGAAACCCAACACGTGAGCCCGTGGCCCCAGACCCGCCCAGAAGCCGGGTTCCTGACCAAAGTGGCAAAGCAGGTCGTGGACATCCAGCAGATCCCGCAAGCGCAGGCCCTCGTCCGGATCGCCCTCGAGAAATAGATGCACCAAGGCATGGAGCACCATGTCAGTCGGCGCCAGAACGCACAGGCGCGGGTCGGCCAGCGGCTGCGCTGCGGTGAACAGCGGGGCGGGGTCCGATTTCAGGTGGCTGGTCTTCGGCAGCAGCCGGTGGTGGATATCGATTTCGGTGCCGCGCTCCTGGTGGCGGAGCGGGGGAATTTCGTGCATCCAGACTCGGTAATATCGGTCGTCGTAGGGGTCGATCTGCGTTTTGAACCAGCCGCGTTCGACGAGTCTTTCCTCGATCTCCCCGATGCGTTCTTCCGGCACCAGCAAATCGACATCGGCAAAGATCCGGCCGCGTGCTGGCGGAAGCTCTGCCAGAAGGTAGCCGCTACCCTTGAGCAGGATCAACGGTACATCGACACCCTTGAGCGCCCAGAGCAGGCGGTTAACCTCCCACGAAATCAGCGTATTCCGGTGCGTGATGACATTGCGGGCGGCCCTGAGATGGGCGATGGCGCGCGGTGGGACATCTCCAAGCAGGCCCGCGCGGGCGAGATCGGACTCCAGTCGTCCGAGCACTCTGGCGCGCCGGGCAACACGCAGGAGCAGGTCCCAGTCGGCTGGCGGCAGGCCCGGAAGCTTTTCCGGCGCCCGCAGCGCCTCGAGCAGGAGCCGCTGCGCCCGCCGGGTTTCGCTGGCCGCCTTAGTCATCGCCGGTGCGAGAAAGTTCGTCGAGCGCGTTGACCGCTTCGTCGAGATCGGAGTAGATCAGCGAATAGGAATCGCAAAAGCGCACCATATCGCTGACCAGTCGAAAGGCGGTTTCGTCGAGAACCTCGTAGTTGAACGCGTTGGTTGCCACCATCAGGAACGCCTGGCTCTTGGGCAGCGGCTCGAACGTCAGCGGCGCACCGGCCACCCAGCGCGGGAACACGAACCAGCGCGGCCGTGCCGGCTCCTGCGCCCGCCTGATGCTGTCTAACGGTGGCCGCACATGCGCAACCGTGCCTTTGCGCGTTTCCAGAAAGGACGGGCCGATGATCGCCTCCGGCCGGAATTTCCTGATCACCTCGATCGACTCGTTTTTCAACGGGATCAGGCGTGGCAGCGGAAGCAGCATGCCATCCTCGGGCCGCACCAGGCCGAATTCGTCGGAGAGGAGGCGCCATCCCGAGTGAACCAGCGCGGTACAGAGGGTCGATTTGCCGTCGCCGGGCGAGGCGGGAAACAGGATGGCCTGGCCATTGCGCTCGACCCCCGCTGAATGCAGCAGCAGCAGATGATGCGCGCGCGTCGCCACGCACCAGTTGATACCCCATTCGAGCGCGGGAAAGGCGTGTTCGACGGCATAAGGCGCAAAAGGGAATTGACCGTCGACACCAAAACACGCCTGGCGGCGCGCCCATCGGCGCAGCCCGCGCGGGGCACTCATCTGGACGTGAAAGTCGCTGATTGCTTCGGCATCCGGCAGGGGATAGGGCGCGTACAACTGATGCGCGAGCCCTGCGAAAGAATCGAGGTTGGAACGAACTCTAAGGTTGAACGGGCCGAACTGGAGCGCGAGGCCATCCCCTGCCAAGCGTTCTCCCAACTCCCGGCGACTGAGGTCACCGACAATCATTGAACGGTGCTGGCGGCTTCCAGGCGGTCGATAAGGCCCAGTTCCTCCAGCCTTGAAGTGGCGAAAGCGAAATCCTCTTTGGCCAATTCACCGGGAGCAACACCCAGGGCAACTTCGGTCTGCTCCTTGACATCGTCCGCCGACAGCGGACCGTATTCCAAGCATTTCAGGATCAAAGCGGTCGTTTCGTTGAAAACGTGTGTTTCGGCTGATGAAGGCTGATAAACGACGTGGATATCATCCCATTCCTGCCACCGAATGTCTTGAGCGGCCGAGATCAAGACCAACAAAAGAGCCCTATCACTACCAAGCTTGTAACCGGGTGGGCCTCGGACGCCTCTTCACCACGTCGCAACAAGAGTCACTCACGAATTTCCGCCGAAACCGAGTGATGAGGCACTTGCTGAACTCAAAATCGCGACCTGCCTACCCCTCAGGTCTGAAGTGCCGCAGTTAAAGGAACCATTGTTGTTTTGAGTGAGATTGAACCCTGGTGTGGGCGCTGAAATGATCTTTGTGGAAGCGCCGTTACCAGTTGGATATCCTTCACAGATCGTCGCGTTCGGGAAACAAACATCCGAAGTTGTGAGGCCCATCCCCTGAGCGACATCAGCGCCAATTCGATTGTTCTGATTGATGCGTACCAATCGGGCTCCCGTACACGAAGCAGCCGCCAGTGCCCCACTGCGCAAGGTCAGCACCAAGGGCGCCAAAGCCACCGCGCCGCGAACCAAGCGTCGGCGTTCGCTTGCTTTCGCTGCCATCTCGGGTTGGTCTGTTGCGACCGGGTTGGTTTGGTCATTCATGTTTTTCACCTCAAAAGGCTCTGAGAACAGTCACGCGTAAATTATAGCAATATTCGCGCCAGAAATATATTCATTATATATATCAATAAACTACAAATTACAAGCCGGGCAGGCGACCCATCAGCTGAGAAGCAGTGTAAAGAAATCCGACACTGCGGCAAGCTCTTCGACATCGCTGATTCTACCCATCTCGCCAAGACCGACAAGGAACTATTTCACGAATCCCCATAGCGAAGCGGCAAGCGACTTGAAGGCAACGGCCCCCGTCAACTCGAGAACCCCGACGGGTTGCCTGCCTGCCAGCGCCACGAATCCTCGCACATCGTCGCGAGATCCTTCCCGGCCGTCCAGCCGAGCAGTTCATTCGCAAGTGCCGGGTCGGCATAACAGGCGGCGACATCGCCCGGCCTGCGGTCGACGATGCGAAATGGCACTTTTCTGCCGCTGGCTTGCTCGAAGGCCCTGACCACCTCGAGCACGCTGTAGCCGCGACCGGTACCCAGGTTGATCGGCACGGCACCCACCAGGCGGTCCAGCGCATTGAGGGCGGCGAGGTGGCCACGGGCCAGATCGACAACATGGATGTAGTCGCGCACGCCGGTGCCGTCGGGTGTCGGATAGTCGCCGCCGAAAACCGACAGCTCGGGGCGGCGGCCAACCGCCACCTGCGCGACAAACGGCATCAGGTTGTTCGGAATGCCCCGCGGGTCTTCGCCGATCATGCCGCTCGAATGCGCGCCGACCGGGTTGAAATAGCGCAGCAGCGCCACCCGCCAGCGGGCGTCGGCTTGCGCCATGTCGCGCACCATGTCCTCGATGATCAACTTCGATCGCCCGTAGGGATTGGTCGCCTGCAGCGGGAAATCCTCACGGATCGGCACGCTGCGCGGATCGCCGTAGACCGTCGCCGAGGAACTGAAGACCAGCCGGAAGACGCCCGCCGCGGCCATCGACTCGAACAGGGCGAGTGACCCGGCGACATTGTTGTCGTAGTAGCGCAGGGGGTGCTCGACCGACTCGCCGACCGCCTTGAGGCCGGCAAAATGGATTACAGCGCCGATCGGATGGTCACTGAAGACCTTGCGCAACCCCGCTTTGTCGCGCACGTCGCCTTCAACGAGCAGCGGGCGCTGGCCGGAGATACGTTCGATCGCATCGAGAACCCTGGGTGAGCTGTTCGAAAAATTGTCGAATATCAGCAGATCAAGGCCCGCGGCCAGCATTTCGACCACGGTATGCGAACCGATGTATCCGGCACCACCTGTGACAAGAATCATCGTTGTTCCCGCCCCTTCGGCGACTGACAAATAAAGTTCTCCGGCCCGTCATACCCTGGAAGGCCATTTCGGAGCACTGTTCCAGGACAGAAGGTCCCCCCATTATAAGAAAAAAAACCCTTGGGGCGCGGCACGGTCCCGCCGAGTTGTATATCGCCTCAGGCAAGCGCAGAGGCTGCAATTCTGCTTCAATCCATGGACAAAACAAACTCGGAGCAAAGATCAGGAACCCCTCGCCCGCTTGATGAGCGGCCTTGGCGCTTGAGCGTCAACTGAAGCCTCGAGAGCGGATCATTCGGCGTAGCCGAAACGTTCGATAAGTGGTTGGAGCATCTCGACGATCGGTGCAAGTTCTGTTTCGTAACGCTTCCAACGGTATTTGGCGTGCTGGTAGAGTGGTTGGATGACCTGATGGTAGCTGGGCGTATTGATGATGCCGCGCTGCTGGGCATGCTGGGTATGCTCCAGTACCGTGTCGCTCCAGCCGACCCCGAGAAACTCCAGTAGAGCGTGCGTTTCTGCTTCGAAATTTGTGATGAGGTCCTCGTAGCGGATGCGTTGCCAGTACAAGGGCAGGCGCTGCGCATATTCGAGCCAGGCATTCATCACATGGCTATAGAGTTCAGCAATGCCCTCCAGGTTGGCAAAGGCGGACATGAGATTGTTATAGCCGAACTTCTGCATCAGACAGCCCAGGACGATATCGCAGGGATGGCGAATAGTCAGGATGAAGCGGGCACGTGGAAACACTCGCCACAGCAGAGGGACCCGAATGATATTAAACGGCTGTTTATCCACCAGCAATGTGTTGGCTTGGCGGTCGCCATGGCGCGCCGCCTCCCGCCAATAGACTTGGCGCAGGCTGGCGATCTGTTCTTCGGATAGGTTCGCCAACGCGTCGGGCTTACCCTGGGTCATTACGCAGAAGGCATCCTCCATCACCTCGCCCATGGGTTTTTCATTAAGGGCCTGCAAGCGGGGATGACTGTCCAGGACCTGTTCGAGCAAGGTCGTGCCGGAACGTAGGAAGCCGATCAGGAAGATCGGTGTTTCTTCGGCCGAGGCCAGCGCTGATTGAGGGGCGGCCACCAAGCGCTCGCTCAACCAGGCACGGTTGGTATCGATCCAGGCCAGAAATCGGGCGCGAACCCTCCCGTCAGGATCCATGTCCAGGGCGAGGCGACGTTTGCCCGCCAGCAGATGCGGCAGGACCTTGCTCGTGTTTCCCAAAAGGTCGTGGAGTTGGCCAAGCAGAATATGAATGTCCGCGCCGGTATCCGGGGACATTGGGAGATGAAGCACGGCCTCGAGCCGGGCTGCCGCCTGAGCGTGTCGACCCGCACGGCGGTCCAGCCGGGCCGCTACCAGATTGAGGTCAGGGTGGCCGGGTTCGCGAGCCAAGCCGCGTGCAATGATGTCTTCGGACTCCACTAGGCGGCCTTCCTTCTCCAGCAGATCACCTTGCTTGGCAAGCACGTACGGGCTGTCAGGCTGCAAATCCAGGGCACGATGATAGAGCTTGAATGCCTCTTCCACTCGCCCCTGCTTGTCGCGCATGGCGGCAAGGTTGAGGAGACGCTCCGAGGAGTTGGGGCGTTGCGCTAGCCCGCTTTCCAATACGGCAGAGGCATCTTCAGCTTTTCCCTGGTACTGCAAAATCGTTGCCAAAGTTTGCTGGGCAAAGGCCAGATTCGGCTCGAGCCGCAGCGCCCGGCGCGCGCATGACTCGGCTTCAGCGTATTGACCCAGACGACACCGGATGACAGCCAGTTTGACCCAAGCCTCGACATCCAGCGGGTCGGTCTTGCAGACGCTGGCAAACAGCACCCCCGCTTCGACCAGGTGGTTGCTGAGCGCCAATTGCTCGGCTTTGGCTTTTTTGCCCTTGGTCAGGATGTTTTTCTTCCGCATCGCCTTCGCCCTTGAAATGAGAAGTGTCGATTGTAATCTCACCAAAAACAAACGGCGACCCGCAGGTCGCCGTCTCAATAGTGCTTCTGAACGGATGGCCAACGGAAACACGTCGGCCACTGCAGTCAATGGCGGCATCCTCCTTGAGAGGCAGCACTTCTTCGCATTGCCGCCATTTCGAGGTGGTCCGCCGAGAGCATCCGAGCCGACGCGTTCGGGCGACCGCAATAATCGCCGACAAAATTCCGCAAAATCCTGTCGTACTCAACGAATTTGCCTAGGCGCAGTTTGAGGCAAGACAAGCCGATGCGATGAAGAATGCCGCCAAGGCCGCCGAACTGGCGCCAAACAGCCCGCAAACACTGTATGCCCTGGGTATGGCTCAAGCCATGGCAGGAAAGCAGCCTGAAGCCATTGCGACTCTGCGCACGACGGTCGAGCTTGCGCCGGGGGCCGAACAGACCTTTGGCGCCCTTAGGCGACGGGATCAGTCGCCGCTGGGAAACGTGTGCGGGCTATCTTTCGCGGAGCGGAAAATAGATCTGCTGCGCGATCTTTTCGCGCAGACGGGCACGTGCGCGCTGGTCGTCCCAGCCGGTCACCGTGGAGCCGTCGGCGAAGACCACGATCGGCGTCGCCAGACGACCTTGCCCGAAAAAGAAGCCGATGTCGCCCAGCATGTCGCGCGGGTAGGTGCATCCCGGCCGCGGCGGGCCGGCCGCGGGTTTGCCGAGCATTGCCGCCGACCACGCCTTGCCGGGATCGTTGCTGCAATACGCCGCGGCGGCGCGCTGATAGCCCTCCTCCGAGAGGCCGACAGGCGCCACGTAGGCCGATACGCCTTCCTGCTCGAGCGCCTCCTCGAGGCGACGGCAGAACGGACAGTCCGGCGCCGACCAGATCACCGCTACCGGCGGTTTGCTGCGCTTCACCAGAATCAGGCGCTCCAGCGGCAGCTGTCTGACCTGCTCCTTCAGCCAGCGGATGCGGCCCTCGGGGCTGCTTTCAGTCGCCGAACCGATGGTCCAGCCCGCCGCCCTGACATTGGCCGTCCACACCATGTCCTCGCGAAAATACGCCGAAGGCGCCCCGACCGCACCGGAGCGTACCGCGTAGTAGCCGGGAAACACCGTCGGCTCGACCCGATGCCCGGGCCGCAGCGGCTGGCCGGTTTCCTTCTCGAACGCCGCCTGCGCCCTGGGCACATCGGCCTTCCAGGCCCCGTCGGCGAACGCGCCGGGGATCGGCGCGAGCAGCAACAAGACCGCGAGAACCCACCACTGAAAAAAGCCCATGCGCTCCCCTTTACACCATCCGGCCCCGGAACTGAAGCCGGCTGAGCAGACAATAACCGGCTAGCCGCCCGTCACAGCGGCGCTGACGAATTCCGCCCGGTAGCCGGCACAACAAAAAACGGCGGCCCGCAGGCCGCCGTTCCTGGATTGCGACCGCGATGGTTCAGGCGGCCTTGCGACGACGGCTGGCGGCCAGACCAAACAGGCCAATGCCGAGCAGCGCCAGGGAAGCGGGTTCAGGCACGGTGACGGGCGGAATGACGCTACCGAAGCCGTCGAGATACGCGTAACCGGCGTGGCCGCTGTACGGGCAGTCGGAAGCCAGCACGGTCAGGGTGAAGTTATGACCAACCGCATTGAGGGCGACGAGGTCGATGCTCTCGACGACCCAGCCGCTGGTGAACCAATTCCCCTTCGGCGTCCAGGTCACGCCTGTGGTGCCGCCGCCGATCGAGCCGGCAGAGCTGTAGCCACGGCTAACAATGTCCGTACCGGCAGTGTCATCACGCAGTGTCAGCGAGAAGTAGTCGGAATCGGTCAGTTCATGGGAGGCCTCGAGCACAGCGTTCCACGCGAAGAAGATGCTGTTGTTCGTGTAGTTCACCACCGACTGGCTAAGGGTCGACACCGAATAGTTGTTGATGCTGTCATTCACCCGCACCGAGTGGGCGCCGCTATAGACCGTGCTGGCACCGGTAATGGGGTCGACGCCGGCATTCGTCACCGTGTTGTTGGGGGTGCCACCAACGTAGTTCGATGGATTGACAGGCGCCGGAAAGTTAATGGGGTCACTCCAAGAGCCACCGCCTTGGGTCCAACCAGAGAGGTCGCCCGTCTCGAAGCCACCGTTGACGAACCCGGCCGCGAAGGCCGGCGTAGCGGCCATGGCCGAGATCGCCAAGAATATTGCAGTCTTTTTCATTTTACTCTCCATCAAGTAAGGAACATGGAATCGGGCGTTTTCCAGAAATCTTCGCCACGGCCAGATATAAGCGACATCCGTGCCAGAAAACTTAAATCGCTTTTAATCAGTTACTTAAAGTTTTCTATCGTTCCTGACAGTCATCCACTGTAAAAAAAATCGACACTTCCCGGCTCAGCGCACCCCAAGAATCAGTCGCGGACGCTCGAGTGCGGAAGCACCCGGCCCTCGGGGTGCAGCGACACCACCACAAGGGGCGGCACATCATTGCCGAAAATTCCTCTCCTGGCCGCCGACTCGCTGGAACAACCTGTCGTCAACCGGGCGCGCCGAGGCCCCGGACCGTCATGCTGAACCGTGGGCAGCGGCTTGCCCGCTCTAGACCGGTGCTTCTGGCTGGCGCCGCCGCGCCCGGTTCAGCCGATTGCGCTGGCTATGGGCGCTCGACTTGCACCACGATGTGCTGCATCAACAGCTCCAGCGCCTCGTCGACCGTGCATGTCGCCGTATCGATGCGCAACTCCGGTGATGCGGGCGCCTCGTAGGGCGAGTCGATTCCGGTAAATTGCGGAATCTCGCCGCGTCGGGCGCGGGCATAGAGCCCCTTGGGATCCCGCTGTTCGGCAATGGCCAGCGGCGTGTCGAGAAACACTTCGCTGAACTGCCCGGCGGCAAAGAGGGCGCGAGCGGCATCACGGTCGCGACGAAACGGGGAAATGAAGGCGACCAGCACGACCAGGCCGGCATCCGCCATCAGGCGAGCCACCTCTGCCGCACGGCGAATGTTCTCGCTGCGATCGGCGTCGGAAAACCCGAGGTCACGATTGAGGCCGGTCCGCAACAGATCACCGTCCAGCACGAAACTGTGTATCCCTCGGGTGCGCAAGCGCCGATCAAGCAGATTGGCCAGAGTCGACTTGCCGGCACCCGACAACCCGGTGAACCAGATGACATGGGGACGTCGCTCCATCAGGCGGGCGCTGTCATCGGGATGAATGTTCTGGTCTTCCTTGGTCATTGGCAAGCTCCATTCCGGAGGCCACATTCTGCCACAGACGCGACACTGATCGCCCGGACAGCGGCCAGACCAGCCCGGAAGACCGCCTTGCGCGAGTCATCGATTGCGACCGGCACGTGAAGTGTCAGCAACAGCTTTTCAGTTACAATCGGTCAGGATGCAACCTGGCTCTGGTCACCCGACTGGTTTAACAACAGCGCCGCGTGCTGGCCTGAATTCTTATTGGGAAGAAAAGATGAACGACTTCACGCAGCGCGGCTACGCGGCCGTCAAAGCCCGCGATCCCGCAGTCGCCGCACAATGGTTCGAGAAGGCGTTGGAGGAGAATCCCGAGGACGCTCAGGCGATGACCTGGCTGGGGCAATGCCTGTGCAGCATCGGTCGGCACCACGAGGGGTGCGCTCGCCTGCGCGAAGGGGGGCTGTTGCTGCTGAAAGAATCGCAGGCCAGCAAGGAGATTGCCCTGGTGCTCGAGATCATCGCACAACTCCAGCAGTGGAACGATCTCACGGCTGCCCTTGAGCTTGGCGTTCAGGCAGTGACGATCAATGGCGCGGAGTTCAGGGGATGGCAGCAGTTGGCTGCCACATATGCCCAGTTAAACAAGAAGACCGAAGCCCTCAACGCCGGTCGGAGAGCCCTTGAGATCGCCCCAGCCAACACCATGATGGCAGTCTTCGTAGCCAGCCTCGAGGCTGACGCCGGCCAGAATGAGGTGGCGAAGGATCGCCTCGAAAAGGTGCTGCGTGGCACCTCGAATCCGCGCGAGGCCTACCGCGCCCACAAGGAACTGGCAAGGGTGCTGGACAAGTTGGGCCAATACAATCGGATTTTCGCCCATCTGCGAACGGCGGCCAAACTTGCTGCCTTGGTACCGGAATACAGCCGGCAGGATTTCGCGCTGCTACCGAAGATGCTGAAGGCGAATACGGCGGGTTTCGATCGGGAACTCCTCGCACGTTGGGCGAAAACCGCGTTTCCAGAAAACACTGCGTCGCCAACTTTCGTCATCGGCTTCTTCCGCTCGGGAACGACCCTGACCCAGGAGGTTCTTGATGCGCACCCAGGTGTCTTCGTCGCCGATGAGCAAGGATTCGTGACGGCCATGCAGCGGGAACTCCACCAGATGGATCGCTCGGAGGCCAGCACGGCCGACAAGTTGAGGAAGCTGGATGCCTCGGGAATCGCGCATTTGCGTGATTTCTACTGGAATCAGGTCAGGGGCCGTTTTGGTGACACTGTCGGCCAACGGCACTTCGTCGACAAATTCACGCTCAACACCGTGGATCTGGGTCTGATCAATTGCATCTTCCCGGATGCAAAAGTGATCTTCGTCCTGCGGGATCCGCGCGATGTGTGCCTGAGTTGCCTGATGCAGTTGATGGTGCCGACACCGGCGACGGTCCATCTGCAAAGTCTGGAAGAAACGGCGCGCTTCTACGCCCAGGTAATGAACTGGTGGATGCACATCAAGCCTCTGCTCACCCTCCGTTTCATCGAGTTCCGCTATGAGGATGCCGTGGAAAAGTTCGAGCCGACATTCCAGCAGGTATTCACCTTTCTTGGTGTCTCGTGGGATCCGGCTGTGGCCAATTTCCATGAGCATGCGGCACGAAAGGCAATCTCAACGCCCAGTCGCGGCCAGGTTGTACAACCTCTGTATTCTTCATCGGTTGCCCGCTGGCGACACTTCGAATCAGAGTTCAAGCCAGTTGCAACAATCCTGGAGCCTTTCGTCACCGCCTTCGGGTACGAACCCTTCTAAACTTCATTCGTTGCGGTCGCGGGAAGAACTCACTGCGCGTTGTCCAGACTTGGCGCTAGATGAGCCGTCAGGTATTCGATCGACAATTGAAGCGGCATGCCATTTTTCGTCCCACGAGTCGAAACCCTCCACTTTTCACCCGCATGCAGCGAACTTGCAGACCCGCTGGCACGGTCAGGCGAAGCCATGAACCAAAACAAGAAAGCCGTGCACCTGGCTGATGTTATGGCGTGCCCGGAGGGACTCGAACCCCCGACCTGCTGCTTAGAAGGCAGCTGCTCTATCCAGTTGAGCTACGGGCACCGAGGGCAAGACAAGAAGGAATTGGTCGGGGCGGAGGGATTCGAACTCTCGACCCTCTGCTCCCAAAGCAGATGCGCTACCAGGCTGCGCTACGCCCCGACACGAGGAAATGAATTCTAACATCCCCCGGAAACCCGCACCAGATCAAAGGCCTATATTCGCGCAAGAAACTTCCCTTGCAGGACGCCCGACTTTCTGATATCTAAGCGTATTTTTCGTCACTGGGACGCACAAGCAACATGGCTGAAGATCTATTGCACAAACATTTCCCGCCGTATGAGCCGAAGGCCGGGGAGGAGTACATGAGCACCAGGCAGCTCGCGCATTTCCGCAAGATTCTCGAGACGCTCAAACTGGAACTGAGCGAGGACATCGACCGCACGGTTCACACCATGCAGGACGAGGCGACGGTGTTTGCCGATCCCAATGACCGGGCCAGCCAGGAAACCGATATCGCCATTGAATTGCGCAACCGGGACCGCGAGCGCAAGCTGATCAAGAAGATCAACGAGACGCTGGCGCGCATCGAGGGCGGAGACTACGGTTTTTGCGACAAGTGTGGGGTCGAGATTGGCATCAAGCGCCTTGAAGCACGTCCAACGGCGCGACTGTGCATCGATTGCAAGACGCTGGACGAGATGAAGGAAAGGCAGATGGCGAAGTAATTCGCGAATCTGTCCTGCTGCGCCCGGCGACCCGCGGCAATTGTCGCCAGTTCCCCAAAACGCCGGGGACGGCATCCCTCAAGACATGTCGCGGTCGACGTTCAGAATGATGCAGAAATGAAAGGGCGCCTTCCGGCGCCCTTTCTGCTTTGTTTCCAACAACTGACGAGACTACCCCGCGGTCTCGTCCTGCGCCGTAGCTTGCGGCGCTGCCGCCGGCCGGGCGGCAGCATCGTCGGCCGCCGCCGCCTTCATCGACAGCTTGACGCGACCGCGATCGTCGGTTTCCAGGACCTTGACGCGCACGACCTGGCCTTCCTTCACGTAGTCCTCGACCTTGGCAACGCGCTCCTGGGCAATCTGGGAGATGTGCAGCAGACCATCCTTGCCCGGCAGCACCGAGACGATGGCGCCGAAATCAAGAATCTTGAGCACGGTGCCCTGGTAGATCTTGCCGATCTCGACTTCCGCCGTGATGGCATCGATACGGCCACGCGCCACGGCGGCGGCTTCGGCACTGGTGGCGGCGATTGTGATCGTGCCGTCGTCCTGGATGTCGATCGTGGTGCCGGTTTCTTCGGTCAGCGCACGAATGACGGCGCCACCCTTGCCGATCACGTCACGAATCTTCTCGGGATTGATCTTGAAGGTGTAGAGACGCGGTGCGTAGGCCGACATTTCTTCACGCGGGCCGGCCGCCGACGACTGCATCAGGCCAAGGATGTGCAGGCGGGCTTCCCGAGCCTGCGCCAGCGCCACTTTCATGATTTCCTTGGTGATGCCCTGGATCTTGATGTCCATCTGCAAGGCGGTGATGCCGGCGGTCGTGCCGGCTACCTTGAAGTCCATGTCACCGAGGTGATCTTCGTCGCCGAGGATGTCGGTCAGCACGGCAAAACGGTTGCCGTCCTTGATCAGGCCCATGGCAATACCGGCGACGTGCGCCTTGAGCGGCACGCCGGCATCGAGCAGCGCCAGACAGCCACCACAAACGGAAGCCATCGAGGAAGAGCCATTGGATTCGGTGATTTCCGACACCAGACGCATCGAGTAGGAGAAGTCTTCCGGCTTCGGCAGCACGGCGAGCAGCGCGCGCTTGGCGAGGCGGCCGTGACCGATTTCGCGACGCTTCGGCGAACCGACGCGCCCAGTTTCACCCGTCGCGAACGGCGGCATGTTGTAGTGCAGCATGAAACGGTCGCGGTATTCGCCGGCCAGCGCGTCGATGATCTGCTCGTCGCGGTTGGTGCCGAGCGTGGCAACTGCCAGAGCCTGGGTTTCGCCACGGGTAAACAGCGCGGAACCGTGGGTGCGCGGCAGGACGCCCGAACGCATGGTGATCGGACGCACGGTGCGCGTATCGCGGCCGTCGATGCGCGGCGCGCCCGACAGGATGCGACCGCGCACGATTTCGCCTTCAAGGGCGAACATGATGTCCATGACCTCGCCGCCCGACGGCGGGTTCTCGACGCCTTCGCTGACGGCGGCGATGACTCGGGCGTAAATATCCTTGATTGCCTGGGTCCGCGTCTGCTTGACCGTGATGTTGTAGGCGGCCTCGAACTCGGGCTTGGCGAGCTCATGCACCCTGGCGATCAGCGGCTCGTTCTTCGCCGCCGGAGTCCAGTCCCACTCGGGCTTGCCGGCCTCTTCGACGAGCTCGTTGATGGCGTTGATCGCCTTCCGCGACTCGGTGTGACCGAAAACCACGGCGCCCAGCATGACTTCCTCGGACAGTTGATCACATTCGGATTCGACCATCAGCACGGCGGATTCGGTACCGGCGACGACGAGATCGAGCTGGCTCTCCTTGAGCTGGCTCATCGTCGGGCACAGCACATACTGGCCGTTGATGTAGCCGACGCGAGCCGCACCCACCGGACCGTTGAACGGCACGCCGGAAATTGCCAGCGCAGCGGAGGCACCAAGCAGGGCCGGGATGTCGGAATCGACTTCCGGATTCAGCGACATCACTGTCGCGATGACCTGAACCTCATTGTAGAAACCATCGGGGAACAGCGGACGAATAGGGCGATCGATCAGGCGGCAGGTCAGTATCTCCTTTTCCGAGGGACGGCCTTCGCGCTTGAAGAAGCCACCGGGGATACGGCCGGCAGCGTAGGTCTTTTCCTGGTAATCAACGGTCAGCGGAAAGAAATCCTGACCCGGCTTGGCGTTCTTGGCAGCCACAACAGTGACCAGCACCACGGTTTCTTCCATCGACACCAGCACGGCACCGCCAGCCTGACGGGCGATTTCGCCGGTTTCGATGGTGACTTGATGGTCGCCATAGGCGAAGGTCTTTTTCACGGTATTAAACATATTTTCCTTTCACTCTCATCACAATGAACAACGCGCAACACCACAACAAATGAAAAAAGCGGCCGGGAGATTTCCGGGCCGCTCTGTCGCTGCTTCTGTCTGCGTCTTATTCCATTTCCGGGTGAATCGTGACGCGAAGACAAGCCAAAGGCAGTGCGCATGCACGACAAGGCGAAGTCGACAAAGTCACGGTTGGGCCGGGAACGGAATAAATTATTTCCGCAGACCGAGGCGGGCAATCAGGGTACGGTAAGCATCGACGTTCTTGCCCTTCAGGTAATCCAGCAGCTTGCGACGCTGGCTCACCATGCGCAGGAGTCCACGGCGCGAGTGGTTATCCTTCTTGTGCTCCTTGAAGTGCGGGGTCAGATCGTTGATGCGTGCGGTCAGCAGGGCAACCTGGACTTCCGGGGAACCGGTGTCGCCCAAGGCGCGCTGGTAATCGGCAACCACAGCTGCCTTGATTTCGGTAGTAAATGCCATTTCAAACTCTCTTTCATGGTGATGACGCCGCCCCAGTTTGATAGAGCCTGCGCCTAATTAGGACATTTTTTCCCGTTGGCAACGGAAAGCTGTGGATTGTACCAGCTTAGTCCGCCAATTGCACCAGCCGCTTCGGCCACAAACGCCCATCGGACCCCGGTTCGCCAACGCCGATGAGGCGCCCATCGGCATAGACCCGGATCTTGTCCGCAAGGCCGGATTCCAGATCGACCGGATTGCCATGGCGGAAGCGCTGCGCCGCCTCACCGTCGAGCGTGACCCGCGGCAAGCTGTGCAGCAAGGCATCAACCGCTTGCAGGCACCCTGCCCGCTCCGCTTCGTCGAGCACCTCAAGTTGCGCCAGGGTCACGGCCGAGCGCAGGTCAAGATCGCCGACGACGGTCCGGCGCAAGGCCGCCAGGTGGGCGCCGCAGCCAAGCAGCCGGCCAATGTCGGCAGCCAGCACGCGGATATAGGTGCCCTTGCTGCAGGCGACCCGCAAAGTCAGGCTGTCATCGACAAAATTCAGGCAGTCGATGGCATGGATGGTGACTGACCGGGGTTCCCGCTCGACTTCGATACCCTGACGCGCCAGTTCGTAAAGTGGGCGGCCATTGCGCTTGAGCGCGGAATGCATCGGTGGAATCTGCCGGATGGCGCCGGTAAATTGCGGCAACACCTTGAGAATATCGCTTTCAGAGACGTCGACCGGAGCAGTCGCGATCACCGCGCCTTCGGCATCGCCGGAATCGGTGGTGACACCCAGCTTGATCACAGCCTCGTAGGTCTTGTCGGCATCGAGCAGATCGGCGGAAAACTTGGTCGCCTCGCCGAAACAAAGGGGCAGCAGGCCGGTGGCCAGGGGATCCAATGTTCCGGTATGCCCGCCCTTGGCCGCCGAAAACAGCCGGCGCGCCTTCTGCAGGGCATCATTGGAGGTCAGTCCCAGCGGCTTGTCGAGCAGCAGAACACCATCGACCTGTTTCCAGGCCTTCCTGACTTGCACGGGATCCCTATGATTCGGGCGTTTGGTCACTCAGCGCGTTGGCCTGATCGATCAGGTGCGAAAGGCTGACACCGTGCGCCACGGAAGTGTCGTAGACAAAATGCAGTTCGGGCAGCGTGTGAATGTGAATCCGCCGACCGAGTTCCCGGCGCAGAAAGCCCGACGCGCGCTTGAGGCCGTGTTCGATCTCCTCCAGATGCTCGTCATTGAGCGTCGTGAAAAAAATCTTGGCGTGGGCGTAATCCGGCGTCAGTTCGACCGCCGTCAGGCTGATCATGCCAACCCGCGGATCCTTCAGCTGGCTGCGGATCAGATCGGCGAGGTCGCGGCGCACCTGCTCCGCGACCCGATCGCTGCGCTGAAAACCCGCCTTCTTCATTTCAGTGAGCGCGCCACTTCCTGAATTTCGTAAACTTCAAGCTGGTCGCCTTCCTGGATGTCGTTATTGTTCTTGAGCGACAGGCCGCATTCGAAGTTGCTGCGCACTTCCTTGACATCGTCCTTGAAGCGCTTGAGCGAGTCGAGCTCGCCATCCCACAGCACCACGTGTTTGCGCAGCAGACGGACTCGCGAAGTACGCCTGACGACGCCTTCCAGGACGTAGCAACCGGCAATCGCACCGACCTTGGAGACATGGAAAACCTGGCGAATCTCGACCTGGCCGATAATCTGTTCGCGCTTTTCCGGCGACAGCATGCCGGAAAGTGCGGCCTTGACTTCGTCGACCGCGTCGTAAATCACGTTGTAGTACCGGATATCGACGCCGAAGGTTTCGGCCAGCTTGCGCGAATTGGCGTCGGCGCGCGTGTTGAAGCCAATGATGACCGCACCGGAAGCCTGCGCCAGATTGACATCGGATTCGCTGATCCCGCCGACGGCGCCATGAATGACCTGCACGCGAACTTCCTCGTTCGACAGTTTGGCGAGGGTCTGCACCAGTGCTTCCTGCGAGCCCTGCACGTCGGCCTTGACGATGAGCGGCAGGGTCTTGACCTGGCCCTCTTCCATCTGCTGGAACATGTTTTCCAGCTTGGCCGCCTGTTGCTTGGCCAGCTTGACGTCGCGGAACTTGCCCTGACGGAAGAGCGCGATTTCGCGGGCCTTCTTTTCATCGGCCAGAACAATGGCTTCCTCGCCGGCCGCCGGAACGTCCGAGAGCCCGAGAATCTCAACCGGAATCGAGGGTCCGGCCTCGTTGATCGAGTTGCCGTTCTCGTCCAGCATGGCACGCACGCGCCCGGAAACCTGACCGGCAAGCACGACGTCGCCGCGCTTGAGGGTGCCCGACAGGACCAGCATGGTCGCCACAGCGCCACGGCCCTTGTCAAGACGCGCTTCGATGATCAGGCCCTTGGCCGGTGCATCCCGCTGTGCCCTGAGTTCCAGAACCTCCGCCTGCAGCAGTACCTGTTCGAGCAATTCGTCGATACCGGTGCCCTTTTTGGCAGAGACCGGCACAAATGGCGAATCGCCGCCGTATTCCTCGGGAATGACGCCTTCAGTCACGAGTTCCTGCTTGACACGGTCCAGATTGGCATCGGGCTTGTCCATCTTGTTGACCGCAACGACCAGCGGGACACCCGCCGCCTTGGCGTGGTGAATCGCTTCCCTGGTCTGCGGCATCACGCCATCGTCGGCAGCGACAACCAGAATGACAAGGTCGGTCGCCTTGGCGCCGCGCGCACGCATGGCAGTAAATGCCTCGTGACCCGGCGTATCGAGGAAGGTCACCATGCCACGATCGGTTTGGACGTGGTAGGCGCCGATGTGCTGGGTAATGCCGCCGGCTTCGCCAGCCGCCACCTTGGCGCGGCGAATATGGTCCAGCAGCGAGGTCTTGCCGTGGTCGACGTGGCCCATGACGGTGACCACCGGCGCGCGCGGCTCCAGCGGCACATCCTGGTATGCGGCAGCTACTTCGATGAAGGCATCCGGATCATCCAGTTTGGCGGCCAACGCCTTGTGGCCGATCTCCTCGACCACGATCATGGCCGTTTCCTGATCCAGCACCTGGTTGATAGTGACCATCGAACCCATTTTCATCATGACCTTGATGATTTCAATGGCCTTGACTGACATCTTGTGCGCCAGATCGGAAACCGAAATGGTTTCCGGTACATGGATCTCGCGGACGATAATTTCAGTCGGTGCCTGGAAGCTGCCCTGCCCATCGTCTGCATCGTGGCCATGCTTCCGCTGTCCACGGCGGCCGCTCTTCCAGGAACTGCCTGGATCAGCCGAGCGCGTCTTGATTCCCGGCTTCTTCCGGTTGTCATCGGCGCGACCGTTGCCGCCCTTCTTGGCATCCTTGCCGGGCGCCTCGGGTTTCTTGTGCAGCGTTCCCTTTTCCGGCGCAGCTTCCTGCGTCTTGGCCTGAGCAGCAGCCTGTTGCGTCGCCTGCCCGGCGAGCCTGGCGGCCTCTCCTGCAGCCTCCGCCTGCTGGCGCAGACGGACCAAATCACCGGCACGGGCCTGCTTTGCTTTCAACTCCTGTTCCTGAATCTCGCGCAACTGGCGGAAGCGGCGATCCTGTTCCGCGCGGGAGTTCAACTCATCCTTGCCGATCACCGAAGGCCGTGCGGCCGCCGGCTCTTTCTGGGAGTCCCCTTTGACGTCGACATCAGCCGCAGTCACCAGGGCCGACGGGATCTCGACCACCGGCTCTACGACTGCCTCTTCTGCCACCGGCTCGGCCATTGGCTCGGCCACCGGCAAGCCAACCGCTTCCGGGACCTGATCACCGACCTCGCGCTTGATCAGGACACGCTTTTTGCGCGTCTCGACTTGCACCGTCCGGGCGCGGCCATGCGAATCGGTCGCCTTGATCTCCGAAGTCTGCTTGCGGGTCAGTGTAATCTTGGTCTTCGAGTCGTCGCCATGCGCGCGGCGCAGGTAATCGAGCAGCTTTGCCTTGTCCTGATCGGTCAACGCGTCGGCGCTGTCATTCTTGCTGAGGCCGGCCTGGCTCAACTGCGCGAGCAGGGCAGACACCGGCATCTTGAGTTCTGAGGCAAATTGCGAAACAGTTGTTGCAGTCATGTTGCTACCCTCCCGCTCACTCAAACCAGTGAGCACGCGCCTTCAGAATAACTTCCTTGGCACGCTGTTCGTCAATGCCGGTCATTTCAACGACTTCATCCACTGCCAGTTCGGCAAGATCGTCACGGCTCTTGATGCCCTTGCCGGCCAGTTTTGCAGCCAGTTCCCTGGTCATTCCATCCAGACTCAGCAGATCGTCGGCGACGCCTTCGAACTGCTCCTCGTTCACGATGGCCTCGGTCAGCAGAATGTTGCGCGCGCGGTTGCGCAATTCATTGACGATGTCTTCATCCAGACCTTCGATTTCGAGCATCTCGGCCAGCGGCACGTAGGCGACCTCCTCCAGCGTCGAGAAGCCCTCGTCGATCAACAGACCGGCAAGTTCCTCGTCGATGTCGAGCTTTTCCATGAAAGTGACGCGGGTCACCGCATATTCCGCTTCCGAGCGCTTGGCCGACTCATCCTGCGTCATCAGGTTGATGGTCCAGCCGGTCAGCTCCGAGGCCAGGCGGACGTTCTGGCCATTGCGGCCGATGGCAATGGCGAGGTTGTCCTCATCGACGACGACGTCCATGGCATGTTTTTCTTCATCGATGACGATCGAGGAAACTTCCGCCGGCGACAGCGCGCCGATGACAAACTGGGCGGGATCAGCCGACCACAGCACAATGTCGATGTTCTCGCCGCCGATTTCGTTGCGCACTGCGGTGACGCGCGAACCGCGCAGGCCGACGCAGGTGCCAATCGGGTCAACGCGCGGGTCGTTGGACTTGACAGCGATCTTGGCGCGCATGCCCGGGTCGCGCGCACAAGCCTTCAATTCCATCAGGCCATCGGATATCTCAGGCACTTCGAGGTCGAACAACTTGATGACGAACTCCGGCGACGTGCGCGACAGGATGATCTGTGGTCCGCGCGCATTGCGGTCGATGCGCAGCATGTAGGCACGGACCCGGTCGCCGATACGCAAGTTTTCCTTGGGAATCATCTGGTCGCGCGGCAGCAGGGCTTCGATCTTGCCGGCTTCGACAATGGCGCTGCCACGCTCCATGCGCTTGATGGTTCCATAAACGATATGCTCGCCGCGCTCGAGGAAATCAGCCAGGATCTGCTCGCGCTCGGCATCGCGGATCTTCTGCAGAATGACTTGCTTGGCCGCCTGGGCGCCGATACGACCGAAGTCAATCGGCTCCAGGGGCTCCTCAAGGGTGTCGCCCGGCTCAATTTCCTGATCTTCCTTCTGCGCCTCGGATAACGGCATTTCAAGAAATTCGTTGACGTACTCGTGGTCGGGAACGACCTGCCAGCGACGGAAAGACTCGAAGTTGCCGGTCTCCCGGTCGATGGAAACCCGCACATCGGCCTCGTCGTTGATGCGCTTCTTGGTCGCCGACGCGAGAGCCAGTTCGAGAGCACCAAAGACAATTTCCTTGCTGACGTATTTCTCGCGGGCCAAAGCATCGACCAGCAGCAGTATTTCACGGCTCATGGGCTAAAACCTCCTAGTCCTTCAGTCGAATCGCGGCACCAGACGTGCCCTCTCGATATTGTTCAATTCGAGTTCCACATCATCTTTTTCCAGGCGCAGACCGACCCTTCCCTCTTTGCAGTGAAGAAGTTCGCCCTGGAAGTTGCGGCGACCACCCTGGGGGATGCGCAGCTTGATCTGGATGCCCTGCCCGGCGAATCGCGCGAAATCCTCAGGCTTCTTGACCACGCGATCAAGGCCGGGCGAGGAGACTTCGAGGCGGTCGTAATCGACGTTCTCGACCTCGAGAACCCGCGAAAGCTGATTGGACACGCGCGCGCAGTCGTCGACGTCGACCCCGCTCTCCTTGCCCGGCAGGTCTATGAACACGCGAATCGTCCGGCCACGCGGTGACATCTCGATGTCGACGAGTTCATACCCCAAACCAACCACGGTCGTCTCAAGCAGCGCGATTAAATCCATAGCCACAAATAAAAAATGGGCGAAACGCCCATCTCACGAAAAAGATGCCTCGCCAGAAAAGACGAGAGGAACAAACTCGTGAATTATAACGACTTTGCCCCTCCCCGTAAATGAATCTGGCGTACTTTATGCACTCTCACGGGGCGGCGGCGCAATCGATTTTTCCAGCTCGCGCAGGAAGGCCTTGACTTCGCTCTCTTCCAGTTCACGCGCACGCCCCCGCTTCAACTGCGGCGGCAGAGTGAACGGGCCGTAACGGACACGGATCAGACGGCTCACCGTGCAGCCGACCGCTTCGAACATGCGACGCACCTCGCGGTTGCGCCCCTCGGACAGGGTCACGCGATACCAGCGGTTGGCTCCCTCGCCGCCGCCTTCCTCAAGACTGGCAAAGCTGGCCGGGCCATCCTCGAGTTCAATACCGTCGAGCAACGACTGCTGCGACTCCGGCGTCAGCCCGCCGAGAACGCGGACCGCATATTCGCGGATCAACCCCGAGCTCGGATGCATCAGCTTGTTGGCGAGTTCGCCGGCGGTGGTGAACAGAAGAAGACCGGAAGTATTGAAGTCGAGCCTCCCGACGGCAATCCAGCGGCCGCTGCGGATGCGCGGCAGCGCGGCGAACACCGAGGGCCGGCCCGCCGGATCATCGCGCGAGACGATCTCCCCCTCGGGTTTGTGATAGAGGACCACACGCGGCGTCCGGGTCGAGGCAACGCGCACGTTGACTAGCCGGCCGCCGATCTTGACCTTGTCGGTCGGCACTACGCTCTGGCCAATCTGCGCGGTCACGCCATTGACCGTGATCCGGCCGGCGGCTATCCATTCTTCCATTTCACGCCGCGAACCAACGCCCGCCTGGGCGAGAACCTTCTGCAGGCGCTCAGGCCTGGCTTCGGCGAGCGGCCGCCCGTCGCGGGCGACGCTGCCACGATTCGCGCGCCCCCCCGTATTGGGTGCTGGACGACGGCCCGGAGCAACCGTTCTTGGTCCAACCTCTGCACCAGGGGCCGTGCGTTGCGGGGCACGCCCCCTTGGGGTTTCATTGCCGCTCCGCACCGGCACTTTCTCCAAGTTCCCCAATCTGGCAGTACCGCCATCCCTTGGCGAACGGGCGCGGTCGACTGCCTTTTCCGGCCGGATTTCAGAATCTGCTGCCTTCGATTGACGGAAAGGCGTGCGCTTAGTTTTCATGATTCAACTCCAGTGCCTGGCCGATCTGTTCGAGTGGCGGCAGTTCGCTGACGCTGCGCAGCCCGAGATCGTCGAGGAATTTCTTGGTTGTCGCAAACAGCGCCGGCCGGCCCGGCGTGTCGCGATGCCCGACCGCGTCTATCCAGCCGCGCTCTTCGAGCGTCCTGATGGCATTGGTACTGACCGCGACACCCCTGATTTCCTCGATATCACCGCGCGTCACCGGCTGCCGGTAGGCGATGATGGCCAGCGTTTCAAGCATGGCGCGCGAATAGCGCGGCGGCTTCTCAGGGTTCAGGCGTTCGAGGTAAGGCAGATACTCGGCGCGCGTCCGGAAACGCCAGCCCGAGGCGAGCGGAAGCAGCTCGGCTGGCCGCGCGCTCCATTCCTCGCGCAGTTCGTCGAGCAGCTTGCGCAGAGTTTCGGCCGACAGTTCTTCATCGAACATCCTGCTCAGTTCGAGCGGCGTCAGCGGCTCGCTGGCTGCAAGCAATGCCGCTTCAAGCACTTTCTTGACTTGGCTCGTTTCCACCTTGATGCACTCTCACGTAGATGGGCTGAAACGCCTCGGTTTGGGTGAATTCGACCAGCTTCTCGCGGGCCAGCTCGAGCATCGCCAGGAAGTGGACAACCAGGCCGGCCACCCCCATCTGCGGATCGAACATCGTTTCAAACTGCACAAAACCGCGCCGCGACCGCAACAGGCGAAGGATGATCCCCATGTGCTCGCGCACTGACAACTCCTCGCGGCCGATCTTGTGGTGCTTGTTCAGGTTCGCCTGGCGCACGACAGCCATCCAGGCCTCCCGGAGATCGTCGAGGGACACCTCCGGCATGCGAATGTACAGTGACTTCTCGACCAGCGTTTCGACCCAGAAGAAATCGCGCTCGGCCTGCGGCAACTCATTGAGCCTGAGGGCGGCGATCTTCATCTGCTCGTATTCCATCAGCCGGCGCACCAGTTCGGCGCGCGGGTCTTCCGCCTCGTCAGCGGCGCCGGCCTTGGGACGCGGCAAGAGCATGCGCGATTTTATCTCGATCAGCATCGCCGCCATGACCAGGTAGTCGGCAGCCAGTTCGAGATTGCTGGCGCGCATGCTTTCGATGTAGTCGAGATACTGCCGGGTCAGCGGCGCCATCGGAATATCCAGGATGTCGACGTTGGCCTTGCGGATCAGGTAGAGCAACAGGTCGAGCGGGCCTTCAAAGGCGTCGAGCATGATCGCCAGCGCATCGGGCGGAATGTAGAGATCCTGCGGCAACGTCTCGAGCGGCTCGCCATAGATGCGGGCAACCGGCGTGAAAACCACTGCTTGGGGAAGGTCGACCGTGACGTTCATGTTTGGGAAGCTGCAGCGCGGCTCGTGCTCTTGTAATGCAGATGCAGATTGCGGAAATAGATCAGCAGGCCGAGGCCCTGGCCGAAGATGAACACCGGGTCATTACGATGAATCGCATAAACCGTCAGCACGAGACCGCCGAAAATACTGAAATACCAGAAGGCAACCGGCACAACCACGCGCTTTTCCTTCTCGCTTGACCACCACTGGACGACAAAACGCATCATGAACAGTGCCTGGCCGCCAAAGCCGATGATGATCCAGATCAGCGCGTCCTTGTCCATCAGCGGTATTCCAGCCCCATCGCCTCGCGCACGTCGCGCATGGTCTCGCGTGCCAGTTCGCGGGCCTTTTCGCAACCGTCGGCAATGATGCTCCTGACCAGCGTCGGGTCATCGAGATAGACCTGCGCGCGCTCGCGCATCGGCGCCTGTTCGCGCAGGATGCCATCGATCACCGGCTGCTTGCATTCCAGGCAACCGATGCCGGCGCTGCGACACCCGTGGCTGACCCATTCCTTGCAGGCAGCATCGGAATAGACCTGATGCAGTTGCCAGACTGGACACTTGGCCGGCTCGCCGGGATCGGTGCGGCGCACCCGCGCCGGATCGGTCGGCATGCCGCGCACTTTCTTGGTCACCGATTCCGCGGATTCACGCAGCGTGATCGTGTTGCTGTAGGACTTGGACATTTTCTGCCCGTCCAGCCCCGGCATTTTGGAAGCCTCGGTAAGGAGCGCCCCAGGCTCGGCGAGGATCATCTTTCCGGTGCCTTCCAGAAAACCGAACAGCCGTTCGCGATCGCCCAGCGACAGATGCTGGGTCTCATCGAGGATTGCCTTGCCCAGCTCGATGGCCTCGCGGTCGCCCTCCTGCTGGAAGCGAATGCGGAGCTCTTCGTACAGCCTGGCCTTCTTGCCGCCCAGCTTCTTGACCGCCTCGCGCGCCTTGTCCGCGAAGCCCGGCTCACGGCCGTAGAGGTGGTTGAAGCGGCGGGCAACTTCGCGCGAAAACTCGATGTGCGGCACCTGGTCCTCGCCCACTGGCACCTTGTCGGCACGGTAGATCAGGATGTCGGCCGCCTGCAGCAGCGGGTAGCCGAGAAAGCCGTAGGTCGACAGGTCCTTGTTTTCCAGCTTTTCCTGCTGATCCTTGTAAGTCGGCACGCGCTCCAGCCACCCGAGTGGCGTCATCATTGACAGCAGCAGGTGCAGTTCGGCGTGCTCCGGCACCTTCGACTGAATGAACAGCGTGGCCTGGCTGGGATCGACCCCGGCGGCCAGCCAGTCGATGACCATGTCCCAGGTTGCCTGCACGATACCCTGAGGATCGTCGTACTGGGTTGTCAGCGCATGCCAGTCGGCGACGAAGAACAGGCAGGGATAGTCGTGCTGGAGCCTGACCCAGTTTTTGAGGACCCCGTGGTAGTGGCCGAGATGCAGCGACCCGGTGGGGCGCATGCCGGAAAGGACACGTTCTGCGTACATGGTTGATCAGTAAAGCCCAAAAATGGATTCGATGGCCCGCGCCGCGAGAATCACCAGCGGGTTCATGACGGCGCCGAGAATGCCGGTGAACAACAGGAGCAGCAAAATCGGAAAGCCCCAGCGCTCGATCTTCGCGAATCTCCAGGCCAGTCCGTGCGGCAGCAGGCTGACGGCTATCCTTCCGCCATCGAGCGGCGGCAGCGGCAGCAGGTTGAGGACCATCAACACGCAATTGACGATGATGCCGACCTTGCTCATTTCGGAGAGCGGCAGCGTGAACACGTTGCCCGGCATCAGCCAGGCCAGCTTGAGCATGAGCGCCCAGCAGAAGGCCATGAACAGGTTGGCGCCCGGGCCGGCGGCGGCAACCCAGAACATGTCCTGCTTCGGGTTGCGCAGGCGGCTGAAATCGACCGGCACCGGCTTGGCGTAGCCGAACAGGAAGGTGCCGCCGGAAAACAAAAGGATGGCCGCGGGAATCAGGATAGTGCCGACCGGGTCGATATGGCGTAGCGGATTCAGGCTGATGCGCCCCAACTGGAAGGCAGTCGGGTCACCAAAGTGACGCGCGGCGTAACCGTGCGCCGCCTCGTGCAGCGTGATCGCGAAGATCACCGGCAGCGCCGAGATGGCAATCGTCTGGATCACGCTTTCGAGCATGCCGGTCAGTCCAGCCCGAACGGCGCGAGCGAACCACGGCCGGCACGGATCAGCTCGGGCGCTCTGCCGGTAAGGTCGATGACCGTCGTCGGCTCGGTGCCGCAATGGCCGGCGTCGAGGATCAGTTCGATCTGGTCGTCAAGGCGATCCTGAATCTCCCAACCCTCAGTGAGCGGCGCGTCGTCGCCCGGCAACTGCAGGGTCGTCGTCAGCAGCGGCTCATTCAACTCCTGGAGCATGGCCAGCGCGACTGGATGATCGGGAACGCGCAGGCCGATCGTCTTGCGTTTGGGATGCATGACCCGGCGCGGCAGTTCCTTGGTTCCTTCGAGGATGAAGGTGTAACTGCCGGGCGTCGTCGCCTTGAGCAAACGGTACTGGGCATTGTCGACGCGGGCGAAATGGGCAATTTCCGAGAGATCGCGCACCATCAGCGTCAGGTGGTGGCGCTCGTCGATCTGACGAATCAGGCGAATGCGGTCCATGGCTTCCTTGTCGTCGAGATGGCAGCCCAGGGCGTAGCACGAATCGGTCGGCAACGCGACGACGCCGCCGTCACGAATGAATTCGGCAGCCTGCGCCAGCAGACGGTGTTGCGGCGATTCAGGATGAATACTGACGACGCGGGCCACGGCTCAGCTCAACAGACGCCACACCGGCTTGAGGTCTTCCGGAAGTTGCGGCAGCTTGCCGAGATCGACATAGCTCTCTTCCGGCCCGTGAAAATCGGAGCCGCGCGAGGCATGGAAGGCATAATGCCGGGTCAGCCTGGCAAAATGCATCACGTGATCGGGAGAATGGCTGCCGCAGGTGACTTCAAGCCCTTGACCACCGACATCCTTGAAATCATCGAGAAAATTCCGCATCTGGCTGCCCGACATCTTGTAGCGGGCGGGATGAGCGACCACCGCCAGGCCACCCGCCGAGGTGATCCAGCCGACGGATTCCTCAAGCGTCGCCCAGCGATGATCGACATAGCCTGGCTTGCCCGGCGTCAGATAGTTCTGGAAGACGCCGGCCATGTCGCGGGCGATGCCGATCGAAACCAGATAGCGGGCAAAATGGGCGCGCGAGATCAGGATCGGATTGGTCACGAAACACAGCGCGCCTTCATAGACGTCGGGAATGCCGATGGCCGCCAGCGCGTCGCCCATCCGCCTGGCGCGCTCGATGCGGCCGCTGCGCAGCTCATGGAGGCCGGCGGTCAAACGGGGATGCGCTGGATTGAAACCGAGGCCGACGATATGAACAGGCACTCCCTGCCACTCAATCGAAATCTCGACCCCGCTGACGAATCTCATTCCGGCTTCCTCAGCCGCCTGCCGGGCGCTCTCCAGACCACCCAGATCGTCATGATCGGTAAGCGCCCAAAGGTCGACACCATTCGCCGCGGCCCGTCGCGCGACGTCCTGCGGTGGCAGCAGGCCGTCGGAAACCACGGAATGGCAATGGAAGTCGAAGTTGGCGGGAGTCACGGGCAACAGGCAAAAAAACAATCGGTTAGTCTAACATGAACCCGGCTTTTGCCCGAATTCGCTTGTGCGGCGCGGAGGTTGCCTCGCACCGGGCATCCGGCTATAGTGCTCTCCATTCCGTGGGAGAGTGCAGATCCGCTCTGCCGCCGAAGGCGCAAATCCACCCGAAAACGCTCAGGCAAAAGAACCACGGAACCGGGGTCAAACCCGAAACTCTGGAGAGCGATGGCAATTGTTGCACCTTGAGGACGCCTCCTCAAGAACTGCGGTTGACATCCACCGATGGGGCAAATCTCTCAGGTATCGAGGACAGAGGGGTGAAACGCAAGACCTTGTTCTTTCGTTTCACCCTTTTTTCGTCTATGGAACTGACGTCAACGACTACCTGGAGATGACCAATATGCTCAAGAAAACCATTTTGAACTCTGCCCATCGGGCACTCGGTGCCCGGATGGTCGACTTTGGCGGTTGGGACATGCCGGTCAACTACGGTTCCCAGATCGAGGAGCACCACGCGGTACGCCGCGACTGCGGGATGTTCGACGTCTCGCACATGTGCCCGGTTGACTTGGTCGGCGCCGATTGCCGCCCCTTTCTCTCACGCCTGGTCGCCAACGATGTTGCCAAACTGACGGTTTCCGGCAAGGCACTCTACACTGCGATGCTCAACACGTCTGGCGGCGTCATCGACGACCTGATCATCTACTTTCTGAGCGAGACGCACTTCCGCATCGTCGTCAACGCCGGCACCGCCGAGAAAGATCTGGCGTGGATGCAGGCCAAGGCGGCCGAGTGGAAGATGGAGGTCACCATCACCCAGCGCCGTGATGGCGACCACGCGCTCGGCATGATCGCCGTGCAGGGTCCGAACGCCCGCGCCAAGGTCTGGCAGGTACTACCGCAAGCCAGAGCGGCAACTGAAGGCCTGAAGCCCTTCTTCGCCGCCGAGGTCGAGCAGTATTTCATCGCCAGCACCGGCTACACCGGCGAAGATGGCTTTGAAATCATGATACCAGCGACGGAAGCTGAAGCAATTTGGCAGAAGCTGAAGGACGCCGGCGTCGCGCCCTGCGGCCTCGGCGCCCGCGACACGCTGCGACTCGAAGCCGGCATGAACCTCTATGGGCAGGACATGGACGAGACCGTATCACCGCTCGACGCCGGCCTGGCCTGGACAGTCGCCATGAAGGACGATCGCGATTTCGTCGGAAAATCCGCGTTGACCGCAGCCGGCCAGAAACAACGCCTCCTCGGCCTCATTCTGCTCGACAAGGGTGTGCTGCGCAGCCATCAAAAAATAATTACTAGACAAGGTGATGGGGAAATAACTTCAGGTAGTTTCTCACCAACATTGCAGCAATCCATCGCCCTCGCCCGCCTGCCGCTCGGCGTCCAGATTGGCGATGAAGTCGAGGTCGACATCCGTGGCAAATTGCTCAAGGCCAAGGTCGTCAAACCCGTATTCGCCCGCAACGGCAAAGCAGTCATCTAGCTACCCCCATTCAGGAGAAACCCATGTCCAACGTCCCCGCCAACCTCAAGTATGCCGCCTCGCACGAATGGATGCTGCTCAACGCCGACGGGACCGTCACCGTCGGCATCACCGACCACGCCCAGGAAGCGCTGGGCGACCTCGTTTACGTCGAACTGCCGGAAGTCGGCGCGCATTACGATGCCGAAAAGGAACTCGCCGTCGTCGAGTCGGTCAAGGCCGCCGCCGATGTGTACGCGCCGATCGCCGGCACCGTCACCGAGGTCAATCAGGCCGCCGCCGATGCGCCGGAGACCGTCAATCAGGACGCCTACGCCGCCTGGCTGTTCAAAATGACCCCGGACGACGTGGCCGACCTCGACCAGATGCTCGACGCCGCCGCCTATCAGGCCGTCGCTGACGCCGCCTGAGCGAGGACAGCCCATGCCGCTCAATCAACCGCTCTCCGTGCTGGAACAACACGACGAGTTCATCGGCCGTCACATCGGCCCCTGCCCCAGCGAAATCGCCGCCATGCTGGCCACCATCGGCGCCGCCAGCCTCGACGAGCTGATAGCCCAGACCGTGCCCGCCAGCATCCGCCTGCCGGCCGATCTGACGCTACCCGCGCCGCAGCGCGAGCACGAAGCGCTGGCCGACCTCATGGCCATCGCCCGCAAGAATGTCATCAACAAGTCGTGCATCGGCATGGGCTATTACGACACGCTGACGCCCAAGGTCATCCTGCGCAACGTCATGGAAAATCCGGGCTGGTACACTGCCTACACGCCCTACCAGGCCGAAATCGCCCAGGGCCGCCTGGAAGCGCTGATGAATTTCCAGCAAATGATCGTCGACCTGACCGGCCTGGAAATCGCCAACGCCTCGTTGCTCGACGAAGCCACCGCCGCTGCCGAGGCCATGGCGATGGCACGCCGCGTCTCGAAGTCCAAGTCCAACCGTTTCCTCGTCGATGTCGCCTGCTTCCCGCAGACCATCGACGTCGTCAAGACGCGCGCTGCTTTCTTCGGCTTTGAACTGGTCGTTGCAGCGGTCAACCCGGAAGATTGCCGAGAAATCGAAAGTGAAGATTTCTTCGGCGCCCTGCTCCAGTACCCGAACGACAATGGAGAAGTCCGCGACCTGACCGCCACCATCGCCGCGCTCAAAGCCAGGGGTGCGACCATTGCCGTCGCCACCGACCTGATGGCGCTGGTCCTGCTCAAGTCGCCGGGTGCCATGGGCGCCGACATTGCACTCGGTTCCAGCCAGCGCTTCGGCGTCCCGATGGGCTTCGGCGGCCCGCACGCCGCCTTCTTCGCCACCCGGGAGGCCTTCGTCCGCTCGATGCCGGGCCGTATCATTGGCGTTTCCAAAGATGCGCGCGGCAACACCGCTTACCGCATGACGCTGCAGACCCGCGAGCAGCACATCCGCCGCGAGAAGGCCAATTCCAACATCTGCACCTCGCAGGTGCTGCTGGCCAACATGGCCGGCATGTTCGCCGTCTATCACGGCCCGCAAGGCCTGCAGACCATCGCCGGTCGCATCCACCGGCTGACCGCGATCCTCGCCGAAGGCCTGAAGCGCGCCGGCGTCGCCGTGCTGACCCAACAGTTCTTCGACACCATCCATATCGACCTCGGCGCCCGCGCCGAAACGGTCTACCCCGAAGCGCTGGCCGCCGGTTACAACCTGCGCCGCGTCTCGGCTGGCGTGCTCGGCATTTCGTTTGACGAAACGACGACCCGCGCCGATGTCGCGACACTGTTCAAGCTGATCACCCAGGTCACGCTCGACATGGACGCCATCGACGCCCAGGTCGCCGCCGCCGACCCGGCGCTGCCGGCCGAACTGTTCCGCAGCGACGCCATCCTCGCCCACCCGGTGTTCAACACGCACCACACCGAACACGAGATGCTGCGCTACCTGAAATCGCTGCAGAACAAGGACTTGGCTCTCGACCACTCGATGATTTCGCTGGGGTCGTGCACCATGAAGTTGAACGCGACCAGCGAGATGATCCCGGTCACCTGGCCGGAATTCGGTGGCCTGCACCCGTTCGCGCCGCGCGACCAGGCTGTTGGCTATCTGGAAATGATTGGCGGCCTGACCGAGTGGCTGAAGACCGTCACCGGCTTCGACGCCATCTGCATGCAACCCAACTCCGGGGCGCAAGGCGAATACGCCGGTCTGGTCACCATTGCCCGCTACCACGCCAGCCGCGGCGATGTCCATCGCAATGTCTGCCTGATCCCGAAGTCGGCGCATGGTACCAACCCGGCCACCGCCCAGATGGCGAACATGAAGGTCGTCGTTATCGATTGTGACGAGAACGGCAACGTCGATGCGGTCGACCTCGAAAGCAAGGCCGGATTGCATGCGGCCAACCTGGCCTGCCTGATGCTCACCTACCCGTCGACGCACGGCGTGTTCGAGGAAGGCGTGGGCGACGTCTGCGCCATCGTGCACCGGTACGGCGGTCAGGTCTACATGGACGGCGCCAACCTCAACGCCCAGGTCGGGCTGACCTCGCCCGGTTTCATCGGTGCCGATGTTAGCCACATGAACCTGCACAAGACATTCGCCATCCCGCACGGCGGTGGCGGACCCGGCATGGGCCCGATCGGCCTCAAGGCGCATCTGGCGCCGTTCATGGCCGACCACGCCATCCAGCCGACTGGCGACGCCCACCGCGTCAATGCCGGCCAGGGTGCGGTTGCCGCCGCCCCGTTCGGATCTGCATCGATCCTGACCATCTCCTGGATGTACCTGGCCATGCTCGGCGGCGAAGGCGTCAAGAAGGCCACCCAGGTCGCCATCCTGAATGCCAACTACGTCGCTCAGCAGTTGGATGCCCACTACCCCGTTCTCTACGTCGGGAAAAATGGGCGCGTGGCCCACGAGTGCATTCTCGACATCCGCCCGATCAAGTCCGCCACCGGTATCGCCGAGATCGACATCGCCAAGCGCCTGATGGACTACGGTTTCCATGCGCCGACGGTGTCCTTTCCGGTAGCCGGCACGATCATGGTGGAGCCGACGGAATCCGAATCGAAGGCTGAACTGGACCGCTTCATCGCAGCGTTGATTGCGATCCGCGCGGAAATCCGCCAGATCGAGAACGGCGTCTGGTCAGCCGACAACAATCCGCTGAAGAATGCGCCGCATTCGCTGGCGGATGTCGTCGATGCCGACTGGAGTCATCCGTACAGCCGCGAACAGGCTGTTTTCCCGCTGCCCTGGGTGAGGAGCAACAAGTTCTGGCCGAGCGTCAATCGCATCGACGACGTCTATGGCGACCGCCACCTGAACTGCGCCTGCCCGCCGCTGGAAGCGTACGCTTTGGAGAGCGTGGAAAAGTGAGCGAGGCGAGTGCAGCGCAAGGCGCCCGGCGCACAGCGACGAGACGTACCTACAAGGTAGGTGAGGACGCGAGCACCGGGCAACGCGGCGATGTGCCGCCGCAGCCGCCTTTACGCGCTTTGCGCGACTGATGGCAGTCGATCTCTCTGCTCTGGCCAGATGGCCCAACGTCCCCGCCTGCTACGACTGGCTGTCGCTCGACCGGCGCGGCGACTGGCGATTGCAGGGAGAGCGCATCACGCATGGTGGGCTGATCGCCTTCATCAACCGGCAGTACGGTTGCGATGATTCCGGCTGCTGGTTCGTGCAGAACGGCCCGCAACGGGTTTTCGTCAGCCTCGCCTGCACGCCGTGGATCTTCCGGCGCGACGCGGGCAACTTCATCAGTCACACCGGCACGCCGCCGGGCGTGCTTAGAGCGATTCATCTCGATGAAGGAGGCAATGTGCTGCTCGAAACCGCACTCGGCATCGGACTCCTCGACGACCGCGACCTCGCCGGATTTGCAGCCCAGTGCCGCGATGCAAAGGGCAGGCCGGCCGAGGAAACCGCCTTTCTCGCGCTAATGGGCGGCAATCCCGGCGACATCCGTTGGGAAAACATGGCCATCAAGTCGATTGCTGCGGTCGATGTGCCCGGGCGCTTCAGTTTCCAGCCGATGCCGAAGGCGACGTAACGCGCGTGCCGGTGATGCTGCAATTGACCCTGAGTGACCACACGATTGATACTGCGGCCATGTTGCTGAAGCTCCTGCCCATTCTCCACGTCGTGGTCCTTGTTGGTATCTCGCTGCGCATTTTCTCGCGGCGTACCGCTCAAGGGATAGCGATCGCCTGGCTGCTGCTGGTCATCCTGATCCCGGGTGTCGGCGCACTGATGTATCTGCTGATCGGCGAACGCCGTCTTGGACGGGTCTGGATGGAGCGCGCCAGAGTACTCCGACCACAACTCTTGCAATGGGCGGAAAGCGTCCCGAGCACCATGATCGGGTTGCCGACATGCCTGTCAAGCGGCGGCGAGAGTGTCAGCCGCCTGGCCCGCTCAGCGGTCGGATTGCCGCCGATGAGCGGCCATCGCCTGCAGTTGCTGGCCGACAGCGGCTCAATCATGCGTGCGATGATCTCGGACATCAACGCTGCCCGTGTCTCGATTCACATGGAGTTCTACATCTGGAACGACGGCGGCTTTGTCGATGACCTTGTCGATGCGCTGGTCGGCGCCGCCCGCCGCGGTGTCGCCTGCTCCACACTGATGGATTCGCTCGGCAGCCGCCCGTTCTTCAAGAGCGAGGCCATAAAGCGCCTGCGCGATGCCGGCATCCGCGTCGTCGAAGTCCTGCCCGTCAATCCGCTGCGTGCGCTTTTTGTCCGCTTCGATCTGCGCGACCATCGCAAGATTGCAGTCATCGACCGCTGCATTGCCTATACGGGCAGTATGAACATCGCCGATCCCCGCTTCTTCAAGCAGGATGCCGGGGTCGGCGAGTGGGTGGATGCCATGGCACGCATCGAGGGACCTGCCGCCTGGGTGCTTGAGACTGTTTCACTGTCGCTGACCTCATTGCAGACCGGTGGCGACTTCGCGCCGCTGCCCCCGCCTGACCTGCCGCCGGCCGGCCATGGCCATGTCCAGATCTTTCCGTCAGGACCGCAGACCTCACGCTTGCGCATTGACGCGCTGTTGCTCGCGGCGATCTACGCCGCCCGCCACGAGATCGTCCTGACCACGCCGTACTTCGTTCCCGGCGAGGCCCTGTTGTTGGCACTGCGTTCGGCCGCCATGCGCGGCGTTCGCGTCATCGTCATCGTTCCCGAGAAGATCGACTCGCGCCTGGTGCGTTACGCCAGTCAAGCCTACAACGAGGATCTGCTCGAGGTCGGCGTGAATATCTTTCAGTTCCGCGACGGATTGCTGCACACCAAGAGCATGGTCGTCGACGAGGAGTTCACCGTTTTCGGCACCGTCAACCTCGATCTGCGCAGCTTCGAACTGAACTTCGAGCTTTCGCTGATCGCCTTCGACACCGAGTTCTCATCGGCAATGCGGGCCTTGCAGCAGGACTATGAAGCGCGCTCGCACGCTCTGAACCTCGACGAGTGGCGCGCCCGCCCACGCAGCCGTCGCCTGCTGGAAAACGCGGTCCAGATGATGAGTCCGCTGCTGTAGATGTCTTGCTGGGTGACTCGACACGAAATTTCCGATTGACAGCCCGCGCGAAGGTTCGAGATACTCGCCGCAGTCCCCCAAAGACATTGAATTTTCCGCCTTTTGTGGAAATGGGCCAGATTGACCGCACACCTAGGGATTTCTGCGTATTGTTCCCCGGCGTCGCAGACATTCAAAGAGACATACGGCAGCGGCAGCCGCGACATTCAGGGAGTCGACCGCACCAGGCATCGGGATTCTTATCCTGAGTCGGGCCGCGGCAATCAACTCCGTGCTGACCCCCTGCCCCTCGGCGCCGAAGACCCAGGCCAGCGGGCCTTCCCAGCATGCGTCGTAAAGCAGCGTTGCGTCGTCCAGGCAGGTCACCGCCGTTGTTCCCCGGTAGTCGGCCATGAAGGCGCCAAGATCGGCATCCTCTTGGATGGTCAACGCGAAATGGGCGCCCTGCCCGGCCCGCAACACTTTGGGCGACCAGGCCGTAGCGCAGCCCGGCCCGAGCAGAGCCTGCCCGACGCCCGCCGCCGCTGCGGTGCGCAGGATCGCACCGACATTGCCGGGATCCTGGACACCGTCAAGCAAAATGGCATCCTTTCCGAGGTCGACCGCAACCGTCGCGGTCGGCATTGCCACGACTGCCAGCAGGCCGCTCGGCGTCTCGACCAGCCCGAGATCACGCAGCAGGCTGTCGGTCAGAACGAGAATCGCGCGTCCGCCAACGAAATCAGCGATCTCGCCGCCGGCCAGCGCCGATTCGCTGACGACCAGCGTCTCGACCGGGCCGTTCAGCGCTTCGTACGCTGCGACGAGATGGACGCCATCGAGCAGGGTACGCCCGGTGTGGCGGCGCTCGCGGCCGGATTCCGCCAGACGCTTGAGGCTCTTGAAGAACGGGTTGGCGCGCGACTGGATCAGCTTCATTTCAGCACGAGTTGCCTGGCCACCGGCCCGAAGCTGCGGCGATGCACGGGCGATACGCCATGTGCTTCCAGCGCCCGGATATGGGCTGCCGTCGGGTAACCCATGTGGCTGGCGAACCCATACTGCGGATACCGCGCATGCAGCATGCGCATCGCGGCATCGCGAACCGTCTTGGCGAGAATCGATGCCGCGGCGATCGAGGCGATCTTGCCGTCGCCCTTGATCACGGCGGCAACCGGAACAGCGAGTTCCGGGCAGCGATTGCCATCGACCAGGGCGCCGGTCGGACGGATGCCCAATCCCGCCACGGCGCGCTGCATGGCAAGGAGGGTCGCCTGCAGGATATTGAGGCGGTCGATTTCTTCGACGGTCGCCTCGGCGACCGCCCACGCGACCGCCCGTTCGCATATCAGCAGCGCCAGCGCCTCGCGTCTCTTCTCGCCCAGCTTTTTGGAATCGTCGAGTCCGGCAATCGGCCGTGCCCGATCGAGGATCACGGCGGCCGCCACCACCGGCCCGGCCAGCGGCCCGCGTCCGGCTTCGTCGATACCGCAGACGAGGCCGGACGGGATGATCAGTTCAGGCATTCGATGACTGCCGCTGCGGCTTTCTCGGCGTTGTTCTGGCGCAGTTGCAGGTGGATCTCGGTAAAAACGTCAGCCACCGCTGCGGCGTTTTCCTTGTCTTCATAGAGCTTGACCAGCGCCTCGGCGAGGTTTTCCGGGGTCGCCGCGTCCTGCAGGATCTCCGGCACCACTAAGCGCCCGGCGAGGATGTTGGGCAGACCGACGTAGGGCAACTTGACCAGACGCTTGCCAATCCACCACGAGGAAGGCGCGATCTTGTAGGTGATGACCATAGGCCGCTTGATCAGCGCCGCTTCGAGCGTCGCCGTTCCGCTCGCCACCAGCGACACGTCGGCGGCTCCGAGTGCATCCTGCGCATGTCCGAACAGCAGGCGGAACGGCACGTCGTCGGCCTGCTGCGCATGGATCGCCGTTTCGAACTGAAGGCGCGTCTCGCGCGTGGTCAGCGGTACGACGAACAAGGCGTCGGGCAGGAAGCGCTTGTGAATAAGCTGGGCCGTCTGAACGAAGGTGTCGGCCATCTTCTCCAGTTCTCCCCGGCGGCTCCCGGGCAACAGCGCAAGAACGGGCACGTCACGCGGCAACGCCAACTTGTCCCGCACCGCCGCTTTGCTGGTTTCCATTGGAATCATGTCGGCCAGCGGATGCCCGACAAAGGTCACTGGAATGTTTTCCTTTTCGTAGAGCGGCGGCTCCATCGGAAAGAGCGCCAGCAGGCGATTGACGGCGCGCCCGATCTTCTTGATCCGCCCGCTGCGCCAGGCCCAGATCGACGGACTGACGTAATGGATGGTCTTGATCCCGGCATCCTTGAGTTCTCTTTCGAGGCCGAGATTGAAATCGGGCGCGTCGACGCCGATGAAGATGTCCGGCCGCGTCTCGAGCAGTCGCTTCTTCAACTGGCGCCGGATGCCGGCGATCTCCCGGTAATTCTTCAGCGCGTCGACATAGCCCATGACCGACAGCTTGTCGAGCGGCCACCAGGCGTCGAAGCCCTGGGCCTGCATCCTGGGCCCGCCGATCCCGTGGAACACGGCCTCCGGGAGTTTTTTCTTCAGCGCGCCGATCAGGAGACTGGCCAGAAGATCCCCTGAGGCCTCGCCTGCCACGATGGCAATCCGGACCGCACTGCCCATCAGCGAATGATGCCGCGCTTGGACGCTTCGAGGAAATCGACCATGAGTTGAACATCCGGCTGCGTTTTCGCCTGCTCCGCCAGCTTGGCCTTGGCCTCCTCGAGTAGCAGCCCGGATTTGTAAAGGGTGCGGTAAGCGCGCTTGAGCTCGGTGATGGCCTCGCTGGTGAAGCCGCGGCGCTTGAGCCCCTCGACGTGAATGCCATAGGGCTGCGCGGTGTTGCCGGCAACCATGAGATAGGGCGGCACATCCTGGAGCACGAGGGATGATGCGGCGGAAATCACGTGTGCGCCGATCCGGCAGAACTGGTGCACACCCGTAAACCCGCCGAAAATGACCAGGTCGTCGACCGTGACATGCCCGGCCAGCGAGGCACCGTTGGCGAATATGGTCTTGTTGGCGACGCGGCAGTCATGCGCGATGTGAACGTAGGCCATGATCCAGTTGTCGTCGCCGACGCTGGTCACGCCGCCGCCCTGAACGGTGCCCAGATTGAAGGTGCAGAACTCGCGGATCGTGTTGCGATCGCCGATTTCCAGCCGCGTCGGCTCGCCGGCGTATTTCTTGTCCTGCGGCATCTCGCCCAGCGAACAGAACTGGAAAATGCGGTTCTCGCGACCGATCCGGGTATGCCCCTTGATCACGACATGCGGACCGATCTCGGTATCGTCACCGATTTCGACATCGGGACCGATGATCGAATACGGGCCGATCTCGACGTTGGCGCCTATCCTGGCAGCGGAATCGACGATGGCTGCGGGATGAATCATTTCAGATGTCCCGCTTGGCCGACATCAGCCTTGCTTCAGCCACCAGTTGACCATCGACGCGGGCCTCGGCCTTGAATTTCCAGACACCGCGCATGTGGCGCTCGATCTCGACGTGCAGGTGCAACTGGTCACCGGGCATCACCGGCTTCTTGAAGCGTGCCTCGTCGATGCCGGCGAAGAAGAAAAGACTGTTCGGGGTCGGCTTCTCGCCCGCGGTCTTGAACGCCAGGATACCCGCGGCCTGGGCGAGCGCTTCCATGATCAGCACCCCCGGCATGACCGGATACCCCGGGAAATGCCCGACGAAGTGCGGCTCGTTGATGCTGACGTTCTTGTAGGCGTGGATCGACTTGCCCGGTTCGATGGCGACAACGCGGTCGACCAGCAGGAAGGGATAACGTTGCGGGAGGTGCTCAAGAACTTCCATGATATCCATTTAATCAAACCTCTATTTGTATTTGTTTAAGCTTTTTCTCAAGTTCTGAAATCCGCTCGGCAAGACGCGAGAGGCGACGGATATGCGACGCGTTATGCAGCCATTCGTCGTGCGTATCGATCGGGAAGACGCTGGTATAACGCCCCGCCTTGCGAATGCTTTTCATGACCAGCGAGCCGCCGGAAAGCGTCGTACCCGGCGCCAGGGTCACATGACCGGAAACCATGCCGCCACCACCGACGATACATTGCTCGCCAAGTGTCACGCTGCCAGCAAGGCCGGCACAGCCGGCCAGGACGCTATTGGCCCCGACGTTGCAATTGTGGGCGATCTGCACGAGGTTATCGATCTTGCAGCCGTCACCGATCACCGTATCGTCGAGAGCCCCGCGGTCGACCGTCGTATTGGCGCCGATTTCGACATCGTCGCCGATGGTGACGCCGCCGACTTGCGGGATCTTGATCCACTGCCCGCCCTCCGGCGCAAACCCGAAGCCGTCGGCGCCGATCACCGCGCCGGAATGCAGGATCGCACGCTTGCCGATGCGGCAGCCGTGGTAGATGGTGACATTCGGATAAAGGACACTGCCCTCGCCGACCGTGACATCATCGCCGATAACACAACCAGCGTGAATCACGACTCCCTCGCCGAAGGCAACGTCGCGGCCAATGCTTACGTGCGGGCCGACGGCAACACTTGCCGGCAGCGGCGACCCGCTCGCCGCCGAGGGATGGACACCGCTTAACCGGGCCAAGGCCGGGTTGAGCAGGCTGGCGACCCGCGCGTAGTAGGCGTAGGGATCGCCGGTGACGATGCGCGGCCCGGCAAAACCATCAGCGAAAGCAGGGGCGACAATGACCGCCGCTGCCCTGGTCATCTGCAACTGAGGTCGGTATTTCCGGTCGGACAGGAAGGCGATATCCCCGTTGCCCGCGGACACCAAGGTGGCGACACGCCGGATGTCGGTTTGCCCGTCCCCAAGCACATCGCCGCCCAGTTGGGCGGCGATGTCGGAAAGCTTCAGCGTGACCCCGCCCTGACGGGTCATTACTTGCCTTCGGCCAGCGCCTTGATCACGCGATCCGTAATGTCGAGTCGCGGACTCACCCAGACCACGTCCTGAAGGATCAGATCGAACTTCTCTGCCTCGGCAATCTGCTTGATCGCCTTGTTGGCCTTTTCGATCACTGCCGCATTTTCCTCGTTCTGACGCAGGTTCAGGTCTTCGCGGAATTCGCGCTGGCGGCGCTGGAACTCACGAGAAAGTTCGCCAAATTCCTTTTCCTTGGCACGGCGCTCGGTTTCCGCCATCGTCACGGAATTTTTCTCAAGGTTTTCCTGCAGCCCCTGCAATTGCTTGGACATTTTCTGCAAATCCTGATCGCGGCGAGCAAACTCCCCTTCGAGTTTCTTGCCTGCCTTTTGCGCCGCGGGGGCGTCCCGGAAGATGCGTTGCGTATTGACATAGCCAACCTTCAGTTCGGCCGCAGCCTCACCGGCAACCAATAGCGCAGTGGAAATCAACGACGCCAGAATAAACGACTTAGCTTTCAACATGACACTCCTGACTCAAAAATTTGTACCCAACTGAAACTGGAAGGACTCGGTCTTGTCGCTGGACTGCTTGTTAATCGGATAGGCAAAGCTGAACTTGAGCGGGCCCATCGGTGAAATCCAGGCGAAGGACAGACCCGTAGAATAGCGCAAACTATCGTCGATGCCAGGCACTCCTTTGTCAGTACCACTGACGGCCCAGACCTGGCCGGCATCAACGAACCACCCGAGGCGGACGCTCTTTTCCAAGCCCGGGACGCCCCAAAGCAGTTCGGCTTGGCCGATCAAACGCTCATTGCCACCGATTGCATTGCCATAGATGTCTTGCGGACCGAGGCTGCCCGCCTTGAAACCACGAACGGTGTTGACGCCGCCGGCATAGAAATTCTTGTAGAACGGCAAGCTGGCGGTGTCGCCGTAGCTGTCGCCATAACCGATCTCGCCATTCAACATCAGGGTGAATGACTTGGAGAGCGCGAAGTAGCGCTGCAATTGGTAGGAGGCCCGGTAGAAGGTCAGATCCCCGCCCGGAATCGCCACTTCCAGACTGGCCTTCTGGTACCAGCCCGTCGTCGGGAACAGATAACTGTCCTTGCCGTCACTTACCCAGTTAGCCGAGACGGGAATGGTCACGTTCGAATTCCCGTTCTGCTGAATAAAGGCAATCGTCGAGGGAGAACTTGTAGTGAAAGCCGTGATGTCGGTCCGGTCAACGCCGATGCCGAAACTGAGCGCCTGCTTTTCGCCGATCGGGAAGCCGAAACGAACAGCAGCACCGTCCGATGACGACTTGTAAGGATTCACGGCGTCCGTCGTTGACGTACTGGTGTCTACATTACGGTGATAGAGATCAAAGCCCAGGCTGATGCCATCAACCGTGAAATACGGGTTCGTGTATGAAAACGAATAGAGCTGATTGACCTTGCCTGAATTGACCGCGATGGCAACGTTGTTGCCGCTGCCGAGAAAGTTGTTTTGGGAGATCGAGCCGGACAGCACGACACCTTCGGTACTCGACAAACCGATACCCAGCATCAGGTTGCCTGTCGGCTTCTCGACGACATTGACGTTTACGTCCACCTGATCCGAGGTTCCGGGCACCGCGGGAGTCTCGGTGGTTACCTCGGTGAAATAGCCGAGCCGGTCGAGGCGGGTTTTCGAGAGGGCAATCCGATCGGCGTCGTACCATCCGCCTTCCATCTGACGCAATTCTCGGCGGATCACCTCGTCCCGCGTTCTTGTGTTGCCGGTCACATTGATCCGCCGGACATAAACCCGTTTACCCGGGTCGATGAAGATCGTAAATGCGACCTGACGCTTTTCCTTGTCGATGTCGGGGGCGGCGTTGACGTTGGCGAAAGCGTAGCCTTCCTTCCCCAGGCGTTCGCTGATTGCCTTGGTCGTGTCGTTCAGCCGCTCGCGCGAGAACGCGTCACCGGCCTTGACGACAACCAGTTTGGCGAGTTCCTCTTCACTGATCGAAAAGTCACCTGCCAACTTGACCGACGAGACCTGATACCTGGCTCCTTCGGTCACATTGATTGTAATGAAGACATCCGTCTTTTCCGGCGAAATCGAAACCTGGGTCGATTCGACCGCAAATTCGAGGAAGCCACGGTTCATGTAGAACGACTTGAGCTTCTCGAGGTCTGCCGTCAGCTTTTGCCGCGAATATTGATCGTTCTTGGTATACCAGGTAATCCAGCCCGGCGTCGTCAACTGGAACTGGCTGACCAGTTCCTTCTCGCTGAATTCCTTGGCGCCGACGATGTTGATCTGCCTGATCTTGGCGGAATCGCCTTCATCGACAGTGAAATTGATACCGACCCGGTTGCGTTCGAGGGGTGTTACGGTTGTCGTGATATTCACCGCGTACTTGCCCCGCGTCAGATACTGCCGCTTCAACTCCTGCTCGGCCTTGTCCAGTTGCGCGCGATCGAAGATCCGCCCGTCGGCGATACCGACCTCCTTGAACGCCTTGACGATGACATCTTTCTCGAATTCCTTCATCCCGACGAAATCTATCTGCGCAATAGCCGGGCGCTCCTGGACGATGACGATCATGACATTGCCGTCACCTTCGATACGGACATCCTTGAAAAAGCCGGTGGCATAAAGAGCCTTGATCGCCTGGGCCGCCTTTTCGTCAGTCAGCGTATCGCCGACCTTGAGCGGCAGATAGCTGAAGATCGTTCCGGCTTCGGTACGCTGAATGCCTTCGACACGGATGTCCTTGACGGTGAACGATTCGAACGCCAGTGCAGGGACCGCGAACAGTCCGGCGACCACAACTGAGAGCAGGGATTTCTTCATTATTCAGCCGGAAAATAGACGATTCATGTCATTGAAAAAGGCGAAAGCCATCACGACGAAAAGAATGGAGAGGCCTATCTGCTGGGAAATCTCCATGGCCCGCTGAGAGAGGGGCCGCCGCCTGACAACTTCGAGCGCATGATACATCAAATGCCCCCCGTCCAGAACCGGTATCGGGAGCAGATTGAGAACCCCAAGGCTGATGCTGATCAGGGCCATGAACTTGAGGTAATAGTCGATGCCAAGGCGCGCCGACTGGCCGGCGTAATCGGCGATGCTCACCGGCCCCGAAAGGTTGCGCCACGAAACCTCGCCGGTCAGCATCTTGCCCAACATCACCAGGCTGAACACCGACTTGTCCCAAGTCTCCGCGAGCGCCTTGGCGCCCGCTGCGGGGAAGTCGTAGCGCACGAATATCCTAATCTCGCGTCCTGCATCCGGGGTCTCGGCAACCGCAACGCCGATCCGGCCGATCCGTTTGCCGCGCTCGGAAATGCCCACCGGAATGACGTCGACCGCAACAATCTGCCCGTTCCTTGACAACTCGATGTGCAGGGGACGTTCAGCAGCATCGCGCACCTGCAGCACGAAGTCGTACCAAGTCGGCACAACCATTCCTCCAACCGCGAGAATCGTGTCGCCACTGCGGATTCCGGCGGCCTCGCCCGGACTTCCAGGCATCACCTTGCCGACGACCGGCGGCACGTTCGGGCGGAAGAACCGGATCCCGAGACGCCCCAGCGCGTCACCTTCCCAGCCCTCCTCGCCGGCAGCCTGCAGCGCCAAGCGCCGAATGGCGATCTCGCGCTGCTCGTTGACGACCTCCAGTTCGGCGTGTTCCTGAGCGGCAGCCTTCTGCAGCAGGATCCAGCGCAGGTCATTCCAGGTCGCGACCAGCTGCCCGTCAACCGAACGCACCTCTTCGCCGTTCACAATACCGGCGATGGCGGCCGGCGAGGCCGCCGGCGGCGTGCCAAGGATTGGCCGCATTTCGTCGCTGCCGTACATGAATACGGCCCAGTAAAGAACAATGGCGAGGGCGAAATTGGCGGCCGGACCCGCCGCAACGATCAGGCTCCGCTTGCCCACCGATTGCCGATTGAAACTGCGATGAAGCTCTTCGGGAGCCACCTCATCCTCGCGCTCGTCGAGCATCTTGACGTAACCGCCGAGCGGAAAAATGCCGATCGCCCATTCGGTGCCGTCCTTCCCCAGACGGCGCCGCCAAAGCGCGCGGCCGAACCCGACCGAAAAGCGGAGGACCCGGACACCGCACCAGCGGGCAGCGAGATAATGCCCAAACTCATGCACCACAATCAGCACACCAAGAACGACGATGAAGGCCAGCAGATAGAACGGTATTTCGCTCACTTGGCGCCACCTTCCCTGACCAGACGTTCGGCAATCCGGCGCGCCTCGGCATCGGCCACCAGCACGTCGGCAAGACTGCTCTCGGGCCCCGCCGGCAAAGCCGCCAGTGTCGATTCGATCAGCCGGGGAATACCGAGGAAAGGCAAACGGCGGTCGAGAAAAGCTGCAACGGCCACCTCGTTTGCGGCATTGAGGATGGCCGGGGCCGTTCCACCCGCGCGCAATGCCGCGTAGGCCAGTTGCAGGCACGGGAAGCGATCGAGGTCAGGCGCTTCAAAGTCCAACCTTGCCAGCGCAAACAAGTCAAGCGACGGCACACCAGCGTCGATGCGCTCGGGATAGGCCAGCGCGTAGGCGATCGGCGTTCGCATGTCGGGATTCCCCAACTGGGCAAGAACCGAACCATCGGCATATTCCACCAGCGAATGAATCACGCTCTGTGGATGAATAACCACCTGAATTTGCTCGGGCGAGCAGTCAAACAGCCAGTGCGCCTCGATCACCTCGAGGCCCTTGTTCATCATGGTGGCGGAGTCGACCGAAATCTTCTGCCCCATCACCCAGTTCGGATGGGCACACGCCGCCTCCGGTGTCACCTCGTTCAATTCGACGGGCGACAGGGTGCGAAATGGCCCGCCCGACGCCGTCAGCAATATCCGGCGCACGCCACAAGCTGCGATTCCACGTGAAATATCTGATGGTAGTGATTGAAATATTGCATTATGTTCACTATCCACAGGCAGCAAAAGTGCGTCATGCTCGCGTACCGTTTGCATGAACAGCTCACCGGCCATGACCAGGACTTCCTTGTTGGCCAGCAGGATTTTCTTGCCTGCCCGTGCCGCTGCCAGCGTCGGTTCGAGTCCCGCGGCACCGACGATGGCCGCCATCACGATATCGACCTCGGGGTGGGCCGCCATTTCGCTCAGCGCCTCGACTCCGTGGCGCACCTTTGTCGCCAAGCCAGCATCGCGGCAGCGCCGCCCGAGCTCATCAGCCAGCGCGGCATCCCGCACGACAGCAAACTTCGGGGCAAACTCGCAGACCTGCTCGAACAGCTTGTCGACCTGGCTGTGTGCGCACAGCGCAAAGGCGTGAAAGCGCTCGGGATGACGACGAATCACGTCGAGCGTGCTGACCCCAATTGAACCGGTCGCGCCAAGAATCGTGACGTTCTGGCGAATCACCCCTGGCCCCGCAGCAGGAGCCAGAGAAGCGCCACGATGGGCAATGTCGAGGTGAGGCTGTCGATCCTGTCGAGGACGCCACCGTGCCCTGGCAGCACGTTGCTGCTGTCCTTGATTCCGGCCTGGCGTTTGAGCATCGACTCGAACAGGTCGCCGATGACACTGATCGCCGTGACCCCCAGCAGGCAAAGGACCCAGAATGGCAGGCCGACCGGCGCAAAGGCGAACCCGAGGCGCAGGGCGATGCCGTAGAGCACGACGCCAACGGCGGCGCCAATGGCGCCTTCCCAGGTCTTTCCGGGACTGATCGACGGCGCCAGCTTGTGCTTCCCGAACGCCCTTCCGGAAAAATAGGCCGCCACGTCCGCCATCCAGACCACGGCGAGGACGGCCAGCAGGACGCCAGGACCGGGAATTCTGAGTTGGACCAGTGCCAGCCAGGCCGGGAAGAGAACGACGAAGCCGATCAGCAAACCAGGAAAGCCGTGGGGCAACTGCCATTTCGCGCGCAGCCAGAAAGGCATGAGCGCACCCCAGAAAGCGCCGGCAACCAGGTAGACGCCAATAACCCACGGCGCCGTCACCCCGGTTGCCGCCCCGACACCCATCGCCGCCGGCGCCAGGAGCAAGACTGCTACGCATACGGCACTCAGCGCCGCCCCGACAAGGCCCCGCTGGGCACCGCCCAGCGCAAGCAGGCCACCCCATTCCCAACCAGCGATGCCGATGAATATGGCAGCCAGCAAGGCCCAGTAGCCCTGGGGCAGCAAGAACAGGCTCGGCAGCAGGAGCCCCACCAAAACCAGCGCCGTAATGACGCGGGTTCTAAGCATCGGAATCATCGCCAGCGAGCTGCGCGCTGGTTCGTCCAAATCGCCGCTCGCGTTTCTGGTAGGAGGCGATTGCCACGTCGAAATGGGCGCGATCGAAGTCAGGCCATAAGGTCCGGGTGAAATACAGCTCGGTATAGGCAAGCTGCCAGAGGAGGAAATTGCTGATGCGCTCTTCGCCACCGGTGCGAATGAACAAATCCGGCTCGGGGGCAAAGTTCATGGACAGGAAGGACTCAAGATCGGCTTCGGTCCAGCCGGACCGCTTTGCCGGTTGCGCATTCAGCATGGCGTTGACTGCCTGCATGATGTCCCAGCGGCCGCCGTAATTCGCCGCAATAGTCAAGTGCAGACGCGTATTCGCAGCGGTTCGCGCCTCTGCCGCAACGATGAGTTCCTGCAGGCGCTGATCGAAACGCGAGAGGTCGCCGATGATACGCAAACGGACCCCGTTGCGGTCCAGCTTGTCGACTTCCTGCTCGAGTGCCTTGATGAAGAGTTGCAGCAGAAGACTGACCTCCTCGGACGGGCGACGCCAGTTCTCTGAACTGAAGGCAAACAGGGTCAGAAATTCCACGCCACGCTCGAGGCAGGAACGCACATTTTCACGGACCATCTCGACACCTTTGGCATGGCCGGAAAAACGTGGCATGAAGCGCTTCCTTGCCCAGCGGCCATTGCCATCGAGAATGATGGCGACGTGCCGGGGCACGGCTGCTGCCGTCGGGACCTGTTGCGTCGAACTGGTGAAGAGAGCCATGCGGCCTGTGATCAGCCTGAAGCGGCGATCAAACCTGCATCAGCTCGGCCTCTTTCTGGCCGAGCATCTTGTCGACATCGGCAATGTACCGGTCGGTCAGTTTCTGGATGTCGTCCTGCGCCCGGCGCTCGTCGTCCTCGGGAATCTCTCCCTTCTTCAAGGCGTCCTTAAGGTGGGTGATCGCATCACGGCGCAGATTACGAATCGCCACCCGGGCATTCTCGCCTTCGTGCCTGACGACCTTGATCATCTCCTTGCGCCGCTCTTCGGTCAGCGCCGGCATCGGCACCCGGACCAGCTCACCCTGGGTGGCAGGATTCAGACCGAGATCGGAGTCGCGAATCGCCTTCTCGACCTTCTGCACCATGTTCTTCTCCCAAGGTTGCACACCAATGGTCCGCGCATCGACCAAGGTAATATTGGCGACCTGATTCACCGGCATGAGCGAGCCGTAGTAGTCCACCTGGACATGATCCAGAAGACCGACGTGCGCCCGGCCCGTACGAATCTTCTGGAGGTCGCTCTTCAGCGACTCCAATGTCTTCTGCATCTTGTTTTCGGCGTTGTTCTTGAGTTCAGGAATCATCTCCATCTCCCTCAGCAATAGACCACCGTACCCTCATTTTCCCCGCAGACCACCCGCTTCAGCGCGCCGACCTTGAAAATCGAGAATACGTTGATTGGCAACTTCTGGTCACGACACAAGGCAAGCGCCGTGGCATCCATGACCGCGAGATTTCTCGCGATGGCGTCGTTGAAACTGATCCGGTCGAAGCGGGTCGCGGCAGGATCCTTCTTTGGGTCGGCGGAATAGATGCCGTCCACCTTGGTCGCCTTGAGCACGATTTCCGCACCGATTTCCGATCCGCGCAATGCCGCAGCAGTGTCGGTGGTGAAGAAAGGATTGCCGGTCCCGGCCCCGAAGATGACGACCCGGCCTTCTTCCAGATAGCGGATCGCCTTGCCGCGAATGTACGGCTCGACGACCTGCTCGATACGCAGGGCTGACTGCACCCGGGCATTCAGCCCCGCTTGACGCATCGCATCCGAAAGCGCCATGGCGTTCATCACCGTGGCCAGCATCCCCATGTAATCGGCAGTAGCTCGATCCATCCCGGTCGCCGTTCCAGCCATGCCGCGAAAGATATTGCCACCACCGATGACGACCCCGATTTGCACACCCAGGTCGGCAACCGCCTTGATCTCCGAGACAATCGCGGCGATGGTCTGCGGGTTGATGCCATAGGCATCGTCACCCATCAGGGCTTCACCCGAGAGTTTCAGAAGGATGCGTTTGAATCTGGGTACGCTCATGGCCTTTCCCGGCGAATTACTTGTTCGCAGCGGCCGCAGCGGCCTGCGCAGCAACTTCGGCGGCGAAGTCATCCACCTTCTTCTCGATGCCCTCACCGACCACGAACAATGTGAAGGCAGCGACGGAGGCGCCCTTGGCCTTCAGCAACTGTTCGATCGTCTGCTTGCCATCTTCGGCCTTGACGAACACCTGGCCAAGAAGCGTCACGTCTTTCAGGTACTTCTGGACAGTGCCTTCGGCGATCTTTTCCAGCATTGCTTCCGGCTTGCCAGCCTCGCGTGCTTTTTCAATGGCGATGCGGCGCTCGGTATCGAGCAGTTCGGAGGGGACTCCGGATGCATCGAGCGACTTCGGCTTGGAGGCAGCGATGTGCATCGCCAGATCCTTGCCCAACTGGGCATCACCGCCGACGACGTCAACCAGCACGCCGATCTTGGAGCCGCCATGCACGTAGGAAGCCACGGTTCCGCTGGCCTCTATGCGCGCCAGTCTGCGGAGCGTCATGTTTTCGCCGATCTTGCCAACCAGGGCGGTGCGCGTCGCTTCCACCGTGCTCTCGGCCATGGGCAGCGCCGACAGTGCAGCGACATCGGCCGGGTTGCGGGCTGCAACCAGTTCCGCGCAGCCCTTGGCCAAGGCAAGGAACTCCTCATTTTTCGCGACGAAGTCGGTTTCGCTATTCAATTCGATCATTGCGCCGACCGTGCCGTCACCTGCAACAAACAGGCCGACCACACCTTCCGCAGTAATACGCGTCGCCGCCTTGGTTGCCTTGTTGCCGAGCTTGACGCGAAGAATCTCTTCCGCCTTGGCCATATCGCCATCCGCTTCGGTCAATGCCTTCTTGCACTCCATCATGGGCGCGTCGGTCTTGCCGCGCAGTTCTGACACCATGCTTGCGGTAATTGCCGCCATACGTTTTCTCCTGAGCTCTCAAAACTGGCGGGGCGCGCAGCCCCGCCCCAGCAAACTTACTCTGCGGACTGTTCCTCTTCGACGAACTCGTCATCGCCACCTGCAGCCACGATCTCCTGGACGACCTGGCTGCGACCCTCAAGGATCGCATCGGCAACGCCGCGGGCGTACAACTGGATGGCGCGGGATGAGTCATCATTGCCCGGGATCACATAATTGACGCCTGCCGGAGAATGGTTGGTATCGACGACGCCGATGATCGGCACACCGAGCTTGCTGGCTTCGGTAATCGCTATCTTGTGGTAGCCGACGTCTATGACGAAGATGGCATCCGGCAGGCCGGGCATGTCCTTGATGCCGCCAATCGACTTCTGCAGCTTTTCCATTTCGCGACGGAAGGTCAGCGCTTCCTTCTTGGCCATGCGCTCGAGGTCGCCGGCCTCAACCGCGAGTTCCATGTCCTTCAAGCGCTTGATCGACGTCTTGACCGTCTTGAAGTTGGTCAACATGCCGCCCAGCCAGCGCTGATCGACAAAGGGTGCGCCAGCACGCTGCGCTTCCTCGGCAACGGTTTCGCGCGCCTGGCGCTTGGTACCGACGAAGAGGATGGTCCCGCGATTGGCGGACAACCTCTTGACGAAAGCCATGGCTTCGTTGTACTTCGCCAATGTCTGTTCGAGATTGATGATGTGGATCTTGTTGCGGGCCCCGAAGATGTATGGCGCCATCTTGGGGGACCAGAAACGTGTCTGGTGACCGAAGTGAACACCAGCCTCCAGCATTTGACGCATGGTTACGGACATACAAAAACTCCTTTAAGGGTTGGACCGCCACCCGCCAGCAACGCCCGCCATTTCTGAAACCTGGCAGACACCCTTAATCGGCGGATGTGTGGATTGATTGCACAAACCATTTGTGCAACCGCTTTTTCGAGACGTTCGCCGCGAAAAAACTTGTGGATTGTAGCATCGTGGCGCCATGTAGATAAAGCTCAACAGTCGTTCTGTTTCAGCGCAAGCAATTGCAGCATGCGCACCAGATAGGGCTGCCAGTCCGGCATCTGCAAACTGAAGTGCTTTTCCAGGCGCCGGCAATCGAGCCGGGAATTGGCCGGACGCAGCGCGGGGGTGGGGTACTCGCTGCTCGGAATGGAGACTATCGCCTTCGGCTTCAGGCACATATCCCACCCAGGAATGGCGCTGGCTTGTTCGACGATGGCTTGGGCAAATTTGTGCCAGCTGACTGGTCGACCGCAGCAGAGGTGGTAAAGACGCTGCTTTTCACGGTTCATCGCGCGGCCGTTGCGCAGATGGGCAAGCACGATACCGGATACGGTCGCGACCAGCGCCGCCGGCGTCGGCGAGCCGATCTGGTCGCCGACCACACTCAGCGCATCCTTCTCGCGGGCCAGGCGCAGGATGGTCTTGACGAAGTTGCTGCCACGTGCGCCGAAAATCCAACTCGTCCTGAAAATGATGGACTTGCAACCGGCAGCGCGGATTGCCTCTTCGCCAGCCAGCTTGCTCCGACCATAGACACTCAACGGTGCGGTCGGGTCGCTCTCGCGGTACGGCGTGGGCTTGCTTCCGTCAAAGACGTAATCGGTCGAGTAATGAACAAGCAATGCGCTTAGCTCTGCCGCCTCTGCCGCCAGCACACCTGGCGCCTCGCCATTGATGCGCATGGCCAGTTCAGGCTCGGATTCGGCGCGGTCTACCGCCGTATAGGCCGCTGCGTTGACAATGACCGAGGGCCTGAGCTGCCTGATGAGCAAGCGCAATTGATCGAAATCGGCGACATCGCACTCGCCACGCCCACAAGCGATGACCGGCCCAAGCGGCGCGAGCGAACGCTGCAATTGCCAGCCGACCTGACCGTCCTTGCCGAGGAGAAGAATGCTCATAATCTCTCTGAAAGATGTGGAAACCGGCAATTATGCCATCCATAGCATCGCCGGATGTCGCCACCGGCTTTGAGAAACGTTTTCAATCCTTTATCCTTGGCCCTCCCCAACCGTCCAGCAACCCGCGCAGTCATGAGCATCTCAATCAAGACGTCCGAAGAAATCGAAAAAATGCGGATCGCCGGGCGTCTTGCCTCGGAGGTGCTCGACTATGTCGAACCGTTCGTCAAGGCAGGCATCACAACCGATGAACTGGACCGTCTTTGCCACGACTACACGGTCAACGTGCAGGGCGCCATTCCGGCGCCACTGAATTACGCGCCCAAGGGCTACAACCCCTATCCGAAATCGATCTGCGCCTCGGTCAATCACCAGGTCTGCCACGGCGTGCCGGGCGACCGCGTGCTGAAGAATGGCGACATTGTCAATCTCGACGTCACTCCGATCAAAAATGGTTATCACGGCGACACCAGCCGGATGTATCTGATTGGCGAGACCTCGATCCAGGCCAGGCGCCTCTGCGAAATCACTTTCGAATGCCTGTGGCTGGGCATTTCCGTGGTCCGCCCCGGCGGCCGAATCGGCGACATCGGCGCCATCATCCAGAAGCACGCGGAAAAGAACGGCTACTCGGTCGTGCGGGAATACTGCGGGCACGGCATTGGCGCCAAGTTCCACGAAGATCCGCAGGTGACCCACTACGGCAAGGTCGGCACCGGCCCACTGATGGAACCCGGCATGATCTTCACCATCGAGCCGATGATCAACGCCGGCAAAGCCGGCATCCGCGAAATGGCGGACGGCTGGACCATAGTCACGAAAGACCACAGCCTCTCCGCGCAATGGGAACACACCGTGCTGGTCACCGCCACCGGCCACGAAGTCCTGACACTCTCGGCCGGCTGCCGCCCCAAGCCTGACTGGATCGCCTGATGAGCATCGATGTTGCGGCCCTGCGCAACGAGGTCAAGGCCGCGCAGGAGGTTCTGAACGCGGACTATGCGCAGACCAACGATGCCGCGGCCCTGCTCGTGAACCGTTGCCACTTGGTCGATGATGTCCTCACCCGACTATGGATCAGTCTCGACTTTCCCGCCTCGCTGACGCTTGCCGCCGTTGGTGGCTACGGGCGTGGCGAACTCTATCCCGCTTCCGACATCGACCTGCTGATCCTGCTGCCGCAGGAGCCCGAGGCCACCGTGCAGGAACGACTGGAGACGCTGGTTGGCAACTTCTGGGATATCGGGCTTGAAATCGGCCACAGCGTCCGGACGATCCAGGAATGCCTCGATGCGGCCGCCGGCGACATCACTGTCCAGACCGCCTTGCTCGAGGCACGACGGCTCACTGGCAACAATGAACTGTTTTCCGCGTTCGAGAAACGGTTGCGCGGCAACCTCGACCCACTCGTTTTTTTCGAGCGCAAGCGGCTCGAGCAGCAGGAACGATACCTGCGCTACAACGAGACGCCGTACAGCCTTGAGCCTAACTTCAAGGACGCGCCGGGCGGATTGCGCGACCTTCAGGCGATCTTCTGGACGGCGAATGCGGCCGGTTACGGCAAGACCTGGTCCGACCTCGAGCAGCACGGCTTCCTGACCAGCGAGGAATGCCTGCACGCCCGGCGCTGCGAGGAGTACCTGCGACACCTGCGCATTCGCCTGCACCTGATGACCGGGCGCCGCGAAGACCGGCTGCTGTTTGATTACCAGAATGAGCTGGCAGCGCATTACGGCCTCGAATCGACCCCGGCCAAGCGCGCCTCGGAACGGCTGATGCAGGGCTACTACCGCAATGCCAAGGGAATCACCCTGGCGAACACCATCTTGCTGCAGAACATCGGCGCTGCGCTGGCACCGGAAAACGAGCAGATGCCCCAGCCAATCGACGAGAATTTCCAGGCGGTCGGCGGGCTGCTCGACATCCGCAGCGACGGTGCCTTCGATGGCAATCCGGCGCTGATTTTCGACAGCTTCCTGGTCATGCAGGAGAACTCCGACCTCCACGGCATGACTGCCCGCACCCTGCGCGCCCTGTGGCAAGCGCGTGATTTGATCACCCCCGAGTTTCGGGCGGATCCTGCGAACCGTGTGGCCTTCCTCAAGCTGCTGCAGAGCGGGCGCGGCATCATCCATGAACTTCGCCGGATGAACCAGCTCGACATCCTCGGCACCTATCTGCCAGCCTTCGGGCGCATCGTCGGGCAGATGCAGCACGACCTGTTCCATGTCTACACGGTAGACCAGCACATCCTGCAGGTTGTGCGGAACATCCGGCGCTTCTTGATGAGCGAGTTTGCTCACGAATACCCGATCTGCTCGCGCGCCATCGTCGGATTCGACCGTCCCTGGCTGCTCTACGTGGCAGCGATTTTTCACGACATTGCCAAGGGGCGCGGCGGCAATCACTCGGAACTCGGCACAGTCGATGCGCAAGCTTTCTGCGAAACGCACGGATTGTCCGCCGCAGACACCGAACTGGTTGTCTGGCTGGTTCGCCACCACCTGATCATGTCGCAGGTCGCCCAGAAAGAAGATCTTTCCAATTCCGATGCCATTGCCAGCTTCGGCCGTCTGGTCGGCGACGCCCGCCACCTGACCGCCCTCTACCTGCTGACGCACGCCGACATTCGCGGCACCAGCCCGAAGGTGTGGAACACATGGAAAGGCAAGTTGCTGGCCGACCTCTACCATCTGACGCTGGACTATCTCGGCCGCGACAGCCAGCCGGCGGCACAGGGCATCATTGCCGAACGGCAGGCCGATGCCATGCGCCTGCTGCGTTTCTTCGCACTGTCCGACACGGTGCACCAGCGCCTGTGGAAAGAACTGGACACCGTCTATTTTCTGCGCCATTCGGCCGAGGAAATCGCCTGGCACACGCGTTCGCTGCATTACCGCATATTTATCGACAAACCGGTCGTGCGCGCCCGCCTCCATCAGGATGGCGAGGGCCTCCAGGTCTTTGTCTATACCAAGGACCAGCCCGACCTGTTCGTCCGCATCGTTGCCTTCTTCGCCCGCTCTGGTTACAGCATCGTCGACGCCAAGATTCACACGACGGCACACGGCTATGCCCTCGATAGCTTTGTCCTGCTCGACGTCGCCGAGCAACACAACGACCGCGAGATGATTTCCTACATCGAGCACGAGCTTACCGACCGCCTGTACCGCCAGACTCCGCCGGAAGCCCCCTCTGCAGGCCGTCTGTCGCGTCAGGTCAGGAACTTTCCGATCAAGGCTGAGGCCAGCATCCAGCCCGACGACAGGGGCGCCAACTATGTCCTGACGCTGACCGCCGCCGACCGCCCCGGACTCCTCTACACAGTCGCGACGACCCTCGCCGAGCATGGGGCCAACCTGCACACCGCCAAGATTTCGACGCTCGGCGAACGCGTGGAGGACGTCTTCCTGATCAGCGGCGGCGACCTTCGCATAAGCAGGCGCCGTATCCAACTCGAAACCGAACTGATGGAACGGCTGAAGGTCTAGCCGGAGGTTGCGGTCGGCAAGCTGCCATTCTGGCGGCCCACCAGTTCCTCGATCACTGCCCGGACACGGCCCATGGCCTCTTGGAGGACTCTATCCAGGCTCTCGAAGCGGATGCCATTGGCGCTGCTGCCGCGCCCCGCAGCATGGTTGGCGACGACACTGATCGCCGCATAGGGCAGTCCGAGTTCGCGGGCCAGCGCCGCCTCGGGCATTCCGGTCATGCCGACCAGGTGGCAGCCGTCCCGCTCGAGCCGGTTGATCTCGGCAGCGGTTTCCAGGCGCGGCCCCTGCGTCGCCGCGTAGACGCCACCACTCTTCATCGCGATGCCCAGTGCCGCGCCGGCCTCGGCGATCCGTTGCCTCAGGTCGCGGTCATAGGGTTCGGTGAAGTCGACATGGGTCACTGCTGACCCGTTGCCCTCGAAGTAGGTTCCCTTGCGCCCGGACGTGTAGTCGATGATCTGGTCGGGAATAACGATTTCACCCGGCTGCAGGTCGGCCCGAATACCGCCGACCGAGGCCACCGAAATGATGCCCGTCGCCCGGTGGTGATGCAGGGCCCACAGGTTGGCCCGGTAGTTGACCATGTGCGGCGGGATCGTATGTCCATAACCGTGACGCGGCAGAAACATTGCCGGCTGGCCGCAGATCTGGCCGAACACCACGGCGCCGGAGGGTTCGCCATAAGGCGTGCGGACCACCTCGCGATGCGAGACATCGAGGTTCGACAGCATGGTCAGCCCGCTGCCACCGATGATTGCCAGCATTCAGCCCTTCCTTTCGGCCAGCAGCGAGGCCAGAGTCGGCACGACCCCGGGCAACCCCGGATAGGCGCGGCGGATGCGGGCGTCGTCGAGCCCGTTGCCTTCGAGTTTCCGGTACAGCGCATTGCGCCGCACGGCAACGAATGGCAGGTCGCGTAGGGTCGTACCCAGATGATAGCGCAACAGCGTGTCGCGTCCGATGTCCTTGGCCTGCCAGGCAATTGCGGTGCGGTCGACAAGATGCAGGACGCGCACCGTAAGCAGCTTCGCCGCCAACTCCGCGACGTGGCGATGAACGGCCTCACGATAGGCCGCCACCGCCTTCCCCCCGTCGCTCGCTGCCGCCCCGGTTGTCACCGCCGGCGCGCCCATCAGCCAGCAGACGACTGCATCGGGGGCAAATGCCTCGATTGTCGCCAGTTTTTCAGTCGTGAGCGCCGCCACATCGGCCTGCATCAGCTTGACCCCGCCGGCCGCCACGCCCAGGCGCGCGGTGCTGGCTGCCAGGCATTCCGGCAGCGTGTCGATTGCCAATACCGCCAAGCCACGGGCGACCAGCGCCGCGGTGCCAAAGCCGAGCCCGCAGCCGATTTCGAGAACACGCCCGCCGGGTACCAACTCTGCCATCCACGAGTAATCGCCGCGCCGCACATAAGCCTCGCCTTCGTTCCTCCAGTAGGCAAGAAACTCGCTGACAGTGGCGCCGCTCAAATGCTCTCTTCCCGGACCGCATAGATAGCCGGCAGATTGCGCCAGGCGCCATGGATATCCATGCCGAAGCCGAAGACGAAGCGGTCCGGCACGGTCAACCCGACGAAATCGGCCGAAACCGGCTTGCTCTTGCCGTTCAGCTTGTCGGCAAACACCGCCAGCAGGACTTCGGCGGCGCCGAGTCGCTTGAGGCTCTCCTTGACCGCCGCCAGCGTGACCCCCTCGTCAAGGATGTCGTCGACGACAAGGACCGTCCGGTCCTTGACCGGAATCCACGGCGCGCTGCGCCAGGAAATCTTGCCACCCTGCGTCTCCGGGCCGTAACGCGTGGCGTGGAGATAGTCGAAGTCGAGCGGAAAATCGAGCTTCGGCAGCAGTTGACCGCAGAAGACCACGCCCCCGGTCATCACGCACAAGACCAGCGGATTCCGCTCGGCCAGTTCCCTGCGGATCCGCGCAGCCACCGCGTCCAGGGCTGCCTGGACGGTTGCTTCCGAGTGGATCGGTTCGGCTTCGGCCAGCAGTGAGCGCGCCTCGCTGTTATCCATTCAGACCTCCAGCGACTTGAGGTAGGCATCGAACGCCGCCCCGACTTCCGGATGGCGGCGGCCGAAAACCACACTCGCCTGCAGATAGCCGAGCTTCGCGCCACAGTCGTAGCGGGTGCCGGAATACCGGTAGGCCAGCACCTGCTCTTCGCTGAGCAGCGAGGCGATGCCGTCGGTGAGCTGGATCTCGCCGCCGGAACCGGCCTTGATCATTTCGAGATGATGAAAGATGCGGGGCGTAAGGATGTAGCGGCCGACGACGGCCAGCGTCGATGGCGCCACTTCGGGCTTCGGCTTCTCGACGATGGCATTGATCTGCTCCAGCCGCTCCGCCACCCGACGCGCATCGACGATGCCGTAGCTCCCGGTGTCGGCGCGCGGCACGTCCTGCACGCCGAGAACCGAGCAGCGATAGTAATCGTAGGTATCGGTCATCTGTTTCATCACCGGCGGCTCACCGTCGAGCAGGTCGTCGGCGAGCAACACCGCGAACGGCTCGTCGCCGATCACCGGCTTGGCGCACAGTACGGCATGTCCAAGGCCGAGCGCTTCCGCCTGGCGGATGTAGATGCAGTTGATGTTCTTGGGGATCATGTTGCGCACAAATTCGAGGAGTTCGCTCTTGCCACGCATCTCCAGCTCGGATTCCAGTTCGTAAGCCTTGTCGAAGTGGTCCTCGATGGCGCGCTTGGAGCGACCCGTGACGAAGACCATGTCGGTGATGCCGGCCGCGACCGCCTCCTCGACTGCGTACTGGATCAGCGGCTTATCGACGATAGGCAACATTTCCTTGGGGCTGGCCTTTGTTGCCGGCAGAAAACGCGTGCCCAAACCGGCGACCGGAAAGACTGCCTTCCTGACTTTTTTCATTCTTCTACTCCCTTGTCGAGAAATTTCAGCAATTCTGCCTCATCGATGACCCGAATGCCCAGTTTCCGGGCACTCTCCAGCTTGGAGCCGGCCTCCTCGCCGGCGACCAGATAATCGGTCTTCTTCGAAACCGCACCAGCCACCTTGCCGCCGGCCGCCTCGATCAGCGCCTTGACCTGGTCGCGCTTGAGCGACGGCAGGGTGCCGGTCAGCACCAGCGTCTTGCCCGCGAAAACACGCGGCCCCGACTGCGTCGGCTCGCCTTCCGCCCAGACCAGGCCTGCCGCTCGCAGCCGGTCGATGACTTCCAGGTTATGCGGTTCCGCCAGGAAGGCGGCGATGCTCGCGGCAACCACCGGTCCGACATCCGGCACCTGCTGCAAGGCCTCGCCGTCGGCCGCGAGAAATGCCTCGAGGCTGCCGAAATGGCGGGCCAGATCGCGCGCCGTCGCCTCACCGACATTGCGGATCCCGAGCGCAAAGATGAAGCGGGCAAGCGTTGTCTGCTTGCTATTCGAGATGGCAGCAAGGAGATTCTGCGCCGACTTTTCTCCCATGCGCTCGAGGCTGGCCAGCGTCTCGCACGTCAGCCCGTAGATGTCGGCCGGCGAATGAACCACCCGGGCATCGACCAGTTGCTCGACCAGCTTGTCGCCCAGGCCCTCGATGTCCAGCGCGCGCCGCGCGGCGAAATGCAGCAGCGCCTGCTTGCGCTGCGCCGGACAGTAGAGGCCGCCGCTGCAGCGTGCGATCGCCTCGTCCTCCCCCCTGATCACGGTCGACCCGCATTCCGGGCAGATTCTCGGCAATTCGAAAGGCGGATGCAGCGGCTCGCCGCTGAACAGGTCGCGCATCGGCCGTCGCTCGGGGATGATGGCGACCACCTCGGGAATGACATCGCCGGCCCGGCGGACGATCACCGTATCGCCGGTCCGCACGTTCTTGCGCCGCACCTCCTCCGCGTTATGCAGGGTCGCGTTGGTCACCGTGACGCCGCCGACGAAGACCGGCCTGAGCCGGGCGACTGGCGTGATCGCTCCGGTTCGGCCGACCTGGACGTCGATGCCGAGGACCTCGGTCAGCACCTCCTCGGCCGGGAATTTGTGGGCAACTGCCCAGCGCGGTTCGCGGCTCACAAAACCGAGCGCTTCCTGCTGTGACAGGGCATTGACTTTGTACACCACGCCGTCGATATCAAAAGGCAGGCTGTCGCGTCGGATCAGAGTATCCCGATGAAAAGCAATCAGTTCACCCGCACCGCGGGCAACGAGACGATGCGTGCAAACTGGCAGCCCGAATGCCGCCAGCGCGTCGAGGGTCGCGCTGTGCGTCGTCGGCTGCGTCCAGCCCTGCGTTTCACCGAGCCCGTAGGCGTAGAAGGACAAGGGTCGTTCCGCCGCCAGTCTTGGATCGAGCTGGCGGACACTGCCAGCCGCGGCATTCCGCGGATTAACCAGCGTCGCCCTGCCGAGCGCACGCTGGCGCGCGTTGTAGCTCTCAAAATCCGGCCGGCTCATATAAACCTCGCCGCGCACTTCGAGGACCGCCGGCGCCACGCCGGTCAGGCGCAGCGGGATCTGGCGGATGGTGCGGATGTTCTGTGTCACATCCTCGCCGGTCTCGCCATCACCGCGCGTCGCTGCCTGCACCAGCAGGCCCTCGACATACCGCAGGCTGATCGCCAGACCATCGAACTTGAGTTCGGCGACGTATTCGACCAGCTGCGCATCGTTGGGCAGGGCCAACAACTTACGGACACGGGCATCGAAAGCCTCCGCCCCCGCAGGACCGGTGTCGGTTTCCGTGCGGATCGAGAGCATCGGCACGGCGTGGAGGACTGGCGCAAAAGCTGGTAACAGCTTGCCACCAACCCGCTGCGTCGGCGAATCAGGCGTCAGCAGTTCCGGGTATTGCTGCTCAAGGTCCTGAAGTTCGCGGAACAGCCGGTCGTACTCGGCGTCGGGAACGGTCGGCGCGTCGAGGACGTAGTAGGCGTGATTGTGGCGCTCGATCTCGGCGCGCAGCTCCCGGGCACGCTCGGCAGCGGGTGCCGGCGCAGCCATCAGGAGAACAGGCGTAAGGCCTGTGCCGATCCTGCGGGCAAGCCGTAATTGGCCATCGTCGCTTGCGGCTTGCCGATGAATTCGCGCCGGATGTGATCGAGCTGGATCTCATTCAGCGGCTGCCGGTTGTCGTCGACGAGCGTTCCCTGGAGGGTTTCGGCGAACCGTTTGGCCAGTTCGACCATTTGCTGAAAGACGCGCTCCCCGTGGGCGACGCGCGGCACGTCGAGAACGAAGGTCAAGCCATGCGTCGTCATGTTGCGGATCGATTCCGCCGAGAAGCGGGTCGCTTCGAAGTTCTGTAGCGTGAATTGGGTACGACCGTCATCGTCGCAGCGCCTGAAGGCCCCTTTGTCGCCCAGCATCATCCCGGCCGCTTCGGCCAGCGCACGGATCTTGGTGCCGGAGAACGGCACTCCGCGGCTAACCAGATTGACGCCGATTTCGAGGTCGACCACAGCACAGAAACGATCGATCTCGGCTGCCTGATCGAGAAGGCGACCGGCCGGCATGTCGGCCACCGCCAGCAACTCGTCGGCCAGTTGCTGCATGGCGCCGGTGAAGGTTGCGAGATCGGCCCCGGAAACCGGCCCCATGCGATCGACAAGCTGCAGACCGACCCGCAAGCGACGCACCGGCGTTTCGCTGTCCGGCACGACGCGCTCCCACTCGCGGTTGCGCTCGTTGAAGTGCACCCAGTGAATCGGCTTGCTCACCCGCTGCAAGGACTCGTGTTGCGAATGAAGTATCTGCGCCGCCGGCGCCGGATCGACCAGTTCCATCGCCACGATGAATTCCAGGCGGGGATCGAGCAGGGAACCGGGGACCAGCCCTGCAGGGAGTTCGGGTACTTCCGGTGGGCCACCCGGCGCAACGGCCGACACAGCGTCCGTCCCGCCAGTCTGTACCATGCTTTCGGTACTGCCTTCCGCGGCCACCGGCTCGCAGGATTCTCCGGCCAGCCGCCCGTCGGCCAGCACCGGTTCCCGGCGTTCCATCGCCGCAATCGGCGTCTCGGCGCCCAGCTCCGGTTCGCTGCGGCCGGCTTGTGCGGCCTGCGCGGCAGCGCCGAGCAGAACATCATCTTGCTGCGGCTTGAGGACCGCTTCCGCAAGCTTGCGGTGACGGTATTCCTGCCACTTGTTGTAGCCGAGAACGCCGACCACCGCCGCCGCGCCCAAGCCTATCAGTCCCATCTGGAGTTCGGTCATTTCAGTCTCTTCCTGAACACGCCCCTACGCCGCATCCCTCATTTTCAAGGCTTCTTCGATATCCACTTCGACGACGCGCGAAACGCCGGATTCCTGCATGGTAACGCCGACCAGCTGCTCGGCCATTTCCATCGAGATTTTATTATGGGAAATAAACAGGAACTGCGTGTTCGCCGACATTTTCTTGACCATGGCGCAGAAACGCTCGGTATTGCTGTCGTCGAGCGGCGCATCGACCTCGTCGAGCAGGCAGAACGGTGCCGGATTGAGCTGGAACATCGAGAACACCAGCGCAATCGCCGTCAGCGCCTTTTCGCCACCCGAGAGCAGGTGGATGGTCGAGTTCTTCTTGCCCGGCGGCTGGGCAACGACCTGAACGCCGGCATCGAGAATTTCCTCGCCGGTCATCACCAGCTCGGCGCGGCCACCGCCGAACAGCTCCGGGAAAAGCTGCCCGAAATGGCCGTTGACCGTATCAAAGGTGTTTTGCAGCAGGTCGCGCGTTTCGCGGTCGATCCGGCGGATGGCGCTTTCCAGCGTTTCCATCGCCTCGTTGAGGTCGGCCGCCTGCATGTCTAGGTAGCCCTTGCGTTCGCTCGCCGTGTCCAGTTCTTCCAGAGCCGCGAGGTTAACCGCCCCCAGTTCGGCGATGGCATTGGCGAGCCGGGTAATCTCGGCCTGCAAGCCGGCCGGGCGGGCGTTGCCGAGCTCGTGCTGCAGGATTGCCTCGTCGGCACCGGCTTCCAGCAATTGCCGAGCCAACTGCTCGGCATTGAGCGCCACCGCCTGCTCCCGAAGCCTGAGGTCGCCGATCCTTGCGCGCAACGGCTCCAGTCCCTGCTCTATCCGCAGCCGCTGCTCTTCCAGCCCGCGCAGCGCACTCGTTGCCGACTCCAGGGTGTCGCGACACAGCGCCAGCGCCCTTTCCTTTTCCTGCCGGGTTGCCAGCGCCGCCTGCAGGCTTTCTTCCATGACGTCGGCCGGTGCCGCTTCCACCTGTTCGGCACATTGCGCGCGGTCGTTCTCGATGCGGCCAAGTTCACGCTGCGCCAGCGCCTGCTGGGCGAAGATGTCCTGCAATTTGCCCGCGGATTCGCGCAACGAGAACTGCGCCTCGCGCAGGGCGCGGTCAAGATCGGCATTGCGCTCGCGCTCGGCGCGCACGGCGCGCTCGGCTTCCTCGAGCCGTGACTGCGCACCGGCGACCAGGACGCGGATGCGGGCCAGACCCTCGCGCACCTCGGCGATCTTCTCGTCGGCGGCCACGTCGCGCTCACGCTCGGCCTCGTCCTCGGCAGCCAGTTCCGCCAACTGCTCCTGCATGCGCTCCTTCAGTTCGCGGTGGCGCTCGATGGCCTGTCCAAGCCTGAGCACCTCGAGTTGCGCCGCATGCACGCGCTGCTGGCGGTCGGTCACGTACTGGCGGGTTTCGCCCATTTCCTCCTGCTTGTCGGAGAACTGCTCGTCGAGCACGCCAAGTCGCTCGCGCACGGCTGCGGCCTGTTCCTCGGCCACGGCGATGCCGGCGCCGAGCGACTCGATCTCGCGCTGGCGTTCGAGCAGGCCGTGCTCGCCCTTGTCCGGCGCGAAGAAGGTGACGCTGGCACGGGTCAGGAGGTCGCCGCCGGCAGTTACCAGCATTGCCCCCGAGGGCAACCCGGCACGACGCGCCAGCGCCGCATCCAGGCTGTCCGCGGTGAGCACCGGTGCCAGCCAGTCGGCGAGTGCGGCGGCAAGCGCCGGGTTGTCGCTGTGTACGCGCTCGCTCAGCCGACCCTCCCGCTCGCCGTTCGCCGCGTCGGCCGGCAGGGTTATCGCGAGCCGGGCAGCGGGCCGATCGTGGAGCCATTCGTCCAGCCTGGCCGGGTCGTCGCAGGGAATGGCGTTCAGCCGCTCGCGCAGCACCGCCTCGACGGCATCTTCCCAGCCGGCATCGACATGAATCTGCTGCCACAGCGCGGGCGCGTCTTCGAGTCCGTGGCGGCGCAGCCATTCCGGCAATTCGCCTGTCTCCCGGACCCGCGCCTGCATCTGCTCGAGCGCCGCCCGGCGTGCCTGGCCGGCGGCCAGTTCGCGCTCGCAGCACTGCAATTCTTCCTGGACCTGGCGACGGGTCGCTTCGAGTTGCGGCAATTCCTGCTGCAACTGCTGCAAATGATCCTGATCGCCGGCCAGTTCCTCGCGCAGCAACGCCAGCTCCTCTTCCTTTTCGGCGAGATCCTGCGCATCCGGCGCATCCTGGCCACCGCCCTCCTCGCGCAGCCGCTCACGGCGCTGGGCGATCGACTGCAAGGCGCGCTGGGCATGCGCCTTGTTGGTCAGCTCGACTTCGAGACGCTGCTCGCCGTTGCTCGTCCGGGTCCGCAGGCGCTGCAGCTCTTCCTGGGCTTGCGCATGGCTTTCCTCTACCTGCGGCGCAATGTTCATCTGCTGGCGCAGGTGCTCATCGGCCACGGCGACGCGCAGGCGGGTGGCCTCCTGCAATTCCTCCCATTTCCGGCGGTCGACCGCGAGCTTCTCCGCCGTCCGGCTCCAGTGCGCAAGCTCGTCTTCGAGCTGGACCAGCCGCGCCTCAAGCTGATTGCGCGACTCGCGGCGATGGCGGATCTCGGCCTCCAGGCGCGCCACTTCGGCATTGGCCGCGTACATGTCGCCCTGCGCCTGGTGCAGCGCATCGCCGGCGGCAAAGTGCGCCTCGCGGGTTTCCTCGGCGCGCGCCTCGGTTTCGCGCAGCGCGGCATTCTGTGCCTCGAGATCGGTCATGGCGCGCTCGACGTCGAGCGCAACCCGCTGCCGCTCGCCCTCGGCTTCACGCTTCTTGACCAGCCACAGCACCTGCTGGCTCTGCGCCAGTTGTTCATTCAACAACTGGTAGCAACGCGCGACTTCGGCCTGCGCTTCCAGCCTCTCCATCTGGCTGCCGAGTTCGAGGCGGATGTCCTCGACCCGCGTCAGGTTTTCGCGCGTATCCTCAAGCCTTCCCTGGGTCTCCTTGCGCCGTTCCTTGTAGCGCGTGACTCCGGCCGCCTCCTCGAGGAAGATCCGCAGGTCGTCGGGCCGCGCTTCGATGATGCGGGTGATCATTCCCTGGCCGATGATCGCGTAGGCGCGCGGCCCAAGCCCCGTGCCGAGGAACAGGTCGGTGATATCCTTGCGCCGAACTCGCAGATTGTTGATGAAGTAGTCGGATTGCCCCTGGCGGGTCAGCACCCGCTTGACCGACAGTTCGGCATATTGCGACCACTGTCCGAGCGCGCGGCCAAGCAGGTTGTCGAAAATAAGCTCGACTGAAGCGCGCGAGACCGACTTGCGGCTCGTCGTCCCGTTGAAGATGACGTCCTGCATCGACTCGCCGCGCAGCTCCGAGGCCTTCGACTCGCCCAGCACCCAGCGCACGGCGTCCATGATGTTCGATTTGCCGCAGCCATTCGGCCCGACGACGCCGACCAGTTGCCCAGGCAGGGCAACCGCGGTCGGATCGACGAAGGACTTGAAGCCGGCGAGTTTGAGTCTGGTCAGGCGCATGGGGTATCGGCAGGCTCGGGAATCGCCCACCTTGACGGGGGCCGTATAATAACATCCACTCCATTTCGATGAATCCAAGCATGTCCAGCCAGCCGACGAAAACCCTCGAAACCTTCCCGAATCCCGCGGTCGACCGCGATTTCCACATCCACATGCAGATTCCCGAATTCACCTGCCTGTGCCCAAAGACCGGCCAGCCCGATTTCGCGACGCTGCTTCTCGATTACATCCCCGACCATCTCTGCGTCGAACTGAAGAGCCTCAAGCTCTACATCTGGTCTTACCGCAACGAGGGTGCATTCCACGAGGCCGTCACCAACCGAATTCTCGACGACCTGGTCGCCGCCACCGCCCCGCGCTTCATGCGCCTGACCGCGAAGTTCTATGTCCGTGGCGGAATTTTCACCAATGTCGTCGCCGAACACCGCCAACCGGGCTGGCAGCCGGCACCGCGCGTCGAACTGAGCCGCTTCGACAGCGAGTCCAGCACCGGCGGCTGAATGAACGCCGACGATCAATTTCTCGCCCGCGCCATCGAACTGGCGCGAAAAGGCAGCGAACTCGGCCAGGGCGGCCCGTTCGGTGCCGTCATCGTCTGCGACGGAAAAATCATTGGCGAAGGCTGGAACCAGGTCGTGGTCAGCCGCGACCCGACGGCGCACGCGGAAATCGTGGCGATCCGCACCGCGTGTGCCGCGGTCGACCGCTTCCACCTGCCCAAAACCACGCTTTACGCTTCCAGCGAACCCTGCCCGATGTGCCTCGCGGCCGCCTACTGGGCGCGCATCGAGCGCATCGTCTTCGCCAACAGCCGGGCCGAGGCCGCCGCCATCGGCTTCTGCGACGACGATTTGTACTGCGAACTCAACCGCCCCTTCGAGGCGCGCCGCATCGTCATGGAACACCACCCGATGCCCGATGCGTTGCTGCCGCTGCAACGCTGGGCCAGCAACCCCGATCGCACGCCGTATTAACTGTGGAAGGCGAGACTTGACCTGACATCAGGTGTCAGGCTGAGTGTCTCAGTCCGGCCATCAAGAGCCATTCGACGGCAAAACCTATCGGGCCGGTTCAGACTGTCAGCGGTCATTAGGGATTTTCTGCTGTCGTGCCGTTACCGACCCACTGGCGTCAATGGCGGAATCAATGTTCCAGCGACAGGTTGCTGAGAGGAGCAGTCGCTATGTGTCTAGGAAATCCGGGGCGATTCACTGCCCTGCGGGCGGTCACCTGGAGAAGAACAGGTAACAGAGCACAGTTGCCGCGCCTGACGACTACTCACCGCCAAGACTGCGGCTACTCCAGTCAGATAGAGTTGATCAGCTGAATCTTTTCTGGTGCGCCTGAACCGCCTTCATTCGCGCATTGGCTAAGCGTAGTTTGATGATGTCGGATAGATCATCGTCAGTATCGGCTACGTGTGCCAACGCATGTGCCTCGACTGCCCTCATGCGTGCGCTGAACAGCCGAAGCTTTATCGTGTCCGAAAGCTGTGCAGCATCTGGCGTGTCATCATCGTCTTCTAATTCACTGACCGGCCTTGGGCGACTGAATGGGCCATGAAATGCCAGTTCGTCGTAGCCCGTCTCACCGTTTTGGCCATCCAACTGTTTGGGAACCGCCTGCTCACCATTCTTTGGTTTGGGTGCCAACAGGGCCATTTGATGCCGTTCCGTGCGGGATAGCATCATTTTCGGTAGCGGCCTGTTCTTGGCCAGCTTCGATCCCTTTGGCTGACCGAAGCTTCACCACCGGCTTTGCGGTCGTCGCCAGTTCGATCACCGACGCCGGCATGGGGATGGGCGTAACCACGATGTTGCTATCGGTTGATGGCGCCACAACCTCCGCCGCTACCGGCGCTTCATCAGCGACTGGCTCGGACGCAACGACACTGAACGACGAGAGCGCAGCGAGCGCTGCGACAACGATTAGATGCAAGTTACGACTTCCCGTGAATACAGGTGTGAACATTGTACCCGCTCCTCAATCGCCACGGCCCTTCAGCGGCCCTTGGCGTACCTAAGTTCAACGCGACGCATCAGGTGCCTGCACTCCGGAGATTGACAGGCTTTGCTGTTCTTCTCGATACCCACATTGGCACGTAGCAACTGGCGCGGCGGTACGCCATACGCTCGTAGTTGAGCATAGACCATACTTACCCGCATGTCGGCAATCGCAATGCTCATTGCTCGGCTACCGAAGCTCTCGGCATGCCCAACCAAAGTGACCCGTGTTTTCCGGTTGGCTTTGAGGCGCTCTGCATGGAGGCGCAGAGTTGCCTTTCCTGCCTCATCAATATCCGAAGACCCTTGCTCGAAAAAGACGTTGTTCTCCGGCCTCACCGACGCGATGACTTGTGTTTCCGTTCTCATGGACGGCGCCTCTGGTTCGGCTACCGCTGGCGGAGTCGGCTTGCTCACCGGTACCACGGGTTCTGGTGTGTTTGCACATCCGGCAAGTGAGAGAATTGCTAAAAGGCAAATAAGCTGGAAAACGTGTTGCATCACAATCCTTCCTTGACCACGCCAGCTCAGAATCGGTTTGGCTGACGGCTTGGCTGGGCGGCGCAATGTGCCAAGATTAGCATCGGACTGGTGGGGCGAGGTGAAGCAGCTAAAACCAAACCAATTGACTCACCGAACAACATAAGGCGCAGCGCGCTAACGCTGAAGGGCAAATTTTGGCGTGGTTGCACTCTTTAACGGTGGTTTCCAACCAGTTGCGTAGGTGTATCGCCTAGGCTTCTATCGACAGTCTTCGTACAAGCCGACCTTGGCCGATGAGCGCTGAGGCCGATTTCCACGCGCAGAACATGCGTCGGGTTTCAGAGCTAAACTGCCCCCTTCGAGTGTCAGCTTTCGAGAACAGGTTACCAACGCTGTTGGTCGGGACTTGCCCGAGGTGTCGCTGGACTTAATGGCCGTTCCCGCTGCATTGCGGTCGGTGGGGCGCAAAACCCGAACGGCAGTTGAGGGTCGATTCTTGCCTGTCAGTCCTTATCTGAGTTGACGCCATTTGTCAGATGAAGTCTGGACTTCTACCGATTAGCGCCGTTCGACGCTAAAGTCCAGCCGATTTCCGTTCGCGTCGACGCCGCTGCCCTTCCAGGAACGGCAGGTGATCGCCTCCCAGCGTACCGGAATCTCCCGGCCATCGCTGCAACGCACGACTCCGGTGCCGGCTTCGCCGGAACAACTGCCGGGATTCGGGAAAATCACCGGAGGCAGTGTCTGGCCATCGCAAGTCAGACGGCCTTCACGATCGTCGAGCGCAAACCTCCCACCACCGGAATTTCCCGGATAACCTTTGCCGCGCATCTCGCCCGGCACGTCGCTCAGGCTGCCGCGCGCCTGATAGCCGACGGAACAGGCCGCGAGCAACAGCGGAATGGCAAGAACGGTGACCATGAAGTGATTGTTCACAAGGCAGCCTAAAAGTTTTCAGCGATAATCGCTATTCTGCACTTACTCGACTTCGATCGTGAATCCGCACCTCGGCCAACTCCACCCCTACCCCTTCGAGAAGCTGCGCGCCCTTTTCGCCGGCGTCACGCCGGATCCGCAATACAAGGAGATCAAGCTTTCGATCGGCGAGCCGCAACACCCGACGCCCCCCTTCATCATGGAAGCGCTGGCCGGCGGTCTAACGGGCCTGGCCAACTATCCGACGACGCAGGGCATTCCGGGCCTGCGTCAGGCCATCGCCGCCTGGTGCCAGCGCCGTTACGGACTGGAACTCGACGCGGAAAGCGAGATTCTTCCGGTCAACGGCTCGCGCGAGGCACTATTCTCCTTCGCCCAGACGGTGATCGACCCCGGCCGTGGTCATGTGCCGCTGGTCGTCAGCCCCAACCCGTTCTACCAGATCTACGAAGGTGCCGCCTATCTGGCCGGGGCCGAGCCGCGCTTCCTCAACACGCTGCCGGAAAACAATTTTGCGTTCAACTACGGCGCCCTCTCCGAAGCTGAATGGGCGCGCGTCCAGTTGTTCTACGTCTGCTCGCCGGGCAATCCGACCGGCAAGGTGTTTTCGCTCGACGACTGGAAAGCCCTGTTCGCGCTGTCCGACAAGTACGGCTTCATCATCGCCTCCGACGAGTGCTATTCGGAAATTTTTTTCGACGAGGCCAACCGGCCGATCGGCTCCCTCCAGGCGGCGCAGCTGCTCGGCCGTAGCAACGAGCGGCTGGTGATGTTTTCCAGCCTGTCCAAGCGCTCCAACGTGCCGGGCATGCGTTCCGGCTTCGTCGCCGGCGACGCCGCGATCCTGAAGAGATTCCTGCTCTACCGCACTTACCACGGTTGCGCAATGCCCCCGCCGGTGCAGACCGCTTCCGTTGCCGCCTGGAACGACGAGGCGCATGTACTCGACAACCGCAACCAGTACCGCGAGAAATTCGCGGCCTGCACGCCGCTGATCGCCGAAGTGCTCGCCACCGCCATGCCCGACGCAAGCTTCTATCTGTGGACAAGGACGCCGGTCGCCGACACCGATTTCGCGCGCGGCCTTTTCGAACACTATAATCTCATCGTTCTGCCCGGCAGTTTCCTTGCCCGCGAGGTCGGCGGTGTCAATCCGGGCGCCGGTTTCGTCCGCATCGCGCTGGTTGCTTCGCTGGCAGAATGCTTTGATGCAGCAAACCGAATTCGTCAATTTGTCCAACAACTGTAATCAGAGAGAAGATCGATGAGCCATCCGCTGCAAGCCACCATAGAAGATCTTTGGGAACGCCGCACCGAACTGTCGCCCGACTCGCCGCCGACGACCGTCGCCGCCATCAACTCGGTGATCGGCGAACTGGACACCGGCAAGCTGCGCGTCGCCGAGAAGATCACCGGCGAATGGATCACCCACCAGTGGATCAAGAAGGCCGTGCTGCTCTCCTTCCGCGTTCGCGACAACCGCCTTCAGATTGCAGGCGACCTGCGCTTCTTCGACAAGGTCGATTCCAAGTTTGAGAACTGGACCAGGGAGCAGTTCCGCCAGGGCGGCTTCCGCGTCGTGCCGCCAGCCGTCGCGCGCAAGGGCAGCTACATAGCAAGGAATGCCGTACTGATGCCCTCCTACGTGAACATCGGCGCCTACGTCGACGAGAACACGATGGTCGACACCTGGGTGACGGTCGGGAGCTGCGCGCAGATCGGCAAGAACGTCCACCTTTCCGGTGGGGTCGGCATCGGCGGCGTACTCGAGCCGCTGCAGGCGAACCCGACCATCATCGAGGACAACTGCTTCATCGGCGCCCGTTCGGAAGTCGTCGAAGGAGTCATCATCGGCGAGAACTCGGTCATTTCGATGGGCGTCTACATCAGCCAGTCCACCCGCATCTACGACCGCGAAACCGGCGACGTGACGTATGGCAAAGTTCCGCCGGGTTCGGTCGTCGTCTCCGGCAACCTGCCGTCGGCCGATGGCAAGTACAGCCTATACTGCGCCGTGATCGTCAAGAAGGTCGACGCGCAGACCCGCGCCAAGACCAGCATCAACGAATTGCTGCGCGCCTGATCCAAGCCCAACGACACCGGAGGCCCTGAGTGATCCTCGACAAACTGTTCCAACTGATGGCGGAAAAACAGGCCTCGGATATTTTCATCTCCGCGGGCACGCCGATCCACATCAAGATCCAGGGCAACACCATGCCGGTCAATCAGCAGGTCATGCTGCCCGACATGATTGACAAGATCGCCTACGAACTGATGTCGCCCGATCAGGCGAAGACCTTCGATGTGTCGATGGAGATGAACCTCTCCTTCGGCGTGCGGGAGATCGGCAACTTCCGCGTCAATATCTTCCGCCAGCGCGGTTCGACCAGCATTGTCGTCCGCTATATTCTCGGCAACATCCCACTGCTGTCCACCCTCGAACTGCCGCCGATCCTGGCCGACCTGATCATGGAGAAACGGGGGATGGTTCTCATCGTCGGCGCCACCGGTTCCGGCAAGTCGACGACCATCGCCTCGATGCTCGATCACCGCAACGCCAATCGGGCGGGACATATCCTGACCGTCGAGGATCCGATCGAATACCTGTTCAAACACAAGAAATCCATCGTCAACCAGCGCGAAATCGGAATGGATACGTTGGACTGGACTGCCGCGCTGAAAAACGCCATGCGTCAGGCGCCGGACTGCATCCTGATCGGCGAAATCCGCGACAAGGATACGATGCAGGCTGCCATTGCCTATGCGCAAACCGGCCATCTCTGCCTGGCGACGCTGCATGCCAACAACAGCTACCACGCGCTGAACCGCATCATCAGTTTCTTCCCGCTGGAAAACCGTCCGGCCCTGTTCCTCGACCTGTCGGTTGCTCTGCGCGCCGTCATGTCGCAACGCCTCGTCAGGAATCCGAACGGCCTGCGGCTCCCCGCCTGCGAGGTCATGATCAACACCCGTCACATCAGCGAACTGATCGAGCGCGGCGAGGTCCAGGGCATCAAGGATGCGATGGAACAGAGCCTGGCCCCGGGCTCGCAGACTTTCGAACAGGATCTCTTCAGGCTCTATAGCGAAAAGAAGATCTCGCTCGAGGAAGCACTGACCAATGCCGACTCGCCGACCAATCTCTCCTGGCTGATCAACAATTCCGAGATCAATCACGGCTCCAAGGACGAGAGGAAAGCCACCGCCGCGCTGGAGTTCGACCGCGTCGAACCCGGCGGGGCTTCCTTCAAGGAATTTACGCTCAGCCTCGGGGACGGCGAAGAATAGGTCCGTCAATGGCCGACCCGACCCTGGCACTGGCCCGGCAACTCATCGCCCGGCCTTCCCTGACACCGGACGACGCCGGTTGCATGGAGATCATCGCCGAGCGCCTGCAAGCGCTCGGTTTTTCCATCGAGTTCATCAACCGCAATGGCGTCACCAATCTCTGGGCGCGCCGAGGCACAGCACGGCCGTTATTCGCTTTCGCCGGCCACACCGATGTCGTGCCAACCGGACCGCTTGAACGCTGGACAGCACCGCCGTTCGCCCCGGAAATCCGCGATGGGTTGCTCTACGGGCGCGGCGCCGCCGACATGAAATCCTCGCTGGCAGCGATGTTGACCGCGACCGAGGCCTTCGTCGCAGCCAACCCGCAGCATCCCGGCTCGCTCGCTTTCCTGCTCACTTCCGATGAGGAAGGCGACGCCACCGACGGCACAGTGGCCGTGGTCGACACGCTCAAGGCGCGTGGCGAGCGCATCGACTTCTGCATCATCGGCGAGCCGACCTCGGTCGACACCCTCGGCGACATGATCAAGAATGGCCGCCGTGGTTCGCTGTCGGGCAGGCTGACGGTGAAAGGCATCCAGTGCCACATCGCCTACCCCCACCTGGGACTCAATCCGATCCACCTGGCGGCGCCGGCGATTGCCGAACTGGGTGATAGCGAATGGGATCTGGGCAACGAACATTTCCCGCCAACGACCTGGCAGATTTCCAACATTCACGGCGGCACCGGTGCCACCAACGTCGTTCCGGGCAGCGTCGAGATCAAGTTCAACTTCCGCTTCGGCACCGCCAGCTCGGTCGACAGCCTGCAGCAGCACCTGACCGCAATTCTCGATCGCCACGGCCTGGAGTACGACATCGACTGGACCCTCGGCGCCCGCCCGTTCCTCACCGGTCGCGGCCCGCTGGCGTCGGCAGCGGCAGCAGCGATCCGCGACATCTGCGGCATCGAAACCGAGCTCTCGACCGCCGGCGGCACCTCCGACGGACGCTTTATCGCCGAAATCTGCGACCAGTTGCTCGAAATCGGCCCGGTCAATGCCACCAGTCACAAGATCGACGAGAGCGTCGACATTGCCGCCTTGCCCAGGCTGTCCGCCATCTACACCCGCATTCTCGAAGAGTTGCTGCCCGCATGAGCGATCCTGCCGCCCGCAACGAACTGCTCACGGTTCGTGACTACCTGCGCTACGCCGTCAGCTGCTTCAATGCCGCAGGATTGTCCTTCGGCCATGGCAGCGACAACGCCTGGGATGAAGCCGTCTACCTGACGCTGCACACACTGACTCTGCCACTCGACCGCCTCGAACCCTTCCTCGACGCCCGCCTGCTGCCGCTGGAGCGCGACGCACTACTGGCAATCTACCGCCGCCGCTGCGAGGATCGCCTGCCGGCGGCCTATCTGACCAGAGAGGCCTGGCTTGTCGGACATCGCTTCTATATCGATGAGCGCGTCATCGTGCCGCGCTCCTTCATTGCCGAGTTGCTTGAGGAGCACCTGACGCCGTGGGTCAATGATCCCTGGTCCATTCAATCGGCGCTCGATCTGTGCACCGGCTCGGGCTGCCTGGCGATCCTGGCCGCCCTTGCCTTCCCGGAGGCGCGGGTCGATGCGGTCGACCTCTCGCCAGAGGCAATTTCCGTCGCCCAACGCAATATCGCGGATTACGGCCTGAATGACCGCGTCGACATCATCCAGTCGGATGCCTTCGGCAAACTCCAGGGCAGGCGTTACGACCTGATCATCGCCAACCCGCCCTATGTCAATGCCGCCGCGGTCGCCGCGCTGCCGCCGGAATACCTGCACGAGCCAGCCATGGCGCTCGGGTCAGGCGAGGATGGCCTCGACTTCACCCGCATCATTCTGCGCGAAGCGAAGCGGCATCTGACCGAGGATGGCCTGCTCGTCGTCGAGATCGGCCATAACCGCGGAGCACTGGAGGCCGCCTACCCGGCCCTGCCCTTCACCTGGCTCAACACAGCCGCCGGCGACGAGTTTGTCTTCCTGCTGAATGCTGCGGACCTTCCGGACTGAACGCCGGAGCCCTGATGTCCACGGCAGTTCCGCCGTTTGCGATGCCGAGCCCTTACGAAACGGAAAGCGGGACGGTGCTGATGCTCGAGCCGCCATCGGCCAGCGCCGGCGAATTGTGCGCCCAACTGCTCGACGAAAGCTACCCAAAGCCCTTCGTCATCGACGACGGCAAGCAACGTTACCTCTATTTCAATGTGCGCCTGATGCAGAGCGCAATGTCGTTGCGTGCCCCGAATGCGCTGGAATTGCGGTACACGCAGAAGATGATGGCCTTCCTGCTCTTCCGCCCGCACCCCAGACGCATCGACCTGATCGGACTCGGTGGTGGCTCCCTGATCAAGTTCTGCTATCACCGCCTGCCCGGCACCCGGCTGACGGCAATCGAACTCGATCCCGATGTGATTGCCTGGCGCCACGCCTTTCTACTGCCGCCGGACGACGCCCGCCTGCAAGTCGTGCACGCCGACGGCGCCGAGTATCTGGCGCAGACGGCAATGGGCATCGACGTCCTGCTCGTCGACGCTTTTGACCGGGACGGCTTCGCACCGAGCCTGGCCAACCGCGATTTCTTCGCCAATGCTTTCGCGAAACTCGCGGGCAACGGCGTTCTGGTCATCAATCTGGCCGGCGAGCGGGAAACCTATGCCGGAATGATCGGCGAAGCGCTGGAAGCCTTCGACGATCAGGTGATCGTCATTTCCGTACCGGAAGATGGCAATCACATCCTGTTTGCCTTCAAGGAACGCCATTTCGAGCCGCGCTGGCGCTGGCTGCACAATTTCGCCAAGGAACTGCGCTCACGCCACGGCCTCGACTTCCCGGCCTTCGCGCACCAGCTCGAGCGCTCCACCAGACTTGGTCTCGCCCGCCGCGAAGGCCGGCGCCGCCGCTGAAATTACTTGTCTCCGCCCGCCTGTTCTGCGCGCTGCTGCGACTGCAGGCCAGCCTGATCGATCTTCTGCTGCATCTGCTCCATCGTCTTCTTGCCCTGCTCGAGTTCCTGTTTCTTGATGACGGCGCCGGTCGCCGCCGTTGATGCCGTTTCGACACCGCACGCACTCACCGCCAGGGCAAGCGCCAGGGACACCAAAAGTTTCATATTCCGGACTCCACAACAAATCTGTTCAATCAACCGCCGCGAGAATTGCCCGCAACAACTGCCAGCAACGCCCGACCGACCCAATCTCCACCGCTTCCCCCGGCGCATGGGCGCCGCGGATCGTCGGTCCGAAGGAGACAATATCCAGCCCAGGATACTTGGCGCCAATGATGCCGCATTCCAGCCCGGCGTGGATCACCTGAACCCGCGCATCGCCGTCGAATTCCCGACGATAGACTGACTGGCACAAGGACAGCAGCGCCGAATCGGGATTTGGCGCCCAGCCCGGGTAATGCCCCGCTTTCACGGCAACGCTCCCGGACAAGGCAAAGAGGCTGACGATCTCGTCCGCCAGCGCTGCGCTGCCGCTCTCGACCAGGGAACGAATCATTAAGGCGCACGATCCGCCGGAAGAATCCAGCGCCACCATCCCCAGATTGTTCGAGGTTTCCACCACGCCCGGCACCTGCCGGCTCATGCACCGGACGCCATGCGGGGAGGCATGCAGCGAGGCCAACCACACGGCCTGCTCGCGCGCAGCCAGCAAGCGCACTGCCCCGGCTCCGGCGAACATTCCAGGACAACGCCTGCATCGACCCCAGCCAGTTCCTGACGCAGGCATCGCTCCCACTCCGCCAGGCCAGCAATCAGTTCTGCCACAGCCGGTTCGGGGATCGCCACCACCGCCACCGCCTCGCGCGGCAATGCATTGCGCGCCGTGCCCCCGTGCAGGCTGGCCAGACGCAGCGGAAGCCGGTTCTCAAGATCACGGAGAATGCGCACCAGCAGTTTGATGGCATTGCCCCGCCCCTCGTGTATATCGATCCCGGAATGGCCGCCGCGCAGGCCCCGGAGTCCGATCCGCCAACTGAACCAGCCCTCCGGCACAGCGTCAGAGTCGCCATTGCGCCGGACGTTCACATCGAGCCCGCCGGCACAACCGAGATAGAACTCGCCCCAGGCTTCGGTATCAAGATTGAGCATCAGGCGCCCGGCGAGCACATCAGGCGCCAGACCGCGCGCACCGCCCATCCCGGCTTCTTCGTCGACCGTCAACAGCGCCTCGATCGGGCCATGCTGCAAACTGCAATCCTCGAGAACCGCCAGAATCAGCGCCACGCCAACCCCGTTATCGGCGCCCAGCGTGGTGCCTTCGGCAACCAGCCAGCCGTCGCGGCGCACGGGGCGGATCGGGTCACGCGAGAAGTCATGCGGCGTATCGGCATTGTTCTGACACACCATGTCGAGATGCGCCTGCAGGATAACGCCGGGAAGATGCCCCTTTCCGGGGTATGCCGGCTTGCGGATAATCAGGTTGCCCACAGGGTCGACCGCAGCAACCAACCCGCGTTGCTCCGCCCAGGACAGCAGATGCCGCCGCAACAGCTCCTCTTCCTTCGATGCCCGCGGGATCGCACAGAGAACCGCGAAATGCCGCCAGACGATGGCGGGTTCCAGGCCTGAAAATACGGCTTGTGTCGCCCAACCGGTCATGGCGCGGCTCCAAAGAAAGCCCCCGCAGACCTTGCGGACTGCGGGGGCTTGAATCTGGGGCGACCGACGGGGATCGAACCCGCGACAACCGGAATCACAATGCTGAAATAGGGTCGTTTCCGCTGCTTACTAAGCATTACTTTTCATCCAAAACCCTTGTTTTTCTGGCATTTAGGCCTTACTATTAGTCCAGTTGTCAGGCGCCAGAATTGCTTACTTTTACCCCGTTCTGCTTACTATGTGCTTACTAGAATTTGCATCTGGAATATTCGAATGTCAAAACTGACGAAAACAGAAGTCGACAAATTGCTGCCGACCGAAAAAGAATACTTCATATGGAGCGACGACCCCAAGGGGTTCGGCGTCAAGGTTTTCCCCACCGGCGCCAAGTCTTTCGTTTTTCAGTATCGCACCGCTGAGGGAAGATCGCGCCGGTTCAATATTGGCCGGCTGTCGCACGTGCTGACTGTGGAGCAGGCCCGCAAGCGTGCGAAGGAGCTCTATCTCGACACCCTGCAGGGCAACGACCCGATGGGCCATAAACAGAAGCGCCGGGAAGCGCTCACCGTCGGCGAGCTGCTCACCCGCTACACCGCGTCGCCCAAGTTCGCCTTGAAGGCCGCGACGACCCGCGCGACCGATAAAGGGCGCATAGAGCGGCACCTGCGCCCGCTACTCGGCGCCGCCGTCGCGGACCTGGTGACCGCCGACGACGTTCGCCGCGCGCGCCTAGCGATTGCCGAGGGCAAGACCGCCGGCCGCGTCAAGACTGGCGCCCGCGGGCTGGCCAAGGTGACCGGCGGCACCGGCACCGCTGACCAGTCCGTGACCTTGTTGCGCTCCGCGTATTCCTGGGCAATCTCTGAGGGCCTGCTCGCCGACAACCCGGCCGCCGGCGTCAAAGTAGCGCAATCCGGGCAGCGCGAAACCATCCTGGGCGGCGCCGACGACTACGCGCAATTGTTCCGGGTGCTGACCCAGATGGAGAACGAGCTCCGGATTCGACGCCCCGCCGCCGACGCGATCCGCTTGATTGCCTTGACCGGCGCCCGCCGGGGCGAAGCGGCGGGGCTTAAATGGCGTTACGTCGATTTGCGCACCGGCCAAATTGCCCTGCCACCGACGGCGCACAAGGCCGGCGGGCGCACCGGCAAGCCGCGCATCATCGGATTGCCCGCAGAGGCGCAGGCGATCATCGCCAGGCAACCGGGCGGCGAGGCTGACGACTTTGTATTCAGGCCAGCGAAGGGCGCCGGCCCGCTGAGCCTGGCCAAGCCCTGGCAGCAAGTACGGACCGAGGCCGGCTTGCCGGAGAATCTCGGCTTGCACGGGCTGCGCCATTCGCTCGCCTCGCACCTCGCGATGTCCGGGGCTTCATCGGCGGAATTAATGGAAGCGCTCGGCCACAAGCAGGTCAGCACGACGCAGCGCTACATCCATTTCGCCGAGCGCGCCCGTAGCACGCTGGCGACGCGCGCCGCCGCGATGGCCATCGCCGGGATGGCTGAGGCTGAAGGCCGGACGGCGGCGCCCGTCATTCAGATCAAGCCGCAGAGAAAGCGCACCACCGCCGCCTGACGGAATCAGGCAAAGCGGGCCTGGAAGGCGTTTGCACCGCCGACCAAGCCCTAACCGCAACGTGAAAGGAGCTCACATCATGGCTACCCGCAAGAATATCACCGCCAGCGCGCCATCAAGCACGCCTTATCCACCGCCCGGCCCGGTCGGCGATCTGATCGCCGTCGAGGGGATGCTCGATCTACTGCGAATCGCCATCGAAAAGGATTTCGCGGTCGGCCGTTTCGAGTGCAAACAGGAGAGCGCCGCCGCCATCTGTGGCCATGCGATGCACCTGGTGCACTGCGCCCGGCGGAATGTTGCCGAGGCGCTGGCGGCCGTCGCCGTGAGTAAGTGATGAGGCACAAAGGCCGCGCCATTAGCGAACTCAAGGAAAAGTTTGTCGAAGATTTCGTCGACGCGTATCAAAAGAACCCGACCGGCCGCAACAATGACGATCCGATCAACCATCTCGCACATTTTGTGCAGATCGCCTATGACATGGGCGGCGTCGTGTCGATCGATCCAGAATTGCCGGCGGTGAATTTTCCGCCCGGCACAAAGGATTGGATTCGGTTCGTTTCTGCCGGCGCCATGTATCTGAACGCTATCAATCCGTCGTTCACCGTTCCCGAATGGGCGCATCTCTTTACCGCCGTGCTTTGCCGCGTGCACGGTGGCGAGTTCGTCAGAATCCGGAAACGCCCCAAGCTGGCAAAGCTACTTGACGCTGACTTTATGCCAGTCGACAGACTGATGGCCAAATACGGAATTAGCCGCCGGCACGCATTCAATCTAAAAAAAGAAGCCGTCGAAATCCGGAGAAGACGCGCACGCGAAAAATAGTGCACTTTCTTGCAGTGCTTCGTTTCAGGTAACTACCGAGACTAGCAACTTGTTACAACAAGGAGTTATTCACAATGGAACGTTACCTTAGCCGCGAAGATGCCGCGCTCTACCTGACCGAACAGCGCGGGCTGACAGTCTCGAAAAACACACTGCAGAAATGGGTGACCACCGGAGGCGGCCCGGAATACCAGCGTTTCGGCAAGCGCGCGGTCTACCTGGAATCGTGTCTCGACGCATGGGCCGAGCGCAAGCTGTCGGCGCCGCGCTGCTCGTCGTCCGGCTCATAAGGAGCCGAACATGGCCACCAAAGAAAAAGCCGCCCCGGCTGGCACCGGCATGGCGGCTAGAAATGCAAATTCACACCGAAATTCTAGCACACCAGCGCTCTGTCGCTGCGCCTGCACCTGCCGCGCCTGGCAACCATGCGCGACCTGTCAGACATGGCGCCGGCTGGCTTTCGCCGTCTTCGGCCGGAAAGCTGGATTATGACCCCGCGCCGCACCGATGAAGTGCGCACCGCCGCCCGTGGTTGCTGGCCTGACATTCTCGCCGCCCTGGGTGTCGATCCCGCCTTGATTGACGGCCGCAACCGCCCGTGCCCTGGCTGCGGAGGGCGAGACCGCTTCCAGTTCAACCGCCGCAGCGCCGCGGGAGCGTTTTCCTGTCGCAGCCATCCCGACGGCGGGGGTGATGGGTTTGACCTCGTTCGCCACGTGTTTGAGGCCGATTTCTCTACCGCCTGCCGCATGGTTGCCGAGGCGATGGGCATGGAAGCAGGGAACGGCGAACCCCGACGCATTGCGCCGCCGTTACGCCTGGCACATCCCGCACCCGCCGAAGACTGCCACCGGCAACTTGAAAAGGCGGCCCGCCTGTGGCACGAAGCGAAGGCAATCACGGCGAACAGTTCGGCCGGGCGCTACCTGGTCCGTCGCTGCCTGCCCTTGCCGGAGCGTGGCGATGCGCTGCGCTTTCATTCTGCTCTGCCATACTGGCGACAAGGCGACGATGGCGAGCCGGAATTCATCGGCCGCCCGCCTGCCATGCTTGCCCGCATCATCGGCGCAGATGGCGAGCCGGCCGGGCTGCATCGGATTTACCTTGAACCCGATGGCGGCAAGTTCGCGGTCGACGGCCTGCCGAACAAGAAAATCATGAAGGCCGGCGAGCTGCACGGGGCCGCCGTCCGGCTGGCACTGCCGACCGATGGCCGATTGTGGATTACGGAAGGAATCGAGGATGCCGCCGCCGTGATGGCGCTGTCCGATATTCCCGCATGGGCTGCGCTGTCGGCCTCGCTGATGCCGGGAATCTGGCTTCCTGATGACGTCGACCGCGTCTACATCGGCGCGGATGCCGACCCGGCCGGACAACGCGCCGCGCATGCCCTGGCTGAACGGATGCACGGCGAAGGGCGCAAGGTGTGGATATGCACGCCGGCCGCGCCGTTCAAGGACTGGAACGAGGAACTGATTGCACGGGAGGCGCGCCATGCTGCATGAAGCCATGGCCGCCGATGACCTGGCCTTTCTGGCCACACTTGGGGGCGAACCGCAGGAACCGGCCGACGTGAAACTAAAGCCGGAAGCCGCCGGCCGCCGTTTCGAGAAACCGGCTTTCCATTTTGCGCACGTCGCTGAGCTACTTGCTGACCATGCGCCGCCCGTGTGGCTGATCGAGGACATGATCGAGGCCGGCACGCTTGTGCAGGTATTCGGGGCGAGCGGCTGCGGGAAGTCTTTCCTGGTAATGGATTGGGCCGCGTGCATCGCCGCCGGCCGCGCCTGGCACGGCAAGGCGACGGCAGCGGGCGCCGTGTTCTACATCGCCGGCGAGGGCTTCGCGGGATTCAAGCGCCGCCTGCGGGCGTGGGAAATCCACACCGGCAAGAGCCTGAGTGCCGCGCCGCTGTTCTTTTCCCGGCAACCGGCCGCCTTGATGGATGCCGGCAACGCTCAGGCGGTTATCGAGGCTGTGCGGGCGCTGCAATCTACCCACGGCAAGCCGGCGCTGATCGTGGTCGACACCTTGCACCGCAACCTGGGCGACGGCGACGAGAACAACGCCAGCGACATGGCGCTGTTCCTGCAAGCCGTGGACGCCATGCGAGCCGACTTCGGGGCCGCCGTGCTGATCGTGCACCATTCGGGCCATGCCGAGGCCGGGCGGGGGCGTGGATCGTCTTCGCTGCGGGCCGCCATGGATCATGAATACATGCTGACAAAACAGGCGGACGGCCGCCGGGAGTTGACCTGCACCAAAGCGAAGGAAGCCGAGCCGCCGGCGGCCATGTGGTTTGAGCTTGACCATACGCCGCTCGATTGGCCGGACGGCAAGGGCGGCTTTCAGTCGTCGGCCGTGTTGATCCGTGCCGAGGCCGGGCCGCAACGGGAAAAACGCCTGACACCTGCACAGCATGCCGGGATGGAATCGTTCTACCGGGCCGCCGCAGCGCACGGCAGCGAGGCCGGCGAGCGGTTCGGCGTGCATCTTGACGACTGGCGAGCCGAGTTCTACCGGGTGAGCACTGCGGACAATCAACACGCGAAGAAAGTGGCGTTTCATCGGGTGCGCAACGACCTGGCCACCCTGGGCAAGCTGACGGTCGACAGCGATGTCTATTCCTGCCGCGCCGATGATCCGGGCCTTGTCTCTGCCCGCCTTCTCGTCGCATCTGAAAAGCGGAAAAACGATGCTGACGACTTCTGAACGGCACACGGCACAAGCCGGCACAAAGCCGGCACATTGTGCCGTTCGCAAGGCGGTTCAACCGGCACAAACGGCACACACATCTTTAGATGTGTGCCGTGTGCCGTGCCGATGCGATGACATGAAATCGAGGAGGCGGCACATTGTGAAAAGCAACCGGGAAACCCCGCTTAGGGGAGTTTCGGGGATTTTCGGGAGTACGGGCACCGCTCCCGGCGTCCGTATATTAACTATCGCGAATGTTCACAGCCTAGCGCTATGTCGCGCCGTTTCGTTACCCGCATGGCAAGCGCCATCAAGGACCCGGAGCGACTTCAAATAAGCGCCTCCCGTTGATCGCATCCATGCGCAGCTGCGCATCGCTTCTATGGGCCGTGGAACACGCACCGCACGCAATCATTGAAAGGAAACAAGCATGAGCTACCATTTTCAATACATCGCCACCTCAACCGCCGAGGCCCTGCGCCTACTCGATGCCAAGGCCGTCGACCGTGAAGCGCTGCGCCGGCTGCTGAACAACATGCACGTCTTCGCTCGTGACCAAGCAATCATGACGCAACCGGACAGCCCGCGGTATCTCGGCAACCGCTTGAAGCAATGGCGCTACTGATGCGCAGCGGGTCCTTCCCTGGCTTTCCAAGGGGCGGGTCAGTTCGAGCGCATGATATTTCTAGGCTGCACGTTTTCAACATACTGAAATGACGGATTACATGATGACAAATCCCCCTAATTCTTACGTCACCAGCAAAACCGACGTGAACGCGCCCGGCCTGGACAGCGGGCAACGGCGGTGCCCGAAGAGGAGGAGCCGCAGGCGGTCGCTTTCGTGGGGCCCCAGGCGCGCGTGGGCCGCGGGGGCCACCGCCCCCCCCCCCCCCCCGGACGACCTGATCGCCGCCTCGCCCGCGCCGCACCGATCAGATGCCGGCGCCTGAGTTCGTCGCCCTGCTGCGCCTGGCTCAGGTCGAGCTCGACGTTTCCGACATCCGCCAGCAGGTCGCTGCCCTTGTCCGTCTCGCGAACATGGAGCGCGTGCAGCAAGCCCTTGACCGTTGCGACCCGCGCACCGTGCGCACGGCACGCGCGCACCGGCTGTTATGCGAGCTCGCCGACGCCATCGGCCCGACCACCTGGAGCACCGCCCTGGCTGTCCGCATGGTCATTACCGGCGAAGATCCACCGCCTGCCGGCGCCGCGCGCATCGCCGACATGCTCATCGATCACTACCACCCGCGCGCGCCGGCACAGACAACGATCTGGAGGGCGCTGAAGGCCCGCCAGACATGGCTGGAAGCCGGCGCGCTGCCATGACTTTCACGACATAGCGGCAGCGGCTACCCGCGCGCGATCATGGCCAGGCACCCTAACTGAACCAATGGAGTCACAGCCATGCAACCACTTTCCGCCATCGACGCCCGCCAGGTTGAACTCTTGCGCATGGGCGACCTCCTCGCGCATCTTGGAGGCCAAGAGCTCGCCCTTCGCATTGCCAAGCGCGGCGGCAGCACCTCACAGTTCTTCGAGGCCATCGCCGCCCGCACCCGCGACACCGGCCCGACCAGCAGCGCGGACGCCGCCCTGGGCTTTGACTCCCGCCGCGATGCCCGTACCTACTCGATCTGTCGCCTGATCCGCGCGCAAGCAGAACAGAAGTGGACCGACGCCGGCCTGGAGCTCGACCTGTCCAACCTGGCGACAACGAAATCCGGCACGATCCCGAACGGCTTCTATGTGCCGCTCGGCATCGCCCTGCGCGACTTCAACGCCGGCACGGCCGGCGAGGCCGGCAACCTGATAGGCGCGACCATCGACGGCGCCCGCGCTGCCGACCCGCTGCGCAAGGCATCCGTGCTCGCGGCGATGGGCGCGACCATCTTGCCCGGCTTAAAGTCGACCTTGTCCATCCCGCGATTTACCAGCAGCGATAGCGCCGCCTGGAAGTCCGAAGTAGCCGCCGCCGGCACGATCAATGAGACCACCGCCCGCGTCGAGCTCACGCCGAAGCGCTCGGCCGTGGTCATGGTCCTCAGTAGGCAAGCACTGCTGCAAGCAACACCCGAACTCGACCAAGCCATTTCCCGCCAGTTGACCGCCGCCCTGATCGAACTGCTGGAATGGGGGGCAGTCAACGGAGACGGCAGTAACGATGCGCCGGTCGGCATCCGCAATACCGCCAGCGTCACGGATGTGGTCGGTGGCGTCAATGGTTCCGCCCTGGCCTACGACCATTTGGTCGATCTGGAATACGGACCCGGCGCCGGCAACTGCCCGGACACCGAATTCAGTGGCTACCTGGTCAACGCAAAAACCCGGAAGCGCCTGCGCCAGACCCAGCGCGCCTGGGGTGGCGACGAGATATGGGCAGGCGGGGAGCGTCCGCTGCTTGGCTATCGCGCCGCCGTGACCAACAACATGCCGAGCAACTTGGAAAAAGGCAGCTCCGGCGCGATCTGTTCGTCGGTTTTGTTTAGTTCGGACTGGAGCCAATTGATGGTTGCGATCTACGGCGGGGGAATCGACCTCACTGTCGACCGCGTCACCCTGGCAAGCTCCGGCAAGATTCGCATCGTTGCCGCGCTGCATGCCGGCGTCGCCGCCCTGGTGCCTGCAGCCTTCGCAAAGATGGACGACGCGATCATTGCTTGATGAAGTGGGAATAGCGGCGCCGCTCTGGCGAACAAGCGCCGCACCGGGCCGGCAATTGCGCCAGACGTTGCCAGCGGTGCCTCTCCGGGCGCGTAGCTCCAGCGTGCCACGGGGCAACCTCTCGAAAAGGAAAACAGGACATGACCAACAATCTAGGCGCCACGCGCCTGCATGAAGAACTGAAAGCCGGACGCCCGACGCTGCCCGTGTTCCGCGACCTGATCCGCGATGTCGGCACCGCGCAGCAAGGGCCGTTTATCGGTGCAGTCTCGGAAGCGCTGCGCCTGGTCGGCGATGCACAGGCCAAGCGCGTGCAGTTCAAGTGCGCCGACAAGCAGACGCAAACGGTATTAAACCGATCCGCAACGCAGCTTGCCATCGACTGCAACCGCCTGGTCGCCGCTCGCGACTGGATCGGCCTGAGCGCGCTGCTGATTGCCGTCTCGGCTGGCCTCGACGGCATGAAGCTGGATTTCAATCCAAAGCCCGGCCGCCGCGACGGCAAGCCGACCGGCACAACCGCGCCGATCCCCGTGCAGATCGTCGGGCAGGCACCCCGAACGACTGTTACCAAGGTCAAGAGGAACGGCGCCGGCGACATCGTCGAGAGCTTCCAGTTGCATGAAGACGCGCTGACGCCTGACGCATGAGCGCACCCGAAGCCGCCGGCGGCGGCGCAATGCCGAACCGATACCGGGCACCCCTGCACGCCGTCGAGAAGCTGGCGGAATCGAGCACCGCCTGGACGCGCGCGGCCGCGATGGCGACGGGAAACTGGACGCTGTTGCGCTGCCTGGATGCTTTGGCGGCGGAGCGCGGCAGCGGCAAAGGAAAGGCGCCTAGACGTTGAGCGAAACCGGCCGCGCGGCCGGTTTTTTGTTCTGGCGTGGCGGTGTTTCGGAAATACCGGAAGCACCCTACCGCGGCCCCGGAACCGCCACCCGCCGGGCTTTCAGACGCCGAACCCCGAAAAAAAGAAGCCGGCGCTTGGGCCGGCTTTCTGCTTACTATGTGCTTACTTTTCGTTTTCGCTTACCGGAGCAACTCCGCTAAGTGCTTGATTTTTTGGGGCGACCGACGGGGATCGAACCCGCGACAACCGGAATCACAATCCGGGACTCTACCAACTGAGCTACAGCCGCCATCAAATAAGGCGCGAATTGTAGCGAAGATTACCAGTGGCTGTCTATACAAGGGAGGCGCATTGAGTCAGTCATGCAGTGGCGATGTAAGATTCTCCGGTCAATCGCGCGGACCCTGCCGACGCACGCGCTCCATGGATGTAAGGAATGGCGGCTGGGTTCGACTAGGGGATTGAGCACACTCTGGAGAATGGCAATGCGTGACACCTATCCCCTTCTGGTCAATACGGATTTTCCGGCCATTCAGCGCAGGAAGCTGGAAACCCTGCAAGCGAACCTGGGTTATCGTGTAATCAGTCCTGCGCCCATTGCCATGTGGCGGCAAGCCCGACGCGAACCGAGGAAATGACCTGGGAGACAATGACTTTGCTGTTGGAATTTTCCCGGAACACCAGATTCAGACGCTGGACCTGACTGGCGGCGCTCCCGGAATTGAATCCACATTTCCGCCGTCTGGTCAGCGAAGCCACGGAGATGGGGATGCGGGGTCATCGATCGCCGCAACCTGACCATTCTCGGCGAGGCGTGGTTGTGAAACTCTGGCACATTTTCTGGCCGAACAGCAGGTGGAAATCACTGCTTCTCTGCCCTGCTATCTTGAAGAGAACGTCACGACAAACAACGCGGCGACGGGGTTTTTCAAGAAGCCAGCCTTGACGGGCTGCGTCGGCTCAACACGCTGGGATACGGCCTGCCGGAGAGTGGCCTTATCCTGAAC
>JADKBR010000010.1 GCA_016714975.1 Candidatus Dechloromonas phosphorivorans | reverse complement strand
CAGATAGACAAAACCCACGCCTGGCGCTTTCTACCTTACAGTAGGCCGCCACGGTCATGCCCTCTGAACACGAGATCGGGGAACCTGGCGAGCAGCACGCTAGTCCTTGAAGGTCCTCGGTCTGCCCTCGTCGGCGTTGCAGACGACGATGCGCCGCTTGTCGGTTGTCAACGGTGCGTTGCGGCAGGCTTCCCACTTCAGGCCGGTGGTGAAGCCGGCGCCACCCCCGCCCGCGCAGGTTCGCCCGCTTGATCCCACCGAGCACGGCACCGGCTCACCTGATGCCGCCTCTGGCAGGCCCCGGCGCCAGGAGCGCATGCCCGAGGCCACCAAGCCCGCGTCCGGCACCCGCGCCAGGGCGGCACCCAAAACGTCCCCGGATCGCAGGTCGCTCCCGAGCAGTATGTCTGCCCTCCGGATGTTGTCCTCGATGCGGAAATATTCCGCCGGCCATTCGGCAAGCGGCACCTTGCTGCGAATCAGTTCGGCGATTTCGTCAATGCGTGTCGCGGTTAACCTGGCCACGGCGTAGTTAGCTGACCAGCAACGGCCCCCTGATCGCATGCTGGTACATGCCGTCTGGCCGACGCTGACCAAGCCATCTTCCGAAACCTTCCTTGCCACGCTCGATCCACAGGTTCATGCAGATAGCGGTCCATCAACGCCTTGCTGCCAAGCATGGTTTGAGGTTGTCCGAAAACAGGACGCGGTGCATTTGCCGCATACGCGTAGATAGAAGAAGGAGGAACCCGGCCACCCCGATCTTGGTGCGGCACCCCAGCGTCGTCTGCATGCGGTCGATCGCTTCCGGCGGGATCCAGTCGCACGCTTCCTGCACTGCGCAGAATCTGCACCATGCAGGTCGGATCGTCGGCGATAGTTTCGAAACGATGCGCTCCACGGATGCCAGCCACCGCATCAGTGTGCATCCTGTTGAGCGCCAAGACCACCTCCCGGCGGGTATCCATAACAACATGCAGCCTAGCACCAATGCAACGCGTTGTTGCGTCAGGTCAACCGCTGTTACCCCTGTTGCCGGCGCCCGTCCTGACGAGACCAGTATCCGGAACAGGCCCGGTAGCGGAGTATCCACACCGATCAGTTCCCCGGCAAACTACCGAACTTGTTTGCTGCATTGCAGCACCCTATACCCCAGCTGGAACGGAGCTTGCGATGAACCTAAGAGCGCGGCAAGGCTGAAGACAGCAAGAATTGACACATCGTCAACAAGACTTACGACGAGATCCGACCGCTGATTGCGCTAGCCTCTCGCGCACGCTGGATGCCCGGAGGATGTCAAGCTGTTCGCCGTCCTGTCCGGCAATGGTAACCGCGGGGATGCTGCTCGCGGGTATTCCGAAAGCGGCATGTTCGCGAGGTCATGGCGCACGGCATGGAGCGGGCTCGCTGATCGCCACGGTGCTAGGGCACCCAGCTTCCCGGCCCCGGCACCATCCTGATTGATTTAGACCTTGCATTTTGCGCGACCGGTGACGACCGGCGACACCATCACCATCACGGTGACGGCCAAACAGAAGTTCCGATCACAATAAGCATGTGATTCGACTGCGTCTGCACCAACCAGGAAAGCCTGCAGGTCGCGCGCGGAACGGCGGAAGTTCTGGGCGCCGACGGAAAAGATCTCGCGCGGAGGAGGTCCATCACCCAGCTGGTCAGCGACGACAAGCACGAGCGCTTCAGATGTTGTCGCTGGTCCGCGGCCTTGAGCCGATTCCGATGGCGGTGGCCGCACCCGTGCGACCGGGAATCGCTGAAGGGCCTGATCATCGCCTTCCACGAAGGCATCATCGAACCGATCCTGGTCGGTCCGGGAAACCAAGATCCGCTTCGGCGGCCGAAGAATTCGGCATCGACCCCAGCGGGGTACGGATCGTCAATGCCTCGGCAATGTTATGACGTGTGGCGATCGCCGTTTCGCTGGTCCGCACCGGCGATGCCGAGGCTCTCTGATGAAGGCAGCCCCGCAAACCGGACGAACCGGATGGCCGAGGTCGTCTCTCGCGCGCTAACGGCCTGCGTACCGCGCGCCGCATCAGCCACGTTCTCGTGATGAACGTGCTGACCTACCATCGTCCATTGTTGATCACCGACGCGGCGATCAACATCGCGCCGACGCTCGAAGACAAAGGTCGACATCAATCCAGAACGCCGCCATCGAGCTGGCGCACATCATCGGCATCTTGTTCCGAAGGGGAAGGCCGCCGGCTAGATTGCGCCGGGTATCCTGACCATCAATGCCGGCCCGTCGCCGATCAAATTCGCACTGTTCGAACCGTACGCCCCCCTGACCGGCAAGCCGGTCGTCCCGACCAGCGGGCAACGGATGATCGCGTGTCCCGTTCAAACCCTGCTGGCCCGCTGAGCAAGTCAGCAAGCCCCGGTGCCCCCAGGCCACCAGGGCTATAGTATCTGACCTTCCGGGGTATGAGGACAGCGAGGGGAATATGCGGAAAACACTATATTTAGTGAAGTTGTTGCTCTTGACCCACTAGATATAGTAGCTTTGCAAAACACGAAGGCAAACCATCCCGACAACCACGACCACGCCGAGGAGCGCCCCATGAGCCCAGTTTCCGAACAATCTCGCTTACCGAAATTCCCGCCCCTCCGGGGGTTTGCTCCCTCCCCGAGCAGGAAATTTCCGGCGAGGTGCTGATCGAAAAATATGCAAAAGGGAAGGAAACCAACGTGCACGACGTGCGCAAGCGGTCGCCTATGCCCTGCCCAGGTCGAACAGGAAAGCGATCGCGCCCATTGGGAAGCACGTTTCCTGTGGCCCAGGAAAACGGCTTCATCCCCGCCGGCCGCATCAATTCGGCCGCCGGCACCAATCTGCATGCCACGCTGATCAACTGCTTCGTGCAGCCGGTGGGGGATTCAATCGTCGAAACCACCGACGGCAAGCCCGGCATCTATGCGGCACTGGCCCAGGCCGCCGAGACCGCTGCGCCGCGGCGGCGGGGTCGGCTATGATTTTTTCGAGCATCCGCCCGCAGGCGCCCACGCCGGAAGGGCACCCAGTCGCGCGCTTCCGGTCCGGTTTCATACATGCGCGTCTTCGACCGTTCGTGCGAAACCGTCGAATCGGCCGGCGCCCGGCGCGGTGCCCAGATGGGCGTGATGCGCTGCGACCACCCGGACATCGAAGACTTCATTCACGCCAAGGATCATGGCGACCTGACCAATTTCAACATCTCGATCGGCGTCACCGATGCCTTCATGGAAGCGGTCGACGGCGACGGCGATGTCGAACTGCTCCATCGCGCCGAACCCAATACCGACATGAAGCTGTCCGGCGCCTATCAGCGCGACGACGGCATGTGGATCTACCGCGCTGCGCGCCCGCGACCTCTGGGATCAGGTGATGAAATCCACCTACGACCACGCCGAGCCCGGCATCCTGTTCCTCGATCGCATGAACAAGGACAACAATCTCAATTACTGCGAAGTGATCGAAGCCACCAACCCCTGCGCCGAACAGCCGCTTCCGCCTTACGGCTGCTGCTGCCTGGGTTCGATCAACCTGACCCCGTTCGTCACGCACCCCTTCTCCGAGCAGGCAGAATTCGACTTCGCCGGCTTCGCGGAAGTCGTTCGTGTATCGACTCGCATGCTCGACAACGTCCTCGACGCTACCCACTGGCCGCTTGAGCGCCAGGCGCAGGAAGCCGCCAACAAGCGGCGCGTCGGCCTCGGCTATACCGGCCTCGGCGATGCGCTGGCCATGCTGCGCCTCCGTTACGACAAGCCGGAAGCCCGTGCGATGGCAACCCGCATCACCGAATTCATGCGCGACAGCGCCTATCTGTATTCGGTCGAACTGGCCAGGGAGCGCGGCGCCTTCCCGCTGTTCAACGCCGAGTTGTACCTTTCCGGCGGCAACTTCGCCTCACGCCTGCCGAACGAGGTCAAGGCCGCGATTCGCAAGCACGGCCTGCGCAATTCGCACCTGCTCCGATCGCGCCAACCCGGCACCATCTCTCTGGCCTTCGCTGACAACGCATCCAACGGCATCGAGCCGCCCTTCTCCTGACCTACAGCCGCAAGAAGCGCATGCCCGACGGCACGCTCAAGGAGTATTCGGTCGAGGACTACGCCTGGCGCCTCTATCGTCATCTGGGCGGCGACGTCACCAAGCTGCCGGACTATTTCGTCACCGCTCTGGAAATATCGGCTGCCGCGCACAAGGACATGGTTGCCGCCGTCGCGCCGTACATCGACACCTCGATCTCGAAGACGGTCAACGTGCCGGCGGAGTACCCCTACGAAGATTTTCAGGACCTCTACATGAGCGCCTGGAAATCCGGCCTCAAGGGGCTGGCGACCTACCGGCCGAACAGCGTTCTCGGTTCGGTGCTGTCGGTCGAGGCGCCCGTGGCCGAAGCCGCTGCGGTCGACGCCAAATCGCCGCAGGATTTCGTTTCCGACGCCAACCGCCGCCTGTCGATCAAGGACCTGCCCGCGCCAGTGCTCTCAAGCCTGCGCTGGCCGAACCGTCCCAACCTGCCGGAAGGCAACCTGTGCTGGACCTACATGCTCGATTCGCCGATCGGCAAATTCGCGCTGTTCATCGGCCACGTCGAGCCTGAGGGCCATACCTGGCCGTTCGAGGTCTGGGCCAATGGCCCGGCGGAGCCTCGCGGTCTCGGCGCGGTCGCCAAGACGCTGTCGATGGACATGCGCGCCAAAGATCACGCCTGGCTGGAAATGAAGCTTGACGCGCTGGCCAAGACACCTGGTGACTCCTTCGAAATGCCCATGCCGCCGCATGGCGAGCGCAAGCGAGTACCCTCGGTCGTCTCGGCAATGGCCCAGATCATTCGCTGGCGTTGCGAAAACCTGGGCGCCTTCAAGCACGAAGGCCCGACGCCGGTGAAGGATGCACTGTTCAGCGCCAAGGAACCAAAGACCGGCACGGACGGCACGCTCTCCTGGACGGTCGACATCAGCAATCCCTCCACCAGCGAGGATTTCGTCCTCGGCCTCAAGGAAATCACCCTGCCCGACGGCGTCACCCGTCCCTATTCGATGTGGCTGTCCGGCAACTATCCGCGCGCCCTCGACGGTCTGTGCAAGCTGCTTTCGCTCGACATGCGCGTCCTCGATCCGGCCTGGATCGGCATGAAGCTGCGCAAGCTCCTCGACTACCCGGAACCGCTCGGCGACTTCATGGCATTCGTCCCCGGCTCGCGCAAACAGCAGACCTACCCGTCGACCGTCGCCTACATCGCCCAACTCATCATCCACCGCTACGCGATGCTCGGCATCCTCGACGACAACGGCTTCCCGCTGCAGCAGATGGGCATCCTCAAAGCGCCGGAAGATGCAAGCAACAGCGTGCACCTGACGCAGGGCAAGCTGTGCGGCGAATGCGGCAACTACACGATGATCCGCAAGGACGGCTGCGACTTCTGCACCGCCTGCGGCGCGGTGGGGACTTGCGGCTGACAGGCGCCGGCCGTGGACCGGACAAACGCCCCGGAAGGGTTCCGGGGCGTTCGCGCAATTGTCGGAATCGACCGTCGAATCCTGGTTAGGACACCTCCAACGTTTCTGAAACTCGTCCGGCGGCAGTTGGCCAGAGGCCGAAGCGATTGGTTCCCAAGACCCTCCAGTCGCCCTCTCTTGGCCGATGCTGTTTCCTTGGAAGAACATGTCAGCTTGCGCCCTTGAGAACATTGCGAGATGTCCGCTCTCCTGCGTTATTGGACAATCTGCCGGATTAGACGACAGTTTTGTCGTCCACTACTAGGCTTCAGGAGCCCCAGATGCTTGACCTAGGCGAAGCACACAGTCTGTCAGATTTGCTGGAAGCTGCTCACATAGCAGAACAGCGATTGGGGGGACAGGTCTGGTTTCGGGGACATGCGAAGAAGGACTGGCAACTCGTGCCAAGTGCGCATAGAAGACATCCTGTTCTTGAGTCCCAGTTTGCCCATCACTTCCGACTCCGTGCACCGTCTTTGGCCACCAACTGTCCTGGCCACAAAGACTATGTGGGCTGGTTGCCGCTAATGCAGCACTACGGGCTTCCTACACGGCTACTGGACTGGACTGAATCACTAATGGTTGCCGCGTTCTTTGCTGTTCCATCCAAGTCCAACACGTCGAGCGCTGCACTCTGGCTTCTTGCTCCGGGTACTCTCAACAAGCAATCTATCGGCCACGTGATCCCTTTCTTGGTTGATGCCCGTGTAACGCCTCTCGTTACTTCAGCGTTTTCGGGAAGGATCAACCCTGAAGAGCAGAATTCCGTAGCAGTGCTTGCACCTCGTACAGATAGGCGCATGGCTGCTCAACTCGGAAACTACACGATTCATGGTGGCCGTGAGCCGCTTGAAGCTCATCCCGCATCGTCTCAGTTTCTCGCACGGGTTCTCATTCCGGTCACAGCCCATGACAAAATTAGGGCTGACCTTTCGGTTTCTGGCATACGGCTCTCGTCGATTTTCCCTGACCTCTCCAATCTCGCTATGGAGATCACCGAGATTAGGGCATTCGGTCACACAGACGATGATTTGGAGTAGCTACATGAAAGGAACACTACCGTCGAGCCCCAACGTGCGATTGATGCTGTATTTTGATCAGGCAATCCGAAAATAGCGGAGAACCATGATTGATTTCAAGGAACTGAAGCGCAACAAGCAGAAGCTTATTTACCTCTTGTCCGATCCGAGAGACGACGTGTTGTTCTGCTATGTAGGGCAAACGAACAGTTCCTCACGTTTTGCTGCCCACATGACCAGAAGCGTAGAAAAACAATTAAGCGACGCGTCGGCGACGGCAAAAATATCATGGATTGCTGATCTTCGAGAGCGCTGTCTTGAGCTCTTGATTTACCCGTTAGAGATATGCGATGACTCGATTGCCCATATTAGAGAGTGGGAGTGGATTGGCCGCGCAGAAGTAAGCCCATTCCACATACTGACAAACGGTCTCATTGACAGAGCAATAGGAGCGGCGGTCGTAGGAAACCAATCATTCCCTGCGCTGCCCGGAATGAAGCCGAATCGTTTAGCTCTAATCGAAAAAATCGTTGAAATTTATGTTCATTTCACGAACCGTATTGCACCGCCCGAGGGAGTAATCACGGGATACAAGTTATTGCGAGAAAAGATTGCTACAGTTGTTACTGCTGACCAGTTTGATGCAGCCTCGCGCGCAACCGCTACCGAATTCTGGAAATCGAATCTGGGTCTCATCAACTGGCACATACTGTCCATTGGCGCCGTAGGCAACTATATAGAAAATGATGTGCGCCCCGATCCCAGCATGCCTATTTCTGTGCTGCTGACCAACTATGTGCCTTGGTCTCTCACTCAGCAGGGCACGATCTCGCCCGAACAACTTCGCATCAAGAGCCGTAACGAGTTCATCAATGGCCTACGAAACACAACTCAGGCGGCTAGCGCAAGCGAAGCCCACTTGGGCAAATGCTCGCTCCAGGACTTTCCATTTACGGAAAGCGACTTGCGACCACCTAGACCATCCAAAGCTCCAGTGCGAACCCCTTCGCGAGAAATTCACACATCAGCAACCGGCGAGGATTGGCAACATTTCTCATCCAATAAACCACATCCATTGGGGAACAATATGAGTCCATCAGAATTAGTGCTGCGAAAGTTCGAGAGATGGTCCGCTCGGCTAGATGATTCATCATACGAAGTTCGAAAGGAGGCTGCAGACGTAATGTCAACACTAGCAACGGAACAACCAATGCTTGCAGAGAAATGCGTCCAAGCGCTACAGGCCTATATCCAAGAAAACAGATATGGCCACCTGTTTGCGGCACTGAGTGCAGTAGCTTTTTTACCAGTTAATGTGATATGGAAAAATCCCCAGTTGATTAATGTTGTAGCAAGCGCCCCACTCACAGAGGAATTGGACGCAGAACGAGTCGGAGATTTTTTCTTACAGCTTATTGAGGGCAATGGCCTGGCTCGAAGGAAAGAGTACCTAAAACTGGTTATTGATCGAGCTAGATTCGCCCTCTCTTTAGGGCATCAGGGCGGCCGTGTCCAATTCATGAAAGTCATTGATTGGGCGGAAGACCATGGGTTTGATTCCTGATGGCGGTTACTTCAAAACCAATTCAGGTGATGCGCTCATTCCAGGCAACTTTGACTTGGCGGTCGAGGACAAAAGAACAGCATTGGGGACAGACCACGGTTTCCCTCTGCCCTGTTGCGGTCGACCCGCAAAAATCGGCAAAAATGCTGGCGCAGCCTTGGCGCCGATTCAACAGATTTTCCGAGCTTGAAGATCATCTAGCCGGCCTCCCACCGCCGAGGGGCGGTGGGGTTAAAGTGAGTTTGCGAACTTGCGATAACCCAACGGAGGCCGAGATGAACTATAGCGGAATAGATTTGCACTCGAACAACAGCGTGATCACAGTGACGGATGAAACAGACCGGGTCGTTGCGGAGAAACGGTTGCCGAACGACTTGGCGAAGATCATCGGATTTCTGCTGCCTTGGCGTGAAGGACTTGCCGGTGTAGTCGTCGAATCCACCTACAACTGGTATTGGCTGGTAGATGGCTTGCGGGCCGCAGGGTTTGTCGTTCATCTGGCCAACACGGGGGCCATCAAGAAATACGATGGTCTCAAGCACAGCGGCGACGAAGCGGACGCCCGGCAGTTGGCGCATCTGCTCAGGTTGGGCATTTTGCCTACCGGCACCATTCTGCCGCCGGCGCAGCGGGCCATCCGTGACCTGGCCAGAAAGCGCATGCAGCTGGTGCGCAGCCGAACCAGCCACATTCTGGCGATCGAGAACATCATGGCACGCCAGCAGGCGGTAAAAATCACCAGCAACGTAATCAAGCGCATGACTGCGAGTGACGTCGATCGGATGGGGCTACCTGAGGATGTCGGACTGGCGGTGCAAAGCAACCTCGCGGTCATCACCACCCTGAGCGCGCAAATCGACCTCCTTGAAAAGCGTCTGCAGGAAAGAGTGGGCGAACGACCGGACTACGCCTTGCTGGCCAGCGTTCCCGGCATTGGTCGCATTCTCGCCACCATCATCCTGCTGGAAACGGGGCCAATTGGCCGCTTTGCCGCCGTCGGCAACTTTGCCTCCTATGCGCGCTGTGTCGATAGTCAGCGCCTCAGCAACGGCAAGAAGAAAGGCGAAGGCAACACCAGGAACGGCAACAAGTATTTGGCCTGGGCTTTTGTCGAAGCGGCGAACTTCGCACTGCGCTTCTGCCCCGAGGCCAAGCGCTTCTATGAGCGCAAGAAAGCCAGGACGAACACCGTGGTGGCGATCAAGGCGCTCGCCCACAAGCTGGCGCGCGCCTGCTTCCACATTCTTAAGGAGCGCAAACCCTTTGACGTGATGCGTTGCTTTGCATGAGTCACGACGGCGGCGGCAAGCCCGGTAAGGGGCCTGGACAACGAGCCACGAGCCTGAATGGGCTGCCGTTCGCCGTCACCCGAGCAGTCAAGCGGATCGCCTGTAACGTGAGCCAGCCAGGGGTTGGCGCCGGGAAACCGGCAGCCACGAGTCTGTGAAATCCATTGGACACGAAGCGGCACCAACGTTCTTCTGGGGCGGCAAAAGCCGCCAGGGCGAAGGCAGACCATCGCTGATCGCTTGATCCTGATGGGTGGCTGGCGCGATTCGTTCGCAGCCATACTTTGAAGAAACGGGTGCGGTCAGCGATTGCGAGGGAGGTGTGAAGAAGTTGAAAAAACTGGCGGCTTGCGCCGCCATGGGATTGCTTACTCGCTTGACACGGACCGACTAATGGGTGGCCCCTTTAGATTTTCAGTCTTCAGATCACCCCCCCCATTGTTGCCGGTTGCGGACGACCGCCGGAAACGGCTGTTTTTCAACGCACATACGGGCGCCGGCGGCCGTGGGTAGAATGACCGTAGCGCGTCGAAAGCGCGCTGTACCAGCCCCCTGACCCAAGCGAAAGGAGTTCGTCATGCCGCGAATAGAAAACGATTTCCTGGGCGAGAAGGAACTGCCCGACACCGCCTATTACAGCGTGTCGTGATTGACGTTTGGCTGGAAAGGCCTACAATCCTCCCAAAATGGGAGCATAGTTGATGCGGGTGGTAGCAAAACGTACGTTGGTAAAATTCTGGAGTCAGCCGGGGTGTGCCGATTCGCAAGGCGCCTTGCAAAGCTGGTACGACGAAGCAATCAAGGCCAGTTGGCGAACTCCGCAGGACATCAAGGATCAATACAGTAGCGCAAGTATCTGCGGCAGTAACCGGGTCGTGTTCAACATTGCAGGAAACAAGTACCGACTGATCGTGGAGATGCAATATCGCGCCGGGATCGCCTGGGTCAAGTTCGTGGGAACCCATGCGCGGTACGACCAAATCGACGTGGAGAGTGTCAATGAATATTAAGCCAATCCGTAGCGATGACGACTTGCGCGATGCCTTCAAGCGTCTGGAACGGGTATTCCAGGCCGCGGATGGAACGCCCGAGGCCGACGAAATGGAGATTCTGGTCACTCTGATCGAGACTTACGAACAGAAGCATTACCCGATGGGGTCGGCGGACCCAGTCGAGGCCATCAAGTTCAGAATGGAACAACAGGGCTTGTCGCCGAAAGATCTCGAGCCCTACATCGGATCGAGCGGCCGGGTTTCCGAAATACTGAACCGCAAGCGGCAACTGAGTTTGCAGATGGTCAAGCGCCTGCACGACGGATTGCACATCCCGTACGAAAGCCTCCTGTCGTCGGCATAGGCGGCAACGATTGCGTTCGCGGAAGCGAAGCGGGTGGCCGGGTTGATACGCCCGTCGGTTGTTGAAGGGTCGCGGTAGCGCCATTGAGTCCACGTTCTTTTTGCAGGGTCCTGCGAGCGAAAGGCATCGAATTGCTCGAAATCTCTCACCACGTCCGCTGGCGCATCGGCTTGGGATGGGCGCTGCTCATCGCATCGGGCGCGGCCGGTGCCGAAGCCGCCTTGTGCCAACACGGGCTGCGCCAATCGCCGATCGACATCGTGGCGCCGGTGCGGGCCAGGCTGGCGCCGCTGGAGTTTCACTACCGCAGCGCGCCGTTGAAGATCGCCAACGACGGGCATACCGCGCGCGTACGCCTGGCCAATTCCAGCCAGTTGAAGATGGGCAGGGAAACCTACACCTTGCAGCAGTTTCATTTTCATACGCCCGGCGGTGACCGCCTGGCCGGGGAGGAATTCCCCATGGCCGCGCACTTGCTGCACAAGGGCAAGTCCGGGCAATTGCTGGCGCTGGTCGTGTTGTTTCGCCTGGGCGCGGAAAGCCCGGCGCTGAAAGCCTTGTTGCCGCACATCCCGGCGGGCGCCGACGGCGACCACCTGATCGCCGATGCCGTGGCCGATCCCGGCGCGTTGCTGCCGGCCGGGAAAGGCTACTACCGCTATGACGGCTCCCTGACCGCGTCGCCGTGCACCGAGGGCGTGACCTGGCTGGTGATGCAGCAGCCGCTCGAGTTGTCGGCGGAGCAACTGCGGCTTTGGCGGACGCGCTTCGCGGACAACATCCGGCCGCCGCAGCCGCTGCACGGGCGGGTCGTCCAGGAAAGCTGGTAGCGGATGTAACGATTGCGGCATTGATTGAGTCAGGTCAAAACGGACGATGGCGCCTGCGCGATAATTCTGCGTTCGCCATTCAATCCCTCACCATGGAAATCGGCATGTATTCAGACACTCCCACCGCATTACCCACACGGGCGCTGGTGACTGCATTGTTGCTGGCCATTGGCGCATTTGCCGGTTCGGCCCAGGCGCAAAAGGCGGACCCGCCCCGCACACCCGGGACGGCGGGAATCGAGGTCGAGGTCACCGCTGAAATGACGGGTGCGGGCATCGTCTCCAGTGGCGTTACCCTGCCGCCAATCCCGCCGGTCACGGGCAACCGGAAGAACCCGGTTCCCTCCTGGGGCAAACCGCTGCCCTACCCGGTGGTCATTGCCGACCGGCGCAACAACCGCCTCATCGAGATCGCGCCCGACAAGAGCATTGTCTGGGAGTTCGTCTCGCCGAACCTGAAGGTTTACCGTGGCAACGAGGACGTGAACTTCTCGCCCGACGGCAAGCTGCTGGCGGTGAGCGAGGAAGACAATTTCGACGTGCACATCGTCGATTACGAAAAGAAGGCGCTCACCTGGACCTACGGGACGCCCGACTTCCGGGGCAAGGCGCCGGGCTTCCTGAATTATCCGGATGACGCGCATCTGCTGGCCGATGGCAAGTTCATTACGGCCGACATCCGCAATTGCCGGATTCTCATCATCGACCCCAAGGACAACAGCATCAGCACCCAATGGGGCACGCCGGGCAAATGCCGCCACAATCCGCCGCATGAGCTGGGCCATCCCAATGGCGCGACGCCGCTGGAAAACGGGGACATTCTGGTGACCGAGATTTCCGGCGCCTGGATCTCGCGCATCACGCGCGAAGGCAAGGTGTTGTGGAGCGTCAAGGCGCCCAATATCCGCTATCCCTCGGACGCGTTCATGACGGAGGATGGCAAGCAGGTGATCGTCGCCGACTTCTGGAAGCCCGGGCGCATCGTCATTTTCGACCCGGCGACGCGCAAGATCAGTTGGGAGTACTTCGTCAAGGAGGGCGAGAAGATGCTCGACCATTCGAGCATCGCCCGCGAACTGCCCGATACCGGCGACATCTTCGTAGTGGACGACCTGCGTGACCGCGTCATGGTGATCGACCGCAAGACCAAGGAAATCATCTGGCAGTACGGCGTGACAGATACCAAGGGCCACAAGCCGGGTTACCTGTTCTACCCGGATGGCTTTGATATTGACGTGTTTCGCGACTGGAAGAAGGTGCTGGGCAAGCGGTGAACCGGCGCTGAACCGCCGAGGCAGGCGTTCCCGGGCATTCTCCACGGTGCGGCGGGGCGAATGGGTGAAAGGGGTCAGAGTCATTTCCCGTTTTTGGCCAGTTTTTCCGGTCGACCGCAGCAACTCGGATTTTTCTTCAACCAAGAAGAGCAGGAAATGTCTCTGACCCCTTTTGCTACGGGTTCAGTTTATCCGGGCGTACTGTCGCGGTTCTTCCACTCCACCGCGACATCAGGATAGGTCCTGAGATAAGTGTTTACGGCTTCGCCGATGGTCGGAAAGAAGACCTCCGCACCGAGCCGTGAAAAGAGCCCAAAGCGCTTCAGCTTGTCCTGGACGGGATCCTTCATCTCGGCAAAGCACAACTCGATGCCGGCCGCCTGCAAGGTCTCGTCGAGATTGGCGACGATGTCCGCAGCGGTGACGTCCACGCTGGTCACCGGTTCCGCCGTTATCACCAGCCAGCGGACCGGCGTTGGCGAGGCCGCCACGGCGTCGAGCGCGCGCTCGTGGAACCACTCGGCATTGGCGAAAAACAGCGGGGCCGCCCAGCGGAAAAGGACCAGTCCCGGGATCTGGCGAGCCTCGGGGTAGCGCGAGATGTCGTGGTAGCCATTGATGCCCTTGACGCGCCCCAGGACGGCGGAGTCCGGCCGCCAGCCATCCCAGAGAAATTCGATGACCGCCAGCAGGATCGCCAGGCCAATGCCGGGAATGGCGCCGAGCACAACCACCCCGATGCAGCAGCCGATCGAGAGCCAGAACTCCCAGCGCTGAATGCGGTAAATACGCCGCAAATCGGCGATCTCGACCAGTCCGATGGCTGCGGCGATCACCACGGCGGCCAGCGCGGTGTTCGGCAGGTACTGGAGCAGGTTGGGCGCCAGCAACAGCAGCAGGGCGACCGCGACAGCGCCGACGACGCTGGTCAACTGCGTTTTGGCGCCGGCGGCTTCGGCTACCGGGGTGCGCGACGAGCTGCTGCTGATCGGAAAGCCCTGAAAAAATCCGGCCGCCAGGTTGGCGGCCCCTAGTTCCACCATCTCCTGGTTGGGGTCCACATAGGCGCCGGTCTTGTCGGCATAGGTTCGCGACAGCACGCTGGTGTCGGCGAAAGAAACGACAGCGACGGCAAAGCCACCCATGAGGACAGGAACGAGATCGGCGGGCGTGATCCAGGGAATGGCAAAGGCCGGCAGGCCCTGAGGCAGCGAACCCAGCACTGAAACGCCGTAGCTGTCGAGGCCGAGCGTCGCGACGAGGACAGTCGCGCCGATCACGGCGATCAGCACCCCCGGCAGGCGCTTGCTGCGCTTGAGCAGCATGATCAGGGCCAGCGTGCCGCCACCGACCATCAAGGCGGTCGGGTTGGTCTTGCCGGCCAGCACGGCCTGGGCGAACTGCCAGAGCTTGTCGAGCGGATCGTCGGCAGCCACCGAGAAACCGAACAGTTTGGGTAACTGGCTGATCAGGACCGTCAGCGCAATGCCGTTCATGTAGCCGTAGCGGATCGGTTTCGAGAGCAGTTCGGTGACAAAGCCGAGGCGGGCGACGCCCGCCAGGATGCACAACACGCCCGACACCACCGCCATCATGCTGGCCAGAGCGATGGCGCGCAGCGGGTCGCCGCCGGACAGCGGCAGGACGACGGCAAGGATCAAGGCAGCCAGCGACGAATCCGGCCCGAGAACGAGAATTCGGCTCGGGCCGAACAGCGCATAGGCGAGCAGCGGGATGATCGTGGCGTAGAGACCATAGATGCCCGGCACGCCCGAGGCCACGGCATAGGCAATGCCGACCGGCACCAGCATCGTGGTCAGCACCAGACCGGCGGCGACGTCGTGGCGCAGCCAGGCAAGCTCGTAGTGCCGCAGGGTCTGCAGGCCCGGCAGCCATCTGAGCCAGCCGCCCTGGTCGGCAGCACCCTGTCGAGGCGCGATGCGGCCCGCTTCCGGGATTGGGTCGCCAGGCTGTGATTCACTCATGGCAGTTTGAGGAGAGAAAAATCATCGGCACCTGCGGGAGTATCTCCGGACCGGATAGCCGCGTCAATCCTGATGAATCGCTCCCTGGCCTTCCGGCCGAAGGATGGCGCTGAACGGCAGTCAGGAAGAACAACCGTGGATAGACCGGTTTCCCTCTGCCCTGTTGCGGTCGACCCGCAAAAATCGGCAAAAATGCTGACGCAGCCTTGGCGCCGATTCAACAGATTTTCCGAGCTTGAAGATCATCTAGCCGGCCCCTTTTGATTTTCCAAACAGCAGACCTGCCCGTCGACCGTCGCCTACATCGCCCAACTCATCATCCATCGCTACGCAATGCTGGGCATCCGCGACGACAGCGGTTTTCCGCTGCAGCAGATGGGCATCCTCAAGGCGCCGGAAGACGCCAGCAATTCGGTCCACCCGACGCAGGGCAAACTGTGCAGCGAATGCGGCAACCACACCATGATCCGCAAGGATGGCTGTGACTTCTGCACGGCCTGCGGTGCGGTCGGGACCTGCGGCTGACAGGGTCCGCTTCAGACACGACGCTCCGGTTTTTCCGGGGTATTTTTTGATTGGTCAATGGCCAACCATCGTCCAACGCCCGCTTCCGCGTGCAACAAGAACACCCGATCGGCGCCGACCGGCGCGTCATTGGTGGCATTCTTCTCGCGTGGTTGATCACGGTGCCCATTGCGGCGATTCTGGCGGCCATGATCTTCCACATCCTGCGCGCTGTTTTCGGCTAGAATCCTATGCAACTTCTCCAGACGGCGGCCCGACGGGCCGCCGTCTTTCCTTCGAGTCAAGCGTGAGTCATGCCGGATCTGCCGACCGAGCCCATCGCAGCACTGCAGAACATCAAGGGGATCGATTTCCCCTCTGACGTTCGTTACCGCCAGATTCTGGTGACCGGCCCCCCCGGCGCTGGCAAGAGCACCCTGATCACGCGTCTCGGCGGCTGGTCGGAGGAGGGCTATCTCGACCTGGCCAAGAAACATTGGTGGCGATCCGAAATCCTGTCCGTGCGACCGCGGAGGTTCACCGGCATGCCCTTTCAGGGCCTGGGCGACGCGGTGACGGTTTTCGACGCCGAATTCTACGACCGCGACCCGATCCCGGCGATCGATTTCGACCGCATCCAGCTGCCGCCACGCAAACGTTTCTTTTTCAATGTTGACTGGTATCGCCGCTACGTCTTCGAATTTCTGCTGCCGCCGGCGGAACTGGTCTTTCAGCGCCGCGCCGAGCGGGCACAGCACAGTACGCACTTGGTAGACAAGCAACTCAGCCGGGAAATCTGCACGGTCCAGCACGAAGCATTCCTGCGCCTTGCCGAACATCTGCACCGCAAGGGCTTCCGGGTCTACCTGCGCGAAATGATCGAGAATCCCCCCCGCCGCTTCGTCGACCCGCAGGCGCTGCCATGAACCCGATTGCCAAGCGGCGGCCGGTGACGGTGTCGAGACTGCTGGCCCCGTTGAAACAGTTTCTTACGCGACTGGGGGTGGGCACGGGTCATGAGATCAGGCTGCGCAGCAACTATCGGCTGGGCGACGCCAAGGTCCGTGTTTCCTTCGATCGTGTGCCGATCGAAATCACGCTGGGTCAGGATGACAAGAAACTCCACCTCTATCCCGAAACCCGGATCGACGAACGCGGAAAGCCCAACAGGACCGGTAACTTCGTCATCGTCGATCCCGCCGCCCAACCCGGCCGGATCAACGGCTTCCTGCGCCTGACGCCGAAAAGCTGGATCTCGCTGGGGGCCGGCGATCGCGTCCAGCAAGCCGTCTTCAATTACCCCGATGCGGTTGACGAGGAGCACCTGGTCATCATTCACGGGCCGGAATCGCTGGTCTTTCGCAATCTCAGCGACGCCGGCGCGACCATCGGTCGGTTTGCCAGCGATGCGCGCGGCACGCGTGAAGGCAGCTACCGTCGCTTGCGCGAGATTTTCGGGGGGCCGATCGAGCAGTTGCCGGCAGACGAGGCGCTGGCGCTGATTGAAAAGGTCAATGAAGTCATGCGACAGGAGGCCTACCGGCCGCACAGTGACTGGGGCTTGCCCGGCGGACTGGTGATGCTGCCCGGGAGCCTGACCCCGATCCTGGTGGCCGACCTGCATGCGCAGGTCGACAACCTGTTGACCGTGCTCAGCCAGAACGCTTTCCTCGATGCGCTCGAGGACGGCAGCGCCGCCCTGATCATTCTCGGCGATGCGGTGCATTGCGAGGAGGACGGGAAACTGCGCGAGATGGACAGCTCGATGCTGATGATGGATCTGATCTTCCGGCTCAAGCTGCGTTTCCCGCAACAGGTGTTCTATATCCGCGGCAACCATGATTCCTTCACCGAGGACATCGCCAAGGATGGCGTACCGCAGGCCTGCTGTGGGCCAGGGAACTGGTCGCTCGCCGGGGCCATGCCTATCGCAAGGCCATGGAGGATTTCTATCGCCTTTTGCCCTTTGTGGTCGCCTCCACCGATTTTGTCGCGTGTCATGCAGCGGCGCCGAAAGAGGATGTGAGCAAGGAAATGCTGGTCAACATCCACCGCCATCCGGGACTGGCCATCGAACTGGTAAACAACCGCCATTTTCTGCCAAGTCGGCCCAATGGGTATAAGCGGGGGACGTCAAACGTTTTCGCCGCACACTGGACCTTCAGAAGCACACCACTTTCATCGTCGGTCACACGCCGATGGATAGTGACAGCACGCTGTGGCTGAACATCAATGGCATCAAGAGCCACCACGTGCTTTACAGCGCCCGCGTCGGGCAGGTCGCTGTGTTCACCCGCATCGGCGGAGTGATGGTGCCGCTGATCTACCCGGTTGATGCGGTGACGACTCTCATCAAGCAGCTCAAGGACAAGCCGGCCTGAAATTCCGCGCCGGCTTCATGAGCGCCGGATGGTCTCCTTGACAGCGGCCAGCCGCCGGACGACCAAGCTGCTGAAGTCAGGTTCGATGTTGGCCAGTCGGGCGATGAAAATTGCCCCTGCCGCTTCGAAAATCGGGGTGTCGTCCAGGTTGACCGCGGCACGGAGCGGCACAGCCAGGCTGGCAACTGGATCCGACCGTTCCGGCGACGCCGATCGACCACGATGGCATTCACCGCGCCATCATCAATCTCGACGAGATCATCAACAGGTGCAAGACGAGTGTCGTCGAAATGGATGCCCATCTCCTCGGCGTCAAGGCGGACAAGTTCCGCATCGATATGGCGGCTCAACTGAAGGATGGCGCCGACCTTTTTCAGGACAGCGATTTCCACAACATCTTCCGGCGCAGGGAAATCCAACCCAGTTGTCGCATGCGGCCTTGTGCGTGAACGTCTGCAACAGGAAACTGCCCGACATCGTCGTCAAGCCTACCTGACCTCCAGTCTCGGGCGCGCAGCAATGGCGAACATCCGTGTTCAGCACCTGTGCGAGCAGATCCTGGAAACACTGAACCGGTCGTCACGCAGCGTTTCCCAGGGGATGCCGAACCAGCCAGGCGAAACTTCCTGCGCGGCAACGGCCCGAGTCGGGGTCGGGGTCGGGCGGGTTCATTTTTCCAGGATTCCGACCAGCGCCGGAACGATGTGGCCTGCGGCCATGACGAATCCGGAAGCGATCCGCGCTTCCCATGCTCGCTCCCCGCCCATCGCCACGACATTGTGACTCCCGGAAATAGTGACAAATGCATGAGAATCGGCGCGCATATAAGCCATATGCATGGCCATTGGCATATTTTTATGACAATGTTAGCAAGATAACACTTGACAAAATTTGGAAAATGAAATTTATTTTGCCAACCCCTTGCGCCTTCGTAAAAATGAAGTAAATTACTGCGTTGAAGTGACCATTTATTAACCCAGGGGGAAATTTTCATGCTCAGCAGCCTTATGCCTCAACGCAAGGAATTCTATGTGCTCCTTGCCACTCTTGCCGATCGCGTCGTCGCCGGCGCCAACGCCACCTTGCGCCTGATGAACGGCCTCGGCAGCAACACCGAGGACTTGCCCACCCTGGTCGCCGAAGTGAGCCTGCTCGAGCAGGCCGGCGACAAGATCAAGGCCGAAGTGATCACCTTGCTGCACCGCTCGTTCACCACCCCGATCAACCGCGACCAGATCCATGCGCTGGTCATCGAACTCGACGGCGTCCTGAATGCGCTCGAGGACGTGGCGCGGGCGGTGTCGATGTACAACATCAAGGAGTCCACCGCCGAGGCCCGCGAACTGGCCTCGCTCGGAGCCGACGCCTGCATGCGCCTGAACCGGGCCGTCGCCGGCATCGCCGAAAAGGGTCGCCGCCCGGAAGTCATCGGCTTCTGCAAGGAAATCGAGGAAATCGAGGCGAAGGCCGACGTCGTGCAGCGCAAGGCCGTCACCAAGCTCTTCGACGGCAGCGGCACGGCGTGGAACGCGGTCAAGATGAGCCGCTTCTACGCGTTGCAGGAAGTCGTTCTTGACACCTGCGAAGAGGCAGCCAAGACCATCGAAGAAATCCTGATCGAAAATTCCTGAGGGGCGCGCGAAATGGAAGCACTCAACATGAGCATCTGGACGCTCGGCATCCTGATCTTCATCGCGTTGGCATTCGACTTCATGAACGGGTTTCATGATGGCGCGAATTCCATCTCGACGATCGTCGCCACCGGCGCCCTGACTCCCAAGCAGGCGGTGCTGTTCGCCGCGTTCTTCAATTTTGCCGCGCTCTTCATCTTCCAGCTCAAGGTGGCGGCGACCATCGGCAAGGGTACGGTCGACCCGTCCTTCGTTGATTATTACGTCATTTTCGGTGCCTTGATCGGGGCGCTCGCCTGGAACATCATCACCTGGTACTACGGCATCCCGTCGTCGTCGTCGCACGCGCTGGTCGGCGGCCTGGTCGGCGCCACCTGCGCCAAGTCCATGTCGGGTGCGCCGATCGTCTGGTCTGGCTTCGGCAAGATCCTCGCGTTCATCATCATCTCGCCGCTGGTCGGCTTCATCATCGGCGCCTTGCTGATGATTCTGACAGCCTGGATCTTCCGCAAGCACACGCCGCACGAGGCAAGCAAATGGTTCCGCAGCGGGCAGTTGCTGGCAGCGGCGCTCTACAGCCTCGGTCATGGTGGCAACGACGCGCAGAAGACGATCGGCATCATCTGGCTGCTGCTGATCACCGCCGGCGTCGCGACCAAGGACGTGTCCACGCTGCCGATGTGGGTCGTCTATTCCTGCTACTTCGCCATTGCCTGGGGAACGTATCTGGGCGGCTGGCGGATCGTCAAGACCATGGGTTCCAAGATCACCAAGCTCAATTCGGTCAGCGGCTCGTGCGCCTCGATGGGCGGCGCGATCGCCCTCGGTCTCGCGACCTTCGCCGGCATCCCGGTTTCCACCACGCACACCATCACCGGCTCGATCGTCGGCGTCGGCGCGGCATCGGATGTCAAGGCAGTGCGCTGGCGGTCACCGCCAACCTCATGGTGGCGTGGATTGTCACGATCCCGGCGTCAGGCCTGATCGCCGGGATCTTCTGGTACATTGGCACGAAATTCCTCTGATCAATACAAGGAACGCTGATCATGTCATCAAGTAACTTTCTACCGAAGCGCACCGAATTCTTCGCTTTTCTGGCGGCCCACACCGATCGGATCGTCGCCGGAGCGAACGCGACATCGCGGCTGGTCAATGGCCTCGGCAACCCCGCCGGGGCCGCTGAAACCGCCACCTCTGATCGAAGAGGTGAATTCCAACGCAACCAGCGGGGACCGCATCAAGGACGATTTCGTGCAGATCCTGTACGAGGCGTTCACCACCCCGATCAGCCGCGATCTGCTGCACACGCTGATTCTCGATCTCGACCGCGTGCTGAGCAAGCTGCAGAACGTCGCCGATGCGGTAAGCATGTACGGCGTCGCCGAGGCGACCAGCGAGAACCGTGCGATGGCGGCGCTCGCGGTCGACGCCTGCTCCCGCCTGAACAAGGCGACGATCGGCATGGGCGATACCAAGCAGAAGCCGGAAGACGTTGCCAGGCTCTGCCATGAAATCGCCGACGCCGGAACAAAGGCCGGCCAGGCGATGAGCGAGGGGTGACCAAGCTGTTCGCGAGGGACGGGGACGACGACGCGACGATTCACGCTTTGAAGATGAACCGCTTCTACTTCGCGCAGTACGACGTGCTCAACGCCTGCAAGCGCGCATCCCAGGGCATCGAGGAAATCTTGCTCGAAACCGCCTGATCGAGGTTGGCGGGGGCCACCATCCTTGGCCCCCGCCTTTCCTGCCGTCCGCGTGCCATCGCCTTATTGCGGTGACCATTTCGTGGGCCGATCGAGTCAGGGGATTTGGAAACCGCTCCACCGGCAGCGAAATCTTGAGGAAAACCTCGTCAGCCCATACGTTCTCGCATTTCTTGGTGACGGAAATGCAGCTTCGGGAATAGGGTAGTTTTTTGGGATTGGGGTTTGTTTGGCCAGTCATCAGCGAGCACTACGCCAGCAGCCTGTCGGTCTTGTCATGAAGACCCGGAACGCCAGCTAATCTTCTCGTATTGCCTCAATGATCCAATGTTCACCGACCAGGGCGAGCTTTCGGTCGCAGACCGGCCCCTTCGCAGGCAGTCTCACCGGGCAGAAGTTCAACGACAATCTCTCTTGCTCGCGCAGCGCGGCGATGTGCGCAGCGAGTTTTCCATCGCGGCCGGCATGCGGCGCCAGGATGGCTCGCGAAGGTTTGCCAGCCGGTGCCAGGCGCGCCACTTCGCGCAGATCCATCGAGAAGCCGGTTGCCGGGCGCGCCCGTCCGAAAACCTTGCCGGCGCCATCGTAGCGGCCGCCCAGCGCGACCGCCACCGGATAGTCCGGGCAGTAGGCGGCGAACACCACGCCATTGTGGTAATGGTAACCGCGAAGGTCTGAGAGATCGAGCGAAAACGGCAGGTCGGCAGCCAGTGCCACAAGATGACGCAAGTCGGCGAGCGCTGAGGTAACGCCCGAAATCGCAGGCAGTTCGGCGGCAGCGCGGTCGAGCACTTCGACGCCGCCATACAGTTGCGGCAAGCGCTGCAGGGCTTCCCGGAAGGGTGCAGGTACTTCGGCGCAAGCCTCGATCAGCCCGGGAATATCCTTGGCCTGTAGCAGATCGAGAACCGTCCCCTCAGAGTCCTGCGGCAGCCCGGCCGCTTTGGCCAAGGCCCGGAAAATGCCGACATGGCCGATGTCGATTCGGCTGACCGGCACCTTTGATCTTCGCCAGCGCCTCCGCCAGCAGACGAATCACCGCGAGATCGGCGGCGATCCCGGCATGTCCAGACTCCGGCCCCAATCTGCACCGGCTCGCGGCTGGCGGAAATGGTCGCAGGCATGGCATGCAGCACGCTATCGCAATAGCAGAGGCGCGTCACGCCACGATGATTGAGCAGATGGGCGTCGATGCGCGCTGCCTGCGGCGTAATATCGGCACGCACCCCCATGGTACGTCCGGAAAGCTGATCAACCAGCTTGAAGGTGCGCAGATTTAGATCATGGCCGGCGCCGGTTAGGAGCGACTCGATATACTCGAGCATCGGCGGCATGACAAATTCGAAGCCGTGACTGCGGGAAATGATCGAGCAGGGTCCGGCGCAGGCGCTCGATGCGTTCGGCCTCGTTCGGGAGGGCGTCGGCAATGTATTCGTAACAGCCAGTTCATGAAAAAATCATCAGCATGACGAGGCCGATCAACATCGAGGTCAAAACCGATGAAGCGAATCTGGCCATCCGTGAGTTGAACCAGGCGGCGAAAGGTTTCCGCCACGCCGCCGGGGCGATAAAGGGCATCAAGCCTTCGAGCACGAGCATCAGCGCGAAGGCCAGCAACAGCGTCGAGGTCATTTGCCTTTGTCATTTCCGCGCCCGGCACCCTTCATGTACTTGAAGAATTCGGAACTCGGTTCCAGCACCAGGACGTCATTCTTGCTTTTGAAGCTGCCGATAGGCTTCCAGGCTGCGATAGAAGGAATAGAACTCGGGGCTCTCGCTGAAGGCCCTGACCAGATCGCGGTGGCCTTGGCATCGCCCTCGCCCTTGGTCTTCTGGGCATCCCGGTAGGCATTGGCAACGATGATCTCACGCTGACGATCCGCATCGGCCCGAATCTGTTCCGATTCGGCGTAACCCTGTGAGCGCAATTCGTTGGCGACTCGCTTGCGCTCGGCCTCCATCCGGCGATAAACCGCTTCGCTGACATCGCTGGCGAGTTCGATGCGCTTCAATCGTACATCGACGATCTGGACACCGATCCGACGCGCATCGACATCGGCCCTCTCGCTCACCAGACCCATGATCCCGTCGCGTTCACTGGAAATGACCTGGTGCACTGTGCGCCTGCCGATCTCTTCGCGCAATCCGGCGTTGATCGTCTGATTCAGGCGCGTTTTTGCGCGCGCCTCGTCGCCACCCAACGAGATGTAGTAAAGCTTCGGATCGACGATGCGCCACTTGACGTAGGAGTCAACCAGCAGATTCTTCTTTTCCGAGGTAATGAATCGTTCCAGTTCGTTGCTGTCGAGCGACAGGATGCGCTTGTCCAGAAAACGCACGTTCTGAATCATGGGAATCTTGAAGTAGAGTCCCGGTTCTTCGATCACCCGTTTGACTTCACCCAACTGGAAGACGATCGCGAACTGACGTTGGTCGACGGTAAACATCGACATGGCGAAGATCACCAGAACGGTGACCAAGGTCAGAACCACAGTATTGATACGTGCGCTCATTAGCGGCTCTCCCGATCACGCGAACGCAACGAGGGTTCGCGGCGACCTGCATTGTTCAGCGAACTGTCGAGTTGCGGCGGCGCCTCCGCTGCGCCTGCGCCGCGGGCGGCCTGGCGGGTGCGGGCGCTGCCGCGGGCGCCAACGCGTCAGGAGTCGCGGCGGGTACGGCACCGGCAGCCTGCATCAGCTTGTCGAGCGGCAGGTAGAGCAGGTTGCCCTGTCCCTTGGCATCGACCATGACCTTGCTGGTATTGGAATAAATCTGCCGCATGGTTTCCAGATACATGCGTTGACGGTCACTTCGGAGCCTTGGCATACTCGGTCTGGACTTGCTTTCAGAAGCGGGAAAAGCGTCACCTTCCGCAGTCGAGATCACGCGCCGCTTGTGGCCCGCAGCCTCTTCCCCGCAGGCGCGACGCCACTCCCTGGGCTTTCCCGGCATGACGTCATTGGCATAGGCCTCGCCTTCGTTCCTCTGCCGCTCCTTGTCTTGGAAGGCCTTGACGGCATCGTCGAAAGCTGCCTGCACCTGCTCGGGCGGCTGCGCGTTCTGCATGGCCACCTGGGAAATCAGGATGCCGCTCTTGTATCGATCGAGGATATCCTGCATCAACTTGGCCGCCATGGAAGACACCTGCTCGCGCCCTTCGTAGAGCACAAAGCTCATCGTGCTCTTGCCAACGACTTCGCGGATTGCCGCTTCCGCCACCTGCATTACCGATTCATCCGGGGAACGATTGTTGAATGAGTACTCGATCGGATCCTTGAGGGAAATACTGGACGGCAAACTGGATGGGTTCTGATGATTTCGTCATCGGTCAGCATCAGCGCCTCTTTCAGGACCTGATTGCGCGCACTGCCGCGACAACCGATTAGCGTGCGCACGCCGGTCAGGTTGACCAGTTCGTGTGACTGGATCGGATACGGAAAACGCCAACTCAGTCCCGGTGACGCGGTTTCCTTGTATTTCCCGAACTGTAGAACGAGCCGCGCTGCGAGGCATCGACGATGTAGAAAACCGGATGCCAGCCACACCACAACCACCAAGGCAGCGAGCAGCCCACACGCCGCCACCGAGGAATTTCGGGTTGAAGTTGATCTGCGGCAAGCGCGGACCGTCGCCCCCGCCACCATTATTTCCGCTGCCTCCTTCTTGCCGAACAGTCCGTTCAGTTTGCGGTTGAAGTCGCGCCACAACTCCTCGAGGTCGGGCGGCCCCTGATTGGGCGCCGCCGACCGCCATCGGGTTTATCATCGTCGCCATTGCCACGGTTGCCCCACTGCGGGTCATTGAGTGACATGAAAATTCCTAGTGTC
>JADKBR010000009.1 GCA_016714975.1 Candidatus Dechloromonas phosphorivorans | reverse complement strand
ATATCGCAACACTCAAGACGGCTAAGCCGGTGCAACGCCTTTGGCTGCAATCGATGACCCAGGCGCCATCCGCGATGGCTTTGCCCGCCTGCGTCACGGGGACGAAATGAAGGGCTCGGCGATGCCGCCGTCTGTCGGTCCGAGATCCGACTGGCTGGTCGGCATCAACGGCACGCGGGCAATGACTGCCTTCAACTCCCGACCGGCGGTTTCCACCTGACCACCATATCAGCCTAGTCCAGACGCCGGCGCTGGCGATCGTCGTCGAACGCGAAAAGGAAGATCCGCGATTTCGGTCACGTCCGTATTGGGAGGTTGAGGCCGACTTCGCCGCCAAGGCCGGCACCTACACGGCAAGTGGTTTGACGAGAGCTTCAAGCGCGCGGACGGATGAACACGCCCGCGCCGACCGAATCTGGGAACAGAACCAAGCCGAAGCCATCCGCGCCGCCACGCTCGGCAAGCCGGGCATCGTCACGAAGAGGCCAAGCCGGAAACCCGCTCTCGCCACTTCTTTTCGATCTGACCAGGCCTGCAACGTGAAGCGAACGGTCGCTTCGGCTTTTCGGCTAAAACCACGTTGTCGCTGGCGCAAGCTCTTTCGAAAAGCACAAGGTACTCACCTACCCGCGTACCGACTCCGCTGTCTGCCCGAGGACTACATCGCCACGGTCAAGACCACCCTCTCGGTTCTGACCGGTGAAGGCGCCGGCGGGCCATGACGAAGTCCGCTTGCCCGCTACGCGCCATTCGCCCACCAGATTCTGGCGCGTAACTGGGTACATCCGAACAAGCGGATCTTCAACAATGCGAAGATCAGCGACCACTTCGCCATCATTCCGACGCCGCAGGCACCCAAACTTCTCAACGAACTCGAGCAGAAGCTCTATGACTTGGTCGTCAGGCGCTTCCTCTCCGTCTTCTTCCCGGCGGCAGAATATCTGGTCACCACCCGCATTACCCGCATCGATAATTCCCCTTCAAGACCGAAGGCAAGGTGCTGGTCAACCCGGCTGGCTGGCGGTACACGGCAAGGAGGCGCAGGAGGGCAGCGAGGCAATCTGGTTTTGCGGTCGACTTACCGGCGAAAGGTCAAAGCCGATGAGGTCACCGTCAAGGCGAATGAGACCGAACCGCCGCCTCGCTACTCGGAAGCCACCCTGCTTTCCGCCATGGAAGGTGCCGGCAAGATGGTCGACGACGAAGAACTCAAGGCGGCGATGGCCGGCCGCGGCCTCGGCACGCCGGCGACCCGCGCCCAGATCATCGAGAACCTGATCGGCGAGCAGTACATGCACCGCGAGGCCGTGAGTTGATCCCGACCGCCAAGGCCTTCTCGCTGATGACCCTCCTCACCGGTCTCGGCATCAACGAACTGACCCAGCCGGAACTGACCGGGGACTGGGAATGGAGCTCGGGCGCATCGAAAGGGCGATTTCACCCGCCAGAATTCATGCGCGAGATCGCCGAGATGATTCGACACATCGTCGAGCGCGCGAAGACCTTCGACAGCGACACCATTCCCGGAGACTTCGGCGTCCTCAAGGTGCCTTGCCCCCGGTGTGGTGGCCAGATCCGTGAAACCTACAAGAAATTCCAGTGTGGCGGTTGCGATTACTCGCTGTGGAAAATCGTTGCCGGTCGCCAGTTCGAGCCGGCTGAGACCGACACCCTGATCACCGAGAAGCAGATCGGCCCGCTGACCGGATTCCGCAACAGAATGGGGCGTGCCTTTGCCGCCGCCATCAAGCTGAACGACAAGATGGAGCCCGAATTCGACTTCGGCCAGCCCAGGGGCGGGCGAGAGACGACGAAGCCGAAACAATCGACTTCCCGGTGGAACAGAGCCTGGGCAAGTGCCCGAAATGCGCCTCGGACGTCTTCGAACATGGGGCTGCCTATGTCTGCGAAAAGTCAGTCGGGGCGGCCAAGACCTGCGACTTCCGCTCGGGCATGATCATCCTGCAGCAGCCGATCGATTCCGAACAGATGAAGAAGCTGCTAGCCGAGGGCAGGACCGATCTGTTGAAGGGTTTCATTTCCAACCGCACGCGGCGCAAGTTCTCGGCTTACCTCGTCGTTCAGGAAGGCAAGGTCGGCTTCGAGTTCGAGAAAAAGGCGCCCGTAAGAAAAACGCCTATGAAGAAGGCGGCCGCCTGATTCATCCCACAACTGATCGGCGGTGGCCGCGCCGGTTACCTGACCGTTCCACGTGGAACCTCAACGGATAGCTGTCGCTCCGGGCAACTGGCAGGACAACAGGGCAGCGCGGACGGCGTCAATCGCCTGCGGCCGTGGAAAAGTGACCCGCCAGACGAGCCCGACCGTTCGCGAAGGCTGCTCCCCTGAAAACGCCAGCACCTTGACCAGCGGTTCCTTGTCGACCAGCGGATCGGCGGCCGTGCTTGGCATCACCGCCACCCCGGCACCGCTCGCCACCATGTAGCGGATCGTTTCCAGCGAGCCACCTTCCAGCGAGTGCTCGAGCGCATCTGGTCCGCTCAGACGCGGGCACGACTCAAGCACCTGGTCCCGAAAGCAGTTGCCCTGGCCGAGAAGCAGCAGATTCTGCCCGTCCAGTTCGTCCGCCGCGATCCCCTGCCGCTGCCCCCAGAGATGTCCGGCCGGAACGACAACGCGGAACGGCTCCGTATAGACCGGCTGCGCCACCAGCCCGGGTTCGGTGAACGGCAAGGCGATGACGATGACGTCCAGTTCGCCGGCCTTCAGCGCCGGAATCAGGCTGGCGGTAAAATCCTCCTTGAGGAACAGCGGCATCTTCGGTGCCTGCCGGTGCAATGCCGGAATCAGCTGCGGCAGCAGATAGGGCGCGATCGTGTAGATGATGCCGACACGCAACTGCCCGCTCAGCGGATCCCCCGTCGCCTCGGCGATCTCTTCCAGGCGCACCGCCTCTTCCAGTACCCGCCGCGCCTGTGCGACGATGCGCTCGCCGAGTCCGGTGATCCGGACATCCGAAGCAGTCCGCTCGAACAAGGCGGCGCCGAGTTGCCCCTCGACCTTCTTCAGAGCCACGGACAGGGTCGGCTGGCTGACATGACAGGCCTCCGCCGCCCGGCCGAAGTGGCGCTCGCGCGCGAGCGCGACGACGTAGCGCATTTCCGTCAGGGTCATCCCGATAGTCCCAGCTTTTCGAGGTCGACCGCGGCAAGCCACCGCCATTGGCCCGGCTGCAGGTCGTCAGGCAGGAAAAGCCCGCCCACGGCCTCGCGATGCAGCGCCTCGACGCGGTTTCCCGCTGCGGCGACCATGCGCTTGACCTGATGGTACTTGCCACTGGTCAGCGTCAGGCGCAGTTCCCTGGCCCGACGATTTCGCAGGCGGCTGCGGCGACCGGCTCCGGGCTCGTCGTTGAGGACAACGCCTCCCAAAAGCCTCTCCATCTGCTCGCGATCGACCGCATGCCTCGTCGTCACCAGATAAACCTTCGGCACCTTGCGCCGCGCCGAGGACAGCAAGTGGTTGAGCTGGCCATCGTCGGTGATCAGCAGCAGCCCGGTGGTGTCCTCGTCGAGCCGCCCGATGGGCTGGACACCACGCTGACGAACGGGCAGCGGCAACAGCGAGAGGACGCTCGGGTGATGCAGCGGCCTGCGCGAGCACTCGTAGCCGGCCGGCTTGTGGAGCAGCAGCGTGGCAAATTCCGCGTAGGGCCAGTCGACGCCGTCGACCGTGAGCACCAGCCCGGCACTATCGACGTCGGCGAAGGGCTGGTCACAGGGTTGTCCATTAACCGCGACTCGCCCGTCCCAGCAAAGCGTGCGGCATTCCTTGCGGGTGCCGAATCCATGCTTCTGGAGGATTCGTTCTAGTTGCATGGCGCCGATGTTAACATTGACCCATGAAATTCGACCATCTCATCCAGATCAACGATCCCCAAAATCCGCTGATTCCCCCGCTCAGCCGCCAACAGGTCTGGCGGGGTCTGATTCACCGTGTCGAAGACCCGCTCCCATTCCTGCCCGGGCTGGAGTCGTGCGTCATCATCGAACGCCATGCCGACGTGCTGCTGCGCCAGCTCGATTTCGGCCCCGCGGTGATTCAGGACCGAGTCACGCTGGTCGAAGCACAATGGGTTCGCTTCGAAATCGAGCCGTCGTCTGCCCACCCCGGCGGCAGCCTGACCATCACGATCGAGGAGCCCGAACCGGCGTTCCTTTTCCTGCGCTTCGCCTACCGGACGACGCTGGCCAGCGGGTCCGATTCCGAAGACTGCGCCTACATCGAATACGTCAAGTCGGCCTACCACCAGTCCGACGTGGATTGCGTGCGGCTGATCCGCACCCTCGCCGCCGGCGGCATGCCGCAGTAGTCAGTTGACCCCCAGGCTGGCCAGATAGTCCTCATAGCCGCCCAGATAGTCGATGATCGAGCCGTCACCCTTGACCTCGAAGACGCGGGTCGCCAGCGAGGAGACGAATTCCCGGTCATGCGAGACGAAGACCAGGGTGCCGGGAAATTTCTCGAGCCCGGTATTCAGCGATTCGATCGACTCCATGTCGAGGTGGTTGGTTGGCTCGTCCATGATCAGCACGTTCGAATGAAGGAGCATCAGCTTGCCGAAAAGCATGCGGCCCTGCTCGCCACCGGAAATCACGTTGACCGGCTTCTTGACCTCGTCGCCCGAGAACAACAGACGCCCCAGCGTGCCTCGGATCAATGTCTCGACGTCGCCGCCCTCGTAGCCGCCGGCACGAACGTAGCCGGAAATCCACTCCGTTAAGCTAGTCTCGGACTTGAACAGCGCCGAGTGATCCTGCGAGTAGTAGCCGGGTTTGGCCTTCTCCGCCCACTTGATCGTCCCGAACTGCGGCTGCAGCTCGCCCATCAGGAGGCGCAGCAGCGTCGTCTTGCCGACCCCGTTCTCACCGATGATCGCCACCTTTTCGCCGGCGTTGATCGTGAAGCCGAGATTGTTGAAGATCTTGCGCGGCGCTCCCTCGTAGGCGAAGGAGACCTTTTCGACCTCAACCGCCTGACGGTGCAGCTTGTCCTTGTCGTCGTAGTCGAAGCGTATCCACGGATACTGGCGCGACGACGGCTTGACGTCTTCAGGCTTCAGCTTGTCGATCAGCTTGAGGCGGCTCGTCGCCTGCTTGGCCTTGGAGGCGTTGGCCGAGAAGCGGCGGACGAAGGTCTGCAGTTCGGCGATGCGTTCCTTGGCCTTGGCGTTGGCGCTCGACTGGCGTTCGCGCGCCTGCGTCGAGGCTTCCCATGAAGTCGTCGTAGTTGCCCGGATAGACGGTGATCTTCCCGTAATCGAGGTCGGCCATGTGGGTGCAGACCTGGTTCAGGAAGTGGCGGTCGTGCGAGATGATGATCATCGTCGACTCGCGATTGTTCAGCACATCCTCCAGCCAGCGGATCGTGTTGATGTCGAGGTTGTTGGTCGGCTCGTCGAGCAGCAGGATGTCCGGATTGGCAAACAGCGCCTGACACAGCAGGACGCGCAGCTTCCAGCCCGGCGCGACTTCGCGCATCGGACCGTTGTGCTGGTCGATCGGAATGCCGACCCCCATCAGGAGTTCGCCGGCGCGTGACTCAGCGGTATAGCCGTCGTATTCGGCGAACTTGGCTTCGAGCTCGGCGGCGTGCATGTAATCGTCTTCGGACGCCTCCGGGTTGGCGTAGATCGCATCCTTCTCGATCATGCACGCCCACATTTCCTCGTGGCCCATCAGGACGACGTCAAGAACGCGCGCGTCCTCGTAAGCGAACTGGTCCTGGCGCAGATAGGCCATGCGCTCGTGCTTCTCCTTCGAGACGTTGCCCGCCGACGGCTCCAGCGCGCCGCACAGGATCTTCATGAAGGTCGACTTGCCCGCCCCGTTGGCGCCGATCAGGCCATAGCGGTAGCCCTCGCCGAACTTGACATTGACGTTCTCGAACAGGGGTTTGACCCCGAACTGCATGGTGATGTTGGCGGCGACAAGCACGGCGATTCCGATCTGCTGGATGGAGGTAGGACGAAGGGCCGAATTTTACCTGCTTTCAAGAGGTTGACCGTGAATGGACACCCCGTATTTGTCCTCTGCGGTGTAACATTCACCGCCACAATTACATGCCTCGCAGGCACCGAGACAGCCCATGGTTCCGCACCTGACCACCGCCCTCACTGGGCCCCTGCTCGAACCTGAGCGTCGCTTCCTCGACAGCAGCACACAGATCGAGCACTGGCTGCGCGGCCAGTGGCAGGAACACACGCCACCCTTCTATTCGTCCTGCGACCTGCGTAATTCCGGATTCAAACTGGCGCCGGTGGACACCAACCTCTTCCCCGGCGGTTTCAACAATCTAAATACGGTCTTTCTGCCGTTGTGCGTACAGGCGGCGATGGTTGCCATCGAAAAGATCTGCCCGGATGCCCGCAATCTGCTGCTGATCCCGGAAAACCACACAAGAAACCAGTTTTACCTGCAGAATGTCGCCCAACTAGTCGCCATCCTGCGCCAGACGGGACTGAACATCCGTCTTGGCTCACTGCTGCCGGAGGTCGACAGACCGACGCGGATCGAACTCGCAAACGGCGAGACCCTGCTTCTTGAGCCGCTAGTCCGCACACAATACCGCCTCGGGCTCGATGGCTTTGACCCGTGCGCCATTCTGCTCAACAACGACCTGTCGGCAGGCATCCCGGACATCCTGGAAAATCTGCATGAGCAGTTCGTCCTGCCACCCCTCCATGCTGGCTGGGCCATCCGTCGGAAGTCCAATCATTTCGCTGCTTACGACCAAATCGCCACCAAATTCGCCCGGGATATCGGCATCGACCCTGGCGTATAAATCCGGCCTTTTCCGTCTGCCGCAGCGTCAATTTTCACGAACGGCAGGGGGAAGAATGTCTTGCCGCCAACGTCGCTGCTGTGCTCGAAATCGTCAGCGAAAAGTACAGGGAATACGAGATCGACGAGACGCCCTACGTCGTCGTCAAGGCAGATGCGGGTACTTACGGCATGGGGATCATGACCGTGCGCAGTGCCGACGAGGTCATTGCGCTGAACCGCAAACAGCGCAACAAGATGAGTGTCGGCAAGGAAGGCCTGGAGGTTAGCGAGGTGATCGTGCAGGAAGGAGTGCACACCTTCGAGACGTTGCACGACGCTGTTGCCGAGCCGGTTATCTACATGATCGATCGTTATGTTGTTGGTGGCTTCTATCGTGTGCATACCGGGCGCGGCAAGGACGAGAACCTGAACGCGCCGGGCATGCACTTCGAGCCACTCGCCTTCGAAACCGGCTGCAACCTGCCCGATTACGGCTGCAACAACCCGGATGCCCCACCCAACCGCTTCTACGCCTATGGCGTGGTTGGCCGCCTCGCCTGCCTAGCCGCGGCTCTCGAACTCGAACACACCTCCACCGATGTCGGTAGCAAGTGAGAAGATTGTGAGTTTGCAACCTGCAGAGGCCGCCGCCCGCCCGCTGAACCTTGCCTTTGTCCTTGATCCGCTCCCGGGCCTGAAGGCCTACAAGGACTCGTCGATCGCCATGATGCGTGCCGCCGCAACCCGCGGCCACGCGGTGTTCGCCATCGACTGCGCAACCCTCGGCTGGCGTCGGCCTGAATCCGCAGGGCCAGGCGGCGTCTTCGGCACGGCAGTGCACTTGCACATGCAGTCGGACAATCACGACTGGTTCCGCGAGATCGGCCGCGACCGGATACCGCTCACCGATTTCGACGCCGTCGTGATGCGCAGGGATCCACCCTTTGACAACGAGTACCTGACCGCGACCTGGCTGCTCGAACGCGCCGAGGCGGCCGGTGTCCGCGTCTTCAACCGGCCGCGCGCGTTGCGCGACCATTCGGAGAAAGTGGCGATCGCCGAATTCCCTCAATTTGCGCCGGCGACACTGATCTCCCGCGACGTCGAGCAGTTGCAGCAGTTCATCGACGAACATACGGACGTGATCCTCAAGCCACTCGACGGCATGGGTGGCAGCCAGATATTCCGTGTTCGGCACGCCGACCCGAACCGCAACGTGATCATCGAGACGCTGACCCGCGAGGGCGCCCGGACCATCATGGCCCAGCGCTATCTCCCGGAAATCGTCGCTGGCGACAAGCGCATCCTGATCATCGCCGGCCAGCCGGTACCGTACTGTCTGGCACGCATCCCCAAGGCCGGGGAGACGCGGGGAAACCTCGCTGTCGGCGGTACCGGCGTCGCGCAGGCGCTGACGGCACGTGACCGCGAGATCGCCGAAACACTCGGCCCGATCCTGTTCGATCGCGGTCTGCTGCTGGTCGGCATCGACGTCATCGGCAGCCACCTCACCGAAATCAACGTCACCAGCCCGACCTGCATGGTCGAAATCCGGCAGCAGACCGGCTTCGACTCGGCGGCGGCCTTCATCGCTGCCCTCGAGCGGGAATGCGCCATTTCCTGATTCTCGCCTGCGCGCTGCTCGTGGTCGCCTGCGGCCGCACGCCCTTGCAGGAACAACAGGCTTACGTCTTCGGCACGCGGGTGGAGGTACTCGTTGTCAGCGCCGACCATGAACGAGGGCGCACAGCCATCGCCAGTGTCCTGCGCGAGTTCGACCGGCTGCATCGCGCCTATCACGCTTGGCAGGAATCGGAGCTGACTGCCTTGAATAAGGCCATCATTTCCGGTCGACCGCACCACGCCGGCCCGGAGCTGGCCGAATTAGTCCGCGAAGCCCAGGCATTGTCGCAACAGGGCGAGCACCTGTTCGATCCCGGCATCGGCCAGTTGGTGAAGCTGTGGGGCTTCCACGCCGACGAATTCAAGGCCGAGCTTCCGCCAGCGGCCGATATCGATGCCTGGCTGGCGGCAAGGCCGAGCATCGCCGACATCACCGTCGCCGGCCGGACGATCAGCAGCCGCAACCCCCGGGTCGCCCTCGACTTCGGCGGCTACCTGAAAGGGGTCGCGCTCGACCTGGCCGCCAACATCCTGCGCAGCCAAGGCATCGACAATGCGCTGATCAACATCGGCGGCAACGTCATGGCGCTGGGCAGCAAACAAGGCCGGAAATGGCGGGTCGGCATCCAACACCCGCGCCAGCCCGGCCCGATGGCCACGGTCGAACTCGCCGACGGCGAAGCGATCGGCACATCTGGCGACTATCAGCGCTTTTTCGAGGTGGACGGCAAGCGCTACACGCACCTGCTTGACCCGCGAACGGGCTATCCGGTCGCCCACACCCAAGCGGTCACCGTGCTGATTCCGGCCGGCGCCAAGGCTGGGACGCTATCGGATGCCGCCTCCAAGCCACTCTTCATCGCCGGCCCCGATGGCTGGCGTCAAATGGCGAAGAAGATGGAAATCGGTCTCGTTTTGCGCGTTGACCGCGACGGGCAGGTATTTGCCACCGAGGCGATGAACCAGCGGCTGGAATTCGCCGGGAAGCGGCCGGCCATCACTATCGTGCCATAGATAACAGGCCCGGGACCAGCCTCGATGCGGGTCCGGTACTGCCCCAATTATGACGTGCGTACTCTTACGACGCGCAGTAAACTTCATTTCGCGTTCATTCAAGAAACTCGGCGATGCTTGCACCCTTCGGCTCCAATGCTAACCATTCGTAACCTCCTCCCCGGCGATGTCGATTCAGCCATAGCCCTCCAAAGCCGCGTCTATCCAACGATTCCGCCTTTCCGCGAGGAACAGTTCGCGAACCTCCTGGAAATTTTCCCGCGAGGTCAGTTCGCCGCGGTACTGGACGGACGACTAGTCGGGATCGCCATTTCGCTGGTCATCGTCTGGGAACGTTACAGCTTGCACCACACCTGGGCGAGCATCACCAATGACGGCAATTTCGACACCCACAATGCTGATTTCGGCCACACGCTGTATGGCGCGGAAGTTTGCGTCAGCCCCGACGAGCGCGGCCACGGCATCGGCCACGCGCTTTACGAGGCACGCCGCAACCTGTGCCGAGCAATGAACCTCAAGCGCATCATCGCTGGCGGTCGCTTGTCCGGCTACGCCCGGCATGCAACCAAATTGACGCCGGGAGATTACGCCAAACGAGTGATCTGGGGCGAACTATACGATCCGGCACTGCGTTTCCAGCTCGACGAAGGTTTCGATTACTGCGGCATCCTGCACGGATATTTGCCGACAGACGAGGAATCGTTAGGCAACGCCAGCCTGATCGTCTGGCTCAACCGGGAGTATGATCCGTCGCGGCCCACACAGCTGCCAGGAAAGGATTTCCCATGAAGGTTCGGATCGCTTCCATCCAGTACCAGTTGCGCCATATCGAGGACTGGGACGGTTTTGCCCGACAGGTCGATTTCGTCCTCAACGCCGCCGCCGACTACTACCCGCAGTTCGTCCTGCTACCCGAGCTGTTCACCACTCAACTGCTGTCCTTCATGGACAACGACGATGTGCCCAGTGCCGTGCGCGGGTTGTCCGAATATACGACGCCCTACATTGAGCTGCTCCGCGCGCATGCCGTGCGTCATGGCTACTACCTGATCGGCGGCACCCACCCGAACATCCGCGACGGGCAACTGCTCAACACCGCCTTCCTGTTCACACCGGGCGGTGCCGTGCATCTTCAGGACAAGATTCACCGCACACGCTGGGAGAAGGAGAAGTGGAACAGCGATCATGGCGACGTGCTCAACGTCTTCCAGACCCCGCACGGCAGGATCGCCATCCTGATCTGCTACGACATCGAATTCCCGGAACTGGCGCGACGCGCCGCCGAGGAAGGCGCCGAAATAGTCTTCGTGCCCTCATGCACCGACGACCGCCAGGGCTTCCTGCGCGTCCGCTACTGTTGCCACGCCCGCGCCATCGAGAATCAGATCTATGTCGCGATGACCAGCACCGTGGGCAATCTGCCGGTCGCCGGCCTGCGTCTGCACTATGGCCAGGCGTCGATCATCACGCCTTCGGACTTTCACTTCGCGCGTGACGGGATCGCCGCCGAAGGCGTCATCAACGAGGAACAGATCGTCGTCGCCGATGTGGACCTGGCCTTGCTCCACGAAAACCGGCTCAAGGGGACGACGATTCCGTTGCTCGACAAGCGCCACGAGTTCTACAGCAATCGGCCTGTCATCGTCGTCGCCGACTGATTCCCCGGAACGTCCATGAAACGCCGACATCCAATCCGGAGCGATCGCTCGGTTACTCCGGGGCCCTTGAATCGACAAACACCGTTACTGGCCCGTCATTCACCAGACTGACGTGCATGTCGGCGCCGAACACTCCGGTTGCCACCGGCTTGCCGAGCTCCTGAGCCAGTTTCGCGACAAATCGCTGGAACATCGGCTGCGAAACGTCGCCGCGCGCCGCCCTGTGCCATGACGGCCGGTTGCCCTTCTTCACCGATGCGTACAGCGTGAACTGCGACACCGCAAGAATCTCTCCGCCGACTTCCTGAACACTGCGGTTCATCACCCCCGCATCATCGCCGAACAAGCGCATCCTGACGATCTTCCCGACCATCCAGTCGACATCGCCGTCACCGTCTGTCTCCTCGAAACCGGCGAGTACCAGCAAGCCACGGCCAATTCTTGCGGAAATATGGCCGTCGCCCGCGCCCCGAAGGCGAAGGGGCCCATGGCTCACGTCCTCCTGGAGGACAACAGAGGCCTCGCGAACCCGTTGCAGCACGACACGCATGCTTCATCTCCTCTGATGGAACCAAGAAACGGCCCCGCGAAACCACCGCGAGTTGGCCACCATCTCCGGCGCCTTGATGCACGCCGCCTCGAGGATGATCGGCACGACGTTGACCGCCCGCCAGGCCCACGGTCAGCTCACTGCCTCAACTGCGCCAGGGCGGCCTGCAGCGGCTCCACCGAGACATGCAGGAGGCCACCGAACGGGGAATCCATCTCGAGAATCAGGAATATCGCGCACGCCATCGACAATGCGCACAGGATCGTGACTCCAAGAACCGTCCGGTTAGGTGCTCCGATCACGTTCCATCCAGCCGCGATCCCCGCCAGCCACAAGAGCATGACGACGAGCAACGGGACGGTGATAGCACTGCCTGCGCTCGCCATCGCAAGATAACGGAACTGCTCCAGTTGCTCGACCTGCTGCGCTGCCTTGTCGACAGTGCCCGTCAACGCCGGATCGCTTGCACTGATCCTGGCCAGCGCATGCTGGACATCCACGGTGACACTGCCGCCGGAACGATCGACCTGCGGCATGTGCGAGAGTGGCTCCTGGCCACCGCTCATGCGCGCAACCTGAGCAGAAACCAGTTGAAGCACTTTATTCCTGATCGGGTCGGCCGGCGGGCCAAGCCTCCGGAGATTGCCGTCCAGTTGCAGTATCTGGACCGCCACATTGCGGATCAGCTCACCCTTGGCATCGAAGGAGGACTTCGCCGAAGAGACCAGCAACCCCATGACGAGCGCCGCCAGCGTCGCCAGGAAACCGATGCCCATCTTGATCGTGTCGGTCGTGCTGGAATCCAGATGATGGCCCGGCAGGCGAGCGCGGATCAGCCTCCCGGCAAACCCGCCCGCGACAACGACAAGAAAAGTGATGATTGAAACATTGAGCGGGCTAATGGCTCACTCCTTTCCCTGCAACGGATGTTAACTTACATCCAGGCCACGCCTGACCCCGTGCCGTCCAGCCCAATCGCAGTCTGGACAGGAAATCAGCGGCGCCCGGCGCGGTCGACAGGGCCGCCACGATTCCCGGCTTCGACACCTGCGCCTGGCGCGCCAACGCCAACTCCGGGTGCCCCCACTCCACGGTAGGGCTCAACGCCAACTCCTGGCGCTCCCAATCCAGGACGGGGCTCAACGCCGACTCCTGGCGCTCCCACTCCAGGATGGGGCTCAACTGCCGGCTTCGCAATACAACCCTTCGGCACCCCGACTTCCTTGCAATAAACAACCGCACCGGCCGGCGACGCCAGGAACGAGAGTGCAACAACTACGATGGTGGTGGTCAAGCGAATCATGATCTTCTCCTGAGTGAAATTGCCGAACCGGGATAGTCCAGGCTCAGCGGTGAACAAAAGGGATACAAGGCAGGAAGAATCGGCGTGCAGTTCACAGCCCGTTCAGGATTTTTGTCTTTGCCGCCTGGTAATCGGCGGCACTGATCAGCTTCTGGTCATAAAGCGACTGCAATTCCTGCAACTTCTGTTGCGGCGACTTCTGCATTGTCTGCGCCGCCGCCTGCTGAGCAGAGGCGGCTGATGCAGCAGACGCTGCTGCAGCTTGCTGGGCAGACGCGGCCGCGGCAGCGTCCTTCGAGGCGGCGGCGTTGGCAGCAGCGGCTTCCGAGGTAACGACGGCGGTGGAGACCACGGCGGTCGTAACTGCCGCCCGACGCCAGACGCCCAGGATTGCCCATGCCGGTTCGGCAAGGGTGATCAGCGCCAACGCACCAACCACAAGCTTAACCGAGAGGCTCAATCGCGAATTTTCTCGTATCATTTTTGGCTCCTTGTCTTGATTCAGTTAGGGCTTGCTTCTGGTGTAGGTGAGTTCCATCAGTCGGGTCAGCTTGGCGCCCGGCCCGTGTCCCCACAACTCCGTCACATGATCACCATTCGGCGCAATCGAGAGGCGCAATTCAAGTGGTGAGGGTTTGGTCGTGAGTGGGTTCGGGACAGTCGCCTTCATCGTCGCGGATTTGCCGGACTTATCGAAGTTGCCCGTGTACCAGACCATGCCGGTGCTGCCATTGTCCATCCACGCTGTCTGATACATTTTGGCGGTGTTGTCGTAGCCGATGTAGCCAATGCCACTGAACGGTGCGCCACCCACCTGCCCAACCAGCATCGACTGCACATAACGGCCATCCAGAACCCATGTGCTGACCATGCTGGCGGTTGATTCAAGCGGCGTGCCGGAAGGCGTGACCCAGGTCCGGATCTTGACGTCAAAGGTCCCAACCATCGGGGCGAGTCTTTTCTGCCCTTCGCCCGGCGTCATGGCCATTTCAAGGGCTTTGGCGATGGTCGCTTCATTTTTTGGGGGCGTCTTGCCAGTGTTCTCGGCAAAGACAGGATTTGCCAAACAAACGGACACGGCCAGGAGGCACAGTCCGCGATCAAATATCTTCATCTTGAAATCTCCTTATTTTGCAAAGTGATTCATGGCTACGACAAGCCATGTCAAATCCGGAAACGCCGTAATCCCGATTCATTTGGCACGGGTGAAAAAAACATCGAACTTCTGCTGCGCAACCGCCTGGTAATAGACGCCCTTGAGCACATCGGCCGCCGGGTCGTAGGCCAGGGTGTAGGTCGATCCATTGTAGCCGCCGGCGCGCAGCTCGAAGAAAAGCTTTATGGTCTTGCCGTCCCATGCCGCCTCCGCCCGTGCAAACGGCAGCGGGTTCGGATTGGCGTAGGCCGCGTCCAGCTTGCCGCTGGCATCGACACGCTTGATGTTGATGACGTAGCCGCCATCCGGCCGTACCCAGCGCCCCGGCAGGGTGGCGAAGGCAGCATCGGCCTGCGCCGCCGGCGCTTCCGCCCTGACCTGCGCCTGCGCCGGCAACGGAGTCAGGCTGACGAACAGTGCTGCGGTCGACAGCAAAAAAGTGGCCAATTTCATCATCAACACGCCAACCTCCGGAAAACGGGTGGCTGGCGCCGAAAAGGCGCCAGCACTATCGCTAAGGGTCAGTCCTTGGTCGTCATCGCCGCCTTCAGCTTCTGGATGTCGGCGGGCGACAATTGCGGCCGGTCGACCTTGATCGTCAGCTTGTTGAGCTTGGCGGTCAGCGCGAACGGCGGCTGGTAGTCGGCGTCGTTCACGCCGGTCAGCGTGTCCGAACCGATATCGAAGCTCTCGTCCCACTGCAGGATCATCGGCAGCGTCTTCTCCATCGTGATCGTCTGCACCGCCTTGCCGTCCACCTTAAGGACGCCGGTGCCGGGCCGGCCGAGGCCGCTCATGTTGTTGAACGCCAGCGTCCCGACGCCGAGGCCGTCATACTTGAAGTCGAACTCCAGCGTGTGCTGGCCCGGGGTGAGCGCCTCGGCGCCTTCCCACTTGATGCGCTTGAGGTCGACCAGGTTCCACAGGAACACCGGCTTGCCCTTGAGCAGGTAGAAGCCGTAGCCGGCGAAGCGTCCGCCCGAGGTCAGGATCATGCCTTCGGCGCCGCCCTGCGGCACGGTGATGTCGGCGGTGATCGTGTAGGACGAGTTCAGCAGGAACGGCGAGTCGCCCTGCGGCAGGCCGACCATCGGTCGCGTGTAGACAAACTCCGTCCGCCCGGCAGTGATGTTCGGCCGTGGCGCGACGATCCGGGCCGCCACCGAAGCATCCAGCGGCAAGACCTGGTACTTCTTCGCTTCAGCAAGGAACTTCTGGCGCATCTCCTTGACCTTCTGCGGGTTCTGCGCGGCGATGTCCTCGGTCTGGTTGAAGTCCTTGCCCAGGTTGTAGAGCTGGAAGACCTGGTTGTTCAGCGGATCGGGGTTGGCCGCCCCGAAGGCCTGCCACGGCGCGCGGTTGACCTTGGTGCTGAGCAGCCAGCCCTCGTCGTAGAGCGCCCACTGGCCCATCATCTCGAAGTACTGCGTCTTGTGCCGCGACGCGACCTTGGCATTCGCCGGGTCGAAGGTGTAGGCGAAGCTGGTGCCCTCGATCGGCGCCTGCTTGATGCCGTCCACCATCTCCGGCGCCTTGATGCCCGCCGCTTCGAGGATGGTCGGCACGACGTCGATGACGTGCACGAACTGCTCGCGCAGGCCCCCCTTGTCCTTGATGCGCGCCGGCCACGACACCACCATGTTCTGGTTGATGCCGCCGAGCCGCGAGGCGTTCTGCTTGAACCAGTCGAACGGCGTGTCGAAGGCCCACGACCAGCCGGCCGACATGTGGTTGTAGGTCTGCTCGGTACCCCAGACGTCGTACCACTTCATCTGCACGTCGACCGGCATCTCGTTGATGCCGTTGAAGAACGCGACTTCGTTCGGCGTGCCCAGCGGCCCGCCTTCGGCGCTGGTGCCGTTGTCGCCGTTGATGTAGATGATCAGCGTGTTGTCGAGCTTGCCGAGATCCTCGAAGTGCTGGATCACGCGGCCGATCTCGTGGTCGCTGTAGGCGGCGTAGGCGGCGAAGACCTCGACCTGGCGGATGAACAGCTTCTTCTCGTCGGCGCTGAGCTGGTCCCAGGGCTTCAGCATTTCATTGGGCCACGGCGTGAGCTTGGCGTCCTTGGCAACCAGGCCGAGCTTCTTTTGGTTGGCGAAGATCGTCTCGCGCAGCTTTTCGTAGCCGCCATCGAACAGCTTCATCGCGCTGATCTTGTCGACCCACTCCTTGGTCGGGTGGTGCGGCGCATGGGTCGCGCCCGGCGCATACTTGATGAAGATCGGCTTGGACGGGTCGGTTTGGTGGATCCGCGTCATGTAGTCGATGGCATCGTCAGCCATGCCGGTGATCAGGTTCCAGCCCGGTTTGCCCTGGAAAGGAAAGATCTGCGTCGTGTTGCGGAAGAGGTTCGGCTGCCACTGGTTGGCGTCGCCGCCGACGAAGCCGTAGAAGTACTCGAAGCCCATGCCGGTCGGCCACTGGTCGAAGGGCCCGACCTGGCTGGCGGCGAAGGCCGGCGTGTTGTGGTTCTTGCCGAACCACGAGGTGGCGTAGCCGTTGTCGAGCAGCATGCGGCCGATCGTCGCCTTGTCCTTGCCGATGATGCTGTTATAGCCGGGGAAACCGGTGGACTGCTCGGAAATGACGCCGAAGCCGACGGAGTGGTGATTGCGCCCGGTGATCAGCGCAGCGCGCGTCGGCGAGCACAGCGCGGTCGAGAAGACGCGGTTGTAGCGCAGGCCTTCGTTGGCGATGCGGTCCATGGTCGGCGTCGGGATGACGCCGCCAAAGGTGCTCGGCACGCCGAAGCCGGCGTCGTCGGTAATGATCAGCAGCACGTTCGGCGCGCCCTTCGGCGGCACGACACGCGGCGCCCACCAGGCCTTGGACTGCAGCGCGTCGTCCTTGATGACGCCGCCGAACCTGGGATCAGGCGCCGGCAACTGCTTGTTGCTGACCGTGGTCGTGGCGCTCGGCGAGCCTAGCACGCCGGTGACTTGCTGCGCCGTGCTCAGTCCGGGAACTGCTGCGGTCAACAGCACCGAAGCAGCGAAAATCAGGATTCGACAGTTTGTTTTCACTTCTTCTCCTTCAAGGTTGGAGTTGGGAACCAGATGCAGAGTGACGCACCGCAAACGCAGCCATCCCCCAAATCCCGGAAGCGGAAAACGGCTCCGGGCGCCAGGCCGACGAACTCAGTTCGTCGCAGTCCACGATATACGAATCAGTAGTGCGGTCAAGATCACGTGGAGGATAACCGCCGGCCACAACAGAATACCGGTCATGCCCCCGGCCAGGCCGACCCAGGAAAGATACAACGCGACCCCTGCACCGTAGGTCAACATGCCGACCAGCGGCGTACCAGGCCAGCAGGCGACCCCCAGCGCAATCAGCGCGATGCCGGTCACGCGCGCCACAGTCACGGCGATGCCGTTCAACTCCACACCGAACAACAGTTGCCCGACCAGCGCCGGGGCGACCAGCAATCCCGCGCCGGTCGCCGTTTCGCTTACTGCTGCGAGAACGAGCACCTTCTTCATCGTGCCGATTTCCCATTTCGCGTTCGGATCGGGTTCGCAATCACCGGAAGCCGCTAGCGCTTCGCCGTTGCCTTGGGCTCGGGTTCGAGCTTGAAGGTCAACTTGTCAATCATGCCGGTGAACTTGAACGGCGGGTCGTAGCGGTACTCGAGCAGCGCGACGCCGGTACGCGTGTCGAGGCCGACGTCGAAGGTCTCGTCTTCGGCGAAGGTGATCGGGGTGCCGTGTTCCATCGACTTGCGGTCGACTTCCTTGCCGTCCACGTAGAGCACACCAGTGCCACCCTTGCCCAGGCCCGGACCATCGATCTTGTAGTCGAAGACGATGGTGTGCTTGCCTGCACCCAATTCCGGCCCCTCCCAGATCGTGCGCTTCAGATCGAGCAGGTTGTAGAGGAACACCACCTTGCCCCGACCGATGCCGAGTTCGCCCTTGCTCAGGAACAGGCCATAGCCGCCGAAACGCCCGCCCTGGGTGACGATCATGCCTTCGCCACCGCCCTTCGGGATCGTGACCTCGGCGGTGATCGTGTACGACCTGTTCAGGATGTGCGGCGCCGTGCTGCCGGGTACGCTGGCCAGCGTACCCGAGTAGGTGAACTCGGTGCGCCCGGCCGTCAGGCTCGGCTTCGGCGCGTTCCAGCGCGCCAGCGTCGTGTTGTCGAGCGGCAGCACGTTGTACTTCGCCGCCTCGAGATAGAAGATGTTCTGTAGCTGCTTGAGCTTGTCAGGCATCTTCGCGGCGAGATCGTTGTTCTGGGTGGGATCTTCCATCACGTTGTAGAGCTCCCACTTGTAGCCGGTGATCACATCCGGCGGTGGCTTGGTGCTCAGCTCCCAGGGCAGCGTCACCGGCGTTGTCGCCGCGACCCAGCCGTCGTGAAAGATCGCACGATTGCCGAGCATTTCGAAGTACTGGGTCGTGTGCCGGGTCGGGGCGTTGGCATTCGCCTTCTTCCACGTATAGGCCACGCTCGTCCCTTCGATCGGCGCCTGCTTGACGCCGTCGACCATCGCGGGCGCCGGGATGCCAGCGGCCTCGAGGATGGTCGGCACGATGTCGATCACGTGATGGAACTGGCGCCGGATACCGCCCGGATCCTCGATGTGGCCGGGCCAGGACATCGCCACGCCTTGCGCCGTACCGCCGAAATGCGAGGGTACCTGCTTCATCCACTTGAAAGGCGTATCGAGCGCCCAGGCCCAACCAGCCGAGAAGTGCGGGAAGGTTCGTTCGGAACCCCAGAACTCATACCAGAGGAACTGGTCTTTCACCGGCACCTCGATGCCGTTGAAGGTGGTGAACTCGTTCGGCGTGCCGTTGACCATGCCTTCGGCACTCGCGCCATTGTCGCCGCTGATGTAGATGATCAGCGTGTTGTCGAGCTGGCCGAGGTCTTCGACAGCCTGGATGACGCGGCCGATCTCGTTGTCCGTATAGGCCTGGTAGGCCGCATAGACCTCCATCTGCTTGATGAACAGCTTCTTTTCTTCCCAGCTCAGCGAATCCCAGCGCGGCAGCTTGGCGCCGTTGTAGATATCCTGTCCATCCGGCCACGGCGTCAGCTCAGCGTTCGCGGGCATGATGCCGAGCCGCTTCTGGTTGGCGAAGATGGTTTCGCGCAGTTTTTCCCAACCGTCATCGAACAACTTCATGTCGCCGATCTTCTTGATCCATTCCGGCGTCGGGTGGTGCGGCGCATGCGTACCGCCCGGCACGTAGTAGACGAAGAAAGGCTTCTCCGGTGCCAGCGCCTTTAACTGCCGCATGTACTGGATCGCCTCGTCGGCCATCGCCGTGGTCAGATTCCAGCCTGGATTGCCCTGGAACGGATAGATCGGTGTCGTGTTGCGGAACAGGTTGGGCTGCCATTGGCTGGCGTCGCCGCCAACGAAGCCGTAGAAGTACTCGAAGCCCATGCCGTTCGGCCATTGTTCGAAGGGGCCGGCTTGGCTGTTGGCGAAGAAGGGCGTGTTGTGGTCCTTGCCGAACCACGAGGTCGCGTAGCCGTTGTGCTTGAGGATCGTGCCGACCGTGCCCTTCTCGATCGGGATGATCGAGTCATAGCCGGGGAAACCGGTGGCGATCTCGCCCACCACGCCAAAGCCTACCGAGTGGTGGTTGCGCCCGGTGATCAGCGCTGCCCGCGTCGGCGAACACAGCGAAGTAGAGTGGAAATTGGTGTAGCGCAAGCCGCCCTTGGCGATACGGTCCAGCGCCGGGGTCGGGATGACACCGCCGAAGGTGCCCGGCGCACCGAAGCCGTCGTCGTCGGTCATGATCAGCAGCACGTTGGGCGCGCGCTTCGGTGGTACGACGCGAGGCGCCCACCAGGCGGTCGATTCCGACGCCTTCTGCTTGATCACGCCGCCGAACTTCGGGTCGGGCGGCGGCAACTGTTTGCCGCTGATGGTCGTCGTGGCGGTGGCGGAGCCCAGCACGCCGATGACCTGTTGCGCCTTGACCGGCCCGACCACCGCCAGCGCCAAGGCCACGACCCCGGCAACTCTGTGAGTTGATCGCAATATCATCAATGGTTTCTCCTGCCTAGGCCCAAAGATTATCAAGTGCTGCAAACGTCACGAGCGTGACGTCCGGCTGCCTTCAAAACACGAAATTCAATCCCAGTGCCAGACCGCCCATGTCGAGACCCTGAATCAGCTTGTCGCCATTCCGGTCAAACGACAGGTAACGATAATCGAGCCGGACGTCGCCCCAGGAATAGGCATAGCCGATCCTGCCGCGGTCTGCCAGGTGGTCACCGAATCACCGCCCCCGACATCGACATAGAATGGAACGAACCAGTTGCTTTCGCCGAGCTTGACCCGCCCCTTGGCGCCAACGATGCCGGCGGTCACGTTGCCGGATTCACTGACACTGCCCGAGCGCGGCAAGATGACCGCATTGCCGTTCGGCCCGGTCACCGCGGCATTCAGGCTCCAGTTGCTGTTGGCCTTCGCCCAGATAACGGACGCCGGCAATCAGATCCACGGTGGCCGCCGGTGTGGAAACAACCGCATAACCGCCCACTATGGACCAGATAGTGGTCTTCAGCGAGGTGTCCGAGCCGGTGTCCACTATCTGCACAGGCCCCGGACCGAAGTTGTGCGTGTTGGTATGGCTACTGACGTTTCCCAGATTCAGATAGACGTAGTCGCCGGCTATCAACCATTTTCCGTAACGCGCTTCCCCGGCAAGGAGGAACGCCATATCCATATGTGGCAGCCAGTCATTCGGCGGCGACGGAAATCTCGCTGTCCAAACGCGAAGCGGCCACGGAACCAAAGCTCAGGTGGTCTTGATGGTCGGCAGCCACACGTAGGGCATCAGCGAGAACTTCCAGCCCTCCGCCGATTCCTGGGCAGTGGCCGCCATCGGTACGGCCAGGCTGGCCACGGTCGTTGCCGCAGCGACGGTAATCTTGAAAGCAGATTTCTTCATGGGCCTGACTCCCTCCCTTTATCGTTGAACCTTTGTCCCGTGTCCATTCACCCGGCCAGTCGATCCTGGTCCGGAATGTGCGGCTCATGATAGCGAAGATTGCGGAAAGTCACCTGACAGTTCGCGACAAGATGGCGTGTAAGTAGCAATTCCGGCTCCTGATTACCACAACAATCAAGTCTGTCCAAACCGAAGGCGCCCGGAACGGGGCCTTTCTCATTCTGTTGCCGCAATTTCCAATGAAACGTCTTACTACTGTTGTTGCTTGCCCTTGATGTTGCCCACCGTTCCACCAACGACTCCACCGATCGCCGCGCCCGTCCACCCGCTCCTACCCGGAAATCGCCGCTATACCGGCACCTGCAGCGCCGATTGCCGCTCCACTTAAGGTTTCCTGCTGCTGCGCCGTCGTATTCGTGCAACCGAGCATCGTCAGAACGGCAGCCGTTGTCAAAGCCAATTTAATCTTAAGCATCTCGAGCCTCCGTCACTTGTTTGTCTTGAGCCCGGGCACGACCATCTCGAACCAGATGGTCTCGAGCACCGACGCTGCAACTGCTCTGGGATGTGCGCCATACCATTTGTCCAGGCTCTCCAGTACGCCACTCAACGTTTGCCCGGTCATTCCTTTGGCTGCCCGTGGCGCAAGACTCCGACCCTCGGGTCGGATTGTCGGCTTGGTATGCCACTTCAAGCTGAATGACGTTGGACACGCCAACCAGATAGGCTTTCTTCACCTCTTCGGTTGACTTCACCCAGTGCGTCCCGTCGACCAGCGGAATATCCGCGGCAACCGCAATACCGCACGTCATCGCCAACAACATGGCGACACCGGATGCTGCGTGGCCGAGATTGCTAAAACCTCTTTCAATTGCCGTCATATTCAGCTCCCGATCATGAATGCCATTGGTACGAAAATCATATATCGATTCGCGCATTCAAGGCATTGGATTCGATGAAGGCACGGCGCGGCTCCACCAACTCTCCCATGAGGGTGGTGAGGATCTCGTCAGCGGCGATGGCATCGTCTATCTGCACGCGCAGCAGGCGTCGAACCTTCGGATCCATTGTGGTTTTCCCCCAACTGTTCCGGGTTCATCTCGCCAAGGTCCCTTGTAGCGCTGCTTGCTGATGCCCGCGCTGGACATCCGCGAGCAGCCACTTCATCGCATCCCCGAGTTTGCTGACTGCCTGCTTCTTTCTCCACGTGCCATGAAGGCGCCCGCGCCGAAGAGGCCGGCAAGGGACTCCGCCGTGCGCCGCAGTTGCAGGTAGTCGCCCGACAGCAGCAGGTCATCGTCGATGGGCCGACCTGGAGGTTGCCGTGGTGAGTCTTTCGACACGCAATGTCCACACTCCTGGATATCGTCAAACCGCGGCACGATGCGGATCGCCCCTGAAACATGCCGGCAACCCAGTTTCCCACCGGCCTTCGCCCCTCTTCCGGAATCCAGATCCAGCTTCAGGTTGTGCTGGACAATGCCTTGAGTACCTCGGGATCGACCAGATGGGCGATGCGTTCGATGACTGCTTCGGTCAACAGCCACGGATGCGCCAATTCTTCCAGCGCCGCTCCATTGATCGGCTCAGCCCCACGCTTGCGGTCGGGCTTGCCCCGTCCATTGCCTGCGCGGCAGGATTGATGGTATTCTGGTCGTCCTTGAGATAACGCTCAGTTTTGCCGTAGCTTGACCTTATAGAGCGGCGGCTGCGCGATATACACATAGCCACGCTCGATCAGCTCAGGCATTTGGCGGTAGAGCAGCGTCAGCAGCAGTGTCCGGATATGTGCGCATATCCACGTCCGCATCGGTCATGATGATGATGCGGTGGTAACGCGGCTTCTCGATCTTGAACTCGTCTCGCCGATGCCGGTACCGAGGGCCGTGATCAGCGTAAAACGATCTGGTCGCTCGAAATCAGCTTATCGAAACGCGCCTTCTCGACATTCAGAACCTTGCCGCGTAACGCTAGGGTTGCCTGGACTTTGCAGGTCGCGACCGTGCTTGGCTGAGCCACCCGCAGGATCACCTTCGACAATGTACATTTCGCAAAGCGCCGATCCTTTTCCCGCCAATCGGCCAGCTTTCCGGGCGGTCCGACACCATCGAGGACGCCCTGGCCGCGTCATCTCGCGTGCGCGACGTGCTGCTTCACGGGCCCGCGAGGCCTCGACGATCTTGCCTGTGATCACCTGGCATCAGCCGGCCGTTTCGAGCAGGAAATCTGCCAGTTTCTGGGCAACTTCTTCGACCGCCGGCCGCGCTTCCCGAGGAGACCAACTTCACTCTTTGTCTGCGAAGAAAATTTTGGATCGGGCATCTTCACAGATAGCACGCAAGGCCAGTCCTCCGGCATATCGTCGCCGGCAATCTCGACCTTGGCCTTCTTGGCAATCTCGTTTTCGTCGATGTCCTTGTTGGGTACCCGTGTCATCGCCATGCGCAACCCGGTAAGGTGCGTGCCATCAGATTGCGGATGTTGTTGGTGAAACAGAGAACCTCCTCCTTGACGAATCGTTCCACCCATCGCTCTTCCACACCGATCGTTACGCCGGTATCGCCGACCTGGCTTCGCCGGCCGAGTAGAACACATTCTGGTGCAGAACCGTCTTAGCGTCCGGTTTATTCTACTCGACAAACCCCTGACCCCGTTCCGCAAATGCAAAATCCTCTTCCTTTCCGGGAGCGCTGATCGATCAACCGAATACGGACAACCATTGTTCAGAAATGACAATTCACGCAGGCGCTTAGCGAGAATTCCCGTAGTGAAATTCGGTGTGTTCGAAAATTTCGTCGTCAGCAAGGAAAATGCACCTCGGTCCCGCGCTTTCAGTTTCCGCCGAGCACCTTGAGTGGCGGGACGGCAATGCCTTCCCGAACTTCAGTGATGCGGTCAACGCGCATGACCACGACAGAATTCCATGAAGTTCTTCTTACCGTCGCGACGGATGGTCAGACGCAACCACTTCGAGAGAGCATTTACGCAGGAGACACCGACTCGTGCAACCCACCCGACACCTTGCAGGAATTCTGGTGAACTTGCCGCCCGCATGCAGTTCGGTCAGGGCAATCTCCGCCGCCGTACGCTTGGGCTTGTGCTTGTCGTCCATCTTGATGCCGGTCGGGATGCCACGGCCGTTGTCGGTCACACTGATCGAGTTGTCGGTGTGGATTGTCACAACGATATCGTCACAATGCCCAGCCAGCGCTTCGTCGATCGAGTTGTCGACAACTTCGAATACCAGGGTGATGCAGACCCGTGCCATCTGGAGGTATCACCAATATACATACCTGGACGCCTTACGCACAGCCTCCAATCCTTCCAGAATCTGGATGCTGGATTCTGCCATAGGCGGGCACTCCCCGTCGGCAAGTCTTGGTTGTTCATTGGCTATGTTCCACGTAAAATTATTAGTCTGTCTTCAGGATTCAGATACGCATCGGCATGACCACATACTTGAAGCGGTCATTGTTAGGTATGGTGATCAGAGAACTCGAATTAGCATCGTTGAAACTCCATTGAATTTCATCTACATGAACGTTATTCCGAACGTCAAGCAGATATCCGATATTGAAACCCACGTCAATGGCATGACCCGTGAGTACTCGACCTCAAGTTCTTCCCTTGTGCCTCTTCCCTGCTCGCATTTGCTTCAATCAATTTCAAACTACCGTCACCCAATACAATTCGCACACCCCTGAATTTTTCGTTGGTTAGGATTGCTGCACGGTTCATGGCCTTCCGCAGCACCGGGCGATGACTGTAAAATGATTCTGCAATCCTACTCGGAACCACCCGGGTTCATAATCCGGAAACTTTCCAGGTAATCACCTTGGAGACCAGCACCACAGCACAAAAGGAGAAACGCACCTGGTTGGAAGCTAACGATGGTCAGTGGGTCAAACTATCCATCAAAAGACGATTCAATTCCGCAAAACCGTCTTACGTGGAATGATCATCTCCTGTCGGGGAAATCCGCATCAATCTCGACACTTGCACACGCCAAGCGGTGGCCATCAGTCGCCACTATGCTCAGCTCCTGCGGCTCAACCAGCAACATCAGGCCGTTAAGGTATTACCCTCAATCCTGAGTCGCCATCGCATATTGCGTCTTGGCAAGCAGTGCCGAAACGCCCGCTGCGAGATTTTTAAACTGCTTGATCTCACCTTCAGTCACTGTCATCCGTGGAAGTCATTAGTGGCAGGATTTGCAAGCTGAAGCGACTACGGCCAGAATAGATCTGGAGACGCTTTTCGTCCAGCACCAAACGACTTCGGCTCCTTCCGGGAAGCGAACGGAGAATATCCCGCAGTTTGCGCGCTCCCACCGTCACCGCACCGTCACCTTCGCCACCTGCACCCCTCAGCTACCGTTGTAACCTGAATCTCAATATCAGTCGCCAAGAGCGTCAGGCGCTCGCCTTCTTCTCTCAAGTAACACATTTGAAAGGATAGGAGAGTGTGACGTCTTTCCACGATCCCGGATACCGACTGAAGCGGAGCCAAGAGTTTGTCTCTTTGAATTTTTGTTAGAACCATATCAAAATTCCTAAAACAACTTCTCTTAGTAATATCTCTGTGGATACAAGAAGAAAAATGCTCCTGTTTTCAACGGGCTACAGCGATGCTGTTCTGGACAAACGCCTGTATTTCTTGTGGACAGATTCTTAGCAATTTTCCCCCGAAAGCTTGATTTCCTCATTGACCCACAATCTATACACACACACCTTTCCAACAGCACTACCCACTCATCATCCCTTCAACACCTGCAACAGCACGCAGGTCAGATTCAGTTCATTCTCTTGGCCCGCAACGATTCCTATCGTTCTCACCGCGTGGATGACTGTAAAGTGTGATCCCCGCCCACCAAAAGCGCTACCAATTTCCGGATAGCTGTGAGTGGTAACTTCCCTACGCCAGCCACTGGCTATTTGCCGCTTGATTCGGGCAATAGCCCGGGTTCGTCTCAGAGGAAAATTCAGCGACCTTGATCTTGTAATAATCAGCAACGGTCTTCTGAATATTGTCTGTGCTAATGTTGCGGACGGAAACCAATCAGATCCTTCAGTGCTTCCTTGGCCACATCAAGCCC
>JADKBR010000008.1 GCA_016714975.1 Candidatus Dechloromonas phosphorivorans | reverse complement strand
AGGCGACAACTACCTTGACGCGCGCCGTTTCCCGATGATCATCAAACCCGTGCGGCCACTCGGCGGCTTCAAGACTTTCTTGCCAACCAACGCCGACGAATTGCTGCGCTGGACCGATATCCATCAACCCGATCTGCCCTTCATGGCTCAGCGCTTCATTCCCGGCGATGATCGAGCAATTTATTTTTCAGCGTTATATCTCGATGCGGGAAAGGTACTTGCACGCTTTGATGGCCACAAACTCCGATCCCGACCCCTCGGACACACGACCATCGCTGAATCCTTTCGCAACGAGGAAGTCTATCGACAGACCGGCGCGCGTCAAGGTAGTTGTCGCCTCAGTCATGCAGCCAACGGCTGAATAAGGTTGTCTTCTGAGAACGCTTTGACGATGCAATCACGTTCGGGATTGAGTGTCACGGCACCGACCGGCGTCCAGTTTCTCGTCTTGCCCGACCATCGTGCCGGGTTGAGGTCGCGTGCCGAGGCATGCAAGGCATGTCGGGCCGCCAGTATTGCCAGATCGTCACCGATATGGCGTTGGGCCGGGCTGACGTAACGAATGCCGCTGTGCCGATGTTCGACGTTGTACCAATGAACAAAGCTGGCCGCCAGGCGCGAGCGTCGTCGAGTTCAGCAAAGCTCTGGCAGGAAACTCGGGCCGGTATTTGGCGGTGCGAAACAGCGACTCGCGTAAGCGTTGTCATCACTGACTCGGGGTCGTGAATACGAGGGTTTGACGCCCAACCAGTTGAGCATCGCCAGCACCGTCGTCGCCTTGAGCGTCGAGCCGTTGTCACCATGCAGGACGGGCTTGCTGCTCAGCGCGGCAATTCTTTCGGCCAGCGCAGTCCGGCGTACCAGATGCGCGGCATGATCAGCGTGATCGCTGTCATGGACCTCCCAGCCGACGATCTTGCGGCTATACAGGTCGAGGATGAGGTAGAGGTGAAACCATTGGCCTTGCACCTTGGCTGGTAAATAAGTCATGTCCCAACACCACACCTGGCGCGGTTCGGGGCAATGTGCGTGCTCGGTGGCCGCCGTTGTTTGGGCACCTGGCGCGTCCACGGTGGGTGGTTTGGCCGTGGGCCTTGAGCACCCGGCTAAAAGTGGATTCGCTGGCCAGGTAAATCCCTTCATCCGCCAGCATCGGCACAATGCGCTGGCGGCACAGCAGCAAAACGCGGCTCGTTGGCAACGGCCAGCAACTGGGTGCTCGGCATCGCTGAGGGCATGCTTGGGCGTCGCACGCACGGCCAAGGGGCGGCCATCAGGGCGAATTCCGCCATCAATGGCTTTCCAGCGTTGCAAGGTGCGCAACTCAATGCCGGCCATCCTGCAGGCCAACATCAGCCGTGCGCCAGCAACATGAGCGATATGAATGTCTCGGGCCAAAGCCTGGCGATCTTCAAGGCCGATCATCTCGGCCTCGCCCTTTGTTGAAGATCACCGCGACTTTTTTGAGAGGACAAGGAGGGCCGCCGTTTCGGCGAGAGCCCGGTCCTGCGCAGCAACTCGCGTTCGGAGTTCCTTGATGCGCCTTCGATCTTGCCGGGTGGCTTGTGGGCTGGCTCTGACTTCTTCCGGCTCGGCCAGCGCAGAGGTCGCACTGGCTCGCCATTTGAGTAGTTCGTCCGGATACACGCCGTGCTCGCGGCACCATGCGCTTTTGCCGGTTTCGTCCAGTGCCGCCGTGACGATCACTGCCTCCAGGCGCGCCGCCGCTGTCCATGCCCGCCCTCGGGCGGGCATGGACAGCACGTCATCTCGCCAACGTTCGAGCGTTCCTGAACCAATGCCCACTTCACGGGCAACCACATCCACTGCTGCGCTTTCCGGTGGGAGCAATCGCGCTACCGCTCTGTCCTTAAACCTCTGTCCGTACCTTGCCATTTCCATCCTTTGTCGCCGACCATTGTTGAGATTCTATTGGGGCGACAACTATTCTGACGCAGGGGGAGACACTCGCTTTTTTTGACGGTCTGAATCTTTCCGGCCCCGTGTCTCTTGAAGTCAAGAAAGCCCCTGACGACAGCTATTGGGTAATAGAACCTACTGTGGGCAGAACCGATTTCTGGGTCGGACTATGTGTAGCCAATGGCATCAACCTGCCCTATGTCGAATATCTGCACCAGACCGGACAGACTGTTCCGAATCTTACCCAGCAAGACCAGGCAATCTGGTTCAATGAAGAAAGAGACCCCTTCGGTCGCTTCTGGTTCGCCGGGCAACCGGATCTCGCATTGAAGGGACGGCGAGCCTGTTATCTCTACCTCAAACAGAAAGACGCGGAACCGGCCAAACAGGCACTGAAAGAAATCGGCAAGCAGCTTGGTCGTGCAGCAGCCAAGCGGCTTCGATTTCGTTAGTCTCTCAATGAATTAGAGAATTAAAGGGGTCTATCTTTGAAATTGTAAGGTGACGCATGAAGTGGCCCCCTGAGTCAAGACAGTAATGGCTTTAGTTTAAGCTGCACATTCGACTTCACTCGCAGCTGGACGGCGCTGCCCCGGTTTTGCTTTTGATTCGGTTGTTGCTGTTGCTTCTGATCTTGCTTCTGGGGTGGAGGAATCCCCTGTGGAGCGTAGCGGAACAGGGGATTCCTCCATCGCGCCGAATCTATCGACGATCATCGCGCCGCCGCCGATGGCACTTCGATACACGACATCAGGCGTTTGCTGCCCCAGCGACTGGTGCGGACGCTCGCCGTTGTAGAAGGCGAAGTATTCCGTCAGGCCAAGCATCAACTCGCCCATCGAGGCGTAGCCCTTCAAATAGACGTCCTCGTGCTTGACGCTGCGCCACAGCCGCTCGACGAAGATGTTGTCGAACGCTCGCCCCCGGCCATCCATGCTGATGACCACGCCTTCCCGTTTCAACACCTCGGTGAAGGCGGCGCTGGTGAACTGCGAGCCCTGGTCACTGTTGAAGATTTCCGGCCGGCCATGGTGACGCAAGGCGTCTTCCAAGCAGTCGACGCAGAACACGGCTTCCATGCTGTTGCTGATCCGCCAGCTGAGTACGCGCCGCGAGTACCAGTCGATGATTGCCACCAGGTAGGCAAAGCCGCGTGGCAGACGGATATACGTGATGTCGGTGCTCCAAACCTGATTTGGCCGGACCACCGGCACACCGCGCAGCAAATACGGATAGACCTTGTGCTCCGGGTGCGGGCGGCTGGTGTTGGGGCCTGGTGCCATCCCCGCCAGAGCCATCTGGTGCATCAGGCGGCGTACCCGTTTACGATTGACGTGGTGACCCGCCGCCTTGAGAAAGACCACCATCTTGCGGCTACCGTAGAAAGGGTGCCGGGTGTATTCCTCATCGATCAGGCGACTGAACAGCAGCTCTCTTTCATCAACCGGCTTGGGCTTTTGCCGCGCATAGACCGTGGCCCGTGAGACGCCAGCCAACCGGCATTGCTGCGCGACAGCCATGACATCTCCGGCATCAATCCAAATTTGCCGAGTCATGGCAGGCTGATCCCGGACTTTTTTTTGAGCCAGTCGAGTTCCACCTTCAGTTTGCCAATCTCGCTGTACAGCAGTTCCGGCTCCCGGTGCGCCGCCAGCGGCTTGGGGCCGCGCTTGCCTTCAAATAGTGTCTTGGCCTGCTCCTGAATTTCTTTCTTCCACTGCCCAACCTGCACCGGGTGAATACCGTACTCCTGACCGATCTCGTTGATCGTCTTCACCCCACGCAATGCTTCCAGACCGACCTTGGCCTTGAATTCGGGACTGTGATACTTCCGCTTCTTCGCTTCGCTCATTTCGGCTCGTTCCTCATGACAGCGTACAGCTTAAACCGCTGTCTTGAAAACGGGGACCACTATAGCATCGGCATTGGAGGCGGGTGGTGTTGAATTGTTGGCGATATTGGCGAGGCGGTTTGCGGATTGAGCGTAGCGAGAGGAGCAAAGCGCCTCGCCAATATCGCGCCGCCAAAAACGGGCGTAGCATAAGCGCTGACGCAGGTATGGCTCAAGGGGCCCGTCGGCGGGACGCCAAGCGATTCGCGGCCTGCCACTCAGCCTGAAATGCCGCTTGCGTCACCTTGCACTTTCCTGCCAAGCCTGATGGGATGGTGCCACTTGAGATCAAGCATGGCTCTGAAGATAGGCGTGGATAGCGGGAAGGTATCATCCTCGTCATTCTCGCAGAGGCCATCATGAATCCTGCAATGCACGTTTGTTTGAACACACATTCGCCCGGAGTTCAATTGAACGTGGCGGTTGATGTGGGATGTATCCGTCACCGCGTTGCCGTGGGCTTATCCGAGGGCAAAGTGCTTGACGAATTCGACATAGCGCACGATGGCCCTGGCTTGACGGCGTTCTTCACGCGCATTGAACACCATGAGCGCGAACACCAGGCGACGTCCGTAGCGGTGGCGATGGAAGGTTTTGGAGGCTATGCGCGCCCACTGGACGCGCGGGTGCTGATGCATGGTTGGCGACTCTTCAACGTCAACAACCTCAAGCTGGCGAGGTTCAAGGAAATCTTCCCGGCGCCGGCCAAGACCGATGCCATCGACGCCCGACGCATGCTGCAGTTGTTTCAGCTGCAAGACCGCGTCCCCATGGCCAAGGCTGTCTTGCAGGAAGTCGCTCCCATCGGGGAAACTGAAGCCAAACTCAAAGCGCTGACGCGGCGGCGCAAGCAGTTGGTGGATGACCGCATGCGCCTATCGAGGCGCCTGCAGGCCGATTTGCAGGCGCTCTGTCCGGGCTTGCTGGCGGTGACCGGCGAGGGCCGACAACCTGTGGTTTCTGAATTTCCTGACCATGCGTGACGATCTGACGAAGCTCAAGAACGTGCGGCTCTCCACCTTGCTGGCGACAACAGGGATTGGCAAAGGGCTATGCGGCCAAGATCCGGCAATGGCAGCAAGAGGCGACGTTCTCAATTCAGCCACCTATCTGGGGCGATGATCGTGACCGACGCCCGCCAGATATTGGCACTGAGAAAACAAATACTCGCTCTGGAAGCCCAGCTCGAAGATCTGGCCGGGCAATCGGTCATGGCTCGGCGGATACAGACCGTGCCCGGTTTTGGCCTGATCTGCAGCACTGAATTGGCTGGCGAGATCGGTTCCGTTGAGCGCTTTGCGAAGACGGACAGTCTGGCGATGTATCTGGGCGTGGCCCCCTTGGACAACAGTTCCGGCAAGTGCAAAGGGCAGCAAAGTGCCGCGCCAGGTCAATCGCCGGGCGCGTGATGCCATGATGATCGCCGCGGTCCAGCACATCCGTAGCGTACCGGCTTCCAAGGCTTACTTCGACAAGAAGCGGGCCGCTGGAAAGACTCACCAGCAAGCGGTAAGAGCGGTGGCTCGCATGCTGTCCAAAGTGTTATTCTCAATGCTCAAACATAGCGAAGATTATGTGATCCCTGACGTTTCAAACACGCCTGAATCCAATTCCGTTACGGTGCCTTGAAGCGATATCTATACTCAAGAAACTCTTGTAATTTCCGGAGGGATGTTCAGGGTCATTTGATTGACAGAGCCGCATGGAATAGCCGCTTTCTTCACGCCCATCTCGCACCACGCCACCACATAACCTGAACAAAGAACAATCCGCCATGTCCCTGATCGAACCCTTTCGGGGCCTGCGCCCGGCCCCCGGCCTTGCTGGCGATGTTGCCGCCCCGCCCTACGACGTGCTGTCGAGCGCCGAGGCGCGCGCGCGCGCCACCGGCAAGCCGTTGAACTTCCTGCATATCTCCAAGGCTGAAATCGACCTGCCGGTCGATACCGACCCGCATTCGGCTGCGGTCTACGCCAAATCGGCCGAGAATTTCCGCCGCCTGATCGCCGACGGCATCCTGATCCGCGATCCGGCGCCGTGCTACTACGCCTACCGGCTGACCATGGGCGAGCATGTCCAGACCGGCATCGTTGCCGCCACCTCGGTGGCTGACTACGACAGCAATCGCATCCGCAAGCATGAATTCACCCGCCCCGACAAGGAAGACGACCGCGTCCGCCAGATCGAGGCGCTGTCCGCGCAGACCGGTCCGGTGCTCCTCGCCTGCCCCGACTCGGTGGCGGTCGACGACCTCACCGCGCGGGCAACGAGCCGGGATCCCGTCGCCGACGTCACGGCCGACGGCGTGCGCCACATGGTCTGGGTGATCGACGACGCGGCGACCATCGCCGGCCTGACATCCGTTTTCGATGCCATGCCCTATCTATACATCGCCGACGGCCACCACCGCTCGGCGGCTGCTTCGCGGGTCGCCGCCAGGCGCCGGGGGCTAGCCGCCAGTGCCGACTATTTCCTGGCGGTCATCTTCCCGGCGCACCAGATGCGCATCCTGGATTACAACCGGGTGGTGCGCGATCTGAACGGCTTGTCAGCCGATGCCTTCCTCGCTCGTGTCAGCGAGCGCTTTGCCTTCACCGCGGCGGCAGGCCGCGTGCACCCGGAAAAGCCGGGCGTCGTCGGCATGTACCTTGGTGGGCGCTGGTACCGGCTGGAAATCGACCGGTCCCTCGTCCCCGCAGACGACCCGATGCGCCGGCTCGATGTCAGCCTGCTGTCGGATCAGTTGCTGGAGCCGATTCTCGGCATCGGCGACCTGCGCCGCGACAAGCGCATCGACTTCGTCGGCGGCACTCGTGGCCCGGCGGAACTCGAGCGCCGCGTCGACAGCGGCGAGATGGCCGTCGCCTTCGCCATGCACGCGACGCAGATGAGCGACCTGATGGCGGTCGCCGATTCCGGCCAGGTGATGCCACCGAAATCGACCTGGTTCGAGCCGAAACTCGCCGACGGCCTGGTTTCGCACATCATCGACTGATAGACGTTGTCGTACTCGGCGGCGCCCAGCCGAACTTTCTGTTCAACCTGCTGGCGACGGATCGCCCGCAGGAGCTGGCGCGGGTGGGGCTGCTCGTACTGCAGGAAACGACACTCGACTTCGCGGCCTGATTTCCGCTCGCGATAGGTCTTCCGCACGTCGCTGATCACCCTCCACCGCTCAAGCGGAATGCTTTCCGGGAAGAGCGTATCGCCGGCGAACGGCATCCCGATGCGGGTCAGGTAGAAGCGCTGGCAGTAGGGCCAGGCCGCCGCGTAGATTGACGCGCCGCCGATCACGAAAACATCCTTTCCGGTGGCTGTTGCGGTCAACAGTCCTTTTTCGACCGAATCCACCTGGACGCAACCCGGAAGCAATGTCAGTCCGGGCTGGTTACTGACCACGAACGAGTCGGGCGGCACGACATCCATCGACTCCCCCTGCGTCAGAATAGTTGTCGCCCCAATAGAATCTCAACAATGGTCGGCGACAAAGGATGGAAATGGCAAGGTACGGACAGAGGTTTAAGGACAGAGCGGTAGCGCGATTGCTCCCACCGGAAAGCGCAGCAGTGGATGTGGTTGCCCGTGAAGTGGGCATTGGTTCAGGAACGCTCGAACGTTGGCGAGATGACGTGCTGTCCATGCCCGCCCGAGGGCGGGCATGGACAGCGGCGGCGCGCCTGGAGGCAGTGATCGTCACGGCGGCACTGGACGAAGCCGGCAAGAGCGCATGGTGCCGCGAGCACGGCGTATATCCGGCCGAACTACTCAAATGGCGAGCCAGTGCGACCTCTGCGCTGGCCGAACCGGAAGAAGTCAGAGCCAGCCCGCAAGCAACCCGACAAGACCGCAAACGCATCAAGGAACTCGAACGCGAGGTTGCTGCGCAGGACCGGGCTCGCCGAAACGGCGGCCCTCCTTGTCCTCTCAAAAAAAGTCGCGGTGATCTTCAACAAGGGCGAGGCCGAATGATCGGCCTTGAAGATCGCCAGGCTTTGGCCCGAGACATTCATATCGCTCATGTTGCTGGCGCACGGCTGATGTTGGCCTGCGAGATGGCCGGCATTGAGGTTGCGCACCTTGCAACGCTGGAAAGCCATTGATGGCGGAATTCGCCCTGATGGCCGCCCCTTGGCCGTGCGTGCGACGCCCAAGCATGCCCTCAGCGATGCCGAGCACCGCAGTTGCTGGCCGTTGCCAACGAGCCGCGTTTTGCTGCTGTGCCGCCAGCGCGCATTGTGCCGATGCTGGCGGATGAAGGGATTTACCTGGCCAGCGAATCCACTTTAGCCGGGTGCTCAAGGCCCACGGCCAAACCACCCACCGTGGACGCGCCAAGGTGCCCAAACAACGGCGGCCACCGAGCACGCACATTGCCACCGAACCGCGCCAGGTGTGGTGTTGGGACATGACTTATTTACCAGCCAAGGTGCAAGGCCAATGGTTTCACCTCTACCTCATCCTCGACCTGTATAGCCGCAAGATCGTCGGCTGGGAGGTCCATGACAGCGATCACGCTGATCATGCCGCGCATCTGGTACGCCGGACTGCGCTGGCCGAAGGGATTGCCGCGCTGAGCAGCAAGCCCGTCCTGCATGGTGACAACGGCTCGACGCTCAAGGCGACGACGGTGCTGGCGATGCTCAACTGGTTGGGCGTCAAACCCTCGTATTCACGACCCCGAGTCAGTGATGACAACGCTTACGCGGAGTCGCTGTTTCGCACCGCCAAATACCGGCCCGAGTTTCCTGCCAAAGGCTTTGCTGAACTCGACGACGCTCGCGCCTGGGCGGCCAGCTTTGTTCATTGGTACAACGTCGAACATCGGCACAGCGGCATTCGTTACGTCAGGCCCGGCCCAACGCCATATCGGTGACGATCTCGAAATCCAGGCGGCCCGACATGCCTTGTATGCCTCGGCACGCGACCTCAACCCGGCACGATGGTCGGGCAAGACGAGAAACTGGACGCCGGTCGGTGCCGTGACACTCAATCCCGAACGTGATTGCATCGTCAAAGCGTTCTCAGAAGACAACCTTATTCAGCCGTTGGCTGCATGACTGAGGCGACAACTACCTTGACGCGCGCCGACTCGTAGGTCAGGCGGCCGATGACGAGCGCCGCCCCGGCCACCGTCTCCTCGAAATAGGCGAGTTCCTCGGGGATGTCCCACGGCAGCCAGCCGTCCAGCCCGAGCATGCCGTTGCTCGCGACGGCACCGATCGCGGCGATCATGCCCGCCGCTTCTCCCACTGCTCGCGGGTCAGCGCCAGCGAGATCGCCGGCGTTCCTGCCCGTTGTGGACGTGCGGCTTGTGCATCGAGACGAAGGCCGTGGTACTGATCGCCATCGAAAAAATGGCATCCATGACTTCGAGAATGCTCGTTTCCAGGCAAATCGAATGCGGGTTGCCTTCGAGCTTGCGGATCGCCAGGAAGATCACCTCGTAGTCGATCACCTGTCGGATGTCATGCGGATCGGCGACTACATCGACCGGCGCCCAGGCGTCGGCATGCACGATGACGGCCTGCGGCCCATGCTTCTCCAGCGGGTTGCAACCGGTCCGCAAGTCGATGGTGGCATCGACCGACGCGCACCAGTGGTTGGCTAACACAGAGTTTCCCTCCTGAACGCCGGCACGGGCCGCAGCGAGATCGGGGAAATGCTCAACGACCGCTGGCACGGCTGACCAATGCCAGCCCACGGGGCCGGCGACGCCGACCAAGTATAAACCCGGCGGCGGTCAACTCTTCATCTTGTGCATGATGTTCAGGAGCCTGTTAGGCAGTCCCTTGTAGGGCGGCACGAACAGGTCGAGCGTACGTAACGGGCTCTGCTTGAAGACGGGGCGCAACTTGGAGAAGGTGATGAAGCCCTCGTAGCCGTGATAGTGACCCATCCCGCTATTGCCGATGCCACCGAAGGGAAGATTGTGGATACCGGCCTGGATAACCGATTCGTTGAGGCCGACGCCACCGGAAATGGTGTTGTTCATGTAGTACGTCTGCAGGGCGGTATCGTTGCTGTACCACTGGGGAAAGCCAGCGGCCGCGGACGGTCACCGACGTACTCGACGACTTCCTCCTTCGTCTTGTAGGTCATGATCGGCAGCAGCGGACCGAAAATCTCGCGCTGCATGATATCCATGCTTTCATCGACATTGATCGCGATGCGCGGCGGCATGATCCGGCGCGCGCCGTCGGCTACCGGTCCGCTGTAGAGATTGACCAGCTGGGCACCCTTGGCGACGGCATCGGCAGCGGTCTCCTGGAGGCGGTCGTAAGAGCGTTGGTCGATGACCGCCGTGTAATCGCCGTTGTTGATGTCGGGGAAGCGCTTGTTGACGATCGCTTTCGCTTCGCTGATGAATTCCTCAACCTTGTTCTCGGGCAGGAACAGATAGTCGACGTTGGTGCAGATCTGGCCAGCATTGAGCATCTTCGCCCAGATGATGCGTTCCGCGGCGGTGCGGACCGGGTAATCGGGCGCGACGACACACGGGGATTTGCCGCCGAGTTCGAGCGTGACCGGCGTGAGGTTCTTCGCCGCATTGGCCATCACCGCCTTGCCGGTGGCAGGCGAACCGGTGAAAAAGATGTGATCGAAAGGCATGGCGGTGGGCACCACGACCCCGCCATCCTCGAAGAAGAAGGCGAGCTTGTCTTCCGGGAAATATTTCGATGAAACCCGCTTGAGCAACAGGGCCAGACTGTTCGGGTTCTCGGACATCTTGATCATCGCCCGGTTGCCAGCGGCAGGGACTCGATCAGCGGCTGGAAAGTCATCGCTATCGGGGGTTCAGGGGCACGACGATGCCGACTACGCCAACCGGTTGCGGAAAGGTCCAGGCCTTTGCCAGGGATATTGCGTCGGATCGAGACGGCGCCGATGCGGCTTCAGCCACTTCTTCAGATGCTTGATGGTATCGAGCGCCGCTTCCTGCGCCATGTAGGTCTCGGCGAACTTGGTTTCGAACCTGCAGCGACAGCCGTAATCCTGATCAATGGCGGCGACGATCTCTTCATGGTTCTCGACCAGCATCCGGTGCAGGCTGCGCAGGTCGGCGCGGCGCTCCTCGAGGCCGGGGTTCATGTTGCGCTTGTACGCAGCCTGCTGTTTCTGCAGGACGCTCAGGAATTCGGCCGGGATAACCAGCGGATCGGTCGCGGGATTCTGGGTCATTTTGTCTTCTCCTCGGTGGCGGGCGGCGCCCGCCAGTTCGTCTTTCAAGTCATGGGCGCGCTTGATCGAAAGGCGCGAATCTTTCAATGTCATCCGTCTCCGGGCGGTCGCCGACGATGGCAGCGGCGCGGCGGATGTCATTCGGTCTCCTTCGGGACGACGGCAATGCCTAGCTGGGTTGAATTGCTCCATATAATGAAGATACTAGCGAAATATACTTGTCAATTGCAGACAATTTGTTGTCGCTGGAACAAACTTGCGGCCAGAAAACAGGATGAGACATCAGCTTCGCGCGCAATCGATCGTCGGCTTCGCTTCCCTCGTAAATGAGTTGGGCGGCAATCCGCTACGTCTTCTGCAGGCTGCGGGGCTCGACCCCGCTCAGCTTGAGCGGCCCGATATCTACATATCCCATCGTGCTTTCATCCAGCTGCTCGAAAATGCCGCAGACGAATTGATCTGCCCCGATTTCGGCCTGCGCTTGCTCGACCGCCAGGATCTGAGCGTCCTGGGACCGATCGCAGTGGCGGCGCGGCACGCTGCAGATCTGCGCGAAGCCCTCGACTGCTTTGCCCGCTACATCCACGTGCAGGGAAGCGCATTGCGCCTGTATCTCCTGCCCCAGGCCGATCCGGGACAAGTCATGATCGCGGTGGACCTCAGGCTGCGCCGCCAGATCGCCCGCCGCCAGCAGATGGAGCTTGCCATCGGCCTGGCTTACAAGGCGATCGATTTGTTGACAGCAGGAAAATGCGACCCACTGGCAATCTGTCTGCCCCATACCCGCATCGCGCCGCTGCGCAGCTACCGGCAACGCCTGCGGGGTGCCCTTCTTTTCGAACAGCCTCTGGCAGGGATTCTGAATTTCGCGCCACGATCTTGATCGGCCGTTAAGCGATCGCAATGCCGAACTTGCCGGCGCCGCGTTAAGCTACCTGCAAAGTCAGTACGGCTGCGGCGAGGAACGACTGGCCGTGCGCATTCGTGCGCTGATCCGCCCCTTGCTGGCCGTCGGACATTGCAGCAATAAAATAGCATCCGCCCTGGCGATGCATCCGCGCACCCTGCACCGCCGCCTCGCCTGCGAAGGGGTTCGTTTCTGAGGACATCAAAGACGAGGTGCAAGGAGATGGCAGCTCGATCGCTCAGTGCGTTTCGCTGGACCCAGATTGGGCGTCTGGCCGCGCCGAGCAATCGGCCCCGTCACGCAGTTGCGCACGTTGGCTTGGTCGCGCTACGCCGCATTGCGCCAGAGCTGATGGGATTCCTTTTGAGTGGTTCGTTCACGGGCCGTCTGGCTTGAGCCGTGACACAACCAGGAGAAATGAAAGCTTCCGCCGCCGGGCTTTAGGTACGCGCGAGGCAAGCCGCACGGATAACCCATTCAATGGCGAAACCCCGGTCACGCCGAAGAATGCTGGCGGTAATCGTCGTCCCGGCGCGCCGATCGACAGTTGGTGCATGCCCGTTCCGAAAGCGATTTCGCGGGTCCAGATCTTTGCTTCGGAAAGGATGCGTTGCGGCCGTGCTCGATGATCCGCTTGCCGACGGCGGTGG
>JADKBR010000007.1 GCA_016714975.1 Candidatus Dechloromonas phosphorivorans | reverse complement strand
CCGGAGACCTTCCTCTGGCAGGGCACCGCTTTCGGACTATTCCGCTATTTCGACATTACCAAGCCGCAGCCGGCCCGCTACTTCGACCAACACGTCAAGAACGGCTTCGGGGTGATGGCCGACGATCTCGTCGCCGCTGGCTACACGCTGCTCTGCCTGGCGCTCCTGAGGACCGTTCTGACAGCCAACTCCAGCAAAGGGTTGGGTCTGAGCGGCTGGTTCTAACCGCTAGCCAAGTGGCAGGCGTACCGAAGAGCTGCCTGTCTTGCCCGCAACCGTGGTTTCGGGTGAAAAACGTCAAGCTTCAGGCGACAGCCGGCGGGGAGCGCCGCAATCCGCTCAGTGGTCGAGCGAACTGACCAAATCCGAGAAGGTTTGGGCTATTTCCGATGATTGCGGTACGAGCCCCATCTGACGCTCGATCTGCGAAAGCGAAAAGACCCCGCAGAGGACATGATTGTCTTCCTCGTCGTGATCGACGACCAGGCAGTAAGGCACCCCCATCTCCCTGAGCGTGGCCACCACATTGCCCACTCTTGCCCCGGCCACGTCTCTCAGGTGCATGACTTCGGCGTCATCGTGCTTCTTGATCATGATATCGCCGACCACCAGTTCGCCCGGACGAACCCCCAGCGTCTGGGCAGCCGTCAGTGGCCGGTGACCCTTGCTGCCGGCCTCGGTCACCAGACCAAGCAACTGTCTCTGCTCATCGGCCACAAGGAGATAGTGCACATGGCAAAGCGCCATGATCCTGTTGGCCTCGTCGAGTGAGGCATTGTGCGAAACCGTGATCGGAACGGCCCCACTGAAGTCAGTCATCGCCTTCAAGGCCGGGGAGTTGGCGTCGACTGTCGGGCGCACTGCCACTTTCGGGAGGTAACACGGGACGCCTCTCTTGAGCTTGGTCCTGGGCAGGGGCTTGAAGTGAGTATCTGGCATTTCCTGATTCCTCCTGAGCGATGGCTACACGGCAATTAGAGCATCGATGCCTCGTCGCTGACAAGGAGTTGCGTCAACACCCTCAGGACTTCGGTACTGGAGTTGCCAAGTCAGCCTCAAAGCCCGCATTCAGCGGTCAATTCTGCAAGCCCCGACACGGCTGATCGTGCAACAGTCTGAATCTGTACCGGTTGAATCCGCCATGCTATGCTGCACCGGTCGGTTTTGGGCTTGATGTCTGAGGAGAACTTGATGAAAACGATCCGATCGCTTGTGCTTTGGTGGCTGGCGGCCAGCATCCTGCTGGTCTCGGCGGTCCGCGCACAGGGCAGTGCGCCACCAGGGGCCGATGCCGCGGCACCGCCGCCATTCACGGCACAGGAACTCGACGCGCTGCTCGCCCCCATCGCGCTCTACCCGGATTCCCTGCTGTCGCAGATCCTGATGGCCGCGACCTACCCTCTCGAGGTGGTCCAGGCGGCCCGCTGGAGCAAGGCCAATCCGGGGCTCAGTGGCGACGAGGCCGTAAAGAAGGTCGGCAAGGAAAGCTGGGACGTCAGCGTCATGTCCCTGGTTGCCTTTCCCAATGTCCTTGAAATGATGAACAAGGAACTCGAGTGGACCCAGAAACTGGGCGACGCCTTCCTCGGGCAACAGAAGGACGTGCTGGCCGCCGTTCAGCGCCTGCGCCAACTGGCCAAGAACAATGGCAACCTCGAGAGCAACCAGCAGCAAGTGGTGCGCAGTGAGGCCCAATCCATCATCATCGAGCCGGCCCAACCGCAGACGATCTACGTCCCGGCTTATAACCCGACGGTAGTTTACGGCGCCTGGCCGTATCCCGCGTACCCGCCCTACTATTATCCGGGCGTTGCCGCTTGGTATCCGGGAACCGCGCTGCTCACCGGCCTTGCCTGGGGCGTTGGCTTTGCCGCCGCCGGCGCGATGTTCGGCAGTTGCAACTGGGGCCGCGGCGATGTGAATGTCAACGTCAACCGCGCCACCAGCATCAACAACAGCTTCAACCGCAACAGCGTCGGCTCCGGCGGCAACTGGCAGCACAATGCGCAGCACCGTGGCAACGCCGGCTACCGCGATCAGGCCTCGCGCGAGCGCTACGGCAACAAGCGGGCCGAAAGTGCGCGCAATGAATTCCGCGGACGCGAAGGTGGCGGACGCGACGGGTTCGGCGGTGACCGCGGTGGCGCTGGAGGGCGTGACGGTATCGGCGGTGACCGCGGTGGCGCTGGAGGACGTGACGGTATCGGCGGTGACCGCGGTGGCGCTGGAGGACGTGACGGTATCGGCGGTGACCGCGGTGGCGCTGGAGGACGCGACGGTATCGGTGGTGGGGCCGGTGACCGCGGCGGAGGTGGCAATCGCGGCGGCAGCGCATTCGATGGCATTAATTCCGGTAGCCGCGACGCCAGCCGCGGCCACAGCAGTGCCGCCGGAGCCGGCCGTGGTGGCGGCGGCTCAAGCTTCGCGGGCGGCGGTGGAGGTGGTGGCCATTCATTCGGCGGAGGCGGCGGAGGTGGCGGCGGCCGTTCGTTCAGTGGTGGCGGCGGTGGCGGTGGCGGACGCGGCGGTGGCGGACGGCGCTAAGGAGAACAGGACATGAACATGATCAAACTGAATCGCCTGCTGGCAACCATTCTTCTCGGCAGCGCGCTGGCCCTGCCGGCACCGGCTGTCCTCGCTGCCGGTCAACAATCATTCGCAACGCCGGAAGCGGCGATGGAAGCCTTCGGCACTGCCGTCATCGACAGCGACGAGGCCGCGCTGCGGGCGATGTTCGGCGCCAATTTCCGCCAACTCATCCCCCCCACAGGGGCCGAACGGCGCTACGAGTTCATCGAGGCCTGGGCCAAGTCGCACAAGATCGAGCTGGACGGCGACGGCCGGGCACGGATTGCCGCTGGGCAGAAGGGCTGGACCCTGCCGATACCACTCGAGAAGACGGCGTCCGGATGGCGCTTCGACATGAAGGCCGGCATGAACGAGATCGCCGTCCGCGAGATCGGCCGCAACGAGCTGTCGGCGATTCAGGTCGCCAAGGCCTACGCCGACGCCCAGCGGGAATATATTGCCAGGGACCGCAACGGGGACGGCTTTCCGGAGTATGCGCAGAAAATCGCGAGCAGCGCAGGCAAGATGGACGGGCTCTACTGGCCATCGAAGGCGAATGAGGAACCAAGCCCGCTGGGGCGCCTGCTGGCCGATGCCGCAGCCGAAAAGGGCCGCAAGCCGGGCAGCTACCACGGCTACAGCTACCGCATCCTGACCGCCCAGGGCCCGGAAGCGCCGGGCGGAGCGCGCAATTACCTCGCGGATGGCCGCATGACTGGCGGCTTCGGGCTGGTTGCCTGGCCGACCAGCTATGGCAGGAGTGGCGTCATGAGTTTCATGATCAACCAGGATGGCCAAGTCTACGAAAAGAACCTCGGCCCCGATACGGCAACCCAGGCTGCGCGGGTGAAGGCTTTCAACCCGGATGCAACATGGCGGAGAGTCGAGGACAATCAGTGAGAAAAATCGCCAACTTTTGAACTACAATACCCCGTCTAATTTTTTTGACAGGGAATCCTCATGATCAACTACGCCAAGAAATCTCTCCTTGTGGCTCTGCTGGCCGGTATCGGCTTCGGTGCCACCGTCGCTCAAGCACAAGAGCGCGTTTATGTCATCGACCAGCGCGACGTCGTCGCCCTGAGCGGCTTCGGCCTCTGCTGGCGTACCGGCTACTGGACCCCGGCGGCTGCCGCCAAGGATCCGGCCGGCTGCCAGTGCGACAAGGACCTGCTGCCGAAGGAAGTCTGCGAGCCGGCTGCGGCTCCTGCTGCCTGGTCCGAAGCCCACCGGTGAGAAGATCACCGTTGCCGCTGACGCCCTCTTCGACTTCGACAAGGCCGTCCTGCGTCCGGAAGGCAAGGCCAAGCTCGACGAGCTGGTCGCCAAGGCTGGCGCCATCAAGCTCGAAGTGATCCTGGTCGTCGGCCACACTGACCGCATCGGCTCCGCCGCGTACAACCAGAAGCTGTCCGACCGCCGCGCCGCTGCCGTGAAGACCTACCTGGTCTCCAAGGGCATCGAAGCCAACCGTGTCTACACCGAAGGCAAGGGCCTGACCCAGCCAGTCACCGGCGACAAGTGCAAGGGCAAGGCCGCGACCAAGGCACTGATCGCTTGCCTGCAGCCGGATCGTCGCGCCGACATCGAGATCATCGGCACCAAGTAAGCTTTCGCGCTTCATCAAAAACCCCGCTCGCGCGGGGTTTTTTTTCGCTTGTTTCCTCAGGAAATCTGCCATGTTCCCGTTCATGCGCTTTATCGCTACTGTCTTGCTGGCAATGACCGTGAGCACACAGGCAATCGCCGACGCCAGCCGTCCGAAAATCGGTCTGGTGCTTGGTGGCGGGGGCGCGCGCGGCGCGGCGCATGTCGGCGTGCTGGAAGTTCTCGAGGAGCTGAAGATACCGGTCGACTGCATTGCCGGCACCAGCATGGGCGCACTGGTAGCCGGTGCTTATGCCTCCGGGCTGACGCCGCCCATGATGCGCCAAGCGTTGGCCGAGGCCGACTGGAATGACATGTTTACTGACACCCCGGATTTTTCGGATGTCAATTATCGCTACAAGCAGGTCCTGCGCGCCTTCATTCCTGCCTCGGAGCTCGGCGTCACCAGCGATGGCATCAGGTTCCCGGCGGGGGTCATCGACGGCGTCAAAATCAAGCTCTTTTTCAACCGTCTGGTTGGCGCCGGCAAGAACGAGCGGGTCATCGAGAAGCTGCCGTTGCCGCTGTCGCTCATTGCCACCGATATCGGTACCGGCCAGCGCGTTGTCATGCGCGAGGGCGGCCTCGCCTCAGCCATGCGGGCCAGCATGTCGGTGCCCGGACTGCTGTCGCCAGTCGTTCTGGATGGCCGCAAACTGGTCGATGGTGGCCTCGTCGACAACGTACCCATCGGCGAAGCGCGGGAGCGCTGCAATCCTGATCTTGTCATCGCGGTCAACGTCGGCTCACCCTTGATGGATGCCGACCAGGTCGGCTCGCTGCTGACCATCTCGGCGCAGATGGTCAGCATCCTTACCGAACAGAACGTGAGCCGCTCGTTGGCGACACTCAAGCCGACCGACATCCTCATCCAGCCCGACCTCGGGACGATTTCCGCCAGCGACTTCAGCCGCAATGCCGAAGCGGCCGATCGCGGGCGCGCCGCCGCCGAAGCGATACGCGACCGGCTGGCCCGGCTCGGCACCAGCGCCGAGCTCTACGCCCAATGGCGAAAACCGATAAATCGCAGCGGCAAGGCGCCGCCGGTCATCGACGAAATCGAGATTGCCGGCCTGAAACGGGTCAACCCGGCCATGGTGGAACGCCAACTGACGATCAATCCCGGCGAGCAACTCGCCACGTCCAACATCGACAATGATGTCCTGCGCATCTACGGCGATGGCTTCTATCAGAGCGTGGATTACCAGTTGCTCAACCTGCGCGACCGCAACATCCTGCGCAGTCTCCCCGTGGAGAAGAGCTGGGGACCCGACTACCTGCGCTTTGCGCTGAATCTTGAAACCGACACCAACCAGGGCTCCAGCTTCGCCTTGCGCGCCGCGTATCAAAAAACCCTGATCAACGACCTCGGCGGGGAAATGTTGGTGACCGTTGGCATTGGCAGCAGTCTTGGTGCAGGATTCACTTTCTACCAGCCGCTTGACCCGGCCCAGCGTTTCTTCGTCGAGGCCGGCCTGAAATATGAACGAGGTCTGCTGAACATTTACCAGAACAACGAGCGTGTCGCTCAATACGCCAATGCAAATACCGTGCTCGGCCTCTGGGCCGGCACGAACATCGGGATCATGGGCCAGGCGCGGCTGGGCTGGATCGAGCAGAAGCGTTCCTTCGAGCGGGATATCGGCAGCCCGTCACTGCCCAACTTCGACACCTCGTATTCCGGCTGGGCGGCGTCGCTCTCCCTTGACCAGATGAACCGCCTCTACTTCGCGACCCGCGGCTGGGCGACGCGCTTCGACTATTTCGACTCCAGCGAGGCGGGATTCTCGCGCGCCGAAGCTGACATTCAAGGCGCCTTCTCGCTGGGCCAGACGGTGTTCACCGGACGGGTCAACTACGTCGGATCGCCCAAGGGACAGCTGCCGTTCTTCAACGCCGGCAAGCTCGGCGGCTTTCTCAACATGAGCGCGTTCGCCAGAGGGCAGATTCTCGGCGACGACATCGTCTATGCCGGCATCCGGGCCGAACAGATCATCGGGACCTTTCCGCTGGGCCTGCGCGGCGACATGCGGCTGGGGTTCGCCCTTGAAGGTGCCCATGTCGGCACCTACTATACCGAAACGAATCTCAGCGGTACCAACATCCTCAATTCGGCCGCCCTCTATCTCGGTGGCGAAACGTCTTTCGGACCGGCCTATCTCGGCTTCGGCTATTCGACCAACGGCGCCTCCAACCTTTTCCTTTCGATCGGCATTCCCTGAGCGGTGCGACCCGGGCCGTTCGCTGGCATAATCCGCATACCCTCAAGGAGAAAAACTGATGAAGATCCGCTCCATTCTGCTTGCTTCGCTCATTGCTGCGGTCCCGGCCATTGCTCCTGCCCAGCAGCCCCCACGAACCGCCACAGTCATCGAGAAGGAAAAGACTGCGGTGGCCGTCGCCGACGCTGTCGAGCTGCAAGGGGTCGTGACGGCCCTGGACAAGGGCACGCGGGTGCTCACCATCAGGGGCGCTGCGGGTAACGAGATGACAGTGGCGGCCGGTCCCGAGATCAATAACTTCAAGAAGATCAAGATCGGCGACCTGGTGACGCTGAGTTACGCCGCCGCGCTTGGCGTTGAGCTGAGAAAGGGCGGCGGCAGACTGCGCGAGCGCGTCGAATCGGAACAGTCCGCAAGCGTCAAGCCGGGCGAAAAGCCAGGTGGCGAAACAAGCAGGACGGTCAAGATCATTGCCGATGTGACTGCGGTGGACCCCGGGGCCGGCACGATCACCTTGCGTGGCCCGCAGCGCAGTGTCGACCTGGTTGTCAAGGACAAGGAACTGCTGAAGGATATCCGGCTCGGCGATCAGATTGCTGCAACCTACCAGGAATTGAAGCTTATTTCCATCGCGCCAACCCCACCGCCTGCGCCCGAACCCGCGCCGGCACCCACCGCGCAATAACTTGCCCAAAAGAGGATCGCCATGACCAGAAAACTCATTCTTGCAATCGCCGGCTGGCTGCTGTTTGCCGGTCTCGCATTCGCCCAGATCAACATCAATACCGCCAGCAAGGACGAGCTGGACGGCCTCAAGGGGATCGGCCCGACCAAGGCGCAAGCCATTGTCGACTACCGCACCAAGAATGGCCCGTTCAATTCCGTTGACGATCTGCAGAAAGTTCCAGGGATCGGCCCGGCAACCCTCAAGGATATCCGCGGCAACGTCATCGTCAGTGGTGCGTCGCGACCCGCGCCCGCCACTGCCAAGCCGTCGATGCCAGCCGGAGCAAAGGCCCAGCCGGCAGTGCCGCCGACAACGCCTGCCGCTCCCGTGTCGGCGCCGGCGCGCCCGACCGCGCCCGCCGCGCAGCCGCAAACCAGCGGACCCGCAACTCCGGCGAAGCCTGTTGCAGCGGCTGCGCCTGCCGCAGTTGCCCCGGCAACCCCGGCAACCCCGGCCGCACCGGCCAAGCCAGCGCTGCCCGCGGCGACAAAGCCGGTTACGCCACCGGCCACCCCGGCTACAGCGCCGGTCAAAGCCGCCGAGCCGGACAAATCCGAGCAGCCCGTAACGGCCAAACCCGCGTCACCGGCCAAACCCGCCAAACCAGCTGCCCCTTCCAAGGGAACACCACCGGCAGAAACGCCGGCCAAGCCTGCTCAACCTGCCCGGCCAGCAGCCAACTGACCGCGTCGGGTTGTCCGACCGCCTGATCCTCTGCGCCACCACCCGCCTTGCCCAGACCTTGCGTGGGGCGGTGCCGGTCGACGCCGAGGTCTGGCAGACCCCGCAGGCGCTCACGGTCGCCCAATGGCTGGCCAGCCTGGCCGATGAAGCGCTGCTGAGCGGCGTTGCCGATCTGCCAACCGCCCTTGACCCATTTGCCGAGCGCTTGCTCTGGGAAAAGGTCATCGCCGCCTCGCTGACCGAGGCCGCCCCGCTCTTCGACATTCAGGGCATGGCGAGCACGGCTGCCGAGGCCCACGCGCTGTCGCGCCTGTGGAACATCCGGGCGACCGGCAACCAGCTTGCCGACGAAGCCAGACTCTTTGCCGGTTGGCAGGCTGAATTCGACAAGCGCTGCCGGGCCGCCGGCTGGAGCGATTTGACCAGCTTGCAGCACCAACTTATCGACCTGATCGCGGCCCGCCACCTGGCTGTGCCGCCCGCCGTCGTGTTCTCCGGCTTCGACCGTTTCACGCCACTGGAGCAGTCTCTGATGGCGGTGCTGACCGGGCGTGGAGTGCAGGTGGAAATTCAGGGTGTTTGTGGCGTCGACCGCGCCGTGAAGCAAGTACCCTTGGGGTGCATCCTGTCCGAAAGGGAGTTCGTTTCCGGTGGCACTGGGGACAAGAAGGAAGCTCCCTTGAGAAGCGTTGCCCGGCACGTGCGGCCCTGCGCCGACGTCGCCGCCGAATGCACTGCCATCGCGCACTGGGCCACAACACATCTGGCGGCTAATCCGGCGTGCCGGCTCGGTATCGTCGCCCCCGATCTGGCCAGCGTCCGCGACCGTCTCGAGTTCATCCTTGACGACGCGCTGCACCCAGCGCTGATCCGGCCCGATGCTGCCGAGATGCCGCGCAGCTTCAACTTTTCGCTCGGCCGAGGCCTGGCCGATCTGCCGCTGATCCATGCCGCGCTTGATCTGCTGGCCTTGGGTAGTGGGCGGGGAAAAACCGAGCAAAGCCGTATCTCCGCGCTGTTGCTGGCCGGTAGCTGGGCGGCGGCGGAGGCCGAAGCAGACGGCCGCGCCCGGCTTGATGCCGCGCTGCGCCGCGATCTGCCCTATTTCACAACGTTGCCGGCACTGATCCGGCTGGCCGCACGTCTGGCTGAAAGCGAAGCGCCACTCTGCCCGGAGACGGTGGCGGCGCTGAGCGCCTTTGTGGACGCGATGGCAAGTACGCCCAGAGCGCTGCGTCCGGGCGAGTGGGCTGGCGTTTTCCGCAAGGCGCTTCAGGTGGTTGGCTGGCCAGGCGACCGCCAGCTCTCCAGTCATGAGTTCCAAGCCCGCCGGGCTTTTGGTGAAGTACTCGATGGCTTCGGACGGCTCGATACCCTGCTCGGCAACTTGTCACTGAACGAGGCTGTGCGACGTCTCTCGCAACTCTGCCGGCAGCGTATCTTTCAGCCCGAAACTCGAGGCCGACCGGCCATCCAGGTACTCGGCGTACTCGAAAGTGCTGGCCTTGCGTTCGATGCGCTGTGGGTAATGGGCATGAACGACGACCTCTGGCCGCCGCCACCGCGCCCCAACCCGCTGCTGCCAGCCGAGTTGCTGCGCGCAGCCGGGGCCGCGCATGCCAGCGCCGAAATCGAACTCGATTTTGCGCAACGGGTGCATGCCCGCTTGTTGCTGGCCGCGCCGGAAGTGATATTTTCGTACGCGCAAGCTGACGGCAATCGCGTCCTGCGGCCAAGTCCGCTGATTGCCGGCATGCCGTTGGCTGAACAATTGTCGGGTGAGGTCGTCACACTGGCGCGGCGGCTCGGCGCAGAGGCCGGCAGCGCCTGCCAGCTGCTCGATGATGCCTTGGCGCCGCCGGTCGGAGAAGGCGAGAAGGTATCCGGCGGCAGCGGGTTACTGCGCGCCCAGGCGATCTGTCCGGCCTGGGCCTACTATCAGTTCCGGCTCGGTGGCAAGGCGATGGACGAGCCGGTCGAAGGACTCGACCCGGCTGCCCGCGGCACGCTGGTGCATGAAGCCCTGGAGGCGTTCTGGAAGAGTATTCGAACATCGGTCGCCCTCGCCGCCATGGGTGAAGCAGTCCGCCAGCAGGCGATAGCCCAGGCCGTCGCCACGGCCCTGCAAGCGTTTGAACTGGACCGCCGTATCACGCTGCCCGCCCGCTTCCGCGAACTGGAAGCAGTGCGTCTGCGAGAACTGCTCGATGTCTGGCTGACGGTGGAAAGCAAGCGCGGGCTGGAATTCGAGGTCATCGCCTGCGAACAACCAGCCGAAGTCGATATCGAGGAAATAAGGGTCAAATTGGTCGTCGACCGCATCGATCGCCTGGCCGACGGCCGGCAGATCATCATCGATTATAAGACCGGCGCCGGCATCGACACCAAGAACTGGGGCGAACAACGCATTACCGAACCACAGCTGCCCATCTATGCGGCGCTGGTCAATGATGAAGTGACCGCCGTCGTCTTCGCCAAAGTTCTGCTTGACAAGCCCACCTTCGTCGGCGTCGCTGATGAAAGGGACATCCTGCCCGGCGTCCAGGGCATTGGCGATGAAAAACAGAAAGTCTTCGATCCCGCCGAATTTCCGGACTGGATCGCCGTCATTACCCACTGGCGCGAACGGCTGCATGCGGTGGCGAAGGAAGTCAAGGACGGTCGGGCCGGCCGCGTTTTCGCCGACGAAAAAGATCTGCAATATTGCGAGGTCCTGCCGCTATTGCGGCTGCCCGAGCGGCGGCGTTTGCTGGCGGCGGCGCTGAATGAGAGAACTGTGTGACTCATGCACCCCGAGGATCCTTGAGCCTTGGACCCCTTAGCCTGCCGGGCGCGGTCGACCGTCTTGAAGAAGACAGGATCGCCCGCGCCCGAGCACTGGAAGTTGCTTCCTTCATCGTCGAAGCCCCTGCCGGCGCCGGCAAGACGGAGTTGCTGACGCAGCGCTACCTGCGCCTGCTGGCCGTGGTCGAGCATCCGGAGGAGGTGCTGGCGCTGACCTTTACCAACAAGGCGGCTACCGAAATGCGCGACCGCATTCTCGGTAGCCTGGAGCTTGCCGCGTCTGGCGAACGGCCGGATGAGGCGCACCGACAACTGACCTTCGAAGTGGCCAGCAGGGTGCTGGCCCACGACGCCGAGCTTGGCTGGGGCTTGCTTGGCCACCCCGGCCGCCTGCGCATCACGACACTCGATGCACTGTGTGCCAGCCTGGCCCGGCAGATGCCCTACCTCAGCCGCTTCGGCGGCCAGCCGGGCGTCGCCGAGGACGCCGCCGCGCACTATGCGACGGCAGCGCGGCGTGCCCTGGAAATGGTTGAATCCGGCACGCCGGACGCCGAAGTGGTGGCCGAGGCGCTCGCCTTCATGAATAACGACGCCGGCCGGCTGGAGAAGTTGCTGATCGCCATGCTCGGCCGCCGCGACCAGTGGCTGCACCACGCCTCGCGCATCGAGAGCGGGGCGATGAAAGCCGAGGTCGAGGCCGGCTTCGCGGCACTGATCGAGCGCGATCTGGCGGTGGCGGGCAGCCTGCTCGATGCCCGGATGCAATTGCCGCTGATGCCGCTGGCCCGCTTTGCCGCGGCCAATTCGCCCGGCGTGCACGATGCCATTTTTGACTGGAATTTGCCGTTGACCGCAACCATTGCCGATCTGCCCCAATGGCAGGCGGTGGCCGGCCTGGTGCTTACCGGCAGCGGCACGCTGCGCAAGTCCGTGGACAGGCGCATCGGCTTTCCGGCCGACAAGGAGTGTTCCGACCAGAAAAAGGCCATGCTGGAACTGCTGGCCGATCTGCGCGGCATCGTCGGGCTGGAAGCAACTCTGGCGATGCTGGTCAAGCTGCCGCAGCCGGAGCTCTCCGATGCCGAGTGGGCGACCGTCGAGTGCTTCTCCCGTCTGCTCCGTCTTGCGGCGGGACAACTGTGGCTGGCCTTCCAGGAAGCAGGCGCCGTCGACTTCATCGAGATCGCCGCCCGCGCCGGGCTGGCGCTCGGTGACGACGAGGCGCCGACCGACCTCGCCCAGGCGCTCGACTACCGCATCCGCCACCTGCTGGTCGATGAGTTCCAGGACACCAGCCCGAGCCAGGTGGCGCTGCTCGAAAAGCTGACGCGCGGCTGGACGCCGGACGACGGCCGCACGCTGTTCGTCGTCGGCGACCCGATGCAATCGATCTACCGCTTCCGCAAGGCCGATGTCGGACTTTTCCTGCGCCTGCGCGAGCGCGGCATCGGCGACATCCGGCTCGCCCACCTGCGCCTGTTCCGCAACAACCGTTCGTATCCGGGGGTCGTCGATTGGGTCAATGCGGCGTTCCCGGGCATTTTTCCGGCCGCCGACAGTCCGGAGGCCGGCGCCGTTCGCTATGCCGATTCGGCTGCTACGCGGCCGGCGCGGGTCGACAGCGGGGTAATCGTCCATCCCGTCATCGAACGCGCGGGGGACGATAGCGCGGCTGAGGAAGGACGCTGCGTGTTGGCCGTCATCCGTCAGGCCCGGGCCGAGGCACCGGATGAACGCATCGCTGTGCTGGTCCGCGCCCGCACGCATCTCGACGCACTCGTCGCTGAAATCCGCCGCAGCGCACCCGCCCTGCGCTTTCAGGCGGTCGAAATCGAAGGGCTGGACGGGCGTCAGCACGTGCAGGACCTGCTGACCCTGTTCCGCGCCCTGCATCACCGCGCCGACCGCGTGCACTGGCTGGCACTGCTACGCGCCCCGTGGTGCGGCCTGAAGCTGGCCGACCTGCATGCGTTGGCCGCTGATGACAGGAAAAGCACGATCTGGCAGCTGATACACGATGAAGTCCGTGTGGCAAGGCTATCCGACGATGGACAGCAGCGCCTGAGAGTTGTCCGCGACGTGCTGCAAGTGGCTTTCGCAGGCCGTGACCGGCAGCACCCGCGCCGCTGGCTGGAAGGCGTCTGGCTGATGCTCGGCGGGCCGCGCTGCCTCGAAGCGCCGGAAGCCCTGAATGATGTCGAAGCCTTCTTCGCGCTGCTCGACAAGCTGGTCGCCGCCCGCAACCTGAGCGCCGAAACCTTGGCCTCCCACGCTGCCGACCTTTTCGCGCCCACCGACCCGCTCGGTGCTCAGGTGCAGATGATGACCATCCACAAGTCCAAGGGTCTCGAATTCGACACCGTCATCGTGCCCGGATTGCACCGCGAAACCGGGGGCAACGAAAGCAGCCTGCTGCTGTGGGACGACGTCGCCGGTGGCGACGGACGCGAGCACCTGCTGGTCGCGCCGATGAAGCGGAAAGGTGCCACCAACGGCGCGCCAAGCACCTACGATCTTCTGAAAAAGCTCGAAGCCGAGCGTGCCGCGCACGAGGACGAGCGCCTGCTCTATGTCGCCGCCACCCGCGCCATTCGCCGCCTCCATCTGGTCGGCGTTGCCGTGGCCGATGAGCGGTTGGAGGGCGACCTGAAGCCGCCGGCATCCGGTACTTTGCTCAAGCTGCTCTGGCCCGCTGTCGCCCAACCGGTTTTTTCAGCCGCTCTCGCCGCCAGCCCCGTACCGGCACCGACCACAGGTGCCCTGGACCCGGCGAGCTTCGTGCCGCCACTGGTCCGGCTGACCGAAGTGGCATTGCCCGAAGCCCTGCGCGAAGCTCCCGGCAGTCTTGGCCCCGCCGGCAATTCAGCCGATCTCAACGTGACGGCAAGCCGTCTGTCGCTTGAGGCATCGGTCGGCACACTCGTCCATCGCTGCCTCGAACTTGTCGCGAGGGAGGGACTCGAATCCTGGTCCGCGACCCGTGTCAAGGCGCTGGCCCCCGCTTACCGCCGCTGGCTCGCCCAGGCCGGGCACAGTGCCAGAGATGCCCGAGCGGGTGCCGCTGTGGTGGCCGGCGCGTTGTGCCAGACCCTCGCGTCGAGCGCCGGACGCTGGGTGCTGGCGCCGCACGACGAAGCCGCCGCCGAGCAGGCGTGGTCGAGTCGCGATTTGCTGGTTGGCGAGGCAGCTGCCCCCCAATGGGGCTTCCAGCGTGGCGCGGTCAACCATGTAATCGACCGTATTTTCATCACTGCCGGCTGCCGCTGGATCATCGACTACAAGACCGTCCATGTTCCCGGCGAAGCGGCGGCGGAACCCTTTTTGCAGGCGCGGGCCGAGGAATACCGGGGTCAACTGGAGCGTTACGCCAAACTGTTTGCCGGTAGCGACCTCCCGCTCCGGATGGCTGTTTTCTTCCCGCTGCAGGGCATTCTGGTCGAACTGCCCCAAGCCTAGCGGCTAGCTTCGCAATCAGCGGCAGGAATCGGGCTTGCGCTATACTGCGCCGAAAGTATCAACATAATCGACCCATGTCGCCTCGCCTGCGCATCATCGCCGCCAGTCTCCTCGCCGCGCTCACCCTGGTCACCGGGATCGCGGCCCACTCGGCCGAACCGCCGCTGAAGGTTGCCGTGCTGGAAAACTCCCCACCGATGAGCTATCGCGATGCCGATGGCCGCCTGACCGGATTCAGCATCGAGATTGCCCGGGCGGTGTGTGGCGAAATGCGGGTCCAATGCACGTTTCAGGTGACGCAGCTGGACCGCGTTGTTGACCTGCTGGCCGGTGGCGAAATCGACATCGCCGCAGTCAGCCTGCTCGACACGCCGGAGCGGCGCCGGCGGATTCTTTTTGCCCAGCCCTACTTCCGGTCGATCACCCTCTGGTATGCGAAGCCGGGCGTCGAACCCGGCCAGCGCGGGCTGCGCGTCGCCATCGTCAAGGGTTCCGCGCAGGAAGCTTATGCCCGCAAGCAGGGGTGGGATACCGTTGCCGTGCCGACCAATGGCGAACTGGGCTTGCCGCTGATCGCGGGCGTGGCCCAGGCCGCCATCATCCCCATGAATACCAGCCTGCACTTGCAGAAAGACAAGGAGTTTCTGGCGCTGGGCCTGGCTTCGACGGTCATGAAGGTTCCCGAGCTGGTCGGTAACGCGTCGTTCGGCGTCAACCCGCGGCGCCCCGATCTCAAGGAGAGCATCGACGCAGCACTGGCGAGCATCAAGCGTAACGGGAGCTACGAGCGGATCAACACGGAGTTTCTGCCTTTGCGGGTGTATTGATGCCTGTATTTCGATTCCTCTTTCTGGTTGCCGCCCTGTCCTCGGGAGCCCTGCAGGCAGCCGATCTGAGAGTGGCGGTTGTGGTTCAGGACGCGGCGCAGGTATCGCTGCAGGGCGATCTCGTCCCGAGCGGTACGGCCGGGGCTGACCTGGTGGCCTTCACCGACGAACTGGCCCGCGAGATCTGTCGCCGTATCCGTTCCCGCTGTGCCGTTTCCTACGTTACCTTCGGCGAAATCCTGCCGGGTGTCGAAGACGGGCGCTTCGATCTCGGCTTCGGCAACTTCCTGCGCGCGCCCAAGCGCGAGAAACGTGTCGCGTTCAGTGCGCCGATCTTCCGTTCCGCGTCACGTCTGGTCGGATCGCCTGCCTCCGCCCGGGCGTTCGCCGGCAAGCTCGGTCAGGCGGTCAATCTTGACAACCTGCGCGGCGCGCGCGTGGCGGCGATGGAAGGCTCGCAGCAGCAGGCGTTCCTCAACGTCATCGCCGCCGAGCGCGAGCTGACTGTCGTTGCCACAGCGACGACCGCCGGCGCATTCGACACATTGGGCAATGGCAGCGCCGACTTCGCGCTGCTGCCGATGCGCACCGGCTATGCCCTGATCAGCCACGACAAGGCGCGGCGTTTCGGCTTTGTCGGCCCGGCTGTTGCCGATCACGGCCTCGGCGACACTGTGCACATCATCCTGCCAAAACAGAAGGAGGCGCTACGGCGCTCGCTCAACCAGGCAATCGCCGAAATTCGCGCCGACGGGACAGGCCATCGCATCATGCGCCGGCACTTCCCGGTGAGCCTGGACTGAAGCGCGATGCCGACTCGAACCGACCGCTACTCGGCGAACCGGGTGTTCGCCGTGCTGGTCGTGGCGTTTGCGCTGCTGTTCTCCGGCCTGGTGCGGGCCGTCGAGCTGACGGCGGCGATCGAGGTTTACGATCCGGCGTATGTTTCGATGCCGGGCAACGCCATTCCGCCCAATATGCCCGGGGCCGAGATGGCGCTGATCAACGAAGAATTCGCCCGCGAAATCTGCCGCCGCATCAGCGCCCGGTGCACGCTGCGCTATGTCGCTTTTGGTGAAATCCTTCCCGGCATCGAGGAAGGCCGCTTCGACCTCGGCTTCGGCAATTTCCTGCGAACGCCCGAGCGCGAGAAGCGCGTCGCCTTCAGCGATGCCGTCTGGCGTTCGTCATCGCGCCTGGTCGCGCTGCGAACCAAGGCGGAGCTCCTCACCGGCAAGACAGGGCAGGCGGTTTCGGTCGACAGCCTGCACGGCGTGCGGGTCGTGGCTGTCGATGGCTCGCAGCAACAGTCCTTCCTCAAGAACATCGCCGGCGAACGCGGTCTGACGCTGGTCTTGGCAGCAACGCCGGCCGGAGTCTTCAGCGCGCTGCGCGAGGACCGCGCCGACTTCGCCTTGCTCTCCGCAATCACTGCCTACTTGCTGCTCCAGAAGGACGGCACACGCCAATTCGAGTTTGCCGGTCCCGCCGTTTCCGACCGCGGTCTTGGCGGCAGCGTCCATATTGCCCTGCCGAAACAACGGGATGAATTGCGCCGCACGGTGAATCAGGCGATTGCCACGATTCGCGCCGACGGCACGTTTCAGCGTATCGTGCGCCAGTATCTTCCGCTGGGTCTGGACTGAGGCCGCAAGACGATGCTGCGTGAGCGCTACAACTCCACCCAGGTTTTCACTCTGTTGGCGACGTCGGTTGCGTTGCTGTTTGCGATCGTCACCCTGCTTCTCGCCATCGATCAGGAACGCGTGCTCGAATCATCGGATCGCCTGCAATCGCGGACTGTGCCGGAAATCATCCGTTTCCAGCGCCTGGCGCGCAATCTTGATCTGTTGCGCCAGGAAGGCGAGCGGGTCTTTTCATCCGCCACTTCCGAAGGACGTCAGCAGGCGCTGTTCTTGACCATGCTGGTCGCCAGCCATCCGAGCATTCTGGAGCATCCGCAGGCGGCGACAGCAGCCCGCGAGGCCGAGGCCTTCCTTGTCGAGACCAGCCGTCTGGCCACCGAGAATCCCGCCAGCATTGCCGCCCGGTATCCACAATGGCAGCAGTTCTCCAAGCGCCTGAACCTGCAGGTGGACGATATCCTGGTCGAGGGCGCCAATCTGGCGACCGCCGATCTTGGGGCCGTGGCGGCCGCCATGCGCCTTACCAGATACAAGCTGATGGGTGCGACCGTCGTGGTCGGTGGCTTGCTCGTGCTGTTGCTGGTTCTCCTCAGACGATACCTGCTGCGCCCGCTGCAGAGGATCGACCGCGCCCTGTCGACACTCAGCGTGGACCACTTGGCGCCAGAATTTCCCGATACCCGCCTGGCCGAGATCCATGCCGTCGAAGAAGCCACGAAGCGCCTGCACGGCGCGATGATGAGCAATGATGCAGTACGCCGCGAACTTGAGGTGCTGGCCAATCGCGATGACCTGACCGGGCTGATGAACCGGCGGCACTTCATGGAATCCGCCAAATCCGAACTGCGGCGCGCCCAGCGCTATGACCGGCCCATCGCGGTTGCCATCGGCGACCTCGATTCTTTCAAGAACCTCAACGACACCTACGGTCACGACGGCGGCGATGTCGTGCTGCGCAGCTTTGCCAGGCTGCTTGCCGAAAGCCTGCGCGAGTCGGATCTGGTCTGTCGCTATGGCGGCGAAGAGTTTGCGTTCCTCCTTCCCGAGTCTACCGTCGAGCAGGCGCAGGTTCTGCTCGACCGCTTTCGCGAGCGCTGCGCCGGGCACGAGATCTGGCCGGCGGACGGTGTCCCTGTCCGCATCACCTTGAGTATCGGGCTGGCGGATGCCAGCCACTGTCCGATCGGGATCGCATTGCAGCAGGCCGACCGGGCGCTTTACGAAGCCAAGCGCCAGGGCCGCAACCGGGTCGTCATCGCGTCGGACGCTGGCTGATGCGTGTTGCCGGCAGGTGGGCTTTCCGTGGCGGTCAGCAGGTCAAATTCCATTGTGGTCCACGACTGTAGGCCTCAACGCTTGTTCAGAAGCGGTTTCAGGAAGCGTCCGGTGTAGCTCGACTTGCACTTGGCGACCTGTTCCGGCGTCCCGGCGACAAGGATGCGGCCGCCGCCGTCGCCGCCTTCGGGACCGAGGTCGACGATCCAGTCGGCGGTCTTGATGACGTCGAGGTTGTGCTCGATGACGACGATGGTGTTGCCGTGCTCGGCGAGGCGTTGCAGCACTGCCAGCAGCATTTCGATGTCCGAGAAATGCAGGCCGGTGGTCGGCTCGTCGAGAATGTACAGCGTGCGCCCGGTGTCGCGCTTGGAGAGTTCGAGCGCCAGCTTGACGCGCTGGGCCTCGCCGCCGGAGAGCGTGGTCGCGCTCTGGCCGAGGGTGATGTAGCTGAGGCCGACATCGACCAGCGTCTGCAGCTTGCGGGAGACGACTGGCACGGCATCGAAGAACTCGCGCGCCTGCTCGACGGTCATGCCGAGGATGTCGTGGATGTTGCGGCCCTTGTAGCCGATCTCCAGCGTCTCGCGGTTGTAGCGCTTGCCGTGGCAGACGTCGCAAGGGACGTAGATGTCGGGCAGGAAGTGCATCTCGACCTTGATCATGCCATCGCCCTGGCAGGCTTCGCAGCGGCCGCCCTTGACGTTGAAGCTGAAGCGCCCCGGCCCGTAGCCGCGCGCCCGCGCTTCCGGCACCTGCGAGAAGAGGTCGCGGATCGGCGTCAGCAGGCCGGTGTAGGTCGCCGGGTTGGAGCGCGGCGTGCGGCCGATCGGCGCCTGGTCGACGCTGATCACCTTGTCGAACAGGTCGAGGCCGATGATTTCCCGGTGTGCCGCCGGCTCCGCGGTCGATCCGTAGAGATGTCTGGCGGCTGCGGCGTAGAGCGTGTCATTGATCAGCGTCGACTTGCCCGAGCCGGAAACCCCGGTGATGCAGGTGAACAGGCCAACCGGCAGTTCGAGCGTGACATCCTTCAGGTTGTTGCCGCAGGCGCCGATGACGAGGAGCTGTCTTTCAGCCTGGCGCGGTCGACGCGTTTTGGGGGCCAGAATTGCCCTGCGCCCGGAAAGATAGTCGCCGGTCATCGAGGCCGGGTTGGCGGCCACTTCGGCCGGTGTCCCTTCGGCAACGATGAAGCCGCCGTGGATGCCGGCCCCGGGGCCGATATCGACGACATAATCGGCCGAGCGGATGGCGTCTTCGTCGTGCTCGACGACGAGCACCGAGTTGCCCATGTCGCGCAGGTTCTTCAGCGTCTGCAGCAGGCGGTCGTTGTCGCGCTGGTGCAGGCCGATCGACGGTTCGTCGAGCACGTACATGACGCCGGTCAGGCCGGAGCCGATCTGCGAGGCCAGCCGGATGCGCTGCGATTCACCGCCCGACAGCGTTTCCGCCGAGCGCTCGAGGCTCAGGTAATCGAGCCCGACGTTGATCAGGAAAGACAGGCGGGCGGTGATTTCCTTGAGTATCTTGTCGGCGACCTGCGCCTTGGCACCGGCCAGCGTCAGGCAGTTGAAATAGTCGCGCGCCTCGCCGAGCGGCAGGCGGCTGATTTCATGCAGCGTCCTGGCGCCGACGCGGACGTGCCGCGCCTCGATGCGCAGGCGGGTGCCGGCGCACTGCGGACACGCGGTGTTGCTGATGTACTTGGAAAGCTCCTCTCGCACGGCCTGCGAGTCGCTGCCGCGATAACGCCGCTCGAGGTTGGGGATGATGCCCTCGAAGGTGTGGCTGCGGTCGAAGCGCGTGCCTCTTTCGTTGAGGTAGCGGAAATTGATCTCGGTACGCCCGGAGCCATAAAGGATCACCTGGCGGAATTCCTCGGGCAGGTCGGCGAACGGCGTATCGACCGAGAAGTCGTAATGCGCGCCGAGCGATTCGATGATCTGGAAGTAGAACTGGTTCTTCCTGTCCCAGCCGCGAATCGCGCCGTTGGCCAGCGAGGCGGCCGGGTTGCCGACGACGCGCCGGGGGTCGAAAAACTGGATCACTCCGAGGCCGTCGCATTTCGGACAGGCGCCCATCGGGTTGTTGAAGGAAAAGAGGCGCGGCTCGAGTTCCTGCAATGCGTACGAGCACACCGGGCAGGCAAATCTGGCCGAGAACATGTGTTCCGCACCGCTGTCCATCTCCAGCGCGACCGCCCGCCCATCGGCATGGCGCAAGGCCGTTTCGAAGGATTCGGCGAGGCGCTGGCGCATGTCCTCGCGCACCTTCAGGCGGTCGACCACGACATCGACATTGTGCTTCTGCGACTTGGTCAGCTTGGGCGCCGCGTCGAGTTCATGCACGGCGCCGTCGACCCGCACCCGGGCGAAGCCCTGGGCGCGCAGTTCGGCGAAGAGATCCATCTGCTCGCCCTTGCGGTTGGCCACTACCGGCGCGAGGATCATCAACCGCGTTTCTTCAGGCAGCGCCAGCACGTGGTCGACCATCTGCGATACGGTCTGCGCTGCCAGCGGCCGGTTGTGGTCGGGACAATACGGCGTCCCGGCGCGGGCGAAGAGCAGGCGCAGGTAATCATGGATTTCGGTAACGGTGCCGACCGTCGACCGCGGATTGTGCGAGGTCGCCTTCTGCTCGATCGAAATTGCCGGCGACAGGCCCTCGATCAGGTCGACGTCGGGCTTTTCCATCAACTGCAGAAACTGCCGGGCGTAGGCCGACAGCGATTCGACATAGCGCCGCTGACCCTCGGCATAGAGGGTGTCGAACGCCAGCGAGGACTTGCCCGACCCGGACAGCCCGGTGATCACGATGAGCCGGTTGCGCGGCAGATCGAGGTTGATGTTCTTCAGGTTATGGGTGCGCGCACCGCGAATGCGGATGGTTTCCATGATGCCGGCGTCGTGTTGGATTGAAGCAGCCGCCCACTATACGCAAGTTTGTCCGCCCAACTACCACGGACCAGCAAGCCGCGCCGGCAATCAGCCCGGCGGTGCATCCTTGAGGGACAGCGTCACGTGGACCGTGCCATCTGCGATCGTTCTTTGCATTGGCCAGCCGACGGCGGAGAACACCTTTAGCATGGCCGCGTTGGTCACCAGCACTTCCGCCACGAAACTTGAAATCCCCTGTTCCCGGGCAATGCCGCCGAGATGGGTAAGCAATCGCCGGGCGATGCCCAGGCCGTGAAAATCCTCCTCGACCGTGAAAGCGACTTCTGCTGCGCCGTCCCCACAGCGGGCATAACTCGACGACCCGATGATAACCTCCCGGCCTTCCGCCATCCGGGTGACGATCAGGGCAACCCGGTTGTCGAAATCCATCTCCCGGATCAGGCGGTAGTCCGCCTCGCTCAGCCCGTGCTTGAAACTGAAGAAGCGGGTATAGATGGTTTCCGGATCGAGGTGGCTGAAGGCCTCGGCCATCCGTTCGCCGTCGTCGGGATGCAAGGCGCGGATGCAGACTTCCATGCCATTGCGCAAGGTCTCCCTGACACAGTAACTCCGCGCATCGATCACCCGACCCTCCTCCCACGACATCCACTCGTGATGTTGCCGGAAACCCGGCTACCCTGCCCGCTGCAACCCTTTCCGAGGCACGGCGCGGGTGCCCGCACAGACTGCCAGAAATCCTCGGACAACTCCAGAGGCGCGGGTCGCAAGCCACTTTCGCTAGCGCACGACCTTGCGCCACTCCTGCTCGAAATAACGGACCAGCACCTGGTTGTTGAGCCGGTTGACCTCGGCCGGTACGCGCGCCATGTCGGCCGGGAAGCGGAACAGGTCGGGCACGATCTCAGGCGTCAAAAACCGGGTTTTTTGGGGGTCGACCGCAGCCGGCACGAATTCCTGACGGCCGGCGATGATGAAGCCCCATTCGCCGAACGACGGCACCAGTGCGTGGTACGGCGCCGTCCTGAAGCCGACATCCTCGAGTGTCGTCACCACACACCAGAACGACTGCCGGGCGTAGAGCGGCGACGTCGACTGGACGACGATCAAGCCGTGCGCTGCCAGCCGTTTTTCGAGCAGACGGTAGAAGGCCGAGGTGTAGAGCTTGCCGAGCGCAAAGTTGGCCGGGTCGGGAAAGTCGATGACGATGAAGTCGAAATAGTCGCGGTTTTCCTCCAGCCATTGCAGGGCATCGGCATTGACTACCGTGACTCGCGGCGACTTCAGCGCCCCCCTGTTGAGCGCCACCAGCGGCGGCGCCGTGGCAAATAGGTCGGTCATCGCCGGATCAAGATCGACCAAGGTCACCGCTTCGACGTTGGGATACTTGAGGATTTCGCGCAGCGCCAGTCCGTCGCCGCCGCCGAGCACCAGAACGTGTTTCGCGGCCGGCAGCGCAGCCAGCCCGGGATGAACAAGCGCCTCGTGATAGCGGTATTCGTCATGCGACGAGAACTGCAGGTTGTTGTTCAGGAACAGGCGCAGGTCGTCGCGCCAGCGGGTGACGACGATGCGCTGATAGGGCGTCGTCTCGGCATGGACGACCTCGTCGGCGTAGAGATGGGCCTCGGCCAGCGTCGTCAGTTGCCCGGCCCCGGCGAAACCGGCGGCCAGCGCACCGAAAGCAGCCCAGGTCTGCACCGCCAGCCAGCGTCGTGCCGGCAACTGATCGCGGAACAGATGCAATGCCCACAGCGCCACCGCGACGTTGAGCAGCCCGAAGAGCAGTCCGGTCCGCACCATCCCGAGTTGCGGGGCGAGGAGCAGCGGAAACAGGATCGAGACCGCCAGCGCGCCGAGATAATCGAAAGTGAGCACTTGCGAAACCAGATCCTTGAACGCCAGTTCGCGCTTCAGGATGCGCATCACCAGCGGAATTTCCAGCCCGACGAGGACGCCGACGCCAAATACCGTTAGATAGAGCAGCAAGCGGAACGGCGCCGGCAGCCAGACGAACGCCAGAAACAACCCGACCGCCGAAAAGCCGCCGAGCAGACCGACCATCAGTTCGATCTGGATGAAGCGCCCGATCAGATCGCGCGTGATGTACTTCGACAGCCACGAACCGACCCCCATCGCGAACAGGTAGGCGCCGATCACCGTCGAGAACTGCGTCACCGAATCGCCGAGCAGATACGACGACAGCGCGCCGGCGATCAGTTCGTAGGCCAGCCCGCAGGAGGCGATGACGAAAACGGAGAACAGAAGCGCATGCCGCATAAGCATCGATGCTAACCCGGAACGGGCAACTGGTGGCTTGATCCCTGCCCTAGGCAACCAGCATTTCGGCTGCTTCGGCAAGTGAGAGGGCCTATCGGCTCGCTAACAGAGGCTTGGATTGTCACGGTGAGGGCCACGGCGATTCAGCCATGCGCGCCTTGGGACAAGAAACCCGGGCCGACCCGGTTTCGCGAAACATTACGCGCCACACAATACTTTTGTATATATTGAATTGAGGCGCATGCTAGAATTTAGTCGGGGAAATCTAGGGTAGCCAGGTGTGCCAAGACAATGACAGATAGTGATACCCAAGATATCGATGTCGGGGAGTTGCGCGTTGGACATTTTGTCTTTCTTGACCTTAGCTGGATCAGGCACCCCTTTCCCCTAAGCAGCTTCAAGATCCAGTCCGCCGAACAGATCAAGACCATCCGCTCGCTGGGTCTCAGGCGAATCCGGTACTCTCCCGGCCGCAGCGGCCCGGAATCCGATGTCATTCAGCCGGCCGCAATGGCTCCCACGGACCCTTGCGTTTCGGAAACACCGACCGCAGAGGAAATGGCCAAGAGCCAGCGGCGGGAGCTACTCTCGCAACAGCGTGCGAGCCTGCAGCGGTGCGAGCGCCAGTTTGACAACGCCGCCAACGCCTACCGGCAGATCACCAAATCCGTTCATGCCGATCCGCAGGCCGCTCGGGTCACCTGTGAAGCCTTGGTTGGCAGCCTGCTTGCCGAGTTGCGGGGCGCGCAGGAAGCCAACATTCGCTTGCTTGCCGAGAAAGTGGGCGACCGCCCGTCACTTCATGCCATCAACGTCACGGTGCTCGCCCTCCTGCTCGGCCGCGCCTGTTGTTTGGATGATTCGATCATGACGGATATTGGCGTCGGCGCGTTGCTTCATGATGTGGGCAAGGCCGAACTCCCCGATCGCCTGCGCTTTCAGGATCAGTTCGAGCGGGCCTCCGAACAGCAACTGTTCCAGGAGCATGTCGCCTACGGTGTCACCATGGCCAAGCGCATGGGGCTTACTTCCGGTGCCTTGCTCGCCATAGGTCAGCATCACGAATACGCTGATGGTACCGGTTATCCCTTGCGTGCTGGCAATGACAAACTCCACCCGGCTTCTCGCGTGGTCAGCCTGATCAATCACTACGACAATCTCTGCAATCCCGTCAATCCGATCCTGGCGCTGACCCCCCATGAAGCGCTGGCGCAGATTTTCGCCAAGACAAGGGCCAAGTTCGATACCACGCTTCTCAATGCCTTCGTCCGCATGATGGGCGTTTATCCTCCCGGTTCCGTGGTGCAACTCAGCGATGAACGCTATGCCCTGGTTGTCTCTGTCAATTCCTCGCGGCCGCTCAAGCCCCGGGTTGTCGTCCATGATCCCGCGATTCCTGCTGAGGAAGCGCTGATTGTCGATCTCGAAAGCGAGCCCTCTCTTGCCATTTGCCGCAGCTTGAAGCCGCTGCAACTGCCGGGCGCGGCGCTTGCCTACCTGTCACCGCGGAAGCGGGTCTGCTATTTCTTCGAACCCGCTCGCAGCATTGATGACGGTGCTATCGCAGCATGACTGCCGTCGTGACCTGGCCCCCTCTCATCGAAGGCTTGCTGGAATCGGTTCTGATAGTCGATGGTCTGGATCTGCGCATTCGCCTGGTGAATTCGGCAGCCACCCGTCTCTTGGGGATGAGCAGAGACTCACTGATTGGCAGGCCCGTCATCGACCTGGCCGCAAGTCCAGAAGACCAGTTTTTCTGGGAAGATGTCGCTGCCGGCCTTGCCAGCGATATTTTCTCCGAGACCACCCTCTGTCGGGCCGACGGGTCGATCGTCAAGGTCGATCGCCGGGTCAGCCGCGTGCTCCTTGAGCACAACACGTCTTTCTACCTGGTTGGCCTGTTTGACCAAAGCAAACAACACCAAGTCGAGGAAGAGCTCGAGAAACTGGTTGCCGAACTGCGCGCCACACTCGAATCCACGGCGGACGGCATTCTGGTGATCGACCTGCAGAATGGCATCCGCAGCTACAACCAGCGTTTTGCCGAACTGTGGGATCTTCCGGATGTCTTGAAGACGCATCGTGACGACGCAGCTGTTCATGCCTGGCTGGCCCAGCATGTGCTCGATGCAGATCATTACGCCAACCAGTTGGGCGTCCTGACCCGTGCTCCCTTGCTGGAAGGCTTGGATGTCCTGGTGCTGCGCTCCGGTCGTATCCTCGAGCGCGTTTCCTTGCCCCAGTATGCGCGTGGCCGCCCCATCGGCCGTGTCTTCTCTTTCCGGGATATCACCAAGCGACTGGCGGACGAGTCGCGCTTGCGTCTGGCTGCGAGGGTCTTCGCCTCCAGTCTGGACGCCATTTTGGTGACCGATGCGGACTATCGAATTGTCTCCGTCAATCCGCAGTCACAGAAACTGATGGGCTTATTTGAATCAGATATCCTTGGGCAAACGATTGACGACTTCTTCTTTACCCCCGACGATCATGCTGCCTGCCAGCATATCCGGCGGCAGGTGACTGCGGAGGGGGTGTGGGAAGGCGAACTCTGGTATCGCAAGAAGGACAGCACCACGATTCCCGGACTCGCCTCCTTCGTTCGCGTACAAGATGACGATGGCTGTTCGTTGCAGCATGTCCTCTTTTTCAAGGATCAGGCCGAACAGATCGCCGCCAAGAACCGCATTGCTCAGCTCGCTTATTACGACACGCTCACCGGGCTTCCGAATCGGGCCATGCTGCGGGAACGTATCGACTTCACCCTCAAGTGGTCGAAGCGGGAAGGCAAGAGGTTCGGGGTCCTTTTCCTCGATCTCGACCGCTTCAAGCACATCAATGACTCTCTCGGCCATGCCTTTGGTGATCGTGTCCTGGTCCAGGTGGCTGAACGTATCCAGGCGTGTCTGCGACAGACTGACACTGCTGCGCGCCTGGGGGGAGACGAATTCCTGGTCCTGTTGCACGACGTCGATGAACATGGCGCCGAACTCACGGCAAACCGGATACTTGTCTCCCTGGCCGAAAACTATCTGCTCGATGCGATGGCCTTCACGCTGACGTGCAGCATCGGAATCGCGCTCTATCCTGCAGACGGTGAAACAGCTGACGACCTGATCAAGAACGCGGATGCAGCCATGTACCGGGTCAAGGAGCGGGGCCGGTCGGGTTTCCGGTTCTATCAACGGCAGATGAACGTTGATCTGCTCAGCCGCATGAAGCTTGATCATGCCATGCGCGAGGCTCTCGATACGGGCGGGTTTCACTTGCACTATCAGCCGCGCATCGATATCGCGACAGATCGAATCATTGGTGCGGAGGCACTGGCTCGCTGGCGCGATCCGGAACTGGGTGATATTCCTCCGGGCCGATTCATTCCAGTGGCTGAAGAGAGCGGATTCATTGTCACGCTGGGAGACTGGGTCCTGCACGAGGCGGTAAGGCAGGCCGCTGCATGGCGCGTCGCCGGCGTCTCTATCGTCGTTGCGGTCAACGTCTCCGCTGTTCAATTTCAGAACAAGGACTTCGTGGGGTCGGTGGCCCGTGCGCTTAACGATTCCGGCTTGCCGCCAGAATCGCTGGAATTGGAACTGACAGAGTCGATTCTTGTTCTTGATGCGGACGAGGCACTGCAACGCTTGCGGGAGCTGGCTCGGCTGGGTGTTCAACTGTCCATTGACGACTTCGGGACCGGTTACTCAAGCCTCATGTACCTCAAGCGCTTTCCGATCAACAAGCTTAAGATCGACCGAACCTTTGTCGACGGTCTGCCGGACGACGAGAGTGATACGGCGATTGTGGCGGCGATCATCAATCTGGGGAAAGCGCTGCATCTGAAAATTGTCGCGGAAGGGGTAGAGACCGAGGCGCACCGCGTTTTTCTGCAAGAGGCCGGGTGTGATCAGTTTCAAGGTTTCCTGGTCGCGCCGGGGCTCGAGTCAGGTGCGCTCCTGGCGCTGATTGGTGAGCGCCACTGTGTTGTGGCCTGAGTTCGGCGCAGTAACCGGTGGGGAAGCCGACCAAGAAACTGACGTAGTCGCCCCGGAATCCAGCTCAGTCTGCAGGTGACTCACACTTCGCCATTCCCGAGAAATGAAGCGGATCCAACAATCAATTCTCGTTGATTCGCCTGCCATGCCCGCATCGCCAGGACCAGCCTGCCCGACAAGGTAATGTACTCCCCGTAAAGCAGCGCATAGGCCTCGAACACCCGGCCTGCAGCTGCCAGTTCGACGATGCGTCCGGCAAGCTCATGAAACTCGGCATGCACGTGTCGAACCTCGCGATAGTATTCCGTCAGGCGGTCGCTTGGCGAAAGGCCTGGGCCATGCAGCCACTTGCCGAATTCGCACTGGTTATCCGCACGAATCTCCTGCATGTCGAGTGCTGACTGCGCCTCGAGCACCGCTTGTCTGAGTCGCGTCATCCACTGCGCGTGGGCCTCAATCGCCTGTTCGATGCGTTCCGCCCTGTTCATCATACTTTTCCCTTCGACGCACGATGCCGCAACCACGCACACAATTCTTCAACCAGCGTCATTGCTGTTCTTTCTCACAAGCTGCGGCCAGCCCTCGCTGCGCAAGATGAGGCAGCCCTTGTCAGCAGATTGCGGCGTCCCTATGCCACAGAGGACATGGGCCACCAAGCGCACGGCAATCCGGCATCATTTGCCCAATGCCGCCTTCAGTGATTGAACCTCTTCTTCAGACTCCTCAACAATCTCGGCCAGCATGTCGGCATCGAAGAGAGTGTCGAGGATTGAAGTGTCGACCGCCGCATCAACCTCCGGGTCGCGCCAACTGGCCGTTCGGTTGGCGATCTTGTTGGCGATATAGAGCACATCGGACAAGGATTTCAGCTTGACAATCTCGCGATCGGTTTCGTGCTCCTGCACCGCCACAAGAACGGAATCCGGCGTGCCCAGCGCGGACAGCAGGGCATGACCGATGTTGTCGTGCCAGTCGACCAGCAGCGCATGCAGTTCAATTTTGTCGTCGACAAGTTCGGGGAAACTGGCAGCGCGGGAGAGCAGGTAGAAGACGCCCAGATCGTGCACCAGGCCGGCAAACATCGCCTCATCGCCATTGCTCTTCGCCACCTTGCGGGCCAGCACGCGACACAGCGCGGCAACATGCGAGCTGTGATCCCAGAGCTTTGCCGAAATGCTCGCGAACGACTGCATCGACTTCGACTTGAGCAATTGCTCCATCGCCACGGCAAAGGATACCGTGCGCACCGCCTCCATCCCGACTCGGACAATCGCGCTCTTGACATCGGCGATCTCCCGGCCGGAAGGATTCAGTGCCACAGAGTTCGACATCCGGACAATCTTGGTGCTCATCAAGGGCTCGGCGCCAACCAGTTTTGCCAACTGTTCAACCGTCAGATCGGGATCTTTCAGGGCAGTCCGCACCTGGAAGGTGATGTCGAGAAATGTCGGGAACGTGATCTCGCTACCAGAAAGATCCCTGGCGATATCCTCGAGTATTTTAAAAGTGATAGGGTTGGACACGATTCTTTCCTTGGCCGGCCATTGAAGTAGCGCCAGCCACGATAGGCAGCGCAAGCGATTCCAGTTTAGTGCATTTCAAAACGGAATGTCGTCGCCCAGATCGTCGAAGGCCGGCTTTGGCTTGTTTCTGGCGGGTGACGGCGCATAGTCGGTCGGCTCGCTGTCGAAGCCACCGGATGACGCCGGCGCGCCCATCCCCTGACGCGAGCCGAGCATGCGCATCTCGTCACCGCGAATCTCCGTGGTGTAACGCTCCTGGCCTTCCTTGTCGGTCCATTTGCGGGTCCGGATGCTTCCCTCGACATAGACCTGCGACCCTTTCTTCAGGTATTGCCCGGCAATTTCCGCCAGCTTGCCGAAAAAGGAGATGCGGTGCCATTCGGTCGCTTCCTTCTTCTCGCCGGTAGCCTTGTCCTTCCAGGTCTCGCTGGTGGCGACGGTGATGTTGCACAGCGCCTCGCCGCTTGCGGTGTAGCGGACCTCGGGATCCTTGCCAAGATTCCCGATGATGATTGCCTTGTTGACCGATGCCATGCCCCATCTCTCCTAGATATCTTGAGCCGCCACGGCCACCACGCGCCGTTGCGGGAAATTCATCGAGCCCGCTACCGCCAGCCAGAACAGCACCAGCCCGGCGCAGGTGGCGAACACCGCATTATCGCCGAATTTGGCGGCGCGGTACTGCCGTATCGTCCGCTGGCCAGAGCTCGGTTGCGTAGTCCATGCCTTTGCATTAGGCTTTGGTCATGATGCCTGCAGGCCAAACCAGCAGTGATGCTCCCACCAAGGAACTCGTGCCAGTGAGGGCCAGCCTCATGACGCCGCTGCGGGTGACTTGCGTTGTACTGGCAGCGTGCTTGGCTTCCAGTTATGCGCTTTGGCGCAATGCGGAAGACAATCTGGCGCGCGAGTCCCGTTCGCGTTTCGACGCCAGTTCCAGTCTGGTGCTTGCTGGAATTCAGCGTCGCGCGGACGATTACCAGACCCTTGTGCTGGGCATGCAGGGTTTGTTCATTGCCTCGCAGCACGTCGACCGTCCCGAATTCCGTCGATATTACGAGAATCTGCGCGGTCAGATGCCGCTGCCGGGCATTCGGGCGCTGCACCTGACGCGCAGGGTATCCGACTCCGAAAAAGCTGCGTTCATGGCCGCCGTGCGCGATGACCGAAGCCTGGACGCAAAAGGGTTCCCGGACTTCGTGATTCATCCCGACAGTGCCGAGAGCGAGCACTTCGTCATCGACTATATCGAACCTCTTGCAAACAACCTGTCCGCCTTTGGGCTGGACGTATCGAGCCAGCCGGCTGTCCGCGAGTCGTTGCTCGCCGCGCGTGAGACGGGCAAGACCACGTTTACGCAGCCATTTCAACTGGTTCAGAGTGCGCAAGGCGAGCGGGGCCTGGTGCTGCGCGCACCCGTGTATCGCCGTGATGCACCGCTGGGGTCAGCCGCCGAACGTCACAGCGCCCTCGTCGCCCTGGTCGGGATCTCGCTCGATGCCAGCGATATCTTGAGCGACATTTTCGCCCAGCCGTTTCTCGCCGGGCTTTGTGCCGCCGTTCACGACGTTGGTCCACAGGCGACAAACGGAAATCCAGCGCCAGCGCGGCAGCTGATCGTGGAAAGATGCACCGGCGATGCGACGGCCGAAAACAGAGATCGGGGATTGTCTTCGACGGCGCTCATTGCGGCGGGCGGGCGTTTCTGGGAGGTTCGCGTGAGCGCCGGAGATGCCTGGGTCAGCCGCCAGCAGGGCGGCCAGATTCCGGCACTGGTCCTGGCCGCCAGCGTCGCGGTCAGCTTGCTGCTGGCCGCGCTCTACCTCGCTCTGGCGCGCGCGAGGACGCGCGCCGAGCGACTGGCGGCTGAGATGACTAGCGGTCTGCGTCACAGCGAAAAGCGCTTTCGCGCGCTCGCCGAGATGTCCGAGGACTGGTTCTGGGAGCAGGACAGCGAAGGCCGCTTCGTCAACATCACCGGCACCAGCGAGCGAGGCACCGGCAAGATGCCGCTGACGCTGGATGAGATCAAGGGAAGGACGCGCTGGGAGCTTGCGCCCTCCGGGCTGACGCCCGCGCAGTGGGAAGCCCATCGTGCGCAGCTGGCAGCCCGCGAACCCTTCGAGCTGGAATATCGGATGCTTGACGGCGAGGGAAACGAGCACTGGTCCAAGGTCTTCGGCCGACCCAACTATGACGAGGACGGCGTGTTCCTCGGCTATTACGGCACCGCGCACGACGTGACGGCAAGCAAGCAAGCCGAGGCCGAGATGGCCCGGAAGACCAAGGTTCTGCAGGCCACCCTCGAAAACATCTCGCAGGGGATCAGCGTGGTCGACGACGACCTGCACATGACCGCGTTGAACAGCAGGTTTTGCCAGATTCTGGGCTTTCCCGAGGAAATGGCGCGCAGTGGTGCTTCGTTCGAAACTTTCGTACGTTACAACGTCGAGCACGGCGAGTACGGCCCCTGCGATGCCGACGCCAAGGTGCGCGAGATGGTCGAGCGAGCCCGGGCCATGCAACCGCACCGCTTCAAGCGCACCCGGCCCAATGGTGCTGTCATCGAAGTGGTTGGCAATCCGCTTCCCGGCGGTGGTTTTGTCACCACTTACACCGACGTTACCGAACAGGAACTGGCGGCGCAGGCTGTCCGCGCCAGCGAAGCGAGATTGAAGAAAGCCGAACTTGTATCCGGTTCCGGCAACTGGGAATACCATCTCGATTTCCAGGTCATGCTGGCTTCCGATGGTGCAGCCAAACTGTATGGCCTGGACCGGAGCAAGCCGGGGTACGAGGACTATTCGGTCTTCAAGGAAATTCCCTTGCCCGAGTATCGTCCCGTGCTCGACGCGGCCATGACGCAGTTGATCAAGAGTGGCCAACCGTATGACCTGGAATTCAAGATCAAGAAAGCGGATACCGGCGCGATTCGCGATATCCACTCGATTGCCTTCTTCGACAAGGAGGAGCGCATTGTCTTTGGCGTAATCCGGGACATCACTGAACGCAAGGTCGCCGAAGAGACCTTGCGCCGCACCGAGGAACGCTTTTCCACGGCCTTTCATTTCAGTCCCCTGGCGGCATCGATCGCGCGCTCCGATGACGGTCGTTTCATCGATGCCAATCGCGCCTATGAGCGTGACTTCGGCTGGAAGCGCGAAGATCTCATCGGACGCACATCGATCGAGGTCGGGCTCTGGCCCAACGAGGAAGCTCGCCGCCCGTGGGTGGCTGCCCTCCAGCGCAGCGGTCGGGTGGTCGGATGGGAGACCACCTGGCGACTCAAGAACGGCGAGATGCGCTGGATCAGCCTGTCGGCGGAGAGCGTCGACATGGATGGCGTGCCGTGCAATCTCGTTTTCGTCATGGACATTACTGAGCGCAAGCAGTTGGAGGCGGCTTTGCGACAGCGGGAGCACTATCAACGTGCGCTGCTCGACAATTTTCCGTTTGCCGTCTGGCTGAAGGATACGGATGGCCGCTTTCTTGCGGTCAACAACGTGTTTGCCGAGGTTTTCGGCTGGCCTTCCGCAGACTCCCTGACTGGCAAGAACGATTTCGATATCGCTCCGGCTGAGCTCGCGCAAGGCTATGTTGTCGATGACCGGGCGGTGTTGGAGAGTGGAGCGAGTCGGCAGGTCGAAGAAATGGTCGAAACCGGGGAGCAGCGCAGATGGATGGAGACCTACAAGTCACCTGTCAGCGTTGACGGCAAGGTTTTCGGCACCGTGGGCTTCTTCCGCGATATTACCGATCGCAAGCGCGTCGACGAAGAACTGCACCTTGCCGCCAGCGTGTTCACCCACGCCCGTGAGGGCATCATGATTACCGATGCCGGCGGTATCATTGTCAATGTCAATGACGCCTTTGCTTGGATTACGGGCTACACGCGGGAAGATGCCGTGGGGCAGAAGCCCAGCATTCTCCGCTCGGGCAGGCATGACGCCGAGTTCTATGCGGCGATGTGGCGAGCCCTGACCGCTGACGGCTACTGGAATGGCGAAATCTGGAACCGGCGCAAGGATGGCAGGGTGTACGCCGAGATGCTGACAATCAGCGCCGTGCAAGATCCCGGCGGCAGGACAATGAACTATGTCGCCCTGTTCTCTGACATCACAGCGATGAAGGAGTACCAGCAGCGGCTCGAATCCATTGCGCATTACGATGGCCTGACCAACCTGCCCAATCGTACGCTCCTCGCCGACCGGTTGCAGCAGACCATGGCCCAGAGCCAGCGGCGTGGCCAGTCGCTGGCAGTGGTCTATCTCGATCTGGATGGCTTCAAATCGATCAATGACGAGTATGGGCATGATGTGGGCGACCAGGTGCTGATTACCCTCGCGCGATGCATGAAGGAAGTTCTGCGCGATTGCGATACCTTGGCGCGGATCGGCGGCGACGAGTTTGTCGCGGTGCTCGGAGATCTTGACGCGCCGGAGAGCTGCGAACCGGTCCTCGCCCGCCTGTTGCTCGCGGCTTCCGAACCGGTGAATGCGGGCGATGCAACATTGCGGGTGTCCGCCAGTATCGGCGTGACCTTCTACCCGCAGGATAATGCGGATGCCGACCAGTTACTGCGCCACGCCGACCAGGCGATGTATGCGGCCAAGCAGATGGGAAGGAACCGCTATCACCTGTTCGACATCGCCCATGATGCAGTGCTGACGACCCGCCACGAAAGCGTGGAGCACGTCCGCCGCGCCCTCGATCGGCGAGAGTTCGAGTTGTACTACCAGCCGAAGGTAAACATGAGGACCGGCGCAGTCGTTGGTGCCGAGGCCCTGATCCGCTGGCGGCACCCCGAACGCGGGCTGCTGCTGCCGGGGGACTTCCTGCCCATCATCGAGGAGCACCCGATCAGCGTCGAACTGGGCAAATGGGTGATCGACGCCGCGCTGAACCAGATCGGCCAATGGAATGCCGCCGGGCTGAACATCTCGGTCAGCGTGAACGTCGGCGCGCGCCAGTTGCAGCAGGTCGATTTTGCTCAGCGCCTCGCCGAGATGCTGGCGGCGCACCCGCAGGTCAGGTTCGGCCAACTGGAGCTGGAAATCCTGGAGACCAGCGCGCTGGAGGATGTGACAAAGGTCTCCGAACTGATGTACGCCTGCCTGGCGATGGGCGTGAACTTCGCGCTGGACGACTTCGGCACCGGCTATTCCTCGCTGACCTATCTCAAGCGCCTGCCGGCGGACCTGCTCAAGGTCGACCAGACCTTTGTGCGCGGCATGCTCGAGGATTCCAATGATCTGGCCATCGTCAAGGGCATTGTCGGGCTGGCCAGAGCCTTCCACCGCCAGATAATCGCCGAAGGCGTGGAGACGGCTGCCCATGGCGCACTGTTGTTGTCTCTGGGCTGCGAACTGGCACAGGGCTACGGCATTGCCCGGCCGATGCCCGCAGCGGATCTGCCTGGTTGGGCGGCGGCATGGCGCCCGGATTCAACCTGGTAGTGTCATCGCGTCGGGAGGGGCGCAATTGAAATCACCACCTGGGCCGCGCCATGGGGGTGTCGGACTCTCGAAGCGGCGCATGATCGCCGCAAACGGCCAGTCGAGCTTCCTCGGGCTTGTGCCCCACCATCAGCCTTGCAGACGCAGGTATCAGACACTGGCTTGCCGGGAATCGCGGGGCTTGCTTGGGTTCGGAAAGGGCTTATGATACAAAGCGTCGGCCCCATATGTTGAGGCAGTTTGCGAGTAACATGACGAGCATGAAATCCAGAGAAATGCACGTGCCATTTGCGGGCCTCTTTTCCCTCCTTTAGAAACCATAGCCGTGTCCAACCCGGATGACCTGCTGACCTTCATCGACGATGCGGCGCCGCCGGATGTGTCTGCAGAGCGGCCGGCCTGGCGGATTCTTGTCGTCGACGACGATCGTCAAGTGCATGCGGCGACGCGCTTTGCGCTGACTGGACTCACCATCCTCGACAGGCCATTGGAATTGATCCACGCCTACTCCGCCGGCGAGGCTGTTGCGGAGTTGCGGCGTGAATCCGACATCGGTGTCATTCTGCTCGACGTCGTCATGGAAACGCCGAGTGCCGGTCTCGATATCATCAGCGTCATCCGCGACGAACTGGCGTTGGGCAATATCCGGATCATTCTGCGCACCGGCCAGCCCGGCTACGCGCCGGAGATAGACACGGTTCGTCGCTACGATATCAACGACTACAAGAGCAAGAGCGAACTGACGCGCAACAAGCTGTTCACCGCCCTGTCGTCGGCGTTGCGCACCTACGATCAGTTGTGTCGTCTCGATGCCAACCGCCGCTCGCTCGAATGCATAGTCAGCGCCAGTCGCCAGTTGATGAGCGAGCAGGACATGGCGCATTTTTCTATAAACACGCTGGCCCAGATGGCCGATTTTCTGGGCGTCGCAGCCGATGGCGTGATCTGCACGGATGATGCGGGAAGGCACCCGCCCATGCTTGAGGTGCTCGCCGGCGTCGGACGCCATGCCGGCGCGCTCGGCCAATCCCTCACCGGGGGTGCAGTCGCCGAACGCATCCAACGCAGCCTGGTGCAGCGGTGCAACCTGATTGACGATGATGGCCTGGCACTCTATCTGTCGGCCGCGGAAGGCAGCCACCTGGCCGCCTTCCTGCATCTGGACCGTCCCGTCGACGTCGATCGCAATCTGCTCGAGGTCTTTTGCAGCAACATCGCGCTTGGCGGTGAAAACGTTCGCCTGCTGGAGCGCCTGCGCGGCATCGCCTACGTCGATACGCTGACGGGTCTTGCCAACCGTGCAGCATTGATCGAGGCGCTCGACAACCGTTTTGACGAGCTTGACTCCGAGGACCGGGCACTGGCGCTGGTCGACATAGATCAATTCACTGCGGTCAACGACATGTTTGGCCACCAGTACGGCGATCAGCTACTGAACGCCGTGGCGCAGCGCCTGCGTCGCGGTCTGCCTGAGAATTGTTTCGTTGCCCGCGTCAGCAACGATGTCTTCGCCATTGCCGGCGCCGAGGCCGATGTCTCCCCGGAGCTCCTGGGCGCGCTGTTCCACGAACCCTTGCGCTTGAACGGCATTGAGCACGCGATCTCGGTCACCATCGGCGTCGTTCGCGCCATCGACTCGACTGAATGCGGCGCCGATCGCCTCAAGGACGCCTGGATCGCGCTGGGTCAGGCCAAGGAAGGCAGTAACGGGCGGGCGGTGTATTTCACTGCCGCAGCAGGTCGTCTGGCCCGTGAACGAACGCACCAGTTGAGCGCCCTGCGCCACGCTTTCAGCAGTGACCGTCTCTATCTTGTCTATCAGCCGCAGATCGATCTCGCAAGCCTCGCGGTCGTCGGTGTCGAAGCACTGTTGCGATGGCAGGACGAGGATGGCAGTTTCGTTCCACCTGATCGGTTCATCCCGATTGCCGAGAGTTCCGGGCTGATCGTCGAGCTTGGCGCCTGGGTGCTGCGCACGGCGCTGCTTGCCGGCGACGAACTGCGCTGTGCCGGCCACGACGACTTGGTGATGGCGGTTAACGTTTCTGCCGGGCAGTTTTCCCATCCCGACTTTCTCGACATGCTCGATGGCGCATTGGCGGCAAGCGCTGCCGGGCCAAGCGGCCTGGAGCTGGAAATCACCGAATCCGTTGCGATCATGGATCCCGATGCCGTCGAGCGCATTCTCCATGCCATCAAGCAGCGCGGCATTTCGGTGGCGATCGACGACTTCGGTACCGGCTACTCTTCGCTGTCGTATCTTGATCGCTTGCCCGCTGATCGCATCAAGATCGACCGCAGCTTTGTCAATGCGCTGGGGGTCGGCGAGCGGGGCGCGCGTATTGCGGAAATGGTGATACCGCTGGGCCGCCAGCTTGGCATGAAGGTGCTCGCCGAGGGTATCGAGACCGAGGAACAGGCGGCACGCCTGCGCCGGTTGGGCTGCCACGAGGCGCAGGGGTATCTTTACGCGCGGCCGATGCGGTTGCCCGACCTGCTGGGCTGGCTCGCTGAACACAAGGAGAAACGCGCCTGAAGATCGCCACGTTTTCTCTCCCGCTCAATGTCGTCCTGTCGGGCCTTCTGCTATCCGTGTCATTGCTCGGCGGCTGCGCGCCACCCGAACCCCTCCGTCTCGGCTTTATCGGTGGCTTGACCGGGCGCAGCGCCGACCTGGCCGAATCCGGTCACAAGGGGGCGCTGCTCGCCGTGGAGCAGGCCAATGCCGCTGGCGGCATCGGCGGCCGCAAGATCGAGCTGGTCGCGCGGGACGATGGCCAGAACCCCGCAATGGCCGTGAGGGCTCTGGAAGAACTGGCTGCCCTGCGCGTCGAGGCGGTCATCGGTCCGCTGACCAGCGCCATGGCGGTGGCCGTCCTGCCGGCGGCCGAAAAGGCCGGTCTCGTCATGGTCAGTCCAACGGTGACAGCCAGTCCGCTGTCAGGGAAGGATGACCAGTTGTTCAAGGTCGTGTCGTCGACCCGTGAACATGCGAGCCACAGCGCGAAATACGTGTATGCACAGGGCGCCCGGCGGGTCGCGGCGGCCTACGATCTGGGGAACAGCGCCTATACCCGCGCCTGGCTCACCGATTTTCGCGAGGCGTTGGTCGCACTTGGTGGAGAGGTCGTGGTCGACGCCGCATTTACGTCAGGTGATGATCCGAGTTACCGCAATGCCGTCAACACGCTTGTCACGGCCCGGCCCGACGCGATTCTGCTGATAGCCAATGCGGTCGACACCGTGCGCCTGCTGCTCATAGCCCGCAAGCAGGGGTTCGCTGCCAAGGCGATCGGGGTGACCTGGGCCGCGACCGAGCAACTCATCGAACTCGGAGGGCGTACTGTCGAGGGGCTGATCCTGACGCAGTATTTCAACCGCGACGACACATCACCGCGCTATCAGGCTTTTCAGGCTACCTATCGGGCACGCTTCAAGGAAGATCCGGGCTTTGCCAGCATCGCCGCCTACGACGCGACGCGCGCTACGTTGTTCGCCATTGGCAAGCGCGGCAAGGAGCCGCTCAAGCAGGCGCTGCTGACCGCAGGCCCCTACGAAGGCGCGCAGGATATCTGGAACTTCGACCGTTTCGGCGATGGTCAGCGCAAGGCCTATGTGACCATCGTGCGCGACGGTCGCTTTGTCAACGTCGAGTAGGGGGTTGTCGGTGTCGGTCAGGGGTGAGCTGCGGCTGCGAACCTGGCTGATCCTGCTGCTGATCACGACGACGGTTCTGAGCTTTGCCCTCGTCGCCATAATCATCCTCTTTTTCCGGCTGCCGCAGGTTGAAGAACGTGGGCGTGCGCAAGCCCAGGCCGCCGCGGAGAACGTGGCGCGGCTGCTGGATCAGCTCATGGCCGGCACCGAATCGCGACTCCAGCCGTTGACGGAACTCATGCCCGCCCTGTCATCTGCGCAACTGCAAGCGTATATCGACGCTGTCGTCGGCGACGGTGTGATTTTCCAGGCGGTCTACGTCGCCAGCGCCGATGGGCGGGTCGAGGCACTGGGCCTTCCCGAAGACCAACGCCAGGCGATCGACGACGTGCGCGGCGCAGACATTTCCGGCAGTCGCCTGTTCCAGGCGGCACGCCTCACCAGGCACTACAACGGCACGCCGGCGGCAGTCTGGAGCGACCGCAATTTCTCGGCGATCAGTGGCCAGAACACGGTCGGTCTCGCCTTTGCTGTGGGTGATCGGGTCTTGATTGGCGAGACCAGCCTCGCGCGCACCACCGCTGAAGCGACGGAGACGAGGCAAGATCAGGAAGTCGTAGTCGCGATTCTCGACGCCCAGGGGCATTGGCTGGCGTCGAACAATCCGAATTCCGATCCGTTGTTCCGGTTCTTTGATTTTTCGACGTTGCCGGTGTTTCAGGCGATCATTGCCGGCAAGCCGCCGCCGGAATACACGGAAGTATTCGGACAGCGCTGGCTCGCCGGCGGTGTCCGGTCCGAAAAAGTCGGCTGGATCATCGGCGGCAGAGTGCTGGCTGGCTGGAGCAATTACAACTACCGCATGACCATCCTGCTGGTCATGTCTGGATTCGTCGGCGCCCTGGCGATAAGCCTGATCCTTGCGCCGTTCTGGGGAGCGCGCATGGCGCGTCCGATCAGGCGACTGATAGAGCATTCGCATCGTATCGCTGGCGGCAACCTGGCAGATGTCTGGCCGCGCAAGGGAAACATCGCCGAACTCAATGCCTTGTCCGACGATCTCCGCTTGATGGTCGCCGGGATCCAGGAGCGCGAGACCGCCACGGCCCGCAGCCGCGAGCGCCTGCGGGCGACGCTGGAGACGACTCCCACGGTCGCCGTGCAATGGTATGACATCAGCGGCAAGGTGCTGTACTGGAACAAGACTTCCGAGAAAATGTTCGGCTTTGCGGCGGACGAGGCGGTTGGCCAGACCGTGACGGCAAATCCGCTGATGTACCTCGGTGCAGATCAGGCCGGGGATTTCGTCGCCATCGTGCAGCAGATCGAACGCAGCGGGCAGCCCTTCGGCCCCGCCGAATTCCCGCTGCGGCGCAAGGATGGCGCCAACATCGTCGTGCTGACCTCGGTCTTTGCCATTCCGGGCGACGTCGAAGGGCAGCAGTTGTTCGTCAGCATGGATACCGACATCACCGAGCGCAAGCGGGCCGAAGCCGCATTGCGGGATAACCAGCGGGAACTCGCAGCGATCTTCAACGCCTCGCCGGTGCCGATGTCGGTCTCAGACGCCAACAATGCGTTCCGGATCATCAGGGTCAACGCCGCATGGGAGAGACAATTCCGCCGGCAGGCGCCCGACGTCATCGGCAAGAACGGGGCCGAAATCGGTCTCTGGGCGACAGAAGGCGATCGCGGCCGTTTTGTGGATGCGTTCACCTGCGGCGGCGCGGTTCCGGCCATGGAAGTCTGGCTCTTGGCCGGCGACGGCGCCCGCCTGCTGTGCCTTGTTTCGGCGCATGTCGAAGAGGTCGGCGGCGTTCGCCTGTTGTTGATGGTGTCCGTCGACATTACCGATCAGCGGGGCATCGAGGACGAAATCCGCCAACTCAACGTGGAACTGGAACAACGGGTCGGGCAGCGGACCGAGGAATTGTCGCAGGCCAATGAGGAACTCGAAGCGACCGTGGGGAACCTCAAGGCCACCCAGAAGGATCTGGTCCGCTCGGAAAAGCTCGCGGCGCTAGGCAGCCTGGTCGCCGGCATCGCGCACGAGTTGAACACCCCTGTCGGCAACGCCCTGATGGCCGTCAGCACCCTCGATGCGCGCCTCAGGGAATTCCGATCGGCGAGCGCTGCCGGCCTGCGCCGCTCCGATCTCGACGGCCTTGTCGACGCCGTAGGCACCACCACCGACATCACCACGCGCAACCTGGAGCGCGCCGCCAATCTGGTTTCCAGCTTCAAGCAGGTGGCCGTTGACCAGACCAGCGACCAGCGACGCAGTTTCAGCGTGGCTGAAGTGGTGAACGAAATTGTCACCACCCTGCAGCCCATGTTGAAGCGGACACCCTATCGCATCAAGACAAAGGTTCCTGCTGGAATCGTCCTCGACAGTTTCCCGGGCGCCCTCGGTCAGGCGCTGACCAACCTGATCAACAACGCCGTGGTGCACGGTTTCAATGGTCGCGATCGCGGGACGATCCGAATTGAGGCCGCGGCGCTGCCTGACGGCGTTGTGCGCCTGGCCGTACGCGATGACGGTTGCGGCATTGAGGCCGACCGGCTGGGAAGGGTTTTCGACCCCTTCTATACCACCAAGCTGGGCAGCGGAGGCAGCGGGCTTGGTTTGCACATCACCCACAATGCGGTTACCAGCGTGCTGGGTGGTACGATTGCGGTGACCAGCGAAGCGGGCGCTGGCACCGAGTTTGCCTTGCTGCTGCCACGGATCGCGCCGGACAGAACATCCGCCGATATGCTCAGCGCCAATACGGGCAAGGCGCGCTAGCCTCTCGACAAGGGCAAAGCGGCTTTCGTTCAAGAAATTCTGCGTAACCGCCCCGGCTTGCTGTAAGCATGATCGTTGCGGTCGACATGCAAGAATGGCCGTTTTTCATCCACGTCGCTGCGACGGTGCCGCCATCAGGCAGGTGCGGAGGTGCGGATCAGGTGGTCGAAGGCACTGAGCGATGCGGTGGCGCCAGCGCCCATGGCAATGACGATCTGCTTGTAGGGTACCGTCGTGCAGTCGCCGGCGGCGAAGACACCAGGAACCGATGTCTGGCCCTTGGCATCGATCTCGATTTCGCCGAACTTCGACAGGTTGATCGTGCCTTTGAGCCAGTCGGTATTGGGCAACAAGCCGATCTGGACGAAGACGCCTGCGAGGTCAATCCGCTTGACCTGATCGGTGTTGCGGTCCTTGTAGACCAGACCGTTGACCTTGTTGCCGTCGCCGGTGACTTCGGTGGTCAGTGCGCTGGTGACTGTCGTGACGTTCGGCAGGCTGGCCAGCTTGCGCTGGAGCACGGCATCGGCGCGCAGCTTGCTGTCGAACTCGAACAGCGTGACATGGCCGACGATGCCGGCGAGGTCGATCGCCGCCTCGACACCGGAATTGCCGCCGCCGATGACGGCGACGCGCTTGCCCTTGAACAGCGGGCCGTCGCAGTGCGGGCAGTAGGCGACTCCCTTGCCGCGATACTCCTTTTCGCCGGGGACGTTCATCTCGCGCCAGCGCGCGCCGGTGGCGATGATGACCGACTTGCTCCTGAGCACGGCACCGTTTTCCAGCGTCACCTCGACCAGGTCGCCGGCCTTGAGCTGCGTGGCGCGTTGCAGGTTCATGATGTCGACGTCGTAGTCCTTGACGTGTTCTTCCAGCCCCATGACCAGCTTCGGGCCGTCGGTCTCCTTGACCGAGATGAAGTTCTCGATGGCCAGCGTGTCCATGACCTGACCGCCGAAGCGCTCCGCCAGCAGACCCGTGCGGATCCCCTTGCGCGCCGCGTAGATCGCCGCCGCCGCGCCGGCCGGGCCGCCGCCGACGATGAGCACGTCAAATGTTTCCCTGGCCCCGAGTCTGGCGGCGTCGCGGGCGGCGGCGCCAGTATCGACCTTGGCGATGATCTCCTCGATGGTCATCCGCCCGGCACCGAATTCCTCGCCGTTGAGGAACATGGTCGGGACGGCCATGATCTGGCGCTTGTCGACCTCAGTCTGGAACAACGCGCCATCGATCATCACGTGGCTGACGCCGGGGTTGAGCACGGCCATCAGGTTCAGTGCTTGCACAACATCCGGGCAGTTGTGGCAGGACAGCGAAATGTAGGTCTCGAACCGGAAATTGCCCGGCAGCGCCTTGATCTGCTCGATCACGTCGGCGTCGACCTTGGGCGGGTGGCCGCCGGTCTGCAGCAGGGCGAGGATCAGCGAGGTGAATTCGTGGCCCATCGGCAGGCCGGCGAAGCTGATGCGCGCCGCTTCGCCGGGGCGGCCGATGGCGAAGGAGGGGCGCCGCGCGGCATCGCCGTCCTCGCGCAGGCTGACCTTATCCGAAAGTTCGGCGATGTCGGTCAGCAGGCCGCGCATTTCCTGCGCCGGGGCGCTGTCATCCAGCGATGCGACGAGTTCGATCGGCGTCTGCAGCTTTTCGAGGTAGGCCTTGAGTTGAGTCTTGATGTTTGCGTCGAGCATGCTGTTCTCCCGTTCTTGAGAATTTCAGTGAAAAGGGGCTCTCCGGCCCCTTTTCACTGAAATCCGCACCGCTCCCGGACAGGGAGCGGATTGGCGATTCGTGTCGAGGCTCAGATCTTGCCGACGAGGTCGATGGACGGAGCCAGCGTCTTGGCGCCTTCCTGCCACTTGGCCGGGCAGACTTCGTTCGGGTGCGAGGCGACGTACTGGGCGGCCTTGAGCTTGCGCAGGGTTTCCTTGACGTCGCGGGCAATCGCGTTGTCATGGACTTCCATGGTCTTGATGATGCCATCGGGGTTGATGACAAAGGTGCCGCGCAGCGCCAGACCGGCTTCCGGAATATGCACGCCGAAGGCGTTGGTCAGGGTATGCGTCGGGTCGCCAACCAGCGGGAACCGGGCCTTGCCGACAGCAGGCGAGGTCTCGTGCCAGACCTTGTGCGAGAAATGAGTGTCGGTGGTGACGATGTAGACCTCGGCACCGGCCTTTTGGAACTCGGCGTAGTGGTCGGCGGCGTCTTCGATTTCGGTCGGGCAGTTGAAGGTAAAGGCTGCCGGCATGAAGATCAGAACGGACCACTTGCCCTTCAGGCTGGCCTCGGTCACTTCGACGAACTTGCCATTGTGGAAGGCTTGGGTCTTGAACGGCTGGACTTCGGTATTGATGAGCGACATGGGGTTTTCTCCTTGGTTGATGAGTAACGACACCGAGATGATAGTGGCAGTTCTGGCATTGAGCCAATTGAATCGGGGAATCGGTTTGATAGGCATCGCCTATCAAGAGCCGAAACGCTCTGTCATAGTTCAAACGAACTATTTCCGTCCCCTCCTGTTGAACTAGAAGCACTTCAAAGCAAGGAAGTCTTGACGCAAGTCAACGGAATGATCGCGCTGGATCAGGATCATGTCTTCCTGGTGCAATGCACGCCGCAAAGGGCGCGCGAGCCAAGGGGGGTTGAACGCAGTGAATATTTCCAGTGCGATCGTGCACATCGTTCCAGAGCGGCTCGATGCGGCTTGTGCCGCATTGGCGGCGATGCCGGGGGTGGAGATTCACGCGCGCAGCCCGGAAGGAAAGGTTGTCGTCACGATCGAGGATGACGACACGGAATCAGCCACAAACTGCTACGTGGCGCTTCATGGTGTTCCCGGCGTCGCAGCGGTGGCCATGGTTTATCAATATTGCGACGAAGAGTCGGATACCGAGGAGGTGCAGGCGTGAAACTCAATCGACGGGATTTCATCAAGGCAAATGCAGTGGCAGCGGCGCTATCGGCGGCCGGCCTGCCCGGCGCCAGCGCCGTGGCGGCTGCCCAGAAGGATGAAATCCGCTGGGACAAGGCGCCGTGCCGCTTTTGCGGTACCGGTTGTGGCGTGCTGGTCGGCACCCAGGACGGTCGCGTCGTGGCGACCCAGGGTGATCCTGAAGCGCCGGTCAATCGCGGCCTCAACTGTATCAAGGGCTATTTCCTGTCGAAGATCATGTACGGCGCCGACCGTGTCAAGACGCCGATGCTGCGGATGAAGGACGGCAAGTTCGACAAGAACGGCGAGTTCACGCCAATCACCTGGAAGCAGGCCTTCGACATCATGGAGGAAAAGACCAGGGAAACGCTGAAGATCAAGGGGCCGAACGGCTTGGCGATGTTCGGATCGGGACAGTGGACCGTGTGGGACGGGATTGCCGCCGCCAAGCTGATGAAGGCCGGTTTCCGCACCAACAATATCGACCCCAATGCCCGCCATTGCATGGCCTCGGCCGTTGCCGGCTTCATGCGCACCTTCGGCATCGACGAGCCGATGGGCTGCTACGACGACATCGAGCATGCCGACGCCTTCGTGCTGTGGGGCTCGAACATGGCCGAGATGCACCCGATCCTGTGGACGCGCGTCACCGACCGCAAGCTCTCGAACAAGAATGTCAAGGTCGCCGTGCTGTCGACTTTCGAGCATCGCTCGTATGAGCTGGCCGATATCCCGATGATCTTCACGCCGCAGACCGACCTGGCGATCCTCAACTTCATTGCCAACTACATCATCCAGAATGGCAAGGTGAACCAGGCGTTTGTCGACAAGCACATCAACTTCAAGAAGAGCGCCACCGACATCGGCTATGGCCTGCGTCCGACGCACGCACTGGAGAAGAACGCAACGAGCAACGGTTACCCCGACGCTGACGGCAAGCCGAAGGGCGATACCGGCAAATCCGAGGCGATCAGCTTCGACGACTACAAGAAGTTCGTTTCCGAATACACGGCCGAGTCCGTTTCCAAGCTCTCCGGCGTTTCGGTGAAGGATCTCAAGGCGCTGGCCGAGTTGTATGCCGACCCGAAGATCAAGGTGACCTCGTTCTGGACCATGGGCTTCAATCAGCATACGCGCGGCACGTGGGCGAACAACCTCGTCTATAACATCCACTTGCTGACCGGCAAGATCTCCGAGCCGGGCAACAGCCCTTTCTCGCTGACCGGTCAGCCGTCAGCCTGCGGCACGGCGCGCGAGGTGGGCACCTTCTCGCATCGCCTGCCGGCGGACATGGTGGTCACCAATTCGGAACACCGCAAGGTTGCGGAACAATTATGGAACCTGCCCGAAGGCACAATTCCCGACAAGCCGGGCCTGCATGCCGTGGCAATGGCGCGGGCGCTGAAAGATGGCAAGGTCAATTTCTACTGGCAGCAGTGCAACAACAACATGCAGGCCGGGCCGAACATCAACGAGGAACTTTTTCCGGGCTGGCGCAAGCCGGAAAACTTCGTTGTCGTCTCCGATCCCTATCCGACGGTTTCGGCGACGGCTGCCGACCTTGTCTTGCCGACTTCGATGTGGGTGGAGAAGGAAGGCGCCTACGGCAACGCCGAGCGGCGCACGCAGTTCTGGCGCCAGCAGGTCAAGGCGCCGGGCGATTCGCGTTCCGACCTCTGGCAAATCATGGAGTTTGCCAAGCGTTTCAAGGTCGAGGATGTCTGGCCGGCTGACCTGGTCGCCAAGGCGCCTAAGCTGAAGGGCAAGACCTTGTACGATGTCCTGTTCGCCAATGGCGTGGCGGACAAGTACAAGGTCAGCGAAACGGCTGCCGGGTTCGACAATGACGAATCCAAGTATTTCGGTTTCTATGTCCAGAAAGGGCTGTTCGAGGAGTACGCGCCTTTCGGTCGCGGCCGGGCACACGACCTGGCCCCGTTCGACACCTACCATCAGACGCGCGGTCTGCGCTGGCCGGTTGTCGATGGCAAGGAAACGCTGTGGCGCTTCCGCGAGGGCTTCGATCCCTATGTCAAGAAGGGCGAGGGCATTGCGTTCTACGGTCACAAGGATCGCAAGGCGGTGATCTTCGCACTGCCTTACCAGCCTGCCGCCGAGTCGCCGGACAAGGAATTCGACATGTGGCTGTGCACCGGCCGGATTCTTGAGCATTGGCATACCGGAACGATGACCCGCCGGGTGCCGGAACTCTACAAGTCCTTCCCGGATGCCGTGGTCTTCATGAACCCGGACGACGCCAAGGCACGCGGTCTGCAGCGCGGCATGGAGGTCAAGGTGGCGTCGCGGCGCGGCGAAGTGGTTCTGCGCGTCGAAACCCGGGGGCGCAACAAGCCGCCGCGCGGCCTCGTCTTCATCCCGTTCTTCGATGCCGGCCGCCTGGTCAACAAGCTGACGCTCGACGCGACCTGCCCGATTTCCAAGGAAACCGACTACAAGAAATGTGCGGTCAAGGTCGTTCGCGCCTGATTGCCGGAATCGTCACGATGAAACGCGGCCGAAAGGACAACCGGCCGTCAATTGGAGGGTAACAACATGAGATTCATCCCTGCCCTGGGCCTGGCGGCTGCGCTGCTCCTGTCGGGAGTGAGTGGCGCCGGTGCGCAGCAGAAAATGGAGTCGTTGCGTGGGGACGTGCCGATCGAGCAACTGTCGAAGAACGACAATATGTTCCGTCCGGAAAGGGATCAAGAGTTAATCCCGCGCAACTTTCAGAAGCAGCCGCCGCTGATCCCGCACAGCATCAAGGGCTACAACATTACGCAGAACTTCAACAAGTGCATGGACTGCCACTCGAAGGAGCGCGCCGAGGAAACCGGTGCGACCCTGGTGGCCAAGTCGCATTACCTTGACCGCGAGGACAAGAAGCACCCCAATATTTCGCCGCGCCGCTATTTCTGCCTGCAGTGCCACGTGCCACAGTTCGACGCCAAGCCGCTGGTCGAAAATACCTACAAGCCGGCTGCCAAGAGGGGGGAATGATGAGTCTCGAAAAATTGATGCCCGCCTGGGTCAAGCGTGTTGGCGTGGCGACGGCACTATTGTTGTTTGTTGCCGGTATCGTCTTCTGGGGCGGCTTCAACTGGGCGCTCGAGGAGACCAACAAGGAGGCGTTCTGCATTTCCTGTCATGAAATGAAGGAGAACGTCTTCAAGGAATACCAGAACACGGTGCACTACACGAACCGTACCGGTGTCCGGGCGACCTGTCCCGATTGCCACGTGCCCAAGGAGTGGGGGCCGAAGATGGTGCGCAAGATACAGGCGTCCAACGAAGTCTTTCACAAGATCCTCGGCTCCATCGATACGCCCGAGAAGTTCAACGCCAAGCGCGCCGTGCTGGCGCAGCATGAGTGGGACCGGATGAAGTCCAACGACTCCCAGGAGTGCCGCAACTGCCACCGTTACGACTACATGGATTTCACCGAGCAGGGTAACCGTGCCGCCAAGATGCATCCGAAGGCCTTTGCCGCAGGCAAGACCTGCATCGACTGCCACAAGGGGATCGCCCACCAGTTGCCGCCCATCGACCAGCATATCGGCGAGCGCAACGAGGGGATGCTGTCCATGTCGACCGGCGACAAGCCGGAAGAGAAGAAGTAGGGCGTCTTTGTCGAGCACCCAGACCCCGGCTTCGTCCGGGGTTTTTTGCGCCGGCTGTTGCGGTCGACGTGCGCGAACTGCCCGAATTCAAGGGCGTGTGTTCAAATATCGCCGCGACCCACAGCGCTTGGTCGAAAAATGTGCTACCTTGCCGTTTCTGCCGGGTTCACGGCGAGATTTCCTCAATCCAAGCAGTTAACCGGAGGCGCTGTGATGAATAAAACCGAACTGGTCGAAGTTGCTGCAACAGAAGCCGGCATCACCAAAGCTGCTGCCGAGAAGGCGCTGTCGGCTATTCTCGGGGCGGTCGTCAGCGCGGTGGCTAAGGGTGATTCCGTGATGCTGGTCGGTTTCGGTACGTTCAAACCCGCCAGCCGCGCTGAGCGCATCGGCAAGAATCCAAAGACAGGCGTTCCGCTAACGATTGCCGCTTCGACGGTCCCCAGGTTCACTGCCGGGACCGCCTTCAAGGCTGCGGTCAGTACGAAGAAAGCCACGCAGAAGAAGTAAGTACACCTTTCTCGATGCGGGCCCGTAAACGACGGGTTTCGCTTCATGGTATTCAATGAACGATCAAGACCCCGAAACCCCACCCGTTGACCAAGCACTGTCGCCACCGCCCAACGACAACCGTCGTCGCCTGCGTGAGTTGCTGGCGATCCCCGAACGGGACAGGACAGACGAGCAGTGGGATGAAATCATCGAGCTGGAAATTCAGCTTGCGCCGGGAAATCGTGCGTCTGCTTCCGACCCGGGCAGTGGTTCAGGCCTTGGGGGCGGCCAGAAACAGCAGCTTGGCCAGCCCAAGAAGCACCGGCCCCGTACCAACAGCAACAACCGCCGGCCACGGCCCAACAAACCGACGGGCAACACGGTTTGATTTCTGATCCGTTTCGTACGAAACGGCAAGATCGTCCCCATGCAGAAGTTTGATCTGATTATCGTCGGTGGTGGGCTGGCCGGTGCCAGTCTCGCCATCGCCTTGCGCGACACACCCCTGCGCATCGCGCTGGTCGAACATCAGCCGCCATCGCGCCCCGCAGGCTGGGACGCCCGCGTCTATGCGATCAGCCCGGCCAACATGGCTTTTCTCGACCGGATCGGCGCCTGGAAGCACCTCGATGCCGACCGCATTTCCCCGATTCGCGGCATGGACGTTCGTGGCGATGCGGGTGGCCGTGTGGTCTTTTCCGCTTACGAAGCTGGCGTGCCCGAGCTTGGCTGGATTCTCGAATCGTCGCTGATGGCCTGTGAATTTTGGGAGAGCGCCAAGCGGCAGGGAAATCTCACGTTACTCTGTCCGTCCCGTCCCAAAAGCCTGGAATTTGAGTCGGATGGCGCACGGCTCGAATTGGCTGATGGTTCGCTTCTGGCGGCCCGCCTGCTGGTGGGCGCCGATGGCAGGGATTCCTGGGTGCGGCAGGCGGCGGGTTTGTCGGCGGTGAATACGCCCTATGGCGAAATGGGGGTGGTCGCCAACCTGACGACGGAAAGGCCGCATCGCAACATCGCGCATCAATGGTTCCGTGACGACGGTGTGCTTGCCTATCTGCCACTGCCCGGGAACCGTATCTCGGTTGTCTGGTCAACCGCTGATGAATACGCAAATCAACTTTGTTCCTTGCCTCACGAGCTTTTCTGCGAGCGCGTCGCCGCTGCAGGAGAGAGGAGCCTTGGCAGGCTGGCGGTGCTGACAGCGCCCGTCGCCTTCCCGCTCCGGTTGATGCGCGTTCCGCAAACTGTGGCGCGGAGACTGGCGCTGGTCGGTGATGCAGCGCACGGCATCCATCCTCTTTCCGGGCATGGGATAAACCTTGGCTTCCAGGATTCCAGCGTGCTCGCGGGCCTGCTGTCAGGCGCATCGCCATGGCAAGACATTGGCAATGAGCGGTTTTTGCAACGCTATCAGCGTGCCCGCCGGGAAGAGACGGCGCTGATGCTCACATCGACCGACAGCCTGCGCCGCCTGTTCAGGGACTCACCGTCCGGAGTCCGCACACTGCGCAACCTCGGTTTGAACCTGACCAACGGATTGCCCTTCGTCAAGAATGTTCTGGTGCGCTATGCCTTGGGCGCCTATTAGGAGAATTGAATGCTGATGAGAATTTTGCCTCTCGCACTTGCCACGCTGTTCATGGCGAGCGCCAATGCCGATGAGGCCGAGATCAAGAAGGCGATGGAGGCCAAGCTCGGCGCCAAGGTGGAAAGCGTTACCAAGTCGGGTTTTCTCGGGCTTTACGAGGTTTATTCCGAGGGCAACATCCTCTACACCGACGAAAAGATGACGGCATTCGTGGCCGGCGGTCAGTTGATCGATGGCAAGAGCATGAAGAACGTCACCGAGGAGCGCATGCGCAAGCTGACCGCAATCAAGTTTGCCGAACTGCCCATGGAACGCGCCATCAAGCAGGTGCGCGGCAACGGTACCCGCGTCCTGGCAACGTTTGAGGATCCGAACTGCGGCTATTGCAAGCGTCTGGCCAAGGACTTGCTCAAGCTCGACAACGTGACGGTGTACACCTTTCTGTATCCGATCCTGTCTGAGGACTCGATCAAGAAATCGAAGCAGATCTGGTGTGCTACCGACCGCACCAAGGCATGGAATGACTGGATGATCGAAGGGCGGGTTCCAGCAGGCAAGGATGATTGCGATACTGCGGCGATTACGAAGAATCAGGAATTCGGGCGTCGCCTGAATATCAGCGGCACCCCAACCATGTTCTTTGCCGATGGTGAGCGCGTGCCCGGCGCGATGCCGTTGGCCAAGATCGAGCAGAAGCTCAGCCAGTTGAAGTAGCGTCTCTGCCAGTCTCCCAGCAACCCCGGGGTTTCTGAGGGTTGTAGTTAGCGCACTCGCTTGTGCAGGGGGGGGTCCAGTGCGGAGAAGGCTGGGCATTCTCCCGGGCCGGCGACCGTTGCATCCGATGGGGCCCATGGCACCCGCGCAACGTCGAGGGCGGTTTTCCCCCTCGGGAAACCTTTGGGTGGCGTTACGGGTGCCAGTTCCCGCCGCGGGGCATCACGCGCGGATCAACCGCAGTCGACCCCTCGTCACAGCCAAAAAAACGCCACAGCATCCTGTTGCGACCAGATTTGTGCGTCGCGATACGGGTTCGCGCGCCAAAACTCCTTACAAGTTACTTTAAGAGTCGATATTCACTCATTGATTTCAATAACTTATGTTCCTCGCAAACCACTGACAAAACCTCGCCTAAGTCCTTGTTGTAAATGAAAAAATCGCTGTTTTCCCTATTGACTGGGGGCGAATGATGCCCTAGAGTGGGAAAATGTGTGAAAAAGTGGGAATTAGGGGGCGAGACCGGAATGTTCGAGGGCGCTGCAGCACTCAGTCTGGATGCGAAGGGGCGACTTGCCATACCGGCAAGGCATCGCGAGGCCCTGCTCGCCGCTGGCGAGGGCTCGCTGGTCCTGACCGCGCATCCACACCGCTGCCTCCTGCTTTACCCGTCGCCGGCATGGCAGCCGATTCGTGACCAGATTCTGAAGGCCTCCAGCCTTGACACGCGCGCCGCTTCGATCAAGCGTGTGCTGGTCGGCAATGCCCGTACCGAAGAGCCCGATGCCGCCGGGCGCATCCTGGTTGCGCAGGAATTGCGTGACTATGCCCAGCTGGAAAAGACGGTCTACCTGGTTGGCATGGGTTCGCACTTCGAGATATGGAGTGAAACTGGCTGGAAGCGGCAGAATGAACTCGCGGCGGAAGCGCTTGCGGGCGATTTGCCACCCGGCTTTGGAGATCTGGTGCTGTGACGGGCGGTGCCGCCCACCTGACGGTGCTGCTCAAGGAGGCCATCGATGCCCTGGCGATACGAGCCGAAGGCGTCTACCTCGATGCCACTTTCGGGCGCGGAGGGCATAGCCGCCGCATTCTCGCTTGCCTGAATGAGAAAGGTCGTCTGGTGGCGGTCGACCGCGACCCGATGGCGATATCGTTTGGCCGGGCCATCAACGATCCACGGTTTCATCTGGTCCATCGCGCTTTCGGCGAACTGGCTGACGTGGCAGGCGATGCGGGCATCAAGGACATTGATGGGGTTCTTTTCGATATTGGCGTCTCGTCGCCGCAGTTTGATGATGGCGAGCGCGGTTTCAGCTTTCGCCACGATGCGCCGCTGGACATGCGCATGGATACGACGCGCGGCGAAACGGCCGCCGAATGGCTGGCGCGAGCCGAAATCAGGGAAATTACGGAGGTCATCAGGAGTTATGGCGAAGAACGGTTTGCTTTCCAGATTGCAAAGAAGGTTGTCGCTACTCGGCTCGAACAACCAATTGTCACAACCGGGCAGTTTGCGGCGCTCGTACGTGCGACCGTGCGCACCCGTGAGCCAGGGCAGGATGCGGCGACGCGCAGCTTTCAAGCTCTACGGATTCATATCAATCAGGAACTCAGCCAACTGGCGCTAGCGTTGCCGCAGGCGCTCGACCTGCTGCGGCCCGGCGGGCGACTGGTAGTGATTTCCTTTCACTCTCTCGAAGACCGCATCGTCAAGAACTTCATGCGCACTCAGTCGTCAGCAGATACCCTGCCAAAGAGCCTCCCGTTGCGCGCCGATCAGTTGCCGAAGGCGAGACTGCGTCTGGTGGGCAAGGCCGCAAAGCCCTCTGCCGCTGAAATTGCGGCCAATCCCCGTGCGCGCAGTGCGGTGATGCGGGCGGCCGAAAAACTGTAATGGTCCGATTCAACATCATCCTTCTCCTGATCGCTGTCGCCTGCGCACTGGGTGCGGTGACTTCCCAGCACCGAGCGCGCAAGCTCTTCCAGGCGCTGGAGGGGGAACAGGAGCGGGTGCGCCAACTGGATATCGAATATGGTCAGCTGCAGCTCGAATTATCCACTTGGGCGACCCATCCGCGGATTGAAAAAATTGCCCGAGACCGTCTGCATATGGTGGCGCCGGATGCCGTCGGCAGGGTCGTAGACAGGCCTCAGGCCAAGCCATTGCCTAAGCTGAAGAAAAAGGAGGCGCGCTGATGGTCGTTCGTCGGCGCCCGCAGCGCGGCCACCGCTTCGCCGAGAGCCCGGTGTTGCAGCTCGCCCTGCAAGGCTGGCGCTCGCGCACCGTTGGCCTGCTCCTGATGGGTGCTTTCGCGGCCCTGGTCGGACGGGGCTTCTATCTGCAAGTCATCAACAACGACTTTCTGCAGGGGAAAGGCGAGTCGCGTTACCTGCGTGATATTGAAGTCTCTGCTTCGCGGGGCAAAATCACTGACCGCAACGGCGACCTGCTGGCCGTGTCCACGCCAATGAAGACAATCTGGGCGATTCCTGGTGACGCACGGACCATGTCTGGTCCCCAGAAACAGCGATTGGCAGCACTGCTGGACATGAGCGCGCGCGAACTGGAAAGCAAGATCGCCACGGAAAAGACGTTCGTTTTCGTCAAGCGCCAGGTGCCACCGGAAACCGCCGAGCGCATCGCGGCGTTGAAGTTGCCGGGAGTGCATCAGGAAAAGGAATACCGCCGCTATTACCCGACCGGGGATATGACGGCACACATCGTGGGTTTCACTGGCGTTGATGACAAGGGCCTCGAGGGAGTGGAGCTGGCCTTCCAGCAGAGCTTGCTTGGACGGCCTGGTAGCCGTACCGTGATCCGCGACCGGCGCGGCAACATCATCGAGGATGTCGTTGCCCTCAAGCCACCGCAGGATGGCAAGGAAATACGCCTGGCGCTCGACTCAAAAATCCAGTATCTGGCCTACAGTCAGCTCAAGGCTGCGGTTGAAAAGCACAATGCCAAGGCAGGCGGCGCGATCGTTGTTGATACGCGGACGGGCGAGATTCTGGCGCTGGTCAACCTGCCGACCTATAACCCGAACAATCGCGACCGCCTGTCGGGAGCGCAACTGCGCAACCGTGCCCTGACCGATACCTTCGAGCCAGGCTCGGTGATGAAGCCGTTCACCGCCGCGCTCGCCTTGGAGAGCGGCAAGGTGCGCCCTGAAACGGTCATCAATTGCGCGCCGGGCAGGCTGACCATCGGCTCGGCGACCATATCGGATGCGCACCCTCACGGCGCCCTGACCGTGGCGCAGGTGGTTCAGAAATCGTCGAATGTCGGAACCGTCAAGCTGGCCCTTGGGTTCCCACCCAGGGAGATGTGGGAGATGCTCGACAGCGTTGGCTTCGGTCAGGCGCCTAATCTCGGATTTCCGGGCGAGGTGACTGGCCGGCTGCGGCCGTGGAAAATCTGGCGTCCGATCGAGCAGGCGACAATGTCCTATGGGCATGGCGTGTCGGTCAGCCTGATCCAGCTGGCGCGCGCCTACAGCGTTTTTGCCCGCGATGGCGAGACGGGCCCGTTGACCCTGATCCGGAGCGAAGAGCCGCCGCCGCACGGCGTCCGCGTATTCTCGCAGCAGACAGCTCGCGAAATCCGCGCCATGCTGGAGATGGCGGTGCAGCCCGAGGGAACGGCCCCGAAAGCGCGCGTACCGGGTTACCGGGTGGGTGGCAAGACCGGCACTGCTTACAAGATCGAAGGTGGCGCCTACGTGAGAAAATACATCGCCTCGTTCATCGGACTTGCGCCGATCGGTGACCCGCGTCTGGTCGTGGCGGTGATGATCGACGAACCGACGGGCGGCGCGCACTACGGTGGCGATGTGGCCGGTCCGGTGTTCTCGCAGATCATGGGCGGCTCCTTGCGGACACTAGGCATTCCGCCGGATGACCCAATCCAGGTGGCCGAAGCGGCGGCTGGGAAGGGGCGGCTTTGAGCGCCCAGCACCTAATTCTCGAGCGTCTGGCAGCGCGCGGAGTCGTCGCCACGGGAGTGGCCGACGACAGCCGCCAGGTACGTCCCGGTGACGTTTTCCTTGCCTATCCCGGCACCCTCGCCGACGGGCGCCGCTACATCGCGCACGCCATCGCGCGCGGAGCTGCTGCCGTGCTTTGGCAAGCAGGCGGCGATTTCGCCTGGAACCCGGGGTGGACCGCAGCCAACATGCAAATCGACGGGTTACGGGCGCTCGCCGGTCCGCTGGCACATCTGGTCTATGGCGAGCCGAGCGCCAAGCTCTCGCTGATTGCTGTCACCGGCACCAATGGCAAAACCACGGTCAGCCAGTTCATCGCCCGCGCCCACGCCCGCAAGTGCGCGGTCATTGGCACGCTCGGCGCGGGCTTTCCGGGCGGGCTCGCAGATACCGGGTTCACGACGCCGGAAGCGACGACCCTGATGCGGCTGCTGGCTGGCTTTCAGCGTGCCCGGGCCGAGGCCTGCGCACTCGAAGCGAGTTCGATCGGCATCGAGGAGGGGCGCCTGAATGGTGCACGGGTGGATGTCGCGGTGTTCACGAATTTTACCCGCGACCACCTGGACTATCACGGCAGCATGGAAGCATATGCGGCTGCGAAGCGGCGCCTCCTTGTCTGGCCTGGCCTGCGCACGGCGATCATCAATGCCGACGACGAACTGGGCCGCAGGCTGATGCGTGAGACGACTGCGCGTTCCGTTCTCGGCTATGGCATCGGTGACCCGAAGACGGCGGGTGGCGTGGCGGTGCGCGCCGAGAATCTGGTCGCGACGCCGGGTGGTCAGCGCTTTAGTCTGGTGCTCCCGGGCGGGCGCGTCGAGGTTCATACCTGCCTGCTTGGGCGCTACAACATAGCCAATCTTTTGGCGGCGGCAGCGGTGCTTCACGATTCCGGAATCGAAACAGCGGACGTTGGCCGCCGCCTGTCGGCGCTGACCCCTCCGGCTGGCAGAATGGAGCGTCTGGGGGGGGCCGGCGAGCCGCTGATCGTCGTCGATTACGCGCATAGTCCGGATGCGCTGGAGAACGTCCTGCGGGCGTTGCGCGATGTGGCCCAGGCGCGCAATGGAAGCCTCTGTGTCGTCTTCGGCTGCGGTGGCGATCGCGACCGTGGAAAGCGGCCGCAGATGGGCGAGATCGCGGCCAGGCTGGCCGACCGGGTGCTCCTGACCAGCGACAATCCGCGCGGCGAGGATCCGGCGCGCATCATTGCCGATATCCTGGCGGGCATGACGCCGGTTGAGTCCGTCGTCGATCGCTCTGCAGCCATCCGTCGTGCCATTGCCGGCGCCGGCGTGAACGACGTCGTCCTGCTTGCGGGCAAGGGCCATGAACCCTACCAGGAGATCGCCGGCATCCGAACGCCGTTTTCCGATGTCGACCAGGCCCGGGCAGCGCTCGTGTTGCGCCGCGAGTGTCCGCGGGTGGTGGCATGATGAACTGGCGGCTGTCCGAGATCCAGCGTGCCGTCGGCGGTACTCTGTCTGGCCCGGATCAGACGATTGCCGGGGTGTCCACCGACACGCGCAGCATCGGCGCCGGGCAGCTGTTCGTTGCGCTGCGGGGCGACCGTTTCGATGGCCACGACTTCCTTGAACGGGCCATCGCCGCCGGTGCCGGTGCCCTGCTGGTGGCCGAGGAGGCGCGCCTGCCAGTGGGCGTATCGGCGCTGATCGTCGCCAATACGCGGACTGCCCTCGGCAGGATGGCTGCCGCGTGGCGCGCCCGCTTCGAAATCCCGGTCATCGCCGTGACGGGTTCGAACGGCAAGACAACGACCAAGGAAATGATCGCCGCCATTCTCAGGTGCGCGTTTGGTGATACGGTGCTGGTGACGCGTGGCAACCTGAACAACGACATCGGTCTGCCGCTGACCTTGCTCGGACTCGATTCCGGCCATCAGGCAGCCGTCATCGAGATGGGCATGAATCACCCAGGCGAAATCGGCTATCTGGCGTCGCTTGGTGCTCCGACGGTGGCGGTGGTTACCAACGCGCAGCGAGCACACCTCGAAGGGATGGGCGACTTGAACCGGGTCGCCCGCGAAAAAGGCAGCATTTTTGCCGGCCTGGCCGCCGCTGGCGAGGCGGTGGTCAATGCCGATGATGGCTATGCCTATCTTTGGCGGGAGATGGCCGGTAGCCATAACGTGCGTACCTATGGCATTGAACGCGCCGCCGACGTGCGGGCCACTGTTCGCCAGCAAGGACTGACCGCGCTGCTGAGTCTCGAAGCGGCGGAAGGCCGGGCTGAACTGAAACTTTTAGTGCCAGGTCGCCACAACGCGCGCAATGCACTGGCGGCTGCCACTGCCTGTCTCGCTGCCGGGATCCCGCTGGCGGCCGTGGTGGCTGGACTTGAGGGGTTCTCAGGGGTCAAGGGGCGCCTGCAACTGCGGCAGGGGCGCGCTGGCGCGGTGGTGCTCGATGATACCTACAACGCCAATCCGGACTCGGTGCGCGCGGCGATCGACGTGCTGGCCGCCACCGTCGGACGCAAGGTGCTTGTTCTCGGCGACATGGGCGAGATTGGTGAGGCAAGCGGCCAGTATCACGATGAAATCGGCGGCTACGCGAAGAGTCAGGGCATCGACCGTCTGTTCGCCCTCGGCGACGCCAGCCAGGCGGCGGTGCGCAATTTCGGCGAGGGTGGCCGGCATTTCTGCGACATCGAAAAACTGCTTGTTGCGGTCAACAAGGAATTGGGACCGGAAACTACGGTGCTGGTCAAGGGGTCGCGTTTCATGAGGATGGAACGGGTGGCGGATGCGATTGCCACCGGGGAGAAAGACTGATGCTGCTTGCGCTGACCCAATGGCTGGCCCAGGACGTCCGATTCTTCAACGTCTTCAACTACATCACGCTGCGCACAGTGCTGGCGGCGATGACGGCGCTGCTGATTTCCTTCGCTACGGGCCCAAGTGTTATCCGCTGGCTGGCCACCAGGAAGATCGGGCAGGCGGTGCGCAGTGACGGACCGGATACTCACCTGATCAAATCCGGGACGCCGACCATGGGCGGCGTCCTGATCCTGATCGCGATCGCCATCACTACCCTGTTGTGGGGCGACCTGACCAACAAGTATGTGTGGACGGTGCTCATCGTCACGCTCGGCTACGGTATCGTCGGCTGGTACGACGACTGGAAGAAGGTCGTGTACCGCGATCCCAAGGGGCTGCCGGCGCGCTGGAAGTTCTTCTGGCAGTCGGTGCTCGGCATCGGCGCCGCACTGTTTCTAGCGTTCTCGGCCAAGTCCGGGGCGCAGACCGAACTGATCGTGCCCTTCTTCAAGACGATCGCCTACCCGCTCGGGGTCGTCGGCTTCATCACCCTGACCTATTTCGTCATCGTCGGCACCAGCAATGCGGTCAACCTCACCGACGGTCTTGACGGTCTCGCCATCATGCCGACGGTCATGATCGCCGCGGCATTCGCGCTCTTCGCCTACGTCACCGGCCACGCGGTCTATGCCAAGTATCTGCTGATACCCTATGTGCCGGGGGCGGGCGAACTGTGCATCCTGCTCGGCGCGATCGCCGGCGCAGGACTCGGTTTTCTCTGGTTCAACGCCTATCCGGCGGAAGTCTTCATGGGCGACGTCGGCGCTCTGGCGCTCGGCGCAGCGCTTGGCACCGTCGCCGTCATCATTCGCCAGGAAATCGTCCTCGTCATCATGGGCGGCGTTTTCGTCGCCGAAACGCTGTCGGTGATGCTCCAGGTCACGTGGTTCAAGTACACCAAGAAAAAGTTCGGCGAGGGCCGACGCATCCTGCGCATGGCGCCGCTGCATCACCACTTCGAACAGACCGGCTGGAAGGAGACGCAGGTTGTCGTCCGCTTCTGGATCATCACCATCATGCTCGTGCTGATCGGGCTTTCTTCACTGAAATTGCGCTGATGGAACTCAAGGACAAACGCGTTCTGGTGGTCGGGCTCGGCGAGTCCGGACTGGCGATGGCCAAGTGGCTGCATCGTCAGGGCGCGCTCGTCCGGGTTGCCGATTCGCGCGACAGCCCGCCGAATCTGGGCGCGCTGGCCCGCGTCGCGCCGGCCGCCGAAGTGATCGCCGGTCCGTTCTCTGCAGCGACCTTTGCCGGGATCGACCTCGTCGCGCTGTCGCCGGGGGTTCCCAGGGCAACACTGCAGATTGCCGCGGTCGACGTGCCGGTGGTCTCGGAAATTGAATTCTTTGCCACCGGCGTCCGCGAACAGGCGCCCGGTTCGAAGATCATCGCCATCACCGGCAGCAACGGCAAGACGACGACTACGGCATTGACCGCCCACCTGCTGAACGGCGCCGCTGTGCCGGCCATCGCTTGCGGCAACATCTCGCCGTCGGCGCTCGATGCCTTGATGGATGCGCTCGATGCCGGCCCGCTACCGGATGTTTGGGTGCTCGAGTTGTCCAGCTTCCAGCTGGAAACGACGCATCACCTGAATGCCGACGCGGCGACCGTCCTCAACGTTTCCGAGGATCACCTCGATCGCTACGACGGCAGCCTGGCGACGTACGCTGCCGCCAAGTCGCGCATCTTCCAGGGCAAGGGGGCGATGATCCTCAATCGCAACGACGACTGGTCGCTGGCCAACGGTCGCTGTGGGCGCCGGATGCTGACCTTCGGTCTCGACGTCGCGCCGCGCGCAGCCGACTATGGGCTGGGCGGCGGCGCCCTGTTCAAGGGCGGCAAGCCGCTTGTCGCGGTCGACGCGCTGAAACTGGCCGGCTTGCACAATGTCGCGAACGCGCTGGCGGCGCTTGCCCTGTGCGATGCCATCGGTGTCGCCCCCGAGGGTCTGGTCGAGCCGCTCAAGTCGTTTGCCGGCCTGCCGCACCGGGTCGAACCGGTCGCCGAGATCGCCGGGGTCCGTTATGTCGATGACTCCAAGGGCACCAACGTCGGCGCGACGCTCGCCGCGGTCGAAGGTCTCGGGTGCAAGGTGGCTATCGTGCTCGGCGGCGACGGGAAGGGTCAGGACTTCAGCCCGCTTCTGCCGGCGCTGAAGAAGCACGGCCGGGCAGTGGCCCTGATCGGCAGCGCCGCCGAGAGGATCGAGGGGGCACTCAGCGGCTGCGGGTTGCCGGTGCGGCGCACCGGCGACATGGAGACGGCCGTGCGCTGGCTGGCCAGTGAGGCGAGGAGCGGCGATTGCGTGCTGTTGTCGCCGGCCTGCTCCAGCCTCGACATGTACGGCAATTATGCCGAGCGGGCGGCCGCCTTCGTGGCAGCGGTGAGGGGGCTGTCATCATGATGCTCAACGCCCTCGACGCGCCGCGCCGCCAGTTGCCCGAGATCGACTACGCGCTGTTGTGGAGCGTCCTGTTGCTGTTGTTTACTGGCATGGTCATGGTTTACTCGGCATCGATCGCCACCGCCGAGGCCGGCCGCATGACCGGCCATCAGCCGACCTTCTATCTGATGCGGCATGCGATCTTCCTGATAATCGGGATGGCCGCCGCCGCCGCCGCATTCCAGGTTCCGATGTCGCTCTGGCAGCGTTATGCGCCCATGCTCTTCATGATTGGCGTTGTCCTGCTAGCCATCGTTTTGATCCCAGGCATCGGCCGCGATGTTAATGGCGCCCGGCGCTGGCTGCCGCTCGGCATCGCCAATCTGCAGCCCTCCGAATTGATGAAGCTGTTTGCGGTCCTCTACGCTGCTGATTACACGGTGCGCAAGATCAACGTGATGCATGACCTCAAGCAAGCCTTCCTCCCGATGTTCTGCGCGATGGCGCTAGTCGGCATGCTGCTGCTCAAGGAGCCGGATTTCGGCGCCTTCGTCGTCATCATCGCAATCGCCATGGGCATCCTCTTCCTTGGCGGGCTCAAGGCTCGGCTGTTCGTGCTGCTAATAATCCTGCTGCTGATTGCGTTCACACTGCTGATCATTGTTTCGCCGTACCGGCGCGATCGCATTTTCGGTTTCATGGATCCATGGGCTGATGCCTTTGGCCGCGGCTACCAATTGTCGCACTCGCTGATTGCCTTCGGGCGTGGCGAATTGTTCGGCGTCGGCCTGGGCGCCAGCGTCGAGAAGCTGTTCTACCTGCCCGAAGCGCACACCGATTTTCTGCTCGCCGTGATCGCCGAGGAACTTGGCTTCTTCGGGGTGCTGGCCGTTATTGCGCTGTTTGCCCTGGTCGTCCAGCGTGCTTTTGCAATCGGTCGCCAGAGTGTTCAGCTCGACCGTCTCTATCCGGCGCTGGTTGCCATGGGCATCGGAATCTGGCTTGGCATCCAGTCCTTCATCAACATGGGGGTCAACATGGGATTGTTGCCGACCAAGGGGTTGACGCTTCCACTGATGAGTTTCGGCGGGTCGGGAATACTGGCTAACTGTATTGCGCTGGCAATTCTGCTCCGGGTCGATTGGGAGAACAGGCAGCTCATGCGCGGCGGGAACCAATGAGCGGGACGCTTCTCGTCATGGCGGGTGGCACCGGTGGCCACATCTTCCCGGCGCTTGCGGTCGCCGAGAACATGCGCGCGCGCGGCTGGAACGTCTCCTGGCTGGGCAATCCCGACGGAATGGAGGCGCGTCTGGTGTCCCAGTATGGGTTCCCCCTGATTGGGATCCGGTTCGGCGCGTTGCGCGGCAAGGGGCTGCTCCGCAAACTGCTCTTGCCACTCAATCTGCTCAGGGGTTTCTGGCAGGCCCAGAAGGCCATCCGTGAGGTGAGGCCCGATGTCGTGCTCGGCATGGGTGGCTACATTTCTTTCCCCGGCGGCGTGATGGCGGCGCTGTTGGGCAGGCCGCTGGTCATCCATGAACAGAATTCCGTGGCCGGGCTGGCCAATCGGGTGCTGGCAGGGGTTGCCGAGCGCATCGCCACCGGGTTTCCGGAAGTGTTCAAGAATGGGATCTGGGTCGGCAACCCGGTGCGTCCTGCCATTGCCGCGATCCCGCCGCCGGCTGAGCGTCTTGCCGAGCGTACCGGCGCGCTGCACCTGCTGGTGCTCGGAGGCAGCCTCGGAGCGCAGGCTCTGAACGAGACGGTCCCTCGCGGAATGGCTTTGCTTGGTGAAAGCGAGCAACCGCAGATCGTCCATCAGGCCGGCGAGCAGCAGCTTGAGGCGCTGAAGGCCAATTACGCTGCCGTGGGTGTTCCCGCACACTGCGTCTCGTTCATCGAGGACATGGCCGGCGCCTACGAATGGGCAGACCTGGTGATCTGCCGTTCTGGCGCACTAACCGTGGCGGAGCTCGCGGCAGCGGGTGTGGCGAGCATTCTGGTGCCTTTTCCGCATGCAGTCGACGACCATCAGACCGGCAACGCGAGGTTCCTGGTCAATGCTGGCGGTGCCGTGCTCTTGGCACAAGGCGAACTGACCGCAGATGCCATCGCGCTCATCCGGAACTACAGCCGCGGTCAACTGCTGGAAATGGCCGAAAGAGCGCGCAGCCTGGCGAGACCAGATGCTGCCGATAAACTGGCCGATATCTGTCTTTGGGTGGCGAAATGAAGCATAAGGTGAAACACGTTCACTTCGTCGGCGTCGGTGGCTCTGGGATGAGCGGCATCGCCGAGGTGCTCGCCCACCTCAACTACACTGTGACCGGTTCCGATCTGTCCGCCAGCGCGACGACGCGCCGCCTCGAAGGCGAGGGCGTCGCGGTGATGATCGGCCATGCCGCTGAGAACGTCTCCGGTGCCGATGCGGTAGTAATCTCGACCGCCGTCAAGGCTGATAACCCGGAAGTCGTTGCCGCCCGCGCGCGAAAAATCCCGGTCGTGCCGCGCGCCCAGATGCTGGCTGAACTGATGCGCCTGAAGCGCGGCATCGCGATCGCCGGAACGCACGGCAAGACGACGACGACCAGCCTGGTGACCAGCATTCTGGCCGAAGGTGGCATTGACCCGACATTCGTCATCGGTGGCCGCCTGAATGCTGCCGGCGCCAATGCCCGACTCGGACAGGGCGATTTCCTGGTCGCCGAGGCGGATGAATCGGACGCATCCTTTCTCTTCCTGTCGCCGGTCATTTCGGTTGTTACCAATATCGATGCCGACCACATGGAAACCTATGGCCACGACTTCGCGCGGCTCAAAGGCGCCTTTGTCGACTTCCTCAATCGCCTTCCTTTCTACGGCGTTGCCGTGCTCTGTGCCGACGATCCGAATGTGCGCGCCATCATGCCGCAGGTATCGAAGCAGATCGTCACCTACGGCCTCACTGCGGGCTGCAATTTCTACGCCGAGAATATCGTCGCGGCGGGCGGGCAAATGCGCTTTGACTGCGTGCGCGTCAATGGTTCGCTGACGCGATTCCCAATCACGCTGAATACACCGGGCCTGCACAACGTCCTGAATGCCCTGGCGGCGATTGCCGTGGCGAGCGAAGTGCAGGTGCCGGATGTCGCGATCGTCAAGGCGCTTGCAGAATTCAAGGGCGTCGGCCGCCGCTTTCAGCGCTGCGGCGAAGTGGCCTTGCCTTCGGGCGGCAGCTTTACCCTGGTCGACGACTACGGCCATCATCCGGTCGAAATGGCTGCCACGCTTGCTGCAGCGCGCGGCGCTTTCCCTGGGCGCCGACTGGTTCTGGCGTTCCAGCCGCACCGCTACACGCGCACTCGTGACTGCTTCGACGACTTTGTCAAGGCATTGTCCACGGTCGACGCCTTGTGTCTCGGGGAAGTCTACGCTGCCGGTGAAGCGCCGATCGTCGCCGCCGATGGCCGCTCACTGGCCCGTGCCCTGCGCGTTGCCGGCAAAGTCGAGCCGGTATTCGTCGAGGACATCGCAGCGATGCCGCAAACCATCCTCGATGTCGCCCGCGCCGGCGATGTGGTGCTGACCATGGGCGCCGGCTCGATCGGTTCGGTGCCCGCCAAGTTGGCAGAGATGACATGAGCGATTTTGGCAAGGTTGCAGTCCTGTTTGGCGGCTCCTCCGCTGAGCGCGAAGTGTCGCTGAACAGCGGTTCGCGGGTCCTGGCCGCGCTCCTGTGTCAGGGTATCGACGCCCATGCCTTCGATCCTGCCGAGCAGCCTTTGGCGGCGCTCAAGTCTTACGACCGCGCCTTCATTGCGCTGCACGGTCGCCATGGCGAGGATGGCACGATCCAGGGCGCTCTGGAGCTGATGCACATTCCCTACACCGGCTCCGGTGTGATGGCTTCCGCGCTCGGCATGGACAAGTTCCGTACCAAGCTGCTGTGGCAGGCAGCCGGTTTACCGGTACCGGAGTACGCCCTGCTGACCGCCGATTCCGACTTTGCCGATGTCGAGGAAGAACTCGGCCTGCCGATCTTCGTCAAGCCCGTGCACGAGGGTTCGTCGATCGGCATCAGCAAGGTCGTGGAACGCGATACGCTGCACTTGGCCTACGCCACAGCCGCGAGATTTGATCCGCTGGTCATCGCCGAAAAAGGGGTGATGGGTGGCGAATACACGGTTGGCATCGTCGGAAGCGGAGTCGACATGATTGCGCTGCCGACGATCAAGATCGAGCCGGCTACCGAGTTCTACGATTACGAAGCCAAGTACAACCGCGACGACACCCGCTACCTTTGTCCTTGCGGGCTGGCCGATGCCAAGGATGCGGAAATTCGGAAAGGTGCGCTGGAGGCCTTTCGCATCATTGGTGGTCGCGGCTGGGGGCGGGTCGACTTCCTCCTCGACGAGGAAGGCAATCACTATTTTCTGGAGGTGAATACTTCTCCCGGCATGACCGATCACTCGCTGGTGCCGATGGCGGCCCGAGCCGCCGGCATGGACTATCCGACGCTGGTGCGCCGGGTGCTTGAACTGGCAGCCAACGACTGAGACCTTGAATGTGGAACAAACCGCACATCCTGAACGCCATTGCCGACCTGCTGATTCTCGCAGCGGCGGCCGCTGTGCTCGCGGCTGGAGCGGTATGGCTGGTACGCGTACCCTCGTTGGCGGTACGCCAGGTGGTGTTCGCCCAGGAACTGCCGCACACGCGGCGCGCGGAAATCGAGGAGACCCTCCCGGCCGCCCTCAAGGGAAACTTTTTCAGTCTCAATCTCGAGGCGGTGCGCAGCGTGATGGAACGCCTGCCCTGGGTGCGCAAGGTCGAATTGCGGCGCACGTGGCCGGCGCGTCTGGAGGTGCATATCGAGGAACATCGTCCGGTCGCGCGCTGGGGCGAGGGTCGGGGCGAACTGGTAAATACCTATGGCGAGGTATTTGCGGCGAATGGTCCGGACGAGGAAATGGCTGCCCTGCCAATGCTGTACGGCCCTTCGGGAACGGCACCGGAAGTGCTCAAGCGCTACGCGGAGTTTGTCGGCGCCTTCTTGCCGCTGGGTCAGAAGCCCGTGCAGGTGACATTGTCGCCGCGTCTCGCCTGGCAATTGAAGCTGGAGAGCGGGATGTTCGTCGAAATGGGCCGGGAGCAACCAAAATCGCCGGTTGGGGTCCGCTTGCAGCGGTTCATAGATGTCTATACGGACACGGTCGGCAAACGCGCGACAAGTCCTGCGGTGGTGGATTTGCGGTATCCGAATGGTTTTGCGATGCGAGTCGCAGGCGAAGTCAAAGGGAAGCGGGGATATGAGCAGAGATAACAAGGATCTGATAGTCGGCCTTGACATTGGAACGTCCAAGATCGTCGCGCTGGTCGCCGAGATCAATCAGGAAGGACGGCTAAACGTCATCGGCATGGGTTCGCAGGACTCGCGTGGCCTGAAAAAAGGCGTCGTGGTCAACATCGAGGAAACCGTGCACACGATCAGCCGGGTCGTGCAGGAGGTCGAACTGATGGCGGACTGCAAGGTGAAAGAGGTCTATACGGGCATCGCCGGCAGTCACATCAAGAGCTTCAATTCGAACGGCATGGTGGCGATCAAGGACAAGGAAGTGACGCCGAGCGATGTCGAGCGCGTTATCGAGACCGCCAAGGCGATGCCGATTCCCGCAGATCAGGAAATTCTGCATATCCTGACTCAAGAGTTCGTCATTGACGGCCAGGATGGCATTCGCGAACCGATCGGGATGAGCGGCATGCGCCTTGAAGTCAAGACGCATATCGTTACCGGCGCCGTGTCTGCCGCCCAGAACATCGTCAAGTGCGTGCGTCGCTGTGGCCTGGAAGTGAATGACTTGGTGCTGCAACCGCTGGCCTCCAGCTATGCCGTGCTTTCAGAGGATGAAAAAGACCTCGGCGTCTGTCTGATTGACATCGGGGGCGGCACTACCGATCTCGCCGTGTGGACGCAGGGCGCCATCCGTCACACATCGGTGATTCCGATCGCCGGGGACCAGATCACCAACGACATTGCGATGGCGTTGCGGACGCCGACCCGCGAGGCCGAGGACATCAAGTGCAAGTACGGTTGCGCGCTGTCGCAACTCGCCGATCCCTCCGAGAGTATCGAGGTTGCTGGGGTCGACGACCGCCCGAGCCGCAAATTGAGTCGCCGTGCCCTGGCTGACGTGATACAGCCACGGGTCGAGGAACTCTACGAGTTGATCCAGAACGAACTGCGCCGAGCCGGCTTCGAGGAGGTTTTGTCATCGGGAATCGTGCTCACCGGCGGCGCCAGCGTGATGCCGGGCATGGTCGAACTGGGCGAGGAAATCTTCCACATGCCGCTTCGCCTGGGTAGTCCGAAATACACGGGCAGCCTGGCCGATGTCGTGCAGTGTCCGCACTTTGCGACAGCTTTTGGGCTACTGCTCGAAGCTCAGGCGCAGCGCAAGCGTGGTCAGAGGATCAAGGAAAAACAGGGTGTAAAGGATGTCTTTGATGGAATGAAGTCGTGGTTTGCCAAGAATTTTTGATTTTTTTTAGCTTTTTCAGAGGAGAAAAACATGTTTGAAATTATCGAGAAAGAAAACGAGCACGGCACGATCATCAAGGTGTTTGGGGTCGGCGGCGCCGGTGGTAATGCCATCCAGCACATGATCGAGGAGGGCGTCAGCGGTGTCGAGTTCATCGCTGCCAATACCGATGGCCAGGCGCTTGGGCGCAACACGGCGGCCAGCAAGTTGTCGCTCGGCACGACGGGTCTCGGCGCCGGTGCCAAGCCCGAAGTTGGTCAGGCGGCGGCGGACGCACATCGGGAGGATATCCGCGCTGCGCTGAGCGGTGCCCACATGGCCTTCATTACGGCGGGCATGGGTGGCGGTACAGGCACCGGCGCTGCTCCCGTGGTTGCTGAGATTGCGCGTGAAATGGGCGTCCTGACCGTCGGCGTCGTCACCAAGCCATTCTCCTTTGAGGGCAACAAGCGGATGAAGGCTGCCGAGGCGGGGATCATCGAATTTTCGAAGCACGTCGATTCACTGATCGTCATCCTCAACGACAAGCTGATGGAGGTCATGGGAGACGATGCCGACGTCGATCACTGCTTCAAGGCGGCTGACGATGTGCTGAAGAACGCGGTTGGCGGCATCGCCGAGATCATCACCTACCCGGGACTGGTCAATGTGGACTTCGAAGATGTGCGAACGGTTATGGGTGAAATGGGCCGTGCCATGATGGGCTCGGCATCCGCTTCCGGTGTCGACCGTGCCCGTATCGCTGCCGAGCAGGCGGTGGCTTCGCCGCTCCTCGAAGGCATCAACCTATCGGGGGCCAAAGGCGTTCTCGTGAACATCACCGCAGCCAAGGGCGGCCTCCGGATGAAGGAAGTCAACGAGGTGATGAATACCGTCAAGGCTTTTGCCGCCGAAGATGCGCACATCATTTTCGGCGCGGTCTACGATGAGTTGATGGACGATGCCTTGCGTGTCACGGTGGTGGCGACCGGTCTTGGCCAGATAGCGACTCGCGCTCGTCAGCCGATCTCGATGGTCACGCCGGTTGTCCAGATGGCAACCGGAACGAGTGATGCGGTAGCGTTCGCGCCGACATCGGCGATCGATTACACGCACCTTGATGTGCCGTCGGTTGTCCGTCGTGGGCAACGCAACGTGACAGTCGAAGCGCTGGCCAACAGCGGGGTGGATCGTTACGACATCCCGGCTTTTCTGCGCAAGCAGGCTGACTGAAGGTAGCAAGCCTCACTCTGAAAAAGGGCGGCGGCGCGTTGTGCTACAATGCGCCGCTCCCCAAATTATTCAAGTACTTGCATGCTCAAGCAACGCACACTCAAGACTGTTATCCGTGCCTCCGGCGTCGGCTTGCACGGGGGCGTCAAGGTTAACATGACCCTGCGTCCGGCCGCTCCGAACAGCGGGATCGTTTTCCGGCGCACGGACTTGCCGGAACCGGTGGATATCCCTGCCAATGCCCTTATGGTTGGCGATACGCGCATGTGTTCATGTCTGGAAAAAGAGGGAGTCAAGGTTGGTACGGTAGAGCATCTGATGTCGGCATTTGCCGGCCTCGGTATCGACAATGCCTGGGTCGATCTGGATGCACCGGAAGTGCCCATTCTCGATGGCTCGGCTGCCCCGTTCGTTTTCCTGATCCAGTCCGCCGGCATCGAGGAGCAGAACGCGGCCAAGAAATTTATCCGCGTCATCAAGCCCGTCGAGGTTCGCGATGGCGACAAGTGGGCGCGCTTCGAGCCTTACGACGGCTACAAGCTGACTTTCTCGATCATCTTCAATCATCCGGCCATCGACAAGTCGGCGCAAAAAGCGGAAATTGATTTTGCTGAACGGTCGTATGTCCGTGAAGTGGCCCGCGCCCGCACCTTCGGCTTCATGCAGGAAGTCGAATTCCTCCGCGAAAGCGGCCTCGCGCTCGGCGGCGGACTCGAAAACGCCATTGTTCTCGACGAATTCCGCGTCCTCAACCAGGATGGCCTGCGTTATGGTGACGAGTTCGTCAAGCACAAGATTCTCGATGCCGTCGGCGACCTCTACCTGCTCGGTCATCCATTGTTGGCGGCGTACTCGTCGCACAAGGGGGGGCATGCGCTCAACAACTTGCTTGCCCGCGAGTTGCTCAATCATCGGGAATCCTGGGAACTGGTGACCTTCGACCAGGCAGAGCAGGCACCCGCTGGCGTTACGCGCTGGCTGAACCAGCCGGCATAGTTCACATGTGGCTGCTGCGTCTGCTGGCAGTCGTTCTGATCGTAGCGGTCGGCGCCGGACTGCTGATCTACACGTTGACCGGCAACCGAAGCTATCTTGGCTTTTCATGGCGGCTTTTCCGCTACGGAATTGTCTTTGCCCTGATCGTTTTCGCGCTGATGATCATCGAGCGCGTCGCAGTCATTCCTGCTTAGCGGCGCTTGCCAGAAAGGCATCCAGTGCCTTTCGCAGCGGCCCTTCCGGCAGGTTTTCGGACGTTGACCGCAACACCCCGAAGGTCTTTGCAGACAGGCCCTTCGTTGCTGAGGCGGTGGTCTGGAGGGGAATCTGGCTGGGCTGAACGCGCACCTCGATGCCGTTGCAATCTACCCCCGCCCTCGACAACTCGTCGCACAGACGTTGGCTCATCTGGCGGATCTTCGACGCGGCCGCGCCGTTGTCGGCGTGGATGACGACTTTCCCCGACTTGAAATTGGCAATGCGCGCGACATCGCCGAGGCCCGATGGGGCCACTGCTTTGAAGCGCTGCGTCAGCCTGAGCAACAGCCTGGCATGGGCCATTACCCGGCCGGCGCCGGCGGCATTGTCCAGATAGCGTTCGAGCGTGTTGGTCATCGGGGGTCTCGCGTGCATTGTTCTGGGCGCTGGCTATCTCAAGGTGGCGCAAACAACTGCCATTATGCCTTGCCATCTGGCGATTCCAGTCTTCTGCGGTCGGGCAGCCTGCATGGTAGAATCTGTCCTCTGTTGCCGTGCGCAACCCACTATTTCATCGCGATGATCTCCGGCCTACTCAGAAAAGTTTTCGGCAGCCGCAACGACCGGCTAATCAAACAATACGCTCAGGCGGTGAAGCGCGTCAACGCGTTCGAGTCCGCCGTTCAGGCACTGAGCGACGAGCAGTTGCGCGCCAAGACGGTGGAGTTCCGCGAGCGTCACGCCAACGGCGAGTCACTCGATGACCTGCTGCCCGAAGCCTTCGCGGTCGTCCGCGAGGCTAGCAAGCGCGAACTCGGGATGCGCCATTTTGACGTCCAGTTGATCGGCGGCATGGTCCTCCATCATGGCAAGATCGCCGAAATGCGGACCGGCGAAGGCAAGACGCTGGTCGCCACGCTGCCTTCCTATCTGAACGCCATTTCCGGCAAGGGCGTGCATATCATCACGGTCAATGACTATTTGGCCAGCCGTGACGCCGAGTGGATGGGGCGCCTGCACCGCTTCCTTGGACTCTCGGTTGGCTGCAACCTCTCGCAGATGAACCATGAGGCCAAACAAGTGGCCTACGCCGCCGACATCACCTACGGCACCAACAACGAGTTCGGCTTCGACTACCTGCGTGACAACATGGTCTATTCCGCCGACCAGCGCGTGCAGCGCGGCCTCAACTACGCGATCGTCGACGAGGTGGATTCCATCCTGATCGACGAGGCCCGCACGCCGCTGATCATTTCCGGCCAGGCGGAAGACCACACCGACCTCTACCTGCGCATGAAGGATGTCGTGCCGAAACTGACCCGGGCGATGGAGGAAAAGGGCGAGGGTGATTACTGGGTGGATGAGAAAGGCCATCAGGTTCATCTGTCCGAGACAGGTTATGAGCACGCCGAGGATCTTCTGCTTGAGCACGGCCTGCTGCAGGAAGGACGCAGCCTCTACGACGCGGCAAATATCACGCTGGTGCATCACCTCAATGCCGCGTTGCGTGCGCTGACGCTTTTCCAGAAGGACCAGCAGTACGTGGTGCAAAACGGCGAAGTAGTCATTGTCGACGAATTCACCGGGCGCCTGATGACCGGCCGGCGCTGGTCGGATGGCCTGCACCAGGCCGTTGAGGCCAAGGAAGGCGTGCAGATCCAGGCCGAGAACCAGACGTTGGCCTCGATCACCTTCCAGAATTACTTCCGCATGTACGGCAAGTTGTCCGGCATGACCGGCACGGCCGATACCGAGGCCTACGAGTTCCAGCAAATCTACGGCCTGGAAACCGTCGTCATTCCGACCCACCGCCCGATGGTGCGCAAGGACATGAATGACCTGGTGTACAAGACCGCCGACGAGAAGCATTCGGCGATCATCGCCGACATCAAGGATTGTTCGGCGCGGGGCCAGCCGGTGCTGGTCGGCACGACTTCGATCGAGAACTCAGAACTGCTGTCCGGCCTGCTCGACAGGGCAAAGTTGCCACACTCGGTACTCAACGCCAAGCAGCACGCTCGCGAAGCCGAAATCGTCATCGAGGCCGGTCGACCGGGGCAGATCACCATTGCCACCAACATGGCCGGTCGTGGTACCGACATCGTTCTCGGCGGCAGCATCGAGAAGGCGGTTTCTGTCGTCAAGCATGACGAGTCGCTGCCGGCGGCCGAGCGCGCGGCGACGATGGCCCGCATGCGTGAGGAGTGGCAGAAGCCGCACAACCAGGTGCTGGCCGCCGGCGGCCTGCACATCATCGGCTCCGAACGCCACGAGTCGCGCCGCATCGACAATCAGTTGCGCGGTCGTTCCGGGCGCCAGGGCGACGCCGGTTCCTCGCGTTTCTACCTGTCGCTCGACGATCCGTTGCTGCGCATCTTTGCCGGAGAGCGCCTACGCGCCATCATGGACAAACTCAAGATGCCCGAGGGTGAGGCGATCGAACACCCGCTTGTTACCCGCTCGCTGGAGTCGGCACAGCGCAAGGTCGAAGCCCGCAACTTCGACATCCGCAAGCAACTCCTCGAATACGACGACGTTGCCAATGACCAGCGCAAGGTCATTTACCAGCAGCGCAACGAGCTGCTGGAAACCGACGATATTTCCGAGACGATCACGGCGATGCGCCATGCCGTGATAGCCGATATTTTCCGCGCCCATGTCCCGGTGGAGTCGGTCGAGGAACAGTGGGACATGGCCGGTCTGGAACGGGCGCTCGCTTCCGACCTGCAGATCGCCGCCCCGGTGGCCGAGTGGTTCAAGAACGAGCCGACCTTGTCCGACGCGGAAATTCTCGCCCGCATCACCGAGGGCGCCGACAGTGCCTACCAGGCCAAGGTCGATATGGTCGGGAGTGAAAGCTTCCACCAGTTCGAGCGCAATGTGATGCTGCAGAGCCTGGATGCGCACTGGCGGGAACATCTGGCGGCGCTCGATCACCTGCGCCAGGGCATTCACCTGCGAGGCTATGCCCAGAAGAATCCCAAGCAGGAGTACAAGCGCGAGGCCTTCGAACTTTTCGAGACCTTGCTCGACGAGGTGCGCAAGGAGGTTACCTGTGTCGTTTTCACGGTGCAGATCCGTTCGCAGGAAGATGTCGAGGAAACGGTTCCGCACGCCGACGTGCATAACGTGCAGTATCAGCATGCCAGTTACGACGAGGTGCCGGGCGGGAGCGCCGACGAGGCGCCGCCGCAGCGACCGGCTCAGGCCGGGGTCAAGGTCGGGCGCAACGATCCCTGCCCGTGCGGCAGTGGAAAGAAATACAAGTACTGCCACGGAAAGCTGTCCTGACGCATGGAGGCACCCGCGAGGTGCCTCCATGGTTTTGGAGTGAATGCAATGCCAGTGAATTACACCACCCCTGCCGCCGATCAGCTCTTTGCGGTGGCCGGCGTTCGCCTCGGTGTGGCCGAGGCCGGGATTCGCAAACAGGACCGCCGTGATCTGGCACTGGTTGCGCTCGACGCCGGGTGCACGGTCGCCGGCGTATTCACCCGGAACCGGTTCTGCGCGGCGCCGGTGCAACTTTGTCGCGATCATCTGGCGGGCGGCAAGGAAATCCGCGCGCTGGTCATCAATACCGGCATCGCCAACGCCGGCACCGGCGAGCCTGGCCGTCAGGCCGCCCAGGACACGTGCGCGGCGGTCGGCGAACTGCTGGGCGTTGCGCCCGATCAGGTGCTGCCGTTCTCGACCGGCGTGATCCTCGAAAACCTGCCGGTCGACAGCATCAGGGCGGGCTTGCCGGCCGCGCTGGCCGATCTCAAGGCCGACAACTGGCATGCCGCCGCGCACGCCATCATGACCACCGACACCGTCGCCAAGGCCGCTTCGCGGACGGTTGCGGTCGACGGCAAAAAAGTGACCATTTCCGGCATATCGAAGGGGGCCGGCATGATCAAGCCAAACATGGCGACCATGCTCGGCTTCCTCGCCACCGATGCCGGCATTCCCCAGCCGATGCTCGAAAGGCTCGTGAAGGAAGCGGCCGACGAATCGTTCAACTGCATCACCGTCGATGGCGACACGTCGACCAACGATTCCTTCATCATGATCGCCAGCGGCCGGTCGGGCGCAGTGTTTGCCAGAGAGTCCGATGCCGGCTGGGCTGAGGTCAGAGCGGCGATCATCGCGGTGGCGGTCGAACTGGCGCAGGCCATCGTCCGCGACGGCGAGGGTGCGACCAAGTTCATCACGGTGGCGGTCGCTGGCGGCAAGGACAACGAGGAATGCCGCCAGGTCGGCTATGCGATCGGCCACTCGCCGCTGGTCAAGACGGCCTTCTTCGCTTCCGACCCGAACCTCGGGCGCATTCTCGCCGCCATCGGTTATGCCGGAATCGCCGACCTCGATGTCGATCGCGTCAGTGTCTGGCTCGATGACGTGTTGGTCGCCGAGAATGGCGGTCGGGCGGAGGCTTATCAGGAGGACGATGGCGCGCGCGTGATGAAGCAGTCCGAAATCACGGTCCGGGTCGATCTTGGTCGCGGAAACGCTGCGGCTAAGGTTTATACCTGCGATTTTTCCTACGACTACGTCAAGATCAATGCCGATTACCGCAGTTAGCCCGCCATGACCACCCTCCGCCAGGATCTGACCCGCACCACCCTGGCGATCATCTGCATCCTGCTGCTGATCGCCGGTTCGCTGTGGATCTTGCGCCCGTTCCTGGGAGCGGCGGTCTGGGCAGCCATGCTGGTGGTCGCCAGCTGGCCGCTGCTGAAGTCCCTGGAAGCGCGACTGGGAGGCCGGCGCGGGCCGGCGGTCACGGTGATGACGCTCGGCATGCTACTGCTGCTGGTCGTACCGCTCTGGCTGGCGATCGACACCATAGCCGAGCATGCCGATCAGGTGACAGGTGCGGCAAAGTCGGTGGCGGCGTCGGGATTGCCCCAACCGCCGCAATGGGTGGGCAAACTGCCGCTTGTTGGCGACAAAGCCGCAGCAAACTGGGGGCAATTGGCTGATGCCGGCCCGGCGGGCCTGGTAGCCAGGCTTGGCCCCTACCTGACCGATGCCGCCAAATGGGTGTTCGGGCAGGCCGGGAGTGTTGGTGGTGTGTTGATCCAGTTTCTGCTGGTCGTCGTCCTGTCGGCGATCATGTACGCCAATGGCGAAGCGGGCGCCCGCCTGGTGCTGCGGTTTGGCAGACGTCTTGCGGGAGAGCGTGGGGAAAACTCGATCATCCTCGCCGGCCAGGCGATTCGCGGCGTGGCGCTCGGGGTCGGTGTCACGGCCATAGTTCAGACCATGCTCGGCGGCATAGGTCTGGCGGTGGCCGGCGTCCCCTTTGCCTCGCTGCTGTCGGCGGTCATGCTGATGTTCTGTATCGCCCAGTTGGGACCATCGCTGGTGCTCTTTCCGGCGGTCGCCTGGATGTACTGGATGGGCGATACTGGCTGGGCAACGCTTTTGCTGATCTGGAGCATCTTTGTCGGCACCCTGGACAACTTCCTGCGCCCCATCCTGATCAAGAGGGGGGCGGATCTGCCGCTACTGCTGATCTTCGCCGGCGTCATCGGCGGCATGCTCGGCTTCGGACTGGTCGGCATCTTCGTCGGGCCGGTGGTACTGGCCGTCACCTACACGCTGATGCTGGCGTGGATCGAGGATGCCTTGGGCAAGGACGCCGCCGACGCCTCAGACGCGGCGTAGCCGGATCATCCGGAACCAGCCGCCAGCTAGCGCCGGCTGGTCATGTTCCAGCTGAAGGCCGGGCACCGCCGCCAGCAGGGACTCGAACACGACATCGAGTCGCGTGGCGATGCGGCTGACGAGCGGGTTCGCCAGACGCCGCAGCAACGCCGGCTGGCCGGGACGCAGGAACTTGTCGAAGACCAGCGCCTGGCCACCGGGGCGCAGCACCCTGGCAATTTCTCCGAGGCAGTTCGCGGGGTGGGGTACGACCGCCAGGATCAGGTGCAATACCGCGACATCGAAACTGCCGGCGGCAAAGGGCAGGTTCTGTGCGTCTCCCTGGACCGGTGCGAAATCGACATGGCCGGCGCGCGGGATGGCGCGGCGCAGCATCGCGTGGGTGAGGTCCAGGCCGATGTAGTGATGGTGGGCGGGCAGGTGCGGCAGGTCGAGACCGGTGCCGACTCCCGCCAGCAGAACCCTGCTCGGCGCCTCCGGCAGAACCGACAGGCTGTGCTTGCGCGCGCCCTGCGTGGCGCGAGAGATTGCGGCATCGTAGAAAGGCGCGATCAGCGTATAGCTGTGCTTCAGGCTCAATGCAGAACCCGCGGAATCGCCAGCACGAACTCGGGAATCTCGGCATCGAAACGGGTTCCGTCCTCGCCGACCATCTGGTAGGTTCCCTTCATCGTGCCGATGGGCGTTGCCAGCACACAACCACTGCTGTATTCGAAGGCCTCGCCGGGATTCAGTAGCGGCTGGTTGCCGACGACGCCGAGGCCGCGCACTTCCTGAATTTCATTGTTGGCGTCGGTGATGACCCAGTGACGCGAAATCAGTTGCGCCGGGAGTTGGCCGACGTTGATGATCGTAACTGTGTAAGCGAAGACATAGCGATCATCTTCCGGGCTGGACTGGTCGGGTATGAAGTGCGGAACCGGCTTGATTTCGATTCGATATCGGTCAGCGTTGGACATGGGATAATTTCGTCTGTTTTCGTTTAGGGAAGTGCCATGCACCCCAAAGATTTCGTCATCGCGCCGAGCATTCTTTCGGCCAACTTCGCCAAGCTGGGCGAAGAAGTGGCCAACGTCATTGCCTCGGGCGCCGACTGGATTCACTTTGACGTAATGGACAACCATTATGTTCCGAATCTGACCATCGGGCCGCTGGTGTGCGAAGCGATTCGCCCGTGCACCACAGTGCCGATCGACGTCCACCTGATGGTCAAGCCGGTTGATCGAATCATCCCCGATTTTGCCGAGGCCGGGGCGAATATCATCACTTTTCACCCGGAAGCCACAGAACACGTCGACCGTAGCCTGTCGTTGATCCGCGATTCAGGGTGCCAGGGAGGCCTCGTCTTCAACCCGGCGACCCCGCTCGAGTTCATGGACCACGTCATGGACAAGCTTGACATAGTCCTGCTGATGAGCGTCAACCCCGGTTTCGGCGGCCAGAGATTCATCCCCGGCACCCTGGCCAAGGCCAGGTTGGCACGGGCGAAGCTCGATGCCTACGAAAAGGCCAGCGGCCGCCGTATCCGTCTCGAAATCGACGGCGGCGTGAACCCGGCAAACATTGCCGAAATCGCCCGCGCCGGCGTCGATGCCTTCGTCGCCGGTTCGGCTATTTTCGGTGCCGGCAAGGACAGCGACCCGCAGCGTTACAACACCGTCATCGGCGCCCTGCGCAATGAACTGGCGAAAGTCTGATGCACTTTCAATCCGTCACGTTCGATCTCGACGGTACCCTGCTCGACACCATCTGCGACCTTGCCGAGGCCTGCCGTGTGATGCTCGAAGAAGTCGGCGAGCCGCCGCGCACCTTGGCCGAGGTGCGCAGCTTCGTTGGCAAGGGAATGGCTGTTCTCGTCGAACGCTGCTTGACACGCGAAGAGCGGCCGACCACCAAGAAGCTGCATCAAGGCATTGAGTCTTTCAAGCGTCACTATGCTGCGGTCAACGGTCGATTTGCCCAGGTTTACCCCGGTGTGATCGAAGGGCTGAAGGCCTGGAAAGACAGCGGGACGAAAATGGGCGTCGTAACCAACAAACCGGGCATGTTCACCAAAGATCTGCTCGACACCATGCAAATGACTGAGTATTTCGACGTGATCGTGTCTGGCGACAGCACGGCACAAAAGAAGCCGCATCCCGAACCCATCCTGTACGCCTGCCGCATCCTTGGTGTGCGGCCGGACCGCAACCTCCATATCGGCGATTCGAAGAATGACATCGATGCGGCCCATGCCGCGGGATGTGTCGCCTATGCCGTGCCCTACGGCTACAACGAGGGCGAACCCCTTGATAGTCGCGATTGCGATGCGCTGGTCGCCGATATTCTTGCCGCGTTGGCGGTGGCAAGAGCCGCCTGAGGCCAGTACACCCATCGGTACGCCGTCAGGATTGGCAACTGCTGGAACGATGGGGAATCCAGCCGGAAACCCCTCGGTCAGATCAAGCCGGCCTTCTCTGGCATGACGATGTTCACCTCGAGCACCTCGAAGTTTCCCTGCTTCTCCAGCGATACCTTGATGTCTTCCGGGTTGACCGATACATACTTCGAGATGACGAGGATCAACTCCTTCTGCAAGTCCGGCAGAAAATCAGGCGTACTGGTGCCGCCATTGCGTTCGTGGGCAATGATCAGTTGCAGTCGTTCTTTGGCGATGGCCGCCGTCTTGGGCTTGTTGCCGAAGATAAGGGAGAAGAGGGACATCCTCACTTGCTCCCGAACAGGCGCTTGAGCAAGCCAGGCTTCTCGTAGTCGACAAAACGCAGCGGTATGGTTTCGCCGAGGAAGCGGCCGACGACGTCGAGGTAGGCGCTGGCAACATCGCTACCGGCAAGATGGATCGCCGGCGTGCCGGAATTCGACGATTGCAGTACGGATTCCGACTCGGGGATGACGCCGATGATAGGTACGCGCAGGATCTCGTGGATGTCCTTGTACGACAGCATCTCACCCTCGTTGACGCGCTTCGGCGAGTAGCGGGTGATCAGCAGATGTTCCTTGACGGGCTCTCCGCCGAGTTGGGCGCGGCGCGACTTGGCCTGAATGATGCCGAGAATGCGGTCGGAGTCGCGCACCGAGGACACCTCCGGGTTAGAAACGACCAGCGCTTCGTCGGCAAAGGTCAGGGCCATGACCGCGCCACGCTCGATGCCTGCCGGCGAATCACAGACGACATAGTCGAAGCCCATGTGTTCGAGCTCCTTGAGAACCTTTTCGATGCCTTCCTCGGTCAGCGCATCCTTGTCACGAGTCTGAGAGGCCGGGAGTACGAACAGGTTCCCGCTTTCGCAATGCTTGTCCTTGATCAACGCCTGAGTGAGTGTTGCTTCGCCGTTCAGCACATTGACAAGATCATAAACGACACGGCGCTCACAACCCATGATCAGATCGAGGTTGCGCAGGCCGACGTCGAAGTCAATGACGGCAGTCTTGTAGCCGCGTAGGGCGAGGCCCGAAGAAAAGCTGGCGCTGGTGGTAGTCTTGCCGACCCCGCCCTTGCCTGAGGTTACGACGACGATACGTGTCACCGGTGTCACTCCGCAATCAAAAGGAAGTGATTCTACCTGCAGAATCAGCTTTCTGGTGCCTTTGGCGTCCATCTGAGCCAGCAGCGCCGTTCCCGCCGCTAATCGGCTTTCAGTGGCTCAACCATCAGTCGGCCGGTATCTTCGCTCGGCTTTCTGGTCAGCCGGACCTGAACGGGCTTGCCAGCCAGCTCGACCGGAACACCGGTCTCGAAGGTCCGATAAATACCGGCGATCGAAACGAGCTCGGCTTCGAAGCGGGTGCACAGAATTCGTGCATTGTCGGCACCGCCGGCCCCAGCCAGCGCGCGCCCGCGCAGGGGTGCGTAGATGTGGATGCTGCCATCCGCAATCACTTCGGCGCCCGCATTGACGGCTGAGAGAACCACGAGATCCCCGCCGCGTGCATAAATTTGCTGGCCCGAGCGCAGCGGCCGGTCGATGAACAGTGTTGGCGAAGCCGCCGCTCCGATTGCTGCCGATACTGGTACCGCCGTGACACGCGGCTCTGTTTCGGGAGCCGGTGGAGGCGCGGCTCCTTCGGTGGCATGCGCCGCACGTGCCGGGCGGTCCAGCACGGCATAGGTCGGCATGCCTCCGATGGCTGCCGCCTCATGTCGCAGTTCGTTGCTTCCGCCACGCACCCCAATAACATTCAGGCCGTGCTTCTTCAAGACCTCTTGCACGCCATGCCAGTCCGCTTCAGGCAACTCGTGCAGCTGTGACAAGTCCAGCACTGCCGCGTCGCCGTCGAAAAAAGGGGTATTGCCGAACAACTCGCCAGCGGCCAAGGCCAGCGCGTCCGGCTGCAATGAGTGCAGGGTGATCGTTACCACCGGAAGCGTCGTTCCCTTGAATTCGATCAACTGCATGGTCGCGCTGGTTCGCCGCATGGAATCGCCGCCGATGTGAGCCAAAGACAAGATAAGCGGCTGAGTCTAGCCGAAGCGGCATGACTTTGCCAGAGCCCCTCGGGATCGTGTTAACCCAAGCAGTATGTCCGTCTCCGCCTCCTCCTGAGGCGGACACGCTTCTTTGCACGGACCGTACATTACCGCTTGCCTCTATCAGTGCGCGCCTCTCCGGTGGACAGCGCTGATTGCGATGCGCTAACATGCGATCTGTCTGTCGCCTATGGTCAGGCGCATACTTTTCAGGACCTCAAGAACAAATGATGACTGTGCGACTCTGGAACGATTGGCGTCTCTGGCGCTCCTGATCTCCTTTCGTGCGCCAACCCGGCGTCATGCACCAGTGCGCAACTTGGATGTCATTTTCGAGGCTTCTCCATGACTGAAACCAGATTCAACACGCTTGCCGCGCAAGGCTACAACCGCATTCCGGTCACGCTGGAGACGTTTGCCGACCTCGACACGCCGCTCTCCATCTACCTTAAGCTGGCCAATGGTGCCTACTCCTACCTGCTCGAGTCGGTGCAGGGTGGCGAACGTTTCGGCCGTTACTCGATCATCGGCCTCGCCGCATCGACGCGCATCGTTGTCCACGGCCATCAGGTACTGGTGCTGACCGGCAACCGGATCGCCGAGCGCGAGGACGATACGAATCCGCTCGAATTCATCGGCAAGTTCATGCAGCGCTTCCGCGCCGCGCCGCAGGCCGGGCTGCCGCGTTTTTGCGGCGGCCTGGTCGGCTGTTTTGGCTACGACACGGTGCGCTACGTCGAAACGCGTCTGACACGCACGTGCAAGACCGACGAAATCGGCACGCCGGATATCGGCCTGCTGCTCTCCGAGGAAATCGCCGTGGTCGATAACCTTTCGGGCAAGCTCACTCTGGTTGTCTATGCCGAACCGGGTTTCCCGGGCGCCTGGCAGAAAGCGCGGGCGCGCCTTAAAGAACTGTTGGGCAAGCTGCGTACGCCGGTGACCATTCCCGGTGAGCGGCCGGTGCATTCCGAGCCGGCGGTGTCGATATTCGGTGAGGCCGCCTTCAAGAAGGCTGTCGTCAAGGCCAAGGAGTACATTACCGAAGGCGACATCATGCAGGTGGTGCTTTCGCAACGGATGACCAAGCCGTTCCACGCCACCCCGCTGGCGCTCTACCGCACGCTGCGCAGCCTGAACCCGTCGCCCTACATGTTCTACTTTGATTTCGAGGATTTCCATGTCGTCGGCGCCTCACCGGAGATTCTTGTCCGCCTTGAGGGTGATCGCGTCACCGTCCGCCCGATTGCCGGTACCCGCAGGCGCGGTGCCTCGCCGGAAGAGGACGCCGCACTTGCCGCCGAACTGCTGGCGGACGAGAAGGAACGCGCCGAGCACACGCAGTTGCTCGACCTCGGGCGCAACGACTGCGGTCGCGTCGCCAGGGTCGGCACCGTCAAGCTGACCGAGAACATGATCGTCGAGCGCTACTCGCACGTGATGCACATCGTTTCCAATGTCGAAGGCAGGCTGCAGCAAGGTCTGAACGCGCTCGACGTGCTCAAAGCCACCTTCCCGGCCGGTACCGTCTCCGGGGCGCCGAAGGTGCGGGCCATGGAAATCATCGACGAATTGGAACCGGTCAAGCGCGGGATTTACGCCGGGGCAGTGGGCTACTTGGGCTTCAATGGCGACATGGACCTGGCGATTGCGATCCGCACGGCAGTGGTCAAGGACAAACAACTGCATGTGCAGGCCGGCGCCGGCATCGTTGCCGATTCCGACCCCAATTCGGAATGGACCGAAACCCAGAACAAGGCCCAAGCCGTGCTGCGTGCCGCAGAATTGGCGGAGCAAGGGCTGGATACGCGGATCGACTGAACGGCCCCTACGGAAGCCACTTCAGGCGCCGGAACGCCCACTCGGTCAGCCAAAGGCTGAAATAGGTCGTGAACCACGCGAAGACGGTGTCGGACAGGAAGTGTGCGCCGGGTACCATGCGGATCAGCGCAAAAAAGGCGCCGAAGGCAATGCTGACCAAGAGCCAGCGGCGGCGGACGGCCGGCGCGCCCAGCCACCCGAAGGACATGATGAAAGCGGCGGTGGCGACATGGCCGCTGACGAATGAGCAGTTCGCCTGACACTGGTCGGCGGGGACGAAAGCCGGGGTAAATTGCCTGCTGCCGCCGAATACTTCGACCCTTTCCGGTCGGGCGCGCCCGGAGTGCTCCTTCAGCGTCGCGTCGACCAGCAGTACCGGGCCGAGCAGTCCGCCGACGAGGAGGAAGCCAAACACTACCCGGCGCGCCCGTAGTGCGGGAAAGCGCTTGGCAAAACTCAGCCCCCAAAGAGCAAGCAGGATAACGATCAACGCTTGTCCCACACGCGGCAGGCCGCGATAGGGAAGAAACAGCCAGCGGGACTCGCGATGCAGCGCCCACTCTCCGTTGCCGCGATAGAACAGGCTGCTGACAGACAGGTCGATCTGCGGGAAAGCGACAAAAAGCACCGCCAGCAGAGCGAACATGGTCAGCGCGACGCGGAACTCAGTAGCCCTTGAAGTCACGGAGCAGGTAAACATCCATGTCGCGCGAGGTCTGTGCGTCGAGCGGCGCCTTCAGCGTAGCGAGCCTGTTGATGCTGGAAAAACCTCGCACCAGGTCCGCACCCGGCGGGTCCTGGGTGATCAGCAGCGCATCCTTGCCGATGTAAGGGCGCAGGTCGGTAGTCAGCTTGTAATGATCGCTCGCCTTGCCGCTCGGGTTCCAGCTGGCGGCCTCCGGTTTCAGGTCGCGCACTTCGTAAAGCATGTGGGCGAGCAGGGTGCGGTTGTCGGCCACCAGTACCGCAGCGGGATGCGCGACAAGGATTGGCTTCAGTTGCCGGCCCAACCCGTCCCAGCCCTGGGCACGTGTGTAGAAATTCATTTTGGCCGGATTTTTCACGTCGACCGCAACCAGCACTTGTTGCCAGTGGTAGGCGAGGCCAACCACCGCAACATTGATCGCCAGCCCGATGACCAGCGTGCGCTTCTTTTCTCTCTGTAACAGCCAGGCCACGGCGGCGATGACTGCGGGAGCGAAAGCTGGCGCTGCCCAGTTGGCGTTGGCGTTGCTGTTAAGGGCTTGAGCCGAAACGATGGCCCACAGTGGCAGTGAGAACCACAGCAGGAGTCGGGTTCGCTCGTCGCGCCAGCTTTGTCTTGCCCGAAACAGCAGCAAGGCAAATACGCTGCCGAGTATCGGACCGAAACTGAGCCACTGCGCAGCCCAGAACTCGCCGAGTGCCTTCAGGCCGCCGCCCGCCTGCTTGCTTACGGTAATTTCTGCCGTATGCTTCAGCGTCGGGAAATCGTGGATGAAGTTCCAATGGAGATTGGGGCTCAGGATCAGCAGCGCCAGCCCGGCGGCCAGCCATGGTTTTGCCGAGGCGAGTCGGCTGCGGTGGAAAGCGAGCAGATGCAGGAAGGCGGCGCCCAGCCAGGCGGCCATGGTGTACTTGGACAGAAGACCGAGGCCGCAGAGAATGCCGAGCAGAATCCAGTCGCCCCAGGTGTCTCTGTCCAGAGCGCACAGGTAGGTCCACAGCGCCAGCATCCAGAACAGCGTAAGCAGTGCATCGGTGGAGACGAACAGGCCGAGCCAGGAAAAAATCGGCAGCGTCAGCACGGCGACCGCTGACCAGAAGGCCGTGCGTTCGTCGTAGAGGCGGCGGGCGATGCCCCAGCAGGCGGCGGCAGCCAGCGGGTAGCACAGCATGGCCAGCGCCTTGACGCCGAGCATCCCGTCGCCGAACAGCGCTGTCGAAACGACTATCAGAGCGGCGACGCCCGGTGGCTTCGAGTAGTAGCCCCACTCCAAGTCTTGCGCCCAGGTCCAGTATTGGGCTTCGTCGACGTAGAGCGTAATGCCCGAGTGCTGGATGACCCAGATGCGCCAGGCGAGCAAGGCGACGGTCAAGCCAAGCAGGATCAGGGCGTCGCGACTGGTGTCCTCCGTGCCCTGAAGGATGCCCTCTTGGGCGGTGGAATTCACGCTGGCCTGTGCCAGCCTTCGTCGGCTGCCAGTGGATTTTCCGGGCGCGCCGCATAGGAGCGAACGGTGCCGGATTCAAAGTAGATGCGGGCCATGATTTCGGCCAGTACGCCGGTGGTGATGAAATGTACGCCGGCAATCATCGTGCCGATGCCGACGATGAGCAGCGGCCGGCCGCCGATATTCTCGCCCAGCCCAAATTTGACCCACACAAGCCAGGCCATGATCAGCCCCGAGAGTGCTGTCAGGCTGAGGCCGATGCCACCGAAAAAGTGGCCGGGGCGGGCGCGGAAGCGCATGAAATAGAAGACTGCAATCAGGTCGAGAATGACGCGGAAGGTGCGCGAAATACCGTATTTTGAGACGCCGGCGGTACGCGCGTGGTGCGTGGTCGGCTCCTGGGCAATGCGGCGTGGCGTGGTGACGGTGGCCAGCCAGGCCGGGATGAAACGGTGCATTTCGCCGTACAGGCGAACGCTCTTGATAACGCTGCCGCGAAAGGCCTTCAGGCTGCAGCCGTAGTCCTTCAGATAGACACCGGTCATTCTGGCGATCAGACGGTTGGCGATCTTCGACGGAATCTTGCGCAGGAACAGGCCGTCCTGGCGGTTCTGGCGCCAGCCGGCGACGAGGTCGAGATCTTCGTTCAGCAGTCGGGCAACCATGCGCGGGATGTCGATCGGGTCATTCTGCAAATCGCCGTCCATGGTGACGATCACATCGCCGCGCGCTGCATCGATGCCAGCCTGCATGGCTGCGGTCTGCTTGAAATTGCGCGTCAGTTCGACGATGCGCACATGCGAGCCGTATTCCCTTGCCGCTTGCAGGCCGCGCTCGACCGTCGCATCGCTGCTACCGTCGTCGACCAGCACCAGTTCCCATGCGTTCTCGTAGCCGACCAGCGCCGCATGCACGCGCTTGACCAGCGGCCCGATATTGTCTTCCTCGTTGAAGACCGGAACGACGATCGAAAGCGTGTGGCGAGGAATGGCGAGGGCGGCGCTCATGGGCGAATCCGGCTGGAACCCGCATATTTTAGTTGAAAACCACCCAGCTCGTTGCGCGACTGACCGGTGAGCTTGAGGCTTGTATTTGGTTTTGGTGACCGTTCTGGGTGTCCGCTGGAAACACCAACCATTCCCGGCTTGTCGCGACTCACTTCATCAGCATTCGGAAGCCATTTTCAAGATTGCCGTTCAGGTTGTTTTCCAACTCTTGTCTTCTCCGGGCTTGGGCGCGTTTGTTCATCTTGTAACTGGAGATCTCGCGCTGACCTTTTGTCATCGGCAGTAGAAAGACATGGCGCGAAACGCGGGTGCCGCCCGACTCTTCCCAGAACTGGTCATAGTCGGCTCTTACGCGTTTCTTCATATACATATAGTTGGCCAGAACAAGCCCTTCGTTGGCAACTCCATAGAGGGCTGTCATGCCAAAGGCGCGAGCCATCGCTTGCGCTGCCATCAGCAACAAAGACTTCGGGCGAATGCCCTCTAGGTCCTTGGTCAGCTTGCGGGCAGGTTCCAGTGCGGCATCGCCCTTGATCGAAGCCTTGACGATGCCAATCCACACACACGGTGCTCCTCCCTCAAGGCCAAGTGCCGTTGGGGTGACCAGCGTGACGCCAATTTCAAGGATCCGTTGTCCATTGACATTGAGCGCGAGCCGCCATTCTGCTTCTCGATAAAGACTGTCAGGATTGCCCAGTGTAATGGTCATCAAACCGCTTGCGGTTTGATGCTCAAGTATCGCCCGCTCTTCGGTGTGGCTTTGCAGGAAATTCTGTGGCGTTAGTAGCTGCTCTGCGGTATCAAAATGCGTCTTGATTGCCGCAAGCCTGCCCCTTGCACCGAGGCCGCGGATCAAGTATGGCCGGATCGGTTTATAGGCCAACTCACTGGAATGCGCCAAAATCTGGTCGAGTGGCGAGCGGTCGAACACCGCCGCGGTGTCACTGATTACGCGACCATGGACAAGGCAACGGATACGAAACTTGACGGAACTCCGCAGGTCGTGCCAAGCCTGTTCAAGTCGACCTTGGGATGCTGGTGGTGCGCTGTCTGCTGTGGGCTGGTTCACTAGGTTCTTCACAAGAAGGACATCCGCTCGGCGCCCTGCGCAGCAGACAGAAGATCGCCGAGCGCAGTTCTTGGGCAGGCCAGCTTGGTTGCGTTTAGGTATTGATCCGGCGAGAAAGCCAGCATTTTAATCGAAGTGACCCGCCCCGGCTGCAGCACGGGCCTTTAATGTAGAATCCGAACCTTACGAAACGGGCAAGGAATCAACAGCATGCTGCTGATGATCGACAATTACGACAGCTTCACCTACAACCTTGTTCAGTACTTTGGCGAGTTGGGGCAGGAGGTGCGCGTCTATCGCAACGATGCCATCAGCGTCGCCGAGATCGGCCGCCTCAAGCCGGGCTATCTGGTGATTTCCCCCGGTCCGTGCGCCCCCGCGCAGGCGGGCATCTCGCTGGCTGCGATCGGCGAGTATTCCGGCAAGATTCCGCTGCTCGGCGTCTGTCTTGGCCATCAGGCCATCGGCGAAGCCTTCGGTGGCAGGATCGTGCATGCCAAGCACCTGATGCACGGCAAGGTGTCTGCGGTCCACCATGAAAACAGAGGTGTTTTCAAGGGTCTGCCCAACCCGCTGACGTGCACCCGCTACCATTCCTTGGCCATCGAACGCGAGAGCCTGCCCGATTGCCTGGAGATCACCGCGTGGACCGACGACGGCGAAATCATGGGCGTGCGTCACAAGACGCTGGCCGTCGAAGGCGTCCAGTTTCACCCCGAATCGATCCTGACCGAGCGCGGTCACGACCTGCTCAAGAACTTTCTGGACGAACACAAGCAATGACCCCGCAAGCCGCCCTCCAGCGCGTGATCGAACACCGCGAAATCTTCCACGACGAAATGGTTTCCCTGATGCAGCAGATCATGGGCGGCGAAGTCACGCCGGTCATGATCGCCGCCATCATCATCGGCCTGCGCGTCAAGAAGGAAAGCATCGGCGAGATCGCCGCCGCCGCCAGCGTCATGCGCGAGTTGTCGACCAAGGTGCAGGTTGCCGACACCAGCCGCCTGGTCGACACCTGTGGTACCGGTGGTGACGGCGCCCATACCTTCAATATCTCCACCGCCGCAATGTTCGTTGCTGCTGCTGCCGGCGCCCAGATCGCCAAGCACGGCGGACGTTCGGTTTCCAGCCAGTCGGGAAGCGCCGACGTACTCGAGGCGCTGGGCGCCAATATCAACCTGACGCCAGAGCAGGTTGCCCGGTGCATCGCCGAGACCGGCATTGGTTTCATGTTCGCGCCCAATCACCACAGCGCCATGAAGCATGCCGCGCCAGTACGCCGCGAACTCGGTGTGCGCACCATATTCAACATATTGGGCCCGCTGACCAACCCGGCCAATGCGCCGCACCAGGTCATGGGGGTCTTCCATGCCGACCTGGTCGGCATCCAGATACGCGTCCTGCAGCGCCTTGGCAGCATCCGCGCACTGACCGTTTTTGGCCGCGAAAGCCTGGACGAAATCTCGATTTCCGGCCAGACACTGGTCGGCGAACTGAAGGATGGCCGGGTCAGCGAGTATGAAATCCACCCGGAGCAGTTCAACCTGCCGGTGCATGACCCGAAGGTGCTGCAAGTCGCGAATGTCGAGGAATCGAAGGCGATGCTGCTCGGCGCACTGGATAACCGGCTTGGTGCTCCACGCGATATCGTTGCGCTCAATGCCGGTGCCAGCATCTATGTCTGCGGCCAGGCGGCGACGCTGGCGGATGGCGTCGAGAAAGCCTTCGAGATGATCGCCTCGGGTGCGGCGCGGGCCAAGGTCGAGGAATTCGTCGGCTGCACCAAGCGGTTCGCATGAGCGACATTCTCGACAGGATCATTGCGACCAAGCGTGAGGAAGTCGCCGCCGCACTGGCGACGACGCCGCTGGCCCAGGTCGAGGCCGCCGCTGCCGTGCAGCCGGCGCCGCGTGATTTTGTTGGCGCCATCCGGAAAAAGATCGGCTGCGGTCAACCGGCGATAATTGCCGAAATCAAGAAGGCCAGTCCGTCGAAGGGGGTGATACGCCCGGATTTCCGCCCGGCCGAGATCGCACACAGCTATGCGCAACATGGCGCTGCCTGCCTTTCGGTCCTGACCGACCGTCAGTATTTCCAGGGTGCCCCGGAGTTTCTGGTGGCCGCTCGAGCCGCCTGCGCGTTGCCGGTGCTGCGCAAGGACTTCATCGTCGACCGATACCAGGTCGCCGAAGCGCGCGCCATGGGGGCCGACTGCATCCTGCTCATCGCCGCCGCGCTGACCGTCCCGCAGATGCAGGAACTCGAAGCGCAGGCCTGCCGCTACGGAATGGCCGTGCTGGTTGAAGTCCATGATGGCTGTGAACTCGACGCCGCCCTGCAACTCATGACCCCGTTGGTGGGCATCAATAACCGCAATTTGCGTACTTTCGACGTGACTCTCGCTACGAGCCTGGGCTTGCTTTCCCGGATCCCTAGCGACCGCATCGTCGTCACCGAAAGCGGCATTGGGAAACCGGAAGACGTGGCGTTGATGCGCGAAAATGGGGTCAACGCCTTTCTCGTTGGCGAGGCTTTCATGCGGGCACCGTCACCCGGGGAGGAACTGGCGCGCCTGTTTGCGTGAAACGCAGTTGCCCATCATATTGACTGGGCAGTTGTCGACTGCCAAACTAGCCAGCGATCGTCGCTTCGACGACAGGGATCCCATGAGCCAGTCCAAGCCTTCCTTGTTTGGCGGATTAAGTTCCGCCGGCTTCAGTCCGGATGACGACGCTGAGACGCGCCTGAAGAAGTCGCTCCTTATATTTGCCACCGGCCTCGTGTCGCTGGGGTCGATGCTATGGCTATTCCTGTACTGGCAGTTGGGCCCGAAGTTCTCGTCGACCGCGCCCTTCGTTTTCCAGTTGCTGCTGGTAACCAACCTGGTTTTTTTTCTCAGGAGCGGAAATTTCAATTTCTTCCGCTACTCGCAACTGGCGCTTTTCCTCTTCATGCCCTTTGTCGTGCAGTGGAGCATCGGCAACTTCATCACGGCCAGTGGCCTCAGCCTGTGGGGCCTTCTGGCGCCTATCGGCGCCGTGCTGTTCTTCGGCGTCCGCGAGTCGGCGGCCTGGTTCTTCGCATACATCTTTCTGACAGCGCTCTCCGGCTTCTTCGACTATTTCCTTGCCGACTCCGTGGTTGCGAGTGGCCCGCGGGTACCGATCAGAGTCAGCGTATTCTTCTTTGCGCTGAATTTCGCTGCGGTTTCGACCATCGTCTATCTGCTCTTGCGTTACTCGACGCAGGAGAAAGCCAAGGCGCAGGCCAGCCTGGAAGAGACCCACCGCCTTCTTCAGGACGAACAGGATCGTTCCGAGCGCTTGTTGCTCAACATCCTTCCCGGCCCGATTGCCGAGCGCTTGAAATACGAGAAGCAGACCATCGCCGACGGTTTTGCGGACGTCACCGTCATGTTTGTCGATATCGTCAATTTCACGAAGCTTGCTGAGGGCATGTCGCCGCAGCAGGTTTTCGCCATGCTCAACAGCATTTTTTCCTCGTTTGACGAACTGGCCGAGAAGTTCGGCATGGAGAAGATCAAGACGATCGGTGATGCCTACATGGTCGCAGGCGGGTTGAACAACGAGCAGGACAACTATTCGCGGGCCATCTGCGAACTTGCGCTCGCCATGCGTGACCTGCTGCGTACCGACTTCGAGGTCAACAGCCTGCACCTGGAAGTGCGTATCGGCATCGGCACCGGACCGATAGTGGCCGGGGTGGTCGGCAAGAAGAAGTTCATCTACGACCTGTGGGGCGATACCGTCAATCTGGCCAGTCGCATTACCAGCGAAGGGTTGCCGGGGATGGTGAGCGTGGACGAGAGAACCTATCGGCGCTTAGCCAGTTCTTTCGAGTTTCTGGGGCCGCAGATCATCTACCTCAAGGGCAAGGGTAATACACCGGTTTACCGGCTGGTCGGCTCCTTGCCGGATCAGACTCCCGCAGGCCCGACTGTCACGACAGAGGCGCCAGCGTGAAGACCACCGAACCAGCCCGGTTATCGGCAAGGGTCAACCGGTAGCCAGCGACCTCTGCCTGTTTCGCTGCATGGTAGAGACCGATTCCCAGCCCATGCTGGGAACGGACCGGCGCCCGAAACAATGCGTCAGCCAGCGATGGGGCGAGGGCTTGCCCGGTGTCGCGCACGGCAAGAACCACGCTGCTGCGGTCGACGGTCAGTTTGGCCGATATTTCGATCCCAGTTTCGGTTTGTCGCTTGGTCAGCGCGTTCTGCAGCAGATTTTCGGCAATGCTGTCGAACAAGGTGCCGGGTAATTCGGCCTCGCCGGTCGCCATGTCATTCCACTTGATACTGTTGCCGGTGTGGCGATCCTGCAATCGTGCCCACCACTCCAAAGCGGAAATGTCATTCCTGTCGTCCGCCCTGGGGCGTTGCAATTTGTCAAGCGTCAACTTCAGGCGCTCGGCAATTTGCGGCAACTGACGGGCCAGCAGTTGCGTTACGGCTTCCGGGTTGCCCGGCTGAGACGCGGTGTAGCAGAGAGATTGCAGTGACTGCAGCAGGTTCTTCACGTCATGCGTCACCCTGGCGCCGGTTTCATAGACCGCCTGCAGGTAGCTCATGCGCTGCAGTTCGTGCGTCTGAAATTTGACGAGGAAGAATTCGATGGCAAGACGCAAGAGCCATTCGACATGCCAGCGCATGCCCGGCGAGGGCGCATAGAGAAAAACACCGTGAGCAGGATGTTGTCGCGGCGATACTCCTGGACGTGAAGGGAGATCTCCCCGAATTCGCCGGACTCGGACCCGGCTTGCCAGTGACAGCCGACTACCCACGGCATGCGCGCCAGTTGTTCCATCACGGCGGCCAGGAAGCGCACCGGGTGGCTCTCACGTTCGCTGGTCTCGGCAAGCTGGATCAGCCATTGTTCCAGAGGCAGGCCGACCGAGAGGAGGTAGCGCGAGAGGGTGGAGCCGATTCCGGAGAAACCGCCCCGCGGATTCCAGGCCCACGCCAGCACGAGCAGCGCGGCGGCAATGGCCAGCGAGGTTTGCACCAGTGCTTCGACATAGCTGACGCTGGCAACGAAGGTGAAGGCCAACGCGCCGAGCACGAAGACGGCAAGCGCCAGAAAAACCAGCATTCCGTAGAAGAGGTCGAACGCGTCGCCCGCTCGGCGGCGGAGCGGGTGGGCAGGAAAGGCAAGAAGCGCCGCCAGCAGGGCCGGCATGTAAAGAGCAATTGTTTCCCTGGGCAGGGGGTCGAGTACGACGGATGGGGAGATTTCCGGAACGATGCCGAAGATGGTCAGGCAGATGAGATAGCCAAACGCCAGAAGGTAGCCGGTCCGCTCAAGGCGTCCGCTGGTCCACAGCACGCGGCCACCGATGACCGCGGCCAGAGCGCCGCTCCAGATCAGCAAGAGCCAGGGGCCAAGTAGCCATGTCGAGGCAAGTGCGGCTGCCAGCAAGGCCCCACCCTGGCGCAGACTCATCCGTTGCCTGCCAGCAACAAATGGCTGCCAGAGCAGGAACAGGCCAAACGCGACGAACCACAGGATGCGGATATCCGGAAACTTCCATCCGCCGAATGCCAAGGCATGGAGCAACAACAGGTGGCCGGCGAGCAGGAAATGTGGACGCCGTGACCACCATGGGTTGCCACTTGGAGTGACTTTGGTGTTCATGTTTTCAACAACTGTCGATTTTCTGACAGGGTAATCGTAAATTTCCGCCGTTGAAACCACTGTTGAGCAGGATTTTGTCAGGCATGGAATTTGCTTTAAGGTTCTTGCGAAAGTCCCACTGGAGTATGAGATGAAGAATGGTCAAGGCGGTTTCACCCTCGTCGAAATTGCTATCGTGCTGGTCATTATCGGCCTGTTGCTGGGTGGTGTGCTGAAAGGTCAGGAACTGATCAACAGTGCCAAGGTGAAAAACTTTGCGACTGACTTCCGGAACATTCCGCTGTTCGTTTATGGTTATCAGGACAAGTACAGGTCCTTGCCGGGCGACGACGCGTCTGCAAGCACGCACGTTACCGGGGCCACAACTGCGACGACTCCGGCCGGCAGCCAGGGCAACGGAGTGATCAACGGCGCCTGGAACTCCAACGCGGCTACCGACGAGAGCTATCTGTTCTGGCAGCATGTTCGCTTGGCGGGGTTGGCTGCGGGTCCGACAAGTACTGCCGCGGCTGACTACATGCCCAAGAATGCCGATGGCGGAATCATCGGCATAACGAGCGGCAGCAATTCCCCGATTACCGGTCTGCGAGGAACTTACATCGTATGTTCGCAAGGCGTTCTGGGAAAATTTGCCAAGCAACTCGACATTACTTTGGACGATGGAAATACTGCCACCGGTTCTTTGCAGGTCATGGCCAACCAGGCGGCCAACCAGGCGGCGGCAGTGGCGCCTGTGGCGACGGCAAGCATTGATGAAGCACTGTCCTACACCGTCTGCATGGGTTTCTGATTCCTTCTGCCTTTCTCAATCAAGCCCACCTTGGTGGGCTTGTTCATTTTTGTAGCAGTCGTTCCTCGGCAGCGGTGACTGCTTCCCGGTCGCCGAGAAGCACCACGACATCGCCTTCTTGAAGGCGTGTTTCGGCGGCTGGTTCAACGGCACGGATGCCGCGGCGGCGAATGGCGCTGACCTCGCAGCCGAATTCATCCAGATCGAGGTCATCGAGGGTCCGCCCAATAGCACTGGCTCCCGGCTCAAGCAGAACCGAGTGCAATCGAGCCTGGTGGTGCTCGTCCGGTTCGTCGCGGTCATGGTCGCTCGCGCCACGATAGAAGCCGCGCAACAGGCTGTAGCGCTGCGCCCGTGTCTGGCGAACGCGCTTGATCACACGATTGAGCGGAACGCCGAGCAAGACAAGTGCGTGCGAGGCCAGCATCAGGCTCGCTTCGAGTACCTCGGGAACCACTTCGGTAGCGCCCGCCCGCGACAGACGCTCCAAGTCGCGCTCGTCGGCGGTGCGGACGATAACCGGCACGTCCGGCCGTGCCGAATGAACGTGGAAAAGAATCTTCTCGGCCAGGGGCGTATCGCTCATGGTGACGATCACGACACTCGCCCGCATCAGGCCGGCGGCAATCAGGGTTTCCTTGCGTCCGGCATCGCCGAAAACGACGCTTTCGCCGCCAGCCGCCGCCTCGCGAATCCGATCCGGGTCAAGATCGAGCGCAATGTAATTGATTCCCTCACGGCCGAGGAAGCGCGCCAGATACTGGCCGTTACGGCCGAAGCCGCACAGGATCGCGTGCTTCTCGGTGCCCATCGACTGAGCGGCGATCTTCGTCAGTTGCATCGAGCGCAGCATCCACTCGCTGGCGACGAAACGCAGGACCAGCTTCTCGCTGAAATGAATGACGAAGGGCGCGATCAGCATGGAGAGAACCAGAACAGTCAGCGTCACCTGCACGATCGCCTTGGGGGCGTCGGTCATCTCGCCGAGCAGGACGAACCCGAACTCGCCGCCTGCGCACAGCCATAGGGCTGAGCGGATGGCGGTGCCCGGGTTCGAGCCGAGTTTCCACGATAGCAGCCCGACGATTGCGGCTTTGATTGCCAGCAGGCCAGCCAGAACCAGCAACACCTGCCACCAGAGCCCGACGACGATCTGCAGGTCGAGCTTGACGCCGATGGTCACGAAAAACAGTCCCATCAATACATCGCGGAAGGGTTTGATGTCTTCTTCCACCTGCAGGCGGTATTCGGTTTCCGAAATCAGCATGCCGGCGACGAAGGCACCAAGCGCCAGAGACAGGCCGGCCAGTTCGGTGAGTGTGGCGAGCCCAAGGGTGACCAGCAGGACGTTGAGTATGAACACCTCTGACGACTTGGCCCGGGCGACGAAGTGGAACCACTTGCGCATCAGCTTCTGGCCGAAAACCAGGATGAGCGCCAGCACGACGACTGCCTTGAGCAGCGCCACGCCAAGCAGCATCGCCAGCTTCTCCGGTGGTTGCGTCAGCGCGGGAATGACGACCAGCAAAGGCACGACTGCCAGATCCTGAAAAAGCAGCACGCCCATGATCTCCCGGCCGTGCGTTGTATCGAACTGAACGCGCTCGGCCAGCAATTTGGTGAGGACAGCCGTGGAAGACATCGCGAAGACGCCGCCGAGGGCGATACCGAGTTGCCAGTTGATGCCGGTGACCATCACCAAGCCGGCAATGAGCAGCATGCTGACGGCGACCTGCAGCAGGCCAAGGCCAAAGACGATGCGCTTCATCGAGTAGAGCTTGGGCAGCGAGAACTCGAGACCAATCGAGAACATCAGGAAGACAACACCGAATTCGGCGAGATATTCGACGCGATGAATGTCATTCATCAGGTTCAGGGCATGCGGGCCGATGAGGCTGCCGACCAGCAGGTAGCCGAGGACAGGCGGCAGGCTGAACCGGCGGCAGATCACCACCGCCAGTACCGAGGCGCCGAGCAGCAGAAGTGCAAGGGAGAGTGAGCTCAAGTCCGTTTCGCCAAGTCAGGTATACTCGGGCGATCATAACCGCAGCACGGCCATGAACCAAAGCCTGAAATCCGATCATTTTTCGCCGGAACGTGCACTCGCCCTCGGACGCCAGACGCTGAGCATCGAAGCGGCTGCGGTCAACGCGCTGGTGGGCAGGATTGGCGGCGAATTTTCGTTGGCGGTAGAACTTATTCTCGGTTGCAAGGGGCGCCTGATCGTTAGCGGCATCGGCAAGTCCGGGCATGTGGCGCGCAAGATTGCTTCGACCATGGCCAGTACCGGCACCCCGGCTTATTTTGTGCATCCGGCGGAAGCCAGCCATGGCGACCTCGGGATGATCGCGCGCAATGACGTCCTGCTGGCGATCTCCAATTCTGGCGAGTCCGAGGAATTGCTGCGCATCGTGCCGCTAATCAAGCGCCAGGGTGCGCGCCTCGTGGCCATGACCGGGGTGCCGAACTCTGCGCTCGCCCGCGAAGCCGATGTCCATCTCGACGCCGCGGTCGAGCAGGAGGCCTGCCCGCACAATCTGGCGCCGACGGCAAGCACGACGGCAGCCATGGCGCTCGGCGATGCCCTTGCGGTGGCGCTGCTCGATGCACGCGGCTTTGGCCCGGACGATTTTGCCCGCTCGCATCCGGGGGGTTCGCTGGGTCGGCGCCTCCTGACCCATGTCCGCGATGTCATGCGCCATGGCGACAGTGTGCCGACGGTTGGTCCGCAGACCGCCGTTGCCGATGCCATCCTCGCCATGTCGCGTGGTGGTTTGGGGCTGGTCGCAATTCTCGATGACCTGGGACGGACACTGGGTATCTTCACCGACGGCGACCTGCGCCGGGCCTTCGAGAAACGGATCGACCTGCAGACCGCGCGTATCGACAGCGTGATGCATGTCGGCCCGCGAACCATCGGTCCCGACCGTCTCGCTGTCGAGGCGGTCGAGATGATGGAGCGCTACCGGATCAACGCCTTGCTGGTTGCCGATGGCGATGGTCGTTTGCTGGGGGCGCTCAACATGCATGACTTGTTCACAGCAAAGGTGATCTGATGGATACCCGTGAACGCGTCAGTCACATCAAGCTGATTGTCTTCGATATCGACGGCGTGATGACAGATGGCGGTCTGCACTATACCGACGACGGCCGCGAACTGAAGACCTTTAACGTCCAGGACGGTCTCGGTCTCAAGCTCCTGCAACGCGCCGGGCTTGAACTGGCCATTGTGACTGGGCGCACGTCGGGTGTGGTAACTGGACGCGCCAGCGATCTTGGCATCGCGCATGTGTTTCAGGGAGTGACCGACAAGCGAGCGGTTGTCGGTGAACTGCTCGAAAGGCTCGGCCTGCGCTGGGCGGAGTGCGCGTTCATGGGTGACGACCTGATTGACCTGCCCGTCATGGTGCAGTGCGGACTGGCGATCGCGCCGGCTAACGCGCGACCGTTGGTACGCGACCGCGCCCATGCGGTGACTGACAGCGCCGGTGGCCATGGCGCCGTGCGCGAAGCCGCCGAATTCATCCTTGCCGCCCAAGGCAGGCTCGAAGGCCTGTTCGCAGACTACCTCGATTGACAATGAGATTCGGTTCCAGCCAGCTCTTTACCGTTGTCCTGTTGGCACTGCTTGCGGGCGTCAGTTTCTGGTTGCAGAAGGTGATAGCGCCGGTCGACACGGTCCACGATGGAAAATTCCGTCACGACCCGGATGCCATGGCCGAGAATTTTGTGGTCCGCAAGTTTGACGACCAAGGGCGGCTCAAGTACCGTTTGACAGCGCCGTACATGGAGCATTTTCCGGATGACGACAGTTCGGAGCTGAAATCGCCGGTGCTGATTCAATATCGGCCGGGTACCGTGCCGCTGACGTTGTCCGGCAAGAACGCGCGGGTGACGAGCAAGGGACAGACCGTCTTTCTCTGGGACGACGTCAAGGCGGTGCGGCCAGCGATGCCCGATCGTCCGGAAATGGTCGCGCGTATGCCTGATCTGACGATCGAACCCGATGCCGGGACCGCCTTTACGAACAGCGCGGTCCAAATTACCGAAGACAGATCCTGGGCCAAGGGAGTTGGCATGCACCTGGACGACAATACTTCCATCTTTGTTCTGCAATCGCAGGTCACCGGACTCTCTTACCCACGTCGAGCAAAAAAATGAGCCTCCGCATCGCCATCCCCCTGGTCCTCGTCTTGACTTCCCATTCTGTTTTCGCCGAGCGCGCCGATCGCGACAAGCCGATGCAACTGGAAGCCAACCGCATTTCAATCGACGACGCCAAGAAAGTCCAGATTCTCGAAGGCGATGTGGTGGTGATCAAGGGGACCATGGTGTTGCGCGCCGATCGGGTCGTGATCACCGAGGATCAGTACGGCTTCCAGATAGGAACGGCGTTCGGCGGCAAGGACGGCCTGGCGCGCATCCGGCAGAAGCGCGAGGGCAAAGACGAGTACACCGATGGCGAGGGCGAGCGCATCGTGTACAACACCAATACCGAGGTTGCCGAATTTTTTCACCGGGCTTGGGTCAAGAGCGGCGAGGATCAGGTCCGGGGGGACTACATCTGGTACGACGCAATCAGTGAAAAGTATCTGGTGACGGCAGGCAAGAAGCGTGACCCGAAAGGCCCGCCGGCGCGGGTGCATGCGGTTATCCAGCCGAAGAGCAAGAGCGCTGAGGCCGATAAGTCGGCTGCTTCCAGCACGCCTCTGGAACTCAAGGGATCCGGTGGGCTGGCTGCGCCGGTCAAGCGGAACTGACGGTTTGACTTGGGCGGAGCTCAAGATCTGGCATGGACTGCTTTGCCGCGCAAGGTCAAACCCCCCGGTTCCCCTAGCAGAAGATTGTTTGTTGCAGCGCATCAATTTGGTTGACATCCGAGAATTCGTGGCTATAATCCTACTTATGGTGCAGTGCAGCAAACGGAAGTACAGTCGCAATGCAACGCTTGCCCAGGTTTTTCATTGATCGTTAACTTAGGAGATTTGAACATGTTCACCACCCCCGAGCAATTTGCCGCTGCCAACAAAGCCACCGTTGATTCCCTGCTGTCCGTGGCCAACACCGCCCTCGCTTCCGCCGAGCGCATTGCAGCCCTGAATCTGAACACCGCCCGTTCCATGATGGAAGATTCCGTTTCCGGCGCCAAGGCGCTGATGGGCGCCAAGGACGTTCAGGAAGCCCTGTCGATCCAGGCCTCGCTGGCCCAGCCCAATGTCGAAAAGGCAGTTGCCTATTCCCGTTCCGTGTATGAAATCACTGCACAGACCAAGGAAGAACTGGCCAAGATGGTCGAAGCGCAGTTCGGCGATTTCCAGAAAACCGTCGCCGCCCTGCTTGACAAGGCCGCCAAGTCCGCACCGGCTGGTTCCGATGTTGCTGTCGCCGCGGTCAAGAGTGCCGTTGCCGCCGCCAACTCGGCTTTCGAGAACATGAACAAGGCCGCCAAGCAGGTTGCCGAAATGACCGAAGCCAATGTTGCCGCGGCGACCAATGCGACGGTCAAGGCCGCCAGCAGCGTCGCTGCCCGCGCCAAGAAATAATTTTCGGCAAAGGACATGATCCCCGGCACGCAGTGTGGGGATCTGTTACACCTGCAAGTTGATTCAGCCTGGAGAAAATGATGAACAAACCGAACATGGAACAACTGGCCGCTGCCCAGCAGGCCAATGCCGAAGTGATGATGGCCTTGTTGCGCACCGCATTCAACGGCGCCGAGCGCTTGGCTGCCCTCAACATGGCTGCCTCAAGGGAACTCTTCAACAACACCGTGGCCAACGCCCAGCAACTCCTGGGCGCCAAGGATGCCGCCGAAGTTGCCAAACTCGGCAGCGATCTGGGCAAGCCGAACGTCGACAAATGGGTTGACTACTCGCGTAGTGTTTATGATCTGGTGGCCAGCATGCAGAAGGAAGTTACTTCCGTGATGGAGAGCCAGTACAGCAGCTTTGCCAAGAACGCCACCAGCGTCGTCGACAAGGCAACAGCCAGCGCCCCGATCGGCGGCGACGTCTTTGCGGCCGCGATGAAATCGATGCTCAGTGCTTCGACCAAGGCTTTCGACAACATGAACGCGATGGCCAAGCAGCTTTCCGATGTTGCCGAAGCCAATATCACGGCGGCTACGACGGCGACCACCAAGGCGGTCAACGCAACCTCTGCTGCCCGCAAGGCAGCCCCCAAGTAATACCGGCGCCCCGGTGACCCACGAAAAACCCGCGAATTCCGCGGGTTTTTTACGTCGACCGCGACGTGTTGGTCGGCTGTGCCTTGCCGCTTAGGGGCGCCAGCTCCAGGAAATTCCGCGCTGCTCGACTTCGCTGCGGATATCTTCCATCGCCTTGTCGACCAGCACCGGCTCGCCTTCCAACCCGAGTTCGAGATGGCGGCGCTCGTTGCCGACCAGCGAGGGCAGCGAGAACAGGCGCAACGTCGGGTATGCGCTGACGATGCGTTCCATCAGATCGAGCAGGGCACTCTCGTAAGCCGTCGGTCCAGTCAGCAGGAAGGCTTTTTCCACCGTGCCCGCAACCGGGCGGAACTCCTCACGGTAAAAGCTTTCGAGTGCCCACTCGATCATCGGATGCGCCATCTGCGGAAAGCCCGGAACGAAGTAATGCTCGTTGGCCATGAAGCCGGGAATGCGGTTGAAGGGATTGGGGATGATCCCGACACCCGCCGGGAAGGTGACCAGTTGCAGGCGTTGCGGCGTCATGTCGTCGGCGAAGCGCAGCTTCGCCTCCTCCAGTCCTTCAGGGTGGATTTCCAGACCGACGCCGAGCGCCGCCGCCACCGCTTGCCGCGTGTGGTCGTCCGGCGTGTTGCCGATGCCGCCGCAGGAAAACACGACATCGCCGGCGGCCATCGTGCGCCGGAAGGTCGCCGCCAGCCGCGCGCGATCGTCGCCCAGATATTCGACCCAGCTCAAACGCAGTCCTCGGGCGCCGAGCATCTCGGCGATCTTCGCGAAGTGCTTGTCCTGGCGTTTTCCGGAAAGTAGTTCGTCGCCGATGATGACGGCGCCAAAAGTACGGCTCATACGCGCCCCCCTTCAATGGTGACCAATGCGCCGCCCCTTGAGCGACGCAGGACTTCGAGTCCGTAATGGACGAATGACAGCGCCGCCAGCGCCGGCACCAGCAAGCCGATAACCGGCAAGTGCGCGAGCAGTGCCATGGTCAGGCCGAGCATGAACAGCGGCGCCTTGTGTCCTTTGCGCAGTGCACGCCATTCATCGGCGGTGGCATGCAGCGACAGCGCGTCGTAGGCAAATGTCCGGCGATTCAGCCAGCCCATCAGCAACAGTGGAATCAACAGCGAAAAGCCGGGAATCAGCCACAGCGGAATGGTCAACAGCCAGGCGACAACGAACAAAATCGCGGCAAGAACACTGTTGACCGCAGCAACGACGAAACTGTCTTCGCCCATCGCCGCCACGTCGCGGTATTCAGTTGCTGAAAGGTGCTTGAGCATCAGCGGCATGATGGCGATGGCGGCCAGCAGCGAAGCCGTCAGGTAAGCGATGGCGAAGATCGCCATCCAACCCCCGAGGTAGGCCAGGATATGCGCCAGCCAGACCAGCCCCCAGCCGACCAGCAGGGTCATCGGCGGATAGTCCATCATCTGCTGCACCACCCAGCCGAGCGCCCAGATCGCCAGCCCGATCGAGAGCAGCAGCGAGATCAGGGCCGGTGTCAGCACATACAGCCAGATCTTGCCGCTCCTCAGATTGGCGAAGGTTCTTCCCAGCGCCAGCATCACATCACCCATTCCTGATTCCCTCCCATTGTTTCTGCAGCCGTCTGGTGGAGACCGGCACCGGCGTCCGCAGTTCCTGCGCATACAGCCCGACGCGCAACTCTTCCAGCAGCCAGCGGAACTGTTCGATCTGCGGATCGACCGCCCCCAGCTTGGCCAACTGGATGGCGCGGCGCTCGTAGTTGGCCCACAGTGGCCCGTACTCAGCCATCAATTGCGCATCGCGCGCCGGGTTGGCCTTGAGCTTTTCGAGACGGACGACGATTGCCTTGATGTAGCGCGGGTAATGCTGCAGGCGCTCGAAGGGCGTATCGGTAACGAAGTTCTTACCGATCAGCCGCTTCAGCTGGTCCTCGATATCGGTGACTGTCGCCGCCTGCGCCTTGAACGCCGGGAGCTTCCTGGTCACCGCCTGCCATTCGGTCAGCACGGTACCGACCAGCCGGCAGACCTCCTGCATGATCAATCCGAGGCGGGCCCTGGCCTCGGCGCAACGGGCCTTGAAAGCCTCCGGCGTGGTTGGCAGCGGTTCGCTCAGGCAGGTGCGCGCGAAGCTCAGTTCGACAATCTGGTGTTTGAGTTCGTCGGTCGTTCCCAGCGCCATGTACTGCATGCCCATCTGGGTCAGCCCCGGCACGTTCTTGTCGAAGTACTTCACCTGTTCCCTGAACTGCAGCATGAACAGGCGGGCGAGGCCCTTGCGGTGCGTTTCGGCGGCCTCTTCGGCCGAATCGAAAACCCTCAGGCTGGCCGTCTCGCCGTCGTCGACCAGTGCCGGGTAGCCGATCACCGTCTGCTTGCCCGAATTCGCCCCCACCTGCACTTCCATCAGCTCCGGCAGTTCGCCGAAAGTCCAGTCGGTGAGCCGGGTGTATTCGGAAGGCGTTTCGTGCAGGTCGGCGAATTCCTCTTTGGCCTCCCTGCCCCATTCGCCGCGCAGGGCGACGAGGCTGCGGTTCATGTCCAGCTGGCGGCCGTGTTCGTCGATCAGCTTGTAGTTCATCGAGAAGTGCGGCAGCAGCGTATCCGGGCGGAAGGCATCGGGCGTCACTGCCCAGCCGCGGGCATTCAGGCCGCGCGCTTCGAGGATGAAATCGATCAGCGGCGGGATGATGCCCTGGTTCATCTTCTTCTCGTTGCCTGCCACGGTCGACAGGAATTCCTCGACGAATTCCGGCACGGGCACCAGCTTGGCGCGGATTTTCTGCGGCAGCGTCCTGATCAGTTGCACCAGTTTTTCCTTCAAAAGGCCCGGCACCAGCCACTCCATTCGCAGCACGGGAATCTGGTTGAGCTGCGCCAGCGGCAGGGTCAGCGTCACGCCATCGCGTGGCGAACCCGGTTCGAAGTGATAACTCAGCGCGTAGTCCACGCCGCCGACCCTGAGGTGATGCGGGAAGGCCTCGGTGGTGACTCCGGCCGCCGAGTGGCGCATCAGGTCGTCCTTGTCCAGAAACAGCAGTTTCGGGTTGTCCTGTTCGGCCTCCCTGCGCCAGTGGTCGAAGGTGGCGCCGTTGTGGATGCCTTCGGGGATGATCGAGTCGTAGAAAGCGAAGATCAGCTCGTCGTCGACCAGCACGTCCTGCCGGCGCTGCTTGTGTTCGATCTTCTCGATGTCGCGAATCTGCTTCTGGTTGTGCTGGAAGAACGGCCAGCGCCTGGCGAAGCTCTCGTCGATTTCCTCGCCGACCAGCCCCTGACGGATGAAGATCTCGCGCGCCTCGGCCGGGGCCAGCGGGCCGTAGTGGATGCGCCGCTTGGGATTGATCACGATGCCGTAGAGCGTCGTGCGCTCCCAGCCGGCCACCTGCATCGAGTTCTTTTCCCAGTGCGGGTCGAAATAGCTGCGCTTGATCAGGTGCGCGCCCACTTTCTCGATCCAGTCAGCCTCGATGCGGGCGACGCAGCGCCCGAACAGCCGTGTCGTCTCGGTAATTTCGGCGGCCATGATCCACTTGCCGGCCTTCTTCTGCAGCGGCGACGACGGATGGATCAGGTAGCGCATGCCGCGCGCGCCGAGGTAGTGGCCGGATTCGTCCGACTTGCAGCCGATGTTGCCGAGGAGCCCGCTGAGCAGCGCCATGTGGATGGAGTCGTAGGTGCCGGGGACTTCATTTTCCTTCCAGCCGAGTTCGCTGACCATGGCGTGTAGCTGGCCATGTACCTCGCGCCATTCGCGCAGGCGCAGATACGACAGGAAGTGGCCGTGAACCGTATCGATCAGTTGCCGGTTGGTCTTCTTGTGGTCGACGGCATTCTGGAACCAGGCCCACAGCTTCACCCAGCCCAGGAACTCGGATTTCTCGTCGGCAAACAGCCGGTGCTTCTCGTCGGCGGCCTGCTGGCGCTCCTGCGGGCGTTCGCGCGGGTCCTGCACCGACAGCGCGGCGGCGATGACCAGGACTTCCGTGAGGCAGCCGAGATCGCGCGCGGCGACCAGCATGCGGCCGATGCGCGGGTCGAGCGGCAGTTTGGCGAGGGCGTCGCCGACCTTGGTCAGGCGCTTGTCGTCGTCGAGCGCGCCGAGTTCCTGCAACAGCGCATAGCCGTCGCTGATTGCCTTGCCGGGTGGGGCTTCGATGAAGGGAAAGCTTTCGACATCGGTCAGCTTCAGCGATTTCATGCGCAGGATGACGCCGGCCAGCGACGAACGCAGGATTTCCGGGTCGGTGAACGGCGGGCGGGCGTTGAAATCGGTCTCGTCGTACAGGCGCACGCAGACACCGGCCGCCACCCGCCCGCAGCGCCCCGCCCGTTGCTGCGCCGCCGCCTGCGAGACCGGCTCGATCTGCAACTGCTCGACCTTGTTGCGGTACGAATAGCGCTTGACCCGCGCCAGCCCGGTATCGATCACGAAGCGGATGCCCGGCACGGTGAGCGAGGTTTCGGCGACGTTGGTCGCCAGCACGATACGCCGCTGGCTACGCGAGGGCTTGAAGATGCGGTCCTGCTCGCCGGCTGACAGGCGCGAGAACAGCGGCAGGATTTCCGGGGCATGCGCCGAAGACAGCCCCGGCCGCGCCAGCGCGTGCTTGCGCAGCGCCTCCGCCGCCTCGCGGATTTCGCGCTCGCCGGGCAGGAAGACGAGGATGTCGCCGCTGCCCAGCCGTGAAAGCTCGTCGGCCGCATCGACGATGGCGTCGTAAAGATCGCGCTCGTCGTCCTTCTTGTTGATATCCACCACCGGCCGGTAACGCACCTCGACCGGATACAGTCGTCCGGAAACCTCGATCACCGGCGCGCCGTCGAAATGCTGCGAGAAACGCCCGGAATCGATGGTCGCCGAGGTGATGATCAGCTTGAGGTCAGGGCGCCGGGGCAGCAACTGCTTCAGGTAGCCGAGCAGGAAGTCGATGTTGAGGCTGCGCTCGTGCGCCTCGTCGATGATGATCGCCTCGTAGGCGTTCAGCCAGGGGTCGGACTGCGACTCGGCGAGAAGGATGCCGTCGGTCATCAGCTTGACCCAGCTATCCGCGGTCGACCTGTCGTGGAAGCGGATTTTCACGCCAACGCCGGCGCCGACCTGCGTCTTCAATTCCTGCGCCAGCCGCGTCGCCACCGAGCGGGCGGCGAGGCGGCGCGGCTGCGTATGGCCGATCAGCCCGCGCGCGCCGAGGCCGAGGTCGAGGCAGATCTTCGGCAACTGCGTCGTCTTGCCCGAGCCGGTCTCGCCGCAGACGATGACCACCTGGTTCTTTGCGATCAGCCCGGCGATGTCGCCGCGCCGCTCGTTGACCGGCAGATCGGGCTGGAATTCGGGCTGCGGCAGCTTGCTGCGCCGTTCCGCCACCGCTGTCCGCGATGCCGCGAGCAGGGCGGCCAGGTCGGCCTGCGCCTTCTCGCGCTTCGGCCCGACCGCCTGCTGCAGCTCCCGCGACAACGCGCGCAGCCGCCGCGCATCGGCGGTCAGGGTGTCGGAGCGGGAATCTGCGGGGCGGGAAAAATGCTTGTCGCGGGCGTGCTGAACCATGGGGCAGCATTATAGTCCGCCTGCCCCCTGGTCATTTTTCGCCTTTTCTACCCGTTGACCGCGGCAAGGTGAATTCGAGGAAGCGAAGGTGGTGTGGAAGCTGATTGCATATGCACGGAAACCCATGTTGCCGGTGATGGGCTGGAAATGTGAGCGTGGCCCCCATGGTGCTCAACCGACGGGCCACAAACCGGTCTCGTTTTGGTCCGTTCTGGGCCAGAATAGAACCACTCAATGGAGGTTCCCATGTCCATCAACGTCAGACTCCCTGAAGCCTTGGTCGAGAGCGCCAAGCGCTACGGCACCGTTGAGCATCGCTCGGTGCCCAAGCAAATCGAATACTGGTCACAGATCGGCAAGATCGCCGCCGAAAACCCGGATCTGTCTTTCAGCGTCATCCGCGACATCCTGATCGCCGATCAGGAAGAGCCTGCGGGTGAGTACCAGTTCGGCTAATGCGCATCCTTGTCACCCCCACCTTCGAGCGCACGGTCAAAAAGCTGCATCGCCAGCAAAAGGCCGCGCTCGACGATGCCGTGCGCACGATCGCCGGCCAACCCGAAGCCGGTGAAACCATAGTCGGCGACTTGGCAGGTGTGCAGGTCTAAAAATTCCGGATGGGCAATCTCCTCTGCCTGCTGGCCTACCGGGTCCTCGATGAGAACACGCTCAAACTCTTGATGGTAGGCCCGCACCAGAATTTCTACCGCGACCTCAAGCGTACGGAACAGTAGCGAAAACGGAAGGCCATCGTGCCATGGGAGCCAGGCCTCCGTTGATCGCGAGAGCGTCTGCAGCCGCAGCGCGTCGGCGGTCAGGGTGTCGTTTCGCGGCGCTGTCGGGCGGGAAGGCGGCTTGTCGGAAGCGGGCTGGACCATGGGGCGGCATTATAGTTCGCCCGCTCCCCGGTCATTTTTCGCCATTTCAACCCGTGGACCGCGGCAAGGCGGATTCGAGGCGTCGGCAGTTGGGGCATGAAGCTGATAGCATATGCAGGGAACCCAGTATTGCCGGCGATAGGCTGGAAATGTGAGGATGACCCCTTTGACTCATTGATATTCCATAGCGTTCACGGGAGGATGCGGCAATGAACAGAACTTTTCTACAGCTCCGTTAGCCCTCTTGCCACATGACGTCTGCTAAATTACTCGCCGTCGTAGAAATTCCGCGTGAAGACCGAGTCCGTTGCCAAGCCTCGGGTTGCAACCATGCGGTCTTTCGCCGAATTCATGTCGTTCGTGAGAACTCCATGATTACTGTTTACGGTTCGGAATGTTTCAAGAAACTGTTCGCCGGCGCTCCGGTATCTTCATCGTTGCCGCACTACACGTCCTCGGAGGGGCGCCACCTTACTGACGCGGAGCGAAAACTTCTAATCGAAAACACGGCACGGCTAGTTCAGCAGTTCGAAGCTGAACACCAAGCGGAACTCGCTCGCAAGGCAGCCACTGCCGCAATTCGCTCAACGCCGAATTTGGCGCCAACTCCTTCACAAGCTCCTCAGGCCACGCACACTAGCCCTACTGACCGGCAGGCGGCAGTGGCACAAGCCAAGCAAATTGTTCGGGCCACATATGGCGTCAACCCTGAACTCGCCGGGTGGCATGGCCTCGTGCAAAGTGAAGCAGACCGCATTCTTCGTGGAAAAGCGGGCTAACCCTACGCTCAACACGGACCGCCCAACAGCTGCGCTGTTGGGTTCCCTCCGGCCTTCGGCCTACGGCGGCCGGTCAGCTCCACGTTGGGCCAATACACCATGGCAGCGAACGAGTTCCTGAAACGATACTTAGGCGACCATAGTCGCCAGACGTCGATCTGGCGCTATATGGACCTATCGCGTTTTCTTAAAATGGTCCATGGCGGCTCATTGTGGTTCTCACGCGCGGACGAATTTGATGACGTTTTCGAGGGCTCCATTTCCGAAACAACACGTCAGGTCGTGAAATACGGTCCCGATGTTACCCCCGAGATGATCGAGCACTTCAATCGACTGCATCTATGGCGGAAGCAGTGGACGTTCGTATCCTGCTGGCACCAATCGGAGCGTGAAAATGCGTTGATGTGGTCTGCATATGCCCGACAAGGCGTGGCGATACGGACCACATATGCCAAGCTCTCTGAGCAGCTTCCGAGTAACGCTTTCCTTGCACCGGTTATGTACAGGGATTTCGCAAAGGAACCTGTGCCCGAGGGTACTCAGATTCGGTATTTTGTGAAACGTCACTATTTTAAGGACGAACAAGAGGTGCGTGCCGTCGTCATCGATGCCCCTGCCAATGAACAAGGCACTGAAGATCTCCAGAAATCGAATCCCGATCTCGGCCGTGCCATTTCGATGCAACTGTCTTCGTTGCTTGACAGCATCATCTGTCGTCCGTTTGCGCCAAAGGACGAGATCGACATGATTAAAGCGGTTACGCGATCCGCCGGCCTTGCCACACCGGTCGTTGAGTCCGAGCTTTCCGGGGCGCCGATTCTCAACTAACGTGGTCCAACCCTGCGCTCTAGCCGACCGCTACATCCAGCTCGAATGAACACACGATGAAAATTGAATATAGAGACGATGCTGAAATCACTGTCGAGGCCGCGATTGATCTCTACAAAAGATCAACTCTCGGCGAAAGACGACCAATTGATCGCCCCGATATATTCGCGGGCATGTTGAAAAACGCCAACCTAACCATTTCGGCTTGGCATGACGATCGTTTGGTAGGCATTTCGCGCTCAATGACCGATTTCACATACGTTGCCTATCTTGCAGACCTCGCGGTCGACTCCGAATATCAAAGACAAGGCATCGGTGAGCAACTCATTCAGGAAACGAAACGTCGTCTGGGGTGTGAGTGCATGATCGTTCTCTTGGCCGCCCCAAAAGCAAATGACTATTACCCAAGGCTTGGCTTCGAGCACAACCCTCGGGCATGGATGCTAAAAGGTGGCTAACAACCCGCCAGCCGACCGTCAAAAAGCTGCGCTTTTTGCCGTCGGCTGAGCGTTCACGTTCGGCATCGCACGGCCGCCGTTCGAGTTCTCGTCAGTTCCTCATCACCTCACGCAGGAGACAACCCATGTCCGACCGCACAGTCCGACTCCATAGAATTCTTCGCAGCAAGCCAGAGAAGGTCTATCGCGCCTTCATTGAAGCAGGCGCTATGGCCAAGTGGATTCCACCGTACGGATTCACTTGCACCGTGCATCACATGGACGCTCGCGTTGGAGGCACGTTCCGGATGTCGTTCCACAATTTTTCGAGTGGCAACGGTCACTCTTTCGGCGGTGAGTACCTCGAACTAATCCCGAGCGAGTTGATTCGATACACGGACACATTCGAGGATCCGAACTTGCCGGGAGCGCTCGAAGTAACCGTGTCCCTGAAATCGGTGCTCTGTGGAACCGAGTTGAGCGTCACCCAGAGCGGCATTCCAGACGCCATTCCACTCGAGATGTGCTACCTCGGTTGGCAAGAGTCCCTTGCACAGTTGGCGACACTCGTCGAGCCCGAGATTCCGGGCTAGTTGCAGCGATGCTTGACTCTGCGGTCAACTGGACCCGCAACGGCATGCCGCCGCCGGGCCTCATTTCATTGTCGCCCAGCGCCGTCACACCGCTGCGGTTGGGTTGCCGCGAACGTTAGGCATACAGGTAACCGGATGAAAATCGACAGCCTTGACCACTTGGTTCTGACCGTCAGAGACATTGACACCACTGTGTCTTTCTATTCAAAAGTCTTGGGCATGGAAACCATTACTTTCGGCAGCGGGCGAAAAGCTCTCTCATTCGGCGATCAGAAGATCAACCTGCATCAATATGGAAGAGAATTTGAGCCCAAAGCACAACTGCCAACGCCCGGTTCGGCTGATTTGTGCTTTCTGACCCCTGTTCCATTAACCAGTGTGGTGTGCCATCTAGTCGCATGCGAGGTGGCAATACTTGAAGGGCCTGTTCAACGCACAGGAGCAACAGGCCCTATTCTTTCTGTGTATTTCCGTGACCCAGACATGAATCTGATTGAGGTTTCAAATCGTGTGCATGCCTAACATGGCGGTCGAAAGGGGCGCTCCGCAAGCGGGGCTTCGCCCGCTCGCGGAGCGCCCCTCACCTTAAACGCAAGGTTGTGATACACAGAGAGGAGAAAAATGGCTACTACGGATGAGGTTCTAACGCAGGTTTCTGAGCTACTTGCGCGACTGAATGGCCCTGAAAAAAAGGCTGGCGCCATAAGTGAGTTTCTCAAACACCCTATCGTTATAACGGTGGTAGGAAGCATCTTGATTGCCTACGGATCAAATTTTGTAACAAAGGAATTTCAGCTTCGAGACAAGCAATCGGAAGCCGTGGCTGCGCTGGAATCCGCGATACCCAGAGAGATCGCATTGACAACTCAGCTGGCCATGATCTCATCTGTTCTGGAGGAACAGCAGTGCAGTGAAAATCCAGGCAAGAAGCTGCTCAACCCTCTGGTGTTTGGCTTGACGGGGAAATCCTGCAAGGAGGCGGAAGTTGAGTATCTAAAGTTCTACGCCCTCTCTCTTGAGCACCCTCCAGGGTCTTCGCTTGTAAAGGTGCGGGCACTTTTCGCAAGTCCTGCGGTTGACGAAGGTGCCAAGAAGCTTGGCGCGCTCATTGGGCTTTTGTCCGTCACTGCGCAAAGCTCTTGCATCGTGCAGGTGGCCAGACAAGCGGACCAAGCCTATGGAGAACTGGTTGATCTTTCAATTCAGGAAATAGACGGAAGCAAGGTCAATAAACTCCCTGACATTTTCAGACTGACCGATCTCCCGGCACATTGTAGACTGGAGGATCTTTGTCGTATCGCTGCCATCGCAAAGGATCCGTCCTTAAAGCTCAAGTGCGCGTAACGCATAGGAGGCGCCATGTCCAAGCCGAGTGAGTTCTACATCGGGGTTCTCGACTTTTTCGCGATACTGCTGCCTGGCGCGATAGCGACCGCGGTCCTTGCGCCGAGTTTCGGTCATCTCATTCTTGGTTCTCTTGTCGCCACTCCCAAGAGCGAAGCGGGGGAATGGGCCATCTTCCTGATTTTCGCCTACTTCCTCGGCCATTTGATGTTCCTTCTTGGTTCCTATATCGACCAGATCTACAACGTGCTGCGCGAACGGCTCAGCCCCTACGGTAACGAAAGTGCCTATCAGTGCGCGACCCGGATTCGAAATTCCATGATCGATGACATGGAGCGCAATGCGTTGAATACCTTTCAGTGGGCTAGATCCGTCCTGATCGCCAAATGCCCTGCAGCAGCGGAAGACGTCCATCGGCTGGAAGCAGACTCAAAGTTCTTCCGAAGCCTGCTGGTTGTCGCGACGTTGTGCGCATCCGTATTTTTGTATGACGGAAAAATATTGGCGGCTGTGCTGGCATTGGGTCTTGTGGTTCCCTGCTTTGCGCGGTACTACGAGCGCCGGCTGAAGAGCACGACGCAAGCGTACATTCACATAGTTACATTGCACCGGCTCGGACAGCTGTTGGGCGCAGCGGGCGCAGATGCCGGCTGACGACTGTTCCATCGAGCCGATTCGTTCCGCTACGGTTGCTTCTCGCGGCTCTTGCCCAACGTCAGGCAGCCGGGAGGCGATGACGGACTGGTCTACCACACTGCGCAGTGCGCTCGCCCGGACCGGCACTCAAGGCATGTCGTATGGCAGAAGCCTTGGGGAGTCACCCGCTGTTCTGTCCGAGCGCGCCATGAAGCCGCCAGAATTCGAGGACATCGCGTGTCGCGCTGTTTCATTGACCACTTGGTAGTGACGGCGCCCTCCCTTGAGATCGGTGCGGCGTTCGTGAAAGATGTCCTGGGCGTTGCACCGCAAACGGGCGGAGAACACCTGCGAATGGGTACGCACAACCGGCTTCTGCGGCTCGGCGATGCCCTGTATCTCGAAGTCATTTCGTTCAATGCGGCGGTTCCCGCGCCCAGCAGACCACGCTGGTTTGGGCTCGATGCGCTTGGTCCGAGTTCACCCCTTCGTTATCCGGATGGGTTGCGCGTACCACGGATATTCAGGAAGCCCTTTCGGCCGCGACCGAGGCTCTGGGAGAAATCGAGGGCATGAATCGCGGGGCGCTCGACTGGCTGATTACCATTCCCTGCGACGGGTCGCTTCCGCTTGAGGGGGCTGGACCGGCCCTCATCGAATGGCAAACGGAACCGCATCCCGCCAGCAAGCTTGAGGATCGAGGCTTGTGCCTCGCCAGACTCGAGCTTCTTCATCCCGACCCGGAGCGGGTGTCCCGCTTGTTGTTCTCGTTGCAGGTCGCAGGGCCCGTGACTGTCTCACCGCTGCCCGCCGGTTCGACGCCACTGCTGATCGCGCACATCAACACGCCGCAGGGGCTTCGGCTCCTGTCCGCACCCCAATCATGACGTTGTCGACTTCGCTGGGCTGTGCCATCTGCGCTGTCTGCAGTTCGTCTTCGCGTCACGATTGATCCATGCGCCAAGAACAGGTCATGCGCGCATTGTTCGTTCATGGAATGGGGCGCACGCCGCTATCCGGGTTGCCGTTGCTGTGGCAATTGCGGCGCGGCGGCATGCAGACCGGCACCTTCGGGTACTCGGTTGCACTCGAGACATTTGCGGGAATCGAGGAGCGGCTGGTCAGCCGCATCTCCGCGGTCGCTGTTGAGGGAAGCTACGTGGTGATCGGCCATTCTCTCGGCGGGGTACTGCTTCGGGCTGCCCTGGACTCCTTGCCGCCAGGAATCAGGCCGCCGCAACACATCTTTCTGCTGGCTTCTCCGCTGCGTCCGTCCCGACTGGCGCAAAAGCTTGGCGCCAATCCGGTCTACCGCATGCTCGCCGGCGATTGCGGCCAGTTGCTCGGGTCGACGGGCAGAATGGAGGGGATTGGCCCGATGGCAGTGCCGACCACCGCCATCGTCGGTTCGCGCGGGCTGCCCTGGCCGACCGATTTGTTCGCCGGGGAAGCGAACGATGGCGTGGTTTCGGTTGTGGAGGCCAGTGCCGAGTGGATCAACGATCGGGTTCTGGTCGATTGCGTTCATACGCTTCTGCCGTCGAGCAGGCGTGTCGGTGAGATCATCCTGGAACGGCTGGCGCACGGCGCGTTCCAAGCTGAGTAGAGAGGGTTCCTTGGCTGCCGTGGGCGGTCCGCCTGCGGCGTCCGGATGCCAGACGCAAACGTCCGACCTCGGACTGAAAACCAGGAGAAACAAATGACGATGAACTGCAAGGTGGCATTTGTGGCGCTGGCCGGCCTGACAGGTCTGATACCCGGCGGTGTGCTGGCGGTTGATTCGGTGTCCGCCGGCTTGAGTGAAGCCGACAAGCGGGCCGTATTCAAGGCGGCGGGCGCCGTGCAGCGCAAGGGGGCATGGGTGATCTGTGTGGATGATCCCAACGCGTCCGGCGCAACCATCGAGAGGGTTGGCGATCTCGATGGCGACGGGCTTCCCGAGGTAGTGGTCACGGAAGCGGGCAGCTTTTGCCACGGCCAGGCGGGGGTGGGATATCAGGTGCTGAGCAAGCAGCCGGCCGGCGGCTGGAGGGTGATTGCGGCGAATAGCGGCGTACCGGAATTCCTCAAGACCCGGGGAGTCAACGGCTGGCCCGATATTTCCGTCGGCGGGCCCGGCTTCTGCTTTCCGGTGGAACGCTGGAATGGCAAGCAATATGTGCTCAACCGCTTCGAGTACAAAGGGAAACGCTGCAAACCACAACGCTAGGCGGTGGGGGGGTCCCGGCGTGATGCTTCGTTCCCCGCAGCCCTTTGGTCGAGCCGCGCTGCTTTGGCTTGCCACGCTCCGGCATGGTGCCTGGCTGAAGCTTGTGGCCCCTGCGCAGTGAAGGCAGAGCTGCCGTACCGGCTTCTCGCTGATGCCGTGCTGCTCGCGCATTTCGGTGTCGTTGTGTTTGTCGTCGCCGGCCTCGTGCTTGTCATCGTCGGGAATCTTCTCTCCTGGCGCTGGGTAAATGGGCTCTGGTTCCGCCTTGCACATCTCGCGGCAATCGCGGTGGTCGTTGGCGAGTCATGGATCGGCCTCACCTGCCCGCTGACCACCCTCGAGTCGTGGCTGCGCATGCAGGCGGGGGCGGCGCCCGACCGGCGGACATTCGTCGAATACTGGGTGCAACGGGTGCTCTTTTACGAAGTGCCGCCCTGGGTATTTGCCAACGCGTACACGCTATTCGGTTTGCTTGTCGTGCTGGCCTGGTGGTACTTTCCGCCTAGGTTTGGCAAACCCCGGAATGGAAATGGGACATAGGCCCCGAACCGGGACCTCGGACAAAGGAGACAGCCATGAAGATGCTTGCCGCAGTTCTCGACCGGATGCAGATGCCGTCGCCCTACGCGCAGTCGAAGCCGGTTACCGTGGAAACCATCGAAATTGGCGAGCCCGGTCCCGGCGAGGTTCTGGTCCGCATCACTGCTGCCGGGCTGTGTCATTCCGACCTCTCGATCATCAATGGCGACCGCCCGCGGCCGATGCCGATGGTGCTCGGGCATGAGGCGGCCGGGGTGGTGGAGAGCTGCGGGCCGGGGGTCGGCGACCTGTCGCGTGGCGATTCGGTGGCGCTCGTCTTCGTGCCCTCCTGCGGTCACTGTCTGCCGTGTCAGGAAGGGCGGCCGGCATTGTGCGAACCAGGCGCGGCGGCCAACGGGGCCGGTACGCTGGTCGGCGGGCACCGCGTTTTGACGCGGAAGGACGGTCAGGTGCTGAACCATCAGGTCGGCGTTTCGTGTTTCGCCGAATACGCGGTGGTCAACCGCGGCTCGCTGGTCAAGGTGACGCCGGACCTGGCGCCCGAAGTCGCCGCGGTCTTCGGTTGCGCGGTGCTGACGGGTGTCGGTGCAGCGATCAATTCGGCGGCAATCCGCCTTGGGCAGACGGTCGCCGTGGTCGGTCTGGGGGGCGTCGGCCTCTCGGCACTGCTCGGCGCGCTGGCCGCCGGCGCCCGCGAGGTGGTAGCGTTCGACGTGCTGCCGGAAAAACTGGATCTGGCGCTGTCGCTCGGCGCCACGCGCGGCTTTCGGGCGGACGATCCTGACGTCGTCGCGCAGTTGCGGGCGGCGATTCCGGGCGGGGTGGATATTGCCATCGAGGCGGCGAGTTCGGTGCCGGCGCTCGATCTGGCGTGGAAACTGACGCGCCGCGGCGGCACGACGGTCACCTGCAGCCTGCCCAATCCGGCGCATCACCTGCAGCTTCCGGTGGTCCAGATGACCGCCGAGGAGCGCACGCTGAAAGGGAGCTATCTCGGATCGGCCGTGCCGGCGCGCGACATTCCGCGCTTCATCGAACTCTACCGGGCCGGGCGGTTGCCAGTAGACCGCCTGATCACGCACCGCCTGCGCCTTGCCGAGATCAATCAGGGCTTCGACCGTCTGGCGGCGGGCCAGGCGGTACGGCAGGTGATCGTGTTCTAGCTCGGGGAGTTGACGCGCGTCGCGTCAGCAGCGCTCACCTGCCACGATCAGTTCAAAATCAGGCTTGGCGTTTTTCGGGTTTCTCGCCCGTCGACCGCAGCAGACCGAGCCGCATGTGGCTTCGCCGGAACTCGCACCTTGCTTGAAAGCAGTGGCTAACCGAGGCACGAGAGGGTAGGTAACTGGCTATACTCGCGGCATACCTGCATTCAATCGCCCCAGGATCACTCATGGCCATTTTCCGCTGCAGCAAGTGCGCTCATCTTCAGGAATACCCCGACAGCCAACTTGGTGAAACCATAGCCTGCCCCCGGTGCCGCCACCCGGCCCGGGTCTATGGCATGATGTTTTTCATCGGCCGGCTGCTCGACAAATGCTTCGAGGGCCAGCGTGAAATTGCCCGCCTCAAGGGGTCCGTTACAGCCGGGCAGTCTGCAGCCCATGCTGGCGCCCCCCCGCTGGATCAAATCGACATCGCGAACACCGACCAGTTCGCCTCTGTACTCCAGCATGGGCCAATTTTTGACTGGTTCCACAAGAAGCAGATTCAGGTGCAGCCGAATATGCGCGGTGTGGACACCACCGGCTTCTTCGACGAAGTGGCCGTGCTCATCGGTAGCAATTTTGCCATCCTGAAGGAGGTGGTGGAACGCATCCGCTGGGCGCAGCAGAAGGAGCATGCCAGTGCGACGATCCATCTCGACAGAAAATCTCCGCCGGAGGCGCAGGCAATTTCAACATTCTGCCAGCAACTCTACGACTTCTCCTTCGTTGCCAAATGCTTTCACAACCGGCCGGAAAACAATGTCCGGCTGATCCTGCAAACCGCCCCGACCATCCGCGATTTCTTCAATGGCGAATGGCTGGAATGGTATGCGCTGATGAGTTGCCTGACCTACACCAAAGAACGTGGGAAGCGCTTTTCCTGCGCCCGCAATTTGAGCATTACGCTGCAGAACGGCGACAGCCACGAGCTCGACGTCTTCATGCTGATCGACGGCAAATTGCCGATCTGCATCGAATGCAAGACCGGCGAATACCGCCAGAACATCGACAAATATCTCGGCCTGCGCAAACGCCTCGGCATCGCTGCCGAGAGCTTCATACTGTGCATCACCGGCCTCAGTGACGAACACGCCAAAGGCCTGACCGCCATGTACGACCTGACGTTCGTCAATGAACGCGAGCTGGCTACGCATCTGGCTCGCATTTTCTGATGCTGTCGCCGCGCATGCCGTTCTCCCGTCCCCGCTCGAGGCTACCTTTCCTTACCCCAAGCCGCTACGCTGCATAGTTGCGCGTCGTGCCGAGGCCGCGCCTAAACTCATTACAGGGCAAGCCATGTACTACGGAGAAAAATTCAACGCCTGGACGCATCTTGTCGGTGCCTTGCTGGCGCTGGGCGGGGCCCTTTGGTTGCTGGCACTGACGGTTGCCAGTGGCGATGGATGGAAGGTTTTCAGCATCGTTGTCTACGGAGCAACTCTGGTGCTCCTCTACAGCATTTCGACCATCTATCACAGTGTGCGCGGGCGGGCCAAAGCCATCCTGCGCAAGCTCGACCACCTGTCGATCTATCTGCTGATCGCCGGCAGCTACACGCCGTTCTGCCTGATTACCCTGCGCGGGCCGTGGGGCTGGTCGCTGTTCGGTGTCGTGTGGACGCTGGCGCTGGTCGGCATGCTGCAGGAAATCAAGCCGCGTTCGGAAGCCCGGGTGATGTCGCTGCTCATCTACGCGGTCATGGGCTGGATCGTTCTCGTGGCGGTCAATCCCTTGCTGGCCAGTCTCGGTACCGCGGGTTTCGTCTGGCTGGCGACGGGTGGAGTGTTCTACACGGTGGGGATCATCTTCTTTGCCTTCGACGAGCGCTTCCGCCACTGGCACGGAATCTGGCACCTGTTCGTGATTGCCGGCAGCCTGATGCATTTCATCGCAATCCTGTTCTACGTGCTGTGAGCAGGTAGCAGTAGCCGCCCTTCGTGGATCACAATCCGCCGTGCGGGACTGTCCAGGCCCGGATGACGTTGCTGAAGGCGGTCATACCCGCAGTCTCACCCGCGACAGGCGCTGGCCGGCGATGAGAACCCCGGCCGGTCCGGTCTCTGGTCAGGCCTTGCCGCCAGCCTGCTCGTTGGCCAGCGCTCTTTCGGTGATGTCCTGGTAGAGCCCCATCATCTTGGCCGCAATTTCCTGGTGTTCGGGATGCCGTTCCATCAACGGTTGGATCTGCTGCGAGTCGACGAATACTTCCTCCAGGAAGGCGATATCGAAGTCGTCCAGGCAGCCACCCTGGTCGACCTTTTCCTTGAGGTCCAGGGCTCTTGGCAGGCGTTGGCCTTCGAGGCGCTCGATCAGCACGGCCAGCATGCCGGCATCTTGTTGGGGGTCCTTCATGGTCGTCTCCTGTGAAAGGTGAATGAGCTTCGTTGCTCTTGAAGTCTATCACCCGTCGAAGATCCGTGTCAGACCTCCCGCATTGTTGGCAGCTCGTCTTTCAAAAGCGACGATCCTGCGGGTTCCAGGAAAAGAGAGTCCGCGCAGCGTCATTGAGACGGCGGACAGCTGGCGCGAAGCCAGCCGGCAGCAGCCCCGAGCTTGCTTGCGGATCCCATGAGAACAGTGGGCGCAGCATTTCGCTGATGGCATGGGCTCCGGCGGCGGCAGTGTTCGCGGCGAGTCTTGTGAGCAGGTGGGTGCGCTCGGCAAACAGGCCGTTCATACGCTGGATCTCGGCGGCGCGTAGTTCGCGTGCTTGGCGTTCGATGGCGGGAATGTCGATCGGGTACATCATTAGCTCCATTCAGTTCAGTGCAACATGGCACAGACGAACTGTAATAGCCTTCAGTTAACATAACAATCCAGCGGTTTGGAAAAACATTTGTGAATTTTGTTCCATAATTGGCAGTATGGACCGTTCCGCAGAAATGACCGCCTTTGTCCGCTCCGTCGATACCGGCGGGTTCTCGGCGGCTGCGCGCGAGATGGGTCTGACGCCCTCTGCACTCTCAAGCTGGTGACCCGTCTCGAGGATCGGCTCGGTGCGCGCCTGCTGCAGAGAACAACGCGGCGCCTGCACCTCACCCCCGAGGGCGAGGCTTTCTACATGCGGTCGCGGCGCATCCTGGCGGAAATGGATGATGCCGAGGCAGAGGTGCTCGAGGCTGGCGTGCGCCCGCAGGGGCTCCTGCGCTTGCATTGCGGCTCGGCGTTCGGCATGCACCAGTTGGCACCGGCGATCCCGCTGTTTCTCGAACGTTACCCGCAGGTGGGGCTCGATATCACGATCAGCGACGACCCGCTGGCGGCGGTGGAAGAAGGTGTCGATCTGGCGATCCGCATCGGGGCGCTCGACGAGTCGTCGCTGGTGGCGCGGCGCATCTGCAGCCTGGAACGCGTGATTTGTGCCGCACCATCCTACCTGGCACAACACGGCACGCCGCGCACGCCGGACGAACTGCACCAGCACAACTGCCTGTGGATCACCAGCCTGCCGGTCCTGCGGCGCTGGCCGTTCGACACCGACGATGGCATCCGCGTCGTCCATATCGACGGCAATGTCGTCGCCAACAATGCCGAGACCGTATTGCAACTGGCGGTGGCCGGGGTCGGCATTACCCGCCTGACCGACGTAATTGTCGGCGACGCCATCGGGCGCGGCGAACTGGTTCCCATCCTGAGCGACTGGCATCACGTCGAGCCGGTGCCGCTCTATGCGACTTATCCGAGCGGCCGCAATCTGTCGCCCAAGACTCGGGCGATGGTCGATTTTCTGGTGGAACGGTTCGGTTCGGCTCCGTGGCGCACGGCTTCAGGCGGCGGGCGTCGGCGGCCGGTCAGCTCCAGATCCGCGTAGCGCCGAAAGTGAGCAGGCCGAGCCAAGTCGCCGTCAGCGAACCCGCCAGATGCACCGACGCCAGACCGATCGCCCAGGCCGGCTGACCGGCGAGCAGGCGCTCGACGACCTCGGCCGAGAAGGTCGAGAAGGTTGTCAGTCCCCCGAGAAAGCCGGTGATGGCAAACAGTTTCCAGGCCAGCGGGAAATGCGTGTTGATGTGAAACAGCCCGACCGCCACCCCGACCAGATAGCCGCCGACGACGTTGGCGGCCAGCGTGCCGAGTGGCACCGCGATGAACAGCGGGTTGAGCGCCAGGCCGAGCAGCCAGCGCGCCCAGGCGCCGAAGGCCGCGCCGACGCCGACGGCGAGAAAATTCATGGCGGTGAGGTTGTGCAGGGCGGACATGAGGGGGAATTGTAGCGGTTTGATCGTTTCTGCCGGTTAAAATGGCGCGATCGAAAACCGAGGTTTTACCGTGAGCAGCCCCAACAGACCCGAAATCGCCACTGCCGCCAATTTCATTTCCAACATCGTCGAGGCCGACCTCGCCGCCGAAAAGCACGCGCAGCGGCATTGGGCCGGTCACCCGGGTAGCGCCGCCGACCATGCCGCCGGCCCGCTCGACCCGGCCAGGATCCGTACCCGCTTCCCGCCCGAGCCGAACGGCTACCTGCACTTCGGCCACGCCAAGTCGATCCTGCTCAACTTCGGCCTCGCCCAGCAATACGGCGGCCGCTGCCACCTGCGCTTCGACGATACCAACCCGGAGAAGGAAGAACAGGAGTACGTCGATTCGATCATCGACTCGGTGAAGTGGCTCGGCTGCTCGTGGGAGCAGGGGGACGAAGACAACCTTTACTACGCCTCCAATTACTTCGACTGGATGGTGGCCTTCGCCGAATACCTGATCTTGGCCGGCCACGCCTACGTCGACAGCCAGTCCGCCGACGAAATGCGCGCCAGTCGCGGCACGCTGACCCAGCCCGGCAAGGATTCACCTTTCCGCAGCCGCAGCGCCGCCGAGAACATGGATCTCTTCAAGCGCATGCAGACCGGGGAATTCGCCGACGGCGCCCACATCCTGCGGGCGAAGATCGACATGGCCTCGCCCAACATCAACATGCGCGACCCGGCGATCTACCGCATCCGCCACGCCTCGCATCACAACACTGGCGACAGGTGGTGCGTGTACCCGATGTATACCTATGCGCATCCGATCGAGGATGCGCTGGAGAACATCACGCACTCGATCTGCACGCTGGAATTCGAGGATCAGCGGCCGTTCTATGACTGGCTGCTCGAACGCCTGGCCGAGGGCGGGCTGCTGCAACGCCCGCTGCCGCAGCAGATAGAATTCTCGCGCCTCAACCTGAGCTACGTCGTGCTGTCCAAGCGGAAACTCATTCAACTGGTCGAGGAAAAGCACGTCGAAGGCTGGGACGACCCGCGCATGCCGACCCTGGTCGGCGCCCGCCGGCGCGGCTATTCGCCGGAAGGTTTCAGGCTCTTCGCCGAGCGCATCGGCGTCTCCAAAAACGATTCGCTGATCGACTACGTGCTCTTCGAAGACGCCATGCGCGAGGTGATGAACGAATCCGACCAGCGCCGCATTGCCGTCCTCGACCCGCTCAAGCTGATCATCGACAACTTTCCGGAAGACCGGGTCGAGGAGCTTGGCGCCCAACCACCCGCTGCATCCGGAACTCGGGCAGCGCGCCATGCCCTTCAGCCGCGAACTGTGGATCGAGGGCGAGGACTTCATGGAAGTGCCGAGCAAGGGTTACCGCCGGCTGTTCCCGGGCAACATGGCGCGATTGCGCTACGGCTATGTCGTCGAATGCACCGGTTGCGACAAGGACGAGAGCGGCAAGGTCGTTGCGGTCCACTGCAATTATCTGCCCGAAACCAGATCCGGCACGCCGGGTGCCGACAGCGTCAAGGTCAAGGGCAACCTGCACTGGGTTTCCGCCGCCCACGCCTGCGCCGCGGAAATCCGCCTCTACGACCGCCTGTTCAAGATTCCCGCGCCCGGTGCCCGGCGCGAAGGCGACGCTCCGGACCTGGAGCGCAGTTTCCTCGACGACCTCAATCCCGAGTCGAAGCAGGTCGTTGCCGCCCTGCTTGAACCGAGCCTGCGCGATGCCCGCCCCGAACAACGCTTCCAGTTCGAGCGCCACGGCTATTTCGTCGCCGATCATCTCGATTCCGGCAACGGCAAGCTGGTGTTCAACCGGGCGGTGACGCTAAGGGATTCGTGGGGCGCGGCGGGCTGATGAACGCGGCGACAGCGGCCGAAATCCTGGCCTTCTGGTTCGGCCGCCGCGGCGAGGCCGGTTACGGCCAGCCCCGCGGCGAGTGGTTCCGCAAGGACGAGGGTTTCGATGCGCAAATCCGCTCGCGTTTCCTGCCCATCGTCGAGGCCGCGCTGGCCGGCCAACTGGCTGCGTGGGCGGACGAAGCGCAAGGCCTCCGCGCGTTGCTGATCGTCCTCGACCAGTTCCCGCGCAACCTCTTTCGCGGCGAAGCCCGGGCGTTCGCCGGCGATGCGCAGGCGCTGCAACTGGCCGTGACGGCCGTTGGCAAAGGCTGGCACGGGCCGCTCCTGGCCGTCGAAAAGGTCTTCGTCTATCTGCCTTTCGAACACAGCGAAGCGCTGGCCGATCAGGAGCGTTCACTGACGCTGTTTGCCGCGCTGGCCGCCGAACATCCAGGGTGCGACGGCTTTCTTGATTACGCCCGCCGTCACCATGAAGTCATCGCGCGTTTCGGCCGCTTCCCGCATCGCAATGCGGCGCTCGGCCGGCCGTCGACGCCCGCTGAGGCGGGTTATCTCGCCCAGCCGGGCAGCGGCTTTTGAAGATGGTGCCGCCGCGCAACGTCGAACAACTCGGCCAGGTGTTCACGCCACCGAAGGTGGTGGCTTTCATGCTCGCCCTGTGCAGCAACCGCGGGCGGGCGCTCGAGCCGTCGGCCGGTGACGGGGTGTTCTTTCAGTTGCTCAAGGAGCGGCATCCGGATTGCGTCGGTATCGAGATCGACCCGCGCGTCGCTCCGGCGGGCGCCGAAGTCGGCGACTTTTTCGACTACCCGGTCGGCGAGCAGTTCGACACGATCGTCGGCAACCCGCCTTACGTCCGTTATCAGGATGTCGCGGTCGACACGAAAAAACGCCTGAAATCCGACCTCTTCGATGCGCGCAGCAACCTGTTCCTGTTCTTCATCGAGAAGTGCATCCGCCACCTGAAGCCGGGTGGCGAACTGGTCTTCATCGTGCCGCGCGAGTTCATCAAGCTGACCGCGTCGCGGAAGCTGAATGCCTGGCTCTACGCGCAGGGCAGCATCACGCATTTCTACGAAACCGGCGACGCCCGCGTCTTTGACGAGCATACGCCGAACTGCGCCATCTTCCGCTTCGAGAAAGGCCGCACGGACCGGCGCATGGCCGACGGCCGGCGTTTCACCGAAGTCGACGGGCAGCTGATGTTCCTGCGCGACAACTACAGCGTGCGCCTTGCCGATGTCTTCATGGTCAAGGTTGGCGCGGTGTCGGGGGCGGACAGCATTTTCACGCACCCCAAGGGCAACATGGAGTTCGTCTGCTCGAAGACCGTGGATACCGGCGAAACCCGGCGCATGCTCTACGGCATCAAGCACCCGCATCTGGAAAAGCACAAGGAAGCGTTGCTTGCGCGGCGCATCAAGACCTTCGAAGAAAGCAACTGGTGGCAGTGGGGACGCGCCTTTCCGATCAACCTGCACCCGCGTATCTACGTCAATGGCCGGACGCGCCGGCAGGAGCCCTTCTTCCTGCACGACTGCAATGCCTTCGACGGTGCGGTGCTGGCGCTGTTCTGAAAAACCGGGGCATGTCGCGCCGCGATCTGATCGAGTGCACGCTGATGCTGAACAAGGAAGTCGACTGGCAGGAACTCGGCTTCGTCTGCGACGGCCGCTTCCTGTTTACCCAGCGCAGCCTGCAGACCTGTCTGCTGCCCGAGAAATTCTCCCGATTTCTGCCCTTGAAGCGAAAAAGGACGCCGCATGACCTTCATCCAAATGCTTGCCGCCGCCTGGCAGACCAACAATTCGCTGCTCTGCGTCGGCCTCGATCCCGATCCGGCGAAGTTTCCCGCGCATCTCAAGGGCCGCGACGACGCGATCTTCGCATTCTGCGCCGCCATCGCCGATGCGACCGCCGACCTCGTCTGCGCCTTCAAGCCTCAGATTGCCTACTTCGCCGCCCGCCGCGCCGAAGACCAGCTTGAGGCGCTGATCGCCCACATCCATGCCAGGCATCCCGGCATCCCGGTCATTCTCGACGCCAAGCGCGGCGACATCGGCTCGACCGCTGAGCAGTACGCCGTCGAAGCCTTCGCGCGTTTCCAGGCCGATGCTGTCACGGTCAACCCCCTATGGGCCGCGATTCGCTCGATCCCTGGCTGGCCTGGCCGGACAAGGGCGTCATCCTGTTATGCCGCACGTCGAATCCAGGCGGTTCCGACCTGCAGTTTCTCGATGTCGGTGGCGAAAAGCTTTACGAGCGTGTTGCCCGTCTGGCCGCCAACGAGTGGAACACGAGCGGCCAGATCGGCCTCGTCGTCGGCGCCACCTTCCCGGCCGATATTGCCCGCGTCCGGGCGATCGTCGGCGACATGCCTCTGCTCGTCCCCGGCATCGGCGCCCAGGGTGGCGACATCGCAGCCACCGTCGAGGCGGGCCGCACGGCGAATGCGACAGGCTTGATGATCAACTCGTCCCGTGCCATTCTGTACGCCGGCAAGGACGAAGACTTTTCCGCCGCGGCGCGCAAGGTGGCCGAAGAAACGCGCGCAGCCATCAATCTCCACCGCTAAGGAACCGCCATGCGCCTCGACGACCAACGTGAAAGCGACAACCTCGAAGACCGCCGCGGCGATGGCGGCGGCATGGGCGGCGGAGGCGGCCTGCGTCTGGGCGGCGGCCGCCTCGGTCTCGGCACGATTGCCATCGCGCTGGTCGCCAGCTATTTCCTCGGCATCAACCCGATGACCGTGCTCAGCATGCTGAGCGGCGGCGGTGGTATGCCCGCCGTCGAGCACAGCGCGCCGCCCGCGCACAAGCCGCCTGCCGATGACCAGATGGCGAAATTTGTTTCCAAGGTTCTGGCGTCTACCGAAGATACCTGGACGGACGTCTTCCGTGCCAATGGCAAGCGCTACGTCGAGCCGAAGCTGGTGTTGTTTTCCGGCATGACGCCGACCGCCTGCGGCACCGGGCAGGCGGCCATGGGCCCCTTCTATTGTCCTGGCGACCAGAAAGTCTACATCGACCTGTCCTTCTACCGTGACCTCAAGGACCGCTTCAAGGCACCCGGTGAATTCGCCCAGGCCTACGTGATCGCCCACGAAGTCGGCCACCACGTGCAGAACCAGCTCGGCATCGCCGACCAGGTGCATAAGGCCCAGCAGCGGGCGAGCAGGGCCGAGGCGAACGCGCTGTCCGTGCGCATGGAACTGCAGGCCGATTGCCTTGCCGGTGTCTGGGGTAAGCGCACTGACACCATGAAGGGCGTTCTCGAGCCCGGCGACCTCGAAGCAGCGCTGAACGCCGCCTCGGCCATCGGCGACGACCGTCTGCAGCAGCAGGCGCAGGGGCGCATCGTTCCGGAGAGCTTTACCCACGGCAGCTCCGATCAGCGCGTCCGCTGGTTCAAGCGTGGTTTCGAAACCGGCGACATGAACCAGTGCAACACCTTCCAGGCCGCACGGCTGTAGGCCTTCTTGAGCGATAACGCAGCGCCTGCAAACGCCGAAAAGCCGTCCCGGCGCTGGCGCCGTCGGGCAGCCGAGGCGTTGTTTTTCATCGCCATTGTGATCGGCGTCCAGCTTTGGCAGACGCGCGATGCGCCTGGCGGCCCGGCGCCGCATTTTGCCGGCCATCTGGTCGACGGCCAGCCTTTCGACCTCGCAACCTGGCGCGCCACGCACGCCGGCCGGCCCGTGCTGCTCTACTTCTGGGCCGAATGGTGCCCGATTTGCAGGACCACCGCCGGCAGTGTCGGCAATGTCAGCGCCGACTGGCCGGTAACCAGCGTTGCCATCCAATCGGGGACGGCGGCGCAGGTGGCCAGGATCATCGAGGAGAAGGGCTATCGCTGGCCGACGCTGCCCGATCCCGCTGCGGAAGTCCTGCGGCGATACGGACTTGCGGGGGTGCCGTCGTTCGTCGTCATCAATCCGGCCGGCGACGTTCGCTTCGTCGCGGTCGGTTACACCAGTGAAATCGGCCTGCGCCTGCGCCTGTGGTGGGCGGGGCGGGAGATGCCATGAAATTGCCCTGGCCGCTGCTGGCACTGGCCCTTGCCGCGCCTGCCTTCGCCCTGCCCGATAACTCCCCGGTTCCCGGCGGCGTTGCCGTCATCGACCTTGGTCCGGTCAGCCAGTCAGCGCCGACCGCACGCTGGGGTGAACAGGCACTGGCCGTCGTCGCCGACAAGGGGCGCTGGTTTGCGCTGTTCGGCATCCCGCTCGACACCGTACCGGGAGAAACGGAAATCGGTTCTTTTTCGGGGTCAACCGCGACAATCAGGAGCGTCGCGGTGCGCAGCAAGACTTACCCCGAGCAGCGCCTGACGATCAAGGACAGGCGCAAGGTCGATCCCGATCCGGACGACCTGGCCCGTATCGCCAGCGAGCGGGAGGTCACCGACGCCGTCAAGCGCCGTTTCAGCGACGGCATCCCGGATACCGACTTCGCGCTGCCGGCGAATGGCCCGCTGTCGTCACGCTTCGGCCTGCGCCGCATCTTCAACGGCCAGCCGCGCAATCCGCATGCCGGGCTCGATGTCGCGGTCGGTACCGGGGCGCCGGTCAAGGCGCCGGCCGCCGGGGTGGTGGCCAATACCGGCGATTATTTCTTCAATGGCAACACCGTGTTCGTCGACCACGGGCAGGGGCTGATCACCGCCTACATGCACCTGTCGCGCATCGACGTCCGTTCCGGACAACCGGTCAAGAAGGGCGAGATCCTCGGCGCCGTCGGCGCCACCGGGCGGGTGACCGGCCCGCATCTGCACTGGGCCGTCATCCTCAACAACACGGCGGTCGATCCCGAACTCTTCCTGCTTCGCCCCAGGTAGTCGCCTACCCGGGGTTCCGACCACCCGCTGCCCCAGCCGCGGCATTGGGCGGCGGGGCATATTCAGGCACCTTGTTCTTCACCGCCGGCTGCGCCTTCAGGTAAGCGTAGATCGCCCGCAGGTCGCTGTCCGGCAACTGGCCGACGGCCTGCCAGGGCATCGGCGGCATGATCGGGCGGGCGACGCCGACATGCTTGCCGGTGCGCATCGCCTGCACGAAATCCTTTTCCTTCCAGGCGCCGATGCCGGTCTCGCGATCCGGGGTAAGGTTGGCCGCGTAGGTCGTTCCCCAGGGGCCGACGAAGGCCGTCATCGTCGTGCTGCCGGCCCAGTTCCAGTCATTGTCCAGCTTGGGTGGCGCGCCCAGTTTCAGTTGCTCCGGGTGGCCGGAGAGGCCTCGGCTCATGTCCTTTTCCGGGCCGTTGGCGCCCATCCTGAACGGCGTGTGGCAATCGGCGCAACCGCCGATGCCGACGAGCAGGGCGCCGCGCTTGATCAGCGCGGCGTTGTTGCCTTCGGCCAGCGCGGCGCCCGAGGACAGGAATGCACCGACAATGGCGGCGGTAACGAGGACGGGCTTCTGTTTGGAGTTGGGGTGCATGACGCGATCTCCTTCTTGTGGTTGAAATTCAGGCATGTTGGAAAGTGCAGAGTCGTTCGGCGGCAGCGGCGATAGAGTCGGCCTGCGGCACGAAAGCCTGTTCGAGCGGGTAGCTTGAGGCCACCGGCGCATCCGGCCCGCCGAGGCGAACGATTGGCGCCTTGAGCCGGGCGAACGCTTCTTCCGCCACCAGCGCGGCGATTTCGGCGCCGACGCCGCACAGGCGATTGGCCTCGTGTGCGACGACCAGGCGGCCGGTGCGTGTGACCGAGGCGAGGATGGCGGTATCGTCGATCGGCTTCAGGCTGCGCAGGTCGATGACCTCGGCGGCGATGCCCTTGCCGGCCAGGGCGTCCGCCGCCTGCAGACAGTGATGGACGGTCTTGCCGTAGGAGGCCAGCGTCACGTCGCCGCCCTCGCGCAGTACGGCGGCCTTGCCAAGGGGGGTGACGTGTTCCCCAGTCGCCACTTCGCCCGGCTGGTAGAGAAGCCCGATATCGAGGAAGAACAGGACCGGGTTGTCGTCGCGGATCGCCGCCTTGAGCAAGCCCTTGGCATCCTCCGGATTGCTCGGCATCACCACCTTGAGGCCGGGGCTATGGACGAACCAGGCCTCGATGTTGTGGTTGTGCTGGGCGCCTACGCCCCAGCCGGCGCCAGTCATCGCCAGGGTGACGAGCGGGAAGGAGAACTGGCCGCCGGAAACGTAGCGCAGCTTGCCCGCGCTATTCACCAGTTCGTCCATGGCATAGCAAAGGAAGGGCGCGAACAGCAGGTCGATGACCGGGCGCAGGCCGGTGCCGGCGGCGCCGACTGCCGTGCCGGCGATGATGCCCTCGGCGAGCGGCGTGTTGCGCACGCGCCGGGCGCCGAATTCCTGGACCAGGTCGTGGCGCTTGGTGGCGACGCCCTCGCCGAAGACGAGAACGCGAGGGTCGCGGCGCATTTCCTCGGTGAGCGCGGCGCCGACGGCATCGTGAAGGGTCAGTGTGGTCATGGTGTTTCCTCAGGCGTAGACGTCGCGCGTCAGTTCGCTGGCGTCGGGGAAGGGAGATGTCTCGGCGAAGCCCTGGGCGACGGCGATGCGGCTCGCCACCTCGTCGTCCAGGGCGTCTGCCTCGGCGGTGGTCAGGCGGCCATCGGCGACGAGGCAGTCGCGGTGCATGGCAATTGGGTCGCGGGCGAGCCAAGCTTCGCGTTCGGCGGGGTCGACGTAGGACTGGTCGTCGGGCTCGAAGTGGCCACGCGTCCGGTAGGTCCAGGTTTCCAGCAGAAAAGGCCGGCCGCTCTCGTGCACCCGGGCGGCGGCATCGCGGGCGGCGGCGAGGACGGCGCTGACGTCATTGCCGTCCACCGTTCCGGCGGGGATGCCGTAGGACGCCGCCCAGTCCGAAATGTGCTCGCGGCTGGTGGCTTCGCGGCGATGCACGAAGGCCTGCCACTGGTTGTTCTCGCAGACATAGAGGATGGGCAGGTTCCACAGCGCGGCCAGGTTGAGCGATTCGTGGAAACTGCCCTCGCAGGCGGCGCCGTCGCCGAAGAAGCAGACGACGATGCCGGGTCTGCCGAGCATGGTCTGCGACAGCGCGACGCCTGGCGCGAGTGACAGTTCGGCGCCGACGATGGTCGAAGTGAGGATGACGCCGAGTTCTCTGACCGAAATGTGCAGCGAGCCGCTCTTGCCGCCGCAGTAGCCGTCGCTGCGACCCATCACTTCCGCCAGCAGGCGCCCGGGATCGGCGCCGCGTGCCAGCAGGTGGCCGGCGCTGCGGTGGTTGGTGAGGATCAGGTCGTCGGCGCCAAGGGCGTTGATGACGCCGACGGCGGCTGCTTCCTGGCCGACCGACGTGCAGGTGCCGGGGACTGTGCCGGCGGTGCTGCCGGCGACGATGGCTTCCTCGTAGGCGCGGATGAGCAGCATCTGTTCGAGCAGGTGCCGCGGGTCGGTTTCGTGTTGCGTGTGGGTCATGACTGCTCCCGTCGGTGGTTGGTGAGTCAAGTCTAGACCGCCCGGAAACCATGACAAGACGGCCAGCCGGTGCTTACGGATCTTTTAAGAAGCGCTGAATGAAGATTTAAGAAGTCGGGGTGGCGACCCCCGAATAGTCAGCCGGAAATCAGCTGCAGGGGGCGGTCGACCGCAAGCGAGAAGCGGCCGCGTCCGGTCCTGGTCAGGTGGATCCCGGCCGTCCGTTCTTCGAGGCGGCGCTGCAGCAAAACCAGGCGAGCTTCCAGATTGTCGCTGACCCCCGGCAGGCGGATGCGCGGATCGACGCGCAATCCCTTGTTGGTGAAACTGGTGCGCCGGCGTTCGACGAAGTCGGTCAGCAGGGTCCACAGGATGGCGCCGGCCACACCCTTGATCAGGTAATCGTCGTCGAGGAAGACGCTGTCGTTGGCGACGAAATGGCGCACCCGCATGGGCGGGCCGCCGACCGCCGCGGCAAGTTCCTCGCTGGTGGGCGTGTCTTCGACTTGTTCTTCCGCCTGCTGGTGGTGATGCATCGCCAGGCCCAGCTGTGCGGCAAAGGCCACGAGGGCATCTTCGTCGTCATAACCGAAATGCAGGTCGGCGACATTCTCCACGTAGAGCACGCCGAGCAGGCGGTCGTAGGCAGTGATCGGCACCGCCATCTGACTGCGGGCTTCCGCCAGCCCCGGCAGCGGAATCGCCGTTTCCAGGCTGTCGCCATGCCCGTCCGCCTCGACACCGTCGCGGATGCTGCGCCCGTAAGCGTACTCGCTAGTCATGAAGCCGATGCGGACGGGAACGCGTTCGCGGGCACAGATGCCGATGACGCCGGCGCCAAGCGGTATCTCCGAACCGATCCCGGATTGCGGATAGCCGCGACTGGCCAAGGTATACAGGCGTCCGCGGCTCTCGTCGAGCATCAGGAACATGACATGGTCGATGGCGAACTCGGCACCGAGGCAATCGAGGGCGGTTTCCAGCAGGCGCGCCAGACCGCCGCAGCCAGCCAGGCGGCCGGTGGCGCGGCGCAGGGCGGTAAGGTAATTGACGGCCGGTGGCGGGGCTGCCACCGTCAATCCCGGTAGCTGCTCGATGCCCAGGATGCGGTAGACATCCGATCCCAGCAGGCGAAAGACGCCGCTCATCCCGGTATGGGATGCAATTCCCGCCAGCTTCGCCTTCATCTGCTCGAACAGCGGGCCGGCCGTTTCCGTGCGCAGATAGTTAAGTGTCAGCCGATACTGTGCTCCGGTCAAATGGCTGGTCAGCATCAGACGAACCGACGATCCCGCGAGAACGTTCTGCCGGGTGCGGTTGAAGAACTGGTAGGACAGCGCGACATGGTCGTTGTCGATGAACTGAACCTGCGACAGATAGGCCAAGTTGGGCATGCCTTCGGCGTCGCAGGTCGCAATATGTCCCGGGATCACCCCTTCGAGGCATTCGCGGATCGTATCGAGGCGCAGATTCATGGCTCAACCCAGCCGCTCGCCGGCTTTGGGGCCGGGGGTCTGGGAGAAGACGGCCGAGGGCGAATAGGTCACCGTTACCAGGTCGTCGGGCCGGTAGGCCAGGATGGCGCGGACTACGGCTTCGCACATGCCCAAAGGAAGCACCTCGACAATGAAGTCGGCGACATGGCGTTCGATGACGGACAGGTCGTCCGGGACGAATGGTGTGATTCGGGCGTCGGTACCCTTCAGTTGCAAGGTGCGATTGCTGCTCGGCAGGCTGAAGACGTTGGCAACTCGGCCGTTACAGAGGATGTTCCCGATGAGTTCCAGCGATTGCGAACGCCGCAGGAAGACGCTGACCTGCCGGCCGCCGTCTTCCAGCCGGCAGCCCAGGCCGCGGCTCATGCTCGGCAGCCGGTCCGGGCCGCAGGCGGCCAGGCTGATGCTGACACCGGTCTGGATGAAGGCGGCGTTGTCGCGGTCGAGCATGGCAAGAAGAAGGCGCCATCGCGGCGCCTTCGGTAGACCTGGCGGTCGCCGTCAGATCTTGGGCTTGGACGGCGTGCTCATCTGCTTTTCATCCTTTGCCTTGTCACCGCAGGCAATCGCAGACACGCTGCCAATGGCAAAGACGGCAGCCACAAGAACGGAAAACAGTTTCTTCATGTCCTTCTCCTCGTTTTGACTACTGCGATTTGAGTGGCTTACGCAATCATGGTTCAAAGTTTTTGTGCCGTTCCCAACTTGCCGACTCGTCGCAGATCACGCAACGGAATCGGGCAACTGCCTGGTCTCGGACTCAATTGACGATCTGGTTCAACTCGCCCCTGGCGTAACGCTCGGCCATCTTGTCGAGCGGGATAACCTTGATCTGGCTGGCGCGGCCGGCGCAGCCGAAGGCCTCGAAACGGGCCAGGCAGATTTTCCTGGCGGCTTCGCGGGCCGGTTTCAGGTAGTCGCGCGGGTCGAACTTGGACGGGTTCTCCGCGAAGTAGCGGCGGATGGCCCCGGTCATCGCCAAGCGGATGTCGGTGTCGATGTTGATCTTGCGCACACCGTGCTTGATGCCGTTGACGATTTCTTCGACCGGCACGCCGTAGGTCTCCTTCATGTCGCCACCGAATTCGCGGATCTCGGCGAGCAGTTCCTGCGGGACTGAAGAAGAGCCGTGCATCACCAGATGGGTGTTCGGGATGCGGGCGTGGATCTCCCTGATGCGGTCGATGGCGAGGATGTCGCCGGTCGGCTTCTTGGTGAATTTGTAGGCGCCGTGGCTGGTGCCGATGGCGATGGCCAGCGCGTCGCAGTTGGTCTGCTTGACGAAGTCGGCGGCCTGGTCGGGGTCGGTCAGCAACTGCTCACGGGTCATGTGACCGTCAGCGCCGTGGCCGTCCTCCTTGTCGCCCATCATCGTTTCGAGCGAACCGAGGACGCCGAGTTCGGCCTCGACCGAAACGCCGATGGCGTGCGCGAACTTGACGGTTTCACGCGAGACGGCGATGTTGTATTCGTAGGAAGAAGTGGTCTTGCCGTCGGCTTCGAGCGAGCCATCCATCATCACCGAGGTGAAGCCGGAGCGGATTGCCGACATGCACACCGCCGGGCTCTGGCCGTGGTCCTGATGCATGACGATGGGCAGATGCGGATAGGCTTCGAGGGCGGCGAGAATCTGGTGGCGCAGGAAGGGTTCACCGGCGTATTTGCGGGCGCCGGCCGAGGCCTGCATGATGACTGGGGCGTCAAGCTGGCTGGCGGCTTCGCAGATGGCCCAGACCTGCTCCATGTTGTTGACGTTGAAGGCGGGCAGGCCATAGCTGTTTTCGGCGGCGTGGTCGAGTAGTTGGCGCATTGAAACGAGAGGCATGAAAAATCTCCAGTCAGGGGTACGTCGGCTGGCAACCGCCAGCCATTCAGGGATAAAAGTGTACCGCGATTCTCGGGCCCGCAGGGAATTGACTAGGGGGCGGGCGCTGCGAGCAGTTGGCGGAGTACATAGGGAAGGATGCCGTCATGGCGGAAGTAGTCGACTTCGACTGGTGTGTCGATGCGCAGGCACAGCAGAAGCACGCGCTCATCGCCATTTTTTTGGCGGATGGTCAGTTGTACTTCCTGCCGCGGCCGGGGGTTTGCGCCGACGCCGGTTATCGAAAAGGTCTCGTCACCGGTAAGGCCGAGCGACTGCACTGAGTCCTCACCCAGAAACTGAAGCGGCAAGACGCCCATGCCGATCAGGTTGGCGCGATGGATGCGCTCGAAGCTGCGGGCAATTACCGCGCGCACGCCGAGCAGGCGTGTGCCCTTGGCCGCCCAGTCGCGACTCGAACCGGTGCCGTATTCCTCACCGCCGAAAACGAGACAGGGGACGCCGGCCTCCTGGTAACGCCGGGCCGCCTCGAAGATGGAAAGAATTTCGCCCGTCGTGCCGAGTTGACCATAGAAGACGGTGAAGCCACCCTCCGGGAGAGATACCCTGGCGTCAGGCGCCAACATCAGGTTGCGCAACCGGACATTGGCAAATGTGCCGCGCACCATCACCTCGTGCTGGCCTCGCCGGGCGCCGTAGGAATTGAAATCGCCGGGTGCCACTCCCTGCGCCTGCAGCCACTCGCCAGCGGGAACAGATGGCTTGATCGAGCCGGCAGGTGAAATATGGTCGGTGGTGACCGAATCGCCGAGAATCACCAACGCGCGCGCACCGTGGATCGCCGCTGTAGGCGCAGGTTGCAGGGCAAAGTCGGCGAGAAACGGTGGTCGCGCAATGTAGGTCGACGGCGGCCAGCCGTAGGCGTCGCCGGCGGCGCCATGGATGGCGCTCCACAGTGGATTGCCATGAGCAAGGTCGGCGTAGAGGCGCCGGTAGGCGGCCGGGTCGGTGGCTTCGACCAGAAGCGTGGCAATTTCCTTGGGCGTTGGCCAAAGCTCGTGCAGCCAGACTGGTTGCCCAGCGGCGTCATGGGCCAGCGGCTCGCGAGTCAGATCGGTCAGCAGGCTGCCGGCGAGTGCGTAGGCGACGACCAGCGGCGGGCTGGCAAGGAAGTTGGCTTTCAAATTGGGATGAATGCGCGCCTCGAAATTGCGATTGCCGGAAAGCACTGCCGCGCAGACCAGCTGGTGCTCGACGATGGCCGTGTTCAGTTCGGCAGACAGATCGCCCGAGTTGCCGATGCAGGTGGTGCAGCCATACGCCGCAACGGCGAAGCCGAGCTTTTCAAGATAGGGCAGAAGGCCAGTGCGCGTAAGGTAGTCGGTGACCACGCGGGAGCCTGGAGCGAGCGACGTCTTGATCCGGGACGATACGGACAAGCCCCGTTCGACCGCCTTCTTGGCCAGCAAGCCGGCAGCCAGGATCACGCTCGGGTTGGACGTATTGGTACAAGACGTGATGGCGGCGATCAGCACGTCGCCTGAGCCCACATCGTAGCCAGCCGTGGTCGCGACCCGCCCGGCCAGCGCCGCAGGCGGAAGGGCGAAACCACCGTCGGCCGGTGCTGCCGAAAACAGGCGGGTAAATTCCGCTTTCGCTGCCGGCAGGGCGATACGATCCTGCGGACGCTTGGGTCCGGCCAGTGACGGCACGATGGTGGAGAGATCGAGCCGCAAAGTCTGCGAATAGTCGATATCGCCGGCGCGCGGTACGCCAAAGAGCCCCTGGGCACGGAAGTACGAGCTGAACAGGGCGACCGCTTCCGGACTGCGCCCGGTCTGGCGCAAATAGGTCAGTGTGTTCTCGTCGACCGGAAAATACCCCATCGTCGCGCCATACTCCGGGGCCATGTTGGCAATCGTGGCACGATCCGGTACCGCCAGGCTGGCGGTTCCAATACCGAAAAATTCGACGAACTTGCCGACCACCTTGGCCTGGCGCAGCAACTCGGTCAGCGTCAGCACGAGATCGGTTGCGGTGACGCCGGCTTGCAGGGCACCCGTCAGTTCGACGCCAACGACATCGGGGGTCAGGAAATACACCGGCTGGCCGAGCATGGCCGCCTCTGCCTCGATGCCGCCGACCCCCCAGCCGACGACACCGATGCCGTTGATCATGGTCGTGTGGCTGTCGGTGCCGACCAGCGAGTCGGGAAACGCCAGTCCGTCGCGGCAGTGGACGCCTGGCGCCAGGTATTCGAGATTGACCTGATGGACGATCCCGATTCCCGGCGGCACGATGTTGAAGCTGTCGAAGGCCTGCATTCCCCACTTCATGAAAGCATAGCGTTCGCGATTGCGGGCGAACTCCAGTTGCATGTTGAGATCAAGCGCCGCTGGCGTGCCGAAGTGATCGACCATCACCGAGTGGTCGACCACCAGATCGACCGGCACCAGCGGCTCGATCAGTTTGGCGGGCCGCCCCAGCGCCACTGCGACATCGCGCATGGCGGCGAGATCGGCAAGCAGAGGCACGCCGGTAAAGTCCTGGAGGACGACGCGCGCCACCGTGAAGGGGATTTCTTCGACGCGCGGAGCCGTCGGCTGCCAGCTGGCCAGCTGGCGGATATGGACATCGCCGATGATCTTGCCATCATGGTTGCGCAACAGGCTTTCGAGAACGATGCGCAGCGAGACCGGCAAGCGGTTCAGGTGCGGGAACCCCAGCGTCTGCAGGGCGGGCAGTGAGTGATAGCTGACGCCTGCGCCGGATTCGGGTAGTGGGCGGCGTGTGGATTGGTAACCGGACATCAACAACTCCAGTGGGACGAAACGGCCGTCACTGAAGCGATTGACCGGACTGCCGCCGTGAAGTTCAGCAGCGTCGGCGAATTCCCGAAAAACCCGATCGGCGCCCGGCGGCTCTTGGCACCTCCTCGGACCCGGCGCGCCGCGACCGCCGTCTAGTGCTCGCCGACGCGGACGATCTTCAGCGTGTTGGTGCCGCCGGGATAGCCGATTGGCTCGCCGATGGTGAGTACGAGCAGGTCGCCGCGCGCGACGGCGCCGCGCTCGATGAGCAGTTGCTCGGCTTCGGCCAGGAGCTGGTCGCGGTTGGTGTGCGGCTGTCGCATCAGGACCGGATAGACCTCGCGGTAGAGCACCATGCGGCCGATCGTTTCGGCGTCGGGGGTCAGGGCGTAGATTGGCACGCCGCAATTGAGCCGGCTCATCCACAGCACCGTCGACCCGGACTGGGTCAGGGCGGCGATGGCCTTGACCTTGAGGTGATGCGCCGTCCAGATCGTCGCCATGGCGATGGACTGATCAATTCGGGTGAATACGCGATCAAGAAACTCGATGTCGAGGGTCACTTCGTCCGAACGCTCGGCCTCGACGCAGATGCGCGCCATCGACTCGACGGTCTCGACCGGGTACTTGCCGCTGGCGGTTTCGGCCGAAAGCATGACGGCGTCGGTGCCGTCGAGAACCGCGTTGGCGACGTCCGAAACCTCGGCCCGGGTCGGTACCGGCGAGACGATCATCGACTCCATCATCTGCGTCGCGGTGATGGTCAGTTTGTTGCGGTCACGCGCGACGCGGATCATCCGCTTCTGCAGCGCCGGGACGGCGGCGTCGCCGACTTCGACCGCGAGATCGCCACGCGCCACCATGATGCCGTCGGAGGAATCGAGGATTTCCTCGAGGTTCTGCACCGCCTCGACGCGCTCGATTTTGGCGATCAGCAGCGCACTGCTGCCGGCGGCACGGAGCAACTGGCGGGCCATGTACATGTCGGCAGCCGCCTTCGGGAAGGAGACAGCCACGAAGTCGGCATTCATCTGCGTCGCCGTCTTGATGTCTTCCATGTCCTTGGCGGTGAGCGCGGGAGCGGTCAGGCCGCCGCCCTGGCGATTGATCCCCTTGTTGTTGGAGAGCTCGCCGCCGACCAGGACCCGGGTATTTATCTCGTGACCGCGCACGGTGAGGACTTCGAGCTTGAGACGCCCATCGTCGAGCAGCAGCATGTCGCCTGGCTTGACGTCCTTGGGCAGGTTCTTGTAATCGAGACCGACGCGCTCCTGATTGCCGAGTGTGCAATGGGCGTCAAGGATGAATGTTTCGCCATCAACCAGCATGACCTTGCCGTCTGCAAACTTGCCGACGCGAATCTTCGGGCCCTGCAAGTCGGCGAGGATGCCGACCGTGCGCCCCACCTTTGCCGCCGCATTGCGGATGCAGATGGCACGGGCGAGGTGATCATCGGCGGTGCCGTGCGAAAAGTTCAGGCGCACGACGTCGATACCGGCCTCGACCATGCGCTCGAGAACCTCCGGCGTCGAGGAGGAGGGGCCCAGCGTGGCGACGATCTTGGTGTGGCGTGGCATTTCTTCGGTCCTTGTGTTCAGTTATCGTTGCCGTCTTTCGGTCGACCGCGGCAATGCCACGGTCAACGCGATTTCTGACCCTATGTTGCTGCGCGTTCTTCGAGAATGGCGATGGCCGGCAGGGTCTTGCCTTCGAGGAACTCCAGGAAGGCGCCGCCGCCGGTGGAGATATAGCCGACGTCGTCATGAATATGGAACTTGGCGATGGCGGCCAGCGTGTCGCCGCCGCCGGCAATCGAGAAAGCTTCCGAGTGCGCGATGGCCGAAGCGAGCATCTTGGTGCCGCCGGCGAACTGCGGCAGTTCGAAAACTCCGACTGGGCCGTTCCAGACGATGGTGCCGGCGTTGGCGATGATTTCCGAAAGCTTGGCGGCAGTCTTCGGGCCAATGTCGAGGATGCGGTCATGGGCCGCGACATCATCGACCGAAATCTTGTTGGCGCGGGCCAGTGCGGAGACTTCGTCGGCGACGACGACGTCGGTCGGCAGCGGCACTTCGGCGCCGCGCGCCTTCATGATGTCCATGATGACATGGGCTTCCTTGACGAGATCGGCTTCAGCGAGAGAGTCACCGATGCGCTTGCCGTCGGCGAGCAGAAACGTATTGGCAATGCCGCCGCCAACGATCAACTGGTCGACCTTGCTCGCCAGCGACTTGAGAATGGTCAGCTTGGATGAGACCTTGGAGCCGCCGACGATGGCGACCAGCGGATGCTTCGGGTTGTGCAGGGCCTTGCCCAGCGCGTCGATTTCGGCACCCATCAGCATGCCGGCGCAGGCGACCGGGGCGTACCTGGCAATGCCGTGGGTCGTGGCTTCGGCACGGTGCGCGGTGCCGAAGGCGTCATTGACGAAGATGTCGCAGAGCTTGGCCATCTTCCGGGCCAGTTCGTCGTTGTTCTTCTTTTCGCCCTTGTTGACGCGGCAATTTTCGAGCAGGACGACTTCCCCCGGCTTGACTTCGAAACCGCCATCCACCCAGTCGGTGATCAGGCGTACTGGCAGGTGCAGCATCTGACCCAGTCGCACGGCAACCGGCGTCAAGCTGTCCTCGGGGTGAAATTCGCCTTCGCTCGGACGGCCGAGGTGCGAGGTGACCATGACGGCAGCGCCTCTCTCCAGGCAGTACCTGATCGACGGCAGCGAGGCGCGGATACGGGTGTCCTCGGTGATATTGCCGGCTTCGTCCTGCGGCACGTTGAGGTCGGCGCGGATGAAGACGCGCTTGCCGGAAACATCGAGGTCGGTCAGCTTGATGACATTCATGGTTCTCTCCTGTGCAAGTTTAGGTACTTTTCGACGGCCAGAGGCGTGACCAATGATTGGCCACCTCCAGCATGCGATTGGCAAATCCCCATTCGTTGTCGAACCAGACGAACAGGTTGACCAGGTGGGTGCCGGCGGTGCGCGTCTGGCTGCCATCGACGATGGCGGAATGGGAGTCGTGGTTGAAATCGATCGAGGCATGCGCCTCTTCCGAGAAGGCAATCAGATCGGCTAGCGGACCCTTGGTAGCAGCGACAAGCAAGGCGTTGATGCTGTGCACGGAAACCGGACGCTGGGTGCTGATCGTCAGGTCGATGGCCGAGACGTTGGGGGTCGGCACGCGGATCGCCTTTGCCTGGACGCGCCCCGCCAGTTGCGGTAACAGGCGCTCGACGCCGCGGGCGAGGCCGGTGGACACCGGGATAATCGACTGCATGGCCGAGCGGGTCCGGCGCAGGTCGTCGTGGTGGTAGCCGTCGATCAGCGGCTGATCGTTCATGACCGAATGCAGGGTTGTCAGCAGCGCCTGGTCAACGCCGATCTCGCGCTCGATCAGGTCAAGCAACGGGACGACGGCGTTGGTCGTGCACGAGGCGGCCGAAACAATGCGCTCGCTGCCGGTCAGGGTGTTCTGGTTGATGCCGCTGACAATCGTCGCATCGACGTCGCTGCCGCTCAGGCCAGGATGGGCGAGCAGCAGGCGCGGGCAGCCGGCATCGAGAAAACGCGTCAGTTCGGGACGTCGACCGTAACAACCGGAGGATTCGACCAGCAGATCGATTCCCAGGGCGCGCCAGTCGACGATTTCTGGTGTTTTGGCATGGCTGACAGCAATGCGCTGGCCATTGACGATCAGCGCCGAATCCACGATTTCTGCCTCGCCACGTAGACGTCCGTGCGTCGAGTCGTAGCGCGTCAGGTAAGCCATGCTTTCCAGATTGGCCGGTTCGTTGATCGCAACGATGTCAAGATTTCCAGCGTTCGGCGATTCCATCAGGGCGCGCAGAAAGCAGCGGCCGATGCGGCCATAGCCGTTGATGGCGAGGCGAGGCAGTTTCTGCAAGTTACTTGGCAGCCTCGGCCGGCGCCTTGGGCAGTTCGCCGGTTGCCTCGGGGTCGTACTCGACGTAGATCAGCGACGTCGGGGAGCCGCCCTTGCAGATCTTGAACGGTAGCATCGTCACGTCGGCATTGAAGTCCAGCTTGCCCATGCCTTTGAAGTAAGCCTCTGCACGGCCCTTGTCGTCGCCGAAGTAGAACGGAATGTGCTGCTTGCCATTGCACCAGCTGGTCTGGTTGGTCGGCTGACCGACGATGGCAATCACTTCGTCATACTTCATGCCGATCTTGAGCTTGCCGAACGGATGGTCGGGCGGCGGGTTGCCGACAATGACCGGCACGGGTTCTTCCGCCGGCTTGTTCTCCTGGGCGAGTGCGACGGGGACAGCGAGGGTGGCGAAGAGTGTTGCGGCAGTGAGGCGGGTGAAACACGGTTTCATCTCAGACTCCTGTTATGGGTTGCTTGGAACGTTCGCACTTACCTGTGAAATGCAACTCGCCCCGCATCGACGGGGGCGAGGCGGAGCGCCCGTCAGGGGTTACTTGGCGTTCATCCAGGCGCGGGCGGCATCGAGCATGCGGCAGGAATAGCCCCATTCGTTATCGTACCAGGCCAGTACCTTGACCAGGTTGCCGTCGATGACGCGGGTTTGCGTCGCATCGAAGGTCGAGGACGCCGGGTCGTGGTTGAAGTCGGAGGAAACCAGCGGCTCGTGGTTGACCGCGAGGATGCCTTTGAGCGCGCCTTGAGAAGCGGCGGTCATCAACTGGTTGATCTCGTCCTTGGAGGTCGGGCGCTCGGCCGTGAAGGTCAGGTCGACCAGCGAAACATTGATCGTCGGCACGCGCAGCGCAAAACCGTCAACGCGCCCCTTCAGCGCCGGCAACACCAGGCCGACCGCAGCAGCGGCACCGGTCTTGGTCGGGATGATGTTCTGGGCGCCGGCGCGGGCGCGGCGCAGATCCTTGTGGCGGACATCAACCAGGACCTGGTCGTTGGTGTAAGCGTGAATCGTCGTCATCAAACCCTTCTTGATGCCGATGTTGTCCTGCAGCACCTTGGCGACCGGGGCCAGGCAGTTGGTCGTGCACGAGGCATTGGAAACGACCGTCATGGCTTGCGTCAGCAGGTCGGAATTGACGCCATAGACGATGGTCGCATCGACGTCGTCGCCGCCCGGAGCGGAGATCAGCACGCGCCTGGCCCCTTGGTCGAGCAGGACTTGAGCCTTGGCCTTGGAGGTATAGGCGCCAGTGCATTCGAGCAGCACGTCAACGCCGTGGTCGGCCCAGTTGATGTCCAGCGGGTTCTTGGTCGAGTAGAAGGGGATGGACTTGCCATTGACGATCATGGCGCTTTCACCCTCTGTCTCGACAGAGGTGCCGAAGCGGCCGTGCGTGGTGTCGTACTTGGTCAGGTGGGCGTTGGTCTTGAGATCGCCGGACGCATTGATGGCGACGATTTCAAACTCATTTTCCAGACCCAGTTCGTAAATGGCGCGCAGCGTGCAGCGACCGATACGACCATAACCGTTGATGCCGACCTTGATAGCCATGGAGCTTCCCCTTAGAAATGAGCGTTAAGAAATCAGGACAAAAGTTCTTTCGCCGTCTTGACGGCATGGGCGACAGTGAAGCCGAACAGATCGAAGAGCTGGCTGGCCGGGGCCGACTCGCCAAAGCGGTCGATGCCGATGACAGCGCCGTGCAGGCCGACGTACTTACGCCAGAAGTCAGGATGCGCGGCTTCGATGGCGATGCGCTTCTCGCAATCGCCAAGGACCGCCGCCTGGTAATCGGCGTTCTGGCGGTCGAAAACGTTTGTGCACGGCATCGAAACGACGCGTGTGGCGATGCCTTCGCTCGCAAGGGCCGCCTGTGCATCGAGCGCCAGCTTGACTTCGGAGCCGGTAGCGATGATCGTGAGCTGCGCCTCGCCGACGCAGCTGGAAAGCACGTACCCGCCCCGTGCAATGTCGGCGTCGGCAACCGCGGCAGTGACCGTCGGCAGGTTCTGGCGCGACAGCGCGAGCAAAGTTGGGCCATCTTTCCGGTCGACCGCAGCAGTCCAGGCAATCGCTGTTTCGGTCGCATCGGCCGGACGCCAGACGTCCAGGTTCGGGATGATGCGCAGACTGGGGATGTGCTCGACTGGCTGGTGCGTCGGGCCGTCTTCGCCGAGACCGATGGAATCATGGGTATAGACCATGATCTGGCGCAGCCTCATCAGTGCCGCCATGCGGATGGCGTTGCGGGCGTAGTCCGAGAAAACAAGGAAAGTCGCGGTGTAAGGCAGCAGGCCGCCGTGCAGCGCGAGACCGTTGGCGATGGCGGTCATGCCGAATTCGCGGACGCCGTAATAGCAGTAGTTGCCGCCTTCGCTGCGGGTAACACCTTTGCTGCCCTTGACCAGGGTCAGGTTGGAGCCAGCCAGGTCGGCCGAGCCGCCGAACAGTTCCGGCAGCATGGGCACCAAGGCGGCGATGGCGTTCTGCGAGGCCTTGCGGGTAGCGATGTTCTCGGCCTTGTCGCGGGCCGCGCCGATGCAGGCGGACCTGGCCCCCTCCCACGCGGTCGGCAGTTCGCTCTTGATCACCCGGCGCTCGAACTCGGCGGCCTCGATGGGAAAGGCGGATCGATAGGCGGTGAAGCGGTTGTTCCAGTTCTCTTCGAAAAAGGCGCCTCGCGCCTTGCCATTCCAGGTGCTGTAGACGTCCGCCGGAATTTCGAACGGAGCATGCGGCCAGCCGATGTATTCGCGGGCGGCGACAACTTCGTCCCGGCCCAGTGGCGCGCCATGGCAATCAGGGCTACCCTGCTTGTTCGGCGCGCCGCGACCGATGGTCGTCTTGCAGCAGATCAGGCTTGGCTTGTCGGCAACCGACTTGGCGGCGAGAATGGCACGCTCGATGGCATCGCCGTCATGGCCGTCCACATCGGCGATCACCTGCCAGCCGTAGGACGCGAAACGCTCCGGCGTGTTGTCGCTGAACCAGCCCGCGACATGTCCGTCGATGGAAATGCCATTGTCGTCCCAGAAGGCGATCAGCTTGCCCAGACCGAGAGTGCCGGCAAGGGAGCAGGCTTCGTGCGAGACGCCTTCCATCAGGCAGCCGTCACCGAGAAAAACATAGGTGTGGTGATCGACGATCTTGTGCCCGGGCCGGTTGAAGTCGGCGGCCAGGACCTTTTCGGCCAGCGCCATGCCGACGGCGTTGGCAATACCCTGGCCGAGCGGGCCAGTGGTCGTTTCGACGCCGACGGTGACGCCATATTCCGGGTGCCCGGCGGTCTTCGAGTGCAACTGGCGGAAATTCTTCAGGTCGTCGATTGTCAGATCGTAGCCGGTCAGGTGGAGCAGGGCGTAGATCAGCATCGAGCCGTGGCCGTTAGACAGCACGAAGCGGTCGCGGTCGGGCCACCGAGGGTTTCTGGGGTTGTGGCGCAGATGGCGGCGCCAGAGCACCTCGGCGATTTCGGCCATGCCCAGCGGCGCGCCGGGATGCCCGGAGTTAGCCCGCTGTACGGCATCCATGGCCAAGGCGCGGAGGGCGCCGGTGATGGGAGTGAAAACTGACTGCTGCGAGACGTTTGAGCTCATGTCGGTCGTCCGCCATGCCCACTCCTGACCTGCATGAGGGCACCCGGAAAAAAGTCGAATTATCCTTCATATCGAGACGGTTTGGATAGTCCGCCCGCCAACTTAGGCGCTTCGATGACTCCTGTCAGGTGACATCGACGCAGTCGAATTCAACCATCGATAGAGTCTCCTTCGGAATCTTGGCGGTCATGTCAGTTGCGGTTGCCCCTGTTCAAGCGGTGACTTCTGGGATAGGGTTGTGACACCGGCCATTTGCCGGCATGGAAGATGGGTGCATGACCGACGATTCAAGAAAAGCCGCTGAGCTTCCGACGTGGACTGCTACGGCGGCCAGCATTCTCAATGGCTGTTTCGGCGATTACCTGAATCATCGCGAAAATGGCCTGGCGATTGACATGGCGTTCTATCAACGCGGTAGTCTCCTGCGCCTGACGCGGGAAGGCCTGCGCGACGCTTGTCCGGCCCCGACAAGAAAACTGTGCGTGTTGCTCCATGGCCTGTGCTGTCACGAGGGAGTCTGGAACTTCCCGGGCGGCCGGGCGCGCACGTATGGCAGCTCGTTGCAAGACGACCTTGGTTACACCCCGTTTTATCTGCGCTACAACACCGGCCTGCCGATTCCGGTTAACGGCAAGGCGCTGGATGTCATGCTTGAAGATCTGCTTGGCTCCTATCCGGAACCGGTCGACGAACTGGTTCTGATCGGCCACAGCATGGGCGGACTGGTCCTGCGCGGCGCTTGTCACTATGGTACTGAACGCGATGCTGCCTGGGTAAAGTCGGTCAGCAAGGCCTTCTACCTCGGCACGCCGCACGAGGGTGCCGCGCTGGAAAAATTCGCGCACCTGGTCACGTCGGTGCTGCACGCTGTTCCGCATCCTGTCACGGCGCTCGTCGGCGACGTGGTCAACCAGCGCAGCCAGGGTGTCAAGGATCTGCGCCATGGTGCTGTCATCAATCCCACCGACTTTACCGGTGCCGTGCCGTGGTTGGCCAGCGCACAGCATTACCTGATTGCGGGCACGGTGACCGACGATCCGGAGCACTTGGCGGCGAAACTGTTTGGCGATGGTCTGGTGCAGCCGCCACGGGCTGCAGATAATGTGCGGCTGTTTCCCGGTCTCGGGCATATGGACCTGGCGCATGACGAATCCGTCTATGGCCAGATCAGAAGTTGGTGCGCGAGCGCCTGAAAGGATACTGCATGGAACTCGAAACCCTGCGCAAGATTCGGGGCGCAAAGGATCTGGTCGAAGAAGTGATTGATGCGGCGGCACTTCAGATCGGCGAGGCGCAACGGGTGATGACGCGCAAGCCTTATGCGCTGCTCGCTTCGGTTCCGCCGCTCGCTACGCCGGTGCGCGCCATCGAAGAGGCGCATCTGTATGCCGTCGACGGCGTCTACTTTGCTATCCGCCTCGGCAACCGTCTGTTTGGGCTCATCGCCGGCTTGGCGCTCGACCGGCTTGAGGCGCATGCGCGGGGCAAGCCGCCCCCCTAGGTTCCCGCATCCGGGCAGCTTTTCTGGACTCTGGAGCTGGCGTGCAGAAAGGCAAAGGTGGCGGCACTGCTCATCGGCTTGGCCAGCAGGTGGCCCTGAATTTCGTCGCAGCCGTTCGAGCGCAGCAATTCCAGCTGGTCAGGAGTCTCGACGCCTTCGGCGATGACGCTCAGGCCGAGGGAGTGCGCCAGCGCAATGGTGCCGAGGGCGATTGCGCGGTCATTCAGGTAGAGGCCGATATCGGCGACGAATGATCGATCGATCTTCAGGTGATCGATTGGTAGCAGCTTGAGGTGCCCGAGCGACGAGTAGCCGGTGCCGAAGTCGTCGATGGCGAGCGATATGCCCATCTTGCCAAGCTTCTGGAGAGTCGCGACGGCCTTTTCCGGGTCTTCCATCACCGAGCTTTCGGTGATTTCCAGTTCCAACAGCCCGGCCGGAAGACCTGATTCGGACAGGGCCCGCGTTACCGTCGCGCAAAAGTCCCCGGACCGGAACTGGCGTGCCGAGACGTTAACTGCCATGCGCAGGGGTTTGAGTCCGGCGTCTATCCATTGCCGCATGGTCAGGCAGGCGTTTAGTAGTACCCATTCGCCGATCTGCACGATGAGGCCGGCTTCCTCGGCAACCGGGATGAAGCGTGATGGAGAAATCGCACCATCGGTCGGGTGGTGCCAGCGGGCCAGCGCTTCGACACCGGTCGGTTGCTGGCTGGTCGCATTGAATTGCGGCTGAAAGCTGAGCGAGAGCTCTTTGCGCGCAATGGCGTGGCGAAGCTTGTCTTCGATGTCCAGGCGCTCGGCCGCGGCCCGGTTCATCTCGGCGGCATAGAACTGGTAGTTGTTCCGGCCCGCGCCCTTGGCGTGATACATCGCGGTATCGGCATGCTTCAGCAGTGTGTCGCTATCGACGCCATCCATGGGAAAGAGGCTGATGCCGATTGATGGGGTGGTGTGCAGTTCGTGGGCGTCGGCGTCGATGGGCGCCGCCAGCGCGGCGATGATCTTGCTGGCAATCGTGGCGGCATCGGCAGGGCTGCCGATGCTCGGCAGGATGACCACGAATTCGTCGCCGCCGAGACGAGCAACGAAATCGGTTTCACGCACCACCCCGACCAAGCGGCTGGCAACCTCACAGAGCATTTTGTCCCCGATCGGATGACCCAGCGTATCGTTGATGATCTTGAAGCGGTCGAGATCGAGGAACATGATCGCCACGGTCCACTGGTGGCGGCGAGCTTCGGGGAGCAGTTGGCCGAGCCGCATGAAGAGCGCCAGCCGGTTTGGCAAGCCGGTCAGTGCATCGGTCTCCGCGAGGCGCCGCATGTGGTCCTCCGCCTGCTTGCGTTCGGTGATGTCCGTCAATATCCAGATGTAGTTGGCGGGCACGCCACTGTTCGGTTCGTCGACGCGGTTGATGCGGACCTCGGCAATGATCTCATCGCCACTCCTGGTGATGATCTGGAGCTCTCCGCTCCAGTTGCTGCGCCACGCAATCATTTCGGCAATATCTTGCGGGAACGCTGCCGAGTCCCGATTGAGGAGACCGAAAATCGGATGGCCGAGCAGATCGAACGGCTCGAACCCAGTCATTTGCACGGTCGCAGGGTTGACCGACAGTATGCGGTGCGCCTCATCGGTGAAGATGAGCGCGGCCGGGGTATGGTTGAAGACTTTCTGCGCCAGCTGGTCACGCTCGGCACTGGCGCGGCGTTCGCTGATGTCGGTATAGATGGTTACCCAGCCGCCGTCAGGAAGCGGCGCGCCGCGAATATCGAGGACCGTTCCGTTTGGTCGGGTGCGCTCGATGTGATGCTTTTCGGTGATCCGCGTCCGTGCCAGAAGCGAGGCAACGATCGCTTCCGGATCGCCGGGGCCGTAATCGCCACGCCCGGCATTGAAGCGGTAGAACTCTTCAAGCGTCGGCGGTTGGCCGGAAACCATGGATTCAGGAATCTCGAGCAGCCGGAGAAACTCCTGATTGAACAGCACCAGTTGCTGTTCCGCGTTGAACAGGCTTACGGCACTCGGGATGTTCTCGACCAGACTGGTCAGCCTCGTGTGCTGGCGAAGCAATTCTTCCTCGGTAGCCTTGCGCTCGGTGATGTTGGTGTAGGTGGTGATGAATCCGCCGAGCCGACCATCGATGTAAAGCGGTTCGCCATGCACGAGGTGGGCGCGTCCGCTCGGGCGGGTGCGCTCGAGGCGATGGGATTCGAAGCGCAGCGCCAGGCCCGTAATTCGCTGGACATGCTCCTCGACATCGCCCGGACCATATTCGCCGCGCTCGGCTGGAATGCGGATCAGGTCGGAGAAGTGAACGCCGTCAAACACTGCCGCCGCCGGCAGTTCGAGAACCTCGAGGAACCCCTTGTTCCAGACCCGCAAGCAAAGGTTCTCGTCGAAGACGCTGATACCCTGAGGCATGCTGGCCAACACCGCTTGTAGGTAGGCAAAGCGGCGGCGGGTTTCACGGTCTGCAGGTTGCTGGGTGTCGGTGGTGTCCAAGAAATTGGCCTGGTCGCTGTGAGATCAGGAAGATCGCAGCGTTCTGTTACTGCGGGGTGAGGTCTCGCGCCATTTGATCGAACAGCCGATCGATGGCGTCTGCTCACGGGGGCCGATACCCGACTTGGCAACCTGTCGCATGGCGGCAAGAAGTTCGCGGGGCGTATCGGTGGCCGCCGGATTGCGGCCCGCGGCGTCGAGCCGGCCGCGGTATTGAAGCTCAAGCCGGTTGTTATAGCCGAAGAAATCTGGGGTGCACACCGCACCATAAGCGCGTGCCACAGACTGCGTTTCGTCATACAGGTAGGGGAAGCCGAAGTCGAGTCGGGTGGCCAGTTGCAACATGTTTTCCAAGGAGTCTTCGGGATAGGAGTCAACATCATTGCTCATGATTGCCACACTGCCTATGCCGAACGCCGCCAGCTCCCGACAATCGCGCACAATGCGGTCGATGACCGCCTTGACAAAAGGGCAGTGGTTGCAGATGAACATCACCAGGAGACCATTCGGTCCCTGGCAGTCAATCAGTGAATGGCACCGGCCATCGGTGCCCAGCAGTTCGAACGGAATGGCCGGACGCCCGAAGTCGCAGGCGGGCGGGCTCAAGGCAACCATGTGTTTCCCCCGATCTTTGATTTCGACCATAATAGCACCCATGAATCGGCCGCGTTTCTACTGTCGTGAGGCGCTTGCGCCGGGCGCCTGCATTGATTTGCCGGATCCGGTGGCGCGGCATGCGGTGCGTGTCCTGCGATTGCCGGTGGGGGCGTTGGTTGTGCTTTTTGATGGTCGCGCCGGTGAGTATGACGCGCGCATCGAACGCATCGAGAAAGATCGCGTGGTCGTGGCGCTGGGCGCATGGCGTGACATCGAGCGCGAATCGGGGTTGCGTTTGACATTGATTCAGGCGGTGCAATCCGGCGAGAAAATGGATTACACCGTGCAGAAGGCGGTAGAGCTTGGCGTAGTGCGTATCGTGCCGGTTGACAGTCGGCGCAGCGTGACACGCCTGAGCGGTGAACGGGCGGCTCGTCGGGTGGCGCATTGGCAGGGGGTCGCGGCGGCGGCCTGCGAGCAGTGTGGGCGCAATCAGGTGCCGCAGCTTGCGCCGCTGGAAAAGCTGGAGAACTGGCTGGCACGCCCGGCAAGTGGGGCGTTGCGGCTGATTTTGGCGCCTGATGCCGAGCAGTCGCTCGGTGCTCTGCAGCCGGTGAGGAATGTGGAACTGCTGATCGGCGCCGAGGGCGGGCTTGAACCGCAGGAGATCGTTGCAGCGCGGCAGGTGGGTTTTCAGGCGGTACGCATGGGTCCGCGGATCCTGCGCACGGAAACGGCAGGCATTGCCGCATTGGCGGCAATGCAAGCCTTGTGGGGTGATTTCAGAGGAGGGTAGAGGATGTTCGAATCAGCAGAGTTGGGCCACGTCATAGACAAGGAAACCTTCAAGAAGGAGGTGCCCAAGCTGCGCGCTGCGCTGCTTGATGCTCAGTATGACATGCTGGAGAAGAAGGAATTTCCTGTAATCATCCTGATCAGCGGGGTCGACGGCAGCGGCAAGGGCGAAACCATCAACCTGCTGTATTCCTGGATGGATCCGCGGCACATCTCGACCCTGGCTTTTTCGGCGCCGAGTGATGAAGAGCGTTCGCGTCCCTATATGTGGCGCTACTGGCGGGCGCTGCCGGCGCAGGGCAAGATTGGCATCTTTGCGGGTTCCTGGTACTCACAGCCGATCGCCGACAGCATCCTGGGCACGATGCCGGTCACCGACATGGACGACCGTCTTGACGACATCAACCGCTTCGAGGCCATGCTGGTCAATGAGGGCGCGTTGGTGCTGAAGTTCTGGTTTCATCTGTCGAAGGATGGCCAGAAACAGCGACTGAAGGCCCTGGAGAGGAATCCGCGCACTGCCTGGCGTGTGACCAAGGCCAGCTACGAGCGACTGAAGACCTACGACAAGTTGCAGCAGGTGGCGGGGCATGTGCTGCGCGTGACCAATACTGCCCATGCGCCCTGGATCATCGTCGAGGGAACGAATGACGAATATCGTTCGCTGACTGTCGGGCGCATCGTTCTCAATGCACTGCAACTCCGCCTGCAGCAGCAGGGTCGCCAGCAGGTACCGGTGGCGCCGCCAATCATGCATGCCATCGACCAGAAGAACGTGCTGACCGAGCTGGATCTCGGAAAACACCTGCTCAAGAAGGACTACGAGCGCGAACTCGCGAAGTATCAGTCCCGTTTTGCAGAACTGATGCGTGACCCGCGCTTTCTCCAGAAGCGGTCGCTGGTTCTGGTTTTCGAGGGTTCGGATGCGGCCGGGAAGGGCGGTGCCATCCGCCGCCTGGTCTCACCAATCGATGCCCGCCAGTACCAGATTATCCCGATTGCCGCACCGACTTCGGAAGAGCGCGTTCAGCCGTATCTGTGGCGTTTCTGGCGGCATCTGCCGCACACCGGACGGGTCGCGATCTTCGACCGTTCATGGTACGGGCGCGTGCTGGTCGAGCGCGTCGAGGGTTTCTGTACCGAAGCTGACTGGCTGCGGGCGTTCGCCGAGATCAATGATTTCGAGCATCAGTTGACCGATGCTGGCGTGGTGGTCGTCAAATTCTGGCTTCAGGTCAGCGCCGACGAGCAGTTGCGCCGATTCGAGGAGCGCCAGGCCACCGACTTCAAACGCTTCAAGATAACCGACGAGGATTGGCGCAACCGGGAAAAGTGGGATGACTACGTTACCGCTGTCTGCGACATGGTTGATCGTACCTCGACCGGGCTGGCGCCGTGGACTCTGGTTGAAGCCAACGACAAGAACTTTGCCCGGGTCAAGGTGCTGCAGACCGTCTGCGAGAGTGTCGAGCAAGCCTTGAAACGGGACGACAGCAAGAAATAGCCAGCAGCGATGACTGAAGCCGCGTACGACGAGCTTTTCGTTTCCTGGTTCAGGGCGGTCACGCCCTACATCAATGCGTTTCGCGGCAGGACCTTCGTCATTGCCTTTGGCGGCAAGGCGGTGGCGAGTGAGTCTGCCAAGACACTGGCGTACGATGTGAATCTGCTGGTCAGCCTCGGCATCCGGCTGGTTCTGGTGCACGGGGCGCGACCGCAGATAGAGGAGGAATTGCGCGAGAAGAACCTCGAGTCGAAATATCATCGCGGGTATCGCATTACCGATGCGAAAGCCCTGGAGTGTGTGCTCGATGCCGTCGGCAGTGTTTATCTCGAAATCGAAGCACTGCTTTCCCAGGGTCTGCCCAACACGCCAATGGCCAACAGCCAGATCCGCGTCATCGGGGGCAATTTCATTACCGGCCAGCCGATCGGCGTGCTTGACGGGGTCGACATGCATTACACCGGGAAGGTGCGCAAGGTTGATGCTGAAGGCATCCATGCGCAGCTCAGTCTCGGCAACATCGTGCTGCTCAATTGCGAGGGCCCGTCGCCGACCGGCGAAATCTTCAACCTGCCAATGGAAGAAGCGGCCGAGGCGGTAGCCGTTGCGATCGGGGCCGACAAGTTGGTCTTCCTGACCGACAGCCCGGGCGTCACCAGTCCGAGCGGTGGCTTGATCGAAGAGATGACAGCCGACGGCGTTGCTGACACGATCAAGGCGGGCGGCAACTGGCTGTCGTCGGACATGCGCCGCTGCCTTCCATGCGTTCTCAGGGCCAGCCGTGCGGGTGTTGGCCGAGTGCACCTGATCGGTTTCGAACAGGATGGATCGCTGCTGCGTGAGTTGTTCACCCATGATGGCATCGGCACGGTGGTGACACGCGAGTCGCTGGAGCATATCCGCGAGGCCAAGCCGGACGACATCGGCGCACTAATCGCCTTGATCGCACCGCTTGAGGCCGAGGGTGTCCTGGTTCACCGGCCGCGCGAACTGCTTGAACGCGAGATCGATCATTTCTCCGTTATCGAGCACGATGGCATTATCGTCGGCTGCGCGGCCTTCTATCCCCATTCGGACGATTACGCCGAGCTGGCCTGTCTGGCGGTCAGTGCTGAACATCGCGAAGGCGGTTACGGCGAGCAGTTGATGAAGCGCGTTGAGCGTCGTGCAAAAAAGACTGGTGTGAAGCGCCTCTTCGTGCTCACCACGCGCACCGAGCATTGGTTCGTCGAGCGTGGCTTCAAGCCTGCTTCCATCGACGACCTGCCGGCGCGGAAACGCGACATGTACAACTACCAGCGAAGGTCAAAGGTGCTGTTCAAGGCCCTTTGAGCGTCCAGGTCCTCGCCAATCGTGCCTGCGCAACACGCTCTGCACTGCCATCCCGCCAGCGCGTGCTCATCTGTCCTGGCCGTGGAAGTCAGCGCCTGCCTGGCCGAAGCCGGTGCTCTGGCAGTCTGCTATCGCCTGCGGGGTGATCTGGCAGCGATCCGGATTCCCGATCCGGCATCGTCGTCCGCCCGCGACGGCCTCTGGCAGCACACTTGCCTCGAAGCCTTCGTTGCTGCGGTCGACGGTCTGGAATACCGTGAATTCAATTTCTCGCCGTCAGGCCAGTGGGCAATCTATTGCTTTGCCGCTTGCCGAGAACGCGATCTCAGCTTCGTTCCATCGGTCGCACCGCAGATCGCTTTCCATCACTGTCCCGACGGCTTCCGCCTTGACGTCGTGATCGCCCCGGAACTGTTGCCTGCGGGCGCCATTCTCAACATCGGCCTGAGTGCCGTCATCAAGGCACGCGACGGCAGCAAGAGCTACTGGGCGCTCACCCATTGCGCCGCCCAGCCCGATTTCCATCTCCGTCAGAGCTTTTCGCTGACGCTGCAAAGACCCGCACCATGATCCGTCCCATCCAGTTCGGCATCGACCGCCTCCTCGCCGACCCTGTCTTGCGTCGCCCATTGGTTGGCAAGCGGGTCGCGCTGCTCGCCCACCCTGCTTCGGTGACCGCCGACCTCACACATTCGCTCGACGCGCTGGCCGCCCTGCCCGACCTCAGGCTGAGTGCCGCCTTCGGCCCGCAGCATGGATTACGCGGCGACAAGCAGGACAACATGGTCGAATCGCCCGACTTCCGCGACCCGCTGCACGGCATCCCGGTGTTCAGTCTCTACGGCGAAGTGCGCCGGCCGACCGCAGCAATGATGGACAGCTTCGACATCCTGCTCGTCGACCTGCAGGATCTCGGCTGCCGCATCTACACCTTCATCACGACGTTGCGCTACGTATTGGAGGCTGCCGCACGGCACGGCAAGTCGGTCTGGGTGCTCGACCGCCCCAACCCGGCCGGCCGCCCGGTCGAGGGGCTAACTTTGCGCGACGGCTGGGAGAGCTTCGTCGGCGCCGGCGCGATGCCGATGCGCCACGGCCTGACCATGGGCGAACTCGGCCACTGGTTCATCGTCACGCTCAAGCTCGACGTCGACTACCGCGTCATCGAAATGTCGGGCTGGCAGCCCGGCGCCGCCCCCGGCTACGGCTGGCCGCTCGGCGAACGCACCTGGATCAACCCCAGCCCGAACGCTCCCAACCTGTGGATGGCGCGCGCCTACGCTGGCACCGTGATGCTCGAAGGCACGACGCTGAGCGAAGGCCGCGGCACGACCCGCCCGCTGGAAATTTTCGGCGCGCCGGACATCGATGCCCGCGCCGTGCTCGCCGAAATGCACGCCTTCGCGCCGCACTGGCTGGCCGGTTGCAAGTTGCGCGAAATCTGGTTCGAGCCGACCTTCCACAAGCACGCCGGCAAGCTGTGCAACGGCATCCAGATCCATGCCGAAGGCCCTGCCTACGACCACGCCGCCTTCCGCCCCTGGCGCCTGCAAGCACTCGCCTTCAAGGCCATCAGGCGACTGTATCCCGACTACCCGCTATGGCGCGACTTCGCCTACGAATACGAATACGACCGCCTGGCGATCGATCTGATCAACGGCTCGCCGCTGCTGCGGGAATGGGTGGATGACCCACTGGCCCCGCTCACCGCGATGGATGCCCTAGCTCAATCCGATGAGACAGCTTGGCATGCTGCGCAACTGGGAATCCTGTTGTACTGAAGGCAAGAGCGCGCCCAGAAAGCACTACTTGGCGAATTCAATCTTGCGGCTTGGATCGACCGAGCTCAGGTAATAGTTGCCGTCCGTTGCCTTGATGATAGCAGCGCACCATTTCTCATCGTCCCGTTTCCAGTCGATCTCTATGCAATACTTGCCCTCATCGTTGATCGACCATTTTCCATGTGCCGAACGCGGGGCGGCCGTAGCGCTGCCATGCTTCTGATTGCTGGACCAAGCCAGAAGCGAGCCGTCCGGCTCATTCGTCCAACGACGCAAACTTCCAAACTTGTTCACATGGGTCACGTTTGCCCCGGTCACGAGCTTGCGCAATTCCTCCCCGGTGACCTTCGTCCCTGCCTCGTCAGCCCGTGCCCCAAGCACTACTAGCAGTGAGATAGTAGCAAGAACATTGTTACGCATGACGCACCTCCTCGTTTTCGATAGATCGTCAAGTGGTTCAAATGGCGCGAACCCCGTTTTGGCCGGAGGCAGATGCCCGGAAGCTGGCGGACGAACGCACCTGCCCTGCTGCAACGATACCACGATACTGCGCTTCCTCGAACAGCGAGAACCCCGACAGATCTGCGTGCGCCAGCGCGATGCGCGGGTGGCGGAAATTGACCAGTTTTTCGCGTTGACCATCGAACAGGCTGCCCGGCACCGGGCGGCGCATGGCGTGGCCGTTGCGGAAGATGTCGAGGCGCGTGGTCACTCTGCGGATGTCGGGATGCACGCGCTCGAGTTCGGCGAGGATGCCTTCGGCCCAGGCTTCGCGCGGAGTTTCGAGGAGCAGGCGACGCCCTTCGGCGGGAGTCACGTCGTGCAGGGCGCGGTAGTAGGTGAAGACGGTGCCGGGCAGGCGGCGGCGGATCAGTTGATGGGTCGCCAACACGTAGCCGAGGCCGGGGCTGTCGTAAAACACGTTGTCCCAGGCGGGCGGGGCGCCGTGGCGCTCCTCGGGAAAATCGGCCAGATGCAGGTTTGCCGTCAGCCACGGCGCGTAGTCACCGGCCAGCGCAGCATGCTTCAATTCGCCGGGCATCGCCAGCCAGATTCGCGGCAAGACGAAGGCGGGGGCGGCCCAGATCACTTGCCGCGCTTCGATGCGGGTGGTTTTTGCCCCTTGCAGCACGTCGACGGCAACAGACGACTTTCCTTCCTCAATGCGCCAGGCCAGCGCATCGGTCAGGATGCGCCCCGCGGCCTGTCGGGCCAGGCCGCGCGCCAGCCAGGCGTTGCCATCCGGCGCGGTGAGCACGGCATCGCTGGCGGCATTGGCGGCCTCGCCGGTGCGGCAGGCGAAGTAGTGCAGGCCGGCCCAGGCCGAGGTTTGGTCGTAAGCCATCCCGTAATCGTCGCGCGTTGCATAGTTGGCCAGCCAGTGCAGGGTGGGGGCCGTGAAGCCGTTTTCGGTCAGCCAGCGGCTGAAGGAAATGCGATCGAGCGCCCGCCACTCGGGGTCGCGGCTGGAGAGTTCCATGGGGATGGCGAAGGCGCGCCGGCCGTCCCGGCCGCGCGTTTCTTTCAGTTCGTCCACGCGCTCGTGGAAACGCCGCTGCTGTTCGCGTTCGCCGGCGTCGACCCCGCGATGCGGCAGCAGCCCTTCCTCCCACAGGCCGTTGCGATAGACGCGCTCCTGCGGCGTCGCGCACAGGTAGCGCTCGTCGTAGGCCGGCTTCGCGGCAGCCGGATCGCCGTGCAGGACGCCAAGTTCGGCCAGCAGTTCGCGCACTGCCGTGGACTCGCGTGTCGGCAACGGCAAGTAGTGGGCGCCCCACGGATAGGCGACAAGGGGCGATTGCCCGGCACGCGAATTGCCGCCGAATTGGCTTTCCGCATCAAGTACCAGGAAGTCGTCGACCCCGGCCTTTGCCAGTTTCCAGGCGGCCGCCAGGCCGGAAATCCCAGCGCCGACGATCACGACACCGGTCTTGCGCGTCTCCGAGGGTGCCGGAAAGCCGCCATCGCGCAGGCGGTGGCCGAGCGCGTGCGACATGCCGAGCAGTTCGCCGGGGGGCAGCGGGAGTTTTCCGGAAGGCGCGCAACCGGCGAGCGCGGCAGCCCCTACCGTAAAGAGGAATTCCCGGCGGCTGGTGCCAGCCCTTGGTTTTATGGGGCTAGTCAAACTTCCGCAGCGACAGGCTGACGGATAGCTGTGCGCCGAGCCAGCCAAGCAAGGCGCCGATGCCAGCCAGCGCGGCAACCTCGATGGCGCCCGGCAAACGCAGGCTGAAGCTGCCGCCATAAAGCGCTGCCAGTTCGCCGACCGGCCCAGCCAGCATTAGCAACGCGCCGACTACCAGCGCAGCAGCCAGCAACCCGCCGAGCGCGCCCTGCAGCGCGCCGAAATAATAGAAGGGGCGGCGGATGAAGACATCGGTTGCGCCGATCATGCGCGCCACCTCGATCTCGGCGGGCCAGCGCCATGACCTGCAGGCGGATGGTGTTGAAGGTTGCGGCCACCAGACCGGCAGCGAAGATGCCGGCGAGCATCCACAGCGCCAGCCGGGCCAGCCGCAGGAAGGCATCAAAGCGCTTGACCCAGGCCGCATCGAGCTGGACATGGGCGACCTTGGGCCAGCCGGCGATTTCTTTGCGCAGGATCTCCAGAGCTTCTGGCGCGGTATTGGTCGGTTCAACGATGAAGGCGTCCGGCAGTGGATTGCGCGGCAGGCTGGCGACGATTTCGGCCATGCCTTCGCTCGTCTGCATGCGCTTGAGCGCCTCTTCCTTGGGCACGAAGCGCCATTTTCCGGTGGCTGCCTGCCTGAGCCGGTTCTCGATTTCCCCGACCTCCTTCTTGCTGGCGTCAAGGTTCATGAACAGGCTGATCTGCTGGACGCCGGATACGTTGCGGCCGAGATCGCGCAGGTTGTCGAGCAGCACGTAACCAAAGGCGGGCAGGGTCAGCGCGATGCCAATGACCAGCAGCGAGAGCAGGGTATTGAGCGGCGCTGACCACAGGCGGCGGAAAGCCGACGCGAGTGCCGAGCTGTGCTGGGCGAACCAGGCGTTCACAAGAGCCACCCGTGATCGAGGTGCAGGACGTTCGGGTGATAACGCTCAATCCAGTGCTGGTCGTGGGTGGCGACCACGATCGTGACGCCAACCTGATGAAAAGCGGCGAAAATATCGAGAATCTCGTTCGCCGAATCGATGTCGAGGTTGCCGGTTGGCTCATCGGCGAGCAATACGGCGGGGCGATTGACGACCGCGCGGGCGATGGCCAGTCGTTGCTGCTCGCCCCCGGAAAGCGCGATTGGCGACGCCTTCTCCCGTGCCAGCAGGCCGACCTTGTCGAGTGCGGCTCGGGCCCGGCGGATCGCCTCGCGGCGCGGCTGTCCGACAATCTGCAGGGGCAGCAGCACATTGTCGAGGACGCTGCGGTCGAACAGCAGCTTCTGGTCCTGAAAGACCATGCCGAAATTTCGCCGCAGGTAGGGGATGGCGCTCCGGCGCAGCGCCGAAAGGTTCTGGCCGTTGACCACCAGGCTGCCCGAGGTCGGTCGTTCGATCGAGGCGATCAGCTTGACCAGCGTCGTTTTGCCGGCGCCGGAATGGCCGGTGATCAGGACCATCTGCCCGGCTTCGATGGCGAAGCTCACGTCCTTGATGGCCTCGTAGCCGCCCGGATAACGTTTGCTCAGGTGGCTGGCGACAATCATTCGAACAGCGCGTCCACAAAATCCCGCGCAGAGAATGGGCGCAGGTCGTCGATCTGCTCCCCGACGCCGATGAAGCGGATCGGCTTCGGGCACTCGTGGGCAATTCCCAGGACGACACCGCCCTTGGCGGTGCCGTCGAGCTTGGTCAGGACCAGCCCGCTGACACGGATGGCCTTGTCGAAGGCCTTGACCTGCTGCAGTGCATTCTGGCCGATGTTGGCGTCGAGCACGAGCAGGGTCTCGTGGGGGCCGGTCGGGTCGACCTTCTGGATGACGCGGCGGACCTTGGCGATCTCTTCCATCAGGTGCAACTGGGTCGGCAGGCGGCCTGCGGTATCGGCCAGAACGATGTCGATGCCGCGTGCCTTGGCCGCCATAATGGCATCGAAGACGACAGCCGCCGGATCGCCCTTGTCCTGCGCGATGACCGTCACGTTGTTGCGCCGGCCCCAGGTCTCCAGCTGCTCGCGGGCGGCAGCGCGGAAGGTGTCGCCGGCGGCGAGCAGCACGCTCTTGCCGTGGTTCTGAAAATACTTGGCCAGCTTGCCGATCGACGTCGTCTTGCCGGCGCCATTGACACCGGCGATCATGATCACGAACGGCTTGTGGCCACTGACATCTAGCGGCTTTTCGAGCGGCTGCAGGGTCGCGCAGAGGAGTCGGGCGAGTGCCCTCTGGATACCCTCCGGGGTATCGAGTTTCTCGAACTCGGCCGCGATCTTCAAATCGTCGAGCAGGCGCGTGGTTGCCTCGATTCCGACGTCGCTGGTGAGCAGCATGGTTTCCAGTTCCTCGAGAAACTGGTCGTCGACCTTGCCGCGCGAGAAGATGCTCTTGAGCTTGCCGCCCCATTGGGCACGCGTCTTGGCCAGGCCCTTGAACAGACGCTCACGCCACTTGGGCGTGGCACCGGCATCCGTGGGCGCAACGGGCGTCACTTCGGCGCCGGATTTCTTGACGAAACTGAACATGAGGATTGTGGTCTGAAGCAGTGCTGACAGGCGGGTGGCAAACCGATAAGATGCCGCCCGAACGAACTTGATTTTCGCCGCTGATTCTAGCAGAAAGCCTGATTTTCAATGCGCATGCGACACCTTCTTCCCCTTTTCCTGCTTCCCGGACTGTTGACCGCAGCGCTGGCGAATCCTTACGAAACCACTCTCAAGAACGGTCTCCGTGTCATCGTCAAGGAGGACCGGCGGGCGCCAACCGCCGCGCAGATGGTCTGGTACCGCATCGGCAGCATGGACGAGGTCGATGGCGCCTCGGGTGTCGCGCACGTACTCGAACACATGATGTTCAAGGGAACGCCGAGCGTCGGCCCAGGCGAATTCAACAAGCGCGTCGCCGCAGCCGGCGGGCGCGACAACGCCTTCACCAGCCGCGACTACACTGCGTACTTCCAGCAGGTGCCGAAGGAAAAGCTGCCCGAGATGATGCAGCTCGAGGCCGACCGCATGCGCCACCTCAACGTCGACGCCAAGGAGTTCGCACAGGAGATCAAGGTAGTCATGGAAGAGCGCCGCATGCGCACCGACGACAATCCACAGTCCAAGCTGTTCGAGCAGATGAACGCCGTCGCCTTCCAGGCCCACCCCTACCGCCGCCCGATCATCGGCTGGATGAACGACCTCGAGAACATGAGCGCCGCCGACGCCAAGGACTGGTACGACACCTGGTACGTGCCGAACAACGCCTATGTGGTGATCACCGGCGATGTCGACCACAAGGAGGTCTTCGCGCTGGCCGAGAAATACTACGGCCCGTTGGAGGGGCGCGCGCTGCCGGCGCGCAAGCCGCAGGTCGAGCCGGCCCAGGACGGCACGCGCCGGGTCAGCGTCAAGGCGCCGGCCGAGCTGCCGGTGCTGATCATGGGCTACAAGGCGCCGGTGCTGCGCGATGCCGACAAGGACAGCGACCCCTATGCGCTGGAAATGCTGGCCGCCATCCTCGACGGCCATGACGCGGCACGCTTCAACAAGAAGCTGGTGCGCGAGGACAAGGTGGCGCTGTCGGTCGGCATCGGCTACGACTCGACGGCGCGTGGCCCGGGCATGATCTACATGCATGGCAGCCCGTCGGAAGGCAGGACGGTGGCACAGCTTGAAGCCGCCCTGCGCGCCGAGATCACACGCATCCAGCAGGATGGTGTCAGCGAGCAGGAACTCAAGCGCGCCAAGGCACAACTGGTCGCCGGGCAGGTCTACAAACTCGACTCGATGTTTGGCCAGGCGATGGAAATCGGCCAGACCGAATCGGCCGGCATCTCCTACCGGAAGATCGACCGCATGTTGGAGAAACTGCAGCAGGTAACCGCTGCTCAGGTGCAAGCAGTGGCGAAGAAGTATTTCAACGATGACACGCTGACCGTCGGCGTCCTCGAACCGCAGCCGCTCGACGGCAAGCCGCGCCGTTCTTCCGTCGCCACTCGCCACTGAGAAATGACCATGAAAAAGCTGTTGACCGCAATCATCGCCGTGCTCGCCACCCATTCGGCACTCGCCGGGGTAAAGATCGAGAACTGGGTGTCGCCGACGGGCGCCCGCATCTTTTTCGTCGAGAGCCGGGTCCTGCCGATTCTCGACGTACAGGTCGATTTCGCCGCCGGTTCGATGTTCGACCCGCCAGGGAAATCCGGCAGCGCAGCGCTGACCCGTTCGGTCCTCGGCCTGGGCGCCGGCAAGCTCGATGAAACGGCAATTGCCGAGCAGATGGCAGATATTGGCGCGACGCTGGGTGGTGGTGCCGATACCGACCGCGCAAGCGTTGCCGTGCGCACACTGGCATTTGCCGAAAAGCGCGACGCCGCGCTCGAGATGCTGCGTATCGTGCTGCATGCGCCACGTTTCGAAGCGGCGATTTTCGAGCGCGAAAAGGCGCGTACCATTGCCGGACTCAAGGAAGCGATGACCCGCCCCGACAGCATCGCCGGCAAGGCTTTCTGGGCCGCCATGTACCCGGATCACCCTTACGGCCGGGCGGCGACCCCGGAATCCGTCGCCGTCCTGACCCGCGACGATCTCGCCGGCTATCACGCGACCTATTACACGGCGGCCAATGCCAGCATCACCCTGGTCGGCGACATCAGCCGTGCCGAGGCCGAGAAGATCGCCGAAGCGATTGCCGCTGGGCTGCCCAAGGGGGCGCCGGCAACCCTGCCGTCGGCACCCAAGGTCGCTGCGGGCAAGGCCGTCAGGCTCGAACACCCGGCCAGCCAGGCGCACATTCATATCGGCATGCCAGCGATCGAGCGTGGCAACCCCGACTTCTTCCCGTTGATCGTCGGCAACTACACGCTGGGCGGCGGTGGCTTCGTGTCGCGCCTGATGAAGGAGGTGCGCGACAAGCGCGGCTACGCCTACAGTGTTTCCAGCTACTTCAATCCCTTGCGCCAGCCCGGTCCCTTCCAGATCGGCTTGCAGACCAAGCGCTCGCAGGCGAAAGACGCGATCGCGCTGAGTCGCGACGTGCTCGACGGCTTTCTCAAGGACGGCCCGAGCGCTGAGGAGCTGGAGGCGGCCAAGGCCAACCTGACCGGCAGCTTTCCGCTGCGCCTCGACAGCAACAAGAAAATTCTCGACAACGTCGCCGTGATCGCCTTTTACGGTCTGCCGCTTGACTACCTCGACAATTACCAGAAGAAGGTGCAGGCCGTCACGGTCGACGAGGTGAAACGGGCCTTTTCCCGCTACGTTCGTCTGGCCGACCTGATGACCGTGACCGTGGCTGCCGATTGAACTCGGTGCGGATCATCGCTGGCCGGTATCGCCGCCGCATCCTGCGCTTTCCCGACAGCGAGGGCCTGCGCCCGACGCCTGACCGGGTGCGCGAAACGCTGTTCAACTGGCTGGGGCAGGATCTCGCCGGTTTGCACTGTCTCGACCTGTTCGCAGGTAGCGGCGCATTGGGATTCGAGGCGCTTTCACGCGGCGCCGCGAGAGTTGTCATGGTCGAACAGGCGCCAAAGGTAATCGCGGCGCTGCACGAAAGCGCCAAAATGCTGGAGAACCCGCCCGCAATGGAGACCATTAGTGGGGATGCGCTACAATATCTAGCCTCGACAAAGTCGAAATTCGATCTCATCTTCCTCGACCCGCCCTTCAACATGGGCTGGATTCCGCGCTTGGATCCACTTCTTTCAGGGGTCGCGAACGAAGGTGCGGCGGTGTACATCGAGGCGGAACATGAAATCGAGGCGCTGCGCGATTGGCGCGCGGTGCGTCACGGCAAGGCTGGCGAAGTACATTTTCAGTTGATGCGGCGGGAAACAAGTTGAACAAACTCAATCATCGTGTGGCGATCTATCCGGGCACTTTCGACCCGATCACACTCGGCCACGAAGATCTCGTGCGCCGGGCGGCCGCGCTGTTCGACAGGCTGGTGCTGGCGATTGCCGAAAGCCCGTCCAAACAGCCGCGCTTTCCGCTTGCCGACCGCGTCGAAATGGCGCAGGAAATCCTTGGCGATGTGCAAAACGTCGAGATCATCGGCTTCAACACGCTGCTGATGGACTTTGTCCACGAACAGAACGCCAAGGTCATCGTCCGCGGATTGCGCGCGGTTTCGGATTTCGAATACGAGTTCCAGATGGCCGGAATGAACCGCAGCGTCTATCCCGAGGTCGAAACGGTGTTCCTGACCCCGGGCGAGCAGTACATGTTCATCTCGGCGACGATGGTGCGTGAAATCGCGCGTCTCGGCGGCGATGTCAGAAAATTTGTGCAACCTTGTGTAGATAAACGCCTGCGGGCAACAGCTTCAGCCAACTGAGAGGAAGAACGGCAATGTCACTGATCATCACCGACGAATGCATCAACTGCGACGTCTGCGAACCCGAATGCCCGAATGAGGCGATTTCCCAAGGTGCGGAAATCTATGAGATCGATCCCAACAAGTGCACCGAGTGCGTCGGGCACTACGATGAGCCGCAGTGCGTGCAGGTCTGCCCGGTCGATTGTATCCCCAAGGATTCGGCGCATGTCGAGAGCGAAGAGATGCTTTGGGTCAAGTACGAAAAGCTGACCGGCAACAAGCGGACCTGATTTGAATCGCCGACAAGAAACCTGCGGAAATCGCGGGTTTCTTGTTGTCGACCGCAGCGATGGAGATCAGGCGGCTTTGGGCTGTGCTTCAGGCGGCAACAGCAGTTCACGCACCCGCCCGACCACGGCTTCCAAGGCATGGATTTGCTGTAGCAGGTCCTTGTCGACGCTTTCCAGTTCGCGGATGCGGTCTTCCAGGGTGTCGGTCGCCTGGTGAATGCGCTTGATGCTCTCCAGGCGGCGCTTGAGTTGAATCTGGTGCTCACGGACCTGTGTTTCCATCGGCGCCATGATCGCTCGCAGCCAGGTTTCAGCGTCCTTGTTGGCGCGCTCGAAGGCACGCCGCACCTGAATCGCAACCTCCTCGAAGAACTTCTGCGTAATGTGCTTCTTGTCGGTGGTCATCAGACTGAGCATCGTGTTGAGGTGTGTGTTGCACCAGCCTTCCAGGCGATCGAGTTCCTTTTCGTAGCGCAGGAGCGAGAAGGCTGCCGGCGTCCCAAGTTTGAGACCGTGCTCAACCGAAAACTTCTTGTACACCGCCTCCATCATGCTCCGGATTTCGCCGATTTCATCCCTCGACCTGGTAAGCGAGGCGCGTGAGCGACTGAGGAAATTGCCCATTGCGTCGGACAGCGTTCGCGAGAAATTCGCCTCGATCATCGCGGTGCGGGTTTCGTGGGTCAGATGGCGCAGGGCATCGAGGCCGAGATGTCCGAACAGGTTGTTGGTCAGGGTCGAGAAAACGCTGCGCACCGCATAGTAGCGCTGGAGGCCGGACTCGAATTCCTCTTTGTCGGCACGCACCTTGCCCATCATGTACTCGACAACCCCCTTGTTCTTACCACGCAGCTCGGTCAGTTCGGTCAGTTGCTCGCGCAACCCGGAAAGACGCGATTCGAGCAAGCCACCCACACGCAGGCTGACATCGCTGAATTCGCTCTCGATATTGTCGCGGACGATGTCCTGCTTGGCCGGAAGCAGTTCTTCGGACAGCGCCAGCTCAAGGATCGGCAGGCGGCTCCTTTCCAGCAGTGCCTCGTCGCCGTTGATCTTGGCGACCAGCCCCTTCTGTGCCGAAACCGGAAAAATCTGACCTTCCGGCAGGTTGAGAATCGACGCGCAGGAGGCGACCTGGCGCCCAATTTCGGCATCGATCTCGGCGCGTGTTTTCAGTTCGTCCCACTGGCCATCAATCTTGTTCAGCACCACCACTCGTCCGCGCCGGGCGGCCCCGCCCGCACCGATATGCTCCTTCCAGATGGTCAGGTCGGATTGGGTCACCCCGGTGTCGGCGGCGAGGATGAAGAGCACGGCATGCGCATTGGGCAGCAGCGAAAGGGTGAGCTCTGGTTCGGCGCCGATGGCATTGAGGCCCGGCGTGTCGAGGATGACCAGACCCTGCTCCAGCAACGGATGGGGAAAGTTGATCACCGCATGGCGCCAGCGCGGGATCTCGACCAGCCCGTCCTTGCCGATCCGGTAGAGTTCGCTCGTCGCGTCGCCCACGTCGAAGCCGAGGTGTCCGGCTTCCTCGGGTGATACCCGGATGGTTTCGCTGACGTGGCGCAACCCCTCCTGCATCATATCCGCCGAGTCGACATTGAGCGCAACCATGAACCATTCCTCGGGATAGCGCCGGTATTCGCTGACGCTGCCATTGGCCGCCCGTGTCTGGATCGGCAGCAACTCTATACGCGGCGTCTTCCGAGGATCGTAAAGCAGTTCTGTCGGGCACATGGTCGTGCGCCCCGCCGAGGAGGGCAGAATGCGGCTGCCGTAGTCGGCAAAGAAGATGGCGTTGATCAGTTCCGATTTGCCGCGCGAAAACTCGGCGACGAAGGCAACGTTCAGACGGTCCTCGCGCAGGCGCTCGAGAAGCTGGGTAAGTCGCATGTCGCTTTGCGCATCCGACAGGTCATTGTCCGACAGCCAGGCCTGAAACTGCCCAATGTTGGCAGAGAGTCGCGAACGCCATTCGGCATAAGCGGCAAATTGATGGGCTAGTGTCATGGCAGTCACCGGAAGAGGTCGATGCGGCAATTTATCACAAGAACAGGGACTTGCACGCGAGATCTAATGCTGGCAGGCGGGGCAGTAAAAGGTTGACCTGCCTCCCTGACGAATCTGCCGAATCACGCCGTTGCAGCGTCGGCAGGACGCACCCGCCCGACCATAGACCGCGCAATCGACCTGGAAGCAGCCGGCGCCGCCATCGCTGTGCACAAAGTCGCGGATGCTGCTCCCGCCAGCCGCAATGGCATCCGCCAGCGTCTGGCGGATCGCCTGCACCAGTCCCTGGTAGCGCTCCCGGCTGATCCGGTTGGCCGCGCGCAATGGCGAGATGCCGGCGCGGAACAGGCTCTCCGCGGCATAGATGTTGCCGATGCCGACCACCAGGTGGCTGTCCATCAGCACTGGCTTGATCGGTGCGGCCCGGCCTCGCGTCGCAGCGAACAGCCAGTCGCCGGAGAATTCGTCGGCCAGCGGCTCGACACCGAGCACCGCCAGCAGTGGATGCGTCACTTCGCCGGCAGCCTGCCAGAGCACGACACCGAAGCGCCTGGGGTCGGCCAGGCGCAATGCCTGGCGCGCAAAAAGAATGTCGACGTGGTCATGTCTTTCCGGAGTCTTGTCACTCTGCACAAAGCGCAGGCTTCCCGACATCCCGAGGTGAATGATCAGACAGCCATCCCCGACCCCGCCCCGACAGTCGAGCAACAGGTACTTGCCGCGCCGGCGTACCGCCACCACCTGTTGCCCCGCCAGAGTGGCGCCCAACGTCGGCGGCAGCGGCAGGCGCAGGCGCGGCGCGCGCACCACGGCGCCGAGAATCCGCTCCCCTTCGATCTCCGGCTGGAGCCCGCGTCGACAGACCTCGACCTCCGGTAACTCCGGCATTGCTTGTTCCTCCGACGAAACCCAAATAACATCGCAAACTTATCGGATTCTAAGCGCTCTAAAGCGCGAACCCTGACTGAAAGCAGCACATGTTAACCAAGTTGATCTGCGCAGTACTTGCCCTCGCCCTGGCCGGACCGATTCATGCTGCCGGTGAGGAAGCATCCAAGGAGCCGGCCAAGGACCCGGCGAAGGCGCCCGAGAGGGTACCCGCGAAGGCGCCGGCAAAGAAGCGGACGGCCGCTCAGAATGCCGGCGAAGATCTGCTTGCCCGCACCGTCTTCCAGTCACTGGTTGGCGAACTCGCGCTGCAGCGTGGTGATACCAATCTCGGTGTCAGCGCCTGGGCGGACCTCGCCCGCCGCACCCGCGACCCGGCGGTGATCGCCCGCGCGGCTGAGGTTGCTGCCGCTGCCAAGCAGTATGAGCTGGCGCTTGATCTGGCTCGCCTCTGGTTGCAGGTCGAGCCCGCTTCGACCCGGGCGCGCCAGACCGAGTCCTCGCTGTTGCTGCTTGCCAACCGCATCGACGACCTGGCACCCCAACTCGCCGGACTGCTCGAGCAGGACAAGGCCAATGCGCCCGGCAACCTGATGCATTTGAACAGGATGCTGAGCCGGCACACTGACAAGAAAGCCGTGCAGCGTCTGGTTGACCGCGTCGCGACGCCCTACAGCGATCTGCCTGAAGCGCACTTTGCCATGGGTCTGGCCGCTGCCAACGCCGAAGACTTGATGCGCGCCCAAGGCGAATTCAAGAAAGCACTGGATCAGCGCCCTGACTGGGAGGCGGCAGAACTGGCCTACGCTCAGTTGCTGGCCAGAGCCTCTGTGGCCAATGCCATCGACAGCCTGAACGAATTCCTGGCACGCAAGCCCGATGCCCGCGAAGCGCGCCTGACGCTGGCCCGTCTGCTTATAAGCGAACGCAAGTACGGCGAAGCGCGGGCGCAGTTCGACCGTTTGCTCAAGGACTCGCCAGATAATCCGGAAATCATCTATCCGGTGGCCATGCTGGCGCTGCAGAGTGGTGATGCGGCCACTGGCCGTGCCCAGCTCGAGAAGCTCCTGAACTCCGACTTTCCGGACAAGAGCAGTGTCCATTTCTTCCTTGGCCAGCTCGATGAAGAGCAGAAGAAGCCCGACCTTGCCCTGGAGCACTTTCGTCAGGTTACCGCCGGCGACCAGTACCTTCCCGCTCGCAGCCGGGCGGCACAGATCCTGTTGCAACAAGGCAAGGTGGAGCAAGCGCGTGCCATGCTGCAAGCGGCGCGCGGCAGTTCCACCACCGAGAATACGCAACTGATTCTGGCTGAGGCGCAGTTGCTGCGCGAAGCTGGACGCGGCGACGAATCCTACGCCTTCCTCGAGGTGGAGCTGGCCAAGCAGCCCGACAATCCGGAACTGCTTTACGAAACGGCCCTCGCTGCCGAACGCCAGGACAAGCCGCAGATTCTGGAGAAGCACCTGCGCCACCTGCTCAAGCTGAAGCCGGATCACGCCCACGCCCTGAACGCCCTCGGCTACTCGCTGGCTGAGCGCAATGTGCGCCTCGCGGAGGCACAGAAACTGCTCGGCCGCGCCCTGGCGCTGGCGCCGGAAGACCCGTTCATCATGGACAGCATGGGCTGGCTCCTGTACCGCCAAGGCAAGCTGCCGGAGGCGCTCAGAACGCTCGAGGCCGCATACGCCATCAAGGCCGACCCGGAGATCGCCGCCCACCTGGGTGAGGTGCTGTGGACCAGTGGACGCAAGGATGAAGCGATGCGCTTTCTGAACAATGCGGCAAAACAGTTTCCGGACAGCGAGATCCTCGCGAGCGCCCTGAAAAAGCTCCAGCCCTGATGTTGCGCGTCAGCGCATTGCTTGCCTGCGGCGTGCTTGCCGGTTGCGCCGGCGCGCCTCCGGCGCTGCTGGTTGGGCGTGACCAGGTCCGCGACTTTGCGCTTGAGGCGCGGTTCGTGCTGCGTGTCAGCCAGCCGGGCGGCCCGCCGGAAAGCTCCGGGGGGCGGCTCGCCTGGGAGCACAAGAATGACAAGGACCGTATCCTGATCTCAAATCCGCTCGGTGTGGGCATGGCGGAGATCGATGTCAGTCCGGCCCTCTCGCGTCTGCGCACCGCCGACGGTCAGGTACGGGAATCTGCCGACGCCGATGCGCTGATGGAAGACGTTACCGGCCACCGCCTGCCGGTCAGCCGGCTGCCGGGCTGGCTGCTCGGCCGCGCCGGCACCCCTTCCATAGTCGTGAGGGACAATGCCGGGCGTCCGGCGCGGCTGAGCGAAGACGGCTGGCAGATCGACTATGCTTACCCCGACGACATGGCGGGCGCCCTGCCGGTTGGTGTCAATCTGACCCGCAGCCGCGAAATCGACCTCCGTTTGCGCATCGAGGAGTGGAGGGCGATACCGTGAGCCTCTGGTCCTGGGGCAGTGCCTGGCCAGCGCCAGCCAAACTCAACCTGTTCCTGCACGTCGTCGGCCGCCGTCCCGACGGATACCACCTGCTGCAGACCGTCTATCGCTTCATCGACCGCGCCGACACTCTGCATTTCGCACCCCGCGACGATGGCGACGTGGTCCTCGCGACGCCGACCCCGGGCGTTGAGGCGGCGAACGACCTCGCCATCCGCGCCGCCCGCCTGCTGCAGGAAGCGACCGGCTGCCGCCAGGGGGCCACGATCCACCTGAGCAAGAACCTGCCGCTGGGCGGCGGACTCGGTGGCGGCAGTTCCGATGCAGCGACCGTATTGCTGGCGCTCAACCACCTGTGGCAAGCCGGCTTGTCGCGAGCCGAGCTCGAACAACTGGGGCTGCAACTTGGTGCCGACGTGCCCGTCTTCGTCCATGGCCGCAATACGTTTGCCGAAGGAGTCGGCGAAGCCTTCAGCGATGTCGAATTACCGCCGGCGACCTATCTCGTGCTGCATCCCGCGGTCAACGTGCCCACCGGGGCCATTTTCGGGGCGCCGGAGCTGAAGCGCGACACGCCGCCGATCCGGCCGGCGGACTGGCGGCATGGGACGGGCCACAATGACCTCGAGCCTGTCGCTTGCGCAAGATTCCCGCAGGTTGCCGGGCATCTGGCATGGCTCAGGCAGCACGCGCCCCACGCCATGATGACCGGGTCCGGCGCCTGCGTCTTCGCCGGGTTTGCCGACCGTGCGACGGCCGCAGCAGTCTTTCGCCAGATGCCGCCCGGCATGACGGGCTGGCTGGCTGCCGGTCTGACCGAACATCCATTGGCTTCGCTCTGACAAAGCGCTGGATTTTCGCCTGCGACTCCTGTAATATCCGCGCCTCGTTCGCACGCGAACCCGTGCAAACGACCCGCTGGGGAGTCGCCAAGTTGGTCAAGGCACCGGATTTTGATTCCGGCATTCGAAGGTTCGAATCCTTCTTCCCCAGCCAGTCTTTTTCGGGCAGGTCATGAGCCTGCCCGAATTTCATTGTGGCGGGCAGGCACCTGCAGGAAATGCCCGAAGGGAAGTGGAGCAAATGGCCTACAACAGCTTGATGGTCTTCACCGGCAACGCCAATCCGGCACTGGCGGCCGCCGTGGCGCTCGAACTTGGCGTCGACTTGGGCCGTGCCGAAGTCGGGCGCTTCTCGGACGGCGAACTGCGAGTCGAGTTGCAGGAGCATGTGCGCGGCCGCGACATCTTCGTCCTGCAGTCAACCTGTTCCCCCTGCAACGATAACCTGATGGAACTGCTGGTCATGGTCGATGCGCTGAAACGTGCCTCGGCCGGCCGAATTACCGCCACGATCCCGTATTTCGGCTATGCCCGCCAGGATCGCCGCTCGCGGTCCTCACGTGTCCCGATCGCCGCCAAGCTGGTGGCCAACATGCTCGTCGCTTCCGGCATCGACCGCGTCCTGACCATGGACCTTCACGCCGAACAGATCCAGGGCTTCTTCGATATTCCGGTCGACAACATCTACTCGCTGCCCATCCTGCTCGATGACATCCACAAGCAGTCTTACGAGAATCCGATGGTCGTTTCCCCTGACCACGGTGGCGTTGTGCGCGCCCGTTCGCTGGCCAAGCGCCTCGAATGCGACCTCGCGATCATCGACAAGCGCCGTCCGAAGGCCAACCTCTCCGAGGTCATGAACATCATCGGCGAGGTTGACGGCCGCACCTGCATCATCATGGACGACATGGTCGACACCGCCGGCACCCTGTGCAAGGCCGCCACCGCACTCAAGGCCGAAGGCGCCAGGCGGGTTGTCGCCTACTGCACCCACCCGGTGCTTTCCGGCTCGGCGGTCGACCGCGTCAATCGCTCCGACCTCGACGCACTGGTCGTCACCGACACCATTCCGCTGCGTGATGACGCAGCCAGCTCACCATGTATCCGCCAGCTCTCCGTGGCGGAAATCATGGCCGAAACCATTCGCCGTATCAGCAACGACGACTCCGTCTCGTCGCTGTTCATCGACTAAGCTTTTTTAACCCTCCCGTTCTGGTCGCGGACCGGGAATACTCTGGAGTAACACGATGAAATTCGAACTCAACGCGCAAGCGCGCACGCTGCAGGGATCGGGTGCGAGCCGCCGCCTGCGTCGCGCTGGCAAGGTGCCTGGCATCATCTACGGCGGTACTGCTGCCCCGCAGGCGATCGAACTCGATCACAACGACCTGCTGCTGGAGATGAAGAAAGAGGCGTTCCACGCCTCGATCCTGGTCATCTCCGTCGACGGCAAGAAGCAGCAAGCCCTGCTGCGCGACACCCAGATGCACGCCTACAAGCCGAAGATCCTGCACGTCGATTTCCAGCGCGTGAGCGCTACCGAGGCACTGCACCTCATGGTGCCGCTGCACTTCATCAACGAAGAAACCGCGCCGGGCGTCAAGCTTTCGGGCGGCCGGGTCAACCATGTGCTGACCGAAGTCGATGTCCAGTGCCTGCCCAAGGACCTGCCCGAGTTCATCGAGGTCGATGTCGGCGCCCTCGAAGTCGGCGAGAGCATTCACCTTTCCGACCTCAAGCTGCCGAAGGGCGTCAAGCTGACGCATGAGGACGACGACGCGCTCGTCGTCGGCATCGTAGCCAAGGGTGGCGGCGAGGAAGGCGAAGAAGGCGAAGCGGCGGAAGGCGAAGCGGCCGCCTGACGGCTTCGCGCACCCCGCTGCAAATGGCCGCCGCAGGCAACATGCCCCCGGCGGCCATTTCATTTGGCAAGCCATGAATCCACCGCGCCTGATCGTCGGTCTCGGCAACCCCGGGCCGCAATACGAAACCACCCGGCACAACGCCGGTTTCTGGTTTGTCGACCATCTGGCCGACAAGCTGAAGGTTGCGCTCGCGCCGCAGGCCCGCTTCTTCGGCAAGGCCGCGCGCGCCGGCGACCTCTGGCTGCTCGAACCGGCCACCTTCATGAACCGCTCCGGCCAGTCGGTGGCGGCGCTGGCCAATTTCTACAAGATTCCCGCGGGCGAGATCCTCGTCATCCATGACGATCTCGACCTGCCGCCCGGCGGCATCCGTCTCAAGCAGGGCGGCGGCAACGGCGGCCACAACGGCCTCAGGGACATCCAGGCCCGGCTCGGCACGCCGGATTTCTGGCGCCTGCGCCTCGGCATCGGCCACCCGCGCACGCTGAATCTGGCGCAACAGGTCGTCGACTTCGTCCTGCACCCGCCGCGCAAGGAAGAACTGCCGGAAATCGAACACGCCCTCGCCCGCTGCCTGCTGGCCTGGCCACGAATTGCCGCCGGCGACTATGCCGGCGCCCAACAACAGTTGCACGGCAACGCCGTCTAAGGAAAACAAATGTCTTTGAAATGCGGCATCGTCGGCCTGCCCAACGTCGGCAAGTCCACCCTCTTCAACGCCCTGACCAAGGCCGGCATCGACGCCGCCAACTACCCGTTCTGCACCATCGAGCCGAACGTCGGCATCGTCGAGGTGCCCGATCCGCGTCTCGCCCAGCTGTCGGCCATCGTCAAGCCGCAGAAGATCCAGCCGGCGATCGTCGAATTCGTCGACATCGCCGGCCTCGTCGCCGGCGCCTCCAAGGGCGAAGGCCTGGGCAACCAGTTCCTCGCCAACATCCGCGAGACCGATGCCGTGGTACATGTCGTGCGCTGCTTCGCCGACGACAACGTCGTGCACGTTTCCGGCGGCGTCGATCCGATTCGTGACATCGAGGTCATCGACACCGAACTGGCGCTCGCCGACATGGCCACCGTCGAAAAGGCGCTCAACCGCTACCGCCGCCCGGCCAGCGCCGGCGACAAGGACGCCAAAATCCTCGTCGCCGTCCTCGAGAAATGCTTCGCCCAGCTCGACCAGGCCAGACCGGTGCGCGCCCTCGACCTGTCGAAGGAAGAATGGGCCAGCCTCAAGCCCTTCTGCCTGATCACCGCCAAGCCCGTGCTCTACGTCGCCAACGTCGCCGAGAACGGCTTCGACAACAACCCGCTGGTCGACGCGGTGCGCGCCCACGCCGCCGCCGAGAAGGCCGAGGTGGTGACCGTCTGCGCCGCCATCGAGTCCGAGATCGCCGACCTCGACGATGAGGAAAAGCAGATGTTCCTCGCCGACCTCGGCCTCGAGGAACCTGGACTCGACCGCCTGATCCACGCCGGCTACAAGCTGCTCGGCCTCGCCACCTATTTCACCGCCGGCGTCAAGGAAGTGCGCGCGTGGACCATCCACCAGGGCGACACCGCACCGCAGGCCGCCGGGGTCATCCACACCGACTTCGAACGCGGCTTCATCCGCGCCCAGACCATCGCCTTCGACGACTTCATCGCCTGCAAGGGCGAAGCCGGCGCCAAGGAAGCCGGCAAGATGCGCGCGGAAGGCAAGGAATACGTGGTCAAGGACGGCGACGTGCTGAACTTCCTGTTCAACGTCTGACGCAATTGGCTGAATCCGGCCGGCCCGGCCGGCAGCAATTACGCAGCCGGCATATACCCCGCATTCCGCTCAGGGTAGCTCTCATAGACATGCTCGAACACCGCCGAGCACTTCTGCCGGTAAAGGTCCGGCGTGTAGGCGCGCGGCAGGCCGCTGTCGAGAGTGTCTTCGATGGCCAGCTTCAACTGTGAGCGCGCCGTTGATTTCTGCCGCCAGTTGAGCACCAGCAATTCCTTCAAGCGCGCAAGCAGGTCGCGCGCGACCTTCTTCACTTCCGCGCGTTCCTCGCCCGACAGCGCCGGCGCCGGGCGCGTGAGGATGTCGAAGATGACCAGTTCTTCTTCGCTCATGTTCTCGCGCACATGGCGTTGCTGCTCGTCGTTCAGGCTGTTGGACAGCTTGACCAGTTCCGCGAACAGTTCCTCGATGCTGCGGCTGCCGGCGTTGTAGCTTTCGATCAGCGCCTCGAACTTCTCGGCGAAGTCGGCGCGGGTGCGGTTCAGCCGGATCATCTTTTCCAGTTGGGCGCGGATCGCGGCCTTGAGCACTTCGAGGTCGGTGTTCTTGTGCTTCGATTCCTTGAAGCGCTGCGCCAGCGCCTCGAAGTTGATCTTCGACAGGTCGAGCGCCGGCGGCCCGGATTCGCGGATTTCGTGGCCGGTGATGGATTCGTCGAGCAGGCCGTTGATCTGCCCCATCACCTGCGAAATGTCCGGCGGGTTCGGATTCAGCTTGGCGCGGATGGCCTCGGCCAGCGTCGTCAGGCAGGCGACGCGGCTGGCGAATTCCAGCGCCGCCGGGTCGGGCTTCACGGCACGGTAGAGCGTGCTGACCAGCCGCTCATGGGCGAAGAAGTCGCGGCGCAGCGGGTCGGGGGAGATCAGCGCGTTCATGCCGTCCTGGATGCGCGACAGACGCTCCATGCTGCCGGCGGGTGTCGCTTCGATCTCGGCCAGCATCACGCCGTGCGCGGCGCAGAAAGCCGTGGCATCGACCACCGCCTTGCGCAGTTCCTCGACCAGTTGCTGCTTGTCCTTGACCGGGCTCTTGCCGTCCTTGCCCGCGCCGTAGATCGCCAGCGCCTTTTCCAGCGAGGCGAAGACGTTGGCGTAATCGACGATGACGCCGCTGTGCTTGCCGGGGAAGACGCGGTTGGCGCGGGCGATGGTCTGCATCAGCGTGTGGTTGCGCATCGGCTTGTCGAGGTAGACCGTCGAGCAGCTCGGCGCGTCGAAGCCGGTCAGCCACATGGCGCAGACGAAGACCAGGCGCAGCGGGTCGTCGGTGTCCTTGAACTTCTCGTCCAGCCCCGGCTGCGATTCGTTCATGCGCTTGCGGTGCGGCTCGATGTCGAGGCCCAGCGTCTGCATCTGCTGGATTTCGTTCTGCCCCGGCGAGACGATCACCGCCATGTCGGTGCTGGTCAGCACCTCCAGCCGCTGCTTCAGCTCGGCCATGCGCAGATCGCGTCGCGCCTGTTCGGGCGTCATGCCGCCGCCGCGTGGCTGATAGGCCAGCTCGCCGAGTTCCTTCTGCACCCGCGCCGTTTCCGCCGCCCAATGCACCTTCACCTTGTCGTGCATGCGCAGCGCGGTGGCCTTGTCGATCGACACCACCATCGCCTTGCCCACGAAGCCGCGGCCGAGGAAGTGCCGCACGATGTCCTGCGCCACGGTTTCCAGCCGGTCGTCGCGGGTGATCAGGTGGTATTGCCGCCCCAGCACCTTCTCCAGCTTGGCTTCCTGGTCGGCGTCGAGGTCGGCGTCCTCGATCAGGCGGTAGATGTCTTCGTTCAGGTCGGGATTGACGAGCTGCAATTCCGGCGTGCGGTTCTCGTAGAACAGCGGCACGGTGGCGCCGTCCTCGATGGACTGCTGGAAGTCGTAGATCGAGACGTAGTCGCCGAAGACTTCCTTGGTGCGCTCCTCGCCGGCGATCAGCGGCGTGCCGGTGAAGGCCAGGAACATCGCCTTGGGCAGCGCGGCGCGCATGTTGAGCGCCAGCGTGTCGTACTGGCTGCGGTGCGCTTCGTCGGTCAGCACGATCACGTCGGAGCGGTCGCAGAGCAGTTCCGGCGTCTGGAACTTGTGGACCAGCGTGAACACGTAGCGGTGGTTGCCGCGCAGCAGCTCGCGCAGGTGCGCGCCGCTGGCGGCGTGGCACTGGTCGCCCTCGGCCTCGCTCACCGCGCCGGTGGTCTTGAAGGTCTTGGCGATCTGCTCGTCCAGTTCCACGCGGTCGGTGACGACCACGAAGGTCCAGTTGCCGGCCAGCTTGCGCAGCACCTTCTGCGCGAAGAACACCATCGAGAAGCTCTTGCCGCTGCCCTGCGTCTGCCAGAACACGCCGCCGCGCCCGTGGCCCAGCTTGCGCGCCTCCAGCATCGAGGCGATGGCGTTGTTGACGCCGAGGAACTGGTGGTTCTGGCCGATGATCTTGACCAGCCCGGCCTTGTGCTCGGAGAACAGCGTGAAGTTCTCGACCAGATCGAGCAGGCGGGCGGGGTCGCAGGTGCCGCGCAGCATCACCTCCAGCGACACCCGGCGCGGCTCGTCCTCGCGCTCGATGCGCTTCCACTCCACCCAGCGGCCCCAGTCGGCGGTGAGCGAGCCGACGCGGCTGTCGGTGCCGTTGCTGGCGATGAGCAGCGCGTTGCTCCAGAACAGCGCCGGAATCTGCTGCTTGTAGTGGGTGAGGTTCTCGTCGAAGGCGGCGCGCGCCGGCACGCCGGGCTTCTTGAGTTCGATCACCACCCAGGGCAGGCCATTGACGAAGCCGACCAGGTCGGGCCGGCAGGTGTAGAGCGGGCCGGTCACGCTGAACTGGCTGACGAGCAGGAAATCGTTGTTCTCCGGGTGTTCCCAATCGACCACGCGCAGGCGTTCGGTCTTCTGGCCGCCGTGCTCGCGGTCGGGAACCGACACCGTGATGCCTTCCTTGAGCAGCCGATAGACCTCGCGGTTGGCCGCCTCCAGGCTCATCGCCGAACGGTCGCGGGTCAGTTCGTCGATGGCGGTTGCTGATCGCCTCCGGCGGCAGGGTCGGGTTGAACCTGACCAGCGCGGCGCGCAGGCGCTCGACCAGCACCACCTCGCCCTTGGTTTCGCGCCCCAGCGTGCCGCCCGCGCCGAAGGATTCTTCCAGCGCCGACACCGTCTGCCAGCCGAGCGTGGCGAACAGCCCGATGGCGGGCTGCTCGACGAGCTGGTCTTCGGAGTAGGCGTGGGGTCTCATGTGCTTGATTTCGAGAGGGTGTTCAGTCGCTCACGCAGATCGGCGGGAGCATAAAAGACATACGCGTTGCCTTGCTTTGTCCTTTCCAGCAGACCCTGTTCTTCCAGTTCCAGCAAATCCCGCCGCGCCGTCTGGTAGACCACGGCATGCGAACGTTGATGGGCATCGACGCGATACGCCTCGCCCGCATTGCGCAGGGCGTGGTTCAGCAGCGCGGTCTGGCGGTGGTTGAAACGCCCGCGCAATTCCGGCGAGGCCGCCAGCAGGCGCTCGGTTTCCTTCTGTTCGCGCGACTTCCGGGCCACATATTCGTGCAGTGCGGCAATGGCCTGGCGGACGGTCTGCAACTGGTGCAGCAGAAAGTAGGTCGTGTCGTTCTTGTCCGTTTCCGTGTACAGGTAGGCGCGCATGTACTGCGCCGGCGCCTTGCGCAGGATGTGGCTGATCGACGTGTATTCCATCAGCCAGTAGCCGTTCTGCGCCATCGACCAGTAGAACAGCGCGCGTGCCGTGCGTCCGTTGCCGTCGGCAAAGGGGTGGTCATAGCCGATCATGAAATGGAGCAGGACGGCACGCAGCACGGGATGCACGAAAGGCAGCGATTCCTCGTCGGCATTGGCAAAGTCGCAGAGGCGGCGCAGCCGCTCCGGCAACTCCGTCCAGGTCGGCGGATGGTGCAACGGCGTCTGGTCGCGCACGTCGACGACCACGACATCGTCACCCCGACGCAGCCGGCCGGCATCCTCGGGGTCGTCCAGCGTATCCTCGGTCAGCATGCGGTGCAGTTCGAGGATGCCCTCGGGTGTCAGCGGCGCATCGCGCAGCGAGCGGAGATGTTCCATCGCCCGGTAGTTGTTGAAGATCATCCGCTCACTGAGGTCGCGCGGCTTGCGCCCGCTGCGCAGCATGGCCGCCGCCACCTTGCGCGTTGTCGATGCGCCCTCCAGTTGGCTCGACGTGATCGCCTCCTCGATCAGAGAACCAAACAGGTAACGCTGCGAATCCTCCTTGAGCGGCGCCCCGGCGGACGAACGAATCTGCCCGGCGGCATCGCGGTCAATGTGATGCAAGTCGATGGCGACCGGCGCCGGCGTGGCGAAGACGAACGGCTGCCCCTGCTTGTCCAGCAAAGGCAGGCGTTGCAGCAGAGGGCGGCGGGCGATGCTCACTGCCGCCCACCAGTCCTCGTGCGACAGCCCTGCCGGCGCGGGACGCCGGCGCAACTCGTCCCAGTGAAGATAACGCCCGAGCGGCAGCAGATCGATCTGGCCGAGCAGCGCGGCAAACCGCACCGGATCCAGCTCGGTGGGCAGGGCAGCGAGCGGGGGAGGGGTTTCCGGGAGGCGCATGTCTACTAAATTAATATCAAGTTAGTAGAAATTAGTATAGGCAGCGCCTAGCCAATGTCTACTAATAAATAAACAGATTAGTAGAAATGTCACTGCGGCGGGCCGACAGGCGAATCGGAAATCGAGCCGGAAATCGCGTCGACCGCAACCTGCCCGGAAAGCAGGCGCGGCAGTAGCACCACCTCGCCCTTGGTCTCGCGCCCCAGCGTGCCGCCGACGCCGAAGGTCTCCTCCAGCGCCGACACCGTCTGCCAGCCGAGTGCCGAATACAGCCCGATGGCGGGCTGCTCGACGCGCTGGTCTTCGGAGTAGGCGTGGGCGTTCATCGCGACTCCATGGCAGCGAGCGCCGCGATGCGCTGGCGAACGCGCTTGATGCGCTGCGAATGGAGATCGTCGAAAGCGACCAGCCCCGGCAGCACGTTCGTGTAATCCGGCGCCGCGATGATGCTGGCGAATTGCCTGGCAAGGTAAGTCCGCAGCGCCGTCCCGCCAGCGCCGACTTCTTCGACGATGGACAAGCGGCCCTCGACCACATTGATGATGTCCTCGAAATCGTGGCTCAGCAGCAGGTCGGCCTTGCCACGCGTGCGAAATGCCTCGAACTTGGTGGCCAGAAAAGCCGGCGCGGAAATCAGATTGATCGCCGTGCCGCTCGGCAAAGTCAGGCGCATCGCCGTGGCCGCCGCTTCCGCATACCAGCGGTTGGAAAAGCCGAGCACCGCTTCGTCGGTAGGCATCAAATCCACCTCGATGGCGCCAATGCGCCAGCGGCAGATCGGCGCATCTGCCGACACATCGCGCGTGAAACCCCGTTCAGCGAACTGTTCTTCCAGCGCATGGTAGTTGCGCAGCGTGGCAACCACGGCGATCAGGTCCACGTCGTAGGTCACGCGCGGCGGTGGCGCGGTCGGTGTGTCAATCAGCAGGCTGGCCGCGCAGCCGCCGACCAGTACCAGCTCATCGCAGAGATCGCCCAGCACGGCGGCGACCACTTCGACCCTATGCACATTGGGATCGCCGGCAATCACAGGCGCGTCTCGAACAAGTCCTGCGCCAGCGCCCGTTCGCGGGCGTTGCCCATGCGCAGCGCGTCGAACAGGGCCAGGTTTTCATACAGCGCCGGGCTGCGGGCGGCCGCAGCGGGTGCGGACGAATACAGCGGAACCACGCTCCCCCCGCGGACCGGTCCGCCGATGAAAGGCCACACCGGCACCGGTTCGGACGAAGGCGCAATGTGGGCATTGAGCGGTGCCGCCGCATAGGCCGTGGGCAGCCCGACCGCCAGCGCCCCGCGTAAGGCCGGAAAGGCGTAGCGGGCGCCGTGGTAAAGAAACTCCCTGAAGGCCGGCAGCAGGATGCGTGGCCGCTTGTCGTCGAAAAACAGCAGGCGCGCCACCTCGGCCCGCTTCAGCGCGCCATGCACCTCGGACATCGACAGGCCGGAAAACGCCGCCAGTTCCGGGTAGGTCGTGCCTCGATCGCGACAGGCGGCCAGCGCCAGCAGGAGGTAGAAATCCTGGGGCTTGAGCACGGGCTGACGGTTGCGAAGTCTGGGCATGGATCAGGTGGCAAACCGCTGTTTCGTGTTTCGCGAAATGCGAAAGTAAATAATAAACAAGGACAAGTCAAGAATTCAAGTGGATACCTCCCGCCCCGATTCGCTATTCGCGAATAGCGAATCGGGGTCAGGAATCGCCTCGACCCCGATCTGGCCGGAGAACAGGCGCGGCAGCAGCAGGTCGCGGGTGCGACGAAGGTTTTCAATTTGCTTACGGAGTGCATCAATAGTCGCTGATTGAGGTTGCACGATTTCGGCGAACCGCTGCTGAACAGGAACCGGCGGGATAACGAATTCCATCGCTGCTAGCTCACGGCGCGTGATTCTCAAACGTGTTGTGCCTGACGCTTGCCCTGCAATGCGCTGCAAGTTGGAATGCTCATTCCATGCCTGCAATAGAAAGAGAGGGTGAATCACGGTTGGTTCCGCCCGAATGATCGCCACATCGACGGCGGTAATCATCCTCCACGGCATTTTTGTCACCAGCCAGCCACGTCCTATTGGGGTTGGCATTCGAGCCACCAGTAGATCGCCGGGGACAATTTCATTGCAGCGTAACCGGTCAAATGTTTTCTGTGTGACGTACCGAAAGTTGCCAGTTTCAATAAACTCGCCGACACCTAGGTTTGAAATTTGCAGGAGTCGGTATTCTTCGCCCCCTTGATCTTTTGTTTCGATCCAATCGCCGTCCTGAATTGAACGGCAAACCTCGTCGAGGCGCTTCACCTCCCACCCCTGCGGAATCTCGCCGAGGGGGGAGGCGACGCGGGGGTGGTTTTCGTGGCCGGGGAAGCGGAAGTGGACGAACCACTCGCGGTAGAGGGCGCGGGCCATCGCCTCCAGAATCCGGATGCGCCGCTGGCTGTTCTCGATCAGCTCGTCGTAGGCCGACAGGATGCCCGCGATGCGTTGCTGGATGGAGAGCGGGGGGACACGAACAGGGAAGTCTGGAAAGGTGGTAAGCGGAATACGATCAACCGTCGCACCGGTAAGCATGTTACGTCGAATCACTGCTCGCCATTCATCCGTGAAGAAATAGTAGAGGAGAAACCGAACATCGACCTTGAGGGGATTGGTTCGTATTAGCGCCATTCGCCTTCCGAGGCACCCACGAAACCCCGGTGGGATCACGGCGTAGCGATTCAGGGTCGCTTCGTAGGTGAAGACCAAGTCGTTTGTTCGCGGCTCAACTCGCCGCGTCCAAGAGGCGTAGTCCTCCTCGGCGATATGTCGAATCTCGGTCAGGTCAAGGCAACCATCGTCGGTAACGTTCTTGATACCAAGGAAAACCGGACCGCTATCGGAGGGTTTCGGTGTGGCGTGCGGGCCGTCGTAGAGCCCGTCGTAAAGCTCCTTGATTGGGAGCGTCTTCCATCGCGTGACACCTACCATCACGCTTCCAGCGCTTCCAGAATCCCCGCCACATTCGCGGCGACGGTCTGCTCCATTTCCCGCGCCAGCGCTGCTTTCATTTCCCGATCCGCCCCACCCAATACGCCGGGCGGCGGCGCTGGTGCGCGATGGCGAGAATGACGACATGCGCTGGATCGACGCGATAAATCACATGAAACGGAAAGCGCTTGAGTCCGGCCTTGCGGATATCGGTATCGCCGATGCGCGGATAAAGATCCGGGTTCGCGCAGATGCGCGCCATGACTGCTTCAAACTCGGCCAGGTAGTCCACCCCCAAACCCGGCAGCCGGTTTTCGTAAAACGCCACCTCATCGAGATGCTCGGCCCGTGCGGCCCGGAGGAAGCGATAGTTCATCGCAACAGGGCTTGGGCCGCGGCGCGTACCTCTTCGGCGGAAACGGTATCAGCTTGCCCGCTGTCTAGCTCGGCCGCGCGACGTATGGCCTCGGTGTGCCATGCCTGTGCGATTTCATCCTCGCTTACCTCTTCCAGACTGAGCAGCAGCTTGTGCGCCAGTTCGGCGCGTTGCTGCATGGGCAAGTGCAGGACGGTCTCTTCAATTGTTTCAGTGTTCATGGGATCTCCTTCAACGCAAACTTGTGGAGTTAATCAGCACATTGGTATCGAGAAAGTATCTCATGGCCATTCCGTATCGCGTATCTGCCGCTGATAGGCCACGCCGTCTTCAGGAAATCCGGTTGCGACGCCAATGAATTTGGCCAGATCGCGCGAGGGATCGATTTTAGGCCGGGCGACGGTTGGCGATGCCGCTCCGGATTTGCTCGCGAGGTACTCCACGAAGTCGAGGACTTGTGCCTGGCGCTGGTCATCCAGTCGGTGGAGATGTTCGATGATGCTGGCTTCGATGGCGGCACTCATGGTGTTCCTCCGTGAATCAGGTCAGTAGCGATGCGACATTTTGCGCGATGCGGGCTTGCAACTCCAGCGCCTGGGCGTTCAGCGATTCCAGTTCCTCGTTCAGGGTTTCGAGCTGTTCCTTGAAGTCCTCGTCGCTGACCTCCTCGCCCGGTGCGACGCCGACATAGCGGCCGGGGTTGAGCGACCAGCCCTGGGCTTCGATCTCGGCCAACGTCGCCGCCTTGCACAGGCCGGGCACGTCACGATAGACCAACCCATCCCCTCCCTGGCCCTCGCCTTCAAGGGGAGGGAATGTTTCGCGCAGCTTGGTCGCCGGCTCGTCACCGCCGACGGTGTTGTCGAGTGCCTCGCCGCGATAGAGGCGGACGAGGTTGGCGATGAAGCCGATCTGCGCCGGCGTCCAGTCGCGGTGGGCGCGATCGACCTGCCGGTAGATGTGGCGGGCGTCGATGAAGAGCACGGTGTCGGCACGCTTCGCGTGTTTGGATCGGGCCTTGCCCTTGTCGAGGAACCACAGCGTGCAGGGCAGCGTGACGGTGTAGAACATGTTGGGGCCGACGGCGACCATGACATCCACCGCCCGCGCTTCGATCAGCTTCTGCCGCAGTTCCTGCTCGGAGGAGCGGGCATCCGACGCCGAGTTGGCCATGACGAAGCCGGCGCGGCCTCGGCTGTTTAACGCCGAGTAGAAGAGCTGAATCCACAGGTAGTTGGCGTTGTCGGTGCGCGGCAGGCCGAAAGGGAAGCGGCGACCGGCGCCGACCATGTCCGCAAGCCGTTCCTTGTCCACCGCATTGACGTTGAAGGGCGGATTGGCGAGGACGAAGTCGAACGATCCGGTGGCACTGTGCGGGTCGTCGTAGTAGCTGTTGATATTGCCGCCGTGCTTGATGTCGCCTTCCAGGCCGTGCACGGCGAGGTTGAGGCGGCACAGGCGGCCGGTTTCGTCGGTCTTTTCGACGCCGCAGATGGCGAGTTCGGCGGCGGGGTTCTTCTGGTGCTCGGCGACGAAGCGCGCCGACTGCACGAACATGCCGCCGGAACCGCAGGCCGGGTCGAGGATGCGGCCGTGGAAGGGTTCGATGATTTCGGCCAGCAGCTTGACGATGCTGCTCGGCGTGTAGAACTCGCCGCCGCCCTGGCCCTCGGTCATGGCGAAGGCGCCGAGGAAGTATTCGTAGATGCGGCCGAAGGCGTCGTAGTCGAGCGTGGCCGGAATCTCGGAGACCTTCTTCAGCAGTTCCTTGAGCAGGGTGCTGGTGAACAGGTTGTAGGTCTTGGGCAGCACGCCGGCGAGCTGCGGGTTGTGCTTCTCGATCTCGCGCATCGCGGCGTTGACCCTGGCGCCGATGTCGGCGACCTCGGGCAGCGTCAGCAGGTAGTCGAAGCGCGCCTCGGGGGCGAGGTAGAGGATGCCTTCGGCGTGGTAGGCGGCGGGTTCATCGACGCGGCTGCCGCGCCGGGATGTGGTTTCACCGGCTTCGAGCCTGGTGCGCTGGAGGGCGAAGCGCACTTCGGCAAAGCGCAGGAAGATCAGGCCAAGGATGGGGCCGGAGTATTCCTGCGCCTTGAGGCCGGAATTGGCACGGAACTGGTCGGCGGCATCCCACAGACGCTTTTCAAGCGAGGTGGAGGCGGCGTCTTTTTCGGAGGGGGCGATCCATTGCATCGTCAGTCGACCTCGATGAGTTCGATGGTGTCGTGCCGTGCCATCGATTCGGCGAGGGTGTCGTCCGCTTGGACGGCTGCGGTCGTTGCCGCAACGGCATGGCCAGTCATTGGCGAAACCAGTTCCATGGGCAGATCGGAGCGTTGCCAGCGGCCGTCCCGACAGGGATTGAGCAGGCTGTGGCGCCATGCCGCGTTGGTGCCGAGGGGGGTCTTGGCGATCAGGGTGCTTCTCCCGTTGCGTTGTTGTTGGTTGTCTTGCCGGGTTCAGGGACCCTCGGCGCCGCCGCCTGGTTTGGCAGTCCGAGGAGTGGCGGTATTGTCCGACAAATCACCAGCAGAAGACACCGCCGCGGTCGACCAGCGCAAGGCGCCTGTTTTCGTGATCGGTCCGGCTTGCCGAACTGCGCTTGGCGCTATGCACTCTCGTCGCGCAGGAAGCTGCGGCTGCCGCGTTCGCCGATTTTCCGACCCGGAGGTCGCCCCGAATTCGGTATACTGCCGGGCCGGACCAGGTCGGGCAGCGTTTTTACCCTTATAACCATGTGGTGTGACAGGAAGAAAGATGAACAAAAGGACTGCAATACTCCCGGTCGTCGTGTTGGCTGTTGCCCTGGTCGCGAGTTGCGGCAAGAAGGAAAGTGCGCCCGAAGGGAAGGCGGCCGCCGCGCCGGCCGCCGCGATCGTCGTCGGCCTCGACGACAACTTTCCGCCGATGGGTTTCCGCGACGAGAAGAACGCGCTGGTCGGCTTCGACATCGATCTCGCCAGGGAAGCCGGCAAGCGGCTCGGCGCCGAGGTGACGTTCAAGCCGATCGACTGGAATGCCAAGGAAGCCGAACTGACCAGCAAGCGGGTGGACGTGCTCTGGAACGGGTTGACGATCACCGAGCCGCGCAAGGAAAAAATCCTCTTCACCACGCCCTATCTCGAGAACCGCCAGATCATCGTCGTCACCGACAAGTCGCCGGTCAAGGTCAAGGCCGACCTTGCCGGCAAGGTGGTCGGCGTGCAGGACGGCAGCAGCGCGATCGACGCCATCGAGAAGGATGCGGCGACCGCCAGGTCGCTCAAGGAACTGAAGAAGTTCGGTGACAATGTCACCGCGCTGATGGACCTGAGCGCCGGCCGGCTCGACGCGCTGGTCGTTGATGAGGTGGTCGGTCGCTACTACACGACCAAGAGGCCGGGTGAATACCGGGTCCTCGAGGAAAACTTCGGGACCGAAGACTACGGCGTCGGCACCCGCAAGGACGACACCGAGTTGATGGCCAGGCTGCAGAAGACGCTCGACGAGATGAAGAAGGATGGTTCGGCCGCGGCGATTTCGAGCAAGTGGTTCGGCAAGGACATCATCAAGAAGTAAGCGCGCGCCGTTCAAGTGACACCTCGCCCCCGCATGTCCGGTCGCTGCCACGATGAAAAGCGCTTCCTGTCGGGACCGGGCACATGAGCTATGTGATTGAGATCATGGGCCCCCTGCTCGAGGGCACGGGGGTCACGCTCCAGGTTTTTCTGCTGACCTTCGTGCTCGCCGTGCCGCTTGGCCTGGGTCTGGCGCTGATCAGGATTTCGGGTTTTGCCGTCCTCGGCGGCCTGGTCAATGGCTACATCTGGCTGATGCGCGGCACGCCGTTGATGCTGCAGATGCTGTTCATCTACTTTGCCCTGCCCTTCGTACCGGTGATCGGCGTCCGGCTGCCCGACTTTCCGGCCGCGATCGTCGCCTTCGTCCTCAACTATGCCGCGTACTTCGCCGAGATCTTCCGCGCCGGCATCCAGTCGATCGATCGCGGTCAGTACGAAGGCGCGCGGGTGCTTGGCTTGAGCTACGCACAAACGATGCGCCGGATCGTCCTGCCGCAGGTGCTCAAGCGGATCCTGCCGCCGATGAGCAACGAGACGATCACGCTGGTCAAGGATACGTCGCTGATCTACGTGCTGGCGATGAATGACCTGCTGCGGGCAGCGCGCGGCATCGTCCAGCGCGACTTCACGACGACGCCCTTTATCGTTGCCGCCGCCTTCTATCTGCTGATGACGCTGGTCCTCACGCTGGGCTTCCAGCGTCTGGAAAGAAAGTATGCGGTCTACGATGGATAGCCCGATGATCCACGCCCTAGACGTTCACAAGCGCTTTGCCGCAGTGGAAGTGCTCCGGGGTGTTTCCCTGGATGTCGGCAAGGGCGAAGTGGTCGCCATCATCGGCCCGTCGGGCTCGGGCAAGAGCACCTTCCTGCGCTGCCTCAACCACCTCGAAACGATCAACCGTGGGCGCATCGACATTGCCGGCGAAACGCTGGTGTCTTCCGGCAAGGACGCCGTCTGCCGTTATGCGCCGGAGGCCGACATCCGGCGCATCTGCCGCCGGATGGGGATGGTCTTCCAGCACTTCAACCTGTTTCCGCACCTGACGGTGCTGCAGAACATCATCGAGGCGCCGATCACGGTCAAGGGCCTGCGCCGCGCCGAGATCGTTCCGGTCGCCGAGGGATTGCTGCGCAAGGTGGGCCTGCTCGACAAGCAGGCGAGCTACCCCTCGCGCCTTTCCGGCGGGCAGAAGCAGCGCGTCGCCATTGCCCGCGCGCTGGCCATGGATCCGGACATCATGCTCTTTGACGAGCCGACCTCGGCGCTCGATCCGGAACTCACCGGCGAAGTGCTGCGGACGATACGCGAACTGGCCGAAGAACACATGACGATGCTGGTGGTCACCCACGAGATGGCCTTTGCGCGCGAGGTGGCGAGCCGCGTGGTCTTCATGGATGGCGGGGAAGTCATTGAGGCACGTCCGGCAAGGGAAATGTTTTCCTCCCCCGAACACGCGCGCACGCGAGCGTTTCTCGAGAACATGCTGTAGCTGACGGGCGCGAGCGAGCTCGGCGCCAGCGGTCGGGGATGCTGCCGGCGATCGACGGGTCCCCTTTGCAGCCTCTCAGCCCGGGAACCGCATTTGGGTGATTGCCGGCAGCGGCTGGTCGGGAAGGCGCAGCGTCAGCGCTGCCTGCTCGGGCGTCGTGCCGTATTCGACGACGCCGAGCAGTGGCGCCGGCAGTCGCGCCTGCAGGGCGGCGAGGTTTTCCGCGAAGCGCGACATGGCCGGATCAATCCGGTTCGCCACCCAGCCGGCCAGTGGCAACCCGCGCGCCGCGATGGCCTGCTGGGTCAGCAGGGCGTGGTTGATGCAGCCCAGCCGCATGCCAACCACCAGGATCAGCGGCAGCTTGAGCAGCGCTGCCAGATCGCCGGCGTCGCAGCTGGCGCCGAGCGGCACGCAAAAGCCGCCGACGCCCTCGACCAGAACGGCGTCGGCCATGGCCTGCAGTTGCGCGAAAGCATCGACGATTTGCGCCAGCTCGATGGCTCGGCCTTCCTCCTCGGCGGCGATGTGCGGCGCAATCGCGGCGCGGAAGCCGTAGGGATTGACCAGCGCCCGCGGTGGCTGGACTGACGAGGCGGCGAGCAGGCGCTCGACGTCGTCGTTGAAACCGTTTTCATCGAAGCCGGCGGCGATCGGTTTCATCGCCAGCGCGCTCAGCCCGGTTCGGCGCAAGGCGTGCAGCAGCGCGCAGGCGACGAAGGTCTTGCCGATCTCGGTATCGGTACCCGTGATGAACCAGGCGTGGCCGTTCTTCATTTGCGCGCGCAGGCCAGAATGACGTCGTAACGCGCGGGCAGGCCGGCGGGCGTGCGGTGTGCTTCGTAGGCCGCCTGTACGCGCTGCCAGGCCTGACGCCCGAGCAGGCCGCTGCGCGCGCCTTCGCCGACCGAGTTGGCGCCGATGTCCTTGATCGAACGTAGAAGGTTCCTGAGGTCGGGGTAGTGCAGGCTGATCGTCTGGCGAAGCAGCCTGATGGCAGAGAAGCCGGCACGCTGCAGGGCCTGTTCGATCGCGGCCGGTTCACTGAAAGTCAGGGTGTGGCGGTGGCCGTCGATGCCGGTGAAGGCCGCGCGCAGTTCGCCGAAGGTCTCGGGCCCGAGCGTGCTCAACGCCAGTTGTCCGTCGGGGCGCAGGACGCGTTGCGCTTCGCGCAGGACCTTGTCGATATCGCACCACTGCACGGTCAGGTTCGACCACCAGGTGGTGAACGTTGCGTTCCGGCAGGGCAGCGCCTCGATGTCGGCGGCCAGGCAGAGGTCGGCGTCGAGACGTGCCAGGGAAAGCATGGCCGGAGCGAAGTCTACCGCGGTAATGCGGGCGGCCGGCCAGCGGCCACGCAGCAGGCGGATGCCATAGCCGGTGCCACAGCCAGCGTCGAGGATGCTGGTCGGCTCGGGATACGGATCGAATGCTGCCAGCAGATGTTCGCAGACCTGCCTCTGCAAGACCGCGGCATCGTCATAGGAGGCTGCAGCGCGTTCAAAGGACTCGCGCACCCGCTGTCTAGGTGGCAGGTCGGGCATGGCAAAAATTCTCCAGTAACTGGACGAAGTGTTCGGGGTCGGTCAGGAAAGGCGCGTGCCCGGCACCGGCGAAGACCTCCAGGCGGGCATCGGGCAGGGTGGTTGACAGGGATTGCGCCGCAGCGACCGGGTTCAGACGGTCATTCTCGCCGTGGATCAGCAGGCTGCGCGTCGTCATCGTCGGCAGCAGCGGACGCAGATCGACTTCCCGCAGCCAGTCCAGGCCATGGCCCAGCGCGGCGACCGCGGGCGCCGGCTGGCGGCGCAGGCAGGCGAGCAGGGTACGGGTCAGCGCCCGCGCCTGCCGGTCGCCCTGGCAAAGCAGTGCGACGAAGCGCTGCAGCGTCTGTTCCGGCTGACGCTTCAGACTGTCTGAAAAGCTGTCGAGCACTTGCGGTGTCTGCGCCGGAGACCAGTCGCCGCGCTGGGTGAAACTGGCAGTGGCGCCAACCAGCAGCAGGCCGGCAACCCGTTGCGGCGCCAGCACGGCCGCGCGCATTGCCAGCATCGCGCCGAGCGACCAGCCGCAAAGGGTGACCGGATCCGGAAGGGCGTCGATCAGATCCCGGGCCGCCTGGGTGAAATCCGGGCTGCCGGCCGATGAATCGCCGTAGCCGGGCAGATCGACCAGATGGACTCGCCAGGTGCGCGACAAGGCGGCGATCAGCGGTTGCCAGACGCTGCTGCCCAGCCCCCAGCCGTGGATCAGCGCGAGGTCCGGACCCGCTCCGACGATACGTGTCATGCCAGCTCCCGCAGGGCGTCGACCAGTCGGGCAAGCTGCGCTTCACTGTGCGCGGCGGTCAGTGAGACGCGCAGGCGCGCCGTTCCTTTTGGCACCGTCGGCGGACGGATGGCCGGCACCCACAGGCCGCGTGCGTAAAGCGCGCCGGCGATCCGCAAGGTGTCATGGTTGTCGCCGATGATCACCGGCTGGATTGCCGTTGGCGAAGGCAACAGGCGCCAGCGCGTGTCCGCAAGTCCGTCGCGCAATTGGGCGACGAGTTGCCACAGGTGCTGCCGACGTGCGTCACCCGCCGCGATCAGGTCAAGGCTGGAAGCCAGCGCGCAGGCGATGATCGGGCTGCTGGCGGTGGTGAAGATATAGCTGCGGGCGCGCTGCTGCAGCCACTCGATGACTGTTGCGCTGCCGGCGACGAAAGCACCGGCGGCACCGGCGGCCTTGCCGAGAGTGCCCATATAGACCAGCCGCTCGGCCGCTGGCAGGTTGAAGTGCGCGAGGCTGCCGCGCCCCTGCCGCCCGAGCACGCCGAAACCATGTGCGTCGTCGACCACCAGCCAGGCGTCAAAGCGCTCGGCCAGCGCCAGCAGGCCGGGCAGGGGAGCGAGGTCGCCGTCCATGCTGAACACGGCATCGGTGAGGATCAGCTTGCGCCGGGCGGTGCTCGTGGCGAGCAGGCGCTCGAGGGTGGCGAGATCGGCGTGCGGGTAGCGCTGGCTGTCGGCGCGCGAGAGTTGCACGGCGTCGATCAGCGAAGCATGGTTGAGGCGGTCGGCGAAGACGGCGTCGTTGCGGCCGACCAGTGCCGGAACGATGCCAAGGTTGGCCAGGTAGCCGGTGGAGAAGAGCAGGGCACGCGCAAAGCCGGTGAATTCGGCGAGCTTCTCCTCCAGCGCGGCGTGCGCTCCGAGGTGACCGCTGACCAGATGCGAGGCGCCGCTGCCGACGCCCCAGACGCGGGCGCCGGCACAGGCCGCGTCGACCAGCGCCGGGTCGTTGGCCAGGCCGAGATAATCGTTGCTGCAGAAGCTGATCAGCGGCTGGCCGTCAACCTGTGCTTGCGGTCCACAGGGGAGTTCGAGGGTCCGGCGGGTGCGTTTGAGGCCGTCGCGCTGCAGTGCGTCGAGTTCGCCTTGCAGTTCTTCCCAGATCATGAGCGCAGCGCAGCCTCCAGCGCGGCCGTCGCGCGCGCGACGAGAAACTCGCATTCTTCGCGGCCGATGACGTAGGGCGGCATGAAATAGACCGTGTTGCCGATCGGCCGCAGCAGGATCTCGTTGGCCAGCGCGTGCCGGTAAAAGCGCCGGGAAAACTGCGGGTCGTCGCTGACGACGTCGAAGGCGGCAATCATCCCTCGCTGGCGCAGATGGCGCACCCGCGGGTGCCCGGCCAGGGGCTGCAGGCAATCACCGAGGTACTCGGCGAGGCCGCGGTTGTTCTCGATCACCTGATCCTCGGCGAAGATGTCAAGGGTTGCCAGGGCTGCGCGGCAGGCCAGCGCGTTGCCGGTGTAGGAGTGCGAGTGGAGAAAGCCGCGGCTGGTGGCGTCGTGGTAGAAATCGGCATAGACCGCGTCGGTGGTCATCACGATCGACAGCGGCAGATAGCCGCCGGAGATGCCTTTCGACAGGCAAAGGAAGTCCGGCGTGATCGCCGCCTGCTGATGGGCGAAGAAGCTGCCGGTGCGGCCGCAGCCGACGGCGATCTCGTCGCAGATCAGATGCACCTCGTAGCGGTCGCAGAGGCTGCGGGCCAGGCGCAGGTATTCCGGATCGTACATTGCCATGCCGCTGGCACACTGGATCAGGGGCTCGACGATCAGTGCCGCAAGGCGCTCGTGATGGCGCTCGAGATGGCTTTCGAGTGCCGCGGCAGCGCGGCGGGCGACGTCGACGGCGCTTTCGCCTGCTTCCGCCAGCCGTGCATCCGGGCTGGCGACGGTGCTGGCCGGGCGAATCAGTGGCGCGTAGGCGTCCTTGAACAGCGCCACATCGGTGACCGCCAGCGCACCGACGGTCTCGCCGTGATAACTGCCGGCCAGGCAGAGGAATTCCTGCTTCTCCCGGCGACCGCGGTTCTGCCAGGAATGGAAGGACATCTTGAGCGCGATTTCGGTCGCCGACGCGCCGTCGGAAGCGTAGAAGCAATGCCCGAGTTCGCCGCCGGTGAGCGCCGACAGGCGTTCGGACAGCTCGATCACCGGCCGATGCGTGAAGCCGGCGAGGATGACGTGCTCCAGTTCCTCGAGTTGCTCGCGCAGCGCTGCATTGATTCGCGGGTTGCAGTGGCCGAACAGGTTGACCCACCAGGAGCTGATGCCGTCCAGGTAACGCCGGCCATCGAAGTCGTACAGCCAGACACCGTTGCCACGGGCGATCGGCACCAGCGGCAGGCCCTCGACCGCCGCCGCGTGCTGCTTCATCTGTGTACAGGGGTGCCAGACCGCAGCCAGGCTGCGTTGCAGCAAATCGCTATTGCTCATGATCGATGGTGGGCGGCGCTTCAGTGCAGCGTTTGCGATGGCGCGTTGTTCTGCTCCGGCATCTCGGCGTGCACCGTATCGCCTTCGCTATTGGGATAAAGCGGCGCGCCGCAGTCGTCACAGAACTCGTAGGGGAACTGCTGGTCGAGGACAAGCACTTCCTTGATGCCGGCTTTGCGCAGGGCCGCCTCGATCTCGCTGGTGATATCGGTGGTCTCATCCTCGATGCCAAGCAAGGGCCAGACGACACCATGAAAGATCAGATCGCCATCGCGTGGGCCGAAACCGATCCGGTATTCCTCGAGCCGCTGGTCGTGGAAGGCGCCGATCACCGCGCGCAGGCTTTCCGGTGCCAGTCCGAGTGCGCTCTGCAGGAATGCCACCGAGGCATTCAGCGAGTACGGGCGCGACGCGCTGTCTGCCGCCCGGCACGCGGCATGGTAGGCGTCAGCCAGCAGGGGTTGATACGAACAGCCGGTGAGCAATGCCTCGAAGCAGGGCCCGCCCTGCCTCAGCCACTCCTTGAGCACCGTCTCACGGGTGCTCTTGTCCGCCTCGTTCCAGTGGAAGATGGGCGCACAATGCGGCACGGCGATGGCACCGACGAGGTAGCGCGTGTCGGACAGGAAACGATTGGTCTCGGGCATGGCGGAAGCGTCGATGCTCAGATCGGTTCCGGCCAGCGCGGCTGTTCCCAGTTGCCGCATCAGTTGCCAGGTATCGACAAAGCTGTGTGGCAGTTGATCCGGGCTGTACAGGTAGTCGGCAAGCGACAGGCGCACGCCGGCCGCGAATACGTGTGCGCCGAGATGGACTTTGAGCGTCTGCAGGGTGCTTTTCGGGATCGCCGACACCGGGATTGAAAAGCGGGACCAGGCCAGGACCGGCGTTGCAATCAGCAGAATGTCGAAGGTCTGCCCGCTTTGCGTGATCACGGTGGACTCGGCATTCGCCTCGATGATGTCGGCGAGATCGTCATGCGCCATCGGATGCGCGTCGAACAGGCGGTCCAGTGCGCTGCTGAAGTCATCCTCGGTGCCATCCTGGAACAGCCGATTGATGAGTTCAACCAGACGACCCTGCCAGAACTGGTCCTCCATCTTGCTGCCGGATTCGGCGAGCCCGATGGCCAGACGGCTCAGCTCGGTCGCGTCGGCCGAGATGCGTTTGCGGGAAGAGAAGCGGTTACGTTTCATGTGCGGGCGCCTGCGGGACGGTCAATCCGGCATTGTACCAAGCTGGCAGCCCTGGCGTTGGCGCGCCTGCATCTTCTTCTCGATGGCAGGGCCTTCGCTGGACGCTGCCACGCCCCGATGACACGGCGGGCAACGGGCGCGGGCCGTGATCATTGCCGGTGGCTGCAGCTGGCCCTCAAGCGCTGGGTCCGGCGTCCTCGACCGCCGCGTGCAGCGTCCCGATGGCTGCGTGCTGGCGCCGCAGCAGCGCGCGCTGTGCGCCATGCAGACCAATCAGCAGGACCGGGAAGGCAGCCAGGGTCGATCCCTCGGGGAAGCTCCCCCAGGCCCACGCGACGACGCCACTCATCAGCAGCATCGTGTTGCCGAAAGCCGCACCGCGGCCGCGACCGTAGGCCGCGAAGTGGAACAGCGCGAGCCAGAGCAGGGCAGCGACGCGCCAGGCGAGATCGTCAGCAGACGACCAGTGCATGGCGGCTGCCGCCGCCGGCCAGGTCAGCAGCGCGAAAGCGAAGGGTTCGCTCAGTGGTCTGGCGAGTTGCGCGGGGATATCCGGTTCGCGGTTCTCAGAGCTCACTGCGATGCTCCTCGATGATTCCCGGGCGCGGGGTGACGCCGTACTGGTCTATATCCTGCTCAGCGCTTGGGATGTTCTCGACGTCGTCGCCCGAGCCAATCCGTTCGCCGCGGCCACCATCCGGATTGAGGGCATAGGCATTCAGGCTGACGGTGCGCGGCACCGTGGCTTCTTCCTGCACGACTTCCCTGACCGCCAGCCACCGGCTCCTTTCGCTGGCAGTCGTCGCGGCACGCGCATTGGCCAGGGCTTCCTGGGCGTCGCCGGCACGTGTCGGCATGGTGTAGCTGGCGGTGACGATGAAGTTGACGACCTTGCGGTCGGCCGGGCGGGTGGCGTCCACCGAGTCCTTGACCAGCTTCTCGAAGCCATGCAGCATCGAGTCGCCGCGCCGGTTGTTGGCCCCCTGCGACAGCGGTGTCAGGTTGCGCCAGGTGTCGCCGGGGCCCCCGAGGTTGTGGTTGAGCAGGTGCCCAAGGACATAGTAGCTGCCACTGGCGCCGATGCGCGAGCGGCGCTGGTTGAGGCGGGTGTAGGCCGGGGTGTGCAGCGAACGGCTCGGCGCGCTGCCGCGGAAATTCCGGTTGCTGGTCAGGCGCAGGACGGTGGCGCTGCTGCCGTAGCCGGCGCTGTTGGCGTTGCCGTACACCGGCGGCGTTGCCGGCGGGTTGGCGCCGCCGGTGGGCATGAAGCTGGCCGTTGCTTCGGCCAGTTCGCCCATCAGCCCGTCGATGATCGTGGCGTGATCGGCGGCCGCTGGCGCGCCGGGAGCGGCGGCTGCCGTGGTCGGCGCCCCGACCGGTGAACGGGCGGCGGCATCGATGGCGTCGTCGAGTCGCTGCGCGATGTCGGCGGCGCGTTCCTTGTCGGCGCGCTTGTTGGCTGGCACCGTCGTGTTGCGGATGAAGGTCGCGTACGGGGTCGGGTCGCTGGCGACCATGATCTGCGCCGAGCGGCCGCTGCCCTGGATGTAGACGCTGTGCTCCTCGCCGTCGGCGGCACGGAAGCCGTGCCGTGCGCGCCACCATTCGCGCAGCCGGCTGACACCCCGGCGCACGGTGGCGGCACCGCGGCGCACGAGGTCGAGGACGGCGCGGCCGAGACGCAGGGCGCGGTCGATCAGCCAGTCGATCGCAAGGTCAACGCGTTCGCGCAGCCCGCCCAGGATCTCGCGTAGCCGCGCCGACAGTCGGCCGAGTCCGGCCTGGTTGGCGAGGAAGCCGATGGCAACGGGCAGCGCTCCGGCCATGGCGTCTTCAAGGAAGGCGGCGCCCTCGTCGATCGCGCCGCGAGCGATGCCGATGACGCCGTCGAGCACGCGCGAGACGATCTCCAGCAGTTCGCGCAGGTACTCCATGAACGACTCGATGGCGCGATAGATGGCGATCAGCGTGTTGATCACCGGCATTATGCCGGTGACGTCGAGCAGTGAAAGCAGCCAGCGCGAAGCCCAGCCGATCACCCGTTCGGTGATGAAGCCGACGACGCCTTCGACGACACTGTCCCAGAGGGTGGACAGGCGTTCGCTGAGCTCGCGCCAGAGACCGGCCGGACCTTCGTTGACCAGCGTCGCAACGAAGCCCCAGACGCCGGTGGCGATGTCGAGCATGCTGCGCAGGCGGGCGACGACTTCCGGGCCGAGACGCGTGGACAGCCGCTCGAAGATGTGGTCCACCGTCACGCCGAGCACTTCGAGGACGAAGCCGAGGACCGAACGCAGCGAAAAGTCCGCCGGCGGGGTGATGCCGGCTTCGCGCACCGCGCCGAACAGCCAGCCGGTGAAGCCGGTCAGCAGGTGGGTGCCGATGCGGCTGAAGAAGCCCATCATGCCGGCGCCCATGGCGCGCAGCAGGTTGATCAGGAAGCCGATCGGATTGGTCAGGATGTCGCCGATCGCTGCCGCCGCCTTGGCCAGCACCTGAACGACGAGTTCCGGTGGCAAACCGAGGATGCGCAGGATCGACTGGAAGAAGAGCCAGGCGGCGCCAGCGATGTCGCCGTCGACGAAAATCCGCCGCAGGATCGCCAGCGCCGTCTGCTGCACACGCGGCCAGAGTTCGGGATCGCTGAAGAACTGTCCAAAGACGGGGATGCGGGCAAGGATCTGGTTGCGGATGAAGTTCTCGATTGGCTCGCGGATGCACGCCGGTACCCGCTGCCAGATCGAATTGAGGATCAGCAGGGGAAGTTGCAGCAGGTCGCCGGCGATGGTGATGACCTTGCGCACGGTTTCCAGGACCAGCTGGATGAACGGCGTCAGCGCGTCGAATCCCTGCACCAGCCAGTTGAAGAGCCCGCTGACATGCTCGCGCGCCCAGCCCGCCAGCGACCCGACGAGTTCGGAAAGCCAGCCGAAGGCTGCGCCCAGCCAGGAGAGCAGGGTGTTTGCCTCGAGGCGGCCGATCAGTCCGCTGATCGCGCCGGCGATGTCGCCGATGCGGCTGGAGATCCACTCACCGGCACCGACGATGATCCGCCGCACGGTCGCGATGATGTTTTCCACCGAAGGCAGTACTGACGCCAGGGTGTCGCGGTTCTGCGGCACGCCGTCGCCGCCTTCCATGCCACCGCCGGCGGCGTCGAGATCGGCCGAGAGCTGCTGCGCGTGTTCGCCCATTTCGCGGACGAACGCCGGGGGGATCAGTTCGGCGACCTGGCCGGCAAACTCGGCCACTGGCTGCCACACCGGGCGCGTCTGTTCCTTGACCCAGTCCCAGGCCTCGCCCGCCTTGCGGCTGATCCAGCCGAGCACGCCGCCCTGGCTGGCACCGCTGTCGTCGCCCTCGGAGGAGCCGAAGAGCAGATCCTTGAACCAGTTCCACACCCGCTCGGCGGCCTCGCGTACCGGCCTGATCCACTCCCAGAACCGTCGGCCGAGTTCCTGGATCCCTTCCCAGACGGCGCCACCGAAATCCTGCAGCCAGCGCACGGCGGGGGCTCCGAAATTGTCCCATAGCTCGCTGAAGAAGTTGCCGATTGGCTGCAGGAATTCGGTGAGCCGGTCCCAGGCGACGCCGACAGTGTCTACGACGAAGGTCTTCAACGAATCGATCGCCGCCATCAGCGGCGCACAATCGCCCGACGCCAACGCCGAGACGATCGCCGCCGCACGTTCAACCATGCCGGCGAAGAGGTCGATGAGTTGCCGCGGACCGTCGAATGGTACCAGCGCGCGCAGGGTGCCGATGTAGGCGTCCCAGGCGCGCGCCACCTGGCGGCCCAGCCAGGCCAGGATGCCTTCGTCGAGGATCGCGCGCAGCGTCCGCTCGAGCTCCGGCGAGATCGAGCGCACCAGCCGCCAGCCGAGCTCCTGCACCTTGTCCCACGCCCAGTCGGCGATGTCACCGAGGGTGTCGGCCACCGAATCGTAGATATCGCCCCAGAAGCCGCGCCGCACGGGCGTCTGTTCGATGGCGCCGGCCTGCTGCCGGTATTGCGCGACGTGCGCCAGCTCGTGTGCCAGCAGGTGGCGGCCGGCTGGCTCGGCCGGCGCAAAGCGCCCGTGATTGAAGGCGATGTGCTCGCCGAGCGCAAAGGCGTCCGCGCCGACGGCTTCGTTGAGCTGCGCCGCCTCACCGTCCGTGTGGATGCGCACGCTCGCCAGGTTCATGCCGAGGCGTGCTTCCATGTCCCGGCGCGTCGCCTCCGGCAGCGGCTGGCCGCCTGCCTGCAGCGCCAGCAGACGCTCCTCGATCGTTTCCGGCAGCAGCGCGTCTTCGTTCGCCGCCTCGGTCGGGCCGCTGCCACCGGCGGTCAGCGCCCGGCGGACGGCGGCGGCACTCGCCGCTGGCGGTGCCGGCGGGGTACTGCCCGCCGCCGGCGCCTTGCTGACGCGCTCGGCGATGCGGTCGGCCTGCTGTTCCGTCTCATCGTTAGCCCGGCCGAGCCTGAGTTGCGGCCGCAGCGCCTGCGCCACCGGGCTGCCGCTGGCGGTCTGTCCCTGTCGGGCCGGGCCGGGCGTGACGGTGCGACGCGGCTCGCTGCTGCGGCGCTGGCGCGCATGGTGCGCGCCGGGTGCCTGGCGGGGCGGCTTCTGGATCAGCGTCGCGGTCTGCATGACGGTAGTTCAGGCGCAGGCGAGCAAGCGGCGCAGTTCGCCCAGCACCGGCGCCGAGGCCTTTAGCGCTTCGATCGCCGTCCATTGGGCGTCGGTGTAGGAGCCGCTGCTGTTGGCCAGGAAGCCCTGGTCGCACTGGTAGGTGACGCCCGGCGCGTTGAGCCCGCCTTCCTTGTGTACCAATGCCTCGCGGGCCATGTCGAAGCGCACGTCGGCCGCGCTGAGCTCGCTCATCGGTGTATTGAGGATCGCCAGTGCCGCCTTGCGCGCTTCGGCGCGGACCGCGCCTGGGCCGGCTGCGGCGCCTTCTTCGCTGTCCCCGTGTTCGAGGATTATGTCAGTCAGCAGATCGGCGATGCCCGCCACGTAGCTATCCTTCACCGCTGCGGTTTCGTTGGCCTCAACCCCCTTGAAGATCTTCATCGCGCCGAGCAGGGTGAGCTTGCCGCCGTTGCTCTGGTTGAGCACGACGAGTTGTGGCCAGATCGCTGCCAGTCCCTCGGCGACGCTGGGGAAGACCGCGTAGCGCAGCGTGTCCTGGTCCTGCTGGGTCACGCCGCCCTTGGCGTAGGCGCCTTGCCGGAAGGCTTCCTTGGGGCCGGGGCCGGTCTCCTGCTCGGGCTTCTGGGAAACCGTGATGTTGCCCGGGTTGCGGGTGATCCACGGGATGGTGCCGATGCGTCGCTCGCGGTTGCCGCTGGCGACGTTGCGGGCGAGCAGGATGGTTTTCTGGTCGAGGTAAGCGACATAGTGCCAGTCACCGAAGCCGCTGCTGCGCAGGACGCCGGTGGCCAGCGCCGAGGCCGCTGGTCCTTGCTTCGCCGGTGGCTTGTCCTGTCGCCGGATGACCTCGCGCACGCCGCCGCCGTCGGTGCGCGGGTGTGGCAAAGAGGCCGCAGGTTGCCAGGTGGGCGCCGCTTGCCGCCGTCGGGTAATCTTCACCGGGCGCTCCCGGCACTCCGTGCATGGCCGTGACCTGCCCGGTATTGCCTGCTGCGCACGGCGATCGCTTGCATGGCGGTAGACGCTCTCGCTCAGGGTTTCGCCTTGACCTCGCTGGTGTGTTTCTTCGGGTCGGCATCGCAGCAACTCCAGCTGGAACTTGCCATGCGGGTTGCCGGACCTTCGACCGGCTTGTCGCCCCACCACGAGGGTTCGCTGGCGGTCGAGGGCAGGTCGCCGGCCCGCTTGACCTTGCCCGGGCCCCCAGCCGTTGCTGGTCGCCGGGGCAACGCCGAAATCGCCCAGATCGCCGGTCTTGGAAATCGGGAAAAACTTCACCTCTCCCGGCGTGACCTGACTGCCGCTGCCGTTGGGGTGGGCTGGGTAGCTGCTGCCGTCGGTCCACGAATCGCGGGTCGTGGTCCAGTCGACCTTGTCGCCCTTCTTGATCTTCCAGGCCTCCCAATACACTTCCACCGCCGGCGATGCGCCGCCGAGGATGCTGCAGCCCATGGTGACTTCGGTCGGCACCACCTTCTGCACGATGTAACCGTCGGTGGCCGCCGCCGTATCGAGGCTGAATACCCACTGGACATTGCGTTCGCCGCAAGTGCCCTTGGTGAACTTGTACTGCGAGATCGACATCCGCCGCACCTGCGTTGCCGAGGCACTGTCCTGCTGCAGGACGTGCGTCAGCTCGTGTGCCAGCAGGTGGCGGCCAGAGGCGGTACCCGGCCGGTACTCGCCGCCGCCGAAGAAGACATCCCGGCCAACGGTGAAGGCGCGTGCCGAAAGGCTGGCAGAGAGACCGGCGGCACGGTCGTCGGCATGGACCTTGACGTGGTCGAGCGAGGCACCGAAACGCGGTTCGAAGAAGGCACGCTCGCTGGCCGGAAGTGGCTGACCACGGCCGCGTTGCGCCTGGATACCGGCGGCGGTGTCGCTGGCGACCGGGCCGGCCACGGCTGCATTGGCCACCGCCTTGGTCTGCACTTCCTCCTCTTCGCTTTCTTCTTCGGCTGTCTTGCGCTGGACGGACTCCTCCTCCTCGCATTCGGCGCACATGCGCTGGATGCCTTCGCCGACCGGATGCAACGGGCCGACCCCCTCGGGCATGCGCAGGACGCGTTCGGCGACGGCATCCGCTTCGCGCTCGTGCGCATCAGCCGGGGCGCCGAGGGTCAGTTTGGTCTGCAGCGGGCTGCCCAGGGCACTGGCAACCTGTTCGGCGCCGGCGCGGGCATGCTGCGGATGGGGCGCGGCGCTGCCGCTGCGGGAAGCACCGGCGCGGCTGCGCAAACGGATCAGGTGGGTATGCATGTTCTACCTCCTCTCCTGTGATCGGACGGGCGGACCGCGGCCCTGCTGCCGGCGCCGGTTCCTGCCCTACACGCGGTTGATGCTCACCAGGTTGGCGGAACTTGCCATCGTCGGGCCGACGACGGTGATCACTGCGGCCTCGTTGCCGGCAGCGGCCACGTTGCCGGTGATCGCCGTGCGATTGGCAAGCAGCCGGGCGATCGAGCGGCTGCCCGTGCCGCCATCGATGAAGCGGTTGCCCTGCACGGTAAGCACGGCCGCGACGACCGAATGTCCGAACTCGAAGAACTGGTTGCTCGAGAGCGACAGCGAGGCGTAGCCGGGGACAGTCTGCAGCAGGGTATTGTTGCCGACCGAGCCGTTGGGCAGGCGCGCCCACAATCGCTGGATACGGTTGCCGGTGAGGCTCAGGTGGCCAACCGCGCCATTGCTGACACTGTTGGCGACGGCGCCGGTGCGCGCGGCGATGGTCACGTCCTGTGGGTCGAGGCCACTGTCGAGGCCGTTCATCAGCAACAGTTCGCCGTCGAAATGGTTGTCGGTGAGGCTTCCCGAGAGCTGGTTGCTGGCTACGCCGAGCGCGACTCCGTAGCCGAACTCGAAGAGGATGGCGACCAGTTCTTCCATCTCGTCGCGCACGGCGCTGGTCGCGCCGCCAGCCGCGTTGATGCGGTCGATCGAATTGACGAAACTGGCCTGCGTTTCAAAGCGGTCGCGCTGGCCAAAGCTGGCGTTGGCGAGCAGTGGCTGACTTTCCATCAGCAGCGCATTGTTGATCAGCGCCGCGCGGCCCGTCGGCTCGATGCCGCCGCCGGCCCGTGCTGCACCGCGTGGGGCATTGTTGACCCGGTCTCGCCAGGCCAGCCGTTCGCCACCGCTCATGCCGTTGATGGCGTCGGCGAGTTGTCCGGCAGCTTGCTCGTAGAGCGCCACATCCTCGTAGATCGTCGGGTTGTTGCGGATGTTGTTGGCGGCGGCCACCACCGCGGCGTTGCCGACCAGATTCGGATTGAAGAGGTCGAGGCCGCCGCCCGGCTGGACTGGCCGCGACCAGGTGTCGCTCATCACATTGTCGCGCCAGATCAGTTCGGCGCCGTTGGCCAGGGCCTCGAGACGGATCATCGGTGGCAGCGCGTTGCTGCTGCTGTTGCGGCTGAAGGTGCAGCGGTTGGCAACCAGGCGATTGGCCCGCAAGACAACGCGCGACGCGCTGACGCAGACCATTCCGATCCCTTCGAGGCCCAGTTCCTGGGCCTCCAGGCGGAGCACTCCGGTGACCACGCGTATCGTACTGGCGCCGGCCGCCGCCGCGCTGATGCGCAGGCTGCGCTTGCCGGCCACGTCCAGCGCGGCTTCGATCCGGTGCTCGCCGGGCAGCAGGCACAGCCAGAGATCGCTGGCATTGCCGGTGGAGAAGTCGCGCAGCAGGGTTTCGAGCTGGCCGACCGGAACGGTCACCGCGCAGCTGGTAAGGCGCGTCCGACAGAGGAAATCGAGGCCCCCCTGCAGCGTCGTTTCGCCGGAGTTGATCAGATCGGGGCAGGTCAGTGTCGCCGGGTTGAGTGGCAGCCGGTCGCCGCTGAGGTTGCACAGCAGGTTCTGCAGCACGGCGCCGACCTGGTTCGGGCCCGGCGCCAGGCCAAGCAGGCTGCGTACGGTCGGCGCCGCGGCCGTGCCGCAGGCCGGCACGGTGTAGGGCAGTGCGGCGGCATTGGCGGTGAGTAGCAGTGCCTGCAGCATGTCCTGGACCGATGGGGTCCGCGGCTGGCCGTCGAGGTCCGGCCAGCCGGCGCCGAGCTGGGCCGCCAGCAGGCTGGCGACGGTGTTGGGCGGCAGCGGTGCCGGCAGCGTGACACCGACGTTGGCGGCGCCGATCTGGCAGATGCGCGCGAGGGCTTCCTGAACGTTCGGCGCCCCGGCGTAGAGGCCGCTGCAGCCAGCCGGTTCGCTGAAGGCAACGTCGGCAGCGGTGAGGTTGGCGAGCGGCGGGAAGTTCATCCGCCGGCTGTGGGCATCGGCGCTGACGCCTGGCGGTGCGACCAGCGCGCCGGCGACCCGCTGGCCCAGTTCGAGGTAGTGGTGACGCGGCCCGCGCGGCGGTTGCGCGGCGAGCACCAGGTCGCCACTCGCCTGGACGGCTTCGCGCACGGTCGCCAGCCAGTAGTCGCCGGCGACAAAGTTGCGTCCGCTGTAGGCGAGATCGAGTTCGAGCAGTTCAAGGTTGGCCGAGAAGCTGCCGCCGGCGATGTTCACCCGACCGTGCGCCTCGGTGGCAATCCCGCCCGACAGGGTGGTGCCGCGGTCGCTGCCGGCGACGAGGGCGTTGCTGCTGATATTGATGGTGGCAAAGCCGTCCCACTGGCGGACGAAATCGCGCGGATCGCCGGCCGCGGCAGGCAGCGTGAAGCTTTCGCTGAGAATTCCGCGACGCGGCTGGAAGCCGCTGGTCAGGTGATTGCCGAGCTGCTTTTCGCTCGCCGCATCGAAGTACTCCCAGACCCACGAGCCCTGCCCGAAGCCGGCCGGTGTGGCGCCGACGGCGTAGGCCTCGGCGCCGTTGTCACGCGACCATTTGAGGGTGACCAGGGTATCGCCGCCGGAGCGGGCGACCGCATGCACCTCAACCCGGAAGAGGTAATTGCCGATCCGCTCATCGACTTCGACTTCGGCGGCACAGGGGTCGCAGGGGTCGCCGGCAGCGGCGATCGAACGTAGCCGCAGGCTCAGCGGTGCGCTGCCGAGCACCGGGTTGACGGTTGCGTCGGCCGGGTTGACCGCCGGGTCGCACCACTTGATCTGCAGCATGGTCTGGCTGCGCGTCGCGGTGTCGGCGCCGTGCAGACCGGGGTCCATCAGCTCGGCGTCTTCGAGCGCGCTCACCGAACGTTCCCAGACGTCGGCATAGAAGCGCAGGTTGCCGGCTGCCGGCAGCGGCGGGGAATGCGGATAATCGGGTTGGGCGGTCAGCGCGACGCCGCTGTCGGGACCATCAAGCGTCGCCGGTACTCCCTCGACGTACAGGCGGCCTGGTCGCACGAGCAGGTTGGGGCCGGAGAAGAACAGTTCGAGGCCGCCGACCTTCGGAGCGCCGGAGGATACGGCGTCGGCGAGAGCGGCTTCGAGGCGGGCACGCACGATGTCTGACAGCTCGTTCCAGTCGGCATCGACGATCATCCGGCCCTGTTGCAGCTGCACTCCGGAATAGCGGCGGGTGGGCTGGAAGGTGTCACGGGAGATCTGGGTTTTCATGGGCTATGTCCTATCTCGGTTGCGGCGGAGCGCAGACCAGGCTCGCATCAGGGGCGAGCACCGCTTCGATGCCCACCGGCAGAAAATCCTTCAGCTTGTCGATCACCGCGCGTTCGCGCAGGGTGTAGGCAAGCACGTGGCAAGCGCCCATCTCGCCGCCGTCCTCGGCGCCGAAACGCAGGCGATCGTCGGCCGAGGGGTGCAGCACGGCGCAGCCGGGTTCGCCGAAATCCGTGTTCCAGAAGATCGGCGTCAGCGTCGTGCAACTGGCGGCGTGCAGGCGCAGCATCGAGCGCCGACCCTGCGCCTGCCAGCGCGGATCATTGGCCAGCGAGGGGTCGTCCGGATCGGGCGGCAGTGGCATGTAGGGCAGGCGCGAGAAGCGGATGCAGCCGCCGACCGGCACATCGTTGTCGAGCAGGTCCTTGTGCGGTGCCGGCATCAGGATCGAGTCGCTGAGCTGCAGCCGCTCGCAGACCAGGCGTTCGAGGATCGTCAGGTACTCGCCGCTGACCAGGCTGCGTGGCGCCAGCAGTCGCTTGAACAGGCTGGCGTGTGCCGCCAGCACCGGGCGCGCCGCATCAATGGTGTTGATCTGCAGCTCGCGGAAGGCGCAACCGGTCGCTGCGACCCGACCATCGCTGACCTCCAGGCGGTTGTCGAACCAGAGGTTGGCGAAGCTCCAGTCGAGCACCTCGTCAAGTTCGACGACGCCCCGGATGCGTACCGGCGTCTCGCCGAGCCCGCTGAGTGTGCGGCTGCCCGGGGCGCTGACCAGGCGCAGCGGCAGATCCGCCGGCAGGGCGTCGCCGGCGATGACGGCGTCGCGGATCGCTGTCCACTGCACGCTAACCGGTTGCGGCGCGAAGAAGCCCGCGAAGGGCGGTGCGTGCAGGATGACCCGGCGCGGATGGGCGTGCCCGCGCGCCGCGCCGGCCGTGCGCAGGTCGGCTGTGCGCGGCGCCACGTCCTGGAAGCTGAGCGCAAAGCAGGGCACGCCGTGCGGCCATTTCTGCCGCCAGGCGACCGCCGTGCCGGCGAAGGTGGTGGTCTGGCTGGCCGGGCTGTCGGCATCGGCGCGGATCGCCCGCGAGGCGCGACGAAAATCGACGCTGCCACCCGGCAGACCCGGATGCTCGACTCGTTGCAGGCGGAAACGACGGTCGAAGCGGCCGTCAGGCTCGCCGAACACACTCTCCGGCAGCAGCGTGAAACCGGCGCGCGGGGTGGTCGCCAGCCGGCGGAAGCCTTCGCTGACTTCCACCTCGATGCCGGCGATGCTGTCGGCGATCTCCTCCACCGACTGCGGCGTTCCCTTGCGTTGGCGCCAGGCGATGGCGCGCGCGATTTCTTCACGGCGACCACTTTCGAGCGGCGCGATCAGTTGCACATCGAGCAATTGCGCCAGGTAGGGCAGAACCCATGGCTGGCAGCCGCGCGCCAGTCCTTCGGCGTCGCGATCCCCTTCCTGGTCGGGAAAGATGTCGTAGTAACGCTGCAGCTGGGTGCGGTAGAGAGCGTCGAGGAGGTCACCCCAGGTGGCGCAGAGGCGCGCCAGATCGCCCGGCAAGCGGCTACCGTCGGGCAGCTCGCTGCTGTTGTCGCGCTCGCGGAAGACCTCCGGCAGCTGCCGGTAGAGCAGGGTGGCGAAATCCATCGGCCGGGTGCTCATAAGCTGAAGTCCTCCACGCGAACCTCGATGTCGGCGCTGTTCGCCAGGTGCACGCATTGTCGCGCCTGCGGGTGTACCGACAGGACGCGGCCGCTGCCATCGCGCGCCACGCGCCGGGCAGCGGTCGCCGCGCCGGCATCGATGAGAATCTCGACATCGCTGTTCTCGACGCCGATCACGGCATCGACCACACCATAGATTTCGCCGCGATACAGCACCTGGCCGAGTTGCCGGCGTTCGAGCGCGAAGGCGGTGGCCAGCGCAGCGCTCACTGCCACCCGCACGGCATCGGCTTCGAAGGCTTCGGGTCGCACGCGCACGGTCGCCTTGAGGCGCACCGCGAGTGGCTGATAGGGGCTGACCAGGGTCTGCACCCCAGGCAGTGAATGCGCCAGCAGGAAGGCTTCGAGACTGGCCTTGAGCGCCGGCGTGAAGCTGCCGCCGCCGGCCGGGACGACCACCACTTCGACCTTCTCGCGCTGACCGCGGCCGGTCGCCAGGCGGAAGGCGCTGGCCTGCGCAACACCGGCGTTGGCGCGCACCAGCGCGGCGTAGTCGGAGAGCGAGACGGCACGCTCCAGTGCCAGCAAGGCTGCGGCGGCATTCTCGCGTAGCGCCGCGACCGACTCGCGCTCGCCGCCGCCGGAAGCCGCCATCGGCTGCCGGCAGCCGCTGAGCAGCGGGTGCGGATGCACCGGCCGGAGCAGGCTGCCTGCGGGAAGGTTGCCGGCGGCGCCAACACCCTGACGGTAGGTGATCAGCACGTTGTTGCCGCCGGTCGGCAGGCGACGACCATTGCGACCGTCGCCGAACTCGATCCACAGCGTGCCGTCCTCGCTCGGGCGGACCTGGTAGTGGGCATCGGCCGGGCCGGAATCGCGCAGGTTGGCGGTTTGCGTCCATAGCTCGCCGGCAACCCTGACCGCCAGGTCGGCGCGTACGCCGGCCGGCATCGCCGGGTCGGGGACGAAGCTGATATCCGCGACATCGAGCAGGAAGCGCTGATGATTGGCGGCACCGCTGCCGCTGCCGAGCGCCTTGGCCGGCCTGGTTTCGCCATGTGCGGCGAGGACGACGTTGGCCAAGAGACGCAGGTTGCCGAAGCTGCTGCCCTTGGGCGGTGGGGCGGCGAGGTGCAGCCAGGGCGACTCGCCGGCGGGGGAAATCTCGCTGACGCGGGTCGATACCACCGTCCGGCCATTGTCGGCGAGTACCAGGCGACCCGGCCGCAAGGCCGGCGGCAGGCTGCCGAGCGGGATGCGGGCGTCGGTCAGCGGCGCCTGGTTGACGCGACCGTCGAGCAACTCGCGGGCCTCGCTGAAATGGCCGAAGACGCGGCTGCTTTCGAGGTAGAACGGTCCGTCGCCGCGATCCTGCCAGCCACCGACAGTTTCCAGTCGGGCTTGCGCGTTCTCGCTATCGACGCTGACGTGGCGTAGCCTCGCCCATGCCAGGCAACCGCCACGAGCGACCACTGCGAGGTCGCCGGGAGCGAGCTTCTTCGGCTGCTCGACGAGCAGTGGCTCGCTCAGGCGGCCGTCGTCGCTTTTCTGCAGGAAGGTGTCGGGCCGCCAGGGGCCAGGCGCGCGTGGCGCCACCAGCAGGGCCTGCGGATTGTCTAGGCCGAGCGACTGGCCGCTGGCGGTGCGGTCCTCGTCGGGCGACCAGGTCAGCGTGACCGCTGTATAGCCGGCCAGCAACTGTTCGCGCTGGCTGTCACCGGCCGGCGGGAAGTAGTCGGCGTTGATGCATTCATAAACCGGCAGGTATTCGCGCTCCGGATTGCCCGCGTGGCGGATGTCGGCCAGCCAGCGGCCGTTCAGCCAGCTCCAGTCGCCGGCAACGTAGAGGCTGCGCACACGCCAGCCGGCGCGTGGCGGCGTGATGTTCGGTGGCGGGATCAGGCGGCGGTTGCCACCGAGGTGGGCAATCGGCACGGTGATCGGCGTCATCAGCGTGCTGTTGGCCAGGTCGACGACGCCAAGCGGCTCGTGGAATACCAGGTGTTCGCCCTGTACCGCCTTGATGCGACGGTACAGGGGCTTCGCTTCCGGTCGGCCGATGGCCACCAGATCGCCGGCCCGCAGACCTTCGAGGCTGCCGGCGATGCGCAGGCTGCGCCCAACCTCGGCGCCGGTGGTGCGCGGCCCGAGTGCCCGCAGCTTGTCGGTCGGCAGCAGGTGACAGCGCGTATAGCCGCGCAGGAAGCCGTCGTGGCGCGAAACCGGTGGCGAGAGATGGATCGTCGTGCTGCCCGCGGCGACCAGAGCGCCGACGATCAGATGCGCCTGCAGGCGACCGTCGCGCTCGTCCTCGAGGAGCAGCGGTTCGCCCGTCTTCAGCTTGTCGATTCGCCCGGCGAGGACCAGGGTGGCGCCACTCAGGCGCAGCGGGTTGCGGTCCCAGCCCAGCGGGCGCAGTTCATTGAGCGCCGCGTCACCGTCGAGGTCGGCCAGCGTTTCGAAGATCAGCGGCTTGCCGCCCGTTGGCGGCGAGTACTTGACCTGGAATCCTGCCGCCACCCTGCCCGACACCGTCGGCTTGTAGTCCAGCGCCAGTTCGGTGAACGCCGAGGCCGGTGGGTGCGGCGCGTAGTCGAGCATGGCGGTGAGCCGGCGCAGGCTTTCCCATTGCGTTGCCGTGCCGATCCAGCCTTCATTCGCGATGGCGTCGAGCGATTCCGCGAGGACATGGCTGGCGCGGGCGTAGCCGCGCGTGAGCTGCCACAGCAGGTCGTCCGGGTTGCGCTGATAGACCGCTTCCATCGCTTCCCTCGGCGCGGCGTCGGCCGCGGCGGTGGCCGGCCATTGCGGGAAGTCGGCCGCCAACCGGGCGCGCATGCGTTCGAGAAACACCGCCGCGTTGCCATCGACATAGCGCACACGGTCGAGTCCGGCACGGTTCCAGCGGGTCAGGTCGCGTGCCATGTCAGCCTCGCAGTCCGCCGTGCAGCGCCAGGCGGAAGTAGCCACGTGCGGCCAGGTTGGGCAGGTTGTCGCAGATCGCCACTTCGAGGCCATCGAGCGCGATACGGCCGCTGCTGGCCTGGTCCGGGAAGCGATCGCCAAGGCGCTTGAAGCGATTCAGGCAGACGTTGCTGACGCCGCCCAGGGCGAGCAGCGTCTGGACGATGTCGCTGGCCCACAGGTCCTCGCCGAAGCGCAGGCGGCCCGGCGCGAAGAAGCCGCCCGGCCCGGTTCCCAGTGCCTGCGAGACAGCGTCGCGCACCTCGCTCTGGTAGTGGTTGCCGGCGACCTGGATCGACAGTGCGAGCAGCACGCCAACCTCCACCGCGCGTCCCAGTTCCACCGCCTGGCCGGCCATGCGGTAGGCTTCGAGGTAGGGCAGGAGGATGGCGCGCAGGCTCGGGCCGTCCGCCAGGCGCGGCAGCGGCAGGGCGCGTTCGGCGTGGAAGCGGACGGTGGCGTCAATGAGCGCCTGCGGCCAGGCGCCGGTCGCATCGAGATCACGGCGCAAGGCGGGAATCACCGCGATCCGGATCACCTGCCACGACCCGCCCCAGGATTCCCAGGCGTGTGCGCGTTCGACCAGCGGATGTTCCTCGAGTCGCAGCGCGAAGTCGTCGAGCGTGACCATGCGGTGTTGGCTGCGGATCGCGCGTGGCCCGGCCAGGCGCGCCAGATCCATGCGCTCGGGATGGTCTAGCCAGTATTGTTCGAGGCGTTCGCTGGCACTGCGGCCATCGCCGGCAGCCGGCGGGCGGTCGAAAGGCGGCTCGCCGAGATCCTGTGCCAGGCGCAGGGCGTCGTAGCCGATCAGCGACAGCAGGCGGCGGACGGTTTCCGGCCGGCGGGCGGTTTCCAGCGTGAACTCGGCGGCGACGCGGTCCTGCATGTCGGAAAGCTTGTCGAGCTGGGCGGCGAGCACTTCGGCCAACACCACCTCGACGTCGGCCGGCGTCCAGCGACGCCGCTCGGGGAAGCGCGCGGCCAGCGCCTCGAGCATGAACAGGCGGAAGCCGTCGTAGTCGCGCAGATCCCAGTCGAAATCATCGCCGATCGTGGGCAGTACCGGCGGCAGCTCGACGTGACGCCGGCCGCAGTCCGGGCAGCCGCCGGCATACTCCAGGCGTACGGTGGGGTTGAGGGCCATCAGCTGTTCCCTCCGGTGAGGACCAGTTCTTCGCGCCGGCCGATCGCTGCCAGGGTGTAGGCAATGCGCACGACGAGTTGGGCGTCGACGCCGCTGACCTCGATCTCCAGCGAACGCGGATCGACCTCGCCGGTCAGCGCTTCGCCGAGTGCCGCGGCCAGGCGGCGCTGGGTGACCTGCCACAGCGGCGAGGCGTTGGGTTCGAAGAGCAGGGTGCGCAGGCCGGCGCCGAACTCCGGGCGGAAGACGCGTTCGCCGGGGACGGTGAACAGGATCTGTTCGATCTGGCCGCGAATGTGCTGTCCCCGGCTGGCGAGGCGCGGCCAGTGGCGCAGGTCGCCAGCCGGTGCCTCGGCGGGGCGGGCGATGCGCAGGGGAAACGCCAGGTAGGGCGGATCAGCGAGTCGGCGGCTCATGCGGTTTTCACCTTGAACGAGAGGCTGGACATTTCGCCCTGCGGAATCGGCGGCGAGGTCGGGCTGCCGGGCGCGGTGCAGGTATGTATATGGGTGGCGAACAGGGTCAGGAAGCTCTGGCCCTTGATCACCGGTTCGCCGCCTTCGCCGCCAAGCAGCACCTGCTGGCCGTCGACGACGATCTTCATGGCCTTGACGGTGATTCCCGAGGCAGCCATCTCGATCTTGTTGCCGCTGGCGTCCTGCACCGTCACGCCGCTGGCGGTCATCGTCAGGCTGTTGCCGTTGGCGTCCTCGAGCACCAGTTCGCCGGCAGCGGCATCGAGCGTCAGATGGGCGCCGTTCTGGTCGGTCAGCGCCACCGTGCCCTCGGCGTCGATGTCGAGGGTGGCACCGCCGGCATGCTGCAGATGGACCTGCTCGGAACCCGAGCTGTCCTCGAAGGAAAGGTAGTGGCCGCCGGCCGTCTTGAAGACGTGGGACTGCGGTTGCGCGGTGGCTTCCGCCGGCGGATCGCCCGCCGCCTGCCAGAAGGTGCCGGTCCAGATCGGGTAGGTCAGGTCGCCGCCCTCGAACTCGACCCATACCTGGGCGCCAACCTCGGGTACACAGAACCAGCCCTGGTCGGCAAGGCCGCCATAGGGTACGCAGGGCAATGCCCAGTCGGTGGCCTGGTCGCCGAGGAGCGCCGGCACCTGCACCTTGACGCGGCCGCGCCGGTCGGGGTCGGCGTTGTCCACGACGAAGCCGCGATACTTGCCGTAGGTGCGCTGATTGCGCAGCGTCTGGACGAGGGCGCGTTCGGTGTCGCTCATAGTCCCAGTCCGACGCCGAAGGAGAGGTCGACGCCGCCCATCACAGCGGCCAGTGGCCCGGCGCCCGGCAGACTGTCGAGGTTGTCGCCCCAGGCATTGCGCAGCAGGCGGAAACGCTGACGATAGCCGCTGGCGTTGAAGGTGTGAGTGACGCCATCGACGTAGTAGAGGCCGGCCAGCCGGCTGCCGACGCCGTCTACACCGACCGGCAGGCCGGCCAGCAGGACATGCCCGTAGAGCGTTCCGTCGAGTTCGCCTTCGGCCTGGATCTTGTGCAGGTCGGCTTCGTTGGCCTTGTGCAGGGCCTTGGCGCGGAGCACCGCCTCGCTGGTGCCGGCGTCGCCGCTCATCCGCCAGACGAAGGCCGGCAGGCCTGCCTCGGGGTTGCCGGCGCGCTCGGTGCCAAGCACCGGCAGATCGGGTTCGACGATCACTTCGCTCGAACCGTCGCCGCTTTCCGCCGCCAGGTCGAAGGCGACGGCGTCGGGTTGATGGGCGTCGGCGGTGACGTTGATCGAGATGCAGTTGCCGGCCTTGCCGGCGTAGATGGTCAGGGTCGGTTGCGGCAGCGGCAGGCCGACGCGTGGCGGGCCGAAGTACACCATCCCGCGGCGAAAATAGAGTTCGTAGCCGTTCTCTTCGGCGCGTGCCTGCAGCAGGGCGATGTCGGTGCCGTCCTGGTTGAGGCCGACGATGCGTGCCTGACCGCTGGCGTTCATCGGGTCGGGGGTGAGGCCGGAATAGTTGCCCAGGGTCTCGCCGAGGATCTGCAGGTCGGAGCTGGGCAACTGCTCGCTGCCCCACGACCGGCGGCGGTGTTCGCGATCGAGCTGCAGCGATTCATCCTGGCATTCGACCACCAGCTTGGCAGCGCCGGCATCTTCGGGATACTCGGCGCGGATCTGGCGGATGAAGCCGCGCAATACTTCTTCTTCGTGGTTGCCAAAGGCCGCGACGATGCTGATGCGGTTCCACTCGCGCATCAGCGGCGTATTGTCGAAAAGGCCGGTGGCGTCCTGCACCATCCATTCGCCGCGCTCGTCGCGGCGCGTTTCGAAGGTCAGCGTTGCGGAATCGGGGGCATTGCGGCCGGTTTCGACCGTCACTTCGGCGAGCAGCGGGTAGAGCGACTCGATCGGCGTGTCGTTGATGCGCACGAGGCATTCGGCGGGCTCGCGCGAAAACCCGGAGAGCAGGTCGGTGATCATGTGCCACCCTCTTTGGCGCGCGGGATCAGCAGCACCTCGCCGAAGTCGGTAACGCTGTCGGTTGCCGGCAGCAGTTGGTCGCCGACGCGTGGCAACTGTGGCGCACCGACGATCTCCAGCTGCGCGGCGCAAAGCAGGTCGGGGTTGGCATCGAGGATCCGGTGCCAGAGGTAGGGGTCGTTGAAGTAATTGACGCCAAGCGCGTCCAGCCGCTCGCCAGGCTGGAGCACGTGCTCGAGGACCGGCGTTGCGCTGCCAATGACGCGGGCGCGGACGCCCCGGAAGGGCAGGCTGCCATCCTCCTTCGGTTCGAAGCGGCGGCTGCCGAGGTACCGCGAACGTTTGGTAAACATCAGAGCAGCCCTCCGATGGCGGCAGCTGCAGCCTGGCCGGTGTGCAGCGCGGCGAACGCGGTCTGGCGAACCTTCTCCATCAGGTAGAAGGGGTTGTTGCCTTCGATCACCTGCATGGTCAGCTTGACCGTCGCGCGGTAGGGGACCAGGCTCGGCAGATGGGCGCTCTCGGTGACATCGACCGTTTTCAGGAAGACCGGCAGGACATGCGTTCCCCAGACGAAGAGCATCACCGACGCCGACTCGTTGCGCTGGAAGGCGCGGCTGCCGCCCATGCCGAGGCTGGCCAGCATCTGCACGCCGCCCGGCCCCTGCGTCTTCGGTTCGACCATGCTGCGCAGGGTTGCCAGCTCGGGCTCGACCCCCAGCGAGCAGGCGATGGCGTCGCCGTCGTTCATGCGGTCGGTGGCGTCGAGCAGGATTTCGACGTCGAAGCTCTCGGGTTCGAGCGACACCCCCTGTGAGACGCGCGGGGTTTCGGTGGGGAGGAAAAAGTCGAAGCCGCCGCGGGTTGCCGGCGTGCTGCCGAGGGTGATGGTCACCGAGCGGTTACGCGTGATCTGCTGCGGATTGAAGTCGAAGGCCAGCACCAGCGGTGGCACCGACAGGGCGTACTCGAGCAGGAATCCCTTCACCGGGTTGAGCATCAAAGACCTCCGTCGATGCGCAGGCGGATCGCCTGTGCCAGTTGCGTGGCGATGCGCCGGTCACTCCACTGCTGCTGTACCGTCTGGGGTGCAAGCTGCAGTTGCGCGATGGTTGCCGCGCGCGCTGTCGGGGGCGAAGCAGCGAGGGCCTCGGCGGTCAGCCGTCCGATGCGCGCGGCTCGTTGCTCGAAGCCCGCCGGCAGACGCAGCGCCAGGGTGTCGATGCGCAGTTGCGGCAGCGCCGCCGGCGCCATGGCAGGCTGGTGGCTATCAGCCATCGAAACACTCCCGCGGCAGATGGGCGGCGAGGGGGCCGAGTTCGCCGCGGGCACACTCGCGGCCGTCCTTGTTGATCTCACGCCAGATCCCCAGCGCCAGTTCGGCCGGACCGATGGCGCCAGCGGCACCGGCCGCCAGGTAGGCGGCATGCAGGGCGGCGTTGCGGATCTGGCCACCGGTGAGGGCGACGGCGCTGGCCAGTTCGGCGACGTCCACGCCGGCGGCAAGTGGCGCGCGCGGTGGCAGCAGACGGCTCCACAGCGTGGCACGGGCGTCGACGTCGGGACGCGGAAACTCGACCACCATCTGCAGGCGGCGGGTAAAGGCCGCGTCGAGGTTGCGGCGCAGGTTGGTCGTCAGGATCACCGGGCCGCGGTGCGTCTCGATGCGGCTCAGCAGGTGGCTGACTTCCATGTTGGCGTAACGGTCGCGCGCTTCCTTGATCTCGCCGCGCTTGGCGAACAGCGCGTCGGCTTCGTCGAACTGCAGCACCATCGGCTGGTCGTGCGCGGCATCGAACAGACGGTTGAGATTCTCTTCGGTCTCGCCGACGTACTTGGACACCAGACGGCCAAGGTCGATGCGGAACAGCGGCCAGTCCATCGCGCTGGCGATGACGCGCGCAGCCAGGGTCTTGCCGGTACCCGAGGGGCCGGCGAAAAGCGCCACCGGTCCGCCGCCGCAGGGCGCGCCCCAGTCGCCTTCGACGGTGGCGCGGTGTTCGATCCACAGCATGAACTCGCGCAGCATGCGCAGCCGGTCGGCGGGCAGCACCAGATCATCCCAGCTGGCGCCGCCGAGCACTGCTTCGGAGCCGGGGGGCGCCGGCGGTTGCCAGCGTCGGCCGGCGATACGGGCGATCAGCCCGTTCTCTGGCTGCAGTGGCTGCCAGGCTTCGTCGCGCGCAACGGCGATCAGCCGCGCCCGGCGCAGTGTGCCCGAGGGCGCCAGCGCGGCGCGCAGGTTCTCGCCCTGGTGCGGCTCGAGGGCAAACAGTTCATGCAGCAGCGCACGGCACGGCCAGGGTTCCTTATGTCCCGACTGCAGGTTCTGGTAGGTCCAGCCAAGGCGCGGCTCGAACTCGGGCGCAGCGACGGCGGCAAGGATGTCGTACTCGACCGGCGTCAGTCGCTCGCCGAGCAGCTGTTCCCAGACACCTTCCGGTGAGCGCAGCGCTTCGACCGCGCCCTGCAGCTCGCGCAGGCGCGCCAGATCAGCGGCACCGACTTCGCTGCCGCCGCGGTTCAGCGAGACGCAGTAGGCGAGCAGCTGCACCCGCTCCCACTCCGGGGTGAGCTGGATGAGCGACGACAACTCGGGGTGCGGGGCGTTCACGGTGCGACCTCGAAGAGCGTGAGGAGGACCGGGTTGCTGCGCAGTGTCAGCACGACGCCATCGAAGCGCACGAAGCTGCGCTCGGCGTGGAGCAGCATCTGGCCGGCGCGGTCGGTGAAGGGCAGGGCGGTGTTCTGCAGGGTGGCGCCAGCGACGGCGTCAGGGTCGATCACGGTGTCGACGATGGCAAAGGGTGCCGATGGCGCCTGTGCGACCCAGCCGCTGGCCGGCTCCCAGGTTTCCCAGCGCAGGCTGACCGGCGCGCCAGCGGCGCCTGCGACCCAGGCGCGTGGCGCGAAGGCCGCGAGCTGTGGGCTGCCGAGCGGCAGCGAGATCGACTGCCGGCAGTTGGTGCCGTCGACCAGGCAGAGGGCCGGCACCCAGTCTGCCTGGCGCGTGTCCGGTTGCAGCCGTGGCAGCTCGGGTGGTGTCGCGGCGATGCCGACCGCTGTCGCGTCCATCGTCGCGCGTACGCCCAGCCCGATGGCGCCGGTGAGCGCTGGCGGTAGTGCGGCAACGCGCGGAATCACCGGTGCCAGGCTGACCTCGAAGAGTGCCGAGGGTCGATAGACGGTATCGCCCTGGGTGGCCCAGAGCTGGTTCAACTGGTCGAGTCCGAGGGTCAGGAAGATCACCTGGACGCGGAAGGTTTCGCTCTCCACCAGCAGGTCGAACAGCGGGTTCTCGTGAAAGTGGCGTAGCACCTCACCGATTACCCGGAGGTCGTTCTCGCCGGCCGGGATCGGGTTTTCGTCGACACAGAAGGGCGTCGCCAGGCAGTGCATGCGCAGCAGCCAGGTTTCTCCCGGCAACAGGTCGGCGTCGAAACCCGAAGGCTCGAAGCGGAAGAAGAACAGGTTGAGGCGATGATTGGTGTCGGTGTCGGTTGGCGCGGCCGCGGCGGGGGTACCCAGCAGCACGTCGATGCGCGAGCGGTCAGCCGCGTTGATTCCGGCCGACAGCTGCTGGGCAACGCTGCGGCAGACTTGCGCGAGCGAGGAGAGGCCGACGGCCATGGCTCATGTCTCCCGTTGGGCGGGCGGCAGGCCGCTGTCGGGCCCGGCCGCCCGGCGGTTCGCCGGCGCAGCGAGGAACAGACGATGGCTTGTCCGGCGCATCACAATCGCCTCAGGTAGTGCTTGCTGAGGAAGGCGTCGGAGGGCGCCGCGGGCGGCCGTGCTGGCGGCTGCGCTGGTGCGATCACGGTCACGTCAATGCGTCCGATCGACAGCTGCGGCGCTGCCGCCAGGGCAGTGCCCGAGCGTGCCGAATTCTGTCCGCCGGCCGGCGGGCGAGGGCTGGCCGGCGTGAACCCGGCCGACGCCACCCGTCTGCTGCCCGCGCCGGTGCCTGTTGTGGCCGACGACGTGTCCACGGCGGCGTATGCGCGTTCGCGCGATGGTTCGCTGGCGGGTTGGGCGCGGGAGTCGGCCGGGAGGGCGGAGTGAGCACTGGCGTCCGGACCCGTCGCCGCGATAGTGCGGTCATCTGCCTCGCTGGCCGAGGTGGTGGCGCCGCTGGTGGCGGCGGGCGTTGCCGCGGCAGCAACGAGGGGTGAGGGTTCTCCAGAAGGGGCACCGCGCCCCGTTGTCCGTCGCATTCCATCAGAGCTGTCAATCCGCTGAACAAGTTTGCCAGAGTAGTCAAACGGGGAGGGAACTTGGCTTGAGGAGATTGAGGACCCAGTCAACACACCGTATGACAACCGATGAGAGAAGTCTGGAGAAGCCAATCGCTCTTGCTTATCCGTAGCGTCAGAGTTCCACGTGCGTACCGGTTCTTTACCTGTTTCCAGGCCATCAATCGAGATAAAAGACTGGCGCGAAGCGTCGTAAAAATACCCAACAGGGGCGTGGAGTGAGCCCGCATCAAAGCTGCCTGCGTCCAACGCCCGTGGGGCGGGTGGTGCCACTGGCGGAAGGGGCCCGCCATCCTTCTGGAGTCGGTAGACCGTGAGCGCATCGCCGTCGTCGGCCGGTGGCTCAGAGTCGAATTCGGGCGCATCTGCCGGCGCACGGCGCACGGTCAGGCGCGGCAGTGGCCGGCTGGCGTCGGACAGGGTGTCGTCGAGGATGCCCATGGCCCTGCCTAGCCAGTCATGCCACGCGCGGCGTCGATCAGCCGCAGATACTGCTGTCGACGATGACGCGGCAGAGCGAGGATTTCGGCCTCGCTCCAGTGGTAGTGCCAGGCCAGCCGGTGCACCTCGGCCAGCAGCCCGGCCGGGGTACGCGCCAGGGCGCCATAGGGGTCGATGCCCACGGCATTGGCCTGACCGCATTCCGGGCAGGTGGCGGATACCGTGCAGGCGAGCTCCGGAGCCTCCGCCTCGAGCGCCGTTTCGCAGTGTTCGTACAGCTCACGGCTGAGCTGCGCGGGCAGGGCACTGCCGCTCTTCGGGTCGACCACCTCGAGCGCCCGCAGCAGTGCTTCGCGGCGCGACTCGGCTGGCTCGTGCAGCACCCGGATCTGGTCGGCGCCGGTGGGCACGCGCAGGGTCAGCGGCAGCTCGCCGAGCTGCAGGTGCGCCAGCGGGAAGTGCTCGCCGGCTGGCTTGATCGGCAGCTGCGTCGGGTCGAGGCGGAAATCGAACGGCGTCGCGCATTGCGTGCAGGTAGCGTCAAACCAGCCGCCTTGATGGCCGAGATGGGTATCGAGCGCACGCATCAGGAACTGCCGGTCGGCAACGCAGAGGGCATCCACCGCCGTGCGCGTCGGTGGCTCGCCGGCAAGTTCGGCGAGGCTCGCCAGCAGCGCGCGAGAGACCGCGTCCGGCGTGTCGCCTGCTTCGTCGACCGCGTCTGCCAGCGCCATCTCGAGGGCTCCGTCGGCGCGCCGGAAGGCGTAGCTGCGGCGCCTGCCCTGCGCGTCCGGGAAGCCGCCAGGAAGCTGGCGTAGCATGGCCACCATGGGTTTCTGTCTCAGGTCTCGGCCGGCTCCGCGACCGCGGCATCGCGCTGCCAGCCCTCGTGCTGCAGCACGATGCTCTGGATGCCGACGGCGTTCATCGTGCCGGCGTCGAAGTCGGGCAGCGCCTGATACTCGGAAACCCAGGCGCGGAAGACCTTGTAGGAGATCGCCACCTGGCCCTGGAGGTTGAGCACATTGATGATGATGTCTTTGCGGAAGTTCTTCAGCGACATCGCCGCATCGCCGCCAAAGTTGTTCACCAGGTTGGCCCAGTTCTCGAACACCGGGTCGTGCGACAGGCCCTGTTCGAGAGTGATGGCCTCGTAGCTGGTACCACCGGGCAGGATGCGTTCGGTGCTCGGGTCGCCTGCAGCGCGCCACTTGACGGGTTCGGTCTTGCGCTTGAGGGCGCTCATCTTCTTGAGACCGGCGACCGGTCGGCCGTCGACCAGGATCTGGAACTTGAAGGTGCGGTAGGGGTCGTGGCGGTGCGTATTTACCGGAAACATTGGGGCAGCCATCTGCGTATCTCCTTAGCTGTGGCCGGCCGGAGCCGGCATGGCGGGGGGTCTCCCGCCGTGCGGAATGTCGTTGCGACGATTACTCCTGGGCGACCTTCTGCTGGATGCGGACGATCACGAACTCGGCAGGCTTGAGTGGCGCGAAGCCGATAAGCGCGATCACCTGGCCGCGGTCGATGTCGCCCTGGGTCATGGTTTGCCCGAGGCCACAGCGAACAAAGTAGGCATCACTTGACTTCTCGCCCTGGAAGGCGCCGACCCGGAACAGCCCGTTCAGGAAGCTCTCGATGTTGGCTCGCAGCGAGGCCCACAGGCGGTGGTCGTTCGGCTCGAAGACGGCCCACTGGATACCGTTGTAGATGCTCTCCTCGATGAAGATCGCCGTCCGTCGGACCGGCACGTAGCGCCATTCCGGGTTGGCCCGTGTCGAGCGGGTGCGGGTGCCCCATACCACCGGTCCGAAGCCGGGCAGGCGGCGGATGGCGTTGACGCCCGCCGGGTTGAGAAAATCCTGCTCCGGATCCTCGACCACGTATTCGAGCGAGGCGGCACCGAGCAGCGGGAACTCGATTCCTGCCGGTGCCTTCCAGACGCCGCGGCGACCGTCGGTCTTGGCCCACAGGCCGGCAGCCATCGCCGCCGGCGAGGCGAGCAGGGTGCGCGCGGCGGCGGGGTTGGAATCGGGATTGTAGAAGGGGTTGGCGATACGCACCCAGGGATAGTAGGTGACGCTGTAGGTGGAGGTCGGCAGGCCGAGCGCATTCACTTCGGTTTCGCTGCTCAGTTCGTTGCCGGGTTCGGGGTCGACAATGAGCATGCGGTTACGGATGTCTTCGCAATGCGCGATTGCCGCATTGATGATCGCCTGGTTGGCGGCGGTTCCCCAGAAGATGCCGGGAAGCAGCAGGATGCTGATGTCGCGCACCTTGAGCAGGGGGGTGAGGATCGCCTGGTAGTCGGCGAGCGCCGGGCGATTGCCGTCGCCGCCAGTGCCCAGGGTGATCGACACCGGCGTCGCCGCTTCCAGACGGGTGCGCAGGGCGGCGGCGCCGCCAGCCGGCAGCGTCAGGTGGATGAGGGTCGAAGCCGAGTTGACGACGCTGACCATCTCGGTCGGCGTGCCGGGCTCTGGAACGAGGTCGGAAAAGCTCTCCTGGGCGACGAAGTTTGCCCCATCCAGGGTACCAATCGAGAGGGTGAAGGTGGTCGTGGCACCGAGGGTACGCGGCGTGATGCGGACGACCAGGCCGTCAGCCCAGGTGCCGGGGTTGGCGGCGTCGATCTCGAGCAGATCGGTGGTGTCGGCGAGGTCGCGGACAGCGCCGGACGCGGCGGCCGCGCTGCCGGTGGCGACCGCCCGCACGATGTACGCCTTGCCACCGCCATTGAGGAAGAAGGCGCTTACCGCATGTCCCATGTCGTCGCCACGGTTGCTGCCGTTGTCCTCGCGCAGACCACCGAAGCTGCGCTGATAGTCGTCGAAGCTGCTGATCAGGGTCGGCTCACCGACCGGGCCGCGGGTAACGTAGCCGATGAAACAGGCGGTGGAGGTGCCGACGCCTTCGATCGGTCGCGAACCACTCGGAAGTTCCTCGATATAGACGCCGGGATGCAGGTAACTGGCCATGGTGTGTCCCTCGCTGAAGTGGGTGATGGGTTCAGGGCGTTGCGTCGCGGCCGATCACGATCTGCACACGGGCACGTTGGGTGGTAGCGGCGGTTCTGCGCGGTTCGATGGTCCTTTGCGAACCGCCGAACAGAATCATCTTGATGTCGAGTTCGAGGTCTGGCATTGCTTCGTCTCCTCTCGCCAGGGCTCAGGCGTCGTTCGCTCGGCAGACTGCTTCTTCGGCCGGCGGTGAGGGGCATCTGTCTCTCACGGGCCGGCCCTGTCTAACGTCCCCTGTCAGGGCTGGCCAGTCAGACCACTGCTGCCGATCACCGCGGTGCCTTGCTGCAGCCCTGCACCTGATGCCTGTGCCGGAATCATGGTTGGGAGAGATGATTTAACGGCACTTGGAAGAAATATATACAGCCGGGTTACCAGCGTCAATTGCGTTTGTTTATGGCGGGCTCGGGAAGTCGGTGGCAACAGCTGGTTGAATGCAGACCACAGCTGCCGACAGGGAACCAGTGGTCTGTTTGCCAGGATGCTGCCGCGAGGTCTCTGGTAGACTGACCCGATGCCCTTTGACGACTACTGGTATGTCGTGGCGGAGTCGCGCGAGTTGACGCCGGTCCGGCCGCTCGCACGGCGCGTGCTCGACGAGTGGCTGGTGTGTTTCCGCGGCGAGGACGGCGCGCCGACGGTGTTGCGCGACCGTTGCCTGCACCGCAATGCGCCGCTGTCGGCGGGCATCGTGCGTGCCGGCTTGCTGTCGTGCCCCTACCACGGCTGGCGCTACGACGGCGCAGGGCGGGTGGTGGCGATTCCGTCGCTGACCAGCCGCGATCTGCCGGCGCACTGCTCGCTGCCCTACCCGGTGACCGAGCAGGACGGCTTCGTCTACGTGCGCGTCAAGCGCGACGCGGTGGCCGGAATCATGCCGTTCCCGATGCCGCACTACGGGGAGGCCGGCTGGCGGACCCTGCGGCTGCAGAACCGTTTTGCCAACAGCGTCGCCAACTGTGTCGAGAACTTCATCGACATCCCGCACACGGCCTTCGTGCACCGGGGTCTCTTCCGCTCAACGCGTGGCGAGCGGCTGGCGGCGACGGTCAGGCGAGCAAACGGTGCGGTGCAGGTCAGCTATCGCAACGAGCGCGACAATCTCGGCCGCTATCGCTGGTTCCTCAATCCGCAGGGTCACGAGATTTGCCACAGGGACAGTTTTCATGTGCCGAACGTCACCTGCGTGGTCTATGAAATCGGCACCCGGGTGTTCATCATCACCTCGCAGGCAGTGCCGGTCGATGATCGCGAAACGCTGGTGTACACCGACCTGACCTATCGCTTCGGCGTCTGGAACGTGCTGGTGGCGCCGTTCGTGCGTCGGCACGGCCAACGCATCATTGACCAGGACATCGAGATTCTCGCGCGTCAGGGCGAGAACATCGGGCGCTACGGCGCCCAGTTTCGCGACACCCAGGCAGATCTGATCCATCGCCTGGTGGACTCGCTGCGCGACGCCATTGCCCGCGGCGATGATCCCTGTGGCTTGCCGACGGTCGAACACGAGATCGAATTCCGCGTATGACGCTGCGCGCGCGGCTCTTCGGTCTGTTCCCCCTGCTCTGGCTGGCCGGGTCGGGCGCGTGCGTCCTCTATCTGGCCAGTGCACCGGGTGTGGTCAGCGTTCTGGCGCTGCTCGCCGTGCTCTACCTGGTGCCAGTCGCGACGTATCGGTTGCACGACGCCTTCTGGCCGCTGGTCGAGGGGTCCTCGCGCATCGACGCGCCGGGCTATGCGCCGTGGTGGGGAGGACACCAGTGCCAGCTGATGTACAGCGCCTTGCCGGCACTCGAAGCGGCGCTGCGCCTGGTTCCGGGTCTCTACAGCGGGTGGCTGCGGCTTTGGGGCAGCCGCGTCGGTCGCGGTGTCTACTGGACCCCGCTGGTCGAAATCACCGACCGCAGCCTGCTCGAGGTTGGCGATGGTGTGGTGTTCGGGCACCGCGTCGCCTGCTACGCGCACCTCGTCAAACGTCGTGACGTGGGCCTGGTGCTCTACGTTCGGCGAATCCGCATCGGCGATGGCGTCCTGCTGGGCGCCGGTTCGCGGCTGGGACCGGGAGTGTGCATTGAAGACGGTGCGGTGCTGCCGGTGCAGACCGATGTGGGCGTCGGCCGCCGCATCCGGAGACCGCCGTGAACCTGTCCGGGGCGGTCGCCGCGCCGCTCCTGCGCGCCTGGTGCGCGCCGCGCGCGTGGCGTTTCGCGCGGGCGCTCGACGATGTGGCGATGACGCAGCGCAGGACGCTCGCGCGGATCCTGCGGGCGGTGAGCGCGACTGGCTACGCCAGGTCGCTGGGTCTGCGGGCCGACGACAGCCTCGACGCCTTCCGGACGAAGGTGCCGGTCATCGACTACGCCGCCATCGAGCCGTGGATCGAGGCGCAGCGCCGCGGTGACACAGCGGCGCTGTCACCGGGTCGCACGCGCTGCTACGAGCCGACCTCGGGCAGTTCGGGCACCATCAAGCGCATTCCCTACAACGACGCGCTGCTTGGCGCTTTTCGCAGTGCTTTTGCGATCTGGGCGCACGACTTGCTGACGCACGCGCTGCGGCTTCGCTCGGGGCGAACCTTCATGAGCGTGTCGCCGCCGCTGGTGGGCGGCGACGGCTTTGACGACGACCGTGAGTATCTCGGCAGCGCCTTGCGCCTGTTGCTCGGGCGCTTCATCGTCACGCCGCCGCGACTGCGGGAGCCGGCAGCGTTTCGCGATGCCCTGGCGTGCGCGCTGGTCGCTGCGCACGATCTGGAGGTCGTGTCGGTGTGGAATCCGAGCTATCTGCTGATCCTGCTCGAGCACTTCGAAAGCCATCGCGAACGGCTGTTGCCGGCACTGCCGGTCGATCGGCGAAGGTTGCTGTCTGCCGACCCGCTGTGCTGGCAGGAGGTCTGGCCCGCGTTGCAACTCGTTTCCTGCTGGACCGCCGAGGCCGCCGCCGCGCCGGCGCGCAAGCTCGCCGGCTATCTGCCGCAGGCCCGGCTGCAAGGCAAGGGCCTGCTCGCCACCGAAGCGCCGATCACCGTGCCACTGGTTCACGCGGGCGGTCATCTGCCGCTGATCGACGAGGTCTTTCTCGAACTCGAGGACGACGACGGCCGCCTGCATCTGCTCGAAGAAGCCGAAGACGGTGCCGACTACGCGCTGCTCGTTACCCAGCCAGGCGGCTTCCTGCGCTACCGGCTGGGCGATCGCGTGCGGGTCAGCGGGCGCCACCGCGGTACGCCGCTGCTCGAATTTGCCGGCCGTGCCGATGCCGTCTCCGACCTCGTCGGCGAGAAGCTCGGCGAGGCTTTCGTTGCTCGTCTGCTTGCCGGCAGCGTCCGCGCCGACGCCTTCTGCACCGTGCTGCCGCTGCTCCCCGAGTGCGGGCGGGCACGTTACTGCCTTCTCACTGACGATCCCAATCCGGAACTCCCGCGGCTGCTGGAAGAAGGGCTGGGGCAGGCTTTCCGCTATCGTGAGGCGCGCCTGCTCGCTCAACTCGACGCACTCGAGGTCGTGGTGCGGCCGGACATGCGGCGCTGCGTGCATGCGGCGCTGATCGTGTCAGGCATGAAGGCCGGCGACATCAAGGATCGTGCGCTGATCCCGTCGCTGCTCGTTGCCAGGCAGATATACCGCGGCCTTGGCCAGCGGCTGACGGCGTAGATTCGCGCGCAGCGGGGCTTGTTTCACTGTCAGCTTGGCGACGATGCCGTTGGTTGCGCCGGCACGTCGACGCTTCAAGACCTCTTCGCCTGAAGGGGGGCTTTGTGGTTCAGTACTGGCTGTTGGTTTGGAGCAGGACCCCGGTTCTACGGCTTTCCATGCGCAGCGGAAGCTTGACGGCGGTAGTCCGGGACGGAGATACTTTGCGCAGACTCCTTGACCCTGGGGCTTTTCGCGGGATGTCGGCGCCGCTTTCGCTCCGGTGCCCCTTCTGGCACCAGCAAGACACGCTTGGCGCCGGAGTCGCGACGGACTGTAGTGAGCCATTGAAGTCGCAGACTTGCGGGGACGCCGTGGGCAGGGCAAAGGTAGACGGTCGTTGCCGGCTCGGTCTTGGGCTTCTTCGATGACCATTTGGCGGGCCTGCCCGACCGGATCGAGAGGCCTCCTCCGGTAGGCCATTGCGATGGAACCGAACAGGAGCAGCGACCGTCCTTCAGACACCAGGTACTGCTAAAGGGAGCAAAGCGTGATGCAAGGCAAGGCGTTTGTGGCGGGGGTGGGCACGGTGCCCTTTGGCAAGCCGGGTGCGACCGACCCGTACGACGTGATGGCCGCGGCAGCTACCCGAAAGGCGCTGGAGAATGCCGGATTGAGCTATCAGGCAGTGCAGCAGGCAATCGTCGGCTACGTCTATGGCGATTCGACCTCGGGGCAACGGGCGCTGTACGGTGTCGGCATGACCGGCATTCCGATCGTGAACGTCAACAACAACTGTTCGACCGGATCGACGGCACTTTTCCTGGCGCGTCAGCTGGTCGAGTCGGGCGCAGTGGATTGCGTGCTGGCGCTCGGTTTCGAGCAAATGCAGCCGGGTGCGCTGACCGAGCACTGGCGCGACCGGCCGTCGCCTTTTGCCCGTTTCGACACGCTCTGCGACGAGATTGCTCCCTATCCGGTGCCGCTGGCGCTCCGCTACTTCGGTGGCGCCGGCAAGGAGTACATGGAGCGCTACCAAGTCGGTGCGAACGTCTTTGCACGGGTGCGGGCCAAGGCGAGCCGCCATGCGGCGCACAATCCGACCGCGCTGCTGCGCAAGGTGGTGAGTGAAGAGGAGGTCATGGCTGCGCCGCTGATCTGTGCGGAGGCGGGTATGACGCGGCTGATGGCCTGCCCGCCGACCTGTGGTGCCGCGGCAGCAATTCTCGTCTCGCAAGGCTTTGCCGAAACGAGGAATCTCGACCGGCGGGTTTTCATCGCCGCGCAGGCAATGACCACCGACCGCCCGGGAACCTTCGACAAACGCAGCATGATCGCGCTGGTCGGCGCCGACATGAGCCGCGAGGCGGCCGACCTGGTCTACCAGCAGGCCGGGATAGGACCCGGGGATCTCGATGTTGTCGAACTGCACGACTGTTTTGCGCAGAACGAGGTCCTCAGCTATGAAGCGCTGCGCCTGTGTCCGGAGGGCGGCGCCGAGAAGTTCGTCGCCGATGGCGACAACACGTACGGCGGCCGCCTGGTGGTCAACCCTTCGGGCGGTCTGCTGTGCAAGGGGCACCCGCTGGGTGCCACGGGCCTTGCCCAGTGTGCGGAGCTGGTCGAGCAACTTCGGGGAGAAGCCGGCGAGCGTCAGGTAGCCAATGCCAGACTGGCCTTGCAGCACAACCTCGGCCTTGGCGGCGCCTGTGTCGTGACCCTTTACCAGCGGGCCGATTGAGCGGCCGCTTGGGCCGGCCGTTGGCGGGGTTGCGGCCGGGCCCTGCCCCTCGGGCGCGGCGGTTCCCCGGTTGAATGCATCTGACCCGAACGGAAAAGGAAAACCGAAAGCGCGAAGGAAAAGCGGTCATCGCCAGCGGTTCCGGTTGCGGTATTGGCCGGGCGCTGGCCAAGGAATCGGGTCGCTGCCGGGCCAGTGTGAACGACGGGTCTGATCGATCCGTGCGTGACAAACGCTGTTGCTGGCGGCGATGCTGCGCTGGATATCAGGGGCAGGCAGATCAAGGCCGGCGTCCATCCCGGTCGGCTCAAGCAGATGGAGGCCATGGTGCCGCTCCGGCGCGGCGGACCGTCGGAAGAGGCTGCGGGGGCGATCGTGATGCTGTGCTATGCTGTCCCGAAGCTGATTGCATCGCCGGCGAACTGCCGGTCTGCGGCGGCTTCCGTCTTTGACAGGGTAGGGTGCTCGATGTCCATCCCACGTACGCTCTTTGCTGAAGAGCACTTCCAGTTTGCCGAATCGCTCGACCGTTTCATAGCGCTCGAGGTGGCGCCGCACTATGAGCGCTACGAGGAGCAAGGCTTCATCGATCGTGAATTGTGGTTGAAGGCCGGTGCTGCCGGCTTCCTCTGTTCATCCATGCCCGAAGAGTACGGTGGCGCCGGCGCCGACAAGCGCTACAGTGTCGTGCTGTTCGAGCAACCCGCGCGCAACGCCGTGCAGAATCTGATCGGCCTGTTGCTGCACTCCGAAATCGTTGCTCCCTACCTCCTGCATTACGGGAGCGAGGCCCTCAAGCGCCAGTACCTGCCGGCAATGGCTCGCGGTGAAATGATCGGCGCCATCGCGATGACCGAACCGGCCGCCGGCTCCGACCTGCAGGGCATCCGTGCGACGGCCGTGCGCGATGGCGGGCACTATGTCCTCAACGGTTCGAAAACCTTCATCACCAACGGCTCGCTCTGTGACCTGGTAATCGTCGTGGCAAAGACTGACCCGGGGAAGGGCGCCAAGGGCATAAGCCTCCTGGTGGTCGATACGACGATGCCGGGCTTTACGAAGGGCAAACGACTGAAGAAGATCGGCATGAAGGCGCAGGACACCGGCGAGCTTTTTTTCGATGATGTGCGTGTGCCGGTGGGAAACCTTCTCGGTGACGAAAACCAGGGTTTTGCGTATCTGATGCAGGAACTCCCGTGGGAACGCCTGCAGATTGCCATCAGCGCCGTCGCGCAGGCGGAGGCTGCAATCGGCTGGGCCAGCCGCTACTGCCGAGAGCGCAAAGCCTTCGGCCAGGAGATCATGAACTTTCAGAACACCCGCTTCACGCTGGCGGAAGCCATGACCGAGGTGCAGATTGCACGGGTGTTTGTCGATCGTTGCATCGAGCTGCACATCAAGGGCGAACTGGACGCGACGGCCGCGTCGATGGCCAAGTACTGGTGCACCGAGCTGCAAAGCAAGGTTCTCGACGCCTGCCTGCAGTTGCATGGGGGCTACGGCTATATGTGGGAATACCCGATCGCCCGCGCCTGGGCGGATGCGCGGGTGGCGCGCATCTACGGCGGCAGCAACGAAATCATGAAGGAGCTGATCGCGCGGCAGCTGCCGTGACCGATGGCATCCCTTCTCTCCGTAGACCACCTGCTTCGGGTCTCCTGGCACGAGGGGCTTCGTCTGACTTCCTTTCGGGGTCCACTTTAGTCGTGCGAATTCTGAAAGGCGAGTTGGACGAAGAAGTCGCCAAGCGCTGCCACAGCTTCCTTAAAGACGCGATCGGAGTGGGCGCGTGTTGAGTGTGACCATTTCCCTGACTTGGACGCGAGGCACAAGCCAGGGAATCGATGCACGAGAGGCTGCGGCGTCAAGACGCAACCTGCTGTCAATCATTCGCAGGGAGGCACAACACCCTGCTGCGGCTTCGGATTGAAGCCGGCCCCGGTGCCGACTGAGTCCTTCGCTTCCGGCGACGCCGCCGCCGTCATCGCCGCTGGGAGTACCCTGGCCAGCTTTTCACGCTGGCGATCGAGGCATTCCTGGTTCAATGGGGCCTGCTGCGAACAGGAAGCACCCTCGGCGAGAGCCGACTTGACTGCCGGAACAGTGGCATGGTGCGCCGCCCACTTGAACTCGACGAAGAAGGCGCTGGCGCAGTCAACATCCGAGAGTCGTCCCGCGCAGGTTTCCGCGGCGTCATCATCGGTCACGCCGGGCGGATTGCACTTGACATAACCGCAACTGCTCCGCACCCAGGCCGAGAGCGTGCGCAGCGGGTCGTCCTGCAGCTTGTCGATAGTCGCCGGCAGCTCCTTCGGCGTGATCGGCTGTCCGTCCGGATTCTTCAACCAGGTCAGGTTCTCCGTTTTCATGTTCTCCCAGAAGACTTCCGCCTTCATGTGGGACCAATCCTTGAGCAAGTACGCGTACAGCCTTTTCTGCTTGTCGGGGATGTCGGCATTGAGGACTGCAGTCGACAGGTGGTGATGGTCGGTCAGGTAGAACTTGCCGCCCGGACCTCGTACCAGGGGAACCCAGCGATTATCCTCGAGCAACCAGTCGTTCAGCTTCCCCTCGTCGGCCTTGCGCTTGATTTTGCCCGACTTGCACGCCACGGCGCCCATTCCCACTGCCGACTGAGTCGGGTGAAGGTCGTTCACGTCGATCCAGCATCCTTTTTTCTTCTTTTCCTTGAAGGTGACGATCTTGATCGGTTTGTCGCCGCCCGCACTTGTGTCTTCGTCATAATCGACAAGTTTGACGGCCTTGGTGTTCTTGCCGCACTCGGGAATCCGCTTCTCCCAGCCGCCCCTGCCACCACTGGCGCCGGCCGTCGCCGCCAGGCCCGTCATCAGCAATCCCAATAGCATCGTAGTGATCGTGCGCATGCCATCCCTCCTTGTTGACCTCGATAAAGAACAAAAATGATACGAATGTGCATTTCAACCGCACCGCTTGGAGTATCCATAGCGCTGGCAACGCAGTCAATCGAAGATTCTTATGGACGTCGCGGGCGCGCGGCGGTACGGGCGGATAAGTCCGGCCGACGCGCTCTACAGGCGGTGCGATCGTCACCGCACGCGAGAGCGCATCACTCGCAGAGCAGTTGATTGCCGAGACCATCGCCAGACAGGGGATCCAGCCGGGAGCGCTGACCCTGCACGCCGATCGCCACACCAGCATCCGCTCCAGGACCTTCGCCGAACTGCTGATGGACCTCACGGTCGCCAAATCCCGGCCCACCCTATTTCTGCGGCGACAACCCGCTCTCGGAAGCCCAGTGCAAGACCCTGAAGTATCGTCCCGACTGTCGCGCCCGCTTCGGCTGCATCGAAGAGGCCCGTGCCCACTGCCAGCGCTCCTTCCCTCGGTACAACGGCAGCCATCGCCTTTCCGGCATCGGCTTCATGACCCCAGCCGCCGTTCACCAGGGCCTCGCCAAAGGCCCCTTCAAGCAACGCGCCCACCCTTTCAACGCCGCCTTCACCCTGTACGCGAGCCAGTGCAAGGGCAACTGCCCTCAACCGCCAGAGTCAGGTCGGGTACCCTCGGCAATGTTGGCATTAGCCAACAAAGGAACGCAGTGAGCCTCGATGCTGACTTGCTGCGCAGGTGAGACAACGAAGCCATGAAGGTCCGCGATGTTCCTGTGGGGCCGGACGGTGGGCGTGCGGCGGGATGCATTCAAATCATGTTGCTGGGGTAGTGCGCTGGCCCGGCCTTCCTGCTCTGGCGCCTGCATGAAATCGACGCCGAAACCCACGTCTGCGAGAGCAACAAGCCGGGTCCCGGCGGCGGCGTCCGCTTGATGCTGACGCCGCTCGGACATCGGCATCGTGATTGCGCAGTCAAGAGCGAACCGGCTTGCGGCCCGTCTTTCATCGCAAGGAAGACCGCGCCGACGGCCGTCTGTTCATTGTCGTGCGGACTTACCACTGCGTGCAGTTCCTTCGCATTAAGCAGAAAGTGGCGGGCATTCACGACAGTTGGGCGACCAGGCGCGAGGCGCTCTAAGTTCAGCGCCGGATGACGACGACCTTCCGCCAGCGTGATGGCGGTACGCTGCATGTCCGCAAGGCCACCGCCACCGAGCCCGGGCTGATAGCGATCCAGCGCGCCCTGGGCGTCAACCCAGAACCCGGAGGAACCGGAAACCGGTCGCCTGACACCGCGTCGGGAATCCCCGTGCCGATGATCGCGGCAACGGCGGGAGAGCGTCCGGAGTTCTACGATTTTGATCTGTTTGGTTGGTCGGCCAGCAGTCATGAACTCGATGACCGGCCACTCAGCGAACTCGCTTACACGGTTTTCGATACCGAGACGACCGGTCTGCACCCATCCCAAGGCGACGAGATCATCCAGATCGGCGCGACGCGAATCGTCAACCGCCGCCTCCTGCGGTACGAGTGCTTCGACCAACTGGTCAAGCCACAGGTACGCCTTTCACCGGGATCGATCGAGGTGCACGGCCTTACGCGCGAACTGCTGGCTGGCCAGCCGAGCATCGACGCTGGCCTGCCCAGGTTCCATGCCTTCTGTGCCGCACCCTTCGCTCTCGGGAGGCAATTTTTTCGCGGGGGACGTCTCCTTGGTCGGGCGTGTGACCGGGGGAGGAGGGCGACCGAGCGATGGCGCGGACGCGGGCGCCGTGCGGTCGGCAGCGCCGACAGCTTGCGTCTGGTGAGTGTCTCGGTTTTGCATCGGTGACCACAAAAAATCGCTGCCGGTTGCCGATCGGGGTTGACAACTCCCCGGCAAGGTGGACAACAATAGTTCGACCGTACATGAAGTTAGCGGGTTTAGTTAAATCTGTTTGTAACTATCCTCGCGGCACAAACTCGTGCAGGTCAGAGCAATCGTCCATTCAGGAGCCGCGATCAGACGGCGGTCGCCAGTGCGTTTTCGGGCCTGCCGCAGCAACGGCCACTCGCCTCGGTGGGAGTAAAGCATGGATACATCAGATGACCCTGCGCCCTGGTCCTTTTCCAGCCCGGCAGGTAGCTTGTCGCATCCGGATTCTTCGGACACGAACTTTCTTCACATGCAGCTTGCCGTAATCGAGGCGTACCTGGAGCGCTTTCCGCTCGAGGAGCGGGAGTTCCGTGCCCTCGCGTGGATCGAAGCCAACGCCGGCGCCTATCGCCAGCACTGGCAGACACGGGTGGCGTCCAGGAGAGGGTACAGGCAATTCACCTCACGCTGAAGGCAGCGGCGACGGCCTCGCGCGGGGCGGCATCAGTGCCTGTTGACCAGAGTGTCCAGCATGGCTGCGGACGTGACCTGCTCGCCACGTTTGCGTAACTCCTCGGCCGCATTGATGCGATCTCGCTCCTCCCGGTTCTGGCTCAGCTTCCACTTGCCGATCAGCTTGGCAATCTCGATCTCGATGCCGACAATGGCTGTCAACATCTGATCGATGTACTCCTTCGAGGAATCGGACATTCTCCAGGGTTTGTCGGACCCGGTGCGCGCCTCATTCACCCGGGTGAGGCGTGCCACGACACCACGCAGGAATCTCTCGTCATCGCGAATCCTGATCCTCCCGTGGGCGTGGACGGCCTGGTAGTTCCAGGTTGGCACTTGCCGGTGAAACTCATGCTTGCTCGGGTACCAGTTGGGCGAGATATAGGCATTTGCGGCACGAAAGACCACCAGAACTTCATCGCCATCCTTCGCCTCCTGCCACAGGGGATTGGCGCGCGCGACGTGAGCGAGCAGATGCCCGCGCGCGCCGGCATTGGGGTTCAACTCGAAGGGCAGATGATGAGCGTCAAGGCCGTTTGGCCCATCCAGTACAAGTACCCCAAGCGGGTGCTCCCCAATCACGCGGTGAAGCTCTTCCACGCGCGTTTCTTCAAAGTGCTCAGGCACATACATACCGTTTCCTTCACATGCCCCGGAAGGCAAAGAGTGTCATCAGGCTTGACGTCAAGCTTGAGCGGATCGGCCGCAAGCGGCGAGGTTTTTTCGGGCCGCTTGCGGCCGATCCGCTCTAAGCGCCGGTCAGGCCCGATGATCGTGAGTTCAACCATTTCTTCAACGAGGTCTGACTCTCTCCAGAGGCTCTTCCCGCCAACAGACCTTCCACACTAATGTCTTCGTCAATAGCCTCCCAGTGGATGCCTCGATCCATTCCAATTAACCGCCACCTTTTTTGTTCATCAGCCGTGGCATGCAGCAGGCGCGGGTACCATGCGAGCGGAACAGAGATCGTCCGCCCGTCAGCAAGATCGACGTGCAAAGAATCCTGAGTGACCCTCACGGCTTGGGCGAGGGGAATCTGGATGTCAATCGCGGAAATACTCATTCCAAGCCTCCACTGCTTTGAAGACGAACCGGGTCGAGCCAGAACTTGGCGATGCTCTCTTCACGCGCCACGTGGATATGCTCGGGCTCATCTCGATCACTGGCTTAGAAGAAAAACCGATACGCTCCGACACGCGAGACAGTGGGCCTTCGGACTATCCCTGGGACGCCATGCGCCTAAGGTCCGCGTTCAGTCGCGGGCCCGTCGGCTGGAACGCGTTGTTCGGCGACGACGGTGCCTCGGCGGCCGTTTGAACGTGGTGACAGGTCGCGCCACAGCCAGATGCATGCGCCGGAAATTGCAGTGCCGATGGGAAAGGCAAACAAATGCCCCACGACAAACAGCCAGAACACAAGATTGCTGAACACATTTGGGCTGGTGAGGCCTTTGTAGGCCCCGTAGCAGAACAACGCCCACAACGCAGAAAATGGCACGAATATGAGAGGGAATGCCAGCCACATGCTCTTGGACGAGTAGGCAGCTCCGAAAAGCGCGGCGCCTCCAATGCTCAGAATCCCTAGAGCCGCCTCAAGGGAGAACAGGTACTTAGCTAGTCTGACGCGATCATTCATGAATCTGCCCATCGGATGCTGATGGCACACTCCGAGTCAACACTGAAGCTTTCGTGCTGCCACGCCTTCGCTTCGCTGCCCAACGTTTAGCCTGAGGGGCGGAGGGTACCTGCAAGCGCAGCTTGCAGGCCGTCCCCTCGAAGCGATGATTAGCCCTCACGCGGCACCCAGTACAGACTGAAGCGTTCTTGCGCCAGAGGGCGAAAACAACCAGCCGAGTGCTCCGCAGTTGAGCACAACGGTGGCCCAAAAGGTGGCTTGAAAGGAAGCCTTCGCCGACTTGTGCCGAAGCAGCCGCTGTGCCGCCAAGGCGCCGGGCCACCCACCGAGAAGAGCGAATAAGTGCAACGTGCTTTCTTGTGTTCGCCATTGATTTCTTAAGGCGGCTGACTTGTCGAAGGCGTAAGCGAAGAAGGCCACGAGACTTGCAACAAGGTAGAGCGCAAGAACGACAACCGGGAGGCGACCGGCGATAACTGCCCCAACAACAAATGCCAGAAAGCAAACGGCAAATAGCGGGGGATGTTGCTGCGACCGGGCGGGTCGACGGAGTGGGCTTTTCACCGACAAACGCAACGGTATTCGCCTGCGCTCGGCCCTTACCGTCGGTTTTGAGTTCGTAGGTTACGAGTTCGTTTCCTTCCGGTCGGCGCTGGCGATTGGAAAAGGAGCTGATGTGTACGAAGACTTTCTCCCCACCCCCATTGGGTGTGATGAAGCCGAAGCCTTTGTCATCCGTCCATTTGGTGATACGACCTTGGTAGCGCATGGCAAGTGGGTATGAGAGCTAACGAATGAAAGGGACTTCCCCGTCCCGAGGCTGCGGCGGAAGCCGCAAACGGCAACGAGTGCCATGATGAGAGTTATCGATCAAATCAAGACCACGAAAGGGGAAGTCGATGACTATTATCACTGTCGGAATCGATCTGGCGAAGAACGTCTTTGCCGTGCATGGCGTTGATGATAGCGGCAAGGCGGTACTGGTCAAGCCAAAAGTGGCTCGCGACAAACTTGCGGAACTGATCAGTGAGTTGGGCATCATCCTGCCGCAACAGGTCGCCTGCCTGCGTCGGGAGATAGGGGCGCATCTTGAAGACCTGCCAGGCTACGCCAACCGGTGCATCGGCGACCTGCTGGCCCACGCCGATGGGCTCGATCTGCGCATCGACGAGTACGACCGCATCAGCGCCAAAGCGGCCCGGGACGACGCGCGCAGCAAACGCCTGATGGAACGCCCGGGCATTGGCCCGATCGGCGCCAGCGCGCTTTTGGCCAGCATCGGCGGCGGACACGACTTCAAGAACAACCGCCAGGTGGCGGCCTGGATGGGCCTCACCCCGGTCCAACTCTACGCGAGGTACCATTTAGCCAACCGGCTCACCGAACGATATCTCGTTCCCATCTGGATCAACGATTCGACAGTCTTTCATACCGTAGTCGCGAACCGCAAGCGGGTAGATGACTTTGGCGCCAGCCGTAACGATCTCGCCGTAATACTGCTCCAAGCCAGAAATCACGACGTACATCTTGGCGGGAACCACGGCGGCCGCCTCTGGTGCCAACTCAAACATCAGCTCGACTTCGTCTCGACAGACCGACGCGACCGACGTTGGGTCACCCCACTTCCAACCGAGCCGAAAGCCCAGGACTGACTCGTAGAAAGAAATCGCCCCATCGACGCTCGCGACGGCGAGGATTGGTGAGACCGAACGAAACTTCGGGCTGGTCATTTCGACTTCAGGCAC
>JADKBR010000006.1 GCA_016714975.1 Candidatus Dechloromonas phosphorivorans | reverse complement strand
GGGTTTCGTTGAGCAGGGCCTGTGGGCGTCGAGGCGCTAAACGCGCAGGCGCTGTTCGGCCTCTCTTCTGACTCGCGACGAGATCTCGCGCCGCCTGTGGTGGAGCTTGCTGCTCAATATCGGCCTCTACGTACTGGTTTCGCTTTCGCTGCGGCCGGATGCGTCGGAAGCAGGGGCAGGCGGAGAGCTTTGTCGACGTCTTCCGGCACGGCGCGCGGGCGAGCGGTGCGCGACTGTGGAGGGGTAGCCTCAGTCGATGATCTGGTTGGCTTGCTCGAACGTTTTCTCGGTCCGCGCCGGGCCGCAAGCGGCTGTCGACCTTTGCCTTGGCGCAGGGGTGTCAGCAACTGGAGGAGCTTGCCCGCCGATGCCGATTTTGTCCGCTTCGCGGAGGCACAGCTTTCCGGCGCGATCGGTTCGGCCAGCGCCCGCGTGATGGTCGCCTCGGTGGTGCGTGAAGAAAGCCTTTGGGCTGGAAGAGGTCCTCGATATTCTCGACGAAGCGACGCAGGTGCGTGCCTATAGTCATGAGCTCGAAGCCAAGCAGCGAACTCGAGACGGCGACGACAGATCTCCGCGAGGCCAACCAACGCCTGCGCGAACTCGATCGCATGAAGGATGACTTCATTTCGACGGTCACCCACGAGTTGCGGACGCCGCTGACGTCGATCCGGGCACTTTCGGAAATGCTGCACCAAGACCCGAAGCTGGAACTGGCCAGCCGTACCCGCTTTCTCGGCATCATCGTCAGCGAGACGGAACGGCTGACGCGCCTGATCAATCAGATTCTCGACATGGCCAAGCTCGAATCGGGCCGCGCCGAATGGACGACCAGCGCGGTCGATTTCGGCGAGGTGGCGCGTGGACGATGGAGTCCCTCGGTCAGCTCTTCCGTGACAAGGGAGTGACGCTGAAAGGCGAGATTCCCGCCGCACGGTCCGGTGGTGCTGGCGGACCGCGACCGACTGGACCAGGTTCTGATCAACCTGCTGTCGAACGCACTGAAGTTCGTGCCGCCCGGAAATGGCCGGGTGCGGGTCAGGAGTGGCCGCAGATGAGCGTAACATGCGCGTCGAGGTGGCCGACAACGGGCCGGGTCTGACTCGGAGGAGCGCACCGTCATTTTCGAGAGATTCCGTCAGGGCGGCAACACGATGACCGACAAGCCGCAGGGCACCGGGCTCGGGTTGCCGATCAGCCGGCAGATTGTCGAATACTTTGGTGGTAATCTCTGGGTTGAAAGCCGGCCCGGTGCCGGTGCAAAATTCATATTCACGGTACCGTTGCCGGAAGCAGAAGAGGGAGACGCAAGGCATGACCAAGAAGATTCTCATCGTTGACGACGAACCAAACATCGTTATTTCGCTTGAGTTCCTGATGAAGAAAGAAGGTTTTGAGGTGGCTGTCGCCAATGATGGCGATGAGGCGCTGGCCATGGTTGGCAGCTTCCAGTCCCGACCTCTTGCTGCTCGATGTGATGATGCCCAAGAAGTCCGGCTTCGAGGTCTGTGAAGCCTTGCGCGCCGATTCCCAACGCGCGGGTCTGAAGATCGTCATGCTGACCGCCAAGGGGCGCGATACCGAAATGGCCAAGGGGCTGGCGATTGGCGCCGACGCCTATGTCACGAAGCCGTTCTCGACCAAGGAACTGGTGGAGAAAAGTCAAGGCATTCTGGCTGCCTGACCGGTTGAACTGTTGCGGTCGACTGCCGTGGCAGCTTGAAATTCAATCCGGAAGGTCGCCATGAAGGCAAGATATCGATTCCTGCTGGCAGTCATTGTGCTAGGTCTGCTGATGACCGGGCCATTCATGGTCACCTTCCTGCTCGTCTGGCTGACGATGAGCGAGAATGAGCACGCCGAGATGGTCCACTTGCTTCTTTCCCACCTGCCGCTCGGCGTGATGATGACAATGTTCGGCTTCGCGATCGGCGTTGTGGTTCTGAGCAAGTTGTTCAAGCAGTATGTCAGCGGCCTGCTGCGCATGTCCGGAAAAGCTGCGCCTGATGCTCGGCGCCAACCGCAATTTCCGGGTAACGCCGGAAGGCCCGCCGGAAGTCCAGCATCTGGCGCGCGCCGCCAACGATCTGGCGCAGCAGCGCGACGTCCTGCTCGACGACGTCAGCGAGCAGATCGCCACGGCCAAGGCCTCGGTCGAGGAAGAGAAGAACCGGCTGGCTGCGCTGATGTCGGAACTGGCTCAGGCGGTGGTCGTCTGCAACCTCGACGGCCGCATCCTGCTCTACAACAACCGTGCCCGTCTCCAGTTCAAAGCGCTGGCGCAGGGGCCGACGTCGGTGTCCGGGGGGCGCTGATCGGTCTTGGCCGCTCGATATTTTCGATCCTGGAAAGGAACCAGGTGCAGCATGCCGAGGAGGTCATCCGCCAGCGCCTGGCGGCCGGCAAGACGGCGCTGTCCAACTTCATCACGACGCTGCGCGGCGGCCAGTTGCTGCGCGTCCAGATGGTTCCTGTGCTCAGCGGCAGCGAGCGCGGCGACAGGATGTCCGGCTACGTGCTGACGATCGAGAACATCACGCGCAACGTCGAGGAGGAGGCGCGCCGCGACCAGGTGCTGCACGCGTTGACCGAAGGGAGCCGCGCTTCGCTTGGCAGCATCCGGGCGGCGGTGACGAACCTGATCGACTACCCGGACATGGAGCCGGAAATGCGTGAGCGCTTCCTCGGTGTCGTCGGCGACGAGGTCGCGGGCATGAGCCAGCGTCTCGACCGGACGATGGTCGAGTTTTCGGACTCGATGAAGATGCGCTGGCCGCTGGAGGACATCCTCGGCGTCGATCTCATTGCTGCCGCGCAGCGCAGAATCGAGGAGAAGCTCGGCCTGCCGACCAAGACCGAAGAACTGGACGATGGCCTGTGGGTCAAGGCCGACAGTTTTTCGCTGATTTTCGCGCTGCTCTTCCTTGCTTCCCGGCTGCAGGATCACTATGAGCCGCGGGAACTGCGCTTCCGCTTGTCGGCACAGGCCAAGCTGGCCTACCTCGACCTGATCTGGGCCGGGCCGGCGATGTCAGGTCGGAGACTTTCTATACTTGGGAACTGGAAGCGATGCAGGCGGCGGATGAGACGTCGCCGCTGTCCCTGCGTGATGTTGTTGAACGGCACGGCGGCGAAATCTGGTATCAGCGCGAGAAGGCCGCCCACCGCGCCTATTTTCGCTTCGTGCTGCCGGTGGCCACGCCCGAAATCGAGGACGAGCAGGAGGACAACAGGCGCGGAGCGGGGCGGCCCGAATACTACGATTTCGACCTCTTCAAGTATGAAGACAACTTGGTCGATCTCGACCGCAAGCTGAGCGAACTGACCTACACCGTCTTCGATACCGAAACGACCGGGCTGCAACCGTCGGCCGGCGACGAGATCATCCAGATCGGCGCGGCGCGCATCGTGAACAACCGCCTGCTGCGCCAGGAGGTCTTCGATCAGTTGGTCGACCCCGAGCGGCCACTCAAGCCCGAATCGATCCCGATTCACGGCATTACCGAGGACATGGTGCGCGGCAAGCCGAACATCGACCTGGTCCTGCCGGCCTTCCACGAATTCTGCGCGGACACCGTGCTGATCGCCCACAACGCGGCGTTCGACATGCGCTTCCTGCAACTCAAGGAGCAGCGGATCGGCGTCCGCTTCGCGCAACCGGTCCTCGATACCCTTTTGTTGTCGGCGGTGGTCCACCCGAACCAGGAGTCGCACAAGCTCGACGACATTCTGGATCGCCTCGGGATCGAGATCGATAGCCGTCACAACGCCCTGGATGATGCGCTGGCGACCGCCGAGGTCTTCCTCAAGCTGGTGCCGCTGCTGGAGGAGAAGGAGATCGTCACGGTGCGCCAGGCGCTTGAAGCCTCCTCGAAGACCTATTTTGCCCGGGTGAAGTACTGACATGCCCTGGTCCCTGGAAAACGTTTTGCCTTGCCGCCGGCAATTGGCACTGGAAAGCCGGCTGAATGCACTCGCCGTGCTCGATGAGGCGCCCGGCCTCGCCCGGGAGATTCACGATTTCCTGCGTGGCCTTGCCGCCCGCGATCTGAGCGGCAGCCTGCTGACGCGACTGATCGCGGCCTTCAACGATCGCTTGACGATCCGCATCATCGAACTCACGGTGCGCCGCCACCGAATGCCGAGGGTTTCCTGGTGCTGGCTGGCACTCGGTTCCGAAGGGCGGCACGAGCAGACCTTGGTCACCGATCAGGACAACGGGCTGGTATTCAGCGCTACCGACCGGGATGAGGCAGATGCCCTGCGTGAACTATTTCTGCCCTTTGCCCAGGACGTCAATCGGCGCCTGGCCGATTGTGGCTTTCCGCTGTGCAGCGGCGGAATCATGGCCGGCAATCCGGCGTGGTGCCTGTCGCTCGAAGAGTGGCGGCAGCGCTTCTACGAGTGGGTGCGCCGTCCCGAGCCGGAAGCCCTGCTCAACGCCAGCATCTTCTTCGACCTGAGCGCCCTGTACGGTGACTTCGATCTCGGCGAGGAACTGCGCAGCCTGATTCTCTCCTGACCGCCGACACCCCGGCTTTCCTGCACCTGATGGCGGTCAATGCGCTGCATGCGCCGGTGCCGCTGAATTTTCGCGGCGAGGTGGTGGCGGAAGATGCAGGACGAGGCGATCAGGTCGACCTCAGAGCAGTTCGGCAGCCGCATCTTTGTCGATGCGGCGCGGATTTTCGCGCTGTCCAGCGGCGTCCGCGCGGTCAATACCAGCGCGCGCTTGCACGAGGCCGGGCCGGCGATCGGGATGCACGGCGACGACATTGTCGCGGTCGACGCGGCTTTTTCCCATGTCTTGCGCTTGCGCCTGCGGCAGCAGGTCGCTGCCGGACCGGCGGCGGAAACCGGGAACGGCGTTGCGCTGGCCAATCTGAATGAGGTGGACATGGCGATTTTGAGGGTCGCGCTGCGGCAGGCGAGGCGACTCCAGCAGCGTCTCAAGTTAAACTATGGTCTTTGAACAGGAGTGAGGTTGTCGTGAGTCACAAGGAAAAGGCCATCAGCCAGGCAGAAATGGATCTGCGGCAGCAGGGAAGCCGCCGTATCGCGGGGAGCACCCAGAAATTCCTCAAGCACTATGCGCCCTTCGACAAGATGAAGGGCGATGCCCTGCAACTGTTCGCGGAAAAGGCGCAACTGGCTTTTCACGCGGCGGACAGCGAGATTGTCGGGCCTGATTCGGGCACAGTCCGTTTCTTCTACGTGATCGAAAGCGGCAAGGTGCAGGCGCGCCAGGCCGGCGAGGTGACGGTCACCGAGTATTCGGTCCTCTACCTGGGACCGGGCGAGAGCTTCCCGATCGGGGCGGCGACGTCGGGGAGACCGACGACGAACACCTATACGGCAGTCGAGGATACTTTCTGCTACCAGTTGCCGACCCAGGACTTGATGAAGCTGATGGCGATCAGTCCGGAATTCAACCTTTTCTGCACGCAATACATCGCCAGCCTGTTGCAGCAGGCGCGGCTCCAGTTGCAGCAGCAGTTTGCCCAGCGTGCCAGCGAACAGCAAACGCTTAATTCGCCATTGACCAAGATCGGCTCGCGTTCTCCTATCTCGGTGATCCCGGAAACGCCGCTGCGGACGGCGCTGGAGGGCATGTCCAGGGCCGGCGTCGGTTCGCTGATCATCGCCGGCACCGACCACAAGCCGGTCGGAATTTTCACCCGGTCCGATCTCCTCGATCGTGTCTTTCTGGTCGATTTGCCGGGCACGGCGCCGATCAGCCAGGCGATGTCGCCGAACCCGTTCATTCTGGAAGAGCATGCGACCGCCTACGACGCGATGCTGGCGATGGCGACCCACGGTATCAGGCATGTGCTGGTTGCCGATGCCGAAGGCAGGTTGTCCGGGGTCGTTTCCGAGCGTGACCTGTTTGCCCTCCATCGCATCGGCTTGCGCCAGATCCGCCAGGCCATCGAATCGGCGGCGGATGTCGAGTCGCTGCAGCGGTCGGCGGCGGATGTACGCCAGTTGTCGTTCAACATGCTGGCCCAGGGAATCGGCGCCGAGCAATTGACCCAGTTCATCTCGGCGCTCAACGATGCGCTGACGCGCCGTGTGCTCGAACTCAATCTCCACAATCACCATTTCGACGGTGTCGAATGGGCCTGGCTGGCGTTCGGCTCGGAAGGACGCGACGAGCAGACGTTCAGCACCGACCAGGACAACGGGATCGTCTTCACCTGTCCCGATGCTGCCGAGGTCAAGCCGCTGCGCAAGCGCTTCCTGGCTTTCGCGCTCGACGTCAACAAGGATCTCGACCGCTGCGGGTTTCCGTTGTGCAAGGGCAACATCATGGCCAGCAATCCACAGTGGTGTCTGACCCTCGACGAATGGAAGAATCAGTTCAGCAAGTGGGTGCGCTCGCCGGAGCCCGGATGCCCTGCTCAACGGCTCGATCTTCTTCGACTTCCGCGCGCTGTTCGGCAATGCCGAACTGGCGGAGCAAATGCGTCGCTTCCTGCTCACGGCGACCGGTGGAAATTCGCTGTTCCTGCAGGCCATGGCGAGAAATGCCCTGAGCGTGGCGCCGCCGCTGGGCACGCTCCGTGATTTCATCACCGATCTCGAGCCGGGGCATCCGGGCAAGATCGATCTCAAGAAATATGGTTCGCGGATTTTGTCGATGTCGCCCGAATCTATGCGCTAGCCACCGGCGTCCATAACACCAACTCGGTATAGCGCCTGCGCATCGCGTCGAAGCGACTGGCGATACGTGACGAGGAGGTCAACGCGGTGCTCGAAGGGCTGGATTTCATCCAGTTGCTGCGCCTGCGTCACCAGTACCTCGAGGACAAGCCGGGTGTCCAGGGCGACAACCTGATCGATCCCAACGACCTCAACGAACTCGACCGCCGGGTGCTCAGGAATCATTCCGTCAAGCGCGCAAACTGCAGACTCGCCTCAAGCTCGATTATCAGGTGCACCGATGGCATTCAAACTCAGCAAACTCCTGGGCAAGGGCGGAGCAAGGTCACCATCGAAGCTGCCCAGCGACGTTCGCCAGGCCCTTCTGGAATGGCGCGCCAGCAAGGCGCCGGAGCTCGATGAGTGGCATTACCATGTGCGCTACGTGGTCGTCGAGATCGGAACTTCGGGACCGCGCGCGCCGGACGATAACCTGCTCGGTATTTCAGCCATTGGAGTGCAGGGCGGTTCGATCATGCCGGCGGACGCTTTCTCCTTCGATCTGGCCGCCGGAGATATCGATGGTGATGCGGTCGACCGCCAGTTGATGGCATTTCTTGATTATTCGGCGAAGGCTCCACTGGTGGCCTACCACAGTCCGTCCGTCAGCAGCTTTCTGAAACCTGCCTTTCGTAATCGCCTGGGGCTCGATTTCGAGCCGCAGTGGGTCGATCTCGCCTGGCTGCTGCCGTCGCTTTACAGTGACAAGTCCGCAACGTTGTTGCCGCTGGATGACTGGCTCGAGCGGCTCGGCATTCAGGGTCAGGGTAGCGGACGCCGCGACACGATGACGAACGCGCTGGTACTCGCACGCCTGTTCCAGATGGTGCTGGTTCGCGCCATTGACAAGGAAATTCTCACGGCTGAAGATCTGGTCGAGGAGTCGCGAGCCACGGTTTTTCTGCGTCGCACCCATTAAGGAGCGGTGATGCTGGCGTCGCTGACCAGGCTTCAGCGGTACTATTTACTTTACACCGGCGGCTTCCTGGTTTTCGTGGGCGTGCTCGCCGTGCTCGAGCAGCACGGCATGCCGGCGCGCTGGATCGGCTATTCCTTTGTATTCCTCACGATCTCGATGTATGCCGTGATCGGGATCACGAGCCGGACCGCCGATGTTTCGGAGTTCTACGTTGCCGGGCGCCGGGTGCCGGCAGTCTTCAACGGCATGGCGACCGGCGCCGATTGGGTGAGTGCTGCATCGTTTGTCGGTCTGGCGGGCACCCTCTATCTCTCGGGGTACCAGGGGCCTGGCCTTCGTGCTGGGATGGACCGGCGGCTTCGTCCTGGTCGCGCTCTTGCTGGCGCCCTACTTGCGGCGTTTTGGGAATTCACGATCCCCGATTTTCTGGGTGCCCGATATGGAGGCAACGCCATACGGCTGGTCGCCGTTGGCGCCGTGGTTCTCACCTCGTTCGTCTACGTCGTGGCCCAGGTCTATGGCGTCGGGGTCATCACAAGCCGGTTTGTCAGCTTGCAATTCGAAGTGGGAATCTTCGTCGGCCTCGCCGGCATCCTCGTTTGCTCCTTTCTCGGTGGGATGCGGGCGGTAACATGGACTCAGGTTGCCCAGTACGTCATCCTCATTGTTGCCTATTTGACTCCAGTAGCGATGTTGTCATGGTCGGTTACCGGCGTTCCCGTCCCGCAGGTGGTCTACGGCATGGTGTTGCAACAGGTGCAGCAGAGGGAGGACAAGCTGTTCGACAGCCCGGCCGAACTCGAAGTCCGCCGCCTTTATCGCGAGCGGGCCAAAGAGTACGAACAGAAGATGATGGATCTGCCGGATTCACTGTCCGACGAACGCGAGCGTTTGTCGTCGACGATCAACGCGCTCAAGGCCGGTGACGGCCAGACGAAGGAACTTGTGGCGCTGGAAAGGCAGCGCCGGGATCTGCCGCAGGATGAAGGTCAGGCGCGGTTGCGCTGGGAAGCTGCCAGGGTTGCCGCCGCCGAGGCCTCCGTCGAGCCGATTCATCATGCGGCAGCATTTCCGGTCGACGAAGTGGATGGCACGTGGTCGCAGCGCATCAACTTTCTGGCGCTTGTCTTCTGCCTGACGGTAGGAACGGCCGCGATGCCGCACCTGCTGATGCGCTACTACACGACGCCCAGCGTACGCGAAGCGCGGGAGTCCGTCTTCTGGTCGCTACTGTTCATTTGGCGCTCTACATGACAGCGCCAGCCTATGCCGTCTTCGTCAAGCACGAGGTCCTTACCCACCTTGTAGGCATCCCGATCGCCGATTTGCCGGGCTGGGTGGTGGCGTGGGGCAGGGTCGGTCTGGTCAGCTACGAAGACATCAACCGCGACGGTATCCTGCAACTAGCCGAACTGACGCTCAATCCCGACGTGATCGTGCTGGCGACGCCGGAGATCGCCGGAATGCCCTATGTCGTCTCGGGACTGGTTGCCGCCGGCGGCCTGGCCGCCGCTCTGTCTGCTGCTGATGCATTGCTGCTGACGCTCAGCAATTCCCTGTCGCATGACGCCTACTACCGGGTTTTCCGCCCTGCTACGTCGACCCAGTTGCGCCTCGTGATTTCCAAGTTGCTCTTGCTGATCATTGCCGTTCTGGCAGCCGCCGTCGCATCCCAGAAGCCGGGCACCATCCTGTCCATGGTCGCCTGGGCTTTCTCGATTGCCGGGTCAGCCTTCTTCCCGGCGCTGGTGCTTGGTATCTTCTGGCGCCGGGCGACGCGAGCCGGCGCCTTGGCGGGCATGATCGTGGGGTTGTCCGTCGCTGTTTATTACATCCTGCGCATCGAATTCGAAGGGCTGACCTGGTTGGGGATGAGCGGCCTGCGCATGCAGCCATGGTTCCAGATCAAGTCTACCGCGGCGGGCATCTTCGGCGTTGCCGCCGGTTTCGCCGCCATTGTCACCGTCAGCCTGTGTACGAAAACCCCGGAGAAGGAAGTGGAGCATTTTCTCGATGCCATCCGTCGTGGATCGCCGGCCAAGGATTCCCGATGGTGAACGACCGTTACTGGCTGAGAACTCGGCGCTTGACCTTCAGGCTGCTTTTCGTCTGGGTGATCTTCACGTTTGTCCTGAACTGGTTCGCGGCGGAACTGAACGGCTTCAACCTGTTCGGATTCCCGCTCGGATTCTACATGGCGGCACAGGGGACCCTGGTCATCTATCTCGCCATCATCGGGTTTTACAACCGGCGCATGCGCCAGCTGGAAGCGGAACTCGGCATCGATGAAGAGTAGGGGGCAGTCGTGCCGGTTTTTCTAATCAGCGCGCTGCGTGCCATTGTCGAGATGCTTGGTCTCTGCCTGATGGGGCAGGGAGTACTCTACCTGCTGACAGGAAGCCGGCGGCAGCAAAATGCGATCTACCGGTTTTTCGACCTCGTGACCCGTCCACCGCGACAGTTCGTGGCATTGTTCCTCCCGCGCAGCGTGTCGGGAATGCTGGTTGGCCTGCTGTCATTTGTCCTTCTTCTCATGCTCTGGATCGGACTCGCATGGCTGCGAAAGTCATTTTGACGAAGCGCCCCCCTCTGCTACAATGCCGGCCTCCCGGAGAGGTGGATGAGCGGTTTAAGTCGCACGCCTGGAAAGCGTGTTTAGTAGCAATACTACCGCGGGTTCGAATCCCGCCCTCTCCGCCAGAAGCATCACAGAAAAGCGCCTTGCGGGGCGTTTTATTGTTTTGAATGCTTGTCTTGTGGGGGGTGGCGAACCAGGGCTACCGGTGGGATTGGGCCGGGCATCAGCCAGTCTGAACCATTTGACTAGATCTCCCGCTGGTCGGAAAATTGTTTCCGCTGAACGGGTGGCGCGAGTTGCCGCTTCAGCCATGATTCGCAGAGCCCTGATTTCGAATCGGGGCTTTTTGTTTTGCGTCACCGGCGTTGCCGGCGACGGTATCCTTCTTGGATGAAGTGGCCGAGGTAATGAATTTTGAACACTAAAGTGCCGACCATCGGCTTCGTATCGCTGGGTTGCCCCAAGGCCACCGTCGATTCCGAACACATACTGACCAAGCTCCGCGCCGAAGGCTACATGGTGTCGTCGAGCCATGACGACGCCGATCTGGTCATCGTCAATACTTGCGGTTTTATCGATGCGGCGGTCGAGGAGTCGCTCGATGCCATCGGCGAGGCATTGAACGAGAACGGGCGCGTCATCGTCACCGGTTGCCTCGGTGCCAAGGGCGACATTGTCAAGAACACGCACCCGTCGGTGCTGGCGGTGACCGGCCCGCATGCCGCCGACGAGGTCATGGGCATCGTCCATCAGCACCTGCCGCAGCCGCACGATCCGTTCACGTCGCTGATCCCCGAGCAGGGCGTGCGCCTGACGCCGGACCATTTCGCCTACCTGAAAATTTCCGAAGGCTGCAACCACAGTTGCACCTTCTGCATCATCCCCTCGCTGCGCGGGCCTCTGGTTTCGCGCCCGGTCGGCGACGTGCTGGCCGAGGCCGCGAGCCTGGCGCGCGCCGGCGTCAAGGAAATCCTGGTTATTTCGCAGGACACCAGTGCCTATGGGGTTGACCTTGACTACCGTACCGGCTTTTGGGGCGGGCGTCCGGTGAAGACGCGGCTCAAGGAACTGTGCGACGCGCTGGCGCAATTCGGCATCTGGGTCCGTCTCCACTACGTCTATCCGTATCCGTCGGTCGATGACATCATTCCGCTGATGGCCGAGGGCAAGATCCTGCCTTACCTCGATGTGCCATTCCAGCACGCCAGCCCGCGCATCCTCAAGGCGATGAAACGCCCGGCCTCGGCCGGGAATACGCTGGGGCGTATCGCCAAATGGCGCGACATCTGCCCGGAGATCGTCATCCGGTCGACCTTCATCACTGGCTTCCCCGGCGAAACAGAAGAGGATTTCGACCAGTTGATCCAGTTCCTCGAGGACGCCAGGCTCGATCGTGTCGGCGCCTTCGCCTACTCGCCGGTCGAGGGCGCGACGGCCAACAAGATTCCCGGCCTGCCGCCCGAGAACGTGCGCGAGGACCGCCGCCGCTGGCTGATGCAGGTCCAGGAAGATATTTCCGCTGACAAGCTGGCTGCCAGGATCGACAGCGTCATCGACGTGCTGGTCGACGAGGTCGACGAGGAGGGCACCATCGCCCGCTCCAAGGCCGATGCGCCGGAGATCGACGGGCTCGTCTATATCGACGGCTTTTTCGCTGCCGAGCCCGGTGACTTCATCAAGGTCAAGGTTATCGACGCCGATCACCACGACCTCTACGCCGCGCCGGTGGAGCGGGGCTGACCGCCATGGGCAAGCCCTGCATCGCCATTGCGCTCGGCTCGGGCTCGGCCCGCGGCTGGGCTCATATCGGCGTGCTGGGCGCCCTGCAGCAGGCCGGCGTCGTTCCCGACATCGTCTGTGGCACGTCGATCGGCGCCTTCGTTGGGGCGGCCTATGCTTCGGGCGAACTCGATCCGCTTGCCGCCTGGGTTCGCGGCCTGACGCGCCGCGATGTTTTCGGGTTCTTCGATGTCAGTCTGGGAGCGGGCGGGCTGATCAAGGGCGAGAAGCTGCTTGGCTATACCTCACGTCTTTTTCTTGACGAGACCTTCGCCGATCTCGACAAGCCGTTTGCCTGTGTCGCCACCGATCTGGCCAGCGGTCGCGAGGTGTGGCTCAGGGAGGGCCGGATTCTCGATGCGGTGCGGGCCTCGGTCGCACTGCCCGGGCTGCTCGCGCCGCACCTGGTCGACGGACGCTACCTGGTCGACGGGGGCCTGGTCAATCCGGTACCGGTTTCGCTGTGCCGGGCACTGGGCGCCGATCTGGTGATCGCCGTCGACCTTGGCATGGATACCATCGGCCTGCGCCAGCGTCGTGGCGATCCATCCGCTCCGGTGCCGGCCTGGCGCCAGACGGTGGGCCGATGGCTGGGGCGCGAGGGCGACAGCGAGGACCTGATCAGGCCGTCGCTGGCTGATGTAGTGACCAACAGCATTGCCATCATGCAGGGCCGCATCTCGCGCTCGCGACTGGCCGGCGAGCCGGCCGATGTGCTGATTGCGCCGCGCCTGGGGCAACTCGGGCTGCTCGACTTTCACCGGGCGGAAGAGGCGATCACCGCCGGGCGCACGGCGGCCGAGCAGATGCTGCCGCTGCTGCGCGCGATTATCGAGTGACGCGGCGATGAGGGGCGATTCCCTGACTGCAACGCTGGCCGGCATCGTCGGGCCGGCCAACGTACTCGTCGGGGCCGCCGATCTGGCGCCCTGCCTGACCGACTGGCGCGGCCGCTACCGGGGCGCCGCGCGTTGCCTCGTGCGCCCGGCGAGTACCGCCGAGGTGGCGGCGGTAGTCAGCGCCTGTGCTGCTGCCGGCGCGCCGATCGTGCCGCAGGGCGGCAATACCGGTCTGTGCGGCGCAGCGACGCCGGACGACACGGGCAGCGCCGTGGTGGTCAGTCTGGGCCGGCTGGAACCGCATTGTTGCGGTCGACGCATCAAACGACACGATTTCGGTCGAGGCGGGTGCACGCTGGCCGCCGTCCAGGAAGCGGGGCGCGCCGCCGGCCGCCTGTTTCCGCTGGCGCTGGCGGCGCAAGGCAGTTGCCAGATCGGCGGCAATCTGTCGACCAACGCCGGCGGTGTCCAGGTGCTCCGTTACGGGAACACGCGCGAACTGACGCTCGGCCTGGAAGTCGTTCTCCCCGACGGCAATATCTGGGACGGGCGCCGCGGCCTGCGCAAGGACAGCACCGGCTACGACCTGAAGCAGCTTTTCATCGGCGCCGAAGGGACTCTCGGCATCATCACGGGTGCCGTGTTGAAGCTCTTTCCGCTACCCGGGACGCAGATCACCTGCTGGCTCAATGCGGTTTCGCCGGCTGCCGCGGTCGACCTGCTGAATTCGGCGAAATCCGCTTTCGACGCCCAATTGACTGCCTTCGAGCTGGTTTCGGAAGCGTCGCTGGCGCTGGTGCTCAAGCACATCCCCGACACGTCGCGGCCGTCGCCGCCGGCTTCGTGGTACATCCTCGCCGAGTTCTCCGACGCCGCTCCGGCCGCCGTCGAGCAGTGGCTGGCCGGGCGTCTGGAAGCAGGCGCGGTTGCCGACGCGACGATCGCCCATTCCGGAAGCCAGGCGAAAAAGCTCTGGGCCCTGCGCGAAAATATCTCGGAAGCGCAGAAGATCGAGGGCATCAGCATCAAGCACGATATCGCGGTGCCGGTGTCGCGTATCCCCGAGTTCCTGGCACAGACCGATGCCGCTCTGGAAAAGGCGTTTCCCGGCATCCGTGTCGTCGCCTTCGGGCATGTCGGCGACGGCAATCTGCACTACAACCTGTCCAAGCCCGATACCCAGGAAAACGCTGCCTTCATCGCCAGCCAGCCAGAGGTCAATCGCATCGTCCATGACGCGGTCCACGCGCTGAACGGTTCGATTTCCGCCGAACACGGCATCGGCCAGTTGAAGCGCGAGGAATTGCTGCGCTACAAGAGTCCCGTCGAGATGGCGCTGATGCGCTCGATCAAGCAGGCGCTCGACCCGCGCGGGCTGATGAATCCGGGCAAGATCCTCTGACCGGATCAGTGCAGCGACTGGCTCGCCAGAGGTTCGAACAGTTCGGCAACATCTGCGGGGCTGAAGCGGTAGTCGCGATTGCAGATGTCGTCGCGAATGAGGATCTCGCCGTGTTCGCGCAGGAGGGTCTCGGCATCCTCCCGGCCGAGCTGGCGGACCATGTCGCGCACCTTGCTCCAGTTTTCCGGGCAGTGATACGCCACCGGGGCCGGGTCGTAGACGCGAATGCCGTGGGTCGCCATGTCTTCATGAAACAGGCGTTCGAGCAGCGCCTCGGTGTCGAGCTCGAGCAGCTCGCCGTTCCTGACGGTCGCAGCCAACTGCGCGATGCGATCCCAGCCGTCGGCGTCCCGGGCATTGGCTTGCGGCATCTTCTGCAGGAACAGGCAGGCGGCCGCATCCGGCGCGGCGGTGACGAACAGGCGTGAGGACAGTTGTTCGGACTGTTCGAGATAGTGCTCGAAAATTGCGGCGATACTGTCGCCAACCAGTGGGACGAAACTCTGGTAGGGCTGGCGGGCATCCGGCATGTCGAGGCTGAGCACCAGCTGGCCGCCCTGATCGGCGCCGAGCAGGTCCGGCACCGGGGCCGGCAGAACGACCGGGTTGCCGCGCGCCATGCCGCGCAGTTGAAGGTTCTCGTTGCAATCGACGATCAGCAACTGGATCGGGCCGTTGCCGCGCAGTTGCAGGGTCAGACGGCCCGGCTGCTTCAACTGGCCGGCAATCAGCGTGGTGACAGCAGCTGTCTGGCCGAGCAATTGCGCAACGGGGGGCTGGTAGTCGCGAGCGTCCTGCATCTGCCGCCAAGCCTCGCCGAGATGAACCACGGCGCGCGAATGTCGAGGTGTTCGAACAGGAAGCGGCGGACGAAGCTGTCGCTCATTTCAGTTCCGCCGCCCAGCTTTCCGGCGAGAAGCCAACCAGCAGCTTGCTGCCTGTATCGAGTACCGGGCGCTTGATCAGGGCAGGGTACTGCGCCATCAACTTGAGGGCTTTTTGCTCGTCGACCGCGGCACGCTCGTCGTCGGACAACTTCTTCCACATCAGTCCGCGCGTGTTGAGCAGCTTGTCCCAACCGGCGCGGGCGTTCCAGTCCGGCAGGTGGGCCGCGGCGATACCGGTCTTCTTGTAGTCGATGAATTCGTAGGCGAAACCGTTCTCGGTCAGCCAGGACATGGCTTTCTTCATGGTGTCGCAGTTCTTGATGCCAAAACACGAGAATGCGGGTTTTTCAGAGGTCATTTCAATGCCAATCCGGAATGTGGGGTTCACTTCGCCTGCAGCGGTGGAGACGAGGGAAACGTGTTTCGTCAAGGTTCCCCCGGCTTGACGTCTGCCAAAGAGCGGGTTTCATGCTACCAGAGTTTGCAGAGGGTCCGACTGAGCCATGCCTCGTCAGAAGGGTGACAGGGTGGCCACGACTCTCCCTGTCTCGATCCTGACTGAGCGCAGCAGCCAACGTGCGGTGCTTTCCTGGGCGCTGCCGTTTTCCCGCAGCACGTAAAACAGGCCTGTCGCGGAAGTAGGCAGCGATGAGTTGCGAGACCGCGCGCCTGACTTGCGGCTCGAATTCGCGGGGGAGGGCGACCGACTCGACCGCCTCGGCGACCGGGTTTTCGAGGAAAAACGCTTTGGCCTGGTCGTCGTAGCGGATGCCGGCATGGCCCTGAACCTGGAGCGGGATCGGCGGGTTGCCAGGAATGCTATGTCCATCCGGGCGGTGATGCCGGCCCGGCCTTCGGGGATGCCGAGGCGAACTCTTGGCGGTTCACGCAGGGTGATCGTCAGAACTGATCCGACGCGTCGTTCCAGCGATCCATTCTTGTCGATCGCGGCCTGGACCTCGGCTTCGCTGAAGACGAGGTCCTTTGTCGCCGAAACCGGCGCTGGCGTGGTGCGGGAAACAGGGCAGGATGGCTATCAGCAGGACGGCGAGCGCGGACTTCATGGTTGATCTCTGGGCTGGGCGGATGCGGAGGCGAATGGGTGGTCTGGTGATTTCTCCCCATAGTTTAGCGGCAACGCCGCCCTGCGTTCGCTGGGTGAGTAAGGGGTTGGCAGGTTGCAACCGGCATCACTTGGCAGTTTTCCAGGTCAGATGGCGTAAAATGGCGAGTTGCGTTTCAGCATCCGGGCTCGGCCTTGGCAGAACTCGGCCTGCTGCGCGCTGCTCCGTATGTAGCCAGGGTTACTTCATGACCAAGATGCTTACCATCGACGGCAATGAGGCCGTCGCCTCCGTTGCTTATCGCGTATCCGAAGTGATCGCGATTTACCCGATCACTCCGTCGTCCGGTATGGGCGAACTGTCCGATGAGTGGGCGGCACAGGGCAAGGCCAACATCTGGGGCAGCATTCCCAAGGTTGTCGAACTGCAATCGGAAGGCGGCGCCGCCGGCACTGTCCATGGCGCCCTCAGGCGGGGCGCTGGCGACGACCTTTACGGCGTCGCAGGGTTTTGCTGCTGATGATTCCCAACATGTACAAGATTGCCGGCGAACTGACGCCGACGGTCTTCCACGTCGCCGCCCGCGCGGTCGCGACGCACGCGCTGTCGATCTTCGGCGATCACTCCGACGTGATGTCCACGCGCGGCACCGGCTTCGCGCTGCTGTCGTCCAACTCGGTGCAGGAAGCCCACGACATGGCGGTCATCGCCACGTCGTCGACCCTGGCCGGGCGCATTCCGGTCCTGCACTTCTTCGACGGTTTCCGGACTTCCCATGAAGTCGCCAAGATTGCCGCGGTCGACGATCATGTCCTGCACGAGATGCTGCCGCAGGAACTGATCGGCGCCCACCGTGCCCGCGCGCTGTCGCCGGAGCACCGGGTGCTGCGCGGAACCTCGCAGAATCCCGATGTCTTCTTCCAGGCCCGCGAAGCGCAGAACCCTGGTTCGATGCTTTCCCCCGGTATCGTGCAGCAGAATATGGACAGGTTCTCCAGGCTGACCGGGCGCCAATACAAATTGTTTGACTACTTTGGCGCGCCCGATGCCGAGCGCGTCATCGTCCTGATGGGTTCGGGCGCCGAGACCGTACGGGAGACCGTTGAGCACCTCAACAGCCATGGCGAAAAGGTTGGTCTCTTGAAGGTGCGCCTGTTCCGGCCGTGGGCACCGGCGGCGTTGCTCGCCGCTCTGCCGGCGACGACCCGGGCGATTGCCGTTCTTGACCGCTGCAGAACCGGGCGCCGATGGCGAGCCGCTGTTCAAGGATGTGCTGGTCGCGCTGGCCGAGGACTTCAGCGACGAATCGCCGCATTTTGCCGCGATGCCGAAGGTGATCGGCGGGCGCTACGGTCTTGGTTCCCAGGAATTCAACCCGGCCATGGTTCTGGCCGTTTTCGAGATGTTGACCGCGACCGGCGGCAAGTCACCGGGCCGAATCGCAAAGGCGAAGCGCAGCTTCACGATTGGCATCCACGACGATCTGAGCGGCCTGTCGCCCCTTCGATGCCAGCTTTCGCACCGATGCCGCGCACGACACCTTCGCCGCCGTCTTTTACGGTCTTGGGTCGGACGGCACGGTATCGGCCAACAAGAACTCGATCAAGACCATCGGTGACGAAACCGCGCTCCACGCCCAAGGCTACTTTGTCCATGATTCCAAGAAATGGGCGGGGCAATGACCGTGTCGCACCTGCGTTTCGGCCCCGCCCGATTGGGTCTGGCTTACCTGACGGGCGAAGGAGACTCCTATCCACCGCCTGCCATCAGCCGCTCTTCCTCGAAAACCCAAGACCTTTTGCGCATGCGGCGCCGTGCGCGGTCTTCTTGCTCAACACCAACAACCCGCCCGAGCGGGTCTGGACAACCCTGCCGCCGGCGATGCAGCGACGGATGGTGGAAAAGAAGATCATCTTCTACATCATCGACGCTTATCAGGTCGCGCTCGAAGCCGACAGATGGGGCGACGTATCAATACCGTGATGCAGACCTGCTTCTTCGCCATTTCCGGCATCCTGCCGCAGGAGGAGGCGATTGCCGCGATCACTGCATGCCGTCGAAAAAAACCTACGGCGCAAGGGCGGCGCATCGCCGAACTTAATTTCCGCGCCATCGACAAGACGCTGGCCTGTCTGCACCAGGTCACGGTTCCGGAGCTTGCTTCCAGCGAGTCCGCTCAGCCTATCGCGTCGCCGCAGATCAGCAATTTCGTCCAGAAGCTGACCATTCCGCTGATCGCCGGCAAGGGCGACAGCTTGCCGGTTTCGCTGTTTCCGGCCGATGGCACCTGGCCGACGGGCACCGCCCGCTGGAGAAGCGCAATCTGGCCCCTGCAGATTCCGGTACTCGAGAGCGACTCCGTACGCAGTGCGGCAAGTGCGTTTTTGTCTGCCCGCATTCGGCAATCCGCGCCAAGGTCTTCCCGGTCGAACTGGCCGCGCGGGCGCCAGCGACGTTCAGCAGATGCCGCCGCGCAGCAGGATTACCCGGCCGGTTGGCGGATGAGCTATCAGGTGGCACCGGAGGATCAGGAATTGGCTGCACGCTGTGCGTCGAAGTGTGTCCGATCCGCGACAAGAGCAATGTCTCGCGCAAGGCGCTCAACATGGCCGAGCAGGCGCCGCTGCGGGCGCAGGAAGCCGAGAACTGGGCATTCTTCCTGACCCTCCCCGATTACGACCGGCGCCTTGCCAAGCGCGGAACGGTGCCCGGCTCGATGTTGCTGCCGCCACTATTCGAGTTCTCGGGAGCCTGCGTCGGTTGCGGCGAGACCCCGTACATCCGGCTTGCCACACAACTCTCTGGCGATCGCATGTTGATCGCCAACGCCACCGGATGTTCGTCGATCTACGGCGGCAATCTGCCGACCACGCCGTATTGCACCAACGCCGAGGGGCGGGGGCCGGCATGGAACAACCTCGGTGTTCGAGGACAATGCAGAGTTCGGACTTGGCATGCGCCTGGCGACCGACAAACTGGCTGATGCCGCATGCACGCAGTTGCGGGCCATGGAGCTGGAGATCGGCGACCGCATGGTCGATTCGCTGCTCCACGCCGACCAGAGCAGCGAAGCCGGTATCCACGAGCAGCGCGAGCGGGTCGCAGCCCTGCTGGCAAGACTCTCCCACATTGCGACGCCAGCTGCCGAACAACTGGCGGCCGCTTAGCCGAATACCTGATCCGGCGCAGCGTGTGGATCATGGGCGGCGATGGCTGGGCCTACGACATCGGATTCGGCGGCCTCGATCACGTGCTGTCGCCGGGCGACGATGTCAATATTCTTGTCCTCGATACCGAAGTTCTACTTCCAACACCGGTGGCCAGAATTCCAAAGCCACGGCGCGGCGTAGTCGCTGTTTGCCGCCGGCGGCCAACCGAACCGCAAGAAGGATCTGGCGCGCATCGCCATGGACTACGAAAACGTCTTCGTCGCCAACGTGGCCTACGGCGCCAAGTACACGCACCCGCTGAAGGCTTCTCGATGCGGAAAAAGCTATCCCTGTCCTGATCATCATCGCCTATAGCCCGTGCATCGCACACGGCGTCGACATGTCGCACAACCATCGGCAGCAGGACTTGGCGGTGAAATCGGGGCACTGGCCATTGTTGCGCTACGACCCAGCCTGCGCGAGCAGGGCAAACACCCGATGTCGGTCGATAGTGCGGCGCCGAGCATACCGTTCTGCGAATTTGCGCGCCAACGAAGCGCGCTTTCACCGTGCTCGAACGCCAGCACCCGGAAGCTGCGGAGCGCTTCATGGTCCAGGCCGAGAGCGATGCCCGTCTGCGCCATCAGGAGTATCTCGAACTGGCTGAGATGGTCCTGCCGGAAGCGGTGATCGAGAAAAAGGCCCAGGAGGCCGCCGAACAGGAGCATGTCCTGAATGCCTGATCTGTCCACAACCTATCTTGGCCTGGCGCTGAGAAGTCCTGCTGGTGCCGTCATCGACGCCGCCTGCCACAACATCGACGCCGTGCTCCATCTGAAGATGCCGGCGCGGCGGCCGTCGTCATGCATTCCGCTGTTCGAGGAAGATGTGCGCAACGACGAGTTGATGATCGACCGCTTTCTCATACATCCGACTCTTCCGGCGAGGCTTCCGGTCATCTGCCGTTCGCGAGCAACTACGAGAGCAAGCTCGATAGCTACCTGGAGCAGATCGAGTTACTCAAGTCCCGCCTGGGCATCCTGTGGTGGCCAGCCTCAACGGCGCCTCGCTGAGCGGCTGGGTCGAATTGGGCAAGGAGATGCAGGTAGCCGCGGCTGACGCGCTGGAACCCAACGCCCGGTTCATGCCCCGCGATCCGAAACCGTCGGGCGAGTGCTGGGAAGATAGCCACCTCGCTAGCAGCGGACCGGTAGACCTTGGTCAACATTCCTGATCAGCATGAAACTGTCGCCCTTCTTCTCTTCGCTGCCCGCTTACTTCTCCCGTAGCAGGGCCGAACATGCCGGGGCCGCCGGCGTTTCGCTTTTCGAACCGCTTTTCCAGCCGGATATCGATCTGGAGACCCCGCGCGTTGTCGACCGCGTCCAGCTCTCCAGGTCGGCCGATGCCCCGCTTACCATGCGCTGGATCGCCATTCTGAGTGGTCCGCGGGCTACGACCTGGCGGCGACCGGTGGCGTACAACGGCGGAACGACGCCCTGAAGAATGCTGCTCGCCGGCGCCGATGTAAACAGCGCGTATGGCCAGCGCTGTGCTCAGGCGGTCCGGCAGGTCTTGAAGGAAGTTCTGGAAGAATAGAGCGCTGGATGGCGGCGCGCGAATATGCATTCGGTCAGCCAGCCCCATAGGCTCGATGAGCCAGCAGAACCTGCTCCGACCTGAGTGCCTTTGCCTCGGGCGTCCTACCTGCACGCGCTGATTCCTTCACGCCGCCACCGGGCGTGCGCCGAATCGGCAAGATTGCGCGTCGCCGTCTGGCGACCGGGCGCGGATAGGACCCCGATTCAGCGCAACATTGGCATGTAGATGGTCAGGATGGCTGCCAGATGACGCTTGCTGATGTTCGCGCCCAGTGCATGCGGCAGGATCATTACACTCCGGATTGGCCTGAGTCGCGATCTTCTGGACGACCTTGGCGGTGGTGGGAACACAATCGGGGCCTGGCGATGCCGGATGATCGTTGTACTTGCCCTTGTAAACAGAAATACAGGCATAGCCACCGATGATCCCGCCGATTCCTGAGAGCAGCAGTGCCAGCATGCCGAGCAGCAGAAGCTTGAGGACGACCGGATTGAGGATGGTTGGCTTCGCAGAGGATTCCCAGGTAAGGCCGAGAAAGAACGTGGCGCCGTAGAGGAAGGTTTCGCTGATCAGGTTGGAGAAATTGACCAGGCTGCTCGCGCACGGCCACGCCGACGAAGAGCGAGAAAACAGGCGGTGCCGCAACTGGGAAGAGCAGCATGAGGGTGCAGATGACGACGGCGAATACCAGTTTCTGACCCGAGGTGATCT
>JADKBR010000005.1 GCA_016714975.1 Candidatus Dechloromonas phosphorivorans | reverse complement strand
GGCCAATCGCGGAATCGAACCACGGACACGCGGATTTTCAATCCGCTGCTCTACCAACTGAGCTAATTGGCCGAAAAGAGGGCGAATTATAGCGAGGTGTCCAAGTGGCCGCAATACTGGGTGGCCAAAAATGTCGGCTCAGGTGCCGATCGGCGGCGACTGCCGATAGAGCTCCGAGAAGTCATCGGGAATCGGCATCGGTGGTGGCGGTGGCTGCCAGGTTCGAAAGACCACGCGGGCCACTGTACCCTGCCCGTCAAGATTGGGGCGCAACCGGGCACTGGCATCATGCTGCGCGGCAATTTCCTGAACGATGGCGAGCCCGAGGCCGCTGCCCTCAGACGATGATGCATCTTCGACCCGAAAGAACCGCTCGAACACCATTTCTGCATGTTCTTCGGCAATCCCGACGCCATTGTCTTCAACCTCGAGAACTGTTACAGCGCCCGTTGTCATTACGCGGCAGGTGACGTGACCACCTTCCGGGGTATATCTCAGCGCGTTGTCCAGCAAATTCTTGGCCAATTCCTGCAGCAGGAGCGAATTGCCGCTGACCATCGCCGTTCCCTCTGCCTCGAAGCCGAGGTCAATCCGCTTCTCAAGCGCGACCACGACCCAGTCCTCGACGACTCTGCGCACGAGTCGCACGAGATCCAGTGGCTCATGGCTCTGCTGGGCCGCTTCCCGGCCTTCCGTCCGGGCCAGGGTCAACAATTGATTGACCAGGCGCCCGGCGCGGTCGACGCCGATCGCTATCTGCCGCAGGGCATGTCGCAGCGCCGCAGGATCGACCTCGCGGATCGCCAACTGGGCCTGCGTCTTGAGCCCGGTGAGCGGCGTCCGCATCTGATGAGCGGCGTCGGCGACAAAGCGCTGCTGCACTTCGACGTTGCGCTTCATCCGATCGAGCATCTCATTAAAGGCCTCAACCAGCGGCCCCAGTTCATCCGGAACCCGGTGCGTGGCAATGGGCGAGAGATCAGCCGGGTGGCGCGTCTGAATCGTCTTGCGCAAGCGGGTCAGCGGCCGAAGGCCGCGCGACAGGCCGAACCAGACCAGCATGACCGCCAATGGAACGATGATGAACTGCGGGAGGATCACGCTGGCGACGATCTTGTTAGCCAGTTGCGTTCGCTTCTCTGTCGTCTCCGCAACCTCCACCAGCACCCAGCGCTCGCGAGGCGTCCAGCCGTCAGCGACGTATGAGTAGGCAACCCGGACATCCTGTCCCTTCAGTTCGATGTCGCGGAAATAGACTTCTCCCGGCAAAACAGCCGCATCACTCTTGGCATCGGGCAACGGGAGTTCGCGGTCGCCGGCCAGCAGCTTGCCGTCACGTGTGGCAACGTGAAAATACACATTGTCCGTCTCGTCCGCCCGCAACATTGCACTTGCCGAAGGGGGCAGGCTCAGCACCGGCAAGCCGTCGACCAGCCTGACCTGGCGCGCAACGGCATTCACATGCTCACGCAATGCCTGGTCATAGGGGAAATTTGCGACGTTATTGGCAAAGTAGTGCGTGAATGCGATGCTGAGCGGCCATACGAACAGCAAGGGCGCCAGCATCCAGTCGAGGATCTCGCCAAACAGCGAGCGCTCGCCTCCGGGAACCGGCGGGCTAGTCCGCTTGGTTTCGCTCAAGGCAATAGCCCAGTCCGCGCATCGTCGCTATCTTGACGCCGCCCACCTCCAGCTTCTTGCGCAAGCGGTGAACGTAGACCTCGATCGCGTTGTGACTGACTTCCCCGCCCCAGCCACAAAGGTGATCAACCAGTTGGTCCTTGCTCACCAGGCGCCCCATGCGGCTCAGCAAGACCTCGAGCAGGCCAAGTTCGCGCGCAGAGAGATCGAGCGTCTGGCCGTCGAGCTGCGCCATTCGCCCGACCTGATCGTAGACGAGTGCACCGCACTGGATTGTCGGCGTTTTCCCTGCAGAGCGTCTGGTCAGTGCACGCACCCGAGCCTCGAGTTCAGCCAGGTCGAAGGGCTTGACCATATAGTCGTCTGCCCCCAGATCGAGGCCCTTGACACGATCACCGGTCCCATCGAGCGCCGTCAGGATCAGCACCGCCAGGGGCGAGTTACGCGCACGCAATCGCTTCAGAACCTCGAGTCCCCCCAGCTTGGGCAAGCCTAGATCAAGGATCAGCAAGTCATAGTCGACAGTCAGCAACGCCGCCTCGGCATCAAGCCCGTTCGCCGCCCAGTCGACCGCATAGCCACCCTGGCGAAGGGAGCGGGAAAGGCCATCAGCGATAATGGCATCGTCTTCAGCAAGAAGGATTCGCATTTGACTCTAAACGTCCATACCGGCGTAAGACTTCTGTAAGGTCGGGCCCCTATTCTACGCCTGCTGTTCTCCTTTTATGGTCTTTGGAGCTTGTGGCTTGCGCTGCGACTCAGGGGGTTAGCCCGATCCTGCACTGGGCGCCCCCTACCATTTTTCTCCCCAAGCCCGGCCAGTCTAACGAAATCATAGCATCGCGATATCCGCGTGCTCCCGCCTGTTTGGGCAATGCGTCCGCTCGGTTGCGGTCGACCGCCAAAAACACCCGAAAATGGACGAAAAAAAGCCCGGGTCGAAACCCGGGCTTTTTGCCAAGACTGCGCTGTCCGCTCAGTGGCCGGAAGCGCCAGAGGCACCGAGACCGGTTTCCGAGCGCAGTTGCTGCGACGGGAACAGGGCACGCTCCTTCTTGGCCTGAGCCGAGTTATCCAGAATGGACACCAGCCAGATCGTGAAGAACGCCGCAGACATGGAGAAGATGGCAGCCGAGTTGTACGGGAACCAGGCGGAACCCTTCGGATTCTTCATCACGGCTTCCCAGACGCTGGCCGAACCGACGGTCAGAACCACGGCCAGGAAAAGTCCGACCATGCCACCGACCACGACGCCGCGGGTCGTGCAGTTCCGCCACAGCACCGACATGAAGAGTACCGGGAAGTTGCCCGAGCAGGCGATGACGAAGGCCAGCATCACCATGTAGGCAACGTTTTCCTTCTCGAAGGCGATACCGAGAACCACCGCCAGCACGCCGAGGCAGATCGTCGTGATCTTCGAAACACGCAGTTCCTTGTCCGAAGAAGCTTGCCCCTTCATGACCACGGAAGCGTACAAGTCATGCGACACGGCGGAAGCGCCGGACAGGGTCAGACCGGCGACCACCGCGAGAATGGTGGCGAAGGCGACGGCCGAGATGAAACCGAGGAAGAGGTTGCCACCGACCGCCTGCGACAGATGCACGGCGGCCATGTTGCCACCGCCCCGCAGTCCGTCCCACAGCGGCTTGCCTTCGGCGCTCATGGCCTGGACGCCGTCGACCAGCTTCGGCGCGTAGTAGGCCGCCGGATCCGGAATCAGGTTGGTGATAGCGCCGAAACCGATGATGAAGGTCAGGATGTAGAAGTATCCGATCCAGGTGGTCGCCCAGGCAACCGACTTGCGGGCCTCCTTGGCGTTCGGCACGGTGAAGAAGCGCATCAGGATGTGCGGCAGACCGGCGGTACCGAACATCAGCGCCATGCCGACCGAGATGGCGGAGACCGGATCCTTGATCAGTGCGCCCGGCGCCATGATGGCGTCGTGCTTGGAGTGCACCTCGACCGCCTTGGTGAACATCGCTTCCGGCGAGAAACCGAACTGCAAGAGCACGGCCACCGCCATGAAGGTCGCACCACCGAGCAGCATGCAGGCCTTGATGATCTGCACCCAGGTGGTCGCGGTCATGCCGCCGAACAGCACGTACATCATCATGATCGTGCCGACCATGATTTCGGCGTAGAGATACTCCATGCCGAACAGCACCTTGATCAACTGACCGGCGCCGACCATCTGCGCGATCATGTAGAACGCGACGACGACCAGCGTCGAGATCGCGGCAAAGATGCGGACCGGGACCTGGGCAAAGCGGTAGGAAGCGACGTCGGCGAAGGTGAACTTGCCCAGGTTGCGCAGCCGCTCCGCCATCAGGAAGGTGATGACCGGCCAGCCGACCAGCCAGCCGATCGAGAAGATCAGGCCGTCGAAGCCGTTGGCGAACACCAGACCGGAAATACCGAGGAAGGACGCGGCGGACATGTAGTCGCCGGCGATCGCCAGGCCGTTCTGGAAACCGGTGATGCCGCCGCCGGCGTTGTAGAAGTCGGCCGCCGTCTTGGTCTTGGAAGCCGCCCACTTGGTGATCCACAGGGTGCCGGCGACGAAGATCCCGAACATCGCGATCGCCGTCCAGTTGGTGGCCTGCTTGGCCGTATGGCCGAGGTCGGCGCCGGCGGCGATGGCGCCTCCGGCAACGGCCAGCGCGGCGACTGCCGCGAGAAGATGTTTTCTGTTCATGTTATTTCTGCGCCTCCGCAATGAGTCTCGCGTTTGTCTCGTCGAATTCGCCATTGGCGCGACGCACGTAGATCCAGGTCAGGATGATGGTGAAGACGATGACGCCGACGCCGATCGGCACGCCGATGCTGGTGGTCATGCCCGCCCCGAGCTTGGTGCCCAGCCAGGGACCCTGGAAGGCGACCAGCAGGATAAAGCCGTAGTAGGCGGCCGCGCTGACGAGGGTCATCATGATCGAGTAGCGGTTGCGCACGGCAACGAACTCGAGAAACTTCGGGTTTGCTGTAACCCGGTCGATAACGTCTTGCATTGATTTGCTCCTCACTCATATTGTTAATAGAGGCATTGCTGCGAGGAGTAATTTAGGGTCGGCTGCTTACAGCCAACTTACAGACTGTTACAAAAGTCGTAGTCACACCTTGGACTGTCGCAAAAAAGCCCCACACTTTGGTGGGGCTCTTTTGACAAACAGCAAGCTGAGGCCGGGATTACATCCCCATGCCGCCCATACCACCCATGCCGCCCATCCCACCCATGTCCGGCATGCCGCCACCCGGCTTGTCTTCAGCCAGTTCAGCCACCATGCATTCGGTGGTCAGCATCAGGCCAGCCACTGAAGCGGCGTTCTGCAGCGCGGTGCGGGTCACCTTGGTCGGATCGAGCACACCCATCTCGACCATGTCGCCATACTCACCGGTGGAAGCGTTGTAACCGTAGTTACCCTTGCCACGCTGCACCTTGTCGACAACCACCGAGGGCTCATCGCCCGCGTTGGCGACGATTTCACGCAGCGGCTGCTCGAGAGCGCGGAGAACGATCTTGATCCCGGCGTCCTGATCGTGGTTGTCACCCTTCAGCTTGCCAACGGCAGCGCGGGCACGGATCAGTGCAACGCCGCCGCCAGCGACGACACCTTCTTCCACGGCAGCGCGAGTCGCGTGCAGGGCGTCTTCAACGCGCGCCTTCTTTTCCTTCATTTCGACTTCGGTCGCGGCGCCAACCTTGATGACGGCAACGCCACCAGCCAGCTTGGCAACACGCTCCTGCAGCTTTTCCTTGTCGTAGTCAGAGGTGGCTTCCTCGATCTGGATGCGCACCTGCTTGACGCGGGCTTCGATGGAAGCTGCTTCGCCGGCACCATCAATGATGATGGTGTTTTCCTTGGAGACTTCGATGCGCTTGGCCTGGCCCAGATCCTTGAGGACAGCCTTTTCCAGCGACAGGCCGGTCTCTTCGGCGATCACGGTGCCGCCGGTCAGGACAGCGATGTCCTCGAGCATGGCCTTGCGCCGGTCACCAAAGCCAGGAGCCTTGACGGCAACGGTCTTCAGGATGCCACGGATGTTATTGACGACCAGGGTAGCCAGCGCTTCGCCATCGACATCTTCGGCGATGATCAGCAACGGACGGCCGGCCTTGGCAACCTGCTCGAGAATCGGCAGAAGGTCGCGGATGTTGGAAATCTTCTTGTCGTAGAGCAGGACAAACGGATTTTCCATCAGGGCTTGCTGCTTGTCGCCGTTGTTGATGAAGTACGGGGAGAGATAGCCGCGATCGAACTGCATGCCTTCGACGACATCCAGTTCGTTGGCCAGCGACTTGCCGTCTTCAACGGTGATGACCCCTTCCTTGCCAACCTTTTCCATGGCATTGGCGATGATTTCGCCGATGTCGGCGTCGGAATTGGCGGAAATGGAACCCACTTGGGCGATTTCCTTGGACGTCGTACAGGGCTTGGAAAATGCCTGTAGCTCGGAAACGGTAGCGATGACCGCCCTGTCGATGCCGCGCTTCAGATCCATCGGGTTCATGCCGGCGGCGACGTACTTCATGCCTTCGCGGACAATCGCCTGGGCCAGCACGGTGGCGGTGGTGGTGCCGTCACCGGCGATATCGGAGGTCTTGGAAGCAACTTCCTTGACCATCTGGGCACCCATGTTGGCGAACTTGTCCTTCAGTTCAATTTCCTTGGCGACCGAAACGCCGTCCTTGGTGATGGTCGGGGCGCCGTAGGAGCGCTCAATCACGACATTGCGGCCTTTCGGGCCGAGAGTGATCTTGACCGCGTCGGCCAGGATGTTGATGCCCTCGACCATGCGGGCGCGGGCGGAATCGCCAAATTTAACTTCTTTTGCAGCCATTGAATTCTCCTAATTTGAACAGTTGTTGGGGACGAACGGCGCTCAAGCGACCACAACGCCCATGATGTCGTCTTCACGCATGACCAGAACTTCGTCACCATCGACCTTGACCGCCTGGCCGGCGTACTTGCCGAACAGAACTCGGTCGCCGACCTTGACGTCGGGGGCATTCAACTTGCCGCTGTCGTCGCGCTTGCCCGGGCCGACCGCCAAGACCTCGCCCTGATCGGGCTTTTCGCCGGCAGAATCGGGAATGACGATACCCGAAGCGGTGGTGCGCTCGGCTTCGACGCGCTTGACGATCACGCGGTCGTGCAAAGGACGGATATTCATAGAGATGGCTCCTTGTAGTTCAGACAATGAAAATGGGCCGGGGTAAAGCCCGGGAACGTGCAAGCCTATTATTAGCACTCGTCACCGTTGAGTGCTAATAATAGGGGCGCAGCCCTCGAATTACAAGTCAACCGGGTCAAAAATCGTCGTGGCTGCAGACCCGGACAGGAACTGCTGGCTTGTACGGTGCCGGACCCCGCCATTCTCCGGGTCGCTGTAGGGTTGCCGAAGCCTTCAGCTTTGATTGACTGCGGGTTCACTGATGGGCGACACTGGCGCCTCAAGTATCCTGTCCTGGCCGCCATGAACCCCTCCCCGCCCCATGACCTGATCGTTTTCGGCGCGACGAGTTTCGTCGGGCAGATCCTGGCCCGCCACCTCTTCGAGCAGTTTGGCACGCACGGCAAGCTGAATTGGGCGGCTGCCGGGCGCTCGATCGCCAGGCTCGAGGAACTGCGCGCTTCAATTGGCCCGGCAGCAGCGAAATTGCCGTTGCTCGTTGCCGACGCGGCCGACGAGGCTGCGCTGCGCAAGATGTGCCTCGGGACCAAGGCCGTGGTGTCGACGGTCGGCCCGTATGCCCTGTACGGAGAGCCCTTGGTCAAGGTCTGCGCCGAGACCGGAACCGACTACTGCGACCTGACCGGGGAAGCGCAATGGATCCGCCGCATGCTTAGCCAGTATGAGGAGACGGCACGCAAGTCCGGGGCTCGGATCGTGCACTCCTGCGGCTTCGATTCGATCCCCTCCGATCTCGGCGTGCTTTTCCTGCAGCAGGAGGCGATCCGGCGCTTCGGCCAGCCATGCCCGAGCGTGAAGATGCGGGTCAAGGCAATGCGCGGCGGTTTGTCTGGTGGGACGGTCGCCAGCATCATGAACGTACTGAAGGAAGCCGCCGCTGATCCGCAACTACGCAGCGAACTCGCCAATCCCTACTCGCTTTGTCCGGGGGGCTACGCACCGCCGATCCGCCAGCCGGACATCAGATCCGCCGAGTACGACAGCGATTTCAAGGCCTGGGTGGCGCCTTTCATCATGAGCGCGATCAACACGCGTATCGTGCAGCGTACCAACGCCCTGACGAAACAAGCCTATGGTGCGGACTTTCGCTATGACGAGGCGATGCTGACCGGCCACGGCCTCAAGGGCCGGATGACGGCACTGGGCATAGCCGCCGGAATTTCCGGCTTCATGGTTGCCGGCGCCATCGGCCCGGCGCGCTGGGCCCTGGAGCGTTTCGTGCTGCCGGCGCCGGGGTCGGGGCCGAGTCCGCAAGCACAGCAGCAAGGCTTCTACGACCTGCGTTTCATTGGCCGCACCGACGACGGCCGCAGCCTCATGGTCAAGGTGACCGGCGATCGCGACGCCGGTTACGGGTCGACGTCGAAGATGCTCGCGCAGGCCGCAGCATTCCTCGCGCGCGACCTGCCCAAGGCGGAGAAACCCGGTGGCTTCTGGACGCCGGCGACCCTCTTCGGCGACCGCCTGATCGAACGTCTCGAAAAGTATTCCGGGATCGCCTTCACGGTGATCGACGGGGGAAACTGAATCCGCTCGCCGTTTCGTTGCGCCGGGCGAACACTCAGCACCTGCCGGGCGGGTTGCAGATTTCCGGACGCCCGCCGCAACAGTCGTCGGTCAGAAAGGCGATCAGCGCGTTGATCCTGCTCATCTCGGCCTGACAGCGCACGAAGCGACCTTCCTGCGTGGTCGTGACGAGACCGGCGTGGCTCAATGTCTTCAGGTGGAACGACAGCGTCGGCGCCGGCAACGCGAGTTGCTCGCCGATCAAACCTACGGTGAGGCCTGCAGGCACATTCTGGATGAGCAGCCGGACAATGGCGAGGCGGCTGTCCTGAGCCAGCGCGGCCAGCGCAGTGACGGCATCCGTGTTGTTCATGTTTCCAAAGATACCGAAATATCGTCGATTTCGCAAAAAGTTTGGACTCAAACCCGGGAATCACAATTCTCCAGCGAATCGGAAGCCTCGAGAGGGCGGCCCTTTGCACGGCGACGGAATACAGAAGGGTTTACATACTTTCAAAATTCTAGCATTATGGAAACGTGCATCAGGTGAGGTCGCCTGCGGCTCTCAAACGATTCTGCTCGCCGGCGGGTTTCCAGTCGAGCACCACACACCAATTGGAGGATTGAGAAATGACTGTCAGGGTCGGCATCAACGGTTTTGGTCGCATGGGCAGGCTGGCGCTGCGCGCCGGATGGGACTGCCCGGATATCGAGTTCGTGCATATCAACGAACCGGCCGGGCCGGTGGAGTCCGCCGCCCATCTCCTCGAATTCGACTCGGTACATGGCCGCTGGCGGCACGAGATCGGAACGAGCGGCGGGCGCCTGTTGGTCGACGGGAAGACGATCGGCTACAGCTCGTCCCGGGATGTGGCCGAAGGGACATGGCGTGAAGCCGGAGTCGACATCGTTCTCGAAGCCAGCGGCAAGTGGAAGACGGTCGAGGAGCTTTCGCCCTACCTGGCGGCGGGGGTGAAGAAGGTGATCGTCGCCGCACCGGTCAAGGGCGGCGATACACTGAACATCGTCATGGGGGTCAACGACCATCTTTACGACCCGGCCCGGCATGACATCGTGACCGCAGCGTCGTGCACGACCAACTGCCTGGCGCCGGTAGTCAAGGTTGTCCATGAGGCAATCGGCATCGCTCACGGGCAGATCACGACCATCCACAGCTCGACCAATACCCAGAGCGTGCACGATCAGATGCACAAGGATCTGCGCCGCGCACGCGCATCGGGCCTGTCTCTGGTGCCGACGACGACCGGTTCGGCGACCGCAATCGCGCTGATTTTCCCCGAACTGAAAGGCAAGCTCGACGGCCACGCAGTGCGCGTGCCCCTGCTCAATGCCTCGATTACCGATTGCGTCTTCGAGATGCAGCGTCCGACGACGGTCGACGAGGTCAATGGCCTGCTCAAGGCTGCTGCGGCAGGGCCGCTCAAGGGAATTCTCGGTTACGAGGAGCGGCCGCTGGTGTCGATCGACTACTGTGGGGATCCGCGCTCGGCTATCGTTGACGCTGCCCACACCCTGGTGACCAATGGCACGATGGTCAAGATCTACGCCTGGTACGACAACGAGTGGGGCTACGTGAACCGTTACGTCGAACTCGCGCGCAAGGTCGCGGCCTCGCTCTAGGACGGTTTCCCGAAATGCCGCCTTTCTGGCCGTCGACCGCAACCGGCGGGTGACGGCCAGAAAGGTAGCAACATCCCAATGGAGGAACGGCATGAGCAAACCATCCACAGCCGGTAACAGTTCCACGCCGGCCGGCTTGCGCAACTACGTTCTGGTTACCGCAGCCTACTGGTCCGATACCGTCACCGACGGCGCCACCCGCATGCTGGTGCTGTTCTATTTCTACAACCTCGGCTACACGCCGCTTGCGGTGGCTTCGCTGTTCATCTTCTACGAAGTTTTCGGCATCATTACCAATCTCTTCGGTGGCTACATCGGCACCCGCTTCGGGCTAAAGACCACGCTCTTCATCGGCCTCGGCACCCAGCTCGTGGCGCTGTCGATGCTCGCCTTCGCACCGCAGGGTTGGCTGGTCGTCGCCTGGGTCATGGTCTCGCAAGCCTTGAGCGGCATCGCCAAGGACATGACGAAGATGAGCTCGAAGAGCGCGGTCAAGCTGATCGTTCCCGAAGATGCCTCGGCGACCCTGTACCGCTGGGTGTCGATCCTTACCGGGTCGAAGAACGCCCTCAAGGGCGTCGGCTTCTTCCTCGGCGGCCTGCTGCTCACCGTGCTCGATTTCCAGACCGCGCTCAAACTGCTTGTCGCGCTGGTCGGCATCACCCTGATCCTCGCCGCAATCCTGATGCGCGGCGGACTCGGCCAGGCCAACAAGAAGGCCAAGTTCGGCCAGATGTTTTCCCGCAACGGCGCGGTCAACAAGCTCGCAGCGGCGCGCATCTTTCTTTTCGGCGCCCGCGACGTCTGGTTCGTCGTCGGCCTGCCGGTCTTCCTGTCGAGCGTGCTCGGATGGACCTTCTGGCAGTCCGGCGGCTTTTTGGCAGTGTGGGTCATCGGCTACGGCATCGTCCAGGCAGCGACGCCCGGCCTGCTGCGCAGCCGCGTCGAGGGACGACACGAACCCGACGGCAGGACGGCGACGCTCCTCGCCTTCGTCCTCGCCGCTTTGCCCGCCGGCATCGCCGTTAGCCTGAGCGCCGGCGTTGCGCCGAGCATCGTCGTGGTCGCCGGCCTGATCGTCTTTGGGGTCGTCTTTGCACTGAATTCGGCGGTGCATTCCTACCTGATCCTGGCCTATACCGACAGCGACAAGGTGGCGATGAACGTCGGCTTCTACTACATGGCGAACGCCGCCGGCCGCCTAGCCGGCACCGTTCTCTCGGGCGCGCTCTATCAGTGGGGCGTGCAAAACGGACCGAACAACGGCCTGATCGCCTGCCTCTGGGCCTCCACGGCTTTCGTTCTGGTCGCCGGCCTGCTGTCGCTGCTCTTGCCGCGCAACCTTGGCCCGCGCACCAAGCCGATCAGGCTCGACGATATGGGCGACTAGCCTTGACCAGGCCGGCCGGCTTCCGGCAGGCCGGACAGATAGTCCTGGTGGATGTCAAGGCTCAGCGCATTCGGACGCAGAGCCTTGACGGCCGCCGTGGCCTCATCCTTCGCGCTGCCGCGTTCGACCAGTATCTGCGCGGCCATCAGTCCCGTGCGGCCGGAACCGCCCTTGCAATGGATCGCGATCTTCCCGCCGGAATCAAGCAACCGGTGAACCGCCGCCCGCTGCGCCTGCCAGGCGGCAGAAAAATCGGCCTGGGGCGGATGATCATCTGCAATCGGGAGATGAAACCATTGCAGACCGGCTTCCGAACAAAGCGCCGCCAGGTTCGTCACCTCGTTGCTCGCCATTTCACTTTCCGGCATCAAGGTGATTACCGCGGAGGCGCCGGCCGCTTTCAGCTGTTCGAGGGTGGCGCTGGGTGACACGCCCTTGGTTCCGGGGCAGGGCGTCAGGATCAGCCCTGCCCCCGCCGCATCAAGAGGAAGCAAATCGGATGGATGTGTGGTCATGGTTTTGTCTGTCATGGGTTATCGATGTTTCCCGGCGCGTGTACAACGGAACCAGAAGCAAGGTTCATCCACGTCATCGCGAAGGCCCTGCCCCTTCTTCGCAGCCTCACCAGTTCGCCTCGCGCTCCGGCGTGGAGGTGATCTTGTGGATGCTCAGGTCGGCCCCCTGGTACTCCTCTTCCTGATCGAGGCGCAGGCCGAGAACGGCTTTCAAGGTTCCGTAGACGATCAGACTGCCGATCACCGCAACGACAATGGCAAGGCAGGTCATGATCACTTGCGGCATCAAGGCGACGCCGCCGGCGCCGCCGAACGCCTTGCTGCCGAAGATGCCGGCGGCTATGCCGCCCCAGGCGCCGCATAGCCCATGCAGCGGCCAGACGCCAAGGACGTCATCGATTTTCCAGCGGTTCTGGGTCAGGGTGAACATCGCCACAAACAGGCCGCCGGCAACACCGCCGACCACCAGTGCACCAATCGGATGCATTAGATCGGAGCCGGCACAGACCGCCACCAGGCCGGCCAGCGGACCGTTATGCACAAAGCCCGGGTCGTTCTTGCCGACAAGCAATGCGACCAGGGTTCCGCCAACCATGGCCATCAGTGAATTCATCGCGACGAGACCGGATATTTTGTCGAGTGTCTGAGCGCTCATGACGTTGAAGCCGAACCAGCCGACCGTCAGAATCCAGGCGCCGAGGGCCAGGAAGGGAATCGATGAAGGCGGGTGCGCGGAAATTCGCCCATCTTTGCTGTAGCGGCCGTAGCGAGCGCCGAGCAGGAGCACGGCGGGCAGCGCGATCCAGCCGCCCATGGCATGGACGACGACGGATCCGGCGAAGTCATGGAACTCCTCGCCGAACGTCATCTTGAGCCAGGCCTGGATGCCGAACGCCTGGTTCCAGGCAATGCCTTCGAAAAACGGATAGACGAAGCCGACAAGAACGAAAGTGGCGATCAGTTGCGGGTTGAAACTGGCGCGCTCGGCGATACCGCCCGAGATGATGGCGGGAATGGCTGCGGCAAAAGTCAGGAGAAAAAAGAACTTGGTCAACTCGAAGCCATTCTTGTCCATCAGCGTTTCGACCCCGGAAAAGAAATTCACGCCGTAGGCCAGGCTGTAGCCGATGAAGAAGTAAGCCACGGTCGACATCGCAAAATCGGCCAAAATCTTGACCAGCGCGTTGACCTGATTCTTCTTGCGCACCGTACCCACCTCGAGGAAGGCAAAGCCGGCATGCATGGCGAGCACCATGATTGCGCCCAGAAGGATGAAGAGGACGTTACCGCCCGATTGAACAGCTTCCATGAAACCCCCGCATCGCAAAATTCAGAATCATAAGCAAGCACCATTCCAGTGCGCGCAAACTGTTACAAATCAGTGCATTGCTAGTGGAAACGCAAAAACCGAAGCACCGGCACGGTGCAGAATTGCCAATCTGCGCCCTATGGCGGTGCAAGCCGCCCTATTTCGGGGCCGCCTCGGGCGGCAGCAGAACCCACATGCGCCCGGATTGCTTCATCCTCCCCGCCTGCTCCCCGGCTTCCTTGCCGAAACCCCAAAAGAAGTCGGCACGCACCGCACCCTTGATCGCGCTCCCGGTATCCTGTGCCAGCACCAGGCGATTGAGCGGCCTGGCCGAATTCGGCCGCGTCGTCGCCAGGAACACCGGCGCCCCCAGCGGCACCGAGCGCGGGTCGACGGCAATGCTGCGCTCGGCGGTCAGAGGAACGCCCAGGGCGCCAACCGGGCCGCCATTGCTGTTCGGCGCTTCGCGGAAAAAAACGTAGCTCGGGTTGGCGTTGAGCAGTTCGTCGAGACGCCCGGGATTGGCCCGGGCCCACGCCTGGATGCCCTGCATCGAGGCTTCCTCGAGCTTCAGTTCGCCGCGGTCGACCAGCACACGGCCGATCGATTGATACGGATAGCCGTTCTGGTCGGCGTAGTTGAGGCGGATCGTCGTGCCGTCCGGCAGGTTGACGCGCCCGGAGCCCTGCACCTGCAAGAAGAAAAGTTCGACGGCATCGTCCACGTAAAGCAGCGTGCGTGCCGGCACCTTGTCGCCACGCGCTGCGATCTCGGCGCGCGACCAGTAGGGCACGACCTTGTTGCCTTCGAGCCGGCCGCGCACCCGCTTGTCTTTCAGTTCCGGAAAGACGGTCCCCAGATCGATGGTCAGCAAATCGTCCGGGACGCCGCGCACCGGCTGCTCAAAACCCTTGGCGCGCGTGCGGCTGCCGCGCAGCAGCGGTTCGTAGTAGCCGGTGACGAGGCCCGTCGCGTTGCCGTCGGCCGCCTGAATCGCATAGGGCTTGAGCTGATTCTCGAAGAAGCGCCGCGGATCATGGCCTGGCTTGCCATCGGCGGCCCACGCCAGATCGCAGACACGTTTCCAGCCCGGCCCGTGTGGCTTGCCGGCGACGCCACGACAACTCGCCATGAAGGCGGGCCAGGCAGCCGCCTGGTCATCTTCGTTCCAGCCGGGAAGATCGGCCCACTTAGCCGGCTGCAGCGTACGCGAGAAAGGGCCCGCCGGCGGCGGGGTCGGAGCTGGCGCCGGACGCGTGGTCGGGACAGGGGCCGGGGTGGATGCCACAGGCCGGCATACCAAACACGTTGGACACGGTTTGCAGCCCGGAGACGTTTCGCCGGGCGGCATGCCCGTGCATGCGGCAAGAAATAGAGACGCAAAAAGCGCTGCGGCTTGGATTTTTCCCATGGCTTTCGTTAGAGTTCGCAGATTCGCCGCGAAGTATAACCGCCACCATGCCCGACATCCCGCAACTCGAACGCCTCCTGACCCGTGCCGAAGCCGTCCTCGGCCAGTTCGAAGCCAGCCTGCCGCCGGCCGTGCCACCGCCCGACTGGACGACAGCGATCGCCTTGCGCTGGCGCACCCGCAACGGGCGCGGCTGGCTGCAGGCGGTGCGCCATCCGCACCCGATCCGCCTCTCTGACCTCACCAACATCGACGACCAGAAGGCGCGCATCCTGGCCAATACGCGCCAGTTCGTCGCCGGCCAGCCGGCCAACAACGTGCTGCTCACCGGCACGCGCGGTTCGGGCAAGTCGTCGCTGGTCAAGGCCGTGCTCAACGAGTTCTCGGGCAGAGGGCTGCGGCTGATCGAAGTCGACAAGGACGAGCTGGTCGACCTGCCGGACATCGTCGATCTGCTCGAAGGGCGCCCCGAGCGCTTCATCATCTTCTGCGACGACCTTTCGTTCGAGGCCGGCGAGTCGGCGTACAAGGCGCTGAAGTCGATCCTCGACGGGTCGATCGCGGCAGCGCCCGACAACATCCTGATCTACGCGACGTCGAACCGCCGTCACCTGATGCCCGAGTACTTTGCCGAAAACCTCGATACCAGGCGTGTCGATGACGAGATTCATCCGGGCGAGGCGATCGAGGAGAAGATTTCGCTCTCCGAACGCTTCGGGCTGTGGATTTCGTTCTACCCGTTCAGCCAGAACGACTACCTGGACATCGTCAGGCACTGGCTGCGCCATTTCGGGGTCAGCGCGGCGAAGATCGCCAGTTGCGAGCGCGACGCCTTGAACTGGGCGCTCGGCCGCGGTTCGCGCAGCGGTCGCGTCGCCTGGCAGTTCGCCCGCGACCTCGCCGGCCATGAGAAGTCCGCGCGGAACAGGTCAAAGTGAGCGACGTCATCGAGGTTGCCGCTGCCGTCATATTGCGTGCGGACGGCAGCGAGTTTCTCCTCGCTCAGCGCCCGGGGGACAAGGTTTATGCGGGTTACTGGGAGTTCCCCGGCGGCAAGGTCGAGCCCGGCGAAACCGTTCGCGCGGCGCTTGTTCGCGAATTGCGCGAGGAACTCGGCATTTCAGTCAGCGCCTGCTCCCCCTGGCTGACCCGCGTTTTCACCTACCCGCACGCGACCGTGCGCCTCAACTTCTGGCGCGTTACCGCCTGGGCCGGCGAGATCGGCATCAGCGCCCCGCTCGAGCATGCCGCGGTCGACTGGCAGAAATGCGGCAAAACCGCGAGCGTGACGCCGATCCTGCCGGCCAATGCGCCGATCCTCAAGGCGCTGGCGCTGCCGACGACGATGGCCATCACGATGGGCGAAAGCGAGGGCGTCGAGCGCCAGCTGGAGCGGCTGGAAGAGGCTCTGGACAAGGGCCTGCGCCTGATTCAGGTGCGCGACAAGGGTTGGCCTTTCGCCCAGCGTCTGTGGTTTGCCGAAGCGGTCAGGCGCATCGCCGGGCAACGCGGCGCGCTGGTGCTGATCAACGACGACGAAGACATCGCCCGGCGCATCGGTGCCGACGGGCTGCACCTGTCGGCGGCGAGACTCGCGGCATGCTCGCAGCGACCGGACTTCGACTGGGTCGGCGCCTCCTGCCACGGCGCGGACGAACTTCGCCGCGCGGACGAGCTTGGCCTCGACTACGCGCTGCTCGGCCCGGTGCTGCCGACGCCTACTCATCCCGAAGCCGGGGGTCTCGGCTGGACCGAGTTTGCGCGGCTGATCGCCGGCAGTCCGCTACCGCTGTTCGCGCTCGGAGGAATGAGGAACGAGATGCTCGCCGCCGCCCAGGAGCATGGCGCGCACGGAATCGCCCTCATGCGCGGCTGGTGATTCCCCTTTCAGATCAGTCCTGGCCTTGCCGACGTCACCTTGCTCCCGAATGCGGCGAAAGACAGGCTTCAGCATCCTGGGCGAGGAAGGAATGGCCTGAGTCAAAGGGCAGCCGACCCCTTTGCCCACCGTTTGGAGTAATGTTCCACTGAACCGCCAACAAGGATCACAATTGACCATGAAGTCCATAGACCACGACCGCCTCGATCGACTCGTGCTGGATGCGCGCAAGGGGCGCGACGCTCGCGATGCGGGCTATCGGGAGCGCGCGCTCAAGATCTACCCGTGGATTTGCGGCCGTTGCGCCCGCGAGTTCACTCTCGCCAATGTGCGCGAACTGACGGTTCACCACCGCGATCATAATCACGACAACAATCCGTCCGATGGCAGCAACTGGGAACTGCTCTGTGTCTATTGCCACGACAACGAACACCAGAAGCAGATCGAAGCCGACCGTGGTTACACCGATGCCGGCTCGACGAGGGGCGGCGGGGCCTCGCACTCGCCGTTCGCCGCATTGAAGTCGCTGCTCGAAAAAGGCGACAACAAGTGACTGACGGTTGCCGGGACGGCGGCCTGCCATTGGTGCAACAGGGAAAATGACATGATCGAGTTGTTTACCGCAGCAACCCCGAACGGCCACAAGGTCTCCATCGCGCTGGAAGAGCTGGGATTGCCCTACACGCTGCGCGTTCTCGACCTTGGCAAACTGGAACAGAAGCAGCCTTGGTTTCTGGCGATCAACCCGAATGGCCGGATTCCGGCGATCGTCGATCACGAGGCCGACGACTTCGCGGTTTTCGAATCGGGCGCCATCCTGATCTATCTTGCGGAAAAGACCGGCCGGCTGATGCCGGGCGACCCCAAGGGGCGGTCGCTTGTTCTGCAGTGGCTGATGTTCCAGATGGGCGGAATCGGGCCGATGATGGGGCAGGCCAACGTCTTCTTCCGCTATTTCCCCGAGAAAATCCAGCCGGCGATCGACCGCTATCAGGGTGAATGCACCCGGCTGTTCGGCGTCCTTGACAAGCATCTGGCGAACCACGAATACTTGGCCGGCGACTACTCGATTGCCGACATCGCCAACTGGGCGTGGGTGCGGACGCACAAGTGGTCGGGGGTTCCCGTCGACGAATTTGCGCACCTCAAGCGCTGGCTGGGGCAGATCCGGGCGCGACCGGCGGTGCAGCAGGGGATACTCAAACCACCTTCCAGTGTCGAATCGCGCGATGATGCGGAAACGGCGCGGAAATTTTCCGAGGAGGCGCGCAAGATGGTCGAGATGGGACAATCGCAGGCGCAACAGGTGGCCCGGCAATGAAACTTCACACATCAGCCAAGGCACCGAATCCGCGCCGGGTGGACATGTTCCTCGCGGAAAAGGGCATCCACGACATCGAGCGTCATCTGGTCGACCTGAACGCGGGACAACACAGGGAAGCGGCGTTTCTGGCACGCAATCCGCTCGCCCGGGTGCCGGTTCTCGAACTTGACGACGGGCGCTACCTTGCGGAATCGCGGGCAATCTGCACCTATCTCGAGTTCCTCTACCCGGAACCCAATCTGATGGGTCGCGACGGCGAGGAGCGGGCATTCATCGAGATGGCTGATCGTCAGGTTGAATTCAACCTGTTCGCCATCGGCGCCAACTACATCCGCCACACCCACCCGGGGTTGGCGGTGCTCGAGCAGCCACAGTTCCCGGAATTCGGCAAGTCGCAGGGCGAAAAGATGCTGAGCAGCGCGCGCTGGCTGGATGGCCTGCTGGCGACGCGGCCTTTCATTGCCGGCGAGCGCTTCACCATCGCCGACATCACCGCATTCTGCGCCATCGAATTCGTGCGTCTGGTCAGGTTCAAGCCAGCCGATGCCGGCTTGAACCAACTGGCAGCCTGGCGTGACCGCATCTCCGAACGTCCGAGCGCGGCCGCCTGAGCGGGGGAACCACAACGTACTGCCGCGTGATCGCTGCTACCACAGGAGCAGCCATTCCCCGGGCAAGCAAACAACCTGGAATACCCGCTCGCTGGCCCTCCTGTCGCATGGCGGCACTGGCATTCTTGCACCAGCCATGTGCGGCGGCAGCAATAACGCATGGCTTCGCCTTTCCGAGCCCTGGTTTCCGGGCCTCAGTGTTGTCGGCGAGGCAGCTCCGGCAGACCCGATAGCGGGTGCGTCAAGAAGACCACCTTCCGGGCCGACTGACGCGACTACGCGGGGCCAGGCGGGGCCGGGTTACTCCATCGCCGGCAGTAGCCGGTCGATGCCATCCACATGCAGAATACCGCCACGGCCATGAACGAGCTTGCTGTGGTACATGGCCTGATCCACTGCCGCGACCACCGACGCCAGATCGGCGCCATGATCAGGGTAGTTGCCCATACCGATCGAGACGCTGAAGTTCATGCCGTTCTGGCGCGCGCAGTCTTCGACTGCGTGCCGCAGGCGCTCGGCGACGAGCTCGCCGCCCTCCCGGGTCGTCGCCGGCAGGACCAGGATGAACTCGTCGCCGCCATAGCGCGCCACCAGGTCCACATCGCGCACGATCTTCGCTATCCGGCCGGCCACGGCCGTCAGCACACGGTCACCGACATGATGGCCGTGAGTGTCGTTCACTCCCTTGAAGCCATCGAGGTCGGCGAACAGCACGACGATGCCACCGTTCCGATTTGTCGGCGACTGGAAAAGCTGCTCGGCGCACTCCATGAGAGCTCGCCGATTCAGCAGTCCGGTCAAGGCATCCACATTTCTTTCATGCGCGAGTTTTGCCCGGGCGCGCTCTATCTTGGCGGTCAGGGAATAGGAATAGAGAACGATGATGGCAAAGAACACCAGGAAGAAAACCGCGCTCACCGAGAAGATGTTGACGTAATCGAACAAGCGCAAAAAGACGATCAGCACGACCGCACCCAGGCTACCGATTACCGCCTCGCCAAATAGACGCAGGCCGTAGCGCATGCCGTTGCCGAGTATCACCATCAGGTAGACGAGGAAACCGGGCGAACTGACAGTGGCGTCTGCCAGCACGGCGAAGGAGGCCACGGCGATATCGACCCACATCGTCAGACGCTGCCGCAAGGGTGCGTGAGGCACGCGCGCCGCATGCCACATGAATGCCAGGATCTCTGCACCGTAGAGCGCGAACACGATGTTGACGGTGGCCAGGCTGACCCATGGACGGACCTGCGCCTGGCCACCGAAGTTGAAGTAGAGCAGCGCCAGTCCACAGAAGAGTAGCCGGGTCCAGTACTGGGTGCGCTGATCCTCCCAGGAAAAGCGGTGCGGCGCGCCGGTCCCGTTCAGAGGCCGCGGCCCGGTGCGACGATCCATGCTCCCGCGGCTGCGGCTCCTCTGCTCACTGCTGTCTTTTTCTTCCTGCATGTCTTGTGCTCCTTCCGCTACAGCCGAACGTCGCTTGCAGCAGTTCCCATTTGCGCGCCGCGCGTCCGCTCGTTGAACGCGGCGACGTGGCCAAGGATTCGGAATCAAATTCCGGTTGCATGGGCGCTGAGTATCGCCAATTCACCTCGCCGAGTCAAAGATTGATCGCTTCGCGGCGGAGCGAACTTGTTCTGGCGACCTGACTGGCGGTTCACGATGACAATGCCGGTGAGACTGCACCAACGACGAGCAATCATGAATTCCACCACGACCACGACCCGACCTCCTGGCCGACGCCTTTGCCCGCGCCAGCTGCGCCCGGAATAGAGGTAGACTCGACGCGTCACGCGGGTAAGCTTTGCATGGTTGAGAGCGGCGGCAACCCCGCAGGTACCGCCGCGAAGATGTTGTCGTTCGTCGGTCCTGCGACCGGACATCAAGAACAGACGGGGGAGGAACAAAGTATGCGCAGCAAGATCGTTACAGCCGATGAAGCAATCGCCCTGATTCGGGACGGTGATACCGTAGCCAGTACCGGGTTCGTCCAGACCGGCTTCGCCGAGGCTTTGCTGTCGGCGCTGGAGCGCCGCTTCCTGGACACCGGCAGCCCAAAAAACCTGACCTTGTTCGCCGCCGCCGGCCAGGGTGACGGCAAGACCCTGGGCCTCAATCACCTGGGCCACACCGGCTTGCTGCGCCGGGTGGTGGCGGGCCACTGGGGCCGCATGCCGCAGGTGGCAAAGCTGGCGTTGGACAATCTGATCCAGGCCTATAACCTGCCCCAGGGCATCATCTGTCAGTTATTCCGCGATCTGGCCGCCGGCAAACCCGGAACGTTCTCCAAGGTCGGACTTCACACCTTCGTTGATCCCCGCTACGACGGCGGCCGGATCAACGCCGCCACCACCAAGGACATTGTCAGCCTGGTCGAAGTCGATGGCGAGGAGTGGCTGTTCTACAAGGTCGGCACAGTCAACGTTGCCTTCGTGCGCGGCACCACCGCCGATACCTTCGGCAACATATCGATGGAGCGGGAAGCACTGACCCTCAATAACCTCGCCATGGCGATGGCGGCCAAGAACAGTAACGGCATCGTGATCGCCCAGGTCGAACGCATTGCCGAGCGCAGCGGGCTGCCGCCGCGGCAGATCAAGATTCCGGGGATTCTGGTCGACTGCGTGGTCGTGGCCGAACCGGCCCAGCACATGCAAACCCTGGCGACACAGTACAACGCCGCCTACGCTGGCGAGTTCCGGGTGCCCCAGGCCAGTCTGGTGTCGACTCCGCTGACCGAGCGCAAGATCATCGCCCGTCGTGCTGCCTTCGAGTTGCCGCCCAACGGCATAATCAATCTGGGCGTCGGGATGCCCGAAGGCGTGGCGACGGTCGCCAACGAGGAGCGGGTCTCGCATCTGCTGACTCTGACCGTGGAATCCGGCCTCATCGGCGGAATTCCCTCGACCGGGGGTGATTTCGGGACCGGGGTCAACATGGATGCGGTGATCGACGAGAATCAGCAGTTCGATTTCTACGACGGTGGCGGCCTTGACATGGCGTGTCTTGGGATGGCCGAGTGCGATGCCGCGGGCAACGTAAATGTCAGCCGCTTCGGTGGCCGCCTGACCGGAGCCGGCGGCTTCATCAACATCAGCCAGAGCGCCCGCCTCGTGGTGTTCGTCGGCACTTTCACCGGCAATGGTCTCAAGGTCGAGGTCACCGACGGCAAACTGCGGATTGTCGAGGAGGGCCGACAACGGAAGTTTCTCAAGCAGGTCGGGCAAATCACCTTCAATGGCCAGTACGCCTATGATCGCGCCAAGCCGGTCTATTACGTCACGGAACGCTGCGTGTTCCGTCGGGTCAGGGGCGGACTGGCGCTGATCGAGGTGGCGCCCGGCATCGACGTTGACCGGGACATTCTGCCGAACATGGACTTCGAGCCAATCGTCGGTGAATACGGCGAAATGGATGCTCGCATCTTCAATGTCAACCCGATGGGCCTCGAGGCTGAACTGCTCAACCTGTCCCTGCCGGAACGGGTCATTTACGATCCGGCGCGCAACATCCTGTTCCTCAATTTCGAGGGCATGTATGTCCGGGTGCTCGAGGACGTGCAGGCGATCTGGGCTATTTGCGAGCTGCGCTGCCGGGCGGCCGGCAAGCGGGTCGGTGTGATCATCAATTACGACCGGTTTCGGATCAACCAGGACATGTACGACGCCTACGCCGAAATGGACCGCTACTTTCTGGCAAATTATTTCAGCCAGATTACCCGCTACGCCACCAGCGCCTTCCTGCGCGCCAAGCTTGGCGAGGCTTTCTCCGCGCGCAGCATCGCGCCCCACATCTTCGAGCGTCGCGAGGAAGCCCAAGCCTTTCTGGCCGTACGGGACGGAGACGCTGCCCCCTGATCTTGCGCGGATTGCCGCATTGGCACAGCCGCTGCGGCCTGGCAGCAGGAGCACTTGCCGAGAGCGGAAGTGTGCGCAACTCCCCAAAACGCAGCGTCACCTGATCGACGGATATCCTGACAGGCAGGCAATGCGCGCACAATTATTGTTACCGTTCTAGCTTTCTAGCAATTTAATTGCTTGATTGCTCAACAATTGGCTTAACAACGCAAGCACCTGCCGGCGCCTTTTCCTTAGAATTCCTTCCATCAAGACGAATTCAAGGAGCGCCCCATGTTGCACACCCCCAGCACCAAGTATCAAGCTTTTGCCCCCATAAGACTCGTCGACCGCAACTGGCCGAACCGCGTCATCGCGCAGCCGCCAATCTGGATGAGCACCGATCTGCGCGACGGCAATCAGGCTCTGTTCGAACCGATGAACGGCGAAAAAAAGATGCGCATGTTCAGGACGCTCTGCGCCATCGGCTTCAAGGAAATCGAGGTCGCCTTCCCCTCGGCCTCGCAGACCGAGTTCGACTTCGTGCGCGGCCTCATCGAAGGCGGTCACATCCCGGCCGACGTCACCATCGAGGTGCTCACCCAGGCGCGCGAACATCTCATCCGGCGGACGATGGAATCGATCAGGGGCGCGCGGACGGCCATCGTCCACGTCTATAACGCAACCTCGAAGACGTTCCGCGACAACGTTTTCGGCATGACCAAGGCCGAGGTCGTGAACATGGCGGTCGACGCCGTCAGGCTCATCAGGGAGCTTGCCGCAGAGATGCCGGAAACCGAGATCACCCTCGAATACAGCCCGGAACTGTTCACCGCGACCGAGCTCGATTTCGCCCTCGAGGTCTGCGACGCGGTCACCGCCGCCTGGGGAGCGACGCCGCAGCGCAAGGTCATCCTCAACTTGCCGACCACGGTCGAGATCGCCACACCGAACATCTACGCCGACCAGATTGAATGGATGCACCGCAATCTCGCCCGCCGCGACAGCGTCATCATCAGCCTCCACCCGCACAACGACCGCGGCACCGCCGTCGCTGCCGCCGAACTCGGCCTCATGGCCGGCGCCGAACGCGTCGAGGGCTGTCTCTTCGGCAACGGCGAGCGCACCGGCAACGTCGACCTCGTCACCGTTGCGCTCAACATGTACACGCAGGGCGTCCATCCCGGCCTCGATTTCTCCGACATCAACGCCGTCGCCCGCACTTTCGAACACTGCACCCAGCTCCCGATCCATCCGCGCCACCCGTACGTCGGGGATCTCGTTTTCACGGCCTTCTCCGGCTCCCACCAGGATGCCATCAAGAAGGGGTTCTCCGCTCAAGAGGCGGAAGAGACATGGTCAGTGCCCTACCTCCCGATCGATCCCGCCGATGTCGGGCGCAGTTACGACTCGGTGATCCGCGTCAACAGCCAGTCGGGCAAGGGCGGCATCGCCTACCTCATGGAAACCGAGAACGGCATCGTCATGCCGCGCCGCCTTCAGGTCGAATTCTCCGGCGTCGTCCAGCGCCATGCCGAGCAGCTTGGCGGCGAAGTGAGCGCTGACGACATCTGGGATCTGTTCGCGCAGACCTACCTCGAGCCCGTTGCCCCGATCCGTTACCGCGAGCACCACCTCTACGAGCACGGCAGCGTCCAGGGCATCCGCCTCAGTGTCGATATCGAGGGGACGCCGCACATCCTGACCGGCGAAGGCAACGGCCCGATCAACGCTGCGGTCCACGCCTTCCAGAGTGCCGGAATCAGGGTCCAGGTCCGCGGCTACGAAGAGCGCTCGATGGTGCCGAGCAGCGATGATGGCAATGCCCAGGCCTGCGCCTTCATGGAGATTGCCGGCAGCGGCAATGGCGATTTCTACGGCGTCGGCATCGACGGCAACATCGTCACCGCGTCGATCAAGGCGCTGGTCAGCGGCGTCAACCGCATGGGCATCGCCAGGCAGGCGCAGCGCATCGAGCAGGCTGCCTGAAGCGGACCGGCGACCGCGTCGCGGAAAACTTCAGGTCACCCGTCGCCGTTGGCCCGATCGTCACCCGAACGTTGCGGTCAACTGCCCCTGGAACCCCGATTTGGCGCATGCATCCGGCGCCACTCGCTGGGCGTCATGCCACGCCAGCCGCGAAAGGCGCGCGTGAATACGCCGGCCTCGGCATAGTCGAGCGCGGCGGAAATCTCGCCCAGCGCCATGTCGGTTTCGCGCATCAGTCGCTCGGCCTGGGCGCACAGCGCCTCCTGCGATATCTGATGGAAAGTCGTTCCCTCACGCTCAAGCTTGCGATTGATGCGCCGGCGGTTCATCGAGAACAGGGCGGCGACCTCATCGAGCGAGCAGCGGCGAACCGCCACCAGACCGCGGACGACCCGGCGTACCTGGTCGGCGAAATCCAGATCGTTCTGCCTGGTGACCGTCTTCAGCCGCTCCGCGAGCAAGGAATACCTTTCGCGATCGGCGCCGGCAATCCGCCGCCGGAGATTACCGGCGGGAAAGATCAGCGCGGCCCGCTCGGCGGCAAATTCCGGCATACAGGCAAAGACCTCCTCGTACGGGCGCACATCGCGCGGCTGGGGGCGCGGCAGAAGGACAGCCGTCGGCCTCCAATTCGGGCCGCACAACCGGCGCATCAGCCCCATGCCGATGGCGAGGGCGCCATCGAAGATCTGGTCGGCGCCAGGACCCACCGCATCAAACAATGCGTAACCGATCGACGCGTCCCTGCCTTCGACCGTCCGGGTCGCCATTGCCCCTCGATCGTGCAAGTGAAAATACTGCTGGAAATGGGCTATCGCCGTCCCGACGTCGGCGCACTGCTCCAGGATCTCGCCAAGGAATCCAAGCGGATTGGCACTCGCGCCGGCGCCCAGCAGCAGGCCGAAGTGCTCGCAGCCGGTCGCTGCCACGCAGATTTCGAGCAGTTCTGCGATCGCCTGCAGCGAGATCGTATTCTCCGGATTGGCGAAGAGATCGGCGGGTATCCCGGCCTGGGCAAAAACCCGTTCCGGATCGGCGCCCAGTTCGCTGATCGTCCGGGCGATATGCATGATCGGCTGCACACGCACACAGCCATCCTGAATATCGCAGAAGCTTGTGACTGGAGGCAAATGCGCGGAATCCATGTCGGACATGAAAGCACCTGAAAAACGCTGATGTAGTGAATTATCAGGCAAGGCGAACGATTCCGGACGACAGCTCGCAAGTATCCAGATTGTCGCGACCCGCCCATGATCTCCTGGGCCTGGCCGCCCCCGGTTTCTGACGCCGCCACCGAAATCGAGAATCGCCTCGGCAGTCCGCCGATACCCGGCTGTTCCTCGCCCAAGTCGGTCTGGCAGCTCCTGGATGGCCGGAGCCGCCACGGCGACGGGCGAGTTCGGGAACCGGCGCGAACGGTTCGAGCGGCAGCTTGCCGACTTTCGCGAAAACGTTACTGGAGACCGAACTCGGCGGCGAGCGCCGCTTCCCGCTCGACGAACTCCCCCTCCATGGCCCGCACCTCCGCCATGTAGGCCAGCGCGGCCGGGGCCAGCGAGCGATCCTTCAGGTAAATGAACCCGTAACCCGCCTGGATAGACGGACTGGTCATCGGGACCACGGCGACCTCGCCCGCCCGCATTTCGCGCTCCATGATCACCAGCGAAGCGATGGTCAGCGCGTCACCACCAGCCAGCAATACGCCCAGTTGCATCGGGACGTCGATCTCGACGGCCGGCACGAAGTCGCCATTGGACGGATCGATCGTCCCTGCCGCCCCGAGCGCCCTGGGCAGGCTGCCGGCAATCCGGGCCGGCAGCCTGGTGCCGATCCACGGATAGGCCAGCAACCGTTGTAGCGTCACCGGCTTGCCATCAAGCAGCGGATGCCCCGACCGGCAGAAGAAGCGGCCGTGGTAAAGGGGCAGGCGTTCCGTAGCAAACTGCACGTCATTCTCGACGCTGCTGATTTCGGCAATGCCGAGATCGACCGTCCGGGCCAGCACGCGGCTGGCGACCTCACGCCAGCCTGCCACGTGCACCGCGATGCCGACCTTGGGATGAGGCGCGAGCAGGCGCGCGATCGCTCCATAGCCGGACGTGACGCTCGGATAAGGGCCGAGCGCGAGCTTCAATGATCCGGTATCGAGGCCCGCGAGGAGAGCAATCTCGCGCCGCAGCTCATCTTCCTCGGTGAGCATTCGCTTGCTGCGCTGGATGACCAGATCCCCAAATACGGTTGGCCCGATCGCCCCGTGTTTGCGGTCGATGAGCGTCACACCCAGTTCGGACTCCAACGCCTGGATGCTCTTGGTGAGTGCCGGCTGCGAGATGTCGAGCGCATTGGCCGCGCGCCCGAAATGCGCATGCTCGACGAGAGCCAGAAGGTGCTGAAGGCGGCGCTGAGTAATCATGATTCCTGTTATGTTATCAGGAGTTGGGCTATTGGTTATTTCCAATTATCTATGCCGAGTGCTATCTTTGTCGCCGTGCTTTGATGTTCGGCACACCGATGGTGTCGGTGTGAGCAATACCTCCAAAACCGCCGCCAAATTACTGCCATGACTCATGAAAGGGAAGCTCCATGAAACAAGGATTGTTGGCCTTGACGCATGCTTCGACTGCACCAGGAACCAGGAGCCCCCTTCTGGTCGCCGCGCTGATCGCGGTTGCTCTTTCCGCCTGTGGCAAGCAGGACGAAGCCAAGCCGGCCGCCGCCCCGGCGGCGCCTGTCGCCACTGCGGCGGCCCCTGCGGCTCCGGCTGCTGCCCCGGCGGATGCTGTTCCCGCCGCTGCCGCTCCTGCGGTTGCGGCATCCGCCGAACCGGCGGCCGGGTCGGGCAAGAAGCCCAACATCCTGTTCATCATGGGCGACGACATCGGCTGGATGCAGCCGAGCATTTACCATCAAGGACTGATGGTCGGCGAAACCCCCAACATCGACCGTATCGGGCATGAGGGTGCGAAGTTCATGACCTACTACGCCGAGCAAAGCTGCACGGCCGGGCGTACCGCCTTCTTTACCGGCATGACACCGCTGCGCGCCGGCATGATCCCGCCGCAATTGCCTGGCAGCCCGTCCTTCCTGCAGCCCGGCACGCCATCGCTGGCCAGGTTCCTGCTCGACCTCGGCTACACCACCGGCGAGTTCGGCAAGAACCATCTGGGCGACCATTCGGCTTCGTTGCCGACGGCGCACGGCTTTCAGGAATTCTGGGGTTACCTCTACCACCTGGACGCGATGCAGGGCGTGAGCTTCCCCGACATCAACAAGACCCCGACTGAACAAGCCATCGTCGCACCGTGCAAGAACACGCCGGTGCGCGGCCTTGCCGAGGTCCCGGGCGCGGTCGATCCGAAAACGACCCTCTGCATGACGCCGCCGCGGCCGGTGCTCGCCTGCACGTCTTCCGACGGCACCGAGAAGAACCAGACCTGTAGCGACCAGGGGCCGCTGACGCTGAAGCGCTCTGAAACCGTGGATGAGGAAATCTCGGCCAAGGTCATCGACTTCCTCGACCGCAACGACCCGAAGAAGACCAACAAGCCGTTCTTCGTCTGGTACAACCCGGCGCGCATGCACATCACCACCATGCTGTCGGACAAGTACATGGCCATGGTCGGCACCAAGGGTGGCAAGGACTGGGGCGCCAACGAAGCCGGCATGAAGCAGATGGACGACAACATCGGCGAGGTGATGAAGAAGCTGGAGGCGATGGGCGAACTCGACAACACCATCATCGTCTTCACCACCGACAACGGCGCCGAAGTGATCACCTACCCCGATGGCGGCAACACGCCGTTCAAGGGCGGCAAGCTGACCACCTGGGAAGGCGGCATGCGCGCGCCGGCGGTGATCCGCTGGCCAGGGCACATCAAGCCGGGCACCGTCCTGAACGACATCTTCGCGTCGTACGACTGGATGCCGACCTTCGTCGAGATTGCCGGCGGGGCCAAGGGCAACGACCTCAACAAGCAGATCATGGCGGGCAAGTATCCCGGCATCGTCAAGACCAAGCTTCAAGGGGTCAACCAGCTCGACTATCTGACCGGCAAGTCGGCGACCTCGGCACGCGATACGTTCTTCTACTACGGAGGCGCTGTTCCGTCGGCAGTGCGCTACAAGAACTGGAAGATCTACTTCGCGATGGCATCCGAGGCCAACACCGGTGGCCTGATGGGGGTCCATACCTTCCATTGGCCTTTGGTCAACAACCTCAAGCGGGATCCTTTCGAGGGGTCCGTCGGTTTCCAACCGAGCACCCTTCTCGGCCAAGGTGGCGCACTTGCCGGACCAATGACCGCTTACATCTACGACTGGAACATCATTCCTATCGGCCAGGCGCTGTGGCTGCAGGAACTTGAATCCTACGGGCCGTTCCCGGCGCTGCAGTCGCCGGCGTCCTACAGCCTGGCCCAGGTTCTCCAGCAGGTGAAGGATCAAATGGCGAAGACACGCGCCAAAGGGGACTAGGACTTCGCGAGTCGGATAGCCTGGTCAGGAGTTTGTGAAACTGACAAGCGGGCGGCTCGAAAGGGTCGCCCGTTTGTTCTCAAGCAGAAGGAGAATCCACATGAGAAACCCGATGTCGTTGTTCACGCTTGCCCGCAGCCTCGTGCTGGGCACGCTCCTCGTACTGGGCGCCCCCGCCTTGGCCCAAACCGATCCCCTGCCCTCGTGGAATGAAGGCCCGGCAAAGCAGGCCATCGTCAGCTTTGTGAAAGACACCACCACGCAAGGCAGTCCGAAGTTCGTGCCACCTGCCGAGCGCATCGCCACCTTCGACCAGGACGGCACGCTGTGGGTCGAGCACCCGATGTATTCGCAGGTGATGTACATCCTTGAGCGCGTGCCGGCGCTGGTCAAGGCCAAGCCCGAACTGGCCAAGGTCGCGCCGTTCTCGACAGTGCTGGAGATCCTGAAGGGCGACCGTGCGGCCATCGCCAGGCTGACCCTGCCCGACCTGGAAAAGCTCGCCGCTGCAACGCTGACCGGCATGCCGGTCGACACCTTCAACGCCGAAGCAAAGAAGTGGCTGGCCGAGGCGAAGGACCCGCGCTGGAAGAAGCCCTATACCGAACTGACCTACCTACCGATGCAGGAAGTGCTGAAGTACCTGCGCGCCAGCGGCTACAAGACCTGGATCGTCACCGGTGGTGGCCAGGATTTCGTACGTACGTACTCTGAAGCTGTCTATGGCATCCCGCCCGAGCAGGTGATCGGCACCGCCGGCGGAACAAAATACGGCTACGCCAGGGACGGCAAGCCCTTCCTGACCAAGGAGCCGAAGCTGATGCTCAACGACAACAACGCCGGCAAGCCGGAAGGCATTCACCTGATGATCGGGCGGCGGCCCACCATGGCGGTGGGCAACTCGACCGGCGACCAGCAGATGCTCGAATACACCAAGGCCGGCGACGGCGCGCGCCTGTCCATGCTGGTGCTGCACGACGATGCCAAGCGTGAATATGCCTACGGGCCGGCGCAGGGGTTGCCGGCGACCAAGGTCGGCGCCTTTACGCAGGCGCTCTACGACGAGGCGCAAAAGCAGGGCTGGACGGTCATCAGCATGAAGGACGACTGGAAGAAGATTTTCTCGTTCGAGTAATATTGACAAAGGTTTTCCGCTGCACGTACACCATGAATCACTCAAACCCCGCGTCGATACTGGCTGCACAGTCAATATCGACGCGATTTAACGGACGCTACTGAAATATGATCTCAAGCAATTCCCGAATCCTTCTGGCCAGCGCTGTTTCTCTGCTGGTTCTGAGCGCCTGCAACCCCGACGACAAGGCGAAGTCGGCCGCTGCGCCTGCGGTGAAAGAGCCTGCCGCTGCCACGGTCAACGGCATCGCCATCGCCAAAAGCCGCGTCGACATGATTGTCCAGCAGGGCCTAGCTGCCGGCCAGCCGGACAGCCCGGAGGCGAGAAAAGGCATCATAGAAAAACTGGCCATGCAAACCCTGGCTGCCGACGAGGCGATCAAGAAGGGCCTGGATAAATCGCCCGAGATCATGGCGCAAATTGATCTGATCCGCCAATCCGTTCTGGCGAATGCCTATGTTCAGGATTTGATCAAGAACAGTACGGCCAGCGACGACATGCTGAAAGCCGAATACGAGAAGATCAAGGCAACGATCACCGGCACGGAATACAAGGCACGCCACATCCTGGTGGAGAAGGAAGCCGACGCGAAGGAAATCATCGCCAAACTGAAAAAGGACCCGGGCTTGTTCGAGAAGCTGGCCATGGAAAAATCGAAAGATGCCGGCTCGAAGGTCAGGGGTGGCGAACTGGGCTGGTTTGACCTGAGCAGGATGGTGCCGGAATTCGGCTCGGCCGTGAGCAAGCTGGAAAAGGGTGCGATCACGCAGAAGCCCATCAAGACCCAGTTTGGTTATCACGTGATCCAGTTGGAAGATACCCGGCCCATCGAGGCGCCGCCCTTCGAGGAAGTCAAACCTCAACTGGCCCAGCACCTTCAGCAGCAGAACGTGCAGAAGCAAATGGAAGACCTCAAGGCCAAGGCAAAAATCGAGATTGTCGACGCGCCGGCTGCTGCACCTGCAATCAAGTAGACCTCAGCCGTATGGTTCATCCGCCGCGCTATGGCGCGGTTATGTTGATGTAATCGGTCCCACAGCGATCGAGCCTTGTTCCTTTTTTAGGAGAGCCGAAAGTGAAACGTGAAATGCACACACGCAATCATGTCAGCGCGGATCGCCTGTCGCTGCTGACCTTCGCCGCGACGGGTCTGCTAACCGCAGCGCCGGCGCTGTCGGCGTCGAGCCTTGACGGCCAAGTACTTGGTGGCAGCGCCCCAATCGCCAATTCGACTGTCACGCTGTGGGCCGCCAGTGCCGGCGCACCCAGGCAACTGGGCCAGGCACGCAGCGGCGCCGATGGCCGCTTTACGATCCCTGCACCTGCCGCTGCCGCCGACTCCAGCCTCTATCTCGTAGCCCAAGGCGGCCAGCCCACCTCCAACAAGTCCGCCGGGAACAACCCCGCCATCGCCCTGATGACCGTGCTCGGCAACAAGCCGCCGCCCAAGGTCACGATCAACGAGATGACCACCGTCGCCTCGGTGTGGACGCACAACCAGTTCATCAGCGGAACGACGATCCAGGCGCAGCCGTTGCAACTGAAGATCGCCGCCGGCAACGTCCCGAGTTTCGTCGATCTTGCCACCGGTGGCTGGGGCGGCACGATCCAGGACCCGCTCAATGGCGGCCAGACGCCGACAATGGCCAACTTCGCCACGCTGGCCAATGCACTGTCCGGCTGCGTGACGCTGGTGAAGGCCGATGCCTGCGGTTCCCTGTTCGCCGCGGCCAAGGGACCGGCCGGCGCAACACCATCCGACACCTTGGGCGCGGCACAGGCGATCGCCAAGGCGCAGTGGTATCAGCCGCAGCGGGTATTCGCGCTGCTCGAGCAGTTCTATCCGATTCCGCAGGGCAAGACCATGCGCCCGGTGCCGTACATGCCCTACCTGCAGGTTGCCCCCAGCGCCTGGGTACTGCCGCTGAAGTTCGACGGCGGTGGCTACCGGGCCGGCGGCAAGGCGATGTTCGACGCCGAAGGCAACCTATGGGTCGGCAACAACTTCACCATCGGCTGGCAGGCGAGCGACGCGCTCTGGCAGGGTAACGCCAGCAAGTTCGACCCCAACGGCAAGCCGCTGTCGCCGATCACCACCGGCTTCGCCGGCGGTGGCATGCAGGGCGGCACCTTCGGCGCCGCCATCGACCTCAAGGGCAACGTCTGGCTTGCGAGCTACGGCAGCAAATCCATTACCGTGTTCGACAAGAACGGCAAGCCGCTGACCCCGCCCGAAGGCATCAACTTCGGCGGCAAACTCGGCCTGATGCAGGGCATCATCACCGCGCCCAACGGCGACGTTTGGGCGCTGGGGATTTCCAAGCGTCAGTTGCTGCATTTTCCCAAGGGCGACTGGAAGAACGGCAAGATCGTCTGCGAGGCTGACAGTGGTGAACCGTGCAAGTCCTTCACTGCACCCTTCCATCTGGCCATCGACCAGCAGGACCGCATCTGGGTCTCGGACAGTTCGGTCCATGTAATCCGTTTTCCGGCAGCCGATCCGACCAAGGCGGAACGCTTCGACGTGCGCTCCAACAACAGCGGCCTGAACATCGACAGCCAGGGCAACGTCTGGGTGACCAACCGCTTCGGCGCCGGTTTGCTGGGGTTGGCGCATATGGTTGACATGGCGGTGCATCTGAAGACCGGCGGCGTGCTCTCGGCCTCCGACTACCTGACCAAGACCATGTCGGAGCAGAAGGGTGGTAGCGGCAGCGTCACCGTGCTGCGCCCGGACGGCACGCAGTTGCCGGGCTCCCCATTCAAGGGTGGCGGTCTGCCCGGGCCGTGGGCCGTGGTGGTCGACGGCAACGACAACGTGTGGGTCAGCAACTTCGCGATGGCGTCAAGTCCAATCGTGCAGCTCTGTGGCGTGCGCACCGAGAACTGCCCGCCCGGCTTCAAGACCGGCGACCAGATATCGCCGCCGGGCGGCTACGTCGGTGGCGGATTGCAGTTGCAGACCGACATCGCCGTCGGACCGGCGGGCGACGTCTGGGCCATGAACAACTGGCAGGACATCGACAGTTGCTACCCCGGCGCCACCGAAGCACTGTCCACCCGTTGCGGCGGCCAGGGCGTCGTGATCTTCTTCGGCATGGCCAAGCCGGTGCGCGCCCCGCAGATCGGGCCGGCTCGTCCGTTGTAATCTCTCTTCCGGAGGGTGCCGCGATTGCACCATTTCTTGTCACGGAACATTCAGCGGGAATCAGGATCAAGATGAAAATACGTGCTTTAGCGGCGTCGACCGCAATGCAAGAATGCAGCGTACATCCGTGGCAATACCGCCTCGGACCAACTGGAAAATAGACATGACAAAACGAAAGCCAAATCCATTTGCACATTTGTTCGGTGGCGCCGTGCTCGCCGCCACTGTCCTTTTCAACGGCGCTGCCGTGGCCCAGGAAAAGCCCGCCGAAGTGCCGGCGACTGCACCTGCGCAGCAGTTCAAGGACGAGCGGGCACTCAACCTGCTGAAAGGCATGAGCGATACGCTGGCCAAAGCGCAAACCCTGAACTTCAAGGTGCGCAGCCTGATTCCCTTTGCCACCCCCTCCGGGCAGCAGATCAGTCTGTTCGGCGCTTCGCGCGTGGTGATGCAACGGCCCGACAAGTTGTTCGTCGAGTCCCGTGGCGAGCTCTTTCCGCACAACCTCTATTTCAATGGCAAGACGGTGACGGCCATCGGCATCGAGAAGCGCTTCTATACGCAGCAACCAACATCGGCGAGCACGATTGAGGCGTTGATCCAGAAGGAACATCCAGGTTCGGATGCCCTGGCGCCTTTTGTCGACCTGCTCGTTACCGACCCCTTCGCCCGCCTCACCCAGGATCTTTCGAGTGCGCTGCTGGTTGGTCAATCGACCCTTGATGCGGTCAACACCGATCATTTGGCATTTTCCGGTGCCGGGGTCGATTGGGAAATCTGGATCGGCACCAAGGACAAGCTGCCACGCCTGATGATCGTGCATTATCTGGGCGGCGAACGTCAGCCGACCTTCACGGCGACATTCTCGGACTGGAAGCTCGGCGCGCCGATCCCAGCCCAGACCTTCAACGCCAACATTCCGAAGGATGCGGTGAAGATCGACTTCAAGCTTCCCATCCTTCAGCAATCCAAATGAGCGGCCAAAGGAGCAATGCGATGAAACAGATCAAGACACTCGTCCTCGGCATCGCCGCCACGGCCGGCGTACTCGTTCCCCTGGCCGATGCCAACGCCTGGGTTGCAGCAGGCCGTGGCTACGGCGGCCGCGGATTTGTTGCGGCTGGCGGCTACCACGGCGGCGCCTACTATCACGGTGGCGCTTACTACCATCCGGCCTACCACCCGACGGGTTGCTATGGATGCGGCGCGGCGGTCGGTGCCGTCGCCGGGATGGCGGTCGGCGCCGCTATCGCCAGCACTGCACGCCCCGCCACGGTCGTTGTCGCACAACCGGCTTACGTCGCCCCGCAACCGGTGTACGTTGCCCAGGGCAATGTGCCGATCGGCACCCAATACGCGGCATTGCCCTCCGGGGCGCAGAGCATGGTGGTAAATGGCGTGAACTATTACCAGAGCGGGCCGACCTGGTACAAGCCGTATTTCGGATCAAGCGGTGTCTACTACGAGGTGGTACCGGCACCGTAACGTACAACTCCCGGCCGCACAGCGGCTGGGGATTTTTTATTAGGGAGCGCGAGTTCAATGACATTCACCACCAATATGAAAACAGGTACTTTTTCAGCGTTGACCGCAGCACTGCTCGCCGCCACCCCGGCCCACGCCGAACTGAGCGCCGAGGAACTGGCCAAGCTCGCCCAGAACCCGGTCGGCAACCTGATCAGCGTGCCGTTCCAGAACAACACGAACCTGAACGTCGGGCCGGACAAGCGCACGCAGAATATCCTCAACATCCAGCCGGTGATCCCGATTTCGGTGAATGAAGAGTGGAACATCATCACGCGGACCATCGTGCCGGTCATCTCGCAGCCCCTCCCGGATGGTGATCGGTCCAACGGCATCGGCGACACCGTGTTCACCGCCTTCCTCTCACCGGCCAAGCCCGGCAGCTTCATCTGGGGTGCCGGGCCGGTGGTGCAGATTCCCACCAACAGCAATTCCGACCTCGGCAACCGCAACTGGGGCCTCGGCCCATCGGTCGTGGCCTTGCATCTGGAAAAGGGGAATCCGTGGGTCTTTGGGGTGCTGGTCAACAACATCTGGTCGGTGACCGACGACAAGCAGGGCGGCTCGTACAACAACGGCTTGATCCAGCCCTTCGTCAATTACAACTTTGACGGGGGCTTCTACATCACCAGCGCCCCGATCATTACCGCCAACTGGAAGGCCGAAAGCAACCAGCGGTGGACGGTGCCGGTGGGCGGCGGCGTCGGCAAGATCTTCCATCTCGGCAAGCTGCCGGTGAACACGCAACTGTCGGCGTACTACAATGTGGTCACGCCGGACAACGGCCCGAACTGGCAGATTCGGGCGCAGGTGCAGTTCATGTTCCCGAAGTGAACGACGCCTCGACATGCCGATGATGGCATCCGCCCGGAACACCGAATTACTCGCTATCAATCCAGGGGAACAGAACACCATGAATCTCAAGACAACGACTTCTTCCCGCGCCGTCCGCGGCCTGGGCATCTGCCTCATTGCCGGCACCACGGTGCTGTTCGCCGGTTGCCAGACCTACGACGCCGCGCTGGGCAGCGGCACCAGCGTGACCGCGACAGATTCGGCGCGCCTGACCCGGAGCGGCTTCCTGAGCGATTACGCCCGCCTGAAGCCCGTCGCGGCGCTGGACGGCATCGAATGCTGGCGCGACCCGCGTCTTGACCCGAAGCAGTTCGACAAGGTTCTGGTGTCGCGCATCGTCGTTTCGCTGGCACCGCCCAAGGGCCAAAAGGAGGGCGAGGTCAAGATAATCGACCCCAGCGATCTCAAGACGCTGACCGATTATTTTCACGCCGCGCTGGTCAAGGCCTTGAAGCCGCAGATGCAGGTCGTCGACAAGGCCGGGCCGGGCGTCGTGGTGATCCGCGTCGCACTGACCGACCTCGTGCCGACGACGGTGACCGACAGCCTGGCCGGGACGCTGATTCCCTACGGCTTCGTCGCCGAAGCGGGCTCTGGGGTGGCCACTGGCCGCCCGGCAGGGTCGACCCCCTACCTGGGTGAAACCGGCATGGAGATGCAGTTCCGTGACGGCGCCAATGGTCAGGTCATCGCCGAATGCCGGGATACCGAGATCGGGCGCAAGTACGCCGCTGACGTCAATAGCAACGCGGTCGGCGCGGCCCGGACCTGGGCGAACGGCTATATGAGTTCGTTCCAGGCCTGGCAGTATGCAAAGGAGGCCTTCGACAAGTGGTCGCTGCTGGTCGCCAGGCGTTTTGCCGAGTTGCGCGGGGTTGCCAAGAAGTAACTTGCATTGCAATGCAAACCCTCGGTGTCCATGGCTCAAAAGATGGGGGAAAACTATCGTGTGGTGGTTAAGCTATCGGGGTGAAGGTCGTGCCGGTCTCGAGAACATCGGCGTCTTCAATGATGACGGGACGCCGCGGGAGAAGCACCCCTTGCTCCTCGACGACTCGCCTGATGCGCCCCCGTTGAAGATCGCCCGCGGCTTTGCGCTGGTCGGTGACAATCTCTATATCGCCAACGCCTGGCGCAAGGACAGCCATATCGCCCACTACCGGCGCCACGGCGATACCTTTCATTTCACCAATGTCCTGGCAAAAACAACGGACGTTGCTGCGATGGTCCACCCGTTCGACGTCGAACTCGGCGACGATGGACGCATTTATGTTTCCTGCTCGGTACCCTCGTCGCCTCCAGCCATGGCCGCCTCCCGGAAGTCGGCGGCAGCGCGCCACCGAACGTGCCGGCGCCGCAAGGCCTCAAGGTCGTACTGGACGAGCACGGCAAACCCCGGCACTCGGTACGCGGGATCATCGTCCATCGCGGGCATCTCTACGTGGCGGACGAAGCAGGCGACGCAGTCAAGATTTTTGAAGTGAAAACGGGACGACTCGTCGCGCGCATCAAGGGGCGCAGACTCACCAAGCCGGTGCACCTCATTCTTCACAGTGACACCCTCTACATCGGCGCGGCAGGCACCGGCAGCATCCTCGCTTTCGACATCCCCGCCAAAGCACCACAGGGCAAGCTCAAGGCACGCACCATCATCGACAGGAGATTGAAAGCGCCTTCGGGATTCGCCATCGGGCCCGACGGCGATTTTTATGTCGCCGAGCAGCTCAAGCAGCGCGTGCAACGTTTCTCGGCCAAAGGGCAGAAGAAGGAGACGTTCATCGGCGGGCTCCCGGACATGCCGGAGTTCCTGGTGCATGTGCCGGATACGATATAAATACGTGAGGCTCTCCAAGTAAGTCGTTTCAGGAAAAACCCGCATGTCCCTCCTCGAATACCTGCACAAGGCAGTCGAAGTTCTACCGGTATTGGCCAGGTTCGCGCTCTGCATGATGTTGATCGTCATCATTCCGCGTCTGTCGCGCCGCGTCCATCTGCCCGAGGCGGTCGGGTTGCTGCTGGCCGGCGTACTGTTCGGCCCGCACGTGCTCGACATCTTTCCCCCGCAGCATCCCGTCCTGCAATTCTTCTCTGAAGTGGGCATGCTGCTGCTGATGTTCTTCGCGGGGTTGGAACTCGACCTGACGCTGTTCCGGCAAAAAATCTTCCGCTCGCTCGGCTTCGGGGTGGTCACGACCAGTATTCCCCTGCTGCTGGGAACGCTGGTCACCCTATGGCTCGGCTACGACCTGCTGCCGGCAATCGTCGTCGGATCGCTGCTCGCCTCGCACACGATGCTCGGCTCGACCATCGTCGCCAGACTGGGCGCGCGGAGCCTCGAACCCATGGTCGTCGTCACCGGCGCGACAATGGTTTCCGACACCCTGTCCCTGCTTGTGTTCGCCGTCTGCGTGCCTTTGTACGCCAGCGGCTTTTCGCTGTCGGGAATCACGCTCCAGGTGGTCGAGATCGTCGTCTTCGTCCCGCTCGTGCTGTTCGGGCTGGGGCGTGCGGGTGAACACCTGCTGCGGCGGGTCGAAGACGAGGAAGAAACCTACTTCATCCTGATGTTCGGCATTCTCGCGGTAACGGCCTTGCTGGCCGAGTGGATCAACCTGCCGGGCATCGTCGGCACCTTCCTCGCCGGCCTGGCGGTTAACGCGACGGTGAAGGACAAGCCGGCCAAAGGCAAGCTGGAGTTCATGGGCAACACGCTGTTCATTCCGATTTTCTTCATCGTTACCGGCTTCATGATCGACCCGTTCGAGCTGACCCGCACCATCAGCCAGGACTTTCTGCTGGCGGTCGGCATCATCGGCGCCCTGATTGCCGGCAAATGGATCGCGTCGGAATCCTGTGGCCGTGCCTTCGGCTACGGCACGGCAGCGCGCCGGACGATGTGGTCGCTGACGATCCCGCAGGTCGCGGCGACGCTGGCGGCGACACTGGTGGCCTACAAGACGTTCAATGCCGCCGGCCAGCCGCTGCTCGATGCCCGCATGCTCAATGCGGTGCTCATCATGGTGCTGGTGACGGCGATCCTTGGGCCGGTCCTGACGCAACGCTACGCGCCGCGCATGGTGGCGGCAGCGAAGGAATCGGGCGGCGACAGCTAGCCGCCTGGTTTCCGCACCATTTTTCTCGCATTCGACTACGAGCAACGATGATTTTCGCAAACCGACAAGATGAACCATGCTGGGTCATTCCGAAAGCGTCTGACTGGAGGCGAAAACGCGGAATCCATGTCGTGGATTGTCAAGCGGAGCGATCAATTCTGGACCTGGGGGGGGCGGGCGGGGGGCCGGGGCCCGGGGGGGGGGGGGCCCCCCCCGCCCCCCCGCCGCGGCCCCCGCCCGGCCCCCCCCCCCCCCCCCCCCCCCCCCCCCCCCCCCCCCCCCCCCCCCCCCCCCCCCCCCCCCCCCCCCCCCCCCCCCCCCCCCCACCCCCCCCCCCCCCCCCCCCCCCCCCCCCCCCCCCCCCCCCCCCCCCCCCCCCCCCCCCCCCCCCCCCCCCCCCCCCGCCCCCCCCCCCCCCCCCCCCCCCCCCGCCCCCCCCCCCCCCCCCCGCCCCGCCCCCCCCCCCCCCGCCCCCCCCCCCCCCCCCCCCCCCCCCCCCCCCCCCCCCGGCCCCGCCCCCCGCCCCCCCCCCCCCCCCCCCCCCCCCCCCCCCCCCCCCCCCCCCCCCCCCCCCCCCCCCCCCCCCCCCCCCCCGGGGCCCGGGGAAACGGGTCCCCCCCCCCCCCCCCCCCCCCCCCCCCGGCCCGGCCCGGCGGGCCCGGGCCCCGGGCGCCGGGGGGCCCGCGCCGGCCCGGGGGCCCCCCCCCCCCCCCCCCCCCCCCCCCCCCCCCCCCCCCCCCCCCCCCCCCCCCCCCCCCCCCCCCCCCCCCCGCCCCGCGCCCCCCCCCCCCCCCCCGGCCCCCGGCCCCGCGATCCCCGCGGCCCCCCCCCCCCCCCCCCCCCCCCCCCCCCCCCCCCCCCCCCCCCCCCCCCCCCCCCCCCCCCCCCCCCCCCCCCCCCCCCCCCGCGCCCCCCCCCCCCCCCCCCCCCCCCCCCCCCCCCCCCCCCCCCCGCGGCCCCCCTTCTTCCCCCCCCGCGGCCCCCCCCCCGGGGCCCCCCGCCCTTTGTGGCTAATCAGGATTCTGGAAGACAATACGCAGGGTCCCGATTGTCGCGACCTGGCCATGTGCTGCCAGGCCGGGTCGCCCGCGCCTTCTGGCGCCGGCACCGGGTTTACGTGAAAATGCGGCAGTTCATCGGTAAGGGGGACATCCGTGGAGGCCATGAACATCACTGAACAGGCCATCGTGGCTCTGGATTTCAAGTACGGCAAGCAGATCGTTGCCGCTCTGCTGCCGATGGGCCTGACCGTCGTTTTACACGGCGCCGGCATCGAACTGGTGCACCGCTTCTTCCGCCGCTTCGGGCGACCCGTCATGCGCGGCCCGCACCGGCCTGCGCGCACGGCGGTCATCATCTGCGTGGTCGCGATACTGCTTGTAACGCACTTCGGTGGCGTGGCCGTCTGGGCCGCCTTCTATTATGCGAATGATCTGGTCAAGGACCTGTCGCACGCCATGGACTACTCGTTCAATTCCTACACCACCATGGGTGCCAGTGGGATCGAACTACCAAGGGGCTGGGTCGGGTTCGGAAATTTCGAGTCGATGACCGGCATGCTGATGTTCGGCTGGTCGACCGCCGTCCTTGCCGACATCATCGGAAAGCTCCACAATACCGATGACTGACTTCAGTACAGTGCTCGGAAAAGTCCTGCTGAGAGCGTTGGGATTCGGGGCGCGGGCTTTCCACAAGAATGCGGGAGCCGACTGAGCGCGACGCATGAGAATTACGATAAATTCGTTTCGTGAGGGTAAAGACAATGTCAAAAAGCAGACCAACCATTGGCGATGACGGACATCCGCTCCCGCTCCTGCCGCCCGAACGCGATCCGCGGCTGTGGACGCGGCTCGTCCGGGTCATGTTCTTCACGCCCGGTTTCGTCGCCCTGCTCCTGATCAAGGCCGGGGAACCGGCGGCCTTCGGCGTCACCATCGAGTTGCTGCTGCTGTCATGCGCCACCGCCGTCGTCGGCGGCTTGTTCATCGCCTCGCAATCATCTGGCGCCGGCGCCGATCCGGCCTCCGAGGTCAGCCTGTGGTCCGGTGGACTGATTCTGGAGTTCCTGTCGGTCGTTCCCTTCCTCTGCGCACTGCCGCCACTGTTCCACCAGCTGGCGAACAGCACCTTGCTGCACACCAAGGCGTTGGGCGCCGTCGACCTCAGTCTTGGCCCCTCTGAACTCATTCCGGCGGTCGCCATCCTGCCGTTCATGCTTTATCAGTTGTCCGGATTCGGGACGCTCGGCTACATCGTGTCGAGAACGACCAACTGGGTTCTCAATATCGTCATTTTCGCGACGATCATCGCTGGCTACATCGCCAACCGCAGCGCCAACTTTTCCGCCGAAAAGGCGATCGACGGCTTTCTGGTTGCGCTTTTGACGTTTGTGGTCTTCTACGGTGTGCTCAAGCTCAAGCGCCTGCAGGCCGAATTTGAAGCGCACGCGCCCGCCAAGCCGCCCAAGGAAGCGAAGGCGGCATAGGCCGTGGAAACCCCTCCATCGTCCTGAACGAACAACAATCAACGGAGGTTTCATGTCCTCACGCTCGCTGATCGTGATGCCCGATGACACGGGCAAGCCGCTTGTCGATGCCATCGACGGCGCCCGCAAGTCGATTCGCATCAAGATGTTCCTGTTTTCCGACCCGTCGCTGCTTGCCGCGGTGATTGCAGCCCACCAGCGCGGCGTGAAAGTCCGCGTCATGCTCAACCCCGCCCGCCGCGGCGGCGAACCGGAGAACGAGGCGACGCGCAAGGCGCTCGAAGAGGCCGGCGTCGAAGTTGCCGACACCAATCCGGCAATCGACCTGACCCACGAAAAATCGATGGTCATCGACGACGAGACCGCCTTCATCCAGTCGCTCAACTGGGAGACCAAGAACCTCACCGTGACGCGCGACTACGCGGTAGTCACCTCGCACCGCCACGAGGTGGACGAGGTCAGCGCCTGCTTCGATGCCGACTGGGAGCGCAAGGAATTCGATCCGGGCCCGGACTGCCACCTGATCTGGTGCAACATCAACGGGCGCAACCGGGTGGCCCATTTCATCGACCAGGCGAAAGAATCACTGTTCCTGCAGAATGAGCGCTACCAGGACGAGGTGATCATCGAGCGCCTGGTGCGCGCGGCGGCCCGCGGGGTCAAGATCCACATTCTCGGGCGCCCCGCGCACACCCTGAAGAAGGGCAAGCTGGTCGAGGGGATCGAGGGCCTGCGCATCCTCCAGGACCTCGGCGCCAAGGTGCACAAGCTCAAGGGCTTGAAACTGCACGCCAAGATGATGCTGGCCGACGGCGCGCGCGCCCTGATCGGATCGATCAACCTGGCGCCCGGCAGTTTCGACAGCCGGCGCGAACTGGCGATCGTCGTCCATGACGAGGCGGTGGTGAAACGGCTCGAACAGGTCGTCCATCACGACTGGTCGCATTCGGTTTCGCTGGATCTCTCCGACGAAGGCCTGCTCGCCGACCTCGCCGAGATCGAGGAGGAAGCCGCCGCGGAACTGGCCCTCGAGAATCATCACAAGAACCATCACCATCAGTGAAGCCGGGGCATCAGCGCACCTGGCATTCCCGACCTGCGAAGGAGATCTGCTCATGAAGACTTCCGTCCTGTCCACCGCAACCCTGCTTGCCGCCCTTGCCGTTGCCGGCTGCGCCACGCCACCCGCGCAGGTTCTCGACGGCATGGAGCCGATGGCCATCAATGCCGCATTGGAGCGCGGCCGGTTCGAACTCAACTGCCCCACTGCCGAGGCCGCGTTGCTGTCCCGCGAACTGGCTCAACCTGCCATCGAGACGGTGCGTTTTTCCGGACCGCAGCGTGGCGTGTTTACGGTCGGCATCAGCGGCTGCGGTCAGCGCAAGACCTACCAGACGATCTGTCCGGAGGGCGGATCGGGCTGCTTTTCGGCCGATACGCTGGGCAATATCCGCTGAACTCGCGAACCGCAAGACTCGCCGCCAATGAAAATTGATATCATGAACGCGTAGTTTTTCGGTGCGTGCTCCCCGGCACAATTGCGCCAATTCACAAAACCCCTCTTGAGGATAAAATCATGTTCCAAAAAATCTCAGCCTATGTTTCCGCCCTGGCCCTGGCCCTGACCTTGACCGCCTGCGCCACGCCCGGCACTCAATCAGGCGAGCTGGAGATTCGTTCCGGGTATATCGAACAGATCACCCCAGTCGAATTGAGGAGCGGCACTCCCAGCGGCGTCGGCGCCGTGGTTGGCGGCCTTGCCGGCCTTGGTATCGGCAGCCTGATCGGCGCCGGCACCGGGCGCGATGTCGCCATGGTCCTCGGTGCAGTCGGCGGTGCGGTCGCTGGTCACGAAGTGCAAAAGCGGCGTGACCAGCCGGTGGCCGGCCAGCAGATCATCGTCCGGACGAACAAGGGCGTTCTGGTTTCGGTGACCCAGGAAGCAAATCCCAACCTGCGTCAGGGCCAGAATGTCTTCATCGAAGGCAACGGTGAGGACGCACGCGTCGTCGCACGCTAAGTCATTCCGCAACCCGGGGCCGCGGGCTGACAATCAGCCTGCGGCCCGTTCCAATCCAAGGCTCCAATCCATGCATATTCCACGGGTATTCCTGGCGCTTGCCCTATCGTTAACCATCGCTGCCTGCGCACCAGATGCCTGGCGCCCCGACTCCCCCTATGAAGCGTTCTTGAACCAGGTACAGAACAAGTGCTGGAACCTCGACCTTGGCGGGCGCGAAATCAACAGCCTGCTGAACCCTCCAGGAAACGCGGGGACCGGTCCCTATTTCCTCGATCTGACCTCGCGGTTCTTCAATGGCACGATTTCGCGGGACAACTACGTCGATGCACTGAGTGCCTCCTACAACACGTCCCCGGACTCACCTGGCATCCGCTGCATCCTCCAGCAGATGCCGGCGCCAGGTTCGGCGCCGGCGCTGGCCGTTCCCCCGGCAATCTCCCAATAGCCATTCCGGGTCGCGCATTTCACGGCGACCCCTGCCGCTTCCGTTTTTTTCCGCCGCGAGGCACCATCCAACCCCAGGAGTTCATTCATGAAGACTGCAATAAACGCCACACTGCTTGCCCTGACCCTTGCCTTCGGTTCCGCCCATGCCGCGGACGCGAAGCCCACTACTGCTGAAGCCCGCACCCCGGGAATGGTTGCCGGTGACGTCGTCAAGGCCGAAGCCGAAGTTGTCGGGATCGACAAAAAGACGCGCACGGTAACGCTCAAGGGGGAGGATGGCAACGTGTTCGACGTGGTTGTCGGCAAGGAAGCCAAGAACTTCAAGCAGATCAGGGTTGGTGACCGCGTGATCGCCGAGCACATGGAAGTGCTCACCATGGAATTGAAGAAAGGCGGCGGCCTGCGCGAAACGGTCGAGCGGGATATCAACGAGACCGCAAAGCCCGGACAGAAGCCCGGCATGGTCAAGGGACGCGAGATCGACTTCGTCGCCGACGTGAAGGTGGTCGACGCCAAGGCCAGCACGATTACGGTTCTCGGTGCCAGCGGCCGGATGTACAAGCTCAAGGTCAAGGATCCGGCAGTCATGGCCCAGATCCAGGAGGGCGACCAGGTCAAAGGCACCTATGTGGTGGCCACCGGGATCGTCGTTGTGGCGCCGAAGGCCAAGGCCGCGAAGTAGTCGGCGACTTCACCGACCGGAGGGCTGCCCTGACCGGCAGCCTTTTTTATGTCGCCGGCCGTGCCGGTGACGGTATCCCTTGTGGGTATGTCGCCGGCCGTGCCGGTGAAGGCGGCGTGGCCTTGGCCGCATCCGCTGTGGATTCGCGCATCAGGTGCGCTGTCGCCCGGGCCGGAAATGCCAGGTGTCGTCGTAGTACGATGGTGCCTCATTGTCCGCTGTCACACCGGGAATGCCGAGCAGCGGCAAGGGCTGGAAGTCACGGGGGTGGGCGAACAGCCCCCTGCCGAAATCTGCCGCCAGCCAGGTGTCGACCGCAGCAAGCTGCACATCCATCGCCAGGCGCAGCCAGCTTTCATCGATACCGTAAAGGATCGCCTTCGCCGTCAGCCCGCGGAAGGGACTCAGCAGGCTCTCGTAGGTCGCGTGGCCGAAAACGAAAAAACGCATGGCGCGCACCACCTCGGTCCGCCGCTCGACGAACAGCGGTTTCCACTGGAAAGCGCGCAACAGGTCGAGCAGTTCCGGCTGACTCGACAGCACGACAATTCCGCACTCGTCGAAGTGAGTCAGCGCATCGCGTTCGCTGCCACGCACCGCGCCTGCCGGCCTCATCGCCTGCACGTGGCGCGCGCTGATGGCTAGCTTGGTCCGCGGAAACGTCAGCCAGACCAGGACGTTGAAGAAATCGTGCCAGTTGCCGGGCCGCGTCTCGACCTCGCCCGTGTCCCGGATTCGGCATTCGTAGGCGAGGCCGTCCCTCCGTGGCGGAACGAAGCGAATCTGCTTGCCATCCGGCGCCTCAATCGGGAAACGCTCGGCCAGCGCGGCAACCGCCATGGTATCCGGCCCCGGCGGCAACTGTACGAGCCAATGGCGAACCGGCGCGAACAGCGGATCAGGGAAAGACAACGCGGCTTCACTCCCCGGCCGCAGAACTCTCGCCTTCGGCCTTGAAGAAACCCAGTTCGCCCTTCCTGACACGAAAAGTCCCCTTCAGCTTGCCCATGCCGTCGGGCGGCTCGGCATCCAGCTTGGAAAAACCTTCGCAGGTCCGGGATTCTGTAGCGAACATGTGCCTGTCGGCGCGAACGATGATGACTCCAGACGGCAGCTGGTAGATCTCGACTTTCGTCTTTTCCGTCCCCTGGCCGATGCTGTGCCGACGCATGCAGGCCGGCAGCCGGGAAACGACCAGGTACAAGTTGACTTTGCTGTCCCAGAAATAGGGCTGTTCGCGAATCAGCGACAGTGCGTGCTCGCGGGTATTGTCGATCTCATACGTCGCACTGTCGTTGACGCAGGCTGCAAGAAAAGGCGCGACCAACAGCAGAGAGAGCAGATTGCGCAGACGCATATTGTTGTTCCTCAGAGCATTTTCCAGGACAGTGTTTCACCCGCCCGGAGCGGTACGATGCAGTCGGTGCCGAGATATGGGTAGGCGGCGGGCACCGTCCACTCCTCCTTGATCAGCTTCACCGTCCCGCTGTTGCGCGGCATGCCGTACCAGTCCGCGCCGTGGAAGCTGGCGAACGCTTCCAGCCTGTCGAGGGCACCGGCCTGTTCGAAGGCTTCGGCGTACAGTTCCAGCGCGGCGTAGGCGGTGTAACAGCCAGCGCAGCCGCAGGCGGCTTCCTTGGTCATCTTTGCGTGCGGCGCCGAATCGGTGCCGAGGAAAAACTTCGGGTTGCCAGAAATGGCGGCGGCAACCAGCGCCTGGCGATGCGTCTCGCGCTTGAGGACCGGCAGACAATACCAGTGCGGCCGCACGCCGCCCTGGAAGATGGCATTGCGGTTGTAGAGCAGGTGGTGGGCGGTGATGGTGGCTGCCACGGTCGACGGCGAATGGGTGACGAAATCCGCCGCGTCGCTGGTCGTGATGTGTTCCATGACCACCCTGAGCTTCGGGAAGCGTTGCGTCAGCGGCAGCAGGACGGTGTCGATGAAGGCCTTTTCGCGGTCGAAGAGATCGATCTGCGGGTCGGTCACCTCGCCATGCACCAGCAGCGGCAAGCCGACGCGCTCCATCTCGGCCAGCGTATCGTAAGCTTTGGCAATGTCGGTCAGTCCGGCGTCGGAGTTGGTCGTCGCGCCCGCCGGATAAAGTTTCACCGCCTTGACGAAGCCCGAGGCAGCAGCCCGCGTTACCTCGCTGGCCGGCGTATTGTCGGTCAGGTAGAGCGTCAGCAGCGGCTCGAAGCTGGCCCCGGCCGGCAGCGCGGCGATGATGCGGTCGCGGTAGGCAGCCGCCTGGTCGACGGTGGTCACCGGCGGCTTCAGGTTGGGCATGACGATGGCGCGGCCGAACTGGCGGGCGGTGTGAGCCAGCACGGAAACCAGCGCGTCGCCGTCGCGCAGGTGAAGATGCCAGTCGTCGGGGCGGGTCAGGGTGATCTGCATGGTCTTTCTCTATACGGTCTTGCCGATTTTATCAGACCCTCCGGTCAGACCTTGCGCAGCACGTCCCGGCAACTCACGTGCACCGCGACGCCCCTACCCTGAAATTCGGCGACCAGCCTGGCGAACTCTCCCTGGCGCCAGGCATCGGGCCGATCCGGGCTGACGTAGAGCACAATATCCTCGCCCTGGTTGGCCGTACCGATGACGACCTTCGAGCGGTCCGGCCGCAGCGCGAGGGGAATCGGTTTGTCCAGTGCCTGCGTCTTCAGCCAGACGCACTCATAGACGCGGCATGACTCGGGGCGGGTATCGTAGATCTCGCAGCCGGCGCCGATCGTGCAATGCCGGCACCAGACATGCGCCGGCTTGTCGAGTTCATGAACCTTCATGGTCTTGCAGCAGGCGGTGCAACCGTCGCAACTATGCATATTCCCTCTCTTCGGCGAACGTGAACCTGGCCGGCCTATTCCTTCAGCGCCAAGGCGCGCTCATACAACGCATTCTTCGCAGCGCCGGTAATTGCCGCTGCCAGCCTTGCCGCCTGCTTGACCGGCAGGCCGTCGGCCAGCAGGAGCTTGAGGACGCGCTCGCCTTCATGGTCGTCGACATCGGCGGGCGCCCCGGAAACGATCAGCACGAATTCGCCGCGCTGGCGGTTGGGGTCTTCCTTCAGCCATTCGAGTGCCGCGGTCAACGGGCCGGAATGGATGGATTCGAACAGCTTGGTCAACTCGCGGGCGATGACCAGCGTGCGCTCACCGAGGACTGCGGCGAGATCGGCGACGGTTTCGAGGACGCGATGCGGCGCTTCGTAGAAAACCAGCGCGCAGGCATTTCCGCGCAGATCCTCGATTGCCTTGCGGCGCTGCCCGCCCTTGTTCGGCAGGAAGCCGTAGAACAGGAAATGCTCGTCGGTCAGGCCGGAAGCCGACAGCGCGGTGGTCGCGGCGCACGGCCCGGGCAGCGGGATCACCTTGCAGCCGGCGGCGCGCACGGCGGCCACGATGCGGGCGCCGGGGTCGGAGATGCCGGGCGTTCCGGCGTCGGAGATCAGCGCCACCGCCTCGCCGGCCTTGAGTCGCTCGACGATGCGGGCAGCGGCCGCGAGTTCGTTGTGCTGGTGAGCTGGCAGGGTGCGCGCCAGCGAGCCGAGCAGTTTGAGCAGCGGGGCGCTGTGGCGGGTGTCCTCGGCGGCGACCCAGGGCACGCTGCGCAGGACTTCCCCGGCGCGGCGGGTCAGGTCGCCGAGGTTCCCGAGCGGCGTCGGGACGACATACAATGCGGCAGATTCTTCCGTCATCTCTACGTGAATGCAGGCAAAGGCCAACGATACCACCACGACACGCGGCCGCGAAGCCGAGGAGCAGGCGGCACGTCATCTCGAACGTTGCGGTCAACGCGTCGTCGAGCGCAATTTCCGGGTGCGCGGCGGCGAGATCGACCTGATCTGCCGCGACGGCAGAACCCTGGTCTTCGTCGAGGTGCGCCAGCGCAGTCGCGGCGATTTCGGTGGCGCCGCGGCAAGCATCACGGCGAGCAAGCGCCAGCGCATCATTCTCGCCGCGCGCCACTATCTGGCGGGCAAGGCGGAATGTGATTGCCGTTTCGACTGCGTTCTGATCGACGGCAATCAACTGGATTGGATCCGCGATGCGTTTGCTGCTGACGATTAGCCTGGCTCTTTGGCTGACGGCGGCGCAGGCGGAGAGCGTCCGCGTCCTCGTGCAGAGTTCGCCGCTGGCCGGCAGCCAGTATTACGCCGTCGGCGCGCAGTGGCAGCAGATGAAGGTTGGCGACCCTCTCGACCTGATCCGCGAACCCGACAACCGCCATGACAAGCACGCGATCCGCGTCGAGTGGCGTGGCCACAAGCTCGGCTACGTGCCGCGCGCCGAGAACAGGGTCGTCGCGGCGGCGATGGATCAGGGGGACAAGCTGGTGGCGCGCATCGCGAAGCTGACCGAACACGCCAATCCCTGGCGGCGGGTCGAGTTCGAAGTCTTCGTCGAACTGTGATGTAGAATGGATCATCTGCCGGCTTCAAGCTACAGCAAAACATGGATCTGATTGCCCGCGTTGCCAAGCATTTCGAGGACAGTGCCCAAACCAAACTGGACGCCGTGGAAGTCTTGGCCGCCCCGATCGCCGGTGCCATCGAGATGATGACCAACTGCCTGCTCGGCGGTGGCAAGATTCTCGCCTGTGGCAACGGTGGCTCGGCTGGCGACTCGCAGCATTTCGCCGCCGAACTGATCGGCCGCTTCGAGGCCGAGCGCCAGGAACTGGCAGCCATCGCGCTGACCACCGACACGTCGATCCTGACCGCTGTCGGCAACGATTACTCGTTCAACCAGATCTTTTCCCGCCAGGTACGCGGACTGGGGCATGCCGGCGACGTGCTGCTGGCCATTTCCACCTCCGGCAACTCCGGGAACGTGATCGAGGCAATCAGGGCGGCGCACGAAGCCGACATGCGCGTCGTCGCGTTAACCGGCAAGGGCGGCGGGCAGATCGGCGAAATGCTGAACGACGAAGACATTCATCTCTGCGTGCCGGCCGACCGGACGGCGCGAATTCAGGAAACACACCTGGTCGTCATCCATTGCCTGTGCGATGGCATCGATGCCCTTCTTCTCGGAGTCGAAGAATGAGAAATCTCAAGCTCACCCTGGCCGGCACCGCCGTTTTCGCAACGCTCGCCCTGCTCCAGGGGTGCGTCCCGGCGGTCATCGCCACCGGCGCCACGGTCGGCGCGATGTCCGCGCATGACCGCCGTTCGACGGGCGTCCAGACCGATGACGAGACCAATGAATGGAAGGCGGCGCAGGCCGTTCCCGAGAAGTATGCTGCCGCTTCTCATCTCAATTTCACCTCCTTCAACCGGCGCCTGTTGATCACCGGCGAAGTGCCGAACGAGGAAGCCAAGAGCGCCATCGGCGAGCAGGCGGCCAGGGTGGCGGGTGTCAAGGAAGTTTTCAACGAGGCCACCGTCGGGCCCGCTTCCTCGTTCTCGGTGCGCAGCAACGACAGCTACATCACCTCGAAGGCGAAAGCCCGACTGGTCGATGAGAAGGACCTGTCGGCAAACCATGTCAAGGTCGTCACCGAATCCGGCGTCACCTATCTGATGGGCATCGTCAGCGACCGTGAAGCCAAGGTTGCCGTCACCATCGCCCGCACCACCGACGGCGTCCGCAAGGTCGTCAGTCTCATGGAGGTGAAGAGTGATGCCGAAATCAGTCGCCTGAACGTCCTGCCCGGCACCGGCAGTTCCGCCCCGGCACAGCCGCAGCCGGCACAACCGGCGCCGGTCGAGAATCGTTAAGCACTGAAGCCAGCGAGCCCTGGGGGGATCTGCCATGAATCTGGAAAAGGTAGTCTTCGGCTTCTTCATCGTGCTGGCGGCCACGCTCAATTTCGGCTTCTTCATCGGCGATATCGACCGTCCTGAGTTGCACCACATCTACGAACTGGCGGCTGCGCTGGTCGTCAGTCTGATCGCGACGGCGCTCAAGTTCGGCGACCGCACCCAGATCGGCGCCATCCACCTGTCCACCAGCCTGGTCGCCGACCTCCAGTTGATCGCCGCCGCCATCACCTGGGCGGTGGCGGTCCATGTCACCGGCGAGGGAATGACCGCCTCGGTGACCTCGAGCGTGGTCTCGCTGTCCGGCGGCGCGCTGTTCGCCAACATCGTCTCGGTCATCATTCTCATCATCGAAACCGTGATGCTGCGCCGCTAGCGCCATGAACCCAGGGGCCGGCACCCGGAGTCGCGTGTGAACAGCGCCTTCTTCCTTGTCCTGCGGCGCATGCGGGCGCCGATCATCGTCCTCATCGTCATCTACGCGATATCTGTCTTCGGGCTGACGCTGGTGCCGGGGATCGATGGCGAAGGCAAGGTGGCGCCGCCGCTCAGCTTCTTCCACGCCTTTTATTTCATCAGCTATACCGCGACGACCATCGGCTTCGGTGAAATTCCGACCGCTTTTTCCGATGCGCAACGGCTGTGGGTCACTGTCTGCATCTACCTGACGGTGATCGGCTGGTCGTATTCGATCGTCACGCTGATCGCGCTGCTGCAGGACAAGGGCTTCCAGAACACGCTGACCGTCAACCGATTCAGCCGCCGCGTCCGCCAGATCAAGGAGCCCTTCTATCTGGTCTGCGGCTGCGGCGAAACCGGCAACCTGATTTGCAGGACCCTCGACCGCATCGGGCATGCCTTCGTCGTCATCGAGAACGACGAGCTGCGCGTGCAGGAACTCGACCTGCAGGATTTCAAGACCGATACCCCGGCGCTGGCGGGCGACGCGCGCAAGCCGGACAACCTTCTGCTGGCCGGACTCAAGCACCCCAAGTGTCGCGCCGTGCTGGCGGTGACCAACGACGAGGACGCGAACCTCGCCATCGCCATCGCCGTTCGCCTGCTCAATCCCTCGGTCGTGGTGATTGCACGCGGGCGAACGCATGCGGTGACGGCCAACATGGCGTCGTTTGGCACCGACCACATCATCAATCCGTTCGCGCATTTTGCCGAGGATCTGGCGCTCGCCGTCGCGGCGCCGGAGCGCTTTCGCCTGATCGAACTGCTGACCGCGTTGCCTGAATCCCCGCTACCGGAACCTCACCGCCCACCACGCGGACACTGGATTCTGTGCGGCTACGGTAGCTTCGGACACCTCCTCGCCGATCATCTCAGGCCCGCCGGGATTGATTTGACGATCATCGACCCGGAGTGCAATCCCGAAGAAATGGCAAACTCGATCAAGGGCTACGGCACCGAAGCCGAAACCTTGCGCCAGGCCGGGATCGACCGCGCTGCCGGAATCATCGCCGGCAGCGACAACGACGTGAACAACCTGTCGATCGCCGTCACCGCAGCGGAACTGAAACCAAGCCTGTTCGTCGTCGCGCGCCAGAACCACAACGTCAATGGCCCGCTGTTCGCTGCCTACGACGCCGATTTCACGATGGTCCCCAGCCACATCGTCGCCCAGGAATGCATCGCGATTCTGACCACGCCGCTGCTCGCCGCCTTCCTCAACCTGCTGCGCGAGCGCGACGAGGCGTGGAGCAGCGCCCTGGGCGGTCGCCTGCAAGGGCTGTGCGACGGCCTGACGCCGGCGATCTGGGGCATGAAGCTGAACATTACGGAAGCCCAGGCGGCTTATCGTGCGCTGATGCAGGGCCGGCGCATTGCGCTCGGCGACATCCTGCGCGATGGAACCGACCGCAGCCAGCCCCTGCCCGCCGTCACGCTGCTGATTCGCCGCGAAGACGAGATGATTCCGCTTCCCCCCGACGACTTTTCGCTTGCCCCCGGCGACGAACTGCTCATCGCGGGCTCGCTGGCCGCCCGCCGAAATCTCGAACTGACGCTCTACCGGCCTAGTGAACTAGATTACGTGCTGACCGGTCACGAGATCACCGGAAGCTGGGTCTGGAACCGGCTGGCGGCCCGCCGCAAGGCCGGCGGACATCTTTCCTGAGGCTCGGTTCGTCGCGCTTCCCCCAACCACCAACCAGAAAGGATCATCGATGGACAATCTGAACTTCCTCGGCATTTCCGGCAGCCTGCGTCGCGCATCGGCCAACGGCGGCCTGCTGCGCGCCGCAGCAACCCGCCTTCCCGCCGGCGTCACGCTGGAAATCGCCAGCCTCGCCGACATTCCCTTCTACAGCGCCGACATCGCCGAAAGGCCTGCCTCCGTGAGCCGCGTCCTGGGGCAGATGGCCGCCGCCGACGCCTTTGTCTTCGCCTGCCCGGAATACAACTATTCGCTGGCGCCGGCGCTCAAGAACATCCTCGACTGGGCTTCGCGCGAACCCGACAACGCGTTGCTTTCCGGCAAGCCGGCAGCCATCATGGGCGCCGGTGGCGGCATGGGCACCTCGCGCGCCCAGTATCACCTGCGCCAGGTCTGCGTCTTCCTCAACCTGCACCTGCTGAGCAAACCGGAAGTCTTCTCCAACGCTTTTGCCGGCGGCTTTGACGCCGATGGCAACCTGACCGACGAAAAGATCGCCGCCCTGATCGGCAGCCAGATGCAGGCGCTGGCCGAGTGGACGCGCCGGATCAGGGGCTGACGCCGGCAACCGGCGTCGCCAGTGCCCGGCGCAGGCCGCGCATCAGCATGCCGAGAACGGGAAGCTTCATGTAGAGCTCCTCGGCCGCGTCCCAGTAATCGCGGTGGTAGTTGACCTTGCCGGAGGCGTCGAACTTGAGGTGCGAGACGCCATGGATGACCTGCATTTCGCCCTTGCCCCACCGCGTTACCCGGAAGTTGAAGGTCCAGATCAACATGGCGCCGCCGTCATTGACCACTTTTTCGCCGACGATGAAGCGCGGCTCCGCGACCTGCTCGAACATGTGGGCAAAAATGTGCTGAACGGCGGCGACCCCGTGCACCTCGTTGAACGGGTCCTTGAAGTACGCATCGGCACTGTAGAACTCGGGAAAGCGGGCGACGCTTTCTGGCGACAGTCCGTGGAAGAATTCGATCAGGGCATCGAGGTTCATCTCAATTTCCGGTCAGGCGGCGGACAAGGGGAAAATACAGGCCGTAGGGCAGTAGCGCGAGCAACTTCATGACGCGGGTGAAACGCTTCGGATAGTGGATCTCGAATTTGCCCGTTTTCAGGCCGTCGACCGTGGCAAGCGCCGCCTGCTCGGGGGTCAGCAGGGCGGGCATGGCGAAATCATTCTTCGCTGTGAGCGGTGTCGCAACGAAGCCGGGGTTGACGACCCAGACGCCGACCCCCTGCGGTGCGAGATCGAGATGCAGACATTCCGCGAAGTGGATCAGCGCCGCCTTGCCCGGCCCGTAGGCGAGTGCCTTGGGCAGGCCGCGGTAGCCGGCGACACTGGCGACGAAGACGATGCCTCCACCGGCCTGCAGGTCGGGCAGTACCGTCGCGGCGAGGCGCATGGCGCCGTTGAAATTGACGGTGACGACCTTCTCGGCGACCGCCAGGTCGAAGTCCCCGGCGCGCATCGGCACGTAATCGCCGGCCAGATAGATCACCAGATCGACGCCGCGCCAGGCCGCGAACAGGCTCTTGCGCGCGCCCGCGAGGCTGGCCGTGTCGGTGGCATCGCAAGGCAGCAGCATAGCCCCCTCGATGCCCAGCGCACGCAGCTTGTCGACGCTGCGCGCGGAAAGCGCGACGCGCGCGCCGCGCCGCGCCAGTTCGCCGGCCAGCGCAGCGCCGATCCCGCTGGACGCGCCGACCAGCCAGACGCGCTTGCCGGACCAGTCGACGATTTTCGGGTTCATCGCTTGACGAAGGTCAGGGTGACTTCGCCGAGATTGAAGCCCCACTTGCTCATGTAGGAGCGGTTCAGCATCACCTTGTCATCCATCAGGAACATCCAGTCGTCGAAATCGACGTTGTAGACCTTGTCGTCGACCGGCAGCGCCAGCACGTAGCGCCAGCGCAGCGCATTGCCGGCAACCTCGCCGATCGCCTCGCCGACGACGTCGTCGGCCTTGCCGCGGAACGTCCCGTCCGCCTGCTTCGTCAAGGTCCACACCCGGCGCGAGGTGGTGCCGTCCGACCATTTAAAATGCTCGTCGAGGACGCCAGTATCGCCGGTCCACTTGGCGTCGATGACGACATGGAAGCGCTTCTGCACTTCGCCGGAGCGTCCCTGGAACATGCCCCAGGCGTCGAGGGTGCCGTTCAGGTAGGTCTTGAGGTCGAGGGCCGGCTGTTCGGCACGGTACTGTTCGACTCCCTTCGAGGCGCAGGCGCTCAGGCCAAGGGTAAAAACAGCGGCGAGCAGGAATTTCATGTCAGATCTCCAGGGAATGGCGCCAGCGCCAGAGCAGCAGTCCGGCCAGCGCCTTGAAAGCAAGCGGTAACAGGGCGTAGGCGAACGTGAGGGAAGCCAGTCCGTCGTCACCGCCCGGCACGTAGCCGAGCAAGGCGAGAAGCGGGAGCGCCAGCCCGGCGGCCAGCGCCAGGTTGAGCTTGGCAACGAAGTTCCAGACGCCGAAACAGGCGCCGGCCTGACCCTGGCGCTCGCCGAGATCGGCGGCGATGGCGGCGGGCAAGGCAAGATCAGCGCCGAGCGCCAGCCCGGAAGCGACACAGATGGCGGCGAAAGGCCAGACGTCGCCGCTGCCGAGAAGGCTGGCGCCGGCGAAGGCGATGATCGACACGCCCATCGCCCCCAGCCAGGCATGAACACGGCCGAAACGCGCCGACAAGGTGACCCAGAGCGGCAGCGACGCGGCGCCGGAGACAAAGTACAGCGCGAGCAGCGGGCCGCTCGCCCTTTCCAGTTGCAGCACGTCGGCGACGAAGAAGAGGAACAGCGTCGCCGGCAAAGCAGCGGCGATGCCGTTGGCGACGAAGACGCCGAGCAGGCGGCGGAAGGCCCCGTCGCTCATGACCAGACGCAGGCTGGGCAGCAGGGGTTGACTCGGCGCCTGCACCCGCAGCCCGGCGCCGACCCGGCTGAACGTCGTGGCGGCCGCGATCAGCAGCAGCGGCGGCAAGACCCACGAGAGGCGCCTGATGCCTTCACTGAGATCGCTGGCCAGCAAAGCCGGCAGGGCGGCGGCGAGGACGACACCGACCAGTCCGAAGCCCTCGCGTGCCGCGGTCAACCGGGTGCGCTGGGCGGAAGTGCTGCCGACATCGGCGCCCCAGGCCTGGTAGGCGACCGAGGCGGCCGAGAAGCCGAGGTAGGTCAGCACCAGCGAGCCGGCCAGCCATAGCGCCGCATGGTCGACCGGCGGGTTGAGCAGGGCGACGAAGCCGGCGGCGAAGGGCACCAGGGCCAGCGCGACCATGGTCGGGCGCGGCACGCGATCGGCGAGCCAGCCCAGCCACGGGTCGATGCCGGCATCGAGCAACCGCGTGCCGAGCAGGATGGCGCCGAGCAGCGCGAGTTCCATGCCGGCCACTTCGGCATAGAAGCGTGGCACATGAACATAGATGGGCAGCGCCGCGAAGGCCAGCGGCAGACCGAGCAATCCGTATGAGAAGGTGCGGACGGCGGTCGTCACCTCAGGAGGCCTGGCGCTTGAGCAGCGCAGCGCGCAGATCGGGCGCGCTGGTCTTGGCGTCGAGCCAGATGGCGAAGAAGGCCCGGGCGAAGGCCGGATCGTCGATTGTCCCGATGCTGCGGTCGTTGAAGAAGAAACGCGCCTCGTCCGGAAGCTGGACGCCAAGGATGTGGTCGCCGGGACGGACATCGGGAAAAATACTGGCCATCTGTTCGCCCCACCCCTTGAGCCGTGCCTCGTCGCCAACGCCGAGGTTGCGGATCTCCTTGACGCTGGCGTCGGCGATGTCGCGACCGCTGATGTTCCGCTTGTAGGTCAGCTTGAGCGCCAGCGGCGGGCGCAGCGGATCGTCGCCGCCGGCCCACAGCGTTGCCTCGTAAACCAGGAAGCCGAAGCGGCGGAACTCTCCGCTGCCCCAGCGCCGGAAACCGGCGGTCAGCGTCTCCGGCCCGGTCGCCGCGAGACTCGCCAGCGGCCACGCGGCGAGGCTGAGCAACAGGCGGCGCCTAGTGATGACTGATTTCGAAATGGACGACATCGATGTTCCCGGCGAGGAAACCTGCCTCGCAGTAGCAGAGATAGAGACGCCAGAGGCGGCGGAAGTGCTCGTCGAAACCGAGCGCGGCGATCTGCGGCCAGTTGGCCTCGAAGGCATGACGCCATTCGCCCAGCGTCCGCGCGTAATCAGCCCCGAACGCGTATTCGCTGCGCACCGCCAACCCCTGCCGGGCCGCCGCGGCACGGAAGGCCGGGCGCGACGGCAGCATGCCGCCGGGGAAGACGTATTGCTGGATGAAATCGGTGCCCTTGCGGTAGTCGGCGAACAGGTCGTCGCGGATGGTGATGCTCTGAACCACCGCCCGGCCACCGGGCTTGAGCGCCCGGGCAATCGTCTGGAAGTAGTTTGGCCACCAGCGCTCGCCGACCGCCTCGAACATTTCGATCGAGACGATGTGGTCGAACTGTTCGCCGATGTCGCGGTAATCCTGTAGCCTAAGATCAGCCTCGGGCACCCGCTTCTGCGCCCATTCGAGCTGCGCCGGCGACAGGGTCAGGCCGGTGACCTGCAGACCATCCCCGACCGCGATCTCGGCGAAGCCGCCCCAGCCGCAGCCGATTTCCAGAACGCTTTGTCCGGGATCGGCCTGCAGGCGGCGCAGGATGCGGCGGTACTTGGCATGCTGTGCGGTTTCCAGATCACCGCCATCGACGGCGCGGTAGAGTGCACTCGAATAGCTCATGCCCGGGTCGAGCCACAGCCGGTAGAAGTCGTTGCCGAGATCGTAGTGAGCCATGATGTTGCGTTTGCTGCCGCTCCGGCTGTTGCGATTGAGCCAGTGGCGCACGCGCGCTGCGAGCAGGTTGCGCCACGAACCGTAAACCGCCTTCTTCAACACCTGCCGGTTCCGGGTCAGCAGCGTCAGCAATCCGGTGACGTCGGGCGAATCCCAGTGGCCGTCGAGATAGGCTTCGGACAGCCCGATATCGCCGCGAGCCAGCACCTGGCCGAACATCGCTTCATCATGCACCTGCAGGGTGACGCCGTGCTCGCCCGACCCGAACAGGCGGCTCGATCCGTCGGGCAGGCGAACTTCGAGCATGCCGCCGGTGATCCGTTCGAGGAGCGTGAGAACCAGGCGCGTATCGCGAGCCGGACTGTCGCCGCCGCGCAGAATCATCGTGTTGTTCATTTTGGTGATTCCTGAAGGGGTTGCTGTTCATGGGACGGGTGGGCACCGACAAAAGGCACGCCCTTGATCCAGAGCTTGAACGCCTGCCAGTGGATGCGGAAGACAATGCCGGCGGTCAGCAGCGGCATGCGCAGGAAGGCGCCGAGCAGGGCGCGGGTGGACCAGGCCGTGGATTTGCCCGAAACCGAGGTCAGCAGCAGTTCGCCCTCGGCGTCGTCGTAGTCGATACGGACGACCGGACACTTGCGCTCGACAAAGAATCGGAAGCGGTAGCCGCCCTCGACCTCGCAGAACGGCGAAACGTGGAAGGCCTTGTCCGCCGTGATCGTCTGCCCCTCGCGCAGCGGTGCGCCATCGGGGTTGTGCAGCAGATAAGTGTGGCGACCGCCGAAGGTATTGCTGACCTCGGCTAAAACTGCGATCAACTGGCCGTCGCGGTTGCGGCAGAACCAGAAACTGACCGGGTTGAAGACGAAGCCGAACACCCGCGGGAAGCACTGCAGGATGACCTCGCCGTCATCGGGCAAGCCGTGGCCGCGCAGCAGCGACTGGATCCAGGGCAACAGCGGCGAGCCGTCGCGCGGCCCGTGGTCCTTCTGGTGAAAACTGAGCAGGTTGTTGCGGTCGACCGAGAAGAAAGGGCCATTTCCGGCCGCCAGATCGGCCACCGGCAACTGGACGAAAAAGACCGGGTAGGTAAAGGAATGGGCCACCGGGCGCAAGCGCCGGTGCACGACCTGGCCGATCAGAAGGCGGGGACGGGCAGCCATCACGATCTCAGGCGCTCGCCAGTTCGCGGTCAGCGGGCGCGACCTCACCCTGCCACGGGGCGTGGATGCCCATGGCGTTGGCGACGCGCAGGGCGGACTTGAGGCCATCTTCGTGGAACCCGTAGCTGCCCCAGGCGCCGGCCAGCCAGATACCGCCCTCACCCTGCACCTCGGCAAGCTGTTGCTGGGCGGCGATGGCCGGGCCGTCGAAGATCGGGTGGGCGTAGTCGAATTCGGCGATGACCCTGGACGGATCGGGCTCGCGCGCCGGATTGAGGGTAACGACGACCGGCGTCGCAAAAGGCAGCGGCTGCAGACGGTTGATCAGATAGGAAACGGCGACCGGTTGCGTGCCTGGCATGCCGCTGCCGGCAGCGTAGTTCCATGCCGACCACAGTTTTTCGTCACGCGGCAGCAGGGCGCGGTCGGTGTGCAGAACAGCGCGGTTGGGTTGATAGCGGATCGCCGCCAGCACTTCGCGCTGGGCGTCGCTGGCCGTGACGCCGAGAATGGCGAGCGCCTGGTCGCTATGGCAGGCCATCACCACCTGGTCGAAATGCTCGCTGCCGCCGGCGTGGGTCACGCGCAGTCCGGCGTCCTCGCGGGCGACGGCTCCCACCGGACAGGCGAGGCGGATGTCGTCGAGCTGGTCGGCGATCTTGCGCACGTACTCGCGGCCGCCGCCCTTGACGGTGCGCCACAGCGGGCGGTCGAAAACCTGCAGGAGACCGTGGTTCTGGCAGAAGCGGACAAAGGTGGCGAGCGGCGTATCGAGCATCTGCCCGGTCGGGCAGGACCAGATGGCGGCGGCCATCGGCAGCAGATACCACTCGGAAAACGCCGCGGAATAGCGGCCGGCGCTCAGGAAATCACGAAGGCTGCACTGGTTGTCGGGGTGCGAGAGCAGCCAAGCGACACTTTCGCGGTTGAAACGCAGGATGTCGGAAAGCATGGTCCAGAACTGCGGGCGCACCAAGTTGCGCTTCTGTCCAAAGACGGTAGCCAGATTGCTGCCCGACCATTCGATGTCGGGGTTCTCCAGGCTGACCGCGAATGACATTTCGGTCTCGACGCTGTCGACGCCGAGCAGGGCGAACAGCGCGATCAGGTTCGGATAGGTCTTCTCGTTGAAGACGAGGAAGCCGGTGTCGACCGGGTGGGTCTTCCCTTCGAGCGTGACGTCGACGGTGTTGGTGTGACCTCCGAGATAACTGCCAGCCTCGAACAGTGTCACCTCGTGCCGGCGGCCGAGCAACCAGGCGGTGGCGAGACCCGAAATGCCGGCGCCGACGACGGCGATGCGCTGCTTGTCTTTCATGGTGGCCTCTTATTCGTTGGTGCCGAAGATCTCGGCGTAGGCAGAGTGGTTGTGGATCGACTCGAAGTTCTCCGAGGCGACCTTCCATTGGGCGATGCGCGGCTCGCTCATCAGGCGCAGCGCGATGTCGCGCACCAGATCCTCGACGAACTTCGGGTTGTCGTAGGCGCGTTCGGTCACCCACTTTTCGTCGGGGCGCTTGAGCAGGCCGAAGACTTCACAAGATGCCTCTTCCTCGGCCAGACGGACGAGTTCCTCGATCGCCATCGACGAGCGCAGTTTCGCTTCCACCGTGATGTGCGAGCGCTGATTGTGGGCGCCGTAGTCGGATATCTTCTTCGAGCAGGGGCAGAGGCTGGTCACCGCCGCCGTCACGCGCAGAGTCAGCGCGGAATGTTGCCCTTCCGGACTGTCGATGATCAAAGTCGCGTCGTAGTCGAGCAGGCTTTCGACACCCGACACCGGTGCCGTCTTGCGAATGAAGTAGGGAAAGGTGAGTTCGATGCGGCCGCTCGCAGCGTCCAGGCGCAGCAGCATTTCCCCGAGCATTGCGAACAGGCCATCCTGCGTCAGCGCGCCGCGCCGAACTTCGAGAAGCTCGATGAAGCGCGACATGTGGGTGCCCTTGACCTCGGGCGGCAGGCCAACTGTCATGGTCAGATTGGCGACGGTATTCATTATCTCGCCACTGGCGGTTTCCAGTTGCAGCGGGTAGCGCAGTCCCTTGACGCCGACGTTCTGGATGGCCAGACGGCGGGTGTCGGCGGCCGACTGGACGTCAGGCAGGAAAAAACGATCGGGTGCATTCATGGCAGTGACTCCTTGGATTTGGGGCAGTCGTTCTATTTGAGGAATTCGTCGATCTTTGTCAGCAGATCCTTGTCATCCGGCTTGGTGAAGCTGGAGTAGGCGACGACCTGCGAGGCATCGCGATTGATCAGGTACTTGTGGAAATTCCACTTCGGCTTGCTGCCGGTAAGCTCGGCCAGCTTCACGTAGAAGGGGTTGGCATCCCCGCCCTTGACTGTCGTCTTGGCCACCATCGGGAATTCCACCCCGTACGTCAGGCGGCAGAAATCGGCAATTTCCTTGTCGCTGCCGGGTTCCTGCTCGCCAAAGTCGTTGGAAGGGAAGCCGAGTACGACCAGCCCCTTGTCCTTGAGGCGGGCATAGAGTTTTTCCAGTCCCTCGTACTGAGAAGTGAATCCGCAGAAACTCGCGGTATTGACCACCAGGATGACTCTTCCCTGATATTGGCAAAGCGACCGGGGCTTGCCATCCTGCAATCCGGGGAAGGTGTGGTTGAGCAAGGGCGGGCATTCCGCAGCGGACGCCACCGGCACGACACCCAGCGTCAGCAGGCCGGCGACCAGCATGGAATGTTTCAGTTCTTTGATCATGTCCAACCTTTCGTAATTTTGTCGTGGACAATATCCAACTTTGTCGATATTATAGAAGTGAAAATCTGAAATGTCAACGTTTTGTCTAACTTTTGTTCAGGACAATTATGAATACTCCGGGCTTTAACATCGCTGCCGTCGAACGCGACACAGGTCTTTCCAAGGACGTGTTGCGCGTCTGGGAGCGCCGCTACGGCTTTCCCGCCCCCGCTCGCGACGATCACGGCGAACGCATTTACCCGGCCGAGCAGGTCGAACGCCTGCGGCTGGTCAAGCGCCTGATGGATGCCGGACACCGGCCCGGAAAACTGCTTGCCACGCCCACCGAGGAACTGAACGCGCTGGCCCCGCGGCGTCCAGTGGCGCCGGGGGCGGTCTCCGGAACCGACGCAGCCACCGAACTCGGAGAGCTGATGTCGCTGATCAAGCAGCATGACGGCGCGGCTTACCAGCAGGCGATGCAGCAGCGGTTGGCCCGCCAGGGGCTGGGGCGGTTTGTCCAGGATACTGTCGCCCCGCTCACCCGCCAGGTCGGCGCAGCCTGGGAGGAAGGCAGCGTAGAGGTCTTCGAGGAACATCTGTTCACCGAATTGACCAAGCGCGTCCTGCGCCAGGCGATCGCCAGCCTGCCCGGCGGCAAGCGCAGCCCGCGCATCATCCTCACCAGCGTGCCGGACGAACCGCACGTCCTTGGCCTGCTGATGGCCGAAGCCCTCTTCGCACTGGAAGGCGCCGAGTGCATCCCGCTCGGCACGCAGATGCCGCTGCTGGAAATCGCCCGCGCCACCAGCGCTCACCGCGCCGACATCGTCGCCCTGTCGTTTTCGGTCGCCTTCCCGCAACGCCAGATTCCCGGACTGCTGCAGCAGTTACGCATGGTACTGCCAGCCGAAGCGGCACTGTGGGCCGGCGGCGGCGGCGTCAGGCGCCTGCCCGAAATTCCGGGGGTAGAATTGCTCGCTTCACTCGAAGATTCCCTGGCAGCTCTCGAAGCGTGGCGACGGAAGCAAGTCTGACCTTGCTGTAAGACAAAAACCCGAATCCGGCAAAGGACCCTTTAGAATGTCATTTGTTCTCTGGCATCCGGCGACCTGGTTTAAGTGGCCTACCCCGCACCCGACTTCGAATCGAAAATCTGCTCTCCGGAGCAGTTGACCGCGCGCGTCGCCCACCTGGCGCGCCCGTCGGCATTCACCAACGGCTGTTTCGACATCGTGCATCGCGGTCACGTGACCTATCTGGCGCAAGCCGCTGCACTCGGGGCCAGCCTGGTCGTGGCACTCAACAGCGACGCCTCGGTCAGGCGCCAGGGCAAGGGCAACGAGCGGCCGGTCAACACGCTCGATGACCGTCTGGCGGTGATCGCCGCGCTCGGCTGCGTGTCCCTGGTCACCTGGTTCGACGAGGACACACCGCTGCAGCGCATCATCGAATGCCGCCCGGACATTCTCGTCAAGGGCGGTGACTGGCCGGTGGACAGGATCGTCGGCGCTCGCGAAGTCATCGGCTGGGGTGGAACGCTCCATTCGATCCCCTTCATCCATCGGAAATCGACGACCGCACTTCTGGAAAAAATCCGCAGCCTCTAGCGGAAAGGGTGATCCCTGGATGACGACACACGGCACGAAGCCAATCGACAAACAACTGCAGGCGCATGAACGCGCCAAGCTCTTCTGCGTGGTCGGAATTCCGACCCTGTTGACTTTCGGTGTCGGTGCCCTGCGTACTGGCAACTGGGTCCTGGTGGGACTGGTCATGGCCAACGCCGTGATCGTTTCCGGCTGCTATCTGGCACTGGTCCGTGGACAGACGCACTTCTGGGCGATCAGGATCAGCGTGGCAGCGTTCGCCGTGCTGGCAACCTACCTGGTTGCATTGTCCGGGGAGGAGCACAGCTTCGCCCTGTGGTTTTTCGCCTTTCCGGTGGTTGCGGTCATGCTCCTGCCGCCGCGGGAAGGAGTGGTCTGGGCGGCTCTCTGCCTGGCGGTCGCGACCGGCGTCATGATTCTGGGCGGCCCGGAGACAGGCACCAGCACCTACTCGATGGCCTTTGGCATTCGCTTCGTGATCGTCAACATCCTGCTCACGACCTGCATCTATTGGTTTGAAATCACGCTGCATCGCTACCAGGAGGAGACAAGCGCGCAAAAGAGCCTCATCGAGGCGGAAAGCGCCCGCCTCAGAACGGAGATCGCGCGGCGCACCTCGCTCGAGGGCGAACTGCGGGTACTAGCCTCGATCGACCCCCTGACAAGCCTTCTCAACCGGCGCGCCTTTCTGGAGCGTTTCTCTCACGAACTGGCACGCAGCCAACGCCACGGACCGGACCTGACACTGCTCATGCTCGACCTCGATCACTTCAAGAAGATCAACGACCAGCATGGCCACCCGGCGGGTGATCTGGTCCTGGTGCATTTTGCGCAATCGCTGAGGCGTTGCCTGCGCAACGTCGATATTATCGGCCGCATCGGCGGCGAGGAATTCGCCGTGGTGTTGGTCGATACCAGTCCGGAAATGGCACAACCGGTCATCGACCGTCTGCTCGAGCAGACTCGCGGAACTCCAGCCATTCTGGCTGACGGCACGGTGGTGCATTACACAGTCAGCATCGGCAGCACCGAAGTTCTCAGGGGTGACACCATGGAGACGGCAATCCAGCGTGCCGATGACGGACTTTATGCGGCCAAGAACATGGGCCGCGATCGTCACTGCCAGCGATAGGGCATTCGCCTAAAGCGTAACCTGGGCGCCCAGTTCGACAACCCGGTTGCTGGGAATCCGGAAGAAAGCAGTGGGCGAGCCGGCGTTTCGGTACATGGCGACGAATATCCTTTCCCGCCAGAAGGCCATCTCCGAATGGAACCTGGGAAACAGCGTCTCGCGCCCGATGAAGTAGGTAGTCTCGAGCGCGTCGAACTCCAGCCCGGAATTCGCGCACAGCGACAGCGCCCGGGGAATGTCCGGCTCATCCTTGAAACCGAAAAGAACGCTGACGCTCCAGAAGTTGTCGCGCAGTTTCCTGACCTTGACACGACCACCATCCGGCACACAGGGCACATCGGAGAACTGGGCAGCAACGACAACCACCCGCTCGTGCAGCACCTTGTTGTGCATCAGGTTGTGCAGCAGCGCATGCGGCACGGCCCGGACATCGGCATTCAGGAACACCGATGTTCCGCCAACCCGGGTCGGCATCGACGCCGCGAGCGATTCGAGAAACATTGAGAGCTCGAGGCGTTCGCTCCTGATTCGCGCGGAGTGCAGCACACGACCCTGTTTCCAGGTCGCCATCGCAATGAAGATTGCGCCAGCCGTGAGCAACAGCAGCCAGCCGCCTTGGGAAATGTTGAAAATGTTCGCCACCAGAAAAGCCAATTCAATCGCCAGGAAGCCGCCAAACAGCACGCCGGCCTTGACCCATCCCCAGCCGCGAGCGACGATCGCAGCGGTGAGCAGCGACGTGATCATCATTTGGCCACTCGCCACAATTCCGTAAGGAGCAACGAGGTTGTCGGAACTCCTGATGCCGAGCACGAGAAGCATCACCACCAGCAACAGCCCCCAGTTCACCACCGGCAGATAGAATTGCCCCATGTCAGCAGTGCGTTGCACTTCCATGCGCGGAACGAAGCCGAGCATGATCGCCTGGCGAGTCACCGACGAGGCAGCGGAAATGACCGTCTGCGAGACAATCGCAGCAACCGCGGTGGCCAGGCCGACCAGCGGGAAGAGCGCCCAGCCGGGCGCCAAGAGGAAGAAGGGATTCCTGGCCGCCGCGGCATCGCCCAGCAGCAGCGCGCCCTGGCCAAGATAGTTGAGAACCAGTGCCGGCAACACGACGACGAACCACGCGCCGCGGACAGGTTTGCGGCCGAATTGTCCCATCCCGGCATAGAGCGCTTCGGCACCAGCCACGGCGAGCGCCACGCAGCCCAGCGCAGCCAGGGCCAGCAACCGGTGATCGACTACGAACCCGACCGCGCTCGCCGGGTTCAATGCCATCAGGACGCCCGGGTGGGCCACGATAGCGTTCACGCCTAGCAGCGCCAGGCTGACAATCCAGAGCAGCATCACTGGCCCGACGAACCTGTCGACCAGAGCCGTCCCATGGCGCTGAACGTAGAACAGGATGAACAACACCGCCAGCGTAATCGGGATCACGACGGGTTCAAGGGCTGGAGTTGCCACCTTCAGCCCTTCGACGGCAGAGAGTACGGATATCGCGGGCGTGACCATCCCGCAGGCGAAGAACAGCGCGGTGCCGATGATGCCGATGACCACGACCGTCCGCGCCTGCTTCGGCTTGCCATGGAGGGCACGAAGCGCCAGCGTGATCAGCGCCATGATGCCGCCCTCGCCAGAGTTGTCGGCGCGCATGATGAAAATCGTGTATTTGAACGAGACAACGATGATCAGCGCCCAGAAGAACAGTGACAGGCTACCGAGGATGTTTGCTTCGCTTACCGGAATCGGGTGCGCTCCGGCAAAGACGGCCTTGAGTGCAAAGAGCGGGGCGGTGCCGACGCTGCCAAAGACAACGCCCAAGGCGGCCAGCGCCAGGACGGGCAAACGCCTGCCTGTCGCATCCCCGGTATGCAAGTCAAGGTTGCTCATCGATTCTCCCTGAATCGGCGGTAACTTGATCACCGCACCGATGACTTGGCCGGCCACGCCGCCAGCTCGCTGACGAAAGGCCGGGATTCGGATGTTGCCCGCCCAGTGCCACCTGGCCTTTAGAACGGAATGTCGTCGCCCAGATCGTCGAAGGCCGGTTTTGGCTTGTTTCTGGCGGGTGACGGCGCATAGTCGGTCGGCTCACTGTCGAAGCCACCGGATGACGCCGGCGCGCCCATCCCCTGACGCGAGCCGAGCATGCGCATCTCGTCACCGCGAATCTCCGTGGTGTAACGCTCCTGGCCTTCCTTGTCGGTCCATTTGCGGGTCCGGATGCTTCCCTCGACATAGACCTGCGACCCTTTCTTCAGGTATTGCCCGGCAATTTCCGCCAGCTTGCCGAAAAAGGAGATGCGGTGCCATTCGGTCACTTCCTTCTTCTCACCAGTAGCCTTGTCCTTCCAGGTCTCGCTGGTGGCGACGGTGATGTTGCACAGCGCCTCGCCGCTTGCGGTGTAGCGGACCTCGGGATCCTTGCCAAGATTCCCGATGATGATTGCCTTGTTGACCGATGCCATGCCCCATCTCTCCTAGATATCTTGAGCCGCCACGGCCGCCACGCGCCGTTGCGGGAAATTCATCGAGCCCGCTACCGCCAGCCAGAACAGCACCAGCCCGGCGCAGGCGGCGAACACCGCATTATCGCCGAAATGTTGTGCGACATATCCGCCCGCCGCACCGCCGATGAAAAGTCCCATCGCCTGGGTCGTGTTGTAGACGCCCAGCGCCGCCCCCTTGGCGGCGGGCGGCGCGGTGCGCGAGACCAGCGACGGCAGCGAGGCTTCGAGAACATTGAAGGCGACGAAGAAAAGCAGCAACCACAGAGCCAGCGTCCACAGGCCCTGACCGAAGAACAGCAGACCGAGCTGGACGGCGACCAGCAGCGCGATGGCGCCGCGGAAGACCGGCGGCATCCGGTCCTTGCGTTCGGCGGCGATGATCGCCGGTACCATGATGACGAACGACGCCAGCACCGCGGGCAGATAGACTTTCCAGTGTTCGGTCGCCGCCAGGCCGCCATGGTCGACCAGCGCGTGCGGCAAGACGACGAACATCGCCATCTGCACCATGTGCAGCACGAAGATGCCGACATTGAGCCGGAACAGGTCGGGGTCGCGGAGCACCCGGCGCAAAGGCAGCTTGTCATGGCCGTGGCGTGGCGGCGCCGGGGGCACGACCTTGAGCAGCAGCACGATCGCCAGCAGGGCGAGGACGCCGGTCAGGACGAACAGCCCGCCCATCCCGATCCAGCCGTAGAGTACCGGCGCGCCGACCAGCGACAGCGCGAACACCAGTCCGATCGATGAGCCGATCATCGCCATCACCTTGGTGCGGTGCTCATCGCGGGTGAGATCGGCAGCCAGTGCGGTGACCGCCGCCGAGATCGCACCGGCCCCCTGTAGCACGCGGCCGGCGATGATCCAGTTCATGTCCGGGGCCCAGGCGGCGACGAAACTGCCGAAGGCGAAGATCAGCAGGCCGATGACGATAACCAGCTTGCGCCCCCAGAGATCGGAGGCGATCCCGTAGGGAATCTGGAATATTGCCTGGGTCAGGCCATAGGCGCCCAGCGCAAAGCCGACCAGTGCGAGGTTCTCGCCGCCGGGAAGCGTCTTCGCGTAAATCGAGAACACCGGCAGGATGAGAAACAGTCCCAGCATGCGCAGGCCGAAGATGGCCGCCAGCGACGCACCGGCGCGGCGTTCTTGCGGACTCATCCGGTCAGCGGCGGGAATCGACATCGGGAGGAAGCCTTTGGTGCAATGCAGCGAAAGGCGAAATAGTAGCAGGTTTGTCCATGATCCCGCTGCGCCGATGGCGGCTTGGCGGGGTCTCCCCCGGCGCTTTGTTTGCGGTCGACCCGGAAAAACTGTCTGATTTCGTCGCCGCGGCGTCGCGCCGACCGAGGCGGCGATGCCCGATTACAGCCGCCTCGACAACCCCCGATCAGCCCCGGTGCGCCCGCGCTTCCTTGCGCAGCGAAGCCCACACCGAGGCGCCGATGATGACCGCGACGACAGCCAGCGAGAAACCGACCGGAATCTTGTAAATGTCGATCAGCAGCATCTTGACGCCGATGAACATCAGCACGACCGCCAGACCGTACTTGAGCAGCGAGAAACGGTCGGCGACGCCGGCAAGCAGGAAGTACATTGCGCGCAGGCCGAGGATGGCGAAGATGTTCGAGGTCAGGACGATGAACGGGTCGGTGGTGATCGCGAAGATGGCCGGAATCGAGTCGACGGCGAAGATCAGGTCGGACACCTCGACCAGCACCAGCGCCAGGAACAGCGGCGTCGCATAACGCACGCCATCCTTCCAGGTGAAGAACTTTTCACCGTCGAACTCGGTGCTGATGTTCATGTGGCCGCGCAACCATTTGACCACCTTGTTGTTCTCGAGATCGGGCTTTTCATCGGCGAACCAGTACATCTTGACGCCGGTGATCAGCAGGAAGGCGCCGAAGACGTAGAGGATCCAGTGGAACTGGGTGATCAGCCAGGCGCCGGCGAAGATCATGATCGTGCGCATGACGATCGCACCGACCACGCCGTAGAGCAGGACCCGTTTCTGCAACTCGGCCGGCACCGCGAAGAAGCTGAAGAGCATCAGCCAGATGAAGACATTATCGACCGCCAGCGCCTTTTCGATCAGGTAGCCGGTGATGAATTCGAGCGCTCTGGTATTGGCAATCTCGCGCCCCACGCTGCCATCGAGATACCACCAGAGACCGCCGGCAAAGCCCAGCGTAATGCAGATCCAGACCACCGACCAGACGGCCGCCTCCCGGAAGCTGACGCGATGCTCCTTGCCACCACCGACCAGGAAAAGGTCGACGGCCAGCATGACCAGAACGATGGCCGCGAATCCGGCCCACAACCCCGGGTTGCCTATGGTTTCCATGAGTATCTCCTTTCGCGCATTCAAAAAACAAACGGCCCGTGCCGGAGTGGGCGAAGGGCCACTGAATGCCAAAAAGGGGCCTCGCCGTCACGGCAAAGGTCTTGCTCGCAGCGCTGACTTGCTGCCCGGATGCCGGAAGCCTGCGCTTCGTGATGACGACATACCGGTCGGGAGCTACTCCCCCTTGGGATAGTCACAACTCTATTAAACCCGACTTCGTTTGTCAACTTTTACACGGGCACTCTTGCAATAAATTCGATTCAAGAATAATCAAATTCAATTTTTGTCTTTGTTGTTATAACGGCATCAGCTAAATTGCCGGGATAACTTGCGAGGTACGCCATGAAGAGATTTCCCAAGACCCTTTCCGCACTCCTGTTGAGCCTGATTGCGAGCGCCGCGCTGGCCGATGCGACCTTGCTCAACGCCTCCTATGACGTGGCCCGCGACGTTTACAAGGACTACAACCCGATGTTCCAGAAGTACTGGAAACAGAAGACCGGGGAAACCATTGAGCTGAAACAATCACATGGCGGTTCGACCAAGCAGGTGCGCGCCGTAGCGGACGGCCTGGAAGCGGACGTGGTAACCATGAATCAGGCAAACGACATCGAATTTCTCGCCGACAAGGAGCTGGTCGCCAAGGATTGGGCGAAAAAATTCCCCAACAATGCCTCGCCCTACACCTCGGCAATGGTCTTCATCGTGCGCAAGGGCAACCCGAAGGACATCAAGGACTGGAGCGATCTGGCGGCCCCCGGCAGGCAGATCATCCTCCCGCATCCGAAGAATACCGGCAACGGCCGCAACACCTATCTGTCGGCTTGGGCCTGGGCGCTCAAACAGCCGGGCGGCAGCGACAAGACCGCACTGGAATTCCTCGGCAAGTTGCTGAAGAACGCCCCGCTGTTCGCCGCCGGCGGCCGCGATGCGACGACGACCTTCATGCAGCGCCGCATGGGCGACGTGCTGGTCACCTTCGAGTCCGAGGCCGAGATGATCGCCAAGGAATTCGGCAAGGGCGATTTCGAGGTCGTCTATCCGAGCCTGACCATGCAGACCGAATTCCCGGTCGCCATCGTCGAGAAGGTGGTGGACAAGAAGGGGACGCGCAAACAGGCGCAGGCTTATCTGGAGTATCTGTGGTCAAAGGACGGACAGGAGAACGCCGCGCAGAACTACCTGCGGCCGCGCGATGCCGACTTGCTCAAGAAATACGCCCATTTCTTCCCGCCCTTGAAGACCTTCACCGTCGATGATGTGTTCGGCGGTGCGAACAAGGCATTTGCCACGCATTTCAAGGACGGCGGCTCCTTCGACCAGATCTACGTGCAGAAGTAAGTGGCCGCAAAGTCACAGCGCGTACTGCCCGGCTTCGGCCTGGCGCTGGGTTATTCGCTGGTTTACCTCTCGCTGCTGATCCTGTTGCCGCTCGGCGGCATGATCCTGAAAGCCTCCGAGCTCGGATTCGGGCAGATCATGGACATTGCCCTGGGCGAACGTTCGCTGGCGGCGTTTCGTGTCACTTTCGGAGCTTCCTTTCTCGCTGCCGCGGTCAACGCCTTTTTTGGCCTGATTGTCGCGTGGATCCTGGTGCGCTACCCCTTTCCCGGCAAGCGCTTCGTCGATGCGCTGGTCGACCTGCCCTTCGCCCTGCCGACTGCCGTCGCCGGCATCACGCTGGCCACCCTGTACGCCGGCAACGGGTGGCTGGGCAAATACATTGAACCGCTCGGCATCAAGGTGGCCTACACGCCGCTCGGCATTGTCTTCGCGCTGACCTTCATCACCCTGCCCTTCGTCGTCCGCACGCTGCAGCCAGTGATCGAGGATATCGAAACCGAGGTCGAGGAAGCCGCGGCCTCGCTTGGCGCCTCGCGCTGGCAGACTTTCGTGAGAGTGATCTTCCCGGCCATCTTCCCGGCCCTGCTGACCGGCTTCGCGCTGGCCTTCGCCCGCGCTGTCGGCGAATACGGGTCAGTGATCTTCATCGCCGGCAACCTGCCGCTGATTTCCGAAATCACCCCGCTGCTGATCATCTCCAAGCTCGAACAGTACGACGTGCTGGGGGCGACCGCGCTGGCCGTGGTCATGCTGGCCCTGTCCTTCATTCTGCTGCTGGCGGTCAATCTGCTGCAATGGTGGACGGCCAACCGCCACAGGAACAGCAAGCCGCTCGAAATCGCGGCCGCCAAGGCGAGTGGAGGCGCAAATTGAGATCAAGTCGCGCCACGCAGGAGCCGCGCTGGGTCCGCTATGGCCTGCTGACGCTCGGCCTCGGATTCCTTTTTTTCTTCCTCGGCCTGCCGCTGGTCGCTGTTTTCGTCGAGGCGCTGGCGCAGGGCGTGCCGCTCTACGTCGAAGCGCTGAAGGAGCCGGAAACGCGCTCCGCCATCGGCTTGACTATCGGCATCGCGCTCGCCGTGCTGCCGTTCAACGTCGTCTTCGGCGTCGCCGCGGCCTGGGCCATCGCCAAGTTCGACTTCACGGGCAAGAGCCTGCTGATCACGCTGATCGACCTCCCCTTCGCCGTCAGCCCGGTGGTCGCCGGCCTCGTCTTCATCCTGCTCTTCGGCGCCCAGGGCTGGTTCGGGCCGTGGCTCTACGCGCACGAGGTCAAGATCATCTTCGCTGTCCCCGGCATGATCCTCGCCACGCTGTTCATCACCTTTCCCTTCATTGCCCGCGAACTGATCCCGCTGATGCAGGCGCAGGGCAAGGAAGAGGAAGAGGCGGCGGTGTCGCTCGGCGCCTCGGGTTGGCAGATGTTCCGGCGGGTGACGCTGCCCAACATCAAGTGGGGCCTGCTCTACGGCGTGATCCTGTCGAACGCCCGGGCGATGGGTGAGTTCGGCGCCGTGTCGGTGGTTTCCGGACACATTCGCGGCGAGACCAACACGCTGCCGCTTCACGTCGAGATCCTCTACAACGAATACAACGCTGTCGGCGCCTTCGCCGCGGCCTCCATCCTCGCCCTGCTGGCCCTGGTCACGCTGTTTGCCAAGACCGTCGTCGAGTGGCGGATGAAGAAGGAAACCGAAATGCTGAACACGGTGCTGGCACCGGAGAAAACCTGATGAGTATCGAAATCCGCAATATCTCCAAGCGCTTCGGCAATTTCGTCGCGCTCGACAACATCAATCTCGACATCCCGACCGGCGAACTGGTCGCCCTGCTCGGCCCTTCCGGCTGCGGCAAGACGACGCTGCTGCGCATCATCGCCGGCATGGAAAGCGCGGATGGCGGCGAGGTTCTTTTTTCCGGCGCCGAGGCGACCCACCTGCATGCCCGCGAGCGCCAGGTCGGTTTCGTCTTCCAGCACTACGCGCTGTTCCGCCACATGACGGTGTTCGAGAACGTCGCGTTCGGCCTGCGTGTCAAATCGCGCAAGGAGCGTCCGAGCGATGCGGAGATCAGGCGCCGGGTCATGGAACTGCTCGGCCTCGTCCAGCTCGACTGGCTGGCCGACCGTTATCCGTCGCAGCTCTCCGGGGGCCAGCGTCAGCGCATCGCGCTGGCCCGCGCCCTGGCCGTCGAACCGAAGGTGCTGCTGCTCGACGAACCCTTCGGCGCCCTCGACACCAAGGTGCGCAAGGAACTGCGCCGCTGGCTGCGCCGCCTGCACGACGAAATGCACATCTCCAGCGTCTTCGTCACCCACGACCAGGAAGAGGCGCTGGAAGTTGCCGACCGCGTCGTCGTCATGAATCACGGCCGGGTCGAGCAGATCGGCTCGCCCGACGAGGTCTATTCGAGCCCGGCTTCACCCTTCGTCTATCAGTTCCTCGGAAATGTGAATGTTTTCCACAGCCGGGTGCAGGGTGGCTACGCCGAGGTCGCGCGCAGCGAATCGACCGAGAAGACGACCGCCTTCGTCCGTCCGCACGACATCGATATCGCCCATCAGCCGCTGGAGGGCGGGCTGCAGGCGACCGTGCAACACGTGCATCCGATCGGACCGGTGGTTCGTGTCGAACTGCAGCACGAAAGCGAGATCGTCGAGGTCGAGTTGTCGCGCGAGCGGCACGAAGCGCTGCAACTGATAGCCGGGCAGGCGGTATGGTTCCGCCCGCGGCAAATCAAGGTCTTCGAAAAACCCGGTCTGTCGCGGTCAACTCGGGAAAAGCAGGCATTTCTGTTCTGATCCGGGGCAAGGAAGGCAGCCGGAGCCGGATGCTATAATCGGCCCCCGTTTCGTGCGTCCCAGCCCCCCCGGTGATCTTTACCCTTGGCATCAACCATCACTCCGCGCCGCTCGCCATTCGCGAGCGCGTGGCGTTCCATTCCGAGAAGCTGCATCAGGCGCTGGCCGACCTGACGCACGGCGGGCGGGTCAGGGAAGCGGCAATCCTGTCGACCTGCAACCGCACCGAACTTTATTGCGCAGCCGAAGCCCCCGAAGCCGTGATCGACTGGCTGACGGCGTACCATCAGGTGGAGCGCAACGAAATCGCGCCCTACCTCTACCTGCACGATCAGCCGGAAGCGGTTCGCCATGCCTTCCGGGTCGCCAGCGGACTCGATTCGATGGTCATCGGCGAGCCGCAGATCCTCGGCCAGATGAAGGAAGCGGTGCGCATTGCCGAAGAGAGCGGCACGCTCGGCACGCAACTGCACAAGCTGTTCCAGCGTTCCTTTTCGGTGGCCAAGGAAGTACGCAGCACGACAGCGATCGGCGCCAACATCGTCTCGATGGCGGCCGCCGGTGTTCATCTCGCCGAGCGCATTTTCGAATCGCTGGCCACGCAGCGCATCCTGTTCATCGGTGCCGGCGAAATGATCGAACTGTGCGCCACTCACTTCTGCGCCAAACAGCCGAAACTGGTCACCATCGCCAACCGCACCGTCGAGCGCGGCCGGGCGCTGGCCGAGCGCTTCAACGGCATGGCTATCCGCCTCGACGAACTGGGCGAGCACATCGCGCAGCACGACATCGTCGTCTCCTGCACCGCCTCCCCCCTGCCGATCATCGGCCTCGGCATGGTCGAACGGGCGGTCAAGGCACGCCGGCACCGGCCGATGTTCATGGTCGACCTCGCCGTGCCGCGTGACATCGAGGAAGAGGTCGGCGAACTCGACGATGTCTTCCTCTATACCGTCGACGATCTGGCCAACGTCGTCGAGAGCGGCCTTGAGTCGCGGCAGGCGGCCGTAGTCGAGGCCGAGACGATCATCGCCAACCGCGTGCAGGATTTCCTCGGCTGGCTGGAGGCGCGCGACACGGTACCAGTGATCCGCTCGCTGCGCGATTCCGCCGAGCGCATGCGCCGCCACGAGATCGAACATGCGCTGAAGTTGCTGGCCCGCGGCGAAGCGCCGGAAAAGGTAATCGAGCAACTGTCGCAGCGGCTCATCAACAAGTTCCTGCATGCCCCGACGCAGACGCTCAGTTTCGCCGAAGGCGCCGATCGCGCCAACCTCCAGATCTTGACCGAGCGTCTCTTTCACCTCCATTCCGGCGAGTAGCACCCACCCCTGGCGCCCTCGCAAACAGCCATCATGAAACCCTCGATCCGCCAGAAACTTGACCTGCTGGTCGACCGCCTCGACGAGATCGACCGCATGCTGTCGGCCCCGGACACGGCCAACGACATGGACCAGTTCCGCCGGCTTGCCCGCGAGCGCGCCGAGCTGGAGCCGCTCATCGTCCAGTTCAACACCTTCCGCCAGGCCGAAAACGACATCGCCGAAGCCGAGGCGATGCGCGCCGACCCCGAAATGCGCGAGTTCGCCGACGAGGAAATCGCCGCCGCCACAGCGCGCCTGCCGGCGCTGGAACTCGGGCTGCAGACGCTGCTGCTGCCGTGCGACCCCGACGACGAGCGCAGCGTCATTCTCGAAATCCGCGCCGGCACTGGTGGCGACGAATCGGCGCTGTTCGCCGGCGACCTCTTCCGCATGTATTCGCGCTATGCCGAGCGCCAGCGCTGGCAGGTCGAGGTCATCTCGGCCAGCGAATCGGATCTCGGCGGCTATCGCGAAATCATCTGCCGCATCGTCGGCACCGGCGCCTATTCGCGCCTGAAATTCGAATCCGGCGCCCATCGCGTGCAGCGCGTCCCCGAAACCGAAACCCAGGGCCGCATCCATACCTCGGCGTGCACCGTGGCGGTCATGCCGGAAGCCGACGAGGTCGACGAGGTCGCCCTCAACCCGGCCGACTTGCGCATCGACACCTTCCGCGCCTCGGGAGCCGGCGGTCAGCACATCAACAAGACCGATTCGGCGGTACGCATCACGCACCTCCCGACCGGCATCGTCGCCGAATGCCAGGACGGCCGTTCGCAGCACGCCAACCGGGCGTCCGCGCTGCGCGTTCTGGCCGCGCGCATCAGGGACATTCAGGTGCGCGCCCAGCAGAGCCACATCGCCAGTACGCGCAAGCGCCTGATCGGCTCGGGCGACCGTTCCGAGCGCATCCGCACCTACAACTTCCCGCAGGGCCGGATCACCGACCACCGCATCAACCTGACGCTCTACAAGATCGCCACGATCATCGAAGGCGACATGGACGAACTCCTCGATGCGCTGGCCGCCGAGCATCAGGCCGACCTGCTGGCGGAACTCGGCGAGCAAAACTGAAAATGACACTTTTCGAGGCGTTGACCGCAGCAAGGCGGACAATCGACCGGCTCGATGCCCGCCTGCTACTGCAACATGCCACCGGCTGCTCGCACAACGACCTGCTGGCTCGGCCGGAAACGCCAGTCTCCACAACGGACAGCCAGCAGTTCATGGCCTGGGTCGAGCGCCGGGCAAGCGGCGAACCCCTGGCCTATCTGGTCGGCGAGGCCCAATTCCGTGGCCGCGTCTTCGAGGTATCGCCGGCGGTGTTGATTCCGCGCCCGGAAACCGAAGTCCTGATCGCTCTCGCTCTCGAGAGACTGCTCGGCCTGGCGGCGCCGCGGGTGCTCGACCTCGGCACCGGCTCGGGCATCGTCGCCATCACGCTGGCGCTGGAATGCCCGGCGGCGGCCGTTGTCGCGGTCGACCTCGCGGCCGGGGCGATTTCCGTCGCGTGCGCCAATGCCAGGCGGCTCAGGGCGCCGGTCGATTTTCGTGAAGGCGACTGGTTCGCACCGGTGGCCGGGGAAGCTTTCGACCTGATCGTCGCCAACCCGCCTTACGTTGCCGCCGGCGACCCGCATCTGACGCGCGACGGCCTGCCGTTCGAGCCCCAGTTGGCGCTGACCGCCGGCGCCGACGGGCTGGCCTGCATCCGCCGCATCGTCGCCGGCGCGTCCAATCATCTGAAACCTGGCGGTTGGCTGCTCTTCGAGCACGCCCACGACCAGGGTGCGGTGAGCCGGAACTTATTGACCGCTACAGGGTTCCAAAGTCCCGCAACCTTTCCCGACCTGGCCGGCAGCGACCGGGTCAGCTTGGCTTTCTTTCAATCTGGAGCAATCATGTCCGACGTTCAGCAACGCATCCACTCAACCGTCACCAACAACCCGGTCGTCCTCTACATGAAAGGCGATGCGCGTTTTCCGCAGTGCGGCTTTTCGGCAACTTCGGTGCAGATCCTCAAAGCCTGCGGGGTCAGCGACCTCGTCACGGTCAACGTGCTGGCCGACGAGGAAATCCGCAACGGCATCAAGGAGTACGCCAACTGGCCGACGATTCCGCAGCTCTACATCAACGGCGAATTCATCGGCGGCTGCGACATCATGAAGGAGATGTACCAGTCCGGCGAACTGCAGCAATTGCTGGAAACCGTCGCCCAGGCCTGATCCAGCGGCTGCATCCCTGCCCCGTCCGCCGGGTTTCCTCAGGCCATTATATTCACACCGCCATCGACATACACCGTGCTGCCGGTCAGGCGGCGGGCGTAGGGCGTGGCAAGGAAGGCGCAGGTAAAACCGACGTCCATGATGTCGACCAGTTCCCCGAGCGGCGCTCGCTGCGCCGCCTCGTTGAGCAGCAGGTCGAAGTCCTTGAGCCCGGAGGCGGCCCGTGTCTTGAGCGGCCCCGGCGAGATGGGGTGGACCCGGATGCCCTGCGGTCCGAGTTCGTAGGCCAGATAGCGGCAGGCGGATTCCAGCGCCGCCTTCACCGGCCCCATCACGTTGTAGTTGGGCGCCACCTCGTTGGCGCCGTGGTAGCTCATCGCGAACATGGCCCCGCCCTGATCCATCAGCGGCGCGGCCAGCCTGGCCATGCGGATGAATGAGTGGCACGAAATGTCCATCGCCTTGGCAAATCCTTCCGCCGAACAGTTGATCAGCCCACCCTGCAAATCCTCTTTGGGGGCGAAGGCGATCGAATGAACCAAGATGTCGAGGCGGCCCCACTTTCGCGCAATTTCCTCGAACAATGCCTCGAGTTGGCCGGGTTGGCTGACGTCGAGGGGCATGAAGATCGACGCCTCGAGCACCGTCGCGAGCGGTTCGACGTATTGTTTCGACTTTTCGTTGAGGTAGGTGATCGCCAGGTCGGCCTGCAGTTCGTGAAACGCCTTGGCGCAGCCATAGGCGATGGAACTATCGTTGGCAATGCCGACAACCAGCGCTTTCTTGCCCTTGAGCGGCGGACTGGGGATATCAAAAGCCATGGTATTGTGCTCCTTGTCAGGCTGTGTTGAGGAGGCGCCGGGTATGGCGGGCAATCATCAGCTCTTCGTTGGTCGGAAGCACCCAGGCTGCAACCCGGCTGTCCGCCATGCTCAGGCGCGGACCACCGGCCGAGTTGGCGGCAGGATCGAGTTCCACCCCGAGCCAGGCGGCGGCGCGGCAGACCCGTTCGCGGATCGCGGCGGCATGCTCGCCGATGCCGGCGGTGAACACCAGGGCGTCGAGTCCGCCCAGCGCGGCGGCTAGCGAGCCGAGTTCCCGACCGATGCGGTAGACGAACAATTCCACAGCAAACTTGGCCCGTGGTTCGTCGGAAGCGAGCAGGGTGCGCATGTCGCTGGAGACACCGGAAACACCGAGCAGGCCCGACTGCTGGTAGAGCAGCTTTTCGATGGCGCGGGCGTCCATCTTCAGTTCGTCCATGAGATAGAGAACCACGCCGGGGTCGAGATTGCCACTGCGGGTACCCATCGGCAGCCCGTCGACGGCGGTAAAACCCATCGTGCCGGCGACGCTCCGGCCACCGTGGATGGCGCACATGCTGGCGCCGTTACCCAGGTGCAGCACGACGCTGCGTCCCGCCGCCGCGCGCGGGTCGACCTCGGGCAGAACCGAGGCGATGTATTCATAGGAAAGTCCGTGGAATCCATAGCGGAGCACGCCACGGTCGGTGATCGCCGGCGGCAGGGCGAAGGCCTGGGCCACCTCCGGCTGGTTGCGATGGAAGGCGGTGTCGAAGCATGCCACCTGCGGCAATTGCGGCTGGTTGTCCAGCAACAGGCGGATCGGTTTCAGGTTGTGCGGCTGGTGCAAGGGCGCCAGCGGGATGAATTGCTCCAGTTGTCGGACAATCTCGGCAGTCAGTCGGACTGGCGCGGCGTAGGCCGAACCGCCATGCACCACCCGATGGCCTACGGCGGCCAGCCGGTGCTCGCCAAGGTGCTCGCGCAGGAAGTCGGCCAGATGAGAGAGTCCGCCATCATGGCCAAGAGGCTCACCGTCAGGCCACTGCCGCGCACCGACGACGGTGCCCGCCGCGTCTTTCGCCTTGAACCGGGGGGCGCTGTAAAGCCCCTCGATCTGCCCGCCGAGGAACAGCTCGAGCGCCCCGCCCCTTTCCAGAAACAACGAGAACTTGATGCTGGATGACCCCGCGTTGATGACGAGAATCGCGTCGCTCATGCCGTCACTGCCTTGTTGGCGCTCTCCCGCCGTGCCTGGGCGACCAGGGCCGCCACCGCGCACGAGGCGAGCCGGGTCATCACCGAATCGGCGCGGCTGGTGAGGATGATCGGCACCCGGGCGCCGAGCACGATGCCGGCGGCATCGGCGTCGGCCATGAAGGTCAGGCTCTTGGCCAGCATGTTGCCGGCTTCCAGATCCGGCACCACCAGGATGTCGGCCATCCCCGCCACCGGCGAGTCGATATTCTTGATCTTGGCCGCCGCGAGATCGATCGCGTTGTCGAGCGCCAGCGGACCGTCCAGGATGCCGCCGGTGATCTGCTTGCGGTCGGCCATCTTGCACAGGGCGGCAGCCTCGACCGTCGAGGGCACACCAGGGTTGACCGTCTCCATGGCGGAGAGGATCGCCACTTTCGGTTGTTCGAGGCCCAGTGCGTGAGCGAGGTCGATGGCGTTCTGGACGATGTGGACCTTGTCTTCCAGCGTCGGAAAGATGTTGATCGCAGCGTCGGTGACGAAGATCGCCCGGTCCAGATTCGGCACGTCCATGATGAAGGCGTGGCTGATGCGTCGTCCGGTGCGCAGGCCGGTCGCGCTACGCACCACCGCGCTCATCAGTTCGTCGGTATGCAGGCTGCCCTTCATCAGCATCTCGGCCTTGCCTTCGCGCGCCAGTTGCACCGCCATGTCGGCAGCCGCGTGACTGTGGGGGACATCGACGATCTCATAGCCGGATATGTCGAGGTGGAACTGTGCCGCCACGGCTTCGATCCTCGCCCGTGGCCCGACCAGGATCGGCCGCAGGATGCCGAGTTCAGCCGCTTCGACCGCACCCCTGAGCGAGCTCTCGTCGCAGGGATGGGCGACAGCGGTCGGGACCGGCGTCAGCGCCTTGCAGCGGGTGATCAGTCTTTTGTATTTCTCGTGCTTGCGTTCCATCGCTTGTTCCTCGTATCGATGCCTATGCGCCGGCCTTGCCTGAACCCGCCGCCCCTGGTTCGGCAGCGGCGAACAGTTTTTCAATCCGCGCCAGCCGCTCGGCGCGTTCACCGCTGGCTTCGCCGATGGAGGACAGGACCTCACGGATTTTCCCGAGCGCCTCCGCCCGAGCGGCCGCGTCGGCGGGCAACATCTTCGGAATCGCGGCCAGCGCGCCGTCGCGGTCGAGCAGCAGGCCAAAGAACTGCTCGCGCAGCATTTGCTTGAACTCCGCCAGCGTCAGGCCGTCATTTTCGGCGCGTATATGGCGCAGCATTGCAAAGGCCCGCTCGTCCACCCCCGGTCCCGCCATGCCGATGTAGACCAGGCTGCGAATGGCCGCCTCGCGCAAGCCACCCTCGGCAAGGCGTGCCTTGAGTTCGGCGATGCGCTGCTGGATGAAGGCGATCCGCTCGGGCTCGATGCCGGGATGCCGGCGCGGGGGTTCATCCGAGGCGCGTATTCCGACGAGTGCCTGCAACACCGGCGAGCTGTAGAGACCGAGAAAAATCTGCTCCATGGTGTGATCGCGCAAATCGCGATAGCCGTCGAGGGCGGCGATGATCCCGTCCGAGATCGCGGCCTGCAACTGGAGCATCGGATTGTCGGGTGAAGCCGGCCGGCGCTGCTCGCGCACCTGCTCGGCGAGCAGGGCGATTTGCTGCATCAGCGGGTTGCGGTCCGAGAATAGTTCGTAGGGCAGTTCGGCAGGATTCAGCTTGGGCAGCCATTCGGCGGTCTGGTTGTTGGCAAGAGCCTGGACAAAGGGCTGGAACAGCGTGCGATAGAGGCCGAGATTGATCTCGGACACCCGCCGCGCGGCGGCGAAGCGGCGTTCGTTCTCGGGGTCGGGCTGAACGATGGCCCGGACGTCGTCCAGGGTGCGCGGCTCGAAGCGCACGATCCAGTCGCCGCCGACCAGATCGGCGTTGACGGCGCCGGCCTTGGGGGTCATCACCGCCTCGTACAGGCCCGGCGGCAGAACGTCGATCAGATCGATGTTGGACTCGAACTCCTGGTGCTCCTTCCTGGCTACTCCGCCCCCGACAAAGATGCCGAGATGGCCGATGCTTTCGTGGATGGCGTAGACGATGGTCTGGCCACAGGCACGGAGGTCGTCGTCCTTGCCGTAGAGATCGACGATCCAGCCGAGCGCCTGTTGCGGCGGCGTGATGTTGTCGCCCTTGGAGCAGAAGCAGAGGATCGGCGAGCGAATATTGCGCAGGTCGATGCGCACGCCGTCGCTGGTGACGATTTCGGCGGTGGCCAGCCGGTTGCCGACGAACAACTGGTCGACGATCCACTGCATCTCCTCGGCGTTGAGATTGACGTGACCGCCCCACCACTTCTCGAACTCGAGAAAGCGCTGCCCCTCGGTGTCAACCCTCTTCCACAGGTCGTAATTCTTGGTCCACAGCGTATTGGCGGGATTGAGATTCTCGAAGTTTTCAACCAGATGGGCGCCGGCGAACTTGCCGCCGCCGAGATCGCTGGTGAGCGCGGTGATCCAGCTGCCACCGGCGAGGCCGCCGGTGTAGCGCATCGGGTTCTCACCCTCGACCCCGGCCCAGTAGGAAAGCGGCGAACCGGGAATGATGAGCGGCCCGAACAGTTCCGGCCGGGTCGCAGCGACCATCATCACCGCCCAGCCGGCCTGGCAGTTGCCGATCACGCAGGGCTTGCCCTCGGCTTGCGGGTGGAGTTCGATGACCTTCTCCAGAAACACGGCCTCGACGCGCATGATGTCTTCGATGGTCTGACCCGGCATCGGCTCCGGCGTGAAGCCGACGAAGTACGAGGGATGGCCGGCGCGCATCGCCATGCCGAGTTCGCTGTCGGCCTTGAAGCCGCCGATCCCGGGTCCGTGTCCGGCGCGCGGGTCGACCACGACGAACGGGCGCTTCTTCGGATCGATCACCACGCCTTGCGGCGGCTTGACTCGCACCAGCAGGTAATTGGCAGGCCGCTCGAAGGTCCGCCCGTCCAGCACCAGTTCCGCGTCGAAACTCAGTACGTTCGGCACCTCCTTCGCCTTCTGGGCGTAGTACTGGTCGCTCCGCTGGCGCAGTACGTCCCAGAACAGGATGGTGCGTTGCCAGCCGTCAATCCAGTAATCAACGGCCTGTTGGCCAAGAGCGGGAATGGCTTGCTGACTGGAGAAGGGGAAACGGGATTGGGATGGATCGGTCATCGGTGAACCTCTTCAAGCAATGCAGAATGATTGGGACAGATCTCCTTGCCGAGCGCGCGTCGGTTCTCCAGAAAAGCTGCCGCCTTGCTCGACATTTCGCCCTGAAGTTCCATTGCCGTGTCGCCGCCCAAAGAGCGTTCCTCATCCTACCAGTTTTCCTGTAGGCGAACTCTTTGATAAATTTCGCGGCGCCGGAGATTCGATCGTAGGCCACGACCCGAGCACCGGCAACCCGAAAGCGACATCAACGTCTCCCTGAAACCATGGCCAAACGCATACACGCCGCGCTCGCTAGGCCTCACCATCCTACTCTTTCCGCGATGCGCGCCATGCACATTACACGACAATATATACACTTTTCACGCCATTCCGCGATGAGGTTCCCTATCCCGAAAAGGAGCCTGCCGGGTGCCGGACTCCTGGTGGAGACGCCTACTTCTGCGCCGTGAACTCCTCGTAGGCACGCACGGCTTCGGCGGCGTACATCAGCGCCGGTCCGCCTCCCATATAGACGCAGACGCCGAGCGTTTCCATCAACTGCTCGCGGGTAACGCCCAGGCGGATCAGCGCCTTGACGTGAAAGCCGATGCAGCCGTCGCAGTGCTGCACGACGCCGATCGCCAGTGCCAGCAGTTCCTTGTCCAGTTCGCTGAGCGCGCCGCCTTTCATCGCTCCGTTGTGCATTGCGCTGAAGCCCTGCATGGTGTCGGGAATTTCCTTGCGCAGCGTCTTCATGGCCGCGGAAAGATCCGTGGTAATGGTGGCAAAGGATTTGCTGGGCATTGCAGACCTCCATAATATAAGATTTCGCTTATTCTACTGGGCGTCTGACCGATAGGCAACTGGCAGGCGAGCTTGATGGCATGGAAAGTGTGAATTGCTTTCGTGCGCCGAACGGGATAATCTGTCGCTGTCAATAACCGCACAATGGGAGATGAAAAAATGTCTGACGAAATGAGTGTTTCCTCCAAGGAAAAGCTGGTCTCCGATCTGAAGGTCGTGGTGTCCGATACCGAGGAACTGTTGCGTAGTACCGCAGGTGCTGCCGGTGAAAAAGCCGGTGAGTTGCGCGAGCGGATCGCCATCCGTCTGCGCGACGCCAAGGAACGGCTGGCCGATGCCGAAGCCGCGCTGCGCGACAGGACAAGGGCGGCCGCGCGCGCCACCGACGACTTCGTCCATGAGCGTCCGTGGCAGGCCATCGGCGTCGCCGCCGCTCTCGGGTTGGCCCTTGGTGTCCTGATCGGCCGCCGTTAAGGCCATGCCCGCCGGATCGCGAGGCGAAGCGAGCCGCGAAAGGTTGTTCGTTTCCCTGAAGAACCTGATCGTGACGTTGCTCGCGATCGGCAAGACGCGTGCGGAACTCCTCGTAACCGAGGTCGAGGAAGAAAAGCTCCGCCTCATGTCGCTGTGGGCCAAGGCGATCGGGGCGGCGTTCCTCCTTGCGGTCGGGCTGATCATCCTGGTCGCCTTCATCGCTCTCGTCTTCTGGGAGCAGCGCATTCTGGTCTTCGGGTTGGCGGCGGGACTTTTCCTGGCGACGGGGCTATTCCTTGCTTCTGCCCTGCGGCGCCAGGTTGCCCAGCCAAGCAAGCTGTTCCGCGCCAGTCTCGCCGAACTGGAAAACGACATGGCGCAGTTGCAGCGCGCCACAGACAAGCAGTGAACGATCGCGCGGATGAACTGGCGATGCGCCAAGGAGAGTTGCGGGCGCGCATCGCGCTTCAGCGCACCGCGCTGGCGAGTCATTCGGGCAGTCTCGAACGTGTTCTGGGCACTGCCGACAAGGCGCTGGCCGGTGTGGACTGGCTGAAGGCGCACCCGGAGGTGGTTGGCGTGACCGTTGCCGTTGTCGTCGTGGTCAGTCCGCGGCGCACTTGGCGGTGGGGCAAACGTGCGTTCTACGTCTGGCGTGGCTGGCAGACGGTGCGGAATTCGCTGCTCGGAGCGCGTTGACCGCAACAGGCGTTGTTGCCGCCGGCCGGCGGCAATCAGGTCAGGCCGGGCCGGTTTCCCGTGCGTGCCACGGGGCGACCTTCAGCAGAAGGAGCATTCCCGGGATGGCCAGCACGGCGCAGAGCCAGAAGAAGCTGGGCCACCCCAGCATTTCCACCAGCCAGCCGGCCGAGGCATTGATGAAGGTCCGCGGCACCGCTGCCAGGCTGGTGAATAGCGCCATCTGCGTCGCCGTGTAGGCGGGATGCGTCGAGCGGGCGATGAAGGCGACGAAGGCCGCCGTGCCCAGCCCGACACCGAGCGCTTCGAGTCCGATGACGAAGGCCAGCGCCAGGCGCTCGCCGACGCCGATGCTGGCGTAATGGCCCTGCGCCGCCAGCCAGGCGAAGCCAAAGATCGACACCAGTTGCACGACGCCGAACAGCCACAGCGCCCGGTTGATCCCCAACCTGACCATCCACAGTCCGCCGAGCAGGGCGCCGATCACCGCCGGCCACAGCCCCGCGTGCTTGGCGATCAATCCGATGTCGGTCTTGGTGAAGCCCATGTCGAGGTAAAACGGGGTCGCCAGCGCGGTACACAAGCTGTCGCCGAGCTTGTAGAGGAAGATGAAGGCGAGCACCAGGACGGCGCCGCGCCAGCCCTGGCGGCCGACGAATTCGTGGAAGGGTTCGGTGACCGCCTGGCGCAGGGTCTTGGGGGCGCCCTTGATCACCGGCTCGCTGACCAGCCAGGCCATCGCCATGCCGGGAATCATGAAAGCGCCGGTGATCCAGAACACTTCGCTCCACGGCAGGCGATCGGCGAGGATCAGCGACAGCGAGCCGGGAATCAGGCCGGCGATGCGGTAGGCGTTCACATGCACGGCATTGCCGAGGCCGAGTTCGTTGTCGCTGAGAATCTCCCTTCTGAAGGCGTCGACCGCGATATCCTGCGTCCCCGAAAGGAAAGCAAGCAGCGCGGCGAGCCACAGGATGGGCCAGATGTTCTCCTTCGGGTCGAGGCCGCCGAGGGAGCCGATGGCGAACAGCAGCCCGACCTGCGTCAGCAGCATCCAGCCGCGCCGGCGCCCGAAACCTGGGATGCTGTAGCGGTCGAGCAGCGGCGACCAGAGGAACTTCCACGTATAGGGAAACTGGATCAGCGCGAAGAAACCGATCGTCTTGAGATCGACCCCCTCGCTGCGCAGCCAGGCCGGCAGCAGATTGAGCAGCAGGTAGAGCGGCAGGCCCGAACTGAAGCCAGTGAAGACGCAGATCAGCATCTTCCGCGTCAGCAGGGCCGCGAGCCAGGCCGGCATCAGCGGTTCAGTGTCAGGCGGTAAACGGCCAGGCTGCCAAGAAAATTGGCCTCGTTCTCGACCAGATTGCCTTCCTCGTCGAGGACGTGGCGCTCGCGAATGACCAGACCCATCCTGTCGCACAGATCCTCGAAGTCGAGCAGCGTGAAGAAGCGCACGTTGGGCGAGTCGTACCACTGGTAGGGGAGGTCTTCGGAAACCGGCATGCGACCCTCGAGCACCGAACGCAGGTTCTTCCAGTAGGCGAAGTTGGGGAAGGAGATGACGGCCTCGCGGCCCACCCGCAGCATCTCGCGCAGGATGCCCTCGGTGTGGCGTACCGTCTGCAGCGTGCGCGACAGCACGACATGGTCGACGGCCTGGTCGGCGAATTCGTCGAGGCCCTTTTCCAGGTTGCCCTGGATGACGTTGATGCCGTTCTGGATCGCCGCAAGGACGGTGGCATCGTCGATCTCGACACCCCAGCCATGGACGCCGCGCGTTTCGATCAGGTGCTTGAGCAGCGTGCCGTCGCCGCAGCCGAGGTCGAGCACGCGGTCGCCCGGTGCGATCCAGGCGGTGATGAGGTCGAAGTCGGCGCGGCCCAGGGTATGTGTCATAGCTTGATGTTCCGCAGGTAGGCGTCGATTACCCCGTGATAGTGCGCGTCGTCCATCAGGAAGGAGTCGTGGCCGAAATTGAGGCTGATTTCCGCATACGAAACGTCCCGCCCGTTGGCGAGCAGGGCTGCCACCATCTCCTTCGAGCGCGCCGGCGAGAAGCGCCAGTCGGTGGAAAACGAAACGAACAGGAAGTTGGCCTTGCTGCGCGCCATGGTCTCCGTCAGGTTGCCGTTGTCCTCGCGCGCCGGGTCGAAGTAATCGAGCGCCTTGGTCATCAGCAGGTAGGTGTTGGCGTCGAAATAGCCGGCGAACTTGTCGCCCTGGTGGCGCAGGTAGGATTCGATCTCGAATTCGACGCCGAAACCGAAGGAGAAGGCTGAATTGCGCAATTCGCGGCCGAATTTCTCGCCCATCTGGTCGTCGGAAAGATAGGTGATGTGGCCGAGCATGCGCGCCAGGCGCAGCCCGCGCACCGGCCGCGTGTTGTGCTCGTAGTAATTGCCGCCATGAAAATCCGGGTCGGTCAGGATCGCCTGGCGGGCGACGTCGTTGAAGGCGATGTTCTGCGCCGACAGCTTGGGCGCGGCGGCGATGACGATGGCGTTGCGCACCCGCTCCGGGTAGGTGACGCTCCAACGCAGCGCCTGCATGCCCCCGAGACTGCCGCCCATGATCGCCGCCCAACTGTCGATGCCGAGCAGGTCGGCGAGACGCGCCTGGGCGTGCACCCAGTCGATGACCGCGACCATCGGGAAGTCGGCGCCCCAGGGCTTGCCGGTCGCCGGGTTGGGTGAGGACGGCCCGGTCGACCCGTGACAGCCGCCAGGATTGTTCACCCCGACGACGAAGAATCTGTCGGTATCGAGCGGTCGACCGGGACCGACGATGTTGTCCCACCAGCCGACGTTGTCCGGCTGGCCGGCGTAGTGGCCGGCGACGTGATGGTGACCGGACAGCGCGTGGCAGACGAGAATCGCGTTCGATTTGGCCGCGTTCAACGTCCCATAGGTTTCATAGACCAGATCGTAGGCGGGCAGTACTCCGCCGCTGCGCAGGTGCAGCGCTTGGTCGAAGTGGGCGCGTCGTGACTCGACGACGCCGACGGATTGTCCTGGCATGGTGTTCCTGAAAACAAAAATCCCGGTTGGCCAACAAACGCGAACCGGGCAGTTCCCGTTTTAGCTGAATTTGTAAAGCGCCCGCAAGCAGAGCTCAAATCGGCGCGGCTGGCTCGCCAGCGTGCTGCGGACGATACCTAGCGGGGTGTGAAAAGTCAATGCAGTGTCAGCGCAACGGCAAAACGGTGGGCCAACTTCAAATTTGGCATTTAATCCGACACTGCCCCCTTTGAATCCGGGCGGATTCAAATCTGAAGTGCAACACTTTCCGGGGCCACCGGGCCGCCCGCGCCCTGCCCCCCCGCTCCGCCCCCGCGCTCCAACTGAACCCCTGTAATTCGACCCTGAATCTTTTGATCTAACGCGCGCTCCCACTGTGTATCTTTGATTATTGGGCAGCCGCTTGTAAGAAAGCTTCCTCGACACCGATCCCTTGCATCAGGAGTTTCACAACAAAGTCTCGCTTCTTTGTGATTGTTGGTGGGAGCGAATTCTTATGTTTCTTGTAGTACTCGTACATCACTTTTTCGGCTCTTGCCTTTTTTTGTGCATCGTTTGTTTTTGGCGCTCTGGGTTTCCGTTGAGAATTGGCAAGAACCTGTTCATGTGTGCGCTTTATGAAACCATCAAAATCGTCAGTCGCCTGGTTCCAATCAAACTTCAGGACCTCCTCTCTCAACTTATCAGGGTCGAAGCGTTTCAGCACCCATTCGCCACACTCGCCAGAGGACTTGTTTACAATCAAACTCGTCAGGTCGGGATAGCCATGTTGCGCAGTGAAATATCGGATGACTTCTAAACGACGACCTGTGCCAACAGGCACGGCGTTCTGAACTTCAGCGATGTCGGGGTTTAGCTCTTGAGCTCTTGCTATCAATTGGCCGTAGGTCAAGCGTTGCTTGTGTTTCGCCAAATCAATAAGAATCGGGTAGTACACTGAAGCCAACTTCACGTCGATTAGCGTTACGTTGTCATACTTGTCACTAGTATCGTTGCTCATGATTCATATTCACTCCGAGTGTCAAGCACATTCTGCATCTAAATTTGAGGTTTGCGACAGGAATACAGCTAAGTCTAGTTCTACTTTGTCAGATTGATTTTTAACCTTCTTCTGTTGTCATCTGATAGAATGTAACCCGTTGTTTATCATGTAATTTACCTTGGAGTTGATGATTACGATGTCAACTCAAATACCCGACTAGCATTGCCGCGCTGGTCGCTTCCGCGCTCGCGCACTTCGATTCCCACTTCGCGCCGTACCTTGCGTGCTTCCAGAGCCTCACCCGCTCGGTCGAAGACTCCGCGCGCCTCTATGTGCATGGCTTGTTCCAGTGCCAGCGACGCAACATTGAGAAGATGGCCGAGACCGTCTCGGGCAGCCGGTACCAGAGACTGCACCACATGCTGAGCGAGTCGACCTGGGATCGCCGCAACGTGCGCCGGCAACTGATCGCCGATGCCAACGTGCATTTCGGCTACGCCAGCGCGCTGCTGATCGACGAGAGCGCCTTTGCCAAGAAGGGCGACCTGTCTGCCGGTGTCGCCCGCCAGTGGAACGGGCGTCTGGGCAAGACCGACAATAGCCAGGTCGGCGTCTTCGCCGCCGTGGTGCGGGATCGGGTTGCCGCCTTGGTGGAGGGCGAACTGTATGTTCCCGAGGAGTGGTTTGCCGATCCGCAGCGCTGTCGCGAGGCCGGCATTCCCGAGGACATGGAGTTCCGCACCAAGGGCGAGATCGCGTTGGACATGATCCATCGCCTGCGGCGTGAAGGGTTGCGTTTCGCCTATACCGTGTTCGATGCCGGCTACGGCCATCTGCCGTGGCTGTTGCGCGCCCTGGATGGTGAGGGGGAAACCTTCCTGGCAGAGGTGCATTCCGACCAGACGATCTACCTGTCCGATCCGGCGCCGGCCGTGCCGGAGCGCCAATCGGCGAGGGGCAAGGCGCCCAGTCGCTTGCAGGCGCAGACCCCACCGCTGACGGTGGCGGCCTGGGCTACCGCCCAGCCGGCGTCCCGCTGGTGCCGACTGTCGGTGCGCGAGGGCGAGAAGGGCGAAGTCGTCGCCGATTACTTGAAGCAGCGCGTGTGGCTGTGGGATGGTGTCGAGCAGCGGGCGCGCTGCTGGCATTTGCTGGTGCGCCGCGAGGTCGATGGCGCGAAGCTGAAGTTCTGCCTGTCCAATGCCAAGCCCGAGGCCAGTTTGCGTCGCCTGGCCGACATGCAGGTGGCTCGGCACTTCGTGGAGCGGGCGTTCGAGGATGCCAAGGGGGCCTGTGGCATGGCGGACTATCAGGTCAGGGGCTGGCAGGCATGGCATCACCACATGGCCCTGGTGATGGTCGCGCTGATGTTCCTCGCCAAGGAGCGCCTGACCCACCGCGAGACGGCAGACCTGCTGTCCTGCAACGACCTCGTCGACATCATGCGCCACAAGCTGCCGCGCAAGATCGAAACCGATGCCGACTTGGTCGCGTCCATCGAGAATCGCCACCGACAACGACAACTCGCCAAGGATTTCGCCTATAGAAAACAAGCCGCTATCCTCTCAGCATCGGATTGAAATGGAATCTGACAAAGTAGAACTAGAGAAGGTCAGGTTTATGAATATCAGGAAAGGAAACCAACGTAGTAGACGACAGGATTGCCGCCTAATCCGGCCACCTGTCCAACAAGCTAACTGACCGGACAGCCAGTTTTCCTTGTCACGCCTTGATTATCTCAGACCCGCCATTCATCCTTCCGGCATTTTGTGTTCAGAAACCGGAAACAGTCTCTTCCAATGCACGGCATCAGCGCCGGGCTGGGCTGGCTTGGTAGGCACCCAAGATTTCCACGAGTTGCGCGGTGATTTCATCGACGGGCGTCGCGAAGGCGAACTTCTTCATGAAAGCCCCATCCGGCCCGAGCAAAATCATGCCTGCGGAGTGGTCGACCGCGTAATTTTCGGAACCGGGCTCGCGCACCTTGGCGTAGCGAATCCTGAAATTGTCGGCGGCGCGGCGCACCAGCGCCGGCGAGCCGGTCAGGCCGAGGATGCGCGGGTCGAAGAATTCGGTGTAGGTCTGCAACACCTTGCCGGTGTCGCGTTCCGGGTCGACGGTGATGAAGATCGGCTGCAGCCGGTCGGCCTGATCGCCGAGTTGCTTGAGGATGGCGGCCATCTCGACCAGCGTCGTCGGGCAGATGTCGGGGCAGTAGGTATAGCCGAAGGAGATCAGTTGAAAGCGCCCGCGGAAATCCTCGCTGGTGACCGAGCGTCCGTTCGGGTCCTGCAGCAGGTAGCGCGGGTTGATGCCGCGGGTCTCGCCGGCCAGCAGGTCATGTGCCGACTGCGCGGCGACCGGGCTGCAGCAGAGCAGCGCGGCGAGCAGCAGGACCCCCAGCCGGATCATCGGGACGCCGGGAACGCGGCTTGCAGTCTCTTTTCCGCGTCGCCAAGCGCGGCATTGAACCCGGCGGTATCGGGGCAGGGCGCGCCCTTGCCCTGTTCGAGGTAGGCGGCATTGGTGGCAGTCTCGAAGGCTTCGCCGTTGGCGCGGGTCTTCGGCGCGGTGGTGGTCACGGCATTGCGGGCGCGACTGGCGATGGCCGGTTGCTCGCAAGCGAGCGCCATGCCGTTGATCTTGCCGATGGCTTCGATGGCGGCGGTGCCGGGTTCGGCGGCATGCGCCGGGAAAACAGGCAAGGTCAGCAGCACGGCGGCGAGGGTGGTAAGGACGAATTTCATGGGCTGTCTCCTGTCATCAGGCCACGGATTATAGCGAGCGGGCCGGCGAAGACCTTCTTGCAGATCAAATTGGCTCGGGAAAAGCGCGAGCCAGACGGCGCGTCAAGCCGGGGAGTTGGCGCCGCGCACCACCGGCAGCCCGAGTTGCTGCCATGACAACATGCCGCCGCGCAGGTTCGCGACGCGCGGGAAGCCGGCCTGGCGGAGTATCACCGTGGCCTGGCCCGAACGCATCCCGGCGTGGCACACGGGGATCACCGGACGGTCCCTGGGGATCTCGTCCAGGCGGTCTTTGAGTTCATTCAACGGGACATGCTGCGCGTCGGCGATGCGGCCCAGTCGTTCGTCCAGTTCGTCAGGCTGGCGGACATCGAGGACATGCACTGCGCCAAGATGTTCGGCAACCCACTCCGGGTCGATCTCGAGCAGTCCCGCGTAGCTCTGGCGCACCGGTCCCCAGTCCGCAGGGCGCGGCGGGCCGGCGTCATCGGGTTTGCCGGAGCGCAGGTTGGCAGGCACGGCGACGGCAATCTGCCTGGGGTGGGGAAGGTTGAGGTTCTCCATGAAGCCGACGAAGTCGCGTTCGTCGGCCTGGCCGCCGATGCGCGGGTTGTGCGCCCGCTCCTCGGCGACCGAGGTGACGGTGCGGCCGCTGTAGTCGTGTCCGGGAAAGATCAGGCAGTCGTCGGGCAGGCTGAAGATCTGCCCGGTGATCGAGCGGAAGAGCGTGGCGGCATTGCCCTGCTGGAAATCGCAGCGGCCGGCGCCGCGGATCAGCAGGCAGTCGCCGGTGAAGGCCAGGCGATGGTCGTTGGTCACGTAGGTCAGGCAGCCGTCGGTGTGCCCGGGGGTGGCCCGCACTTCCAGGACCCGCCTCCCGAAGGCCACGCGGTCGCCATGATCGAGCCGCAGATCGGCTCCCTGCAAGTCATCGCCGTAGCGCCTGGAAATCCCGATCTTGCAGCCGGTGGCCAGTCGCATCAGCCAGGCGCCGGTCACATGATCGGCATGGCAGTGCGTGTCGAGGGCGGCAACCAACTTGAGTCCGAGTTCCTCGACCAGTGCGCGGTCGCGCAAGTGCTGCTCGTAGACCGTGTCGATGATCACGGCCTCGCGGCTTTGCGGGTCGGCCAGCAGGTAGGTGTAGGTCGATGACGCCGCATCGAACAGTTGCCGGAAGATCAGGTCGCCGAACATGGGTGCCCTCCTTTAGCGGTCAATCTAGTTGAAGCGTGAGAGCGCCGCAAGCGGATTTCGGTCGGGGCGGTGTCAGTCGCGGAGCGGAAGGACACAGGCCTTCGCATGAAGATCGATCACCGGTCGTCGATATTCAGGATGTCGAGCAACAGCGGCAGCCCTTCGCTGATCGCCACCGGCCCCGGGGTCAGGATGATGGCCGACTTGATCTCGTGCAGCCGGCCATTGACCACGGCGGGTACGGTCGACCAGCCGGGACGGGCAGAAACGCGCTCGGGCCGGAAGTGCTTGCCGCACCATGAGCCGATGATGATGTCCGGGGCCCGGGCGACGACTTCGAGCGGGTCGGCGAGGATGCGGTCCCAGGCCATTGGCGAGGCAGCGCGATCGGCGAAGATGTTGTCGCCGCCGGCGATCTCGATCAGTTCGGAAACCCAGCGCACGGCGGTGATGTTGGGCTCGTCCCATTCCTCGAAGTAGACGCGTGGACGCCGGCCGCTGCGGGCGATGCGTTCGGCCGCGATGGCGCGGGCGCGGGCGATCTGCGCTTCGAGTTCGGCGACCATGCGCAAGGCCTTTTCCTCGGCGCCGACCAGGCGGCCGATGGTTTCGACCATGCCCAGCGTGTCGTCGATGCTGCGCTGGTTGAAGGCATGGAGCGGTACGCCGGCCTTGATCAGGTCGCGGGCGATGTCGGCCTGGAGGTCGGAAAAGGTCAGCACCAGGTCGGGGCGGACGGCGAGAATCCTGTCGATGTCGCCGGTCGTGAACGCATAGACCTTGGGTTTTTCCCTGCGCGCCGCGGGCGGGCGAACGGTATAGCCGGTGATGCCGGCGATGCGGTCGGCTTCGCCGATGGCGTAGAGGACTTCGACGGTCTCAGTGGTCAGGCAGACGATGCGCTGTGGCAGGCGGCTCATTTCGGCCTCTCGCCGGTCGGCCGGCGGCTGCGGGCGATGTCGAGGTCGGCGCACAACTGCGCGGCGCCATCGAGGATGCGCGGGGTGTGGCGCTGCATGATGTCGGGGTTGATGTGGAAGAGGTTGCCGCGCCTGACGGCGGTCATGCGCGTCCATTTGTTCCAGTCGTTCAGCCACTCCGGGCGGCCGTCGCCCATGCCGGTGGCGACGATGACCTCGGGGTTGGCTTCGAGTACCGCTTCGACGCTGATGGTCGGCGACATCTGCTTCAGGTTGCCGAAGACGTTTTCGCCGCCGCACAGCTCGATGGCGCTGGTGATGATCTGCGGGCCGCCGACGGTCATCAGCGGCGGCGTCCAGATCTGGTAGAAGACGCGCACCTTCGGCTTGCCGGCGTTGCCTGCGCGCAGGCCTGCCAGGCGCTGGCGGAAGCGCTCGGCCGCCTGGTTGGCGACCGGCTCGGTGCCGGCCAACTGGCCGAGGCGTTCGAGCTGGCCGGCGACATCTTCCATGCGGTTGGGCTGCGAGGCATAGACGGTCAGACCAAGCGCCTTGAGCTTTTCTACCGGTGCCGCCGGGTTGCCGGTTTCCCAGGCGATGATCAGGTCGGGCTTGAGCGCGCTGATGGCTTCGAGGTCGAAACGGTCGTAGCTGCCGACGCGCGGCACCTTTTTTGCGGCGGGTGGATAGTCGCTGTACTCGACGGTGCCGATCAGCCGGTCGCCGGCGCCGGCGGCGTAGAGCATCTCGGTGGCATGCGGGGCGAGCGTGATGATGCGCTTGGCCGGCCCTTTGAGGCGAACCTCATGACCGCTGTCGTCCTTGAAGACGAGTTCGGCATGTGCGGTGGAAAGCAGGGCGAGTGTTGCGACCATGGAAGCAACCGCTGGCCCCGGGGTCAACAGCCAGAAATGACCGATTTTCAAGCGGCGGATGTTCATGCGGATCTCCATGCGGCGAGGGCGGTGGCGAGGCGTTGCCAGCCGGCTTCTCCGCCCGGCAGGCCGAAGCGGAGCAACGGCCCTTGTTCGAAGAAGTGAACGAGAATGTCGTTGCGGGCGAGGTGGTCGTGCAGGTCGGCCGCCTGCGGCGTACTCAGGGCGGCAAACAGCGCCGTCGATCTGACCTCGCCAAACGGCGCCAGCAACTGGTGCAGGCGATCTGTGGCCGCGGCGAGTTGCCGCCTGGCTTCAGCCTGCCAGGCGGCGTCGGCCAGCGCCATCCGGGCGACGGCGCGCGACGGGCCGGGGATCGTTCGTGGTCCGCGCAGGCTCTTCAGGCGGGCGAGCAGGTCGGGGCTGGCGAGGAGGAAGGCGACCGGAGCCCCGGCGAGTCCGAAAAACTCGGCGAGCGAGCGCAGCACGATCAGTCTGGGCGCCTCCGCCATGCCGGCAACTGCGGCGACACTCTGGTCGGGCAAGGGGTCAGCCAGCGTTTCGTCGACGATTAGCCAGCCGCCCCGCTTGCCGAGCTGACTGGCGGCGTCGAGCAGATTCTCGCGGAGCAAATGGCTGCCGGTGATGGGGTTGGGGTTGGCAATGAGAACGAAGGGCGTTGCCGCGCCGACGGCGCGCGCCAGCGTGGCGTTCTGCAACAGGCGCGGGCGATGCCCGGCAGCTTTCCAGGCGAGCGCATGTTCATCTTCCAGCGGCCCGATGCAGGCGACCATCGCCGGCGGAAACAGGTGGGGCAGCAGGTTGATCGCCGCGTGCCGACCGGCCACCGGCAGCAGATTGGCGTTGCCGTAGTAGTGCACCGCGTCCAGCTCGAAGCCATCGTCATCATCCGGCGCCAGGCGCCAGACTTCGTCCGGCAGCGGCGGGACCGGCCAGCCCCGGGGATTGTTGCAGGTTGCCAGGTCGAGTGGCCGGCCGCCGGCCGAAGAATGGCTCAAGGCGTCGCACCCGGTGACTTGAGCGTCAGCGGCAGGCCGGCGGCCACCAGCGTCACCTCCTGGCAAACCGCGGCGACGCGCTGATTGAGCCGCCCCTGTTCGTCGGCGAACCGGCGCGACACCGGGTGCATGGGAACGACGCCCCAGCCGACTTCGTTGGAAACGAGGATGACCGTGCCCGGCAGTTGCGGCAGGGCGGCGATCAGGCCCGCCGTTTGGTCATTGAAGAGCGGGCAGTCGAAGACCAGCCCGGCCTCCGCCTGGGCCGCTCCGGAACCACTGAACAGAAGATTGGACAACCACAGCGTCAGGCAATCGACGACGATGCAGGTGTCCGCTGTTGCCGTTTCGCGCAGCATTGCCGCCAGATGCAGGGACTCCTCGACCGTACGCCAGTCGGAAGGACGGCGTTCGCGGTGGTGGGCGATGCGGCGGCTCATCTCGTCGTCACGAGCTTCGGCCGTGGCGAGATAGACGACATGGAGGCCGGAGGCCGCCGCACGCCTTTCAGCGAACAGGCTCTTGCCCGAACGCGCGCCGCCAAGGATCAGTTCTTTCATGGCAGGAAGCTTAGGTGATTGCACGCCTTCCCGGCAAGCCGGATAATCGACCCCGATTCGATAAACGGAACACGGTGCAATTCCGTGGCGGGCCCGCCGCTGTATTCGGGGACGGATGTCGCAGGAGGCCACTGGCAGAAGCCGGGAAGGCGCGGCAGGCCGGGCGATCCGAGAGCCAGAAGACGTATCGAGTCGGGTTCAGGGAGCCTGTGGACAGGGCTTCGCGGTCGCGTTCGCTGAACGCCGCCGCGAGGCCCTTTTGCGTTTTTTGACCGGAGAATCGGATGCATTCCAGTTTTAACATCACCGCCCCCGACCAGGGGCTGGCCGCCGCCTTGCAGCAGAAGATCGACCAGAAGACCAAGCCGCTCGGCGCCCTCGGTCAGCTCGAGGAGCTCGCCAGGAAGATCGGCCTGATCCAGCAGCGCCTCGACCCCGAGTTCGACCAGCCGCACCTGCTGGTTTTCGCCGGCGATCACGGGGCGGCGGGGGCGGGGATTTCGGCCTATCCGCAGGAAGTGACCTGGCAGATGGTCGAGAACTTCCTCAATCGCGGCGCCGCGATCAACGTATTCGCGCGGCAGAACGAGATCTTCCTCGCCATCATCGATGCCGGCGTGGCGCATGATTTCGGCCGGCGCAACGGGCTGATCAACGCCAAGGTGGCGCCCGGCACCGCCAACTACATCGAACAGCCGGCGATGACGATGGCTCAATGCGCGCATGCGATCGAGCGGGGGGCTGACATCAGCCGCAATCTTGCCGCCAACGGCTGCAATCTCGTCGGCTTCGGCGAAATGGGCATCGGCAACACGGCGTCGGCCGCGCTGCTGACCCACTGCCTGACCGGGTCGCCGCTGGCCGGGTGCGTGGGGCGCGGTGCCGGGCTCGACGATGCCGGGCTGGCGCGCAAGCAGGCGCTGCTCGAACAGGCGCTGACCCGCTACCGCAGCGCGGGCGGCAACGATGACCCGCTGAGGGCGCTGGCAGAATTCGGCGGCTTCGAGATCGCCATGATGGTCGGCGCCATGCTGGGCGCGGCGGAAGCGAAGATGACCCTGCTGATCGACGGCTTCATCGTGGGTGCGGCGGCCCTGATCGCGGCACGACTGGCGCCGGCGCTTCTCGACTACTGCATCTTCTGCCACCGCTCGGCCGAGCCGGGCCACGCGGCGCAGTTGCAGGCGCTGGGTGTCGAACCGCTGCTCGACCTCGGGTTGTGTCTCGGCGAAGGGACCGGCGCCGCACTGGCCTGGCCGCTGGTGCGGGCGGCGGCGGGCTTTCTCAATGAGATGGCCAGTTTCGAATCGGCGGGCGTGTCGGAAAAAATCTGATGCTGCGCCGCGAGCTGGGATATTTCTTCGGTGCGGTCCGTTTTTTCACCCGCCTGCCGGTGCCGGCCTGGGTCGGCCATTCGAGCGAAGCGCTGAACCGTTCGGCGCGCTATTTTCCGGCGGTCGGCCTGCTGATCGGCGGCATCGGCGCGCTGGTCTATGTTGTGGCGACGTACTTGTGGCCGCAGCCGGTTGCCGTGCTGCTGGCGATGGTGGCCACCATCCACGCCACCGGCGCCTTCCACGAGGATGGGCTGGCGGACATGGTCGACGGCCTCGGCGGCGGCTGGGAGAAAGTGCGAATCCTGGAGATCATGAAGGACTCGCGGGTCGGCAGCTATGGTGTCGTTGCCATGGTGCTGGCGCTGCTCGGCAAGTTCACGCTGCTGAATTCGCTGGATGGCACGCTGGTCCCCTACGCCCTGCTTGCCGGGCACGCCGTGTCGCGCTTCTGTTCGACCGCGTTGCTGGCGACCATGGACTATGTGCGCGAGGATCTGCTGGCCAAGGCCAAGCCATTGGCGACCCGGATTTCCGGCGGCGAGACGCTGGTTGCGCTGCTCTTCGTTGTGGCTTCCCTGGTCTGGCTGCCGACTGAAAAGGCCCTTGCCGGCTGCGTGCTCGCCGCCCTGGCAACGCTCTGGCTGGCCGCCAAGTTCAGGCGCTGGCTCGGCGGCTACACCGGCGACTGCCTGGGTGCGACACAGCAGGTCAGCGAAATTGCCTTCTATCTCGGCCTGCTTGCCGTCTGGCCACGCTGAAGCCGGCCACGCGCGTCATGCAGGCGCTACACTGGGCACCTGTCAGTGAAAATGCCGTTCATGGAAAAGCCTTGCGCCCCCGCCAGCGAGAAGAACCGCGAGCCGATTCTCGAAGTACTCCGCGATCACTTCGGCGACCGCCGCGCGGTGCTGGAAATCGGCAGCGGAACCGGCCAGCACGCGATCTTTTTCGCCGCCCGTCTGCCGCATCTGATCTGGCAAACCTCCGACCGCGCGGAAAACCTGCCGGGAATCAAAGCGTGGCTGGACGAGGCCGCTCTCGCCAACACCCCGCCAGCGCTCGAACTCGACGTCACCGGGGCGTGGCCCGCGGGGCGCTACGATGCGGTCTTCAGCGCCAATACGCTGCACATCATGCCGTGGGCGGTCGTCGAACGCCTCTTCGCCGGGCTGGCGGACGTTCTCGCCGACCAGGCCAAAGTCGCCATTTACGGCCCCTTCAACTACGGCGGTCGCTTCACCAGCGAGAGCAATGCGGCCTTCGATCTCCGGCTCAGGGAAAGTGCGCCGCACCAGGGAATCCGGGACTTCGAGAAGGTGAACGGACTGGCAGAAATGGCCGGGCTCGAACTGGTCGAGGACCGCGCCATGCCGTCCAACAACCGCTGCGTGGTCTGGCAAAAGTTTGGCGCTGATCAAGGGTTTGCTGTGCGACGCAATTGACAGGGAGTCTGTTGGTGAGCCAATTCCCTCATCGCGAGTTCGACTTCGAAGTGCTGGTTCCAGTGAAATCCGCCATCAGAAAAGGCTTGTCCGAGGGCTCCTTCATGGTGGCTTCAGGTGTTAGAAGCTGCCACCAGCCCATCACCACGCAGCAGAACTGGTGTCGAGCATCGTTGCTGCGGTTCGCTGTTCAGCCGTCCCGGGCCCGCTTGCATGCGCTTCAGGCATTTTGCGTCATCGCAGGAAGATGCGCTTATCATGAGCGTCTCAAGAGATTTTGCTTCATGTCACCCACTTTGCCCGTCAGGCTAACTTCGTGCGCTTGACTGTACGATTTGCGACACCGTGGCGATGCCAACCGACCAGAATATGAACATCAGATCTCCCGCCGAGCAGCCCGTCGATTTGATGTGCGCCGCTCACTGAACGACAGACATGGAACGCTTCACCATTTCACTCGATGAATCGCTCGCGCGCGGGTTCGACGAACTGATCGCAGCGCGCGGCTACAGCAATCGCTCGGAAGCGGTGCGTGACCTGATCCGGGGCGCCATCGAGAGCGACATCCAGAATGATCCACCCTCCGGTCATTGCGTCGCGACCCTGTCCTACGTATTCAACCACCACGAGCGCGAGCTTGCCGAGCGGCTGACCGGCATGCAGCACGATCACCACGACTTGACGGTGGCGGCGATGCATAGCCATCTCGATCACGAAAATTGCCTGGAAGCGGTCATTCTCAAGGGTCCGGCGACGCAGGTCCGCCAGTTCGCGGGGGCGCTGATGGCCGAGCGCGGCGTGCGCCATGGCCAGCTCAATCTGATTGCGCTTCAGGCTGAGCACCATCACGCGCACGATGACCAGGGTGAAGAGCATGTCCACTACCGCCCTGCCCGCTGACAACCCGCTCGATCCGAACTCGGCCGCGCTCGGTGAGCAGGCGTGGATCGAGGTTATCCAGAGGATGGATGAGGTCTACAACGACTTGCTTCAGTACGAAGTGGCGCTCGAAGAAAAGAACGCTGCGCTCGAAGAGTCGCAGCAGTTCATCGAGAGCGTGCTGGCGGCGATGTCGGACATCCTCATTGCCTGCGATCGCCATGGTGTCATCGTCGAAGTGAATTCCTCGCTTTGCCACTTTGCCGGCAAGACCGCGGCCGAACTGGAGGGACGGCCGCTCTACGACCTCTTTGCCGACAATACCGAGCAAGCCCGGGCGCGGGAAGTTTTTGCGCGCTTTGGCAAGGATGGCGTGCACGATCAGGAATTCTTTCTGCGTGCTGGCGACGGGTCGACGGTTCCGGTATCGATGAACTGTACGCCGCGCCTATCGCAGACCGGGAAGCTGATGGGGATGGTGGTCACCGGCCGCCCGGTCGGCGAACTGCGCAAGGCGTATCAGGCTCTGCGCCAGGCGCACGATGACCTGAAACGGACGCAGGGCCAGTTGCTGCACGCCGAGAAAATGATCTCGCTTGGCCGCCTGGTGGCCGGCGTAGCCCATGAGTTAAACAACCCGATCAGCTTTGTGCTGGGCAATGTGCTGTCGCTCAAACGTTATGCGCAACGTCTTGAAGGCTATCTGGATGCGGTGCACGCCACTGTGGCCGCCGATGATGAAACCTTGCGCGAGGTGCGCCGCGCGCTTCGCATCGAGCGCATCCTCGCCGACATGCCGGCATTGATCGACGGCATGATTGAAGGCGCGGAGCGCACCCGCGACATCGTCGACGCGCTGAAACGATTCGCCGCTGTCGACAAGATGATGCCGGAGCAGGTGAATATCAACGAGGTTATTGAACGCTCGGTGCGCTGGGTGGTGCAGAGCGCCTCGGCGAAAGTTGCGGTCGACGTCGATTTGCCCTCCGATTTGCGGTGCACCGGTTCCTCCGGACAATTGCAGCAGGTGGCCATGAATCTGGTGCAGAACGCCTGTGATGCCATGGCCTCCCGGGACGATGCGCGGCTTCGCATTTCGGGGACGGTGGCGGACGGGATGGTAAGACTGCGCTTTGCCGACAACGGCCCGGGGATTTCCGACAGCGATCTGGGTCACCTGTTCGAGCCCTTCTTCACCACCAAGCCGGTCGGGCAGGGGACCGGGCTCGGCTTGTCGATAAGCTACACGATCGTCGAACGCCATGGCGGCAAGCTGACAGCCAGCAATGAGGCGAGCGGCGGAGCGACGTTCATTCTTTCCTTGCCGGTGCAGAGCCAGTAACCAGTTGGTGATCGATCGATAGTCTGGTGGGACACCCGGTGGGGTACCCATCATCGTCGGCACACCTGCCCCCAGGTTGCCCCGTCCCGCCGCTGACGGGAGTATGGGGGTTTGGTCACCCGGAAGGAATGCGTGTGACGAGTTGCTTTTGAGCGCGACTTGTATGACGATTGTCAAAAACATCATACAAATGCCATGGAAACCCTGCCCACCGACTGGCTGTCGCTGCTCATCCTGACCTTCGTGCTCGGAATGAAGCACGGCTTCGATGCCGACCATCTGGCCACCATCGACGGCCTGACTCGCTACAACGCACGCAACAAGCCACGTCTTGCCCGCTATTGCGGCACGCTTTTTTCGCTCGGTCATGGCGCTGTGGTGATGGCGATCGCACTGGGGGTTTCGGCCATCGCCGGCCAGTGGGAAGTCCCGGAGTGGTTCGGCACGCTGGGTTCGCTGATTTCCATCGGCTTCCTGGTCGCGCTCGGAAGTCTCAATCTTGTTGCGGCCCTACGCGCCGGGCCGGACGAGATCGTGCAGTCGGTCGGCCTCAAGGGAAAACTGCTCGGCAAATTGGGTCACGTCTCCCATCCGCTGCTTGTCGCTCTGGTCGGCGCGCTGTTCGCCCTCTCCTTCGACACCCTTTCCCAGGCGGCCTTTTTCGCGCTGACCGCCACGCAGTTCGGTGGCTGGCAGGATGCATTGGCGCTGGCACTGTTGTTCATGCTCGGCATGTTGCTGACCGACGGCATCAACGGTCTATGGATCGCCCGCCTGATTGCCCGTGCCGATCAGGTCGCGCTGGTGGCCTCGCGGGTCATGGCGCTGGCGATTTCCAGCATCAGCCTGCTGGTCGCCGGCTTTGGCATCGCGCGAATGCTCTCGCCGGCAGTCAGTGACTGGAGCGAAGGCAAGGAACTGACCTTCGGCTTTCTGCTGGTGGCGATCATTGCTGTCAGTTTTCTTGGGGCGGTGCGGCTGACCCGTCGTCCGGCGAAGGCTTGATTGGTGGAACTTCCCGCATGCAATTTGAAAAAGGCCATGATTTGCTCATGGTTGCTCGTGGCAACGGGCACTATCGCAGCTCTGGATTTGATCCAGTTGTCTACTGGTGGAAGTTCGCACCCAGTTGGAAATCTGGAGGGGTTGGGGTTGGCGATGGCTGGCAGCGAGGGAATCGTTTCCGGCCAGCGTCTTTGGCGTTCCCCTGTAGCGGCTAGGCGAAGTGCTGGAGATGGTACCCGGGTTGATCGTTACGCAGCACGCAGGTGATGGCAAGGCAAACCAGTATTTCCTGCGCGGCTTCAATCTCGATCACGGAATCGATTTCGCCACCTACGTTGCCGGCATCCCGGTCAATATGCCAACCCATGCGCACGGGCAAGGCTATACGGACCTCAATTTCCTGATCCCTGAACTGGTCGACCGCGTCAGGTACCGCAAGGGACACTATTCCGCTGACGAGGGGGACTTCTCTTCGGTCGGCGTAGCGCGCATCGACTATCTGCGCAAGGTGGACGGGACACTCGCGCAGCTAACCGTCGGCCAGAATCGCTATGCGCGCGCCCTGTTCGCCGGCTCCCCCGAAGTCGGCGCCGGGAATCTACTCTATGCCGCGGAGTTGTTCACAAACGATGGCCCATGGGAAGTTCCCGAGAACTACCGCAAGCTCAACGGCGTGCTGCGCTACAGCCAGGGGACCCGCGACAATGGCTTCTCGGTGAGCGGCATGGCCTACCGCGGCGACTGGACATCAACCGACCATGTTGCCAAGCGGGCGATCGACAGCGGATACATCAGCCACTTCGGCACACTCGATCCGACAAGCGGTGGGGAAACCCACCGCTACAGCCTCTCCGGCGACTTGTCGCGGCGCGGCTCCGACAGCCAGTCCCTGGCCAACGTCTGGTGGCTGAAATCGGGTCTCGACCTGTGGTCCAATTTTCAGTATTGCCTGAGCGATCTTGCCGCCAGTGGCAACTGCAATACCGGCGACCAGTTCAAGCAGTCAGAGCAGCGTCAGGCGGGCGGTTTCACTGCATCGCAGGCCTTCTTCGACCGCTGGGGCGGATTCGACGTGGAGAACTCATTTGGTGTCCTCGGCCGTATCGACCGGATACGCCCGGTCGGTCTATACAACACGGCCAACCGCAATACCTGGAACACCGTGCGCGAAGACCGTGTTACGCAACGCAATCTCTCGCTCTGGGCCCAGAACGAAACGCGTTGGACCTCCTGGTTCCGGACCGTCACGGGTCTCCGCGGCGAGGCTTACGACTTCACGGTCGACGCCAATTTACCCGACAATTCCGGAAAGGTCAGCGATCAGATGCTGACCCCGAAGCTCTCGATGATCTTCGGGCCGTGGCGAAAGACCGAGTTCTACCTGAACTACGGCCAGGGCTTTCATTCGAACGATGCCCGCGGCACGACGATCAGTGTCGATCCGGCCGATGGCGTGACCCGCGCTGATCCGGTGCAGCCGCTGGTCAGGACGACTGGGTATGAAGCCGGCGTTCGCAGCGAGCCAGTTGCTGGCTGGCAGACCACCTTGGCTCTTTGGCAACTCACGTCCGATTCCGAACTGCTCTTCGTTGGCGACGCCGGCACGACCGAAGCGTCGCGGCCGTCGCGCCGCTATGGCGCGGAGTGGAACACTCTTTATCTGCCAACCGACTGGCTGGCGTTCGATGCAGCTCTTGCCTGGTCGCACGCTCAATTCACCGACGCCGACCCGGTGGGCAAGTACATTCCCGGCGCAATTCAGACTACCGCCAATGTCGGCATCATCATCGATGACCAACTTTCGTGCCGGTTACCGACTGAGTTCCCGGACCCGGCTTTCCTTCGATGTGTGCAACCTGTTCAACAGTGACGTAAGTAACATCGAATACTGGTATGACTCGCAACTGCCGAATGAATCATCGCCGGTTTTCGATCGCCACATTCATCCGGCTGAGCCGCGAACCGTCAGGATGACCTTCGCGCATCGTTTCTGAACCGGGAAACTCATAATTACGCTTTGCCGCGCTGAAGTCTTTCCGGTAACCTGTCGGGCCTAGCCCAGTAGCAGAAACTCGAAGGAGAGTCCGTGGAAAAGGATCTGCGCGATGCCGCGCTTGAATATCATCGCCTGCCGACCCCTGGCAAGATCTCTGTCTGTCCCACGAAGACCCTGACCAACCAGCGTGATCTCGCGCTGGCCTACTCGCCGGGTGTTGCTGCCGCCTGCGACGCGATCGCCGAGGATCCGGCAACGGCGGCCGACTATACTTCGCGCGCCAACCTCGTCGGCGTCATCACCAACGGCACCGCCGTCCTTGGCCTGGGAAACATCGGGCCGCTGGCGGCCAAGCCGGTGATGGAAGGCAAGGCCTGTCTGTTCAAGAAATTTGCCGGCATCGATGTCTTCGATATCGAACTAGCCGAGAACGACCCGGACAAGTTGGTCGACATCATCGCGGCGATGGAGCCGACCCTGGGCGGTGTCAACCTGGAAGACATCAAGGCGCCCGAGTGCTTCTACATCGAGGAGAAGCTCAAGGAGCGGATGAACATTCCAGTCTTCCACGACGACCAGCACGGTACGGCGATCATTTCCGCGGCGGCCATGCTGAACGGCCTGAAGGTTGTCGGCAAGAAGATCGACGAAATCAAGGTTGTCTGTTCGGGCGCCGGCGCCGCCGCGATTTCCTGTCTCAACCTGTGGAGCCAGCTCGGTGTCAGGCGCGAGAACATCACAGTCTGCGACTCCAAGGGTGTGATCTACCACGGCCGCGAAGCCAATATGGAAGCCACCAAGGCGCGCTATGCACGCGAAACCGCTGAGCGCACACTGGGTGATGCGATGGTCGGCGCCGACATCTTCCTCGGCCTTTCCGCCGCTGGCGTTCTGAAGCAGGAGATGGTGGCCAGCATGGCCGAAAAGCCGATGGTTTTCGCGCTGGCCAACCCGACCCCGGAAATCATGCCGGAACTCGCACGTGAGGTACGCCCGGACGTCATCATCGCGACCGGCCGTTCCGACTACGTGAACCAGGTCAACAACGTGCTCTGCTTTCCCTTCATCTTCCGCGGCGCGCTCGATGTTGGCGCTACCCGAATCACCGAGGAAATGAAGATGGCCAGCGTCCGGGCCATCGCCGAACTGGCCGAGGCTGAAGTCACCGACGAGGTGGCCATGGCATACCCGGGGCACGAGTTGTCCTTCGGCCCGGAATATCTCATTCCCAAGCCTTTCGACCCGCGCCTGATCGTCAAGATCGCACCTGCTGTCGCGCAGGCTGCGATCGCTTCCGGGGTCGCCACCCGACCAATCAGCGACTGGAATGCCTACAGGGCCAGGCTGTCCGAGTTTGTCTATCACACCGGTGTTGGCATGCGCGCCATCTTCCAGGCTGCTCGGCAGGCGCGAGGAAAGCGCATCATTTACGCCGAGGGTGAAGACGAGCGCGTGCTGCGTGCCGCTCAGATAGTGGTCGAGGAGCGGTTTGCCCGGCCCATCCTGATTGGCCGGCCTTCCGTCATCGAGCGCCGCCTGGAGAAAGCCAACCTGCGGATCAGGCCCGGCGTCGATTTCGATATTGTAAATCCGGAATCCGACGAGCGTTATCGCGAATGCTGGACGGCGTATCACAAGCTGATGGTCCGCCGCGGCATCACGCCGGCGCTGGCCAAGGAAGCCATGCGGCGCAAGCCAACGCTCATCGGCGCGATGCTGCTCAAGCTTGGTTACGCGGATGGCCTGCTGTGTGGCATGACCGGCCAGTACAGCCATCAGCTGGGTGTGATCAGCCAGGTCATCGGCAAGCGCCAGGGGGTCCATACCCTGGCAGCGATGAACTACCTGATGCTGCCGGGTCGCTCGCTGTTCATCTGCGACACGCATATCAACGAGAATCCGAGCGCAGAGGAGGTGGCCGAAATGGCGATGATGGCCGCCGACCAGGTCAGGCGTTTTGGTATCCATCCCAAGGTCGCGCTGCTCTCACACTCGAACTTCGGTTCCGGCTCATCGGAATCTGCGCGCAAGATGAGCCGTGCCGCGGCACTGCTGCCCGCCATGTCATCCGATGAGCTCGAAATCGACGGTGAAATGCACGGTGACTCCGCACTGTCGGAAGACATTCGCCATGAAGCACACCCCGAATCACCGCTCATGGGCGAGGCAAACCTGTTGATCATGCCGAATATCGATGCCGCGAACATCGCCTACAATCTGCTCAAGATGACCGCCGGCGAAGGCGTGACTATTGGCCCGATTCTGCTTGGCGCGGCCCGGCCGGTTCATGTCCTGACCTCAACATCGACGGTCCGTCGACTGGTCAATATGACCGCGTTGGCCGTCGTCGAGTCTCTGGAGCGCTGATACACAGTTTGCCGATCTTGGCGGGGGTGATCGCTTAGCACACGGCGAGTCGCCGGACGTTCATTCGGCCAGCGCGGCTAGCAGCTTGCCGTGAATACCGCCGAACCCGCCGTTGCTCATCACCAGAATGTGGTCACCGGCACGGGCCTTGGCGATAATCTTGCTTACCAGGTTGTGAAAATCGACCTCGACGATTGCCTTGGCGCCCATAGGCGCCAGCACCTCCTGGGCATTCCAGCCGAGGTTAGCGCCATAGCAGAAGACAGCATCGGCATCGGCCAGACTGCCTGGAAGCTCGGCCTTCATCGAGCCCAGCTTCATCGTGTTGGAACGTGGCTCGACCACGGCGATGATGCGCGCCGGCCCAACCTTGCGCCTTAGCCCGGCCACGGTTGTCGCAATCGCGGTGGGATGGTGCGCAAAATCGTCGTAGACGGTCACATCGCGGACTGTTCCACGAACTTCCATCCGGCGCTTCACGTTGACGAACCGGGATAGCGCTTCCAGACCCTTTTCCAGCGGCACCCCCACATGGCGTGCAGCAAGCAGAGCTGCGCACGCGTTGGCTCGGTTGTGCTCACCCAGAAGCGTCCAGATGATGCGCCCGATTTCTCCCTGCTGACGGTGCAGAACCAGGTCGCCGCTGGCATCGTTGCCGCTTGTCCGGTAGCCGCCGGGATCATTAAAGCGTTCGACCGGCGTCCAGCATCCGCGATTCAGGACACGCTCGAGGCTGGCTTCGCTGGCATTGGAGACAATCAGGCCGTTGTGGGGAAGAGTACGTACGAGATGGTGAAATTGCGTTTCGATAGCTGCAGTATCGTCGAATATGTCTGCATGATCGAACTCAAGATTGTTCAGAACCACGGTTCGCGGCCGGTAATGAATGAATTTGGAACGCTTGTCGCAGAACGCAGTGTCGTATTCATCGGCCTCGATGACGAAGAACGGCGTGCCGCCAAGGCGTGCCGAGACCCCAAAATTCAGCGGTACACCACCAATCAGGAAACCGGGCTGCATACAGGCATCCTCGAGAATCCAGGCCAGCATTGAGGCGGTCGTGGTCTTGCCGTGCGTGCCGGCAACCCCGAGAATCCAGCGACCCTGCAACACATGTTCGGCCAGCCATTGAGGGCCTGAGACATAGGGCAGACCCTGATTAAGAATGGCTTCGAGCAACGGATTGCCGCGTGAGACGGCATTGCCGATGACAAAGATGTCAGGCTGCAAGGCTAACTGCCTGGCGTCGTAGCCTTCGATCACGTCGACTCCGGCAGCGCGTAACTGGTCGCTCATCGGTGGATAGACGTTGGCATCACAGCCCGTCACCTTGTGGCCCGAGGCCACCGCGAGCTGGGCCACACCGCCCATGAAAGTGCCGCAGATTCCCAGAATATGAATGTTCATTTCAGATAGACCCGTTAGAATGGGGCGATTCTACCCTCATCGCTTTCCCCATGCCCCGTCATGAACGGCCCCGCTCAAGCGCCGGAGCCAGAGCCAGCATAGCCAGCGCAGCTGCCCGGCTGATGGCGGAGGACGGTGTCGCCGACTATCGCTTGGCCAAACGCAAGGCGGCGCGGCAATTGGGTTTCCCGGAGCATACCGCCTATCCCGATAATGCCGAGGTCGAGGCCGAGCTGCGCGCCTACCGCAGCCTCTATCAGGAAGAAGTGCATCCGGAACTGATTCGGGCCATGCGTCAGAGTGCGCTGGGGCTGCTGGAACTGCTTGCCGACTACTCGCCCCATCTTGCCGGTTCGGTCCTCGATGGAACGGCCGGTGAGCACTCGCACATCGACATTCTCCTGTTCGCCGACAGCGCCAAGGAGGTCGAGATATTCCTGCTGAATAAAGGAATTGCATTTGAACATGCCGAACCACGCAACGAGCGCGCAGAGGCCGTATTGGTCTTGGAAACCGATACGACAAACGCCAATCTGGTGATCTTCCCTCCTCAACTGGAACGGGTTGCCATGAAGCAGCGCGACGGTCGCCTGCGTGTGCGCATCCGCGCTGACGCTCTACGCGCTCTGCTCCTGAAATAGAGGCTGGCTTTTTTGGGGGTTTTTGAGTGGTAGACTGGACAAGTTGCAGCGATTTGCGGCAAACTTGCAGTTATGACGAAGCGAAATGCCGATGCCAGGCCGGTCGAAAAAGCCCGCATTTTGGTCATGCACGGCCCCAACCTGAACCTGCTCGGCACCCGCGAGCCGGAGCATTACGGGACTGTCACGCTGTCGGACATCAATCTGGCGCTTGCTCGCATGGCTGAAGGCGCCAATGTGGAACTTGAAACCTTCCAGAGTAACCATGAAGGCGCCCTCATCGAGCGCGTTCACGCGGCCCGCGACCAGGGCGTGCGTGCCATCATTATCAATCCGGCTGCCTATACGCACACCAGTGTCGCTCTGCGCGATGCGCTGGCGGCAGTGGACATCCCATTCATCGAGGTTCATCTCTCGAATGTTCATGCACGCGAGTCCTTCAGGCATCGGTCCTATTTTTCCGACCTGGCGGTCGGGGTGATCTCCGGCCTCGGTCACGCGGGCTATCTTCTGGCGCTCGAGTATCTGGTCAACGAAGTCAATATCAAATAACACGGCAATCGCCGGACCTTGCGTCGGATCGGCGCAAATCAAATGGGAGTATTTAATGGACCTGCGTAAACTCAAGAAACTGATCGATCTCGTTCAGGAATCAGGTATCACCGAACTTGAGGTGACGGAAGGCGAGGAAAGAGTTCGTATCGCCAAGAATTACGGCTTGGTTGCCGCCCCGATGCAGCATTTTGCAGCTCCTGTAGCGCACCCGACAACAGCGCCGGCCAGCGTCTCATCGGTCAATCTCGACGATGAGGATGACCTGCCGGCGGGACACGTTGTAAAGTCGCCGATGGTCGGCACCTTCTACCGGGCTCCATCGCCGGGGGCAGAGGCCTTTGTCCAGGTTGGACAGGCCGTCAAGGAAGGCGATACTCTGTGCATCATCGAAGCCATGAAACTTCTCAACGAAATCGAGGCCGACGCATCAGGGGTAGTCAAGGCGATCCTTATGGAAAACGGCGAACCGGTGGAGTTTGGCGCTCCCATGTTCGTAATCGGCTGAACAACTGATGTTCGGAAAAATCCTGATCGCCAACCGGGGCGAAATTGCATTACGCGTTCAACGTGCATGCCGCGAACTCGGTATCAAGACCGTGGCCGTCCATTCGGAGGTCGATCGCGAAGCCAAGTACGTGAAGCTGGCCGACGAGTCGGTCTGCATCGGCCCAGCGCAGTCGGCCCTGAGCTACCTGAACATTCCGGCGATCATTTCGGCGGCCGAAGTAACCGACTCCGAGGCGATTCATCCCGGTTACGGTTTTCTCTCGGAAAATGCCGATTTTGCCGAGCGCGTGGAATCATCCGGCTTTGTCTTCATTGGCCCGCGCGCCGATACCATCCGCCTGATGGGGGACAAGGTGTCCGCCAAGGACGCGATGAAGGCTGCCGGTGTTCCCTGCGTTCCGGGTTCGGATGGCGCATTGCCGGAAGACCCCAAGGAAATCGTCCGCATAGCCCGCATCGTGGGCTATCCGGTGATCGTCAAGGCGGCCGGTGGCGGCGGTGGGCGCGGGATGCGCGTGGTTCATACGGAAGCGGCGCTGGTCAATGCCGTCCAGATGACGCGAACCGAGGCGCAAGCGGCCTTCGGCAATCCCATGGTCTATTTGGAACGGTTTCTGGAGAATCCCCGCCACGTGGAAATCCAGATTCTCGCCGACCAGTTCAAGAATGCGATATATCTGGGCGAACGGGACTGCTCTATGCAGCGGCGTCACCAGAAGGTAATCGAGGAGGCGCCGGCGCCGCACATCCCGGCAAGGCTGATCAGCCGCATCGGCGAGCGCTGCGCCGATGCCTGCCGCAGGTTCGATTATCGGGGTGCGGGCACCTTTGAATTCCTCTACGAAAACGGCGAGTTCTTCTTTATCGAAATGAACACCCGGGTCCAGGTCGAGCACCCGGTGACCGAGGCGATCACCGGCATCGATATCGTCCAGGAGCAGATTCGTGTCGCCGCCGGCGAGAAACTGCGCTACCGGCAGAAAGACGTCACATTTCGTGGCCACGCCATCGAATGCCGGATAAACGCCGAAGATCCCTTCACGTTCGTTCCCTGTCCAGGGAAGATCACTTTCTATCATCCGCCCGGTGGGCCGGGAATCCGTGTCGATTCGCACATCTATCAGGGCTATACCGTACCCCAGCATTACGACTCGATGGTCGGCAAGGTGATCGCCTACGGCGATACGCGGGAGCAGGCGATTCGCCGCATGCGGATTGCGCTGTCGGAAATGGGGATCGAGGGCATCAAGACCAATATCCCGCTCCATCAGGAATTGATGCAGGACGCGCGCTTCGTAGAGGGTGGCACAAGCATTCACTACCTTGAAAAGAAGCTCGCCGAAAAGGGCGAAGTCAAAAGGTAGGCGATGGCCTGGCAAAGCGTCAGTTTCCTGACCGACGCGTCACATGCCGAACCGGTGTGCGATGCCCTTCTGGGTGTCGGAGCGCTTTCGGCCTGCATCGAGGATGCCGACGCCGGAACGCCGGATGAACAGCCGCAGTTCGGTGAGCCCGGGTCGCTCGTCTCTTCGGGCTGGCATCGTTCCCGCGTCATTGTCCTGCTCGAGCCCGATGCCGATGTTGCCGCGCTGCTTGCAAGAGCGGGTGCCACAGCGGGTCTGGCCGGGGTGCCGGCTTGGAACGTTGAAGAAGTGGCCGAGCAGAACTGGGTACAACTGACCCAGTCACAGTTCGATCCGATCCGCGTGTCTGAGCGCTTGTGGATCGTTCCTTCCTGGCATGAATCTCCGGACCCGGCTGCGGTCAATCTGATTCTTGATCCGGGAATGGCCTTCGGTACCGGTTCGCATCCGACGACCCGCCTCTGCCTTGAGTGGCTCGAACGCAATGTCCATGCCGGTTGCTCGGTGCTCGATTATGGCTGCGGCTCCGGCATTCTGGCGATTGCGGCGGCCCGTCTCGGCGCTGGCAGCGTCGTCGGCGTCGACATCGACCCGCAGGCGGTCGACGCTGCACAGGCCAACGCCAAACGCAATGGGGTGACTGCCGCCTTTCACGATTCGGCGCAACCGGTTGCCGGCGCGTATGATCTCGTCGTGGCCAACATCCTGTCCAATCCGCTGCGCGTCCTCGCCCCCGCCATCTGCGACCATGTCCGCTCCGGCGGTCGCCTCGCGCTGTCCGGGATTCTGCGCGAACAATCAGACGAAATCATGGCAATCTATGGGCAATGGTTGCCGATGCAGGTCGCCGATTTTCGCGAGGACTGGGTATGCCTGACCGGCACCAAGCCCTGATGCGTACGCGCTGCCCCGCCTGCAACACGGTCTTCCGTGTCACCTCCGATCAGCTAAGGGCCAAGGCAGGGAAGGTCCGGTGCGGCTACTGCAAGGGCATCTTCAACGCTCTCGATCAGTTGATCGACGACGCCCCGGCCGCTTCCCCATTGCCTACCGAAACACCGGCACCGGCACCGGCAGCGGAATCTGGGGCGCCAGCGGAACACCAGGTTGCCGCAGACCCTGAATCGACTCTGGAAGCCGCCGCCCAAACGGCTGAGACTGGTCCTATTGCCGAACCGCTGCGGGAGCCAGAATCGACGGAAGACCATCGGGTCGTCGATTGCGAAATCATGGCTGCCACGACGTCGACCGCAACCGAGCCTGGACAGGAGTGCGATGACTCTCTGTTGGCTGCGCGGGAAGCTGGCCTTGTGGCAGCGCGTGATCTCACCGAGACACCGGCGTACAATCGATGGGCCGCTGGTGCGCTGATCGGTAATACATCGGGCGATTTTGGCCCCAAGCCTGGCCCACGCGCGAAGTGGCCGTTCGCCGTTGCGTTGCTGCTCTTGCTGGCAGCCCTCCTCGGTCAACTCGCCTACTACTTTCGCAGCGATCTGGTCCGGCATGTCCACGCCGTCGGGGAGATATTCGATGCTCTGGGAATTGCCGTTCCGCTTCCGGCGCAGAGTGATCTGATCATCATTGAAGGATCAGATCTGCAGGTGGACAGTGCCAGCGGCCTCCTCGTCATGCAGGCCACATTGCGGAACCAGGCCCCATATAACCAAGCTTGGCCAGTGCTGGAACTGACCCTGACCGATGCGCACGATGCGGCGGTGGCACGTCGCATCTTGACGGCACCCGACTATTTGCCACCGGGCAGTGACCTGAACTCATTCCCCGGCAATGCCGAAACCCCGGTTCATCTGTGGATCGACGCCAAGGGTCTCGCGGCCACCGGTTACCGGCTCTACATCTTCTATCCCTGACGCCCTCCCCTATGACCACCCTGATCTGCGGCTCCCTCGCCTTCGACAACATCATGGTCTTTCCAGACCGCTTCAAGAATCACATCCTGCCCGAGCAGATTCATATCCTGAATGTCGCTTTCCTGGTCCCGGAGATGCGCCGCGAGTACGGAGGATGCGCCGGCAACATCGCCTACAACCTGATGCTTCTGGGCGGCGAGCCGCTAATCATGGCGACAGTTGGCGACGATGCCGCAGCTTACCTCGAGCGGCTCGACAAGCTTGGCTTGCGGCGCACGCATGTGCGCCATGTGCATGGAACCTTCACCGCTCAGGCCTTCATCACCACCGATCTCGATGACAACCAGATCACCGCTTTTCACCCCGGCGCCATGAGTTTCTCGCACCTGAACAAGGTTGCGCATGCCAAGACGGCACGCCTCGGGATAGTCGCACCCGATGGCCGGGAGGGCATGATGCAGCACGCGCGCGACTTGGCGGCGTCGGGTGTGCCATTCATCTTCGACCCAGGACAGGGCCTGCCGATGTTCAGCGGCGACGAGCTTCTCGATTTCATGCATCTGGCAAACTACGCCTGCTTCAACGACTATGAGGCAAAGCTGCTGAGCGACCGTACCGGACGCAGCCTTGAGCATCTGGCTGCGAAGGTCGATGCGCTGATTGTCACGCGCGGTGGTGAAGGCTCAGAGATTCATGCCAATGGCCAGCGCTACGAGATCCCCTGCGTCGAGGCCGATGACGTCGTCGATCCCACCGGCTGTGGTGACGCTTATCGTGCCGGCCTGCTCTATGGCATCGCCAACGGCCTCGATTGGCTGACTACCGGCAGACTGGCGGCAGTGATGGGCGCCATCAAGATCGCCCATCGTGGCGGTCAGAGCCACCAGACGAGTCGAGAGGAAATCGGTGCTCGCTATCGGAGGGCATTCGGATCGCTGCCCTGGTAGGGTGTCAGCCATCCATCCAGGGAGACAGTCGCCGGCATCGCGCCTGCCCGTTCACCTGATTGCTCCCGGCAGGCACGGCGGCCACCACGGAAAGGGGTCAGTGGGTATTGTAGCCTTCGACTGACGGGAAGCGGGCGGCGTAAAGCGCGATCCACTCGAGCGCCGCGCTCTCACCGTCGAGCACTCGCCCTTCGGCGCGCAATACTTCCTGGCGATAGTGTTCGATATGGCAGATTTGCTCGACCATGCGCGCCGCAAAGACGTCATCGGACTCCCTGAAACGGATTCCGACCTCGTAGCCACCGGCCCCATCGCGGCGGCACCACACAACCGCACCCCTGGCGCTAAATGGCGGCTTGACGAGCGGTATGGTCAGCACGACAGGGGATCCCACCTTCAGCGGGCCAACCGAGCGACAAGCCACTCCGCCCATGCCGACGTCCTTCAGCCGCTGCAACGCATCCTGGCGCGGGATTTCAGTAGCGATCTCGATCGGAATATCGGCCGGGTGGCGTAGAAAGAATCGATCAAACTGCTTTGCCGAGCCCATGTTCAAACTCCCTTCAAGCCGCAGCCCCGATCGGTGGCCGAAAAACCACCTCCTCAACGGGCACTGTAGTCCCCGATTCGCGAGCGGTCATTGCACCGTCAGGCACGATTGCCGTCGGCCGGCGTCGTATCGAATTCACGCAGATACCGTTCCAGGCATTCTGGAGTGCCGCAGATGAACAGCGTGTCGTCGGACTGTACCATGAAGGCGTTGTCGAATTCGACGAACACTCCGTCGCCGCGCTCGACCGCAACGACTGCCGCGCCGGTTCGCTCGCGCACCCTTTCACCCCAAGGATGGCCACCGGCGAGAAGGCCGGCAGCTACGCGGATGAACTTGAGCTGATGTTCAACGGCGACCGCCTGCTCGCCCTGCAGATGGTAGGCCAGGATCTGGCCGGCCACCTGGCCCACCGAAAGAGCGAAATCGGCGCCTGCCTGGTAAAGACGAGGAATATTCTGTGCCCGATTGGCGCGCACGATCAGCGGTATTTCTGGTGCGTAATCACGCACGACAGCCGTCGCGAAGACGCCTTCGCTATCGTTGCTCAAGGCCAGCACCACGGCGCTCGCATCGCGCACCCTGGCGCGCTCCATGGTTTTTTGTTCGAGTACGTTGCCGGCGACATCGACGCCCGCAACGACTTCCCGATCGATGACGATCACCGTTTCGCCAGCGTCGCTCAGCATCTCGACAAATTTTCTGCCGACGTCGCCATAGCCAGCGAGCACGATCGGGCCGCGACGGCGGAGCGGCATGGCCAGGCGTTCTACCTTGGCCAGGTTGGCGTGGGCACCGACGATAACCAGAATCGCGCCGGGTTCGATGCGCGTATCCGGTCCGGTGGCGGTACTGAAAGTCCCGCAGATCCACTGGCCGATTACGGTCACCCCATGGCGTACGCGCAACTGCAGGTCACCGAGACACTTGCCGGCGAGCGGGCTACTGGCCCGCACCCGAAATTCTGCCAGTCCCACCTGGCTGCCGAGCAGGTGCATGCCCTCGGCCGGAGGACTGATGCGGCGGCTGGCGCGTGCGGCTAATGCCCCAGCGAGCGCGTGCGATGGTGTAAACACCTGCGACGCGCCGACCTGCAACATCGGCGCCCGGTACAACGGATCGTCCGCGAGCGCATAGATTGAGCCAGTGAAACCCCGCTCCCGCGCGATCAGAATACACATTGCGTTGGCGTGATCGTCGGCGTTGGCAACCACGGCGCGCGCCTTTTCGATGCCCGATAGAGACTCCGGTTCTTCGTCGAGCTTGCCAAAAACGACATCATACCCACGATTGCGCAGGTTTCTGGACAGCTCCAGATCCTCCTCAAGAACGACGAAGGCGGTGCTGGTTCGCTGGAACTCTTCAAGCAGCGATTCGATTGCCGGGCCGTAGCGGTAAAACAGGATGCGCCCGGTCATGTCCGGCAAGAAGTGCGGCAGCCGGACTTCGAAGCGTTCCTCGATGTACGGCATGACATAGAGCGGAAAGATCAGGACCAGGAAGAACATCCCGACGAACTGCGTCAGGATGACGAAGACGATCATTACCGGATGGCTCCACGGCGCGTAGGCCCCGTACCCCGTGGTGGTCAGTGTCTCCGAGGCCCATTCGAGGCTCGACCAGAAATCGATCTGTTTGCCCTCGAGATGTTCCGAGCCAAGCATGAATATACTGCCGAAGAGAACCACTACTGCCGGCATGCTGACCAGCAGGCCAAGCAGACGCCAGGTCGATCGCTGCAACCCCTGAGTTGCCTTTCTCATCTCTGGATGCCCCCAGAAAGGGCTGTCTCGCCCCGGATGAAGCCAATACCCGCGCTCGCCAGAGAGAGGCGCCCTGCTTGATGTCTGATTGGCACGCCCGAGACGATTCGAACGTCCGACCCCTGCCTTCGGAGGGCAGTACTCTATCCAACTGAGCTACGGGCGCGCAGTGGGACCGATTCTACAGTCTGTGCCGGTCGGCGTCCAATCTATCGGCGCGGCGAAGCCATCAGTCGAAGAAGGTGCGCGCAGCCTCGAAACGCTGGGCGTAGTAGCGGTCGTTCAAGCGGTCGATACGAACGCGCCCGCTGGTCGCCGGCGCGTGAACAAATCGCGAATCGCCGAGGTAGATGCCGACATGCGAGAACGGCCGGCTTCGTGTGTTGAAGAAGACCAGGTCCCCGGGCCGTAGGAGTTCCGGCTCGATCGGCCGACTGGTGCGGGCGATGTCGGCGGCGCTGCCCTTGACCTTGAGGCTGATCGCCTGACCATAGATGTAACTGACCATGCCGCTGCAATCAAGGCCAGCTTCCGGGTTCTTGCCACCGAAGCGGTAGCCGGTGTCGATCAACCCCAGAGCGTAGAGCGCGACCTCGTTACCCTTCTCGCTGATGGCCAGCGGTTGCGCTATAGTTCCCGCAGACGTGCCCGATCGCGGTGCCGGGCTACCACAGGCGGCCAGCAGGAGCACAATCAGCAGGGCGGAAGACAGGGCGGGAAAGCGCATTTCTTGAGACGTTTTCTGCAAACAGTTCATAACTTAGCGTTTCTACAGGATTTTTCAAGTCCATGCACATTCAAAATCAGGCATTGCTGCGGTCGACGGTCTTTTCGGGCGGAAAATGGATCGCTGCCGATGACGGCACCAGCATTTCAGTGCTCGACCCGGCAAGCGGCTCGCTGCTGGCTGAGGTGCCGAATTGCGGTGCCCCGGAGACCCAGCGCGCGATCGCCGCCGCCGCGGCGGCGCTGCCCGCCTGGCGCGCGCAGACCGCCAAGCAGCGTTCGCAGGTGCTGCAACGCTGGTTCGCGCTGATCAACCAGAATGCCGAGGATCTGGCGCAAATGATCACCGCCGAGGGCGGCAAGCCGCTGGCCGAAGCCAGGGGCGAGGTGAGCTACGGCGCGTCGTTCGTCGAATGGTTCGCCGAGGAAGGCAAGCGTACTTATGGTGAGACGATTCCGGCGACCGCCGCCGACAAGCGACTAGTCGTCATCAAGCAGGCAATCGGCGTTTGCGCGGCAATCACGCCATGGAACTTCCCGCTGGCGATGATCACGCGCAAGGTCGCGCCGGCACTGGCGGCCGGCTGCACGGTCGTCGTCAAGCCGGCGGAGCAGACGCCGCTGACGGCGCTGGCGCTGGCCGCGCTGGCCGAGGAGGCCGGCTTCCCGGCCGGCGTCTTCAACGTGCTGACCGGCGACCCGGTGGCGATCGGCGGCGAGTTGACGGCCAGCCCGGTCATAAGGAAACTCTCGTTCACCGGATCGACCGAGGTTGGCCGGCTGCTGATGGCGCAGTGTGCGCCGACGATCAAGAAACTGTCGCTGGAACTGGGCGGCAATGCCCCCTTCATCGTTTTCGACGACGCCGATGTCGATGCCGCGGTCAACGGCGCGCTGATCGCCAAATACCGTAACACCGGCCAGACCTGCGTCTGCGCCAACCGCATCCTCGTGCAGTCGGGGGTTTATGAAGAATTCGCCCGGAAGCTGGCGGCGCGCGCCGGCGAATTGAAGGTTGGCGCCGGCAGTGAGGAAGGCGTCGCGCAGGGCCCGCTGATCGACGATTCGGCGCTGGCCAAGGTCGAGGCACATGTCGCCGACGCGCTGGCCAAGGGCGCCCGCGTGCTCTGCGGCGGCGAGCGCCATGCGCGCGGCGGCAACTTCTACCAGCCGACGGTGCTCGCCGACGTGACGCCCGCGATGAAGGTCGCCCGCGAGGAGACCTTTGGCCCGGTCGCACCGCTGTTCCGCTTCGACAGCGAGGCCGAGGCTGTGGCGATGGCCAACGATACCGAGTTCGGCCTTGCCGCCTATTTCTATTCGCGCGACGTCGCCCGCTGCTGGCGCGTCGGCGAGGCGCTGGAATACGGCATGGTCGGCGTCAATACCGGCCTGATCTCGAACGAGGTGGCGCCCTTCGGCGGCATCAAGCAGTCGGGCATCGGGCGCGAAGGCTCGAAGTACGGGATCGAGGACTATCTCGAGATCAAGTATCTCTGCTTCGACATCGGCGGATGATCAAGCTCGTCGCCGCCCTCCTCGTCCTGGTGCTGCTGGCGCTGATCTGGCGCCAGTGGTCACGGCGGCGCCGCGCCGCGTTCATCGAGGAGTTTCCATATGCGCAGTTTCTCGATCAGCGACTTGCCGCCCGCCGGCCGGAACTGACGCCCGAGCAGCGCAGCGATGTGTTCGCAGGGCTACGCGACTACTTCCAGCTATGCCGGACGGCCGGACGGCGCATGGTGGCGATGCCGTCGCAGGCGGTCGACGATGCCTGGCACGAGTTCATTCTGTTCACCCGCTATTACGGCCGCTTCTGCCGCGGCGCCTTCGGCCGCTTCCTGCACCACACGCCGGCAGAGGCGATGCGTTCGCCGACCCAGGCGTCGGACGGCATCAAGCGCACCTGGCGGCTGGCCTGCGCGCGCGAGGGCATCGACCCGCGGAGGCCGCAGCGCCTGCCCCGGCTGTTCGCGATGGATGCTGCGCTGCTGATTGCCGGCGGTTTCATCTACCAGCTCGATTGCCTGGCTGCCGGCCGCGATGGCGCAACGGGCGCCGGCTTCTGCGCCAGCCACATCGGCTGTGGCAGCGGCTGTTCGGGCGATTCCGGCAGTTCCGATGGCGACGGCGGCAGTGGTTGTGGTGGCGGCTGCGGCGGCGACTGACCCCGACCTACTTGTGATAGACGCGACTGCTGCCGGAGCCGCCCTTGCCCGGGTTGGCAACGTTGTCGAACATGTTCCAGCCCTGGTGCTGGGCGTAGCCGAACAGCAGCAACGCGAGGATGCCGGTGGCGAAGTTGAAGTTCTTGAACATCAGTCGTCCCCGTCCGAAGAATCGCTGCTCGCCGCTGGCGCATGATCGCTCTCGGCCCAGCGCCTGGACTCGAAGGCGGCGAAGCGGAGGCGCGTGAACACCGGGAAGAAAACAAGAAACAGCATCACCATCACGAAATTCGACCAGCCTGCCCCGCCGCTCGAAACTTCGATGACATCGCGCACCGGCTCGGGCTTTTCCGGGGCGATATCGGGGTCGACCGTCACATAGTAGATACCGGGCGGGACGTCGAGAAAGACCACCTCGTCGGAACGGTCGCCTTCCGACCAGCTCTCGCCACCGTCGTTGCCATGGTAGTAGGCCAGTTCCCGCGCCGCCGGCCACGCTTGGCCGCTGGCCTTGTTGACCAGCATCAGGTCGAGGCCGATCCAGTTGTTGTCGAGCGAAGTCGAATTGCGCACCGTCAACTTGCGCGGCCGGTCGCGCACCTCGAATTCACTGGTGACGACCGAATCTTCCGTCATCTGCGGCGAGAGGGTGAACTCCTGGCGCAGCAGGACCTTGCCGCTGCCGAGGAAGCCAAAAAAAACCTGGAGCGCGACCGCAACCAGCGCCAGCTTCCAGAACAGACTGCAAACTCGCAGGTGCGTTTCTGCCCAGGGATTGGGCTGGTTGGCGAAGATGCCGACCGGCGCGATCATCCTTCCCGGCAGCTTGAAGGCCTCGCCGATTACCTCCGGCGTGACGTAGGTCGCAAGCGACCAGTTGAGGTCGTTGTCGGTCGCTTCGCGCGACAGCAGCAGCGGTGGCGCAACGTAGTCGACCACCCGGCTGGTCTCGCCGCGGCGCACGCGCCAGGTGAATTCGCCGGCGACCTGGATCACCTCGGCGGATTGCGCGGTGGAATAGTGCCGGAAACGCTGTCCGGAAAAATTGACGTCGGCCAGTTCCATCGCGCCGCTGCCGGCCGGCGGATTGGACAACACGTCGGCGATATTCCAGTGGCCGTTGTATTCGGTGAGCCAGCGGTAGGTGCCGTTTTCTCCGGCCAGCAGATACTCGCGCCAGTCGTAGGCGATGCCGTCGACTCGCGACTCCTTGACGAGGAAACCGATGACCTCCACCGGCTTGCCTTCGAGCCCCCCCTTGCTGCCGAGCGGAATGCGCGGAACGTATTTCTCGTCGCGCGTGCCGAGCGCTTTCGACAACAGCTTGAAGTTCTGGTCGGCGGTATCGACCACCGCCCCGCAGCTCACGCAGCCGACCGCCAGAATTTCCCTGGAACGCGCCTGCATCGGCGCGCCGCATGCCGGGCAGCGGAAGACCTGTGCCGCGACCGTGTGCGTCGGGATCGGCATTCCCTCGCGCAGCTTGCTCATCTTCAGCGAGGCGAAGCCGACCGGCTCACCGACGAAGAGCAGCGGCGGCGTCTCGGAATAATCAAGTGTCGCGAAATTTGCCCCGTTTCTGAGGTCGACCGCGGCAACCGGGTAACCGGCGCCGACCTTGAACGGCAGTTCGCCCTGCCCGGCCACGCATTCGGCGTTCTCGATATTGCTGACAGTCCAAGGCTGGCTGGCCAGCACGAAGCGCTGGCCGATCTTCAGTTCAGCGAATTTCGGCAGCAGCTCCTGGACCTGCTGGGCGAAGGTGAGCACATACTCGCCACCCGCCTCCGACAGCCAACCGGTGCGCATGTCGTCGAACAGCAGGTGCCACTCGTTCCAGTAGCCCTGGCTGTACTTGATCTGGATACGCCCGATCAGCGCGAAATGCACGCCTTTATAGCTGCCTTCCACCCCCAGTTGCAGCGGCGAGCGGTCCTCGACCAGCGCCGCCATCTTGCCGATGTCTTCGAGCGCCTGATCGTGGCGAACCAGCGTGCTCTGACAGTACTCGCAGACGGCGAAGATCGACGACGCCGACTTGAAGACAACCGGCGCGCCGCACGAAGGGCAGGAGGCAGTCAGCGCCACTTTGTCGCGGTCAACTCAGTTTTTTGAGCAATTCCGCTTTCTTGGCGTCGAATTCGGCCTGGCTCAGGATGCCCTTTTCGACCAGCCCGTGCAGCTTTTCCAGCGTTGCCACGACATCGTCGGCAGACACCGTGGGCGCCGCTGTCGCCACCGCGCCAGTGGCCGGCTGCATGGCCGAGGCCATCGCCTGCCCCATGACCTGGCCGAAGCCGACTCCGGCGCCGAGGCCGACGCCCATGCCGGCCATCCCGCCCTCGTTCCTCGCCGCCTCGGGTATCGCGTTGGCGACCTGATACTGCGTGAAACGGCCGATGTCGCCGATCATGTTCATGCCTATCCTCTGGTCGAGGACCTTCTGCAATTCTTCGGGCAGCGAGACGTTCTGGACGACCAGCGAATCGAGCGTCAGCCCGTACTCGGCGAACATCGGCTGCGCCTTGGCGAACATCGCCTTGCCGAACTCGTCCTGGTTGGCCGCCATGTCGATGAAGGCGACCCCGGATTCGCCGAAGAGGTCGGTCATCCCGGCCACCATGGTGTTGCGCAACTGGCCCTCGAGCTCCTCGCGGGTGTAGCTGTCGCGGGTACCGGATATCTTCTGGTAGAACACCTTGGCATCGCTCAGGTGATACGAATAGATGCCGAAGGCGCGCATGCGGACGATGCCGAATTCCTTGTCGCGGATCGTGATCGGGTTGGGCGTGCCCCACTTCTGGTCGAGCTGGGTACGCGTCGAGAAGAAGTAGACGTCGCTCTTGAAGGGCGACTCGAACAGTTTGTCCCAGTTCTTCAGGTAGGTCAGGACCGGCAGCGTCTGCGTCGTCAACTTGTACATGCCGGGCGCGAAAACATCGGCGACCGTGCCTTCGTTGACGAACAGCGCCAGTTGCGAATCGCGCACGGTCAGGCTGGCGCCGTTCTGGATTTCCATTTCCTGCATCGGGAAACGCCAGGCCAGCGTGCCGTCCGCTCCCTCCGTCCACTGGAGGATGTCGATAAACTGCTTCTTGATGAAGTCCATCAGTGCCATGAAGTTCTCCTTGAATGGTCAGATGATGCAGCCGGCGTTGAGGATGCCGACGCCGATCGCCAGTGAGGCGAGGAAAATTCCCGAGGCCAGCTTGCCCTGGGGGATGCTTTCGTTGAGCCGGGGCAACGCCAGTCGCGCGGCGATGAAGGCGAGCAATTGCACGACAGATGCGACGACGCCCCAGCCGATCATCGCGTACAGGTTGTGGCTGACGGCGACAGAAACCGCAATCGGCAAGGCGAAACCGATGACCGCGCCGCCGAGGCTGACCGCCGCCGCCTCGTTGCCGGCACGGATCAGCGCCAGTTCATTGTAGGGCGTGATCTTCACGTAGATGGCGAGAAACACCAGCATCAGCATGATGGCTGTCAGGAAAAAGCTGGCGAAGGCGGGCAGGTTGCTGATGACCGGGTCGAACATGGGACCTCCCGAAAGGAGTCGAGTTGGCGTCAATTGTCGCCGCTAAGGTGGCAATCTTCAACTGCTGATTTTTTGCCGCTGGCATGCTATGCCGGCAAATTCCCGGCGAGCCCCAGCAAGCCCTCAAGCACGAGATTGTCGACGCGCCGATGCTGAATGCCGAGATGCTCGCCGATGACAATGGCCGCCCCGCCGGAAAGCAGGCACGTGGCGCCGTTGTCCAGCCTGGCGACAGCGCGTTCGATGGCGCCGACCTGGGCCTCGATGCAGCCCGACGTTATCGCGTCGTCAGTGCATCGCGGCCAGGCGCAATATATCCCGGCGGCCAGTGGCAGCGCCGCCGTATCCCGCGCCAGCGAGCGGCGCATCAGGTCGAGTCCGGGCAGAATGAAGCCGCCGAGGAAGCGACCATCGCCGTCCAGCGAGTCGATCGTCGTCGCCGTGCCGGCCATCACCACAACACAGGGGGCCGACGTCAGGCGCCGCGCACCGATCAGTGCGCACCAGCGGTCGACACCGAGACGACCCGGGCTTTCATACAGATTGACGACACCACCCGCCGCTGGTGCGGAGTTCGCTTCGTTCAGTTCGAGTCGGCATGCCGCGATTGCCTGACGAATGCTCACCCGCACAGCATCGCCGGCGACATTGGCCAGCATGACCCGCGTCGCCTGCGGGAAGCGACGCGTCAATACCTCCAGCTGCTCGACGTCGGGGTGATCGAGGACGCCGCTTTCCAGCCAGCCCCCGTCCCCGTGCACTCCCCACTTGATGCGGCTGTTGCCGCTGTCGATGCATAGGATCATGCGCGGCGCAGGGTGACGTCGCCGGAAAAGATGCGTTGTCCGCCGGCGGCTGTATCGAGCAGCAGTGCGCCATCGTCGTCGACACCCAGGCAGATGCCGTCCACCGCCGTTGCGTCGTCAGCGAGAAGGCGAACCGCAAGACCTTGCCAGGCATGGCGCTGCTGCCATTCCATTTTCGCCCCGGAAAAGCCGTCGACCGCGAAAGCCTCAAGCGTCTCGGCCAACTCCACAAGGATTGCGGCCAGCAGAGCATGGCGGTCGGGCAAGGGTGTCAGCGCTTGATCGAGGCCGGCGGCCGGCTGCGGCAGATCGTCGAGGGGCGGCCGCAGGTTCACGCCAACCCCGATGACCGCTTGGGTACCCTGGCGGTCAGTCGCGAGCTCGACGAGAATACCGGCCAGCTTGGCGAACCCGCCCCCGGATTCGACCAGTACGTCGTTCGGCCATTTGAGCCGGATGCCCTGCGCCCCCAGGCTTTCGAGCCCCTTGGCAAGCCCCACGCCGACTGCCAGCGAAAGGCCGGCAAGCTGCCCAGACGGCCCACTGAACCGCCAGAGCAGCGAAAAGGTCAGGCTGGCCTCCGGCGCCGAGAGCCAGGTTCGCCCCCGGCGGCCACGTCCCGCGCTCTGGCGATTCGCCACCACCACCGTGCTGGCCACTGCTCCCTGGTTGGCACGGCGCATGAGCTCGCTGTTGGTCGAGTCGCAGTCGTCGACTGAAACGATGTCGAAGCAGCCGGCGCGCGCGCCCAGCAGCGATTTAAGCAGTTCAGGATCGATCGGGGCCATGCGCGGATTTTACTCCGCAGCTGCCTCCTTGCTTCCTTCAATGCCGAGTTCGGCAATTTTGCGCGTAATCGTGTTGCGCCCGATGCCAAGCGCCAGTGCCGCCTCGATACGGCGGCCGCCGGTTCGAGCCAGGGCGCGGGAAATCAGGATGCGCTCAAAGGCGTGGACCAGCCGGCCATGGATACCATCAACGCCCGCTGCCAGCAGCCGGTCGACTTCGCCTTCAAGCCCTTTTTCCCAGTCGGTCGCCAGACCGCCTGGCGCCACATCGCGTAACTCGGCCGGCAGATCCCCGACTTCGATTTGCTGGCCCGGCGCCATGACCGTCAGCCAATGGCAGAGGTTTTCCAGTTGCCGCACATTTCCCTGAAAATCCAGGCCGCTCAGATAGGCGAGTGCGGCATCGGACAGGCGCTTGGCTTCGACGCCAAGGTCGCGCGCACTCTTCTGCATGAAATGACGGGTCAGCAGCGGGATATCTTCGCGGCGCTCGCGCAGCGCCGGCAAGCGAATGCGGATGACGTTCAGGCGGTGGAAAAGATCCTCGCGAAACAGGCCTTCCTTGACACGCGCTTCAAGATTCTGGTGCGTTGCGGCAATGACTCGCACATTGGCCTTGATCGGCGAGTGACCGCCGACCCGGTAGTAGTGTCCATCTGAGAGCACGCGCAGCAGGCGTGTCTGCAACTCGGAGGGCATGTCGCCGATTTCGTCGAGGAATAATGTTCCTCCCTCGGCCTGCTCGAAACGCCCACGCCGCTGGCTCTGGGCCCCTGTAAAAGCGCCGCGCTCGTGACCGAAGAGTTCCGACTCCAGCAGATCCTTGGGGATCGCCGCCGTGTTGATCGCAACGAAGGATTTGTCGGCGCGCGGACTGTGACGGTGCAGTGCCCTGGCAACCAGTTCCTTGCCGCTGCCCGAGTCGCCGGTGATCAGCACAGTGGCGTGCGACATGGCGAGGCGACCGATTGCCCGGAAGACCTCCTGCATGGCCGGTGCCTGTCCGAGGATCTCCGGCGCCAGCGCCTCCTCTTCACTTGCACCGCTTTGGTGCATTGATTCCTCGATCGCTCGCTGGATGAGCTCGACCGCCTGATCGACGTCGAACGGTTTGGGCAGGTACTCGAAGGCGCCGCCCTGGAAAGCGGCAACCGCGCTTTCCAGATCTGAATAGGCGGTCATGATGATCACCGGCACCGAGGGGAAACGAGTCTTGACTTCCTGCAGCAGTTCCAGTCCGGACTGGCCTGGCATGCGAATGTCGGAGAGCAGAACCTGCGGTGGTGCGGCGCCGCGTTCGAGCTGAGACATGGCCTCGCTGGCCGAGGCAAAGCTCTTGAATGGAATGCCTTCGCGGGACAACGTCTTTTCCAGCACCCAACGGATGGAACGATCGTCGTCGACAACCCAGACAGGTTTCATGATTTCTTGGCTCATCTTGTCATTGGCAATGGTCTGATGACAAGCAAGAGTCAGGCCTGCCCAACCGGCAGACGGATGGCAAAAATCGTTTGGCCCGGCTGACTCGCGCAATCGATGGTGCCGTGATGGTGCTGGACAAAATTCTGGGCGATGGTCAGCCCCAGCCCACTACCCCCTTCACGACCCGAAACCAGCGGATAGAACATGCACTCGCGGACCGTTTCGGGAATCCCCGGCCCATTGTCAATGACCTTGATCTCGAGGGCCAGGCGGTAGCGCTTCTTCGCCAGCGTGACCTGGCGCAGCACACGGGTACGCAGCACGATCTCGCCCTCTCCGCGCATCGCCTGTGCCGCATTGCGCGCGACATTGAGAAACACCTGAATCAGTTGCTCACGGTCACCCACCAGTTCCGGCAGGCTGGTGTCGTAATCGCGGCGCACCATCAGCGAGCCTTGAAATTCGGAGGTCAGAAGACTTCGGACGCGCTCCAGTATCTCGTGGATATTGACTGTGGACGGCAGCATCATCCGATGTGGGGTCAGCAGGCGCTTCATCAGGTTCTGCAAACGGTCCGCCTCCTTGATGATGACCTGTGTGTACTCCTTCAGCGAGGGATTGCCAAGTTCGTGTTCGAGCAACTGCGCGGCGCCACGGATGCCACCGAGCGGATTCTTGATCTCGTGCACCAGATTGCGGATCAGTTCGCCGCTGGCTTTCTGCTGCTCGATCAGATGCTCTTCGCGAGTCGCCGCCAACTGATGCTCGATCGGTTGCAGTTCGAGGAGCAGGCGTACGTCGGCCGCCACTCCCAGACGGAGCGGCGTGACCGTGCAATTGATGTGCAGCACCTCGCCATCGCTACGCTTCAGCTCGATGTTCTGGCCGGTATAGCCCCAGTTGTTGTTCAGGGCATTTTCGAGGGCCGCCTGCAGGGTCGCCGGACAGGCGCACAGTGCCGAGAGGGGCTTGCCGGCCGCCGTGCGCAGGCTGACGGCAAGCAGGTTCTCGCCGGCCGGATTGACATAGCGGACGAGCAAACCCGCATCAAGCACGAGCACGGTCGCGGCCAGAAGGTCCAGTCCGGAAAAAAGTGGCGGTGTGTCGTTCATGTCCGTCATTGTAGCGATTCGCCCGGGACGGCGTTGAAGCCGTTGCGTCAATGACCCGGTGTTCATTATCATTGCACGATTTCGCCTGGCGCCTTGCCGATGCCTTCCCGCAAACTTGCGTCACCAGTCGTCCTGTATGTCGCCATTGTCTTGAGCGGCTGCAACGGCTCGGGGCCACCGCCAGCGGTTGCCAAGGTCCTGGTGCAGGTTGCAGGCACCAGCGATGTCGGGAATACCGTCTATACCGGCGATGTTCGGGCGCGCCACGAGGTTGACTTGTCTTTCCGGGTTGGCGGAAAGATTGCTGCCCGCCTCGTCGATGGCGGAATGAGCGTCAAGGCTGGACAGGCTTTGGCCCGGCTCGACACGGCCGATCTGCGGCTTGCACGGCAAGCCGCAATTGCCCAGGTCGGAGCCGCGGAAAGCGAATTCACCACCGCCAGCAATGAGCGGGTACGCTATGCCGACCTTCTGGCAAAGCGCTTCGTCAGCCAAGCCGCCTTCGATGCCAAGGACAATGCCTTCAACAGCGCTCGAGCACGATTGGAACAGGCGCGTGCGCAAAGCCAGATCAGCGGCAACCAGGCCAGCTACGGCACGCTCGTGGCCGATCAGGCTGGCGTGATCACCGCGGTGCTCGCCGATGCCGGCCAGGTGGTAAGCGCCGGCCAGCCGGTATTCCGCCTGGCGCGCCCGGAAGAGAAGGAAGTGGCGATCGCCATCCCGGAGGGCCGACTGACTGAACTGAAGTCAGCACGGTCTATCGCGGTCAACCTATGGGCCCAGCCGGATCTGGTGATGAAGGGGGAACTTCGCGAACTGGCGGCTGCGGCCGACCCGGCCACCCGCACCTACGCGGCGCGTATCCGGATTGTCGACCCATTGCCCGCAGCCCAACTCGGCATGACTGCGCGCGTCATGGTCAATACCACTACCACTGCGGCTATTGTTATACCGCTGACGGCGGTCGTCGACAACGGAAAGGGGCCGCAGGTCTGGGTCGTGGATTACGGCAAGGCAAGGCCGCGGCCAGTTGTGGTGAGTACCTTCCGCGAGGATGGCGTCGCCATCGCCAGCGGACTCGCCACTGGCGATCTCGTAATCGTGGCCGGACAGCGCCGACTCGTCGACGGACAGACCGTGCAGGCGCAGCCCGCCGCGCCCCCGGCGCTCCAGCGTTAGGCTGTGAGTCAGCGCTTCAATCTGTCCGACTGGACACTGCATCATCGGACTCTGGTCGGTTTTCTCCTGCTTGCCATCTCGCTGATGGGCTTCGTGTCTTATGGCCGCCTGAGCCAGGCGGAAGACCCCCCGTTCACCTTCCGGGTCATGGTGATCCGCAGCTTGTGGCCCGGCGCCACGGCGCTCCAGGTCGAACAGCAACTGACGGACAAGATCGAGAAGAAGTTGCAGGAGATGCCATACATCGAGCGCATCCAGAGTTTCTCGCGGCCCGGCGAGTCGACAGTCATGTACTTCGCCAAGTACGGCGTACCGGGAAGCATCGTGCCCGATCTCTTCTACCAGGTGCGCAAGAAAGTCGGCGACATCCGCCACACCCTGCCGGCAGGAGTTCAGGGGCCCTTTTTCAATGACGAATATGGCGACGTTTTTGGCAACGTCTACGCGTTGACCGCAGACGGCCTCGATTTCCCGCAACTCAAGGACCTCGCCGAGCGCATTCGCGACGACCTCCTGCGCATTCCCGGAGCCGGCAAGGTCGAGATATTCGGGATCCAGGACGAGAAGATCTACGTCGAACTCTCCAATTCAAAACTGGCAACACTTGGGATCGACCAGGTCACCATCATCCAGGCTCTAAGCCAGCAGAATTCGGTCAACGGCGCCGGCTTTTTCGAGATGCAGGACGAGCGGATCCAGATACGGCCAAGCGGCGCCTTCGATACGCTTCAGAACGTAGCAGACACCCTGATTCGCAGCGGCACCCGCAGCTTCCGGCTGGGCGATATCGCGACGGTACGGCGCGGCACCAGTGACCCGCCAACAACGCAAGTTCGCTTTGGTGGAAAACGGGCGCTGGCCATTGGCGTTTCACTGGCGCGCGGTGCCGACATCATCGAGCTTGGCAATGCCCTGGAGGCGCACATCGCCAAGGCTCGCGGCAGCCTGCCGCTGGGCGTGGACATCACCCAGGTAGTCAGCGCACCCAACGCTGTCCGGAACTCGGTCAAGACCTTTGTGCGGGCTCTCGCCGAAGCGGTCGCCGTCGTCTTGCTGGTTACTTTCATCAGCCTCGGCATGCGCACCGGGGCGGTCGTTGCCATATCAATCCCGCTGGTCCTGGCTGCCAGTTTCCTCGCCATGGATTTGTTCAACGTCGGCTTGCATAAAGTTTCGCTTGGCGCCCTAGTGCTGGCACTCGGGCTGCTGGTGGACGATGCGATCATCGCGGTGGAGACCATGTGGGTCAAGATGGAGCAGGGCTGGGAGCGCACCCGAGCTGCGTCCTTCGCCTACACAAGCACAGCCGGGCCGATGCTGTCCGGCACGCTGGTCACCGTCGCGGGATTCATCCCGATTGCCATCGCCAAGTCATCGACCAGCGAATATGCTTTCGCCTTCTTCCAGGTCAACGCCATCGCCCTGCTCATTTCATGGGTGGCTGCCGTGGTGGCGATTCCCTGGCTGGGCTACAAGTTGCTTCCCGACCCGCGGGCACCCAGGAAGCCAGGGCTGATCGAGCGGCGCTGGCCCCTGCTGGCCAGCAAGCTCAAGTACGTCGGCCTCAACGGTCAAGCTCTTGGCGAAGCGCATGATGTCTATGGAACAGCGTTCTACAACCGATTCCGCCAGCTGGTGAAGGCCTGCGTCAAGCGGCGCTGGCTGGTCATCGGCGTCACGGTGCTGCTTTTCGTCCTGTCGATTGTCGGCATGGCGAAAGTGCCAAAGCAGTTCTTCCCCAACTCGACGCGGCTCGAACTCAATGTCGAGCTGCGACTGCCCGAAGGCGCCTCAATCAACGCCATCGACAAACAGACCGGGAAACTCGAAGAGTGGCTTGAACAGGACAAGTCCAGTTTCGACCAGCATGATCACCACATCGCTTACATCGGCTCGGGCTCGCCACGCTACTTCCTTTCAATCGATCAGCAACTGCCCGCCACCAACGTCAGTCAGCTGGTCATCATGACCCGCAGCGTGGAGGCGCGCGAAGCCTTGCGCGGTCGACTGATCGATTACTTCGAAAATCAGGCTTCGGGCGTACGCGGCAACATCGCGCGCATCGAGAATGGCCCGCCGATTGGTTACGCAGTTCAATACCGCGTATCGGGCGAAGACGTTGGGACTCTGCGCAAGGTCGCCGGCGAGGTCGCGACAGCCCTGCGCGGCAGCCCGGAACTGTCGAACGTCAATCTCGACTGGAGCGAGCTGTCAAAGGCTGTGGAAGTTGAGATCGACCAGGACAAGGCGCGTCTGCTGGGCGTTTCCGGCCAGGACATTGCCGCACTGCTCAACATGTCGCTCAACGGCCTTACGGTCACCAGCTACCGCGAAGGCGAGAAGACGATCGATGTCGTCTTGCGCGGCGACCGCGAAGAGCGGACACGCTTGTCGGCATTGCCCGACCTTGCGGTCCCGACACGCAGCGGCAAGAGCGTTCCATTGAACCAGATCGCTCGGCTCAAACACGGGTTCGAGCCCGGCCTGATCTGGCGCCGCGACCGGCTGCCGACCATCACTGTGCGCGCCAATCTCTACGGGACAACCCAACCGGCAACGGTAGTCGCCGACCTGCAACCGCAGATCGATGAGATCGTCGCCAAGCTGCCGGCGGGCTACCGAATCGCGACTGGCGGTTCGGTCGAGGAGTCGGCAAAGGGATCAGACTCCGTCATGGCCGGAATTCCGGTCTTCATCCTTGTGGTAATCACGGTGCTGATGATTCAGTTGCAGAGTGCTTCTCGGGTCATCATGGTGGTGCTGACCGCACCTCTCGGAATGATTGGCATCGCCCTCTTTCTGCTGCTCTTCAACAAGCCTTTCGGCTTCATGGCCCTGCTGGGAACAATTGCCCTGTTCGGCATGATCATGCGCAACTCCGTGATCCTCGTCGATCAGATCGAGCAAGACATGGCCGCCGGCAAACCCCGGGGCGAGGCGATCATCGAATCGACGGTGCGCCGGTTCCGCCCGATCGTGCTGACCGCAGCGGCAGCCGTGCTGGCGATGGTGCCACTGTCGCGCAACGACTTCTTCGGACCGATGGCGGTCGCGATCATGGGCGGTCTGATCGTCGCCACGGCACTCACCCTGCTCTTCCTGCCTGCACTCTATGCCGCTTGGTACAAGGTGAAACCGGACGCTGTCTGATCAGCGCAGGCCGGAAAGCTCCTTCTGGATGGCGATGATGTTGCGCTCGTGTTGCGCAACGCGGTCCCGGTAGGGCTGAACACGGTCGAGTGCAGCGGCCGAGCCGTCCCTGCCGCGCAGTGATTCCTGGTCGGCCAGCTCGCGCTGCGCCTGATCCAGACTGCGCTGCTCGCCCGCCAGTTCCTGCTCGAGGATGCGCTTGCGATCGGTGTCGCGGGCCTTCTGCGTGTCTTCCTGAACCTTCGGAAACCCTGCCGGCGATGCGTTGCCCGCCGCACCACCGGGCCGCGCCCTGGATCCTGGCATCGAAGAATCCGGCGGCACAGGAACCGCCTTGCAACTCTTGTCGACACGCGTATTCGAGATCAGGGTGCCGCCGCTCGCGTCAGTGCATCGATAGATCGTTTCCGCAGTGGCCGACAAGGCGGGTACAGCAAGTAGGACTGCCAGCGTCCAGCGTGTCATCGTCATCATTCCTCGTAACGGATCCAGTTTACCGGACTTAACGCTTTTCACAGCGAACCGTGGACAAAAAAAGGGCGGGATAACCCGCCCTCTTTTCCTGCTACCGGGAAATGCTCAGCAGGAGTAGTAGAGATCGAACTCCACCGGATGGGTGGTCATGCGAACTTTGTTGACTTCATCCATCTTCAGGCCGATGTAGGCATCGATCCAGTCGTTGGAGAAGACGCCGCCGCGGGTCAGGAACTCACGGTCGCTGTCGAGCGAAGCCAGCGCTTCTTCGAGGCTGGCACAGACGGTCGGGATCTTTGCATCCTCTTCCGGCGGCAGGTCGTACAGGTTCTTGTCGGCCGGATCGCCCGGGTGGATCTTGTTCTGGACGCCATCCAGGCCAGCCATCATCAGTGCCGAGAAGCAAAGATACGGGTTGGCAATCGGATCCGGGAAGCGGGTCTCGATCCGACGCCCCTTGGAGGAGGCAACGTGAGGGATGCGGATCGAAGCGGAACGGTTCTTGGCGGAGTAAGCCAGCTTGACCGGGGCTTCATAGTGCGGAACCAGACGCTTGTAAGAGTTGGTACCCGGATTGGTAATGGCGTTCAGGGCCTTGGCATGCTTGATAATGCCGCCAATGTAGAAGAGGGCGAACTCGGACAGGCCGGCGTAACCGTCACCGGCGAACAGGTTCTTGCCGTCCTTCCAGATCGACTGGTGAACGTGCATGCCGGAACCGTTGTCACCGACGATGGGCTTCGGCATGAAGGTGGCGGTCTTGCCGTACTGATGAGCAACGTTGTGCACCACGTACTTGAGGATCTGAGTCCAGTCGGCACGCTTGACCAGGGTGCTGAACAGGGTGCCAATCTCGCACTGGCCGGCGGTGGCGACTTCGTGGTGGTGCACTTCGACCGGCACGCCGAGGGCTTCGAGTGCCAGAACCATCGCGGAACGGATGTCGTGCAGGCTATCGACGGGAGGAACAGGGAAGTAGCCGCCCTTGACGGTCGGACGATGCCCGGAACCGCCGCCGCCTTCGGTCTTTTCACCGGAGGTCCAGGCGGCTTCGGAAGAGAAAATCTTCAGGCTGCAGCCAGACATGTCGACATTCCACTCAACGGAGTCGAAGATGAAGAATTCGGGTTCCGGTCCGAAATAAGCGGCATCGCCCAAGCCGGAGGACTTCAGGTAGGCTTCCGCTCGTTTGGCGATCGACCGCGGGTCACGGTCGTAACCCCGGCCATCGGCGGGATCGACCACGTCACAGGTGATGACCACTGTGGTTTCATCGAAGAAAGGGTCGAGGTAGGCTGTTGTGGCATCGGGCATCAGCTGCATGTCAGATGCCTGGATGCCCTTCCAGCCGGCGATGGACGAGCCGTCAAAAGCATGGCCGTTCTCGAACTTGTCCTCGTTGAAGGCGGAAACCGGCACGGTGACATGCTGCTCCTTGCCACGGGTATCGGTAAAACGGAAATCGACGAACTTGGCGTCGTTTTCCTTGACCATCTTCATCACGTCTTGCGGGGTTGCCATAACCGTCAATCTCCTAACTATTAAAGAAGCCGGCTAGGCCGGCGACAAAGAAAAAACCCAACGGAAAACCTTCAGCAGAAACCGTGCCAACGCTCATCTGCCAAGCCGATCATTCTGCCACAAGGAGATGCGCGAATCACCCCAAGAATTGGCGCACCATGTTCGTGCGCGCAGCCAGAAATACGCACCCCCATGGTGCGATAAGTTGGCCATCGAATACATTGATGGGCACGACGACCTGGACACGCGCACCTGCCAAGCCGAGGCCCCGGGGCTCCCCAGCGATTGCAACCCGCACCCGCCGACGTCGTCCGCAAGGTCTCGCGGATCCCTTTGGCACCAGATTCATCAAGCTCCATTCCCTGTGCCCTATACTATCGGACTCGGATTCTAGCAGCCGGAGATTATGGGACGCCTAACTGAGATTCTCGCCCTCGCGCAGCAGCGCGCCACGGCCATGGGCCTGCCATATGAAGGCGCGCTGACGCCCCGGGAGGCCTTCGACCTGCTCCGCCTGGCACCCGGAGCCAAGATGGTCGATGTGCGTACCCGCGCGGAACGGGACTGGGTGGGCCGCGTTCCAGGCGCCGTCGAAATCGAGTGGAACCTCTATCCCGGCGGCGGGCACAACCCGAACTTCATGGCCGAACTCAAGCGTCAGGCTGATCCCGAGGCATTGGTCTTGTTCCTCTGCCGGAGCGGCGCCCGCTCGGATGCTGCGGCGCGCCGGGCGACTGAAGCCGGCTATGGCGACTGCTACAACATCCTTGAAGGATTTGAGGGCGACAAGGACGCCAACGGCCAGCGCAGTACCTGTGGTGGCTGGCGCCATGCCGGGTTGCCCTGGCATCAGGGCTGAGCCAGACCTCAAGCCCGCTCGCGAGATCACCATGCAATCCAACACGATCGCCTTCGCCCCGTTCAATACTCTTGCAGATAACGATTGCCAGGAACGCATCCGTGCTGCCCGCGCCCGACTGGGCAGAAGAGCCGTCATCCTCTGCCATCACTACCAGCGCGCCGACATCTACCAGCACGCCGACCTGACCGGCGATTCGCTGAAGCTCTCCAAGCTGGCTGCGCAGACCGATTCCGAATACGTTATTTTCTGCGGTGTGCATTTCATGGCCGAAGTCGCGGATATCATGACCGCGCCCAATCAGATCGCAATTCTGCCCGACCTGGCGGCGGGCTGCTCGATGGCAGACATGGCTAACCTGGCCAAGGTCGAGCGCTGCTGGCGCGAACTCGATGAGGTGCTCAATGCCGAGACGGAGATCACGCCGGTCACCTACATCAACTCTGCCGCTGATCTGAAGGCCTTCTGCGGCGAACATGGCGGCATCGTGTGCACATCGTCGAACGCCGGCACCATCGCCGAATGGGCTTTTGCACGCCGTCCCAAAATACTCTTCTTCCCCGACCAGCACCTAGGGCGGTGGACCGGCCACAAACTGGGGATTCCGATGGACGAAATGGTCGTCTGGGATCCCGACCTCGAACTCGGCGGGCTGGCGCCGGAACAGATCAGGAATGCGCGCATCCTGCTGTGGAAGGGCCACTGCTCAGTCCACCAGATGTTCCAGAAATCGCACATAGAAACCTTCCGGGCGAAGTACCCGGATGGCTTGGTCATCGCCCACCCGGAATGCAGTTTCGCGGTCTGCTCGGCCTCCGACCATGTTGGCTCGACCGAGCATATTGTCAGGACCATCAAGGAAGCGCCGGCAGGCACGCGCTGGCTGGTCGGCACCGAACTCAACCTGGTCGACCGCCTGGCCGGGGAGGTCTTGCCGCAGAACAAGATCGTCCAGTTTATGGCGACTACCGTCTGCATGTGCTCAACCATGCAGCGCATCGATCCGCAGCATCTGGCGTGGACCCTGGAAAATCTGGTTGCCGGCCAAATCGTCAACCGGATCAGTGTCCCGGAACACGAGGCCAAGCTGGCCAAGCTGGCGCTGGACCGCATGCTGGCGATCTCCTGACCCGCCATGCCCAAGCCCGCCGCTCTGCACGTCGCGACCTTCAACATCCATAAAGGCTTCTCCCAGTTCAACCGGCGCATGATGGTGCACGAACTGCGCGAACGTCTGCGCCACCTGAATCCGGACATCGTCTTTCTTCAGGAAGTGCAAGGGCTGCATCTCGGCCACGCCGAGAATCACGACGACTGGCCGAGCGAGCCCCAGCATGAGTTCCTGGCTGAGGAGGTGTGGCACGACTCAGCCTATGGCAGCAACATGATTTACGACCATGGCCATCATGGCAACGCGATCCTCTCGCGCTTTCCCATCCTGCATACGCACAACCAGGATGTGACCCACCTTCAGTTCGAAAAGCGTGGCCTTCTCCACTGCCGTATCCAATTGCCGGGTGGCCCGGCGGCGCACTGCGTCTGCGTCCACCTTTCGCTCTTCGGCTATTCGCGCCGCCGGCAGGTCTCCGCGCTGGCCGATTACCTCGACGCTGTGTCCAGCCCCAAGGAGCCGCTGATCATCGCCGGCGATTTCAACGACTGGAGCAACCGTGCCGGCCACCAACTGGTGACGCGACTTGGTCTGACCGAGGTCTTCAGCAACGGGACCGGCGCGCCGGTCCGCAGTTACCCTGCCGCCCTGCCCATGTTCCGCCTTGACCGCATCTACGTGCGCGGCTTCAAGGTACGCCGTACCGAGGTTCATTTCGGGCAACCATGGTCGGCGATTTCAGATCACGCGGCGTTGTCGGCCCACTTGGCACAGCATGGTCGTTGAGTTCCTGGCAGGAAACCGGATCAACCTGCTCAATTCGGGCAATGAGTATTTCCCCGCCCTACTGTCAGCCATCGAGTCAGCGCGGGTTGATATCTACCTCGAGAGCTACATTTTCGCCAACGACGCCATCGGCCATGAGGTCGCGGGTGCCCTCTCCCGGGCCGCCGCGCGTGGCGTCCAGGTGAATGTCACGGTCGACGGCTTTGGCGCCCGGAATTTCCGCGCCGACTTCCTGCCGCGACTGACCATCGCTGGCGTCCGCGCCATGTTCTACCGGCCGGAAATCAGCCTCTTCCATCTCCGCCGTCATCGCCTGCGCCGTCTGCACCGCAAGTTGGTCGTTATCGACGCCCGCGTCGCCTTCGTCGGGGGCATCAACATCATTGACGACAACAATGCGCCGGAAGAAATGCGGCCGCGCTATGACTACGCTGTCCGCATCGAAGGCCCGGCCCTGCGCCAGGCTCACCACGCGGTCCGGCGCATGTGGGAAATCGTCTCCTGGGTGAATTTCAAGCGCCGCTTCCGCCACACCCTGCCGGCAACCCCCGGTTGCGAGATCGCCGGCGAGCAGGAAGCGGTCTTTCTCATCCGGGACAATATTCGGCACCGCAACGACATCCTGCATGCCTACATCACGGCGATCAACGCTGCGCAGAATGAAATCCTGATTGCCAACGCCTACTTTCTGCCGGGCCTGCGCTTCGGTCTGGCGCTGCATGCGGCCGCCAGGCGCGGCGTGCAGATTACCGTGCTGCTCCAGGGCAAGACCGACCACCCGCTGCTCCGTTACGCGACGCAAACGCTTTACGCGGCGCTGCTCAAGGCCGGGATACGAATCTACGAATACGAGAAGAGCTTCATGCATGCCAAGGTTGCCGTCGTCGATCGCCTCTGGGCAACGGTCGGCTCCTCCAATATCGACCCATTCAGCCTGCTACTCGCCAAGGAGGCCAATCTGTTCGTCCGCAATCCCGGGTTCGCAGCGGAACTTCATGCCAGCGTTAGCCGCGCCATCGCCAGCGGCGCGCGCGAAATACTGGCCGACGAACTCACCGCTCACCCGTGGCACATGCGTACGTTGCGCTGGCTGAGCTACGAACTGGTCAGGATGTTGGTAGGCCTGACCGGCTACGGCCCGAAAGTTTGGCAGGTCGACGCTGAGACTCCGGGTCCGGCAGCGGAGCGCTGAGCATCGACTGCCGGGGAATCGCCGCAAACGACCAGTGCTCATGCGCCCAACGCCAGACCTCGGCGACACCCGCCCGACCGAGGTCATCCGGAGCCGCTTGGCCGAGAAAACGGAGTGCCTGGACCAGATCTTCCGCGGCCTGGCCGACTTGGAGCGCCGGCGCCCGGGTTTGCTTGGACAGCTTCTCCCCGGCCGCGTTGACGGCAACCGGCAGATGGGCATAGCGTGGCGTGGCGTACCCGAGGCAGCGCTGGAGGCAGATCTGGCGCGGCGTCGAGGCCAGCAGATCAGCGCCGCGCACGACCTCGGAAATGCCCTGATAATCATCGTCGACCGCAACAGCCAGTTGATAAGCGAAACAGCCATCCGCACGCAGGAGGACGAAGTCGCCGACATCGCTGGCCAGTTGCTGGCCAGTGAGGCCCTGCAGACGATCGGCAAAAAAAATTTCCTGATCATTCACCCGCAAGCGCCAGGCCCGTGCCGAACGGCCCTCTGGTAAGCCATTGCGGCAGGTACCGGGATAGACGAAACCGCCATCGCTCGCCGATTGGGTCGCCAGATCGGCAATTTCCTTGCGTGAACAGGCGCAACCGTAGGCCATGCCGGCCGACGTCAACCGATCCAGGGCTTCGGCGTAGGCAGCAAGGCGCCGACTCTGCCATAGGACCGGGCCGTCCCACTCGAACCCGGAAGCTTCCAGCGTCGCCAGAATTTGCGCGCCCGCACCTGGCACATTGCGTGGTGCATCAACATCTTCCATGCGCACCAGCCATTCGCCGCCCCGCGTGCGGGCCTCGAGATAGCTGCCGACCGCCGCGACGAGCGAGCCGAAATGCAGGGGGCCGGTCGGTGAAGGAGCGAAGCGGCCACGATAGCGGATGGGTTCCATTTCGATGATCCGGACTCAGGACTTTGGTGGCACAATGAAAAAGTCACAACACCAATCTTCCAAAGGCGCCGTGATGAAAAACTCCGCTACCCGTTCGCTTTTCATGGCGCTCGTATTGGCGCTGTCAGGAGCCATTTCCGTCCCCGCCCGGGCGACGGGCAAGGCCGAACTCGACCGCAGCTCGCAGGCCACGCTCAACAAGCTGGTCGCCAAGGTTCCTGCTGCCAAGGCTCTGAATACCACCGCCGTCGCAGTCCTCGTGTTTCCCAAGATCACCAAGGCCGGCTTCATGGTCGGTGGCCAATATGGCGAGGGCGTCCTCTGGAAAGGGGGAAAGGCCGTCGGCTACTACAGTACCGCCGGCGCGTCCTATGGACTGCAGGCCGGTGCCCAGACTTACGGTTACGCAATGTTCTTCAGGAACGAGCGTGCGCTGGAAGCGCTCACTACCGCGGAAGGATTCGAAGTCGGCGTTGGCCCAAGCGTTGTGGTAATGGACGAGGGTATGGGCAAGTCCACGACGACCACCAATTTGCAGGATGATATCTACGCGTTCATCTTCAGCCAGAAGGGTCTGATGGCTGGCCTCGGTCTGCAGGGCAACAAGATCACCAAGCTGAAAAAGTAGTTGCTGGCCGTCCAAAGTGGCTCCCCCGAGTTGTAGGAGTTGCGAACTTATCTGACAGACATCCGTCCTGGCGATGCGCGATTGTCAGATCGATTCAGGTTGGTGACTTTTTCGTTCCAAGCCTTCTTTCCTGCAAGCGGGGTTTGCCGAGGTGCGCGTCCGCGACCCATCTTGCCCTGATCGGTTCGCTCGTTGTTGACGTTGGCCCTCCAGGCGTCGAGGTCGGCCTGGAGGGCTTCCGGGGACAGGCAGAGCCTCCGGCGCAACACCCCCTCAGGCCCGAATCACCGTCAGGCCCTGCGCGGCATCAAAACCGTATAGTCGAAGTCGAGCAGCACGCTCGGGTCGTAACCGCCATCAGTGATCTTGTAGGGAAAATTGGCGCAGGGCTGGTCCTTGGTCGCCACGCTACGCAACCGGAGCGCGCCAAGATCGTTGCGTCCGGGCAGAGCGAACTTGTCAATCACTTCCGACCAGGCGTAAACCGTATCGCCGGCAAAGGCGGGAGAGACATGCCGGCCAGCATTGATCGCGGCGATGCTGAAGGCATTGGCCAGGCCGTTAAAGGACAGCGCGCGCACGAGGCTGATGATGTACCCGCCATAGATGAGACGGCGGCCAAAGCGTCCAGCCTTTTCGGCCTGCTGGTTGAAGTGTACTCTGGCAGTGTTCTGGTACAGGCGAGTAGCCATCATGTGTTCGCTCTCTTCGATGGTCATGCCGTCCACGTGATCGATACGCTCGCCGACGCGATAATCGTCCCACAGATCGTGGCTGCCTGACAGAGCGGTACTGTACGTTTCGACCTTGATCCCCGCTGGAACAATCAGATCGCCAGCCGCGACGGCAGCCGGAAGATCGGGCACGACGGTTTCCGGGGCTGGTGAGGCCGGATCACGCTTGCGGACCATGACCCAGCGGCAGTAGTCAAGTGCAATCTGACCCCGCTGATTAACGCCGCACGAGCGCACATAGACGATACCTGTCTTGCCATCGCTGTTTTCTTTCAGTCCGATCACCGTGGAATCGGCGGTGAGGGTATCGCCGGGGTAGAGCGGACAGCCAAAGCGGCCGGAGGCGTAGCCGAGGTTGGCCACGGCATTGAGCGAGATGTCGGGAACCGTCTTGCCGAAGACCATGTTGAAGGCAAGCAGATCGTCAATGGGCGCACGCGGGAAGCCCAGGCTTTGCGCGAAGGTGTCGGCTGACGTAACGGCAAAGCGCGAGCCGGTCACGGCCGTGTAGAGTGCCACGTCGCCCGCGGTGAGGGTTCTCGGCGTCGCGTGCGTAATCGTCTGTCCGACGCAAAAATCTTCAAAAAAGTTGCCTAACTTCGTCTTCTCGCTCATCGGAGTCGCTCCTGCGGGTCTTGACTGAATGCACTACAGCCCATAAGCGGCCGCCAGTTCAGGATCGCGTCTGGCAACCAGACGCGCCAGATCGACAATCACCCGGGCCTGCTTCCATGTCGCATCGTCCTGCATCTTGCCGTCTATTGTCGCCACGCCACTTCCGTCGGGCATCGCTTCCAGGATGCGCTTGGCGAAGAGCACTTCCTTGACGTCGGGACTGAAGACGCGTTTGGCAATCGCGATCTGGTTCGGTGCCAACGACCAGGCACCCGAGCATCCCATCAGGAAAGCATTGCGGAACTGCGCCTCACACGCCGCTTCGTCCTTCAGGTCGCCAAACGGGCCGTAGAACGAACGCAGGCCATGGGCCACTGCCGCATCGACCATGCGCGCGACCGTGTAGTGCCAGAGGTCCTGTTGAAAGAAGGCGCGATGATCCTGGCCGGCTTCGGGGTCGGCAAGAACACCATAGCCTGGATGTCCGCCACCCACTCGGGTAGTCTTCATCCCCCGCGAAGCCGCCAGATCGGCCGGGCCAAGGCTCAGGCCATGCATGCGTGGGCTGGCGCCGCAGATGGCCTCCACGTTGGTGACCCCCTGCGCCGTTTCGAGCAGGGCATGCAACAGAATCGGCCTGCGGATCGCGTACTTCGCTTCGAGCAATGACACGTACTGATCGACGAAATGTATGTCCCATGGCCCTTCGACCTTGGGAATCATGATCACGTCAAGTTTGTTGCCGACGCACTTGATGATCTGCTCGAGATCATCAAGTACCCAGGGGGTGTTCAGGGCGTTGATCCGCACCCATACAGCGGTGTCACCGAAGTCATGGCTGGCCAGCAACTCGATGAAGCCGGCGCGCGCCGCATCCTTGGCGTCGATTGGAATGGCGTCCTCGAGGTTGCCGCACATCACATCGCATTGCCGCGCGGTTTCGGGCGCTTTGGCGCGAATCTTCTCGATGTGCGGAGGAAAAAAATGGATCATTCGTTCCGGCCGTACCGGCAGTTCACGCAGCGGTTGTGGCGCACCAATGGCGAGCGGCTTATAGAAATTGACGGGTAGCTTCATGGCTTTCTCCTGGTAAATGGATTCGCGGGAGGATCCGACAGCTTTGTCGGGAGTGATTCAGGCGGGCCCGGCGACGACACCGCTGTCATGTAGACGGCCAACCTCGGCTTCGCTTAAGCCCAGGATGTCGAGCAGGATCTGGTCGGTGTGTTCGCCCAGGGCAGGTGCCGGCATTGCTGGGAGACGTGGCGTGCAACCGAAGTCGAGCGGTGTCCCAGGCATCAGGTACGATCCGATGCCAGGTTGCTCGGTCATCGTGAACAACGGATTATCGACCGAGCAATCGGGGTCGCAGGCAATAGTCTCACGCACACTGCGATAGGCGCTCCAAGTGACACGGTAGGCATTGAGGATGGTTGCGGCTTCGGCAAGCGTGCGCGCGTGGAACCACGGTTCCATCAGCGCGGCAATCTGCTGCCTGGCGCGGAAGCGGTTGCCCTCATCGCCGAGGTCGAGGCATAGCCGGGCGGAAAGCGCGGCGACAGCATCGTCCAGGCCAGTCGCCTTGGTCAGGCTCTGCCACTGCATGTCGGTGAGGCCAACGACCATGAGGTGCTTGCCGTCCAGTGTTTCGAAGTCGCGGCCAAACGCGCCGTAGAGATAGTTGCCCTGACGCGGCCGGTCGGAATCATTGACCATCACCTCGGCAATCATCCCGAAATTGCCAATCATCGCCAGCGCCACGTCCTTTAGCGCCAAGCGTACCAGTTGCCCCTCGCCAGTCAGTCGCCGATGCCTTTCGGCGGCGAGCATGCCAATGGCGATCATCTGGCCGCTGATAAAATCCCAAGCCGGAAAGACGTGGTTTACGACCTCCGACGAATGGATGGGGCCGGTCATGAAAGGCAGGCCCATCTGCGGGTTTACGGTGTAATCCACCTCCGAGCCACCGTCACGGCGACCGGTCAGGTTGACCATGATGAGGTCCTGACGATGCGCTTTCAACGTTTCGTAACCGAGCCAGCCTTTGGCCGGAAAGTTGGTGCTGAACAGGCCGGCGCCCTCTCCAGGCGCACAGACCAGCTGCGTCAGCAGTTCCTGACCACGCGGCTTGCGAAAGTCTACGGCAATCGAGCGCTTGCCCTTGTTCATGCCTGCCCAGAACAGGCTGTGTTTGCCATCGTGTGTCAGCGGCCAGCGACCATGGTCAAGACCGCCACCGATCGGGTCGAAACGGATGACCTCGGCTCCGAGCTGGGCCAGTGTCATTCCACCCAGCGGCGCGGCAACGAAGGCCGAGCCTTCGACGACCCGCAAACCCTTGAGAATTCCCTCCATCTTTCTGCCCAATCCCGCCTTAATGTGAGTGTCGCATCAGCGACTCAAAAATATCCTCTCGCCCACAAGCCGGAGGGCAATCGGGGGTGAGGGGAATGCTCATGCCTCTCATCATCGTAAGGGCTGCAACCCCATATTCCGTGTTCAGATCTCGCACTTCTCGCGACGTTCGGCGATCGGCGATCGGCGATGCCCTTGATCGTCACGCTGCGATCGGTCATCAGCGAAAGGATCGCTAGCCACGTTTGCATCGCTGGCACTCACGACTCCAAGCCTTGGCTCCCCCGACTCGGTGGACTTTCCCCTCTCCTTCATAGCCGCACTTCCCGACAGCATCGTCGGAAGACCGGCCAAGACCCTGATCCCAAGCCAAGCCCAAAACCGGCGCAACGGCGGCAGTATAGGGACAAGTCGGGTATCTTTGCGCAGATTTTCGAGATGGTTTGCTGATTGGCCTGATGATCGTGCGCAAACCGGTGTTTGGCCGTATGCTCTGCGCTGATGTTCGAACCACCTCCGAAACCCCTGAAAGGATCGTCTCTATGACCGACGCGAGCGCCGATTACGCCGGTTGGATTGGCCGTCAGGAGAGCACTGACGATGAACTGGGCCTGGAGCCGGCGCTGGCAGCTGCGGCGATGCTCGACGACACGTCGACAGCCTTCGCGAGAGGCAGTGCGCTTCCGCCACTGTGGCAGTGGTTCTATTTCCTTCCCCGAGCGCCACAAGCGCTGCTCGGTGTCGACGGACATCCGCAGCGCGGCGGCTTCATGCCGCCTATCCCCTATCCGCGAAGAATGTTTGCCGGCGCGCGCATGCGCTTCCACAGCCCGCTGTTGATTGGACAGCCGGCGCGACGTGAAGCGGTGATTCGAGACATTCAAGTGAAATCCGGGCGTTCAGGCGCGCTGGCTTTTGTGTCCGTGCTCTGCAGCTTCTATCAGAATGGCAGGCTGTGTATCGAAGAGGAGCAGGATATCGTCTTCCGCGAGCCCGGACCGGCGCTCGCCTGCCCGCGGGTGCTCGAGTGGCCGGCGCTACCCGAAGGCGCCATCGCGCGCATCGTGGCGCCGGACGAGAAACTCCTGTTCCGTTTCTCGGCGCTGACCTTCAATGCGCATCGGATTCATTACGACCGGCCTTACGCGATCGGCGAAGAGGGCTATCCGGGCCTGGTGGTGCATGGACCGCTGACCGCGATCCTGCTGATGGAACTGGTACGACAGAACCAGGGGCAGAGGGTACAGGAATTCAGTTTCCGCGGAGTAGCGCCGCTTTTCGACCTCGCGCCATTTCGTCTGGTGTGCACCACTACAGAGGCAGGCGAGGGCCAACTGTCGCTTGAGGCGCAAGGACCCGATGGAGCGACGGCGCTGAGCGGCAAGGCCCAAGTCACGCCAGTCCGGTAGCCACGCTGTCCACATTGGGGTGGCGAGATGCGAATCATCGCTTTCGTTTCCGACGCGAGTGACGTGCGTGAAATCCGGACTTATCTGGGCGACCCGCAAACGTCAGGACCGTGCCTGGTGAAATCGGGCCGGGCATGCTGCCGCGTGATCGCTGCTACCCGACGGCAGCCTGTGCCTCTATTGCCGAAGGGGCCGGGCTTCCCCAGGCGAGCAATCGACCTGGAAAACCCGCCGGTCCTCGAGACGCACGGCGGTCAGGTGGCCACCCCACAGGCAGCCTGAATCCAGAGCCAGGAGATTCGCCGTAATGCGCAGGCCCAGCGCCGACCAGTGTCCAGTGACGAGGATGGAATCGGCACTCTGCCGGTTCGGAGTCTCGAACCAGGGCAGGTAGCCTTCGGGCCCACTGCCCAATTCCCCCTTGCTCTTGAATTCCATGTTGCCATCGAGTGAGCAGAAACGCATCCGGGTCATCGCATTGACGATCACCCGCAGACGCTTCTTGCCGACGAGATCGTCAGACCACGCGGTCGGCTTGCTGCCCCAGAGGTTGAGAATGAACTCCCTGTACCCTAGCCCTTGCAGCGCGTCTTCGACTTCACCAGCCAGTTCGCGGGCACGGGCAGCGGACCATTGCGGCAACAGACCGGCGTGGACCAGGCAGTAGTCGCCCTCGGTGTGACAGAGAGGCTGCTGGCGCAGCCACTCGAGCAATTCGGCGCAGTCGGGCGCGTCGAGTATCTCCTGCAAGGTATCGTCCTTGCCGCGGAATTCCGCGCCACCTTCGGCGACCATCAGCAGATAGAGGTCATGGTTGCCCAGCACGGTAACCGCCGAAGAACCGAGCGATTTGACCAGGCGCAGGGTTTCCAGCGATTTCGGACCGCGATTCACCATGTCGCCGACCAGCCACAGGCGGTCTCTTGCCGGATCGAAACTGCACGCCTCAAGGAGCATCTGGAATGAGTCGAAGCAGCCCTGAATATCGCCGATGGCGTAAGTTGCCATGAATTCCTGGTCCCCATGTTTGAGCGATGACGGCAGGGTGCCGCCCGCTGCGGATAAGTCTCAGATCCCGTAGTAATCGCGATACCAGGCGATGAAGCGGCCGACGCCTTCCTGGACAGTGGTGCCCGGGACGAAGCCAACCCAGTCGTTGAGCAGGTCGGTGTTGGCGTAGGTGGCTGGGACGTCGCCGTCCTGCAGCGGCAGCAGGCGCTTTTCGGCCTTCATTCCGAGTGCGTCCTCGATGGCGGCGATGAAATCAAGCAACTGCACCGGATTGTTGTTGCCGATGTTGAATACGCGGTAGGGCGCGTTGCTGGTCGCCGGGTCCGCAGAAATCGGGTCATATTGCGGGTTGACCGCAGCTGTCTTGTCCACAACGCGGATGACACCTTCGACGATGTCGTCGACGTAGGTGAAATCGCGCTGCATGTTGCCGTGGTTGAAGACGTCGATCGGCCGCCCTTCGAGGATGGCCCTGGTGAACAGGAACAGTGCCATGTCCGGCCGTCCCCACGGGCCATAGACGGTGAAGAAGCGCAGGCCAGTGGTCGGCAGACCGTAGAGATGGCTGTAGGTGTGCGCCATCAGCTCGTTGGCCTTCTTGGTGGCCGCATAGAGGCTGATCGGGTGGTCTACGCTATCGTGCTCCGAGAATGGCATTTTGGTGTTGCCACCATAGACGCTGGAACTGGAAGCATAGACCAAGTGCTGCACCGCGTTGTGGCGGCAGCCTTCGAGGACATTGGTGAAGCCGACCAGGTTGCTGTCGATGTAGGCGTGCGGATTCTGGATCGAGTAACGGACGCCGGCCTGCGCAGCAAGATGGATGACCTTGTCGAATTTCTCGCTGGCAAAAAGGGCTTCCATGCCGGCGCGTTCACCGACATCCAGTTTAATGAAGCGGAAGTTGGCGTGACTGGTCAGCCGCTTCAGACGATTTTCCTTGAGGCTGACTTCGTAGTAGTCGTTCAGATTGTCGAGGCCAACGACCTCATCACCGCGAGCCAGCAGGCGCAGCGAGGTAGTCATGCCGATAAAGCCGGCGGCGCCGGTGACGAGAATTTTCACGGGTTTGGCCCCTACAGGAAAGTCAGTATCTTACCGCAGCGCCGCATCTGATTTCTGGCGCTCGAATATCTTCGAATACTTCATGAAGCTGTTGCAACAGCCGATGACAATGTGAATCAGCCCCGGCAGGCCATCGCGGAACCCTTGCCGGATAAAGTAGAACTTGATGAAACGCAGCAGCGGACTGAACGCGATACGCCCGAAACCGGCGCGCTTGCCGGTGGCGAATGCCGTATCGGCGGCCAGCGTCGTATAGCGGTTCTGCTTGGTCAGGTAGCTGGCCAGCGATTCAGCGGAGTCGTGGAGCAGATCGCCCGGCAATTCGCCGATCCTGCCCTGGGTGATTACCTTTTCATGCACCGCATCGTCCGACCAGCGTGCCTGACGGCGGTCGAACAGGCGCAAGCTCCAGTCCGGATAGCCCTCGCCGTGTCTCAGATAGCGGCCGAGGAAGCGATTGCAGCGCGCGAAGCGGAATGCTGCGGTCGACGGGTCTTTCAAGGCATTTTCGATGGCCGCCTGCAGTTCCGGCGTTACCCGCTCGTCGGCATCGAGACACAGTACCCATTCGTGGCTTGCCGTTTCGACGGCAAACTGTTTCTGCGGCCCGAAGCCGAGCCAGTCCTGGTGAACCACTCTTGCGCCATGACGCTGGGCCAGCGCCTGCGTGCCGTCGCTGCTTCCCGAATCGACGACGACGATTTCGTCGCCGAAGCGTGCGCTCTGCAGGCAGGCCTCCAATTGCGTGGCGGCATTCAACGTGATGATGGCAACGGAGAGCGGCTGGCGCGAGACGGGCATCTATAATTGGCGCTTCGAAAAGCCGTCATTTTATCTGCCGATGCGCATCCTGCTCGTGAAAACTTCCTCGCTCGGCGATGTGATCCACAATCTCCCCGTGGTCAGCGATATCCGGCGTCAGTTTCCTGGCATAGTGGTCGATTGGTGCGTGGAAGAAGGTTTTGCCGCCATTCCCAGACTACATCCCGATGTCGAGGAAGTCATCCCGGTTGCTGTGCGGCGTTGGCGCAAGGCGCTGTTCTCGTCCCAGACCTGGCAGGAGATCGCAACTCTCCGGGCCCAGATGGGAAACTGCCTCTACGATGCTATCGTCGACACACAGGGGTTGCTGAAGAGCGCACTGATCGCCCGCCTCGCTCGCGGGCCGGTTTCCGGCTACGCCTCCGGGTCGGCGCGCGAGCCATTTGCTGCGCGCTTCTACGACCGCCGGTTCGCCGTTGCTAGCAGCGAACATGCTGTCGTCCGCAACCGCAAGCTGGCCGCTGCAGCCCTCGGCTACCCGGTGGAGGGCAAACCTGATTACGGCATCACAGCGCCGGCCGTGCGCTTCGACTGGCTGGCCCCGGCGCACTATCTGGTTTTCCTGACGGCGACCAGTCGCGACGACAAGCTGTGGCCGGAGGCTTTGTGGACGGTGCTCGGGCAACGTTTGCAGGCCCTCGGCTACCGTGTGGTTCTTCCTGGCGGCAGTGCTGTCGAGCGCGAGCGTGCTGGACGACTGGCGGCAGCAATCCCGGAGGCCATCGCCGCGCCGCCGATGTCGATCACCGAGCTCGCTTCGCTGCTCGCTGGTGCGCAGGCCGCCGTTGGCGTCGATACCGGGCTGAGCCATCTGGCAGTCGCGCTCAAGACACCCGCAGTAGCCATATTTACCGCAACCGACCCGGGCCTGACCGGCGTCCTTGGCGAGGGGTTTTACCGGAATCTCGGTGGCAGGGCACAAGTCCCGATGCCCGATGCCGTGCTTGAAGCGCTGCAGCCGGTTCTCTGCTGATGGCGCGCCTGCTCTACAGCCTGGTCATCTACCTGGCGACGCCGCTGATCCTGCTGCGCCTGCTCTGGCGTTCCCGCCAGCAAGCTGAATATCTGCGGAATCTCGCCGAGCGCTGGGCGTTCTACCGCGCGCCTTCACCGGAAAAGCTGATCTGGGTGCACGCTGTTTCGGTCGGCGAGACGCGCGCGGCGCAACCGCTCATCGAAGCCATGCAGCGTGCCTGGCCCGATCACCGGATCCTGCTCACCTGCATGACGCCTACCGGCCGCGAGGCGGGGCGCGAGGTTTACGGTGACCGCGTGATCCAGGCTTACCTTCCGTACGACTACCCGGATGCGGTCGACCGCTTTTTCCGGCATTTTTCGCCGAGCCTCGGGGTGCTGATGGAAACCGAAATCTGGCCGAATCTGCTGGCGGCGGCAAAGGAAAGAGGGTTCCCGGTCATCCTCGCCAATGCCCGCCTGTCGGAACGCTCGGCGCGTGGTTACGGGAAGCTTGCCGCGCTGGCTCGGCCCGCCTTTTCCGCCCTCAGTGCGGTTGCTGCGCAGACGCCCGGCGATGGCGAGCGAATTGCGGCGCTCGGCGCGGGCAAGGTGAGTGTCTGCGGCAATCTCAAGTTCGATGTGACCCCGCCACCCGAGAAGATTGCCTTGGGTCACGCCTGGCGCGAGGCGCTGGGCGACCGCCAGATCTGGCTGGCGGCCAGCACGCGTGAGGGTGAAGAAGCGCTGTTACTTGATGCCTGGCAAGGAGTTGCCGCGACTCGCGCGTTGCTGGTCCTCGTACCTCGCCACCCACAGCGCTTCACGGAAGTCGCCACGCTACTGGCGCAACGCGGTATGGAATTCATGCAGCGCAGCCGCGGTCTGCCGGACAAGACAACGAAGGTCTGGCTGGGCGACAGCATGGGTGAAATGGCCGCCTATTTCACACTGGCAGATATTGCCTTCATTGGCGGCAGCCTGTTGCCGCTCGGTGGCCAGAACCTGATCGAGGCTGCATCCTGCGGCTGTCCGGTCCTCGTCGGGCCGCACACCTTCAACTTTCTCCAGGCCACCAACGACGCCATAGCTGCTGGCGCCGCACACCGGGTTGCCGATGCGGGCGGTGTAATCAAGGCCATCATCGAATCACTGGCAGACAGGCCAAGGCTTCAGGAAATGCGGATTGCCGCCCGGCGCTTTGCGGCAAACCATCGTGGAGCCAGCGAACGGACACTGGCGGTAATCTGCTCCGCAGCTATTGAGCCGCCGCCGGATCGAGCAGCGCGTTAGCCGCCACCACGTCGTCTTCGCTCAAGGTACCGACGGCCGCTTTCAGCTTGAATTGCGCCATCAGCGTATTGAGAACTGCCTTGGCGAGGTCGCGCCTCACGACGTACACCTGATTGTCGGCATTCAGCACGTCGATGGTGATGCGCACGCCGACTTCGTAGCCCAGTTTGTTCGACTCAAGCGATGACTGTGAGGAAACAAGCGCGGCGCGCAGGGCGCCAATCTCCGCGAGGCCATTGACCACGCCAAGGTAATACTGGCGAGCGGCCAGTGCCGCATTGCGGCGTGTCGCCTCGAGGTTCGACTCGGCGGCGGCGCGGTTGGCACTGGCCTCGCTCTGGCGCGAGGCAACCAGACCACCCTGAAAAATGGGCAGGTTCAACTGTACCCCGATGTTCTGGAAGTCGCTGTCGATCAGGCCCGCGCCCACGCCCGCGAATCCAACCGACGATCCCTTGTTGGCTACCAGATCAAGCGTCGGATAATGACCCGCGCGCTGCTTGTCGACCTCGCGTGAAGCAATCTCGGAAGCGGCCAGCTGGATCTGGACGGCAATGCTGTCCTTTTCAGCGGCAGCGGCCCATTGCTTCATGTCGGCTGGCTCAGGTGGCGATAACTGTGCCTCTTTGCGTAGCGGCGCCAAGGGGCCGGGTTCCTTGCCAAGGATCAACTGCAGCGCACGCCGCTTCACTTCCAGATCATTCTCCGCACCGATCTCCTGGGCAGTGGCGAGATCGAAGCGGGCTTGCGCTTCCTGGGAATCGGTAATGGTCGCCGTGCCCACCTCGAAATTCTTCTTGGCGGAGGCGAGCTGCTGTTCGATCGAGAGCTTGTTGGCACGCAAGGCCTTGAGGTTCTCCATCGCAAAAAGCACGTCGAAGTACGCCTGGGCAGTGCGCAGGATGAGATCCTGTCCAGCCTGGACAAAGCCCGCCTCCGCCTGGGCAACCTGAAACTTCGACTGGTCGTAACCCACCCAGTTCTGCCAGCGGAACAAAGGCTGGCTCAGCGTGAGCGTGTAGCCGTTGCTGTTGAACTTGAAGTTGTCCGTTCTGCCGCTGCTGCGGAGCGAAAGATCGTTATTGTTCCACAAGGAATTGCCGCTCAGCGAAAGCGTCGGCAGCAGCCCGGCGCGTGCCTGTGGCAACTTCTCGCGCCCTGCTTCGAGCGTCGCCTGGGCAGCGGCGTAGGTTGCATCGTTGATCCGCGCTTCGTTGTAAATCTGCAACAAATCGGCCGCCCACAACGGGCCGGACGGCGACAAGGCGAAAAGCAGCCAGACGAGTCTTTTCATGGCACCCTCAATAGCGCGGGAAGTTTGGGTCAACTTCGTCAGCCCAGGCATTGACGCCCCCCGTCAGGTTGATGACCGAGGAGTGTCCCTGATGTTCCAGAAACAGTGCGGCCTGCATACTGCGCCCGCCGTGATGACAGATAACGACAATCTCGTCACCCGGATCCAGTTCTTCACGGCGCGTCGGGATCAGGGCCATGGGAATATGCCGGGAGTCCGGAAGGTGACACACCTGGAATTCCCATGGCTCGCGCACGTCCAGCAGAACGGGCTTCCGGCGGCTGTCGTCGGACAGCCACTCAGCCAGTTGTCGTGCGCGAATCTGTTGCATCAGAACGAAAAGCCTTGTCTCGCTTCCGCGCCATCGAGAGCCGGAACGGCCGTTTCGAACAGGTTGATGGTGTTGTATATGCCTTCGCTGCTGCACGTAATCAACTGGGCTTCCATGACTGGAGCCTTGCCCACGACGGCCACCAGGCGGCCGCCGACACGCAATTGCTTGAGCAGGGCGTCGGGCAACTCAGGCAGTGAACCGGAAACGACAATCGCGTCATAGGGACCGCGCTGAGCCCAGCCGTTGATGCCATTGCCCACTTCAACCGTGACATTTGCGACGTCGGCGCGAGCAAGGTTCTGGCGCGCGAAATCGGCCAGCTCGGGTCGCGATTCGATGCTGATCACGTACTCTGCGCGGGCGGCCAGCAAGGCAGCCATGTAACCGCTGCCGGCGCCGATTTCCAGCACCTTGTCGGTGTTCTGGATACCGAGTTCCTGCAGCAGTCGCGCCTCGATGCGCGGCGCAAGCATCACCTGCCCGCTACCAATGGGAATCTCCATGTCGGCAAAGGCCAGGTTGCGATAAGCGGCGGGGGCAAAATCCTCGCGCTTGACGACGAAAAGCAGGTCGAGAACTTGCGGATCCAGGACCTCCCAAGGCCGGATCTGCTGTTCGATCATGTTGAAGCGCGCTTGCTCGATATTCATTGGGGTCTCCGCATGCCAAATATTAGCTTAGGCTAATGCAATCGTTCCGACAAGCTGAGATTATACCTGACTCCTCAGCAAGCCTTGACGCAGCAGATCCATGTGGATTGTCAGATATTCGCGCGGATCTATTTCCCTGCCCAGGCAGGATGCCATTGAGAAACGCCAGATCAGCAGCATCAGAACCGGGGCGATAACCACTTCTATCGTTGTCTCGATATCCATTTGCCGGAACTCGCCATTGACCATGCCCCGCTCGAGCGCTGCGCCGACCAGAGCGCGTCCGCGGCGGATCACGTTCTCATAATAGAACCGGGCGACTTCCGGGAAGTTTCGCGCTTCCGCCACGATCAGCTTGGGTATACCGGCCGATCCGGTTTCGCCGATTCGTGTCCAGACAATCCTCAGCAGGGCTTCCAGCAGTTCGAATGAGGTTCCGGTGTGACGCGCCAGAATTCCCTCGCCCTCGATCAGCGCCGGCACCATCCCTTCCTGGATGACGGCCTTGAACAGGGCTTCCTTGCTATCGAAGTAAAGGTAGAGCGTTCCCTTCGAGACCCCGGCGCGGAGCGCAACCTCCTCCAGACGGGTAGCAGCGAAACCCTTCTCGACAAACAGGCCAAGCGCCGCTTCCGTCAGTTCGGACGGACGCGCTTCCTTGCGGCGCCTTCGGGTTGGGGCTGGGACGATCATGGTAATTTAATGACTTTTCGGTCATTAAATTACCATCGGACACTCGCAGTGGTCAATGCGCTCTGGCCAGCGACTCCCGGATGCCGGAAATGCTTTCCCCGGCAGTCGACCGCCCAACTTGCCTTTCACCGGCCTTTCCAGTAACTTGACCGCTTCGTTAGGGGTGCCTGCCGGCTGGCGGGCTGAGAAATACCCTTCGAACCTGACCGGGTCATGCCGCCGTAGGGAAACGAACTTTGTCGCTCCTTGCCCGTCTCACCCCGGTGTATCCCCGCATGGAGCTCCAATGAACGCCAAAGACACTTTCCTCGCCGCCAACGCCCACGTCGACGAGGCTGCAGTCCACCCGCTGCCCAATTCGCGCAAGATCTATATTGAGGGTTCGCGCCCGGACATCCGGGTACCGATGCGCGAGATCAGCCAGGCCGATACGCCGACTGCCTTCGGCGGCGAAAAGAATCCGCCGATCTTTGTTTATGACTGCTCTGGTCCCTATTCCGACCCGGCCGCCCAGATCGACATCCGCTCCGGCCTGCCGGCGCTGCGTGCCCAATGGATCGCCGAGCGCGGTGATGTCGAGGAGCTGCCCGGCCTGAGCTCCGAATTCGGCCGCATCCGCGCCGCCGACAAGGCGCTCGACGAGCTGCGCTTCCCCGGTCTGCACCGCAAGCCGCTGCGCGCCAAGGCTGGCAAGAACGTCAGCCAGATGCACTACGCTCGCCAAGGCATCATCACGCCGGAGATGGAATACGTTGCCATCCGCGAAAACAACAACCGCCGCGCCTACATGGAATCGCTGCGGTCAACCGGCAAAATGGGCGAAAAAATGGCTGCCCTGCTCTGCCGCCAGCACCCCGGCCAGAATTTTGGCGCCAGCATTCCGGAAGAAATCACCCCGGAATTCGTGCGCAGCGAAATCGCCCGTGGCCGCGCCATCATCCCGAACAACATCAACCACCCGGAAAGCGAGCCGATGATCATCGGCCGCAATTTCCTGGTCAAAATCAACGCCAACATCGGTAACTCGGCGCTCGGCTCCAGCATTCAGGAAGAGGTCGAGAAAATGACCTGGTCGATCCGCTGGGGCGGCGACACCGTGATGGACCTGTCCACCGGCAAGAACATCCACGAAACCCGTGAATGGATCATCCGCAACAGCCCGGTCGCCATCGGCACCGTGCCGATCTATCAGGCGCTGGAAAAGGTCAACGGCAAGGCCGAGGACCTGACCTGGGAAATCTTCCGCGACACGCTGATCGAACAGGCCGAGCAGGGCGTCGACTACTTCACCATCCACGCCGGCGTGCTGCTGCGTTACGTGCCGCTGACCGCCAACCGGATGACCGGCATCGTCTCCCGCGGCGGCTCGATCATGGCCAAGTGGTGTCTGGCGCACCACAAGGAAAGCTTCCTCTACACCCATTTCGAGGAAATCTGCGAAATCATGAAGGCCTACGACGTCGCCTTCAGCCTCGGCGACGGCCTGCGTCCCGGCTCAATCTATGACGCCAACGACGAAGCCCAGCTCGGCGAACTCAAGACACTCGGCGAACTGACCCAGATCGCCTGGAAGCACGACGTGCAGGTGATGATCGAAGGCCCCGGCCATGTGCCGATGCACATGATCAAGGAGAACATGGACCTGCAACTGGATCAGTGCAGCGAAGCCCCGTTCTACACCCTCGGCCCTTTGACCACCGACATCGCGCCGGGCTACGACCACATCACCAGCGGCATCGGCGCCGCGATGATCGGCTGGTTCGGCACCGCCATGCTCTGCTACGTCACGCCCAAGGAACACCTCGGCCTGCCGGACAAGGACGACGTCAAGGTCGGCATCATCACCTACAAGCTCGCCGCCCACGCCGCCGACCTCGCCAAGGGCCACCCCGGCGCGCAGATCCGCGACAACGCGCTGTCCAAGGCGCGCTTCGAGTTCCGCTGGGACGACCAGTTCAACCTCGGCCTCGACCCGGACAAGGCGCGCGAATTCCACGACGAAACCCTGCCCAAGGAATCAGCCAAGGTCGCCCACTTCTGCTCAATGTGCGGCCCGCATTTCTGCTCGATGAAGATCACGCAGGAAGTTCGGGAATTTGCCGCGCAGCAGGGGCTGGATGAAGCGGCGGCGCTGGAGAAGGGGATGGAGATTAAGTCCGTCGAATTCGTGAGGGCCGGGGCTGAGGTTTATAGCAAGGTCTGAGGCTTGCCGAACGGCTTGTGGCAAGGGAAAGGCGGCTGGTTGAGCCGCCTTTTTGCTTTTTTAATTGAATGTTGCGGTCGACCGGAAAGAATGGCCCTTTTCTTGCTGCCGAACTAATTTGCCGTCAGCCGTCTCAGCCAGAAGACCACAAACTTGATTGACAAGTTGAAAACCAGGGATGATCCATTGGTGGCTACTGTGGCGAGCACTGGAACAATGGCGGCAGACGACCCAAAAGCGACGGTCATCCTGTCAGGTGTTAAGCGGCCGGTATCTGGGTGGAGCAGTCGCCCAGTATTGCCTGCCGCGGATAGTACGGGTCAGCCAGAACTGTCAGCAGTTATCAACGGGCCTGACGAACCAGCGGCGCCCACGGAATGGTTTCTGGTTGAAAGGTTGGATGATTGATGCCGTGTTCCGCCGCTGCGTGTTGCAAGGCTGCGAGGATTGCCGGCCACTCAGACAGATTGGCGATCCGCACATGCGCCGTCAGCGCCAGACGCTCACCCGAGAGCGACCAGACGTGCAAGTCATGCACCTCGATCACCCTTGGCACGGCGGCCAGCTCCTTGCCCAAATGCTCAAGATCGATGGTGAAGGGTACGCCGTCCATCAAGCCATGTAGTGCATCGCGGAGCAGGCCCAAAATAGCGACCACGCTGACCAGCAGGCCATCAATCGGTTGCGGCGTAGTGAATCGTGACCACGCTTCGAAAGCAATGCCGGCGACGACGGCAAGCATGGTCAATGCGTTGATCAGTGCGGCGAATAGTTCGGCACGGCCAAAACCGTAGGAATGACGCGACGAGGGCTTGCGGGCAGCAAACCAGGTGGCTAGTAACGCGAGGCCAAGCGCCGCACCGTCCGTCACCATGTGGCCGGCGTCGGCCAATAACGCCAGCGAGCCACCACGCCAACCGGCAAAGGCCTCGACACCAGCAAACCCCCAAGTCAGCCCAAGGGCTATCAGCAGACGACGTCGCTGATCGGGATTGTCGGCATCAGTGCCATGAGAATGGGGGTGGTTACGACCGGTGGTAGACATGAGGAATTGGTGCGCGCAGAAAATAGAAAGTATGCGTCAGTCGCCAGTAATGGAGTTTTCGAGAGAACGTGGGATGAGCACCTTCCCGCCTCGAATGGCCAACAGTTCGCCTTCGGCCAAAGGACGCCATGACTGGGAGTCGTCTGACAGAGCAACGCTGGCAACCATCGCCACTTCCTGAAAACCGGTTGCTTGGATAAACCTTGCACGTCAATGGAATAATCGTCATGCTCGCAGCGGCAGGTATATAGGTGCAAGCCGGGAGCACTGACCTTGCCAGTGTGTTGTTGTAGCCGCCGATGGCCATAGGCAAATAGAGTATCGCCATCCGAATAGAGAAAGTTTGCTGGACCGAACTCGCTCAAATCCTCTGCGAACCGTTTTACTGTGCCGAATTGTTGAGCGAGGCTCACATCACTGCCTAAGGCGGCGATCCACTCCATGAGTGCACAAAAGGCCTGCTCGGAATCCGTGGTCCACACTGGACGGAATCGGTCGTAGCGCAGAGCCGATGCGTTGCTGATAGTCGGCAGGTCACCGCTATGCGCAAAAACATGAACGCGTCCTGCCCATTCACGGATGAATGGTTGGGTGTTGGCCAAGGTGATTTCACCTCGTGTCGCATGGCGGATGTGTGAGATCGCCAATGAAGAACTGGGGCCTTGTTGGCCAAGAAAAACGACCAATGGTCTGGTGGTCGCCGCAATAGGCTCACGAGAGAGCGCTACATCGTTGCCCTGATAGAACACCGCTCCCCAGCCATCGGATTGCCGATCCGGCGGAATGCTGTGCGAGGCCAAGGTCTGTAACGAGAACGTCAGGCGAACAGGTCGCCGGGACGACATACCCAGAAGTTCACACATGGCTCAGCGTAATGCGATTACATCATGGGTAGGGGCTAAACCGCCTTTAGCCACGCGGTAATCTCTTCTTTGCTCGGCATGCGACCAGCGACTTTGACGTCTTCGTTGATCACCAGTGCAGGCGTGGCCACGATGGGATAGGCCATGATCTTGTTGATATCGGTCACGTGATCGAACGTGGCTTCGACACCGATAGCATCAGCGGCTTCTTTGGTTAGTTGTTCGAGTCGCTTGCATTTGGCACAACCACTGCCAAGAATTTTGATGTCCATGAGGGGCTCCTGCGAGTGAATGAGGTAGTTGGAGTGACGCCTTACAGGGCGGGTGCGGCGTGTTGCCGTTTATCCATGTAGTGCAAGGCACCAAACAAGACCGCGATGAACGCCACGAATCCGAGGGCGACGGTGCTGATCGATGTGCCATCCGTCCATGCCCCATAGGTCAGCCCGGCCAGGGTAGAAAAGACGGCAACCAAGCCGACGTAGGTCCAAGCCTTGAGCTTGCCGATGATCGCCGACGTAATGAGGATGCTTTGCAAGGAAAGTTCCGGATCGGCCATCAAATAGGCGATCAGTGGGCCGGGGTGCATGCCCAGCGAGAGAAACATCTTGGCGATAGGTACTTCAACGAGCGTCGGGAAATACATGAAAACACCAAACACGACGCCCGCCATATTGGCCAAGACCGAGTTGCTGCCGGCAATAGCCTGCACCCATTCGGGGCGAATGAACATCCGTATCACACCGACCGCAAATACCCCCACGATCAACAGCGGGAAAATCATCTTCACGAAACGCCAGGTTTCCCACAACCACTGCTGTATGTCCCATACTTCAAAACGACTGCTCAGCGGCCACAAGCTGGCGAGCATCGCCGCTACGACAAGGGTGCGACCCGACAGGGTGACGACGAGGCCGGTATCGTTGGTCACGATGCCCAGCGCCGCGAATATCAGTGTGGCGGCAATCAAGCCAAGTGATACAAAGGTCAGACGAGTGAAGCCGTCATCGACCTTACCCAGACCGCGCCAGGCGGTAAGGGCAATCAGCCCGAGCATGCCGATGAGAATGACGCCCTGCACGCTCAGGCCTTCGTCGCCTTTGATCAGATCGATAGGGACCAGCACATTGAGCGCGTTTTGAATCGCTACCGCGGCCGCCCAGGGCAGTTCAACGCTCAGTAATGGCGTGGTCAGGGAATCCACCTTGAGCGTACCGCCTACCAGCAACACAATCAGCGCACCGAGAAAGATCAGTGTTTGGCGGGATATGCCCTCACCGCTTTCAAAGGCGGCGGCATTGTCGAGACGCACGGTATCGCTGCGATGAAAAATCAGGGCCATGATCATCCCGATGCCGATCCCGAATACCAACGACAACACCAGTCGGGCAATGGCAAAGTCAGCACCCAGCGCCACCCCGGTGTAAGACAGGGCGAGGATGTTGGCGGCCGGCGCGAAAAACATGAAGGTAATGGCTGGGCCTAGCCCCGCGCCTTTGCTGTAAATGCCAGCGAAGAGCGGCTGCACCGTGCATGAGCACACGGCGAGCAAACTACCCGCACCAGCAGCGGCCGGATACGCCACCCACTTGGGCGCGGCGGGTCCGAGAAAACGCACGATCGATTGCTGGGGTACCAGCGCCGAAAGAGCGCCCGCAATGAAAAATGCCGGCACCAAGCAGAGCAGTACATGGGCCGCCAGATACGAGGCGAGGCTGGCGATGCCGCTTTGCAGAGCCGTGAGCACGATATCCATGGTTATCTTTTAGTTATGTGGTTCGATCTCGCGCTGTATTTCTGTCCAGCGCCAACATCTAACCCTATGACACTTCAACAAAAAATTGACTGTGCTGTAGCGCACATTTGTGCCCGCACTCACTAATGAAGAACATCACCGAAAACCGTGTATTCGCCATCCAGTGCCGCCAGCCGCAGTTGTTCGTCCCTGGCTTCGAGCGCAATTTCCGGCATCGCAGACCAACCACGCTACACCAGGCCACGCAGTCCGAGCAGCAAGCGGTTCTCATCTGGCGGCGCAAGCGCTCCGGGTCGAGGGTGCGGCAGGCGCAGCCGCGATTCAGGATTTCTGCGGTAACAGGCGCATGTGCTGTGATTTTCGTGCTTGTGGTGGATTGACTGGGCTGGCTCATGACGCTTTTGCCGGTCGATAGAATTTTAGCGCTTGGAACCATGCCACGCTGACCAGTCCTATTGCAAAGGCTGCTGCCAGTTCATCGAACGGCAAGGGTGCAAAGCGAAACAAGCCCGCCAGGAACGGCAGGTAAAGCGCGATGGCGAGCAAGCCCAGAGTCACGCAGGTGACAATCCACAGGATGGGGTTGGGTGCTGTGAGCGACACCAGTAGAGAACGTGAGCGCGAGCGATTGGAAAAAATCAGCGCCAGATTGGCGATGACCAGCGTGGTGAAGGCGAAGGCGCGGGCTTCGGGTTCGGCCAGCCGCCCATCCGCCCAGACATAGGCGCCCAGCACCATCCCCAGCACGCCGATTCCTTGCAGCAGCGCGAGCCACAGCGTGGCGCCGCCGAACAGTTGGGCATCCGTGTCGCGCGGCTGGCGCTGCATCACATCTTTTTCCGCCGCTTCGTTCTCGAAGGCCAGCGAGCAGGCCGGGTCGATGATGAGTTCCAGGAAGGCGATGTGCATGGGAAAGAGCATGGCCGGATAGCCGAGCAGCACCGGCAGCAGCGCCATGCCAGCGATCGGCACATGCACCGCCAGGATGTAGGACATGGATTTCTGCATGTTGTCGAAGATGCGCCGACCCAACCGCACGGCGCGCACGATGGATGCGAAGTTGTCGTCGAGCAGTACCAGCGCGGCCGCCTCACGCGCGACGTCGGTGCCGCGGCCGCCCATGGCGATGCCGACGTGCGCGGCCTTGAGCGCGGGCGCGTCATTGACACCGTCGCCGGTCATCGCGGTGATTTCTCCATCGGCCTTGAGCGCCTGGACGATGCGCAGTTTCTGTTCCGGCGCGATGCGGGCGCACACGCTCACGGTTTTCATGCGCGCCTGCAATTGCACGTCGCTCAGCGCGGCCAAGTCATCGCCCGAGAGGACATCATCGGCAACCAGTCCGGCCTGGCGGGCGATGGTGTGGGCGGTCGCTGGATAGTCGCCGGTAATCATCACCACCCGGATGCCGGCCTCGCGGCACTGGCGCACGGCGTCCGGAATTTCAGCCCGCAATGGGTCGGCCAGTCCCAGCAGGCCAACGAATTCGAACTCGAAATCGTGTTCGATGGCGGGGAAATCTGTACCGGATAGCTGCGCCCGGGCCACTGCCAGCACGCGCAAGCCATCGGTGGCCATGGCGTCCACGGCGGCGGTGACACTGGCTTGCGCGGCGACATCGAGATGGCACAAATCGACGATCGCTTCCGGCGCACCCTTGGCGGCCACCACGTGACTGTCGCTGTTCACAGCTTTCCAGGCATTCGACATGGCGCGCAACTCAGGTGTCAGGCCGTACTCGTGCGCCAGAGTCCAGTCGCGGTGCAGATGCTCGGTGTTGTTCAGGAAGTGCTCGCCGAACAGTGCAAATGCCTGCTCCATCGGGTCGAACGGATCGCTCTTGCTGGCTAGAATGGAAAACTCCACCAGCGCATGGAATGTTTCCGGCAACGCATCGCTTGCCGCAGCGGTAATCGACAAAGGCTCGCCCCCGGCATACAGCCTCGCCACCGTCATGCGGTTCTCGGTGAGCGTGCCGGTCTTGTCCGTGCACAACACCGAGGTGGCGCCCAGGGTTTCGATGGCGGCGACGCGCCGGGTCAGCACTTTTTCCTTCGACAGCCGCCAAGCGCCGAGCGCGGGGAACACGGTCAGCACCACCGGATATTCCTCCGGCAGCATGGCCATGGCCAGCGCGATTCCGGCGAGCGCGGCCGCCAGCCAGTCGCCGCGCAGCAGGCCATGGACGACGACCAGTAACAAGCTCATTCCTAGCGCCAGCAACGCCAGCGTGCGGATCAATTTCGCCGTCTGTTTTTGCAGTGGCGAACGCTCCACTTCCAGCTTTCCCAAGGCGGTGCCGATGCGACCGATCTCGCTTCTCGGGCCGGTGGCGGTAACCCGCGCCGTGCCCTGTCCCGCCACCACCAGGCTGCCGGAATAGACGAAAGGGGTGTCGCTGCCGCCGGGCCGAACCTGGGCGGGCTCGCCCGTTGCCACGATCTTGCTCACTGGCACCGCTTCGCCGGTGAGCAGCGACTCGTCCACCTGCAAGCCGCTGCCAGCGATCAGCGTGCCGTCGGCTGGCACCCGGTCGCCTTCCGCCAGCACCACCCAATCGCCGTGCACCACCTCGCGCCCGGCGATGCGCACCCGTTGGCGGTCGCGGATCACTAGCGCGCGCGGACTGGTGAGATCGCGCAACGCCTCGATCGCGCGTTCGGTCTTGCCTTCCTGATAGAGCGTGAGGCCCAGCGTGACCAGCACGAGGCCGAACAGGATCAGGCCTTCCTGCAACTCGCCGAAAACGAGGTAGAGCGTGCCAGCGGCAAGGAGCAGCAGGAACATTGGTTCCCGCGCGGTTTCCCAAACGATGCTCAGCCAAGTACGGCGCTGTCCACCAGGCAACGCATTGGGTCCGTCCTCAACCAGTCGACGCATGGCCTCTGTGGCGGAGAGGCCTTCATCCAGCGGCGGCGCGTTATCGGCCATCAATCCACCTTTTACCTGACCAGTGTGTCTTCAACCTTCCCACACATGACGGCTTCCTCGTCGGCAGCGATACGCAGGACAGGCTTGGAGAAGGCTGCGCTGACCCTGGTGCTGTTGGCTTGTTGGCGTTGGCGGCCATGTTAATACCCAGAAAGCCTTGTGGTCCGCAAATGCGAGCACGTATCGCCACCGCCGCCGGGCCACCGTGGGCGGGGCCTGCGACAAAAACATAGGTTGAGATCAATCTGCTTGATCACCCGGCTCATGTGCACATAGATGAAAATCAACCCCGGCGTGGTGTCCCAGTGGCCCCGCCGGCGCTAGACCCGGATGGGCGGCACTTTAACAGCGGATTGGCCAGCAGGATAATCTGGCCGACGGAGATAGTTGGGGGACTGCCAGGCCACCCATCCTCTGTCGGTCTTCGTCGGCGCCGAAAAAACGGTGTTGATGGCGGCATTTGTTTTCCAACCTGCCCCATTATTGGGACGCAAGCACGCTCGCCGGCTCTTTCATTGACCTGCATATTACGGACATTGTTTTTGACCTGCGGAATCTAGTCGGTGCGGTATTCCACATAAGCAATCAATGGTTAGGGCGGGCGGCGGGTTTCCGATGTGGAACGGCCGGTCCAGTGTCAGCTTACGGGATGCATGCAACGGCAGCAGTTGGCCGATCACTGCCTGATGACATAAGGATGCCAAGGCAGATGATTTTGTTTGGTCAGGTGTGATGCGAATCAGTAGTAAACCGGTGTGATCTTTTTCCACTTACGTCTATGAGATCGAAATCCTGAACGGCTCTGGGGCTTTCTCTTTGACCAATCAGTGACGCAACGCACGACGCGAGCTCTTAGAATGCGATGACCGCGTGGCTCATATGGACTACAATAAAAGCTCAAATGAGCCATCAAGGAGTTTCTCATGGCAAAAGCAATTCTTGAGCCTCAGCAAAATAAGGTTTCGGGGGGGCGCGATTCAGGACAGTCGGTGGCCGGCGCTGGGTCTCGGGTCGAGCAGGTGCGGGCAGAATATGTCGTTTCGGCTGGTCGTCCAGCGGCCGCGCTCGTCGCCCAGGGCGCGGCGGGGGCGTGGGTGCTTTATCGCAACCAGTTCTTGAGCAGCTCCGCCCAGACTCAGATCAGCGAGATTCGCAAGGGGGCATCGGCCAGCAACCTGATCGGCATGGCAGAGGCGTTGCACGTGCCACGCGAACGGATTTATCAACTGATCGGCCTCTCGGCCTCGACGGCCAAGCGCAAGCTGGCCAGGGACGAAACGCTCGACCCGCCGATGACCGAACGCCTCAACCGTATTGGTGCCATCGAGAAACTGGCCGAAGACACCTTCGGCGACCCGGTGATGGCCAGTGCATGGCTGCAGACCAGCAATCTGGGTCTGGGCAACTTGGCGCCGCTGTCGCTGCTCGATACCGAAATCGGTTGCCGCGAAGTATCGCGGGTATTGAATGCCATCGCCTACGGCGGCGCGGCCTGATGCGTGCCTGGCGCATCGCCAAGGCGAGGTTTGCCCTCGACCGTAGCGGTGCAGGCGGGCTGGCCGATGGCGGGCGTTGGCACGCGCAGGGTACGCCGGTGATCTACGCCGGCCTGAGCGTCGAAATCTGTGCGATGGAAAAGCTCGCCCATACGGGCACATTCTTGCCCGCCGATCTGATGCTGGTCTCGCTGACCTTGCCGGACAATGCCGCGCTCTATGAAACAGCCGATATCGAGGCACTGGCCGGCTGGGAGGCGACGCCGCCCGGCCCCGCATCCGTCGCTTTCGGTACGGATTTTCTGCGATCGGGGCGGGCGCTCGGGTTGATCGTGCCGTCGGTGATCGTGCCGGAGGCGCGCAACTTGATCCTCAACCCCTTGCATCCGCGGTTTGCTGACGTTCAACTCGCGATGGGTCGGCCTTTCGTCTTTGACCAACGGCTGCGGCCGCTCGGTTCTTGACTGCGGAGCTGCAGACTCCTGTGGAATGTCGTCCCCACTGCGGCGCATGTTGCATTGCGCCTTCAATCAGCTCACTCGACAAGCCGGCGGGCGTACCGTGCCGGCATCTCGATGCTGCTTGGCGGTGCTCGATTTTTGCAAGTCCGGAACGCCCGGATTGCTGCGCCGGTTTGCAGCCTTCTCCGGAAATGTGCGGTGAAACACGCGAGCACGCGTTGCGCTGGCTGGCAAATCTGGAAGCGGTTACACGCCCGGGATAGTAGAATGCTGCCTCCCAATCAAGGCCGTATTCCATGGACCCGATTCTCCTGCTCAAAGCCCTCATTCTCGGCATCGTCGAGGGGCTGACCGAATTTCTGCCGATCTCGTCGACCGGCCACCTCATCCTTGCCGGCGATCTGCTGGATTTCAACGACGATCGCGGCAAGTTGTTCGAAATTGTCATTCAGTCCGGCGCCATTCTGGCGGTCGTCTGGGAGTATCGCGAGCGCCTGCTGAGCGTGGCGCGCGGGGCTTTCAGCGACAAGGCCGCGCAGAAATTCATCTTGAACCTGTTCATCGCCTTCCTGCCGCTGGCCATCCTTGGGCTGGCCTTCGGCAAGGCGATCAAGGCCAGCCTGTTCAACCCGATCACGGTGGCGACGACCTTCATCCTCGGCGCTTTCGTCATCCTGTGGGCGGAGAAGCGCGAGCACCGGATCCGCGTGCAGACCGTCGATGAAATGAGTCCGCTCGATGCGCTCAAGATGGGCATCGCCCAGGCTTTCGCGCTGATTCCCGGCACCTCGCGTTCGGGGGCGACGATCATCGGCGGCCTGCTCTTCGGTTTGTCGCGCAAGGCGGCGACCGAGTTTTCATTTTTCCTCGCCATTCCGACGCTGAGTGCCGCCACGGTTTACCAGCTCTACAAGGAGCGGGCGCTGCTCAATGTCGACGATATCGGCATGTGGGTAGTCGGCTTTGTTTCGGCCTTTGTTTCGGCGTTCCTGTGCGTGCGTTGGTTGCTGCGCTTCATTTCGAGTCACGATTTCACGCCCTTTGCCTGGTACCGCATCTTTTTCGGCATCGTGGTGCTGTCGACCGCGCACTTCGGCTGGGTCGAGTGGACCGCCCACTGATTCTCTACCTGCACGGCTTCTGTTCGTCGCCGGCCTCGCTGAAGTCGCGGCAACTTGGCGATTACATGAGCGGACGCGAACTGGGTGACCGCTTCGTCTGTCCGCCGCTGTCGCCGGTGCCGGACGCCGCGGTTGCCACCGCAAGTAGCCTGATCGAGGCGGCGGAAAGACAGGTCACGCTGGTCGGCTCCTCGCTGGGCGGGCATTACGCCAACCATCTGGCCGAGAAGTATGGGCTGAAGGCGGTACTGATCAATCCGGCTGCGGTCCACTTCCTCGATGCCGGCAATTTCATCGGCGAGCATGCCAATTTCCACACCGGGGAACGCTTCACCTTCACCGCGGCGCATGCGGCACAACTCGCCGCCCAAGTCAGCAAGCCGACGCCGTCCCGTTACTGGCTGCTGAGCGAAACCGGTGACGAGGTCCTCGACTGGCGCCAGGCTACCGAGTTCTATATCGGCTGCCGCCAGACGGTGCTGCCCGGTGGTGATCACAGCTTCACCCGCTTTCCCGATTTCATGCCGCAAATCCTTGAATTCGCGGGGTTATAATCCGTCGATGAATGCATTGTTCGAAGAAGATGGGGGCTTCAAGGCCGGCAGCATCATGGCCGACAACGACAGCTCGTTGCAGGTCGAAATGTCCACCGGCAAGCGCAGCAAGATCAAGACCGCCACCGTGTTGTTGCGTTTCGACAAGCCTTCGGCGGGCGCCTTGCTGGAACAGGCGACACCGCTGGCCGAAGAGATCGAACCGGATTTCCTCTGGGAGTGCGTGAACGATGGCGAGTTTTCGTTTCTTGATTTTGCCCGCGATTACTACGGACACGAACCGGCGCCGGTCGAAGCGACGGCGGTGCTGCTTGCCCTGCACGCTGCCCCGGTCTATTTCCATCGCAAGGGTAAGGGTCGCTTCCGCAAGGCGCCGCCCGATATTCTCGCGGCCGCTCTGGCCAGTCTTGAAAAAAAGCGTCAGCAAGCAATTACGACTACAAGCTGGATCAGCGACCTGAGGGCGTTCCGGCTGCCACCGGAAATTGGCGCGTTGACTGATGCGCTGCTCTACGCGCCAGATCGCAACAAGCCGGAAACCAAGGCTTTCGAGACGGCCTGTAGCGAGACCGGGCTTGGCGCTGCCCAATTGTTGTTCAAGTGCGGCGCCATCAAGTCAGCCTATCACCTGCACTACCGTCGCTTCCTGCACGAGCAGTTCCCGAAAGGCACGGCCTTTCCCTCGCTCGAAGCGCCGAAACTGCCCGCCGATCTGCCGCGCGCCGATGTGCCGGCCTTCTCGATCGACGACGCCAATACCACCGAGATCGACGACGCGCTGTCGGTCGTCAAGCTGCCCGGCATCGGCTCGCGCATCGGCATCCACATCGCCGCCCCCGGGTTGGCCATCGAGCATGGATCGCCGCTCGACGGCGTGGCGCGCGCCCGCCTGTCGACGGTCTATATGCCGGGCAACAAGATCACCATGCTGCCCGATGCCGTAGTCCAGAACTACACGCTGGCCGGTGGCTCCGATTGTCCGGCGGTTTCGCTGTATCTCACGGTCAACGACGCTTTCGAGGTGATTTCGCAGGAATCCAGGCTGGAGATGGTGCATATCGCCGCCAACCTGCGGCATCACGAAATCGAGCCTGTCTTCAATGCCGAAACCGTGGTCAGCGGACTGTCCGAGTTCCCTTTCAGCGACGAACTGCTCCACCTCTGGCACTTCGCCAACGCCTGCGAAGGGCGGCGCGGCAAGCCATCGGCAATGCAGGGCAACAACGACTACAACTTCGCCATCTCCGGCGATCTGGCTGATCCCGACCGGTGCACCGTCGAAATCAGCGAACGCAAGCGCGGCAGCCCGCTCGACAAGCTGGTTGCCGAACTGATGATCGTCGCCAACTCGACCTGGGGTGGCCTGCTCGCTGAAAAGAACATCGCCTGCCTGTACCGCGCGCAGACGCAGGGCAAGGTCCGGATGACGACCTCGCCGCTGCCACACGAAGGCCTTGGCGTGGCGCAGTACGCGTGGATGACCTCGCCGCTTCGCCGCTATTGCGATCTGGTCAATCAGTGGCAGCTGATCGCCTGCCTGAAGGGCGAAACACCGCCGTTTGCCCAGAAGTCGGCCGAACTGTTCGGCGCGATGCGCGATTTCGAGACGACCTATGCCGCGTACGCCGATTTCCAGCGCCTGATGGAGCGTTACTGGTGCCTGCGCTGGTTGCAGCAGAACGATGTCGGCGAAATCGATGCAACCGTGCGCCGCGAGCAGCAGGTCAAGCTCGACCGTCTGCCGCTGCTGTTGCGCGTGCCGTCGATGCCGGCCGATGTCGGACCCGGAAGACGGGTCCGTCTCGCGGTCGAAGCCATCGATCTGCTTGGTCCGGAGATCAGTTGCCGCTATCTTTGCGTCATCGATGAAGTCTCGGCCGAGCCGATCGAGGAGGAGGAAGTTCAGTGAGCGTGGCAGCGCTGTCATGGCAGCCCGTTGTGCGCGGCAACCGCCGGTTGCTGCTGGCGATAGCCATTTCGCTAGCCGCGCACGCGTTGCTGATGACCCTGCATTTCCGGTTCCCCGACGCTTCGAAGGCGATGCGCGAGAAGGCGCTCGACATCATCCTGGTGAATGCCAAGTCGGCCAGGAAGCCGACCGACCCGCAGGCGCTGGCCCAGGCCAATCTCGACGGCGGCGGCAATACCGACGAGAACCGCCGGATCGCAACGCCGTTGCCGCCAACGCTGCAGAAGACTGCCGGCACCGAGATCGAACAGATGCAGCGCCGGGTGCGCGAAATCGAGGTCCAGCAACAAAAAATGCTGACCCAGGCCAAGACGGCACGAGCCGTCGCCGTTGCCCGCAACGCCGTCGACCAGCCACTGGCCGTGGCCAGCGCCAGCGGCGTCGACCTCGCCGAATCGGCGCGGGCGATGGCGCGACTGGAAGGCGAGATCAACAAGAATGTCGATGAATACAACAAGCGCCCGCGCAAGAAATTCATCGGGGCGCGAACGGAAGAATATCGCTTTGCCCAGTACATCGAAAACTGGCGGCAGAAGGTGGAGCGCATCGGCACCCTGAACTATCCTGCAGCAGCACGTGGCAAGTTATACGGCTCATTGGTGCTGACGGTTTCGATCAGCCATGACGGCAGTCTCAACCGGATCGACATTAACCGCTCTTCGGGTTACCCGGTGCTCGATGACGCTGCCCGCCGGATCGTCCGGATGGCGTCCCCCTACTCCCCGTTCCCTCCCGAAATAAGACGCGATACCGACATTCTGGAGATCACCCGAACCTGGTATTTCACGCAAGGCGATCAGGTCTCGGCAAAATGACCGACCGCTATTGTGTTTTCGGCAATCCGGTCGCCCATTCCCGGTCGCCGGCCATTCATGCCCGGTTCGCCGCGCAATGTCATCAGGATCTCAGCTACGAAGCCCTTCTTGCCCCACTCGACGGATTTTCCGCGACGGCACGGGAGTTCGTTGCTGCCGGCGGAAAAGGGGCGAATGTCACACTTCCCTTCAAGGAGGAGGCGTTTGGTCTATGCACACGCCGCAGTGCGCGCGCGGAGCGGGCGGGAGCGGTCAACACACTGGACTTCACGGGCTCCGGGATTTTCGGCGACAACACTGACGGCGCCGGCCTGGTGCGTGACATCGAAGTCAATCTCGGCTTTCCGCTGGCCGGTAAACGCCTCCTGCTGCTCGGGGCCGGCGGCGCCGCGCGCGGCGTGATTGCGCCGATTCTCGAGCGTCAACTGGCCGGCCTGTTCATTGCCAACCGCAACGGCGACAAGGCGGACGCGCTGGCAGGACAGTTTTCCGACCTTGCCACGGTCGACGCCGGTAACTTTGCCAAAACTGCCGGCCGGACATTCGATGTCGTCATCAACGCCACCTCGGCCAGCCTCTCCGGGGCGGCGCTGCCGCTGCCGGCAGGCATCTTCGCCCCCGGCAGCCTTGCCTACGACATGATGTACGGCAAGGGCGAGACGCCGTTTCTCGCGCTTGCCCGCGAGCAGGGTGCTGCCCATCTGGCCGACGGGCTCGGCATGCTGGTCGAGCAAGCGGCCGAGGCCTTTCTCGTCTGGCGCGGGGTGCGGCCGGACGGCGCGCCGGTACTCGCCGCGTTGCGCGAACAACTGGCGGCATGAGGCGTTTGGGCCGCTGGTTCAAGTGGGCATTGCTTGGCCTGATCGGCCTTCTTCTCGTATGGCAGTTGTGGCTGCTCGGCTGGGTGCTGCTGTGGAAATGGGTCGAACCCGACACCACCCGCTTCATGGAAATCCGCCTCGGCGAACTGCGCGTAAAGAATCCGGACGCCCAGCTGAAGAAGCAGTGGGTCGCCTACGAGCGGATTTCGCCCCACCTGAAGCGCGCCATCATCGCCTCGGAAGATGCCAGGTTCGTCGATCATGAAGGCTTCGACTGGGAGGGCATCCAGAAAGCCATGGAAAAGAACCAGAAACGCGGGCGCACGGTAGCCGGCGGTTCGACCATCAGCCAGCAACTGGCGAAGAACCTTTTTCTGACGCCGACCAAATCGTATTTCCGCAAGGCCGAGGAGGCCATCATCACGCTGATGCTGGAAAACCTGTGGAGCAAGCGGCGGATTTTCGAGGTCTATCTGAACGTCATCGAGTGGGGCAACGGCGTTTTCGGCGCCGAAGCGGCAGCCCGCCACTACTACGGCATCGGCGCCGCCCAGCTTGGCCCCGAGCAGGCGGCCCGGCTGGCGGGCATGGTGCCCAATCCCCGCTTCTACGACCGCAATCGCAACGCGCCCGGCCTCGCGCGCAAGACCGCGATCATTCTCGCGCGCATGCCGGCGGCGGAGATTCCCTGACCGGGGACATCACGGCAGGACGGCACCGACTGCGTTTGCGCTGACGGCGAACCCCGTCAGCGTCTCTGCGTTCGCGTGGCATCGAGCAATCATTTCCGGCAACATTTACACCTAATTTATGCGGAGAGTGGGAAACTGGCGGCCGCTCGACACCCTTGGCCGGATTCCATGTCCTTCGCAGTCACGCTGCAGTCCGCTTCGACCCGCCGCGTCGCCGGTTACGTGGCGGCCGTCGTGGCGTGCTGCCTGACGGCGGCTGTCGCGTTCCCCCTGCGGGATCACCTCGATCTGCCCGACATCGTCATGCTCTTCCTGCTCGCGGTGTTTCTCGTCGCCACCTTTTTCGGTCGCGGACCCGCGGTCGTCGCCTCGTTCCTGAGCGTCGCGCTGTTCGACTACTACTTCGATACGCCACATCACTTCCTCTTTTTCGGCGATGCCGAGCATTTCCTGACCTTCGCGATCATGCTCGCGGTCGGACTGGTGACGGCCCAGCTCGTGTCACGTGCCGCCGAGAAGACCGACGATGCCCGGGCGCGCGAACGGGAGACTCGGCAACTTTACGAAGCGGCGAGGGCCATGGCCGGCGCCCATGACGTCACCCAGATTCTCGAGGCGGCGCAGCACTACCTTAGCAATCGCGGCCTGGGCGGAAACCTCCTAGTCGCCGGCGACGATGATCGCCTCGCTGACCACCCCGGAGGCCACCATGTACTGAGCATCGCGGAGTCTGGCGGCGCCGAGGCGGCTTACCGGGGAAGCGAGTTCGTCGCCGCCGATCCGCGTGACCACGCAGGAGCCGCCATCGTCTGTTTTCCGCTGCGCGCCCCGACGCGGGTTCGCGGCGTGCTTGCGGTGACCCCGCTGGACGGCCACACCCGGCTTGCCGACGAGCAGTACAAGGCGGTCGAGGCGCTGGCGTCGCTCGCGGCGCTCGCACTCGAGCGTCTTCACTACGCCGCGAGCGCGCAGAGGGCCGAACTCATGGTCGCTGACGAACGCCTGCGCACCTCCGTACTGACGTCGCTTTCGCACGACCTGCGCACACCCCTGACCAGCCTCGTCGGTCTTGCCGACACTCTCGCTGAGCGACGCGAGACACTCCCGGCCGACGCCGCCGAAACGGCCGGCATCATCCGCGACCAGGCGCAGGCCATGTACAAGCTGATCTCCGACCTGCTCGACATGGCGCGGCTGAAAAGTGCAAGCGCACCATTGCGCCGCGAATGGCAACCCTTCGAGGATGTCGTCGGCAGCAGCCTGCGACTGGCAGAAAACGTCGCCCCCGACCGGCACGTGATGATTGACCTCCTGCCCGACCTGCCGCTGATCTTTTTCGATGCCGTACTGATCGAGCGGGTCCTCTGCAATCTGCTCGACAATGCTTTCAAGTATGCGCGGCCGGGAGCGCGGATCTCGCTGGCGGCGCGGCTATCATCCGCACATCTCGAGGTCTCGGTCTGCAACGACGGTTCCGAGTTCCCGGCGGGACGCATCGATTCGATGTTCGACCTCTTCGTGCGTGGGGCGAATGAATCGTGCATTCCCGGTGCCGGACTCGGGCTCGCCATCTGCAAGGCCATCGTCGAGGCACATGGCGGAAGCATTCGGGCCGAGAACCGCGCCGGCGGTGCCTGCGTGCGGTTCACGCTGCCGTGCCTGACGCCGCCGCCGGTCACGATCGAGGACGAGCCATGAATACGCAATCGCCTCTCGCGCTGGTCGTCGAGGACGAGCCGCAGATCCGGCGCTTCGTCTGCAGCGCGCTTCGCGACGAATCATGCCGGGCGAGCGAGGCCGGATCGGTCGCCCAGGGTCTCGACCTGGCAGCCCGCGAGCGACCGGACCTGGTGGTCCTGGACCTCGGGCTCCCGGACCGTGACGGTGTCGACTTCATCCGGGAGCTTCGCGTGTGGTCGGCCGTTCCCGTCCTCGTTCTTTCAGCGCGCACCGACGAGTCAGACAAGATCGCCGCCCTCGACGCCGGCGCCGATGATTACCTGACCAAGCCGTTCGGCATCGGCGAACTGCGCGCGCGCGTCCGGGCCATGCTGCGCCGGAGCCAGATGCAAAGCGATGCCGGCGCCGGCGCCCTGCATGCGTTTGGCGATGTCGAGGTAGACCTTGTCCGGCGCAACATCCGGCGCGCCGGCGTCGAAGTTCATCTGACGCCGCTCGAGTATAATCTGCTCGTCCAGCTATTGATCAATCCCGGCCGCGTCCTGACCCACCACTTTCTGATGGACAAGATATGGGGTCCCGCCAACCGCGAGAAGGACCACTACCTCCGGGTCTATGTCGGACGTCTCCGGCAGAAACTGGAGGCCGATCCGGCCCGTCCGCGTCACATCCTGACCGAAACCGGCGTCGGCTACCGTTTTCAACTGCAACCGACAGGGCGCTAGATCATTGCCCGATTTGCCGCAAGGAGCATCTGCATCATGAACCAACAAAGCCATCACACCGACGCCAACGAAGATCTGACCGAAGCCGATGCCAATGCCAACGAAGTCAAGGACGATCTCGCCCAAGTCCACGACCTGGTGGCCAAGATTCGTGTCTACGAGGAAGAAACCCGGAACCAGGAGGGTCCCCGCCAGGAATTACTGGACGGCCTGCAACGCGAGCACAGGTTTCGGCTGCGAACCTTTCTCGCCGGCCTGCCGACCGTGGCGGTCGCAGTCATCCTCAGCGCTCTGCCGGAAGACGATCGCGCAATAGCCTGGAAGGAGATCGCCGAGGATCGCCTGGACGGCATTCTCGATCTGCTGGCCGAGGACGTTGCCGAAGAACTCATCGGCGACGGCCAGCACACCAGCAGCAAGGTCATGGTCAACGCCTTCGAACTGCACAATGGCCGTCTCCGTCAGGTTACCGTCGATCGCCCGGCCCTGTTCGCCAACATCAAACCGATCTGGGTCGATCTGGTCGCGCCGACGGCGCGCGTGCGCAACTGGGTCGGCAAGCACTACGGGCTGGAAATCCCGGACCCGGAAGACTTGACTGACCTGGAGTCCAGTGCGCGCTACTACGTCGAGGACAACGGCGAAGTCCACATGCGGTCCGACTTCCTCCTCGATCTCGACGCGGGGTCACGCAACGTGGCGGTTGCCTTCATCGTGCACAACGACATCCTTTTTTCGGTGCGCAGCGAGGAACTGCCGGTCTTTCGCCTGCAAAGACTGCGCGCCCGCAGTCAGCCGGGTTATGTAAAGTCCGGTACGGACGTCCTGCTCGACCTCTACGCCGCCGATGTGGAGTACTCGGCGAATGCCCTCGAGGGCGTCTATGGCGAACTGGAGCAAGTCGGCACTCAGGTACTGCGGTCAGCGATTACCGACGTTGAAGCGTCACAGATCCTGGCTGGCGTCGCCGAGGCCGAGGACATCAACGGCCGTACCCGCCGCAGCGTGCTGGATACCCGGCGCGCCCTGTCCTTCCTGATGCGTGGCAAGTTGCTGTCGGAGGTTCAGCTCTCCGATGTCCGCGAGATTCTGCGCGACATCGATTCTCTGGATGGCCATACAGCTTTCCTGTTCAACAAGATCAACTTCCTGATGGATGCCACGGACAGTGCGATCAACATCAACGCCAACAAGAAGATCGAACGGCTGACGATTCTCAGCGTCGTCTTCATGCCGATCAATGTTCTCGCCGGCATGGGCGGCATGTCCGAGTTCTCGACGATGGCGACGGCATTCGAGTGGCCGATGTGGCTTGCCTACGTGTTTTTTACGGCCTTCGTGATGCTGGTCGGAGGCATCATGTTCTTTGGCCTGCGCCATTTCGAGAAGCGTCAGCCCAAGCGTCCGAGAGCGGTCGTCAGCAAGAGCGCCTGATCCTCTATCGGGTAAGTACCGCAAGGCAGTTGCTGGCAAGCCCGACGCGGATCGGCGGCTCGCCGCCCAGGCGATCAGCCACCGCCGTCCGGGGTGACCAGCTTCAGCCCGACGATGCCGGCGACGATCAGTGCGATGCAGGCCAACCGGGCGGCCTCGCGCGGCTCGCCGAACAGCAGCATGCCGAGGACGGCGGTGCCGACCGCGCCGATGCCGGTCCATACCGCGTAGGCGGTCCCCAGCGGCAGCACCTTCAGTGACCAGCCGAGCAGGACGATGCTGACGAGCATCGCCGCGACCGTCGCCACGCTCGGCCACAGGCGGCTGAAACCGGCGGTGTATTTGAGCCCGACCGCCCAGCCGATCTCGCAGAGGCCGGCGAAGAACAGGACTACCCAAGCGAAGCCGGTGCTCACGTCGTTGCCGCAAAATACATGTCGGCCGCGGCGATGGTCGCCGCGATATCGGTAGCGGAATGCGCCGCCGAAACGAACCCGGCTTCGAAAGCGGATGGCGCGAAGTAGTGGCCGGCGTCGAGCATGGCGTGGAAGAAGCGGTTGAAGGCTTCCTTGTCGCAGGCCAGCACCGCGTCGTAGGTCGCCGGGCAGTGCCTCGGCAAAGTAGAGGCCGAACATGCCGCCGACGTTCTGCGCGGCGAAGGCGATGCCGTGCTTGCGCGCGGCTCCGGCCAGACCGTCGCAAAGCGCCCTGGTCGCTGCGGTCAACGCCTCGTAGAAGCCTTTTTCCTGAACCAGCTTGAGCGTCGCCAGGCCGGCCGCCACCGCCACCGGGTTGCCGGACAGCGTACCGGCCTGATAGACGGGACCAAGCGGGGCGATCTGTTCCATGATCTCGCGTCTGCCGCCGAAGGCCCCGAGCGGCATGCCGCCGCCGACCACCTTGCCGAAGGTGGACAAGTCGGGCGTGATGCCATAGAGGCCCTGGGCGCTGTTCAGGCCAACGCGGAAGCCGGTCATCACCTCGTCGAAGATCAGCACCGCGCCGTTCTGCGCGGTCAGTTCGCGCATGGCCCCGAGAAATTCGGCGGTCGGCACGATCAGGTTCATGTTGCCCACGACCGGCTCGACGATGACGGCGGCGATCCTGTCGCCATGTCGGGAAAAGGCATCGGCGAGTTGTTGCGGATCATTGTAGGCAAGGACCATGGTGTGCTGCGCGAGATCGGCGGGAACGCCGGCGGATGAGGGGTTGCCGAAGGTCAGCGCGCCGGAACCGGCCTTGACCAGCAGACTATCGGAATGGCCGTGGTAACAGCCTTCGAACTTGATCAGCACGTCGCGCCCGGTGTAACCGCGCGCCAGGCGAATGGCGCTCATCGTCGCTTCGGTACCGGATGAGACGAGTCGGACCATGTCCATTGACGGGACGAGTTCGCACAACAGGTCGGCGATTTCGACTTCGCGTTCGGTCGGCGCACCGAAAGTCAGGCCATCGACGGCGGCAGCCTGAACGGCGGAAACGACTTCCGGGTGGGCATGGCCGAGTATCAGCGGACCCCAGGAGCCGACGTAGTCGAGATACCACTTGCCGTCGGCATCCTGAACGCGCGGGCCGACACCCTTCTGGAAGAAGCATGGCGTGCCGCCGACCGAACGGAAGGCGCGCACCGGCGAATTGACGCCGCCGGGGATGTGGCGCTGGGCGCGTTCGAATAGCTGCTGGTTGCGTGTGGTCATGCGCGTGGTTCCTCGAACAGGTGTTGGTAGGCGGCAGCGCGGGCCGTGATGTCCGGCGCGTTGAACAGGTCGCTGATCACAGCGAGCAGGTCGGCGCCGGCAGCAATCAGGGTTGGTGCATTGTCGAGCGTGATGCCGCCGATGGCGCAGCAGGACGCGGCCAACGTGGTTTTGGCCTGTGAAAACAGGTCGACCGCAGCAGGCACTGCATTCGGCTTGGTGAGCGATGGAAAGACGGCGCCGAAAGCGACGTAGTCGGCGCCAGCGGCGGCGGCCTTGCGCGCCACCGGGAAATCGGCATAGCAGGAGGCGCCGAGCAGCCTGTCGGGCCCTAGAATGGCGCGGGCGGCGACCAGGTTGCCGTCGTCCCTGCCAAGGTGAATGCCATCGGCCTTGACCAGAAAGGTCAACGCCATGTCGTCGTTGATCAGCAGCCTCGCGTTGTAGCGCAGCGTAAGCAGACGCAAGGCGTGGGCACGGGCGAGGCGCTCGGGGGCAGCGCTGGTCTTGTCGCGGTATTGCACCAGGCGGCAACCGCCAAGCAGCGCGGCTTCGACATCGGCCAGCAGGCGGGCGCGGTCACGGCGTTCCGGCGTAATGGCGTAGAGGCCGCGCAACTTACCGGCCATCGCCATGGCCTCCAACTCGGCTCATCTCGGCCTTGTCGCCGTCGCTGCGGGCCCGGAAGAAGCGATCCGGAATGAACTGCCCCCTGCCGGGCTGGAAGCCGTTGGCGAGTGTCTGCCACGTGTAGTCCTGCGCATCGCGCACCGCATCGTCGACGCTGGCGCCGCCGGCGAGATAGCCGGCGATTGTCGAAGCCAGGGTACATCCCGAACCGTGATAGCTCCCGGGCAGGCGATCCCAGCAGTCACGGCGAAGCACGCCGTCTCGCCCGTACAGGGTATTGATAACTTCCGGGGTATTTTCGTGCGTTCCGGTGATCAGGACGTACTGCGCGCCCATCGCGATCAGGCGTTGCGCGCAGAGATCGATCCCGGACTCGTCTTCGTCGGCCCGGCATCCGGCAAGCCGCCTCGCCTCGGGGGCGTTCGGAGTCAGTACCGTGGTCCGCGGCAACAGGAATTCGCACATCGCCGACATGATCCCTTCACCCGAGAAATCGTCACCGCGCCCAGAGGTCAGAACCGGGTCGAAGACGACGGGAATGTCAGGATAGTCTGCAACAATATGGGCGACAGCGACAACGTTCTCAACACTGCCCAAGACGCCAATCTTGAACGCCTCGACCCGCATGTCCGCGAGCAGCGTTCTTGCCTGGCGCTCTACGAGGCCGGCGTCGATCGGATGCACGCTATCGACCCCGACCGTGTCTTGAACGGTAATGGCGGTCAGAGCCGACAGGGGATGGCAACCGAGGCTGGCCAGTGTCAGGATGTCCGCCTGAATGCCGGCGCCGGCGCTGGGATCGCTGGCGGCGAAGACGAGAACAAGCTGCGGGGTGGGGTTTCCGATGGTCATGAAGTGCCGTGGGCATGGCGCACCAAACGGCGTTTGGGTAAGATTCGCTGAATTTTATCCGAATCCCACTGACAGCAACGACCGCCACATGAACAGCGAAACAAATGGCAAGACATGGATGTGCCTGATCTGCGGTCTCATTTATGATGAGGCAATGGGTCTTCCCACCGAGGGCATTCCGCCAGGAACCCGCTGGGAAGACGTACCGATGAACTGGGTGTGCCCCGAATGCGGGGCGCGGAAGTCCGATTTCGAGATGGTGGAGTTTTGAGAATCGTGTAGTATCGCTGAACATTGGTATGGCTTCCCGACGAGGAAGGAGGGGATTTCGTTGGTTGATCCGTCAAAACTACGCGACGTCAAAGTTATGATCATTGACGACAGCAATACGATCCGGCGAAGCGCAGAGATATTTCTCGTGCAGGCCGGTTGTCAGGTCATCCTCGCAGAAGACGGGTTCGACGCGCTGGCCAAGATCGCCGATCATCAGCCCAAAGTCATCTTCTGCGACATCATGATGCCGCGTCTCGATGGTTATCAGACCTGTTCCCTGATCAAGAAGAACGCACGTTTCAAGTCCACGCCCGTCATCATGCTGTCGTCCAAGGACGGTTTGTTCGATCGAGCCCGAGGTCGCATGGTGGGGTCCGACCAGTACCTTACCAAGCCTTTTACCAAAGAAAGCCTGTTGCAGACCGTTGCAACGTTTGCCTTCCCGTCGGCCTCCGAAACCCCCTAATATCGCTGGAGAAACAATGCCCGTCAAAAACATTCTCGTCATTGACGACTCCCCGACAGAGAGGTTTTTCTTGGGAGATATTCTGTCCAAGGCCGGCTATCAGGTGACCACTGCCGAGAACGGCGAGGAAGGAATTGCCAAGGCCAAGTCGACAAAACCGGACTTGATCCTGATGGACGTCGTGATGCCAGGGCTCAACGGCTTCCAGGCTACGCGCACCTTGACGCGCGACGAGGAAACCCGGCATATCCCGGTCATCGTCTGCACCTCGAAGGGGCAGGAGACTGACAAGATATGGGGTTTGCGGCAGGGCGCCGCGGACTATATCGTCAAGCCGGTAAATCGGGAAGAACTGCTCAAGAAAATTGCTGAGTTGCGCTGATCCTGATGGCAAAGAAAACAAGTCTTCGTGGTTTCCAGGAGTACCTTTCGGGGCGTCTCAAGGACGCGGCGCAGGGGGGCGTCGCCTCCTCGTGGCTAGGCGTGAGGGCTGGCGATGACAATTGGCTTGTCGATCTGTCCGATAGCGGCGAGATCGTCCAGGCGCTGAAACTGACCCCCGTTCCACTGACACGGATCTGGTTTGCGGGTATCGCCAATATCCGCGGCAATCTTTATGCCGTGGTCGACTTCTCGGTCTTTTGTGGGGGCGCGCCAACACCACAGAACAACCATACCCGTCTTTTGTTGATTGGCAGCAAATACGGCGCCAATGCAGCGCTGCTGGTCACCGGCATGCTGGGCCTGAAAGCCCCCGACGATTTCGTCGCTGAACCAGTCGATCCGGCGGCGCCAGCTTGGGGCGCGGCCCGCTTTTCTGACAGCCAGCGCGTTATCTGGCGAAAACTCTCTGTGAGCGACCTGCTTGCCGACAATGATTTCATGAATATTGGGGTCTGATTTTCCCGGACCCCGGGGGGGAGAACATACATGGCATTTAGCTTGAAGAACCTTGGTCTTGGTGGCGGCGAAGGCAAGGAAGGGCCGATGACGGTGTCGGAAGATCCCTTGGCGGCCCCCCTTGGTGGCACGTTACCCTGGTTGCCAAAGGCTTTTGCGCAGAAGTCAGTTGTCTGGCAGATGAAGTTTCTTGGCGGCCTGTTTTTGCTCTTGTTGCTCGCCATTGCCATTTTGGTCTTCTCCAACAACCGAAGTTCCACGTACGGGACTGCTTACGTCGCAGCCTCCGGCGAAATGCGCATGCTTTCGCAACGACTGGCCAAAGCTTCCACGCTGGCACTGCAGGGCAATCCGGTTGCCTTTACGCAACTTAAGGATTCCCGCGAGACTTTCAGCCGCTTGCTGGAGCGGCTGACTACGGGTGGCGAGATCGTTGGCACCAGCGTACCCGCGTCGCCGACGGCTGTTCAAACGCAACTTGAAAGCCTGACCAAGGTCTGGGCGGAAACCGACAAGGATGCTATTACCGTGATCGGTCAGGAGAACAACCTGATCGCACTGGGCAAGAGTGTGGCAATCATCGATACCGAGAACCCAGTGGTACTCGAACTGGCTGAGCAGGTCGCCGCCCTCAAGCTGCAAGCCGGTGCCGGATCACGCGAAATTGCCTCCGCCAACCAGCTGGTCATGCTGACCCAACGGATTGCCAAGAACGCCTCGGCGCTTCTTGTTGGTGACGAAATCAACCCCGAGGTGACTTTCTTGCTCGGCAAGGATACCAATGCCTTCCGTGACATTCTTCAAGGACTGAGCAAGGGCAGCAGCGATTCCGACCTGCGCGAAAAGCTGAGTGAACTCGACAAAGCCTTCAAGTCATACCAGGCGGCCATTGGCAGCATTCTCGGCAACATGCAGCCACTGGTTCTCTCCAAGCAGGCGGGCGCCCGTATCTTCCGCGGAAGTGAAGCGCTGCTGAAGGCGACAGACGATCTGGCGGTCGGCTACCAGGAGGAACTGAGTGGGCGCGGGTTCTTTATCGTGCTGCTGCTCGTGCTTGTCGTGCTGGTTGTCGCCACCCTCGCGTTATTGGCCAAAATCTATCTCGATGACACCAGGCGTCTTGGTGAGGACGCTGAATTGCAACGCCAGGCCTCGGAGCGAAGCAATCGCGAGAACCAGGACGCTATCCTGCAGTTGATGAACGAACTGGGCGACTTGGCCGACGGCGACCTGACCACCAACGCGACGGTGACCGAGAACATCACAGGCGCCATTGCCGACTCGATCAACTACACCATTGAGGAACTTCGTCTGCTGGTCGGACGGATCAATGATGCGTCTAACCAGGTGAGCACGGCGACCGCGACCGCCCGCCAGACTTCTGCCGAACTGCTGACAGCGGCCGAGAAACAGGCCCGTGAAATTCAGGATGCCGGCCAGTCAGCATTGCACATGGCACGATCGATGAGCGAGGTCTCGCGCGACGCGACCCAATCAGCCCAAGTGGCTCGCCAGTCGCTTGCTGCTGCCGAGAAGGGTACGCAGGCGGTTGAGGATTCCATCCGGGGCATGAACGAAATCCGTAACCAGATCCAGGAGACATCGAAGCGGATCAAGCGCTTGGGCGAAAGCTCGCAGGAGATCGGCGAAATCGTCGAGCTGATCTCGGACATCACCGAACAAACCAACGTGCTCGCACTGAATGCGGCCATCCAGGCGGCTTCGGCCGGTGACGCAGGTCGCGGCTTCACGGTGGTTGCCGAAGAAGTGCAGCGACTGGCCGAACGCTCAGCTGAAGCAACGAAGCAGATCGCCGCCATTGTCAAGACCATTCAGACCGATACGCATGATGCGGTATCGGCCATGGAGCAGTCCACTCAAGGCGTGGTGGAAGGTGCCAAACTGTCCGATGCCGCTGGTAAGGCGCTGGCGGAGATCGGTCAAGTTTCGCGCAACCTTTCGCAACTGATCGAAAACATTTCTACCTCCACGCAGGACCAGTCTGAGTCGGCAACCGAGGTGGCCAAGTTGATGCAGGGCATTTTGAGCGTTACCGAGCAGACCACTGCCGGTACGCAGCGCACTGCGGAAGCGGTTGACGAATTGAATGCCCTTGCTTCCGAACTGAAGGGTTCGGTTGCTGGTTTCAAGGTCGACTGAGCGAAATTCGCGAGAGACTATGAACGCTGCCACCGAATTCGATCTGGGTCCGCTGACCTGGGTCAAGGGTGAAATTGATCTGGCACTCGAGCGTGCCATGGAGGCGCTAGGCCAACATGAACTTAGCGGCGATGCGACACATCTGAGATTTTGCCGTACTCATATCCATCAGGTTCATGGCGCCCTGTCCATTGTCGGCCTCGACGGTGTGACGCCGATAGTCGAATCTCTCGAAGCGCTGACCGGCATCCTGGAAAATGGGCAACTGCAGACGACAGCAGAGGTATCCGCCACGCTGGTACGTGCCATCGAATCTATTCGCGGGTATCTGGACGACCTTCTGGCCGGCGAACCAAATCAGCCGTTGCGTCTCTTGCCAACGTATGTGGCACTGGCCAAGGCGCGCGGTCAGGAAACAGGCAACCCGACAGACCTTTTCTTCCCTGATCTCACCCGGCGGCCAACCAAGCGTTCGGTGCCAGTTGCACCGCTTACACCGGAGCAATTGCTCACCCTGCTCAAGTCCGAGCGGGCACGCTTTCAGAAGGGGTTGCTCGCCTGGCTGAAGCACTCGACGGAGCCGCATGTAGCGCTCGAGCATATGCGAACAGCCCTGGACAACATCGAGGCCACCCAAGAGTCTACGACCGGACGCACCTTCTGGTGGATCTCACTGGCATTCATGCAGTCTCTGCTGGATCACCCGGGTGAGACCAACGCCGTAATCCAGCAGCTGCTGGCCCGAATCGACGCGCAGATACGTCGTCTGCTTCAGGGTTCGCGAAACGTTGCCGAGCGCCTGATGCGTGATGTCCTCTACGCCGTTGCCTTGGCCCCTGCCGAATCAGGCTCCTTGGTTGCCGAGGTGCAGTCGGTCTTCGGTCTGCGCGACATCGTCCCATCTGTTGCGACAGAGCAGGATGCGACGCAACCTCAGCAAGTCGCTCTACGCAGGTTGCGCGATACCCTTGCTGCCAGCGAAGACCTGTGGAACAAGTTCTGTACTGGCAGTGCCTCGGCGCTTCACGCGTTCGATCAGCATGCGCAGACCTGCGGGGCACTCACCGACGAAATCGGACACACCGATCTCAAGCGACTTGGACAGGGCTTTTCGGCACTCGCAAGCTGGCTTGCCGAAGCACCTGATCGTCAAAGCGACGCGGTCGCGATGGAGATGGCAACGGCCATCCTGCTGCTGCAGAATGCCCAGGAGAACTTCCGTCGCTTGGGTACGGACTTCGCGCAACAGGTCGACCTGATGGTGGCTCGCCTGCATGCCTGTATTGCCGGCACGCCAGTTGGCGGCAACGACGAGTTGCCATTGCTGGACGAAATGACCCGGCGCGCGCAGGAGAAGTTGCTCGTCGGACAAGTTGCCCGCGAAATTCAGAGCAATCTGGCCCAGGTGGAACAGGCACTTGACGGATTTTTCAGAAATCCCGAAAAGAAGCACGATCTTGCGGCGCTCGATGCCCCGGTCAAGCAGATCGCCGGTGCGCTCGCCATGCTTGGGCACATGTCGGCCGTCACCCTGGTGCAAGGTTGCGCGGTCCAGATTCAGGCATTTGCCCGTCCTGACTACGCGCCACTGGCCAGCGACTTCGAATCCGTGGCGCAGCAACTGTCGTTGCTTGGCTTTTTCGTTGATACGCTGCAGCATGGCGATGCTGATTTTGATGCCTTCCTGCAGCGGCTGCATGGGACGCCGTTGACCCCGGCAACTGAACAGTCTGCGGAAGATCTGTTGGCCCTGCCAAGTGTCGAGTCCCAGCTCGAACAGCACAAGCAGGAAACCCAGTCCCTTTTCGAATCGTTCAAGGACGCGCCTGGCGACGAACGGGTTCGCGCCGAACTGAAGCGGAATCTGGAATCATTGCAGAAGGATGCCGATCTGCTGGCGAATCCCGAACTTGGGGACACTGCGAAGACGGTTCTAAAAGCGCTTGCTAGCGGGGATGCTCTTCGACCCGAGATCGACACCGCAGTCTCATCGTTGGTGGCGACTCCGGTCGAGACTGCAGCGCCTTCCGCGGAAACGCTCGAACTTGCTCAGTCTAGCCACGAGGCGATCGACGCCGAACTTCTGGCAATCTTTCTCGAGGAAGCCTGCGAGGTCCTGGCGACAATTGGCAGACACGCAACATTGCTTGTGGCCAATCCGGGTGACAACGAGGCGCTGACGACAATCCGCCGTTCGGCGCATACTCTGAAGGGCAGCGGCCGCATGGTCGGTCTGATGGAATTGGCAGAGGCAGCCTGGGCTCTCGAGCAGACGCTCAATATTTGGCTGCGCCAGGACAAGGCGGTTACACCTGATCTGCTGGATTTGATCGCCGACGCCCACCGACTATTCTCGCGCTGGGTTGAAGCGCTCGAGCAGGGTAACCGGTCCACACCCGACCCAAGGGCACTAGTCGCTCTTGCCGAGCTGTTGCGGGGAGATGAACTACGGTTGCCAGTCCCGAAGGACGTGGCTATCGGCACCGTCGAGGCCCCCTCTGTTGCAGCCGATCTTGCGATTGTCCCGGACTGGGTAGCCGAACCTGAACCGACCACGGTTTTCGGGGGCGAGGAGTTCCTGGCCAGCGAGTTCTGCTTCGATGAGCCCGCCGAACAGCCCGCTGAGGACTTCCCGGCCGAATTCGCGGTGAGTGAAGAGTCGCCGAATGACATGGCTGAGGCCTTTTCCGACCTTCTTGCAGATGAGGTTGGCGACGTTCCGCGAGATGTCGAGACGCCAGCCCCGGCGCCGACTCTATACGATGTCTTCTGTGAGGAAGCGCACGGACATCTTGAGACTCTGGTGGCCGGCCATGCCGCCCTCGAGGCCAACCCCGCCGCCCCGACGGCGTTCGACATGACGCGAGCTGCCCACACTCTGGGTGGCATTGCCGCCACCGTTGGTCTGATGCCACTACACCATCTTGCGACGGCGCTTGAGCGTGCATTGTTGCGCCGTGACAACTCGGGTCGCCCGGAAAGTATCGAGGGACTTGAAACGGTCCGCCAAGCCATCATCACCCTCGAGAGCATGTTCGAGGGGCTGGCACGGCAGGAAGCGCCAGCAGAGCAAACCCATTTGATCGGCACACTTGAGGATGTTTACCTGCACGACTTGCAAGCCGAGCCCGCAGTAGTCGAAGCCGACACCGTTGCAGGGGAGACAGCTAGTACGCTCGAGCCGAGTCTGCCGCGAGCTTTCCAGGCCACCGCGCAATCAACGGTTGTTCCGGCCACACCGCTGCTGGACGACCTCGATGAGCAGTTGCTACCGATCTTCCTTGAAGAAGCCCAGGATCAGCTGAGCGAACTGACTGTTCAGCTGCGCCTGTGGCGTGGTAATCCGGCGAGCGATGCGCAACCGCATGCCATTGCCCGACTGCTGCATAGCTTCAAGGGCAATGCACGGATGGCGGGTGTGATGACCCTGGGTGAGTTTACCCATCAACTGGAATCGCGTGTCGAACAGATACTGCATGCAGAGGCAGCGACCCCCGCATTCATCGATGAAATCGAGAACAGCTGCGATTTTCTGGCTCAGGCGACAGGACGCTTGCGGAATGGCGGAAGTGGAACAATCGAGGCTGCCGGTTTGGCCCCCCGCGAAAGTTCAGGAGAGACGATCAAGGTCACTCCTTCGCATCGGGTCGTCGATCGCGAACAGGACGTCGAGGCCGGTACTGCGCGCGCGACACTGCGCGTCAAGGCGGACCTGATAGACCGGTTGGTCAACGAGGCCGGTGAGCTTTCCATCGCCCGGGCGCGGATCGAAGGCGAGATGCGCAGCCTCAAGGGTTCACTCCTGGATCTCACTGAGAATGTCATCCGTCTGCGTCGGCAGTTGCGCGAAATCGAAATCCAGGCCGAAGGTCAAATGCAGGCGCGCATCGCCCAGACCCAGGACGGCCAAGAGAACTTCGACCCGCTCGAACTGGACCGTTTCACGCGCTTCCAGGAACTGACGCGGTTTATGGCTGAGTCGGTCAACGATGTGGCGACCGTGCAGCAGAACCTGCTCAGGAACCTTGATGATGCCAATGCCGCCATCGTCGCGCAGGCGCGCCTGAATCGCGGGCTGCAGCAAGAGTTGATGGGTGTCCGCATGACGCCTTTCGCCAGCCAGGCTGAACGGTTGTTCCGCATCGTTCGCCAGACCTCCAAGGAACTCGGCAAGCGCGCCAACCTGGATATCGTTGGTGGCCAGGTGGAACTCGACCGCTCGGTGCTCGACAAGATGATGGCGCCGCTCGAGCACATGTTGCGCAATGCTCTCGCCCATGGGGTCGAGACGCGCGCCGAACGGATCGATGCGGGCAAGCCGGAAATTGCCGACGTCACGATCACGCTGGCTCAGGAAGGAAATGAAATCATCCTTTCGATGGCCGACGATGGTCGCGGACTCAGTGCAGAGCGTATCCGTGCGCGCGCGGAAGCCCAGGGCCTGCTTGAGCCGGACAAGGAAGTTGACGAAGCCCGCCTCTACGATTTGATTTTCCTCCCGGGATTCTCGACCGCCGGAGAGCTGAACCAGCTTGCCGGTCGCGGTGTCGGCATGGATGTCGTCAGGACCGAAGTCGCCGAACTTGGCGGGCGTATTGAAATCGTTTCGCGGTTAGGGCACGGAACTACCTTCCGTATCTACTTGCCACTTACGCTTGCGGTCACCCAGACACTGCTGATACGTGCGGGAACGAATCTGTATGCCGTTCCATCGACAATGATCGAGCAGGTTCTCAATCTCAAGCAGGAAGCACTCGGCGAGATCGGCGCCCGGGGTGAAGTGCAATGGCAGGACAAAAGCTACCCGTTCCATTACCTGCCCCAATTGTTGGGCGATTCCGCAGCTGCGCCAGAGACCCAGCGCCAGTACTGGATCCTCTTGCTGCGTTCCGGATCGCAACGTGTGGCGGTGCAGGTTGACGAACTCCGGGGCAATCAGGAAGTCGTCGTCAAGAATATCGGGGCCCAACTTTCCCGGATTGTCGGCATAGCCGGTGCTACTGTCCTTGGCGATGGCCAGGTCGTGCTGATTCTCAACCCGGTCGCGCTGGCCAGTCGCCTGCCCGCAGCAAGCGTCCGGACTTCGGTTCCACTGCCTGAGGCGCCGGTTGTGGAAGTCGTTGCCGCGCTGCCAACCGTAATGATCGTCGACGATTCGCTGACCGTGCGCAAGATCACCAGTCGCCTGCTTGCCCGCGCAGGCTATCACGTCGTGCTGGCGAAGGATGGCGTCGACGCACTGGAACAACTCCTTGAGGTCGTACCTGACGTCGTGGTTTCCGACATCGAAATGCCGCGCATGGATGGTTTCGACCTGGTACGCAACATCCGCGCCGACAAGCGGCTGAGCAGCTTGCCCATCATCATGATCACCTCGCGCACCGCTGCGAAGCATCGCCGCCATGCGCTCGAAATCGGTGCCAGCCATTACCTCGGCAAGCCTTACGACGAGGACGAACTGCTGGCCTTGATTGCCGGCCATGTCAAGGCGAGGCCGGCTACCTGATTGCCGAGTATCGGGCCAGCGTTTCCGCTCTGGCCCGTGCATGTTCGACTATCGGCATAGGATAGTCGCGGCCGATGATCACGCCGACCGCTGCCTGCTCGCTTCCCCGCATCAGCCACGGGCTGTGGATCTGCTTGTTCGATAGACTGGCCAGTTCCGGCACGTAGCGACGGATGAAGCTGCCGTCGGGATCGAACCGTTCGGATTGGGTGACTGGATTGAATATCCGAAAATACGGCTGCGCGTCGCAACCAGTGGATGCGACCCATTGCCAGCCGCCGTTGTTGGCGGAAAGGTCGAAGTCGATCAGTTCCTCGGCAAAATGCTTTTCACCCAGTCGCCAGTCGATACCGAGATCCTTGGTCAGGAAAGAAGCGGCGACCATGCGCAGGCGATTGTGCATCCAGCCGCAGTGTTTCAATTGGCGCATGGCGGCATCGATCAGCGGGTAGCCGGTGCGGCCCTCCCGCCAGGCCGCCAGACCTTTGGGCCAGTCTACCCAGCGAATGGCATCGTATTCGGACTTGAAGGCGTGACCAACCACATGCGGAAAGCGGTCGAGGATCATGAAATAGAAGTCACGCCAGATCAGCTCGCTGAGCCAGGCATCCGCGTTCTCTTGGCGAGCGGTGCGGACCAGTTCGCGGATGCTGATCGTCCCGAAGCGCAGGTGCACCGAGAGGCATGAAACGCCTTTCACGGCAGGGAAATCACGCATGGCGCCATAATGCGCGATCCGCTCCTCGCGGAACTCATCCCAAAGGGCGCGTGCGCCCGACATGCCCGGTTGAATGCCGAGTTCAATAAGGTCGGTGCTGGCGAAGCCGATTTCCTCCAGGCTGGGCACTCCTGCATGCTCCTGCCCAGCCAAGGCGCCCTGACAGTGCCAAGCGGCACAGTCTGCTGCGGTCAACCGTTTCAACCAAGCATTTTTGTAGGGCGTGAAAACCGAAAACGGTTTGCCGGCCAAGCTCAGAACCTCGTTTTGGTCGAATATGGTCTGATCCTTGAGACAGTCGAATTCAATCCCGGCGTCGCGTAAGCTCGTGCTGATCGCAGTGTCGCGCTGCTTCGCTATCGGCTCGTAATCGCGATTAGCATACACGGCAGACACGCCAAGTTCGCAGGCAAGCTCAGGGATCTTTTCGGTTGCCCGGCCATGGAGCACGATCAACCCGCCGCCCCGCGAATGCAGCGCAGCGTCGAGTTCGCACAGCGATTCTCGGATGAAATGCACGCGGCGGTCGCTTTTCGACGGCAGTGCGTCAAGAATTTCGCGGTCGAAAACGAATGCGCAATAGACCTCGCCAGCCTCGGCAAGCGCCGCACTCAAGGCTGCGTGGTCGTGGTCGCGCAGATCGCGGCGGAACCAGACAAGTGCTTTTTCTATCTTCATGGTTGGTTTGTACCCCGACGGCGATTAGAATTCCAGCATGAACAGCGTCAACCTTACCGATAACTTTCTGATCGCCATGCCGAACCTGGAGGATATGTATTTCTCCCATGCCCTTGTGTATATCTGCGAACACACTTTGAACGGAGCCTTGGGAATTATCGTTAACCGGCCGATCGACATGAACCTGGCCGGCCTGTTCGACAAGATCGACATCAAGTTGGATGCGGAAAGCCTGACCAATCTGCCTGTCTACTTCGGCGGACCTGTCCAATTGGACCGCGGATTCGTGTTGCATCGCCCGGTCGGCCAGTGGCAATCAACACTGGCCGTCAATGGCGAGGTTGGTCTGACCAGTTCGCGTGACGTGCTGGCTTCGGTGGGGAGTGTGGGGCTGCCTTCCGAGATCATCGTCACGCTAGGTTACTCGGGCTGGGAGGCAGGGCAACTCGAAGACGAACTGGCCCAGAATTCATGGCTGACCGTACCTGCCAAGAGCAGCATCCTGTTCGATCTGCCCCCGGAGGAACGCTTGCCGGCCGCGATGGAGCAGCTTGGTATCAGTTTCGCGCAGCTTTCCGGCGTCGCCGGGCATGCCTGAAGGCACCGTGCTGGCCTTCGATTTCGGCGAAAAGCGCATCGGGGTTGCAACCGGGGAAACCCTGCTCGGCAACGCTCACCCGTTGACGGTGATCCATGCCGAATCGAACGATGACCGCTTCGCCGCCATCGGCAAGCTGGTTGCCGAATGGCGGCCGGTTCAACTGGTGGTCGGGCTGCCGACCCACGCCGATGGCACGCCGCACGACATGACCCGACTCGCAAAAAGATTTGCCGAGCGCTTGCGCCGCCGTTTCAATCTTCCGGTCGGTTTGGCCGACGAGCACATGACTTCGCTCGATGCGGAAGCCAGACTCCGGGAAGCCGGCTACAACAGCAAGTCCGCCAGACCGCTGCTCGATGCGGTGGCGGCCCAGCTGATCCTACAAACCTGGTTCGAAAGTTCGCACGATGCCGCCCCTGCCCAATCCTCTGCCTGACGCCGAAACCCAATGTCGCCAACTGGCCGACCTGATCCGCCCGCACCTGCACAGACGGCCAGCGCTGATCGGCATCTTCAGCGGCGGCGCCTGGATCGCCGAGCGCCTCAAGGAACTCCTCGGCTTGCCCGAGGATATCGGGCTGATCGATGTCTCCTTCTATCGCGACGATTTTTCCGAGAAGGGACTGCGTCCACAGGTGAAGCCGACGCTTATCCCGTTCGATGTCGAAGGCCGCCACCTGATCCTGGTCGACGATGTTCTCTACACCGGGCGAACCACCCGCGCCGCGCTGAACGAGCTGTTCGACTATGGCCGCCCGGCATCAGTCACGCTGGCGGTGCTGGCCGACCGGGGGGGTCGGGAACTGCCGATCGGTGCGGCCTACTGCATCTGGGAGGTGCCCTTGAGTGACGGCGAAAGCCTCGAACTGTGCAAGCTGGATGACGGCCGGCTTTCATGGGAGCTGGAGAATGCATAACCCGCAGTTGAACAGAAATGGGGAATTGGTCCACTTGTTGTCCATCGAGGGTTTGCCGCCACACGTCATTGCGCAGATTCTCGACACCGCCGAATCCTTCATGGAAGTCTCGGCGCGAGATGTGAAGAAGGTTCCCGTACTGCGCGGCAAGAGCGTCTTCAACCTGTTTTTCGAAAACTCGACGCGGACGCGGACGACCTTCGAAATTGCCGCCAAACGCCTCTCGGCAGATGTCATCAATCTCGATATCAATCGGTCGTCAACCGCCAAGGGTGAGACGCTGCTCGACACCATCGACAACTTGTGCGCCATGCACGCCGATCTCTTTGTTGTGCGTCATGCGTCAAGCGGCGCACCCTACCTGATTGCCGAGCATCTGCAACGCATCGGCCGTGACGACGTCCATGTCATCAACGCCGGTGACGGGCGCCACGCCCACCCGACCCAAGGCTTGCTCGACATGTACACGATTCGCCACTACAAAAAGGACTTCACGCAGTTGCGGGTCGCTGTCGTCGGCGACATCCTGCATTCGCGCGTCGCGCGCTCGGACATCCAGGCACTGACTACACTGGGCGTTCCAGAGGTTCGCGCCATCGGTCCGGAAACGCTGCTGCCCAAGCATCTGGACAAGTTCGGCGTGCAGGTCTTCCACGACATGAATGAGGGTTTGAAGGATTGCGACGTCATCATCATGCTGCGCCTGCAAAACGAGCGCATGACCGGCGCATTGTTGCCGTCGGCCGGCGAATACTTCCGCCACTACGGCTTGACGCCGCAGAAACTGGCGCTCGCCAAGCCCGACGCCATCGTCATGCACCCGGGGCCGATGAACCGCGGCGTCGAGATTCACTCGGAAGTGGCTGACGGACCGCAGGCCGTGATCCTGCCCCAGGTCACCTTTGGCATTGCCGTGCGCATGGCCGTCATGAGCATCGTTGCGGGGAATTGACATGAACATCGAGATTCGCAACGGCCGCGTAATTGACCCGAAAAACCGGGTCGACCGCAACATTTCGCTGTTTGTCGGCGAAGGCAGGGTCGCCGGATTGGGTGAAGCGCCGGCCAGCTTCGCTGCCGAGCGCATCGTCGACGCCAGCGGCTGCATAGTCTGCCCCGGGCTAATCGACCTGAGCGCGCGTCTGAACAGCATCGAAGCCGAGCTGGCCGCTGCCGTGGCGGGCGGCGTGACTTCCGTCGTGGTCCCGCCCGATGCCACCCCGCCCCTTGATGAACCGGAACTGGCGGATCGCCTGATCCACCGCGGGAAGGAAATCGGCATGGCTCGAGTGCTGCCGCTCGGCGCGCTGACCGTCGGCCTGCGCGGGGAGCATCTGTCCGAGTTGGCCGGCTTGAAGAAGGCCGGTTGCGTCGCTTTTTCGCAGGCCCAGGTTCCGCTCGTCGATACCGAAGCCCTGCTGCGTGCCCTGGAATACGCCGCGACTTTCGGATTTGCGGTCTGGCTGCAACCACAGGATTACTGGCTGTCGCGCAACGGGATCGCCCACGAAGGAGAAGTCGCCAGCCGGCTGGGGCTGGCGGGCATTCCAGTCGCCGCCGAGACGATCGCCATCGCCACCATACTGCAACTGGTTCGCGACACCGGCTGTCGCATTCACCTGACGCGCCTTTCCTCGGCGTCTGGCGTTGCACTGGTCAGTGCGGCCCGTGATGAGGGGCTACCCGTCACCTGCGACATAGGCGTCCACCACCTGCTCCTTACCGAAGACGACATCGGCTTCTTCGACCCGCACGCCCGCTTCTCTCCGCCACTACGCGCCCAGAGCGACTGCCAGGCGCTGTCGCACGCTGCGGCGTCCGGCTTGGCGGCAATCTGCTCCGATCACACCCCGCTCGGTGCCGACGACAAGCTGCTTCCTTTCGGTGAAGCGAGCCCGGGCGCCACCGGCCTTGAAGTACTGTTGCCGCTGACCCTGAAATGGGCTGCAGTTGCTGGTGTTGACCTGCCTGCGGCGTTGGCACGAATCACCTCTGCACCTGCCGACGTACTGGGCTTGGCGAGTGGCCAGTTAACCCTAGGCGGCGTTGCCGACATCTGCATTTTCGATCCTGGCGCAACCTGGCAACTGACGCCGGAGCTATTGAAGAGCCGGGGCAAGAACTCACCGTGGACCGGCTGCATGATGACCGGCAGGGTTATGATGACGCTGGTTGATGGTCGCGTGGTTTACGAAGGCTGAACCAAACAGGCGACAGCTTCGCGAGTTGCGCCGCGGACTTCCAGAACCTTGCGCCGCGAGGTGTGGCCGCTTTTCAGAATGATCGCTGCAGCAGGCAGCTTCAGGGCATCTGCCACAAACTTGAGAAGAGCCATGTTGGCCTTCCCATCCACGGGCGGTGCGGCCAGGCGAATCTTCAGGGCATCGCCGTGCATACCAGCGAACTCTGTCTTCCTGGCACCAGGCTGAACATGAAGAGTCAACGCAAGGCAGTCATCGCCTGCGATGCGCAGCCACTCACTCACAAGAGCATCAGAAGCGCTTGCAGCAATAGAATCGCAACCAGCGGCGACAGATCGATGCCGGAGATTGTTGGTACAAAGCGCCGGATCGGATCGAGAAATGGCCGGGTCAATTGCTGGGCGGGCAAGGACAGTGGCGAGTAGGGGTTGATCCACGACAGTACGGCTTGCAGGATCAACGCACCGATCAGGATATAGACCGTCAGACGCAGCAGGGTGCGCAGGGCAAACCACACTGCCATGAACGCAATCGTCCCGCCATCCGCCGCAACAGATGGACCGGCAACACTAAACATGAGCGCTGACAGCAGAAGTTGCAGACCCAGGGCCGCAACCAGACTGGCCAGGTCCATTCCCCCCAGGCCCGGCACCACGCGGCGCAATGGCTTGACCGCCCAATTGGTCAACTTGACCACAAAATCGCCAAATTGTCCGGAAAACGAAACGCGCGTTGCCTGCATCATGAAGCGTAGCAGGAACAACGTGCAGAAAAAGCTCACGACGGCGTCAATGAGAAAAACCAGAATGTGCATCAGATCGCTCCCAGCAGCTTGCCCAGTTCCCGGCCACGCGTTTCGGCCGCCTTGACGCCTGCGACGATGCCTTCCCCGACGCCCTTTTTGGTCATGATGCCCAACGCGGCTTCGGTGGTCCCCCCCTTGGAGGTGACCCGCTCACGCAACACCGAAGCCGGTTCGGCGGATTGTGCGGCGAGAGCCGCGGCGCCCTGCACCGTCCCGATCGCCAGTTGGCGGCCCTGCTCCGGGGTGAAGCCGAGATCGGCGGCGGCCTGTTCCAGCGCCTCGATGAACATGAAGACGTAGGCTGGGCCGCTGCCGGAGAGTGCAGTGACGGCGTCCATCCTGACCTCGTCGGTAATCCAGACGGTCGTGCCGACCGAGCGCAGCAGCCGGTCCGCGGCGGCACGTTCATCGTCACTGACTTCCGGCAGCGCGCACAACCCGGTAATGCCAGCGCCGATCAGCGCCGGAGTATTCGGCATGCAGCGAACGATCCTGCGGTGCCCGCCCAACCAGCGTGAAAGCGTTGCCATATCGAGTCCGGCAGCGATGCTCACGACAACAGCATCGCCCAGTCTGCCGACCAGGGGGGCGACGGCCTCCCTCATCTGCTGCGGCTTGACTGCGAGCACCAGCAGATTGCCGACTCCGGAAAGCGTTTCGGCCGATTCCACGCAGCTGACCGCGTAAGTCGCAGCGAGACTGACGCGGGCGTCGGCGCTCGGGTCAATCACACTGATGTCGGCAGCCCCAATCCCCTGTTTCAACATGCCGCCAATCAGCGCGTTCGCCATGTTGCCACCGCCAAGGAAGGTAATTTTCATGCGTTGTTTCTCTCACCAAAGATGGCCGTGCCAACGCGAACAATCGTCGCACCTTCGGCAACAGCCGCTTCAAGATCGTGCGACATGCCCATCGAAAGGGTATCAAGTGGAAGCCCGGCAGCACGAATCTGCTCGCAGAGCTCCCGCACCTGACGAAATGGCACACGCTGGGCTGCGTAATCGTCCGCCGCTTCAGGGATTGCCATCAACCCACGCAACGCCAGGCGCGGCATGGTAGCGATTGCCTGGCACAGTTCCAGTGCATCGCTGGGTGCGCAACCGCGCTTGCTGGCTTCGCCGGAGATATTTACCTGAACGCAGACCGAGAGTGGCGGCAACGCGTCCCGACGCTGCGCAGAAAGTCGCTCGGCGAGTTTCAGACGATCGATCGAATGTACCCAGGAAAAGTGTTCAGCGACCAGTCGTGTCTTGTTGGTTTGCAGTGGGCCGATGAAATGCCACTCAAGGTTCAGGCCGCTTGTCGCGAGGACCTTGGCAACACCTTCCTGGACGTAGTTTTCGCCAAACCGCTGCTGCCCTGCTCTGCTTGCATCAATTACGCAGTCAACCGGCCAAGTCTTGCTGACCGCCAAAAGCCTTATTTCCTGCGGCGAGCGACCAGCCTTGCCTGCCGCCTTGGCGATACGTTCTTTGACTGCTTGCAGGTTGGACGCAATTGCGCTCATAATTGTTTGGAATTCCTTCTGTTTTCAGTATACACGTGCCCTAAGGACGATCCGTATGGACATCACAGAACTGCTGGCCTTTGGAGTCAAGAACAAGGCTTCCGACCTTCACCTTTCGGCAGGCGTGCCCCCGATGATCCGCGTCCATGGCGATGTGCGCCGGATCAACCTGCCAGCGATGGAGCACAAGGACGTACACAGCATGGTGTACGACATCATGAACGATACCCAGCGCAAGACTTACGAAGAGACGCTTGAGTGCGATTTTTCCTTCGAGATTCCCAACCTGGCGCGTTTTCGCGTCAACGCGTTCAACCAACAGCGAGGAGCTGGGGCGGCATTCCGGACTATTCCTTCGAAGATCCTGTCACTTGACGATCTCAACTGCCCAAAGATCTTCAAGGACATTTCGGAATATCCGCGCGGCATCGTGCTGGTGACCGGGCCGACGGGTTCGGGCAAATCGACCACGCTGGCGGCAATGGTCAATCACGTCAACGAACTCGAATATGCCCATATACTGACCGTCGAAGATCCGATCGAATTCGTCCACGAATCCAAGAAGTGCCTGATCAATCAACGCGAGGTCGGGCCACATACGCTGTCTTTCGCCAACGCGTTGCGCTCGGCACTGCGCGAGGATCCTGACGTAATCCTGGTCGGCGAGATGCGCGATCTGGAAACCATCCGCCTGGCGTTGACGGCAGCGGAGACCGGTCACCTGGTGTTTGCCACGTTGCACACCTCGTCGGCTGCCAAGACCATCGACCGGATCGTGGACGTCTTCCCGGCAGCGGAAAAGGAAATGGTCCGCTCGATGCTTTCCGAGTCGCTGCGCGCCGTCATTTCACAAACACTGCTCAAGACCAAGGATGGCAATGGTCGTGTCGCCGCCCATGAAATCATGATTGGCACGCCCGCCATCCGCAACCTGATTCGGGAAAACAAGGTGGCGCAGATGTACTCGGCGATCCAGACCGGTCAGAATTTCGGAATGCAGACACTGGACCAGAATCTGCTCGAACTGGTGCGGCGCAACGTGGTGTCCAATGCCGAGGCCAAGGCTCGCGCAACCAACAAAGACACCTTCCCCGGCTGAGCCCTTAAGAATCAGGTAAAGAGGAAAAGTAATGGAACGTGACCAGGCAATGAAGTTCATGCATGACCTCCTGCGCCTGATGGTGCAGAAAAAGGGGTCCGACCTATTCATCACGGCAAACTTTCCGCCCGCAATCAAGGTGGACGGCAAGATCACGCCAGTTTCCAACCAGATACTGACGCCGGCGCACACGTCAGAACTTGCCCGTTCCATCATGAACGACCGGCAGGCGGCGGAATTCGAGGCGACCAAGGAATGCAACTTTGCCATTTCGCCGGCCGGCATCGGCCGCTTCCGGGTCAACACCTTCATTCAGCAGGGGCGCGTTGGCGTCGTCTGCCGCATGATCAACCAGAGCATTCCGACGCTCGATGAGCTGGGTCTGCCGCCAGTCCTCAAGGACGTCGCGATGACCAAGCTTGGTCTCGTCATCTTCGTGGGCGGCACCGGCACCGGCAAGACGACGTCGCTGGCCGCCCTCGTCGATTACCGCAACGAGAACAGCTTCGGCCATATCATCACGGTCGAGGATCCGATTGAATACGTCCACGAGCACAAGAACTGCATCATCACGCAGCGCGAGATCGGCGTCGATACGGACGACTGGAAGCCGGCCCTGAAGAACACGCTGCGTCAGGCGCCCGATGTCATCCTGATGGGTGAAATCCGGGACCGCGACACGATGGATTACGCTATCGCCTTTGCCGAGACCGGTCACCTCGCGTTGGCGACCCTGCATGCCAACAGCACCAACACGGCAATCGACCGCATCATCAACTTCTTCCCGGAAGACCGTCGTTCACAATTGCTCATGGACCTCTCGCTCAACCTTCGAGCCATGGTGTCGCAGCGTCTGATCGCCAAGAAAGACGGCAAGGGACGCGTGCCAGCGATCGAAGTCATGCTCAACTCGCCGCTGATTTCCGACCTCATCTTCAAGGGTGAGGTAAGCGAAATCAAGGAGATCATGAAGAAGTCGCGCGAACTGGGCATGCAGACCTTCGACCAGTCCCTTTTCGCGCTCTATGAGGCAGGCAAGATCACCTACGAGGATGCCTTGCGCAACGCGGATTCGCTGAACGACCTGCGCCTGCAGATCAAGCTGTACGGAAAGGAGTCCAAGGACCGCGACCTGACCAGTGGTATTGGTCACCTCGACATCGTCTGACCTGCACTTTGCAACGCTGGACAGGATCCGGACCCGCCTGAGTCTGATTCGCCCCGTGTTGTCACTGCGCCCCGGACCTCCGGGGCGATTCTTTTGTGTCATCGGCTTTGCCGGTGGCGGTAACGGTGCCAGTAGTTGTTTCCATGGTATCCCTTGCGGATTCCGACCCATGTCCGGCCTCAATCCCCAGCAACGCGAAGCAATCCGCTACCTTGACGGTCCCCTGCTGGTACTGGCCGGCGCCGGCTCGGGAAAGACCCGGGTCATCACCCAGAAGATCGCCTACCTCATCCAGGATTGTGGATTCCAGCCGCGGAACGTGGCAGCCATCACCTTTACCAACAAGGCCGCCAACGAGATGCTGGAGCGGGTCGGCAAGCTGCTGTCGCGGTCGACGGCCGGGGATGTACAGATTTCAACCTTCCACTCGCTCGGCGTGCGCATCCTGCGTGAGGAGGCCAAGGCGCTGGGCTACAAGCCCCGCTTCTCTATTTTCGATTCAGCCGACTGCGCCGGCATCATCGGCGACGTCGCCAGAACCGTCGACAAAGGGACACTACGCCACCTGCAGGCCATCATTTCTAACTGGAAGAATGCGCTGGTAACGCCCGAGGCCGCTCAACAACTCACAACCAACGAACATGAAGCGCGGGCCGCGCAGGCGTACCACTCCTACGAGGCCACCCTGAAGGCTTATCAGGCGGTCGACTTCGACGACCTGATCGGTCTCCCGGTCAAGCTCTTCAACCAGTATCCGGAAATTGCCGAGAAATGGCAGAACCGCCTGCGCTACCTGCTGGTCGACGAATATCAGGACACCAATGCCGGCCAGTACCAGTTGCTCAAGCTGCTGACCGGCATCCGCGCCCAGTTCACGGCAGTGGGTGATGACGATCAGGCGATCTACGGCTGGCGCGGCGCCGACATCGACAACCTGAAGAAGCTGCCGGCCGAGTTTCCGGCGCTGAAGATCATCAAACTCGAGCAGAATTACCGGTCGACCGCAAGAATCCTCAAGGCGGCCAACAACGTTATCGCCCACAACGAGAAGCTGTTCGACAAGCAGTTGTGGTCCGAACTGGGGCATGGCGACCAGATCACCGTTACCGCCTGCAAGGACAACGAGGCCGAGGCCGAAGGCGTAGTCATGAAACTGCAGGCGCACCGCTTTGAACATCGCGGCAGTTTCAGGGACTACGCCATCCTTTACCGTTCGAACCATCAGGCGCGCCTGCTCGAGACCCAGTTGCGCAACCAGAAAATTCCTTACCGGCTGTCCGGTGGACAGTCCTTCTTCGACAAGGCCGAAATCAAGGACATCACGGCCTACCTGCGGCTACTGGCCAACACGGACGATGACCCTGCCTTCATCCGCGCCGTGACCACGCCCAAGCGTGGCATTGGCGCAGCGACACTGCAGGTTCTTGGCCAGTACGCCGGCGAGCGCCATGAGTCGCTGTACAATGCCGCCGGCGAGGAGGGCTTTGCGCATCGGGTGCAGACACGCCAGCTGGAACAGTTACTTGAGTTCTGCCGGTTCATCGACCGCTTGCAGCAACGAGCCGGGCACGAGCCAGCGCAGCGGGTTTTGCCCGACCTGCTGAAGGCGATCGATTACGAAACTCATCTCTACGATCACGAAGAACATCGGGTCGCTCAGACGCGATGGGGCAACGTCTGCGAATTTGCTGAATGGCTCAACAAGAAAGGCGAAGAAGACGGCAAGACGCTGATCGACCTCAGCCAGAGCATCGCCTTGATCAACCTGCTCGACAAACAGAACAGCGACGATGCCGATATGGTGCAGTTGTCCACACTACATGCGGCCAAGGGCCTGGAATACAGGCATGTATTCCTGGTCGGCATCGAGGAGGGCATCCTGCCGCACCGCGAGTCGCTCGCGCCGGGCAAACTGGAAGAGGAACGCCGACTGATGTACGTCGGCATCACCCGCGCTCAGCGCTCCCTGCACCTGTCCTACTGCGAGCGCCGCAAGCAGATGCGCGACTTGATCCCCAGCGAACCCTCGCGCTTCATCGCCGAAATGGGCAAGGAGGACATCCGGTTCTCCGGCGACAGGGATGAACCGCCACCAGACAAGGCGACCGGCAATGCCCGGCTGGACGCCATGAAGGCATTGCTCGCTGGCAACAAGCGGTAGCAACTGGGTCACAGCCCGTCACAGGCGGGTACTCTTCTGGTGACATCGGGGCGACAACCGTCTGCGTTATTCGGCACAAGGCAGCGCGATTTTGCAAAGCCCGATGAAACAACCGATTAAATCACTCAAGGAGATTGAAAATGACCAAGCAACTTATCACCCTCGCCCTCGCCGCCGCTTTCGGTATCGCTCACGCTGCGGACATCAAGCCGGCTCCGGAAGTCAAACCCGCCGCCACCCCGGCTGCCGTCGTCAAGACCGAAGCGCCAAAGCCAGAAGCCAAGGCGCCCGAGGCCAAACCCGCTGTTGCCGCACCTGAGGTGAAGGCACCCACCAACGGCGGCGAGCAGAAGCATGCCAAGACGGTCAAGAAAGCTGCGCCAACCGCAACAACGGCCCCTGCCGCCGAAGCGCCGAAGGCAGAGGCGGCCAAGGCAGCCGAACCGATGAAGAAGTAAGTCTCCTTGCAACAAACTGACGCTGCCATCCGGAAGTTGGCTTGAGCAGGGCGCCCACAAGGCGCCCCTGTTCCGTCAACGAAAAAGGGAGGCCGCGGCCTCCCTTTCCACATTTCTTGTGAATTACTTGGACAGGCCCACCAGGTGATTGACCGCGCCCTTGATCTCGTCATCGGACAGGTCGGGTGCCCCACCCTTCGGCGGCATGGCGTTCTTGCCGGCGATTGCGTTCTTGTAGAGAGTGTCGTTACCTTGGGCAATGCGCGGCGCCCAGGCAGCCTTGTCGCCCGCCTTGGGGGCACCGGCGACGCCGGTGCCGTGGCAGGCGCCACAGACTGAGTTGTAGACGGTGGCCCCATCCTTCGGGCCGGCTGCTGCGGCGGGGGTGGCCTTGGCCAGTTCGAACCTGGCAACCGGCTGGATTCGGCTATCGGCCTGATCCGCACTGCTGGCGTCGGCAGCGGATTTCTCAGCCTTCATGGAGAAGGGAACCACAACTGCAGTCAGGACAATGGCCACGATGATGGTGGCGACCATGATGCCCTTGGAAGAATGTTGCTCGGCCATGCTGATTACCTCAGTCCGCGAAAATTCAAGCAAGCTATTATAGCGGCTTGTGGGCAAACCGGAAGGCGGATGGCGAACATCCGCATGGGATACCATAGAAACAACTGCCGGCACCAGTACCGCGGCCGGCGGGGTGGGCGACATAAAAAAACCCCGCCGGGTGGCGGGGTCGAAGTTCTCGAAAGGGGGTTTCGAGAGGAGGGGTTCAGTGCACGGATGCACTTTAGGCAATCCCGCCGATCATGTCTGTCGTGCTTTCGTAGCTTTGTGTAACCGGATGTTGCAGTGCGGAATGACAGCGGCCGGTAAAAGCGTGATCATGCCTTGACGTGCCGGAAACTGGTGGCACATCGTACTTGGCGATCCCACACAATTCATGGAGGAGACACCATGCAGAAGTCGCTTCACATCGATCCGGCGAAATGCACCGGATGCCTGCAATGCGAGATGGCCTGCTCCTACGAGCACACCGGGACCATCAATCCGTCGAAGTCGCGCATCAAGGTCTTCAACTTCGAACACGAAGGCCGCAAGGTTCCCTATACCTGCACGCAGTGCGCCGATGCCTGGTGCATGAACGCCTGCCCGGTCGACGCGATCGTCATCGACGCCGCCACCGGCGCCAAGGTCGTCAGGGAAGCGACCTGTGTCGGCTGCAAGGTATGCACCATCGCCTGCCCGTTCGGTACGGTCAATTACATGGCCGATGTCGGCAAAGTCCAGAAATGCGACCTGTGCGGCGGTGATCCGAAGTGCGTCACTGCCTGCCCGACCGCTGCGATCACCTATGTCGATGCCGACTGGACAGGTCTGGATCGCATGCGTGCCTGGGCCGCCAAGGCCAATACCGCTGCCGTAGCTGCCTGAGGAGGAAGATCATGGGATGGAACAGAAAAGTCCTGCGCGTGAACCTCACCGCCGGCAAATGCACCCCCGAACCGCTGAATATGAAATGGGCCAACGATTACCTGGGCTCACGCGGCCTGGCGTCGAAATACCTGGTCGAGGAAACCGACCCCAGGGTCGATCCGCTGTCACCGGACAACAAGATGATCATGGCGACCGGCCCGCTGACCGGCACGATGGCTTCGACGGGCGGGCGCTATGTCGTGGTGACCAAGGGGCCGCTGACCAATGCGATTGCCTGCTCGAATTCGGGGGGCTATTTCGGTGCCGAAATGAAGTTCGCCGGCTGGGACATGATCATTTTCGAGGGGCGGTCGCCGAAGCCGGTCTATCTCTACCTCGAGAACGACAGGGCCGAGTTGCGCGATGCCGCTCACCTGTGGGGCAAGACCTGCTGGGAGACCGAAGAAACGATCAAGGCCAGCCATCAGGATCCGTTGATCCGCATTTCGTCGATCGGTGGGGCCGGGGAGAATGGCGTCCTCTACGCCGCCATCGTCAATGACCTGCACCGCGCGGCCGGCCGCTCCGGTGTCGGTACGGTGATGGGTTCGAAGAACCTGAAGGCAGTGGCGATTCGCGGCACCCAGGGCGTTTCCGGTATCAAGGATTTCCCGGCGTTCATGGCAGCGACCAATGCCGGCAAGAAAGTTCTCGCCGACAACGCCGTGACCGGCCAGGGCTTGCCCAAGTACGGCACTCAGGTGCTGATGAACGTCATCAACGAAATGGGCGCCTTGCCCACGCGCAATCACCGCGACGTGCAGTTCGAGGACGCCGGCAGGATATCCGGCGAGGCCATGCACGAAAAACGGCCCACCGATGGCAAGACCCACTTGGTAGCCAATGCCGCCTGCTTCGGATGCACCATCGCCTGCGGCCGGATTTCGAAGATCGACGAGACCCATTTCAGCGTCAAGAACAGCCCGAAATACTGGGGCGCCAACGGTGGTCTCGAGTACGAGGCGGCCTGGGCGCTTGGCGCAGCAAATGGCGTCGGCGATCTGGAGGCGCTGCAATATGCCAACCTGCTGTGCAACGAGCACGGGATGGACCCGATTTCCTTCGGTGCCACGGTTGGCGCGGCGATGGAACTCTACGATCTCGGCATCCTGAGCAAGGAACAGATCGGCCTCGATGCCAGGTTCGGTTCGGCCGAGGCGCTGTGCAAGCTGGTCGAGATGACTGCCGCGGGCGAAGGATTCGGCAAGGATCTGGGTCTGGGCAGTGCCCGCATGTGCGCCAAATATGGCCGCCCTGAACTGTCGATGAGCGTCAAGGGGCAGGAATTCCCGGCCTATGACTCACGCGGCATCCAAGGCATCGGCCTCGCCTACGCCACTTCCAACCGTGGTGCCTGCCACCTGCGCGGCTACACGATTGCCTCCGAAGTGCTCGGCATCCCGGTCAAGACCGATCCCCTAGTGACCGAGGGCAAGGCCGATCTGGTCAAGGCATTCCAGGATGCGACCGGCGTCGTCGATTCGGCCGGCATCTGTGTCTTCACCACATTTGCCTGGACACTGGCCGACATTCAGCCGCAGATTCAGGCCGCCTGCGAAGGCGACTGGTCGATGGAGAAGCTCAATCTGGTTGGCGAGCGCATCTGGAACATGGAGCGCAATTACAACCTGGCAGCCGGACTCACGGCAAGGGACGATGACCTGCCGCCGCGCCTGAAGACCGAAGCAGCCAGGAGCGGCCCGGCCAAGGGCATGGTCAACGGCATCGACAAGATGCGGCCGGAGTACTACAAGGTGCGTGGCTGGACCCCGGAAGGCGTGCCGGAAAGCACGACGCTGGAGCGTCTGGGACTCTAGGCGGCAAGAAGGTAAGGATGCGGGGTCGCGGCACTGGCCGCCGCCCCGCTTTTTTTTCCAACCGGAGAGGACAAGCATGAAGCACATCATTCTCGGCAACGGGCCGGCTGGCGTGGTGGCCGCCGAAACTCTGCGCCGCGCCGCCCCGGCCGACGAAATCCTGCTCGTCGGCAACGAGGATGCCCCACCCTATTCGCGGATGGCCATCCCCTATCTGCTCGAAGGCAATATCGACGAGTCCGGAACTTATCTGCGCAAGGCCGACGGTCATTTCGCCGGGCTTTGCATCGCGCAGCAACGCGGACGAGCAGTTGCGGTCAACAGCGAAAAACAGACGATTCTCTTCGACGACGGCCATTTCGAGTCCTATGACCGCCTGCTGATCGCGACCGGATCGCACCCGGTGCGCCCGCCGATTCCCGGTATCGACCTGCCGGCGGTGCAGACCTGCTGGACGCTAGAGGATGCACGGGCAATCGCCGATCTGGCACGTCCTGGCTCGCGCGTTCTCCAGCTCGGTGCCGGCTTCATCGGCTGCATCATCATGGAGTCTCTGGTCAAGCGCGGCGTGCACCTGACCGTTGTCGAGCTCGGCGACCGCATGGTGCCGCGCATGATGACGCCGGAGGCTGGCAGCATGATCAAGCGCTGGGTCGAGAAGCAGGGCGTGCGCGTGGTCACCAGGGCGGGCGTTGAACGCATCGAACCTGGCGCCAGCACGCCGCTGACGGTGACCCTGACGACCGGCGACCAGATCGACTGCGAACTGCTGATCGTCGCCGCCGGCGTCGCTCCCAATGTGGCCTTCCTCGAAGGCACCGACGTCCATGTCGCCAAGGGGATCCTGGTCGACGACACGATGCAGACGTCGGTCCCCGGCATCTATGCGGCCGGCGACGTGGCCGAGGCGCCGGACCTCTTCTCCGGTCGCCACCTGGTGGCGGCAATCCAGCCCAACGCCGCCGACCAGGCGCGCATCGCGGCGCTCAACATGGCCGGGCAAACGGCCCGGATGAGTGGTGTCCTGGCCATCAACGTGCTCGATTCGATGGGAATGATTTCATCGTCATTCGGCGAATGGCAGGGCGTCGCCGGCGGTGAGGGCGTCGAGCGGACAGACGAGGCAAGAGGGCGCTACATCAGCCTGCAGTTCGACGGCGACGTTCTGGTCGGCGCGACGTCGATCGGCCTGACAGATCATGTCGGCGCCCTGCGCGGACTGATTCAGGCCAGGACAAGACTGGGCCCCTGGAAGGAGAGGTTGCTGAAGACGCCGACGCGTTTCGTCGAAGCGTTCATCGCCTGCCAGCGCCCCAACAGCTGAGCCAATGCGAGTTACGGTCAAGCTCTACGCGACCCTCGGCGATTACCTGCCGGCCGGCAGCAGGAACAATCGTGTGGAAGTCGAGGCCGCAGAGGATGCTTCGGTCAGCATGGTTCTCGCGCCTTTTGCGCTACCGCCACGACTGACCCATCTGGTACTCATTAATGGCGTCTTCGTGCCACCGGAGGAACGGGCGACCAGTTTCCTCAAGGAAGGCGACACGCTGGCCGTCTGGCCGCCGATCGCCGGTGGCTGAAGGCCCGTTTCCCTGGAGCCGGAACCGGACCCGGCTCATGAGCAGTACGGCTGGAGAGTTCCAGCGCGCCATGGTCAAGGCCATCGGCGATGCTGTAACCGAAGAAGGTGGCGGGCTGCTGGTCGTCGAGGGAAATGTTCGCCTGCACTTTGCATTGATCAGCGAAACTCCGCAGCAGGTCGGCGCGCTGCAACTTTGTGCCCTGCGCGTCGTCATCAGCGCGCAGGCAGGTGACGAAGAAGCTGTTTCCAGCCTGCTCGCCAGGATTGACCGGGCGACCCAGCGGGGCGGCGGCTAGTCGGCGATCCGGCAGATCTCGACCGCCCGCAATGGCACCTGGTAATCGGCTGCCAGCTGGGCCCTCGCCGCTTCTTCGATCGGCTGACCTTCGCAGGCTACAAAGTGGCGGGCGCCGGCGTAGTTCATCGGGATACCGCAGCGGTCCTGGGTGATGCGATAGTAGATCTTGACTTTCATTTCGGCTTCCTCTTCAGGTTCATGTTGAACCTACAAGACAAGTGTAACCATCTTCGTTCCTCTGCAATATGAAGTGTTTCACGCTTGGCATCCGGAAACCCCGAGGCAATGCAGATGATTGTCGCGCCCCCCGCGTGACCTGCCGCAGCGCGGCTTAGACAAACCTGCGGCCATCGCGCCCTTCGTGTTCCAGACCCGCGCGCCCGATCAGGCGGCGCCTGGCCGGGTGATGTAGGCAGCGATATCGACGCTGTCGATTTGTTCGGATTTCATGAAGCGCTCGGCGTACTCGCGGTAGATCCCGGAGCGCAAGAAAAGATCGAACAGTTCGGGATCAATGTGCTGATCCTTCTTCATGAACGACATGATCTTGATCGCCTCGGAAAGCGTCTTGCCCTTCTTGTAAGGGCGGTCGATGGCAGTGAGCGCCTCGAAAATGTCGGCGATCGCCATCATGCGCGCGACCGGACTCATCTCGTCTCTAACCAGTCGTCTTGGATAGCCAGTGCCATCCATCTTTTCGTGGTGACCGGCGGCGATTTCCGGAACGTTGCGCAAGTGCTTCGGAAAGGGAAGCTGGGTCAGCATGATCAGGGTCTGCACGATGTGCTCGTTGATCTTGTAGCGCTCTTCCTCGGATAGCGTGCCGCGGGCGACGCCAAGGTTGTAGAGCTCGCCCTTGTTGTATAGGGCCTCCGGCACGTCCAGGCGGAAGCCCCATTTGTTGTCGGCGGGCATCCGGTCACGCGGCGCGCGTGCGAAGACATGCTCGGGGCGGTCAGCCAGAAGTGGCTCAGTCACCGGCAGCGCAGGTGCCGGGGTGCGCGCCTTGCGCTCCTTCTCCTCATGCGAAATGCCGATCCGGTCATCTAGCGTCCGGGTCCATGTCCGTGCGGCGATGTCCTTCAGTCGTTCCAGTTTTTCGGGTGCCATGAATTCGCCGCCCTCATTGCAACCGGCTACAAAGGCATAGTCGTCGTCGAGTCCGGCCAGCTCCCGTGAAAGTTCGGCGCGAGCCTCGACTTCCGGCTGGCAGGCGGCGATGGCTTTCAGGCAGGCGATTTCGGCATCGCGCTTCAATACCTCGAAACGCATGCGTACCTCATGGATACGGTCGTACAGGGTCTCCAGCTTGGTTGCCTTGTCAACCACATATTCCGGCGTCGTCACCTTGCCGCAGTCATGCAGCCAGGCGGCCACGTGCACCGCTTCCCATTCCTCCTCGCCAAGCTGGAAATCCTCAAATGGCCCACTGCTTTCGGCACAGGCGGCACGCGCCAGCATCTTGGTCAGTTCGGGAACGCGGGCACAGTGGCCGCCGGTGTAGGGGCTCTTGGCGTCGATCGCCCCGGCGATCAACTGGATGAAGGCTTCGAACAGCATCTTCTGGGCCTTGATCAATTCCTTGCTCTCGAGCGAGACGGCGACCGATCCGGACAGCGCCGCGACAAAACTGAGGCGTGCCGGGTCCGTATCGTCACGGCGCAACAACAGCATGGCGCCGACCAGATTGTGCTGGCGGTTGAGCAGCGGCACGGCGATTGCATCGGTCGCTTCCGTGCTCTCGAGAATCTTTTCCAGGCCGAGGGCGCGCACGTCTTCGTCACTCAGGCGGGCGGCGCGCGCAGTGCCGGCGCTAAGGGCACTACCCAACAGCGGGCCGGCCGCCTGCGGGTCGACGTTCGAAGCGCTGGCCGGCAACGGCGTCGAGTCCGCATTCAGGGCAGCGGCTGGGACCAGACGGTCGCCGTCGGTCAGGTACAGAATGCCGGCATCAGCATCAGCGGCTGGGAGCGTCTCGGTCAGCAGGCGGGGCAGTAGCTTGTCGAAATCGTTTTCGGCAGCGACCGCCATGCTGATGTCGAGAAAGCGCCTGATCGTCCGCTTCATGCTCCCCATGGTGACGGTCAGGTCATTGACCTCGAGAACGAGGGAATTGACCTTAATCGGCTGCGAGAACTCGAAGCGACGAATGGCTTCCGCCTCCCCGGCCAGTTGCCGCAGCGGACCGGAAATGTTCCGCGCCAGAAGCCAGGTTACCGGAATTGCAAAGAGGATTACCAGAATCGTCGCGATCAGTGAGTGGCGCATCAGCCGTTCTGCGGAGGCCATAAGTTCGTCATCGGGTATAGCGGTCATCAAGAAAAGTTGGCCTGAACCTTCCAGTTTGACGGGGTGGATCGACGCGTGCCAGTCGGTTCCATCGACCTTCAGCGCAAGACTCCGGGCCGCCGCTTCGTCAAAATGGGCCAGATGCACTGCCATTCGGGCGAACACGGGGATCCCCAGGTCGGCAACATTCGTCTGCACCGGAATGCCGTCCACAATGGTCACGGCCTTCGCCGCATCCTCGAAGCCAACCGTCTTGCCCTGCTCATTAACCAGCACGATCTGTGTGCCCGGCGTGACCTTTTGTCTGGCCAGTGATTGGCCAATCGTTCCCAGCCGAATGTCGGCGCCGACCACCGCGTCCGCCTTGTTCGCACGGTTGGCGATTGTCGTCCCAACCTTCTGGGTGGTGTAGAACACGTACGGGGCGGTCTTGATCTGTCCTTCGGCGGCCATCGCCGCCTTGTACCAGCCACGGGTGCGCGGATCGAAAGCGGTTGCAGAGTCGGGCGGATTGTCGCTGCGCAATTCCTTCAGCCCGCCATCAAGGAAGATGTAGCGGCCGCGCACTTCACCGTTTTTGTGGACGATGCTCTGAACCATGAAAGCGGATTGCGCCGGGGCGTCGAAGGTCCGGCCATCGGCTTCGTCCCAGATCCGGCGAACCATGAAGAAATCGCCGTTGCCATAGCCGACATAGAGCGAGGTGAGTGCGCTGGAGTTGTTCAGCGCCTCGCGCATGAAGCCGATATTCTGCAGGCGTTGCTCGAGCGAAGTGGCCTGGGTGATCCCGTCGTAGCTGAGAAGACGGGTCGCCATCTCGGCGGGGCCGATGATGTTGGAAAACTCGCCCACGGTGTCCCTCCCGATCCGGGCATTCAGTTCACTGGCCGTGGTTTCGAGGATCTCGCTGCTGATCCGGTAGCCAAGCCCACCGATGACGCCGCCGACCAGCAAGATCAGGGCGATGAACAACGTGGAGATATGAACATGGAGCGGGAAGCGGTGTGTCATGATGGCGGCCTCGCAAAACCGGGAATCTGAATACTACGCCCAACCGGGGCCCGGGCATAAACTGACGTCCCCTTCCATTCAGGACTGCCTGCAGCATGCGCCAGACCATCAGCTTCGTCACCCTCGGGGTCAGTGACCTCGCCTGCAGCCGCGCCTTCTATGCAGCGCTTGGCTGGCGCGAGTCTTCAGCCAGTCGGCCCGGGATTGCCTTCTTCAATGCCGGCAGCATCGTCTTCGGCCTCTTTCAGCGCGATGCACTGGCCGAGGATGCCAATGTCTCCGCTGCCGGCACCGGTTTTCCGGGGTTCACGCTGGCCCACAATGTCGACTCGGAGACAGCCGTGGACAAACTGCTGGCCGAAGCGGTTGTTGCCGGCGCACGACTTGCCCGGCCCGCCGACAAGGTGTTCTGGGGCGGCTACCGCGGTTACTTTGCCGACCCCGACGGTTTTCTCTGGGAGATCTGCTGGAACCCGTTCTTCCCGCTCGATGACCAAGGACATGTCCAGTTGCCGGAATAGCCGCCGAACCGTTAGTCCTGTACCTTGTCAATGCGCCCCAGTTCTTCACGGGTATTGATATTCTCGAACGCCTCGGCCTCGTCGTCGAACGCGACTTCGACCACATTTAGCTTCGCGTGCCAGCCAGCCACACTGCGTTCACCACCCGCCAGAAAGGCGGTCAGGTGCGGCAGCAGGTCGCGCTTGCACAAGCAGAATACCGGATGTGCACGCTCGGCCGTGCGGGCGATGGCGACATCGGCGCCGGTTGTCCCCCATGACCCAAGGCCACCTTGAGGGGACTTCGTTCCGGGCGCGGTCAACGCCGAAAGAAGCCGTGAAATCAGATCGCCTGGCAGGAAGGGCGAATCGCAGGGCACGGTCGCGACCAGCGGGTGCGCGGCGGCCTCCAGCGCCGCGTGCAGGCCAGCCAGCGGACCGGCGAAGCCGGCAATGCGGTCGCCTACGACACGGTGGCCAAGGGCGGCGTAACGCCCACCGTTGCGGTTGGCGCTGATCAGCAGTTCATCGACCTGTGGCGCCAGGCGTTCCACCACCCAGGCCGCCAGCGGCCGCCCGCGCAGTTCCTCGAGGCCCTTGTCGCTGCCGCCCATCCGGCGGCCAAGGCCGCCGGCCAGAACGACACCCGTGATTTTTTCGTTCATCCCGGTGAAGGGCTCCGCTGATGGAAACAGGAAACAGCGGCCAGTTTAACCCGGCAATCAATCTCCGGTTCGGCCCGCAGCCAAATGCCAGCCCCGGTGGTATCCTCGCAACGCCCGGTGGGTCACCGACCATCGGGGTTGCCAAGCCTGAATCCATGACCTCGACCCTGCTGGAAGCGCTCAGCTTGTTGGGCAGCTTCGACCATCGCCTGCTCGACATTGTCCTGCTCTCGTTGCGCGTGAGTCTCTCCGCGCTCGCCATCGGTACGCTGGTCGGCCTGCCCATCGGCGCCTGGCTGGCGGTGGCGGATTTTCGCGGACGCGGGGCCCTGATCGTTGGCCTCAATGCACTGATGGGTTTGCCGTCGGTGGTGGTCGGCGTGCTGGTTTATCTGGCGCTGTCGCGCAGCGGCCCGCTCGGCGCTTACGGCCTGCTGTTCTCGCCGTCGGCGATGATCGTCGCCCAGACCATCCTCGTCGTGCCGCTGATCGCCGCCGTGACCCGGCAGATCGTCGAGGATGCCTGGCGTGACTACGCGCCGGAACTGTCGCTGATCGGCATCAGCCGCCCCCAGGCCGTCGCGCTGCTGCTCGCCGATTGCCGTTTCTCGCTGTCGGTCGCCACGCTGGCCGGGCTGGGGCGGGCGATGTCCGAAGTCGGCGCGGTGATGATCGTCGGCGGCAACATCGATGGCTATACGCGGGTCATGACGACGGCGATCGCGCTGGAAACCAGCAAGGGCGATCTGGCGCTGTCGATTGCCCTGGGCATCGTCCTGATGTCGATCATCGTCGGCCTCAACGTCGCCGCGCACCATGTCCGCTGCTGGGCGGCGCGGAGGTACGGCTGATGTTCCCGCTGCGTCTGGCCGGGCTGCGCTTCGCCCCCGACGGGCGGACTGTCCTTGCCGGGCTCGACCTCGAACTGTCGGGCGAGGGGATCAGCGTCGTCCTCGGCCCCAACGGTGCCGGCAAGACCCTGTTGCTGCGCCTGCTCGCCGGGCTGCTGCCGGCACACGGCGGGTCGATTTTTTGGGGCAACTCGGCGCGGCCCGATGGCCGTCTGGCGATGGTCTTCCAGCAGCCGATGCTGCTGCGCCTCTCGGTGCTGACCAATGTCGAGTTCGCGCTGCGGCCGCAGGCGCTCAGCCCCGCCGAACGCAAGACGCGGACGATGGAGGTGCTGGAGCGCGTCGGCCTCGCCCATCGCGTCCGTGATTGCGCGCGCTTGCTCTCGGGCGGCGAACGCCAGCGCCTGGCGCTGGCTCGCGCCTGGGCGATGCGCCCGCGGCTGCTGCTGCTCGACGAGCCGACGGCCAGCCTCGACCCGACCGCGACCGATGCTGTCGAGCGCATCATCCGCGAAATCCGCACCGAAGGCGCCAAGGTGCTGATGACGACGCACAATCTCGGGCAGGCCACCCGGCTCGCCGACGACATCATCTTTCTGGCGGAGGGCCGCGTGCAGGAGCACGAACCGGCGCAACGCTTTTTCGCCCACCCGCAATCGCCGGCGGCGCGGGCTTTCATGCAAGGAGAACTGCCATGGCGCATCGCTTTCGATCATTGATGCTTGTCCTCGGCCTGCTGGCCGGCCCGGTTCACGCCGAGGAAACACTGGTCGTCGCGTCGACCACGTCGACCGAGCAGTCCGGCCTGTTCGGCTGGATTTTGCCCAAGTTCGAGCAGTCGACCGGGATCAGGGTGCGCGTCGTCGCCGTCGGCACCGGCCAGGCGCTTGACATCGGCCGCCGCGGCGATGCCGACGTGCTGCTCGTGCATGACCGTGCCGCCGAGGACAAGTTCGTCGCCGAAGGTTATGGCAGCTACCGCCAGGACGTGATGTACAACGACTTCGTCTTCATCGGGCCGAAGGACGACCCGGCGAAAATCCGCAATGCCGGCAGTGCGCTGAATGCCCTGAAGGCGATCGCCGCCAGCGGCCAGCCGTTCATCTCGCGCGGCGACAAGAGCGGCACGCACGCCGCCGAACTGCGCCTGTGGAAGGAGGCCGGTGTCGATCCGAAGGGGCTGGCCGGCTACAAGGAGACCGGCAGCGGGATGGGCCCGACACTGAACATGGCGGCGGCGACCAATGCCTATACGCTGTCGGACCGGGCCACGTGGTATGCCTTCAGGAATCGTCGCGACCTCGACCTGGTGCTCGCCGGCGACCCGGTGCTCTTCAACCCTTATGGCGTGATTCCGGTGAATCCGGCGCGCCATCCGCATGTCAAAAAGGACCCCGCCGAGCGCTTCGCCCGGTGGCTGACCTCGCCGGCCGGCCAGGAAGCGATTGCCAGCTTCCGCGCCGACGGCCAGCAGGTCTTCTTCCCCAACGCCAGGAAATGATGCGATGACCGATACCTCCTCCTGCCTTTCGCGCGCTCCCGAAAACCGCGCCCTCTCCGCCGCCGAGGCGCGCGATCGCATGCTGGCGGAGGTCGTGCCGATCGCCGGCCGGGAATTGGTGCCGGTGCGCGGCGCGCTCGGGCGCATCCTGGCTGCCGACATCATCGCCCCGCACGATGTCCCGGCGCATGACAACTCGGCGATGGACGGCTACGCGGTGCACTTCGCCGGCCTTGCCGCCACCGGCGAAACGCGGCTGACCGTGGTCGGCACCGCCTTTGCCGGGAGCGCCTTCTCGGGACTCGTCGGCAAGGGACAGGCGGTGCGCATCATGACCGGCGCCGTGCTGCCGGCAGGCGCGGATACCGTCGTCGTCCAGGAGGCGACACGGCTCGAGGATGGCGTCGTGATCGTTCCCGCCGGCCAGCGGCAGGGCCAGAACACCCGCCGCGCCGGCGAGGATCTGGCACGCGGTGCCGTCGCATTGCCGGCCGGCAAGCGGGTCGGCCCGGCCGAACTGGGGCTGATCGCCTCGCTCGGCATTGCCGAAGTCGAGGTCAGGCGCCGCCTGCGCGTCGCCTTCTTCTCGACCGGCGACGAACTGGCATCGATCGGCAAGCCACTGGCGCCGGGCGAGGTGTACGACAGCAACCGCTACACCCTGCACGGCCTGCTGACCCGGCTCGGCGCCGACATCATCGACCTCGGCGTCGTTCCAGATCGTCCGGAAGCACTCGAAGCAACGCTCGCCGAAGCCGCGCAGGCAGCCGATGCGATCATCACCACCGGCGGCGTCTCGGTCGGCGAGGCCGATTTCGTCCGCGACATTCTCGACAAGCTGGGCGAGGTCAGCTTCTGGAAACTCAACATCAAGCCCGGCCGCCCGATGGCCTTCGGCAGGGTCGGCAAGGCGTGGCTGTTCGGGCTACCCGGCAACCCGGTGGCGGTTATGGTCAGCTACACGCAGTTCGCGCTCGACGCGCTGCTCCGCCTGTCCGGCCTCGACCCCTTACCCGAGCGCCCGCTGCTGACCGTCGCCGCCGGCAATGCGATCAAGAAACAGCCGGGACGCCGTGAATACCTTCGCGGGCAGGTGGTCGCGGTCGACGGCCGCTGGCAGGTCAAAATCACCGGCAACCAGGGATCGGGCGTGCTGCGCTCGATGTCCGAGGCCAACTGTTTTGTCGTGCTGCCGGAGGAGTGCGCCGGAGTGAATGCCGGCGACAGCGTGCAGGTGCAGTTGTTCGACGGGCTGTAGCCGGGGTCAGTCGGCCATTTCGACCTGGCCGCTGACGGTCGTCGTCACCAGGCTTTCTCCCGCTTCCATCGGCACCGGCGGCGCCGCCGCCATCTCGGCCACCATGGTGCGGCCGGCCCGCGGCATTGGCATCGGCGGCATCTGGCCGCTCTGATGGATGCTCAGGTGACGAATCGTGTACGGCTTGCCGAGCACCTCGGCGACGACCGCGGCCCGCTGGCGAAAGGCGGCAATCGCCTCGCGCGTCGCTGCGTCCTCGACCTTCCGGCGCGTCTCCGGCGCCGGCAGTTGACTGACGTCGCTGACCGCCAGCCGCATCTGCTGCAACTGGCCGAGCAGCTCGGAAACCGCCGCCGCGTCGCGCGATTCGAGAATCAGTTCCGAGCGGACGAGCCAGCTTTCTATCTTCTGGTTCTGCGAATAGACCGGGAAGGTGCTCTGGCGGCCGCTCTTGACCGAGATACCCGGCCTCGCCTTGATGACCTTGAGTCCTTCGGTGATGTCCTGATTGACGCGGCGCGCCAGTTCGCCCGGGTTGCTGCCGCTGGCCTCGGCGAAAACCGTGGCGCGCACCATGTCGTTGGCCGCCGGGCGGCTGGCTTCGGCCGTCAGGTCGACGGTGGTGCCGGCGCCGGCAGCCGTGCACAGCAGCATGCCCGTCAGCAGCGTAAGGCAGGTGTTGCGTCCGGCGTTCATCCTTGTGCCGTGCCGCCTTGCAGTTCGCCGACAATGCGCTCGCAATGCGCGATGTGACGCATCGCCACGGTATTGACCGACCAGTAGCCGATCCCGGCGGCGACGACTTGGCCGGCGATCGGCACCAGCCGCGCGGCCTGCATCGTCGTCAGGCGCAGGCCGACGATGCGGACGATGCGCCCGATCAGCACCGGCGTCGTCAGGCGCGCGGCGAGGGTGCCGCCGGCGCCGGCGAGCAGGCGATAGACGAGCGCCTGGCGCTGGCTGGAGAGCCTGCCGATCTGTTCCTCGCTGAGGCCGAAATGCTCGTTGATGCGATTGATCAGCCGGGTCATCAACGCGAGGTCCGTCGCCAGGTCGATTCCCGGAATCGGGATCAGTGAAGTCGCCGCCGCCAGTGCCGCGCGGCGGCGGGCCATGGCGCGGCACTCCTGGCGCAGCGCCTCGGTCGGATTGCTCGCGCGTGCATCGGCCCACGCGGCATCGGCGGTGGCAGCGGTCATGTCGTGCGCTCCCTGCTCAGGACCCGCCCGATTGGCCGGCGCGCACCTTGCCGTAGATGAACAGCAGGAGGATGGCGACAACGACCGAGACGATGAAGCCGGCGCCCTCGCCCGCCTGATACCAGCCAAGGAACTGGCCGATGACGCCGGCAAGGAGGGAGCCGGCGATGCCGAGGAGAACGGTGGCGATGAAGCCCATGTTTTCCTTGCCCGGATGCAGCAATTTTGCCAGCACGCCGATGACAAGGCCAAGCACAATGGTCCACAGGATACCCATGATCAAGACTCCACAGTTAGAAAATGCTGTGCGTAAATTGCCCCGCCATATTAGCGCTCCATTTCGCGACTCAACGTAGTTTTTCGTAAGACTGTGTAACCGGAAGCGAGGTTCAACGGCTCGACGTTAGAACAGCCGCCGGTGTCTGATAGCGCCGGGGGCGTGCGAGAGCAGTGTCGAAATCACGAGGATCGCCCAGAACACCGGCAGCGCCGAAGCCGGATGAGCCACCATGAGCGCAACCAGCCCGAGCTTGGCGAGCACGCCGAAGCCGGCGACTTCGCGGAGGTGCGCCGGGTTCGCCCAGGCATCGCCGGCGAACATGGCAAGCCCGGAGATCAGGGTCAGCCAGGCACCGGCAGTGACGTTCCCGGCGCCGAGCAGCCCCGCGCCGAGCAGGACGATTCCGGAAAGATGGGCGGTGCGCAGGCTCAGGTTGAGCCAGCGTCGGCCGGGGAAATCGCGGACATTGTCACGTTGCTTGAGCATGACAACGTGGACCGGTATAAGATTGCGCATTATGTCCGAACTCGAACTGCTTGCCGAACGTCTCGGCCGCGAGTTGCTGAACCGCGGAGAAAGGCTGGCGACTGCGGAATCCTGCACCGGCGGCTGGGCCGCGCAGGCGGTGACGGCCGTCGCCGGCAGTTCCGCCTGGTTCGATCGCGGCTTCGTGACCTACTCGAATGACGCCAAGGTGGAAATGCTGGGCGTGCCGGTAACGACGCTGGAGCGCCACGGCGCGGTTTCCGAGGCTACCGCCCGGGCGATGGCGCAGGGCGCCCTGAAGCACAGTCGCGGCGACTGGGCGTTGGCCATTACCGGGATCGCCGGCCCGACCGGCGGGATGCCGGGCAAGCCGGTGGGCATGGTCTGCCTGGCTTGGGCGCAGCGCAACGGGGGTTGCGAGGCCCTGACCTGCCAGTTTGCCGGCACCCGCGCCGAGGTTCGCCAGCAGGCGGTGCGTCTGGCGCTGAGCGGCACGCTCAAGCGGGTGATGGCGGCAACTCTGATGGCCTGAGCTGCTGGCGCGGTCGACAGCGCCATAGCCCGATATTCGATGCGTGGTGCGGACCAGCACTGCCCGGCGTCTGGCGCAGGCCAGTAGCGCTATCGCCTCGATCAGCGGGCGGGTGCACGACGAGGTCACGATAGCCAGCGACCTCCGTGACGTCGCGGCGCTTCCGGCGACATCTTCCGATTCCATTTCCTCAACCCGGCAGCGGCTCGAACAGCGCCGCGAGATCGTCGGTGCCAAACTTGAGCTCGATGCCGCGATCCTCGGAAAGAATGCCGGCCGCCAGTTCGGCCTTTCTTTCCTGCAGCGCGAGAATTTTTTCCTCGATGCTGCCGCTGACGATCAGCTTATAGACGAACACCGGCTTGTCCTGGCCGAGGCGGTGGGCGCGGTCGGTCGCCTGGTTTTCGACGGCCGGGTTCCACCACGGGTCGTAGTGGATCACGGTATCGGCGGCTGTCAGGTTGAGCCCGACCCCGCCGGCCTTCAGGCTGATCAGGAAGATCGGCACTTCGCCGGCCTGGAAGCTCCTGATCGGGGCTTCGCGGTCGTTCGTATCGCCGGTGAGCAGCGCATAGTCAAGACTGATGGCCCTGAGTTCCTCCTCGATCAGCGCCAGCATGCTGGTGAATTGAGAAAAAACGAGGATGCGCCTGCCTTCATCGACCAGTTCCGGAAGCATCGCCATCAGCAGGTCGAGCTTGGCGCGTTCCTTGACCTTGCGCGCTGAACCGGCCTTGACCAGGCGCGGGTCGCAGCAGACCTGGCGCAGCTTCAGGAGCGCGTCGAGGATGACGATCTGGCTGCGGCTGAACCCCTTGCTGGCGATTTCGTCGCGCACCTTGACATCCATCGCCGCGCGTACCGTCTCGTAGAGATCGCGTTGTCCGCCTTCGAGTTCGACATTGCGCACGATGATGGTCTTGGGCGGCAATTCCTGCGCGACATCTTCCTTCTTGCGGCGGAGGATGAAGGGACGGATGCGACGGGCGAGCAGCTCGCGACGCCGGCCGTCGTTCTGCTTTTCGATCGGCGTCCGCCAGTGCCTGGCGAACTGTCGGCCGCCACCGAGAAAACCGGGCAGCAGGAAATCGAACTGGCTCCACAACTCGCCGAGATGATTTTCAAGCGGCGTGCCGGTCAGGCACAGGCGGTGCCGGGTAGCGATCTTGCGCACGGCTTCGGCGCCGCGGCTCTGGACGTTCTTGACGGTCTGTGCCTCGTCGAGGATCAGCAGGTGGTAGCTGTACTGCATCAGCGCGTCGGCATCCCGCCAGAGCAGTGGGTAGGTGGTCAGGATCACGTCGTGCCCGGGGATTTCGGCAAAACGACCCTTGCGCTCCGGACCGTGCAGGGAAAGTACCGAGAGATCGGGAGCAAAGCGCGCGGCTTCGTGCTTCCAGTTGAAGATCAGCGAGGTCGGCAGGACGATCAACGCCGGCCGGTCGAGGCGGCCCGCTTCCTTTTCGAGCAGCAGGTGGGCCAGCGTCTGTGCCGTCTTGCCGAGACCCATGTCGTCGGCGAGGATGCCCGAGAGATTCTGCTCACGCAGGAACTGCAGCCAGGCCAGGCCTTCCTTCTGATAGTCGCGCAATTCGAGGCGCAGACCGGCCGGCGAATCGATGCTGGTGATGCCCTGGGCGGCGCGTAACTGGTCGGCGAGCGCCAGGATGTCGCCTTGGCCCTTGAACTGCCAGCGGCTCGTGTCGTTGAGCTCGGCCAGGCGCGGCGCGTCGAAGCGCGAGACGCGCAGGGTGTCGCCGCCGCTGAAACCGTCGAAGAGATCGATCAGCGTCGCCGCCAGCGGCTTGATGCGGCTGGCCGGGACGCGGATGCGCTGGCGTAGCGGCGTCTGCAACTCGACCGGCTCGTCGTCGGCAATGGCATCGATCAGCACGCTGTCCAGCCAGCGGGCGTCGCGGCGGAACAGCGAGGCAAGCAGCGGGGCGAGTGCCAGGCGCTGCCCATCAACGATGATGCCCATGTCGAGATCGAACCAGCCGTTGTCGGACGCGACGAGATCGGCCTCCCAGCCATCGACTTCAAGCAGGTGGTGGCGGAAATCGCTCGGGCAGTCCACCTGCCAGCCGGCGCAACGCAACGCATCGCGGCCCTCGCGCATGAAGACCATCCAGGCGGGTTCGCTGGACAGGCCGTAGATGCCCTCCCGCGGGCGGCCGAAGGTGTCGAGGGTATGCGACGGGATTTTTTCGAAGCCGGCTGCGGTCAACGCCTGTAAGGCCGCCTTTTCCGCATCGGGGCGGCGCTTGAGGTGGACCGTCTCGCCTTCCGGCAGCGTCACGAATTCGTGGCTTTCGCCGGCCGGGACATCGACATCGGCATAGCGGAAAAACGGCCGCGCGACATCGAAGAAGTCGCCAGCGAGGCTGCTTCCGTAACTGCGCCAGGCGCGGTTACCGTGGGTCTGGATGGTGTCGAGCTGCAAGACTGCCTGCAGCGGCGCGTCGACTACGCGCAGGTGTTCCGCTGCATCTTCGAGTGGCTTGGGCAGATCGGGGGCGACCTCTGCCAGGGTTTGCGCGACAACACCGGCTTCCTTTGCCGAAAGCGGCGGCAGGCTGAACAGTCGGCTGACCACCGCCGGGTTACCGGCAACCTCGAGCGGGCCGGCCTCTCCCTCGGAAAGATCGACATACCAGGGCGGCTGCAGCGGAATGATCAGCGCCGCTGCCGGCTGGGCGATCAGGTAAGGCCGCTGCTGGCCACGGGCGTCGACACGCCAGCCAACCCGGGCCGGGCGCCGTTCACCTTCGCCAAGTGGCAAGCCGTCGCCATTGTCTGCGTAGAGCCGGCCACTGGCCACCAGGCGTTCCAGCGCCTGGGCGCCATGCCGGGGCCCGAGGCCGAAGGCGCGCAGGCCGGTTTCATGCAGACGATCGGCCCAGAGGGCGCGCAGGATGCCCAAGTCATCCTCGTTGACAAACTGCGGCGCACTGAGCAATGCGCGCTCGATATTCCACCACTCCTCGGCGCTGTCGGGAAATTTTCCCTTGGCAATTTCGACCCCGAAATGGCGCTGATCGGGAGTCCATTTGAGCATGTAGAAAAGTTGCTGGCGGGCGCCGGACGGACGCGCCTTCTTCTTGGCGACGGCAATCGAAGCGCGCCGTAGATCCGCGACCCACGACAAGACACCGGGGCTGACACGATCCGGTCTGCCACGCTCGTCGATAGCGCGCAGCAGCATGGCAGCAACATGCTTGCAATGACTGCCGACAGGACAGCTGCAGTTGCTGAACAACAGCGGCACGCCCTGCCTCCCGGTGACCAGCTTCGCCATTGCCTGGTAGGGCTTGCGGGCGCTGCCGGGAACCGTTGCGCGGACTAGTTCGGGGGTGACCTCGAGGTCCTGCACGACGTCTACATAGCTGCGCGCCTTGTCCAGCTCGCGCTGGCCCAGCCAGTCAATCAGGTTTTTCTCGGTACAAGTGTCGAGCGTAGGGGGGAGCATGAAAAATTCAGTGAATCAGCAGGGCGATCAGCGCTGCCAGCAGCAGTGCAATGGCGGCCAGCCAGCGGCTCTGCTGTTTCTGGGCGGCGATCAGGCGTTCGAGTTGCGGTTGCAGATCAGCAGCCGGTTTACGCGCCAGCGCCTGGTGAATCAGGCGCGGCAGCTGCGGCACTGTCCGCGCGAGATGGGGGGATTCCTGCTGGAACGCACGCAGCAGACCGCGCTGGCCGATCTGTTCGCTCATCCAGCGCTCGAGGAAGGGTTTGGCCGTCGTCCACAGATCAAGTTCCGGGTCGAGCTGGCGACCAAGGCCCTCGATATTCAGCAGCGTCTTCTGCAGCATGACGAGCTGCGGCTGGATCTCGACGTTGAACCGGCGCGATGTCTGGAACAGGCGAAGCAGGACCTTGCCAAACGAAATGTCCTTCAGCGGGCGGTCAAAAACGGGCTCGCAGACCGCACGAATGGCCGACTCGAATTCATCGACCCGGGTGTCCTTGGGCGCCCAACCGGACTCGATGTGCGCCTCGGCGACGCGCTTGTAGTCGCGGCGGAAGAAGGCGAGGAAATTCTGCGCCAGATAGTTCTTGTCGCTGTCGGTCAACGTCCCGACGATGCCGAAATCGAGGGCGATGTAGCGGCCGTCCGGGGCGACGAAGATGTTGCCCGGATGCATGTCGGCATGGAAGAAACCGTCGCGGAAAACCTGCGTAAAAAAGATCTCGACGCCGGCTGCCGAAAGCTTCGGCAGGCTTATCCCGTCGGCGCGCAGCCTGTCGATCTGCGAAATCGGCGTGCCCTTCATGCGCTCCATGACCATGACGGTCGGCGTGCAGTGGTCCCAGTAGACCTCAGGCACGATCAGCAGTGTCGAGTTGGCGAAGTTGCGGCGCAACTGCGACGCGTTGGCCGCCTCGCGCATCAGATCCAGCTCGTCGCGCAGATACTTGGCGAACTCGGCGACTACCTCGCGCGGCTTCAGGCGACGGGCATCCGACCAAAGTCGCTCGAGCAGGACGGCAAAGGTATCAAGGAGCGCGATGTCGTGATCGATGACCGAAAGCATGTTCGGGCGCAGGATCTTGACCGCGACTTCGTGACCGCCATCCTCTTCCTTCAGCCGGGCGAAGTGAACCTGGGCGATCGAGGCCGAAGCGACCGGTACCGGGTCGAACTCGGCAAACACATCGCTCGCCGGACGGTGATACGCCCTCTCGATCTCCGCCAACGCGAGATGCGAATCGAAGGGCGGCACGCGATCCTGCAGTTTGGCGAGTTCGTCGGCTATGTCGGTCGGCAGCAGGTCGCGGCGGGTCGACAGCACCTGACCGAACTTGACGAAGATCGGCCCCAGCGCTTCCAGCGCCATGCGCAGCCGTGCCGCCCGTGGCGCGGAAAGATCGCGCCAGAACTGCAACGAATTGGCTGCGCGAACGAGACGCCCGCTCGGCTCGAGTTCGAGCACCATTTCGTCCAGCCCGAAGCGGCTGGCAACGGACGCGATCTTGAGCAGACGGAAAAGACGCATGGGCGGCAGGCGGCGCGGACTGGCCACGCAAACAGCTAAACGGGCATGTTAACACGCAGTGGGAAAGTTGACCTCCTCAAAGCCATCACCCGCGCAGATACCGAAAGCCAGGAGGCGGGAAAGCCTTCCACCTTCTACGATTTCGGCCTCCCGTTGCTCCCGGACGATCGTCGCCGGCCAGCCCCATGCAGCCAGGGCAAGATCACTTCGCTCAGGCGAATGCGCCTGCCTGAACGAAGGCCATGACGCTATAAGCGGCCCCCACGGCACCGAGCAGAACCATCATGCCGTAGAAACTGTTGCGCATCCGCTTCCCCTTGAGGATCAGGCTGACGGCACCCATCACCAGGCAAATCTGCAGGAAGAAAGTGGCTATGTCGAAGGTATCCCCGGCAGCGCCGAGAGCCTTCGTTTCGGCTTCCCATTCCCTGGCCCCCTTGACCTGACCCAGCTTGTCATCCTCCTCGAGAACCCAGTTCTCCTGCCCGACCGCTTTCGAGCCAAGCAGGATTTCCTTGCGCTCCTTCTGGTAACGTCCGATGTCCGCATCGAGACTGGACAACAGCTTGCCCATGTTGCCCTCGGCTTCGGGCGGGATCACTCGCGACTCCAGCAGTATCCGGAGGAGATCCCGCTGGCCCTCGACCAGTGACTGCTTGATGCCCTTCGCCTGATACCACTCGAAGGCATTGGCTTTCTGGTTATGGGCGATGATCTCGTCATCCCCATACTTGCCCGCCCCAAGGTCGGTGATCGCCAGCACCGCGGCCAGAATCGCCAGTGTCAGGCCGCAGATCATCTCGAAGGTACTGGACCTCTCGTCATCGTCGCTCATCGTATATCTCCTCTCGCAATGGAAAACGTGGGGGGCAATTCTAACCAAGCATGGCGATCTGGTGTGCCCAATCCGGTTCCGGCCCGCAATCGCGCCCGGCCTGTCAGGACCGCTTGACGGCCGCGTAACATTACCACGCGGCCCCGGCAGGAATGCCGGCTAGCGGTCGGCCCGTCAGGCCGGTCGCGGCCAGCAGTGGCCATAGCGGTCTCCAAAAATCGCTACGTTCGAATGGCGGGTAACCTATCAGATACCAGCCGTTCGACCTTGTTGGCTGTCGGCCCGCTCGTCGGCCTTATGGAAAGCTTCCCATAAGGCCGATTATGCATAGCTGCCGATTATGGGAAGTGGCTTGTTGAAACAGGAGCAAAAGCCTGATGGATTGGCGATGGCACGTGTCCTTCACTTCTCATAATCACAGGGTTCGCAAGAAATTCAGTAACGAGTCAGGTGCCCGAAAGCGCAGGGTCTTCGAGCTGGGCTCATGCAGTCTGGCTAGGGCACGTTCTTTCATCGCCAAGTCGGCCGCAACGTAATGGTGAGTGGCCACCGGACTCTCATGTCCGAGCCAGAGCGCAATCACGCTGATGTCGACGCCTGCCTGCAACAGATGCATGGCCGTTGTGTGGCGAATGGTATGTGGCGAGATTTTCCGCTTTGCCAACGCAGGCTGAGTTTCAGTTGCGTGCCCAACCGCCAATGCCAACCTCAGGGTGAGCACCGGCCGAAAATGATGTCCATAGGCATGCACTGCCGCATTGTGGGCAAACCGGGCCGACTGCGCGGCCTGCAGCGCTTTCTGGACCACGTGCAGTCGCACGACAAGGTCTGGGTGTGCCGGCGCATTGACATTGCCGAGCAATGGCGCAACACATTCCCCGCACCGGCGGCTAGGGTTATAGGCTGGAGAGCCGCGCTTGGTGCGGCTCTCCAGCCGGTTGCGCCATGGATTCGTTGCCGTGTTCCGAGGACCCGGCGCACTGTAGAATAGCCGCATCCGTCCAACCCGTCGGGAAGGCAATCAACATGACCGGCATGCGAAACATACTGATACCATATCCCCGAGTCGGGCTTTGCGCTGCAGGCGAGCTGGGGCGGTACCGTCTATTCGGTGGATCGTGACCTTCAGTAATCGCGGCGGCGGCCGGCGCGATCGGCGATTCTCTGATAAACACCTTACCCTTTAACTTTTCCGGAACCGAAAGCGCCATGCGTAGAATGATCGCAGTAGCTGTTGCAAGCGTATTTATTGCGGGTTGCGCGGGCACGACGGGCGACCAGCCCGCAGACCCGGCGCCTGCCTCGAGGCTGACGGCGGCGGAAAGAGAGACCGAACGCGAGGCGCGATTGGCGCTCAGGGATGAGGCGCTAGAGCGGCTCTACGAACTTCAACCCGAGGCGCGCAAGGGAATCGAGAGCGCGCCCGGTTACGCCGTTTTCGACGTCAGCTCCGTCTTCATCGTCCTGTTCGTCGGGCAAAGGGGCAGGGGCGTATTGATCGACAACGCCAGCAAGAAACCCACCTTTATGACCAGCAGCCGCGCCGGCACCGGACCGGGCGCCGGCACGACGCGCGTGTTCCAGATCTTTGTCTTCAAGGTCAGGGGCGCCATGGACCAGTTTGTCCTCGCCGGCGGCCTTGGCGGCGATGTCGGGGCGTCGGCCGGCATCGGCGCCGGCGGGATCGTGCGCTCCTTCAATCCCCAAATAGACATTTACCAGATTCCCCAATCAGGCTTTGCGGTGCAGGCGAACTGGGGAGGCACCGTCTTTTCGGTGGACCGTGACCTTCAATAATTGGAGCGGCGGCCGGCGCTATCGGCGATCCTCTGATAAAGACGCTCAAGGATTCATCGAAGCGGCTGATCGAGGACAAGGTTGCCGAGATGGTTGTTGGCCACCTGTTCGAGATCATGCACGACTGCATCAAGACACCCGGCGATGGCGTGATCCGCTTCCAAGGTATGCAGGACTCGAGCGCGAAGGACAGCAGCACCCCGCTGACTGCAGCGGCCGATGAGGAGACCGCCGGGCCACGGTTTCGAAGGGCAGTTTAATGATCATAAAGCCGCCATAGCCCTTGCAAACATCATCAGGCCTTTGAGGGTCGTCTCCAGCCCCCTCTCACAGCCTCGTCAGCACTGCAATTGCCTGGACAGCACTTTGAGGTCGGCTCCGGCCGGCCATTGTGGCCCGTGTTTGTTTGATTCCCGTCAATCTGCCGGTACACTTGCGCGTTCATAATTTACCGCTGATTTCTTTCGGTTTTTTGCCCCCTGATGCTCGAAGCTGACAATCTGGAATGCGTGCGCGGCGAGCGCCGCCTGTTCGCAGGCCTCGGCTTTCGGCTGGAAGCGGGGGAACTGCTGTATCTGCAGGGCAGGAACGGTTCCGGCAAGACCAGTCTGCTGCGCATGCTGATCGGCCTGCTGCCGCCGGAAGCCGGCGAAATCCGCTGGAAAGAGGAGTCGATCAAGGCGCTCGCCGACGAATTCCGCGCCGACCTCTGCTACCTCGGCCACCTGAATGCGATCAAGGAAGAATTGACCCCGCTGGAAAACCTGCTGGCCGCCGCCCGGCTCGCCGACGAGGCGCTTTCCGAGGACGACGCGCTCGATGCGCTGGAGCAGGTCGGCCTCGCCGGCCGCGAGGACCTCGCCTGCAAGTATCTCTCCCAGGGCCAGAAGCGGCGTGTCGCGCTGGCCCGCCTGGTCAAGGAAAAGCGCCCCCTGTGGATCCTCGATGAACCCTTCGTCGCCCTCGACCTTGCTGCGGTCGACTGGCTGGCGGGCATCATTTCCGCCCACCTGCAGCGCGGTGGCCTGGCGGTAATGACGACGCACCAACTGGTCGACATTCCTGCCGGCACCGTGCGCGAACTGCGGCTTTCCTGATGTTCAGGATCGTCATGGCAGTCGTCGGCCGCGACCTCAAGCTGGCCATGCGCCGGCAGGCGGACATCGTTTCCGCGCTGTTCTTCTTCGTCATCGTCGTCAGCCTCTTCCCGCTCGGCGTCGGACCGGAACCCGACCTGCTGCGCAAGCTCGCCCCCGGCGTGCTGTGGGTCGCCGCGCTGCTGGCGACCATGCTTTCGCTGCCCCGGCTGTTCGCCGACGATTATCGCGACGGCACGCTCGAACAACTGGCTCTGGCACCGCACCCCCTCGGGCTGGTCGTTACCGGAAAAGTGATCGCTCACTGGCTGGTTTCGGGCCTGCCGCTGGCGCTGATCGCGCCGGTGCTTGGCATCCAGTTCGATCTCTCGGCCGACGCGCTGCTCGTCCTCACCGGCGCCATCCTGATCGGCACCCCGGCGCTGTCCGGCATCGGCGCCATCGGCGCCGCGCTGACGCTCGGCCTGCGCGGCGGCGGCGTGCTGCTTTCGCTGCTCGTGCTGCCCCTTTATATCCCGGTGTTAATATTCGGCGCTGGCGCAGTCGATGCGACGGTGACCGGCCTCGGGGGGGAGGGTCATCTGTCATTGCTTGCCGCGCTCACTTTTGCCTCACTCGGCTTCGCCCCCTGGGCGTCGGCCGCTGCCCTGAAGATTGCCCTCGAATGAAAGACCGCTTCAATCTCTACCGCTTTGCCTCGCCGGCCACCTTCTATCCGCTGGCCGGCGCGCTGATTCCCTACTTCGCCGCCGTCTCGGTCGTTTTCGGTCTCGCCGGCCTGTGGCTGGGCATGCTGGTCGCACCGACCGATTTCCAGCAGGGAGAGGGCTACCGGATCATCTTCATCCACGTCCCGGCATCCTGGATGTCGATGTTCATCTATCTGGTGATGGCCTTCTGGGCGGCAATCGGTCTGGCCTTCAACACCCGGCTGTCGGGAATGATGGCGCAGGCGCTGGCGCCGACCGGCGCGCTGATGGCTTTCCTCTCGTTGTGGACCGGCGCGCTGTGGGGCAAGCCGATGTGGGGCACGTGGTGGGTGTGGGATGCCCGGCTGACCTCGGAGCTGATCCTGCTTTTCCTTTACATCGGCTACATGGCGTTGACCGCAGCGATCGACGATGCCCGCCGTGCCGACAAGGCCGGCGGCCTGTTGTTGCTGGTCGGCGTAGTCAATATCCCGATCATCTATTTCTCGGTGAAATGGTGGAACACGCTGCATCAGGGCTCCAGCGTCAACCTGGCCAAGTCGTCGATGGCGACCACGATGCTCTGGGGCATGCTGCTGATGGCCATGTGTTTCTGGATGTACTCCATCGCCGTCGCCTTCATGCGGGTACGCACCATCATGCTCGAACGCGAGCGGCACACCGACTGGGTCAAGGCGCTGCTCACCGGAGGCGAAAAGTGATCCACTGGAACAGTTTTTCCGACTTCATCGCCATGGGCGGCTACGGTTTCTACGTCTGGGGCTCGTTCGGCGTCACGGTGCTGATCATGACGATTGAACCGATCATGGTCGCCCGCAATCGAAAGACCACCATCGCCCGCTTGAAGCGCCAGCTTCGAGCCGAGAACAGGAACTCCGCTGAATGAAATCCCGTCACAAGAAACTCGCGCTGATCGGCGGCGCGCTGGCCGTTATCGGCATCATCGCAGCGCTGGTGCTCAATGCACTGAACAGCAATATCGCCCTCTACATTTCGCCGACCGACGTTGCCGCCGGCAAAGCGCCGCAGGGCAAGGTTTTCCGCATCGGCGGCCTGGTCAAGGAAGGCAGTCTGCAACGGCAGGCTGATGGCGTCACCATGGCCTTCATCGTGACTGACACCGAGAAGGACATCCTGGTCAACTACAAGGGCATCCTCCCCGACCTGTTCAAGGAAGGCAAAGGCGTCGTCGCCCAGGGCAAGATGACCTCTGTCGACACCTTTACCGCCAACGAAGTGTTGGCCAAGCATGATGAAAACTACATGCCGCCGGAAGCTGCGAAAGCGGTGAATGACGCCAAGTCCAAGGCAGAAGGTGGCGAAAGCCCGAAAGCGAGCTACTGAAGATGATTCCCGAACTTGGCCATTTCGCACTCATCCTGGCGACGCTGGTTGCCCTCGTTCTCGGGACACTTCCACTGATCGGCGCCCACCGCAACCGGATGACCTGGGTCGCGCTGGCCCGTCCGGCGGCATCGGCGATGGCGCTGCTTATCACCTTCTCCTTCGCCTGCCTGACGCAGGCTTTCGTGACCAGCGACTTTTCGGTGCTCTACGTCGCCCAGCACTCGAATTCGCTGCTGCCGATCCAGTACCGCGTCGCCGCCGTCTGGGGCGGACATGAAGGCTCGCTGCTGCTGTGGATGCTGATGCTTAGCTGGTGGGCCTTCGCCGTCGCCATGCTGTCGCGCCAGTTGCCCGATGTCATGGTTGCCCGCGTCCTCGGCACCCTCGGCCTCGTCGCCTTCGGCTTCCTGCTCTTCATCCTGATCACTTCCAGCCCGTTCGAACGCCTGCTGCCCGGCGCCGAGGAGGGGAAGGACCTGAATCCGCTGCTCCAGGATTTCGGGCTGGTCATCCATCCGCCGCTGCTCTACATGGGCTACGTCGGCTTCTCGGTGGCGTTCGCCTTCGCCATCGCCGCCCTGCTCTCCGGCCAGCTCGACGCCGCCTGGGCGCGCTGGTCGCGGCCGTGGACGATGGCCGCCTGGTGCTTCCTGACCCTTGGTATCGCGATGGGCTCGTGGTGGGCCTACTACGAACTGGGCTGGGGCGGCTGGTGGTTCTGGGACCCGGTCGAAAACGCCTCGTTCATGCCGTGGCTGGTCGGCACGGCGCTGATCCACAGCTTGGCCGTCACCGAAAAGCGCGGCAGCTTCAAGAACTGGACCGTGCTGCTGGCAATTTCGGCCTTCTCGCTGTCGCTGCTCGGCACTTTCCTCGTGCGTTCCGGCGTCCTGACCTCAGTCCATGCCTTCGCCACCGACCCGCGGCGCGGCATCTTCATCCTGATCTTCCTGGTCGCCGTGATCGGCAGCTCGCTCGCCCTCTTCGCCTGGCGCGCCCCCAAGGTGGGCCTTGGCGGCCGCTTCGGGCTGGTTTCGCGCGAATCGCTGCTGCTGACCAACAACGTGCTGCTCGTAGTCGCCTGCGCCACCGTGCTTCTCGGGACGCTCTACCCGCTGCTGATCGACGCGCTGGGCGTCGGCAAGATTTCGGTCGGGCCACCGTACTTCAATGCCGTCTTCGTGCCGGTCATGACGCCGGTCCTGTTCCTGATGGGCGTCGCTCCGTTTGCCCGCTGGAAGGAAGCGTCGATCGGCGAAATCCTGCGTACCCTGCGCTGGGCGTTCGCCGCGGCACTGGTCGTCGCCATCGCCCTGCCCTTCGTTTATGGCTCGTGGATGCCGTTGACCGCGCTCGGCCTGCTGCTTGCGGCCTGGGTCACGCTGTCGTCGATCCTCAATTTCGTCCAGCGCGTCCGCCATACCCAAGCCGGTCTATCCTTCCTGAGCGCCGCTCTGAAGCAGCCACGCAGCTTCGTCGGCATGAACGTCGCTCACATCGGCATTGCCGTCTTTGTCGTCGGCGTCACCATGGTCAGCAGCTTTCAGGAAGAAAAGGACGTCAAGATGGCGCCCGGCGAGAGTGTCGACGTCGCCGGCTATCACTTCACGTTCAACGGCGTGAAGGCGGTGGAGGGCCCGAATTACATGGCAGCGCAGGGCGACTTCGATCTGTCGGCCAATGGCAAGCTGTTGCGCAAGATGAATCCGGAGAAGCGCAGCTACGTCTCGTCCTCGATGCCGATGACCGAAGCCGCCATCGACGCCGGCTTCCTGCGTGACGTCTATGTCTCGCTCGGCGAACCGATCGACCGCGACAAGCCGGAAGGCGAGTGGGCAGTACGCGTCTATTACAAACCCTTTGTCGACTGGATCTGGGGCGGCTGCATCCTGATGGCGCTCGGCGGCCTTCTCGCCATGCTCGATCGCCGTTACCGCGTCAAGACGCGCGCCTCTTCTGCTGCCACCACCCCGGCTGGAACCCAAAACGCATGAACCGTTATTACTGGATTCTCGGCGGCTTTGCCGCCCTTGTCGCCTTGCTCGCGGTCGGCCTCAACCTAAACCCGCGCGACGTGCCTTCACCGCTGGTCGGCAAGCCGGCCCCGGCCTTCAACCTCACCGTGCTGGCGACTCCGGACAAGACGCTCGGCCCGAAGGACATGCAGGGCAAGGTCTGGCTGCTCAACGTCTGGGCCTCGTGGTGCGTTTCATGCCGCGCCGAACACCCGATTCTGGTCGAGTTCGCGAAGAAGGTCGATGTGCCGCTGGTCGGCCTCAACTACAAGGAAGTGCGAGGCGATGGCGGCTTCGACATGAGCAAGATCAGCGCCGATGACGAAAGGAGGCTCGCCTTCCAGCGCGCCAACAAGTGGCTGGCCGACCATGGCGACCCGTACAAGCTGACAGTCATGGATCTCGACGGCCGCGTTGGCATCGACTACGGCGTCTATGGCGTGCCGGAAACCTACGTCATCGACAAGGCTGGCGTCATCCGCATGAAACACACCGGGCCGATCACGCCGGATGTGCTCGCCCGCAAGATCATGCCGCTGCTGGCGGAGCTGAACAAATGAACATTCGGGCGCTGATCGCCATCATCATTTTTGCCTGTTTTTTCGGGTCGACCGCAGCAGTCGCCTCAAGCACCACCGAGGCCGCCCTCGCTGCCGACCCCGTTGCCGAGAAGCGCTTGCAACTCCTTTCCGAGGAACTGCGCTGCCTTGTCTGCCAGAACCAAACCATCGCCGACTCCAACGCCGAACTTGCTCAGGACCTGCGGCGCGAGATCCGCACCATGATCCGCGACGGCAAGTCGGACAAGGAGATTATCGACTTCATGGTCGTCCGCTATGGCGATTTCGTCCTTTACCGGCCGCCGGTCAAGGGCATCACGCTGCTGCTCTGGGGCGGCCCGCTGGCGCTGATGCTGCTCGGCCTCGTGATCCTGGTCCGCTACCTGCGCCGGCGCGTCTCCCGCATGGCGGAGGACAAGCCGCTCTCCGCCGACGAGGCCGGCCGCGCCGACGCGCTGCTCAAGGAATTCGACACCAGATGACCCAGTTCGTGATCTACGCCACCTTGCTGATCGTGGTGGTTGCCGCCTTCCTGTTGCCGCCGCTGTGGCTCGGCCTGCGCCGGAATGAGACGAAAGCGAGCCGCAAGGAGGCCAACCTCGCCGTCTTTCGTGACCAGTTGTCCGAACTGGAACGCGAAAGGACTGAAGGCACACTGGCCGATGCCGATTTCGATCAAGCCCGGCGCGAACTGCAGCGGCGCCTGCTCGAGGAGGTCGCACCGGAAGCGGAAGAGGCGGGCAAGGCGACCTACGGCCCGAGCCGCAAGATGGCCATCGTCCTTCTGTTGTTGCTGCCCGTCCTCGCGCTTGCGGCTTACGGCATTCTCGGCAACCCGAAAGCGCTCGATCCGGCACAGACCGCCGCCGCGCCGAAAATGACGGCAGAGCAGATCAGCGGCATGGTCGCCAGACTCGCCGAGCGCATGCAGGCCAACCCCGACGACATGCAGGGCTGGCTGATGCTGGCGCGTTCGTACAAGACGATGGGCCGCTACGAAGAGGCTGCCGCAGCTTACGCCAAGGCGGAGAAGGTCATCGACGACGATCCCGAGCTGCTCGCCAGCTACGCCGAGACGATCGCCATGGCGAGCGGCAACGGGCTCAAGGGCAAGCCGAGCCAGCTCATCGCACGCGCCCTGAAGATCGACCCGCAACACCCGCACTCGCTTTTCCTGGCCGGCGCCGCCGCCATGGGAGCCGGCGACAACAGGAAGGGCATCGCTTACTGGGAAGCCTTGCTGCCGCAGGTCGAACCCGGTTCGGAACTCGACCAGATGCTGCGCAGCGGCATCGACAAGATGAAGCAGGGAAAGTAGGCCCGCCGGGATGATCGATGCCAGCCGCCGCGGCTTCCTTCGCGGTCGACCCCGCCCCAGGGCCGAAATGCGGCCGCCTTGGGCCTCGCCCGAATCGACATTCATCGACCGCTGCACCCGCTGCGGCGATTGCCTGACGGCGTGCCCACAGAGAATTCTGGTGCCTGGCGACGGCGGATTCCCCACTGTTGATTTCAGCCAGCGCGAATGCTCCTTCTGCGGCGAATGCGCCGCCGCCTGCCAGCCGTTGGCGCTGGTCCGCTGCGAAGGTCTGCCAGCCTGGCCCTGCAAGGCGCTCGTCAGCGATGCCTGCCTGCCGCGGCACGGTATCGAATGCCGGGTCTGCGGCGATTTCTGCGCTGTGCGCGCCATTCGCTTCGCCCCCCGCCAGGGTGGCACCCCGATTCCCACCATCGACAAGGACACATGCACCGGCTGCGGCGCCTGCGTCGCGCCATGCCCGACCGCGGCAATCACGATCCAGGCATGATCGCCGGGTGCGGGTGCGGAGCACCCAGGACAAGCGCGCCTTGTGGTGACCGCCATCCGCCGCTGGCAGCGATAATGGCGTATTCTGTCCCGGATGGCATTGAGCGGTTCAAGAGCCGAAGCCGTTTTCGCCGGGTCGATTTTATTGAGGGTGAACTATGGCGCTAAGGGTACTGAGTTGGAACGTCGAGCATTTCCGCAGTGGCGGCAGGGTCAAAGCGGTCGCCGATCACATCAAGGGGCATGACCCGGATGTCTTCGCGCTTTACGAGGTTGAAAACCTTGGCGTCCTCGAGCTGATGCGGAATCACTTTGCGAACTATTCATTCCACCTGACCGATGGGCCCGAGGTGCAAGAGATTCTCGTTGGCTACAAGGGCAGCAGCAGGTATCAGGCGACGTTCGTTCAGAAGCGCGAATTCAAGGCGTACAACCCGAGCCTCCGTCCCGGCGCCTGCCTGACCCTCTACAGGGATTCCGTCTATCTGAATCTTCTTTTCCTCCATACCGACAGCGGAACGGATGCGGCGGCTTTCGGTAATCGCTCGGAGATGTTCGACAAAGTCTGGAGCATGAAGGCCACGATCGACAAGATGGCAGAGACCGGTCATCTTGTCGTCACCGGTGACTTCAATACCATGGGTCTCTATTTCCCGAGGCCCGCCAAGAAAAACCTGGCGGTGGCCGCCGCGCGTGAAATCGAAGTCCTCGGCGGCGCCGGCAGCAAGGCAAGCATGACGCTACTTGCGAAGGAGCATTCGCTGACCTTCAGCAATGGCACGCTCGAGTCCGATCTCGACCACGTCCTTGCAAGCAATGGTCTTGGGGTCAAGACCCTGGGAACCAGGGCTGATGGAGTGGAATACCAGGTCGCCGTCAGTGGCTGGCAGCAACTTTCAGGCGCCCGGCGTGACGACTTCATAAACAACGTATCGGATCATTGCGCGCTGGTATTTGATCTCGATTTCTGACAACTGACAGTCGATCGTCGGCTTCTCGTCGCGCACCGCAAGCGCTCGCCACTCACTCGCCAAGATAGGCAGCACGCACCTTGGGATCATCGAGAAGTTCCGCCGCCTCGCCGTTGAGAGTGATCTCGCCGCTTTCCATGACATAGCCGCGCTGGCTGGTCTGCAGCGCCAGCTTGGCATTCTGCTCGATGAGCAGGATGGTCATGCCTTGCGCGGCGACGGCGCGGACGACCTCAAAAATCTTCTGGACCATAAGCGGGGCCAGACCCATCGACGGTTCGTCGAGCAGCAGGAGCTTTGGCCGGCTCATCAGGGCACGGCCAATGGCCAGCATCTGCTGTTCCCCTCCTGAAAGCGTCCCGGCGAGCTGCGCCGCGCGCTCCTTGAGACGCGGAAAATGCCCGTAGACGTGTTCGAGATCGCCAGCGATTGCCGCCTTGTCGTTGCGTACGAAAGCGCCCATGGCGAGATTCTCGGCAACTGTGAGCCGCGGAAAGACGCCACGCCCTTCGGGCACCATCGCAATGCCCTTGCGGATGATGTCGTGCGAGGCGATGCGCGTGATCTTCTCGCTCCGAAAGTGGATATCCCCGCCTGTCGAATCGATGACCCGCGAAATCGCTTTCAGTGTGCTGGTTTTGCCGGCGCCGTTGGCGCCGATCAGGGCAACGGTTTCACCTTCGTTGACGTGGAAGGTGACGTTGCGCACCGCCTGAATGCCGCCATAGGCGACGTGGAGTCCGGTTACTTCAAGCACCCAGATAAGCCTCGATGACGCGTTGATCTTTCTGTACTACGGCCGGAACATCCTCGATCACGAGGGCGCCATAGTCCAGCACCGCCACCCGGTCACAAAGACCCATGACCAGTTTGACATCGTGCTCGATCAGCAGGACAGTCGTGCCATCGCGGCGGATCCCGTCAATCAGCTCACGCAACTCGGCGGTTTCCGTGGCATTCATGCCGGCGGCAGGCTCATCGAGGCAAAGCAGCGTGGGTTCGGTGGCCAGGGCGCGGGCAATCTCCAGGCGGCGCTGATCGCCGTAGGACAGATTCATCGCCAGATCGTCGGCGCGGTCCTCGATGCGGACGTAGTGCAGCAATTCGATGGCACGCTGGCGAATCGCCATTTCCTCGGCCCGGGTCGCCGCATTCTGGAGCATGGCACCGATGACGCCAGCGCTGGTCCGCACGTGACGACCGACCATGACGTTTTCCAGCGCCGTCATGTTGGCGAACAGCCGGATATTCTGGAAAGTTCGGGCAATGCCGGACTCGGCGGCCCTGTGCGGCTCATCAGCACGCAGCGTTGCGCCGGCGAAGGTGAAACCGCCACCATCTGGAACATAGAGTCCCGTCATGCAGTTGAAAAAGGTCGTCTTGCCGGCACCGTTGGGGCCGATCAGCCCGTAGATCTCGCCTTTGCGGATGGTCAGCGAAACGTCGCGCAGCGCCTTGACACCGCCGAAATGCTTGGCCACCGCGCAGGCTTCCAGCAACACCTCGGCCATCACGCGTCGCCCTGCAATTCACGCTTGCGCTCGGGCGACGGCCACAGACCTGCCGGCTTGAAGCGCATGACCAGCACCAGCGCCAGACCGAAAATCAGCATGCGAAGGCTTTCCGGATCGATCAGCATCTTGCCGAAAACCGCCACCTGCAGCGGCCCAACGCCGTAGCGCAAGACCTCCGGCAGGATGGTCAGCAACACCGCGCCGAGAATGACGCCAGGGATATGCCCCATACCGCCGAGGACGACCATGGCGAGGATCATGATCGACTCAATCAGCGAAAAGCTCTCCGGGGACACGAAGCCCTGCATCGCCGAGAAGATGCCGCCGGCAATGCCGCCGAAGCTGGCGCCCATGGCGAAGGCGAGGAGCTTGATGTTGCGGGTATTGATGCCAACCGCCTTGGCGGCGATCTCATCTTCGCGTATCGCCTGCCAGGCGCGGCCGATCCGCGAATGCTGCAGCCTCAGGTTGATGATGATGACGAAGATCGCCAGGGCGACCAGCAGAAAGTAGTACTTCTGCGGTCCACTCAGAGAAATGCCCAGAATCTGGCTGGTGCCGGAAAACCTGAATTCCCCGATCGCCACCGGGTCGATCAGGGTGATTCCCTGCGGGCCGTTGGTGACATTGATCGGCGCGTTGAGATTGTTGAGGAAAATGCGCACGATTTCGCCGAATCCGAGGGTGACAATGGCCAGATAGTCGCCACGCAGCTTGAGCGTTGGCGAGCCGAGCAGGACGCCGAAGAAGCAGGCAATGAGCGCGCCAATCGGCAGGATCGCCCAGAACGGCCAGTGCAGCCCGAAATGCGGACTCGCCAGCAGCGCGTAGGCATAGGCGCCAACCGCATAGAACGCGATGTAGCCAAGATCGAGCAGCCCGGCGAAGCCGACGACAATATTCAGGCCAAGCGCCAGGAAAATATAGAGAATGGCGAAATTGACAATCCGCACCCAGGCCTGACCACCTAGCGCCGCCACAAAGGGCAGTGCAATCAGCGCCACAGCGATCAGCAGGATGCCGGTTGCGGAGCGCGGACCGAGCCACTTGCTCATGCCCGCTCACCAGTCTTTTCGCCGAATAGCCCGGAGGGCTTGAACATCAACACGACAATCAGCACGACGAAGGCGAAGATGTCCTGGTAATGGCTGCCAAGGAAGCCGCCAGTCAGGTCGCCGATGTAGCCCGCCCCCAGCGCCTCGATGATGCCGAGCAGAATGCCGCCGGCCATCGCTCCGGCAAGGTTGCCGATGCCACCGAGCACGGCGGCGGTGAACGCCTTCAGGCCGAGCATGAACCCCATCTGGTAATGCGCGATTTCGTAATAGGTGCCGACCATGACCCCTGCCAGCGCCGCGAGCGCCGAGCCGATGACGAAGGCCGCGGAGATCACGCGATTGCTGTTGACCCCCATCAGATTCGCCACTTGCGGGTTCTGCGCGGTGGCGCGCATCGCCATGCCCAGTTTGGTGCGATAGACGAGGAGGACAAGGCCGCTCATGGTCAGGCCGGAGACGACGACGATCATCACCTGCACCGCCGTGAAGTTGGCGCCGGCGAACTCGTAATCCACCTTGGGCAACAGCGGTGGAAAAGTCATGTAGTTGCGCCCCCAGACGATCATGGCGATGTTCTGCAGCACGATCGACATGCCGATCGCCGTGATCAGCGGAGTAAGACGGGGCGCATTGCGCAGTGGCCGGTAGGCGACACGCTCCAGACCCCAGCCGATCGCCATGCAGGCCAGCACTGAAGCACCAAGGCCCGCCAGGCCGGCGACCGCCAGCGGCACGCCAGCCTTGATCAGCAGACTGGTGACGGTAATGGTGACCAGCGTGCCGATCATAACCACTTCACCATGAGCGAAATTGATCAGCCCCATGATGCCGTACACCATCGTGTAACCCAGCGCGACCAAGGCATAGATGCTGCCCTGAACGAGACCGTTGATGATCTGCTGGAGGAAAATATCCATTATGTGTAGTTGACCGCAGCATGAAGAAACGGCACCTTGCGGTGCCGTTTCGACCAGCCTGAAAGTGTGTTACTTCTTCTCGACGGCACCCTTCACCGCCTCGGCGCCGGCTTTGGCTGCTTCCTTGACCTCGCCACCAACCTTGGTTGCCTCCTTAGCGACATCCTTGCCGGCGTCGGCAACTGCAGTAGCCGCCGTTTTGGCTGAATCACCGGTAGCCTGAGCAGCATCCTTGACTGCTGCCATCATGCCACCACCCAGGGTCTCGACATACTCGAGCTTGCCACCCTTGTACCGATACATGGAGATCGCCCCGCCCTTGACATCGCCAACCTCGTCGAACTCTATGACGCCAGTCACGCCGTCATACTTGCTCTTGCCGACTTCCGGCAGATACTTGCCCGGCTCGACTGAATTGGCGCGCTGCATGGAATCGACCATTACCATCACGGCATCGTAAACATACGGTGCGTAGAGCTGGATATCGACACCGAACTTCTTGTTGAACTTGTCCTTGAATTCGGGACCCTTGGCCAGCTTCTCGAGCGGCACGCCAGGCAACGAGCAGTATTGGCCTTCTGTAGCCACACCACCCAGCTTCATGAATTCCGGCGTACAGACCCCGTCGCCGCCAAGGAACTTGGCCTTGATGCCGAGATCCTTCATCTGCTTGGCCATCGGACCGCCTTGCGCATCCATGCCGCCGAAGAAGATGAGGTCCGGCTTGGTGGACTTGATCTTCGTCAGGATCGCCTTGAAGTCGGTCGCCTTGTCGTTGGTGTACTCGGTTGCAACGACCTTGATGCCGGCCGCTTCGGCAGCCTTGCGGAACTCGTCGGCGAGACCTTGGCCATAGGCGGAACGGTCATCGACGATGGCAACGCTCTTGGCGCCCTGCTTGGCGGCGAACTCGCCGAGGCGCTTGCCTTGCTGGACGTCGTTGGCCATCACGCGGAAAGCTGTCTTGAAGCCCTGCTGCGTGTATTTCGGATTGGTCGCGGAACCGGAGATCTGCGGAATGCCAGCATCGGAGTACAGCTTGGAGGCCGGAATCGTTGTGCCGGAGTTCAGATGGCCGATGACGCCATTGACCTTGGCGTCGACCAGCTTCTGAGCAACGATCGAGCCCTGCTTGGGATCGGCCTGGTCGTCTTCCGGCAGCAGTTCGAACTTGATCTTGGCGCCGCCGATTTCGAGGCCCTTGGCGTTGAGTTCTTCAATGGCCAGAACAGCGCCGTTCTCGTTGTCTTTGCCCAGGTGAGCCTGCGGGCCAGTCATCGGCGCGGCATGTCCGAGCTTGACGATGATTTCCGGCTTCTGGGCCGGGGCGGCGGCGGCCGGCGCGGCCGGGGCGGCGGGTGCCGCAGCCGGCTTCGGCTCTTCTTTCTTGCCACAGGCACCCATGGCGAGGGCAGCGGCGACGGAGAGGGCAACTACGGAAAGCTTGGCTTGCATCGGTATGTCTCCTGACTTGTGTGGAAAGAAAAAAGTGCGACGGGTGATTGTCCGGAGGCGTGGGCATCCTGTCAATAACAAGGTGCTATGATGACCGTCAGGGAAGGACGGGATTTAGGCGTTCGCAATTCGGCAAATTCAGTTGTTGAAGGGCATCACCCATCAGGCGGTGAGGTGGTTTCTTCGGCGCTTTCCGCCCGGGAAGCGCTATCGGTGATCGCGAAAAATTGGGCATTGCACAGGAGCGGAGAGATGACTCCATTCCCTCAGATGAAGCGGATTTACGAGCATCGTTGGTACGCCTCCGACACGCTGCATCGCGGTCAATCCGTCACACATCGAGACTTACGAATCGCTGCTCTTTTTCCGACGGCTGACAGGCAAGGTGGTGGACGACGCTTTCATCAATGCCGCCCCTCCCCTCTCCCGTGAGTAGTCCAAATCGCGCCGCGGACCTGCCGGATCCCGTCCGGCGGAAGCTCGCCGACCATTTTGGCCAGCGCTTCTCCTGCGGCGATTCGATACGCCTGCAACATGGTCGCGACGAATCGGTCCATGAGCCGGCGCTGCCCGACGGCATCGTCATGGCACACAGCACCGGCGAAGTCGTGCTCGTAATCGGGCTGTGTGCGCAGCATGGCGTACCGGTGATTGCCTACGGCGTCGGCAGTTCGGTCGAAGGGCACGTGCTGGCGCCCTCGGGCGGCATCTCGCTCGACCTGTCGGGCATGAATCGCATCGTTGCCATCCATGCCGACGACGGCGACGCCGTGGTCGAGGCCGGCGTCACGCGCAAGCAGTTGAACGACGCGCTCAAGGGCAGCGGCCTCTTCTTCCCCATCGACCCCGGCGCCGACGCGACTCTCGGCGGCATGGCGGCGACCCGTGCTTCGGGGACCAACGCCGTGCGCTACGGGACGATGCGCGACAATGTGCTGGCGACGACCACGGTGCTCGCCGACGGCCGCGTCATGAAGACCGGCGGCCGCGCCCGCAAGTCTTCGGCCGGCTACGATCTGACCCGCCTGCTGGTCGGCTCGGAAGGCACGCTCGGCATCATGACCGAACTGACGCTCAAACTCTACCCGATCCCCGAGGCCATTTCGGCGGCGGTATGCACCTTCCCGAGCATCGACTCGGCGGTACAGACGGTGATCCAGACCATACAGCTCGGCGTGCCGATGGCGCGCATCGAACTGCTCGACGCGCTGTCGCTGCGCGCGATCAACTTGTTCAGCAAGACGACGCTGGCCGAGGCGCCGACCCTGTTCTTCGAGTTCCACGGCAGCCCCACCGGCGTCAACGAGCAGGCACAAACCGTTCAGGCCATCGCCGGCGAACTCGGCGGCACCCACTTCGCCTGGGCAACCCGCCCGGAAGACCGCAGCCGGCTTTGGCAGGCACGGCACGACGCCTACTTCGCCTGCCTGCAACTGAAACCGGGTTGCCGCTGCTTCCCGACCGATGTCTGCGTGCCAATCTCGCGCCTCGCCGAATGCATCGCCGCAACCAACGAGGACATCGTCCGGGTCAATATCCCGATCGCCCTCTTCGGCCACGTCGGCGACGGTAATTTTCACCTTGTCGTGCTGGTCGACCGCGACAACCCGCGGGACATGGCGGAAGCCGCCTGGATCAGCGAACGCGTGGTCGAACGCGCCATTGCGATGGAGGGCACGTGCACCGGCGAACACGGCATCGGACTCGGAAAGCGCAAATACCTGGTGCCCGAGCATGGCGCGGTTGCGGTCGACATCATGCGGGCACTGAAAACCGCGCTCGACCCACAAAACCTGCTCAACCCGGGAAAGATATTACCCGGGCGTTGATGGCATAGAATTCCCAGGATGCCACCAACCCCCTATCGTCAACTTGCCCTGCAAGGGGCGGCCATCATCCTGGTGCTCTCGCTCGCCTGGCCTTACTTCGGCTGGGCAGACGAGGCCATGCCGTGGCGGGAAACCTGTCTCGCCATTGGCAGCGTCGCTTTCGCCTTTGCCACGCTGTCCCGGCAACCATGGCCATGGCGCATCGTGCACGCCGCCATCATCCCGCTTGCTTGGTTCTTCTATCAGGCGCCAGGATGATTCGTCGTCGCCCCGACTTGCTGGCCCTGATCGTCGCGCTGGCCAGCACGCTCGCCGTGGTCGCCTTTGTTGTCGGCGACCTGCTCCTGTCGCGCGAACGCGAACTGGACCTCGGCGTCGCGCGGACTGAACACTTCGGCATCATGATGGGCGAACACACGGGGCGCACCTACGGAGCCATCGACATCCTGCTGCGCGAGATCGCGACCGACCTGTCAGACCATCATCAGGACTGGCTCACCTGGGAAGCCCGCCGCGGCTGGACTTATGTTGCCGAGCGTCATACCCGCTCCCTGCCGCAGTTGCGCGATCTGGTCATCTTCGACCGTAGCGGCGAGCAACGCTTCATCTCGACGTTTTTTCCGCCGCAGCGCATCAATGTGCGTGACCGGCCCTATTTCATCGCGCTCGAACAGGGAACTTCCAAGACCAGTTTCGGCCCCTTCATCGGTCGCATTTCCGGCCGCTACACTTACGCTCTGGCACGGCGCATCGACGATGCCAGCCGCAACTTCGCGGGCGTCGTTCTTGCCGCCGTCGAGCCAGCGTATTTTTCCGACCATTGCTGGTCGAACCGTCTGGCCGAGGATTTTGAATCCGTCATTATCAATGCTCGCGGGCAGGTTGTCGCCTCCTGCCGGCCGACCGAGCTCAGCAAGCAATCGGCGATCGTCGGCGCCTTCGCGGTTGACGCGCTCTATGGCGGCCGACTGCGCGACTGGCTGCCCGCCTCCGGGTTCGCCCGCGGCAACGGACTGATCGCTTCAGTGTCGCCGGTTCCGGACTTCGCCGACCTGAACGTGCTCACCGTCCTTCCCGAAGCCAGCGCGCTGGCTTCGTGGCGCAGCCACCTGACACAAGTGGGAACACTCGCCTCCATCGTCATCCTGGTCCTGCTTGCCGGCGCGCTGCTGGTGCGCCGCCAGGTTCGCGGAATGCAGGCGCTGACCGACGAACTGGCAAGCAGTCGCGACCAGCTTGAGCAACGGGTGCAGGCTGCCACCGCCGAGTTGTCGCTGCAGAGGGACCAGGCTGAGCAGTCCAGCCACGCCAAGAGCCGTTTTCTGGCCGCGGCCAGCCACGATCTGCGCCAGCCCCTGCATGCCCTGACACTCTTCGCCGCCGACCTGCAGCGCCAGGTACGGAGCGGGAATGCCGGCGACCTGCCGCGGCTGTCCGACCAGATATCCATTTCAGCGGGCATGCTCGGAGACTTATTCGATTCGCTGCTTGACATATCGCGCCTCGACGTCGCCGGGATCAGGCCAGAGATTCGTGGCTTTGCGCTGAACCCAATGCTCGAGCGGCTGGCAGCATCGTTCCGGGCGGTTGCGGTCGACCGTCAACAGGCCCTCATTTTCAGACCGACCGGACTCTGGGTTGAATCCGACCTGGCTCTGCTCGAACGCATCCTGTCCAACCTGATCACCAATGCGCTGCGCCACACCGCTCCCGGCGGCTGCATTTTCGTCGGTGTGCGCCGGCGCGGCGAGAATGCGCTGATCGAGGTACGGGATAACGGTCCCGGCATCGCCAGCGAACATCACGAAGCGATTTTTACCGAGTTCTACCAGGTCGGAAACCAGGCGCGCGATCCTGACCGGGGACTTGGCCTGGGTCTCGCAATCGTCGACCGCCTGGCCAGGGCACTGGGTATCGAGGTCAGTGTGCGCTCGGCAAGCGGCCGCGGAAGCACCTTCGGATTGCAAGTCCGGATCGCTACGCCATCGACTGCAGCCAGCCTTCCCGAATCATCGGAGAGCAGCGCAGCCATTCACGTCGTCGGTGCGGGCCCGTATCTCCAGGCGAGCATTGCGCTGGCCGGGAACTGGCACTACGAGGTCAGCCATGATCCGGATGCCGCCGGCCGCCCACCCGAAAGCCGCCGACCGCTGATAGTCATTGCGCTGGCCAGCATTGCTGAGACATTGCGTGCGACCTATCCGGCGACCACCCCGATCGTCGCGCTTGACGACGCACCGGAGGTTCTCCTGCCGCCAAACACCTACCGGCTGTCGCTGCCGATCCAGCCTGCAAAATTGCGGGCGCTGCTCGGCCAACTTCAGAGGGCTTGGCCGAAATCGATGCCGTAGCGCGTCACGGCGACCAGGGCCTGGGTGCGACTGCCAACGCCCAGTGCCTTGAAGATCGCTGTCACGTGGATCTTGACAGTTCCTTCGGAAAGTCCAAGCCGCTCCGCGATATCGCGATTCGAGTGACCGCGGACCATGAGTGCGAGCACCTGCGTCTGGCGATCCGTGAGCCCCAATTCACCGGGGCTGATGCCGGCTCCGGATGGTGGCAGCGGGATCGCATCATCGAGCCGCGCCCCGCTGTGGGTACCCGGTGGATGGAAAAGGTCTCCAGCCAACACCCGGCGCACAGCGTCCAGCACTTCCTGGCCGGAAAACGACTTGGGGATGAATCCTGACGCGCCGAGATGCATGACGCGGCGTACGGTCGGCGGGTCATCGAATGCCGACACGACAACAACGGGAACTGTCGGGAACCGCCGGCGCAGAATGTCGAGCCCGACGAAGCCGTCGACCCCCGGCAGTGCAAGATCGAGCAGAATCAGGTCGAACTCGTCCTCGCTCTCAAGCACTGTCAGCGCCGATTCGAAATCCGCCCGTTCGCGCATCACGACACCGTCGCCCAACTGGGCCAGCAAACGCACCAGTCCTTCGCGGACCAGCGCGTGGTCTTCAATCACCAGAAGCTTGAGCATTCCGCCCCCTGTCATTCGTCGGTCGCCAATTTATCACCTGCGGCCCGGAAGTGGTTTAAGATGTCCGGACGCCTTTGCCTCGGAGAGAGACATGTCCAACGACACCCCCAACCTGAACGACCCTCTGGCTTTCGTGCGCAGCATGTGGAGCGGCATGGGCATATCGATGCCGGGCATGGTGACGCCGACTTTCGACGTCGACGAACTCGACAAGAGGATCAAGGACATGAAGGCAGTCGAAGGCTGGCTGCGCATGAATCTCTCGATGCTGCAGATGACCATTCAGGGACTTGAAATGCAGCGGACAACACTCGATGCGGTCCAGACCATGGGCAAGCTGGCATCCGAATCCGCCCGGTCGATGACACCGAAAGCCACGCCGGAGTCTGCTGCCCCCGAAGCGGCCGTCCCGCCAAGTGCGGTCGACCCCGAAAAAAATGCCTTTTCCGGCGCCGCGATGTGGCCTTGGCAGATGATGCAGCAGATGCGTGACCACATGCAGCAAGCTGCCGAAGCGGCCGCGCAGGCAGCCAGCGCGGAAAAGCCCGCCGCCAAGCCGGCCGACCAAGACCGCAAGTCCTCCTAGCGCATCAGCCAGGCTGCCCACAGCGGCAGCGTGAGCATCGATCCGAGCGTCGTCGCCGAAATCAGCCAAGCGACGCTGCGCCCATCGCCGCCCATGCGCATCGCCAGAATATACGCCGACGAGGCCGTCGGCAGCGCGGCAAACAGCACAACCACCTGATAATTCAACCCTTCCAGCCCCAGGAGCCGGCCGACGACCGCCGCTATCAGCGGCAGTGCCAGCAGCTTGACCGCCAGCAGCCAGAGCGAAATCCCGCGCACCCCCGGCGTTCCCTCCAGACGCAGGGCAGCACCGACGGTGATCAGGCCAAGGGCAATCGACGCGTCGGCCAGGCGCCCGAGAAACGCCTGCAGCGGCGCCGGCGGCACGAAGCCGGCAAGGTTCAGGATGAAGCCCGCCGCCGTCCCCCAGATCAGCGGATTGCGCGCCACTTCCCGCCACAGGCCGACCTCGCCATGCCGAGCGAGCATCCAAACCGACACCAGGTTGGCCAGCGGCACGGCGGCGCCGACGATCAGACCCATGGTGGCGATCCCCGGCGAGCCGAAAAGCATGCCGGCCACCGCCAGCGCGATGTAGGAGTTGAAGCGGTAGCCGCACTGGAACAGCGAGGCGAAGGTCAGCGCCGGCAATCTGGTAACCGGCTTCACCAGCAACCCCAGCAGCATCCCGCCAAGCATCGCAGCGAAGGCGGTTGCCAGCAGCGGCAGCGCCGCGCCGAGGTCAAGGCGGGTCTTGACGATCGCGTTGATCAGCAGCGCCGGGAAAAGGATGAAATAGACCAGCTTCTCGACGCCGCTCCAGAAGTGATCGCCAAGGTGCATCCAGCGCCGGATGGCGGTGCCGAGCAGGATCAGGGCAAAGTCGGGGATGAGGAGCAGCGCGGTATGCATCGCGGCATTCTATGGCCTGCCGGGCGGCTTCCCAAGCGGGGAAAGCCGCGGGCCCGCTTGACCTTGCCCGGCAAACCCGAAATACTCGTCAACATGAGGAAAAACAAATGAATCCCGAATGGTGGACTTGGGTGGTCGGCGGCATCGCGCTGATCCTCGCCGAACTGGCGATTCCGTCGTTCTTCATCGTCTGGTTCGGGCTCGGAGCCATCCTGGTCGGCCTGCTGATGCTGGTCATGCCCGACCTTTCGCTGACCGCGCAACTGGCGACATGGACACTGGCGTCGCTGGCCATGGTCATTCTCTGGTTCAGCGTCTTCAAGCGAAGTTTCCACAAGACACGGATCGGCATGGCAGACGGCGAAGTGATCGGCGAAATCGGCCTGCTGGTCAACGCCGTCGCCCCCTTCGAGCGCGGCAAGGTGCGCTTCCAGCGGCCAGTGCTCGGCTCGGAGGAATGGGTCTGTCTGGCCGATTCGGCAATCGCCGCCGGCGAGCGGGTCACGGTGGTGGCAGTGGAAGGCAGTTTTCTGAAGGTTGGCAAGACTTGAAGAGGTCGGGGAAATGGATATGAGCGCTGGATTTATCGTCGTGCTGGCCCTGCTGGTCTTTGTTGCCGTCACCATCGCCAAGGGCGTGCGTCTGGTGCCACAAGGAATGGAATGGATCGTCGAACGCCTCGGCAAGTACCACAGCACACTGACGCCCGGCCTCAACATTGTCATCCCCTACCTCGACAAGGTTGCCTACCAGCTGGTGACCAAGGACATCATCCTCGACGTCCATGAACAGGAAGTGATCACCCGCGACAACGCGGTCATCCTGACCAACGCCATCGCCTTCATCAAGGTCACCGATCCGGTCAAGGCGGTCTATGGCATTACCGATTTTTCCGAGGCGATCCGCAACCTGATCATGACGACGCTGCGCTCGATCGTCGGCGAGATGGAACTCGATGAAGCGCTTTCCTCGCGTGACAAGATCAAGGCCAGGCTGCGCGAGAGCATCGCCGATGAGGCAGTTGATTGGGGTTTGACCGTCAAATCGGTCGAAATCCAGGACATCAAGCCCTCGCAATCAATGCAGAAAGCCATGGAAATGCAGGCCGCCGCCGAACGCGAGCGCAAGGCCGTGGTCATCCGCGCCGAAGGCGCCAAGCAGGCGGCCATCCTCGAAGCCGAGGCGCGGCTGGAGTCGGCCAAACGCGACGCCAATTCGCAGGTCATGCTCGCCGAAGCTTCGGCCGAGGCAATCCGCCGCATCACCGCCGCCATCGGCGACCAGACCGGGCCGATGTCCTACATGCTCGGCGAAAAATACATCCACGCCCTCGAGCGCATGGGTGAGAAGGACAACGCCAAGGTCGTCGTCCTGCCGGCGGATTTGCAGGAGGCGGTGAGAGGGCTGTTTGGGCGGGCCAAGGCCTGAAAGGCTTGAATCGACCCTAAGCGGAGCTAGGAGCGGCAGTAAAGAAGACGTTCAACGCCTGGAACTAAGCGGCCAAATCACCCTTCGCCTCGGCACCGACTGCGCCACCGGTAGAAGCTGCCCGCAATGGTGAGGCCATACCAAGCAGCATGACGAGCTCGAGCTGTACGGCTAGCTCGCGCTGGCTTCTAAGCAACTCGGCAGTAGCATCCTGATATGGCAGACCGTTGGCAGCCCAGAACAGGAAAGCTCCTGCGGCAAGTAGGAGGCCTGATACCGCGGCCACAATTGCGAGGACTCTCACCTTGCTTCCTTTACCTAACGAAGTAACGGCGATTGTGCGCCGAAATGTCGGCACTGGCGCGACGGTACGCGGGGTTTCGCGATGCACACGTCGCATCGCATAAGTACGCTCGCGACCCCTCGCGGACGCTTAGGCTTTTCGAAAGCCGTCGTTCAACGCCCCGGTACAGCGGCGGGGCGCCAGAACCATCCGCTGCAACCAGTTGTTGGGCAGCGCATTGCACGCTGCCACGCTTGCGCTCTCCTCACGAGTTACGGCTGAAGCTCGATCTCCCCCGGCTTCCAGGTCTTGTCGAACCACGGTTCGAGTGGCCCGTAGAGTCGCAGGATCATGAACCACCCCTGGCCGGGAATCGTCTGTACCCAGTTGTTCTCGAGTCCTTTCGGCGCACGCGGACCAAAATAGACATCCACTGACCCGTCTGCATTCGTCTTCAGCGCCTTGTTCTGGCTGCTCACGCTCGGAGCCTTCTGATCCGTCTGGACCATCGAGCGCGTCTGGTTGTCATAGACGATGACCGACCAGAAGTCCTTGACCGGTACGTTGGGCGGGAGGCGCATCTTGTAGGTCTTGCCGCCGTCGAACGGGTTGCCCTTCGAATCCTGAACTGCCCACGGATACTGCGACCCCTTGCCGACCATCTTCATTTCCATGGCCGGGGTAACGCCGGTGGCAAAATAGTAGTAGAAGATGTAGCCGTCCATGTTCGTCACGCCGGGCGCGCTCTCGAACTTGTAGCCGCCGAAGAACGGCAGGCGCCAGGCGCTGTCCGGGAAGAAGTAGGCATCTTTCGAGCGCACCTTGAAGGCGATGGTGCGCGCTGTCACGGCGCCGATGTTTGCCGCATCCGTGAGGATCTTCTTCATCCGTTGGTCGGGCGCGAAAGGCTGGCCTTTGACAATGCCGATGGAGGCAAAGAGGCCAAGCGTTGTCGGATCACTGCCTTCGGAGGGTTCTTCCTGGATGACCTGATTCAAAAGCTCCCAGAATGCGTAGTCGCCAGGGGCGACAAAGTTTGCGGGAACGCCCGAGGCATTGGCGAACTTGATCGCCGGAGGATTCGCGGCCTCCGAGAGTTGATAGATCTTCAGGTGCTTCTTGACCAACTCGACGCCGGGCTTCGTGGCGCCATCGACGAGGAAGGCGCGAAAGAAAAGCCAGTTGCCAAACGTGCTCGGCCGAACGACCACATAACCTGCAGGGATCTCACCCTTGTACCCGGGCGGGAGAAAGAGGTACTTGCCACCTTTGCCCCGGTCCTCGCCGGTGAGGCCCACATCGGCGACCCAGCGATACCAGAAATCGTTCACCGCCCCCAGGACCTCGGGCGGAATCTCCACAACCAGCGGACCTTTCTTCGTGTCGAGCCAGATGAAGTTGTAGATGGTGTTGTCGTTCGCCGTGAGTTCCACCGTGCGGGCATCGACGAGGTCTTCCCAGATGACGTCGGTCTGGTTGGCCGGCCCGAATTTGCTGAGCGAGTCGCGCATGCCCGCCTGATTCACGATCGGAATCGCCATGAGGTAAGCCTGCAGGGCGCGCGAACGATCGAGGTTGTCATAGATCTTCTCGACGGTGTCGGCCTTGGGATAGCCGTGGGTCAGATTCAGGGTGCCGATGGAGCTTTCGATCTTGTCCGGAACGGCGACGCCCGGAGCGATGGGGGTCGAGAACTTGAACTGAGGTTTCACCGGCGCTTTGGCAGGCGCCTGCCCGAAGGCTCCACCTGAGGCGAATAAAACGATGGCGGCCACTGCCGTAAATAGGTAGTTTCGACTGCTTCCCTGCATTGTCTTTCTCCGTGTGAGGGGTAAATCCGAGGTTGCTTACTATGCGTCCGCGTCCCGACTGGTGCGGCCCAAGGTGTCATAGATGTCAAAAGTGTCCAATTGTTCCGTCGCTGTTCAACAACCTCGAATTCAGGGCGCTGTCCGAACCGCTTGTTGCGCATGGCATTGAGGGATTTACTCCTATTTTCATCTCGCTGCCGGCCCGCGCAACCGGACGACCGGACAACCTGAAATTTACCTGCGGCTCAACACCAGCGCAACCACAGGTTTGCAGATTACATACTCTCATCGAGTTCCACTGAGCGGTTCGGAGTGCAACTGGCCAAGGCCGCTTCTGGCCGGGTCCAGCCAGACATCGCAATTGGCGTCCGCCTTTGATTCCTGACACAGCGGGGCAGCTTCGGGACAGGCCGGACGCCTCGCTCTTCTCTGCTCCACAAACGCTTCAGAACTTGCTTAGCCGAGGACGCCGCTGGCTGTCAGCCGTTCAATTTCGGCGGAGCTGTAGCCGGCGGCGGCGAGGATTGCCGCATTGTGCTGGCCCGCGCTGGGAGCTGCCTGACGGATCGAAAATTCGAAGTCGGACATCTTCAGCGGCGGGGCGAACTGGGTCAGGCCGCCTTCCTGCAGCACCATGCTGCGCGCGGTGATCTGCTCGTTCTTCAGGGCTTCCTCGGGAGTCAGAATCGGCGTTACGCAGCAGTCGACCGCGGCAAACAGCTTCGCCCACTCGTCTTTCGGTCGCGATGCGAAGACGGCCGCCACCTCGGCGCGCAGGCTGGCGTCCCATTGCCGCCTGACCCATTCCGGGTGGTCGAGAACCTCGCAGCAGATCTTCCAGAATTTGCCTTCCAGCGCGCCGACCGCCATGTGCTTGCCGTCGGCACAACGATAGGCGCCGTAGCAGGGAAATCCGCCCGAGAGCAGGTCGCTGCCGCGGGCAACCGAGTGGCCGCTATCGTTCAGGCGCGACATCGCAAAATAGGTGTGCGCCAGAACGCTGTCAGTCATCGACACATCGATGTACCGCCCCTTGCCGGTACGCTGCGCTTCGACGATCGCCGCCAGGATGCCGAACGCGGCGGTCAGCGCCCCACCGAGCAGGTCGGCGATCTGGAAATTCGGCAGCGCCGGATTGCCGCCTTCGCAACCGATCTGGTCGAGGACGCCGGCATAGCCGAGGTAGTTGATGTCGTGACCGGCCAGATCCCTGTACGGGCCATCCTGCCCGTAGCCGCTGATCGAACAGTAGGCGATCCTCGGATTGAGCGCGGCTATCACGGCATAGCCGACCCCGAGTTTGTCCATGACCCCCGGCCGGAAGCTCTCGATAATCGCGTCGGCAGCGCTGGCCAGACGCTTGAAGACTTCGACGCCCCCCGCCGTTTTCAAGTCGAGCCGCAAGCCCTGCTTGTTGCGGTTGATCATCCGGAAGTAAGCGCTGTCCTCGCCCTGCCCGGTGCCCAGCGTGCGCGCATAGTCGCCAACTTGCGGGTCTTCGATCTTGATGACCTCGGCCCCGAGATCGGCCAGATGCAGCGTGGCCACCGGCCCCGGCAGCAGACGGGTGAGGTCGAGAATGCGGATGCCGGCCAGCGGTCCGGGCCGGCTCATTCTTCGCAGGCGCCGAGCAGATCGGCTTCGAGTTCGATTTCCATGCCTTCTTTCAGGTTCGTGTCGATGAACATGCCACGATAGAGCCGCCCGGCATTGGCGGCCCGCCGTGCAAACGGCGTTTCCCACCGCTCGACGCACAAGCGGATCATAGCCAACTGCACATCACGTGCGTAATTGTCGGACGATACGCAGGGATGAGTCAGCACCAGGCGGTTGAATTCCTCGCGCGTGTACTGCTCGATACTCCTTCCCGAAACCTGCGGACACAGCGACAGGCGCCGAGTCTGCACGTCCGCAGCCACGATGCGGCCCTTGACGTAGAACGCGGCATCGGCCACGCCGGGATTGCTCTCCCTGTAGATCACGCAGCGGCCTGCCCGCCAGGCCTCGGGATCAGCCTCGACCAGCCTTGCCGAAGGCCGCAGCTCGGCAGCGCCGGCCGTGGCACCTGCTGCCGCCAGCGCCAGAATGACCGCGACGAAACGCATCGGCAGCAAGACCGGATCAGTAGACGCGGCGATCCTCGATCACCTTGCCGTCGTTCGCCAGGCCCCCGGGAGCACAGAAGGCCACGTCGCCGCGCAGCTTGGTGACTTCGCGCAGACTGCTCGCAACCGCCTTGTCGAGCGCCTCGCTGCCGGCTTCGATTTCGCAGTGCAGGACCATGCGATCCTGCCCGCCGGGATTGTCGACGACCAGCCGCATGCAGTGGATTTCCGGATGGCGCCGAGCCAGGTCGGCAACCTGCTCGGGATGGACGAACATGCCCTTGATCTTGGTCGTCTGATCGGCGCGCCCCATCCAGCCCTTGAGCCGGACGTTGCTGCGCCCGCAGGGTGAGCGGCCGGGCATGAAGGCGGACAGATCACCGGTGGCGAAGCGGATCAGCGGGTAATCCGGGCTGAAGGTCGTGACGACGACCTCGCCGACTTCGCCCGGATCGACCGGATCGCCGGTGCCCGGGCGGACGATCTCGACCAGGAGTTCCTCCTCGACGACCAGGCCTTCCTCGGCCTCGGTCTCGTAAGCTATCGCCCCGATGTCGGCGGTCGCATAGCACTGGCGGACCGTGATGCCGCGCTCGCGCAGCCACTCGCGGGTCACGCCGGGCAAGGCTTCACCGGAGACGCAGGCCTTGCTCAGCGAGCTGACATCGGCGCCGATCTCTTCTGCTTTCTCGACGATGATGCGCAGGAACGATGGCGTCCCGACATAGCCTTCGGGCCTCAGATCGGCAATCGCCTGAACCTGTTGCTCAGTCTGCCCGGTGCCGCCGGGGAACACAGAACAGCCGAGCTTGCGCGCCCCGCCCTCGAAGATGAAGGCACCGGGCGTCAAATGATACGAGAAGCAGTTGTGGATCAGGTCGCCGTTGCGGAAACCGGCGGCATAGAGCACGCGTGCCATGCGCCAGGGATCGAGATCCTTGCCCTGCATCTCGTAGATCGGGCCCGGCGAAGCGAACACCCGACTTGCGTTGCGCCGCGGCAGCGAATTCAGCCCGCCGAAGGGTGGCGATTTCTTCTGCAATTCCATCAGTTCGCGCTTGCGCGTCAGCGGCAGTCGCGCCAGGGCGTCGCGGGTCACCACCTCGAACGGATTGATCCCCGCCAGCAGGTGAAAATAGTGCGACGTCGTTTCCTTGGCATGCGCGACCTGGCGCGCCAGCTTGTCCATCAGGTCATCTTCGCGCTCGGCCGGGTCACGGGTTTCGAGCGGGTCGTAGAAACTCATCGGTTTTCTCCGTTTTTTCGCGGTCGACCGCAACACGTTCCAATTCGGCCGCCGGGGGTTGCAAAGTAGCCGCTCGGGGCAAGGCGGAGCGGGGCGCCGTTTGCTTCCTGCAAACAAGCCCCGCGACAACGCCGCCCTGAACGGCGCACTGCAACCTCAAGAGAGCCAGCGCTTGCGGCGACGATAGTGCTTGACGTCCTTGAACGACTTGCGCCCGGCGGACGACAGGCCGAGGTAGAACTCCTTGACGTCCTCATTGCTGCGCAGATCCTCGGCCGAACCTTCCATGACGACCCGGCCGTTTTCCAGAATGTAGCCAAAGTCGGCATAGCGCAGGGCGATGCCGGTGTTCTGCTCGGCCAGCAGGACGGTGACCTTCTCGCGCTGGTTGAGGTCCTTGACGATCTCGAACACCTCCTCGACGATCTGCGGCGCCAGGCCCATCGACGGCTCGTCAAGCAGGACCATCTTCGGGTTGGCCATCAGCGCGCGACCGATCGCGCACATCTGCTGCTCGCCGCCCGAGGTGTAGGCAGCCTGGCCGGTGCGCCGCGTCTTGAGGCGCGGAAAGTAGTCGTAGACCTTTTCCAGCGTCGCCGCGACGGCGCCCTTGCCGTCGGTTCGGGTGTAGGCGCCGGTCAACAGATTTTCTTCGATGGTCAGGTGGCCGAAACAGTGCCGACCCTCCATCACCTGCACGACGCCGCGCTTGACCAGATCGGCCGGGGTCAGCGCCTCGACACGCTCGCCCTTGAGTTCGATCGATCCCTTGGTCACCTCGCCGCGCTCGCCGTGCAGTAGATTGCTGACCGCGCGCAGCGTCGTCGTCTTGCCGGCCCCGTTGCCGCCGAGCAGCGCGACGATGCTGCCCTCCGGCACGTTGAAGGAAACTCCCTTGAGCACCAGGATCACGTGGTTGTAGATGACCTCGACGCTATTGACGTTGAGGAAGATGTTGGCGGCAGTCATGTCGATTCCTGAAAGCGGTGCCCCGCACCTCGCGGCACGGGGCGACTCACGTCAAATCTTGCACTGCTCGGGCGTACGCGGCGTGATCTTCTTCTCCTCGGCATACTTGCGCGAGCCGTTCAGCACCATGCCACGCAGCAGTTTGTCGTCGGCCTGGTACCACTCCGAGCCGACCACCCACTTGCTGCCATCCCACGACTGAATGCGCACCCAGGAAGACCCCATGTGGTCCAGACAGGAGGTCAGCACCGGGCGCATGACACCGGCGAAGCCCATCGCGTCGAGCGTTTTCTGGTCGAGATTGAGGTTCTCCAGGCCCCAGCGTGTCTGTTCGCCGGTCATGACCTTGCCCTTGCCATAGCGCTCCTGCGCCTTACGCACGCCCTCGACCCCGAGCATCGCCGAGATCAGGCCGCGCATGTAGAGCACGCTGCCGACGTCGGCCTTTTCGCCGCTACCCTGCCCCTTGGCGTAGAGCGTGTCGAGAACATCCTTGACGATCTTGCTCTGCGGTTCCGCGCTGTGCTGCAGAGCCAGCGCGTTGTAACCCTTGGCACCGTCGGCGACGTCCTTGACATCGGGTTCGGCCCCTGCCCACCAGATGCCATACATCTTGTCGCGCGGGAAACCGGTGGCCTGTGCTTCCTTGAGCGCTGTCGAGTTCATGACGCCCCAGCCCCAGAGCAGGACATAGTCGGGACGGTTCTGCCGGATCTGCAACCAGGTCGCCTTCTGCTCCACGCCCGGATGCGCGACCGGCAGCAGCGTCAGTGTGAAGCCGTGCATTTTGGCCCGCTCCTGCAACAGCGCAATCGGCTCCTTGCCATATGGGCTATCGTGATAGACGAGCGTGATCTTTTTGCCCTTCAGCTTGTCGAGTCCGCCTTCCTTCTTCGCCAGTGCCTGGATGGCGACGTCGGCGCCGACCCAGTAGGTTCCAAGCAGCGGAAAGTTCCAGGCGAACACCGAGCCGTCCTGCGACTCGCTGCGGCCGTAGCCGGCGGTGATCAGCGGAATCTTGTCCACCGGCGCCTTGTCGGTGAGGGCGAAGGTCACCCCCGTGGACAGCGGCTGGAACAGAGTGGCGCCGCCGTTCTTGCCTTTCAGGCGCTCGTAGCATTCGACGCCGCGGTCGGTCGCGTAGCCGAATTCGCATTCTTCGAAACTGATCTTGACGCCGTTGATGCCGCCCTTGGCGTTGACCAGCTTCAGGTAATCGACATAGCCGTTGGCCCACGGTGTGCCGTTGGGCGCATAGGCGCCGGTACGATAGACCAGAACCGGGAAGAACTGTTCCTTGGCCTGGGCGAAGGCGGCAGGCGCGGTGAGGGTCGCGGTGATGCCGATGGCGGCCAGGGAAACGGCCAGAGCAAGCGAGCGAATTTTCATCTATGTCTCCTCCAGAATGTGGATTGGTAATGCACTTGCGGTTGGTTAAGGATTCAGCCCGGTCACTGCCAAAGGCCCAAGGGCTGGCACTAATGCGGGAACGGCCAGAGTCGCAACTTCTCCTTCGCCGTCACCCAGAGCCGGGCGAGACCATGGGGCTCGACGATCAGGAAAAAGACAATCAGCGCCCCGAAGATTATCAGTTCCGCGTGCGAAGCCGCGGTGGTGGAAACGGTAACCCCGACCAGCGCCCCGAGCGCCGGCAGGAACTGGCTGAGGAAGATCGGCAGGATGACAATGAAGGCAGCACCGAAGAAGCTGCCAACAATCGACCCCATGCCGCCGATGATGACCATGAAGAGCAGCTGGAACGAGCGGTCGACCGAGAACGCGGCCGGCTCCCATGAGCCGAGATGGACAAAGCCCCACAGCGCGCCAGCTACGCCGACGAAAAACGAACTTACGGCGAAGGCGGAGAGCTTGGCCCACATCGGGCGGATACCGATCACCTCGGCCGCCACGTCCATGTCACGGATCGCCATCCACTGCCGCCCGATCGAGGCGCGCGTCAGGTTTTTCGCCGCCAGGGCAAACACGACCAGCAACATCAGACAGAAAAGATATTTCTCGACCGGCGATTCGACCGGCAAGCCGAAGACCTGAAGACCGGACACCGACACCGAACCGGAGGATGAATCGTTGGTGAACCACTTGACACGCAGGAAGGCCCAGTCGGCGACGAACTGCGCGGCAAGCGTGGCCACCGCCAGATAGAGCCCGCGCACGCGCAGGCTGGGAATGCCAAACACGACCCCCATCCCTGCCGCCGTCAAGCCACCGAGCAGCAACGCGACGAGCAACGGCATGTGCGGGACGCGAATCAGGAAATTGTAGGCGGCATAGGCGCCGATCGCCATGAAGGCGCCCGCGCCCAGCGTGATCTGGCCGCAATAGCCGACCAGCAGATTGACCCCGAGCGCGGCCAGCGACAGGATCAGGAAGGGAATCAGGATGGCGCGGAAAAAATACTCGTCAGCCAGAAAGGGGACACCGACAAAGGCGAAGGCGATGATCGCCAGGACCAGATAGCGGTCCTGGGCAATCGGAAATATCTGTTGGTCAGCCCCGTAGGAGGTCTTGAACTGGCCATTTTCGCGGTAGATCACGTTGCTTCTCCTGAATTACACGCGGTCGATGATCTTCTCGCCGAACAGGCCCTGCGGCCTGAACAGCAGGAAGACGAGGGCCAGCATGTACGCGAACCAGATCTCGATGCCGCCACCGACCATCGGGCCGATGTAAACCTCTGACAATTTTTCGCCGACACCGATGATCAGCCCGCCGAGAATGGCGCCGGGAACCGAGGTCAACCCGCCGAGGATGACGACCGGCAAGGCGCGCATCGCCACCGTTGCCAGCGAGAACTGGACGCCGAGCTTCGAGCCCCAGATGATGCCCGCAACCAGCGCCACGACACCGGCGACGCACCAGACGATGACCCAGATCCGGTTGAGCGGGATGCCGATCGACAGCGCCGCCTGGTGGTCATCGGCGACGGCGCGCAGGGCGCGGCCGGTCGACGTCTTCTGGAAGAAGAGAGTGAGCAGGAGGACGAGAACGGCGGCAATCAATGCCGCGTAGAAATCCTCCTTGTTGATCAGGATACCGCCTTCGAAGACGCTTTCCAGCATCATGACCGGATCCTTTGGCATGCCGACGTCGATCTTGTAGATCTCGCTGCCAAAGAGAGTCTGGCCGATGCCTTCGAGAACGTAGGCGATGCCGAGGGTCGCCATCAACAGGGTCGCCCCTTCCTGATTGACCAGGTTGCGCAGCACCAGGCGTTCGATGACCCAGGCAACGACGAACATCACGACACCCGCCGCCAGGAAGGCAAGGATATTGGCCAGCACCAGGCTATCTCCACCGAGCAGCGCCCCGATCCATTCCGAAAAGCGCGCCATCGCCAGCGCCGCGAAAAGAACCATCGCTCCCTGCGCAAAATTGAAGACACCGGAGGCCTTGTAGATCAGCACGAACCCGAGCGCCACCAGCGAGTAGAGCATGCCGGCCATCAGGCCGCCGATCAGTGTTTCGAGAAAGAATGCCATCATCCGCTCCGCTTAATGGCCCGCACCGAGGTAGGCCTTGATGACCTCGGGGCTGGAACGAACTTCATCCGGGTCGCCATCGCCGATCTTTCTGCCGTAGTCGAGAACGACCACGCGGTCCGAAATGTCCATGACGACTCCCATGTCGTGTTCGATGAGGACGATGGTCGTCCCGAACTGGTCGTTGACATCGAGAATGAAGCGGCACATGTCCTGCTTTTCCTCGACGTTCATGCCAGCCATCGGCTCGTCGAGCAGCAGGATCTGCGGTTCCATGGCCAGCGCGCGCCCGAGATCAACGCGCTTCTGGAACCCGTATGGCAGGCGCCCCACAGGCGTCTTGCGGATGTGCTGGATTTCGAGAAAGTCGATGATCTCCTCGACCTTGGCCCGGTGTTCGAGCTCTTCGTTGCGGGCCGGTCCCCACCAGATCGCCTGCAGCAGCAGGTTGCTCTTCATCTTGAGACTGCGGCCGGTCATGATGTTGTCGAGGACGCTCATGCCCTTGAACAGCGCGATGTTCTGGAAGGTCCGGGAAATTCCGTGACGGGCCGCCAGGTGCGGATCCATCTGCGTGCGCTCTTCGCCACGGAACATGATCCGGCCTTCCTGGGGATGGTAAACGCCGTTGATCACGTTCAGCATCGAGCTCTTGCCGGCGCCGTTGGGGCCAATGATGGCCCGTATTTCATGCTCGCGGATATCGAAGGAAATATCGCTCAGCGCCTTGACGCCACCAAAACGCAGCGAAATGTTCTGCAGGTCGAGAATGACGTCGCCGATCTCCTTGCTCACGCTCAAGCTGCCTTTTTCACGACCGGAAAGGTCTTCACGTCGATGATCTTCAGGTCGGCCGAGACCTTGCCGCGCCGGCCCTCCTCGAACTTGACCTCGGTTTCGATGAACTGGCTGCTCTTGCCACCGTAAAGCGCGTCGATCAGCACCCCGTATTTCTCGGCGACGAAGTTGCGGCGCACCTTGCGTGTCCGCGTCAGCTCATCGTCGTCCGGGTCGAGTTCCTTGTGCAGCACGAGGAAGCGGTGAATCTGCGAGTCCGCCACCATCGCGTCATGGACCAGATCGGCATTGATCTTTTCGACGCACTCGCGGATCAGATCGAGCACCTCCGGCTTGCCCGCCAGATCGGTATACCCCGAATAGGCGATGCCGCGCCGTTCGGCCCAGTTGCCGACCGCCCCGACGTCGATGTTGATGAAGGCGCAGACCATATCGCGCTCATGACCGAAGCAGACCACTTCCTTGATGTGCTGGAAGAACTTGAGCTTGTTCTCGATGTAGTTGGGCGCGAACATCGCGCCGCTGGAGAGCTTGCCGACATCCTTGGCCCGGTCGATGATCTTGAGATGGCCGTCGGCGTCGAGAAAGCCTGCGTCGCCGGTCATGAAGTAGCCTTCGGCATTGATCGACTCGGCCGTGGCGTCCGGCCGCTTGTAGTAACCCTTGAGCAGCATCGGCCCCTTGACCAGCACCTCGCCGTTGTCGGCGATCCTGATCTCGACGCTCGGCGCCGGCGCGCCGACGGTATCCGACTTGACCTGACCGTCCGGTTGCAGACAGACATAGGCGCAGGTTTCTGTCTGCCCATAGAGTTGCTTGAGATTGATCCCGATCGAGCGGAAGAAACCGAAGAGTTCGGGGCCGATCGCCGCACCGGCAGTATAGGCCACGCGGATGCGGCTCATGCCAAGCACGTTGCGCAAGGGTCCGTAAATCAGGACATTGCCAAGCCAGTACATCAGTCGATCGCTGACGCCCACCGGCTTGCCGTCGAGAATGGCCCCGCCGCAGCGCTTGGCGACGCCCATGAAATAATGGAAGAGCTTCTGCTTGACCTTTCCGGCATCCTCCATGCGGATCATCACGGAGGTCAGCAGGCTCTCGAAGACCCGTGGCGGGGCAAAATAGTAAGTCGGGCCGATCTCGCGCAGGTCGGTCATGACCGTTTCGGCCGACTCGGGGCAGTTGATGGTGAATCCGGCAACGAGTGCCTGGGCATAGGAGAACAAATGATCGCCGACCCAGGCCATCGGCAGGTAGGAAAGGATGTCGCCGTCACCGCTCATGCGGTCGACCTGCACGCCGCCCTGGGCGGCAGAAATGAACGCAGCGTGCGTCTGACAGACGCCTTTCGGCTTTCCGGTCGTCCCGGACGTGTAGAGCATGACCGAAACGTCATCGTGATGACCCTTGCTGACTTCGTTGTCGAAGACGTCGGGATGGTTACGGTCATGGATCCGCCCCATTTCGATCAGTTCCTGGATGTCGTGCAGGAAGGGCTGGGTGTAGTGCCGCATTCCGCGTGCATCGTCATAGATGATGTGTTCCAGCGTGCCGACCTGTGGCATGATTTCGAGCAACTTGTCGACCTGCTCCTGGTCCTCGACGACCGCGAAGCAGATGCCGGCATCCTGCATGACGAACAGCATCTCGTTGGCCACCGCATCCTGGTACAGCGGAACCGGCACCCCGCCCAAGGCTTGGGCAGCACTCATCATCATGTAAAGGTGCGGCCGGTTGTCGCCGATGATGGCCAGGTTGTCGCCGCGCCTGAAGCCGAGCTCCGCAAGGCCGCAGGCGAGCGCCCGCACCCGTACGGCAACTTCGGCCCAAGACAGGGTCTGCCAGATCCCCAGGTATTTTTCACGCATCGCCGGAGCATCAGGACGACTCCTCGCGTGATTGAGCAGCAGACGCGGGAACGTGTGCAGACCAGTAAGCGACTCGGGTCTAGCCTCAGAAGGCATTCCTTGACTCCTCTCCGCCGCGCCTCGTCGGGCTACGGTCTAATGTGTATTCTGCATTGTGTCCAAAGCGCCGGCCCACGTAAACCTTGCAGTGCACAACGGCAATGGTTCACCATCGCAGCGGAGTTTAGGGAAAGCGCCAGCTTATAATTGTCGTCCGGCGGACATTTGGAAAAAGACTTTGCAGAATGCAGGGGAACTGCTGCGGACCTCCGTGTGGGGGCAAGCGCTGACGGAGACAGAAATGTCCCGAGCAGTTGACGGTACATGCGAGCGTGCTTTCGCCGCCGGCGCCTTCATCTGCATGAAGGGCGACCCGGTCGATGCCTGGATGGGGATCATCGATGGCCTGGGCAAGATGGCCAGCTTCTGGACGACCGGAAAAACCACCTCCTTGATTGGCATCAGCACTGGCGGCTGGTTCGGCGAAGGGTCACTGCTCAAGAACGAGCCCCGTCGGTACGACGTCATGGCCTTGCGCGCCACTCGGGTTGCCTTCATGAACCGCAGCACTTTCCTGTGGCTGATGGATCACAGCATCGCCTTCAACCGGTATCTGATCACACAATTGAACGAACGCCTTGGCCAGTTCATCGGCATGATGGAGAACGAGCGCCTGCTCGACCCCGATGCCCGCATCGCCCGCTCTCTCGCCGGCCTGTTCAACCCGGTCCTCTATCCGGGAACCAGCCGCCTGCTGCAGATTTCGCAGGAAGAGCTGGGTTACCTTGCCGGCGTATCCCGGCAGCGCGCAAATCAGGCGCTGCGGACGCTCGAGGACGCCGGCCTGGTGCGCAGCGAATACGCTGGCATCGACATCCTGGACCTCGACGGGCTGAGCCGTTTCGGCGAATGAGCGACAACCTGCGGCGCACCCTGCTGCCATTGCACCTGGGCACGAAATGACCATGACAACGAACCTCCCGCGCCTGACCTCCCTGTCCCACGGGGGCGGATGTGGCTGCAAGATCGCCCCCGGCTTGCTGAAGGAGATCCTCAAGGGCGGCAACCGCCTGCCAATACCACCCGAGTTGCTGGTCGGGATCGAAACTGCCGACGATGCAGCCGTCTACAAACTCAATGACGAACAGGCGCTGATCGCCACCACCGATTTCTTCATGCCCATCGTCGACGACCCCTACGACTTCGGCCGCATTGCCGCCACCAACGCCATTTCCGACGTCTATGCCATGGGCGGCCAGCCGATCATGGCGCTGGCGCTGGTCGGCATGCCGATCGACGTGCTGCCGGCCGAGGTCATCGCGCGCATCCTCGCGGGTGGCGAAGCAGTCTGCCGCGCTGCCGGGATTCCGATTGCCGGCGGCCACAGCATCGATTCGGTCGAGCCGATCTACGGCCTGGTCGCCCTCGGGCTGGTCCATCCGAAACTGGTCAAGCGCAATGCCGATGCCCGCGTCGGCGACCGCATCATCCTCGGCAAGCCGCTCGGGGTCGGCATCCTTTCCGCCGCCCTCAAGAAGGATGCGGTCGACGCCTCCGGATACGCCAAAATGATCGAGATCACAACCAAGCTAAACACCCCCGGCCCCGAACTTGCCGCCCTGCCCGGCGTGCACGCGATGACCGACGTCACCGGATTCGGGCTCGCCGGTCACGCCCTTGAGCTGGCGCGCGCCGCGCAATGCAGCCTAAACATCGAGTGGTCGCGCGTCCCGCTGATCGACGGGGTGCTGAAACTCGCGGCGGACGGGATCGTCACCGGCGCCTCGAGCCGCAACTTCGCTTCCTACGGTCACGACACCGCCTTGCCGGCGGATTTCACGCCGCAAGACAAGGCGTTGCTCACGGACCCGCAGACCAGCGGTGGCCTGCTGGTTTCCTGCGCCGAGGACAGCGTCGCCGCGGTTCTGGACGTTTTCCGGAGACATGGCTTTGCGAGCGCGGCCGAGATCGGCGTGGTCGCGCCGAGAGGCGATGCGCTGCTGACCGTCTGCTGAGCAACAGGAATTACATGCTGCGCCGGTACTGGCCGCCGACTTCATAGAGCGCGCTGCTGATCTGGCCAAGCGAGCAGTATTTGACGGCATCGACCAGCACGGCGAAGACGTTGCCATCCTCGATCACAGTCTGCTTGAGCTTCTCCAGCATGGCCGGCGCGGTCGCCGCGTTTCTCGCCTGAAAATCGCGCAGCCGCCTGATCTGCGACTGTTTTTCCTCATCGGTCGAACGCGCCAGTTCGATTTCCTGCTGGGCCATGCCCTTCGGATTCAGGAAGGTATTCACGCCGATGATCGGGTAGGAGCCGTCGTGCTTCTTGTGCTCGTAATAGAGCGATTCTTCCTGGATCTTGCCGCGCTGGTAGCCGGTTTCCATCGCGCCGAGGACGCCGCCGCGCGAGGCGATGGCTTCGAATTCCTTGAGCACCGCCTCTTCGACCAGATCGGTCAGCTCGTCGATGACGAAGGCGCCCTGGTTCGGGTTCTCGTTCTTGGCGACGCCCCACTCGCGGTTGATGATGAGCTGGATGGCCATGGCGCGCCGCACGGATTCCTCGGTCGGCGTCGTGATCGCCTCGTCGTAGGCGTTGGTGTGCAGCGAGTTGCAATTGTCGTAGATGGCGATCAGCGCCTGCAGCGTCGTGCGGATGTCGTTGAAATCCATCTCCTGCGCGTGCAGTGAGCGCCCACTCGTCTGGATGTGGTACTTGAGCTTCTGGCTGCGCTCGTTGGCGCCGTACTTGTTCTTCATCGCCACCGCCCAGATGCGGCGGGCGACACGGCCGATCACCGAGTATTCCGGGTCCATGCCGTTGCTGAAGAAGAACGACAGGTTGGGCGCGAAATCATCGATCTGCATGCCGCGCGCCAGGTAGCTTTCGACGTAGGTGAAGCCGTTGGACAGCGTGAAGGCGAGCTGGCTGATCGGATTGGCGCCGGCTTCGGCGATGTGATAGCCGGAGATCGAAACTGAATAGAAATTCTGGATATTGTTATGGACAAAGAACTCCTGGATGTCACCCATCATTTTCAGCGCGAATTCGGTGCTGAAGATGCAGGTGTTCTGGCCTTGGTCTTCCTTCAGGATGTCGGCCTGCACCGTGCCGCGCACGGTCTTCAGCGTCCATTCGCGGATTTTCTCGGCTTCGTCCTCGGTCGGGTCGCGGCCGTTGTCGGCCTTGAACTTGGCGATCTGTTCGTCGATGGCGGTATTGAAGTAGCAGGCGAGGATGATCGGCGCCGGGCCGTTGATCGTCATCGACACCGAGGTGGTCGGCGCGCACAGGTCGAAGCCGCCGTAGAGCACCTTCATGTCGTCGAGGGTGGCGATCGACACGCCGGAATTGCCGATCTTGCCGTAGATATCCGGACGCTCGTCCGGGTCGCAGCCGTACAGGGTGACCGAATCGAAGGCTGTCGACAGCCGCTTGGCCGGCATGCCTTCAGAGACGCGCTTGAAGCGGCGGTTGGTGCGGAAGGCGTCGCCTTCGCCGGCGAACATCCGGGTCGGGTCCTCGTTTTCGCGCTTGAAGGCGAAGACGCCGGCCGTAAACGGGAAGGATCCGGGAACGTTTTCCTTCATCAGGAAACGCAGCGTTTCGCCGTCATCGCCGAACTTCGGCAGGATGACCTTGCGGATCTTGGTCCCCGAAAGCGATTCGCTGACCAGACGGGTGCGGATTTCCTTGTCGCGGATTCTGACGACGTATTCGTCGCCGGAATAGGCCTTGACGGTGTCCGGCCACATGTCGAGCAGCTTGCGGGCTTTCGGATCGAGCTGGCTCTCCTTCCAGGCGAGCATTTCGTCGAAGTCCGCCGTCGGCTTGTCGCAGGCCCTGAAAAGGCCGGCGGCGATGCGCAGCGACTGGCGTTCGCGGGCAATCCGCACCTGCTCTCCGGTGTGGGCATGATAGGCGCGCACGCTGTCGGCGATTTCGGCCAGATAGCGGATGCGCTGGGCCGGCACGATGGCGCGCTGGCTCGACGATTGTTTGACGGTGACCAGCGGCAGCTTGCCGGCCTTGAGCTTGAGGCCGCGTTCGCTCAGGGTCGGAACCAGCGCCTGATAGAGCGCGGTGACACCGTCGTCGTTGAAGCGGGCGGCCATGGTGCCGAATACCGGCATTTCGTCGGTCGGCTGTGAAAACAGCTCGCGGTTGCGCTGGTATTGCTTGCGCACATCGCGCAGCGCATCCTCGGCGCCCTTGCGGTCGAACTTGTTGATGGCGACGAAATCGGCGAAGTCGAGCATGTCGATCTTTTCGAGTTGCGATGCCGCGCCGAACTCGGGGGTCATGACGTACAGCGAGACATCGACGAAAGGCACGATGGCCGCATTGCCCTGGCCGATGCCCGACGTTTCGACGATGACCAGATCGAAGCCGGCCAGCTTGCAGGCCGCGATCACCTCGGGCAGCGCGGCGGAAACTTCGCTGCCGGTGTCGCGGGTGGCCAGCGAACGCATGAAGATGTTCGGGTGCTCGATGGCGTTCATGCGGATGCGGTCGCCGAGCAGCGCGCCGCCAGTGCGCTTGCGCGAGGGGTCGATCGATACCAACGCGATCTTCACGCTGTCCCCCTGGTCGAGCCGGAAACGGCGAACGATTTCGTCGGTCAGTGAAGACTTGCCGGCACCCCCGGTCCCGGTGATTCCAAGAACCGGCACAGCCAGTCCGGAAGCCGCCTGCAGAATGGGCTGCTTGAGTTCATGAGCCTCACCATTCTCCAGCAACGTGATAACCCGCGCCAACCTGCGCCGATCGCCCGAACGCAGGGCATCGACCACCTCCTGTGGCGTGCCAATCTCGGCCTCCATCGCGAAATCGGATTTCGCGACGACATCGTTGATCATGCCCTGTAAGCCCATGACCACGCCGTCCTCGGGCGCGTAGATGCGGGTCACGCCATATTCGTGCAATTCCTTGATCTCGGCCGGCACTATCACCCCGCCGCCGCCGCCAAAGATCTTTATCTCACTGCCCCCATTGGCCTTGAGCAGGTCCAGCATGTACTTGAAGAACTCGACGTGCCCACCTTGATAGCTCGTAATCGCGATGCCTTGCACGTCTTCCTGGAGGGCCGCGTTGACGATTTCCAGAACCGAGCGGTTGTGTCCGAGGTGGATCACTTCGGCGCCGGTTGCCTGAATAATGCGGCGCATGATGTTGATCGACGCATCGTGCCCGTCGAACAGCGAAGCCGCAGTGACGAAACGCAGCTTGTTCTTCGGCTTGTAGGGAGCAAGTTTCTTGGCAACGGAAAGATCAGTCATGGCGCCTGCCTCATCGAATACGGAAAAGCTCATGATATTACGGCGCCGTGTCCCTGTGGCAACTGTGCCGCTTGCCGTTTATAGTGCAAATTCCGCCAGAATGATAAGCTGTCGCGGTCGACCGTCGAAAAAGGCCGAAAATGCCTCCGCGCATCATCCGCAGCCCGACCACAAGAACGCAAGCCACTGTTGCAATGGGTTTTGTGAACGGCCTGCTGGCCGGGCTGGCGCGCCAAGGAATCGATGCCGCACCGCTGCTTGCCGCGACCGGCATCGACATTGCAGACACCGCCAGCAGAGTCCCGGTCGACCACTACGCTGCGCTCTACAACCAGATCAATCGCCGACTGGACGACGAAGGCTTCGGACTCTTTTGCCAGCCGATGCGCCTCGGCAGTTTCGAGTTTCTTTGCCGGAGTTGCATCAGCTCCCAGACGCTGGCCGAGGCATTGGCCCGCGCTGGCCGCTTCCTGCGCATCGTGTTGCCAGATCTCACTGTCACCGTCCTTCGCCAGCAGGACCGCGCCGAACTGGTGATCGGCGAAAGCCGGCGCCTTGCCGACAACCCCGATGACCCAGGCCGAGTCTTCGCCTTTGAATGGCTGCTCCGGCTGTTGCACGCCCTCGCTTGCTGGCTGGCCGGACGTGGCATCGCGCTCGACAACGTGACCTTTCCCTACCGCAAGCCCACCCATTTCGCCGACTACGCACTGATTTTCACCGAGGATTCCCGGTTCGCCCCGACCTTGGCGGGAGGTGTCGGCACGCTGGTCGCCACCTTCAGCGCCAACCTCCTCGACTTGCCGATCCGTCGGGACGAAGCTGCTCTCAGCGCTTTTCTCGACGGCGCTCCGGGCAAGATCACCACGCTCTATCGGCGCGACCGCGAGATGCTCATCCGCGTCCGTGATCTACTGCGTGCTGCACTGCCGGCCACGCTCAGTCTCAAGGATATTGGCGACCGCCTGCACCAGTCGCCGCGCACCATCCACCGTCGCCTGGGCGAGGAGGGCACAAGTTTTCGCGCCATCAAGGACGCGCTACGTCGCGACATCGCACTGACCCGCCTCACCAAGACCCATGATTCCATCGCAAAGGTCGCGGCTGATCTTGGTTACGCCGACACCTCGGCTTTCTACCGCGCCTTTGTCGAGTGGACCGGCATGGCGCCGGTGCGCTATCGAAGGCGCTGCGCCGAAGGCACCTGAGAGTCCGAGGGTGGTCAATCCAGCCATGATGAGCAAGCGAAGAACTTCCGTTCCCGACTCGAATGCGCTAACCTTGCCTCCTTGGTAGCAATGTCCACAGGATTCTTGGCTGGCATGAGCCCCTCTAAAATACGCAATCCGACGGAAGATCGACGCCTTGAGGATGCCGGCCCTCCCGCGGGCTGGCGTGAGCGCCGCAAGCAGGTCGAGAGGCGCATCCCGAGAGCCGAAGAGGTCGAAATGACTGACAGCCAATGGGCAACGTATTTTGGCACCTCGTCCGAGGAAGCCGAACGCGAGTACGAGAAAACAGCCGCCGCAGACGTTTTCGACCGGGCGCGCAAGTAGTTGCGCCAGACCCAGGGGCAGGGGTGACAGGTTCCAGACGCAGGGTGAAACAAGGCCGGACAGCTCCGGCCTTTGCCTGGTGGGCCGCTTACTCGTCTTCTTCGTGCAACTGGAACTTGCCGGCCATCTGTTGCTGCACATTCGGCGGCACAGCCGCGTAACGCGCAAACTCGATGGTGTAACTCCCTTGGCCACCGGTCAGCGACTTCAGGCGTGACTGATAATCGCTGAGTTCAGCCAGCGGCACCTCGCCGGCGATTGCAGCCATTCCGTGGCCACGGCCATCAGTACCGGTAATGTGGCCGCGACGGCTGGAAAGGTCGCCGGTCAGATCACCGATGGAAGGCTCCGGGACGATTATTTCGACGCTGACGATGGGTTCGAGGACAATCGGTCGCGCCGCGCGAACCGCCTCAATCACAGCCTTGCGACCAGCGGTGACGAAGGCAACTTCCTTGCCATCGACTGCGTGGGTCTTACCGTCGAAGACTGTCACCTTGAGGTCGTCGACCTGATAACCCGCGACGACGCCACCCTCAAGACCCTGGCGCACACCCTTTTCCACGGCTGCCATGAAGACGCCTGGTATTACGCCGCCCTTCACAGCATCGACAAACTCGAAGCCTTCGCCCCGCCCCTTGGGCTCCACGCGCAGATGCACCTCGCCAAACTGGCCCGCGCCACCACTCTGCTTCTTGTGCCGATGAACGCCTTCGGCCGGAGCAGTAATCGTTTCGCGGTAAGGAATACGGGGCGGTCTGGTGGTTACCTCAAGCTTGTACTGAGCGGCCATCTTTTCCAGCTTGGCCTTGAGGTGAATTTCTCCAAGGCCACGGATGACGGTTTCATTGCTGCTCGGATGGCGCTCGACGATGAAGGTCGGATCTTCCACCGCGAGCTTGCCGAGGATATCAAACAGACGTTGCTCATCGCCCTTCTTCTTGGTTTCGACTGCGAGTCCAGCCATCGGCTTGGGAAATTCTAGCGGAACAAGATGGATTTGATCTTCATCGTGCGAATCGTGCAGCACGCAATCGAACTCGATTTCCTCCACTTTCGCGACTGCGCCGATGTCACCCGGCAGCAATTCGTCGACTTCAATGGTCTCCTTGCCCTGTAGCTGGTACAGGTGGCCGACCTTGAACGGACGCTTGCCGTCACCGACGAACAGTTGCATGTCCTTTTTCATCGTCCCTTGATGCACGCGGAAAACGCCGATCTTTCCCAGATACGGATCGGCGACCACCTTGAAGACATGGGCCAGCACATGCTTGCCGGAATCCGGTTCGGCATGGAACGCCTCGGTCACGCCGCCCGGTTCACCCTTGTAGAATGGCGGCGGGTTGCCTTCGATCGGGTTCGGCGCAAGGGTGGCCAGGACATGCAGCAGTTCCTTGATCCCGGCGCCGGTCTTGGCGGAAACAAACAGGATGGGAATCAGGTGGCCTTCGCGCAGCGCCTTCTCGAATGGCGCATGCAGCGCGGCAAGACTCGGGTCGGCGCCATCCTCCAGGTACTGGGCGAGCAGGTCTTCATCTTCTTCGACGATCTGGTCGATCAGCGCGCGATGGGCAGCGGCAACCGACTCGAAGTCGGCGTCGCCGGCGTCATGTTCGAGCACCTCGACGACATCCGCCGCGCCATGGGCCGGCAGGTCGAGCAGCATGCATTGCTTGCCGAAGCGGTCGCGGATGTCAGCCACCAAGCCGGGCAGATCGAGGTTTTCGGCGTCGATCTTGTTGATGACGATCATCCGGCACAGCTTGCGCTCGGCAGCGTGGCGCATCATGCGCTCGGTCATCAGTTCGACACCGTTTTGCGCGTTGACCACAATCAGCGCAGAGTCGACCCCCGCCAGCGCAGCGATCGCCTGGCCAGCAAAGTCCGGGTAGCCCGGCGTGTCGATCAGGTGAATGTGCCGGCCTTCGTGTGCGAAATTGACAATTGCCGAATGCAGTGAGTGACCAGCCTCACGTTCCTGGGCATCGAAATCACAGACAGTGCTGCCCCTCTCGACACTGCCTTTTCCCGGAATGGCGCCGGTCGCGAACAGCAAGGCCTCTGCCAGACTTGATTTTCCGGCTGCGCCATGGCCGACCAAGGCCAAGGCACGAATTGCCTCGGTATTGTATTTGGACATCCTGCTCTCCCTGAGCTTGTAAGAGATTCAGCTATCTATTCTAGCCTGTGTCGCCGTGACCGGAACCGTCACTTCTTGACCTTCTGCGGACGCACCCATGCGGTCAGGGTGGTCTGCCGGGCCCGCGATAGGGTGAGCGCGCCCGCCGGGGCGTTTTTCGTCAGCGTGGTCCCGGCGCCCAGCGTTGCCCCTCGTCCAACAGTTACCGGGGCGACAAGCTGCGTATCGGAGCCGATAAACACATCATCCTCGATGATCGTGGTGAACTTGTTGGCGCCGTCGTAGTTGCAGGTAATTGTCCCGGCACCGACATTCACCCGCTCGCCAATTTCGGCGTCGCCGATATAGGCCAGGTGATTGGCCTTGGATCGGGCGGCAATCCTGCTCTTCTTGACCTCGACAAAGTTGCCGATATGCACTTCAGGGCCGAGTTCCGTCCCCGGACGCAGCCGGGCATAGGGTCCAAGTACCCCGTCCGCGCCGATCAAGGCTTCCTCGAAATGGCAGAAGGCGGCAACCCGCGTGCCGGCACCGACCTTGACGTTCTTCAGTACGCAGTAGGGGCCGATTTCGACAGCGTCCCCAAGGTCGACCTGCCCTTCAAAGACGCAGCCAACGTCGATGAAGACATCGCGACCAAAGTTGACTTCGCCGCGCACGTCGATGCGCTCCGGGTCAGCAAGCCGCACTCCGCCAACCAGCATGGCAGCGGCCAGATTGCGTTGATGCACACGTTCGAGTCGGGCCAGTTGCACCTTGCTGTTGACACCCAGAACCTCCCAATCGGCATCAGGCTGGGCGGTACGCACGGAAGCGCCCTCGCTGACGGCCAGCGCCACAATATCGGTCAGGTAGTACTCGCCCTGGGCATTCCGGTTGGACAGACGGCTCAACCAGTCGGCCAGCCGGTCCGAAGGAATCGCCATGATGCCCGTATTGACCTCGCGGATCACCCTTTCCTCCGAAGTCGCATCCTTTTCCTCGACGATGCACAGGACTTTCCCCTCGGCATCACGGACGATGCGGCCATAGCCAGTCGGATCGGCCAGTTCCACGGTCAGAATCGCCAGGCCGTCCTTGCCCGCATGCAACAGGCGCTTCAGTGTGGAGGCCTTGGTCAGCGGCACGTCGCCGTAGAGGACCAGTATCTGGCCCTCGCCAGCAAGCACGGGCAGCGCCTGAGCAACCGCATGCCCGGTGCCGAGTTGTGGCTCCTGCCTGGTCCATGAAATATCGGGCAAATCGACGGTCGACCGCACCACCTCGCCGCCATGTCCGTAAACCACGACAATCTTCGCCGGTGCAAGGGAACGCGCAGTGTCGATAACATGCCGCACCAGGGGCTTGCCCGCCACGGGATGCAGGACCTTGGGCAGATTGGAATGCATGCGCTTGCCCTGGCCGGCGGCAAGGATGACTACTTGGACGGGCGTTTCAGCCATTTTTCGACTCCGGAAATGACGAAGGCGACCACTGAGGACGCCTTCGCATTATCGCATGATGGCCTTGGTCCTACCTAGGCAGCGTCGAGCCACCCATCAAGAAGGCATCGACTTCGCGCGCTGCCTGACGGCCTTCGCGGATCGCCCAGACGACCAGTGATTGGCCGCGACGCACGTCGCCGGCAGCAAAAACCTTGGCAATATTGGTGGCATAGCAACCATCACCGTCTGTCGTCGCCTTCGCATTGCCGCGCGCATCCTTGTCTACGCCGAAGGCTTCGAGCAGACTGCCCACCGGTTTGGTGAAGCCCATGGCCAGCAGGACGAGATCAGCTGGCAGTTCGAATTCTGAACCGGCCACTTCGACCATCCTGCCATCCTTCCATTCGACGTGAACAGCTCGCAGCGCCTTGACGTTGCCGTTGCCATCATCGACCAGCGACTTGGTGGCGACCGCGAAGTCGCGGTCGCAGCCTTCTTCGTGCGACGAAGACGTGCGCAGCTTGTAAGGCCAGTATGGCCAGGTCAACGCCTTGTCTTCCTCTTCCGGCGGCATCGGCATCAGCTCGAACTGGGTTACGGAAGCCGCACCGTGTCGGTTGGAGGTGCCGACGCAGTCGGATCCGGTATCGCCACCACCGATGACGATCACGTGCTTGCCCTTGGCGCTGATCGGATTGGCCTTGCCGAACTGCACCTCCTTGTTCTGCGGAACAAGGAATTCCAGCGCGGCGTAGACGCCATTCAACTCGCGGCCGGGAACCGGCAGCTCTCGCGGCACTTCGGACCCGGCCGCCAGAATTACCGCATCGAATGCCACGGTCAACTGCTCAGGAGAGACGAATTCAGTCGCGTCATTGTTGATGCCTGGCGGCAGATCTCTGCTGCCGACGATAGCTCCGGTCCTGAAGATGACGCCCTCGGCTTCCATTTGGGCGACCCGCCGGTCGACCACAATCTTGTCCATCTTGAAGTCTGGGATGCCGTAGGCGAGGAGGCCACCGATGCGGTCGCTTTTCTCGAATACCGTAACCGCGTGACCGACGCGCGCCAATTGCTGTGCGGCAGCCAGACCCGCCGGACCCGATCCGACTATGGCAATCTTCTTGCCGGTCAGGGCCTTGGGTGGCTGCGGCACGACCCAGCCCGACGCCCAGCCCTTGTCGATGATGAAGTGCTCAATTGACTTGATGCCCACCGGCGCCGCATTGATGCCCAGCGTACAAGCGGCCTCGCAGGGTGCCGGACAAATGCGGCCGGTAAAGTCGGGGAAGTTGTTGGTCGAATGCAGGACGTCCAGTGCCTGCTTCCAGTTGCCGCGGTAAACGAGATCATTCCAGTCGGGAATGATGTTATTCACCGGGCAGCCGCTGTTGCAGAACGGAATACCGCAATCCATGCAGCGCGCGCCCTGGGTCTTGGCTTCGTCGTCAGCTAGTGTCTGGACGAACTCCTTGTAATGCTTGAGACGCTTCTCGACAGGCTCGTAAGCTTCGGAAAGTCGTTCAAACTCCATGAAACCAGTCGGCTTGCCCATTATGCGGCCTCCTTCTGTGCAGCGGCGGCCATTTCGGTGAGCGCCCGCTTATACTCATGCGGATAGACTTTGACGAATTTTTCGCGATAGGCATCCCAGTTGCCCAGGATGGCCTTGGCGATAACGCTGCCAGTGTATTCGGCGTGACGGCTGACGAGTTCCCTGAGTTGCTCCTCATCGGCACGACCCAGATGCAGCGGCTCGCCGGCCGCATGACGATTGGCCGGTAGCACCTTCTCCAGCGAGACTTGCGCCAGGTTGCAACGATTCTTGAAGCTGCCATCCTCGTCCAGCACATAGGCGATGCCGCCCGACATGCCGGCCGCGAAGTTGCGTCCCGTCATGCCGAGGACAACCACCGTGCCGCCGGTCATATATTCACAACCGTGGTCGCCGACGCCCTCGACCACGGCGGTGCCTCCCGAATTGCGAACACAGAAGCGCTCCCCGCCGACTCCTGAATAGAAGGCGTCACCGGCAATCGCGCCGTACATGACGGTATTGCCGACGATGATGTTCTCCTGGGTGTTGCCGCGGAAATCCTTGCTGGGCTTGATGATGATCCGCCCGCCCGACAGTCCCTTGCCGACATAGTCGTTGCCTTCGCCCGTAAGTTCCAGCGTCACGCCCCGGGCGAGGAAGGCGCCAAAGCTCTGGCCGGCGGTCCCGGTCAGCCTGACGTGAATGGTGTCGTCTGCCAAGCCGGCATGGCCGTAGCGGCGTGCCACCTCACCTGACAACATGGTGCCGCAAGTGCGATTTACGTTGATGATTGAAGTTTCGATGAGGACCTTCTGGCCCTTTTCAAGCGCCGCCCCGGCCTGCTCGATCAGCTTGTGATCGAGCGCCTTGGCCAGGCCGTGATCCTGACCCTCGGTCTGATGGCGCGGCTCGCTGGCCGGCACATTCGGCTGATAGAAGATCCTGGAAAAGTCGAGACCCCTGGCCTTCCAGTGGTCTATACCCGGCCGCATGTCAAGCAGATCGGAACGGCCAATCAGATCGTCGAACCTGCGAATGGCAAGCTGGGCCATCAGTTCGCGCACTTCCTCGGCGACGAAGAAGAAGTAGTTGACCACATGCTCCGGCTGGCCGGTGAAACGCTTGCGCAGTTCCGGGTCCTGGGTGGCAACGCCGACTGGACAGGTGTTCAGATGGCACTTGCGCATCATGATGCAGCCTTCGACGACCAGCGGCGCCGTGGCGAAACCGAATTCGTCAGCGCCGAGCAGCGCACCAATGACGACATCGCGGCCTGTCTTCATCTGGCCATCGACCTGGACACGGATACGGCTGCGCAGACGGTTAAGCACCAGCGTCTGCTGGGTTTCGGCCAGACCGAGTTCCCACGGCGTGCCGGCATGCTTGATCGAGGACTGCGGTGAAGCACCCGTACCGCCATCAAAACCGGCGATCACGACGTGATCGGCCTTGGCTTTGGCAACACCGGCCGCCACGGTACCGACGCCGACTTCGGAAACCAGTTTCACCGAGATTGAAGCCTTGGAATTGGCATTCTTGAGGTCGTGGATCAGCTGGGCCAAGTCCTCGATCGAGTAGATGTCATGGTGTGGCGGCGGAGAAATCAGCCCGACCCCCGGCACCGAGTGGCGCAGGAAGCCGATATATTCGGAAACCTTGTGCCCAGGCAGCTGACCGCCTTCGCCCGGCTTGGCGCCCTGTGCCATCTTGATCTGGATCTGGTCGGCATTGACTAGGTACTCGGTCGTTACGCCGAAGCGGCCGGAGGCCACCTGCTTGATCGAGGAACGCAGGGAGTCGCCATCCTTGAGCTTGATGTCGCGCTGGATGCGGTTCTTCCCGATGACGTCGGAGAGCATGGTGCCACCCTCAACCGGCGCAAAGCGCCGCGCATCCTCGCCTCCTTCACCGGTGTTCGACTTGCCGCCGATACGGTTCATGGCGATCGCCAGAGTCGTGTGCGCCTCGGTCGAGATGGAGCCTAGCGACATGGCGCCGGTGGCAAAGCGCTTGACAATTTCCTTGGCCGGCTCCACTTCCTCCAGCGCAATCGGAGCCCGCTGCGGCTTGAACTCGAAGAGGCCGCGCAGGGTCAAGTGACGCCTGGTCTGATCGTTGATCAGCTTGGCGTACTCCTTGTAGGTATCAACCTTTCCTGAACGCGTTGCGTGCTGCAGCTTGGCGATGGCATCGGGCGTCCACAAGTGCTCTTCGCCACGGATGCGAAAGGCGTATTCCCCGCCTGCATCAAGCATCGTGGCAAGCACCGGATCATCTGAAAACGCTTCGCGGTGGAGGAGGATTGCCTCCTCGGCAACCTCGAACACACCAATCCCCTCGACATTCGAAGGGGTGCCGGTGAAATACTTTTCAATGAACTCATGCTGCAAGCCGATGGCTTCAAAAATCTGTGCGCCGGTGTAGGACATATAGGTCGAAATGCCCATTTTGGACATGACCTTGTTCAGGCCCTTGCCGATCGCCTTGACATAGTTCTTGACGTACTTGTATGCAGTTTCAGCGTCACCCTTGGCCAGAGATTCTATGGTTTCCAGGGCAAGATAGGGGTGAACCGCTTCGGCACCATAACCGCCGAGCAGCGCGAAGTGATGCGTCTCGCGCGCCGAACCGGTTTCCACAACCAGGCCGGTGCTGGTCCGCAACCCCTTCTTCACCAGATGCTGGTGGATCGCCGATGTGGCAAGCAGCGCCGGAATCGCGACATGATTCGCGTCGACCTTGCGGTCAGAGACGATCAGCACATTGGCCCCGGAGCGAACTGCGTCCTCGGCATCAGCGGCCAGCGATGCAAGACGGGCCTCGATACCGGCCCGGCCCCAAGCCACCGGATAGCAGATGTCAAGTTCGAAGGAACGAAACTTGCCGGAAGTGTATTTCTGGATATGGCGCAGCTTCTCCATGTCGGTACAGGAAAGCACCGGCTGCGAGACTTCAAGGCGAATCGGCGGGTTGATGTCCGTTGTATTCAGCAGATTGGGCTTGGGTCCGACGAAGGAGACGAGCGACATGACCAGTTCTTCGCGGATCGGGTCAATCGGCGGATTGGTGACCTGAGCAAACAACTGTTTGAAATAGGCGTAAAGCGTCTTGCTCTTGTTCGACAGAACCGGGAGGGCCGAGTCGGCACCCATGGAGCCAGTCGGCTCTTCGCCGTTCTGGACCATTGGCTCGAGAATGATCTTGATGTCTTCCTGCGTATAGCCGAAAGCCTGCTGGCGGTCGAGCAGTGAAGCGGGCGCAGCTTCGGCCTTCTCCTCGGGGGCTGGAACGGCATCGAGTTTGATGCAGATCTTCTCGATCCATTGACGGTAGGGCTTTGCTTTGGCCAGCGAATCCTTGAGTTCCTTGTCGTCGATAATGCGACCCTGCTCCATGTCGATCAGGAACATCTTCCCTGGTTGCAAGCGCCACTTCTTGACGATCTTCTTCTCGGGAATTGGCAAGACTCCGGATTCGGAGGCCATTACTACAAAGTCGTCATCGGTCACCAGATAGCGCGCCGGCCGCAGACCATTGCGGTCAAGCGTAGCGCCGATCTGCCTGCCATCCGTAAAGGCAACCGCGGCCGGACCATCCCATGGTTCCATCATGGCGGCATGGTATTCGTAGAAAGCACGACGGTTTTCGTCCATCAGCGTGTGCTTCTCCCAGGCTTCCGGAATCATCAGCATCACGGCGTGGGCCATCGAGTACCCCCCCATGACCAGCAGTTCGAGGGCATTGTCGAACGATGCCGAGTCTGACTGGCCGGGATAATGCAGCGGCCAGACCTTCTTCAGGTCCTCACCGAGGATAGGCGACGAAATCGCTTGCTCACGCGCCTTGAACCAGTTGACGTTGCCGCGCACGGTGTTGATCTCGCCATTGTGGGCGATATAGCGGAACGGGTGAGCGAGGTCCCAGGTCGGGAAGGTATTGGTCGAGAAACGCTGATGCACCAGCGCCAGTGCGGAGACAGCACGCTCGTCCTGCAGGTCAAGGTAATAGACACCAACCTGATGCGCCAATAACAGGCCTTTGTAGTTGACAGTGCGGGCAGAGAACGACGGGACGTAGAACTCCTGGCCGTGCTTGAGCTTGAGTGACTTGATGGCGTTGGCGGCACGACGGCGGATGATGTAAAGCTTGCGCTCCAGCGCATCGGTGACGAAGATGTCCGCGCCCCGGCCGACAAAAACCTGGCGGATCACCGGCTCCTTGGCCCTGACAGTCGGCGACATCGGCATGTCGTGATTGACGGGCACGTCGCGCCAGCCGAGGAGCACTTGACCTTCAGCCTTGACCGAACGCTCGATTTCCTCGACACAAGCGTGGCGGGAGGCGGCTTCCTGGGGCAGGAAGACCATGCCGACGCCGTATTCGCCACTTGGCGGCAGGGCAACGCCCAGCTTGGCCATTTCTTCGCGATAGAACAGGTCCGGGATCTGGATCAGAATGCCGGCGCCGTCGCCCTGCAGCGGGTCAGCGCCCACGGCACCCCGGTGATCCAGATTCTTGAGGATCAACAAGCCCTGCTCGACGATGCCATGGCTTCTCTCGCCTCTGACATGGGCGATAAAGCCGACGCCACAAGCGTCATGCTCGTTTCTCGGGTCATACAGTCCCTGCCGCTCGGATACTGCCGTTTCCATCACACTATTCCTTCAAGAGACTCGGTCAAGACAAAACGGACCAAAGGTAGAGAAGCCGGCTTGGCTACGCGCCAGGCTGCTTACAGGGATTTGAGTCAACGTGGGAATATACCGCCAAACCCCCGCCAACTCAATATGCTGCAATGCACCAACCTGGTTCTCGTGGGACTTCGGAATCCCCTTTCAGGTGCAGCGCGCCTCGATGGCGGCGCCTATCGTCGCTTCATCCAGGCCATCCGCAACCACCGCCATGCCAATCTGCTTGAGCAGGACCAGACGCAGGCGGCCATCGCGAACCTTCTTGTCGTGGCGCATCAACTCCATATAGCGAGCCGCGCCCAAAGTCGGGCCGAAAACCGGCAAGCCGGCCCGCAGATGCAGGGACTCGATGCGCCGCATCGCCTCTGCCGAAATCCAGCCCAGGCGATGCGACAATTCCGCAGCAATTAGCGTGCCCGCGGCGACTGCTTCACCGTGCAGCCATTCGCCATAGCCAAGCCCGGTCTCGATCGCATGCCCGAAGGTATGACCCAGATTGAGCAGGGCTCGTTCCCCGGCTTCGCGTTCGTCCGTGGCAACCAGCGCTGCCTTGTTCGCGCAGGAGCGATGAACCGCATAGGCCAGCGCTTCCCTGTCCCGCGTCAGCAGCTTCTCTAGGTTCGCTTCCAGCCACGAAAAAAAGTCCGGATCACGGATGAGTCCGTATTTGATGACTTCGGCAAGACCCGCTTTCAGCTCCCGGTCGGGCAAGGTGTCGAGGGTCGAAATATCCGCCAGCACGAGCTTTGGCTGGTAGAACGCACCGATCATGTTCTTGCCCAGCGGGTGGTTGATTGCGGTCTTGCCGCCGACCGACGAGTCGACCTGGGAAAGGAGCGTCGTCGGAATCTGAATGAAGGGCATGCCGCGCTGGTAGCATGCCGCGGCAAAGCCGCTCATGTCACCGATGACGCCACCGCCGAGGGCAATCAGGGGGGTATTGCGTTCGCAGTGGTTACCGAGCAGCGCGTCGAAAATCAGGTTGAGCGTTTCCCAAGTCTTGAATTTCTCTCCGTCCGGAAGGATCACCGGCAAGACCGAAATCCCCCCACTTTCGAGGGTCGACCGCAGCATCGCGAGGTAGAGAGGGGCAACCGTGGTATTGGTGACGACCACGACCCTGTTCTGTCCGATGTGCGGAAAAAAGAGCTCGGGCTTTGCCAGTAGTCCGGAGCCGATGTGGATCGGATAGGAACGCTCGGCGAGTTCCACCTTCAGGGTCTGGATCATGCTGTGCATTGGCGATGGAATTCCCGGAGCAGGTACTGGACGATGCCGGAAGCAACGAGATGCGCGCCGTCCACGACGATGTGCGCTGCTTCCCTGTACAGCGGGTCGCGCAGGGCATGCAACTCTTCAAGTTTGGCGAGTGGATCGGGAACACGCAGCAGCGGGCGATTGCGATCGCGGCGGGTGCGTTCATAGAGTTTTGCGGGGGGCACGTCCAGGTAGACAACCCAGCCGTTGTCATGCAGCCGCTTGCGGTTCTCCGGATCGATCACGACACCACCGCCGGTGGCCACCACGCGGTTGGTCCCCGAGGTCAATTCAGCAATGGTCTGCGCCTCGCGACGGCGAAATCCCTCCTCGCCTTCGATCTCGAAGATGGTCGGGATGGAAACTCCGGTTCGCTCGACGATCTCGTGGTCGGAATCAAGGAACGGGCGGCCAAGTCGCCTTGCCAGTTGCCGGCCAACCGTCGTCTTCCCGGCCCCCATCAAGCCAACGAGATAGATATTGCTGCAATTGTTCACGGCCGCATTTTAGCCGACTCTTGCGCCCCGCCACAAAAGGCAAGGGCCGGCATTGCCGGCCCTTGGTGTTCGCAAGCGGACGCTCAGTTGATCTGCAATTTGTCAGAAATGATGCGCGGTGTGATGAAGAAGAGCAGTTCGCGCCGCTGCCCGGTATCTTGCTGGTACTTGAAGAGGTAGCCAAAGAACGGGATGTCGCCGAGCAGTGGAACCTTTTCGGTCACGTTTTCCTTCTTGGTGATATAGACGCCACCGATTACGACCGTGCCGCCGTTTTCCACGACCACATTGGTTTCGACCGTGGCAGTCTTGATCGGCGGGTTGCCAAGAACCGCCCGCGTCCAGTCCGGCTCTTCCTTCTTGACGACCAGTTGCATTCGCACCGAGCCATCAGGCGTGATCTGCGGTGTCGCTTCGAGCGAGAGAGCGGCCGTCTTGAACGAGACGTTCTGGGTTGCCACGCCGCCACCGGTCGCGGTGGTCACGTATGGAATTTCCGTGCCGTCCTGGATCTTGGCCTTGACGTTGTTTGCCGTAATTACCCGCGGGCTGGAAACGATCTTGCCCAGACCATCGGTTTCAAGGGCCGCGATTTCAAGGTTGAGGATGCGCGTCAGCGAGGCATTGAAGAGCGAGAACGCCAGCGTGCCACCGACATTGGTAAAGGACGGCAGGTTGACGCCGATCGCGTTGTTTGTTGTTTGGCCACCGCCGGTAAGGCTGGGGGTAGGCGTGCCGACTCAGCCGACCGTAGATCCCGCCACCATAAAGGCTACTACCAATCCCGACCGCGCGGGAAGTCAAGAAATTTAAACGCACACCGAGGTCGCGGTTGAAAGTATCCTGTGCCTCGACGACACGCGCCTCGATCATGACCTGCTTGGAACCCGTATCGATCGCCCGGATAAACAGGCGAATCTCCTCAAGCTTGCTGGGAATGTCATTGACGAAAAGGATGTTCGATTGCAGGTCGGCAATGGCATTGCCGCGCTTGCTTAGAAGGCGGTAGTTGCCCCCGGCGGCACCAGTCAGGAGTTTCTGAACATTCTCGGCCTTCTGGTAGTTCAACGCGAACTGCTCGGCCTGCATGGGCTCCAGCTCACTGATCTGCTGGCGGGATTCGAAATCCAGCTTTTCCCGGGTCGCAATTTCATCACGCGGGGCAATCATCATGATGTTGCCCTTCTTGCGCATGTCCAGACCCTTCTGCTGGAAGATGATATCGATCACCTGATCAGCGGGCACGTCCTTCAGGACAAGGGTGGTGGTGCCGGTCACGGTATCGCTGATGACCGTATTCAGTCCAAGCTCTTCGGCCATCAAGCGCAACAGGGCTCGGACCTCGCCGTTCTGGTAGTTGATGCTGACGCGTGGCCCCTGGTAGCCCGTCTTCGTTCCCTGCACCAACTTGTTCGGGTCCTCAACGATGCGCTTGACCTCGACCACGAACTGATTGTCACTCTGATAAGCGTTGTGCTCCCACAGGCCGTGCGGGGAGATCGTCATCCGCACGTTGTCGCCGAGCGCCTTGGTTTCCACCGAGGTGACCGGTGTGCCAAAATCGGTCACGTCGAGCTTGCGGCGAAGATTTTCCGGGACGCTGGTCTTGATGAAATCGACGATCAGACTCTTGCCCTGCTGGCGGATGTCGATGCCGGTACCGGCATCGGTCAAGTCGACGACGATGCGCGCCTCACCGTCCTTGCCCCGCCGGAATGCGACATCCTGCAACGCGTGACGCTTGCCAACGGAAGTCTCTTCGGTGAATCGCGTGACGCGCTCCGCCAGCGAACCGATGGCTGGAATGGGGGTGAGCAGGACGTAGAGTGACTTGCCGTCCAAGCGGGTCGTATAGTTCATGTTTCGAATCAGATTCAGGACGACGCGGGTGCGCCCACCAACCTGAACGACGTTCGCGCTCTGCAAGTCGCCTTCCTTGAAGGTCACGCTATTCTTGCCCAGAGCATTCGCTGTCGAAGGAAAGTCAAATGCGATCTTGGCCGGGTTCGCAACACTGAATCCCGCTGGAGGGGTGGCAAGAGGTTCCTTGAGGTCGATCCTGACCGCCACGTTGTCTCCCTGCGGGGCAGCAACGATTGCCTCGATGGCATTGGGGCCAGCGGTCTGCGCCGAGACTGGCCCGCCCAAGACAAGGCAGGTCGCCGCAAGAGCGGCCATCGCGTACTTGATGACTTTCATTTGTTACTTCCCTCCTTGCCCTGCAGATACAAGGAACTGGTGCGTTCGCTCCAGTCACCCGCAGAATCCTGAATCAACTCGCGCAACAACACTTCCTTTTCGGTCACTTGTGTAACCAAGCCGAAATCAAGTCCGACATAATCACCGACCTTGACTTGCTTGACCTTGTTCTCAACCTGGATCACTGCAATCGGACGCCGGTTGATATTCAGATAGCCGATCATCTTGAGCGATTCGACCGGATATTTTTCGAGCAGGCTGTTGCGCAAATCGCGTGCCTCGAAGTCCGGCTGAAAGGCCCCGCCCTTCCCTGAACCTTGCCTGTTCTTCGATTCCGGCTCAATCTTGCTGGCCTTGAATGGATCCAGCAAAACCTCAACGTCGTAGGGAACCGGCTCGTAGGCCTTGACCTCGGGCAGCTTGGGGATCCTGCCGCGCATATCCTTGGTATTGTCGGCCATCCACTTCTTGAGATCGTCGTGGTCACCGCCGGAACAGGCACCCAAGGCACCACAGAGTGCGACGAGAATTAATCGCTTCACTTGTTCGCTCCTTGTGCGGCCTTCTTCTGTTTCGCAACCTCTTCCTCATCCAGGTAACGGAAGGTCTTGGTTGTCGCATCCAGCGTCAGGGCATTGTCCTTGACCGGCGCGATCGCGATATTGTTGAGCGTCACGATGCGCGGCAATTTGGCGATATCCGCCGCGAACGCCCCGAAGTCGTGGTAGCCGCCATTGATTTTGACCGCAATCGGCAATTCCGCGTAGAAGTCCTTGACCTGCTCGGCACCGGGCCGGAACAGGTCGAACTGGAGGCCACGACCCAAGCCGGCTTGGTTCACTTCAATAAGCAATGCCTCAACCTCCGACTTGTTGGGAAGCTGCTTGAGCAGCGCACCAAACGAGCGGTCAATCTCAGCCAACTGTTCAATATAGAGATCAAGATTGACGGCCTGTCGCTTCTTCTCAAGGTATTGCTGCTTCAGTGTTTCCTCTTCCTTCTGCTTGACCTCCAACTCGGCAAGTTGATCGCTCCAGAGGAACCACCAGCCAGCAACAGTCAGAACCAGAAGAATACCGAGGAGAGCGGCGATTTTTGGCAGCTGCGGCCATGACCCAGGATCATTCGGATTCAGGCCACGGAACTCGTCGGCGATCGCCTGGAAGTCAATCTTCGGGAGTGAAGTGGACTTGGCCTTCATTTCTTGCCCTCCCCGACAGCCGGCTGAGTACGGGTCAGCATGAAGTTCATCGCGAACTCATTGCTCCGGCGTCCATTCAGGACGACCGCCTTAACTTCGATCAGCTGGGCATTTTCCAACCAGGGGGAGGCTTCGAGGTTGCGCATCAATGCCGAAACACGTGCATTGGACTGGGCATACCCAGTAATATTCACCTTCTGGCCTTCCTGCTTGAGCGACTTGAGGTACACGCCCTCGGGGACCTGCTTGACCAGTTCAGTCAGCAAATATACGGTCTCGCCACGATCCCGCTGCAAATCCTCGATCACCTGCTTGCGCGCCAGCAAGGCCTGAGTCTTTTCCTTCAATAGCTTGATTTCGGCAATCTGCTTGTCGAGAACCGCAATTTCACGCTTGAGAAAATCATTCGCATCAGCCTGACTGCTGATAAACCCGTTAATGATCGTGTAGCCAAGGAAAACAACCAGCGCGGCCAAACCAACAGCGGCACCGGCCATGGCGTAGAACTGCTGGCGCCTTCTCTTGCGTGCCTCTTCACGGTGAGGCAGGAGGTTAATTCTGATCATGATGGGTCAAACCTCCGCAAGGCCAAGCCACACGCCACCATCAGCGACGAGGCATCGGCTAGCAGGCTCTTGGCCCGGACACGGTCCGAAAGCACCATGTTGGCAAATGGGTTGGCGATCAGGGTACTTACCTGCGTGCGAGTCGCCACAACCTCGTCAATGCCCGGAATCACGGCACACCCCCCGGCCAGGACAATGCTATCGATTTGATTGTACTGCGTCGACGTGAAGAAGAATTGCAGGGCACGGGACACTTCGAGCGCCAGATTCTCCATGAAGGGGGCAAGCAGTTCACCCTCATAACCCTCGGGAAGGCTACCGGAACGCTTCGCTGTTTCCGCCTCCTCATAGGCCATGCCGTAATGTCGGGCGATGTCCTGGGTCAACTGTCCGCCACCAAATGCTTGTTCACGCGCATACACTTGCTGACCGTTGCGCATGACCGTCAGGCCCATGACACTGGAGCCGGCATTGACAATGGCAATCGTCTGGTTCTTGCCACCTTCCGGCAACTGACGTTCGATCAACTCGAATGCCGAGAGCGCAGCCTGGGTTTCAACATCGACGACAACGGCGCGCAGTCCGGCGGCATCGGCAACAGCAACGCGATCCTCAACACGCTCCTTTTTTGAGGCGGCAATGAAGACCTCTAGCTCGTCGGGAAGAGAGGGTACCGGACCGATCACCTGAAAATCCAGATTCACCTCGTCGATGGCAAAAGGGATGTATTGATTGGCCTCGGACTCAACCTGGACTTCAAGTTGATCCTCACGCAATCCGGCCGGAACGATGATCTTCTTGGTGATCACCGCCGAGCCAGGCAATGCCATCGCAACATCCCGCGTGGAGGTTCCGAGCCGCTTCCAGGCCCTTCTCACAGCATCAACCACACCATCCAGATTGGCAATATTGCCATCCGACACCGCATCCTTCGGCAACACCTCGATGGTGTAGCGCTCGACACGGTAACCCTCTTTTCCGTTGGCGGTCAGTTCAACCAGCTTGACAGCCGAAGAACTGATGTCCAGCCCCAATAGCGGACGCGCCTTGGAATTAAACAAAGCTGAGATATCGAAGCGCACCAGACCCCCAAAAAGTCTTTACAAAATGCGAAGTTAGCGAAACAACCAATAATTGACTTCAGATGCTAGCAACAAGCACACGGCATGTAAAGCGTTTTCACGGGACCTATATGCAACGGCGTATAATCCGCGCAACGTCAATCAGACTGATCTACAACCTTGCGCTCCCCCCCTCTGGCTGTCCGAATTGTACTGTTCCCGCTGATCATGCTGCTCGGTCTAACGGCAATTGGTATCGCGCTGGCGATGATCATGTTCGCTCTCGCCTATCCGAATCTGCCATCGCTCGAGGTGCTCACGGATTACCGCCCAAAAATCCCTCTTCGCGTTTATACCGCAGATGGCCAACTGATAGGCGAATACGGCGAAGAACGAAGAGCGGTGATAAGCATAGGCGAAGTGCCGCTTCTCATGAAGCAGGCAATCCTAGCGGCCGAGGATGATCGCTTCTACCAGCACGGCGGGGTCGACTACATCGGCATCCTGCGTGCCGCCGGCACCAACCTTCTCGGGGGGGGCAAGCGCCAGGGCGCGTCGACAATTACCCAACAGGTGGCGAAAAACTTCTTTCTGTCGGGCGAAAAAACCTACACGCGAAAACTCTATGAAGCCTTGTTGTCGTTCAAGATCGAGAACAACCTGACCAAGGACCAGATCCTTGAGCTTTATATCAACCAGATATTCCTCGGGCAGCGCGCCTACGGTTTTGCCGCGGCCGCCAGTATTTATTACGGCAAGCCGCTGAAGGACATCTCGATTGCCGAGGCTGCCATGCTGGCAGGCCTGCCAAAGGCGCCGTCGGCCTACAATCCGATCGCCAATCCCAAGCGCGCCAAGATCCGGCAGCAGTATGTGCTGCGCCGGATGCGAGATCTTGGCTACATCAACGAAGCGCAGTACGACTCGGCCCTGAAGGAAACACTGATCGTCAAGCGCGAGCTGGCCGATTACTCGGTCCACGCCGAGCATGCCGCAGAAATGGCACGGCAGATTGCCGCCGAGCGCTTTCCTGAAGATGTCTATTCACGTGGCCTCAAGGTCTACACCACCCTGATCAAGGCCGAGCAGGAAGCCGCTTACACCAGCTTGCGTCGTGGCGTCATGGATTATGACCGCCGCCATGGATACCGGGGCGCCGAGTCCTATCTCGACATGAATGACATCACGGGCGATCAGGACGAGGCGATCGACGAGGCGCTGCAGGATGTCGCCGACGCCGGCGATCTGGTTCCTGCCCTGGTGCTTGCGGTGGACGCGAAGCAGATCCGCGCCTACCGCAAGGGGGGCGAGGTTGTCATGCTCTCCGGCGACGCCATGAAGTTTGCTGCAAGGATGCTTGACGACAAGGCGCCGCCCAACAAGCGGCTCAGGCGCGGAGCGATCATCCGCCTGCAGAAGGACGACAAGGGCGGTTGGCAGATCAGTCAGCTCCCTGAAGTGGAATCCGCGTTTGTCGCGGTCGACCCAAAGGACGGGGCCATTCGCGCCCTGGTAGGCGGCTTCGACTTCAACCGCAACAAGTTCAACCACGTCACTCAGGCCTGGCGGCAGCCCGGCTCCAGTTTCAAGCCGTTCATCTACTCGGCCGCGCTTGAGAAGGGCTTCAATCCAGGCACCGTCATCAATGACGAACCCATTGTCATTTCCGCGAGCCAGACCGGTTCGCAGGCCTGGGAGCCGCACAACTACGACGGCAAGTACGAAGGCCCGATGAAGATGCGCACGGCGCTGGCCAAGTCCAAGAACATGGTCTCGATCCGCATCCTGCAAAGCATCGGCACACATTACGCACAGGACTTCACCGCCCGTTTCGGCTTCGACGCCGCAAAGCACCCGCCCTACCTGACCATGGCGCTGGGTGCCGGATCGGTGACGCCATGGCAAATGGTGACGGCTTACTCCGTGTTCGCCAACGGCGGCTATCGGATCAATCCCTACGTCGTGCGCGACATCCGCGACGACAAGAACCAGATCCTCGCAGCTGCGGTGCAGGCACCGGCCGGCAAGGAGTCGACCCGCGTCATCGATCCGCGCAACGCCTTCATGATGGATACGATGCTGCGCGATGTCACGATCTACGGCACCGCCGCCAAGGCCTCGGTCGCGCTCAAGCGCCAGGATCTGGCGGGCAAGACCGGAACCACCAACGAATATGTCGACGCCTGGTTTTGCGGCTATCAGATGACCGTATCCGCCTGCGCCTGGGTCGGCTTCGATCAGCCCAAAAAGCTGGGGGACAAGGAAACCGGCGGCGCTGCAGCATTGCCAATCTGGATCGGCTACATGGGCCGTGCGCTCACGGACGTGCCGACGCAGATGCCGGAAATGCCGGAAGGACTACTTGCCCATGGCAGCGGCCGTGAGCGCTCCTTCATCTATGCCGAGAACGCCCACCCGGAGCAGTCACCGGAGGAAGAGGCAAACGACACGTCACTACCCCGGCCTGACTTCAGCAGCCCACCGGCGGATTGATCAGTCGAGGCGCACCGCGTCGCCAGCCTGCTGACTGACAAGTTCCGCGAGTTTTCCCATTAATTCGGTTCCATCACGGGTATCACGCCAGCAAACGCCGTCCCAGCGGAAATGGAAGCCGCCGGCGCGGGCCGCCACCCAGATTTCGCGTGCTGGACCGTGACGATTGACGATGATCTTGCTGCCATCGCCGAACTCGATTTCCAGAACTCCGCCAGCCGCCAGTTCGAAATCGATATCGGCGCCGCTTGCTTCGAGTGACGCCTCGATCCGCGCCAGAATGCTGTCGGCCAACGCACTGAATTCCTTATCATCCATCGTGTGCTACCATCCCGCTTTTTGCTGACTGGTCGGTCATTAATGTCCAGAATCGTTGCCTTGCTCCTGACGGTCTGCGTCGCTGGCTGCGGCCAGAGAGGGCCGCTCGTGCTGCCACCAGGCCCGCCGCCGGCGCCATTGCTCGACCGTCTGGTAGCACCGTCGCCACCAGCCACACCAATTCAACCGGCCGGCAACGAGGCCGATGGTAGCACGGACAAGAAACCCCCGGCCCAATGAGCCACTTCGCGATCAGAGACGGCGTCTTATACGCCGAATCCGTTGCCCTGCCCGCGATTGCCGAACAGTTCGGCACGCCAGCCTATGTCTACTCGCGTGCGTCGCTCGTGGCCTCGCTGCAGGAGTTTCTGGAGGTCCTCGATGGCCATCCAGCCGGACGGGGGGCGCTCGTCTGCTACGCGGCCAAGGCCAATTCGAACCTCGCCATCCTCAACCTGTTCGCGCGCATGGGCGCCGGCTTCGACATTGTTTCTGGCGGCGAACTGCAGCGTGTTCTCGCCGCTGGCGCCGATCCCCGGAAAGTCGTCTTCTCCGGCGTCGGGAAGGCGGCGGCCGAAATGAAAATGGCGCTCGATGCCGGCATCTTCTGCTTCAACATCGAATCCGCGCCTGAACTGGAGCGCCTGAACGAGATTGCCGGACACTGCGGAAGGACAGCGCGGGTCAGCCTGCGCGTGAATCCGAATGTAGACCCCAAGACCCACCCTTACATTTCGACCGGCCTCAAGGAAGCCAAATTCGGTGTCGCCTACGAAGGTGCGCTGGCGCTTTACCGCCGCGCCGCCGCATTACCAAACATCGACGTGGCCGGCATCGACTGCCATATCGGTTCGCAACTCCTCGACCCCGCGCCGTTCGTCGAGGCACTTGAGCGCATTCTGGCGCTCGTTGACCAGTTGACCGCAGAAGGCATCGGCATCAACCATCTCGACCTCGGCGGCGGCCTCGGCATCAAGTACAAGGCCGATCAAGCAGAACCGACGGTCGCTTCCTACCTGACACCGCTGCTCGACAAGCTGACGGGCCGTGGGTTGCAGGTCGTCCTCGAACCGGGTCGCCGGCTGGTCGGCAACGCCGGCCTGCTACTGACCCGCGTCGAGTTCCTGAAACCGGGCGAAGGCAAGAACTTCGCCATCATCGACGCAGCCATGAACGACCTGATGCGCCCGGCGCTCTACGAGGCCTGGCACGATATCGTGCCGGTTGTTCCGCGCGGGGGGGCAACCCGGGACTACGACGTCGTCGGTCCGGTCTGCGAATCCGGCGACTTTCTCGGCCTCGCCCGTCCCTTGAACATCGAGCCCGGCGACCTGCTGGCCGTGATGTCGGCGGGCGCCTATGGCATGGCAATGAGTTCCAACTACAACACCCGGCCGCGCGCGGTCGAAGTCATGGTCGACGGCGACCGGGTGCACCAGATCCGGCGCCGTGAAACCGTCGCTGAACTCTATGCCGGCGAGCAGGTTCTGCCAGCATGAGGCGCGCCACGCTAGTTTATCTTGCCGTCCTGCTGCTGGCGGCCTGCGGGGAAAAGCCGGCCGAGAAGAAGGGCGCACCACCAACGCTGATTACCGCCACACAGGTCCGGACCACTGCCCTTGAAGTCAGTGAGCGCACGCTCGGTACGCTGAGCGCAGTCAAGGACCCGTCGATCAGCGCCGAGATCGCCGGAAAGATCATCAAGGTTGCGGTCCGCAGTGGCGAAGCAGTCAGGAAGGGCCAGTTGCTCGCCCGCATCGACCCGACCGACGCCGAGCATCAGGCAAGCGCCGACTCCGGCGAAATCGCGCGCCTCACCGCCCTGCTCGCCCAACAGGAGCGCGTGGTCGGTCGGCAAAGCGAGCTGGTGCAGAAAAATTTCATTTCGAAGAACGCGCTCGATGATGCCGTCGCCCAGCGCGACGCTCTGAACAGCCAGTTAACGAGCGCCCGGTCGCGGGGCAGCCTGTCGCGCCGCAACGTCGGCAAGACCGAGGTGGTCGCACCTTTCGACGGCATCGTCGAACTGCAGATCGCCTCACTCGGCGACTACGTCAAGCTCGGCGACCCGCTGTTCCGTTTTGTCGCCAATGACCGACTGCGCGCAGACCTGCCATTCCCGGAATCTGCCGCACCACGCATCAAGGTTGGCATGCCGGTTCGCCTGCTCAGCCCGCTGGCGCCGGATACGCCGATCGACGCCGTGGTCGAGGACATCCGCCCGACCGTCGGCGAGATCAACCGCGCCATCAACGTCATCGCCCGGCTCGAGAACCCCGGCGCGCTCAAGGGCGGCGGCTCGGTCGATGCCGCCGTAATTACCGGGCAGAAGGACAGCGCAGTGGTCGTCCCGGAACAATCCGTCGTGCTACGTCCGGCCGGCACGGTGGTTTACCTGATCGTTGATGGCAAGGCAATGCAGCAAGTCGTTGCGGTCGGCAGCAAACAGCGCGGGATGGTCGAAATCACCAGCGGACTAAAGGGTGGCGAAACGATTGCACAGGACGGCGCCGGCTTCCTCAGTAACGGTGCCGCGGTCAACGTCAAGGAAACACCGAAAACCGCGGCCAGCCCGGCGGGCGAGAAGAAGCAGCAATGACCCTGCCCGAGCTCTCCATTAAACGCCACGTGCTGGCGTGGATGTTGAGTGCGGTCCTCGTCCTTTTCGGCATCATCAGCTTCGACCGGATCGGCATGGACCGCTATCCGTACATCGAATTCCCGGTCGTCTCGATCACGACGGCGCTCAAGGGCGCCAACCCGGACATCGTCGACGCCTCGCTGACCAACATCATCGAAAGCTCGGTCAATTCGACACCCGGCATAGAGCACATCCAGTCCACGTCGTCGCCCGGTGTTTCGGTGATCGCCATCACCTTCAACCTCGAAAAGAAGATCGACGTCGCCTTCAACGAGGTTCAGGCCAAGGTCAACCAGGTGCTGCGTCGGCTGCCGAAGGATGCCGACCCGCCAGTCGTCGCCAAGGTCGAGACCAACGCGCAGCCGATCATGTGGCTGGCCGTGCAGGGTGACCGCACCCAGCAGCAACTGAACCAGTACGCGATCAACGTGCTGAAGAAGCGCCTGGAAACCATCGACGGCGTCGGCGAAGTGCGCCTCGGCGGGCGGCGCGACCGGACCATTCGAGTCGAGCTGTTGCCGGCCCGCATGGCGGCGCTCGGCATCACCGCGCAGGACATCAACGACGCCTTCGCCCGCGAACATGTGCAGATGGCCGGCGGCTTCGTGGTCGGCGAGAAGACCGAGAGTCTGGTCAAGCTCGACCTCGAATTCCACTCGATCGAGGCGCTGAAGGAGATGGTGATCGGCTGGAAGGGGGGCGCGCCGATTCGCCTCCAGGATGTCGCCGAAGTGATCGACGGCCTCACCGACAACCGACAGCTCGCCCGCTTCAACGGTGAAACCACCGTCGGACTCGGCATTGTCAAGGTGACCAACACCAACACGGTCGCCATCGTCGACAAGGTCAAGGAGAAGCTGGAAAACGAGCTGCGCCCACAACTGCCGCCCGGCATGGAACTGCATGTCGTATCAAACGATGCTGTCTACATCCTCGAAATCGTCAATGCGCTGAAGGAGCACCTGGTCGAGGGCACCCTGCTCGCCGCGCTGGTCGTCTGGCTGTTCCTGCTGTCGCTGCGGGCGACGATCATCGTCGCGCTGGCCATTCCGGTGTCGCTGATGGGCGCCATCGCCGTCATCTACTTCTTCGGCTACACGCTCAACTCGCTGACCCTGCTCGGCCTGCTGCTGCTGATCGGCGTCGTCGTCGATGACGCCATCGTCGTCCTCGAAAACATCTTCCGCCATCGCGAGGAACTCGACGCCGACCCGGTGACGGCCGCGGTCAACGGCTCCAACGAGGTCGTTTTCGCGGTCATCGCCGCTACCTTGGCGCTGGTCTCGATCTTCGCCCCGGTCATCTTCATGAGCGGCATCATCGGCCAGTTCTTCCGCTCCTTCGCCGTCGTCGTCACCTTCGGTGTGCTGGTCTCGCTGTTCGTCTCGCTGACGCTGACACCGATGCTCTGCTCGCGCTTCCTGACCATCCCCGAGAAGGGACAGCAACAGGGCCGCATCCACGGCCTGATCGCCGGCGGATTTCGCCGGCTCGATGCCTTCTACCGCCGCCTGCTCGCGCGCGCCCTGACGCATCGGTGGAAAGTGGTGCTGCTGACGCTGCTAACCGTGGCCTCGAGCGCCTTCTTCTTCGTCAACGTCGGCAAGACCTTCACCCCGGACCAGGACGAAGGCCGCTTCCTGGTCTATCTGCGCACGCCGCTCGGCTCGTCGATCAATTACACCGACTCGCGCCTGCAAATGATCGAGGCGGTGCTGCGCCAACACCCGGAAATCGTCACCGAATTCGCACTGATCGGCCTCGGTAGCGCCGGCCAGGTCAACCAGGGTACGGTCGTGACCCGCATGGCGCCACGCGCGGAGCGGCGTATCAGCCAGCAGGAAATCCTGCCTATCTTGCGCAAGGAACTCGCCGAAATCCCGGGCGCCCGCGTCTTCGCCGCCCCCTACCCGATGGTCCAGGGCCAGCGCGGGGAGCCGTTGCAATTCGTGCTGGCCGGCGAGAAGCTCGCCGAAGTCGGCCGCCTTGGCCGCGAACTGCAAGGGAAGCTGGCCGCCGAACCCGGCCTCGGCGGACGCATCGACACCGACCTCCAGCTCGACCTGCCGCAACTCGTCTTCCAGCCCGACCGCCTGCGCATCGCCTCGTCGGGCCTGACCACCGGCGACGTCGCGCTGGCCATCAACATGCTGACGGGCGGCATCGACATCGCCAAGTACAACGACGAGCCGGGCGATGGCCAGCGCTACGACATCCGCGTCAAGGGCCGCGAAGGCGAATTCACCCAGCCGGCGGATCTATCGAAGATTTACCTGCGCAACAAGGAAGGCAAGCTGGTGCGCCTCGATTCTGTCGCCGGTTTCAGCGAAACGCTCGGCCCCGCCGTCATCGGCCGCTTCGACCTGCAGTATTCGGTCACTTTCTTCGCCACACCGACCATCCCGCTCGGCGAAGCGGTCCAGAAAGTCAAGGCGCTGGCGGTGGACCTGCCGCCCGGCTATCAGGTCAAGCTGATCGGTAACGCCGAGGAATTCGCCAAGACGACCAAGTACATGACCTTCGCTTTCGTGCTGGCGATGGTGCTGCTTTACATGGTGCTGGCCAGCCAGTTCGACTCCTTCCTGCAACCGCTGATCGTCATGCTCGCCCAGCCGCTGGCCATCGTTGGCGGTGTCGCCGCGCTCTGGGCGACGGGACAGACGCTCAACATCTATTCGATGATCGGCCTCGTGCTGCTGATCGGCCTCGTCGCCAAGAACTCGATCCTGCTCGTCGACCTGACCAACCAGCGCCGCGCCGGCGGCATGGACATCGACGACGCCCTGCGCGACGCCTGCCCGATCCGCATGCGGCCGGTCCTGATGACCTCGGCCACCGTCGTCCTCGCCCTGTTCCCGGCTGCGCTCGGCTTCGGTGCCGGTGCCGAGACCAACCAGCCGCTGTCCATCGCCGTCATCGGCGGCATGATTTCGTCGACACTGCTGACGCTGGTTGTTGTTCCTGCGGTCTATTCGCTGGTCGAAAGCGCCCTTGGCCGCCGAGAGCGTTACCTGAAGAACGCCTGACCTTCATTGCGGCAGATTAGCGGGGCGGTGATCGAAGATGACACCCATCAATTCCAACAATGATGCGTTCAGGTTTTGCGCTGTAGCCTCTGTGCCGCCACTGCACGCTGGATCTGCCGGAAGTGGTCTTCCATGTCGCAACTGCGAAACATCTCCCGCACGGCGCGGAAGGCTCGGGGCGCCTCGTCACCGCTGAGCAGCTTTTCGGCCAGGCGATCAGCCAACTCGAGATCCGAAAACAGGAGCGCAGCCCGGATTGCATCCAGAGCGCTATCAACACTCATTTCGTTGCGCATGAAGTCGGCGCAGATACGATCGAAGCGCTTCCTGCCAGCATCCTTGCCCTCCAGCACCGCCTCCAGGCACTCGATGGTGAGCTTTTCGTCTGGGGCGAGCGCTGACCGCTCCTCGGACGTCAGTTCGCTCAAGGTCTTCTGGGCCAGCTCCTGTTTGCCTCCAGCCAGGGCAGTGCGCAACAGTTCAATGCGATCCGTGATTGGCACGCCGGCGATTCGATCATGGGCCATGACTTCTTCGATAAGCCGTTGCGCCGTCTCGAGATCACCGTTGAGCTTGGCGACCGTCGCCAGGGTGCGCTTGCGTTGCCAGTTGCGAGGCGTACGCTTGGCAAGTTCCTGCAGAAGGTGTTGTGCCTCGTCGAAACTGCCGAGGTCGCAACAGATCTCCGCCTTAAGGTCGTAAGCACTGAAGTAGCCGGGCGCTACCGCCAGCACACCATCGATCACGTCGCTAGCTTCTTCATGCCGTGTCAGCTGTTGCAGCGCACGCGCCTGCCCGGCAAGAGCCCAGGGAAATGGGTGAATCTCGACGATGGACACATAGCTGTCCAGTGCATCCTCCCACCGGCCAGCCTTGAGCAGGGTCTCGGAGCGCGCCCGCAAAATGTCGAAGCGGTAGGGCTTCCCATCCTCGGCAGTATTCAAGGCATCGAGCTCAACCAGGGCGGCGTCAAACTTCCCGTGGCGCCTGAGTTCGAAGAAGTGCCGGAAGAAGACTTTCTTGCGGATTACTCGGTCCATCCGGGCTCGCAGTATTTCGGGCGAGAAGGGCTTGATTATGTAGTCGTCGGGCGCCAGTTCGACTGCGGAGATAACCTGTTCGTAGCCTCGCTCAGCGGTAACCATGAGGAATGCAACCGTGTCGGGCAGACCATCGGTACTCCGCAGATCCTCCAGCATTTGCTGCCCGGTACGGCCGCTGCCAAGTATGTAATCGCAGATGATCACGTCGGGCATCTGGCCACGAATGCGGTGGTAAGCCGCATTAATGGTGTCTGCCTGATCGACGGCAAAGCCGCCCATGGACTGGATGCATAGTTTGAGCGACTGCCGCGAACCAGCCTGGTCGTCGACTACCAGATAGCGCAGCTCCTTGTAGGGATTGAACGGGATGCGCTTCGCCGCACCTGGCAGCGCCTTGCCTTCAAACAGTGCCGCGAGGGACTCCGCTTCGAGCATCTAGGGTAGCCGCAACTCAAAGCATGCGCCCCCGAGAGGTCCGCCGTTGGAGAGGCGCAACTCGCCGCGGCGGCCGTGACGCTGGTGAAGATGAGCGATGCGTTGAGCAATGAACAGGCCGACCCCGGAATGCTCGCTGCTGGCACGGGACGGCGGTTGATCAGAAAAACCAGGGCCATCGTCCGCCACGGTGATCGCCAGCTGGCCGTCGATTTCAGCAGCATCCAGATGCACTTCGCGACGTGCATGGCGTAGCGCGTTCTGCAGGGCGTTGACCAGGCAGTCTGCGACCACCTCGCGGTCGCAGATCCAGACACCATCGTAGCGGCAATTTGCCACAATCTCGCTCCCGCCGCCTGCACTTTCACGCGCCCGAATCAGGACGTCCTCGATCAGATCGCCGACATAGACCGGCAACAATGACACCGGGTTCTCAGCACCGGCCAGCCGATAGGCCGACAGCAGCTTGGTCAAACGTTCCGCAGCAGCGACCACGGCAGTCTCGGCTTCAGTCAAGGCCGGCAGTGCCACCCCTGCCTCGCCGTCGTCAATCGCCTGGACTGCGACGCGGATCCGTGCCAGGGCGTTGAACATGCCGTTCTTGGCATCGTGGATCCCTGATGCGATCACATCAACGGTTGGGGTCATCTGGGCGCATGCGGTAAAGTCGGAAACAGTCGCAACAAACTGGCGTGTCGCCAAATCCTAACACGGCAATCCCTTGGAGGCTGTCGCTTTCCGAGATCGGGTTCGATGTCACTTCTCCGGAAATACTCATGGGCAACACATTGGGAGACAGCACCTTCGAAAACAAGCCGACCAGCGCCGGACGTCATTGAATCATATTCGGGGCAAGTTGATCGCCCTGCTGATTCATGGCCGATCCACAAGCGCCCCATCGATGACCGCATCTCGGGCAGAAGCGGGTGTTCTGCAGATCCGGGAACCGGGCTTTCAGAGGGGATTTCCGCGCGCTCAAGATCAGTGCGGAAAGTACATTCTTGCCTTGTCCAATTCATAGGTCCACGGCAGATTGGCATTTTTCCAGCCGTTCACCGCACGCTGCCCGTCCTTGGCGCCCCCCTTGACGGTGTCGCCTTCGAAGCCTTCGGCAACGCTGTAGACTTTTGTATAACCTGACATCTGGAGGCGGTCCTGAGCCTTGGAACTACGATCCCCTGAGCGGCAGATCAGGATGATCGGCGCATCCTTGCCCAACCGCATCTCCTGCAGCCGCCGTTCGAATTCAGGAACGAAATCCTGATTCGGCTCCAGCATGTACATGGAGCGCTTGTCGTCCCATTCGGTCATGATCTCCGGATGTTCGAAATAGGGCACCAGGGCATCTGCATCGCGCGGCCACCCGACATACATTGCCTCGGCGCGGGTACGGATGTCGAAAAAGGCGACTCCCTTCCTGTTCTTCATCTTCATGTCGTAAGCCTGCTGCGGCGTCAGATAGAGTCCAACCTTGCTGCGCTTCGCTTCCGGCAGTCTGTCCCAGTCGGCACTTCCCGGCGCCCACTCGGCGGCACCGGCGAGCGCGGAAGCGGCCAGAAATCCGACAACCAGCCATTGCTTGAGAGAGTTTCTAGTCCTGATCATGCCATCCCCGGGTTCTTGCCGACGTCCTTCAGCGTTGGCAGATTCAGATTGACCGGCTTGACCGTCTTGATGTCGCGCAGGTAGGTGGCGACGACGTCCCAGATCGGCTCGCCGACATTCCTGGCCTCTTCCGAAACCGGCGCCCAGCCGGCCACCTTGTAGTTTTTGGCCGGATCGATAGGTTGACCGCGCAACATCATGTTCTGGATGCGCTGGCCCATTTTGGCGGTCGGTTCGCAGGCGTATTGCAGGCCGCCGACGCGCACCATGTCGCCGCCCTGCTGATAGTAGGGGTCGGGGTTGAACAGGTTGTCACAGACGTCCTCAAGGATGGTCTTGATCATCTCGCCGCTCATGTTGCTGACCGTCGTCCACGGATAGGTGATCGCCGTCTGGTCGAGCACATGCTCCATCAGGATCGGCTGCCCCGGCAGCAATGAAGTGCCCCAGCGGAAGCCGGGCGAGAAGGCGATCTCGGCGTCCTTGACCTTCATCAGCGCGTCGAGAATGACCTGGTCGAAGGTGCCGTTGAAGTTGCCGCGCCGGTAGAGCAGGCCTTCGGTGACGGCCAGCTTTTCGTTGAGCTTAGAGACATAGGGCGCCCGCGCCTTGTCGATCAGCTTCTGCATTTCCGTGTCGGCCGGCAGCAGGTTGGCGAAGACCGGCAGCAGCTTGTAGCGGAAGTCGGCTATCTTGCCGTTCCTGACGTCGAAATCGAGGACGCCAAGGAACTTGCCGTTCGAGCCGGCGTTGGTGACCAGCGTCTGGCCGCCGGGATTCTTGACGACAACCGGCGCCGGCACGCCGTCATGGGTGTGGCCGCCGAGGATGGCGTCGATGCCGCGCACGCGGCTGGCCATCTTGAGGTCGACGTCCATGCCGTTGTGCGACAGCACGACGACGACCTTCGCGCCGGCGGCGCGCGCCTCGTCGACGGTCTTCTGCATGTTCTCTTCCTGGATGCCGAAGCTCCAGTTCGGGGTTTGCCAGCGCGGGTTGGCGATCGGCGTGTAGGGGAAGGCCTGGCCGATGACGGCCACCTGGACCCCGTTCATGTTCTTCATGACGAATGGCTTGAAGACGGCATCGCCGAAATCGGTGGTCTTGACGTTCTGGGCGACGATGTCGATCTGCCCAGCGAAATCTTTCTCCTCGATTTCCTTGACCCGCGCCTCGCCATAGGTGGATTCCCAGTGCAGAGTCATGACATTGACACCGAGCGCCTTGCAGGCGTCGACCATGTCCTGCGCATTGGTCCACAGCGCCGTGCCGGAACCCTGCCAGGTGTCGCCGCCGTCAAGCAGCAGCGCGCCGGGGCGGTTGGCCTTCATGCGCTTTACCAGCGTCGCCAGGTGTGCGAAGCCGCCGACCTTGCCATAGGTTTCCGCTGCCTTCTCGAAATTCAGGAAGGTGAAGGCATGCGCGTCGATGGTGTTGGGCTTGAGACCAAAATGCTTGAGGAAATGCTCGCCGACCAGATGCGGCACCTTGCCGAACTGGTCGCCGAAACCGAGATTGACGTTAGGCTCGCGGAAATGGATCGGCAGCAACTGGGCATGGCAGTCGGTGATGTGCAGCAGGCTGACGTTGCCGAACTTCGGCAGGTCGTACATCCTGGCCGCGCCCTTTTCGGCCAGCGCCAGCTCGCTGTGCAGCGACATGCCGCCCGCCGCGGCGACGGCCAGAACCTGGAGGAATTCACGACGGTTCATGCTCATGCTCTATCCTTGCAAATGAAATATTGGCACAACAAAAAATTGCCCGGCCAGTCTCCCGGCCGGGCCAATCAAGCAAGTTCAGTCCTTGTTGACCGGCGATTCCGGATCCATCAGCAAGGCCACGACATGCGTGATTTCCTCCGGCGTCAACCAGTTGTGCAGGCCGAAGCGCGGCATGTTGGTGCATGCGTTGAACGCGTTGGAGTTGTAGATCTTGTCGTAGGCATACTTGACGATATCGTCCGAATTGCCCCGCAGCTTGCCGAAATGGTGCAGGCTGGGGCCGATGGTGCCGTAGGCGACTTCCTTTGCTGCCAGTTGATGGCAGGCATAGCAGTTGCCGCCGCGCGGCGTCATCGGCGCATCCGGCTGGATGAAGCCGATATGGCCGCCACGGCCGTGGGCGGCAATCTTTTCGCCTTCCTTCCAGTTGCCCATCAGCTTGCCGTCGACCGGATAGCGGATCGTCGCCTTCTGCGCCAGTTCGATCTTCTGGCGCACGGCCGCCGGCGGGTTGTCCTTGTACTGGCCGCACAGCCTCATCGCCTCATCCTGCTCGACGCGAGTCATCCAGTATTTCGGGTTATCCGTTCGGAAGGAATTGCGGAAGACCTGTTCCGCCTCGGCGGACACGGGATTCCTGGCGACCGCCCTGCCCGAAGGCGTCTTTTCTTCGGCCAGTGCCGTCTGGGCCAGCGCAGCGCACAAGGCTGCAATCACAAGTTTCTTCATCGTCATCCCCTTAGCGCTTGATGCCCGGCGTTTCCATCACGGTGCCCGTCGCATTCTTCTGCAGGTACACCTGCAATGCGATAATGGAATCAGAGAGATATTTCGGTTCAGGCCAGCGCGCCTGGCGCATGCAGTCGATCAGGCGCCGCTGCATGGTCCACACTGCCCCTTGCGAGACGCGGTAGGAAGGCCAGGTCTTCATCGCCGTGCCGGCGCCATCCTTGGTCGTCAGGTTACCGAGATCCTGCAGGCGAATGCGCTTGCCATCCTGACCGTGGCAGATGGCGCAGGAGAAATCCTGCGGGCCGGAGCGGCGATAGAAAATGTACTCGCCCATCTTGGCCATCTTCGCTTCTTCGGGATGCGTTGCCGGCACGTTGATTGGCTTGCCGTTCGACTTGGCGCCGATGAAGGTAACCAGCGCCTCGATGTCGGATTCCGTGCCCGGCTTCGAGAACCATTGTTTCGTGACCTCCTCCTGCTTGAACCCCTGCAGGGTCACCATGCAATGCGCGAGGCGGGATTCGACATCCATCACCTTGCCGGTGTCCTTGAAATAGCGCGGCAACTGGGCGTAGGCACCTTCCAGCTTGCCGGGGCCGAGGCCGAAGTCGCATTGTTCGAGCGAGGCATTTTTCGGGCCACGCCTCTGGGCCCATAAGCCCTCACCCTTCACTTCGAGCAGGTCGGCGGGATTGCCGTCGGCCAGCGCCTCGCGATATTTCGCCAACTCGTCGGCGACCTTGCTGTCCTGCGCCAACAACGGAACACTCATCGCCGCCGACACGGTCAAGGCAATCAGCGTTTTCGTCAAACGTGAAATCATCTCTTCTCCTCCGGAGAAAACAAATCGGCAGCTACGGTCGGCGCCGTCTCGCTGCCGTGCGTCCTACATCAGGCGATGGCGGCTTCGTCGCTGCGGGTTTCGCCCCTGTTGTCCTTCCACGACACGGCGATCTTGTCACCCTTGGCGCCGCCTTTGAACTTGAAGGCGAGATACGGATTCTTGGACACGGCTGTGCCAAATTCACCCGCCAAGACCAGCTTGTCGTTGTGCTTGGCGCTCAGTTCGGTAATGAACCAGGCCGGAACGATGGCGCCGGCCGCATCCTTGCGCTGGCCGGTTTCCATTTCGTGGCTGATGAGGACCTTCACTTCGGTCACGCCATCCTTGTTGCTGGCGCGGATTTTCATCGGATTTGTTGCCATAGGTATCTCCTTGAATTCTCGAAATGTCGTGACCGATCAGCCGCCGCAGCCGCCGAGGGTGACCTTGATTTCCTTGGTCGCCATGAAAAACTTGTCGCCAGACTTGACCAGGGCGTAGACATTGGATGTCTGCCCCATCTTGACCCGCGTCTGAACGTTCGCTTCGGTGCCTTCCGGCAGGGTGAAGCTGGCGGCCAGCGCATTCGGATTCTTCTCGATCAGGATGGCGACCATGGTCACGCCGGGCAGCGTGGAGCTCACGCCAACCGGCACCACCGCGCCATTCTCGGCTATATCCGGACCGGTCACCTGGACGTCCTTGCTATCCGCGGGGGCGGCCGCGCCCAAGGCCTTCAGCGTGTCAGCCATACTCTTGGCGTCAAAAGCAGCCTTGTTCCAATCAGCCAGCGCCATGCCAGGCTTGATGATGCCGGCGACGGCGAGAACGCTGAGCAGCGCAGCGCCCGAGCCAGTCTTCAATACATTACGACGTTGATTGTTCATGACTTCTCCTCTAGAAAAATTACTTCGCACCGGACAGGATCCACTGCACGAGTGCAGTGATGTCTCCATCATTCAATTGGCTGTTCGGCGGCATCGGCACAGCACCCCATACCCCCTGGCCACCGTTCTTCACTTTGGCGGCGAGGCGGGCAGCAGCGTCAGGCTGATCCTTGTAGCGCGCCTGAACTTCGTTGTAGCCGGGGCCGACGATCTTGTTGCCGACGCCGTGGCAGGCCATGCAGCCGTTCCTGGTCGCCAGATCGAGATTCGGATTGCCCGCCGCAACCGGCGCCGCAGCCGCGCCGCCAAGCGTCTTCATTCCGCGGACAGGGCCAAACGAACGACTTTGCTCAGCCAGTTCGCCGTGCGCCGTGCGCGCGTAATCGGGCAGCGTCGATCCGATCTTGACCTCGGTCTTGCAGTTCTTCATGCACGCCTTGTTCTGCACATCCGGCTTGCCACCATTGCCGATCCCGCCCCTGGCTGCCGAGGCGCCCGGCCACAGACCATGGTCGGTCGTCATGCCGTTGCGGTTGGGCAGCATCTTCTGGACTTCGCCGATGTTCTTGTCAGAAAGCACGAAGTCGGCCGGCACCATTTCCGAAAGATTCAGCATGTAGGCCAGAATGGCGTACACATCGTCCGGTGTCAGCGACTTGGGCGAGGTCCACGGCATGGCGCGCTGGATGTAATCGAACACCGTCGAAATCGTCGCCACCTTGGTAAAGGTTGTCCGCTGCGGAAGTTCGCCGGAGGACAGCCCCTTGACGCGGCCTGTCTTGATGTCGTCCTTGGCAGTGCCCCCGACCAGTGGCGTGAACACCTCGTTCGACTCGCCGAACGTTCCGTGGCAGGAAGCGCATTTCTCCTCGAACAACTCCTGCCCCTTGTCTACCGAGCCCGATCCCTTGGGCAGACCCTTGAAGTCAGGGCGCACGTCGATGTCCCAGGCCTTCACTTCAGCTGGCGTCGCCTGGCGGCCTACACCCTTGTAGTTGTCCACAGCGAATGTTGCGGTCGACGCCCCCAAAAGGGCCAAAACGAAAGTGGTCCTAGAGAACCTGGACATTGCTGACCTCCCCGCTTTCGACGATCTTCCAGGACTGGATGGCGTTATTGTGGTAGATGGACTTGGTGCCCCGGACGGCACGCAACTGGCCGTAGGTCGGCTGCACGTAGCCGGTCTCATCGATCGCCCGTGACTGGAGGATGGCCGGCTTGCCATCCCAGACCCAGTCGATATTGAAGCGGGTCAGGGCCTTGTTCTGCACCGGACCTTCGAGGCGGGCGGTGCGCCAGTTGATGCCACCATCGGCCGAGACATCGACCTGCTTGATCTTGCCACGCCCTGACCAGGCCAGGCCAGAGACGTTGTAAAAACCCTTGGCGAGCAGCGTCTGGCCACCGGACGGCGTGGCGATCACCGACTTGCACTCCTGAATCGAGCTGTACTGGCGATGCAGGCCACTCGGCAGCAGGTCGATGTAATGCACCGCCTCGTCCTTGGTCGCGTACGGTTTGTCGCCCACCTCGATGCGGCGCAGCCACTTGACCCACGACACGCCCTGCACGCCCGGCACGACCAGGCGCAGCGGATAGCCGTTCTCCGGACGCAGCATTTCACCATTCTGACCCCAGGCGACCATCACCTCGCCGTTCTCGACCATTTCCATCGGAATCGTGCGCGTCATCGACGAGCCATCGGCTCCTTCAGCCAGTACGTAGCGCCCCCTCTTGTAGTCGACACCACAGTCTTCAAGCAGCACCTTGAGCGGCACGCCAGAAAACTCGGAACACGACAGCATGCCATGCGTATACTGGACGGTCGGCACCGCAACGTTGCCCCATTCAAGGCCAGTGTTGGCACCACACTCGACAAAGTGGATACGCGACACCGAGGGCAGGCGCATCAGGTCGTCCATGGTGTAGACCTTGGGCTTCTTCAGCAGGCTGTCATCGGAACCATTGACCATCAGGCGATGTCTGGCCGGATCGATGTCATGCCAGCCCTGGTGATGACGCTCGAAATGCAGGCCCGAAGGCGTGATAATTCCGAACATGCTCTGCAGGGGGGTAAAGGACACAGAGGCGCCGCCGACCCGGGCCAGGCCAGGCGATTCGCGGCGGATGACATTGCTTTCAAACTTTGACGGCAAGCCATAAGGACGGGTCGCCACCGGCTGTCCGAGCGTCGTCGTCCACTCCGGGTTCTGCAGGATATTTGAATCGCCTTCGCTGGCCCGCGCCGCCATGGGCACTGTCAACGTCGCCCCGGCGGCAAGGAGACTTCTTCTCAGAAAATCGCGCCGCCCCGCTGCCACTGCCCTGACCTGCTCTTCCGACAGGAAGTTCTCCGGGGCTGGACGCAGGCGCCCCGGCTGTCTTGTGATATCCACCATCGATATGACTCCCCCTTTGACTGTTGTGACTCAGCCAACCCGATGCGACGTCGACGACTCCCATCCGCTCGCCAAGGTAGCGGTTTGCCAGCCCATCGCTGGCCGTTCGGCAGACATAGACAAAATCCGGATCAACGACGTTGGAGCCATCGAATCCCCAGTGCATCGCGCTTTTTATTCCAACCAGCAATCAATGTATAACTGCGCCCTTATATAGTCAACGGCTAATGTTTGTGCAATGCAGCATGCATTTTCGGCGAAAGGCCTATAACCTTTGCCGTACGCTGCTATGTACGACGCACTAGACCCCGGCTATATGGCGTGCCTACACAACTGAGAGGAGATATATCGATGAAACTGCTACCTACCGTCGCAGCGCTGACCCTGCTTGCTGCAACCGGCGTCGCGCATGCCGCCGATCCCAACCTGGCCCGCAATCTGGCGGCCACATGCGCCAACTGCCACGGCACCAACGGCAAGGCTGTCAAGGGTGCCGGAATGGATGAACTGGCTGGCATGGAGAAGGCCAAGACCCTGCAGAAACTGGCCGACTTCAAGAGCGGCGCCAAGCCGGCGTCGATCATGCACCAGATCTCGAAGGGCTATACCGACGAGCAGCTCGATCTGATTGCCACCTACTTCGCCGCACAAAAATAAGGGGAGATAAACATGAAGCTCATGAAAAGACGTGATTTCCTGAAGGTCGGCGCGGTAGCGGGTGCGATGGCATCCCTCTATGGCTGTGCCGGCGGCGCCAAGGCCAGCGGTCATGTGGTCGTGGTCGGCTGCGGCTACGGCGGCGCCACCGTCGCCAAGTACCTGCGGATGTGGAGCGAAGGCAGCGTCCAGGTGACGCTGATCGAACGGAACCCGACCTTCATTTCGTGCCCCGTCTCCAATTTGGTCATCGGCGGCACCAAGACCATGGAGGATATCACGATCAGCTACGATGGCCTGAAGAACAAATGGGGCGTCCGCATCATCCAGGATGACGTGGTTGCGGTCGACGCAGCTAAAAGGTCGATTTCGCTGGCCAAGGGCGGCGCCATGACTTACGACCGCCTGGTGCTCTCACCCGGTGTCGATTTCATGTTCGACCAGGTGCCCGGCCTCAACAATGCCGCGGCGCAGGCGAAAATCCTGCATGCCTGGAAGGCAGGTCAGCAGACCGTCGCCCTGCGCAAGCAGCTAGAAGACATGAAGAACGGCGGCATCTATGCCATCTCGATCCCCAAGGCGCCCTATCGCTGCCCGCCCGGACCCTACGAGCGCGCCTGTCTGGTGGCTAACTACTTCAAGCAGAGCAAGCCCAAATCCAAGGTCATCATTCTCGACGGCAACGATGATGTCGTTTCCAAGAAGGGATTGTTCATGAAGGCGTGGAGCGACCTCTACAAGGATATCGTCGAGTACCGTCCCAACAGCGAGCTCAAGGATGTCGACGTAGCCACCAATACCGCCGTACTCGAATTCGACAAGTTCAAAGCCGATGTGCTGAACGTGATTCCGCCGCATCGTGCCGGCGACATCGCCGCCAAGTCGGGTCTCAAGCTGATCAACAACCGCTGGGTGGACATCAACTGGCTGTCCATGGAATCGACCAGCACGCCGGGTGTGCATGTGCTGGGCGACGCCATCTTCCCGGCGCCGACCATGCCGAAGTCCGGTCACATGGCCAACCAGCATGCCAAGCTCGCTGCGGCCGCCATCCTCAACATGCTGGCCGGCGACGCACCGAGCCCCACGCCCTTGGTCATGAACACCTGCTACAGCTACGTCGATGCCAAGAACGCCATCCATGTCGCTTCGGTCCATACCTACGATGAGGCGACCAAAACCATGCAACCGGTCAAGGGCGCCGGCGGCGTTTCTGCCGCCCGCAACGAGATCGAAGGCAAGGCGGCGATGGGCTGGGCGAAGAACATCTGGGCCGACATGCTAGCCTGAGTCTTTCCAGCGCCAACAAGAGAGGCCGCATTCCACGGCCTCTTTTCCTTTGGCAACTCCGAAAGTCAGTCCAGCGTCGCGATGTACTCGGCGACTGCGTGCGCTTCCAACTCGGTAAGCTTCGACGCCACAGTATGCATGACTGCGTTGTCGTTGGTCCGCTCACGCCTGTTGAACTGCTTGAGCTGATCCTCGATGTAGCGTGGATGTTGGCCAGCCAGGCGCGGAAGCTGGGGCGTGCCATGGCCTTTGGCGCCATGGCAGCTGGCACAGCTCGGCAAGCCCGAAAACTGATTGCCCTTGCTGAAGATATAACGACCGACAGCGAGAATCTCGGTATCGGTCGGCGCATTCGTGGTCGCCTTCTTCTTCTCGAAGAACGCCCCAAGCGCCTTCATCTCGGCCATCGTCAACTCCTCAGACTGCGGCTTCATCGTCTCGCTCTTGCGCTTGCCACTCTTGAAGTCGCCAAGCTGGCGCGCAAGGTACTCTGCGTGCTGGCCGGCAAGGCGCGGGAATACCGGACTGGCTGACTCGCCTTCCATGCCATGACACAAGAAACAGCGCCCGGAAACGATTTCCTCGGCACGCGCCTGATCAGCCTTGGCATCGGCCAGAACCGGCATGCTGAACACGGCAGCCAAAGCCCCCGCCGTCAGAATGGAATACAGGTGACGCATATGAGCTCCCCCTTCAAACCAATCAGTAAATCGTTGCATAATAATTCGCTTACGTTTCATTTTCAATCTGGCCGATGTGGCGCCACCCATCGGAAGCATCAAAAAAACTGGACGCGACCCGACAACGGCGCGAAGATTCGAACTTGACTGTTTCAGGAGATGCTGATGGACCGCCGCCATTTTCTGCGCACCGCTGCCGCCTTTTCCGCCCTGACCGCCCTGACCGCCGCCGAATTTGCCCCCTGGCAGGCGGTGAGCGCGTTCGCCAGGGAGGTCGAGGAATTCGTCCGCGGCCCCAAGGTCAAGGATCATCCGCTGCGCCAAGTGTCGAAACATGTCTGGATTATCTTCTCGCCGGACGGCTTCCCGACGCCGGAAAACCAGGGGATGATGTGCAACATCACCTTCGTCAATACCGCCAGGGGCCTGGTCGTCGTCGACTCGGGCGCCTCGGTGCAGATCGGCGAAATGGCCATCCGGCAGGCGCAAAAGGCGTTCAACAAGCCGGTCGTCGCCGTCATCAACACCCATTACCACGGCGATCACTGGCTCGGCAACGACGCCTTCGCGACGGCCTACAAGAACGTCCCGATCTATGCCCACCCCGGCACGATCCGGGAGATCCAGGGCATCCAGGGCAACCTGTGGCGCACCCTGCTCGAGCAATGGACAAACCAGGCGACCGCAGGCACCCGGATCGTGGTGCCGACCCAGCCGCTGGAACACGGCAACGAACTGAAATTCGGCGACGTCACCTTGCGCATGCACCATTACGGCAAGGCGCACACACCGTCCGACATCTGTGTCGAAGTCGTCGAGGACAAACTCACCTGCGTTGGCGATGTCGCCATGGACCGGCGTATTGCCAACATGGACGACGGTTCCTACCTCGGCACCTTCAAAACTTACGATGCGCTGGAAAAGAACACAAGGAGCACCATCTGGCTGCCCGGTCATGGCGAGCCCGGCCCCGATGTCCTGAAGTGGAACCGGGAACTGTTCGAGGGCATCTACAGGAGCTGCGAACAGGCGGTCAAGGACGGTCTGCCGATGGACGACGCCAAGGCCATGGTCCTGAAGGATCCGCGCGTCGCGAGCCGGGCCAAAGATACCAAGGGCTTCGAGACCAACCTCGGCAAGTACGTCAGTCTTGCCTACCTCGAAGCCGAGACCGCTGGATTCTGAATTTCTCGCCAACCAACCTTCGAGACATCAGGAGACAGCATGCGCCTGAAAACCATTGCCTTCCTCGCCCTGCTGCCCGTCGCGCTCCACGCCGAGGAGCCGTGGGGCAAGGTCGACCTGCAAACCGCCAAATCGCTCCACGACAAGGCCTGCACGAGTTGCCACATCCGCATGTATGGCGGCGATGGCAGCAAGATGTACCTGCGGGACGGTCGCATGCTTTCGAACAAGCTCGAGGTGCTGCAGCGCGTCACATCGTGCAACGCGATGGTCAACTCAGGCTGGTTCCCGGAAGAGGAAGGCGCGGTCGCCGCATGGCTTAATCAGCACTACTACCGCTTTGAAAACTGACATGATGGAGGCCGCCAGGGCTTTCCGGTGGCTCTTCACTCTGCTGCTCGGCCTGTTGGCGCTGCATGCGCTGGCCGCGCCGGCTTCAGGCAACGACCTGCCATCTGCGGTTGACCTGCACTTGGAAGCTGACTTGGCCAAAAAGACTGCTAGCCCGTTGATAGTGATCTTCAGCCGTCCGGACTGCAAGTATTGCAAAGCCGTCAAGCGCGATTATCTGAAGCCGCTGATCAGTGATCCACGCTACCGTGGTGTGGTGATCCGCCAGGTCGATCAGGATAGCGCAGCGCCACTGATCGACTTCCGCGGCAAGTTGACCACGCAAGCACGCTTTGCGAGTGCCGAGAAGGTCAAGCTGGTGCCCGTCGTGGCGTTCTACGGGCCCGATGGCAAACGGCTCGTCGAACCGATCGTCGGCGCCCGGCTCGCGGATTTTTACCAGACCTATCTGGAGGATTCGATCGAGAAATCGACAGCAGCGCTAAAGGCACGCTGAAGGGCCTGGAAATCTGGTCTTTCGGGTAGTCGACCGTGCCTGGCAGGCTGGCTGGGGTAAACCTTGGTGCCATGGTCACCCACCCTTCGAGTGCCGCCGTCACTCAAGCACCAGTGCCAGCGGCAGGAGAATCAGCGCGGTCAGGTTCCCGATCAGCACGAGCGACCCGACGCGCTCCGGTTCCTGCTGGTAGCGCTCAGCGACCAGGAAATTGAGCACGGCGGGCGGCAAGGCGCCGAACACCAGCAGGATCGCTGCTTCCCTGTCTTGCAGGCCGAGCATCGGGAAGAGACCAGCGCCAATCGCGATGCCAGCCAGCGCCCGCAGAAACGCGCTACCGGTCGCCAGCCTCCAGTCGCACAAGGAAACGTCGGTCATCCGCACGCCGGGCGAGAAGCGGAGTGTGTTCTCGACCATGAACAGGATCAACACCGCCGGCAGCGCTTCCTCGCCCCACGCCAGCAAGGCCAGCGGCAGGCCAATGTTGGCCGAGTTGTTGAACATCATTGGCGGCCCAGCGCCTTCGGGGGACGCCGACCAGCGCGAGAGGCGCGAAGGCCACAAAATCGGACGACTTTCCCGCCAGCGCCTAAAAGACCAGCGCCGGAACGAAGACAGTTGAGGCGGCTGGCCACCACCATTTCCGGATTGTGGCGGCGCGCTTAGAAATAACCGGCCGACGATCCCGAAGATCGGGAAGAGGATGCCCAGCAGACGAAAGGCGAGACTTTAGCCGCTCACAACACGTAGCGCGAAAGATCCTCGTCTGCCGCCAGTTCACCCAAGCGCTGATTGACGTAGTCGGCGTCGATGGCGACCGCTTCCAGGCCGGCCTTGCCAGCGTCGAACGAAACCTCTTCGAGCAGCTTTTCCATGACCGTGTGCAGACGGCGGGCACCGATGTTTTCGGTCTTTTCGTTGACCTGGAAGGCAATCTCGGCCAGCCGCCTGATGCCGCTTTCAGCGAATTCAAGCCGCACCCCCTCAGTTTCTAGCAAGGCCTGATACTGCCGCGTGAGGCAGGCATCGGTCTGCGTCAGGATCGATTCGAAGTCCTTGACCGACAGCGAATCGAGCTCGACACGGATCGGAAAGCGGCCCTGCAGTTCGGGGATCAGGTCGGACGGCTTCGCCAGATGGAAAGCGCCGGACGCAATGAACAGGATGTGATCAGTCTTGATCATGCCGTACTTGGTCGACACCGTGGTGCCTTCGACCAGCGGCAAGAGGTCGCGCTGCACGCCCTGGCGCGAGACGTCGGCGCCCTGCATTTCCGAACGGCTGGCGATCTTGTCGAGTTCGTCGAGGAAGACGATGCCGTTCTGCTCGACCGCCCTGACCGCCTCCAGCTTGACATCCTCGTCATTGACCAGGCGAGCGGCCTCTTCGTCGGTGAGCAGCTTCAGTGCTTCCTTGATCTTCAGCTTGCGCGACTTTTTCTTGCCGCCGCCGAGGTTCTGGAACATTCCCTGGATCTGCTGCGTCAGTTCCTCCATGCCGGGCGGCGCAAAGATCTCGGCCTGCATTCCCGGAGAAGCGACATCGATCTCGATCTCCTTGTCGTCAAGCTCGCCCTCGCGCAGCTTCTTGCGGAATTTCTGGCGGGTCGCGCTGTCGGTTGCGGTCGACTCGGAATTTTCGGCAAAAAAGCCGGGGCCGCGCGCCGGCGGCAGCAGGACGTCGAGGACGCGATCCTCGGCGGCATCCTCGGCGCGGCCGCGCATCTGCTTCATCGCCCGCTCGCGCTGCGACTTGATGGCCATGTCGACCAGATCGCGAATGATCGTCTCGACATCGCGGCCGACATAACCGACTTCGGTGAATTTGGTGGCCTCGATCTTGATGAACGGGGCGTCGGCGAGCCGGGCCAGGCGCCGGGCGATTTCGGTCTTGCCGACGCCGGTCGGGCCGATCATCAGGATGTTCTTCGGAGTGATTTCCTGGCGCAGCGGCTCGGCGACCTGCGCCCGCCGCCAGCGGTTGCGCAGCGCGATGGCGACCGCCTTCTTGGCATTGTTCTGACCGACGATATGCTTGTCCAGCTCGTGGACGATTTCCTGCGGGGTCATCCCGGCGCCGCCACTCATTGCAGCACCTCGATCGTGAAATTGCGGTTGGTATAGATGCAGATGTCGCCGGCGATTTCCAGCGACTTGGTGACGATCTCGGACGGCGCCAGATCGGAATTTTCGAGCAGGGCGCGCGCCGCGCTCTGCGCATACGAACCTCCGGAACCGATGGCGACGATGCCCTGCTCCGGTTCGAGGACGTCGCCGTTGCCGGTGATGATCAACGACACTTCACGGTCCGCCACTGACAACATGGCCTCCAGGCGGCGCAGGGCGCGGTCCGAACGCCATTCCTTGGCCAGTTCGACTGCCGAGCGCAGCAGATTGCCCTGATGCTTTTCCAGCTTGGCCTCGAAGCGCTCGAACAGGGTAAAGGCATCGGCAGTGCCACCGGCGAATCCCGCCAGGATGCGGCCCTGATAGAGCCGCCGCACTTTTCTGGCCGTGGACTTGATGACGATACTGCCCAGCGTGACCTGGCCGTCGCCACCCATGGCGACCGAATTTCCCCGACGCACCGACAGGATCGTCGTGCCGTGATATTGCTCCATGTTTGTTCCTGATCTTAGGACTTGGGGACGATGATGCGGGCGACCTTGTTGAGGCCGACGACGGCCATCAGTTCCGCCACCAGATGATTTGGGCTGCGGACAATCACATCCTTTCCGCCAGCCTTGAAGGGTGCGAGGATATTGACCAGTTGCCCGGCAGAAGCGAAGTCCATTCGGCGCACGCCCGAGAAATCGAGAACGGCGTTATCCGTAAGATTGAGGACCGAAATCAGGTCGTCGAAGCGGCTGTTCTTGATCTCGCCACTCAGGTAATGTGCATCCTTTGCCTGGCTGGTTGCCTTTCCTGCGGGAAGCTTCGGCAACGAAACAACTTCCCAAGACGGCGGCGAACGTTCGAAGGTGACAGCAAAGTCAATAGCGTAATGCTCGAAATCTTCCTGCGTGGCGTGGCGCTGCAGCAACTCCAGCAGCAGCAGCCATGAACGGGCATTCGCGGCCTCGCCTGCTTTCAGACGACGACGCAGGCGCGGAATCAGGGCCTCGACATTGTCGAGGACGATCACCGCGCCCTGGTGTCTGGCACCCGTCAGCAGGTCGGCCAGGCGGCCGGCAATCTCGTCATCGCAGCCCGCCAGTCGGCCGCACTCAACCCTGAGGGGTCGCTTTGTTTTGAGCGCATCCACCAATGGCGCCAGCATCTTCACATCGTCCGCGGTCAACACTCCCTGCAATTCACAGCTTTCGACTGCAAGTCCCCCTGAAGATGCATTGGGCGTGGCCCCAACCTCGCGCCAGGCCGGTGGCGACATCTCACAAGCCTCCACGAATTCCGCCGTCAGCTTCTCGAAGGCTAACCGATCGCCAGACAGTTCCAGGAAATCGAACAGCATCTGCCACAGGCGCAGACCTTCAGTACCCGGATACGCGCCGAGCAGGGACTGCAACAACGGGCGAATGACCGCGTCCTGTCCATTGGCATATAACACGGCGACCTGCTCGATATCGGACTGGATAGAGTCGGAGCCATGGTCCACATTGATCGCCATCACGCTGGAGTTCGTGAATTCTCGGTCGAACTCCGACATCGCGAGTTCCATCTCGACCTTGGTCTTCGGCGCCCCAGGCTTCGCAGCCGACGGCGTCGGGGCAGGCGCTGACTGAACCTTGCGCGTGAACTCAAGGTCGGGCAATGGCTCCGGCACCTTCACGATCTCTTCGGACGCCTTCTTTACCGTGGGCTTTAGCGAGCCTGACACGGTGGACTGCGGCGAGCCCGGCGTGGCAGGCGGCCTCGGGCGCATGATCTCGCGCTCCGGCATTTTTTCAGTCTTTTTCTTGAAAAGCGAAAACACTTTACTTTCCCCGATCGCAGAACCCGTCTTTTAGCATGCCACAACGCGTCATGCAATGATCAACCCCACAGCGATCAGCAGCAACGCCAGCACCGGCCCGAATGGCTGGTCCATTCCGAGAGCCAGCAGAAAGGCGGCCACATAACCGACCAGACCGATCATCGCCGCCAGCACGAGTCCGCTGCGCCAGCTACGGGCGCGCCGGAAGGCGATCCACGCCGGAACGAAGACCAGCGCGAACCCACCCATCACACCCATGGTCATCGTCGCCAGGGCGAGTGTCAGTGCGGCAACTAGGTCGAATCCGAAGACCACGGGCCAGGCACGCAGATGGCGGGCGCTGAAATAGTCGGGATAGACGCGCGCCAGCAGCAGGTGGCGCGACAGGATGGCGAGCGCCAGACCGGCGAAAAATACCCACGGAGCCACTAGAGCCAGTTGCGCCGTGCCCGAGAAATAGAGCTGGCCGTCGAACAGCGAATGCCCCAACCGCTCGGCCAGAGGCTGATTGGCCGCTAACAGGACGGCGACCGCCCAGCCGCCTAGCAGCAACAGGGCGAATGCGGCGCCACCGGCCAGTCGTCTGGCCAACAGGCGTTTGCCGACGCCGGCCAGCGCGGCCGCCGCCATCCCGCCGAGCGCCGGTGCCAAGCTGCTGACCAGTGCGAGCAGCGCCCCTGCCGCAGCGACATGGGCATAGGCAAGCGCGGCCAGCCACTCGTCGCGCAGGCGCAGGAAACAGCCGAGAACCGGCAGGACCAGCGCCAGGCCAAGGCCGGTCAGGAAGGGGAGGAGAAAGAGGTCAGACCACATCGCCGGCCTCACGCAAGACGATGACCTGATCGCACACCGCCTCGACGAACTCATGGTCGTGGCTGACGACGACGATGCCGGTTCCCGAGCCGGCCAGCCGGCGCAGCGCGCTGGCCAGATGGTCAACACCCGCCGCATCGAGATTGTTGGTCGGCTCGTCGAGCAGGACAAGATCGGCCGGCGCCTGGAGAACTGCCCACAGGGTAAGGTAATGCCGTTGTCCGCCCGACAGATGGTCGAGCCGGTCATCCAGACGTCCGACCAGCCACGGCGGCAGACCATCGTCGGCAGCCCCGGTCAGCGCCAGCAGTTCGCGCCCGCTGAGCGGCACCCCTTCAACCGGGGGGACATCCTGAGTCTGCAACGCCAGACGCAACCCCGGGCGCTTCTCCAAAACACCGGAGAACACCCGCGCCCGGCCGGCCAGCGCCGAGAGCAGTGTCGTCTTGCCCACCCCGTTGGCTCCGGTCAACCCGAGAATTCTCCCCGATTCCAGCGCGAATTCGAGCGGCGCCGTGGCCGGCCGCTCCCAGCCGGCCACCAGCGCCCTGGCACGGATCAGCAGCTCGCTCAATGCATGGCCTTCAACAGGCGCTGCACGGTGTCGTCGAAGAGACCGGACAGGTCGCCGGCTTCAGGCGTCCCGCCGACAGTGAACGGCAACATGACCGCCGGGATGCCAGTTTTTTCGGCAATCCACAGGCTGGGCCCGGCGCTCTGATAGGCGGTGCGCAACACCATTTTCGCCGGCGCATTCTGCTGGCGCGCGACCAGGCCGGAAAGCTGGCCGCTGGTCGGTTCGATTCCCGGCTTCGGCTCCAGCGTTCCAACTGTCTTCAAGCCGAGCCAGTTCGCCAGGTAAATGAACGAGTCGTGGTGCACGAGAACCGGCACGCCGCGCAACGGCAGCGCCTCCTTTTCCCAGCGCGCAATGGCCGCCTGCCACTTGCCAGCAAAGGCCTTGTATCCCGCGAGATAGGCCTGCGCATTGGACGGGTCGAGCTCAGCCAGGCGGGCAGCAAGCGCTTCGCCGATCCGGAACAGGTTGCGCGGGTCGAGCTGGATGTGCGGATTGCCGGCGGCATGCACGTCGCCGTGTGCGCGATCGAGCACCACCGGCACATCGAGCAGGGTGACGAAGCGCGCCGCCTCGAAATAGCCCGGCTGGCCTGGCTGGATGTTGGCGTTGCCCGAGTCACGGATGACCAGCGGCAGCCAGCCGACCTCGAGGTCGGCGCCGGTCGCGACGACCAGATCGGCGCGCCGCGCCTGAGCCAGCAGGGACGGCCGCGCCTGGATCCGGTGCGGGTCCTGGAGGGCGGTGGTCGCGGCAAACACGCTGACCTTGTCGCCGCCGATTTCTCGGGCCAGCGCTCCCCACTCCGGCACTGTCGCGAAGACCTGCAAGGCGGCAAGTGAAGAATGGCTGGCCATCACCAGCAAGAGTGCCATCAACAGTCGGATCATGTCGTCTCTCCTCAGAATTTGTGCGCGCCATGAGCACCGAGGCTCATGATGTACTGGACGATCCACTGATTATCGGTGATTCCCGACATCGACTTGTCCTGGGCATACTGCAGGCGTAGACGGGAAAACTCGCTCCAGCTGTAGTCGACCATCGCCGTGGCACGCTTGGGCCGGTAGTCCTGAACCGCCAGGTTGAGCGCGTTGGCGCCGAGATCCTGGACGCCGCTGTCGAGCTGGTCATAGCGCAGTCCGGCACGCCACTCGGGCGTGAACTGGAAGACACCCTGCGCATACCAGCCACTCTGGCGGGTACCGTAATTGCCTGTCACCACATCGCCGGCCGCCAGCGGATCGCAGGCGCTGCCCAGGCCGGTGCAGGTCAGATCGCCCTTGTCCTGACGCCAGAAGTACTCGGTCTGAAACTTGAAATTCCGATACTTCGGGTTGCCGTCGGGCGCCCATTTCCAGACGAAATCGGCCAGCCAGGTCGAGGTATCTCCAGTGAACGTCGCCTGTGCCGGAAGGCCGTTGATATCCACGAAGTCGCCCTGCCGATCATCCGCCGAGGTCTTGAGGTAGGACACGCCCGCCCGCCAACTGTTGGAAACCCCGAGATCGTCGCCGAAATGCGCATACAGGGACCAGGCACCGGCGCCATTCCTGTTCCTGTCGGTCCCCGGATAGTTCGCGCCGCGCCCGACTTCGGCGCCGAATTCCATGAACAGCGGCGTCGGCGCCAGCCATTTGAACTGCAGCCCATCCTCGGTAAAGCTGGCTGCGGGACCGAACATGGCGACGTACATCAACGGCGCGTTGGCGAAATCCCAGGCATGCGGATGCTGCTCGTTCAGGTAGCCGATGCCCGAACGATAGCGCCCGCCCTTGAGCCCGACGCCATGACCGATGGCCGTGAACTGGATCCACGCCTCCTCGACGCCAACCTCGTTCTCCTGCACCGCCAAGACCGCCTGGCCGCGCCAGTAGGGGTCGATGCTGCCGCCGATGACCAGTTCGGTCTCGTTGATCGAGAAACCGCGCAGGTTGTCGAGCTGATTGGGCCAGAAACCGCTAATCGTCCGGTTGGGAATATCCTTCGTGTTCGCGTACTGTCCCTGCAGGATCAGCGAAACCTCGGGGTTGAAGGCGTTCGCCGCCGAGGCGATGGCCCGGACAGGCTCGGTCTCGGTCGCACCCGCCGGCGTCGCAGCAGATGCCGGAGCCGCGGATCCTGTGGCGGCCGCTGGCGGGACTGCTGCAGGCCCGGCCTTCCTCGCCTCGGCGTCGGCCAGCTTCTTTTCGAGCGCGGTGATGCGCTGCTCGTAGGTCTTCTTCATCTCGTCGATCTGGCTGCGGATGGCCGCGAGATCGGTGTCGTTGGCCGCCTGCGCGCCGCACGAAGCGGCAAGCAGCGCAGCCAGGGCAAATGGCTTGTGCAACATGGAATTCTCCTGAAAACGCAAGAAACGCGACCGCCGGCGCGATGCCCGTTGCGGTCGACAGCTAAAAAGGGGGCGTTTTCAGGAGATGGGCGGGCCGCGCTGCGGCGCGGCAGGGGGCGGGAATGCGCCGCGAGAGTGCGTGCACGAGGTTTCGACCACGAAGCCAGGCGCATCCGCGGCTGGCAAGACAGCCAGCGACGGCAGCGCCGTCCCAAGGTCGTGTGCGGCGAGGCACAGCTCGCAGGTGTGGCCCGGCAACCCTTCATGGTCGTCTACCGCATGTCCGACGGCATGCGCCCCGGCCGCCAGTTGGGCGAACAGGAGAAGGGCAACGAGAAGGAGTCGGTGCAACCAATTCACGGCGCGATTCTAACCCCGATCATCCAAAAACCGCGGTTCCCGACCTCGTCAGCACTTAACAGCCGCAGATTTGGCGGGCCGCCCTCCTTCACCTGCGCAGCAGTCATGTTGAACGATGAGCGCAACCTCAAGCAGGCTGACAGCAAGATAGGGAATTGACCTTCGAGCTGGCGTACCGAGGGCGAATAGCTCTCGCTAAAACTGGACCAGTCATTTCAGGAAAGTTGGAAACCGATACGAGCGCGCTATTGACTCCATCCAAGCTGCGCCAGAACAACCAATACCGCAAATTCAGCCTGCGTAGCCTGCGTAGCCTGCGTAGTCGGCGTAAAAACGCCGGCCCGATTCGCGACTATTGGTTCTCCTTGCTTGGCCTGGCGCCGTTGGGGGAAATGCATTGCCCGGTCGGGCAGTTACCTTTGCGTGATCTTGCCCGCAACAGCATCATGCCCAGCGCGGCGAAAGACAAGGCCAAAGTTGCGGGTTCGGGAACTGATCCAGAAGGCGGCAGCTGGTCATCTGAGAATGGCTTGTATAGCCAGACACCCGCATCAGCGGTAAGGTAGTTGTACTCGTCCAGGGCAACGAATGCATCCAGCTCATCGACGAAGTGCCACTTTCCGAGTACACCAGTTCGGAACTGACCATTTGGCTGGGCACTTGTCATGCTTGGACGCTTCTTCACAACCCATGTGGTCACAAGCTTGCCCGCAAGGTCGTAAACAGCCTCAGTCTCCCAGACAACGCCTTGATTGCGACCGTCCCACATCAGAATCTTGCCGTTATCGCTATCGTAGTCGATTCCGAAATCCCCGTTCATCAAGAAGGACGTTCCGTTCTCATTGACCAAGAAGATTGGGACGTCATTTCCATTGGGATTGGCCGAACTGGATTTCGAAAGATCCCAAACTGCGAAACCCATGTGCGATCCAGAAATGCTGGTTGTTCTTATGAACAGCCCTCGAGCAGTGTCGATGGTCGATGTGCCTTTGAAGCTTGGCACATTCGACGCAAACGCCACCTTCTCGAAACTTCCAAATTCACTCGCCCGAATATCAGCCACCTCATACCGGAACAGAGATGCCCACCCCCCGCCACCTGGGTCGACAACGTAGATGACATCTTTGCCATTCTCTTTTCGATACGCGGTAGACCCTTCCAGATATGAGGCGCCAAGGTCACCAACCCACTTTCCGTACTGGTTGCTCCACATCGTTCCACCAAGAACCGATTGGTCATATCCAGAGCCATCCGTGCCCCCAACCTTGTTCGGATCTGCTTTCCGGGGGTCCCACATCCATGGCCCCGCAGGTACCGGCGTACCATTGGCATCCTTGACAACAAACCCTCCACCACTGTTGTAAGCGGCACCACCGAAAGTGACGAACATGTCATTCACGGGAATATACATATTGTTGTCGTAGGTATGTGCCGACTGTGGGGCGGCATTGTCCACGGTGAAATAAGTGGAAGTGGAACCGAATCTTTCCATCCGGCTCGGCAAGGAGCCTCTTGTCCAGGAACCGTCATTTCCCTGCCAAACATACATCTCGTTACCAGCGTAATTCGCGTGCCCCCCCCCAAACAACAGCAGATTGCCCCGACTGGAATCCCAGGCGAATGAACTCCATGCATAGACAACCGCAGCCGGATTTGAGTTAGGGACACTATCCGCCTGCGAAGGCCAAGCACTGGAGAACTTGTTTGCATTGACTTGAACCCACCCCCCTTCCGGTGTTGCAGCCAGCAACCCCTGGAGATAGCTCAAATCTGCCACCGCAATAGCCGGTGTGGCAACAATGCAGGACAAGAGCACTGAAGCGGAAACAACTTTTTGAGGAAAGCGCATCATCGAAACATCCTTCCAAAACGAAATCGGCTTATTGCCCAACTGACTCATCTTCATCACCATCTCGCGATGGCATCAGGAACCATCTCGGTCCGTCCACGGCACGACTGTTGACTCAATATCAGAGACAAGCCACAACCGTTTGAATTTAAAAAATTCTTGGCGGCAAATATATCCGTCCGGCCACGAGCGAAATATCTGCCGAATTCTTCAATGTGTCAAATCGGCAGTGCAACTCCTTTAGCACCAGCGGCACGTTGTCGCGAACGTCGATGGCGCCGGTCGCCAGACCCCCCCCCCCCCCCCCCCCCCCGCCCCCCCCCTCCCCCCCCTCCCCCCCCCCCCCCCCCCCCCCCCGGGGGGGGGCGGGGGCGGCCCCCGCGCCCCCCCCGCGGCCCCGGCCCCCCCCCCCCGGGGCCCCCCCCCCCCCCGCGTGACCCCCGGCGCCCCTTCCTCGATAACGTCGATAACCTCATCGACCGTGGTCTGGTCGGCGTCGGTCGTCACACTCATCACGCGCCGGTTCAAGATGTTGTTGAGTACCGCGTGCTGGGCCGCGACAAAATCTTCTGCTGCGGACCGCGGGCGCCGCGGTGATAGAGCCGGTCGATGGTTTCGACAAGGCGCTTCTTTTTCGAGACGTAGGCGTTCGAGGCAACCAGCTTGGTATCTACGTTGATGTGCATTTTGATTCCCCGCAAGCAATGCGTGCAGAACGATTCGGCGTATCGGTGCAAACGCGGCGTAAACGCAATTCAAACGTAGTGCAACAATAAAGCCTGGGGGATCCAGCAACAATTCGAGTTGAGGGATATCCGCCAGTGTCCCGGAGCGTGCTCAGTCGACCTGGACCAGCAAACCCTTGAGATACTCGCCTTCCGGGAAATTCAGGGCCACCGGATGGTCGGCCGACCCCGTCAGCCGGCGGACGATGCGCGCCTCGCGGCCCGCATCAAGCGCCGCGCCGGCAACGATCTTCTGAAACAGTTCGAGCCCAATGCCGCCGGAACACGAGTAGGTCATCAAAAGACCACCCGGCCTGAGCAGCCGGAAGCCAAGCACGTTGATGTCCTTGTACGCTCGCGCCGCGCGCTCGGCGTGGACGGCCGAGGGCGCGAACTTGGGCGGATCTAGGACAATCAGGTCGAACAGCCGGCCTTGCTTGCGAAAGTCACGGAGGGCGAGGAAGACATCAGCTTCCCGCCATTCGGCGCGTTCGGCCGGCAACCGCGGATTGAGCGCCAGACTGGTCTGCGCCTGCTCCAGCGCTGGCCCGGACGAATCGATCGAGAGTACGCCCGCCGCCCCGCCAGCCAGCGCCTGCAGCGAAAAGCCACCGGTGTAGCAGAAGCAGTTGAGTATCTCCCTGCCCGCCGCCAGTTGGCCGAGCAGGGCACGGTTGTCGCGCTGGTCGAGATAGAAACCGGTCTTGTGCCCGCCAACGATGTCGACCGTCAGCCGGACGCCGTTTTCCTCGATGCTTGGCGGCGAGTCCGGCGCCGCACCATGCAGCCAGCCGGTCGCCATCTCCAGGCCTTCCAGCCCGCGCACGTCGGAATCGGAACGCTCGTAGATGCGCGCGCAGCCAGTCGCCTTGACCAGACCGGCAACGATGGCGCTGCGCCACTTGTCGGCACCAGCCGAGGTCAGTTGCACGACGACGGTGTCGCCGTACTGGTCGGCGATGACACCGGGCAGCCCGTCGGATTCGGCGTGGATCAGCCGCAGCCCCTGCTGGCCGCGCAATTCGTGCAAGGCCCGACGGCGCGCCACGGCGCCGGCGATGCGGCGCTTGAAGAAGGCATCATCGACCGATTCTGCGCAGTCGAAGGTCCAGAAACGCGCGCGAATTTGCGACCGCGGGCTGTACGCCGCGCGCCCCAGCGGCCGCAGGTTGTCGGCCAGCACCTCGACTGTATCGCCCGGCCGCGCCCGGCCTTCGAGACGCCCCACCGCGCCGGCAAACAGCCACGGGTGGTGCAGCTTGAATGCGGAACGCTCCTTGCCCGGCAGGAGAATGAGCTGAGCCATGTTTTCTCGGCTTCAAAAGCAAGAAGCCCCGGTCACCTCGCGGCAACCGGGGCCGTGAATCAGCGGCGGCAGCTCAGCCGCCCAGCGCCTTGCGGTTACGGGCGTGACACTCGGCGGCGTAGATGATTTTGAACAGGGTCTTGCCGGTGCCCCTGAACAGACGCTTGCTGGACTTGGAAATGCAGCGGCGCTCCAGGGAAGAGCGGCGGGTACGGGGGATGGCCATGACTAACTCCTTGAATTCGGCTATTTTTCGAAATGTTTAATCATAGGGGCTGGTGAGGAAAAGGTCAATTGAAGCCTGATCATTGAGCCCTCCATTCATAATCAATGACCAGCGGCGCATGATCGGAAAAGCGTTCGCCCTTGTAGACCTCAGCCCGCCGCACGCCGGCTGCGACCCCCGGCGTGGCCACCTGGTAGTCGATCCGCCAGCCGACATTCTTGGTCCAGGCCTGCCCACGATTGCTCCACCAGGTATAGGAATCACCAGTTGCGTCGGGATGCAGGCGACGATAAGCATCGACCCAGCCCTGGTCGTCGAACACCTGGGTCATCCAGGCCCGCTCCTCGGGCAGGAAGCCGGAATTCTTCTGATTGGATTTCCAGTTGCGGAGATCGATTTCCTTGTGCGCGATGTTCCAGTCGCCGCACAGGACAATCTCTCGCCCTTCCACGCGCAATCTACCGAGATGTGGCAGGAAGCTGTCGAGAAAGCGGAACTTGGCCTCCTGGCGCTCGGGCGAAGAGGAGCCGGACGGCAGGTAGAGCGATATGACCGAGAGTTTTCCGAAATCAGCCCGGAGGTAGCGCCCTTCGGCATCAAACTCGCCATGGCCGAAACCTTCGAGGACGCGGTCAGGCTTCTGCCGGCACCAGATACCGACCCCGCTGTACCCCTTCTTTTCCGCCGCATGATAGAAAGCGTGCATGCCGTCCGGTGCCAGCATTTCCTGTGAGAGATCTGGCAATTGCGCCTTCAGCTCCTGCAAACAGACGATGTCCGGGGCCTGCGCGACCACCCAGTTAAGGACGTTCTTGCTCCAGGCACTGCGGATGCCATTGAGATTCAGCGAGATGATGCGTAACATTTGGCTTTTTTTGGCGACGCTTGCTCGGGCGTTCGGGAATGGAAGGGATGGACTTTCGTCAGGATTTCATCGAATTCGCACTCGGCTGCAGGGTACTGCGCTTTGGCGAGTTCACCACAAAGGCTGGGCGGCTTTCGCCGTATTTCTTCAACGCAGGGCTGTTCAGTGATGGCCAGTCGCTTGGTCGACTGGCGGAATTCTACGCCAAGGCCGCCGATGCCGGCGGGGTCGAGTTCGACATGCTGTTCGGCCCGGCTTACAAGGGCATCCCCTTGGTTGCGACCATTGCCGTCGCTCTGGCGCAGCGCGACAGGAACGTTCAGTTTGCCTTCAACCGGAAGGAAGTCAAGGATCACGGCGAGGGCGGCAGTATTGTCGGTGCCCCACTCGCGGGCCGCGTGTTGATTGTTGACGATGTGATCTCGGCTGGAACCTCGGTACGCGAATCGGTCGAACTGATTCGCAACGCTGGGGCAACACCGGCTGGCGTGCTGATTGCACTGGACCGTCAGGAGCGGGGCCAGGGCGAACTTTCGGCGGTTCAGGAAGTCCAGCGCGACTACGGGATCCCGGTGGTCGCCGTCGCCAATTTACGTGACCTGATGGAATACCTCGAATATCATCCCGAGTTCTCATCGCACAAGACCGCCGTCAGGCGCTACAGGGAGCAGTATGGTGTCAATCCTTAAACCGTTGGTCGGCGTTGTCTTTCTTCTCGGGGCCGTTCCCGGACATGCGGCAGCCCCCCCTTCCACAGCGGGCAAGATGTATTGCTGCGAAGGCGGGCGCATCTGCGGCGACTCGCTCCCCGAGCTCTGTCGTGGCAGGGCCTACCGGATTCTTGATGGCGGCGGGAATGTGATCAATGATATCCCGGCCCCACTGACCGCACAGCAAAAGGCCGAGGCTGCTGCCGAGGCGCTGCGCAAGAAGGAACTCGAGGAGCACGCGAGGGAGCAGCGGCGCAAGGATCAGGCCTTGCTCGAAACCTATACCAGCCTGCAGGACATTGACCTTGCCCAAGCCCGTGCCGAGATGGCGGTGAACGCTGCAATCAAGGAGGCCGAGGTGAGGATCGCAACTGCGCGCAAGCAGCGCAAGAAACTCGAGGACGAGGCCGAGTTTTACAAGAACAAGGCACTGCCCCCCGAACTGGCCAAGGGTCTGCGTGACGTCGACCACGAAATCAAGACACAGCAGGATCTCCTTGACGTCAAGAAGGGCGACTTCGCCAGCATCAAGGCCAAGTACGACGCCGATCGCAAGCGCTATGGTGAATTGACCGGTCGTCCGGCAACAACTGCGGCCCCGGCCAGAACCACCCCGCCAGTGGCTCCTCAGCCGCGCTGATCAGCCCGCAAGCTTCTGCCGGAGCAGGTCGTTGACCTGTTGTGGATTAGCCTTCCCCTTGGCCGCCTTCATAACCTGACCGACCAGGGCATTGAAGGCCTTTTCCTTGCCGGCCCTGAACTCGGCGACACTGGCAGGATTGGCCGCCAACACTTCATCGACCAGGGATTCGATGGCGCCGCTATCGGTGATCTGTTTCAGTCCCTGCTGGTCGATGATTTCGTCAGCCGTCGCACCATCGCCGTTCCATAAAGCCTCGAACACCTTCTTGGCGATGTTGTTGGAGATGGTGCTGTCGGCGATGCGCTGCACCAACCCGGCAAGTTGGGCGGCAGAAACGGGAGAGTCGCCGAGATCGCGACCTTCCTTGTTCAGGCGGGCGGCCAGATCGACCATGACCCAGTTGGCACAGGGCTTGGCATTGGCTATGCCCGCGATTGCCACGGTCGACTCGAAATAATCGGCCAATTCCCGGCTGGCGGTAAGCGTTCTGGCATCGTAGGCGGAGAGTCCGAGGTCGTTGATGAAACGCTCACGCATCTGGCCCGGAAGTTCTGGGAGTTCGCTCTTGACACGGACGATCCAATCGCCAGAAATGACCAGCGGTAACAGGTCGGGGTCGGGAAAATAGCGGTAGTCGTGCGCGTCTTCCTTGCTCCGCATCATGCGCGTTTCGCCGCTATCCGGATCGAACAGCACCGTGGCCTGGTGGATCCTGCGTCCTTCTTCGATTTCGTTGATCTGCCACTGAACCTCGTAATCGATCGCTTCCTTCAAGAATCGGAAGGAATTGAGGTTCTTGATTTCGCGCCGCGTGCCAAGCTCGGCCTGCCCACTGGGACGCACCGAAACGTTGGCATCGCAGCGAAATGAACCTTCCTGCATGTTGCCGTCGCAGATGCCGATCCAGCGCACCAGCGCGTGCAGGCTCTTGGCGTAGGCCACAGCTTCGTCGGAAGAGCGCATGTCCGGTTCGGAAACGATCTCGAGCAATGGTGTGCCCGCACGATTGAGGTCGATGCCGGACTTGCCGCGAAAGTCTTCGTGCAACGACTTGCCGGCATCTTCCTCAAGATGGGCGCGCGTCAGGCGGACCACTTTTTCGTAAGCCTTCTCCCCGTGACCGACCTGCAGCGCAATCTCGCCGCCAACCACGACGGGCAGCTCGAACTGGCTGATCTGATAACCCTTCGGCAAGTCGGGATAGAAGTAATTCTTGCGCGCGAAGACCGATTTTTCCGCCACTTCGGCACCGATCGCCAGGCCAAAGCGGATCGCGCACTCCACCGCCTTCTTGTTCAGCACCGGCAATACGCCGGGCAGGGCAAGGTCAACCGCGCAAGCCTGGGTGTTGGGCGCCGCACCAAAAGCCGTTGATGCGCCCGAGAATATCTTCGAGATGGTCGCCAGTTGCGCGTGCGTCTCGATGCCGATTACCACTTCCCATTGATTCATAGTTTCATCCGCTCAGAAACGACGCCCCGATTTCAGCTCGATCAGGATCAGTCCTGGGCCGCTGCAGGTGCCCTTATTCAATTCCGGCTGGCGAGCGCAGATGCCAGTCAGTCGCCTGCTGGTAGCAATGCGCCAGATTCAGCAATCGGGCCTCGGCAAAGTAGTTGCCAATCAGTTGCAGGCCGACCGGCAAGCTGTCGGCGATACCGCAGGGAATCGACATGCCGGGCAAGCCGGCCAGGTTGACGGCGATGGTGTAGATGTCGGACAGGTACATCTGCACCGGATCCGCGGCCTTTTCGCCCAGCTTGAATGCGGTCGACGGCGACGTCGGACCCATGATGACGTCGCATTCCTTGAATGCCTCGACGAAATCATTGGCGATCAGCCGCCGGATGCGCTGCGCCTGCAGGTAATAGGCGTCGTAATAGCCGTGTGACAGCACATAGGTGCCGATCAGGATACGCCGTTTGACCTCGGCGCCGAAGCCCTGCGCCCGGCTTTTCATGTACATGTCGTCAAGGCCGCCGTATTCTGGCGCGCGATACCCATAGCGCACGCCATCGAAACGCGACAGGTTGGAACTGGCCTCTGCCGGCGCGATGACGTAATAGGCAGGCACCGAGAGGTGCGAGTTGGGCAGCGAAATTCCGACTGTGGTCGCGCCAAGCTTTTCATATTCGGCAAGCGCTGCCTCCACGGCAGCCATAATGCCGGCATCACAGCCCGCGCCGAAAAATTCCTTGGGCAGGCCGATGCGCAGTCCGGACAGTGGCTTTTCCAGATCGCGGGCATAGTCCTCGGGCGGGCGATCAAGCGAAGTCGAATCGTTCTCGTCGAACCCAGCCATGGTGTTCAGCAGCAGCGCACAATCCTCGGCGCTTTTCGCCATCGGCCCGCCCTGGTCGAGCGAGGAGGCAAAGGCAATCATGCCGTAGCGCGAGACGATCCCGTAGGTGGGCTTGAGGCCCGTCAGATTGCACAACGCCGCCGGCTGACGGATCGAACCGCCGGTGTCAGTGCCTGTGGCGGCCGGCGCCAGCCGGGCGGCGACCGCCACCGCCGAACCACCGGAGGAGCCGCCAGGTACGCATTGGCGATCCCAGGGGTTCTTGACCGGCCCAAAAAAGGAAGTTTCGTTGGACGAGCCCATTGCAAATTCGTCCATGTTGGTCTTGCCCAGCGACACCAGGCCGGCTTCCGACTCCATCTTGCGGATAACCGTCGCGTCATAGGGCGACACAAAGTTGGAAAGCATCTTCGACCCACAGGTGGTGCGCCAGCCTTCGGCGCAGAAAATGTCCTTTTGGGCGATCGGAATGCCCGTCAGCGGCCCGGCGGTGCCGGTGGCGATGCGGGCATCCGCGGCGCGGGCGGAATTCAGGCTTTTTTCGGGGTCGACCGTGACAAAAGCGTTCAGGAGCGGATTAAAGCGTTTGATGCGCTCGAGAAAGAGTTCCGTCAGCTCGACGCTGGATATCTGCTTGGCACCCAGCGCCTGTGACAGTTGCTTGAGACTGGCGTTGATCATTCGATGACCTTCGGCACCAGATAGAGGCCCGCCTCGGTCTCCGGCGCGACCGCCTGGTAAGCCGCCCGGCGATTTTCCTCCGTCACCATATCCGCACGCAAACGCTGGCTCAGATCTTGGGCATGCGCCATCGGCTCGACGCCCTGGGTATCGACCGCCTGCATCTGCTCGATCAACTCGAAAATCCCGTTGAGATGGACCTGCGTCGTTCTGGCCTCGGCCTCGCTGATCTCGATGCGGGCAAGATGAGCAATGCGCTGAACCTCTTTTAGTGTAAGCGACATGACGAGCAAAGACTTATTGCGGTGCACTAAGTCTTAAAATGGAAAGCGTTATAAGGTATCATAAAAGTTTTCCCCGCAGCCCCCCACAGCGGAGTCACAGATGTTCGGTTTCCTCAGCAAATACTTTTCCAACGACCTTGCCATCGACCTCGGCACTGCCAACACGCTCATCTATTTGCGTGGCCGTGGAGTTGTTCTCGATGAGCCGTCGGTCGTCGCAATCCGCCTCGAAGGCGGCCCCCACGCCAAGAAGTCCATTCTGGCCGTCGGCAAGGATGCCAAGGACATGCTCGGCAAGGCGCCCGGTAGCATCACCGTCATCCGCCCGATGAAGGATGGCGTGATCGCCGATTTCACCGTCACCGAGCAGATGCTCAAGCAGTTCATCAAGAAGGTGCACGACTCGAAGCTGTTCAGCCCGAGTCCGCGCATCATTATCTGCGTGCCCTCCGGCTCGACCCAGGTAGAGCGCCGCGCCATCCGTGAATCCGCAATCGGCGCCGGCGCCAGCCAGGTTTACCTGATCGAGGAGCCGATGGCGGCCGCGATCGGTGCCGGTCTGCCGGTTTCCGACCCGACGGGTTCGATGGTCGTCGACATTGGCGGCGGCACGACCGAGGTGGGCGTCATCTCGCTGGGCGGCCTGGTCTATGCCGGCTCCGTCCGCGTTGGCGGCGACAAACTGGACGAGGCGATCATGAACTACATCAGCCGCAACTACGGCATGATGATCGGCGAAAACACCGCCGAGAAAATCAAGAAGCATATCGGTTCCGCCTTCCCGGGCGCCGAGGTCAAGGAAATGGAGGTCTCTGGTATCAACAAGGCCGAGGGTATCCCGCGGAAATTCACCATCTCCTCCAACGAAATCCTCGAGGCGCTTACCGATCCGCTCAACCAGATCGTTTCCGCAGTCAAGTCTGCCCTTGAAAAGACCCCGCCTGAACTAGGTGCCGACATCGCCGAACGCGGCATGGTGTTGACCGGTGGCGGGGCTTTGCTCCGAGACATCGACCGCCTGCTGATGGAAGAAACCGGCCTCCCGGTAATCGTAGCCGACAACCCCTTGACCTGCGTTGCCCACGGTTGCGGGCTGGCGCTGGAAAAGATGGACAAGCTGGCTTCAATCTTCGCCTCCGAGTAAGCCAGGACGCCGTCCGTGGCGGGTCTCGACCACGCACCGCCGCCATTTTTCAAGCAAGGGCCAGCACCACTGGTCCTTCTGATTTTTTACATCCTGATTTCCTTGGCGACATTCGTTGTCGACTTGCGCTTCCGCAGCCTCGATCTGCTCAGGCAGAGCTTTGCGCTCGTGGTTGACCCGGTGCAGCGGGTCGCGCAAACCCCAGGCAGTCTCGTTGACTACGCCCGGAACTACCTCGAAGGCATGCAGTTGTTGCAGCGCGAAAATGAAGAGTTGCGCCATGCCAAGTTGAATACGGCGCCCAACCTTTTACGTCTGGAGCAACTGGAAGCCGAGAACGGGCGCCTGAGAAAATTGCTGGTAGTCAAGGAGCGCGAAAAAGCCAAGGGCCAGGTTGCCCAGATTCTCTACACCGCGCGCGACCCTTTCTCACGCAAGGTGATCGTCGATAAAGGCCAGCAATTCGGGATCGTTGCCGGGCAGCCGGCAATCGACGAGGCCGGCGTCGTCGGGCAGGTGACCCGGGTCTTTCCTTTCTCCGCCGAGGTCACGCTGATAACCGACAAGGATCAGGCGGTGCCGGTGCAGATTGCCCGCACCGGCCAGCGCTCGGTCGTTTTTGGCCTCGGCAACGGCCAGCTTGAACTGCGCTACATGCCGGCCAACGCCGACGTCCAGGTTGGCGACATGCTCGTGACTTCGGGGCTCGACAGCATTTATCTTCAGGGCTTCCCGGTTGCCCGCGTCGTCAACATCGAACGTGACAGCGCCTACTCCTTCGCACGCATTTTCGGTGCGCCCATTGCTGGCGTCGAGAATTTCGGGGAAGTGATGATTCTCGATGTGCGTCAGCCATTGCCCCCGGCGCCAGCAGTGACGCGGCGCAGCGGCAGCGACGGCAGCGACAAAGCCGGTCTGCGTCCGAAGAAGAAGCGCGCCGCGAAGGGCCATTGATGCAACCGACCTTTTCCTCCTCGCGCATCCTGCTGCCGGTTCGTCCCTGGTTCATCTACTTGACCCTGATCATCGCCTTGCTCCTCAATTTCTTGCCCACTGCCCATTGGCCCGGGATCCCCGACTGGGTTGCTCTGGTGCTGTGTTTCTGGAGCGTGCGCGAGTTTCGCCGCATCGGGATGGGCTGGGCTTTCATTCTCGGCTTGCTGATGGACGTCGCCGACGGCTCGGTACTAGGGCAACATTGTTTCTCCTACGTCATTCTCGCTTTCCTGACCGCCTCGCTATCGCGCCGCCTGCTCTGGTTTCCACTGACGCAGCAGGCCTTGCATGTGCTTCCCCTGCTTCTTCTGACCCAGGTCACCCAGGCCATGATGCGCCTTGTTGTCGGCGCTGATTTCCCAGGCTGGGGATACTTCCTCTCTCCCTTCGTTTCCAGCCTGCTCTGGGTTCCGCTCACCTTCATCCTGCTTCTGCCGCAGTACCAGCCAGCCGAGCAGAACCCGGATCGCCCAATCTGACAAGATCCCGGGCCATGGGCGATTTTCACAACTCCGAAGGCGACCTCGATCGTTTCCGATTCCGGCTCGGCATTGCTTCACTGGTCGTGCTGCTTGCGTTCGCCATTCTGACCGGGCGCTTCGTCTGGCTCCAGATCGTGCAGCACGACTTCTACCGTACCCGCGCCGAAGACAACCGCATCGCGCTGATCCCCATCGTTCCCAACCGGGGGGTCATTACCGACCGCAACGGTGTCGTTCTGGCGCGCAACTACTCGGCCTTCACGCTGGAGATCACTCCCTCGCTGGTTGGCGAACTGGATGCAACGATCGATGGCCTGGCGGAGGTTATCGAAATCCAGGCCAAGGACCGCAAACGCTTCAAGCGCCTCCTCGACGAGGCCAAGAATTTCGAGTCGATCCCGATTCGCACCCGGCTGACCGATGCCGAGGTGGCGAAATTTGCCGCCCAGCGCTATCGCTTCCCCGGCGTCGAGGTCAAGGCCCGCCTCTTTCGCCAGTATCCGCTTGGGCCCATTGCTTCGCATGCCCTCGGCTACATCGGACGCATCACCGACCGCGATCTGCAGTGGATCGAGGAGGCAGGCAGGCAGGCAAATTACAGGGGCACCGACCACATCGGCAAGACCGGCCTTGAGCAGCACTACGAATTCGAGCTGCATGGCGAGACCGGTTACGAGGAGGTCGAGATCGATTCCGGTGGCCGCGCGCTGCGCAGCCTGAAGCGCATACCGCCGGTTTCCGGAAACAATCTGCAGTTGACAATCGACGCGAGGCTCCAGGAAATCACCGAACAGGCCTTCGGCGATCGCAAGGGCGCCCTGGTGGCCATCGATCCTGCGACCGGCGGCATCCTGGCATTGGTTTCCAACCCGACCTACGACCCGAACCTGTTCGTCGACGGCATTACACCCGACAACTGGAAGGAGTTGAACGAACACCCGAGCAGGCCGATGGTCAATCGCGCAATCAACGGCGCCTATCCGCCGGGTTCGACCTTCAAGCCCTTCATGGCGCTGGGCGCCCTGGAACTGGGGAAACGCACACCAAGTCAGACAATCAGCGACCCCGGTTTCTACACCTTCGGCAACCACACCTTCCGGGATGACAAAAAGGGGGGGCACGGCAGCGTGGACATGTACAAGTCCATCGTTCACTCCTGCGATACCTACTATTACATGCTCGCCAACGACATGGGAATCGACAACATCGCCAAGTTCATGGGCTCGCTTGGCCTTGGTCAGCGAACCGGCGTCGATCTCGGACGTGACGATTCCGGCGAATCAAAAGGCGTGCTACCGTCGCAGGAGTGGAAGAAGCAGCGCTTCAAGAAGCCCGAGCAGCAAAAGTGGTATGCCGGCGAGACCATCTCGATCGGCATCGGTCAAGGTTACAACGCCTACACGCCCATACAGCTCGCCCAAGCCACGGCCGTCATCGCCAACAACGGCGTGATGTTCCGTCCCCACCTCGTCAACCAGATCATCGACGCCAGGACCGGCGAAGAACGCCCGGTCGAGCCGGAGCCGATTCGCGACCTGAAGCTCAAGCCGCAGAATGTCGAGGTCATCCGCCGGGCCATGGTCGGCGTGAACAAGGAAGGCACCGGTGCACGCGCCTTTGCCGGCGCGTCCTACGCGGCGGCGGGCAAGACCGGTACGGCCCAGGTCTTCTCGTTGAAGGGCGCCGAGTACAAGGCCTCGGCGATCAAGAAGGAACTGCGCGACCACGCACTTTTCATCGCCTATGCTCCCGCCGAAAAACCGACAATCGCCTTGGCTGTGCTGGTCGAAAATGGCGGGTTTGGCGCCCAGTCGGCGGCGCCGATTGCCCGAATGGTGCTCGACTACTATCTGCTGGGCAAGCTGCCCGCAGGCGCCGCCAAGGAAGATGCAACCGCCGTGGAGGCTGACAGCGAAGAATGATTGACGTTCTCGGAGTTCTCAGGCACGGCGGACGCCAGGTGATCGCCCACATCGATTTTCCGCTGCTGCTGATTACCTTGGCGATAATGGCGGTCGGGCTGTCCACCGTCTATTCAGCCACTTACGACGGCAACAATCGGCTGTTGTCTCAGGCCGGCAACATGGGCGTAGCACTTGTCGTCATGTGGTTCGTCGCGCGCCTGCGACCGCAGCAACTGATGAGCGCCGCCATTCCGCTCTATGCCCTCGGTCTGGTGCTGCTGCTGGCTGTCTTTCTGTTCGGGATCAAGGTCAATGGCGCCAAGCGCTGGCTGTCGCTTGGCTTCACTCGTATCCAGCCGTCGGAGATCATGAAGATCGCCATGCCGTTGATGCTCGCCTGGTATTTCCACAAGTACGAAGCATCGTTGCGCGCCAGACATTTCGTCGTGGCGGCCCTGCTGCTGGTGATTCCGTTCGGCCTCATCGCCAAGCAGCCTGACCTCGGTACCGCGCTGCTCGTCGGTGGTGCGGGCTTTTTCGTCATCTTCTTCGCCGGCCTGCCTTGGAAAGTCATCATCGGCCTGATAGCTGCCGGCGCTGCGGCTGCCCCGCTGCTCTGGAGCATGATGCACGACTATCAGCGCAAGCGGATCCTGACCCTGATCGACCCGACGACAGACCCGCTCGGCTCGGGCTACCATATCATCCAGTCCACCATCGCCATCGGTTCCGGCGGCCCGTTCGGCAAGGGTTACCTCAACGGCACCCAGACCCATCTTGAATTTATCCCGGAGAAGCACACCGACTTCATTTTCGCCGTCTATTCGGAAGAATGGGGTCTTCTTGGAAACGCGCTTCTCGTCTTTCTCTACACCCTTCTCATCGGGCGTGGCCTGATGATCGCCTCTGCCGCCTCGACGCTGTTCTCGCGCCTGCTGGCGGGCGCCATCACGCTCGGCTTCTTCGCCTATGCATTCATCAACATGGGGATGGTCAGCGGCATTCTGCCGGTCGTTGGCGTACCGCTGCCCTTCATGAGCTACGGCGGTTCGGCGCTGGTGATGCTGTTTCTCGGCATCGGCATCCTGATGTCGATCCACACCCACCGCATGATGGTGAAGAAGTGATCGCCAGGCTGGCGCCATGCGCCCTTGCCGCGGTCCTTCTGGCAGCCTGCGGCAGCGCGCCGAAGCAGGATGTTGCGGTCGACGGAAAGAAAGGGGCGATTTCCAAAGCGCCGACCCGGAAGCCGACCGCCACCCTGAAGCGAGGCGGCGGTTTCTACAAGGATGACGGGCCGGCCGACGATATACCCGATGGCCTCGACGACATTCCCGACGCCGAGCCAAAATGGGAGCCCCTGCACAAGCCGGCGACCAGGCCTTATGTCGTGCTCGGCAAGGAATATGTGCCGAACACGGTACTGAAGCCCTACCGGGCACGTGGCATCGCATCCTGGTACGGCAAAAAATTTCACGGTCAGAAGACCTCGATCGGCGAACCCTACGACATGTTCGCGATGACAGCGGCCCACCCGACACTGGCGCTACCCTCGTACGTCCGCGTCACCAGCGTACAGACCGGCAGGGCGGTGGTCGTCCGCGTCACCGATCGCGGCCCCTTCCACGCCGACCGCGTCATCGACCTCTCCTACACCGCAGCCTACAAACTCGACCTGATCAATGGCGGCAGTGGACAGGTCGAGGTGGAAGCGATCATTCCTGGCGAGCCAACCGGCACTTCGTATGCCCAGATGGGCGCGCCGATGCGCCTGGCACCCGCCGAAGTCGATGAAATCGAATTGCTCGCCAGGCGCATGGCGCTCGAAGAGCGACCGGTACAAACGGTGGCGGTGGTCGGCATGGGTGGCGACAGCCTCCCAGCGAAGGGCGTCTTTCTGCAACTTGGCGCCTTCGCCAGCGCCGACAATGCCGAAAATCTGAAGAATCACCTGACCCGTGAGTTGGACTGGCTGAGCGAGCCGATGCGCGTTCAGCCCGGCGGCGGCATCCATCGCCTGCAGCTTGGGCCCTACAGCAGCCGCATGGATGCCGACAAGGTAGCCGAAAGGATCCGCGTCGCGCTTGGCTTCAAGCCGACCATCGTCATCCGCTGACCGACACGGCCGATGCCGGGCACTGTTTTGACGCGGATCAATGGCTGAAAACGTCTTCGGACTATACTCGTCCAGTTACCCTGAGCGGATGCGTCCATGAGTTCCCTGCCCGATCTGATCTGCCCGGCCGGCAGCCTGCCGGCGCTCAAGGCTGCCATCGATAACGGCGCCGACGCGGTCTATCTCGGTTTCAAGAACGACACCAACGCGCGCAACTTCGCCGGCCTCAATTTCGACACCAAGGCCATGACCGAGGGCATCCGCTATGCCCACGCCAGGGAGCGCGAAGTTCTGCTGGCGATCAACACCTTCCCACAGCCGGGGCGCGTCGCGGACTGGCAAAGGGCGGTGGATGCCGGAGTCGACCTTGGTGCCGACGCCATCATCCTCGCCGACGTCGGCCTTCTTGATTACGCGGTCCGCCGTCATCCGCGGCAGCGCCTGCATCTGTCCGTACAGGGCTCGGCAACAAGCTACGAAGCGATCAACTTCTGTCAGCGCGAATTCGGCATTCGCCGTGCCGTGCTGCCGCGGGTTCTGACGCTGGCCCAGGTCGGCCTCGTTATCGAGAACACGTCGGTCGAGATCGAGGTATTCGGCTTTGGCAGTCTGTGCGTCATGAACGAGGGGCGCTGCTGGCTATCTTCCTACGCCTGCGGCGAGTCGCCGAATACCGTCGGCGCCTGCTCGCCGGCAAAGTACGTCAAGTGGGACAAGCAGCCGGGGACGATGGAAACCCGCCTCAACGGCATCCTGATCGACCGTTTCGCCGACGACGAGCCAGCCGGCTATCCGACGCTGTGCAAGGGTCGCTTCGAGGTCGCCGGCGACACCTATTACGCGCTCGAAGAACCGACCAGCCTCAACGTTCTCCCCATCCTGCCGGACATCGTCAGGATCGGCGTCCGGGCGATCAAGGTCGAAGGCCGCCAGCGCAGCCCGGCCTATGTCGCGCAAGTAACGCGTACGCTGCGCGCCGCCCTCGATTCACTCGCCGGCGGCCCCGCGGGCTTCCACGTGAAACCTGCCTGGGAAGCCGACCTGGCCAAGGTTTCCGAAGGCAGGCAGGCGACTCTGGGTGCCTACAACCGGCCTTGGCGCTGAAGGATCGCCTGTGAAGCTTTCTCTCGGACCACTACTCTGGTTCTGGCCCAAGGCCGAGGTGCTGGAATTCTACGCCGAGATGGCGGAAAACCCGGCGCTCGACGTCATCTACGTCGGCGAGGTGGTCTGTTCACGCCGTCAGCAATTGCGCACTGCCGACTGGCTTGGCTTGGCGCACGACCTGACCGACGCCGGCAAGGAGGTCATCATCTCCGCGCAGGCACTGCTTGAATCGGAAAGCGACCTCAAGGCACTGCGCCGGCTGATCGACGAAGCAGGCTGCATGATCGAAGCCAACGACCTTGGCGCGGTCAACCTCGTTGGCGGGCAGAATTTCGTTGCCGGTCCACACCTGAACATCTACAACGAATCAACCCTCGCCACTTACACCCGCTACGGCTTGAGACGCTGGGTGCCGCCGCTGGAAGCGACGCGCGAGCTGGTCAACACCCTTCACCGCAACAGACCTGCGGGCGTTGAGACCGAGGTCTTCGTCCATGGCAAGCTGCCGCTGGCCTTCTCGGCGCGCTGCTTCACTGCCCGCCATTACGACCTCAACAAGGATGACTGCCAGTTCAAGTGTCTTGACCACCCCGAGGGCTTGACACTGAGAACGCGCGACGGTCAGGACTTCTTGACCATCAATGGCATCCAGACCATGTCGGCACAGAGCTACAACCTACTGCACGAAATCCCCGACATGCTGTCGATGGGCATCGACATCATCCGCATCAGCCCGCAGAAGCAGCACATCAACGAAATCATCGCTGCCTTCGACAATGCCCGACACGGACAACCGGCCAGCCTTGCGGACCAGAACTGGAATCCCAGCGGCCTGGTTGACGGCTACTGGTTCGGCGACGCCGGAATCGTCCGGCACAACGTTCCAGCAAACAATTACCCCCGAACATGAACCCGAAGCTCACCATCCCCAGATTCCGTTTGCCGAGCCTGGTTGCCACGGTCTTTCAGAGGTTGCCACAATGGCCCCACGCAGTCGTTCTGGTCGCTGGCCTCAATACCGCGCTAAGACTTGATCTGCTACCGGCAGACAGCCTGACTGCGCTCGAAGGCAAGCTCTTCCGGATTCGCGTCCTCGATAGCGGCGGCGAAGCATCGTACACCTATCGCAATGGACTATTCTGGCCGGTATTTCGCCCCGATCGTGAGCCTGACCTGTCCTTTGCCGCGAATCTCTCGGCCTACCTGCAGTTGCTGGCCCGCCAGGAAGATCCCGATACGCTGTTCTTCAACCGTGAGCTGGAAATCACCGGCGACACCGAACTCGGGCTCATCGTCAAGAATATGCTTGACGCCGTGGAATGGCCGAGCCTCCCGCAACTGCCGGAATTCAGACGCTGATCAATCGTCGCCGATCAGCACGATGCTGACAAGCTCTTCCATCTGCACCGGCGTCGCCATTCCCTGCAGGTCACGGATGCTGGTCGGGCCAAGATAGACCGCAAAGCCGGGCGCCAGCGTTCCATCGGCGAGAAGGACATGGCCGCGGAAACCGTGGTATTCGTTGCTGACCGCCTCAAGCACCTCACCGACCGTATCGCCGCTGGCGGTCACCTCTTCGTTGCCACCGGCAAATCGCCGCAGCAGCGGCGGAATGTGAACCGTCACGACGGGTGACTCGGAAATCATGTTCGACCCTTCAAGTGGAATGAACCGGGACAGTGTGGGCTCTGCGGGGCTCAACAAGAACGGGGGCCGAAGCCCCCTGTCCATTGCCCAAACTACTTGTCCTTCTTCTGTGCATCGAGACGGAACTTGACATAAGCGCCCGGCGCATCCTCGATGATAGCCAGCGGACCATCGGCCGCATTCCGCGCCGCAACCTTGGCGCTGCCGCCCGGCAGACCGGTCATCCAGGCGTTCCAATGCGTCCACCAGGAACCAGGATTCTGCGTCGCGCCCGCCAGGAAATCCTCAGGGTTCCCAGGGAGGTTGCCATCGGTGGCGTCATTGGTCCAGTAGCCATACTTGTTGGCCACCGGCGGGTTGACAATGCCAGCAATGTGGCCGGAGCCGCCGAGCACGAACTTGGTGTTTCCGGTAGGCAAGCAGGCGCCCATGTAGGTGCTCTTCCAGGGGGCGATGTGGTCTTCCACCGTCGAGACGAAGTAGCACGGAACCTTGACCTTGCGCAGATCGATCTTGACACCGTTGAGCGTGATGCCGCCGGGTTTGACCAGATTGTTGGCGAGGTACATGTTGCGCAGGTAGTAGCTGTGCATTGCCGCCGGCATCCGGGTCGAATCGGAGTTCCAAAAAAGCAGGTCGAAGGGGAACGGGTCCTTGCCCAGCAGGTAGTTGTTGACGACGAAGGACCAGATCAGGTCGTTGGCGCGCAGCATGTTGAAGGTGCCAGCCATCTGGGAGCCTTCGTGATAGCCGCGTTCGAACATTTTCTTCTCGAGGCCGGCAACGGTCGCTTCATCGAGGAAGACACGCAGTTCGCCCGGTTCGGAGAAGTCGAGCATGGTCGTGAAGAAGGTGCCCGAATTTCCGCGCTTGTCCTTCTTGGCAGCCATGTAGGCCAGCGTGGTCATGACCAGCGTGCCGCCGAGACAGTAGCCAGCCATATCGACGCTGTCCTCGCCGGTCTGGGCGCAAACCTGACTGATGGCTTCCATGGAACCTGAAAGCAGGTAATCCTCAAAGCTCTTTTCGGCCAGCTTCTCGTCCGGATTGATCCAGGACATGATGAACGTGGTGCGGCCCTGGTCGGTGGCCCACTTGACCATCGAGTTCTTCTCGCGCAGGTCGAGAATGTAGTACTTGTTGATCCACGGCGGGACGATCAGGAAAGGTCTCTTGTACTGGTCAGGCGTCGCAGGATCGTACTGGATTAACTGGAACAGCTCGTTCTGGAAAACCACCTTGCCCGGCGTCGTAGCGACGTTCTTGCCCATTTCGAAGGCCGAGGTGTCGGTCATGCGGATGCGCAGTTCGCCATCGCCGGCCTCGACATCATGCAGCAGGTTGTTCAGGCCCTTGATCAGGTTCTGGCCATGACTCTTGACGGTTTCACGGAAGACTTCCGGGTTGGTCAGCGCGAAGTTGGACGGAGACAGGGCGTCGATATACTGGCGGGTGAAGAAGTTGACCTTCAGTTGGGTCGCTTCGTCCAGTCCCTCGGCTCCGGCAACGGTCTCATGCAGATGACGGGCCGTGATCAGGTAAGACTGCTTGATGAAGTCGAACAGGAAATGCTGCTCCCACTCCTCGTCCCTGAAGCGGTTGTCGCCCTTCTTCGGTGTGGCGACGGGGGCCGCTACCGGCATGCCCAGGATCTTCGCCGTGGTATTCTGCCACAGCGAAAAATAGTCCCACATCATGCTCATCTGAGTTTGCGCCAACTTGAACGGATCGGCCAGCAGGCGCGCGGAAAGATCCTGGAAGGCCTGAGCAACACCAAGGTCGTCGCTTGGCGCAGAAACGCCTTCCCGGGACTTCTTTTCCACGAACTGGGTGATCAGTCGCGAAGCGCGCTGCGCAACTTCGGCGTAGGTCTTGGCCATTTCAGCCGGGTTGGGCAGATTGCCCGCCTTGTCAACGGTTTGCTGCGACATACTCAAACTCCCTCTTGGTCAATGCGCGGCTGGTAAATGCTGGAACCGCAAGAATCGTATTACACCGTCGGCGTCGGTAAGGCGTGACAACCGACCAGATTGTCGAAGGTAATTCAGATGGGCAATTGCTTCGCCCATCGCAAACATGGTCTGATGCGTATCGAGCGCCCGCTGAAACAGGGTTTCGAGCAACTCGGCTGCGCTCTTCGGCGCATCTTCACAAGCCTCCTCCAGCACCTGCAAGCGCTCCTTGTGGTGCGCGCGCAAGTTTTCCACCCGCTCCTGAATCCCGATGAAGGGAAGGCCGTGCGAGGGCAAGACCAACGCCTTTCCCGGAATTTCGCTGGCCATTTCTTCAAGCGACTCGAGAAACCAACCCAATGCATCGGCATCGGGGGTCGCCGCAAAGACGCTGATATTCGTGGAAATAGTAGGCAGAAGCATATCGCCTGAAATTAACACGTTGAACTCTTGGGAGTATAGCGCAATGTGTTCGGGCGCATGGCCGTGACCGATCAATATGCGCCATTTTTTCCCGTCGACCGCGACAACATCGCCTGACTTCAGCCGATGGTAAGAGTCTGGCAGCGCAGGGACCGCCTTGCGGTAACCCGAGCCACGCTTTTCAAATTTTGCCAGCCGCTCGGCATCGAGACCGTGCTGACGAAACTGGTCGACCATGAAACGCGCGCCATGGCCACCGACCTCGTTCCACACCGCATGAGCGGTCAGGAATTCGCCCGTCGTCATCCACAATTGCGCACCGGTTTCGTTCATCAGCCAAGAGGCCAAACCAAGGTGGTCAGGATGAAAATGGGTGACGATCAGGCGCCACACCGGGGCGTCCAACCCCGCCAGCAGTTCCTGCCAGACAGCGCGCACGCCGTCGCTCGCGAAGCCCGTGTCGACGATCGTCCACCCGTCCCCGTCACGCAGCAACCAGAGGTTGATGTGATCGAGCTGGAACGGCAGCGGCATACGCAGCCAGAAGACACCCGGCGCGACCTCGATCTTCTCGCCGGCAGCCGGCGGGTAAGCATGAGGAAAATCCAGGGACATGGGGAACCTTGACCGAAGGGGCTGGTAAGTTACCACAGAGGTCCCTGTACCCCCAAATACGCCTCCCGCAGACCTGTTCATTTGGTCGTGTCCAAACGGAAAGCACGATGGCTTTTGGCCCCCGATCACCATGCCATCGAAACAGGCGCTGGCTAGAATCCGCAGCGTCGTCCCTGAGCACTCCCTGGGTGCAACCACCCGGTCACACCGTTAGTCAAGGAATCAGCAGTGTGTCGCGGCGCAGGCAACAGACCCCTCTCTGGAGATAGCGCTTCCACCGCCGGGGCCGCTGATTCTGCAGCGACTGTCGTTGTCTGCAGTCGAAGAGCCGTGAGGGAGACGTTCCGCGAGTGCCTGAATGATCTCCGGCACTCGCGGGTCTGCGGCTTATACGCTGTGGCGCCGGCGTGAGACGCCAAGGCCGGCGAGCAGAGCGACCGTCAGCAGCAACAGGCTGTTCGGTTCCGGGACGTTGGCGCCTTGCTGCACGATGGTCCCGATGACCTGGAGGGTATAGAAGTGGTCATTCGCGTCGCGGTAGCCGCTGCCGTTGGTGCCAAACCAGGTGAGTGCGACGCTGTCCTGGTAACTGCCAAGGGCAAGGGCGTTGGTGTCGAACAGGAAGGACAGAGCGTCACCACTGGATGCGTCGGCGCCTACGTTGCTGAACGACGCCAGCAACAGGCTGGCGAAGAAGTCGTTGCCGTCGACGATGTTCAGGGAACCGTTCAGGTCGTCAGCCGGGCCGCCATTCACCAGGTTGTCGACATCGAGGATCGCGCTTAGCAGGCCCGATCCCTGAACCCACGTGCCGAAGTTCAGCGTAAATACGCTGCCATTGCGGGTCAGCGCGCCGGCACCCGTCACTTTGCCAAATTCGGCATTGGCATACTTGTTCACCTGGGCACTGAGGGCGACGGACCGCGAACCCAGTCCGAGATCGGCCATGTCGGGGTTCTGGCTGGCCAAGGCGAGGTTCGCGGTGCCGTTGAAGATGCCTGCGGTAGCGGTGTTCACGCCAACGGTCAGGGCCGTAGTATTGGCTGGGCCGCCAGCGGCGAGTCCCGCCACGCTGCCGTTGTTGCTGCTGAAGGAGCCGGTGGCGCCACCAATCGAGGCGGCCAGCGTGTCGTTGAGCGCTGTCACCGGAGCACTGTTCTGCACCGAGACGCCGCGCACTGCAACGACCTCATTCACATGCACGATGCCAAAGTTGACCGCGGGTTGCACGGTGGCTTGCGCTGCGGTGTACACCTTGCCAGTGAGCGTCACATTGCTGGTTCCGACGCTGACATCGGCGGCGTTGGTGGTGCCGGCGCCGGTCGAGGTATTGTTGAGTGTCAGCGTACCGGTGGAGGAACCCGCCGTGGCGGTGTTGAGACTGACCTGGAGCGTGCCGGTGCCCTGCGCGGCGATGTTGGCCGGGTTGCTGCCAATGTTGAACAAACTGCTGGGGGCGGCACCCGCGACCACCTTCAGCGCTTCCGTGTAGATGTCCGGCGACTGGTTGGTGATCGAGACGTTGCCGCTGGCCGAGCCACCCACGCGGGCCGCCAGGGTGAGGCTGGAAGTGACACTCTGCGGATTGGCCAGGCGATAGACGGCGCCGTTGACGTTGACCGTCTGGCTCGCCAGGCTGGTCTGGCCAAGGCCACTGGTCCCGGCGCCGTCGGAGACGAGCGCGATCGTTGCGCTGCCGCTCTTGGCACCGGCGCTGCTGGTGTCGATGCCGACGTGCAAGCTGGAATTGTCACTGGCCTGCGGGCCGAGCAAGTTGAACGATCCGCTGGCAGTCACCGGCGCACCGTTGCTGCTGATGCTGGCGTTGAGTTTCTCGCTGAAGCCGTCGTTGGCAGCCGTGTTGCCGATGGTCAGCGCCTGGTCGGTCGCTGTGTTGATACGCACGTTGCCGAAGTTGACCGGGTTGGGCGTGGCCGGGCTGGCACTGGCCAGACGGTAGACGTTGCCCTGCGTGGTGATATTGCCACTGACGCCGACGTTCTGCGTGGCCAGCGCGCTGATGCCAAGGCCGCTGGTGCCTGCACCGTCAGAGGCGAAGTTGACGGCAATGCTGCCATTGACCGTGCCTGCGGCAGCAGTGTTCAGCCCCACGACCATACTGCTGTTGGTCGCTCCCGCCGCCAGTTGACTGATGCTGCCGCCGTTGTTGGTGATACGGGCATCGGTGGCATTACCAAAGCTGGCGTTGAGCTTTTCGGAAAAGCCGTCGTTGGCGGCGGTGTTGCTGATGGACAGCGCCTGCTGCACGCTATCGCCGACGTGGACGTTGCCGAAACTGACCGCGCCCAGGGTGTTGGCCTGCGCCAAGCGATAGACGCTGCCGCTGACGTTGACCGTCTGGCTGCCGGCGCTGATGGAGCTAAGACCGCTGGTGCCTGCACCATCGGACTGGTAGTTGACGGCGACACTGCCCGATTTGTTGCCGACGCTGCTGGTGTCCATGCCCACGCTCATGCTGGCGGCGTTGCTGCCGCCGGCGGCGAGCAGGTTGACGCTGCCGCCGTTGTTCGTGGCGTTGCCGCTGTTCGTGCCGAAACTGGCGTTCAGCTTTTCACTGAAGCCGTCGTTGACCGAAAGGTTCTTGATGGTGAGCGTCTGACTGACGCTATCGCCGACATGGCGGTTGCCAAAATTGGCCGCAAGCGGCGTCGTGTCGCCCTGCGCCAGACGATAGACGTTGCCTGAAACGTTGATGGTCTGCGAACCGGCGCTGGCGGTGCCCAAGCCGTTGCTGACGCCATTGACGGTGCCCAAGGTCTCGTAGTTCAGCGTCACGCTGCCCGTCTTGGCACCAGCCGTGCTCGTATCCACGCGCGCTGTCATGGCGCTGACGTTGTTGCCGCCCGCAATCAGCGAGACGACGCTACCGCCGTTGTTGAGCGCAGCGCCACCATTGCTGCCGAAGGTGGCGCGCAGGTCTTCGCTGAAGATGCCCGCTGCGGCGGTGTTGCTGATCGTCAGCGCGGCGACGTTGGTGCCGCCCACGCGCTGGTTGGCCACAGTCGCCGGGGATGGCGTCGCACTGCCCGCCGCTGCGTTGTAGGCCGCGGCACCGCCGGCCAGCACGATGTTGAGCTTCTGGTCGGCGATATTGTCGAAGTTGCTGCGCAGATTGATGGCCTGGCCAGACAGCGCCGCCTGGGCGCCGGCGCTGGCGGCCGTGAAGGTCACGCCCAAGTTGCCGCTGTTCCCGTTTGGCCCGCCGGCGTTGTAGTTACTGGCAGTTACACCCGTGCCTGACAGTCGCGCGTCGGTGATGTTGCCGCCATTCACGTTGGTCTGGATGGCGCCGCGCAATGTCGGGCCGGTGGTGCCCGTATTGGCAAGCTGGTAGTTGAAGGTATTGGCGCCAACGCGCATGTTGCCGATGGTCAACGTGGCGTTGGGCGTGTTGCCACCCGTCACGCCGGTGCCGGTAATGGCTTGCGCAGCATTGCCCCCTGCGAGAATCTGCCCCGTGCCGGTGACGCCGGCCCGGCGGTTGAAGCTGTTGCCGCTGCCAGCCTGGACGTTCGTGTAGTCGTTGGTGATGGTGAGGTTCTGCGTGCCCAGGCCCAGCGAGCCGGTGGCGCCAATGATGAGCTTGCCCTGCTGGCGTGCCAGACACATTGAGCGTGCCCCCGTTAACCTGCAGGGTGCCGGTGCCCGCCAGGAGGCTGCTACCGCTGGCCGGTGCGCTGATCGTCAGCGTGCCACCGTCGGCCAGGATCAGCCCGTTGTTCGTCAGCACGTTGTTGCCAGCCGCGTTGATTGCCTGCCCGATGTTGCCCTGCCCACGCACTGTAAGGGCTGCACCCAGAGTCGTCGTTCCGGAACCGTCGATGGCCAGGCGTGCGGTGGCATCGTTGAGGTTGATGACCCTGCCGACCCATCGCACCGCTCACATGCCCTTGGCATGTTGATCTGGCCTTGACGGTTGGCGTTGATCGTGTCCGGTGCGATGGCTGTCAGGACGCCACGGGCGTACGCCGCAGGAAGTTAGGCCTGCTGACGCAGCGATCACGCCAGTGCCGTTGCTGCCGAGCGTGCCGTGGGTGATCGTGACACTGTTCTGGAGCACCTGGCTGCCGTTCTGCGCATTGATCTGCCCAGCCGCGTTATTGACGTTGGTGGAGATTACCAGCGTACCGCCGTTGCGGGCCTCCAGAATATTGTTGTTGACGATCGAACTGCCGCCACCACTGGCCGGCGCAGTAATGTTGAGGGTGCCGCCGCTGACATCGGCCGAGATCAGGCCGTTGTTCGTCAGCAGGTTGTTGCCAGCGACGTTGATGGCTGTGCCGATATTGCCCTGCCCGCGCACGACGACGTTCGAGCCCAGCGTCGCGGTGCCCTGGCCAGGCGCGCGCCGGCATCGTTGAGGTTGATGGTGGCTGTGCCGCCCAGGGTCTGGTTGCCGCCGCTGGTAAGCGAGCTGTCGAGGCTCAGAATGCCACCGTTGGCGATGTTGACCGCGCCATTGATCGTGGCGCCGTTGGCGATGCGCTCGCGCGAGTTCGAAATGCTCGTCAAGTCCAGCGTGCCGGTAAAGTTCACGCCGTTGAGGACATTGCTTGCGCTGCTGACGGCGGTGAAGACGCCGGTGCCGCTGGCGTTGATCACGCCGTTGAGGGTGACGCCGTTCTGCACCACCGAGCTGCCGGCGCCGGCGACAATCTGGCTGCCGGTGTTGGAGGTGATGTTCGTCGACAGGAGCAGGCTGGCGCCGTTGATGGCCCGCAGCGTGCCGTTGTTGATGAAGCTGCTGCCGCCACCACTGGCCGGCGCAGTAATGTTGAGGGTGCCGCCGCTGACATCGGCCGAGATCAGGCCGTTGTTCGTCAGCAGGTTGTTGCCAGCGACGTTGATGGCTGTGCCGATATTGCCCTGCCCGCGCACGACGACGTTCGAGCCCAGCGCCGTGGCGCCGGTGCCGTCGATGGCCAGGCGCGCGCCGGCATCGTTGAGGTTGATGGTGGCTGTGCCGCCCAGGGTCTGGTTGCCGCCGCTGGTAAGCGAGCTGTCGAGGCTCAGAATGCCACCGTTGGCGATGTGACCGCGCCATTGACTCGGCGCTGGCCGCCCCCCCCACCCCCCCCCCCTTTGAGCTGACGCCGCCAGTGACGTTGGCAGGAAACAGGCCCCCCCCCGAGGATATTGACCCCCCGCCCGGACGGAAGCGTGACGCCCAGAGCCGACCAAGCCCCGCCGGCGCCCCCACGACGATATTGATCGTGCCGCCGGTGATTGTGCTGCCAAACTGGTTGATGACGCTGCCGACGCCGACGTTCATCGTGCCACCGGCGTTGTTGATGTTGTGGCCGGCCGAAATGCCCAGATTCGCAGTGCTGGCACCACCCACGTTGATGACACCGCTGTTGGTGGTGGCGCCACCGCCTGCCAGGTTGAGGCCAAACGCGTCGATATTGATCTGCCCGGCATTGCTTAACGTCAGGATTGAATTGCCCAGAGTTATGGTGACGGTCTTTGCTGCGGCGATCGACGCACTGTCCGCTGCACCCGGGATAGCGCCACAGGACCAGAGGCCGGCGGTGCTCCAGTCTCCGGAAGCCGGGTTCCAGGTGCAAGCGGCCGCCAGCGCCTGTTGCGCAGGGAAGGCAAGGAGAATTGCAAGCGCGGCTGGCTTGACGATCAAACGGAATTGACGAATGCGCACGAGAATCTCCCTCGGGAAATACCAGAATAACTACAAGCTCAAAAAAAGCTGCGGCCCAAATGCTCAACCCGTCCCCAGCGTATTTCTTGACACGTTTGCCAGATGCAGAGTCAGTTGAATGGCGAAAGCACTTTTCGTGCTAGAAGGCGCACTATGTTATTTATCAGAGAGTTATGCAGCAGGCACCACCCGAAGCTCCGGGGCTGTGTAAAGTTTTTCGACGGTTGGGGATGCCTGGCTGGCACGAGGCCGAGACCGGATGCGCTGGCGCGCCATCGGGGCGCCCCGGGGCGTCACTGGCGCGACCCCGGAATTCGGCCGCGTGTCAGGCGGCCGGGAACTTCACCAGCAGACGCTGGCCGGGCGCGCCGCTGCCGCGCAACGGAGACCGGAACGGGCGCCCTCGGGGGCGCGTGCTACTTGGCGGCCGGCTTGTCTTCGGCGGGTTTGGCCTTGCTCGGGTCGATGCTGATGCCGCGTGCGTTGAGCGCCTGGATCATCTGCGCCGCGTTGGGATTGCCTGCCTGCGCCAGTCGCGCGAGTTCGCCCGCGATCGCATCGAGTTGCGTGCGCATCTTCTGGGCGTTGTTGTAGATGGTGGTCTGGTTGGCTTGCAGGTTTGCCAGCGTCTCGCGTTCCTTGATCAACTGGCTGGTCTGAAAGCCGAACCACACCACCAGCGTGATCAGGCCCACCAGAAGGGGCAGGAAGCTGTCGTACGGTTTTTGGTCGCTGTTCATTTGGCTTTGCCCTTGGCTTCGCCCTGATTCGCCGGGTTGACGGTGAAGGTAATGCCCTGGGCCGTCAGCAGTTGGGCAATCTGCGGGTCGTTGGTCTTCACCGAGATTTCCGCGAGGCCGCGCACAATGCCCTGGTAGACCGGCTCGATTTGCTGGCTCTGTTGGATGTATTGGGCGCGTGAGGTGAATTCGTTCTGCGCGTCGCGGTTGTTGGTGAACATGACGATGTTGGTGATGACCAGCGCCGCGGATACCAATGCAAGTGCGGTCAACAGCCTGAACTGCCATTGTTTGAGCATGTTCGTTTTCCCTTGTTTGGAGTGACGGCGCATGATAGCGCAGGAGTATCGCTATTTCAAAACCGGCTGCCGGGGGGAACCAGAAGCGCCCTTCAGTTCCGGATCGCAGCGCCGACAGTGCCGGAGAACCAAGAAAAACGTCTACGGTTTTCCGGCGCTTTGCAGTTATCCCTTGCCACAGCCTCTGGCCGCGCTATCCTCGGGGCGCGCAGCCGCCGGATCGCCGGCTAGGCCGCGGCATCCACTACCTGAAGACCTGGAGCATTCATCATGAAACGGACCGGCGCCTGGACCGCGGTACGAGCCCTCGAAGCGCTCGGCATCAGATACACCTTCGGCATCCCCGGCGTGCACAACACAGAACTGTACGACGAACTCAACAGTTCCGGGCAGATCACGCCGGTGCTGGTAACCCATGAAGGCGGGGCGGCGTTCATGGCCGATGGCGTCAGCCGGACCTCGGAACAGACCGGCACTCTGGTGATCGTTCCTGCGGCCGGGGTCACCCACGCTGCCAGCGGCATCGGTGAAGCCTTTCTCGACGGCGTCCCGATGCTGGTCATCTGCGGCGGCATCCGCAGCGATCTCGACAAGCGCTACCAGCTTCACGAACTCGATCAGCATGCTTTCATCAGGCCGCTGACAAAGGCCGCCTTTCTCGTTACCAGCCACGCGGAGATAGCGCCGACGCTGTTCAAGGCCTGGGAAATCGCCCACTCCGGCGAGCCCGGCCCGGTCTTCGTCGAGATTCCGGTCAACCTCCAGATGTTTCCGGGTGAGGTGGGCGAAATTCCCAGCCCGCCGGTCATCGCCAGGCCACAGCGAGCGCCTGCCGGCGCTATCCGGCACGCTGCCGAAATGCTGTTCGCGGCAAGGCATCCGGGCTTGTTCATCGGCTGGGGGGCGCGCGATGCCGTCGCGCAGACGCGCGCGATCGCCGAGTTTCTGCAAGCGCCCGTGGCAACGACGCTGCAGGGACTCTCGGTATTCTCAGCCGCGCATCCCCTGCACACGGGCTTCTCTTTCGGTCCGGCAGCCGTGCCCGCTGCGCGCAACGCCTTCGCCGATTGCGATTGCCTGCTCGCCGTCGGCACCCGCTTCGCGGAAATTGCCACTGGCAGCTTTGGCGTCAGCGTGCCGGAGGAACTGATCCATGTCGATATCAACCCATTGGTGTTCAATGCGAACTACCCGGCGGCCGTGGCGCTCGAAGGCGATTCCGCAGCGGTCCTCGATGCGCTTCTTGCCGAGTTGCAGCAGATCGGCGCCGCCCGTGGCATGGATACCGGACTGCATGCCCGCATCCAGCGCGACAAGGGTGACTACAACGCGGAGTGGCTGCGCCACGACAGCGGTGCCAGAGTCAATCCCGCCGTCTTCTTCAATGCGCTGCGCGCGGCCGTTCCCGACGACGTCATCGCCGTCGTCGATGACGGCAACCACACCTATCTGACCGCCGAACTTTTTCCGGTGCGGCAAGCCAAGGGGCTGATCGTCCCGACCGATTTCAACTGCATGGGCTACGCGGTGCCCGCCGCCATCGGCGCCAAGCTGGCCAACCCCGACCGCGAGGTGTTCGCCATCGTCGGCGACGGGGCGTTCACGATGACCTGCATGGAAATCGTCTCGGCGACGCGACTGGGGCTCGGCCTGATCTATTTCGTATTTCACGACGGCGAGTTGTCGCAGATCGCCCAAGCCCAGGAAATACCCTTCAATCGCAAGCCGTGCACGGCACTGGGGGCAATCGATTTCAGCGGCGTCGCCATTGCCACCGGCGCCGAATACATCAGGGTGGCGGCGAACGCCGAGGTCTCCGATGCCATCGCCCGCGCTCGCGAGCTTGCCGCAGCCGGACGACCGGTGATCGTCGATCTGATCGTCGACTACTCCAAACGCACCGCCTTCACCCTGGGCGCCGTCAAGACCAACTTCAGGCGCTTTCCGCTGGCCCAGCGCCTACGCCTGGTGACACGCGCCGTGAAGCGCAGGATCACCGGCTGAGAGGCCATCCACGGATGTCGGAACTGCCGGCCTTGCCCGCCGCCGGATTGATAAAACACCCTGGTTCTGATCTACTTGGTCCCTGAATCGAGGAACCCCAATTGGCCCAGACGACAGCCAGATTCGCCATTTCCGACCTCGCCCGCGAGTTTGGCATCACCCCGCGCACGATCCGCTTCTGGGAGGACCAGGGCATCCTCGCGCCGCAACGGGAGGGCCGCAACCGGGTGTTCACCCGCCGTGACCGCGCCCGCCTCAAGATGGCCCTGCGCGGCAAGCGGCTCGGACTGTCGCTGGCCGAGATCAAGGACCTGATCGGCATGTACTCGGGCACCGAGGATGAAACCCCGCAGCTGATCGAGTGCCTGCGTGTCATGTCCAAGCGACGCGAGGCTCTCGAGCAGCAGCGCGAGGACATCGAAGCGATGCTGGCGGACATCGCACAGTTCGAGCAGCAATGCGAGCAGGAGTTGCTGCGCCGGGATTCCCGATGATCGACATGCACCGGAACGTTGACGTTTACGTCAACGTGAATACAATGTCGCCATGAGCCGCATCTCCGACCCCCATTTTGCCGAGCGCGTCCGCGCCAGCTTTGCGCTGCAGCACGCGATGAGCCTGATCCGGGCGACTCTGCCGGTGGTTGAGCACGGCCGTACCGAGATCCATCTCCCGCACTGGTCCGGCGTCGAGCAGCAACACGGTTTCGTGCATGGCGGCGTGGTCGGCATGATCGCCGATTCGGCGGCGGGCTACGCGGCGATGACCATGGTGCCGGCCGCGGCCTCGGTGCTAACCGTCGAATACAAGATGAATCTGATGGCGCCGGCCGATGGCGACCACCTGGTCGCCCGCGGCAGGGTGATCCGGGCTGGACGCACGCTGATCGTCACCCAGGGCGAGGTATTTGCCGTCAAGGACGGCCAGGAAACCCAATGTGCGCTGATGCAGCAGACGATCATGGTCATGCACGGCAAATCCGAAAAACTTCAGGGAGAAACACCATGAACATTCCCAGTCTCGACTTTGGCCTCGGCGAAGACATCAACCTGCTGCGCGAAGCGGTGCAGGCGTTTGCCGACGCCGAGATTGCCCCGCGCGCCGCCGAGATCGACCGCGTCAACGAGTTCCCGGCCGACCTCTGGAAGAAGTTCGGCGACATGGGTCTGCTCGGCTTGACCGCCGGCGAGGAATTCGGCGGCACTGACATGGGCTATCTGGCGCACATCGTCGCCATGGAAGAGATCTCCCGCGCCTCGGCGTCCGTCGGCCTCTCCTACGGTGCCCACTCCAACCTTTGCGTAAACCAGATCCGCCGCAACGGCTCCGACGCGCAGCGCCGGAAATTCCTGCCCAAACTGATTTCCGGCGACCATGTCGGCGCGCTCGCCATGTCCGAGGCGAACGCCGGTTCCGATGTCATTTCGATGAAGCTGAAAGCCGAAAGGAAAGGCGACCGCTATGTCCTGAACGGCTCCAAGATGTGGATCACCAACGGCGGCGATGCCGACACGCTGGTTGTCTACGCCAAGACCGATCCGGATGCGGGGCCGCGGGGCATGACCGCCTTCATCGTCGAAAAGGGCTGCACCGGGTTGAGCTGCGGCACCCACCTCGACAAGCTGGGGATGCGTGGCTCCAATACCTTCCCGCTGTTCTTCGACGACTGCGAAGTCCCGGAGGAAAATGTGCTGGGCGGCGTCGGCAACGGCGCCAGGGTTCTGATGTCCGGCCTCGACTACGAACGCGCCGTTCTCTGCGGCGGTCCGCTCGGGATCATGGCCGCCTGCATGGATGTCATCGTGCCGTTCCTCCACGAGCGCAAGCAGTTCGGCCAGGCGATCGGCGAATTCCAGTTGATGCAGGGCAAGGTCGCCGATCTCTATTCGACCTGGCAGGCGACCCGCGCCTATGTCTATGCCGTCGGCCGCGCCTGTGATTCGGGCGATCATTCGCGGACGCTGCGCAAGGATGCCGCCGGCGCCATTCTCTATTCGGCCGAGAAGGCCACCTGGATGGCCGGCGAGGCGATCCAGGTGCTGGGCGGCGTCGGCTACACCAACGAATATCCCACCGGCCGCCTGTGGCGCGATGCCAAAGCTTTACGAGATCGGAGCAGGCACCTCCGAAATCCGTAGAATGCTGATCGGTCGCGAACTTTTCGCGGAAACCGCCTGAACCAGCGCCACCAGCAACGGAGTATCACTCGCATGGCAGCAGTCGTCCTGCGCACGCTCAGCACCCCCGACACCGAAGCCCTGGAGCAAGTCCGCCAGTACTTCCGCAATTACGCGGGATGGCTGGGCGTCGACCTGTCCTACCAGGGCTTCGACCAGGAAATGGCCTCCCTGCCCGGCGCCTATTCGCCACCCGAAGGCCGGCTGTTTTTTGCCGAAGTCGATGGACGTCCGGCGGGTTGTGTCGGTGTTCGACCATTGAGCAGCAGCGAAGGCGTCTGCGAGATGAAGCGTCTTTACGTGACGCCCGAAGAACGCGGACATGGCGTCGGCGCCGCGCTGGCACTGGCGGCAATCAAGGCGGCCAAGGAAATCGGCTACCGCAAGCTGATGCTCGACACGCTGCCCAACATGCGCATGGCCGTGAAGCTCTACCGCGAACTCGGTTTCACCGAGGCGCCCGCCTACTACCAGACCCCGGTCGAGGGCACGATGTTCCTCGCGCTCGATCTGGAAAACTGGCTGGAGGAGAAAATCCGCAATGAGAATCTCTCCCACCTTTTCGATTTCAACCGCGCCTGGGCCCGCCAGATGCAGGAAGTCGATCCGACCTACTTCGAGAAACTGGCCCGCTTGCAGAATCCGGAACTGCTGTGGATCGGTTGCTCCGACTCGCGCGTCCCGGCCAACGAGATCGTCGGCCTGCTGCCGGGCGAGGTCTTCGTGCACCGCAACGTCGCCAATGTCGTCGTCCATACCGATCTCAACTGTCTGTCGGTAATCCAGTACGCGGTCGATGTGCTGAAAGTGAAGCACATCGTGGTCGTCGGCCACTACGGCTGCGGCGGCGTCGGTGCCGCGCTGCGCCGCGATCGGGTCGGCGTCGTCGACCTCTGGCTACGTCATGTGCATGACGTGCACAACAAGCATCTAGCCGCCGTCAACAGTTTGCCGGAAGCCCACCGCCACGACCGCCTGTGCGAACTCAACGTGCTGGAGCAGGTCGTCAATGTCTGCCACAACCCGGTCGTCCAGGATGCCTGGCAGCGCGGCCAGCGCCTGACTATCCACGGCTGGATCTACGGCCTCAAGGATGGTCTGATGCACGATTTCGGCATCACCGTGCATCGTCCCGAAGATCTGCAATCACGCTACGACGCCGCGCTGAAGGCGCTGGAAGCATGACCTTACTACCTCTCACCAAGGAGAACCGCCATGAATGACCCGATCGTCATCGTTTCCGCCGCCCGTACCCCGATGGGGGGGTTTCAGGGCGTCTTCGGCGCTGTGAGCGCGCCGCAACTCGGCGCTGTCGCCATCAGGGCGGCCGTCGAGCGCGCCGGCGTCGATGCCGCGCTGGTCGAAGAAGTGGTCTTCGGCTGCGTGCTGCCGGCAGGTCTCGGCCAGGCGCCGGTTCGTCAGGCAGCCCTGCTCGCCGGCCTGCCGCTGTCGACCGGCTGCGCCATGGTCAGCAAAGTCTGCGGCTCCGGCATGAAAGCCACCATGGTCGGGCACGACGGCATTCTCGCCGGTTCCTGCGGTATCGCGGTGGTCGGCGGCATGGAATCGATGACCAACGCCCCCTACCTGCTGCCCAAGGCGCGCGGCGGCTACCGTCTCGGTCACGGCCAGATCATCGACCACATGTTCATGGACGGTCTGGAGGATGCCTACTCCGCGGAGAACCGCGGTCGCCTGATGGGCACCTTCGCCGAGGACTGCGCCGGCAACTACAACTTCAGCCGGGCCGCGCAGGATGAATTCGCCATCCGGTCGACCAACCGTGCCAAGCAGGCCAGCGACGACGGCAGCTTCGCCTGGGAGATCGCCCCGGTCACCGTTTCCGGGCGCAAGGGCGATGTTGTGATCGACAAGGATGAAGGGCCGTTTGCGGTCAACATCGAAAAGATCCCGACTTTGAAACCCGCCTTCCGCAAGGATGGCACCGTGACCCCGGCCAATTCGTCGTCGATCTCCGACGGCGCCGCCGCCATGGTGCTGATGCGCGCCTCGCAGGCTGAAAAGCTGGGGCTGGCGCCGATCGCCCGCATCGTCGCCCACACGACCCACGCCCACGCGCCGGCCCTGTTCCCGACCGCGCCGGTCGGCGCGATGCAAAAATTGTTCACAAAAACCGGGTGGGCCGCGGAAGGTGTCGATCTCTACGAAATCAACGAGGCCTTCGCCGTCGTCACGATGGCCGCCATGCACGACATGAAGCTGCCGGCCGAGAAGGTCAACATCCACGGCGGCGCCTGTGCGCTGGGCCATCCGATCGGCGCTTCCGGCGCGCGCATTCTGGTGACGCTGCTCGGTGCGCTGAAAAAGACCGGCGGCAAACGCGGCGTCGCCAGCCTGTGCATCGGCGGCGGCGAAGCGACGGCGCTCGCGGTGGAAATGCTGTAAGTGCCGCAGCCGGTCGGGTCGACTACCTACCTCAAGCTGATCGGCGCCATGTTCATGTGGGGCGGAACCTGGATCGCGGGCCGGGTCGTGGCGCAGGAACTGACTGCGCCGCTGGGCGTTCCCGCCATCCGCTTCCTGCTCGCCGGGCTGGTGCTGGCCGGCTTTGCGCTGGTGACCGAGGGACGGATCCCGCGTCCGCAGACGGGCAGCGAATGGGGAGTCGTCTGCGGACTGGCGATGACCGGGATCTTCCTCTACGCGCTCTGCTTCTTCTACGGCCTCAAGCACATCAGTGCCGGGCGCGGCGCGCTGGTCGTCGCCCTGACCCCGGTTGTCGTCGTGCTGGCGGCATGGCTTCTCGGCAGGGAACGGATGAACGCGCTCAAGCTGACCGGCGTCGCCATCGCCATGGCGGGCTGCCTGACGGTCATCGGCAACGGCAATCCGCTCGCCCTGCTGCACGGCGCGGTCGGCATCGGCGAGTGGTTGATCCTCGGCTGCGTCATGTGCTGGACGGCCTATACCTTCATCGGCCGGCGCGCGACGAAAACGCTTTCCCCGCTGGCAGCGACCCTGTGGGCCAGCCTGATCGGCGCCGCGCTGATCGGAGCGACGGCGCTGCTACAGGGCGGCAGCGACATTGCTGCCTGGTCCTGGCGGGTGTGGACCAGTGTCGTCTTCCTGGCGGTCGGCGGCACCGCCCTCGCCTTCACCTGGTTTGCCGATGGCGTCAAGCGCCTCGGCGCCGCCAGGGCATCCGCGTTCGTCAACCTCGTCCCGGTATTCGCCGTCCTGCAGGCTGCCGTCCTGCTCGACGAACGCCTCGGGTTATCCGTGCTTGGCGGTGGCCTGCTGGTCATCGCCGGCGTCTGGATGACCGCCAACCTTTCGGAGAAAACAGCATGATCCTGACCCAGGAACAGGAAATGATCCGCGACGCGATGCGCAGCTTCGCGCAGGAGCGCCTCGCACCCTTCGCCGGCGAGTGGGATCGCAATCACACCTTCCCGGCCGAAGCCCTGAAGGAACTCGGCGGGCTCGGCGCGCTCGGAATGGTCGTGCCCGAGGAATGGGACGGCGCCGGCATGGACTACATGTCGCTGGTCCTGACCCTCGAGGAAATCGCCGCCGGCGACGGCGCCACGTCGACCATCGTCAGCGTCCAGAATTCGCTCGCCTGTGGCATCACGATGAAGTACGGCACCGATCAGCAAAAGGAAACCTGGCTCAAGCCGCTGGCGCGTGGCGACAGTCTCGGCTGCTTCTGTCTGACCGAGCCGCACACCGGCTCCGACGCCTCGTCGATCACTACCCGCGCCGACCGCGACGGCGACCATTTCGTGCTGAACGGCGTCAAGCAGTTCATCACCACCGGCAAGTACGCCGATGTCGCGATCGTCTTCGCCGTCACCGACAAGGCCGCCGGCAAGAAGGGCATCTCCTGCTTCCTGGTGCCTACGGCGACGCCCGGCTACATCGTCGCCCGCATCGAGGAAAAGATGGGCCAGCACGCCTCGGACACCGCGCAGATCCTGTTCGAGAACTGCCGCGTGCCGGCCTCGGCCCTGCTCGGCAAGGAGGGGGATGGCTACCGGATCGCGCTGTCGAATCTCGAAGCCGGCCGCATCGGCATCGCCGCCCAGTCGGTCGGCATGGCCCGCGCCGCTTTCGAGGCGGCCGTGCGCTATGCGAAGGAACGAACCACCTTCGGCGTCACGATCATCGAACACCAGGCCGTCAATTTCCGCCTTGCCGACATGGCCACCCAGATCGATGCTGCCCGCCTGATGGTCTGGCGGGCCGCCGCCCTGAAGGATGCCGGCCGCCCCTGCCTGACCGAAGCGTCGATGGCCAAGATGTTTGCTTCCGAAATGGCCGAAAAGGTCTGCTCCGACGCCATCCAGATCCACGGCGGCTACGGCTACGTCAGCGACTTCCCGGTCGAGCGCATCTACCGTGACGTGCGCGTCTGCCAGATCTACGAAGGCGCCAACGACATCCAGCGGCTGGTCATCGGCCGTGCCGTGGCCGCTGGTTAGAGTAAGCATCTGGGGGGAGAGCAATGGCCATACCAAACATCAACGGCAAGCTCGATTTCGAGGAGCGCTCGCTTCACCTGGCCGTTCTGATCGATGCCGACAATGCACAGGCATCGGTCATCGAGGGACTCCTGGCTGAAATCGCCCGCTTCGGCGAGGCCAGCGTGAGAAGGATCTATGGCGATTTCACTTCCCCGAACAGCGCCCAGTGGAAAAAGGTCCTCAATCAATTCGCCATCAAGCCGGTACAGCAATTCGCCTACACCACCGGCAAAAATGCGACCGACAGCACGATGATCATCGATGCGATGGATCTGCTTTACACCCGGCGTTTCGATGGCTTCTGCCTGGTTTCCAGCGACAGTGACTTTACCGGGCTCGCCCTGCGCTTCCGCGAAGAGGGCCTGAGCGTGTTCGGCTTTGGCGAAGAGAAAACGCCCGATGCATTCAGGAACGCCTGCCACAAGTTCATCTTCACCGAAGTCCTGCGCCCCTGCCATACACAGCGCCGATCCCGAACGCCGTACAAAAAGCCGGCCACAACCAACCCGGCTTCCACCCTCCACCGCATCGCCCAGCTCCCCCTCCGTTCCCGGCGTCAGCCTGCGATGACACCGGCTGGGCCAATCTAGCTCTATTCGGCAGCTATCTGACCAAGCTACAGTCCGATTTCGACCCGCGCCTTTACGGATTCAAGAAACTAAGCGACCTCGTCAAATCGAAACCGCAGGTCTTCGGAGAAGAGGTGGCCGGCCTAAGTTATTTACGTTCGCAGCAAAGCAGCAAAAAACGTAAAGACGCCGCAATGATAATGGCAAGCTCAACGCCCTGGCAGAGCCGACATCAGACGAGATGCTCAACGAAGGGATCGAAATCGCGGTCGCTGTAGAGCAAGGTGTGACGATTTGCGATGCAGCTCGTCGCTATCAGCGTGTCGATCGTCTTCCTGACTGTCACTCCGAGCGTCCGCAGATGGCGGAAATTGCGGGCAGCCTGCAACGCCACATCCAGACCCACCAGCGGAACAACTGGCAGCGCGTGAGAAGTGTTTTCGCCTGATTGAAATCGTGTTCGCTGACAAACCCCTGCAGTACTTCGGCGAGGATCAGATCGCCGAGCAGCAGCAACTCGCTGGAGAGCAATTGATCGAGACGATCACTTTGCGGCGTCAGGTCACCACGAAAATAGTCGATCCAGACACTCGAATCGACCAGGATCACCGATCCTGCCTCATCGCCTCCAGATCGCCCTGCCAATCCAGCCGGCCACGTTCGCCAGGCGCAGGGTCTTGAGTCCCTGCTCGACCGCTTCCCTCTTGGTCTTCAGGCCGGTGACCTGCAGCGCAGCCCGCATCAAAGCATCGTCAATCACAATATTTGTTCGCACGATACACACCCATTTAACTTGAGATACACATTCTAGCTCCTGGTCCCACAAACACAAGCATAAGGAGACAACAGTGTCCGATCCCATCGATTTCTGGTTCGACTTTTCCAGCCCCTACGGCTACCTGATGAGCGAACGCATCGACGAATTGGCGGCCCGTTTCGGACGCAAGGTGCGCTGGCATCCGGTCCTGCTCGGCGTCGTCTTCAAGGCCACCGGCAGCGCGCCGCTGACTCTGCAGAGTCCCGCCAAGGCCGCCTACTCGCTGCTCGACTTTGCGCGCTCTGCCCGCTTCATGGGCATCCCTTACCGCCATCCGACCCGGTTTCCGCTGGCGACGCAGAATGCCGCCCGCGCCTATTACTGGCTGCACAGCCAGGACTGCGCGCTGGCCCGGCGCTTTGCCCACGCCGCCTTTCGCGCGCTGTACGTCGACGACCGCGACATCGCGGCGCCGGAAGTCGTGCTCGAAATTGCGGCAGATCTGGGCGTCGACCGCAGCAGCCTGGAAGCCGCGCTGCAAAGCCAGGAAATCAAGGACCGGCTGAAAGCCGAGGTCGACAACGCGCTGGCCATCGGCGTCTTCGGCTCGCCGCATGTAATGATCGACGGCGAGGCCTTCTTCGGCGCCGACCGCCTGCCACAGATCGAAAAGTGGCTGGAAGCCGGGGGATTCTGAGACCGCCATGAAACGCATCTGTGTTTTCTGCGGCTCCAACGCCGGCCACGATCCGCGCTATCGTGCCGACGCGGAACGCCTTGGCCGGTTGCTGGCCGGGCGCGGCATCGAACTGGTCTACGGCGGCGGCAACGTCGGCCTCATGGGGATCATCGCCGACGCTTGCCTGGGCGCTGGCGGCACGGTGATCGGCGTCATTCCCGAGGCGCTGATCGGCAAGGAGGTGGCTGGGCGCGTCGTCGATCACCGGGGTCTCACCCGCCTCGAGGTCGTCGACTCGATGCACACACGCAAGGCGCGCATGGCCGAGCTTGCCGACGGCTTCATCGCGCTCCCCGGCGGCTTCGGCACCTTCGAGGAGTTCTGCGAAATCCTGACCTGGGGCCAGCTCGGATTTCACTTCAAGCCGATGGGCCTGCTCAACGTCAATGGCTTCTACGACCCGCTGCTCGCCCTCTTCGAGCGCGCCGTCGCGGAAGGCTTCCTGCGCCAAGAGAACCGGGCGATGGCGCTGGCGGCAGACGACATCGAGAGCCTGCTCGCGGCGATGGCCGCTTACCGTCCGGAACCGGTCAGCAAATGGCTGAAGGAAGCGCAACAACTGTAGGACACGTAACGCGACACAACAGCGAGGCGACATGAGCATCCTGAAAACCCAACTGAACCCGCGCAGTACCGAATTTCAGGCCAATGCGGCAGCCATGCAGGCGGTGGTCGCCGACCTCCATGAAAAAGTGGAGAAGATCGCCCTCGGCGGTCCGGAGGCGGCACGCCAGAAGCACCTGGCGCGCGGCAAGCTGTTGCCACGCGAGCGCGTCAATGGCCTGCTCGACCCGGGCACGCCCTTCCTCGAGATCGGCCAGTTCGCAGCCTTTGACATGTACGGCGGCGACGTTCCGGCCGCATCGATGATCGCCGGCATTGGCCGTGTCAGCGGCGTCGAGTGCATGGTCGTCGCCAACGATGCCACCGTCAAAGGTGGCACCTACTACCCGCTGACGGTCAAGAAGCATTTGCGCGCACAGGAAATCGCCCTCGAAAACCGCCTGCCCTGCGTCTATCTGGTCGATTCCGGTGGCGCCTTTCTGCCAATGCAGGATGAAGTTTTCCCGGACAAGGAACATTTCGGCCGCATCTTCTTCAATCAGGCCAACCTTTCGGCGAGGGGCATCCCGCAGATCGCCGCCGTCATGGGCTCATGTACCGCCGGCGGCGCCTACGTGCCGGCGATGTGCGACGAGTCGATCATCGTCAAGAACCAGGGCACCATCTTTCTCGGCGGCCCGCCGCTGGTCAAGGCGGCGACCGGTGAAGTCGTTTCTGCCGAGGACCTCGGCGGCGCCGATGTCCATACCAGAATCTCCGGCGTCGTCGACCATCTCGCCGAAAACGACGCGCATGCCCTCGCCATCGCCCGCCGCCTGGTCAAGGATCTGAACTGGAAAAAGGCCCCGCCGCTGACGTTGACCGCGCCGGTCGCGCCGCTCTATCCGTCCGAGGAACTTTACGGGGTCATCCCGAGCGACGCCAAGAAGCCCTTCGACGTGCGCGAGATCATCGCCCGCATCGCCGACGGCTCGGGCTTCGACGAATTCAAGGCGCGCTACGGCACGACGCTGGTGTGCGGCTTCGCCCGCATCCACGGCTACCCGGTCGGCATCGTCGCCAATAACGGCATCCTGTTCAGCGAATCGGCGCTCAAGGGCGCCCATTTCATCGAACTCTGCGCCCAGCGCGGCATTCCACTGGTCTTCCTGCAGAACATCACCGGCTTCATGGTCGGCCGCAAGTACGAAAACGGCGGCATCGCCCGCGACGGTGCGAAGATGGTCACCGCCGTCGCCACGGCAAAAGTGCCGAAATTTACCGTCGTCATCGGCGGCAGCTTCGGCGCCGGCAACTATGGCATGTGCGGTCGTGCCTACTCGCCGCGCTTCCTGTGGATGTGGCCGAACGCCAGAATTTCGGTGATGGGCGGCGAACAGGCGGCGAGCGTGCTGGCCACCGTCAAGCGTGACGGCATCGAAGCCGCCGGCAAGAGCTGGAGCGCCGAGGAAGAAGCGACCTTCAAGGCGCCGATCCGCGACCAGTACGAGACGCAGGGCCACCCCTATTACGCCAGCGCGCGCTTGTGGGACGACGGCATCATCGACCCGGCCGATACCCGCCGCGTCCTCGGCCTCGGCCTGTCCGCTTCCATGAACGCCCCGGCCGAAGAAACGAAGTTCGGCATTTTCCGGATGTAAAGCCATGTACCTGCCCAAGCACTTCGCCGAAAACAACGTCGCCGAGATGCACGCCCTGATGCGTGCCCATCCGCTGGCCACGCTGGTCAGCGACGGCCCGGATGGCCTGAACGCCAACCACATTCCCCTGCTGCTGGCCGACGGCAAGCTGCAGGGCCACGTCGCCCGCGCCAATCCGCTGTGGAAAGACGGCCAGGTGGTGGGCGAAGTACTGGTGATTTTCCAGGGTCACGAAAGCTATATCAGCCCTTCCGGCTACGCGACCAAGGCCGAGCACGGCAAGGTGGTGCCAACCTGGAACTACACCGCGGTCCATGCCTGGGGCCGCCTGCGGGTGATCGACGACCCGGCCTGGATTTCTGCCCAAATTTCGGCGTTGACCGCAGCCCATGAAGCGGCCTTGCCGCAGCCCTGGGCTGTTACCGATGCGCCGCCGGATTACATCGAGAAGATGCTCGGCGCCATCGTCGGCATCGAAATCACCGTCACCCGCCTGCTCGGCAAGTGGAAAGTCAGCCAGAACCAGCCGGCCGCCAACCAGGCCAGCCTGATCGCCGCGCTCGCGGCACGCGGCGACCCGATGGCCGAGCTGATCCGCCAACGCCAACAATAGAGGGAGCGAGACATGTTCATGCACCTGGAAATCGAACTCGAAGGCCCGGTCGCCACGATCTGGATGAACCGGCCCGACCTGCACAACGCCTTCGACGAAGACCTGATCGCCGAACTGACCGCCGCCTGCAAGGCACTCGATGACGATGACGACGTCCGCGTCGTCGTCCTCGCCGGCCGCGGCAAGAGTTTCTCGGCCGGCGCCGACCTCAACTGGATGAAGCGCGCCGCCGAGAACGGCATCGACGACAACCTCGACGACGCCCGCACCCTGGCCAGAATGCTGCGCGCGCTTGCCGAGATGAGGAAACCGACCATCGCCCGCGTGCAAGGCGCGGCGCTCGGCGGCGGGATGGGGCTGGCAGCCGCGTGCGACATCGCCGTCGCGTCCACGAAGGCCGTCTTCGCCACCTCCGAAGTCAGGTTCGGCATCATCCCGTCAGCCATTTCGCCCTACGTGCTGCGCGCCATCGGCGCCCGCCAGGCCTACCGATACTTCCAGTCGGCCGAGCGCATCGATGCCGTCCGCGCCCGCCAAATCGGCCTCGTCCATGAAGCGGTCGAGCCTGAGCAACTCGACACCAAGGTCCAGGAGATTGTCGGCGCGCTGCTGCAGGGTGGCCCGTTGTCGCAGGCAGCCGCGAAGAGCCTGATCCGGGCCGTCAACAATCAGCCGATCAACGACATTCTGGTCGAGGAAACCGCCCACCGAATCGCCCACCTGCGCGCCACACCGGAGGCGCAGGAAGGCATCGCCGCCTTCCTCGACAAGCGCCAGCCGAACTGGATCGGGGATTGAGCATGTTCACCAAGGTCCTCATTGCCAACCGCGGAGAAATCGCCTGCCGCGTCATCAAGACCGCCCGCCGCATGGGTATCCGCACCGTCGCTGTCTATTCCGACGCCGACGCCAACGCCCGCCACGTCCGCCTCGCCGAAGAGGCGGTGCTGCTCGGCCCGGCTGCGGCGCGTGAATCCTATCTGGTCGCCGAGAAGATCGTCGAGGCGTGCCGGCGCACCGGCGCCCAGGCGGTGCACCCCGGCTACGGCTTCCTCTCCGAAAATGCGGACTTTGCCGAGGCGCTGGCCGCCAACGGAATCGCCTTCATCGGCCCGCCGGCCTCGGCGATCCGCGCCATGGGTTCCAAGTCGGAGGCCAAGAAACTGATGGGCAACGCCGGCGTGCCGCTGACGCCGGGCTATCACGGCGACGACCAGACGCCGGCCCTGCTGCACCGGGAAGCCGACGCCATCGGTTACCCGGTGCTGATCAAGGCGGCGGCCGGCGGCGGCGGCAAGGGCATGCGTCTCGTCGAACGCACCGAGGATTTCCCGGACGCCCTTGCTTCCTGCAAGCGCGAAGCCGCTTCCAGTTTCGGCAACGAGCACGTGCTGATCGAGAAATACGTCACCAAGCCGCGCCACATCGAGATTCAGGTCTTCGCCGACACCCGGGGCAACTGCGTCTATCTCTTCGAGCGCGACTGCTCGGTGCAGCGTCGCCACCAGAAGGTGCTGGAGGAGGCCCCCGCCCCCGGCATGACGCCCGAGCGCCGCCGCCAGATGGGCGAGGCCGCCGTCGCCGCCGCCCGGGCCGTCGGCTACGTCGGCGCCGGCACGGTCGAGTTCATCGCCAACCAGGATGGCTCGTTCTATTTCATGGAGATGAATACCCGCCTGCAGGTCGAGCACCCGGTCACCGAGATGATCACCGGCCAGGACCTCGTCGAATGGCAGTTGCGCGTCGCCGCCGGCCAGCCGCTGCCGCTGGCGCAGGAACAGTTGCAGGTTCGCGGCCATGCGCTGGAAGCCCGTATCTACGCCGAGGATGCCGGCAAGGGCTTCCTGCCGTCGACCGGCAAGCTGATCCGTCTCCGTGCCCCGGCCGAGAGCCTGAACGTCCGCGTCGATAGCGGCGTCGAGGAGGGCGACGAAATCACGCCCTTCTATGACCCGATGATCGCCAAGCTGATCGTCTGGGACGAGCACCGTGACGCGGCGCTGGCGCGCATGCGCAAGGCGCTGGCCGATTATCAGGTGGCCGGCGTGACGACCAACATCGATTTCCTGTCGCGCCTCGTCGCCTGCCCGGCTTTCGCCGGCGCCGATCTCGATACCGGGCTGATCGAACGCCAGAAGACCTTCCTCTTCCCGGCAACCCAGGCCGTGCCGTACGACGCGCTGCTCGTCGCCACCGTCGGCGAACTCCTCTGGGAACAGCACAAGGCCGGGCTGGCCGCGAAGAGCAGCGGTGACCCCTGGTCGCCCTGGCACGCGCGTGATGGCTGGCGGATGAACCTCTCGGCTGCCCGCATCATCGGCTTCCGCGATGGCGAGAGTCTGGTCGAAGCACAGGTCCGCTATCAGCGCGACCAGTGGCAGATCACCATCAATGGCCGGACTGCCCTCGCGCGCGGCCGCAAGCTCGAAGGCGACCGCATCGCCGTCGAATTCGACGACCGCCGACTGATCGCCAGCGTCGTCGTCCCCCAAGGGGACTTCCTGCGGGGCACGGTCGACGACAAGAGAAGCGTCTTTTTGCAGGGGAGTACCTACTCACTCCTGCGCGACGACCCGTTGCACCTCGTCGAGGCCGGCGGCGCTCACGGCGGCGGCCTGACCGCGCCGATGCCGGGCAAGGTCGTCGCCCTGCTCGCCCAGCCCGGCCAGAAGGTGGAAAAAGGCGCGCCGCTGCTGATCCTCGAAGCGATGAAGATGGAACACACCATCACCGCCCCCGCCGCCGGCACCATCAAGACCTTCTGCTATGCGGCCGGCGAACAGGTCGGCGACGGCGCTGCGCTGGTCGAGTTCGAGGGAGATGGTTGAAGCTTGACACGATGTGTACGGGCAACCACTATCAAACAACCTGAAACCGCATCAAGGACTTACCATGCAAACAAACCAGGTTGGTGAATTCAAGGGATCTCTTTCCGAAATGATCGACCCGGTACGGACCGGCGAAGCGATCGGGATGGCTTATGGCCGTTTCTTCAACAACGGCACGCTCATTCAGGACAAGTCGTGTGGATCAGCCAGCCGGGAATTCCCCGAAGCGGATTCTGTGATCTCCGGTACATCTGCTTTTTGCACTTCGAAATGAAAGGAAAACACGTGAAAAATCGTCTCGCGGTTCGTTGCTTGTTGATTCTGGCCGCGGTGATCGGCACCGAGGTCAATGCCGGGGATTGCATCAAGGACCAGCATGGAAACGTGGTGTGTGGAGAGGGGCAGTGCGCGTCGGATCAATACGGCATGGTGTTCTGTGCCAGGGCGGGCGGTGGCGCGATCAGAGATCGATATGGTGTCGTCAAGTGCGGCGTGGGCTATTGCGCCGCCGACGACGAGGGACAGGTAAAGTGCTCGTCGCAACCGGGCGGCGGAGCCGCAGTTGATTCGAATGGCAAGGTGAATTGTCTGGGAACCTGCCAGGACGCCATGCCGGAATTTTGTGCTCCGGCGCGCTAGGGAACCACTCCCGCCCATGATCCCTTCCCAAGTCAAGATCGTCGAAGTCGGCCCGCGCGACGGGCTGCAGAACGAAGAGGCAGTCGTCCCGAGCGAAACCAAGTTCGAACTGATCGAGCGACTGGCTGATGCGGGTCTGCGCATCATCGAGGCGACTTCGTTCGTCTCGACGATGCGGGTGCCGCAGATGGCCGACAACGCAGCGGTGATGGAGGGCATCATCAGGCTCGCTGCTGCGGTCTACCCGGTTTTGACGCCCAATTTGCAGGGCTTCGATGCAGCGCTGCAGGCCGGCGCCTGCGAGGTCGCCGTCTTCGGCGCGGCTTCGGAGGAGCGAAAAGTCTGGAAAAGTCTGAACCTGAACATCCCTCCGGAAATTACAAGAGTTTCTTGAGTATAGATATCGCTTCAAGGCACCGTAACGGAATTGGATTCAGGCGTGTTTGAAACGTCAGGGATCACATAATCTTCGCTATGTTTGAGCATTGAGAATAGCACTTTGGACAGCATGCGAGCCACCGCTCTTACCGCTTGCTGGTGAGTCTTTCCAGCGGCCCGCTTCTTGTCGAAGTAAGCCTTGGAAGCCGGTACGCTACGGATGTGCTGGACCGCGGCGATCATCATGGCATCACGCGCCCGGCGATTGACCTGGCGCGGCACTTTGCTGCCCTTGTACTTGCCGGAACTGTTGTCCAAGGGGGCCTATCTTTGAAATTGTAAGGTGACGCAGCGGCATTGGAGGCGGGTGGTGTTGAATTGTTGGCGATATTGGCGAGGCGCTTTGCGGATTGAGCGTAGCGAGAGGAGCAAAGCGCCTCGCCAATATCGCCCGCCAAAAA
>JADKBR010000004.1 GCA_016714975.1 Candidatus Dechloromonas phosphorivorans | reverse complement strand
GATCAAGCAGGACGTCCGCTTGCTCAACGCCAATCGTGACCGACCAGACCCTCGGCAAACCGCTGCAAAAGGCCACAAGGCGACTCACGGCTTGGCCCCCGTGGGCAGTCGTGGACTGGTTTCGCCGCATACGTCCTCCTCCGAATACTTCCGGACGCCGATGATCGATTGCATGGTAGCGACCGCTTTCCCCGCTGGGACAGGAAAAGCGGTTCCACCAATCTCCGCCAAATAAGGGGAATACCGGCTCTGCATCGATTTTCATCATGGTCGACGAGTTGTTTTGACAGCGGCTGACTCAAGGCCGGCGACCGACTGCTCTGCTTTGTCCCGGAGAGCGGTCGCTTCACCGGATCCCTGATGCACCTGACTGCGGTCGACCATGCTGACGAAATCGTTCCGCAGGAAGGCAACGCCACGCTCGGCGGCCACCGCAAGGCGCTCTATGCCCGTGGCGCTGATGGCAGGCTACGGATCGTCCAGTCAGTGGGCTGGGAGGTCGAGGAAATCGTTACCCGCCAGGCCGGAAGACCTCAATCGCCTGGCGGAAGAGGCGCGCCAGCGCGTTGCTAGCGGACTGACATCGGCGCTCGAATACCACATGCACAAGGCGCGAATGGATGTTGCGCTGCTGGCGCAGACGACCGGCTTTTGCAGTGGCGCATCCGCCGGCATTTTCGTCCCGCTGTCTTCGCTTCCCTCGCCCGCGCTGCGCCAGCGTTACGCCGAAGCGATGGGCATCGGGTGGCTGACTCGACAAGGCCGAATGATGGCATTCGAGCACAGCCATGCATCGCATTGCGAGAGCGGCGTCATGTCGGCAATGCTTCGCCACCACGGACTGCCGATTTCCGAAGCGATGGCCTTCGGGCCGTCTGCGGCGTTGTCCTTCGCCTCATTCCTCTCATCCGGATCAATGGCCTGCCACTGGTAGCCTACCGGATGCCGCCGAAATCGATCATCAAGGGACTGCAGAAGCCGCTCGGCCTGAAAATGCGTTTCTGAGACATTCCGCAATCCGGAAGCCGGCACCCGGCGCCTCGATGAACTGCTGACGGCGGTCAACTGGTCGGCATGCAGACTTCGGTGTTCTGGCTACCCTTACATGCCGGAGGACCTGCGCTTTCACTTCAACGCACACAACGTCCTGGCGTTCGGCGGGATGTCGCCAGCGGCGACTATCATCTCTCGATCCGGTCTTCGAAAGCCCCGTGCGCTGCCCCGCCGGCGCCTTGCAGAAAGCACGCTTTGCCCGGGGCGTTCTGGCCCCGAGAGGCCTGCTCTACTACGCCACCGGCAAGCCGTCTGCCCCGGACTGGTCGCAGGAGATCCCGAAGGCGCTGAAGAAGACGACGCGCATCATGCTCGATGCCCCCTTGCCGATCATCGGCGTGCGCGGCATCCGCCGCCTGGCCAATGCCGTCGAAGCGCTGGCGGCGAAGGGCGATCCGGCGCAGACCAAGATGTTCGTCGGTCAGGTGGTACGCATGCAGGAAGAAATTGGTACCGGCGGTGCCGGTTTTCGTTTCATTTACGCCTCGTTCCTGCAGGAAGCCGCCGAACTGCTCGCCCGGCCACGCCTCGATGAACTGGCGGAAACACTGGTCGACGTCGGCGACGAATGGCGCGAATTCGCCCTCTCAGCCGCCCGCATGATCCGCGACCGCGAACCGCTCGCCCCGCCGTACTGGCCGCCAGCTGCGCCAGCTTGCCAATCGCGAGCAGGCGTTCTTGGCGACCTGCGCCGCGCCGCCTGATGCTGCAAATCGATGGCGTTTCGTACCGCTATCGGGCCGCCAGCAGCCCGGCGCTGCAAAACATATCACTCAACATTCCGGCTGCCGCGGTTTACGGGACTGCTCGGGCCCAACGGCGCTGGCAAGACAACATTGATTTCCCTGCTCGCCGGATTGTTGACCGCGGGCGTCGGCCGGATTTCGCTGAACGGCCAGTTGCTGCCCGCCGTCCGGGCCGCCGACCCGCGCGCCATCGCCCTGGTGCCGCAGGATTACGCCTTCTACCCGATGCTCAGCGTCGCCGAGAACCTGCGTTTCTTCGCCGGTGCGCTCGGACTGAATGGTAGCGAACTGAAGGCGCAAACCGAGGCAGCCATCGCCTTCGGCCGCCTCGATCAGGTCGTCGGCAAGCGCGCCGAATGCCTGTCCGGCGGCCTGCGCCGGCGCCTGAATCTGGCCATCGGCCTGCTCGGCAAACCACGGCTGCTATTGCTCGATGAACCGACGGTCGGCGTCGATCCGCAATCCAGGCATTTTCTGCTCGACGCCATCGCCGCCCTGCCTGCCACCGGAACCACGGTGATCTATACCAGCCACTACATGGAAGAGGTCGAGGCCATCTGCCAGAAAATCGCCATTGTCGATCAGGGCCAGCTGCTTGCCGAGGGGACTCTGGACAGCATTCTGCAATGCCCGGAACCCGTCCTCGAACTGCATCTTGCCCAGCCCCTGCCGGACGCGATCGCCGCCCGTTACCCGGCGGTTGCGACCGGCGGACTGAAATATCGCCTGAAATTGCCGTCGACCGCAGCACTGCCCCGCCTGCTCGACGAGCTGGCAGCTACCGGCTGCGAGGTATGCGACCTGAATCTTGGCCAGCACAATCTGGAGCAGGTATTCATGCGGCTGACCAAGCGCTCGCTGCGGGACTGAACCTTGTCGCCCCGCCTGCTCGCCCTCTGGCTCCAAGGAATCGATCGCCCTCCTGCGCGACCGGCATGGCTTGCTGGCGCTATTCATCATGCCAACCATTTTCATCCTGGTGATGACCATGGCCCTGCGCGACGCCTTCACCCCCGGCGCCGCCATCGACGTTTCCTACGTCGTGGTCGACCTCGACCGGAGTGTGCAATCAAAAGCGCTGATCAAACGTCTCGACAAAGCCGCCTCCTTCCGTCGCCAGGACAACAACAGCGATCCCGAAGCCGCGCGCCACGGCATTCTTGCCGGCCATCAGGCCCTGGCGCTGATGCTGCCGCCGGGTTTCGGAGAACGTCTGCTGACTCCCGCCGGCGCCGATGGCAAGCCCACCGAGCCACTTCAACTCCTTGTCGACCCGACCCTCAGCCCGGCGCTGCAACTCGCTTTCCGCAACCAGGTCATGGCCGCGCTCGGCGCACTGCGGGCCGATGAACTGACACAGCGTGCCGGCAAACTCTTCGGCCTGCCGACCGCGATGTTTTTTGTCGTCATTCCGGTTTCGTCCATCTTCATCATCGAGCGCCAGCAAAGGCACGCTGCAGCGCCTGCGCGCCATGGGCCTGCCGTTCCGCCTGATTCTCGCCGGCAAGTTGCTGCCTTTCTTCGTGGTGAACCAGATTCAGGCGGTCATGATGGTGCTCGTCGGCATCTTTCTCGTTCCGCTGTTCGGCAGCGAGGCGCTGGAAATGCCGGCCAGCCTGCCGCTGCTGGTTAACTGGTGGGCGGTTTCGGCCGCTGTCAGCCTGGCTGCGGTAGCATGGGCCCTGCTCATCGCCAGCATCGCGCAAACCTCGGAACAGGCGACCATCGTCGGCGGCGTCGGCAACGTCCTGATGGGCGCCATCGGCGGCATCATGGTTCCCCAAATTTGTCATGCCGGCCACCATGCAGAAACTGGCCGCGCTCTCGCCGATGGCCTGGGGGCTGGAAGGCTTTCATGTCGTGATGCTGCGTCATGGCAGCTTTGCCGACATTCTGCCCAGCCTCGTCCAACTGCTCGTCTTCGCGGCGCTCTCGCTGGCCCTTGCCATCTGGCTCAATCACCGCGCCCTTGCCGCCCGCTCATGAACGAAACACTGTGCAGCGAGCTGAAAGCCCTGATCGTCGAAGCCTGCGACCGGGATTGCGACCCGGCCAGCATCGGCGACGACGAGGCGCTGTTCGGGCCGGAAGCCCCGCTGCAACTTGATTCGCTTGACGCGCTGCAGCTTTCGATGGCGATCAAGAAGAAATACGGCCTGCGTCTGGCGGACAGCAAGGAAACCCGCCGCATCCTTTCCAGCGTCGCCAACATGACCGGACACCTCGACGCGTGGCTTGCCCAGCGCCGATGAAGCGACCTGTCTACATCACTGGCAGCGGCCTCCTCTGCGCGCGCGGCAGGTCGCCAGGGGCCGTCGCCAATGCGTTGTGGGCCGGCGAACACAGCTGTACCGGGCGGCGGCTCGGCACCCGTGATTTCCCCTACTTCAGCATGGCGCTGCCGGAAACCGACTGGCTCGCACGCGCCGAGCGGGCACTGGTCAGCGTCGCCGCCCAGCTCGCTCCGTTCGCCGCCGAGACACCTCTTTTCATTGCCTCGTCGTCGTTCCAGATCGGCCATTTCGAGCAGCAGGGCGCGCCGTTCGACCTGCCTGTCGCCAGCGCTTCCTTCAGCCGCCGCATCGGCGACTGGCTGCAGTCGTCGGGCCCGCGCTACAGCTTCTCGACTGCCTGCATCTCCGGCTTGTCAGCGCTCGAAGCAGCACGCAGCCTGATTGCCGGGGGCCAGATCGACGAGGCCATCGTGATCGGCTGCGAACTCGCCAACAACAGCACGCTGGCCGGTTTCGCGGCGATGGAACTGCTCTCGCAGTCCACCTGTCAGCCATTCGATGCCGGGCGGGACGGACTCGTCCTCGGCGAAGCCGTCGCCGCGGCAAGACTGTCGGCGCAGCCCGGCACCTGGCGCATCAGCGGCCTGCGCACCGGTATCGATGCCTATTCGGCCACGGGCCCCGATCCGGCGGGTGGCCCGATCACGAGGCTGATGGCCGACTGCCTGAAGGAAGCAGGGTGGGGCCGGCCGAGATCGAACTGATCAAGCTGCAAGCCGCCGGCTCGCCGGGCACCGACCTCGCCGAGGGCAATGCGCTGCGCCAGGTTTTTGGGATTTACCCGCCCCCCCTGCTGTCGCTCAAACCCTACCTCGGTCATACGCTGGGGGCGAGCGGGATTGTCGAACTGGTCACCCTGCTTGCTTGCCCTGGCTGCCGACCGCATCCCCCCACACCGCCGGTTTCAAGAAAGTCGATCCCGAGATTGCCCTGTTGCCGATGGTTGACCGCAGCAATGCCCATATCCAGCGGGCACTGCTCAACCTGATCGGCTTTTGGCGGCGGTCTGGCGACCATGATTGTCGAGCGCGAACGATGATCTTCGTTGACGCCGTCCTCAGTCAGCAGTGCCGGCCGCAGACACTGTCGGCAGCCGTACGCAGCGCTCTCGGCAAGCCCCTGCGCCGCGCCGCCGCATTGACCCAGCTGGCACTCGTCGGCGCCCTGGCCTGCATTCCCGTGGAGCGCCGACACCTGCCCAGCGCCCTGCTCTGGCAATCGACCAGCGGCCCGCGCCAGGAAACCCTGACGCTGCTCGATGAGGTCTGCAACGGCCACAGCGAGCCTCTGCCCTACGACTTTCTCGCCACCCAGCCGGCCGTTGCCGCCGCGCGAATCCAGCCCTTCCTCCCTGGCCTGCAGTCAGCGGCGTATTTTCCTCTCGATACCGAGGGCGATGCCCACTGGTCGCTGCTCATTGCCCTGGCCAGCAACTGGCTTGAAGAAGGGCGCTACGCGCAAGTGCTCTGTGCCCACCTTGACACTTGGGCGGAATCGACCACCGGTCACTGGCTCGCTCTCGCCGGCGCCCCACTGGCCAGCTCTCAGGCCACACTCCAGTTGCGGACCATGACCATCCCCGGCGCGCTTGCCGACACACCCGGCTTCCCGGAACATCTCGCCAGCTGGCTGAAGCAGGCGTCCACCCCGGCGCTTGTTCTGGAATCGCCCCGCGCGCGCCGGCTGGCGGTAGAATTCACCAGAATCTAATCTCCCCGGGTCCAATCCATGTTCCAGTTTTCATTTGACGTTTCCATCGAAGAGTTCGAAGCCAAGGTCATCGAGCCATCGTCGCGGGTACCCGTGGTCATCGACTTCTGGGCGCCGTGGTGCGAACCGTGCAAGACCATCAAGCCGCTGCTCGAAAAGCTCGCCGAGGAGTACGCCGGCCGCTTCCTGCTGGCCAAGGTGGATGCCGACCAGAATCCGGAGCTGGCGCAGCATTTCGGCGTGCGCAGCATCCCCTCGGTCAAGGTGCTCTTCCAGGGGAAACTGGTCGACGAGTTCAATGGCGTCTTGCCGGAGGGCCAGATCCGTGCCTTCCTCGACCGCATCGCCCTGCCCGCTACCGGCGGCAACCTGCGCGAGGAAGCCGCCGCCCTGGTCGCCGAAGGCAGGCTTGACGAGGCGCTGGCCAGGCTCTCGGAAGCCAGCCGCGAACAGCCGGCCGACGAGGCGGTGCGCCTCGATGCCATCGACGTCCTGTTGCAACTCGGGCGCAGCGACGAAGCCGGACAGTTGCTCGCCAGCGAATACACCCTCGAAGCCGAGCGCGCCACCGCGCTGCGCGCCCGTCTGGCGCTGGCCGCCGGCGCTGCCGACACCGGCGAACTCGAAGCCAGGCTCGCCGCCAACCCGGCCGATCACGCGACCCGCCTCAAGCTGGCACGCGCCTACGCCGGCCAAAGCCGCTTTCGCGAAGCGCTCGAAAATGCGCTTGAGGTCGTCACCCGTGACCGCTTTTTTGATGAAGGCGCCGGCCGCAAGGCCCTGCTGCAGATCTTCGAGGCCCTTGCCGGCAGCGAGCAGTACGATGACCTGGTGCGTGAATTCCGCCGCAAGCTGTCCGCCGCGCTGAACTGAACTTTGCAGACCTCGGCGGTGGATCTTTTCTACACCGACGTCTTCGTCCTCCCCCTGCCTCCCGGCCATCGTTTCCCGATGGAAAAATACGCCCGGCTGCGCGCCGAACTGCTGGCCAGTCGGGAGTTCTCCGAGAACGACTTTCACCTGCCACACGCGGCCAGCGACGAAGAACTGGCGCGCGCCCACGATCCCGACTACATCCGGCAGGTCTGTTGCGGTCAACTGCCGGAAAGGGCTCAAAAAGCCATCGGCTTCCCGTGGAGCCCGGGCATGGTCGAGCGTTCGCGCCGCTCGGCGGGCGCGACGATCTGCGCCTGTCGTTCGGCCCTGCGCAGCGGCGCGGTGTCGGCCAACCTGGCCGGCGGCACCCACCATGCCTTCCGCGATCGTGGCGAGGGATTCTGCGTCTTCAACGATGCCGCCGTCGCCGCCCGTGCCATGCAGGCCGAAGGTCGCGCCGAGCGGGTGCTGATCGTCGATTGCGACGTCCATCAAGGCAACGGCACTGCCAGCATCCTGGCCGGCGACGACCGCGTCTTCACCTTCTCGATCCACGGTGCCCGCAACTTCCCGTTCACCAAGGAAGCCAGCGACCTTGACATCGAGTTGCCCGACGGCTGCACCGACGATGCCTATCGGACCCGCCTTGCGGAGGGCCTGGATACCGCCTTCGACCTGGCCCGGCCAGATCTCGTCATCTACCTTGCCGGTGCCGATCCTTACCACGATGACCGGCTTGGCCGCCTCGCGCTGAGCTTCGCCGGCCTGGCCGAGCGTGACCGCCTGGTGTTCACGCGCTGCCAGGCGAACGGCACACCGGTCGCCGTCGCCATGGCCGGCGGCTATGCCCGGCAGATCGTGGACACGGTCGCCATCCATGCGTCCACGCTGCGGCTCGCCCGCCGGATTTGGGGATAGAATCGACCCATGGATACCGACCTCTACCGCAGTGCCAGCTTGCGCAACATCGAAGCCGCGCACGCCGGAGAGCCGCTGATGGCGAGAGCCGGCATGGCGGCGGCCGACTGGGCGGCGGCCTTGGCGCTGGCGAACGATGCGCCGATCCTGGTTCTCGCCGGCCCGGGCAACAACGGCGGCGACGCCTTCGTCGCTGCGCGCCTGCTGCGCCAGCGCTTCTTCACGACCTGCGTCGTGTTTGCTGGCGATCCGGAGCACCTGGCGCCCGATGCGGCGGCCGCCCATCGGCAATTCACCGAGGCCGGCGGCTTCACCCTGTCCGCGATTCCGGGTGACGGCCGCTGGTCGCTGATCGTCGACGGGCTGTTCGGCATCGGCCTGGCGCGGGCGCCCGATGGCCGCTACGCGGATTGGATCGCCACCGCCAACCGTCTGGCCGAGCGCGACGCATGCCCGCTGCTGGCCCTTGATTGTCCTTCCGGACTCAATGCCGATACCGGCCAGGCCTTCAGTCCGTGCATTCACGCCAGCCATACCCTCACCTTCATCGGCGCCAAGCCGGGACTGCTGACCGCGGACGGCCCCGACCATTGCGGCGAACTCCGCGTCGCCAGGCTAGCCCTGCAGCCGTCCGCCGAGATCGACCCCGACGGGCACATCGTCACTCTCGAAGATTTTGCCGCGCGCCTCAAGCCGCGGCGTCGCAACACCCACAAGGGCAGCTTTGGCAGCGCCGGCATCCTCGGCGGCAGCAAGTCCATGGCCGGCGCCGCCTTCCTGGCCGGTCGCGCCGCGCTCAAACTCGGTGCCGGCCGCGTCTACCTCGGTCTGCTCGACGCCGATGCGCCGGCCGTCGATCTTGTCCAGCCCGAACTGATGATGCGCCGCGCCGACATGCTGTTGCAGACCGACCTCCAGGCGCTTGCCTGCGGCCCGGGCCTCGGTCGCTCGGCAGAGGCGCTCCGCCTGCTCGAGCAATCGCTCAACGCGCCGGTCCAGCTCCTCCTCGACGCCGACGCGCTGAATCTGCTGGCCGACGACGGACGCATCGAGGGCCGGCTGTACAACCGCGTCGGCCCCACGATCCTGACCCCGCACCCGGCCGAAGCCGCCCGCCTGCTTGATTGCCCGATCCGCGAAATCCAGGGCGACCGCGTCCGCGCCGCCCGCGAACTGGCCGAGCGCTATCGCAGCCTCATTGCCCTGAAAGGCTGCGGCACAGTGATTGCCACGACCATTGAGGCAACTGCTGGCCCCAGGGTCGACGGCCGCTGGTGGATCAATTCCACAGGCAACCCGGGAATGGCCACCGCCGGCATGGGCGACGTCCTCAGCGGAATGATCGTCGCCCTCCTCGCCCAGGGCTGGCCGGCTGAAGCGGCCCTGCTCGCCGGCGTCCATTTGCATGGCGCCGCGGCGGACCGGCTGGTCGCCAGCGGGGTCGGGCCGGTCGGCCTGACCGCCGGCGAGGTCATCGACGCCGCGCGCCGGCTGTTCAACGAATGGGCGGGTACGGGTAAAGCATGTTGAGCGCCATGCTCTGGCCGTTGGGCTGGACGATGCGCACATGCTCCCGGCGAAATTGCCGCGCGTGCCTGAGGCCGCAGGCGTGGGCAATCATTTCGACCTCCTTGTTCAGGTTCCGCGTGTAAGCGGCAACCCGTTCGGCTTTGTCCTCGACCACCAGACCGCGCTGCAGACGCGGGACGTGGGTCGCGATACCGGTGGGACAACTGTTCTGGTGGCAGCGCAGCGCCTGGATGCAGCCGAGCGAAAACATGTAGCCGCGGGCGGAATTGATGCAGTCGGCGCCGCAGGCCAGCGCCCAGGCGACCTTGGCCGGCGTCACCAGTTTGCCGGAAGCGATGACCTTGATCCGCTCGCGCAGTCCGCTCTCGATCAGGGCGTCGACGACACGCGGCAGGGCTTCGTTGATCGACATCGCCATGTGGTCGGCAAGGGCCTGCGGGGCCGCGCCCGAACCGCCTTCGCCGCCGTCGATGGTCAGGAAATCCGGCGCGCTGCCCTGGCCGCGGCGGTGTACTGCGTCGACCAGTTGATGCATGAACTGCCTGCCGCCGATTGCCGTCTTGATGCCGACCGGCTTGCCGGTGATTTCGCGCACACGCTCGACCATGTCGAGCAGTTCGTCCATATTGCCGATTTCCGGATGGCGATTGGGTGACAGCGAATCCTTGCCGAAGGGAATGCCGCGGATGCGGGCGATTTCCTCGGTGACTTTGGCCGCCGGCAGGACGCCGCCCTTGCCCGGCTTGGCGCCCTGTGAAAGCTTGATTTCAAAGGCCCGGACGTTTTCATGCGCGGCCACTTCGCGCAGCTTTTCCGGATCGAGCTGGCCGCTGGCGTCGCGCACCCCGTACTTGGCCGTGCCGATCTGGTAGATCACATCGCAGCCGCCCTCCAGATGGTAGGGGCTGAGTCCGCCTTCGCCGGTATCCATGTAACAACCGGATATCCCCGCACCGCGCGACAATGCCCGCACCGCCGGTTGCGAAATCGCGCCGTAGCTCATGCCGCTGATGTTGATGACGGACCGGGCGGCGAATGGCTTGTCGCACCAGCCTTCGCCGATGATCACTGGCGGCGTCGGCTGGAACTCGCCGTCGAGGACCGGGAAGGCGGCATTGACGAAGACCAGCGCGCCTGACTGCGAGAGTTCGTAAGTCGAGCCGAAACCGAGAATGCCGCCTTCGTTCTTGGCCAGACGATAGACCCAGGCCCGCGTTGCCCGATTGAACGGCATTTCCTCGCGGTCGTTCAGAAACAGATACTGCCGGAAATACTCGCCGAGATTCTCGAAGAAGAAGCGCAGATGGCCGATGACCGGAAAATTGCGCAACACCGTGTGGCGCTTCTGCGTGATGTCGCGGACAAACCAATAGACGACGAACAGGGCGACCAGCATTGCTACCAGAACGCCGACACTGACACGAAAAACGCTGGCTATCTCGAACATGGCACACTTCCGAACGGTACAATTACCCCTCTAGCATGCCTATTGGCCGCCGCCATGTCCATCGAATTCGCTTACCCGCTCGCCGCCGAAATCACCCGCAACGTGGAGGCAGCCCTCGCCGAGGATATCGGTCCCGGTGACCTGACCGCCAGCCTGGTTCCGGGCGAGCGTGTCGCGCGGGCCACGGTCATTTCCCGCGAAGCCGGCGTCCTTTGCGGCAGCGCCTGGTTCGACCGCTGCATCAGGATTCTCGATCCGGCCGCCGAAATTGTCTGGAGCGCCGCCGATGGCGAGCGCATCGCACCCGATCAGGTGCTTTGCCAGATCCGCGCCAATGCCCGCGCGCTGCTTTCAGCCGAGCGCAGCGCACTGAACTTTCTGCAACTGCTCTCGGCCATTGCCAGCAAAGCGCGCATCTACGCCGATGCGATCGCCGGAACCGGCGCGCAGGTCGTCGACACCCGCAAAACGCTGCCCGGACTGCGCATCGCGCAAAAGTACGCCGTGCGCTGCGGCGGTGGCGGCAATCACCGCCTGGCGCTGTGGGATGCGATCCTGATCAAGGAAAACCATATTCATGCCGCTGGCGGCATTGACCAGGCCCTGGCGGCGGCGAGAATGGTGGCCGAAGGGGCCGGCGAGCGCTGCAAGTTCATCCAGATCGAGGTCGAGTCGCTTGCCGAACTGCGCGTCGCGCTCGACGCGGGTGCAACGATGATTCTGCTCGACAACTTCTCCCTCGCCATGATGCGTGAGGCTGCCACCATCAGCGCCGGCCGTGCGGTGCTCGAAGCTTCCGGCAATGTGACCCTCGAAACGCTGCGCGGAATCGCCGAAACCGGTGTCGATCGCATTTCCGTCGGCGCCCTGACCAAGGACGTCAAGGCGCTCGACCTGTCGATGCGCTTCGTCGATTAGCCCCGTTCGGCCGGGTCGACCGCAGCAGGCTTCGGCGCTCAGTTACCGCTGAGACGTTTGCCGAACGAAACCGCGTAAGCCGGCGAACGGAACATCAGAACCGGATCGTTGGTCGGCGCAATGCCGTCGGCCATGACCAGCGGGTCGTAATTGATCGCTTCGCAGGCGCCGCCCTTCTGCGGCATGGCAGCGCTGATGCTCAGCGTGCCGGCCTTGAACTCCTTGCGTCCCACCGGCCACAGCAAGGTCGGATTGTCCTCCGGGTCACCCGGCTGGCCGATGGTGACCAGCATGTCCCAGCGCACCGGCCCCTGCTGGGCGCGGCTGATCAGCGCCGGTTCAAGGAAGTTGGCGCCGGCGGTCTTCAACTCTTCATCGCTCAGGCGCTTTTCGCCATCCTGCGGCACGAAACGCCAGCGCACCAGCGTCGTCTTGTCGCCCTTGCCGACAAACTTGAAGGTGTGGATGCCCCAGAAGGCGCTGTTGGCATAGCTGACCGGCGGATTGTTGGCGGCCAGGAACTCCGATTGCGCGAGGCTGTCCGGATGGCTGGCCTTGAACGCCTTCATCTTTTCCGGGTCGGGCTTGCCGGTAGCCGGATCGGGCTGCAGGGCCCGCATCAGGTCGAGGAAGGTCTGCGGACTGGCGGCGCCGAACATCGGCGTATTGAGCATCGCCATCTGGTGCGCGGCGCCGCTGCGCAACTGGAACTGCAGCGCCATGCCGCGAACGCTTCTTGCCGTATCCGGGGCCTTCGGATTGCCCCCGGCAAGCGAAAACCGGCCAACGACCGGGATCGGCTTGCCCGAAAACAGTTCCGAACGGCTGTAGGCCGCGGCCTCCTTGTTGCCGACGAATTCGCCCAGGGCACAGACGCCCTTGATGTGATTGCGCCGTTCGCCCTTGTTCACGCCAAAGGCGCCTTCGATCGCGGCAACGACTTCCGGCGCATTGACTTCCTGCTCTGCCGCGATAGTCGCCTGGCTGCCGAGCGTCAACAGGCCGGCGATCGCAAATTGCGGCAACATTTTCTTGTGCATGGTGATCATTCCTCTGTGGTTGTGGGTACTACTTGTGTTCAAGCTGATCATAGACGGCGGTGGCGACGCGCGCCAGTTCTCCCTTGTCGATACTTGCCGACAGGGCATAACCGAACTTGCCGTCGATCCAGTAGAACACATTGACCTGCCCTTCCCTGGCAAAACGGAAGCCGGTATCGCGATTGGTCGCATTCTCGGTCGTCACGTAAAGCGTCAGGCGCTGCCCGCTTGCGTCCTGGTACATGAACTGCGCGACCGGGCCGCTGTTGCCCGGCAGCAGGCGACCACCGATCAGTTCGTAGCCGAGGGCGCCGAGCTGCGGCGGGCGGACCGGCGTGCCGAGGCGTTTTGACAGCCATTTGACCAACTGATCTTCCTGATCCGCCGTAACCTCGACCGGGCGCTTGACGTCCGGGCTATAAACGACGTGGGCGACCGCTGCCTGACGCGGCAGCGGCGTGAATTGCACCAGGCGGTCCACCGCCTGATATTGGCCGTGGCCGAGCCAGCCGGCAACCCCGCCCAGCATGGCGATGACGATACCGGCGGCGATGCGCTGCAGGGACCAGCGCGCCAGAATCGGCCCTTTTTTCGGGTCGACCGCTGCAGGCGGCGCTTCAGCGAGCTGGCGCAGCGTTGCGGGCAGCGCTTCGTCAAGCAGAGGACTAAAGAGTTCGCGCAAGGCATTCTTTTGCGACCGATAAGCCTGCACGCGCTCGGCTTCCTCGGGATGGGCTGCCAGATGCTCCGCGACCTCGGCCCACCGGCCTTCCGGCAACTGCGCATCAACGTACGCGTGCAGGTCGGTTTCGCTGATCGGTGGCTTGCTCATCGCACAACTCGCAGGTTTGCCGAAGGCGGACGGTCTTCGAGAATCAGCCGCAGGCGCTCACGGCCTCGAGACAGGCGCGACATTACGGTGCCGACGGGAATGGCCAGCGTAGCGGCGATATCCTCATAGCGCAGTTCCTCCAGCGCGACCAGCAGCAGCACGGCGCGCTGTTCTTCCGGCAGCCGCGCGAGTGCCGTTTCCAGATCAATGACTTCCAGTCCGTCGCTCTGCGTGGCGCGGGTCGGCACCGCGAAATCCGCGTCATCGATGGCACGGATCGCCAGGCCGGGGCGTCGCAACTGATCTACACGCAGGTTGTGCATGATGCTGAACAACCAGGCGCGCAAGTCGCTCCCGGCGCGCCATTGGGCGATCCGCGTCCAGGCGCGTTCGAGCGTGTCCTGCACCAGATCGTCCGCCGCCGCGCGATCGCCGACCAGCGCCCGCGCGTAACGGCGCAGGCGCGGCAGTTCGGTCAGGATCGCGCCGCTGTCCACACGGTCATTCAGGGCTTGGCGACGTGCCAGACGCCATTGACACCATCACCCGTCCTGTCGCCCGGCTTCTGGTCCTTGGTCCAGTAGTACAGCGGCTTGCCCTTGAGCGCCCACTGTTTCTTGCCGTCGTCACGGACGATGATGGTGTAGTCGCCGCTCGCCATGTCGCCGTCCATCGCATTCAGCGGTGGCCAGTTGGTGGCGCAGGGGCCGTTGCACATGCTCTTGCCGCCAGCGTCCTTGTCAAAGGTGTAAAGGGTCATGCCGTTGCTGCCAGTCAGCACGCCGCTCGACACCATGGCAGGTGTCGCCGGGCGGCTACCGGTTGCCGAACAGGCCGCCAGCGTGGCGGACACGAGCAGAGCAAGAGCGAGTCTGGATGTTTTCATGATGATCTCCGTTGGTTTTTGGGGTGCTTCACCTGGATATACGGAAATCGGACCACCATTATTCCGTTCCGTACCAGAAATGCAAAAAGGCCAATCCGAAGATTGGCCTAAGTGTTTGTTCTGAATGGCGCGCCCGGAGCGATTCGAACGCCCGACCCTCTGGTTCGTAGCCAGATACTCTATCCAACTGAGCTACGGGCGCGCTGTCAGAGCCGCGCATTATACGGGTGAGGCCGTAGAATGCAAGTTCCCCGAGCAGAATGGCCTATGGAAACGATCAAGGTTCGCATGCCGAAGTATCCGGAGTGCTGGCAAAGCTGCGGCTCCTGCGCCAGCGGCGCGGTTTTCATCCTCGAACTGCTGGTGAAAGTCGGCGACGTCATCGCGCGCGACGACAACCTGCTGACGCTGGAAACCGGCAAGGTGGCGCTGGACATTCCGACACCGCGCGCCGGGCGGGTTGTCGAAATTCACGTCACAGAGGGCGATACAGTCGATGAGGGCGCGCTCCTGGTAACCCTGGAAGCAAGCTGACCCGACCCTGCCGGCTAGTCGGGCGCGGGGTCTACGTTGCTTCGGAACATTCCCGGAGTCAGATCGTATTTTTGCAGCAGACGATAGAACTCGGTGCGGTTGCGGTCGGCGATGCGCGCGGCGTCGGCGACATTTCCTTCGGTCAGCTTGAGCAACTGGACCAGATAATTCCGCTCGAAGCGCTGCTTGGCCTCGGCATAGCTCAGCGCCTCGATCACCGGCAGGCGCAGGGCGCGTTTCACCAAAGCCAACGGGATCAGCGGCGTCGCGGTCAGGGCGCAACTTTGCTCGACGACGTTGCAGAGTTGCCGCACGTTGCCCGGCCAGGCAGCGGTTGCCAGGGCTTCCAGCGCGTCCGGCGCGAAGCCGTGGATCGCCTTGCCGTACCGGGCGGCAAGCTGCTGGACGAAATGGGCGGCGAGCAGCGGAATATCCTCGCGGCGCTCCTCCAGCTTCGGCAAGGTAAGTGACACGACATCGAGGCGGTAGTACAGATCCTCGCGGAACTGCCCGGTGACTATCGCGGCATCGAGATCGCGATGGGTCGCTGACAGCAGCCGGACATCGACCGGCTCGGCCTGCGTCGCCCCGACCGGGCGCACGACGCGCTCCTGCAACACGCGCAGCAGCTTGACCTGGAGCGCCGGCGGCATGTCGCCGATCTCGTCGAGGAACAGCGTGCCGCGGTTGGCCGCCTGAAACAGCCCGCCCCGCGTGTTGCCGGCGCCGGTGAAGGCGCCCTTGACGTGGCCGAAGAGCTCGGATTCGAGCAGTGGCTCGGGAATCGCCGAACAATTGATGGCGACGAACGGCCCCCTGGCGCGCGGACTGGCACGGTGGATGGCGCGCGCGAGCACTTCCTTGCCGGTGCCGCTTTCGCCGCGAATCAGCACGCTGGCATCGGAAGCGGCGACCATGCGCGCTTCAGCCATCAGTTCGGCCATCCGGGAACTGCGAAAGATTACGCCGGTCAGCCATTCCCCGGACTGCCCGCCGGCGGCGAGCGGGTCGACCGAACCCTCCGCGCCGCTCGGCGCCGAGAGTTGCAGGGCCTGGTCGATTTTTTCGAGCAGCAACTGGCTGTCGAAGGGCTTGGTCAGGTAGCCGAAAACACCCCGTGAAGTGGCGTCGACCGCATCAGGGATGGTGCCGTGGGCAGTCAGCAGGATGACCGGCAGGGTTGCCGCGGTGCTGCGAAGTTCCTCGAACAGGGCGAGACCATCGCGCCCAGGGAGACGCACATCGCTGACCAACGCGCGCGGCGGATCGACCGCAATGCGGGCCAGCGCCTCCTCGGCGGAGGCCGCAGTCGACACCCGGAAGCCGCGGGCACGCAGCCGGATCGACAGCAGGCGCAGAATGTCCTCATCGTCGTCGACTACCAGGATGTGGGCACCGCTGTTGCTGGCTACTGGATTCATCGCACACTCCCGGCTGGACGCGTGGCGCGCGGACGCTGCGGCAGGGTGCGTTCGATATCGGCCAGACCGTCGATCTTTTCCTGCAATTCGACCGCCTTGCGCTGGCTGTCCTTCAACTGCTGCCCCTGCTTTTCGAGCTGCCCTTCGAGTTTCTGGCGCTCGCCATAGTTGTCGGCGAGCAGGCGCGCCAGCGGATGCAGGCCGACGGCGCCGGGGTCGTTCGACTTGAGGACGCCTTCGAGCAAGGTCAGCGCCCGCGCCAGATCGGGCTGCCCGCGCGGATGGCCGAGGACCATGGCGATCCGTACCTGGGTATTCGCTGTCGGCGGCAGTGCCGCCAGCACCTGACGCTCGCGCGCGATCTGCGCCGGCGTCATGCGCAGCAAGCTCTGGTAGTACGCCAGGATCGACTGCGAACCGACATCCTCGCTGCCGGCAACCGACGGCGCAGCCGGTGGTGGCGCCACGCAACCGCCCAGCAACACCGCCAGCACCAGCGGCAACATCCAAGAGGCCAGCGCGCGGAAAGGCGCGCGTGACAGTCTACTTCTTCTTGCCATCAGGTATTTCCACATAGAAATGGGCGCCCGCAGGGCCCGGCAGCACGCCGGCGCAACCACCCATGGCGCGCGCCAGTTCGCGCACGATCGACAGGCCGACGCCGCTCCCCAGCCGCGGCGCCGATGGCTTCCTGCGCCCCTGAACGAAAGGTTCGAAAATGCGCTCCACATCTTCCTCGGCCACGCCCGGCCCCTGATCGACACATTCCAGCCGCAGATTGCCGTTGTCCAGTGTGGCCAGCAGCCGGATTTCGCCGCCTTCGGGGCTGAAATCGATGGCATTGGAAAGCAGGTTATCGACGATCACCGCCAGCTTTTCAGCATCGACCGGGACAACCCGATCGGTCGCTTCGATTCGCAGCGTCAATTGCCGTGCCTGGCTGTGCAGCTCGCGACGCTGCGTGGCCTTCGCCAGAAAGTCGCGAATCGCAACCGGCCGGCGGAGCACCCGGCTGCTTTCAAAGGCAGCCGCATTGAGGCGCAGCAGGCCTTCGATCTGCCGCTGCAGCGCCATCACGTTGTTCCTGAGGATGGCGACAACCTCTTGCTGAGCGCCGCCGAGAGGGCCTGGAACCTCCTCCTGCAACAGCGCCACGCCTTCGCGCAGGGCCGTCAACGGGGTCTTGAGTTCGTGCGAGACGTGGCGCAAGGTTCGCTCGCGGTCGGCTTCGAGTTCGGCCAGGCGCAGGCGCAGCCAATCGAGTTGGCGCCCGAGCTGCCGGAAATCGGCCGGTCCACCGACGACGACCGGCTCGTCGAAACGCTTCTCCCCAAGCCGGGCAATCGCCTGCTCGAGGTTGCGCAGGGGTCGCACCAGCCACCAGCCCACTGCCAGCACGACGAGAAATGCCCCTGCCAGCGCCAGAGCAATCTGTCCGCCAAGGCGCAGCCGGCTCGCCTCCAGTTCGCCAAGAAGCGCACTGTTGCGGCTATCGATCCAGTGCTGACCGGCGCCCTTGAGCAGCCCGTTGATCTCGGCCAATCGGCCCATCACCGGCGCCAGTTCGGCTACCGGCAGGCCTTGATCAAGTCCGCCGCGCAGCGCCTCGGCCCGCTCCCGCCAATCGCCAAGCAACGATCTGAGCGGCTTTGCGTCAAGCGCATCGAGGCGATCGACAATCGCCAGGGCCTGACCGAGATGGTCATCAAAGCGCTGGCGGATCGCCGGATCATGAAGAACCTGAAACTGCCTGGCGCTGCGCGCCACGTCGACGGTGCGCTCGCCCAGCTCCTGTATCGATGCTGCAACCGGCAGCGCCTGCTCGCCATTCAACCGGCTTTGCTCGACAAAATGTTCGACCACCAGCCAGCCGCGCAGCGACGCGCCTCCCAAAAGGAGAACAATCATCACGAAGCCACCCAGCATGGCCTGACGAAAGGAGATTCGAATCATGCAGACCGTTTTTCGCAAAATTGGAGTGTAGACCGCAACAGCGGGAACTGCAGCGACTGAACGCCGCAGACAAACCTCAAATCAAGATTGAACCGATTCAATATCGCTATAAATCATATATTTAAATAATTGTCGCTTTTTGCAGACAGGCAAAGAGCGCGAATCGGCCGCCGTTGGCAATCAACATGGAAATAACTGTCGTTATTACACGACGGATTCCCCGAAAAATAATAATAAATCACTTTATATATCTTCTATACACACCTGTTAACCAATCATTTTGTATTTCTGGCACGCTTATCGCTGATGCTTCTCCGCTTTTCAACCGCAACCCGAGGAAGACTACATGTTCAACAAGCCAACCCCCAATACCCGCGAAGATGCGATTCCCCGCAACGACATCCGCAATTTCCTGAACCCCGGCGCACCAGCCGCCACGCAGCCGGTCGCCGAGCTCGCCACGAAAGCTGCTCCGCAGGCCGACTCCCGGTCGCCCGCCCCCGTCATTGCTTCACCAGCACCGTTGGGACAGCAGTCCGCCGCCGAAAACAAGACATCTGAAGCCCGGTTGATCGTCGGTCCGGATGTCAAGCTCAAGGGGGCCGAGATTCTCGACTGCGATACGCTGGTCGTCGAAGGGCGGGTCGAAGCGACGATGGACAGTCGCGTCATCCGCATTGCCGAACAAGGTTCATTTACCGGCAAGGTCAGCATCGATATTGCGGAAATTCACGGCAGCTTCGACGGCGAACTCACCGCGCGTTGCCAACTGATCATCCACGCGACCGGCCGGGTCAGCGGGAAGATCCGCTATGGCAAGCTGGTCATCGATGAAGGCGGCGAACTATGTGGCGATATCAGTACGCTCTCGGCCGAAAAATCGCTCCAGCAACGCGCACGCAATGACGCAACCCCGGCTTTGAGCGCCATTGGGAGGTAGTTCGTAACAGTCGCAGCCGCGAACAGGGTTGCGATCGTTGGGCCACAAAGGCCTCTCGCCCGGCAAACAAGATCACAGAAAATCCGGCGTCCGCACCTGCGGCGCCGGATTTTCTTGCGTCAGCGGAACACAAGTTAGGGCTGGTCATTCTGTGCCAAGCCTCGTAGACTTCAAGCTTTCCGTTCAGGGCCAAAGACTCATGAAAACAAGCACCTCACGGTTCTCCCGTCTGGCCGTTGTGGCCCTGAGTGCCTTACTGGCAAGCACACCCGCCCTGGCCGACAAAGGCGGCAAACACGGCAAGGGGCAGGACGGCAACAATCAGGGCGACGACCATGATGACCGTCGCAGCTATGGTTATGGCTCCGGCGGCCCTCCGGAACGCGGCTACGGTTACGGGGGCCCTCCGCAGTCGGGCTACGGTTACATCAACCCGCCCCCGGTGCGCGGCAACGACTATGGCCACCCTCCCGAGCCCGGTTACCAGACTGGCGGCCCAGCGATCATCATGCACTTCGGGAACAGCGATCGCCACATCATCAACGACTACTACGGCAGCGAGTTCAGCGACGGTCGCTGCCCGCCGGGCCTGGCCAGGAAGCACAACGGCTGCATGCCGCCGGGGCAGGCCAGGAAATGGCACCGGGGCCACCCGTTGCCGCGGGAAGTCGTCTACTATCCGCTGCCCTATGACTTGATCCAGCGCCTGCCGCCCCCGCCGCCTCGCCACCGTTACGTGCGTGTCGGCGGCGATGTGCTGCTGCTCTCCGGTTCGTCGGTCGTCGTCGATGCAATCATCGATATCGGACGTTAGAAATAACATTAATAAACAATTTTAATATACTGAATTAATTGGAAATCGTTAATGGCTCAATATGTAATGTCCATGCTGCGCGTCAGCAAGATCGTCCCGCCCAAGCGGCAGATCATCAAGGATATTTCGCTATCCTTCTTCCCTGGCGCCAAGATCGGCCTGCTCGGACTCAACGGCTCCGGCAAGTCGACCGTGCTGCGGATCATGGCCGGCGTCGACAAGGAATTCGATGGCGAGGTCCAGCACCTGGCCGGCGTCTCGATCGGCTACCTGCCGCAGGAACCGCTGCTCGATCCGGAGAAGACCGTCAGGGAAGAAGTCGAATCCGCCCTCGGCGAGATCATGCAAGCGCAGGCCAAGCTGGATGAGGTTTATGCCGCCTACGCCGATCCGGAAGCCGATTTCGACAAGCTGGCCGAGGAACAGGCGCGGCTGGAGGCGATCATCGCCACCTCTGGTTCGGATACCGAACATCAGATGGAACTGGCCGCCGATGCCCTGCGCCTGCCGCCCTGGGATGCCGCCATCAAGCACCTCTCCGGCGGAGAAAAGCGTCGCGTCGCGCTGTGCAAGCTGCTGCTGGCCAGGCCGGACATGCTGCTGCTCGACGAACCGACCAACCACCTCGACGCCGAATCGGTCGACTGGCTGGAACAGTTCCTCGTCCGCTTCCCCGGCACGGTGGTCGCTGTCACCCACGACCGCTACTTCCTCGACAACGCCGCCGAGTGGATTCTCGAACTCGACCGCGGCCACGGCATTCCCTGGAAGGGCAACTATTCGAGCTGGCTGGAGCAGAAGGAGGCGCGCCTGGAAAGCGAATCGAAGCAGGTCGACGCGCACATGAAGGCGATGAAGCAGGAACTCGAATGGGTGCGCTCCAACCCGAAAGCGCGCCAGGCCAAGAGCAAGGCCCGCCTGTCGCGTTTCGAGGAACTGTCCAGCCACGAGTACCAGAGGCGCAACGAAACCCAGGAAATCTTCATTCCGGTCGGCGAACGTCTCGGCGACAAGGTCATCGAGTTCACTGGGGTCCGCAAGTCCTTCGGCGACAAACTGCTGATGGACAAGCTTTCCTTCAGCGTTCCGCCGGGCGCCATCGTCGGCATCATCGGCCCCAACGGTGCCGGCAAATCGACGCTGTTCAAGTTGATCACCGGGCAGCAACAGCCGGATTCCGGCGAGATCGTCATCGGACCGACGGTGAAAATCGCCTACGTAGACCAGTCACGCGATTGTCTCGACGGCAGCAAGACCGTCTTCGACGAACTGGCGCAGGGCCGCGACATCCTGCAGATCGGGAAATTCGAGATGCCGAGCCGGGCCTATATCGGCCGCTTCAATTTCAAGGGCGGCGATCAGGGCAAGCAAGTCGGCAATCTTTCCGGCGGCGAACGCGGCCGCCTGCATCTGGCCAAGACGCTGATGGCCGGGGCCAACGTGCTGCTGCTCGACGAGCCGTCAAACGACCTCGATGTCGAAACCTTGCGCGCCCTCGAAGACGCCCTGCTCGAATTTCCCGGCTGCGCGCTGGTGATCTCGCACGATCGCTGGTTCCTCGACCGCATTTGCACGCACATCCTGGCCGCCGAAGGCGACTCGGAATGGAACTTCTTCGCCGGCAACTATCAGGAATACGAGGAAGACAAGCGCAAGCGCCTGGGCGAAGAAGGCGCCAAGCCGAAGCGCATCCGCTACAAGCCGATCACCCGCTGATTGTCGCGGCCCGGGTACGGCGCAGACTCAACATCACCGCAGAAAGTGGAACGGGCGCCGTTTGGCGCCCGTTCCTTTTTCGGCTCCCCGCCATGGCGGAAAGCTGAAACCCGTGATCTAGTGCTTCAGATTGGCCGAGAAAACCGCCCTGGTTTTTTCCGGAAAGTGGAACTCGTCGAAGGCGCGGCTGATCTCAGCTTCGTTGCGCCCGTCGGAATGATCTTCGAAGCAGATGCCTATGGTCCTGCCATTGGCTGCCAGGGTCTGGAAGGCATAACGCCAGCGCTGAGCCTCGGCCAGGCGTTCCCGCAGTTCCGCCTCCTTCGAAATTGCAATGCCTGCTTTTTTCAATGAATCAAGGAACTGCGCAAAGGATTCGGTGCTCAGACTGCCCATTTTTGTCTCCGTTTATTGTGCGGTGTTGTATGACTATGAGCCTAATAACGACACTCCCGGGATTCGGTTGACACGAAAGTGATAGAAGATTGGGTGCGATAATTGGCTCCCATGAGAAAGCAGGACACCGCCGCCACAATTCCGGAGATCCGTCCCGGGCAGTCGCTCGAACTGCTCAAGGAATTGCACATCCTGACGCGTGATGGCAAGCTGAACCAGGACACGCGGCGCAAACTGAAGCAGGTCTATCACCTGTACCAATTCATCGAGCCGCTGCTGGCCGGAGCACAAACCGTGGCCGACCACGGCGCCGGCAAGTCCTACCTCGGTTTCATCCTTTACGACCTGTACTTCAGGGGAGCGCGAGAGTGGCCACATTTTCGGCATCGAAACGCGCCGGGAACTCGTCGAAAAATCACGGGAACTGGCCGCGCGTCTCGACTTCGGGCGCATGAGCTTTTTCCACGCCACCGTCGAGGAAGCGACCCGGTCGACGGCACTGCCGGAACGGATCGATGTCGTCACCGCGCTGCACGCCTGCAACACCGCGACCGATGACGCAATCCGCTTCGCGCTGACCAAGAAGGCGAAGCACATCGTCCTCGTACCCTGTTGCCAGGCCGAAGTCGCCGCCGCGCTGCGCGCGAGCAGGCGGGAATCGCTGGCAAAAACCCCGCTCGCCGAGTTGTGGCGTCACCCGATCCACGCCCGTGAACTGGGCAGCCACCTGACCAACGTGCTTCGCTGCCTGCTGCTCGAAGCGCACGGCTACGACGTGACCGTGACCGAGTTGGTCGGCTGGGAACACTCGCTGAAGAATGAACTGATCATCGCCTCGAAAACGGTCAAAAACGGCGGTCGATCGCGACAGAATGCCCGCGAGCGTGCCGCAGCCATCCTGCGCGAGTTCAATATCGAAGAACTGCTGCCTCGCTTCATTTGTGATTGACGGGAAGCACGGGAGGAATTCGTGAACAGTATCTTTCTGATATTCGGTTTGCTACGCGCCGGAACAAGAAATGCTCAGGACTGATAGAAAATCCACTTCCTCTGGCATTTGGCTTTGGTCGATCTATATTGGCTTTGTCATTTATGGAAGTCTGGTACCGCTGGATTTTCATTTTCTGCCTTTGAATCAGGCCATCGATCGGTTCCTGGCCATCGAATTGCTCAATGTCGGCGCCGAAGGCCGCGCCGACTGGGTATCCAACGGCGTGCTCTACATACCCGTCGCATTTCTTACGGTCAACATGCTCGCTGGGCAGAAACCTGCTTCTCTATCTGCTTGGCATCTGATCGGATCGCTACTGTTTTCGTTTGCTTTGGCCGTCTCCGTTGAGTTTGCACAGTTATATTTTCCTCAGCGAACCGTTTCCCTGAACGACCTGATCGCCGAATTCCTGGGCTCCATTGTCGGGGCCGGCATTGCGTTTCTATGGGTAGGCCGGTTTCGTTCGCTTCTGGCTGCCCTTGGGGGGGTTGGCCTTGATCGACTGCTTACCTATCTTCTGGAGTTCTACGCATTTCTCTATATTGCATTCAGTATTTTTCCTTTCGATTTCATCCTGTCGTTCGAAGAGTTCGAGCGGAAGCTTTATTCAGGTTCGTGGGGTTGTTTATTAGCCAGTGACTTCGCAAGCTCCAGCATCGTCAGGTTGTTCGCAAAGCTGACAGCCGAGGTACTGGCAGTCATTCCGCTGGGTTTTCTTTGGGCGCGCCTTCGTCCTGAAAGAGAGCCCGGCATCGAATTGCGGTCAATCCGAATCGGCCTGGGTCTTGGACTAAGCATCGAGATAATTCAGTTCTTTCTGTTCTCGGGTATTTCACAAGGCCTGTCCGTACTGACACGTGTCCTGGGCATGTACATCGGTGCCGTCGCCTGGCGGCGAAAGGCGCGTATCGACGTTGATCGCCTCTCGGGGTGGATTCGACGACACATCCATCTTGTGGCATGTGCCTATTTGTTCGGCCTGGTGTTGGCATGTGGTTGGCTTGATCATCGCTGGACGAATCTCGAAACTGCAATTCGTGTATTTTCCGAGACGAGATTCCTGCCATTCTATTATCACTACTACACCACCGAGCAGGCGGCACTCCTGAGTCTGGCGGCCGTGGCGCTGATGTATGCGCCAGTTGGCGTTCTTGCCTGGTGCTCGCGGAAGACTTCTGCCACATGGGCGTTCTTGGTTGCGGCGCTCCTGGCTTTTGGAATTGAGGCCAGCAAGCTGTTCCTTGAGGGATTGCATCCTGATCCGAGCAATATGCTGATTGCCGGATTGTCCGCCTGGAGTGCCTCCAGGTTGGCTGAAGTGTTTTCCGCCACCCGCGAGGAAGACGACGCAGCAGGTCTCGTGGCTCCCCTGGGGATGGGCGAGACACTTCAGGGTAGCCGGCGCGAAGCAAGCGTGCTGTCTTCAGACGCCCCCGGTGACTCTAGACCAGTCGTCTCCGTGGGCATCGCGGCCATGGTCGGATGCCTGTTGCTGGCTTTCTGGGGCGCATCGACGTTTCCCGCATTTGCGATCCCCCTTGGCTTGCTTCTGGCTGGTCACACCGTTCTCCTGTGGTATCGCCCGCACCTCCTGGTTGCCGTGGTGCCTGCGGCAGCGGCACTTCTGGATCTTGCACCGTGGTCTGGCCGCTTCTTCTTCGACGAATTCGACATGCTGCTCCTGATAACCGTGATTCTGGGTTACTCACGTACAAGGCGGAGATCGGAAAGTTTGCGGGCAGATAAATTGCTTGTGACTGCGATCGGACTATTGGCCCTCTCGTTCCTCGTGAGCACGCTGATCGGGTTGTTTCCCTGGCCAGCCATCGATGCGAATATTCTCGCGCACTATTACAGCCCGCTCAATGCCCTGCGGCTTGCAAAGGGTGCGCTTTGGGCGTTCTTGCTCTATGGCCTCTTTGGGCGCTTCCTGTCTGCCGGCCACAACGTAGCTCGGCTGTTTGCGCTTGGCATGGCGGGCGGGGTAACGGGAACGGTTCTAGTCATCTTCTGGGAGCGCTTCGTCTTCCCGGGGCTGTTGAATTTCAGCGATACGTACCGCGTAACGGGACCATTCTCACAGATGCATACCGGCGGGGCGGATATCGAGACCTACCTGACCTTGGGCGCGCCATTCCTGGTCATGTTGCTGATTGATAAACGTCCTGTTTGGGCAAGAATTCTTGGGGTATTGGCGCTGTTTGGCGCGACCTATGGGGTCATGGTGACCTTTTCCCGAGTCGGTTACGCTGGCTATGGCGTGGCGTTGGCGCTTGCATTGGTCGCAACGACTGCAACGGCATCGGGTCACCCACTGAAACGGGGAACGCTCGCCATAGTCCTCTTGTTGGCTGTTCTCGGCATCGCAACACCTATTTATTTCAGCCAGTTTGCGCAGGAACGGATGACGCTTGTTGGCGCCGATCTCGAAGCACGTAGAGATCATTGGCGCGATGCGCTCAAGATGCGCGACCCGGGCTGGGTCACAACGGTTTTCGGGATGGGCATCGGTCGCTATCCGGCAACGCATTTCTGGCGCAGTGACGAGACCAAGGCTGGCCCATACTGGCTGGGAAGCGACGCGGACAATACATTTCTCAGGCTGGGAGCCGGCAGCCCGCTGTACGTCGAACAGTTTGTTTCGGTGCAACCCGGCACTGACTACACGGTTGAAATGAAGGGTCGCAGCGCCAAGCGGGATTCTCAAGTGACCGTATCGATCTGCGAGAAGTGGCTGCTGACCTCCGCGAATTGCAGTAGCGCGTCTTACAGTTTCAATGGAGATGGAAACTGGCAGACTTTGAAGATTCGCATTCCATCCGGAGACGTCGGGCAGGAACCTTGGTACGCGCGCCGCCCCACCAAGTTTTCGATCACCAACACAAGCCGGATGGCAACGGTAGACATTGATGATATCCGCCTCACCAGCGATGTCGGTCAAGACCTTGTTGCAAATGGTGACTTCTCGAAGAAACTTGACAACTGGTTTTTCTCGGTGGACAACGACCTTCCCTGGCACATCTGGAGCCTGCCACTACAGATCCTGTTCGATCAAGGCTGGCTGGGCGTCATCGCGTTTGGCCTTTTTGTAATGCCAGGGCTTTGGCGTGCCGGCCAACAAGCCTGGCGAGGAAATATCGTGGCGGGAGTCCTCCTGGCGTCCGGAGCCGGATTTCTTGTGATCGGGACGCTCGATAGCCTTGTCGATAGTCCGCGACTGCTACTATTATTCCTGCTGGTGATCTGGATGTGCTGGCGTTGCGCAAGACTGTCGTTGCCCACGCGAGACTAGAATGCCGTCTCTGTCGGAATTCTTTACAGAGACGGCATCGTCCCGAGAGACGCCCGTGCGTAACCTATTGTTCTGCATCGCCATTGATTCTTTGGCGCGAAATATGCTTTATAGTACTGGCTGGCGCACGCCTCGCTCACTGCGGCCTTTCCGCTGTCGTTTGATGATGGCGATTCGGGTTCCGGGTCTTGTTTCTTGGGCGGGAATTTAACTGCGGCGTCCATAGGGCGCTGCAACAGGAGAAAATTTGATGAAGAAGTTTATTGCTCTCTTTGCCCTGTTCGCGGGCGGGGCCGGAAGTGCCGTTGGAGCCTGTGGCGCTCCGTACATGATCGCGGGTAACATCACGACTCTTCTGAGTGGCAAGATTGCGCGCTCTCCTGCCAATTGTACCGGCAGTGGCTGTCAGTGGCAGGAACTCCATCAGGCCAGTGGCGCCCTTATCGAGCAGCACTCCGGGACCGTGGCGGACCCTGCTGAAACGGTTGGGACTTGGCGTGTGCAAAGTACTGGGCCGGGTAGCGATACCATCACCCATACCTACACCGGTGGCAGCGCTTACACCTATCAGGTGAAGGACGAACGCCCCACTGGGGGCCTTACCTTCTGCGGGTCAAACGGGCAATTCACGTTCTCTGTGCATTGATCGCCACCGCTAATGCTTGATTGAGCCCAGAAGAACTCTTCAGCAGGCATGTGAAGGGTTTCAGGTCGCAGCGCAACTGGAGATGGCATCGTTTGTCGATGCCATCGCCTTGTTCAGTTGGCAGGCGGACATGATCGAGTTCCGGGCGATTTGAGGTGCTGACGTGGCGCATTGCGTTGTCGACATGTGGATTCCATGTCAAGGCCGTCGCTCCGGCGCGTCCGCGCTGGGGGTTGTTGGCGAGGTATGTTTTGGCCGGTTACTCAGCGTCAACCGCATCAATCCGACACTTGCCATTACCGGGCAGGCGGCGAGGCAGGCCATAGGCGCTTGTGTGTGCCTCGCCTTGATGAATGCACCTCCCAGGAACCACCCTCTGGAATCAGGTAAGTGATTTCTGCATTCATCGCCAGAGTTTTCCCGCCCCACTGAGTGAAGCCAGCCCTGTCTTTCGAAAGTTCCGAGATCGTTGGTGTCCCGGGACGCGGTACAAGAAAAGCTCACGAAGTCACGGACTCCAATCTCTGGCTGGGCGGCTTGTCTGCCTCCTGCGGCTGGCAGACCGATGAAGGGCGGAATTCTCCGCCGTTGAAATTGGTGTGCTTGTTCAAGGCAAGATCAGCCCTATCGAATCGGCGCTCATGTTCAATGGCGGAAGCACTACGGAATAATGGCTCGCCCTGACCACCCCCTCGAACTCCTGGCACCTGCCAGGAATGCCGATTTCGGCATCGAGGCGATCAAGCACGGCGCCGATGCCGTCTATATCGGCGGCCCGGCCTTTGGCGCCCGCTACGGCGCCGGCAACGATGTCAGCGAAATTGAATGCTTGTCAAAATTCGCCCACCGCTACCGGGCCAAGGTCTTCGTTGCCCTGAATACCATCATGCACGACAACGAATTGGAGGACGCCCGCCGGCTGACGTGGCAGATCCACGAAGCCGGTGCCGACGCGCTGATCATCCAGGACATGGGTCTGCTCGAGATGGATCTGCCGCCGATCCAGCTCCACGCCAGCACGCAGACCGACAACCGCAGCCCGGAAAAGGTCCGTTTTCTCGAAGACGCCGGTTTCTCGCAGGTCGTTCTGGCGCGCGAACTAAGCTTGAACGACATTATTAACATATCGTCGCAAACCACTGTTGCATTGGAATATTTTGTTCACGGCGCTCTTTGCGTCGCGTACTCCGGCCAGTGCTACATCAGCCACGCCCACAGCGGGCGCAGCGCCAATCGCGGCGAATGTTCGCAAGCCTGCCGCCTGCCGGGACCGCTGCTCGACGACAAAGGCAAGACGATCACCGAGAACCAGCACCTGCTGTCGATGAAGGACAACAACCAGACCGATAACATTCTGGCGCTCGCCCGTGCCGGGGTCAGTTCGTTCAAGATCGAGGGCCGGTTGAAAGACCTCTCCTACGTCAAGAACATCACCGCCCATTACCGCACCCTGCTCGACGAGCTGATCGCTGAGAACCCCGAATTCACCCGCGCTTCCTCCGGCAAGAGCGCCTTCAATTTCAGGCCGCAGCCGGACAAAACTTTCAACCGCGGCTATACCGATTACTTCGCCAACGACCGCCAGGATGACATCGGCACCTTCGATTCGCCCGCCTTCGTCGGCGAGCCGGTCGGTGAAGTCGGCGAAATCGGCTCCGGCTGGTTTACGGTCGTTGCCGATCAGGCGATCCACAACGGCGACGGCGTCTGCTTCTACGACGCCCGCGGCGAAGTGCTCGGCCTGCGCATCAACCGCGCCGAGGGCAACCGGCTGTTCCCGGCCGAAATGCCGGTGGAACTGACCGCCGGCACGACGCTTTTCCGCAATCGCGATCAGGAATTCGAGCGGGCGCTGGAGCAGGAATCCGCCGAACGCCGGATATCGATCAAGCCGGTCTTCGCCGAAACCGCAGATGGCTTCGGCCTGACCTTGACTGACGAGGATGGCGTCTCGGTTGCGGTCGACCTGCCCCACGGCAAGGAAATCGCCAGGAATGCGGAACGGGCGATGGCCACGCTGCAGGAGCAACTGGTCAAATCGGCAACACGATGTTCTGCGCCGAACCCGTCGCGCTCCAACTCTCCCAGGCCTGGTTCCTGCCGACCGCCACAATCAACGCCATGCGCCGCGTAGCCGCCGACAAGCTCGAAGCCGCCCGCATCGCCAGCCATCCGCGCCCGCCGCGCGCCAAACCGGCCGCAAATCCCGTGCCCTACCCGCAGGAGGAACTGACCTACCTCGGCAACGTCTTCAACGCCAAGGCGCGCCAGTTCTACGAAAAACATGGCGTCAAGCTGATCGCCGACGCCTACGAGGCAAATCACGAAAAAGGCATGGTCTCGCTGATGATTACCCGCCACTGCCTGCGCTACAGTTTCAACCTGTGCCCCAAGGAAATGAAACACCTGAAGCCCGACCCGATGACGCTGATCAACGGCAACGAAAAGCTGATCCTCAAATTCGACTGCAAGGCCTGCGAAATGCACGTCGTCGGCAAGATGAAGAAGGGCGTCAAACTCAAGCTCGGAACCATCCGCCCCGCATGAACCCGACCACTCCCTGCCCTTCCTGCCACCAGCCGATGGTGCAGAAGACGTTCGAGCGCCAGTTGCTTGGCGAGGTCGGAATCGATCTCTGCTTTGCCTGCCATGGCATCTGGTTCGACGAGTTCGAGAGCGTGCAGATCACGCCGGGCGGCATCATCGAGTTGTTCAAGCTTATCCACGAACACCGCGACGACCAGCGCCTGCCGGTGAACGCCGTCCTCGACTGCCCGCGCTGCCATGAGCGCCTGCTGCACGGACTCGACCTCGCCAAGGGTGGCCGTTTCAATTACCACCGTTGCCTGCAGAAGCATGGCCGGTTCACCACCTTTGCCCAGTTCATGATCGAAAAGGGCTTCGTGCGACAGTTGACCGCAAGCGAGATCAATGAACTGAGAAAAAAGGTAGGGGTGGTCCGCTGCACCAGTTGCGGCGCGCCAATCGATATCCGCCAGGACAACGCCTGCGGCCATTGCCGATCGCCGATCGCCATCCTCGACCCGGAGGCCGTCGAACAGGCTCTTGCCAGCTACCAGCAGGCCGAGGTCAAACGCACGGCGCCACCCGACGTCGAGATGCTGGCCGACGCCATCCTGATGACCGAAAAGGATCGCCTGCGCCGCCAGCGCGAAAAGAAGGCGAATACCGTCGATTCCCTCGACATCGGCGACCTGCTGGTCTCCGGGGTCGAACTGGCCTGGAAGTATTTCCGGAGCTCGAATTAGAGGCGCTCATCAGCGTGCGCGGAAGACCGCCGCCAGTTGTCGTCCCTTCGGAAGCCTCGAACCGTACCTCACCCCACGGCGAGATGGCCGCGATCATCGACAGCTTTCACGGCGTGCGCGCACAACCTCCGTTCAGTATCGGCCCACCACGTTCCGGGAACCCCTCGCCCCAGCGCTTGCCGAACGCCTTGATTGGCCGTGATCTCTTGTAAGTATCTGGCCGCTTCCGACGACTAATCATCAGGCGATCAAAATCATCGAGCACTGCGCCACAGTGGATACCCCTGGAGAAAACAATGACCCGTCGCAACTGGATTACACGCATGAGCGGCTTGCTCGCCGCATCGGCCCTGCCCTTCGGCCCGGCGACTGCGGGCGAGAAGTTTCCGCTGACGAAGACCCCTGACGAATGGCGCAAGCTGGTCGCGCCCGACGCATTCAAGGTGCTCTTCGAGGAAGGCACCGAGCGTTCCGGCAGCAGCCCTTTGAATAGCGAGAAGCGGGCCGGCACCTACATCTGCGCCGCCTGCAACCAGCCGCTGTTCGACAGCGCGCACAAGTACGAAAGCGGCACCGGCTGGCCGAGTTTCTGGCAGCCGATTGCCGGCGCCGTGGGCACCTCGACCGATTTCAAGCTGATCTATCCGCGCACCGAATACCATTGCTCGCGCTGTGGCGGACATCAGGGGCACGTCTTCAACGATGGCCCCAAACCGACGGGCAAGCGTTACTGCAACAACGGGGTCGCCCTCGGCTTTGTGGTTCAGGGCGCCGCTTTGCCGGAACTGCGGACATGAAAATCGGCCGTTTTCTGCCGTTGACCGCAGCCATCGCCGTTCTCGCAGTCACGGTCCGTGCCCAGTCGCAGCCGATGGAATCGACGCAGGCATACAGCGGCGCCGGGGCCACCGCGATCTTTGCCGGCGGCTGCTTCTGGTGCGTGGAACAGGACTTTGAAAAGCTGCCTGGCGTATTCGAGGCCGAATCGGGCTACACCGCCGGCTGGACGGAGAACCCGAGCTACGAAAGCGTGAGCTTTGGCAACACGGGACACGCCGAAGCCGTCAGGGTTCACTACGACCCGGAGAAGATCAGCTACGGGCAACTGGTCGAATACTTCTGGCGCCACATCGACCCGACCGTCAAGGATCGCCAGTTCTGCGACACTGGAACGCCCTACCGCAGCGGCATCTACTGGCAGAACGAAGCCGAACGCGAAGTCGCCGAAGCCAGTCGTGATGCACTGCTGGCGAGCGGGCGATTCAAGATCATCTACACGGAAGTGGCCCCCGCCACCGCCTTCTGGCGCGCCGAGGAATACCATCAGGACTATTACAAGAAGAACCCGCTGCGCTACAGCTATTACCGCGCCGTTTGCGGCCGCGATGCGCGGGTCGCCGCGATCTGGGGCGACAAGGGAATGGCCGGGCAGCCAGGCGAAGCGCCACCGGAAAGGACATCGGCGGGCTACTCGGGGTCGAAAGAGTGACCCCCTTCTATCCGACCAGCGCGATTGGCACGGTCACCTCGCTTGCTGGCAGGATGTGGCCGATGCGGGTGGCCTGGGCGTAGCCCAGCGCGTGCAGGGCCGCCAGGCAGGCGTCGACCGATCCGGCCGGGACGCTGGCAAGCAGGCCACCGGCGGTCTGCGGGTCGAAAAGCAGCGGGTAGCGCGGGTGCCCAACGAAGCTTTCCGTATTACGGACGGAACGCCCCAGGCGCAGATTGGCCGGTTGCAAGGAGCTGAAAATGCCAGCCGCGACGGTGTCGACCGCACCATCGAGGATGGGCAGCGCTGCCAGTTCGAGTTCGGCATCGACACGGGAGGCGCGGGTCATTTCGAGCAGATGGCCAAGCAGGCCGAAAGCCGCTCACGTCGGTGCAGGCGGTCGCCCCGTGCGCGATCAGGCACGACGCAGCAGCACGATTGAAACCTGCATCGACTCCAGCGCGGCATCGATCCAGCGCCCCGCAGCCTGCAAGCGGGCGTGGGCAGCGAACAGGGTGCCGGTACCGACCGGCTTGGTCAGGATCAGGCTGTCGCCGGCCTTCATCCCGCCCTTCCGCATGACGTGGGCCAGCGAGTCGTCGATCAGCCCGTTGATGGCGAAGCCCAGCGCCAGCTCTGGCCCTCGCCGGTATCCGCCGACCAGCGCGCAGCCGGCCTCCTCGAGCACCGAAGCGGCGCCCGCCATCATCTGGAAGACCGTGTCCCCTGACTTTGCCATCAAGCCCCGGCGGCACGGTGACGATGGCGGTGGCGGTCTGCGCCTCGCCGCCCATCGCGAAGATATCGCCGAGGGCATGGTTGGCGGCAATCCGTCCGAACAGCCATGGGTCGTCGATGAAGGCGCGGAAGAAATCGACCGTCTGCACACTGGCCTTGCCCGCCGGAATTCGCACCACGGCGGCATCGTCCGGCGCGTGCAGCCCGATCAGGACATCGTCGCGCTCGCTGGCAGGCACGCCGGCCAGCGCCCGCGACAACACGGCGGCGCTGACCTTGGCCCCGCAACCACCGCAGCGCATGGCCATCGCCGGAATGGCCACGGTCCGCTCATGCTCCTCGAGCGCAATGGCCTCGCCGGATGCGGCAGCCGCCATCGTCCGGGGTGTCAGCTCGGTGAATCTGCGCATGAAGCGGCGGTCGATCCAGTCCTTCCAGCGCCAGACCAGATCACCCCGGGAATAAAAGTTGCCGCGCGAGGCGATGGCGTGGCGGTCGCCGGTGCTGATCAGGGCCAGCCAGCGTTGCTGCGGACGATAGTGGATCAGTGGCTGATGCAGGAGCGTCCGCCGCAGGTTCTCGGCCAGCGGCGGCCTGGCCATGCGCACAGCGAAGACCCCGGCCTTTTCCAGCGGATGCTCGATCATGGCCGCGCAGTCACCGGCCGCGAAGATCAGCGGGTCGGTCTCGGTCTGCAAGGTGTCGCGAACGCGACGAACCCCGGTCGTCTAGCGCCAGCCCGCTTTCACGCAACCAGAGGGCGCCGCCCGCCTGGGTGACCCAGACGATTTCGTCGGCATCCAGCACCTCACCCGATCGGGTCTGCAATTGTCCGGCCGTCATCCGGGTGACCTCGGCACACCGATGCACGACCACGCCGCGCTCGGCCAGCACGCTGCCGAAGGCCCGGCGGACTGGCTGTTGTGCGTGCGAGAATCTGCGGGCGGCTGAAAACAGGTGAAACCGCAGCTCATCCGGATCGCGGCCCAGCACTGCCAGTTCATTCCGCAGACGGTATTGCATGGCCAGTGTCAGTTCGACACCGCCCGCCCCGGCCCTGACGACGGCGATGACAGTCGGCCTGGGATGCCAGGCAGATGCGCGCCAGCAACGCCAGCCAGCGTTCGTTGAAGCGGCGTATCGGCTTGACCGGCACGGCATGCTCGGCAGCCCCGGCAACTCCCGCCAGTTGCGGCGGCGAACCGATATTGATCGACAAGGCATCGGAGGCCACCGGCGGCCGGTTGCGGCACAGCACCTTGCCCGCTCCACGGTCGATGCCGACCACTTCGTCACGGTAATAGCGCGCCCCTGGCAAATTCGGCCAGCCGGCGCAGGTCGATAGCACCTCGTCAAACGCGTAACGCCCGGCGATGTAGCCCGGCAACATGCCTGAATACGGCGTGTCGGTATCGGTGCAGATCACCGCCAGCCGCGCGCCGGGCAGCGGCTTCATGGCGAACCTGTGGAGCACGCCGACATGGCTGTGTCCGCCGATCAGCACGATATCTCCTGGTGGACGGGGGTCGCTGCCTGCATCTGGTCCAGATTTTAATCTACCGATCGCCGAGCGCCGCGCGGCCGGAACCATGATGACACGACAGCGCCGGGTGGGCCATTCTGCTCGTTTGTCAACCCGAAAGAAGGCGGGTCGGCCGGGCACGGTCAAACACGGTGTGCGAATCGCGTCCTGCAAAAGGATCTGACGTCACCATGAGCACGACTTCCCAGGCCCGCCGCCAGACGGGTGATCCTACCGCCACCGCCTTGCGCCA
>JADKBR010000003.1 GCA_016714975.1 Candidatus Dechloromonas phosphorivorans | reverse complement strand
TTTCTTCGACCGCGATGTGGTGCGCGTCGATGAAGGAACCATAGCCGCGCACGATGTCGACCTTGCGCCCCTTGGCCATGCCGGCCAGTCCGCCGGTCAGCTTGCCGACGACCTTGTCCTTGTGGGCACGAAGCGTGTCGATATCGACCTGCGGGGCTGCAAAGGTGACGCCAAGGTCGCTGGCGTGCTCTGCTTCTTCCATGATTGCGGCAACGTGCAGCAGGGCCTTGGACGGAATGCAGCCGACGTTGAGGCAAACACCGCCCAGCGTTGCGTAACGCTCGACGACGATCGTTTTCATGCCGAGATCCGCCGAGCGGAAGGCGGCAGAATAGCCACCGGGGCCGGCACCAAGGACCAGCATTTCGCATTCCAGGTCGGCGCCGCCGGCGTGGCTGGCAGCGACCGGCGCCGGTGCGTTTGCTGCGACCATGGAAGCAACGGCTGGCCCCAGGGTCGACGCGGTGAGAGGCGCAGAAACGGGTGCAGCAGTGGCCGTAGCACCGGCTTCCACCTTGATCAGCACCAAGCCTTCGCTGACCTTGCTGCCCAACTGGACCAAAACCTCCTTCACCACACCGTCGACCGTGCAAGGCACATCCATCGTCGCCTTGTCGGATTCCAGCGTGGCGATCGCATCATCCACCTTGATGCTGTCGCCGACCTTGACGAACAGGTCGATGACCGGCACATCGGCGAAATCGCCAATATCGGGGACTTTGACTTCAATAAGCTGACTCATCGCATTCCCCTTAAACGATCATGCGACGCATGTCGGCCAGCAGTTCGGCGACATAGACGTTGAAGCGGGTGGCCAGCGCGCCGTCGACAACGCGATGGTCGGCGGTCAGCGACATGGGCAGGATCAGGCGCGGCACGAATTGCTTGCCGTCCCAGACGGGCTTCAGTGACGATCTGTTGACGCCGAGGATGGCGACCTCCGGTGCATTGACGATCGGCGCGAAATAGGTGCCGCCGATGCCGCCCAGGCTCGAAATCGTAAAGCAGGCGCCCGACATGTCGGCCGGCTTCAGCTTGCCCTCGCGAGCCTGCCCTGCCAGTTCGCCGCTTTCCCTGGCAATCTCGAAAACGCCCTTTCTGTCGGCGTTCTTGATCACCGGCACGACCAGGCCATTCGGTGTATCGGCCGCGAAACCGATGTTGAAATACTTCTTCAGGACCAGATTGTCGCCGTCGAGCGAAGCGTTGAATTCCGGATAGCGCTGCATCGCCTTCACGCAAGCCTTGATGAGGAAGGCGAGCATGGTCAGTTTGTTGCCGGACTTCTCGTTTTCCTTGTTCAACTGGACGCGGAAGGCTTCGAGGTCGGTGATGTCGGCGTCTTCGTGATAGGTCACGGCCGGGATCATGACCCAGTTGCGCGAGAGGTTCTGGCCGGAAATCTTCTTGATGCGCGACAGTGGCTTGACCTCGACTTCGCCGAACTTGGCGAAATCGACCTTCGGCCACGGCAGCAGATCGAGCCCGCCGCCCCCCGTCGCCGCGGCCACCGGGCTGGCAATGGCACCCGCCATGACGCCCTTGACGTATCGGGTCAGGTCTTCCTTGACGATGCGGTTCTTGGGGCCGGTCGCCGGCACCTTGCTCAGATCGACGCCGAGTTCGCGGGCATAGGCACGCACCGACGGCGACGCGTGCACCTTGCTGCCTGCCGGCAGGGCGGGCGCCAGTGCTGCTGGTGCGGCTGCTGCGACCGTGGAAGCAGCGGCTGGCCCCAGGGTCGACGCTGCTGCCGGGGCAGAAACCGGTGCCGGGGCAGCAGCAGGTGCCAGAGCAGGCGCGGCAGCGGCCGAGGTGCTTTCCACCTTGATCAGGACGGCGCCTTCGCTGACCTTGGAGCCCAGTTTGACCAACACTTCCCTGATCGTGCCGGCAACAGTCGAGGGCACGTCCATGGTCGCCTTGTCGGATTCCAGGGTGGCGATGGCGTCGTCGACCTTGATGGTGTCGCCGACCTTGACGAACAGGTCGATGACCGGCACGTCGGAAAAATCGCCAATATCCGGCACCATCACTTCAACGAGGCCGCCGCCAGCAGTCGGAACAGTTGCCGGAGCGGCGGCAGGCGCCGGCGCAGCGGCTTGCGCGATGGGCGCTGCAGCAGCACCCGTTTCGACCTTGATCAGCACAAAGCCTTCGCTGACCTTGGACCCAAGCTGGACGAGAACTTCCTTGACTACGCCGTCGACTGTGGAAGGAACATCCATCGTTGCCTTGTCGGATTCCAGCGTGGCAATCGCGTCGTCGACCTTGATGCTGTCGCCAACCTTGACGAACAGTTCGATGACCGGCACGTCGGAGAAATCACCGATATCGGGGACCTTGACTTCACTGATCTGGCTCATGTCGTTTCTCCCTGATCAGACCGACAGCGGGTTGGGTTTGTTCGGGTCAAGGTCGTACTTGACCAGAGCCGAAGCGACCTTCTCGCGTTCGATCTCCCCGTTGTCGGCCAGCGCCTTGAGGGCGGCCAGCGTGACCCAGTGGCGGTCGACCTCGAAAAAGTGGCGCAATTTCTCACGGGTGTCGGAGCGGCCGAACCCATCGGTGCCGAGGGTGACGTACGGCGCCTTGACGAAGGGGCGGATCTGCTCGGGAAACATGCGGATATAGTCGGTCGCGGCGATAACCGGACCCTTGGCATCCTTCAGTTTCTTCTCGACGTGCGACAATTTTGGTGCTTCGAGCGGGTGCAGCAGGTTCCAGCGCTGGACGTCCTGACCGTTGCGTGCCAGTTCGTTGAAGCTCGGGCATCCCCACAGGTCGGCTTCGACACCCCAGTCCTTCCTGAGCAGATCGGCGGCGGCGATGACTTCACGGAAGATGGTGCCGGAGCCGAGCAGTTGTACCCGCGGCCCCTTGCTCTTGGCTGCCTTCCTGAAGGGGTACATCCCCTTGACGATGTCGGGCGCAGCGCCCGCCGGCATTTCCGGGTGCTCGTAGTTCTCGTTCATCACGGTGATGTAGTAGAAGACGTCTTCCTGCTCCTGGAACATGCGTCGCATGCCGTCCTGGGCGACAACGGCGACTTCGTACTGGAAGGTCGGGTCGTAGGAAATGCAGTTCGGGATCAGGTTGGCGAGAATCAGACTGTGGCCGTCCTCGTGCTGGAGGCCTTCGCCGTTCAGCGTCGTGCGCCCGGCGGTGCCGCCGATCAGGAAGCCGCGGGCGCGTTGGTCACCGGCGGCCCAGCAGAGGTCGAGAGTGCGCTGCAGGCCAAACATCGAATAGCAGATGTAGAACGGTATGGTCTGTACGTTATGCACGGAATAGGATGTGCCGGCAGCGATCCAGTCGCTCATCGCGCCGGCTTCGTTGATGCCCTCCTGCAATACCTGGCCGGTCTTCGATTCCTTGTAGAACATCAGCTGGTCATGGTCCTCCGGGACATAGTTCTGGCCTTGCTGGTTCCAGATGCCGACCGAGCGGAACATCCCTTCCATACCGAAGGTGCGGGATTCATCCGGGACGATGGGCACGACGTTCTTGCCCACGTTCTTGTCCTTCAACATCATGTTCATGATGCGGACGATGGCCATCGTCGTGGACAACTCGCGTCCTTCGCCGGAAGCCTTTAACAGAGCATCGAACTTGTCGAGCGGCGGAATGGCCAACGGCTCGGCCTTGCGCCGACGCTGCGGCAGGAAGCCGCCAAGGTCCATGCGGCGCTGGCGCATGTACTTGTATTCCTCCGAGTCTTCCGCAAACTTCAGGTAGGGCAGCTTTTCCAGTTGATCGTCCGCTACCGGCAGGCTGAAGCGGTCACGGAAGCGGCCGATCTGCTCCTTGTCCATCTTCTTCTGCTGGTGGGAGATGTTCATTGCCTCGCCGGCCTGGCCCATGCCAAAGCCCTTGATCGTCTTGGCGAGGATCAACGTCGGCGCGCCCCTGTGCTTCACGGCGCGGTCGTAGGCGGCAAAGATCTTGAATATGTCGTGGCCGCCGCGGTTCAGTTGCCAGACATCGTCGTCGGTCCAGTCGGCGACAAGTTCCTTTAGTTCTGGTGTGTTGAAGAAATTGTCGCGAACGTAGGCGCCATTCTTGGCCTTGAAGGTCTGGTACTCGCCGTCGCACAGTTCCATCATGCGCTTCTTGAGGATGCCCTTCTTGTCACGGAGGAACAGGGCGTCCCAGTGGGTGCCCCAGACCAATTTGATGACGTTCCAGCCCGAGCCGCGGAACTCCGATTCAAGCTCCTGGATGATCTTGCCATTGCCGCGTACCGGACCGTCGAGGCGCTGCAGGTTGCAGTTGATGACGAAGATCAGGTTGTCGAGTTTCTCGCGGCCCGCCATGCTGATGGCGCCGAGCGATTCGACCTCGTCGGTCTCGCCGTCGCCGAGGAAGGCCCAGACCTTGCGCTGTTCGGCCTTGGCGGCGTCGATCAGGCCGCGGCTCGCCAGGTACTTCATGAAGCGCGCCTGATAGATCGCCTGGATCGGGCCGAGGCCCATCGAGACGGTCGGGAACTGCCAGAAGTCCGGCATCAGCCAGGGGTGCGGGTAGGATGAGATGCCCTTGCCGCCGGTTTCCTGGCGGAAGCTGTCCATCTGATCTTCGGTCAGGCGGCCGAGCATGAAGGCACGGGAATAGACGCCCGGCACCGAGTGGCCCTGGAAGAAGATCAGGTCACCGCCGGTTTCGTGCTCGATGCTCTTCCAGAAATGCGAGAAGCCGACGTCGTAAAGCGCGGCGGCCGAGGCGAACGAGGCGATGTGGCCGCCGACGTTGGTGCCCTTGTTGGCGCGGACGACCATTGCCATCGCATTCCAGCGGATGTAGGAGTGAATCTTGATCTCCATGTCGCCGTCGCCGGGGTACTTGGGCTGCTGGTCGACCGGAATCGTGTTGATGTATTCGGTATTGGCGGAGTAGGGAAGATTGATTCCTGCCTCGCGCGCCTGGCCGATGACCCTCTCGATCAGAAAATGGGCGCGGTCGGGGCCCTCCTGGGCGATGACCCCGTCCAGCGCTTCCACCCATTCACGGGTTTCTTGAGGGTCGGTATCCATCGGGTCGGGCTGTGCATTCTGCTGGTCGGCCATCGTTTGTCTCCAAAGTTGGTTCTAGTCATGTCCTGCCTGTTGAGCAAGACAACTTTAACGCAATTGTGTCGCGTTGGGCCTGGATCGCAAACCCGTGTTTACACCTAGACAATATTTCGTATTATAAAAACGCAATTCGCATCGTGCAATACCCGCTATGGCACAACGTTAAAAAGCGACCACAAAAGTCTCGTTTCCGACCGCTGCGTGTGGCGCGACTTCGATCGTGGCCGAGTGGTCGTCGGTGTGCAATGCGGCGCACAGAGGAGGATTCAGACCCTCGCCCAGCGGTTGGGCTCGGCCAAGATCGTTACCATCTTCGCGCAGGAGACTGAGCAGGCGGGACATGAACAGTGGCAAACCGTGACGGATTTGGTTCGTGAGCGCGTCCCGAAGATCGCTTGACTGATGGATGACTTCGAGCACGATGGGCTGGCCCACATGCTTCTTCCGAAGAAGCATCGGGCCAGGATCCACATTATCAATCCGCTGGAACGCCTCAATGGCGAGATCAAGAGACTGACCGACGTGGTCGGCGTCTTCCCCAATGAACCGGCCATTTGCCGCCTGGTCGGGGTGCTCCAGATCGAGCAGAGCGACGAGTGTGACTTGCAACGTCGTTACATGACGCTGGAAACCTTGGCCGAGGTCGGCGACAATCCCGGCATCAGCTTGTCCGCCGTGACAGTCTGACTGGCAGTCCAGCTACACCGAAGTCGATGACCTCCTGAAGACCTCTTACACCATTAGGCGGGACACCGCCTCCTTGCTCGAGGACAAGCCGATGCGCAATCGAAATCTTCTGGCTTCTGCGCTGCGGCAACTCGGTACGCTGTTCCTCGTGGCTGCCGCGCAGGCCGCATCGGCCGAGGAACAGGAGGTGGTGGCGTTGCCTCCCGCCCTATTTCGCGTGCTCATCGCAGGCAGTGGCCTAGATGAGGCCGTCGCACTGCGGGGCGTCTTGCGCACGCTACTTGTGAACGGTCCGCCGGTGGCGCGAGGCGGCACGGCTTGGGATGCCGATTGCGAAGACGCCAACCGCGACAGTGATGGCACCGCTGGTCTCATCCGCCTGGCTCTTGCCGACGGAAGCTGGCTGGTCCAGGCCACTTGCGCCCAAGGCGCCTACCAGGGCAGTTTCTGGGCAGCACAGCTGTGGATTGCGCATCCCGGCCAAGGTGTCGGCGCCCTGTTACGCTGGCCCATCGCGGCCGAACACTTGGGCGCGCCGGCGAGTTTTGAACTAAGCGAGCAGGTCGTTGTGTGGGGCGACCTGACGGTCTTGGCGCAGCCGCACAGCACCAGGGCCGAACTGGAAATCCTCAACCGCTTTCGGGCACCAGGCGACTGCGGCACACGAACCCGCTACGCGCTGGAACGCGGCGCGTTGCGCGTGGTCGGTCTGGCGGCTGTGTTCACCTGCCCCGAATCGCTTGGCGTGAGCGGCCCGGCCGCCTGGCCGGCGCTGCCAACCTCCGACCGCTGACAATGCAGACTCGTTCCCATCCCGCTATCCAACCCAAAGGAGATATTCATGTTTTACGACCATCAAGCCTTCGCAACCGCTTACCAAAAGTCTTTCGCGAAACTTAACGCATCGCAGTTTCAGGGTATCGACCAGATCCTTGGGTTTGCGCAGATTGACCCTGAAATCGACGAAGACCGCTGGGTGGCCTACATGCTGGCGACCATCAAGCACGAGTGCGCGAACACCTTCACCCCGATCACCGAGTTTGGTGCTGACTCCTATTTCGCCAAGTACGAGACCGGCACGACGCTGGGTACGCGCCTGGGCAACACCAAGAAGGGTGACGGCCTGCGCTTCAAGGGGCGCGGCTATGTACAGATTACTGGCCGTGCGAACTACTTGCGTCTCGGCCAGGCGATCGGCGTCGGAACTGCCTTCGTCGACCGGCCGGCGATGGTTCTCGAACCGGCAACCGCTTACCGCATCATGTCGGCCGGCATGCGCCTCGGCCTGTTCACCGGCAAGAAGCTGGCAACCTACATTAACGCAGTTGGCTGCGATTACGTCGGGGCTCGTCGCATCATCAACGGACAGGACAAAGCTATCGAGATCGCCGCCTACGCGACGAAGTTCGAAGCGATGCTCAAAAGCTCGCGTCTGGACTGAGGCGCCCTGATGTCGTGAACAGGTTGCAAGGGCGTTTCGTCGAAAACGGGATTGGCATCATAGTTGCCGCGCGCTTGCCCGGAGCAGACGCCATTGCTCTGGCACCACCACGCACTCTGCCGCACTTCAGACTTGAATCCGCCACTCCATGACTCTCGTCAGCATTGCCAGTATGCCAACGTCAGCGCACTATTTGCTGGCTAGGTGCGCATCGCCATCCTCAAGATCGGCGATGTCATCGGCGAAATGGAATTGATCGACCTGCAGAACCGGTCGGTAACGGTCCGTGCGCTCGAGCCCGTTGATGGGTGTCAGGAGAAAATCTTCGATTGACCATGTCTGTCGTGGCCAGCGATACTTTGTCAGGTAGTCTTGAGTTGCCTGTCCGTTGTCTCGTCATCCGGATTCTGGAATGTGGAGGGCCACGAGATGCTTAGATCAGAGAGAACCCTGGAGTCCCGCCTGCGAATCAGCCTGGTACCGGTGGCTTTCGTGGCTCTTGTTGCACTCCCCATGGACGCCTGTTGGGCCGGCGGGAACGCTTTCGAAGAGGCTATGAACTGGTTTGATCCGCTTTTCTTCCAGTACAACCTCGTCCTGGCTCTGCTGGCTATCCTCATCGTGCCCCTGATCACCGTCATGTACGTGTCGAACATGAAGGATGTGAAGAGGCTGCGCATCGAGCGGGATTTCAGCCCCAAGGAGCTGGAGAGATATCGCGAGGAGATCAAGCGACTGATCCCGTTGCAGTTCAGGTTGCGTCGCTACTGGGGAAGCATGGCCGCCCTGACACTGGTCATCACCATGGGCGCCTTAATCATTCTCCTGTTCAAGCCCTATTTCCCTCCCGTGGAGAGTGTTGAGTCCGCTGCCGCACTCGCCGTTTCCCAGGTGGAGCGAGCGCATGGGACCGCTGAGCTGACGGGCTCCGGCTCAGTACTGACGACGAAAGAGCCGTTGGGTCAGGGCGTCGATTACGGAAAGGGAGCGAACATGCTGCTCCTTGGCCCGTTCGTCGAGTTTTATTCGACCGACCGGACAAAGTTCTATCACCAGATCGTCATCAGTCTCACCGCCTTTCAGTTCGGTTTTCTCGGCGCCTACATCTATTTCATCGGGTATCTCTTGCGCGCCTACTTCACCCTCGACCTGTCGCCGCACACCTATGTGGCTGGCAGTCTGCGGATGGTCGTCAGCAGCATCCTCGCCCTTGTTCTTTCGTTTGCTCTCCCAGCCCTGGAGGTCTTCGGGTCGGTATCCGATGCAGCGTATAGCGAGCGATTCCTTCGCTTCCTCCCCCTTCTCGCGTTCTTCCTTGGCTATTTTCCCAATCGTGCCTTATTTCTTCTCGAAAAGCTCGGGAACAAGATGCTCGGGTTCGGCCCGACGAAATATGCCGGGACGCCCCTCGCCGATCTCGCCGGGATGAGCTCCGACCATGAGATGCGGCTGGATCGCGAGGGTTTCGACAACATTGAGAACCTTAGTCATGCCAGGCCTATCGACCTCGCGGTGCGCACCGGCTTCGGTTACCGGCAGCTCAAGCAGTGGGTCGGGGAGGCAAGGCTCCGTCTGCACCTTGAAAATGACTTCGAGGAGTTTGTCGACCGCGCCGGCATTCGGACGGTGGAGGAGCTGGTCAACTACTGGCAAGGCCAACCCGATGCGGTCGCCCAGCACCTGAAGGAGACCGTCAGCCCGAAGATCTTCGCCAAGCTCGCGATCGTCGTTCCGCTCCTGCTCCGGGAGCAGGTCGAGCGGACAGGCCCGCTTGCCGAGCTGGTGGGGGCGTAATCACGCCTCAATGTGGCCTGGGTGGCCATTCCAGTGGACTGATGTTCGCACGCGGCGACGGTGAACGGCGGCAAACGGTTCAGGCTTTGTAAAGACGTTGGCGAGATTTTGAAATTGCTGGCTGCCTTCATTGCGCTCGGACTCGAAGAGCTGAAAGCGCGTTCCTGAACTGCAGCAATGACTTGAAAAAAGCCTGGCTCAAATTAGGTTTTGTGCAAGGGGGATGAGGTTCAGCCCTTGCCGGAGGTGACGGTCTACGAACTGGTGACGCTACGCGAGCGCCTGCATCTGTCCCGCCCCGTCTTCGCCGGCTGCCTGCGCAGGCAGCCGCGCACCTCGGAGAACTGGGAGCAGGGCAGGGCCAAGCCCATTGCTCAGGCAGCACTGCGGATTCGTCCGGTCGAGAAGTTCCCGGATACGGTTGAAAGGCTCGCTGCGGTTTGATTGCTCAGCCACAAGCGAGCTGCGCTACAGGCCCTGAAAGGTGTGGCCTTTGCTATGGCGGCGGCCATCTTTGCCTTTCACCAGCCACAAACGACAACCATGCGGCAACCAATGCACAAGAAAGCAAAAAGCCCCGGCTTGTGGCCGAGGCTAAGTGCTTGACTATCCTGGTGGGGCGCCAGAGATTCGAACTCTGGACCTACGGATTAGAGGTACCTGTTGGCATCGTCGCTCAAATCATGGGACACAAGCCAAGCGCCACAGCCGAGAAACATTACCGCGTTCGTCCGCTTGACCTGCTGCGCATGTGGCACACCAAGATAGAGGGCTGGATATTGGAGCAGGCTGGAATTGAACAGCCGAGCGAAGAAGAAAAGCCAGGATTGCGGGTAATCAATGCTTGATGTTTATACAATTATTTATATAATCAGACCATGAAGCCAGTTGAGTTTTGCGGTGACTCGATAGATGCCTTGCGAGCTTTTCCAGAAGGGGCCAAGCGTGAAGCTGGCTACCAGATAGACAAGGTTCAGCATGGCGAAGAACCCGATGACTGGAAGCCCATGACGACTATCGGGGGCGGGGTCAAGGAAATCCGTATCCGGGACGAGGCCGGGGCGTTTCGGCTTATCTATCTGGCAAAGCTGGTCGATGCTGTCTATGTCCTGCATTGCTTCCAGAAGAAAACACAGCAAACAAGCGAGCGCGATATTCGACTGGCACGTAAGCGATTCAAGGAATTAACGGAGGCACAGAAATGAGCGAACAGCGATTTAACAGCGTTTGGGATGCAATCGAGGACACCCCGCAGCAAGCGGCAAGCATGCGCGTTCGTTCTGAATTGATGATGGCATTGCAGAAGTGGCTCAAGACCGAAGGGCTAACGCAGGCAACCGCTGCCGGATTGTTTGGCGTGACTCAACCGCGAGTTTCCGACCTGATGCGCGGGCGAATCAATTTGTTCTCTCTCGATACCCTGATTGATATGGCCGCAACGGCAGGGCTTGCACCCTCTGTCACCATCAAGAAACCGAAGGCCAGCAAGAAGGCAGCGCACCAGGAGGGGCTGGCCGCGTAAAGAGCAACGCCGCCCCCTAGTCTGACCAGACGAACGCGGGGATCCTTCACCGCTTGGAGAGCGGCCCCAAAGGAAGTGGCCAGAAGATGGCAAAAAATGAAATTGACATTCACGACTAATGGCCGCGAGGCATTGCCGGTTCGCGCCATCCCCTGGGTTGCAGGGCACGAACAATCAACAGGCAAGGCAACTTTACCGCCCTCGCTGTTGATACTGAGCGCACACACTGCCTGCCGTGCAGAGGAGGCAGTCCCCGGCATTCCGCTACTGCGCCTGTACCGCATCGGCGAGAACGGCGCCCAGCCTGTCTCTATCGAATATCTCAATGCTATCGCCCCGGAATCCAACTTCCAGCCCGAAACCGATGAGCCGTTGCGCGAATCCACCAGACGACTGCCTGCTGGCGTATTTGTTTTTCTGGACGAGTTGCGGAGTTTTGTTGACTGGATATACCCGCCAGGGAACCATGACGGGGAATGCCGAGATGCAATTGCACTCAACGCCAGCCCGGACTTACCCGACGAAATGAAAAAGGAGCTACAGGAGGGTTTTGTCGTCCCCAAACCCATCCTGTCCCGGTTGGTCGTGCTGGCCCATGAAGACCATGCCGAGTTTGCCGACTTGCTGGCCGCGCTGCTGGACGAACATCGTCCGGCCGGCATGACCGAACGGCACCTGATCGAAGAGCTGGCCACGGTCATCTGGCGCAAGCGGCGGGTATTGCTGGCCGAAGGCGCGAAGATCAACGAGGGACTGAAGAGCGCAGCGAATAGCTCGAAGTCGGTGATGTCATCGGCAGCACCGTTTGAGCGGAGGATGGCAGACGAGGATACCGACGTGCGCGACCTGCTGGATTTGACCCCGGAAAATGTTGCCGAAAGCCAGCAGTACGCGGCGCTTGATCTGGCAGCAACCAAAAAGGCGGCGGCGATCCTGCGCAAGGGCGGGGCGAATGCCTACACCAAAGCACGGCGGGCACTAATTCCTGAATCTCGCTATTGGTGGGATGACAATGTCGAGGACGAATCCTACGGGCGGGGGCGGCGATGGACCCCCGCCGCCGAAGCCCAGCACGCAGATCGAGGCGCTGGCCGAGCGCAACGCCCTGGAGATCAGTTGGCCCAACGTCCTGCGCGTGGACATCGTGGTCAAGCCGGTGCTTGCGGTCGACTGGCAAAAGATGCTGATTCTCAGGGTCGATCCGGCACAGATTCACGTCAGCGCCGACCTGGCGCCGGCCTTGGGCGGCGCGGCGGACTTGTCGCAGGCGGTGTCGATCGACCTGGAGAAGCTGCCCGAGGAATTCCGGCCGCAGCGCTTGTTGTTCGTCGCCGCGCGCAAGGCGTTCGCCGAGTTGAAGCCCAACTTCACCGGCAACCTCGAATACCTGATGGTCCAGTTGATCCGGCTGAGCGAGCAGTTTTTCGAGTCCGATCGGCTCGCTATTCCCTCGCTGTTCCACCAGGAGCCGCTGCGCAAGCGCATCCTGATCGCGCTGTCGATGGACAGGATCGTTCAGCACGTGCTGGCGCACGTCCATGAACGCAACTTCGAGCGGATGGAGCCGGTGTTCGATCAGGAAAACCCGATCGGCTCGACGCGCGCGATGCGCACTTGGTACTCGACCAAGCGCTGCATGGAGACGGGCAAGTCGCAGATCAGCCATGTCGTCGGCGAGCACCTGGGAGCATTACACGGCCAACGTGCTGGAAGGAATGGCGGAAGTCGTCGCCTACGCCAAGAACGACCACCTGGGCTTCCAGATCCACTACCTGTGGAACGGCAGCCGCCGGCGCTTCGTGCCGGACTTCATCATCCGCCTGAGCAACGGCAAGACGCTGGTGCTGGAGATCAAGGGCGAGGACAGCGACCAGAACAAGGCCAAACGCTCGGCGCTCGATGCCTGGGTGCGGGCGGTCAATGCCAGGGGCGGGTTCGGCGTCTGGTGCTGGGACGTGGCGTTCGAACCGGCGAAGATTCAGGACATCGTGATTTCGCACATGGGCAGTGAAGCTCCGACAACAATTCTTGACTTGCGATCGGCAGAGAACTATGGCGCGAAAGAAAACATCAGCATTTGAAGACTTGGTTGATACCACAGCGAAGATGCCTTGGCAGGCTGGTATCGTTCTGGCAGTGATTGCCTATGGGGTGCTGCATTACTTCGCCACAAGGGCGTCTCTATCATTCAACCCTGTCGAACTTAAGGCAGCAGGTAAATCGGTTGCGGACAGCATGGCTCATGGCGTCGGTACGATGGTCGCAGGTGTGTTCCAGTACATTCTGCCGATCTTCTTTCTGCTCGGTTCATATATCTCGTTTTCCCGGCGCCGCCGCCAAGGCGAATTGCATCGGCAGGTTGCCAGCGATCCAGCCGCAAACGCTTTGGAGAAGATGACCTGGCAGGAATTTGAGGGCCTTGCCGCCGAAGCTTTCCGTAAGGAAGGCTATCGCGTCGTCGAGCGTGGCGGCGACGGCCCGGATGGCGGCATCGACCTGGAGTTGCATCAGGGCAGCGATAAGTACCTGGTGCAATGCAAGCAATGGAAGGTCAGCAAGGTCGGTGTAGCGACAGTGCGCGAACTCTATGGGGTGATGACTGCCGAGCGTGCAGTCGGCGGCTTTGTCGTTGCATCAGGCGCTTTCACGGACGATGCGAAGGCGTTTGCCGAGGGGCGCTCGATCAGGCTGGTCGATGCCCGGAAATTGCGGGCGATGATAGGAAGCGCAGCGGTTCAAAAAGAGCCAGTGGCGCAAAGTGCCGGGAGTGTCGCCCCCGCTTGCCCCAAGTGCGGCAGTTCGATGGTGGAACGAACCGCCAAGTCTGGCAGCAATGCCGGGAAGGCTTTTTGGGGGTGTTCGCGGTTTCCAGCCTGTAGAGGGGTGAGGAACTAGCACATGAAGTCATTGAACACTATTTGGCTTTCACTGCTTCTTGTCTCACCGAGCGCATGGGCGCAGTATCGGTGCGTTGAAAACGGGAAAACCGTTTTTACCGACCGGCCATGCGTTGCAGAGGCCAAACCGGAAGTTCCAACTGGCAACGCCCCCAAGGTTATCGGTGATAGTGCGAACACCGCGTATGGAACACCTTATGGCGACTGGCGAGGTGACGCGCAATTTCAGGCAAAGATTAACGGGGCCGTCGTCCAGGATGCTCATACAGTTGGGCCGATGACCATTTCCATCAGCCCTCAAGGAAAAGTATTGGGAATTGATGAGCAGAGCAAATGCAGGTTGAAAGGGGTGGCTTCGCCTTTTGTTGGGCCAAACTCACTCAGCCTTGATGTAACTTTCTCGGGTTGCCAGTACCCGGGCTACAACAAGCGAATGAATGGGCATCTCAACCTAAGTCCGACCCAGCGGGTTGCAATGCTTACGCTGCATGGATTCATCGTTGCTCCGTTCGGAACTAAAAACGAGATTTACGACATCCGAGCAACCATGCGTCGCTAGAGAAGGCTGATTGGTCGGCTATGACTCCATTGCTGATGGGGTTGCCAATCTCGGGAGGCCGGAAGAGATCGGGAAGGTTTTCAGTGGGTTCCAGAGGCATCTGTATGTACAACTGGTGTGATGCCGTCGTGACATATCCTTCTGAGGAAAAATAGCATGACCACTTATCGAGTACTGGTCTTTGGCTCGACAGGCACAGGGAAAACCAGTCTCTGCAATGAAATGACCGGGCAGGAGATGCCTGCCAACAGCTCGGCGCGAGGCAATACCTTTGAGACCCACACCTTTGCCGCTTTCGAGGACAGCGGCAATACCTTCATCCTGACCGACACAGTCGGTCTGAATGAGTCTTCCAGTGGAACTGTCCCGGCCAAGGAGGCAGCAGAGCAACTGGTTAAGCTCCTTGCTGAGTCGAGGGACGGATTCAACATCCTTGTGCATGTGTTTCGCATTCCCCGAATTACCGACGGTCACGACAAGAACTACGAGTTTTTCGTGGATGAACTGACTCAGGGAAATATTCCCGTAATCCTTGTAGCAACGGGGTGCGAGAACGAGACACCGATGTCAGCGTGGGCGGATGCAAATTCGATACTGTTCGCCGAGGGAGGCTTCGACTACAAGGAGGTGGTGGCAACCTGCTTCAGCAAGGGCGGAAAATTTGAAAAAAGCTTCGGCCCGCTGCGGCGAAAGTCCCGCAAAGCCTTATTGGACGCCATCGTGCGCCACGGACTCCGGGAGCCTCATGCGATCTTCGGAACAGAGGCGACCGGCGGCTTCAATCAGGTACTGACGCGTATCTGGAACAGGTTCATCGATATTGCCGGTGTCCCAAAGAAATACCGGAAGAAACTGAACGAGTCAGGGATCGATTTGCTGGTTCGACTTGGTGTGAGCAGATCGATGGCAGAGGCAGCGGCCGAACATATTCCCGAGTTGCTCGGCAAAGGACTGGACGTCGGACTGCCCTGGGTATTGCCTCCCCCGCTCAGGCCTTTGGCACCTTTCATTTCGGGCTTCATCAAGGAAAAATTTCTAGGGAAGAAAGACAAGGCTGGGAAATTGTGAAATGTGCGGACGCTATGCCCTGAAAGCTACCGCCGGAGAATTGATCGAGCATTTCAAGCTGCTTTCGTGTCCGGACTTCGCTGAACGCTACAACATCGCGCCTCAGTCGATCATCACGGTCATCCGGCAGAAGCCGGGCACCGGCCGCGTCGGGCAGTTGGTGCGCTGGGGTTTGATTCCATCGTGGGCAAAAGACCCGAGCATCGGCGCCAAGTTCAACAATGCCCGGGGCGAAACGGTCGCGGAGAAACCGGCGTTCCGTTCCAGCTTTGCCAAGCATCGCTGCCTGATACCCGCCAATGGTTTTTATGAATGGTAGCCGGTCGCGGGCAGGAAGCAGCCGTACTACATTCACCCAACCGCCCCCGGTGACATTTTCGCCTTTGCTGGCCTACTGGCCTACTGGCCTACTGGCCGCATGGACGCCACCAGACGGCGAGACGGTCGTTTCGACCTGCATCATTACCACCGGCCCGAATCAGGTCATGGCGCCGATACACGACCGGATGCCGGCCATTCTGGCGCCCGAGCAGTTCGACGCTTGGCTCGACCCGGGCAACCACGATACGGCCGCGCTGACGGCGATGCTGATGCCTTCCCGGCCGGAATTGCTGTCCGCCTACCCGGTCAGTCCGGCGATCAAATCAGGCAGGGTCGAGGGGCCGGTGTGCGTTGAGCCTGTCAATTCACCTTAAATATGCAAGAGAGATTGGTTCCGGTACAGTACGCCTTTTCAATCATAGTGGTAAGCACAAATGACTTTCGGCGAATCCATCAAGACCTGCTTTTCCAAGTATGCGGACTTTTCTGGGCGTGCTTGCCGATCCGAATACTGGTGGTGGTTCCTGTTCGTGGTGCTGGTCACTGCGGCGACCGGAATCATCAGTGACAAGTTGTCTGCGGTGTTTTCCGTGGCGTTCCTGCTGCCGGGGATCGCCGTTGGCGTCCGCCGGCTTCACGACATCGACAAGAGCGGCTGGTTTCTGTTGCTCAACTTCATTCCGGTGATGGGCTGGGTCATCTTGCTGTATTGGGCTGTGCAAGAAGGGCGGGAGCCGAACCGGTTTTGATCCGCATCGCCGTTACTTCCAAGACAAGCGCATCAAGTATGCCGCTTAAGACTTCATCGGGCCGGAGCAATAGTGCTGTTGGTGCCCATGAGAAGAATCGAACTTCCGACCTCTCCCTTACCAAGGGAGTGCTCTACCACTGAGCCACATGGGCAAAATCAGGAAAGCGTTGAAGAAATCTGCTTACAAAGTGCTTACACGAACACCGGAAAGCAAAAAGCCCCGGCTTGTGGCCGAGGCTAAGTGCTTGACTATCCTGGTGGGGCGCCAGAGATTCGAACTCTGGACCTACGGATTAAGAGTCCGCTGCTCTACCAACTGAGCTAGCGCCCCGCAACTATAGAAATGCTGGTGGGTCGGCAGAGATTCGAACTCTGGACCAACGGATTAAAAGTCCGATGCTCTACCGACTGAGCTACCGACCCGACCTGGGAGCGCGGATTATAGGGATGCGAAGAAACCCTGTCAACGAACCGGGCAGCGCACAGGTGTCTGTGTTGTGGCGATAACTTGCTGTTATTTGTCCAGTTTTCCGGATTTCTTCTAGAATGTCGTTGGCTCGACGGTCCACGTTCAGGATTCGGCCTTATCCCCATTCAGACGGAGAATAGTAATGAATAAAGAAGATATTTCGCACTGGCAGGACCTCATCATGACAACCGCTACCGAGGTGGGCCTCAAGGTGCTGGCGGCGATTGCATTCTGGGTCATCGGCCGCTGGTTGATCGGTGTCGCGGTGAGCATGGTACGGGCATCGCTGGAGCGCCAGAAGGTGGATCCGACCATCCTGCGTTACGTTGGCTCGATTGTCACGGTGACCTTGAATGTTTTCCTGGTGATCGGCATTCTCGGTTACTTGGGCATTCAGACCACGACCTTTGCTGCCTTGATTGCGGCGGCGGGTGTCGCCATCGGCTTGGCCTGGTCGGGCCTGCTGGCCCACTTTGCGGCGGGTGCCTTCCTTGTCGTGCTGCGCCCGTTGAAGGTTGGCGATTTCGTGACGGTCGCCGGTGTGACGGGAACAATTACTGAACTGGGTTTGTTTACAACCACCATCAACACGCCGGATAACGTGCAGACCATTTTGGGCAACAGCAAGGTTTTCAGCGAGACCATCCAGAATTTCTCGCACAATCCCTTCCGTCGCGTCGATCTGAAGTGCCAGCTCTCGGGGGCCGCCGATCATCGGGCGGCGATGGCTTTGCTGCGCGAAAAGATTGCAGCGATCCCGAACGTGCTGGCCGAGCCGAAAGTGGATGTCGAAATCCTCGATTTCACGCTGGTCGGCCCGGTGCTGGTTGTGCGTCCGTACTGCCACAATGACAACTACTGGCAGGTCTATTTCGACACCAATCGGGTGATCCGCGAAGCGCTCGGTGAAGCTGGCTTCCCGGCCCCGATGCCGGCGCAGAACGTGATCGTGACCCAGGCCGCCTGAGTCCGGATCCCGGCCGCAAGAAGAAGCCCGCGAAAAGCGGGCTTTCTTCTGGTCGACCCTAGGGCCAGCCCTTGCTCCCATGGTCGCGACAGCCCGCCGTTCAGCCGAGGCGGCGGCAGATTTCCGTGGTCAGCCGGGCCTGATTCATGGAATAGAAATGCAGGCCGGGGGCGCCGCCCTTGAGCAGGCGTTCGCACAGTTCGGTGACGATGTCGAGGCCGAAAGCGCGAATCGAATCGACATCGTCGCCGTAGCTCTCGAACTTCTTGCGCATCCAGCGCGGCATTTCGGCCCCGCAGGCATCCGAGAAGCGCGCCAGTTTGGTGAAGCCGGCGATCGGCATGATGCCGGGAACAATCGGCACATTGACGCCAAGCGCCGTGGCTTCGTCGACGAAATTGAAGTACGCATCGGCGTTGTAGAAATACTGGGTGATGGCTGAATTGGCGCCGGCCCTGACCTTGCGCGCGAAGGCTGCGAGGTCGTCCTGCGGGCTGCGCGCCTGTGGGTGCCATTCCGGGTAGGCGGCAACTTCGATGCTGAACCAGTCGCCGGTTTCGCTACGGATGAATTCGACCAGTTCGTTGGCGTGGCGGAATTCGCCCGCCTCGGCCATGCCCGAGGGCAGATCGCCACGCAGGGCGACGGTGCGCCGGATGCCGGCGGCCTTGTACTCGTTGAGGATCTCGCGGATGCTGTCACGCGTCGACCCGATGCAGGACAAGTGTGGCGCGGCAGCGAAGCCACCGGCGACAATTTCCTTGACGACACTGAACGTGCGTTCGCGGGTCGAGCCGCCGGCGCCGTAGGTTACCGAGAAGAAGGTGGGCTTCAGCTCGGCCAGACGGGCCCAGGTGGCACGCAGCTTTTCCATGCCTTCCGGCGTCTGCGGAGGGAAAAATTCGATCGAGATTTCGTGTTTCATTTGTTCAACCAGATGAAGAATTCGCGGTTGCCGTCGCCGCCGGTAAGCGGACTGGCCAACCAGGCGCGGACTGTGAGGCCGACGCTGGCGGCGCACTGGCGCAGCTTGCGTTCAACTTTGTCATGCAGCGTCGGGTCCCGGACGATGCCACCCTTGCCGATGTTGCCGGGGCCGACTTCGAACTGCGGCTTGACCAGCAGCAGCAGATCGCCGCTGTCGGCCAGCAGCGGCGGGAGTTGCGGCAGGACCAGCGTCAGCGAGATGAAGGACAGGTCGCCGACGATCAGGTCGAATCCTTCGTTCGGCATGGCGTCGCCGAGATCACTGGCGGCCAGGTTGCGGCAGTTGACGCCCTCGAAGGCGGTGATGCGGGAATCGGCCAGGAGCCTGGGGTGGAGTTGCCCGTGCCCGACATCGACGCCGACGACATGCCGGGCGCCGGCCTGCAGCAGGCAGTCGGTGAAGCCGCCGGTGGATTGCCCGACGTCAAGACAGGTCCGGCCGGCAACGTCGACAGCGCTGGATGACAGTGCGCCAGCCAGTTTCAGGCCGCCGCGCGAGACGAAGCGGTCTTCGGCGTCGGCTGTCACGGTCAACGGTGTTTCCGGGGCCAATTCCAGCGCCGCCTTGGCGACGATGCCGCCCGGCCAGTTGACGCGGCCCGCGGCGATCATGCGCTGGGCGGCCGTGCGCGAAGCCGCCAGCCCGGATGCGACGAGCAACTGATCGGCCCGGGCCACTCAGTCCGCCTTGAACAACAGCGCGTGCAGCGCCCACGAGATCACGCTGTAAGCGATCGCCCCGAACAATGCCGACCAGAAGCCACCCACGTCGAAGCCGCTGACCAGGTGGCCCGTCAGCTGAAAGAGCAGCGCGTTGATGACGAAGATGAACAACCCGAGCGTCAGCAGCGTCACCGGCAGCGTCAGCAGAACCAGCAGTGGACGCAGCAGCGTGTTTATCAGGCCGAGAACCAGCGCCACCAGCAGCGCCGTCCCGAAGCTCTCGACTTTAATCGACGAGAAGACGTAGGGCAGGGCCAGCAACGCCAAGGCATTGATGACCCAGATCGCGATGATTCTCAGCATCTGTGTCTCTCAGTAACGATATTGGTCGGTTTTGTAAGGTCCTTCGACCGGGACTCCGATGTAGGCAGCCTGCTGCTCGGTCAAGGTGCTCAGTTGTGAATTGAGCTTTTTCAGTTGCAGACGGGCGACCTTCTCGTCGAGATGCTTGGGCAGCGTATAAACGCCGACCGGATAATCGGCTGTGCGGGTGTACAGCTCGATCTGGGCGATGGTCTGGTTCGCGAAGCTGGAACTCATGACGTAGGACGGATGGCCGGTACCGCAGCCGAGATTCACCAGACGGCCCTTGGCGAGCAGGATGATGCGCTTGCCGTCAGGGAAGATGATGTGGTCGACCTGCGGCTTGATCTCTTCCCACGGGTACGTCTCGACCGAAGCGACGTCGATTTCATTGTCGAAGTGACCGATGTTGCAGACGATGGCCTGGTCCTTCATGGCGGCCATGTGGTCATGGGTGATGACGTGGTAGTTGCCGGTGCAGGTGACGAAGATGTCGGCCTTGTCGGCGGCGTATTCCATGGTGACGACGCGGTAGCCTTCCATCGCCGCCTGCAGCGCACAGATCGGGTCGATCTCGGTGACCCACACTTGCGCCGACAATGCGCGCATGGCTTGCGCAGAACCCTTGCCGACGTCGCCGTAACCGGCGATCAGAGCCACTTTGCCGGCGATCATGACGTCGGTGGCGCGCTTGATTCCGTCGACCAGCGATTCGCGGCAGCCGTAAAGATTGTCGAACTTGGACTTGGTAACCGAGTCGTTGACGTTGATCGCCGGGAACTTGAGTTCGCCGCGCTCGTGCATCTGGTACAGGCGATGGACGCCGGTGGTGGTTTCCTCGGTGACGCCCTTGACTTGGGCCAGGCGCAGCGAGTACCAGGTCGGGTCGACCGCGAGTTTGGCCTTGATCGCTGCGAAGAGGATGGTTTCTTCCTCGGAACCCGGGTTGGCCAGCACCGAGATGTCCTTCTCGGCGCGGGCACCGAGATGCAGTAGCAGGGTGGCGTCGCCGCCGTCGTCGAGGATCATGTTGGAGTAGCCACCGTCGGCCCACTCGAAGATGCGATGCGTGTAGTCCCAGTAATCGACCAGGGTTTCGCCCTTGACGGCGAAGACGGGGACATTGACGGCGGCAATCGCGGCAGCCGCGTGGTCCTGGGTCGAGAAGATGTTGCACGACGCCCAGCGGACTTCGGCGCCGAGCGCGGTCAGCGTCTCGATCAGCACGGCGGTCTGGATCGTCATGTGCAGCGAACCGGTGATGCGCGCGCCCTTGAGCGGCTGGGCCTTCGCGAATTCCTCGCGGATGGCCATGAGGCCGGGCATTTCGGTTTCGGCGATCCTGATTTCCTTGCGACCCCAGTCGGCAAGGGAAAGATCGGCAATAACGTAGTCTTTGAATTCAGCCACAGTAAGCTCCTGATGAACTGTGGCCGGGAGGGATGCTCACCCGGCATCCCGTGCCCGGCACGGGGTTGATTGGGTGAGCGCCGTTCAAAACCGAGCCTGAGAGAAACTTCCCCTGCAGCGCTCCTCGGTTAGCGGAGAATTATAAACTGTTTTCAGGCGTTGTCGCCGAGCCAGTGGTGGTTGAAATCCTTGATGCCCCATTTCTCGGGATCTTCGCGGCCTGCAATTTTCTCGGGACTGCACTCAAGATCTATCGTTTCGGGGACGATGTAGGCCTGCGATCGAGCCGAGAAAAAGACCCTGACCTTGGGCCTCAGCAAGGAGTGTTCGCCTTGCTCGACTACAACCCCCAGCTTTCCGGACTTGAGGCGGACAAAGGCACCAACCGGGTAGATGCCCAGACTCTTGACAAAGGCCTGAAATACGGAAGGGTCGAAATGACCTTTCCATTCGGCCATTCGCTTGATCGATTCGGCTGGACACCAGCCCGCCTTGTAGGGACGGTTCGAGGTGATGGCATCGTAGACATCACAGACGGCGCCCATCTTGGCGAACAGGCTGATCGTTTCACCATTCAGGCCCTTGGGGTAACCGCTACCATCCATCTTCTCGTGGTGGTGCAGGCAGACATCCAAGGCCATCGCGTTGATGCTCGTTCCTTCGAGCAGTTTGTAGCCTTCCTCGGGATGGGCCTTGACCAGAGTGAATTCTTCGTCGGTCAGTTTGCCCGGCTTGTTCAACACCTCCAGCGGGATCAGCGCCTTGCCGAGGTCGTGCAATAGGCCGGCCATGCCGGCATCGCTGACTTGCTGCGGATCAAGGCCCAGCCGCCGGGCGACGGCGATCATCAGCGCGCAGACTGCCACCGAGTGCATGTAGGTGTAGTTGTCGGCAGTCTTGAGGCGGGCCAGACTGATCAGCGCGCCCGGATTGCGCAGCACCGAATTCGACATTTCCTCGACCAGCGGAGCCACAGCGTCGGGGTCGATCGCCTTGCCCATGCGCGCTTCCAGGAACATCGAAGCGACCGCCTCCTTGCCCATTGCGCAGATTTTTGCCGCACTCTTGAGTTCGTCGCTGAACGATGTCCTGGGTTCGACTGGCGGCGGTGGATCCCGGCGGGGCGTCTCGGCAGTTTCGACTGGAGCGTAGTCCCCTGTTGCATCAGGTTCAACATCAAGCCCCAGTGAGGTATCAATCCACACCTCCCTGATCGGGCTCTCAAGTATCAACTTGAGGTCTTTGGGGTTGGTCAGAACAAACCGGCTTCGCCAGAATGGATGATCCAGCCAGGCACCGCAGAATTCCTGCAAATGCATGCCGACGCGTACATCCCGGACAGGAATCTTCTTGAGCATGTCAACGATTGTAATGAAAAAAGGGAGCCGTGGTGGCTCCCCTTTGACCATGCGCCGGGCAACCTACAGGCCGGCGTCGGACTTCAGCAGGTTGGCGCGATCGGTCGCTTCCCAGGTGAATTCCGGTTCGTCGCGGCCGAAATGGCCGTAGGCGGCGGTTTTCTGGTAGATCGGGCGCAACAGGTCGAGCATGTTGACGATGCCCTTGGGGCGCAGGTCGAAGTGCTTCCGGATCAACTCGGTCAGGGTTTCGTTATTGATTTTGCCGGTGCCAAAGGTGTCGACCATGACCGAGGTCGGGTGGGCGACGCCAATGGCGTAGGAGATCTGCACCAGGCAGCGCGACGCCAAGCCGGCGGCGACGATGTTCTTGGCTACGTAGCGCCCAGCGTAGGCGGCGGAGCGGTCGACCTTGGACGGGTCCTTGCCGGAGAATGCGCCGCCCCCGTGCGGTGCAGCACCGCCATAGGTGTCGACGATGATCTTGCGCCCGGTCAGGCCGCAGTCGCCCTGTGGGCCCCCGACGACGAAGCGGCCGGTGGGATTGACCAGGAACTTGACGTCGCCCTTGATCAATTCCTTGGGCAGCACCGGCTTGATGATCTGTTCGATGGTTGCTTCGCGCAGATCATCGAGGCTGATGTCCGGGGAGTGCTGGGTGGACACCACGACGGTGTCGATCGAGTGCGGTTTGCCATCGACATAGCGGATGGTGACCTGCGACTTGGCATCGGGTCGCGCCCACGGCAGGCGGCCGTCCTTGCGCAACATCGCCTGGCGCTCGACCAAGCGGTGCGACAGGTAGATCGGCAGCGGCATCAGCGACGGCGTTTCGTCGCAGGCATAACCGAACATCAGGCCTTGGTCGCCGGCGCCCTGGCCGAGGTCGTCGTCGTACGCCTTGTTGACGCCTTGGGCGATGTCCGGGCTTTGCTTGTCGTAGGCGACGAGCACCGCGCAACCCTTGTAGTCGATGCCGTATTCGGTGTTGTCGTAGCCGATGCGCTTGATCGTGTCGCGGGCCACCTGGATGTAATCGACGTTGGCGTTGGTGGTGATTTCGCCCGCCAGGACTACCAGGCCGGTGTTGCACAGGGTCTCGGCGGCGACGCGGGAATGCTTGTCCTGTGCCAGGATGGCGTCGAGGATGGCATCGGAAATCTGGTCGGAAACCTTGTCGGGATGGCCTTCGCCAACCGATTCCGAGGTGAAGAGATACTCGCTCATGAAATGCTCCAAAGGTCCTTCGATCCGGCGTTACCAGCTTCGGACCATGAGCGGTGACGCTTTAGCAGTATTTCTGAATCGCCCTGCAAGTTGTCTGTTTAACTCGGCGATCGCATAATGATACCTTTTCCACGGCAGGTTTCAACCACCGGAGCTGCATGGTTTTCATCTTCCGTGTCCTTTCGCTGTTTCCCTTGAGGTTCCTGCACGCACTGGGCAGCATACTTGGGCGCCTGGTTTACTGGTTCGCGCCTACCTATCGCCGCCATCTGAGGGCCAACCTTGCGCAGGCGGGCCTTGACCCGTCGCTGCGTGGTCGGGCGGCCGCCGAGACCGGCAAGCAGATGCTGGAGTTGGCACGCATCTGGATGCGCCCGCTCGAAGAAGCGATTCCGCTCGTTGCCGAAGTGGTCGGCTGGGAGCATGTCGAGGCTGCGCAGCGAGCGGGCAAGGGCATCGTTTTCCTGACGCCGCACCTTGGCTGCTTCGAGATAACGGCCCAGTATCTTTCTTCCTTTGGCGACTTCACGGCGCTTTATCGGCCGCCGAGGCTTGCTCCTGTGCGGGAACTGGTTCTTGCCGGCCGCAAGCGCGAGCATCTGCATATGGCACCCGCCGACCTGTCCGGTGTACGTTCGCTGGTCAAGGCCTTGAAGAAGGGGGAGATGGTCGGCATGTTGCCCGACCAGGCGCCGAAGACTGGCGAGGGCGTCTGGCTGAAGTTCTTCGGGCGTTACGCCTATACCATGACGCTGGCGGCGCGCCTAACCGAAACCGGCGCGGCGTCACTGCTGATGTGGGGCGAGCGTTTGCCCGGCGGCCGCGGCTACCGCATTCATTTCCTGCCGCCGCACCAGCCGCTGGCGGGCTCCACGGTCGACCGCGCGCAGCAGATCAATTTCGAGGTCGAGGCATTGATTCGCGAATGTCCGGCCCAGTACCTGTGGGGCTACAACCGCTACAAGCGCCCGGGTGGCGCCGAACCGCCACCGGAGGACGAGCGCACGGGATGAAAACGGCGGCCTCGTACCTTCTTGTCGCGCTCATCTGGCTGCTCCACTGGCTGCCCTTGCCGGCCCTGCGCGCGCTTGGCTGGGGATTGGGAAGGCTCCTATTTGTCTTGGCCCGCACCCGACGCGACATCACGCTGACCAACCTGCGTCTGTGTTTTCCGGAGAAGACGGAAGGCGAGCGCAAGAGCCTGGCACGTACGCATTTCGTTGCGTTCAGCCGCGCGGTACTGGACCGCACGCTCGGCTGGTGGGCCTCCCGGGAACGCCTGGAACGTACCGTCCGCGTTACGGGTAGCGAGCATCTGAGCTATTCCGATGACCGTCCGCTGATCGTTCTCTGTCCGCATTTCGTCGGGCTCGATGCCGGAGCGACCCGTCTTTCATTGATCGGCAAGGCGTGCAGCGTTTATTCCAATCAGTCGAACCCGGTGTTCAACAAGTTGCTTTATGATGGCCGGATGCGTTTCAACGAGGTGTTGCTCTTGTCCAGGCAGGAGGGGATGCGGAGGATTGTCAAGGCGTTGAAGGATGGCTATCCGCTCTTCTATCTGCCTGATCAGGATTTCGGTCGCAAGGAATCCATCTTCGTGCCCTTTTTCGGCGTCCCGGCAGCTACCATTCCAACCCTCTCGCGGCTGGTGCGCCTGACCGGCGCCCGTGTGGTTCCATGCATCGTGCGCCAGGTGCGCGACGGGTATGAGGCGGAAGTCATGCCGCCGTGGGAGAACTACCCCGGAGAAAGCGTCGAGGCCGATACCGCATTCGTCAACCGCTTCATCGAAACCCAGGTACTGCGCATGCCGGAGCAGTATTTCTGGGTGCACAAGCGTTTCAAGACCCGGCCACCAGGACAACAGGGGTACTATAAATGACAGACAGCCTGAACATTCAGATCCGTCCCGTAACACCACCGGACGTGCCGGCGATCTCGGCACTGGCCCGAGAAATCTGGCAGGCGGCTTATCCGGGGATCATCACCCAGGACCAGATCGACTTCATGCTCGAACAGCGCTATGGCCACGAACGGCTCTACGACGATCTGGAAGATGCCTACAAGTGGCTGGATCAGGCCTTTCTGGACGGTCGCCGGGTCGGCTTTTCCTTCAGCGAGATTTATCGGGACGAGTTCAAGCTCGACAAGTTGTACATTCATCCCGACGTTCAGCGCCGGGGGATCGGTGGCCAGTTGATCGAGCACGTGGCCGCGCGGGCCCGCAAGATGGGCTATCCTTGCGTCATTCTTGCAGTCAACAAGCGGAACGCCAAGGCCATCGGCTCCTACCAGAAGTACGGCTTCGTCGTCCGTGAGTCCATTGTTGACGACATTGGTCGTGGCTTCGTCATGGACGACTTCGTGATGGAGAAAAAGCTTTAGCAATTTGAGACAACACCCTGTCTCTGCTATCCTTTTCCAATATTAATTCCGGAGCGACCAGTGAAGCTCAGATTCTCCAAGATGCACGGTCTCGGCAACGATTTCGTTGTCGTCGACGGCATCCGCCAGCAGGTCGCCCTGACGCCGGAACAACTGCGCTACCTTGCTGACCGGCATTTCGGGGTCGGATGCGACCAGATCCTGTTGGTCGAGGCAGCGACACAGGCGGACGTTGACTTCCGTTACCGCATCTTCAACGCCGACGGTGGCGAAGTAGGACAGTGCGGCAATGGAGCGCGCTGCTTCGTGCACTTCGTGCATGAGCAGGGGCTGACGGACAAGCGCGAGATCCGGGTTGAGACGCAAGGCGGCATTGTCGTCCCGCGCCTTGAAGGAAACGGCAATGTCACGGTCGACATGGGAAATCCCCGCTTTTCACCCGACGAGATCCCCTTTGTCCACGAAGACGATGTGGCGATCTATTCCCTTGACGTCGCTGATGAAACCTTGGACATCAGCGTGGTTTCGCTGGGTAATCCGCATGCCGTTCAGGTCGTCGACTGCGTCGATAGCGCACCGGTGAGCGAGCATGGCCCGCTGATCGAAAGCCACGAGCGTTTTCCGGAGCGAGTCAATGCTGGCTTCATGCAGGTTGTCGATCGCCACACCATCAAGTTGCGGGTCTATGAACGTGGTTCGGGCGAAACGCTGGCCTGCGGCACCGGCGCCTGCGCCGCTGCGGTGACGGGCATCCGGCGTGGTCTGCTCGACTCGCCGGTGCGCGTGACAACACGCGGCGGCGATCTCAACATCGCCTGGGGCGGCCCCGGTCGGCCGGTGCTGATGAGCGGCCCGGCGGTCACTGTTTTCACTGGAGAAATTGAACTATGAGTGCGCCTTTTCCCGAAGATGTCGCGGATTACCTGAAAAACAATCCGGGATTTTTTGAGCAGTACGCCGACCTGATGGCGCAGATTTTCGTTCCCCACCCACATGGCGGGCGGGCGGTTTCGTTGGCCGAGCGACAGATGCTGGCCCTGCGCGACAAGAACCGCGAGACCGAAAGCAAGCTGGCCGAACTGATTTCCTTCGGCGAAGAAAACGACCAGATCAGCGAAAAGGTGCATCGCCTGGCAGTCGGCCTGATTGCGGTCGAAACGCCCAGCGCGCTGATTCATCTGTTGAGATTTCACCTGCGCGATGATTTCCTTATCCCGCATGTCGCCCTGCGTCTGTGGAAGAGGCCCGAGGGCGTCAATGACTTGCCGGAGTTTGCCGCAGTTGCGGAAGAACTACAGGTCTTTGCCGAAACGCTGACGCATCCCTACTGTGGCTCGACAGCGGGTTTCGGGACCACCGCCTGGTTCGGCGAACAGGCAGCCCATCTCCGCTCGCAGGCGCTGATCGCCCTTTGCGATGGTGGGGCAACCATTGGCATGCTGGCGCTCGGTAGCGAGGATGCCAAACGTTTCTATCCGGAAATGGGCACCCTCTATCTCGAGCGCATCGGTGAAATGGTCTCGGCAGCGTTGATCCGCGTCGCCAAGCCCGCGCAGTGACCGCGCAGCCGACTGTCGACGATTATCTGGCCGAACTGGCCGAGCAGCGTCGGCAGTCGCCGCACACCATCAGCAACTACCGGCGGGATCTGACGCGCTTGATGGCTCTGGCCGGCGATTGCGGGCCGGCGGAACTCCAGGTGCAACAGATCCGTCGCTTTGTCGCCCAGTTGCACGCTCAGGGCCTGTCGGGGCGCTCCCTTGGTCGGATGTTGTCGGCCTGGCGCGGCTATTTCGGCTGGCTCGGACAGCACAGCTCGCTGGCCGCCAATCCGTGCGATGGCGTGCGGCCGCCGAAGTCGCCGCGGCGCCTGCCGAATGCGCTCTCGGTCGACGAGACCGCGGTGCTGCTGGCGCCCGAGGGCGACGACGATCCCGCGCTCGAGGCGCGCGACATTGCGATGTTCGAGCTGCTGTATTCCTCCGGCTTGCGCCTTGCCGAACTCGCCGCGCTCGATTGCGAGGCGCTGGAATCGATGCTGGTCGATGGCGAAGTCCGGGTCATGGGCAAGCGCAGCAAGGCACGGATCGTTCCGGTTGGCGGCAAGGCGCGGGCAGCTTTGACTGAGTGGCAAACCCTGCGCGGGCAACTTGCTGCGGATGACGAGCGCGCCCTGTTCGTCAGCCGGCGTGGCACACGGCTGAGTCACCGGGCAATCCAGGAACGGCTCGGGCGCCAGGCGCTGCGTGCCGGACTGCCGCGCCACGTCCATCCGCACATGCTGCGCCACTCGTTTGCCTCGCACCTGTTGCAGTCGTCGGGCGACCTGCGGGCGGTGCAGGAAATGCTCGGTCACGCCAGCATTGCCTCGACGCAGGTCTATACGCATCTCGATTTCCAGCATCTGGCCAAGGTCTACGACGCCGCTCACCCGCGCGCCAAACGCTAGCTGATTCTTGCCCCAAGCTTGCGCAGTCCCGGCGAGGATGCTCGAGCGCCCGGTTCCGTCAGGCGCATGCTGCGGTCGACCGGCAAAAATCTCCCAGAATCAGGCTTCAACCAATGCTGGGCGTGGCGAACCCCTTGATGCCCCCGCCGGGCCGCATGATGATCCGCCGGGCCGCATGATGATCCGCAGGGCCCGGCCCGGCATCACCCTGCTGATCAGCGCCGCTTGCGCCAAGTGGCTGGCGGGACCGATTCCCATTGGGCGAATGCCCTGCTGAATGCGTTGCTTCCCGAAAAGCCGAGCAAGGTGGCAATCGCCGGAATGCTGCTCCCTGTGTCACGCAGCAAATGACATGCCAACTGGTGTCTGGCGGCGCGGTGCAGTTCGCGGAAGCTGGTTCCAGCCTCCTGGAGTCGCCGGTTAAGAGTCCTCGGATGGAGGCCTAGCTGGCTGGCGAGTTCCCGAAGCGAACAGCACTGCCGCCCAAGCAGGTGGATCAGTTGCTGGTTGACCTGGGCAACGAGATCCTCGCTGCCAAAGTCCTTCATGAGCTGGACGTATTGCTCGAAGTAGGCTCTCAAGACCGGATCGGCGTTCTGCACCTTCGCGGAAAGCCATGATGCACTGAATATCATCGTGGTCCGCTCGGCACCGAACAGCAGGGGAGCCCTGAAAAAGCGCCGATACGGCTGAACGTCGTCGGGCTTCCCGCGGCGGAAGCATACTTCGTTCGGCAACCAGTCGGGGCCGCACAAGGCGCGCATGAGGTTCAACAACAGTCCCATCGCAGCGTCGTCAATCTGCTCCCAGCCTTCCGCGTACGAGTGAAGTGTTTCGTAAGAAAAAATGGCCTGCCGGCCGACAATCTCAAGATAGGGTGCCGCTGCGCGATTGTGCAACCGGAGGTTTGCAGCAAGTTCGCTGAGAGCCGTCCGAACATCGGGCGCATTTCGCACCATGAAACCGACGGCCCCAAGTGAGGAAGCATCGAGGCGCTGCCCCAACAGAAGGCCGAAATGGGGACAACCCGTTTCGCGTACACAATCCGCGAGAATCGCCCCCCTGACTTTAGCTGCGATCGTGTTCTCAGGGTCGGAAAAGGTGCTTTCGGTAAATCCGAATTTCTGCCAGACACGTTCTGGTGGTACGCCGAACTCCCGCAACAGGTCCCGCAGCGGGAGCAACGGCCCGACACGAACCATTCCGTTTCGCGGCGGCGGATACCAATAGGGGTTGCGGGCGGTCGTCATGTCATGAGCCAGTTGCAATGTCGAGAAGAGTGTAACAACTGTCGTGTTGTGTGTATAGAATTGACGGGGCGAGGAGTAGGATGAAAAACGAAAGGAAGCGCAAGCTGTTTGCCTGGGCCGGCGCTTCAAGACGATAGCGAGGCCGGATCCGGTTTGCCGGCTTTCGGGCGGCGGCCCATCATGGAACCGTTGGCGCCGCGCCAGGCATTCATTCAAGGAGATCGAGATGGGCAAGAAGAAGGCAGGGAAGAAGCAGGCAACTCCCGTTGGCGAGAAGCTCGGAGCCAGGGCATATGAAAAGGAACTCGCGAAGCTGCACGTCGAACTGGTGAAGCTCCAGGAATGGGTCGTCGCCAAGGGCCTCAAGGTCTGCATCGTCTTCGAGGGGCGCGACGGCGCCGGCAAGGGCGGCACCATCAAGGCCATCACCGAGCGCGTCAGCCCCCGCGTCTTCCGGGTCGTCGCCCTGCCGACGCCGACCGAGCGCGAAAAGACCCAGATGTATGCGCAGCGCTACATGCCGCATTTTCCGGCGGCCGGCGAAATCGTCATCTTCGACCGCAGCTGGTACAACCGCGCCGGCGTCGAGCGGGTCATGGGTTTCTGCAGCGACGACCAGGCCAGCCGCTTCCTCAATGTCGTGCCCGCTTTCGAGAAGCTGATGATCGAATCCGGCATCATCCTGCTCAAGTACTGGCTCGAAGTCAGTCCCGAAGAGCAGACACGGCGCCTCGAACAGCGCATCGACGACGGGCGCAAGATCTGGAAGCTGTCGCCGATGGATCTCAAGTCCTACAGCCGCTGGTACGACTACTCGCGGGCGCGCGACGAGATGTTCGAGAAGACCGACACGCCGTGGGCGCCCTGGTACGTCGGCAAGTCGAACGACAAGAAGCGGGTGCGCCTGAACATCATCACCCACCTGCTGAGCAAGATTCCCTACGAGGAGATCAAGCGCGGCAAGATCGAACTGCCCAAGCGCCAGGCGCCTGGCAAGTACAAGGAACCCGATTATCCTTACAAGTATTTGCCGGAGAAGTTCTGAGGATCCAAGGGTGCGCGTAGCGGCGGATGTCTCGAGACCAGCGGGGGCTTGACGGACTTGTAGGCAAAGGAACAGGGCATGGGCATTCTCGATTGGTTCAAGCACCGGGCTGGCCATTTCGATACGGATCGGCTGTCCGAGGAGATGGTTCGATGGGCGGTCGACAAAGCCGTCGAGCTGACCAATCCGCGGCTGAAACTCCTGCCGAACCTTCACAAACGTCTGGCACCCTCGGTCGAGACAACGATCAGGTTCCTGCAGGGACTGGTCAAGTCGCTTCCGGCCGTCCGGCGCATGTCGACCGGGACATGGTCTGCCGATGCGGCCTTGCGCGCATTTTTTGTCTCGCCGTCGGACATGAAGGACGTACTCGCCCGCGCCGACGGCTTGCGCACGCTGTTCGAGAAGTTTCCTGAACTCGAAGAAGCTTACTTGGTTCTCGGCATGGCGTTCACCGAACAGCGGGTTTTCGGTCTGGGGTTGCACGGGGAAATGGTCCAGCGTGATGTGGCGCAGCTGACGGTGAACTTTTCCGACCACAAGACGCGACTGTGTGGCCCCGATGAAGCGGTCTTGCGCCGCGTCATCGGGGTCGAGATTTTCGAATATCTCATTTCACGGGCCTTGTCGGAGATTGGTGCAGAACGCAGCGAGCGCCAGGAACTGCAGGCAAACCGGTCACTGATCCGGGCACGCCTCCGGTTGCTGCAGCAACACGGTCCGGGCCTGGGGTCGATGTTGGGCGAGGCGCCGGCGGACGCCAGTCAGCAGGCCCGACTCGAGGCGGAACTGCTCGATAACGAGCGGCAACTGGAGACCATGGGCGGCGGTGAGGCAGTGATGGAGGGCGAACTCGAAACCCTCAAGAGCGTACTCGACAAGCCACAGGATTACCTGTCGATCGAGCCGAGGCGCATTCGCCTGAGTTCGATGAATGTGGTGCTCGACGAGACGAACACCGACTCGGGAGCCGAAGTCGATTTTGCTGTCATCGAACTGAAGGGCGCGATGCCGCAGCGCAGAGCCTTTGTCATTGGGTGCCTCGCGCAAACCGAACTGCCTCCGCCAAAATCGATGAATTACCACGACGCCATGCGCTACCTGTGAACCATTGACTGATGACTACCCTGCTTTCTGGGGTCGCCGTGCGCTCGCTGCAGCTTACCGCTTCCAGCATGCCGGCTTCCGTCTGACCCGGAAGCCGCTCCACGGGCACAACGACCGCCGACGGCTTTCTGCCGGCGGGATCATTTTCTGGGCAGGAGAGCGGCACCATGACGCATAAAGCTGGTGCGACAGGCGCCGCAGGTAGTGGCACGGGGGGCTTGCGCCTCGACATCGTCGCCGGGCTGACGGCGGCGGCCGTGGTCCTGCCCAAGGCGATGGCCTATGCAACCGTAGCCGGGCTGCCGGTGGCCGTCGGCCTTTACACCGCCTTCGTGCCGATGGTCATCTATGCCCTGCTCGGCTCGTCGCGGGTACTCAATGTCAGTTCGACGACGACGCTGGCCATCCTGGCGGGAACCCAGCTCGGACTGGTGGTGCCCGATGGCGACCCGGCCCTGTTGGTGACTGCCGGTGCCACGCTGGCCGCGCTGGTTGGCGTGATCCTGATCCTGGCCGGCGTGCTGCGCCTGGGTTTCGTCGCCAATTTCATCTCGACGCCGGTGCTGACCGGCTTCAAGGCCGGCATCGGCCTGGTCATCGTCCTCGACCAGGTGCCGAAACTGCTCGGCATCCACATTCCCAAGGAAGGTTTCCTGCAGGACATCCTGAGCATTGCGCAGCAACTGCCGGAACCTCCGCTTGTCACGCTGGCCGTCGCGGCTGCGACGCTGATCGTGCTGATCGGCATGGAATGGCGCTGGCCGCATTCGCCGGCGCCCTGGTTGCCGTCGGCGGCGGCATCGCGGCAGTCTGGCTGCTTGGCCTGCCGGCCCTGGGCGTGTCGACCGTGGGTCTCATCCCGCAGGGCTGCCGTCGCTGACGCTGCCCGACATCGACCTGGTCAGCAACTCTTGCCCGGCGCGCTGGGCATTGCGCTGATGAGCTTCACCGAGTCGATCGCCGCCGGGCGCGCTTTCGCCGGACGCGATGACCCGCCGGTCAATGCCAACCGCGAGTTGCTCGCCTCGGGGCGGCCAATCTCGGTGGCGCATTGCTCGGCGCCATGCCGGCCGGCGGCGGTACCTCGCAGACGGCCGTGGTGCAGGGCCGGCGGACGCACGCAGAAGGCCTCGCTGGTCACCGCCGGGGTGGCGGCGGCGACGATGCTGCTGCTGGCGCCGGTGCTCGGCCTGCTGCCGCACGCGACGCTGGCGGCGGTGGTCATCGTCTCGGTCGGGCTGATCCAGCCGGCCGGGTTCGCCGCGATCCGCAAAGGTGCGGACAATGGAGTTCCGCTGGGCGCTCATCGCCGGCATCGGGGTGCTGGCGTTGGGCACCCTGCAGGGGCATCGTCGTGGCGATCATCGTCTCGCTGATCGGCCTGGCAAGCCAGGAGGCGCGCCCGCAACTACATGTGATCGGACGCAAGCGGGGTGCCGACGTGCTGCGTCCGCTGTCGCCCGAGCATCCGGACGACGAAACCTTTCCCGGCCTGCTGATCGTCCGTCCCGAGGGGCGCATCTTCTTCGTCAACGCGCAACTGGTCGCCGAGGGCATCAGCGCGCTGGTCGACGAGCACAAGCCGCGGGTGCTCGTCCTCGACATGAGCCGGGTGCCGGATATCGAGTATTCCGGCGCTACGGCGCTGATCGAGGGCGAGCGGCGGGCAACCGAGCGCGGCGCGACGCTCTGGCTCGCCGGGCTCAACCCGGCGTGCTGGAGGTCGTGCGAAACTGTGGCCTGGCCGACCGCCTGGGAAGGGAACGCCTGCTGTTCAATGACCGCGTGGCGATCGAACGCTACCTGGCGCTGCCGCCGGCCGGATCGTGACGGTCGCGGCCGGCGTGCGCCGGGCGGATGCATGCTGCGATGCCGTTGCACCGAGGTTTACAGCACTGCCGGCCATTCCCGTGTCCGGCAGCGACCGTGCGCCAATACCGCGTCAGGAGACTTTCTTGACCCTATCTATCCACCTGATGCACCAGTTCGACCCACTTGCCCACGGCCAGGCGCTTGGGCAGGTGGACCTGCTCGCGCGGCGGCGGCGAGCAGTGTGGAAGTCTTGTTCATGAAGATCCTTGCGGGAGTGAAATATGCCGCAATGGCGGTGTTGATGCCGGGCGGAGCGACGTGAAAGCATTTCCGGCACAGGCAGGACCGATCCGCCATCTGACGGTGATAGAGGAGCGATCCGCGTGATGCTCATGCGTGATTCGCCGGCGCTTCCCTCTTTCGGAAAAATAGAGCCCACATCTTGCCTTTTCCCAGTACCCGCCCCAGTTCGGCGAAGAATGGGATCAAGGCCACGAAAATAACCAGGGGCGAATTCGTGGGGCCCGGTCGTGAACTCCGCGTGCCTCCCGCCAGGCCGTGTTGCATTACATGCTCGATGATGTTGAAGGCGATGACAAGAAGACTGAAGGCGGCCGCCTTGTACAGAGTGGGAATATCAGGGGCTTTGCTCGAGCGCCCCGGGAAGAGGCCACCAATCATGATGACTTTCCCCAAGATCAGGGCCTGGATTACCGCGTAATTCGTGTAGATGATGTCGTGGGCCGCGAGAACGAGTCGCCGGTACTGGGTCAGGTAGCAAAGACGAGGGCCGGGTCGCGACGTTGAACGCGTACTCGGCCATCTCGTGCATCTCTGCTTCCAGCCGCCGCCGTTCTGCATGCCCCGCTCATGATCCTGCGCCCTGTGGCAGCACCTTCATCCGTCGGTGGCGTTGTCAGTTTTGGGTTCCAGCCGGTCTGACTTGTCGATGCTCCGTCGGCGGAGTTGGGAGTGATAACGCGACAACATGCCGCCGGCAATCGTCTTGGGTTGAGCCCGTTCTGCAACAATACCCGGGTCGTAGTAGGCGCGGCCCCGAACAGATGACCATCTCCCGGTCGCGCGGCGTTCCGGGCGGGCGCAGTTGCGCCGGGATGTGGATCGCCCCGGGGCACGCTTTCGACCGCGGTTCGAACATCTCCCGCACGTCGAGCAGGACGCCGTCGCCAGCGCATCCCAATGCGCGACCGGCATGTCGCCGCGAAGGATGTCGGCGGCGCCATGCCGGCAAAGTTCCCGGATCCATGGCGCTGCCGACTGCGGGGCTAGCGGCTCGGGCTCCTCGGGTCATAGATCGTGGCACCCATCTGGATCGCCATGGCCAGCGCGCTGATCCGCTTGTCAACACCATCCATGCCCGCCTGGGCGCCAAGAGGCGGCCGTGGTTTCTGAACAACACCTTCATGGGGACCGGCGTGCGCCGGTGTAACCGGCATGTGAATTGGGTACAGGTAGGTTTTCATAGTCGTCGTCACCGAGGCGCTTAGCGTCTTTCCTGCGCTCCCAGGCGGCCGCGCCAAAGGCCGATGATCGATGTGCCCTGGGTGCCGCGGAAACGTGACTGGCGCCCGGCGATGACATCGGCCGCGATGCGCCCTGGCGGTTGGCCGGGCCGGAGCGCAATCAGGCTCCACTCGCCGGTCACGAAATCGCGGACTTCGACGACGTCGCCGACCGCGAAAATGTCCGGGTGGCTGGTGCGCATCTGCTCGTCGACGGATTCCGCCGCGCTCGCCGATCTCGAGGCCAGCGGTCCTGGCCAGCGTGGTGTCGGGACGAACGCCGAGCGCGAGGATGACGATGTCGGCAGGATGCGTCTTGCCGGACCTGGTCAGGACCTCGAGTGCGCCGCCAGCGGCCTGCCGGAAGCCGGCCACGCCGTCATTGAGCTCCAGCCGGATGCCATGCCGCTCGACGTAGCCTTCGACAATTCGGGCCATGTCGCGGTCGAGTGGCGCCAGAAGCTGGTCGAGCATTTCGACGAGGGTGACGTCGAAGCCGCGATGCACGAGGTTCTCCGCCGTTTCCAGGCCGATGAAGCCGCCACCGATGACCACTGCCCGGGTCTTGGGCTTCACCGTCTGGAAGCCGGCGTATCTGTCCATTCCGTCAGGAACAGCGAACCGCGCTCGATCCATCGCGGATCGCCCGTGCATCAGGCACGGTCCGCACCTGGAAGATGCCCGGCAGGTCGATCCCCGGCAAGGGCGGGCGAACCGATAGCGCGCCGGGCGACAGCACCAGCTTGTCGTACGATTCGCTGGTCACCTCGTCGGTCAGCACGTCGCGCAGTTCGATGGTCTTGGTGTTGGGCAGGATACGGACCGCTTCGCAATTGGTCCGGACATCGATACGTACGCGCCATACGGGCCGCGTTCGACCATGAGGATTTCGGCATTTTCGTCGAGCCTGCGCAGGCGCGGCACACGAGGCGCCCCGCCACGCCGCCGACGATGACGACTTTCGTTCTCGCATTGCTGGATTCCATGGTTTCCTTCCGGTCAGGAAATTGATGATCGAGTCCGTCGGCGATGCGGTCGACGGGCTTTTCACTGTCAATTCAACCATGCTGCCGTTGCTTGTGCTGGACATTTTTGACAATCTTGTTTACCCTGAACCCATGGAGTCAGGAAACCCGAAGTTGAACAGATCAGATCATGAGTCGGCCGGGCGCCCGCGCCGGCAGGCAAGTGTCCGTGTCGCCTCAGTGCGGGTCATTCCGGCGCTCTTGCGCAATCTTGGCGCAAATCCGGCGGAGGTGCTGGCCGCGGCGGGCGTGCCACCGGAACTGTTCGACGACCCTGACAACCGGATTTCATTCGCACTGAGGAGCCACCTCATCCGGCTTTGCGTGGACAGAACCGGGTGCCGTCACTTCGGGCTCCTGATCGGTCAGCAGGGCGGGTTGCACTCGCTGGGGCTGTTGGGCCTGCTGGTGCAACACTCGGCGGACGTGGGAAGTGCGCTGCGCAGCCTTGTGCGCTGCCTGCATCATCACGTCCAGGGCGCAGTGACGGCCCTTGCGGTGAACGACCGCGGCGATGCTGAGCTACAGCATCTTGAGACCCAGGTCGAGGCGACCGACCAGACCGGGGATGGGGCGGTCGCAGCAATGTTCAATATTCTGCGCGCCCTGTGCGGCGCGGACTGGAAACCCGTCGAAGTCCTGTTTGCCCACCGCCGGCCGGATGATGTGCGGCCGTTCCAGCAGTTCTTCCGGGCACCCCTGCGCTTCGATGCCGAGCATGACGGGGTCGTCTTCCCGGCTGACTGGCTGCAGCGTCCACTGGCGGGGGCGGATGCCGGAGCCGCCGGGCGCAGGAACAGATGGATGCGCTCGAGCTGGCGCATCGCGGCGATTTCCGGGAACAGGTGCTGGCCGTACTGAGAACCGCGCTCATCGCCGGTCAGGCCAACGCGGACCAGGTTGCCGCATTCTTTTCGCTGCACCGCCGCACCTTGAGCCGCCGGCTGACTGCCTGCGGTACCAACTTCCAGTCGCTGGTGGATGAGGGGCGCTTCGAGATTGCCCGCCAGATGCTCGAGAACACGGATGCGGACATCCAGGCAATCGCGGTGATGCTCGAATACGCGGATGCCAGTGCCTTCGCACGGGCGTTCCGGCGCTGGAGCGGCACCACCCCATCCCGCTGGCGAGCGGACTGCGCGAAGTAGCGGTTCCTGGTGTTCGCCGCGTGTTTCGATCTGGCGAGTTCGGGGTCGCGCAACGAAACTTTGGCTGTCCATTTATGTATGGTCCCGGCCTGCCGGATACGTTAGTATCGTCGCCTATCGCATAGCATCGGAAGAGAATGACATGAAGCCAGCTCTGATTGCAACGACCCTGATTTCCATCCTTTCTCTGATGGCGTGCGGGGAGAAGTCCGCCCCCCCACCACCGTCGCCGACGGTCGAGGTCGTAAGCGTCGCGCAGCGCGATGTACCTGTTTACATGGAATGGATCGGCTCGCTCGACGGTGATGTCAATGCAGTCATCCGCCCGCAGGTGACCGGCTACCTGATCAAGCAGAACTACCGGGAAGGCGACCTCGTGAAAAAAGGGCAGCCGCTGTTCGAAATCGACCCGCGCACCTTCGAGGCCACCGTTGCCGAAGCCAGGGGCCAGGTCGCGAAACAGGTTGCGCAACACGAAACGACCCGTGCCAACCTTGCCCGCATCAAGCCGCTGGCGGCCGTGAACGCGGTCAGCCAGAAGGATCTCGACGACGCCACAGGCGCCAATCTCGCCGCGAAGGCCCAGCTCGACGCCGCCGAGGCATCATTGCAAACCGCGAAACTCAACCTTTCGTTCACGAAAATCACGTCGCCGGTCACCGGCATCGCCGGCATCGCCAAGGCGCAAATCGGCGACCTGCTGAGTCCGAGCATGCCGACCGAGTTGACCACTGTATCGACCGTCGATCCGATCAAGGTCTATTTCAACATCAGCGAACGCGAGTACCTGAAATTTGCCAACGCTGCCAACGCTGCGGGCAAAAGACAGGAGCATGTTCCGCTGGAACTCTTCCTGGTGGACGGTTCGCTGTACCCGCACCCGGGCCGGACGTCGGTACTCAACCGGCAGGTTGATACGAGCACCGGCACTTTCAAGGTTGCCGCGCTCTTCCCGAATCAGGACAATCTGCTGCGCCCAGGCCAGTACGGCAGGGTACGGGCGACCATGTCGGTCGACAAGGGCGCGCTGCTGGTGCCGCAACGGGCGGTCACCGAAATCCAGGGCAAGTACCTGGTGGCGGTCGTCGGGGCCGACAACAAGGTCGATATCCGGCCGGTGACGGTCGGCGAACGGGTCGGCACCGAATGGGTCATCACGAAGGGACTGCAGCCGGGCGAACAGGTGATCGCCGAGGGGACCCAGAAGGTGCGTCCTGGCGCGACCGTGAATCCGAAGCCCTTCGCGGCCGGCGCACCCGCCGAGAAGACCGCCGCACCCGCCCCGGCTGGCAAGGAGTAAGCCGTCATGTCGAAGTTCTTCATCAACCGGCCGATCGTCGCCATGGTCATCTCGATCCTGATGACCATCGTCGGCCTGGTCGCGATGTCGGGGCTGCCGACCGCCCAGTTCCCGGACATCGTTCCGCCACAGATCACTGTCAAGACCACCTACACCGGCGCCGACGCGCTGACCGTCGAAAAGGCGGTGGCCACCCCGGTCGAGCAGCAGATGTCCGGCGTCGACAACATGGACTACATGTACTCGATCAACGCCAACAACGGCGAGATGACCCTTAACGTCAACTTCGCCCTCGGCACCAACGCCAATACCGACCAGTTGCTCGCCCAGATGCGCCAGGGCCAGGCCGAATCGCAACTGCCGGCGGATGTGCGCAACTATGGCATCACCACGGCCAAGGCAACCTCGTCGCCGCTGCTGATGTTCGGGCTCTACTCGCCGAACGGCACCTACGACAACGTCTTCCTCGCCAACTACGCCTACATCAACATTAACGACCAGATGACGCGGGTCAAGGGAATCGCCAGCATCACCGTGTTCGGCGCCGGCCAGTACGCGATGCGGCTGTGGGTCAAGCCCGACCAGTTGGCCAAGCTCAACATCACGATCCCGGAGATCATCAACGCGGTCAACGCCCAGAATACCGTCAATCCGGCGGGCACGATCGGCGCCGAGCCGGTGCCGCCGGGCCAGGAATTCACGTATGCGGTGCGCGCCCAGGGGCGGCTGGAGAGTGTCGAGGATTTCGGCAAGATCGTGCTGCGTGCCAATACCGACGGCTCGATCGTGCGCGTCAGCGATGTCGCCCGTATCGAGCTCGGCGCCCAGACCTACAGCCTGCAGGGACGGCTCAACGGCAAACCCGCTGCCATCGTCGCCCTCTACCTGATGCCGGGCGCCAATGCCCTCGATGCAGCAGACGGCGCCAAGAAGCTGATGGAGAAGCTCAAGCAGAGCTTCCCGCCCGACCTCGATTACGTCGTCGCCCTCGACACCACGCTGTCGGTGACCGAAGGGATCAAGGAGATCAAGAGCACGTTGATCGAGGCGCTGGTGCTGGTAATACTCGTCGTCTTCATCTTCCTGCAGGGCTGGCGGGCGACCCTGATCCCGCTGCTGGCGGTGCCGGTATCGCTGGTCGGCACCTTCATGCTGTTCCCGCTGTTCGGCTTCTCGATCAATACGTTGTCGCTGTTCGGCCTGGTGCTGGCCATCGGTCTAGTGGTCGACGACGCCATCGTCGTCGTCGAAGCCGTCGAGCACCACATCGAGCATGGCATGACGCCAAAGGACGCGACGCTCAGGGCGATGGAGGAAGTGACCGGCCCGGTCATCGCCATTGCCGTCATCCTGGCCGCCGTTTTCGTGCCGACCGCCTTCATCCCCGGAATTACCGGCCAGCTCTACCAGCAGTTCGCGGTGACCATCGCCATCTCGGTGATCATCTCGGCCTTCAACGCGCTGACCCTGAGCCCGGCACTCTGTGCCATGCTGCTCAAGCCCAAGGTCCGGGGCAGCGGACCGCTGCAGAAGTTCTACGACGGGTTCAACAGGATGTTTGCCAAGGTGACCGGCGGTTACGTCGGCATCTGCCGGGTTGCCATTCGCCGGAGCCTGATCAGCCTTGTCTTCCTGGCGGCCGTGGCCGTGAGCATCGGATTTTTCGGCAAGGCCGTACCCTCCGGCTTCCTGCCCGATGAAGACCAGGGTTACGTCTTTGCCGCGGTCCAGCTTCCCGATGCCTCTTCGCTGCAGCGCACCTCTGAGGTCGCCCGCCAGGCCGAAGAACTGATCATGGAGACGAAGGGCGTCAAGTACGTGACCACCATCGTCGGCTACAGTTTGCTGAGCCAGGTGACGAGCACCTCCAGCGCCTTCTTCTTCATCACGCTCGAGAACTGGGCAGAGCGCAAGAAGCCCGAGGAGCAATACACGGCGATCAAGGCCGAGTTGACGAAGAAGCTCGGCGGCATCAGCAGCGCCATCGCCTTTGCCTTTCCGCCGCCGGCCATCCAGGGGGTCGGTACCTCCGGCGGTGCGACCTTCATTCTCCAGGACCGTGCCGGCAAGGAAGTCGCCTTCCTCGCCGAGAACACGACAAAGTTCATCGAAGCCGCGAGAAAGCGCCCCGAACTCGCCAGCGTTTCGACGACCTTCCGGCCAAACGTGCCGCAGTTGTTCCTCGAAGTGGACCAGGACAAGGTGCTGAAGCAGGGTGTCGCCTTGAGCGATGTTTACAAGACACTGCAGAGCTTCCTTGGCAGCGGCTTCATCAACTACTTCAACCGCTTCGGGCGCCAGTGGCAGGTCTACGTCCAGGCCGAGGGCGATTACCGAACCAACATCGACAACGTCGGGCAGTTCTACGTCCGCAATAGCAAGGGCGAAGCGGTGCCGCTGTCAGCACTGACGTCGGTGCGCAACATCTCCGGACCGGAATTCACGATGCGCTACAACCTCTACCGCAGCGCGCAGATCAATGCGTCGGCGGCGGCAGGATACAGTTCGGCGCAGGTGATGCGCGCGCTCGAGGCGGTATTCGCCGAAACGATGCCGAACGAAATGGGCTACGAGTACATGGGCATGTCGTTCCAGGAGCAGAAGGCGCAGCAGGGTGTTTCGCCGGCAGTCATCTTCGGCTTCTCGCTGCTTTGCGTGTTCCTGATCCTGGCGGCCCAGTACGAAAGCTGGTCATTGCCGTTCTCGGTTCTGCTCGGTACCCCGATCGCCGTCGCCGGTGCATTCATCGCACTGCTGTTGCGCGGCCAGGAGTTCAACGTTTATGCGCAGATCGGCTTGGTGATGCTGATCGGCCTGGCGGCCAAGAACGCCATCCTGATCGTCGAGTTCGCCAAGATGGAGCACGAAAAGGGGGAGCTTTCGCTGATCGAGGCGACGCTCAAGGGGGCGCAACTGCGCCTGCGGCCGATCCTGATGACCTCGTTCGCCTTTATTCTTGGCTGCGTGCCGCTGGCCATCGCCAGCGGCGCCGGCGCCCTGTCGCGGCAGGTCATGGGTGGGGCGGTGATCGGCGGCATGCTGGCCGCCACATGCATCGCGATCTTCATCATTCCGGTGACCTTCTACGTTGTCGAAAAGCGCTCCCCCAAGGGAGCGACCGGCGTGGCCAGCGATGCCGGCGGGCCTGACAAGGTCGACGGTTCGGAAAAGTCTGCGGGAAAGGCGGGTGACGGCCATGCGTAAGACACTGCTGGTTACCCTGGTTTCGCTGCTCGTCGGTGGCTGCATGGTCGGGCCGGACTACGTGCGGCCCCCGGTCGACGCACCGGCGGCCTGGCGGCTCACCGAGCCACAGGCGAAGGATCTGGCCAACACCGCCTGGTGGGAGCAGTTCGGCGACCCGGTGCTCAACGATCTGGTCGTCACGGCCTTGCGCGAAAACAAGGATCTGCTGATTGCCACGGCGCGTATCGACGAATTTGCCGGTAACTACGGCTTCGTCCGCTCCGGCCTGTTTCCTCAAGTCGGCGCCGGCTACGAGGCGAAGCGGCAGCGCGACATCAGTGCCGTGGTCGTCGGCGCTGGTGCGGGCGATACTTACAACAGCTACAGTGCCGTATTGAACGCGAGCTGGGAAATCGACATCTGGGGCCGCATCCGCCGCCAGACCGAGGCGGCCAATGCGCAACTGCTGGCCAGCGAGGAGGGGCGACGCGGTGTCATCCTGTCGCTGGTCGGAAGCGTGGCAGGTGCTTACATCAACCTGCGCAACCTCGACCGCCAGCTGGAGATTGCCAAGGCGACGGCGAAGAGCCGCGGCGAGTCGTACGAACTGTTCAAGCTGCGTTTCGAGGGTGGCGTCATTTCGCTGCTCGAACTGAGCCAGAACAAGTCGCAGTACGAGGAGGCGCTGGCCAGCATCCCGCCGCTGGAGAAAGCCATCGCCCAGCAGGAGAACGGCCTGAGCCTGCTGCTTGGCCGCAATCCCGGCCCGATTCCGCGGGGCAAGGACATCGATCAATTGACGCTGCCGGAAATCCCGGCTGGCCTGCCCTCGGAACTTCTCGAACGCCGGCCGGACATCCGGCGCACCGAACAGAACCTGATCGCCGCCAATGCCCTGATCGGCGCCGCCAGGGCCCAGTATTTCCCGACCATTTCGCTGACCGGCCTGTTCGGTTACGCCAGCCCCAGCTTCAGCAATCTGTTCAACAGCCAGAACAAGGTGTGGCAATACGGGGCGCCGATCACCATGCCGATCTTCACGGCCGGCGCGATTGCCGGCCAGGTGCAGTCGGCCGAAGCCGTGCAGCAACAGGCGCTCTTCGCGTATCAGAAAGCGATCCAGGAAGCCTTCCGCGAGGTCGACGACTCGCTCATCAACCAGAACCGGACCCGCGAGCAACTTCTGGCGCAGAAACGCCAAGTCGAGGCGCTCCAGCAGTACGCGTCGACCGCGCGATTGCGTTACGACAACGGCTACACGAGCTTCATCGAAGTCCTCGATGCCGAGCGCAGCCTGTTCAATGTCCAGTTGCAATATACGCAGACACATCAGGTGCAGTTGCAGGCGATGATCAGTCTTTACCTGGCGATGGGTGGTGGCTGGGTCGTCGAGGCCGACAGGATGACCGGCGCAGCCGGCGCTCGATAAGACCACGCTCTCCTGACAACCGCCCCTCTGGAGGCACCAGGACGCCTTGGTGCCGCTGGCGGCAGGAGCCGATGTCGTTGCTGCGCGTCGGGGCTGCGAAGGGAAGGAGGGTGCGTCCGGGCACCCGATGCCGCGCTGTGCTGACATTGCCTTGACCAGCGCATAGAATGGGCGCTCTTGTATCGTCGCCAACCGAAGTCTGGATTCCGCAATGCCTTACGATTTGGTCGAAGCCATCCTCGCCAGTGGCGCCTCGATGCCCTCACCGGGCATTGCTTTGACCAAATTGCAGGCGGCAATTCAGGATGACAACGCAGGTACCCGGGAACTCGCCCGCGCCGTGGCTACCGATCCTGCCGTGTGCGGGGCCTTGATACGTGTAGCCAACTCGGGCGTATTTCGCCCCGCTCGCAGATCCGAGAGCATCGAGCAGGCAATTGCCAGTATCGGCCTCTCGCGCACTCTGGCCGTGACTGCCAATGTCTGCCTGAAAGGGCAGCTTGGAACCCTAAAGGGAGATCTGCGCAGCATCGTCGAAGCTGTATTCGCGGCTTCCAACCGTGCTGCTGAACTAACCTTCCTTGTTGCCCGTGGCTCAAGCCTGCGCCGCCTCAGCGACACAGCCTATCTCGGCGCAATGATGCAGGATACCGGGATCATCGTGCTGGCAAAGCGTGGTGAGGCGGGAGCGTTGGATGGCTCACTGGCCGACAACGGGCACCCGGCGCTCGGTGCCGCCGTCCTGCGTAACTGGAAACTGCCGGCAAACGTTGCCAGTGCGGTCGGCGTACACCATAACGCCGACGGGGCTAAAAAGCTGGGAGGTGACATCCATGCCCTGGCCTGTCTGATGGCCGCAGGGCGACGACTGCGCGATGGGGAAAGCGGAGAATGGACGACCTGGGCCAGCCCGTGCAAGGAGGACTACGGCATCGACGACGATTTTCTCCAGGAAACGATCGCCAATCTTTCAGACGCGGACTGAGGGTCCTGGGTGGCACCTGCGCCATACTCGATCGCGTCGAAACTGCCTATAATCGGTTGCCTTTTGCTGCGGGGAGGAGGGCATGGCAACCGGAAAGTCTCCGTTCTCCCGCATTTCGGAAACAGGCATGGGGAAAGGGAGGCGGGAATGCCTTTCCTGAAACCGTTTGTCTTCAACAGGCACAACCGTTCGTAACACTATCTTACTGGAGCGATAGCAATGAGTATTCTGGACAAGGCAAAAGAAGCGGCAGCGACAGCAGCCGAGAAGACCCGGGAATTGGCAAGTTCTGCGGTCGCGGTGGTGGAAGAGGCCGGGGTCAAGGCCAAGGAGTTGGCTCAGGAAGCAGGTGCCGCAGTCGCTGAGGGCGTCAGCACGACGGTTGAAAAGACCAGGGATCTGGCAAGCGATGCAGGGGATGCGGCCAAGGGTATTGGCAGCGCAATTGCCAACGCCACGTTTGTCGATAGTGCCAAGGAGTTGGGCGTGGAAGAACAAGAGCAGGAGGCTGCGCAAGCCAGGGAAATAGTAGCCACCGCTGAAACCAAGAAAGGCTGAAGCCAGTGCAGCAGAAGCGGTGCCGGGCTACTGTCATTGTGGAATTTGGGGGTACCGTTCTGCTGGCGATGAACAAGGATCAACTGGTCCTGCTTCCGGGGGGTGGGATCCACCAAGAGGAACTGCCAATCGCTGCAGCTGCCCGCGAGCTTCATGAGGAGACCGGCCTTGTCGCCAGCGCCCTGACGTTTCTGTTCTCCCATGAGTCTCCGTCAAATATCCATCACGTCTTTCATGCCGTCGCGGAGGGTGAGCCAATCGCGGCCGACGACGCTCAGAGTCTGATTTTCTTGAAGGGGGCAGCCAACGCCTCAGACCTCTATATGTCGTTGGCCACGAGGACCATACTGACGAAGTTCGAGGCTATACGGTCGTCAATTTGAAAGTCCGGCTTGAACCGCTGGTGGTCGGCGGAGGCTGGCCCGTTCAGTCGGATTGATGCTTACAGGTCGACCTGGCGCCGGCGATAGCCCACCCGCGAAGCTTGGCGGGTCGAATATCCGCAGTGCCGTCAGGCACTCCCGTTACGCGCCGTGTCCGGAGCCGGCCGGGGCGCCTTGAATGCGAGCAAAAATTTGGACAACCCGACAAGACTGACCATACCCGTGATTCCCCACTCTACCGCCTGCTGCCCCAACAAGATCGCTCGCGTTGCCGCCCTGGCGCTGCTGCTCCTTGCCGGCCCGGGTCAGGCGCAGATACCCAACCTGCTTTCGGCAAAGCCCAAGAGCGAGGCGGTCAAGCCAGCGGAAGCGCCTGCCGCGGTCGACCCCAGGGCCGAGGCGGAGAAGCATCTGGCCGAGGCGCGGCGCCTGCAGGAAGCCGGACGGATCGAAAGCGGTGCGGCGCCGGACGCCGAGCAACTCCCGACCACCGAGCAGCAGCGCCTCCTCGATCGCCTGGTTGCCGCCTATGGCGAACGACTCAACTTGATTGACGAAGCCGACAGCCTCCGGAATTCCGCACCGAAACTGCAGGACAGGTCGGAGCAGATCGCCGTGTTTGCCGGTCCGCCGCCCTACTCGGCGACCCGTATCGATGCGCTACGCGACGAACTCGATCAGATGCGCGACCGCCTGAGGCACCGGACGTCGGGCAAGCGGGTCCTGGAAAGCCAGAAGCAGTCGCTGATCGAGGCACAGCGGCGCGCCGGCGAAGCGCTGCGCCTCGCTGAAGACCAGTTGGCCCGGGCCAAGGGCGAGCCGGACAGGGAAAAGGCGCGGAAAGCCCGGGAGATAGCCGCGCTGCGGCTGCAACTGACCGAGGCTGAAGTGACCAATCTCGGCATCGGGCTGCAAGGCGTACAGGACGAGATCCAGGCCCTGGAACTCTTCACCAAGGAAACCGAGAGCCTGGTTGCGCGCGTGCTGCCGCAGCAGAAGCTGGACAAGGTCGACTTCGAGGAGCGACAGGCGACGCTGCGCGCCACCCTGGGCAAGCTGGCCACGGAACTCGATCGTCGGGTTGCCGCCAACACGCGACGCCTGGCCGAGCGCGAGCAGCTGGCCAAATCGCTTGCCGCCAAGGGAGAAGATGTCACTGCCAACCGGCAGTTGAAGCTGTTCGACGAGACCCTTGAAACCGACCGCGTCGAGATGATGGCGCTGAACTGGATGCAGACGGTCGTCCAATATGGCATCGACGGCTGGACGCATCGTTACACCGCCCTCAATGACGACGACGCGGCGGCGAGGGCATCCGCGCTCGCCGCGCTCAGCGCGATCAAGACCGAAGTCGATGCCAAGGCGCCGCTCGTCCGGGAACTCGCGTCAGCAGCACAGGCAGCGATCGACCAACAGGAGATGCGCCTGAAGGACGCCTTGCTCGACGTGGAGGCGACGGCCCGCGAGTCGGCCATACTCGAGACACTCAAGCAGCGTTTGCAGGGGCTCCAGCGTGTCGAACTGGCCGGCGAGCGGCTCAATCGGGTGCTGGCGCGCTGGCTCGGCGACTTCGGGTTTTCCGGCGAGGCCGGCGCGCCGCGCGACTGGAAGCTCGCCGCCGCGCGCGCCGTTGAAATGCTGAAGCAGGTCTGGAATTTCGAGCTGTTTGCCGTCGAGGATTCGACGGTCGTCGAAGGCAAGACGGTGACGACCGCCTATGGAGTGACCGTCGGCAAGAGCATCGGCGTCCTGCTCCTTTACGTTTTCGCCTACTGGGTATGCTCCAGGCTCTCGCGCCGACTGGAGCGCATTCTGGTGACGCGCTTCGCGGTCGACGAGCAACTGGCCAGCGTCACCCGCCGCTGGATCATGATCGCCGTGTCCGTCGTCCTGATTGTCCTGGTCCTCAATCTGGCGCGCATTCCATTGACCGTCTTCGCTTTCATGGGCGGCGCGCTGGCCATCGGCGTCGGCTTCGGTACCCAAACGATCATCAAGAATGTCATCAGCGGCATCATCATTCTCTTCGAGCGCAAGATCCGCGTCGGCGACATCGTCGCCATCGGCGGCACGACCGGGCACGTCACCGCAGTCGATTTGCGCGCCTCGACGGTGCGCAGCTTCGACGGGGTCGAGGCGCTGGTGCCGAATTCCGCGTTCCTGGAGAACCAGGTCGTCAACTGGACGTACTCGAATTCGCGCATCCGCCGCGAAATCCGCATCGGCATCGCCTACGGGTCGCCGGTGCGCAAGGCTGCCGAGGTCATCATCGGCTGCGCCGAGGAACACGGACAGATCCTCAAGGACCCGGCGCCCGAAGTTTTTCTCGACGATTTCGCCGACAACGCGCTGTTGATGGCTCTGGTCTTCTGGGTCGAACTGGGCCCGAACATGTCGGGACGCCGCGTCGACAGCGACCTGCGCTTCATGATGGAAAAACGCCTGGCGGCGGCCGGGATTTCGATCCCCTTCCCGCAGCGCGATGTACACCTCAATGTCGCGGAGGCGGTGCCGGTACGTGTGATGCCGGCGTCCGACGCGGGGCCTGAGACCGACACGGAACCGCTACCTGGGTGAGTCGTCCCTCTTCTCGCGTGACGCCGGCCCGCCGAAAGTGATCGTGTAGAGCATGTCCAGGGCGTTGTCGGTGCCGGCTCGAGCGACCAGCGACACTTGGCGATTGAGGCTGACGGTCAGCTTGACCACGCTGCCCGCGCGACCCAGCGCCTGGTCGTAGGAAAGCAGCACATTCCTCGACAAGCGCCGGCCGACGCTGACTATCTGATCGCCGGTGCCCGACGCCGTGTCGAAGCTGCCGCCGACTACGCGACTTCTCATCTGCCGACCGCCGCTGTCGCCGATCCCCCCCTGGCGCACGCTGAACTCGTCAATGCCGAAGCCTTGCTTGATCTGCCGCATGAGGCCGCCCGAGTCGTTGCCGAACAGACTGCCGGCCGCCGACAGCAGGAGCCCGGCGGCACCGGCCCCACCCTGCTCCGGGCCGTGGCCGAGGACCAGCCAGCTCAGTTTTTCGACATCCGGCACATCGGGGTCGGAAACCAGCCGGACGATCGGCCGCTGCGCCGTCCCTGTGATCTGGACGCCGGCTTCCACCGCCAGCCCGCGGCGGACCGCCAGCGCGTCGATCGCCGGATTGTCGAGCAAGCCCTGGAAGGTCAGGATGCCACGCTCGATTTCGAGTTGCTGGCCGAAGGCATCGTAGCGCCCGCCCTGCGTGCGTATCCTGCCGCTGGCCCGTGGCAGGTCGCGGCCCTCGGCACGCAGGCGGACACTGCCGGCAAGACGGGCTTCGAGGCCGAGGCCGCGGAAGTGGAAGTTCCTGGCTAGATCGGTCTCCACGTCGAGATCGAGCCGTGGCCGGAATCCGGTCGGCGCCGGCGCGCCGTCGGCGGTCTTGACGACGACGTCGTCGGAGAGCCGCGGGGCGCCCATCGGCGCCATCTGCCAGAAGGCGGCATCGACCGCCAGGCGCCCGCGAACCCGCAGCGCGTCCTTGATCAGGGAAATGTTGCCATCCCCGGAGAGCAGCATCCACTGACCGGGGAGCTGGTAAACGCCGACGCGATCCAGACGCAGATCGAGCGTGGCGCCGTCACTGGCACGACCATAGATACTACTGCTGGCCCCAGGGTCGACGCGCATTTGACCGGCAATCTCAAGGCGTCCGGGGCGCGCCGCTTTCTCCGCCAGCACGTCGGCGGCCTCTCTTTGCAGGGTAGGTGGCGCCGGCTGCAGCGGGCTGTCGAAAGCCAGTTGGCTGACGCGCAGCAGGTTGTCGTCGAGCCGTGCATCGAGCACCCCGTTGGTCAGGCGCATTCCCTGTTCCGGCAGCGTCAGCACCAGTTCCTCGCCGCGGAATTGCCCCGACGCCAGCGGATGTTCGGGGGTACCGCCCAGCTTCAGCTCGCCGTTGAAACGGCCACCGCTCCTCCAGGCTTTACCCAGCAACTCGGCGACCCAGCCAAGATCGGGTATTTCGCCGCGCAGCGAGCCCTGCCAGGCGGCCCGCCGGTTGAGCGTCCAGGCATCCAGCATCGTCGCCTCCAACTGGCCGGTGATGTTGCCCAGGCGCGAACCTTGGCCGCTGACGTCAACATGGAGGCGCTGCGCGCCGGAATCGGCTTGCAGGCGCAGTTGCCAGGCGTCGCCCGCGAGGACCAGCGGGCCGACGCGCCAGGCTGCGGTAGCCAGCGTGATCGCCGCAGGCTGGGTCAGCGCGAACGAACGGAAGCGCTCCGCGGCGACCAGGCTGGCTTCCAGCAAGCGGCCCGACCACTGCAACTCCCGGGCATCATCGACAACTCCCCCTTCGATGACCAGCTTCAGGGCATCGCTGCCAGCAATTTCTCCCGCGAGCCGCAGACGATGGTGGCGGCGTGTGCCTTCGGCATGCACGTCAAGCTTCCTGATCAGACCCGGCCGGTCGGCACCATCGAGCATCCCCACCCGCGCATCGATCCTCAACGGGCTGTCCGGCAGGCTGCCGAGATCGGCCGTCAGACTGGCCTCCTTGATGCGCCCGACGCCCGGCAGGCCAAGATAAGGCGTCGCCAGTTCGCCGGCCAGCGTCGGCTGCGACGGCGTGCCGGCGAGCCGGAGATGGCCGGCGAGGCTGCCATCCAGCCCATAGGGCGCCAGCGCCGGGGCGTCGATGTCGACCTGCAGGGTGTCGCCGGACTGGCCGAAGGCACCTCGCGCGGTCAGCGTGTTCCGACCGGCAGCCAGTTGCACGTCGGCGCGCGGAATGCGCGGCCAGTCGATGACGAGATCGCCGCGCCCGGTCAGCGGCTGGCCGGCGAGCCGACTGTCGCGCAGGACAAACTGCGCCTCGACGACGGGACGGGGCCCCAGGCGGCCGCTGGCCGAAAGGGTGCCGTTGAGCATGGCCGCCGGCACCCGCGCAAAGCGGCTCGGATCGAAGCGCCCCAGTTCGCCAGCGACCGAAAAGGTCATTTCCTGCGTGGTATCCAGTTCGCCGCGTGCCGTCAGCCGCGCCTCGCCGGCAGCCAGTTCGAGACGTGACAGACTGACCCGTCCATGCTCATGGCTGGCCTTGGCATCGAGCACGAAGCGGGTGTCGCCAAGCCTGACCGCCAATTGCTGCTCATCGGCTGCGATGCGGGCTGAAATCGACCCGCTCAGACGGGTTGACCGCAACACGCTCGCCAGTTGCACGGCATCGAGGGCGCTGGCTTCGAGATCGAGGGCAAGGCTGCCGTTCCGCCAGTTGCCGCTGCCGTTCAGCCGGCCCTGACCCGGCAGGCGGGCCACGAGGTCTGCGAGGCGGGCGCCGTCGTCCGCCCAGTCGAAGCGGCCGCTCAGGCTTTCCAGCGGCAGCCGCTGGCGGTCGAGCGGGCCGGCCATGCTGTTGCCCACATTGAAGTCACCGCCCAGCGCGCCATCCTGCCGCTCGTCCGGCTTGATCTGCGCACGCAGCGTCAGTCGGGCGGCAGGCGCGCCGGCAATCCAGGCAGCGGGATCGACATCCGCCAGCGCGAGTTGCGCCTCGGCAAATGAATGACGGGCGAAGGGGGTCAGCGTGACCTGCCCGTCGCCGCGCAATCCTTCCTCTGCCATAACCTTCAAGACAATGCGTACGAGCGGCCCGGCCGCATCCACGACCAGGCGCACCGGCTGTTCGTCGACCTGACCGGCAAGCATCGCGCTGACCTGCACGGGCAACGGCGCATCGGCGCCCAGCGTCATCTCGCCGCTGATGGCAGTCTTGCCGAACTGGCCGCGCACCGCGGTCAGCCGGTGATCCGCGCCATCGCTGACAAAGGCGGCCTGCAAGTCGCCGGCGCTGAAGAGTTTTCCGTAATCGAGACGGGAAATGGCTATCTTTTTGACGTCGACCGCAAGCGGCAGGCGCAAGCTGGCCGGCGGTGTACTTGCTTCGTCTGAACTGGCGATCTCGATTGCCACCCGGGCGGCGGCCAGTTCGGCGATGGACAACCGCCTTTCGAGCAAGGCGGCGGGCGACCAGTCGATCTGCAGGCGCTCGATGACGACTTCTGTTCCCGGCTCGCTCCAGATGACGCGCGCAAATGCCAAGGGGCCGAGGAGCCGGCCTGACGGCTGTTCCAGGGTCAGCCGGCCGCCGCTCGCCGAAGCGGTGAGACGGGCCAGCGTACCCAGCCCGCTTTCACTGAAGGCCAGCCAGATGCCGCCGATCGCCGTGGCGGCGACCAGCATCGTCGTGGCAAGCAGGGGAAGAAGGCGCCTCATGTCAGAACGGAATCGCCAGCGAGAAGTGCACCTGGAAGGACTGGTTGCGCTGGCCGTAGGCGAGATCGATGCCGATCGGCCCGGCCGGCGTCCGCCAGCGTCCGCCAACGCCATAACCGACGGCAAGACTGACATCGTTAAGGCTATCGACGGCATTGCCGGCGTCGACGAAGGCGGCGATCCCCCATTGTTCGTCGAACCAGTGGGTGTATTCGGCGCTGGCTGTCGCCATGTAGCGGCCGCCGACAGTGGCCGAGCCCTCGCTGACACCGAGGCTCTGAAAACTGTAGCCGCGCACCGTGCCGGTGCCGCCGGTGCGGAAGACATACTCCTGCGGAATACCGTCGCGCGATTCGGCGATGGTGTAGCCGATTTCACCGCGCAGGGTCAGGGTATCCAGCCGGCCGACCGGAAAGAACTGCTGATAGCGCCCGTACAGGCGAACGAAGTTCTGATCCGACATCAGCGCCTTGCTCGCCGCGCCGATCTCGCCTTGCAGCACGATGCCGTCGCGCGTGTTGAAGGGATCGTCGAGACGGCGCCAGACCAGTGCGAGGTTCGGGACCAAGGCCCGGCTGAGGCTTTCGGGCGCGCCATCCGGCATCAGCCGCTCGAGTTGCCAGGTCAGCGAGAGGCGGTATTCCAGTTCGTCCCGCCGCCAGAGCTGCTGGCCGCCGACGGCGACGCGCTCGGTGCGCAAGCCCTCGATATTGGTGGCCTGCGCCATTGCGCCGACACTGTTGCGCCGCTGCCCGGCATCGGGCGGGAAGAGAACGTCGGCGTAGGCAGTCTGCTTTTTCTGCTCGATGCGCAGCCCCGTATTGAGCTCCCAGGCCTGCCTGAAGAGATCGGCCGTCTGAAAATTGGTTTCGACCCGGAAGCCGGTGTTGGAGCTGACGCCGGCGCCGAACGACAGACGGTGCGCCGGACGCTCGCTCAAGCGCACGATGACCGGCGCGGTCACGACCCCCGCGGCATCCGGCGGCGTGTCACGATCGATGCTGACCATAACCGACCTGAACTGGGGCGTAGACTGCAGTGCCGTCTGCAAGGCATTGAGATCGGCCTCGCGAAAGGGCGCGCCCGGGCGGACCGTAAGGTTATGGCGTTCGACCAGCGATGCCGGGTAGCGGTCAAGCCCCTCGATCCGCAGCGCGCCGAAGCGGAAGGGCGGGCCGCTGTCGTAGCGCGCCATCAGGCGCGCTTCACGGGTTGCCGGGTCAATCACCGCCTCGCTGTCCACAAGGCGGGCGCCGGCATGGTTTTCGGCCAGCAGGCTGGAGAGGATCTGTTGCTTGGCGTTGTTCCAGTCCTGCTGGCGAAACGGCTGGCCGACCGGAAGCCCCCAGCCGGCGATCAGTTCCTGCCGCGTTTTTGCCTCCAGCGGCCCGTCGACCGCAACATCGACAGCGGCGATCAGCGTGCGTGGGCCGGGGTCGACATCGATGCGCAAATTGCCATCGACCTCCACGAATTCGATTTGCGGCGAGAAATAGCCTTCGGTGGACAGTATCTCGCCGATCAGCCTTTGCATTCTGGCCTGCCCGCCAGACCCTGGCGCCGTTTCATCGGGCAGGAAAGGCGTCAGCAGGTCGGCAATTTCCTCGGGCGCGCGCACGTCGGGGCCGCCCGCCGACGCCAGCGGGGCAAGGACGATCAGGACAAGGGGGAGCAGGCGTCGGACGACGCGGGACAGGACGGACACGCGACTATTTTAACCGTGACCATCGGTTGCAGCGCCCCGCGGTGGCAGTACGAAACTCCGCGGAGCGCTGCGGAAACGCGCCCAGATCGCCTTGAGCAACGCGCCCCAGTGCTCGAAGCGAACACCACGGGCGCCGAGCGCGGTGCGCAGCGCCAGGGCAAAACTGACGCCCAGATTGGTCAGCCCGATCAGCGCGACGCCAAGTGCCGCCCAGAGAATCGCCTTGAACGGCAGAGCGAAGTCAAATCCGATCAACGCGTAGCCGAGGTTGGCCGACGAGAAGGCAATATGCCGGATATCGAGCGGCAGGCCGAGGATGATGCCGACGACACCGGTCGACCCGAGCATGCAACCGAACAGGAAGTTGCCCATGATGCCGCCCAGGTGGTCCTGGATGTAGGCGCCGATGCCGGCGGCCCGCGCCGTGCCTGCCAGTCGCCGTAGCCAGCGCAGTCGGGCAATGCGAATGGCCAGGTTGCTGTAGGCCGCGCGATTGTCGAAATAGCCGGTGATCAGTCCGGACAGGAACAGGTAGAAGCCGGCGATCGCCGCATGCGGAAGCGCCCAGCTCAGCGGGTCAAGGTCGCCGAGCAGGTGGGCGCCCTTCTCCAGCGGGATCACCGGATAATCCTGGAGCTGGCCGAGCCAGAAGCCGATGGCGATGGCCACGGGCAGCGCCATGACGACGTTGCCGGCTATCGCCGCCAACTGGCTGCGACAGACCGCGGCGACGACGTCGACCAGCCCGTCGAGTTCGGCCTGACGGGTCGGACGGACCTCGCCGAGGAGGCCGGCCAGCGTCTGCGCGGTCATCGCCGGCTGCTTGGTGGCGACGGTCATGCCGAGCAGGTAGATGAGGACGAAGCCAAGACCATAGACCATGCTGAACAGGAAGGCCTCGACAAACAGCGGCGCGTGCAAGCCGGCCGCGAAGATCTTGAGCAACGCCATGCCGGCGATCAGCACGCCAGCCCCGGCCGCCGAACGCCACATCTGCCGGTAGTCGCCGGCGGTGTCGCAGATGTAGTGTTCGCCGGAACGTGCCGCGTTTTCGGTCACCCTGACCGCCAGCAGGCCCGAAAGCTGCGCCATGTAATTTCCCAGGCTGTTGCGGCGGTTCTCGGCGAGGAAGGCGTCATGCGCGAACTCAGCCCAGGCTGCGGTGGCGGTGGCGGTGCCGGGCGCGGTCGACGCATTGGTGGCCGCCAGAATGGCAACCAGTTCGCGCAGCCGCTCCAGGCATTGTTCGCTGCGCGCGAGCAAATAACTGAGATGGAGGCTGGTGCCGACCGTCAGCGCCCGCTTGCGGACCCGTTGCAGCGTGCTTGCGCACTGGTCGACGATGACCAGCAACTGGCTGCCGTCGTCGGCCGGGATGGACGGATCATCGAGCGAGGCACGCAAGGCGTTGACGAAATCCAGTGCCTCGGCCGACAGCGCCACGAAACACGGCAGGTCGTCGCCGAAACTGGGCGAAGCGCGCATCAGCTCCGCCTCGACCCCGAGGCCGCTGACGCGATGGGCGAGGAGCAGCACCGCATCGAGAATCTGTTCATGGATCCCGCGCCAGTCGAGATTGCGCAAGTCGTCCGCAGACGCTAGCAGTGCCCAGAGCCGCCGCGAGTGTTCGGGCGGCACCTGTTCCTGCCAGCGCCAGTCATCGGGCCGGTCGAAAATGACGTGCAGACAGTCCTTCAGTCGCCGCTCGTCGGGCGCCTCCGGCAGCAGGCGGTCACCCAGAATGCGCCACCACTCGGAAAAGAAACCGGTGCCGGGCAGAATGCCGCTGTCGGTGAAGAAGGTAATCAGGCGGCGGCTGGCGATGAAATGCACGACGTGGCCGCGAAACGCCGAAAGCAGCTCGGCATCGGCCTCGAGGCGCGCCAGCATCGCCGCGTAGCGCTCGCCCGCCCCGGTATCGCGACGGCTTCTCGGGCGCAATACGGAAACCAGCCGGCGAATCAGATCAAGCGTATCGGCCGCCGGGTCGCGAAAGGCTTCGAGCGCGGCAACCAGGCGATCTTCAGGGGATGTCCGGCGACCCGGCAACCAGCCGGTCAGCTTCTCGATTATCGACATCAGGAGATGACGCCGCCTGCAGCCGGCATTCGTTCCTGGATCGCAGCCGGCAGTGGAGGCGCAACGACTAGGCACAGCAACAACCTGCGATTTCTCAATCTTGAATAGCCCCCAATGGGAGCGGTGCCGGCTGACTTGCAGCGCTGGTCATTTGGGGAAATCTTTCTGAAGTGTTGCTTCAAGCCCCATGTCCAGAAAAAAGCCCAAAGCACAACCACGACAATGCCGCCAACCATCCATTTTGCGGACAAGCGTTCAGGAGCGCCGGTAGTACGTGGTGGAGAGGAGGAGGATCGAACTCCCGACCTCCGCATTGCGAACGCGGCGCTCTCCCAGCTGAGCTACCCCCCCAACGTCGGCCGGATTCTATATCATACCGGCTGGCTTATCAAAGCCATCGCGTTTTGTCCGGAAGCGAATCATCTACATCGCCCCCTGCGACAAGCGCGATTCCGACTGTCCGGGAGAAGATTCATGAGCATCCATTGCGAACTCGGCAATCAGAAATGCAAACCCTGCGAGGGCGGCGTCGCGGCGCTCGACGAGGAAGCCTGCCGTGCCTATCTGGACGCGCTCGAGGGCTGGGTTCTGGCGGGCTCGGCCATTGAAAAGGCCTACCGTTTCCAGAACCATCATGAGGTGATGGCGTTCGTGAATGCCGTAGCCTGGATATCCCACCGCGAAGGGCACCACCCGGAAATCACCGTCGGTTACGCCGACTGCCGCGTACGCTACTGGACGCACGCCATTGGCGGCCTGTCCGAGAACGACTTCATCTGCGCCGCCAAGGTGGACAGCCTCTTCCAGCTCTGATCAGGCACCGCCCGACCCGCCGGCTGCGCGCCGCAGACGGTCGGTGACGGCTACCCACTCAGGCCGATCCGGTGGCGCTTCGACGACAATCAGGTCGACGCCGGCGTGATCCATCTCGCGCAGCGCGGCGTAAACATCGTGCGCGAAGGCAACCGGATCGAGCGAAAGGAACCGCCAGAGGTGGAGCATGCCGGCCAGTGGGGGCTGGCTCTGGCCGATGATGCCGCAGCGGGTCCCCTGCTGCTCTTGGGCATTGAGAAAATCGAGCAGCCGCTCGCCGGCGACCATTCGCATGTGTGTCTGCGGCGCGTAGTGGGCCTCCAGCGAACCGGAAACACGCGGGGTGCCGGCAGCAGCCTCCAACTGTGGCTGAATTCCGGTGACGGCCTCCAGATGCGCCGCCGAGATGTGGCCCGGACGGAGGATTATCGGCGCGCCGCGCGAGCAGTCGACAATGGTCGATTCGATGCCGACCGTGCACGGGCCGCCGTCGAGAACCAACGGCACGCGGTCGCCAAGTTCCTCACGAACATGGTCGGCGGTGGTCGGGCTGATACGGCCGAAACGGTTGGCCGACGGCGCGGCGATACCACCCGGCCCGCCGTCGGCGGCGAAGCGGCGCAGCAGTTCGAGCGCGACCGGGTGACCGGGTACACGCAGGCCGACGGTATCCTGACCACCGGTCACGGTCGACGAGACCCAGGCCTGCTTTTTCAGAATCAGCGTCAGCGGACCCGGCCAGAAGGCTTCCATGAGTTCCCAGGCGAATCCCGGAACCTGTGCCGCCCAGCGGTCGACCGCGTCATGTCCGTATAGATGGACGATCAGCGGGTGATCGGCGGGGCGGCCCTTGGCGGCGAAAATCCGGGCGACCGCTTCGGAGTTGGCGGCATCCGCACCCAGGCCGTAGACGGTTTCGGTGGGGAAGGCGACCAGTTGGCCGGCGCGCAACAACTCTACGGCGCGCGCGAAGTCCGGGCTCATCGGCAGGAGTCGCAGTCAGCGGCGCTCAAGGGAGATCGGGCAGCGTCTTCGCCAGCACCTTTTCGGTCTGGCGCTGGCGGAAATTCGCCAGCCGGATGGCAACTTCGGCGTCTTCCAGAGCCAGGATCGAGACCGCAAAAAGGGCTGCATTGAGCGCTCCCGCCTCGCCGACGGCGAAGGTGGCGACGGGAATGCCGCCGGGCATCTGCACCATCGACAGCAGGGAATCGAGACCCTGCAGGTGCTTGGAAGGCATCGGCACGCCGAGCACCGGAATCTGCGTCTTGGCCGCCAGCACACCGGCCAGATGGGCGGCGCCGCCGGCCGCGCCGATCAAGATCTTGATGCCGCGCTCGCTGGCGGTGGCCGCGTATTCGAGTGCGGCATCGGGTGTGCGGTGAGCGGACAGCACCCTCGCATCGTAGGGGATGTCGAAATTCCTGAGGGTTTCGGCAGCCACCCGCATCACCGGCCAGTCACTGTCCGAACCCATGACGATACCCACCAATGCTGTCTTGCTCACGCTTTTCCTTTCTTCAAAAAATGACGATCTGTGAACCTTCAAGAGGGATAATCCTGGCACCTGCCATCCCGAACCGGAACTGCCAAGCCTTTGTCAGCAGTCCCGCAGTTCAGTTCCCGGCGGCCTTGCGCTCCGCTGCTTCGATGGTGTTGGCGAGCAGCATGGTGATGGTCATCGGCCCGACGCCGCCCGGCACCGGGGTGATCTGGCCGGCCACTTCGAGGCAGCCGGCGAAATCGACGTCGCCGCAGAGCTTGCCGTCGGGCAGGCGGTTGATGCCGACATCGACGACAACCGCGCCCGGCTTGATCATGTCAGCGGTGACGAAGCGCGGCTTGCCGACGGCGGCGACCAGGATGTCGGCGCGGCGGGTATGCCCGGCGAGGTCTTTCGTGCGCGAATTGCAGACCGTGACCGTGGCGCCGGCATTGATCAGCAGCAACGCCATCGGCTTGCCGACGATGTTGGAACGGCCGATGACCACGGCTTCCTTGCCGCTCAGATCGATCCTGCCCTTTTCGAACATCTTCATTACGCCGTAAGGCGTGCACGGGATGAAACGTGGGTTGCCCTGAGCCAGCGCGCCGACGTTCGTGGCGTGGAAGCCGTCGACGTCCTTGTCGACGGCGATCGCGGCGAGCACGGCTTTTTCGTCGAAATGTCCGGGCAGGGGCAACTGGACGAGAATGCCGTGGATGGCCGGGTCGGCGTTCAGCTCGGCGATCTTTTTCAGCACAATTTCCGGGTCGACCGCGGCAGCGTAGATGATCTTCTCCGAATGCATGCCGACCGCATGGCAGGCATTGACCTTGTTGCGCACATACACCTGGGAAGCCAGGTCCTCGCCGACCAGGACGACCGCTAGACCGGGGCGCTGCCCTTTTTCCGCCAGCGCCTCGACGCGCGCCTTGAAGCTCTGGCGCAGATCCTCTGCCAGCGCCTTGCCGTCGATTATTTGTGCCGTCATCGTTGCATCACACGGAAATGAAAAGGGAAAGGGCGATGCCTTTCCCCTTGAATTGGTGCGTATTTTATCAGACTATCCGAGCGCGGCTTCCGCTGCGCCGACCGCAGCGCGCCCGGCCTCGAACGCACGGCGGTTGAGGTCGACCATCTTCTCGCCCTTGCGCTGGAAACGTTTGAGCACGCAGTCGAGCAGAACCTCGGCCGAGAACGGCAGGTGGTCGGCGATGGCGCCGAGCATGACCGTATTTCCGAGACGGATTTCGCCGAGTTCCTGGGCAATCGTAGTCGCGTCGAAGGCGACGACCTTGCGGCCGGCCTTCCTGATCTCGGCAAGCGGATCGTCCGGGTAGTCGAACAGGCCCAACTCGACCACCGGCGGCACCAGCCGCGCGGTATTCATCAGCGTGATGCCGTTCGGGCGGAGCATGTGCTGCCAGCGCATGGCCTCGGCCGATTCGAAGCCGAGCAGGACATCCGCAGTCCCCGGAGTGATCTGTGGCGTCAGGACCCGCGTGCCGAAGCGCAGGTGCGAGGAAACGACCCCGCCGCGCTGCGCCATTCCCGCCACCTCGGTCTTCTTGACGTCATGCCCGAACGCAATGGCCGCTTCGGCGAGAATTTCGGTCGCCGTCATGACTCCCTGACCGCCGATGCCGACGACGAGGATATTGGTGTTCTCGCCCATCTCAGACTCCGCAGCCCTTGACCAGCCGAATCGGCGAGACCGGCACGTGATGGACGATGGCATCCGGCGCGCAGGGCTGCACGCACAAGCCACAGCCAGTACCGGAGGTCTCGATGCGCACGAAGGCAAGATCGACCTCGCGCCCGCTCGCTTTGACCTCCTTGCCACGCCGCGTGACGTGGATGGCCGGGCAGCCGACATCGATGCAATTGCCGCAACCGGTGCATTTGTCGTCGATGACCTCGTAGGCCTTGAGCTTGTGATAGTCCTTGATCAGGACGCAGGGCTGGTCGGTGATGATGACCGAGACTTCCGGCACCTTGACCTCGTCGCGGATGGTCTTGAACAGCACCGGCAACTGGTAGGGATCGACGACGTGGATGCGCTCTGGCCTGACGCCGAGCGCCTCGACCAGCTTGGCGAAGTGTACGCGCGGCGCCGGATCACCATGGATGTCGCGGCCGTTGCCGGGGTTGTCCTGGCCGCCGGTCATGCCTACCGCACGGTTGTCCAGTAGCAGCACGGTGACGTTACCCTTGTTGTAGACGATGTCGAGCAATCCCTGCATGCCCATGTGCAGGAAGGTCGAGTCGCCGATCACCGCGAGGATGCGCTTGTCCTTGTCGGCTTCGCCGCGCCCCTTGTCGAGGCCGAGCGCGATGCCCATCGAGGCGCCCATCGAGATGCACGTGTCGAGCGCGTTCCACGGGTGCCCCGCGCCCAGCGTATAGCAGCCGATGTCGCCGGAAATAGTCAGGTTGCGCACCTGCGACAGGGTGTAATAGACGCCGAGGTGCGGGCAGGCCACGCACATCGTCGGTGGCCGTGGAAAGACCGGAATTGGCGCGGTCGACCGCAACAGCGGCACTTCTTCGCCGAGCAGCCGCGCAATCGCCGGAATGAGCACATTCGGCGCCAGTTCGCCCTGCAGCGGCAGGATGTCCTTGCCGATCACGGCAATTCCCTGGGCCTTCAGCTCGCTCTCGACCAGTGGCTCGACTTCCTCGACGACCACCACCTGATCGACCAGCGCCGCCAGTTCGCGGCATTTCTCGAATGGCACCGGACTGGAGAAGCCGAGCTTGAGCACCGGCGCATCCGGGAACGACTCCTTGACATGCATGTAGGCCGGGCCCGAGGCGATGAAGCCGACGCGCCGGTCGCTGCCCGGCTCGATGAAATTCAGCGCGGAAACCTCGGCTTCCTTGCGCAGTTCGCCAACCCGGGCGAACATCAGCGGAATGCGCTTGCCGGCGCCGGTCGGCGTCATCACCCAGCGCGCCGGATCCTTGCGGAAACCGGGCGATACCTTCGCGCTGCGCTCACCGACTGTGACCAGACCCTTGACGTGGTTGATCCGCGTTGTCATGCGCAGGATCACCGGCACCTGGAAGCGCTCTGACAACTCGTAAGCGTCGAGCGTCATCGCATAGGCTTCCTGCGAATCGGCTGGCTCGAGCACGGGCACATGCGCGAAGCGCCCCCAGAAGCGTGAATCCTGCTCGTTCTGCGACGACGACAGCCCGACGTCGTCGGCGATGGCGATGACCAGACCACCGATCACGCCGGTCAGCGTCAGGGTCATCAGCGCGTCGGACGCGACGTTCATGCCGACATGCTTCATGCAGCAGAAGGCGCGGGACCCGGCATAGGCGGCGCCGATGGCAACCTCGAGCGAGACCTTTTCGTTGACCGACCATTCGGCGTACAGATCCGGATAGGTCGAGATCACCTCGAGCATCTCGGTCGACGGGGTGCCGGGGTAGGCAGCGGCGACCTTGACCCCGGCCTCCCAAACGGCGCGGGCGACCGCTTCGTTACCGGACATCAGAACCCGGCTTGCGGCCGGTACGGGCATCACTGCCGCCATGGCGACTCCTCGATCAGCAATAGGAAACCGCTCATTATACGAAGCAACCTGAGCCGGTGTTTGATGCAAGGCAAGCCAAGCCGCATTTCTTTTCCGCGCCCTGTTCTTGCGGTGGGCAGTGAATTGTCAATTCGCACAGGTAAGAGACCGTCAGGCGGCGGCTGGCGCGAACCGAAAATTCTTGTCGAAGGCCAGGAATTTCAGCGCCGCTTCGACGGAGTATCCCGAGTCTTGCGCTCGTGGTCAAGCGGGTTCGGGTACCGGATTTCGTCTCGAACGACCCGCAAGACCGCGCCAAAACGGTTAAAGTAGCGACAGGTTGAGTAGCTTCGTCCTTCGTTCGTCAGGCCGGCACTTTCTGTTCTCGCATTGCCGAACTTATGATTCGGTATTGCTGTTGTGTGGAATTGACGGGCTTTTCAGATGAACAGAATTCCTCTTGTTGGCAAACGTCTGTGATCCAGTCTGTTCAGCTGCTTCTTGCCAGGCGATCACGGTGGGCAAAATACCTCTTCTTCTGCTTGGCGATCGTGCTGGTGATTGGCGGAATTGCCACGCTTGTCCTCAAAGCAGGCCTGGTTCGGTGGCCGCTGAAGGTAACGACTGGCCCGTATCTGGAGGGAGGGCCGGTTTTCATATCCACGCTCACCCAAGTTGTTGCGGAAGAGCGCCCGCTCGTTCGGCTGAAACCGATCAAGAACGACAGCCTGGCGGCGAGCGCCAAGGCCATGGAGAAAGGCGAGACCGACCTCGCTGTTGTCCGCAGCGACATTGCGATGCCAACCAACGGTTTGACCATCGCCATCGTCCGGCGCGACGATCTGGTTCTGATCGTGCCTGGCCGCTCGCGCATCAACAGCTTTCAAGGGTTGGCCGGCAAGGACGTTGCCCTGCTGAAATCGGCTTTGACAGAACAGGATCAAGGTCTCGAACGGTTGCTCGATGCGGTATTGGGCTTTTATGGCATTTCCCCCTATCAGGTGCGCAGAGAGTTCCTGTCGATGGATGAAATAGGCCAGGCCGTGGCCAAGAAACAGGTTGCCGGCGTCCTGGTCCTCGGTCCGTCCGGCCCAGGCGCTATTGCCAATGCGATTGCCGCCATCACCTACGCCACGAATGTCTCGCCCCGACTGATTGGTGACAAGCAGGCGGCAGCGATAGCCAAGACGATTCCGGGCGCGGAGCCCAACGAGATCGAAGTCGGCGCCTTCGGCGGGGCGTCACCAAAGCCGGAGGAGGCACTGGGTACGCTGGCTGTCACCTTCCGGCTGGTAGGCAGGCACTCCTTGCCCGAATATGTGGCGGGAGAAATCGCGCGCATGGTGTCCCTGGCCAAAGCCAGGCTGTTGTCGAGTTCACGGCTTGCCGTGCATATTGAAGCGCCAGACCCGGAAGATGGCTCCGGCCTGCCCGTTCACCCGGGCGCGGCGGCATTTTTCAACGGGGAACAGACGTCTTTGCTGGACAGCGCGATGGGCCTGCTGTATCTGACCTCAATTCTCCTGGGTGTCTTCGGCTCCGGCCTGGTCTGGTTGTTTGGCACCTGGAGAAGCCAGGCGTCCAACGAGGGACAAGGCGACATCGACAGGCTGATTGCCATCATGTGCGAGGGGCGGCGGGGCATCGATCTGGAAGCCATTGATCGGCTCGAAGATGAAATCGATGAAGTTGTCGCCAGATCATTCGGGCAAGGCAAGGCGAAGCCCCTGGATGTCGGACAGCTGAATGTCCTTTCCGTCGTAATCGGCCAGGCCAGACAGGCCCTGGACACGAGGCGCAAGGCCATTCAAACCGGAGAGCCGTGAGCGGTCAGGTCCTGGCAGGAGTTGACTGTGCGCAGGATTCTGCAGGAATTGCCAGTGCTGTCCGTAGCTTCTTAATCACATGAAAGCCGACTGCGCTCGGGCGCCGGTCGTGTTCAAAGCCGGTGACGGTGCGGTTTCAGTTGGTCCTGCGGCCAAACTTCTCGGTGAGCTGGCTAAGCTTTTCCAGGCGGCGCTGCTCGGCCCTGGCAGCTTCCTGTGCGGCTCTGGCTGACTCCTGCTCGGCCTTGCGCTGCTCGGCCTGCTTCTTGAAGCGTTCGCGCAGCATTTCTCCGGAATGGGTGCGCGCCTCGTCGGTGACTTCGCCGGCTGCCGATGCGTCAAGGTTGAGGCGCATGCTCGCTGTCTGCATTTCCTTGAGGTAGCGCGTCGACATGGTGTGACTGCGCAGCGCCAGCCGCAACGCCTTGCGGTTCAAGTCCGGTTCTTGCGCGATGAGCTGCTTGTCGATGCCGATCGCCAACGGGCTGAAATTGCGGAATACGTCGAAGCGGCCCTGCAGATCCTTGAGCAGGGCGCGCGCGTCGACGGGCGATTCGGTCTTCTGGTCGGCTTCGGTCATCTGGGAGTTCCTTGCGAGCGGCGAAGCGTAGCACGAAGCGACGCTTCGCCGAAGCCCGCTCAGGCCTTGTCGATCTTCTTGAACCAGGCTTGCATCCGCTTCCAGCCGTCTTCCGCCGCATCCTTGGTGAAACTGGGGCGGTAATCGGCGTGGAAGGCATGCGGGGCATTGTCGTAAACGTGAATCTGCGAAAGGCGGGCAGCCTTGCTGCCTTCTTTCAGCGCCATCTCCATCTTCTCGACGGTTTCCAGCGGGATGCCCGTATCGAGGCCACCATAGAGGCCGAGTACCGGCGCCTTGAGGTCGGCGGCGATGTTGATCGGATGGCGTGGGGTGAATTCATTGACGTCGCCGACCAGCCGCCCGTACCAGGCGACGCCGGCCTTGACCTGCGGGTTGTGGGCACAGTAGAGCCAGGTGATGCGACCACCCCAGCAGAAGCCGGTGATCGCCAGTCGGTCCGTATTGGCGCCTTTGGACGCCGCCCAGGCGACGGTCGCATCGAGATCGCTCATCACCTGCGCATCCGGCGTCTTGCTGGTGATCTTGGCGAGAATATCGGGAATGCTTGAATACTGGCGCGGGTCACCCTGACGGGCGAAGAGTTCGGGCGCGATGGCGCAATAGCCGAGCTTGGCCAGACGACGGCAAACGTCCTGGATGTGCTCATGGACCCCAAAGATTTCGGAAACCACGAGGATAACCGGCGGCTTGACCGCACCCTTGGGCAAGGCGCGATAGGCGACCATTTCGCCATCCTTGACCGGCACCTTGACCTCGCCCGCCAGCAGGCCGACGTCATCGGTCTTGATCGCCGTCTGCGCCATCACCGGTTGGACGGACAGCGCGAAGCCGGCGCCGAGGCTGGTGACGAGGAAGCTGCGGCGGGTGAACGACAGCGCGGGAACGAGGCTTTCGAATTCCGGATCGGGGGTCATGAATGGTCTCCTTGGTAGTGACTACATAAGAACGATGTCGTATTGCTCGGGCGAATAGCTCGGCTCCGACTGCAACGATACCGGCTTCTCGATGAAATCCGACAACATGGCCAGCGATTGCGATTCCTCGTCGAGAAAGAGGTCGACCACGGCCGGCCCGGCCAGCACGCGGTATTCACGGGCGTTGAACTGGCGCGCCTCGCGCAGCAGTTCGCGGAGAATTTCGTAGGCGACGGTGCGCGCGGTCTTCACTTCGCCGCGCCCGCTGCACGTCGGGCAGGGGTGGCACAGCACGTGCGCCAGCGATTCGCGGGTGCGCTTGCGCGTCATCTCGACGAGACCGAGCGCCGTGAAACCATTGACCGTCAGCCGCGTATGGTCGCGGGCCAACGCCTTGTTGAACTCTTCCAGCACTGCGTTTCTGTGTTCCTCGTTTTCCATGTCGATGAAATCGACAATGATGATTCCGCCGAGGTTGCGCAGGCGGAGCTGGCGGGCGATGGTCACCGCCGCCTCGAGGTTGGTCTTGAAGATGGTATCGTCGAAATTGCGCACGCCGACAAATCCGCCGGTGTTGACGTCGATGGTCGTCATCGCCTCGGTCTGGTCGAGGATCAGGTAGCCGCCGGATTTCAGATCGACGCGGCGGGCCAGCGCCTTCTGGATCTCCTCCTCGACGCCATGCAGGTCGAACAGCGGGCGCTCGCCGGTGTAGTGTTCGAGTAGCGGCTGGACCGCCGGCGTGTATTCGTCCGCGAAGCTGCTCAGCCGCAGAAAGGTTTCGCGGGAGTCGATCAGGATGCGGCCGGTATCGGGATTGACAAAGTCGCGCAGCACGCGCTGGCCGAGCGAAAGATCCTGGTAGAGCGCGGTCGGTGGCGCGCAGACGCGGGCCTTGTCGCGGATATCGGCCCAAGTCTTGCGCAGGTAGGCGATATCGGTGGCGAATTCGCCATCGCTGGCGTTTTCGGCCATCGTGCGGACGATGAAGCCGCCGGGTTCGTCGGCGGGCACCAGGCGGGTGATCCGCTCGCGCAGCGCCTCGCGCTCCGCTTCGGCCTCGATGCGCTGCGAGATTCCAATATGCTTTTCCTGCGGCAGATGGACCAGCATGCGGCCGGCGATCGAAATCTGCGTCGACAATCGGGCGCCCTTGGTGCCGATCGGGTCCTTGACCACCTGGACGACGATGCTCTGCCCTTCGCCGAGCACCCTCTCGATCGGTCGCTCGGTGGGCCGCTCGGTCGCCGCTTCCCGCGCCTGCCAGATATCGGCGACATGCAGGAATGCGGTGCGTTCCAGCCCGACGTCGATGAAAGCCGACTGCATGCCGGGCAGAATGCGGCAGACACGTCCCAGATAGACATTGCCGACCAGCCCCCGACTGGCGGTGCGCTCGATGTGCAGTTCCTGGACGACACCCTGCTGCGTGACGGCGACGCGCGTTTCCTGCGGAGTGTAATTGATCAGTATTTCTTCGCTCATGGGGGATAGAATTCTCGACTTTTCCGCATTCTACTATGGCCCAAGCCCCAGAACTCCTCGCTCCCGCCGGCTCGCTGGCGATGATGCACACCGCCTTCGCCTTCGGCGCCGACGCGATCTACGCCGGGCAGCCGCGCTACAGCCTGCGCGTGCGCAACAACGAGTTCGGCGACCTCGACAAACTCGGCACCGCGATCGCCGGGGCCCGCACCCTGGGCAAGCGCTTCTTCGTCGTCAGCAACATCTTCCCGCACAACGTGAAAGTCGGCACTTACCTTGCCGACATGGCGCCGGTCATCGCCCTCGGGCCCGACGCGCTGATCATGTCCGACCCCGGCCTGATCGACATGGTTCGCGAGACGTGGCCGGAACAGGCCATCCACCTCTCGGTCCAGGCCAATACCGTCAACTGGGCTGCCGTCCGTTTCTGGCAGAAAATGGGGGTCGACCGCGTCATCCTGTCGCGCGAACTGTCGCTCGACGAAGTCGCCGAAATCCGCCAGCAATGCCCGGACATCGAGCTCGAAGTCTTCGTCCACGGTGCGCTATGCATCGCCTACTCCGGCCGTTGCCTGCTCTCAGGCTACTTCAATCATCGCGACCCGAACCAGGGCAGTTGCACCAACTCCTGCCGCTGGGATTACAAGGTGCATGCCCCCGGCGATCAGGAAATCCTGCTCGAGGAAAAAGAGCGCCCCGGCGAACTGATGCCGATCGAGCAAGACGAGCACGGCACCTATATCCTCAACTCGAAGGACCTGCGCGCCATTGAGCACGTGCACCGGCTGGTGGAAATCGGCGTCGATTCGCTGAAGATCGAAGGGCGCACCAAGAGTCCCTACTACGTGGCGCGCACCTGCCAGGCCTACCGCCAGGCGATCGACGACGCGGTGGCCGGCAAGCCGCTCGCCCCCGAACTGCTGCGCGAACTCGACGGCCTCGCCAACCGCGGCTACACCGATGGTTTCTACCAGCGCCACCACGACGCCGATTATCAGAACTACCTGAAAGGCCATTCCGAATCCGACCGCAGCCTCTATGTCGGCGATGCCGTGCGTTTCGATGCGGCACGCGGGCTGATGGAAATCGAAGTCAAGAACCGCTTTGCCGTCGGCGACCGCCTTGAATGCGTACATCCGGTCGGCAACCATGCCTGGATGCTGAGCGGCATGGAGAACGCCGCCGGCGAACCGGTCGCTATCGCCCCCGGCAATGGCCATCGGGTCTGGATCGACCTGCCGGCCGCCAAGGCGGGCGCCTTCGTCGCCCGTTTCGTCTGAGCAGCCCCTGTAGAATCAGCGCCATGAACGCCAACCGCATGCCGTTGATCGACGCCTTCAAGGCGATCGCATCACAACTGATCGTCCTCCACCATCTCGCCGCCTACGGTCCGCTCGCTGGCGCCGCGCAGGAAGTTGCGCCGGGCACCATCGGCTGGTTCTACGATTACGCGCGCATCGCCGTCCAGGTCTTTCTCGTCGTCGCCGGATTTCTCGCGGCGCGCGCCATGTCGCCGCAAGGTGGGGCGCTGGCCGGATCGCCGTGGCCGCTGATCGCGAAGCGCTACCTGCGGCTGGCCATTCCCTATTTCGTCGCCATCGCGCTGGCCGTCGCCGGGGCCGCGCTGGCCCGCGTCTGGATGAACGACGAGGCCATTCCGGCCCCGCCGACGCTGGCGCAACTCGCCGCCCATGCCCTGCTGCTGCAGAGCGTGCTCGGCTTCGATTCGCTGTCGGCCGGGCTCTGGTATATCGCCATCGACTTTCAGCTTTTCGCATTGATGACGTTGCTGTTGTGGGCCGGGCGCCTGGGCGGAGGTGCGCCGGTACTGGTACTGGCGATGGCGGCCGTGGCGCTGTTCTGGTTCAACCGCAACGAGAACCTGGACAACTGGGCGATCTATTTTTTCGGCTCCTACGGGCTGGGCGCCGCCGCCTGGTGGGCTGGCGACCGCCGGCGACTGTCCGCCTGGGCAGCCGTTGTCACCTGTCTTGCCATCGCCGCCTTGGTGATCGATTTCCGCCTGCGCATCGCCGTCGCGCTGGCGGTGGCCGTGGCGCTCGCCTTCAGCCAGCGTAGCGGCCTGCTCGAAAGCTGGCCGGAGTGGCCCGTCCTCGCCTTCCTCGGGCGCATCTCCTACTCGCTGTTCCTCGTGCACTTCCCGATCTGCCTGCTGGCCAACGCCCTCTTCGTCCGCCTCGGCCTGAGCGCACCGGGCGTTGCACTGGCTTTCATGGCGCTGGCCTGGGGTGCAAGCATCGCCGTCGCTACGCTGTTCTACCGCTGGGTCGAGAAACCGGCGGCCAGCGGCCGGATCGCCGCCGCGCTTGGCCTAGCGGTAAGCAAGGCCTGATCTGTAAAAGTCGTGACTTGATCTGACACATGTTGTGAGTTTGAAGGGCTCAATTCGGCCAGGTGCGGACGTAGCGACCCCAAAAAATCGCGTTGTGCGAACGGCTGCTCACTCATCAGATACCGGACGCTTGGCCCTGTTGGATGTCAGACTGTTGATCGGCCAAAGCAGCCACTCAGTCAACATGACGATAGTGTCCGCAATTGAGCTTGAAGCCGACTGTTGAAGATCTGGCATTCCAATTCCTGTGTCCGCTGCTTGAGCAGTCAATCGTGCTACGGGCAATAGCCACGCTGAAACGCGAACCATGTCCCGGTTTTCTACCGATTCAACAGATGCTCGGCCGACTCGTCGAGTTCGGACTTCCACCTCTGCCAGTCCGGCAACAAGCCGCCAAGCAGCTCATAGAAACGCTTGCTATGGTTGTGCTCCTTGAGGTGGCAGAGCTCGTGGAATATCACATAGTCCGCGCAAGGACCTGGGGCCTTGACCAGATGAGGATTGAGGAGAAGCTCGCCCTTAGGAGAGCAGCTTCCCCACTGCGTTCGCATCGTCAAGAGGCGAAAGCCGGGCATGGTCTTGATCCACGATGCCTTCGCCGCGCACGCCGCGATGCGGCGGGCGAACACGTCCTCGGCACGCAGCCGATACCAGGCATCGAGCAAGCCGCGCACCATGGCGGCATCCTTTGACCGGGTCGTCACCTCCAGCCGTCCGCGCAAGAGCTTCACTCCCTGCGGTGCCGTGCGATGCAGGATCACTTTTAGTACGTAACGCTTGCCGAGATAGAAATGGCTTTCTCCGCTCACAAATTCTCGCGGCAACACGTGTTTGATCCGCTCGCGATACTCGTTCTGGCGCTGCCATATCCAGCGGGCGCGGCGGCGTACGGCGGCAACAACTGCGCTGGCATCGGTTCCCTCGGGCGCATCCACTTTCACCGCGCCATCCGGATGAACATGAATCGCGACACGTTGTTTGGTGCTTGTCGGCTTCGGTAGAAAGCGAATCGAGAAGCCGATTTTTTCGTCGCCGTAGGTGATGGTGCGTTTCACCGTTACAGGTTCCCTCGGCTCAGGCCGATCCGGGTGATCTGGATCACCTGCTCTATGACTTCCTTCGCTTTCTCCAGCCCCATCAGCGCAAACAGGTTGGGCAGCAGCGCCTTGCGGATCGCCGCCTCGATGTTCTGCGGATTGAGCGAGTTTTCGGCCACTGCGTTGCGCACGGCGGTGTCGATGGCCAAGGCCTGCTCGACATACTTCTGCGTCACGGCCGACGTATTGGCGTCGAAGGCCGCATCACCCATGGCCAAGCGGAAGGCGCCGAAATAGGCGCGGGCGTGCTGGTTGTCGCCAAAGCTGTCGGGGATGCCCTCCAAGTCGCGCTGCTCCACCTGTGCTTCGAATTTCTTGAACAGCGCGTACTGCTTGAGTGGGTGATCGAACATGGCTTCGGCTTCGGCAATGGCCTGCTTCAACAGTTCGGCGAACACTTTCTGGGCATACGGGTCTTCGGCCAGTTCCTGCTCGATGGTGCGCTTCAGCCGGGTGCGGATCATGTCCGTCTCGTTGCGCAGCTTTTCTTCGCTCCAGGTTGCTGCATCTTCTTCCTGGCCCAGCTTGTGCACCATGTAGATACCGGCCGGCTCGCGCACTTCGGTGCCGATCACCTGCTTGTCCACCATGCGCCGGATCTGTTCTTCGTAGACGCTGTAATCCACTGTCTCCAGCGCGTCCTGCCGCGCAATCTTGCGCAGGCTGATGAAGAAACGCAGGTCTTCCTTGTAGGTGCGCACGTCCTTTTCCGAAAAGCTGTTGTCTTCGAAAAAGCTGCGTGACGACAAGGCCGTTTGCAGGCAAAGGCCGAACTGGGTCAGCGCCTCGTAAAAATCCTCGCGCAATTTCTGGCGCGTGTCGTAGCTCTCGCCGTCGTCGTCGTTGGCGAACTTCGGCATCAGCACCTGCCGGTACTGCTCCAGGTCCTGCCGGTTTTTCACGTCATTGAAGATCGCCCAGATTGCCTCATGCAGGCCGGGCAGGCGCTTGTATTCGGTGCTGAACTGGCTGTAGAGCCCTTCGATATCAGCCAGCTCGTAGCCGCCCTGCGTGCGCGCCTCGAGGTCTTGATAGGCGCGGATCGCCGTATCGAGCTGCTTGAGGATGCCGCGGTAATCGACCAGCACGCCGTAGCGCTTGGCTTCGTGCAGACGGTTCACCCGCGCGATGGCCTGGATCAGGTTGTGTTCCTTGAGCGGCTTGTCGATGTAGAGCACGGTGTTCAAGGGTTCATCGAAGCCCGTCAACAGTCGATCTACGACGATCAACAAATCCGGCGCGCCCTCGCTGGAGAAATCCGCCAGCACCTTGTGCTCGTAGGCTTCCGGGTCTTTGCCGACAGCTTCTTTCCACCACTTCTGCACTTCCGGCATAGTGCTCTCGTCCACCTCGGTATTGCCCTCGCGCGTGTCGGGTGCGGAGATGATCACCGCGCTGCTCACCAGCCCGGTTTCGTCTAGATACTTCTTGTAGCGAATCGCGTCCAGCTTGCTGGCCGTCGCCAAGGCCTTGCGCATGCGCTCGTGGTTCTCGCCGCCGTGGCTGCGGTGGCCTTCATCCACCAGCACGATCATCTCGGGCGAGGCGTTGTAGCACTCCGGCAATTGCGAGGCGGTGTTGAACTTGTGCACCAGGGTGAAAATGATGCGCTCGGTACCGCTACCGATGCGCCGCGCAAGATCGCGACCTGAGCTGACCTTGGATTTCTCGCCTTCCTTTTTGGTCGCGATGGCTGAACCGAAGGCGCCGCTGCTGATGAAGTTTTTCGAGAGCTGGTCTTCGAGGTCGAGGCGGTCGGTCACCACCAGCACGCGGCAGGCCTTGAGGCTGTCGTGCAGCACCAGCGCCTTGGTCAGGAACACCATGGTGAAAGACTTGCCCGAGCCAGTGGTGTGCCAGACGATGCCGCCTTCGCGGCTACCGTCGGCCTTGCGCTGGTTGATGCGCGCAATCAGCGCGCGAATCCCGAAGAACTGCGGATAGCGCGCCACCACCTTGCCCACCTTGCGGTCGAACAGCACAAAGTAGCGCAGCAGTTCCAGCAGCCGCGCCGGCGTTAGCAGGCTCACCAGCAGGCGGTCCTGATCGGTCGCCAGCATGGGCTGCGACCACAGTGTGGTGAAGTAATGGCGCAGCTTCTCCGGCTTGTCGGCAAACAGGGCAGCACGGGTTTTTGCGTCGAGTGCAAGGTTCTTCACCGCCACATGGCGTCGTGACTCCTCCTCGCGCCGTGCCCGAAGGCCCTGTGCCTAGCCCCTCGCTGGCTCGGCCAAAGCAACTGGGCATAGGCGAAGAGATGGGGGATTTGGTCCTGGCGCTGGTTGCGCAACTGCTGGCTGATACCCTCTTCCACCATGGCCTTGTTGAGGTTGCCCGACTCGGGACGCTTGGCCTCGATCACCACCAGCGGGATGCCGTTGACGAAACCCACCCCATCGGGGATGCGGTGTGCGTGCCTGCGGGACGCCTTCCATCTCTTCGGTCACATGGGTTGGCCTCGGCCGGAGTGTGGCGATGGTGGGCTGGTGCTTCTTGCCGTCCGGCATGAACTCGGTGACCGTAATGCCCAGCACCAGCTTGGTGTACAGCCGCTCGTTGGCCGGCAGCAAGCCCTCGCCGAGATTGATCGCCGACAGCTCGCGCACGATCTGGTCGATGGCATTGGCCGAGAGCGGAAACCACTCGCCCTTGTACTCGAAGCGCCGCTCCTTCAGCACCTCGATCAGACGCGGCTTGAGCAATACGTCGCGGGTGCTGCCGCGCAATGTCAGACAGTCGGCAACGGAGAGATAGGACCAGCCGAGATTGCAGAGCAGATGCAGTGCCGGCAGATGTGCGCTGTATTGTTCGCGGGTTTGGGGGACCGGGCTCACGGGGCGGCCTCGGCAATGGGAACATGGATGCGGCGTTTGCCTGTAAGGAGTTGCTGCATCAGGGCGCGTTTCTGCTCTTTGAGTGCAGCCACCTCCTGCTCTCGCACCGCAATTTCTTTTGACGCAGTATCCAGGATGCGAGCAATCATTCGTTGCTCATCAATAGAAGGCACGGGGACACGGACGTTCATGAAATCCGCGGGCCTGATGTTGAGCAAACCATTGTTGCGGACGCCTGTGTTCACCAGTGCGCCTAGCTGGTCGTGAAGGTAATCAGCTTCGAAAAGGTACTTGAAGAACGCCGAATCGCATTCGTTTGATAGGGAAAAGCACACATAAACGTGAGGAACCAAGCCATCGGAATTGCTTTCCAGTGGGAATACACAGCCAAATTCGTAGAGCTTCGAGTTTCCCTTGTTGTAAGCAAACTCACCCTGCTTGAGAAGGACGTAGTCATTAAGACTCTTGCCGGCCATGAACCGACTGTATTTCTCGTCTTGCCGAACAAAGCCCGAGCCTGAGGAAATCATCAGAATTGGATGTTCAGCTCCATCAGCTTGGCGCTGAATTCGCTGCGCCACTTCGCGCAGGTGATATTGCCGCCAAGGAGTGTTAGAAACCGATTGCTTCCTGATATCAAAAAATCGTTGTGTCATTGCCAGCTTCAGCTTACGACTGTTGGCGAGCAGCTTTTCGGTTACGGCAATGGCTTCGTCCCACGTTTGCATGATTTCAGCAATTTGCGATTGAGTTCTGCGGTCTGGAACGATTACGCTCTGCCGGTCAATATCAGATTTCTTGACATGAACCAACGTCGCTTTAAATCCGTGTGCGTTTGCCTCGATGCGATTGGTTACGTACCGCAGAGCCCAGTAAAGCCAAATATTGTCGATACCTCCATTCGGGATGACTTTGAAGATGTGCTGATTTAGTACCCCCTTGCCCCCTCGCCAGATCGTCGGTCCAAATGACACACCCTTCGTGCCGGCCCAAGCAAAGAGCAGCTGTCCGGGATCGACAATCCACCGAGAGTCAGTTGGTCCCGAATAAAAGTCGAAGTTCCGGCCATTGAGGTTCTGGATGCGAATAATGGGAAGCCCTTCAGTGCCCCCCGGGCCACCCCCTGCATTTCGCAGGTCTGGCGTTTCCATCCATCAGGCAGCATCCTTACCCCCCTTCTTGCCCACTGCCTGTTCGATCCGGCGGTGATGGCGCCACCGCGCAGGTGTTGAAGAGGCGGTATGCCGCCGTGGCAGGGCAATGTCCTGCCGCTTGCTGGCGCGGTCCTCGGCGTAGTCGAGGAACATGCCGACCAAGCGGTTGAGCTCGTTCACTTCGTCGGCGTCGAGATAGTTCTTGGCGCGGCATGGCCTTCGCGCGGGCCTTCCGTGGTCAGGGCCATTGGGCTGACCGGCGTCGGCGCGGGCGGATCGTGTGGCCGGTGACGGCGGCCGGCACCTCGGCAAGCGGCCTCGGGTCGTGGGTAGTCGGAGGAAGATCGCGCCCTTTGATACGCTTCTCAGGCCGGGGCGTGAGCAGCTCGTAAAGTCCGCCGCCGGGCGGGGCCCTGGCGGATGGGTGCCGCGGGGGCCCGCGAGGATGAGGCCGTGTGAGTTGCCGGCCGCTTTACGGTGCGCTTGCCCTCGGATCGAACTATTAAGCTTTCTTTAATAGTTGCCTCGGCTGCCAGTTCGCCTTCGGCCAGCAGGTTGCGGATGTGGATGTTGATATTGGGTACGGAGCTTTGGAACAGCTCGGCCAGTTCGAGCTGGGTCAGCCAGACCGTGCCCCCCTCGGCGCGCAGGTAAAACTGGCCGCCGCCATCCTCCCCCTGTGAGGACCGTTCGCCGCGGTCTGTCGCTGGCGGCCGGCAACCGTGCATTTTTGCAAAGGCTGGGCGTTTGGTTTTGCGCTCAGTCATAGCCCAGTTCCTTCAAATATCCGGACATCTTTTCTTCCAGCATTGCCAGCTCTGCCTTGAGCTTTTCGCGTTCGGCACGCACGGCCATGAGGTCGATTTCTTCCTCCTCCTCGAAGGTATCGACGTAACGCGGAATATTGAGGTTGTAGTCGTTCTCGGCCATCTCGGCCGGGGTGGCAAGGTAGGCGTATTTGTCGACGGTCTGGCGTGCGGCGCAAATAGCAAGAATTTTTTGCAAATCCTGCTCGCGCAGGATGTTCTGGTTTTTACCGTCCTGATAGTCGCGGCTGGCGTCGATGAACAGCACCTTGTCGTCGGCTTTTCTTGCGGAAGACAGGATGGCGGCGGGGATGCCGGTGCCGTAGAAGAGCTTTTCGGGCAGGCCGATGACGGTGTCGAGCAGGTTCTCGGCTATCAGCTTTTGCCGGATCTTGCCTTCGGCCGCGCTACGGAACAGCACGCCATGCGGCACGACGACGGCCATGCGGCCACTGCCCGGTTTCATGACTTCGATCATGTGCAGGATGAAGGCGTAGTCGCCCTTGGTGCGCGGCGGCACGCCACGGCGGAAGCGGCTGAATTTGTCGGCCTCGGCGCCTTCGAAGCCCCACTTTTCCAGGCTGAAGGGCGGGTTGGCCACGACGATGTCGAAGTGCTTGAGGCTGGCGGTGCCATCCAGCAGCTTGGGGTTGCGAAGGGTATCGCCCCACTCGATGCGGTGGTTGTCCTCGCCGTGCAGGAACATGTTCATCTTGGCCAGCGCCCAGGTGCTGCCGATGGCCTCTTGTCCGTACAGCGCGTATTTGCGCGAGCCGCTGTGCTGGCGCACGAGTTGGCCACACTTCATGAGCAGGGAGCCGGAGCCGCAGGTGGGATCGCAGATTTCGTCGCCCTCCTGCGGATCGACCAACAGCGCCATGAGTTGCGAGACTTCGGGCGGGGTGTAGAACTCGCCGGCCTTCTTGCCGCTGGTGGAGGCGAAATTCTTGATGAGGAATTCGTAGGCGTTGCCGATCACGTCGAGCTGGCCGATTCGGCTGGGTCGCAGGTTCAGTTCGGGCTTGGCGAAGTCTTCGAGCAGGTGGCGCAGGATGTCGTTCTTTTGCGCTTCGTCGCCCAGCTTGTTGGCGTTGAAGCTGATGTCCTGGAACACGTCGCGCAGCTTGCCGATGTTGGCTTCTTCGATGGCGTGCAGGGCCTTGTCGATGCGCTCGCCATTGCCCGGCTGGTGCCGTGCGTCGTGCAGGGCGTAGAAGTTGGCGGCGGGCGGCAGGACGAAGCGCTCGTTCTTGAGCATCTCTTCGATCAGCTCTGGGTGATCGCCGTACTGAGCCTTGTAGTGGTCGTAGTGGTCCTGCCAGACGTCGGAGACGTACTTCAGGAACAGCATCGTCAGGACGTAGTCCTTGTAGATGCTCGGGTCCACGGTGCCGCGGAAGGTGTCGCAGGCGGCCCAGACGGCGGCGTTGATGTCGTCCTGATTGATTGGGTGTCTGCCTGTTCAGGGCTGGGGGGGGCCCCCCGCCAGCCTCGGGCTCACGTCCCGCATCTGCAAGGCTGAATTTCCGCCCCATCATGAGCGATTGTGATTGCAATTTTGGATTTTGCAAGTTCTCATCTCCAAGCATCCCTCGACTTTGCATTAAAGGCCAAAAGAAAAAAAGAAAACAACCCCACAAACGGGCCCCGGCCCCCGGGGGGCCCCCGGCCAGGGCCCCCCCCCCCCCCGGCGGGGGGGGGCCCCCCCCCCTCCCCACCCCGCCCCGGGGGCGGGGGGGGGGGCCCCGCCCCGGGGCGCGGGCGAACCCGCGTAAAGAAGCGGCCGCCCCCCCCCCCCCCCCCCCCCCCCCCCCCGCCCCCCCCCGCCCCCCCCTCCTCCCCCCCCGCCCCCGCCCCCCCCCCCCCCCCCCCCCCCCCCCGGGGGGCCCCCCCCCCGGGCGGGGGGCCCGCGCCACCAACGCTTTACGCCATTGCCGAGCAGTTGCGGAAGAAAGAGCGCCTGGGAGGGTCGGGGTTTATCCCGACCCAAAGCCTGGCTTGCTGATGAGCTTGGCGAAGCGCTATCTGGTCAGCGTGCAACTTCTGCAGAAGACGCTGGAAATCAACACCCAGTCGATGGAGCAACTACGTTCAATCCTCTTCAAGGACGTTCAGACCATTCGGATCAGTGACACCTTTGAGAAGCCGGATATGGCTACAGACCTTATGGAGCACAACCTCGAAAAGCTCAATCTCCTGCGCCAGCGTGGGAGTGAATCTTTCGCTTCGCGAGAAGCCGACCTTAAAAAATTCTTGATGTGAAGGAATCAAAATGCCAATACCCGAAACCCAACTCGATACATGGTCCCATCAAGGGTCGATCACTCAATCGAGTAATACCTACAACACAATCAAAAATACGCTTGAGGCCGATGACACTCCGTACGCGGGAAAGAACTTCAAGGTCTTTCTTCAAGGTTCATATGGCAATGACACCAATATTTTCGCCGAGAGCGATGTGGACATCGTAATCCGGCTCGACGACTGCTTTCACAGTGATATTGAGTCGTTGTCCGAACAGGAGAAGTCGGCACATAAGCAGGCCTTTCGAGACGCGACATACACCCATACAGACTTCAAGCGGGACGTGCTATCGGTGCTGCAGGAGCAGTATGGGTCGGCCGCAAAAGAAGGCGACAAGGCGATTGCGATTGATGCGAGCGGCTCACGGCGAAAGTCGGATGTGATCGTCGCGACCCTATTCCGACGCTACTTCACGTTCCGGTCGGCAAGCGACTCCGAGTACGTCGAAGGCATTTGCTTCTTCAATGCTGCTGGCGAGCGAATCGCCAACTACCCGAAACAGCATTCCGCGAATCTGACGACGAAGCACCAAGCCTCTTCGAACTGGCTAAAACCCATGGCCCGTGTGCTCAAGAATATGCGAAGCCGAATGGTCGACGACGGCTTGATCAAGGCCGGCATAGCACCGTCGTACTACATCGAAGGACTCCTTTACAACGTGCCAAGCGATAGGCTCACCTTGAGCTATCAGGACTGCGTCGTCAATACGTTGAACTGGTATCGTCAGGAGGCCTCCAAAACCGATCTCGTGTGCGCAAACGAGCAGTATTACCTGTTGCGTGACGGGTATCACACTTGTTGGACACAGGCGAACTGCGACGCGTTTGTCGAGGCCGCGGTTAAGCTTTGGAATGAGTGGTAGGAATTTTGGAACGTGGCTTTTTGCTCGACTTGCCGTCGAACACCTTCTTGGCGGAGGCCATTTTTTCAAAGGGTGGTTTGTTGAAGGGCTTCTTGTCGTTCTGAGGCGTGCGTAAGGCAGGCGGGGGCAGGCCGCTCACGCCTTTGCCGACATGCTGTTGCGGGCATGTGACGACTTGCGCTGAGTCGAGTGCATATCAAGCAACGCACAAGACATTGATGATCCAGATTCGATACGACCTCATCAAGGATCAGAATATGCGGTCTTTTCAGTAAAACCGGCGCAATCGCAATGCCGACGTTTGTGCCAATCAACTGTTGAATGGCTGCTAACCGGCGCATTCCCGACCGAGACGGTGTGGGAAGCGAACGTCCGGAATGGCCGACGACCTGTCGGTGATCCATCGTCACGAACGGCGGCTCCACTCCGTCAACGGCCATAGAACCCCTCACGGCGCGTAGGGCAACTGAGGGTCGATTCTTGCCGGTCAGTCGCGATCGGATCTGACACTATCTGTCAGATAAAACCCGAACCACAACACCTAATCTGCCAGTTCGGGCCGCGCCCGGAAGAATTCCAGCGCCTCGGGATTGGCCAGCGCTTCGACGTTCTTGACCGGTTGGTCGTGCACGACGTTGCGCACGGCGAGTTCGACGATCTTGCCCGACTTGGTGCGCGGGATGTCCTGCACCTGCACGACCCGCGCCGGAACGTGGCGCGGCGTGGTGTTGTCGCGGATCTGCTGCTTGACGCGCTCGATCAGCGCGGCATCGAGACCATGGCCCTCCTGCAGCTTGACGAAAAGTACGACGCGGACGTCGTCGTTCCTGCCCGGCGGCCACTCCTGGCCGATGACCAGCGACTCGAGGATTTCCGGCAGCTGTTCGACCTGGCGGTAGATTTCCGCCGTGCCGATGCGCACGCCGCCCGGGTTGAGCGTCGCGTCCGAGCGGCCGTAGATGATCATGCCGTCGTGCGCGGTCAGCTCGGAGAAGTCGCCGTGGCACCAGACGTCGGCGAAGCGCTCGAAGTAGGCGGCGTGGTACTTCGCCCCATCCGGGTCGTTCCAGAAGCCGACCGGCATCACCGGGAACGGTTTGGTGCACACCAGTTCGCCCTTTCGCGAACGTACCGGCCGGCCCTCGTCGTCGAACACGTCGACCGCCATGCCCAGCCCGCGACACTGGATCTCGCCGCGATAGACCGGCAGCACCGGATTGCCGAGGACGAAGCAGGAAATGATGTCGGTGCCGCCGGAGATCGACGCGAGCAGGATGTCCTGCTTGATCTCGCGATAGACCCAGTCGAAGCCTTCCGGCGACAGCGGGCTGCCGGTCGAGAACATCGCGCGCAGCGCCGACAGGTCATGCGTCCTGCCCGGCGACAGGCCGAATTTGGCGGCGGCGTCGATGAACTTGGCCGAGGTGCCGAAGTGGGTCATGCGCTCGGTGGCGGCGTAGTCGAAGAGCACCGCGTTTCCGGCCGCGAACGGCGAGCCGTCGTAGAGCAGCAGCGTGGCGCCGGCGGCGAGGCCGGAGACCAGCCAGTTCCACATCATCCAGCCGCAGGTCGTGAAGTAGAACAGGCGGTCGCCCGGGCGCACGTCGCTGTGCAACTGGTGCTCCTTGAGGTGCTGGAGCAGGACGCCGCCGTGGCAATGGACGATGCATTTCGGCACGCCGGTGGTGCCGCTGGAGAACATGATGAACAGCGGGTGATCGAAAGCGACGCGTTTGAAAATGACCTCTTTTCCGCCGTCGACCGCAGCAATGTCATTCCAGCGCACGGCGTTGGCGATCCCGCCGACATCGGGCGATGTGGTGAGGTAGGGGACGATCACCGTCTTCAGGAGCGACGGCATTTGCGCGACGACCTCGGCGTTCTTCTCCAGGCAGTCGACGGCCTTGCCGTTGTACCAGTAGCCATCGACGCAGACCAGCACCTTCGGCTCGATCTGGCCGAAGCGGTCGAGCACGCCCTGGACGCCGAAGTCGGGCGAGGCGGAGCTCCAGATGGCTCCGAGCGAGGTGGCGGCGAGCATTGCGACCAGCGTCTCGGGCAGGTTGGGCAGATAGCCGGCGACGCGGTCGCCCACACCGACGCCGGCGCCGACCAGGAAAGACTGGAAGCGGGCGACCTCGGCATACAGTTCGGCCCGGCTCATCCGACGCCTGACCTTGTCCTCGCCCCAGAACACCAGCGCTTCGCCGTCGTCGCGGTTCTTCAGCAGGTTTTCGGCGTAGTTCAGCCGCGCCTGCGGGAACCACGTCGCGCCCGGCATTCGCTCGCCGTTCTCGAGGACCGCCTCGCCACGCTCGCCGACGGCGCCACAGAAGTTCCAGAGCGTCGGCCAGAACGCCTCGGGCCGATCGACTGACCATTGCCAGAGATCGCCATAGCGGCCGTGGCCAGTCGCCTGCATGAACATCGCCATGCGGGTGTCGCCGACGGTGGCCGGGTCGGGCCGCCACAACGGCGTGTTGTCGATGACGTAGGTCATGTCGTCTCCTGTGTTCTCATTCGGCGTCCGGCTGCATCGCCGGGGCCGCGTTGCAAAAAGCTGGCAGCGCTTCGCAGGCGGCGACGATGCGCCGGATGGTCGGTAGCGCGGTTAGCGGGCAGTCGAAGCGGCGGGCATTGAAGACCTGCGGCACCAGGCAGCAATCGGCCAGCGTCGGCGCATCGCCGTGGCAGAAGGCGCCGGTGGACGGATGAGCGCTGAGCAACTGCTCGACAGCAAGCAGGCCCGCGTTGACCCAGTGGCGATACCAGGCGTCCTTCTGCTCCTGAGTGGCGGCAAAATGCTTGCCGAGATATTGCAGGACGCGCAGGTTGTTGACGGGATGGATGTCGCAGGCGATGGTCTGCGCCAGCGCCCTGACCCGCGCCCGGTCCTCGGCCGAGGCCGGCAGCAGCGGCGGCAGCGGATGGATCTCGTCGAGATATTCGATGATCGCCAGCGACTGGGTGAAGGTCCCATCCCCGGTCTGCAGCGCCGGCACGGTGCCGAGCGGACTCAGCGCGCGGTAGGCGGGCTGGTTCTGCTGGCCGCCGTCACGCACCAGATGGACCGGCACCGCTGCATAGGCCAGGCCCTTCAGGTTGAGCGCGATGCGCACCCGGTAGGCGGCGGAACTGCGGAAATAGGTGTAAAGCCTGAGCATGGCGACTCCCGATTCTCAGCCTGGATACCTTTCGACACGCTGGTCGATGGCCCCGAAGATGCTGGCGCCGTGACGGTCGAACATCTCGATGCGCACCGTGTCGCCGAATTTCAGGAAGGCGGTCTGCGGCTTGCCGGTCTCGATGGTTTCGTACATCCGCAGCTCGGCCAGACAGCAGTACCCGACGCCGCCGTTGGCAATGCTCGATCCGTGCAGGCCGCCCTGCTTGTTCGATACCGTGCCCGAACCGATGATCGACCCGGCTTCCGCTTCCCGGGTCTTCGCCAGATGGGCGACCAGTTGCGGGAAGTTGAAGACCATGTCGGATCCGGCATCGGGATTGCCGAACAGCGCGCCGTTCAGATGCACGGTCAGCGGCCGGTGGACACGGCCGTCGCGCCAGTCGTCGCCGAGTTCGTCGGGCGTCACCGCCACCGGGCTGAAGGCCGATGCCGGCTTGGACTGGAGGAAGCCGAAGCCCTTCGCCAGTTCGCCGGGAATCAGGTTGCGCAGCGACACGTCATTGACCAGCAGCAGCAGGCGGATGGCCTGGGCAGCCTCGGCCGGCGTCGCGCCCATGTTCACATCGCCGGTGATGACCGCGAGCTCGGCTTCGAGGTCGATCCCCCAGTCCTCCGTCAGTGCATGCACCGGATCGCGCGGGCCGACGAAGGAGTCGGAACCGCCCTGATACATCAGCGGATCGCTCCAGAACTCCGGCGGCAGTTCGACGCCGCGCGCGCGACGCACCAGTTCGACGTGGTTCACGTAGGCCGAGCCATCGGCCCACTGGTAGGCGCGCGGCAGCGGCGAATGGCAGGCGCCCGGGTCGAAGGCCTCGGGGTCGGCGAAGGCCCCGCTGTTCAATGCCTCGTAGACCTGGCGCAGTTGCGGCTCGACGGCATCCCAGTCGTCGAGTGCCGCCTGCAGCGTGCGTGCGATCGCCGGCACGGCGCGGCAATGGGTCAGCCCGCGGTTGACGACGACCAGCGTGCCGTCGCGGCCGCCGCGCTTGAGGGTGGCGAGTTTCATCTCCTACTCCCCGGCGTAGCTGCCGTCGTGCATCCAGCGCGCGTGCTGCGGCGCCTTCTTCGTCAGCGCCCACTCGTTCAGCATTTCCCACTTCACTTCGTCGAGCATCCGCGCCATCTTCGAGGTGCCGGTGTTCGCCGCCAGTTCGAGACGATGACCGCTCGGGTCAAAAAAGTAGATCGACTTGAAGATGGTGTGGTCGGTCGGCCCGACCACCTCGATGCCGTCGGCTTCCAGCCTTGCCTTGGTTTCGAGCAGGGCGTCGATCGATTCGACCTCGAAGGCGATGTGCTGGGTCCACGCCGGCGTGTTGGGATCGCGGCCCATCGGCGGCTTGGTCGGCAGCTCGAAGAATGCGAGGATGTTGCCGTTGCCGGCATCGAGGAAGATGTGCATGTAGGGGTCGGGTTCCTTCGTCGACGGCACCTCGTTCTCGGCAATCGCCAGCACGAAGCCCATGTTCAGGTACCTCCCGTACCACTCGACGGTTTCCCTGGCGTCCCTGCAGCGATAGGCGACGTGGTGGATTCTCTGGATCTTCATCGGGATCCTCTCCTCAGACGCCGTCGCGGGCGATCTTCATCGCTTCGCGCAGCACGCTGATGTCGCCGATGTGGTTCGACAGCAGGAGCACCAGCCTGGAATTGAGCATGGCACTCTGTTCGTCGTTCAGGTCGCGATGGGTTTCGATCAGCGCTTCGTAGAAGTCGTCGCCGGGCGAAAAAGCGCGGAAGTAGCGTTTGCCGGGTTCGTTGAAATTGGGGGTCAGGATCAGGGACATGGCCGGCTCCTCAATGGCTGTTGCAGGTAGCGCGCGCCAGCGCCGCCTTGACGCGGCCAGCGTCGAAGGCGCGCCAGCGGGCAGTGACATGCTGGTCGGGACGGATCAGGTAAACGGTGCCGGGTGTGCTGTCGTAGCGCTCGGCAAAACGACCCCTGCCGTCCTCGAATACGCGCAGCCCCTCCGGCGCCCGCCCCGGCTTCGCCGAGACGAGGACGACCTCGAGCGGGATCGGTTCGCCGGCCAATGATTTGAATTCCCGGGCCAGATTGGCGTCGACCGCGGCAGGGTCTTCAACATGAACCAGTGCCATGAAGCGGTTGCCGACGCGGTCGAGCAGCCAGAACTCCGTGCCATCTTCCTGCATCGGCGCGTCGTCCATCGGAGCGCCGGGCACCATGTCGCCGGCGAAGGCGTCATCGTCCGGCGTATTGAGGCGCGACCCGGTCAGGAAGGACGGCACCGAAAGGCGGCCCGAATTCACCAGGGTGCGGGCGAAGGCATGGTCGCGCGCCAGCGTCAGCACCGCGTTGCGGAAATTCAGCGAGGTCCGGGATTTCGGTGTGATGAAGTCGGTCGACCGCGTCGAGTTCATGATGTTTTCGTCGGCGGCGAAGACGCGCTCCTCGGAATAGCTGTCCAGAAGGCTGTCGGGCGCCTTGCCGTCGAGCACCAGCCTGAGCTTCCAGCACAGGTTGTCGCTGTCCTGGATCCCCGAGTTGGCGCCGCGCGCGCCGAACGGCGATACCTGATGCGCGGCATCGCCGACGAAAAGGACGCGGCCGTGGCGGAACTGCTGCATGCGACGGCACTGGAAGGTGTAGACGCTGACCCACTCGAGCTCGAATTCGCGGTCGGCGCCGAGCATCGCCCTGATGCGGGGAATGACCTTCTCCGGCTTCTTCTCTTCCTCCGGGTCGGCCTGCCAGCCGAGCTGGAAGTCGATGCGGTAGACGCTGTCGGCCTGGCGGTGCAGCAGCACCGACTGGCCCGGATGGAAAGGCGGATCGAACCAGAACCAGCGCTCGGCGGGAAAGTCGGCTTTCATCACGACGTCGGCGATCAGGAAGCGATCGAGAAAAACCCTGCCCTCGATGTCCAGATTCATCATGCCGCGAACGGCGCTGCGCGCGCCGTCGGCGACGATCAGCCAGTCGGCCGTGAGCGCGTAGGCGCCGTCCGGCGTTTCGACCTGGAGCGTCGCCCCGTTGCCGGCGGGCGAAACCGAAACCACCTTGTTCCTGAAGCGGAGATCGAGACCGGGCAATTCGCGGGCGCGCCGGACCAGGAATTCCTCGAGGTAGTACTGCTGCAGGTTGATCATGCCCGGACGCTTGTGGTCGGGCTGCGGCAGCAGGTTGAAGTTGTAGACCTCCTCCTCGCGGAAGAAGGTGCGGCCGACGTTCCAGCTAACCCCCCTGGCCACGCAGGCATCGCCGACGCCGATGCGGTCGAGTATCTCGAGCGCGCGCTTGGCATAGCAGACGCCGCGTGAGCCGACCGAAACGGTATTGTCATCGTCGAGGACGACGACCGGCACGCCCGACTGCGCCAGTTCGATCGCCGCCGCCAGGCCGACCGGGCCGGCGCCTACCACCACCACCGGATAGCGCCCCGTTTCGCCGCTCTTCAGTTCGGGCGGCGCGACGTATTCGAACTTCGGATAGCTATAGGTGCCCAGCATGAATGTCCCCTCTCAAACGTTTGGCCAGACCCATCGCATTGGTGTCAATTGGCTTGCAGGCCGTGCCACATCTCTTTATCTCTTTCGGCGGTCCAGATCCGCGGGTGCTTGATGCCGCTCGCCTCGTCGACCGCACGCGTGACGTCGAAGGGCAGGCAGTGCTCGTAGATGAAGACCTGGCCGAACTTCGGGTCCATCGCCTGGCGCGCATGCGCCATCGCCTGCTTCAAATTCATGTTCCGGGCGACGGCTTCCTTCGCGGAGTTCAGCAGCGTGCTGACGAAATCGCGGGTGTAGGCCAGCCCTTCGGCAACGCGCTGCGGGCCGACCAGCGCCGGGCCGCGGCCGGGCACCAGCATCTCGGCGCCGAACGCGGCCAGTGCGTCGAGCGTCGCCGGCCATTCTTCGAGCTGGGCGTCGCCGGTGTAGCAGGCGGCGTCGGCTTCGACGAGGTCGCCCGAGAAAAGCACCTTCTCGGACGGAATCCAGACGATGGTGTCGCCCCGGGTGTGGCCGGGGCCGACGTGCATGATCTTTACCTCGAGATCCTTGCCCATCCTCAGGGCCATCTCGTCCTTGAAGACCAGCGTCGGCCAAGTCAGGCCGGGGATCGACTCGAAGTTCTGGAACAGGCGCGGAAAACGCTCGTATTCGGACATCATGTCCTGTTGACCGCGCTCGACGATCATCTCCAAGGTGCCCTGGCTGGCGATGATCTCCTGCATGCCCTCGGTCTTGTAGCCGGAAGCGCCGAGGACGCGCACGGCGTGGTAGTGCGAGAGCACGACGTACTTGATCGGCTTGTCGGTCACCTTGCGGATCTCGGCGATCAGGTTCTGCGCCATCACCGGCGTCGCCAGCGCGTCGCAGATGAGCACGGCGTCCTCGCCGATGACAACGCCGGTGTTGGGGTCGCCCTCGGCGGTGTAAGCCCAACAGTGCGCTGAAAGTTGTTCGAAGGTCGTCTTCTTGACCTCGAGGTCGGCGACGGAAGCGAATTGCTTGCTCATGGGCGAATCTCCTCTAGATGCCAGGATAATGCGGGCGGGCCGGTCAGCGCGTTGCCACCAACTGCTTCCCGATGACAACGGATGACCGGGGCGCCCCGGCCGACTGCAACGGTAACCTTACCCCGCGCCGGCCGTCCGGTTCGTTTCCCGGTCCGTGCCCTGTCATTCCGAAGCGAAACCGGCTGCCATTTTATAGAATCCGCTCATCACCTGTCAGGAGTTGCGAATGAATACCCTGCGCGTCTATGCGATTGACGGCATCGTCCCCGTGGTCGACCCCACGGCCTTCGTTCACCCGACCGCCGTGCTGATCGGCGACGTCATCGTCGGCCCCGGCTGCTATGTCGGCCCGTGCGCCAGCCTGCGCGGCGACTTCGGCCGGCTGATCCTCGAGCGCGGCGCCAACCTTCAGGACACCTGCGTCATGCACGGCTTTCCCGGCACCGATACCATCGTCGGCGAAGACGGGCACATCGGCCACGGAGCCGTCCTGCACGGCTGCCAAATCCGTAGAAACGCGCTGGTCGGCATGAATGCGGTGATCATGGACAACGCCGTGATCGGCGAATCGGCCGTCGTCGCCGCCTGCGCCTTCGTCAAGGCCGGCGTCGAGATCCCCCCGCGCAGCCTCGCCGCCGGCATGCCGGCCAGGATCATCCGCCCGCTCTCCGACGACGAAATCGCCTGGAAGGTCGACGGCACCCACACCTACCAGGACCTCACCCGCCGCTGCCTGGCGACAATGGTCGAGTGCGACCCGCTCGACGCAGTCGAACCCGACCGCCCGCGCATCCACATGCCGGACGTGATTCCGTTGGTGGAACTGAAGAAGCGCGGCGACTGAGCGCCAGGCCATGATTGACCGGCGTCGCGGCAGGCGGCACACTCTGTCCGTCTGCCGCCCCGGCCAAACCCGGCGGATGGCGAGACAAGAACCCGGCTCATCATGACCAGCGTCTTCCTCTTCAAGAACCTTCTTGGCACGCTGCTGCTCCCGCCGACCAACGGCCTGCTGCTGCTCCTGGTCGCGGCCCTTTTCCGGCGGCGGCGCTGGGCATTCGGCCTGGCGCTGATCGGCGGCACCCTCCTTTTTCTGCAAAGCCTGCCGATTGTTGCCAGCAATCTCATCGCCCCCCTCGAAGCGCGGGCCGGCGGCGTCTTCGTCTCCGCCCAGGGGGCCCAGGCGATCGTCGTGCTCGGCAGTGGCCTCAGGCGTGATGCGCCCGAATACGGCAGCGATACCGTCAACGAACGCAGCCTCGTCCGCCTGCGCTACGGTGCCACCCTCGCGCGCCAGCTGCAGCTTCCCGTCCTGATCACCGGCGGCGTTCCACTGCACGCCAGCCGCTCCGAAGCGGACGTGATGGCAACGATTGCGGAAAGGGAATTCGGGGTCGCTGTCCGCTGGAAGGAGAGTGAATCCAGCGACACGGCGGATAACGCCAGCATGTCCGCGCAGATTCTCAAGCGGGCCGGCATCCGGCGTGTCGTGCTGGTCACCCAGGCTTTCCACATGCCGCGCGCCCGGCAGCTTTTTGAAGCCGCCGGCCTCGAAGTCATCCCGGCCCCCACCGACTTCAAGGGCTCCCATGAGGGGCCATTTGAGACCTTCGACTTCCTCCCGCAAGCGAAGGCGATCCAGACCTCCTATTACGCGCTGCACGAATGGCTGGGTCTCGCCTGGATCTCCCTGGCATCGCTACTGGGTTCCGGGTGAGTACCTGACTTCCGAGGATCCGTGAGGCCGCTCAGCTCCGCCGCGAAGCAGCGGCTGACCCGGGTGAAAGTTGTCAGCCATCCGCCACGACCTGGCTACCAGTGACGTACTTTGCCGGTGTCGAGATGGACGAACTTGTCGCGCGGATAGAAGCCGACGCCGCCGACGCTCTGCGACATCGCGGCATCGCGGAGGTCGGAAAGCGGCACCCCGGGAATTCGGATGTCGATCGCCTTGCCCTGCACGTGCAGGCTGTTCCGGGCGACACCGCCGCCACGGCTATTCCGTAGCCGGGAATTGGTGGTGGCGCAGCGGTAGCCGGAGATGACGTGGAATGGCTGGTCGGAACCCAGTTCCTGGCGTGTCCTGTACAGGAGGTCGAACAGTTGCGGGTCGATCTGGCCGACATCGCCGGAGTAATGGTCGCGCAGGAAACGATTGAGCGTGCTCAGCCCGTCGGGGACATAGCGGTTGCCGACAGCGAAGACGACCGAAATCCGCTCGCCGGTGTGGGTGTGATCGAATTCCAGGCTGCGCGCATTGGGCAGCGAGGCAAGCGCGGGTTTCGCGAGCGGCAGGACAACACCCGCCATGGCCAGCTTGGCCGCGTGACTGAGAAACAGGCGGCGTGAGTGTATCTGCAGATTCGGCATACGGTTCGATGAGAAAGCTAATGGTTTGATTTTAGGCCAATTTCCATCTGATTGGAAGCCCGGAGAGATTGCGAGCGCCGGGCCAGGGCATCGTCGAGAACCTTGTCCTGGCCGTAGATGTCCGGGAAGAAATGAATCCTCCCGTCCCTGAAGACGGCGGTGCTGTAGGCAATGACTACAGGGAAAGGCTCCTTCAGGCGCAGCGTCGCCGACCTGCCTTTGGTCATTGCCTGAACGATCCGCTCCTCGGTCCATTCCGGCTCGTCGGCGAGGACGAATTTCGCCAGCGCCACCGGCTCCTCGACGCGGATGCAGCCGTGGCTGAAGTCGCGGCGGTCGCGCTTGAAGAGTTGGGGGGTCGGCGTGTGGTGGAGGTAGATGTTGTCGTTGTTGGGAAAGATGAACTTGATGTCGCCCAGCGCATTCCTCGCACCGGGTTTCTGGCGGATGCGCATTTCGCCGCGCTGGACCGCGTCCAGGCTGGCCTCGGAATAGCCGCTGACAACCTTGCCGTCGCGGCCGACGAATTCGAATCCCTGCTGATCGAAATAGCTGGGCTCCCGCCTCAGCTTGGGCAGCGTTTCGTCTCTGGCGATTGAAGGCGGGACGTTCCAGTAAGGGCTGAACTCGACGAAACGCATCTCGGCGTCGTATATCGGCGTGCGGGTCTTGCTGGCATTGCCGACGATGATATTCATCGCAACCTTCATCTCGACCTTGCCGTCACGAACCTCATAGGCGCGCACCCTGAACTCCGGAATATTGACGACAATGGCGCGTGGCGCTTGCAGCAAAGGCGTCCAGCGCAGGCGTTCGAGGGCCAGCTCGAGCTGCCTGACCCGCGCTTCGGGCGTCACATTGAGTTGCTCGAGGGTGCCCTTGCCGACAACGCCATCCGGCGTCAGCCCGTGGCGTTCCTGAAACGACTTGACGCTGTCGACCAGTCTGCCTTCATACAGTGTCGGCAGCACACCATTGGCGGGCAGGTCGCCGAGCACCTTCAGGCGCAGGTTCAGGATCGAAATGCCGGCATAAGGCTGCCCAGGCTGGAGCTTGCCGTCGGCTGGTACTGGCAATGCCTTCTGCCAAGCCGGATTGCCGACCAGCTGCCGGTAGCGGGCCAGCACTTCCCTGAGTTCGTGGTATTGAGCGAGCTGGGGCTTCACGCTACGCACCGCTTCGGGCAGACGGTCGTCGGCAATTGCCGAAATCAGCCAGGTATCGGGGTCGGATCGCTGGCCAGATACCCCGCTGTATTTTTCCCCGAGTTGCTGCGGGTCGATGCGGCCGTAGTGCAGATCGGCGAGATAGCGCCGCGTTGCGGAAGTCAGCGACCGCTCGAGTTGAATGACCGTGTCGTTCGCGGGAGCGTGGCCGCTGGCTGCGTTTTCGATTGCATTTCGCAGCAGATCGGCGCCATAGTCATTTGCATTCAGGCCGTCCTCGGCGGCGCTTGCCAGAAGATCGGCCGCCTTGCGCGCAGTGGCCGTCGGACGGCCGTCGCTGAACCAGAGCAGCGTGTCGGCTGCAACAGAAGGCCTGATGCTGACGATTGCCAGGCCGATGGACAGGCAGATTGCCGAGAGATGCCATCTCCCGAAACGTCCGGTTGGGGTCCGGGCTGGCGGTGACGAAGTGCGAGACATGTGTTTTCGGGGAATGCGAATTGGCCCGCATTATGTACTATTGGCAAAGGGTCTGGACAAGCCGCGGTCTCGCGGCGTCCGGGCTGCAAGCATGAAAGGCGTCTGGTGTTGGCTGATCCTCGATCCATCGTGCCCCGGAACTGTTCTGCGCCCGCGTCGCCAACTGTTGCGCGGCGGGCTGTCTTGACGCTGCCAGGGCCCGGCGCGTGACGACGACCGGCTTGCTTACGGTCCGGGCCGACTTCGGGGAAGGCCGTCTGAGGCATGTCGAGGTCGATCTCCGGCGCCCGCCGGTGACGCAGCTCTTCATCGGCCAGTCGCCGGAAGCGGTGGTCAGGACCGTGCCCTGCCTGTACACGATCTGCGCCCAGGCTCAGCGGGCGGTGGCGCAGGCGGCGCTGGCGGCAGCGGCGGGCGAAGCACCCGAGGCGGCCGACGATGCCGGGTTGTGGATCGAGATGCTGCACGAAAACCTCTGGCGCCTGTTGCTTGACTGGCCGCCAGCGCTTGGCTTGCCCCCGGCGCAGGCAGCGTTCATCGCCTGGCGAGCGACCCGGCAAGGCGGAAGCTGCGCCGAAGCGACCCGCCGGTTGTTGACCGAGGTTCTCCACGGCCTCGCTGAAAACTGCCTCGCCAGGCTGGTCGACCGCAACCGCGACGTTCTCTGCGGGCCAGCGGCGCTGGCGCCTGACCAATGGCTTGCCGGCTGCCGGGAAAGCGGCGATTTCCTGCCAGAGATGAGCGCGCCGCCGTCGATTCGCGCGGCTTATCGCCAGCGCATTGCCGAAGTTGAACGCGCGACCGGGGCGCTGGCCGCTGGCGCTCCCTTTCCGCTGGCGGCAGCCGGGGGTAAAGGCTGGGGCGTGGCGCAGACGGTGACGGCGCGCGGCGTTCTCACCCATGCCGTGCGTCTCGAGGCGCGTACGGTGAGGCAATATCGGGTCACGGCGCCGACCGACGTCTTCTTTGCCGACGCTGGCGCGCTTTCCGGGCTGCTCGCTGGCCGAAGCTTCGCCTCGTCGAGTGAGGCGAAGCGTTCGCTCCAACTGGCTGTACTGGCCCTCGACCCTTGCCTGCCCTATGTGCTGGAGGTGAACGATGCATGAAATGTCGCTCGCCGAGGGCGTGCTGCAACTGGTTGAAGAAACGGCGATGCGCGAAAACGCACAACGGGTTAAGCTGGTCGTGCTGGAAATCGGCCGCCTTTCGTCAGTGGAACCGGAGGCCCTGAGGTTCTGTTTCGAAGCCGTGGTCGACGGTAGCATTGCCCACGGGGCCGTGCTGGAGATTGTCGATGTGCCCGGTGTTGGCTGGTGCATGCCCTGCGGCGAGTCGGTGGCGATGGACGAGGCTTTCGGCGCCTGCCCGAGGTGTGGCAGCTACCAGCTGCAGCCGACCGGGGGAACCGAAATGCGGGTCAGGGAAATCGAAATCGAGTAGGAAAAAGGAGGTGGCGCAATGTGTACAGTTTGCGGTTGCGGAGCAGGAGAAGCGAAGGTCGAGGGCGAAGCGAGCGAGGATTCGCATGAACATACCCATGTTCACGAGGATGGCACGGTGCATAGCCACGCGCATGAGCAAGGCCAGGAGCACGCGCACGAGCACGGAGAGGCGCCGCTCGGCGTTCATTCGCACACCCATCGCCATGCCGATGGCAGCGAGCACAGCCATGCGCATACGCACGTTGGCGAACACGCCCATGAGCAGGGACATGAACACCATCATCACGAGCATGGCATCGCCGCTGATCTGGACTACGGCACCGGCCCGGCGCGCGCCCATGCGCCGGGCCTGAGCCAGTCGCGCATGGTGCAGATCGAGCAGGACATCCTTGGCAAGAACAATGCCTATGCGGCGGCCAACCGCCAGTGGTTCGACGAACGGGGAATCCTTGCGCTGAATCTCGTTTCGAGTCCGGGCTCGGGGAAGACCGCGTTGCTGGTCAGGACCATCGAATTGCTGAAAGTGAAAGTGGCGATCAGCGTCGTCGAGGGCGACCAGCAGACTTCCAACGATGCCGAGCGCATCCGCGCAACCGGCGTGACCGCGCTGCAGATCAATACCGGCAAGGGCTGCCACCTTGACGGCCACATGGTCGGCCATGCGCTGGAGCGCCTGAAACCGGCCGACGAATCGTTGTTCCTGATCGAAAACGTCGGCAATCTGGTCTGCCCGGCCGCCTTCGATCTCGGCGAGCAGCACAAGGTCGCCATCCTCTCGGTGACCGAGGGCGAGGACAAGCCGCTCAAGTATCCGGACATGTTCCGCGCCGCCGATGTCCTGCTGCTCAACAAGTGCGACCTGCTGCCCTACCTGGAATTCGACGCCGATCTGGCGGAAGCCAACGCCCGCCGGGTCAATCCGAAGCTGACGATCTTTCGCGTCTCGGCGACCAACGGCGCTGGGCTCCCGGCCTGGTTGGCATGGATTGAGGCCGGGCTGCAATCCCAGCGCGCCCGGCGTGCCGAGACGGTCGACGGGCTCAGGCGACGTGTCGCCGAACTGGAACGGCAGTTGGCCGGAAGCTGATCAGGGCGCGTAAATGAGTTCGGGCAGCACAACCTCCCAGTGCCCGCACTTGCAGAAATGCTGATACTCCGGATTGCTGTCGCGCTGCCGCCAGACAACGATGGCGCGCACGCTGGTGCGGATGCAGCGCAGATCGCTCGGAAAATCGAACTTGCTCGAGAGGCGACCGACGCAAAAGCCGTCCAGGGTGCGGAGTTCGTTGCCAAGCAGCTGAAGTTCGTCGCCGACCTGTAGCGCGGCGATCTCGCGGTGGACTGCTGCTTCGGGCGGTTTTCTGCCGGCAAAGCCGAGGTCGATGTCGCGCAGCGAGGGAATGAGGTAGCGGTGATTCATGCCCGGCGGTGCCGGCGGCCATAGCGTTGGCGGTCGATACAACAGGGCCGGAGTGACAGGGAGTTGGTCGATCAGGAAATTTCCGCTGTCCATGCGCGTCAGGGTCAGTGTTTGGCGGGCGCGGGTCATGGCGACGTAATAGAGCCGGCGCACGGCGTCCGGGTCTTCGCTGTCTTGCGGCCGCCAATCGCCGTCGAGCACGATTACGTGGTCGAATTCCAGCCCCTTGGCGCGGTGGGCGCTAAGCAGGAGCAGCCCGTTTTGCTTGTGCCGGCTGGCGCGCCCCCATTCAGCAAGCCAGTCACGGAAGTAGTCCAGGGAAACTTCCGTGCCCTGGGTGTCCGCCGCGAAGGCCGCGATGGCGTGCTCGAGGCAGGCAATCCAGTCGTTGCCGGCGTATCCGGCGAACCAGTCGTGCAGCCGTTCGGCCTTTACCAGTTGGCCGTGGGTCGCGGCATGGCCGAGCAAGGCCTGTGTTTCGCGCAGCCGCCATAGCGGCGGTTCTTCCTCGTCGGCCATGTTGACCGGGATGCCGAGACTTTCGCAGGCGGCGCGTAGTGGATCGAGGTATTTCCACTGGCGGGCGATCACGGCAGTTTGGGTTAGATCGAGGCCCAAGGTGCGCAGACGCTGGATTTCGGTCAGTACGGCTAGTGCCTGCTCGTCCGCCGTGTGGCCTGCGGGCAGGATTTGCACACGCCCCTGAACGACGCTGTCCCGGCCCTGCCAGTCGCCACCGCGCGCGGATTTTAGCCTGCCCGAGTTGATGCGTATCGGCTGTTTCCCCTTCATGCGCACATGCGCGGGAGCGATTATGGCGTTGGCGATTTCGATGATGTTCGCGGTCGACCGATAATTTTCGACCAAAAAGCTGGCTTGCGCCTGATAGTCGTCGGCAAAACGGCGGATGAATTCGACCGAGGCGCCGTTGAAGGCGTAGATATTCTGATCGTCGTCGCCGACGGCGAAAAGATTGAGCCGACCATCCTCGTCGTTGCGCTTACGTCCGGCCAGCGCCGAAATCAGGGCGTACTGGCCGGGGCCGATATCCTGATACTCGTCGACGAGAATCCAGCGAAACCCGGCGAGCAGACGGTCGCGTTGCTGGTCTGCGTCCTCGGGTGGCAGGCCGCGTCCTTCGAGCAGTGCGGTCGCCTCGCCGAGAACGCCTTCGAAGTCCTTTTCGCCAAACTCCTTGCGGTCGGCGAAGCTGGCGCCAACCAGGCGCATCGCCAGCGCGTGGCAGGTGAGGACGGTCACGCCATTGGCGTCGGCGCCGATCAGGTCGCGCAGACGGTGGCTGATTTCCAGCGCGGCGTGGCGGTTATAGGCAAGTGCAAGAATGGCGCGTGGGTTTTCGCGGCGCATGCGGACCAGATAGGCAATGCGATGGACGAGCACGCGCGTCTTGCCCGAGCCGGGGCCGGCGAGGACGAGGACATTGGCGTTCTCGCGGTCGTCGGCGACGATGTTGCGCTGATGCGGCTTGGCCAGGGTTTCGACGATGCCGTCCCAGGATTGCGGGGTAGTTTGTCGCTCCAGCTCGTTTTCACGGCCGGGGAGCCAGAGCTTGCAGAAATCTTCGCGACCGAGGCGGAAATAATCCATAGCGAGTTGCAGCGCATCGGCCATGCGCTGCATACCGCGCTCGGCATACTCGGACATGATGTGAATCTGCCGAGTCAATTCGCTGTAGTGCATCTCTAGCGGCAGGTAGTTGTTCTTCTCGAATTGCAGCTTCCAGTTGGGTTCGAGATGCAGCGTCATTGCCGTCCGGAAGATCGCCAGGCCCTTGTTGAGGCGCAGCACTTCCTGTTCGTGAAGCCAGAGCAGGGCGCGTTCGACAAGCTTGCGCAGGTCCGGCGTTTCGGCGGCGAGCAAGGCATCGCCGGAAACGCTGGCGGTGAGCTTGCCGAGCGTAGTTTCGGCGAGCAGGTCGATGCCGCGTGCGCCATTGGGCAGACAGGAGAGCCAGTGTTCGAGCAGCCGTCCCGCGGCGCAGCGCCGCCGCTCGGCGATCTTTTCGAGCGCGCTCCAGCTTCAATTGAGGCTGACATACAGGGTTTCCGGGTCGCCGGGGCGCTTGACGGTCAGGCTGCCGCGGCCATCAGCGCTGTCCCGGCCGTCGCCGGCCAGACCGGCAACGATCTGGCGCAGGTTTTGTGGCAGGGCCTGCGGCTGTCCGCCATCCTTGATCCGCTGGGCCAGCAGGCGCAGGTTGAGCGGGTAGCCTTCGCCGGCAAGGACATCGGGCGCGGTTTCACGGAGTGTGGCGATGAGGGCGTTTTCAAGTTCGCAGGCCTCGTCGAAGCGTTTCTTCGACGAGCGCTCGACGGCGACGTGGACGAAGGCGGTCATCCCGGTGTCGTTGCTCGAAATGCCGAGCTGGTCGAAGAGGAATAACGCCTGACGCAGAGAATCCGCGTCGAAGCCGGCACTCATCATCAACTCGTCGGTCGTGATGCCTTCGTCGGCCGGCGCGCAGATCAGGATCTGGATCAAATTCAGGTATTTTTTCCGGTCGACCGCAAGCGGAATGCGTGCGGCCAGTTTGCGTTCGGCTTCGGCCAGATCCTTGACGCGCAACGCCGAGGGGAAGATCTGCACGCTGTTTTCCTCGCGGCGGACGAGGGCGGCTTCCTCGAGCCAGGCGATGGCGGTGCGTACGCGTGTGTCGTCGGTGGCGATGTCGCGCTTGAAGTTGCCGCCATCGTCTTCGTCGAGAATTTCGCCCGAGGTGGCGATCAGCGGTTCGTCGCGATTCTTCTTGCGCTGGATCTGGCGAAGCGCGCGCAGCACGCTCTGGATGTCGCGGCGCGACAGGCGCGAGGCGGCCGACATGCTGTGCTGGCGCTCGACGTCGTCGGTGACGTAAAGCAGCACGCAATGCGCCGTCGCCCGATCGCGTCCGGCGCGTCCGGCCTCCTGCAGGTAGTTCTCCAGCGAGCCGGGGATGTCGGCATGGACGACGAGGCGAACGTCGGGCTTGTCAATACCCATGCCAAAGGCGTTGGTCGCGGCGATGGCGCGCAATTCACCGGCGATGAAAGATTTCTGCGTGTTTTTCTTGGTTTCCGGCGGCAGACGGGCATGGTAAGCCGCTGCCGCGACACCCTTTTCGCATAGGAACTGCGCGAGTTCCCCGGTCTGCTTGCGGGTGGCGCAGTAGGCGATGGCACCACCCGACACTTCGGGTGGCAGTGCTTGGGCGACCAAGCGAGCGACAAGAGCGAATTTTTCCGCCGCCGTAGTCTGGATGACCTCGAATTTCAGATTGTCACGCTGCGCGCCACCATCGAGCAGGCGCAGCTCGATGCCCAGCTTTTCGCGGAAGTGGCCGATGATGTCGGCGACCACTTCCGGCTTGGCGGTTGCCGTCAGACACTGGATCAGGGGCAAGGTCTTGTCGGGTGCGGCCTCGCGGGCTTCGTGGATGAAGCGGGCGACGTAGCGGTAATCGGGGCGGAAATCCTGGCCCCATTTCGAGAGGCAATGCGCCTCGTCGAAAATCCAGGCGCCGATTTCGCGCTGCGCGAGCACCTTGCGTACGCTGCGGTTGCGCAGCTGCTCGGGGGCGATCAGCAGAATCCCGACCTCGCCGAGGCGAACGCGTTCGAGAACTTCGGCGCGTTCGGGCATCGAGAGCAGGCCGTTGATCGCTGCGCAGCTGTCGATCCCGCGGTCGCGCAGGCCCTTGACCTGGTCTTCCATGAGGGCAACCAACGGCGAGATGACGACTGCTAGTGCGCCGGTGCGAACGAAGCGCGAGAGGGCCGGGATCTGGTAGCACAGGGATTTGCCGGTGCCGGTGGGGAGAATGCCGAGCAGGTGCTCGCCGCGCATGGCGGTTTCGACGATGACTTGCTGCAGCGGTCGCCGGCTGACCTTGTCCATCGGCTCGGGGCGGAATTCGTAAGTGGCGCCGAACCAGTGCTGCAATTGGCTGAGCGCATCGTGTTCGCGGCGGCACCAAAGGCAGTCTGGAGCCGCGCAAGGAGTGTCGCGCAACTGGCGAATCAGCTTCCCGGCTTCCGGGAACTGGTGACGCACCCAGGGCGGCATGACCGAGTTGCCGCCGGCGACGGAGAGCCAGGCGAGGGCGTAGGCCAACGGCCAGGGGTGCTGTTCGGCGGCGTCGTCGATTTCGGCGCTGGCTGTGCGGCAGGCACTTTCCCCGAGCAGGCGCGACAGTGCGGCTTTGGCTTCCGCTTCGTCCGGCGCAGGCTGGCGCCGGATGGCCATAAAAAAGCGGTTAAGCCCGGAAACGCTCTGGTCGCGCGTCGTCAGCCAGTGCCAGGCAAGCAGCAGGTTGGGGTTCGTCGCCTGCATCGCCCGCAGGCTTTGCTCCTGGTCGCAGAAGACCTGCAAGGCGAGTTCGGCATCGAGCAGCGGGTTGTTCTTGCCATTGACTAGCAGTTGCCCATCCTGGTAATGCTTGACGAGGTGATGGTAGGGATTTTTCGGGAACGCCAGCGGATTGAGGCGCAGGGTATCGACCACCGGCTTGGCGAGCAGGCGCAGGTTCGGCCGGGCGGCCCGCAAATGGGGTAGATCGAAGGCGATCAGGTTGTGCCCGAGCAGAAAGGCGGCGCTGTCTGCGAGCTGGTCGACAGCGTCGAGGGCCTGGGCCAGCGTGCCGGGCGGGAAAGCCCGGCTGGCCGACGTATCGCCGCGCAGGGCCGCCAGTTGATGAATGACCCCGCTGGTGCGGCCGACCTCAAGATCGATGCTCAGACATTGCGGTTTCAGTGTGCGGGGGGCGGGGGAGGCGTCGTCGGGGCTGCACACGGGGTGACTGGGGTGCGTTACTCGTTCTTCATTGTAATCTGGGGGCCGGAGATACTGGCGATTTTCCAAGCTGCGTCAAGCTGGCGTAAGCTTGCCTCCTTCAAGAAATTGTTGGGAAAAAACTTGATGTCGGCCAAAGTTTTACGCGTGCGCGGCCTCGTCCAGGGCGTCGGTTTTCGTCCATACGTATGGCGGCTAGCCAATGAACTCGGACTGACCGGATGGGTGCGGAACGATGGCGGCGGCGTGACGATCGCGGTCGACGGCCAGAAAGTGCCTGAATTCATGAGCCGCCTGCCGAATGAGGCGCCGCGCCTGGCGCGCATCGACCACATCGAATCGACTGCTGCCGAGGTGACTGGCGCCGGATTTTTCATCATTGACAGCATGGCGGGTGACGTCTCGACCGCCATCGGTCCCGATTCTGCAATCTGCTCCGACTGCATCGCAGATATTTGCGACCCGGGCAATCGCCGCTGGCGCTATGCCTTTACGACCTGCACGCACTGCGGCCCGCGTTACACCGTGAGTCGGCGCATCCCCTACGATCGGGCGCAGACCTCCCTTGCCGCCTTTCCCCTCTGTCCGGCTTGTCGGACGGAATACACGGCGCCCGTCGACCGCCGCTTCCACGCCGAAACCACCTGTTGTCCGGAATGCGGTCCACGGCTTACCTTGCTTGATGCCAGCGGTACACCGCTGGACGGCGATCCGGTCGGCGAAGCGCTACGTTTGCTTCAGGCCGGACAAATAGTTGCTGTCAAGGGACTGGGCGGCTTTCACCTTGCCTGTGATGCGCGCAATGCCGCCGCAGTCGCCGAGTTGCGCCGGCGCAAGCAGCGTGAGGAGAAGCCCTTTGCCGTGATGGGGCTGAACGCCGCGTCGCTTGCCGGGTACGTGCGGGTCGGCGCGGCGGAAGCGGCATTGCTGAAAAGCACTGCCGCGCCCATCGTGCTCTGCCCGAAGTCGGCGGCCGAACTGCCCGGCATCGCGCCCGGCCTGGCATGGCTCGGGGTCATGCTGCCGGCAACGCCGCTGCACCTGCTGTTCTGGCACGAGGCGACCGGCCGTCCGGCGGGCACCGACTGGCTCGCCGAGACCAGCGATCTACTGCTGGTCATGACCAGCGCCAATCCGCACGGCGAACCGCTGGTCATCGGCAATGTCGAGGCGCAACGGAGGCTCGCCGGCACCGCCGACGCCTTCCTGGTTCACGACCGGGAAATCGTCGTCCGCTGTGACGATTCCGTGGTTCGCGCCGGTCCCGCCTTCATTCGTCGCGCACGCGGCTATGTGCCGGTGCCGATTCCGCTCGCCGACGACGGGCCGACAGTGCTGGCGCTGGGCGGCTACCTGAAGAACACGGTTTGTGTGCTCAAGGGCAGGGAAGCCTTCCTTTCGCAGCACATCGGTGGTCTCGACAATGCGGCGGCGATCGGATTTCTCGAGGAAACCGTAGCCCATCTGCTGGCCATACTCGATGTGCAGCCCGACCTGATCGCCCATGATCTGCACCCGGATTTCGCGTCAACTCATCTGGCGCTGGAGATGGCGGAGAAATTGGGGATTCCGGCGCTTGGTGTTGGTCACCATCACGCACATATTGCAGCGATATGCGCCGAACATGGTGTCAACGAGCCGTTGGCCGGTCTGGCCATCGATGGTGTCGGCCTCGGGCCGGATGGCGGCCTCTGGGGCGGAGAAATGTTGCGTGTCGATGGCGGCAAGTGCCACCGGTTCGGTCACCTGCGCCCACTTGGACTTCCCGGCGGCGATCGCGCTGCCCGCGAACCGTGGCGCATGGCGGTGGCAGCACTGCATGGCGCCGGACTGGGCGGGTCCGTTGCCGGATGGTTGAACAAACACTATCCCGAGCGCGATGCCGCTCCCTTGCTGGCCATGCTCGCTCAGGGCCTGCGTTGCCCCCCGACCTCCAGCCTCGGTCGCTGGTTCGACGCGGCCGCGGGCCTGCTCGGCCTGCGCGCCGAGTCGCGTTACGAGGGACAGGCGGCGATGGAACTGGAGGGGCTTGCTGCCGCGCACGGCCCCGAGTCTGCGCTGCCCGGCGGGTATGCGATCCGGGACAGCGAACTCGACTTCTCGCCCCTGCTCCCGATCCTGCTCGAGTGTGACGATCCCGGCCGTGGCGCCGCGCTGTTCCACGCCACGCTTGCCGCCGGCCTCGCCGAGTGGGCGCTGGTTGCGCGTCGACCGGGACTTGGAAAAGGGGGCGAAAATCGCGGTCGGCGGCGGCTGCGCGATGAATGCCGTGCTGATGTCAGCCTTGCGCAGGAACTTCGAAGCGCGTGGCATGACTTTGCTCGAAGCGCGACAGGCGCCGCCCAACGACGGCGGACTGGCGCTCGGGCAGGCCTGGGTGGCGCGACGGATGGAGTGAATGGACCGTCTTGATGAAATGGAAGAACGATGACCGCATTGGGAAATATTGTGGAAAGCAAGCTTCCATAAAATGCCACCCACTTGCTTGATCTGCTCAAGTAATTGAAAACAAGACATATCGATTTGTGGCCCGGTTCTTGCCAATGACTCCGGAGTGAAGTTCAGTCGGACTCCCAATGGAGTGACATTCCCGGTCAGCGACCGGTACCAAGGTGGTAAAAGGAGGAGGGTTCATGGCCAAGCAAGATCTGATGTTGCTGGAGAGCGATGCGCGGATCGACGCGGCGGCAACACGCCTGTCGATGACGCGCCGGGAGTTCCTTCAGTTTTGTGCGGTTCTGGCGACGACCTTGGGACTGCCGCAGGGCGCCGATGCCGCGATCGCCGAAGCGGTGGCGACCAAGAAGCGCCCCAGCGTGATCTGGTTGCACTTCCAGGAATGCACCGGGTGCACCGAATCGCTGCTGCGCGCCGAACACCCGGCGCTGGAAAAACTCATCCTCGACGTCATCTCGCTCGACTATCACGAGACACTGTTCGCCGCCGCCGGCCACCAGATCGAGGCGGCCCGCCTGCAGGCGATGAGCGAGAACAAGGGCAAGTACCTGCTGGTCATCGAAGGGGCGATTCCGACCAAGGACGGTGGCATCTACTGCAAGATCGGCGGCAAGACCGCGATCGAACTGGCCAAGGAATGCGCGGCCGACGCGGCGGCGGTAATCGCCATCGGTTCCTGCGCTTCGTGGGGCGGCATGCCCTCGACCGATCCCAACCCGACCGGCGCCTCCAGTGTCTCTCAGGTGCTCGGCAAGCCGGTTGTGACCATCCCGGGTTGCCCGCCCAATCCCTACAACTTCCTGTCTTCAGTTGTCAATTACCTGACCTTCGGCGCCTTGCCTGCGGTCGACCATCTGGGCCGGCCGAAATTTGCCTATTCCCGCCTGGTTCATGAGAACTGTGAGCGGCGCGCGCACTTCGATGCCGGGCGGTTCGCGCTCGAGTTCGGAGACGATGCGCACCGTCACGGGTTCTGCCTGTACAAGCTTGGCTGCAAGGGTCCGGAAACCTATGCCAATTGCCCGACCATCCAGTTCGGCGACATGGGAGCCGGCACTTGGCCGATCGGTTGCGGCCATCCGTGCATCGGTTGCACCGAGCAGGGTATCGGCTTCCAGAAACCCATCCATTCCTTGGCCAAGATGAAGAACATTCAGCCCGGGGTGTTCCTGCCCGGCATCGTCGAGCAGAAGGGAGTCGGCGTCACCTTGGGCGCCGCTGCCGTGCTGGCGGCCGTCGCCGGGGTTGCGGCTGGTGCCGGCGTGAAGTTTGCGAAGAACCTGGGCCTTTCGCACGAGGCCGAGGAAATGGAAAGAGCGAAAAAAACCGGCAAGAGCAACAGCGAATCAGCGGAGGTGTGAGATGCTGAGCAGACGCAATTTTCTCAAGGGTTGCCTGGCCGGCAGCGGTGCCGCCGTAGGGGCCCTGGCTCCGGCTCCGGCCAGCGCACGGGGCAACCTGACGAATCCGCCCGGCGGCCTTGGCTTGCTCTATGACGCCACGCTGTGCGTCGGCTGTCAGGCCTGCGTCGCCGCGTGCAAGGAAGCGAACGACAATCCCGCCGAATTCAAGTCGATGGATCATCTTTGGGATACCCCGCTCGATACGACGGGTCACACCTTCAACGTGATCAAGGTCTATACCAACGGCACCGGCGAAAACAAGGATGCCGAGACCAACGGCTTCTCGTTCATGAAGACCTCCTGCATGCACTGCGCCGATGCTTCGTGCGTGTCGGCGTGCCCGGTATCGGCCATGCAGAAGGATCCGGTGACCGGTATCGTCACTTATAACCCCGATGCATGTTTCGGCTGCCGCTATTGCGTCGCCGCCTGCGCTTTCGGGATTCCCAAGTACCAGTACGACTCGCCGACCGGCAAGATCGGCAAGTGCGAACTCTGCCACGACCGCCACAAGGACGGCCACTACTCGGCCTGTGCCGAGGTCTGCCCGACCGGCGCGACGCTGTTCGGCCGCACCGTCGATCTGCTGGCCGAAGCCAAGCGGCGCCTGGCGCTCAAGCCGGGCGAGACGACGAAGATTCCGCGCGGCCGCCTGCCGTACAGCGATGCCGATGCCGAAAAGGCCAGCACCTGGCGCAAGGAACCCGACCAGAGCTACGAGGTGCAGGCCGGCAAATACCTGCAGCACGTCTATGGCGAAACCGAGTACGGCGGCACGCAGGTGCTCAAACTTTCCGCTGTCGAATTCGAGAAGGTCGGCATGCCCGCGCTGCCGCCGAAGTCGTCCGCGTCAACGTCGGAAACCATTCAGCACACCCTGTACCAGGGCATGATCATGCCGATCGCCGTTCTCGGCGCCATGACCTGGGCTGCCAGACGCAATGTCAAGAAGGATGACGATGATTCGAAAGGAGGCGAGTCATGAGCGCCCATCTGCCCACGGCTCCGGTCGGCGGGAAGCTGATCAATAACACCACGGTCGTCTGTGGCGTCCTCATCGTGCTGATGCTGGCAGTCCTGGCGGTACGCTTCATTCTCGGTCTGGGCGCCGTGACCAACCTGAACGATGGCTACGCCTGGGGTCTTTGGGTGGTGGTGGACGTGCTCATCGGTTCGGCTCTCGCTTGCGGCGGCTTCTCGGTTGCGATGCTGGTCTATATCTTCAACCGGGGCGAGTATCACTCCCTGGTGCGGCCGGCCCTGCTGACCAGCCTGTTCGGCTATACGCTGGCCGGTGTCGGCGTCATGTTCGACCTCGGCCGCTACTGGAACTTCTGGCACATCCTGTGGCCTGGCTACTGGAACCTGAACTCGGCGCTGTTCGAGACGGCGTTGTGCATCTCGATCTACATCCTCGTGATGTGGATCGAGTTCTCGCCCGTCTTCATGGAGAAGTGGGGCCTGAACGTGGCCAAGAAGAAGCTGGGAAAGGTGCTCTTCTTCTTCATCGCCCTCGGCACCGTGCTGCCGATGATGCACCAGTCGTCGATCGGCACGCTGCTGGTTCTGATGGGCGGCCAGGTCAATCCGCTCTGGCAGACGCCAATTGTGCCACTTCTCTACCTGCTGTCAGCGATCCTCATGGGCTATGGCGTGGTGCTGTTTGAGTCCTGCCTGGCGTCCGCGGCCTACCGGCGGGAAATCGAAACGCACATGCTGGGGCCAATGGCCAAGGTGATGCTCGGCATGCTCGGAGTCTATCTCGCCGTGCGTGTTGGCGACCTGACGGTACGCGGTGCCTGGGGAAACGCCTTCAGCTTTGGCCTGGTGGCGATCTTCTTCTGGATCGAGATGATCTTGTTCTGCCTGCCCTTCGTGCTGGTCAGCACGGTCGACGCCCGCCGCAACCCTGCTCGGCTCTTCCTCGGGGGTACCGCCATCATGCTCGCCGGGTCTCTTCTGCGAATCAACGGCTATCTGATCGGTTACGACACGGGTCCGGGCTGGCGCTACTTCCCGTCGATTCCCGAACTGCTCGTCACATTCGGCATGACCGCGGTCGCGGTGCTTGGCTTCATCGTCGTTACCCGCCTATTCCCGGTACTGCCGCGCGAAGAAGCGACTGCGGCCCACTGAATTTCAGGGAGGAATACAAAAATGTCCAAGAGAGTCACGATCGACCCGGTGTCCCGCATCGAAGGCCATCTGCGCGTTGACGTCGAAGTCGACGGGGGCAGAGTGAAGAAGGCCTGGGCTTCCGGCCAGATGTTCCGCGGCGTCGAGACCATTATGATCGGGCGCGACCCGCGGGATGCTTGGGCGATCACCCAGCGTATCTGCGGCGTGTGCACGACGGTTCATGCCATGGCGTCGGTGCGCGCGGTGGAAAACGCGCTGCAACTGGAAATCCCGGTCAACGCCCAATACATCCGCAACATGATCATGCTGGCCCACGCCGTGCATGACCATATCGTGCACTTCTACCACCTCTCGGCGCTCGACTGGGTCGACGTGGTTTCCGCACTGAAGGCGGATCCGGGCAAGGCGGCCAGCCTGGCGCAGAGCCTGTCCAGCTGGAAGGGCAACAGCAAGGCCGAATTCACGCAGGTTCAGGAACGGCTCAAGGGCTTCGTCGGCACCGGTCAGCTCGGCATCTTTACCAACGGCTACTGGGGTCATCCGGCGATGATACTGACGCCGGAAGTTAACCTGCTGGCCGTGGTTCATTACCTGCAGGCGCTGGAGGTCCAGCGCCACGCTTCCAAGATTGTCGCCATCCTCGGATCAAAGTCGCCGCATATCCAGAATGTCGCGGTCGGTGGCGTCTCCAATCCGCTGTCGCTCGATTCACAATCGGTGCTGACCCTTGAGCGCCTGATGGCGGTCAAGGAATGGATCGATTCGCTGGACGACTTCGTCAAGAATGTCTATCTCGTCGACGTCGCCGCGATCGGTGCCTTCTACGCCGACTGGACCAAGTACGGCCGTGGCATCACCGAGTACCTGAGCGTGCCGGACATTCCGCTCGACGGCAAGGGTACCGAGTTCGCGCTGCCCGGCGGCTACATCGAGAACGGCAAACTGGAGAGCTACAAGCCGATCAAGACCTTCAACGACAAGTTCTTCATCGATGGCGTCTCCGAAGCGGTCAAGCACTCGTGGTACGACTACAAGGAGGGCAACGACAAGTCGCTGCACCCGTACAAGGGCGAAACCAAGCCCAACTACACCGACTTCCAGGACGACGGCAAGTACAGCTGGCTCAAGTCTCCGACTTTCTATGGCAAGCCGATGCAGGTCGGGCCGTTGTCCAGAGTGCTCAACATGCTCGCCGCCGGGCATGAGCCGACGGCGAAATACGCGACGGGTGCGCTCGAACTGGTCTCCAGTATCGCTGGCGCCAAGGTCGGGCTCGACGCCATGCATTCCACGATCGGCCGGCATGCCGCGCGCGCCATCGGCTGTGCGGTGCAATGTGATGAGCTGAGCAAGCAGTGGAGTCTGCTGCTCGCCAACATGGGCAAGGGCGATTTCAAGACCTTCAACGCGCCGGTATTCCCCAAGGGCGAGCAGATGGGTGTCGGATTCCACGAGGCGCCACGCGGCGTGCTGTCGCACTGGGTAGTGATCGAATCAGGCAAGATCAAGAACTACCAGTGCGTCGTGCCGACGACCTGGAACGCAGCGCCGCGCAACGAAAATAGTCTGCCCGGCGCCTATGAGGCCTGCCTGGTCGGCAATCCGGTGGCTGATCCCGAAAAGCCCTTGGAGGTCTTGCGCACCGTGCATTCCTTCGACCCCTGCCTGGCTTGCGCCGTTCATGTCGTCGACCAGGAGAACAATCCGGTGGTTACCGTAACGGCTGTTTGATCTGGCGCAATTCATTCTGTCCCGGGAGGCGCGACACTGATCGCGCCTCTCTCTTTGTGACAAGTATGCGTATCGCGGTTCTCGGTCTCGGCAACATCCTGCTCTCCGACGAGGGGGTGGGTGTGCGCGTGGTCGAGGCGCTGGCTGCGGGTTGGCAGACGCCTGCCGAAGTCGAACTGGTCGATGGCGGGACTTGCGCCATGGAAATGCTCGAGCAACTGGAAGACCTCGATACCCTGATTGTCGTCGATTGTGTGCGCGGCAACCGGCCTCCGGCAACACCTGTCGTCCTCAAGGATGCCGACGTGCCTGTTTTCTTCAAGACCAAGCTGTCGCCGCATCAGGTCGGCCTTTCTGATGTGCTGGCCAGTCTTGAATTCACCGGTCGCGCCCCGAAGGAGACCATCATCATCGGTATCGAGCCGGCCTCCATGGCGCTTGGCATGGAACTGAGCCACGCTGTGGCGGCGCGGCTGCCCGAACTGCTGGCGCTGACCGTCGCCGAGTTGCGTGCCCGTGGCCTGACTTTGGCGGAGCGCGCCTGATGTGCCTGTCGATTCCGATGCAGGTGGCGGCCATCGAGGGTGACGGGGATTTTGCTTGGGTCGAACGCGCCGGTCGCCGCGAACTCGTCAACATGATGCTCATCGGCCGCCAGTCACTCGGCACCTGGGTGCTGACATCGCTCGGACTGGCCAAGGAAGTCGTAGACCCCGAGCAACTGGCGTTGATCGAGGAAGCTCTCGCCGCTCTGGCGGCATCGCTCGAAGGCGATTACGACGCAAGTCGCTATTTCAGCGATCTTCAGCCAAAGTGAGCGAGCGCGTCCGGCAACCTGCCCTGGCGCCGCCTCCGATACGTCCGGCGCAAGCCAGGGAAGCAGAGCCGGGCGCCTTTCTCGAGGCCCACTACCGTCACGTCTGGATGACGCGCATGCACGACATGCCTTTCGTCAATCCGGCGCTGGGCGTCGAGGCGGTCGGCTTCAGGCACCACGAGGGTGACTGGCTGGGCGTGATGATCACCCCGTGGTTCCTGAACCTTTTCCTGATCTACGGCGGCGGCAAGCTGTGGGGCGATATTCCGGCCGGCGAGCGGCGCTACCTGAATCTACCTTGTGGCACCCTGCAGTTCCTGGCCGACGACGACCCGGACCTCGGCCCCTATCAGTATTGCCCGCTTATTGCGCCGGTCAGTGACCTGCCGGACATGGCGACGGCCCGCCAGGCTGCTCATCAGGCGCTGGTGACGGTATTATCCCCGCCACCGGAAACGCTGGTCGATTCTTCGCCGGAGTCACCGGGGGCGGTCGATGAAAAGCCGAAACCCGTGTCAAGACGGGGTTTTTTGAGTACGCTTGTCGGACGGCGGTGATCCTGCCGCACATGCGGGGAATTCAGGAGGTTCGCAATGTGTCTGGCAATTCCAGCGCGAGTCGTCGAGTTTGGCGCAGACGATAGCGCCGTGGTCGATCTGGCTGGCGTGCGCAAAGAAATATCACTGGCGCTGGTCGACAACATCACGGTCGGCGACTACGTAATCGTGCACGTCGGCTACGCGTTGAACAAGCTTGATCCGGAGGAGGCTGCCAGAACCCTGGCGCTGTTCGCCGAAATCGGAGAGTTCGACGCCGACACGACGGTTCGCGGATGAAATTCATCGACGAATTCCGTGACGGCGAAGTTGCGCAGGGGTTGGCCCGGGCCATCCAGCGCGAAGCGAGAGCTGATCGCCGCTATCATTTCATGGAGTTCTGCGGTGGCCATACGCACGCCATTTCACGCTACGGCGTCAGCGACCTGCTGCCGGAGAATGTAAGGATGATCCACGGCCCCGGCTGCCCGGTCTGCGTGCTGCCGATCGGCCGCGTCGATCAGGCGATCCGCCTGTCGCTCGAAGACGGCGTCACGCTGTGTACCTATGGCGACTGCCTGCGCGTGCCGGCTTCGGACGGGCTGTCCCTGCTCAAGGCCCGGGCGCGGGGCGGTGATATCCGCATGGTGTATTCGAGTGCCGACGCCGTGGCACTGGCGCAGAAGAATCCGGACAGACAGGTCGTCTTTTTCGCCATCGGTTTCGAGACCACAACGCCGCCGACGGCGGTGGCGATCAGGCAGGCCGCCGCGCTCGGGCTGAAGAATTTTTCGGTGCTGTGCTGCCACGTGCTGACTCCGTCGGCGATTGCCAGCATTCTCGAATCACCGGAAGTGCGCCAGTGGGGCACCGTGCCGCTCGACGGGTTCATCGGTCCGGCCCACGTGTCTACGATCATCGGCAGCCGGCCCTACGAGTTCTTCGCCGAGGAGTACCGCAAGCCGGTGGTCATTGCCGGCTTCGAACCGCTCGACGTCATGCAGGCGATCCGCATGCTGATCCGCCAGGTCAACGAAGGGCGAGCCGAAGTCGAAAACGAGTTCTCGCGAGCCGTCGACCGCGACGGCAACCTCAAGGCGCAGCAACTGGTCGCGGAGGTGTTTGAATTGCGCAAGCAGTTCGAGTGGCGCGGCCTGAATGTGCTGCCGTACTCGGCCCTGCGCATTCGCAGCCAGTTCGCCGAGTTTGACGCCGAACAGCGCTTTTCGCTCGCCTACACGCCGGTGCCCGACCACAAGGCCTGCGATTGCGGCGCCATCCTGCGCGGGGTCAGGCGGCCCCAGGACTGCAAGTTGTTCGGGACGGTATGCACGCCGGAAAACCCGATTGGCTCGTGCATGGTCAGCTCTGAAGGCGCCTGCGCCGCTTACTTCACCTATGGACGCTACCGGGATGCCTGAGGGGCGGAAAGGCTACGCCCGGCCACTGGACATCAGGCACGGCCAGGTCGACATGGCCCATGGTTCGGGCGGCCGGGCGATGGCCCAGTTGATCGAGGAACTGTTTGTCAGGCATCTGGGCAACGAATACCTGGCTCAGGGTGACGACGGTGCGCTGCTGCCGGGCCCCGGCGCCGGACGGTTGGTGCTGGCCACCGATTCGCATGTCGTCTCGCCCCTCTTCTTTCCAGGCGGGGACATCGGCTGTCTCTCGGTGCATGGCACGATCAACGATGTGGCGGTGATGGGCGCCAAGCCATTGTGGCTTTCTGCCGGTTTCATCATCGAAGAGGGGTTCAAACTCGGCGAACTGGCGCGTATCGTGCAAAGCATGGCGGCGGCGGCGAAGGCCGCCGGCGTGCCGATCGTCACCGGCGATACCAAGGTGGTCGAGCACGGCAAGGGCGACGGGGTCTTCATCACGACCACCGGCGTCGGTGTCGTCGCGGCAGATATGGAGCTCTCGGGGCGCGCAGCCATACCGGGCGATACGATCCTGGTTTCGGGAACCCTCGGCGACCACGGGATGGCGATCATGGCGGTGCGCGAGAGCCTGGGATTCGTTTCGCCCATCATTTCCGACACCGCGGCGCTGCATGGCCTGATTGCGGCGATGCGCGCAAGCGGCGCGGAGCTTCACGTCCTGCGCGACCCGACGCGGGGCGGGCTGGCCACGACCTTGAACGAGATCGCAAGGCAGTCCGGGGTCGGGATGATGCTGCAGGAAAAGGCGTTGCCGGTGAATCCGGCGGTTGCCGCGGCCTGCGAGTTCCTCGGACTGGATCCCCTCTATGTTGCCAACGAAGGAAAATTGGTGGCTATCTGCAACGAACGTGACGCAAACATGCTCTTGTCGGCGATGCGTGCCCACCCACTTGGGAAGAAGGCAGCGATCATCGGCTCGGTGCACGCGGATCCCCACCATTTCGTCCAGATGACCACCGGCTTCGGTGGCCGGCGTATCGTCGATTGGCTTAGCGGCGACCAGTTGCCGCGGATCTGCTGACGTATCCGATGCGTATCCTGTTGCTTACGCACAGCTTCAACAGCCTCGCGCAGAGGGTGTATTGCGAATTGACCGAGCTCGGCCACGAACTGAGCATCGAGTTCGATATTGGCGACGAGGTTAGCGCCGAGGCCGTGGCGCTCTTTGCTCCGGACCTGATCGTGGCGCCTTTCCTCAAGCGTGCGATTCCCGAGTCGATCTGGGCGAAACATGTTTGTCTGGTCGTCCATCCTGGGATCGTCGGCGATCGCGGACCGTCGGCGCTCGATTGGGCGATCCAGCACGAACTTCCCGAATGGGGCGTCACCGTCCTCCAGGCTGAAGCCGTGCTGGATGCCGGGCCGGTCTGGGCTGCCGGCATGTTTGCGCTGCGCTCGGCAAAGAAATCGTCGGTCTACCGCAACGAGGTGACCGAAGCGGCAGTTCTCGCCGTGCGTGTTGCGGTCGACCGCTTCCAGGCGGTCAATTTCGCGCCCGAGCGGGTGCCCGGACAGGCGCATCCGGCGATGCGGCAGGCCGACCGGGCGATTGACTGGGCCCGGCATACCTCAGCGGCCATTCTTGCCCGCGTGAACGCTGCCGACGGTTTTCCGGGGGTCGCCGACGAGTTGTTCGGGCAATCCCTTCATGTTTTCGATGCCTGGCCCGAAGCGACGCTCACGGGCGAACCGGGCAGCCTGCTCGGGCGTCGCGCAAGCGCTGTATGTCGGGCGACCGTCGATGGTGCGATCTGGATCGGGCACGTCCGGCGTCCGGGGGGCATCAAGTTGCCGGCGACGCTGGCCTGCCCCGAGGCGGCGGAGTTGCCTGAATTGCCGCTCGCCGAACTGTGGAAATCGCCAAGCGCCACCTGGCAGGACATTTCCTACGAGGAAGTCGAGGGTGTCGGTTTTCTCGGTTTCGAGTTCTACAACGGCGCGATGAGCACCTCCCAGTGCCGGCGCCTGACCGCTGCTTTTGCGTGGGCGGCCGCGCGTCCGACCCGCGTCATCGTGCTGCGCGGCGGCAGCGACTTCTGGTCGAACGGCATCCACCTCAACACCATCGAGGCGGCGGAGAGTCCGGCCGACGAGTCCTGGGCAAACATCAATGCCATCGACGATCTGGCCGAGGCCATCCTGCGCTGCGCAACGCAGTTGACCGTGGCCGCGGTCGGCGGCAATGCCGGTGCCGGCGGCTGCTTCCTCGCGCGCGCCGCCGATTTCGTCTGGGTGCGCGACGGGGTGATTCTCAATCCACACTACAAGAACATGGGCAACCTGTTCGGCTCCGAGTTCTGGACCTATCTGCTGCCGCCGCGTGTCGGCGCCGAAGGGGCGCGCGCCATCATGCGCCATCGCCTGCCGATGACGGCGCGGGAGGCGGTCAGGCTGGGTTTCTACGACGCCTGTCTGCCCGGTCCCGGATTTGCCGTCGATGTCGCGCGGCGGGCCGTCGAGTTGGCGGCAGCTCCCGATTTTCCGTCACGCCTGGCGGAGAAACTGGCAAGACGCGAGGCCGATGAGGCGAGCAGGCCATTGTCGGCGTATCGGGCCGGGGAACTCGGCGAAATGCGTCGCAATTTCTATGGCTTCGATCCCTCGTACCATGTTGCGCGCTATCATTTCGTGGCGCGCACCGCGCACTCGTGGACACCGCGTCACCTGGCCCGCCACCGCGATCTCGACTGGAAGATGCCCGAATGAACCAATCCAGCCTGCGCCAACTCCCGGCCATTCTTGTCATCGACGACGAAGTGCGTTCGCAGGAGGCGCTCCGGCGCACGCTGGAGGAGGATTTCGAGGTTTTTGCCGCTTCCGGTGCCGCCGCAGGCATGGAAATCCTTGAAAGCGAACAGTCGACCGCGGACATCCGCATCGTGCTCTGCGACCAGCGCATGCCGGGCATGACCGGGGTGGAGTTTCTCAAGCAGGTCCGCGACCGCTGGCCCGACGTGATCCGCATCATCCTCTCCGGCTACACTGAAGCCGAAGACATCATTGCCGGGGTGAACGAGGCGGGCATCTGGCAATACCTGCTCAAGCCCTGGCAACCCGAGCAACTGCTGCTGACCCTGCAACGCGCGTCGGAAGTCTGGCGGTTGCAGCAGGACAACCAGCGGCTGTCGCTCGAATTGCGCACCGCCGCGCCGGCCTTGCGGCAGCGGGTCGAGAGCAAGCAGGAAAAGGCGCGAAGTCGCTTCGGCCTGGCCTCGCTGGTGCGCGGACCGGGCAGCCCGCTCGACAATGTATGCGCCATGATCGGGCGCGTCGCCCCTTACGACCTGTCGGTGATGATCACCGGCGAGTCGGGAACCGGCAAGGAGATGGTCGCCCGCGCGATCCACTACGAGAGCCAGCGGGCTGACCGGCCTTTCATTACCGAGAACTGTGGTGCGCTGCCCGATACCCTGCTCGAGTCCGAACTCTTCGGCTACAAGCGCGGCGCCTTTACCGGCGCCGTCGAGGACCGCGTCGGCCTGTTCCAGCAGGCCGACGGCGGCACCCTGTTCCTCGACGAGATCGGGGAAACCAGCCCGGCGTTCCAGGTCAAGCTGCTGCGCGTCCTGCAGGAAGGCGAATTCCGTCCGCTCGGCAGCAATCGTGCCGTGACGGTCGATGTGCGCGTCATCGCGGCGACCAACCGCAACCTTGACGAAGACCTGCGCAGCGGGCGCTTTCGCGAGGATCTCTACTTCCGGCTGGCGACGATCGCCATTCATGTGCCGCCGTTGCGGGAGCGGCCGATGGACTTTCCGCTGCTCGCCGGCCGTGTTCTCGATGCCAGTTGCAATGCGCTCGGCAAGACCGTGACCGGCTTCTCGACCGACGCGCTGGCGGTGCTTGCCACCTATGACTGGCCGGGCAATGTGCGCGAATTGCAGAACGAGATCCTGCGCATGGTGGCACTGGCCAACGGCCCGAAGCTGGGGGCGGAACTGCTCTCGCCGCGCGTCCTGCGCGTGCCCGCGCCCACCCGTGTCGAGCCGGCGGAAGCATGGACCGACGGGTTCGCCGGCAGCCTCAAGGAGCGCCAGGAGCAGCTTGAAACCCGGGTACTGAAATCGGCCATGCAGCGCCATCGCGGCAACAAGTCGCGGGTCGCCTGCGAACTTGGCCTGTCGCGCGTCGGTCTGCGCGCCAAGCTGACGCGCTACGGGCTGGAGACAGGCGAATGAAGGTCCTCTGGCTGCAGAGCGGCGGCTGCGGTGGCTGCACCCAATCGCTGCTGTGCGCGGAGCCGCGACCCTTGTTCGACGAACTCCGCGGTGCCGGCATCGAGTTCGTCTGGCACCCTGGGCTGTCGCTGGAAAGCGGCGCCGAGGCGCTGCAACTGCTCAGCGACTGCGCCGACGGGACGACGCCGTTCGACGTGCTCTGTGTCGAGGGTGCCATGCTGCACGGCCCCAACGGCACGGGAAAATTTCACCTGATGTCCGGCAGCGGCCGCCCCCTGACCGAGTGGGTCGAGCGTCTCGCCCGGCGCGCGCGGTGGGTATTCGCCATCGGCTCGTGCACCGCCTTCGGCGGCTTCTCGGCCAGTACCCCCGGCAATCCGCTCGAGGCCTGCGGTCTGCAATACGACGGCGATGAGCCCGGCGGGTTGCTCGGCGAAGATTTTGTCGCAACCGGTGGCCTGCCGGTGGTCAACATTGCCGGCTGTCCGGCGCACCCCGGCTGGGTCGTCGATACGCTGCAAAAGCTCGCGCTCGACGGCTTGACGGCGGGCGACCTCGACGAATGCGGCCGGCCGCTTCTTTACGCCGAACAACTGGTGCACCATGGCTGCTCGCGCAACGAATATTACGAATTCAAGGCGAGCGCCCGGCAGCACTCGGATCTCGGCTGCCTGATGGAAAACCTCGGTTGCAAGGGCACCCAGGCGCATGCCGACTGCAATGTCCGCACCTGGAACGGCAGCGGTTCCTGCCTGCGTGGCGGCTTTGCCTGCATCGCCTGTACCGAGCCCGGTTTCGAGGCGCCCGGTCACCCGTTCCAGGAGACACCGAAGATCGCCGGCATCCCCATCGGGTTGCCGACGGACATGCCGAAAGCCTGGTTCATCGCGCTTTCCGTGCTCTCCAAATCGGCGACGCCGAAGCGGGTCCGCGACAACGCCGTGGCGGATCACCCGGTGGTACGCCCGGCCGTCAGGAAGCCGAGCAAGTGAGCCGCATTGTCCTCGGGCCCTTCAATCGTGTCGAAGGCGACCTTGAAATCAGTCTCGATGTCGACGCCGGCCAGGTCTTTGCGGCGCGCGTCAACTCGCCGCTGTTTCGCGGTTTCGAGCACATACTGACCGGTCGCGCGGCTCAGGATGCGCTGGTTGTCGTGCCCCGCATCTGCGGCATCTGTTCGGTGGCGCAGTCGGCCGCCGCCGCGGCAGCGCTGGCCGGTCTTTGCGCTGTCGAAACGCCCGTGAATGGCCGCCTGGCCGGGCATCTAGTGCAGGCGACGGAGAACCTTGCCGACCACCTGACGCATTTCTATCTCTTCTTCATGCCTGATTTTGCCCGCGTGGACTACGTCGACCGCAACTGGCACGCCGCGATCGCGGGCCGCTTTGCCGCGGTCGCCGGTAGCGCCGCACCGGCGGTATTGGTCGCGCGCGCCAATTTTCTGAAGCTGCTCGGGTTTCTCGCGGGCAAGTGGCCGCATACCCTGGCTCTGCAGCCCGGCGGCAGCACCCGGGCGATCGGGAGCGCCGAGATGGTTCGCATCCTGGCCCTGCTGCGCGGTTTCCGCGCCTTCCTCGAAGCCGAACTGCTCGGTGATACGCTGGAGTCCTTCGCGGCGCTGGCAAGCGAGGCGGAACTGCGCGCCTGGGGGGAGGGGCGTGGCGGTGATTTCCCGAGTTTCCTGCAAGCCGCCTACGACCTGTCGCTGGAAAGAGTTGGCCGCGCCGGCGATGGCTTCCTGTCCTACGGCGCCTATGGGCTGTTCGCCAGCGGCGTCTGGCAGATGGATGGTGCGGTCGACGCCCTGGAAGCCGGGAAAATCACCGAGGACAGCCATCACGCCTGGTTGGTCGAAGGCCCCCCGCGACCGCCGGCGGAGGGCGAAACCTTCGTCGATGCCGACAAGGCCGGGGCTTACACCTGGTGCAAGGCGCCGCGTTATGGCGGCCGGATTCTCGAGACCGGCGCACTGGCCCGCCAGGTCGTTGCCGGGCAAGCGCTGGCGCGCGATCTGGTCGTGCGTCATGGCGCCAGCGTCACCGCTCGCGTCGTCGCCCGCATGATCGAACTGGCCAGCGTCGTGCCGGCGATGGAGCGTTGGGTACGCGCGATCGTTCCCGGCGAGGCGTTCTGCCATGCGGCGGTGCTTCCCGATTCCGGACAGGGTGTGGGGCTGGTCGAAGCGGCACGCGGCAGTCTTGGTCACTGGGTGAGCGTCAACCGTGGCCGCATCGAGCGTTACCAGATCATTGCGCCGACCACCTGGAACTTCTCGCCACGCGACGGCGATGGCCGCCCCGGTCCGCTGGAGCAGGCACTGGTCGGTCTGCCTGCCGGCGAAGGCGCGCCGCCGACCATCCAGCACGTCGTCCGCTCGTTCGATCCGTGCATGGTGTGTACAGTGCATTAGCGTGATACAAGCGCATTCTCGGACACATAATCCGAATTCGCGTCCTGACGACAACGAATTTTCCCCTTGGTGCGCCGTACCGGGGCGCCGCGACGCTCGGTGGGTATCTTTGGTGACGCGCTATCAACGCCGGGATAGTGCGAAGGCGATGGCTGGATGATCCTCCATCTGATCCGCCATCCGCAACCTGCCATTGCCCCCGGCATCTGTTACGGTCGACTCGATGTGGCGGCCGAAGATGCTGCTGCCGTGGCGACGCGTCTGCGAGCTCATCTGGCAGGCGGGCTGCCCGTGTGGAGTAGCCCGTTGCGGCGTTGCCGGGATCTGGCGGAACTGCTGCGACCACAACCGGCAATCGACGAACGCTTGTCCGAAATGGATTTCGGTGCTTGGGAAGGTAGGGCGTGGGACGTCATACCGCGCCACGAACTGGATGCCTGGGCGTCCGATGTTGGTGGTTATGCCCCGCCGGGTGGCGAATCGCCCTATCAGTTGCAGCAGCGGGCGCTCGCTTTTGTCGCCGAGTTGAGCATGCCCGAAGGAATAATCGTTACCCACGCTGGCGTCATCCGGGTGCTGCTAGCCCATTGGCAGGGATTGGAACCCGCCCAATGGCAGCAACTGGTCTTCGGCTACGGATCGTGCACGACCGTGGAAGTCTGCCGGCAGGGCTAGAATGGCGGACATGAAAATTGCCATCGTCCGCCAGCGCTACAATCCCTACGGCGGTGCCGAGCGCTTCGTCGAGCGGGCTCTGGGGGCGCTGGCTGGCGAAGGTGCCGAGGTGACCCTGATCACGCGCAACTGGGATGGTGCGCCGCGTGCAGGCTTCCAGCAGATTACCTGTGACCCCTCCTACTCCAGGATACTTGGAGGACGGACGGCGCGGGATCGCAGCTTTGCCGCCTGCGCGCAGGCAGAAATGTTGCGTGGCGGTTTCGATATCACCCAGTCGCACGAACGGATTCCGGGTTGCATGATCTTTCGCGCCGGCGACGGCGTGCATGCAGCGTGGCTTATGCATCGGGCACGTGTGCTCGGGCCTTTGCAAAGAGTGGTCCAGGGTTTTTCCGGCTATCACCGATACGTTCTGTCGGCGGAGAAGGCGATGTTCGAGCATCCGGCGTTGCGCGCCGTGATTTGCAATTCACCGATGGTGGCGGAGGAAGTGAGCAGGCATTACGGACTGCCATCCGACAAGCTGCCGGTCATCTACAACGGGGTCGATACAGCCGTCTTTCACCCATCGTTGGCGAGAGAATTCCGCGATGCGACAAGGGCGCGTGCGGCCATTCCCCAGCATGCGCCGCTGCTGCTTTTTGTCGGCAGCGGGTTCCAGCGCAAAGGCGTCCCGCAACTGCTGCGGGCGTTCGCAGCCGCGCCCGCCCGGGAGGCGCATCTGGTTGTCGTCGGCGCCGACCGCAAGTTGAAAGCGATGCAGGCACTTGCTGCCCGGCTTGGGCTGGGCCGGCGCGTGCGTTTCACCGGCCCGCTGAAGGATGTCCGTCCATGGTATGGCGCTGCCGACGGTTTTGTCCTGCCCACGCTGTACGATCCCTGCCCAAACGCGGCGTTGGAGGCGTTGGCCTGCGGGCTGCCTGTCGTCACCAGCACGACCTGCGGGGCGCAGGCCTGGGTCAGATCGGGTGAAAACGGCTGGGTGGTCGATGCGCTCGATGAATCTGTCCTGGCGACCCGCCTTGGCGATCTCTGTATGCTTGCCGGCAATGCCGCAGCGCGCCAGGCGGCGCGTGCCATTGCCGAGCCGCTATCGCTTTCAGCCATGGCTGATCGCCTGCTGGAGCTTTACCGCGGGCTGGGTGGGGCGTCAAGCAGGAAGGTATAATTCGGCCCATTCATTTCTCCGTCAGGAAGTCGCATGGCCAGTGACATGACCAGCCGCCAGTTGTACATCCGGCTGCTGACCTATGTTCGTCCCTACTGGAAGGCGCTTGTTGTTGCAATGGTGGCGACGGGGCTATCGTCACTGGCCGAGCCGGTTCTGCCGGCGATGATGAAAAGGATTCTCGACGACGGCTTTTCCAGTGCTGCCGGGCCCTGGGACTGGCTGATCTACCCCCTTGCCATCATGGGTGTGTTCCTTATCCGCGCCATTTTCGGATTCATTGGCGAGTACCTGATGAGTTGGGTTTCAAACAACGTGGTTACAGAGCTGCGGCAGGCAATGTTTTCGCGCATGATCAGGCTTCCGACGCGTTACTACAGCGACAATCTTTCGGGGCGCCTGATGTCGCGTATCGCCTATGACGTGCAGGGGGTTGCTGGAGCGGCAACCAATGCCCTGACTTCACTGATAAGGGATACGCTCTCCATTGTCGGCCTGATGTCCTGGCTGCTCTACCTGAACTGGAAACTGACCCTGATTACGCTCAGCGTCGTTCCCTTCATCGCGATTGTCGTCCGCATCTTCAGCAAGCGCTTGCGCAATGTTGCCAAGGGCCAGCAGGAGTCGATGGGCAAAATCAGCCAAGTTCTGCAGGAGACCATCGAGGGTCACAAGGTGGTCAAGATTTTCAGTGGCCATAGCTACGAGGAAGAGCGTTTTCGAAAATCTGCGCAAGAACAGCGCCGGTTTGCCATGCGTGCAGCCATGGCCAGTGCGGCACAAAGCCCGCTCGTTCAGTTCTTCGCCGCCTCGGGCGTGGCGATCATCATGGGTGTCGCCCTCAAGCAAGCGTCCAATGACCAAACCACGGTCGGCAGCTTTGTTTCGTTCATTACCGCGATGCTGATGATCCTGCCGTCCTTGCGCCGGATTACCGATGTCAATGCGCCGATCCAGCGTGGCCTCGCTGCTGCCGAGAGTGTCTTCTCACTGATCGACGAAGCTGCCGAGGAGGACAATGGTAAGGAAGAACTGGGCCGGGCACAGGGTCTGGTCGAATTCGAGGATGTGACATTCACCTATCCGGGCGCCGAGCGCCCGGCGTTAAATGCGGTGTCGCTGACCGTCCGGCCCGGCGAGTGCGTCGCATTGGTTGGGCCCTCGGGAAGCGGCAAGACGACGGCAGCGAACCTCCTGCCCCGCTTTTATCAAGTGGATCATGGTGTCATCCGTGTCGACGGCCATCCATTGCAGGAGATCTGCCTGAACAGCCTGCGCGAAAACATCGCGCTGGTCAGCCAGGATGTCGTTTTGTTCAACGACACCATCGCCGCCAATATCGCCTACGGTGGCAAGCGGGATGCTACACCCGACGAAATCCGGGCTGCCGCCAGGGCTGCACATGCGCTGGAGTTCATCGATGTCTTGCCGGACGGCCTGGATACGATGATCGGTGAAAATGGCGTCAAGCTATCCGGCGGTCAGCGTCAGCGCCTGGCCATCGCCCGGGCGCTGCTGAAGGATGCGCCGATCCTGATCCTCGACGAAGCGACCTCGGCGCTCGATACCGAATCAGAGCGTCACGTCCAGGCTGCGCTCGAAGAGCTGATGCGTGGCCGCAGCACGCTGGTCATCGCGCACCGACTGTCGACCATCGAACGTGCCGACCGCATCGTCGCGCTGGCGCATGGCCAGAAACAGGAAGAGGGCACGCACGTGGAGCTGTTGGCGCACGACGGCCTCTACGCCCGCCTCTACCGGATGCAAAAGGCCGAAGAGGGCTCGGCCTGATGCGGGTATTGCACAGCGAATCGTCGACCGGCTGGGGTGGCCAGGAAAACCGCACGCTGAACGAGATGATCGCGATGCGCGAACGCGGACACGAAATGGCTGTGGTCAGTCGTCCGGGCGCGCGCATTCTGGAGCGGGCGCTGGAGGCCGGTTTCCCGACTCACGCGGTCGACATGCGTGGCGCATTCGACTTGCCGGCCATTATCAGATTGCGTCGCGTGATGCGCGAATTCCGCGCCGACATCGTCAATACCCACAGCGGCCGCGATACCCAGCTGGCCGGGATCGCAGCACGGAGCTTGGGCAAGAGGCGCCCGCGGATTGTCCGGACTCGGCATCTGGCGCTGCCAATTACATCAATAATTACCTACAGAATGCTGACCGACAGGGTTGTCGCGGTCAGCCGTTTCGTGCGCGACTACCTGATTTCTGCCGGCATTCCGTCGTCGCAGGTGGTGGCAGTGCCGACCGGAATAGATCTGGCCAGCTACGCGCCGGTCGTTGGTGGTGGCACGCTACGGGCCGAACTGGGCCTTCCTGCTGGAACGGTCTTGGTCGGTACCGTGGCGATCTTGCGGGTCAAGAAGGGCCATGCCGACCTGCTCCGGGCTGCCAAGCTCGTGCTGCGACGCTTTCCAGAAGTTCATTTCGTGATAGCCGGTGATGGCCCGCAAATGCAGAACCTGTTGCGACTGATCGGCGAACTCGGACTGGCGTCGCGGGTTCACATGCTCGGACTGCGCCGCGACGTGACAAACGTTCTCCAGTCGCTTGACCTGTTTGCTCTGCCTACCCATCAGGAAGCCTTGGGTACCGCCTTCGTGGAGGCTGGCGCCGTGGGCCTTCCGGTTGTGGCGACCAATGTAGACGGTGTGCCGGAGGTAATCGCCCAAGGTGAAACCGGGGTTCTAGTGTCGCCAGGAGATCCTGCGGCGCTGGCGGAAGCGATCAGCGGATTTCTGGAAGACCCGGTGCTCCGGAGGCAGTTTGGGGACAATGCGCGGCGTCGTGTCAGCAGGGACTTCTCCTGCGAAATCATGGCCCGACGCATGGAAGAGCTATACACGGGTTTGCTCGAGAATTGATGTCGAAGGCTGCCGCCCTGCCGATCCTGATGTACCACCACGTCAGCCCGAATCCGGGGTTGGTGACGGTTTCTCCGGCGACTTTCTGCGAGCACATGAAAGCACTGGCCCGCGCTGGCTGGCGTACGGTGGGTCTGGATACGGCCGCAGCTTTCTTCCGCGGAGAAGCGTTGCCCGCCAAGACCTGCATTGTGACTTTCGATGATGCCTATCTTGACAACCAGGTGCATGCCGCTCCGGTTCTGGCAGATTTCGGCTTCAGGGCAGCCATTTTTGCGGTCACGGGATGGATGGGCGAAGGCCCTGTTCGCGATGGTGATCAAGAAACGCCGGATCACCGTGAGTGCAAGCGGCGTATTGCATCCGGTGATGGCGATAGCGTCATATTGCGCTGGTCGGAGGCCGAGCGCTTGCAAGCGGCGGGAACCTTCGAATTTCATTCACACACGCACACACATATTCGCTGGGACAAGACGCTGGAAGATGCGAGGCAGCGCGAGAGCGCGCTGGCAAGCGATCTCGTCGCATCACGAAGCGCGCTCGAAAGCCGGCTTGGCGTGGTCAGCCGCCACCTCTGCTGGCCGCAGGGCTACCACGACGATTTGTACATCGCAACGGCCCAGAGGCTGGGATTCGATCATCTGTACACGACTCAGCCTTCGATAAATCGACCGGATTCGGCAGTTGACCGCATCGGGCGTTTCGTGACCAAAGAAAAGTCAGGTGCCTGGTTGTTGCGCCGCACCCACCTGTACGCTTCCCCTTGGCTTGGGGGGCTCTATTGCGCAATGCGTTCCGCAGGATGAGAAACAAGTTGCTCCGATGACAACACGACCTGAACTGACCGGACCGATCAAGCGCATTCTGGTGATCAACGTCGCGCGGATCGGTGACACGATTCTGGCTGTTCCAGTGCTCCGGGCGTTACGCGAGGCTTATCCGCAGGCCGAGATTGTCTGCCTTGCGCACCCCAAGCGTGTTGAAATCCTTCAGGGGTTGCCACAGATCGACCGAAGCAGGGGCATCACGAAGCGTTCGGCAGCGTTCATGGGCTGGTTTGGTGAAAGTTACGATCTGGCTCTGATCTTTGGCCATGAACTGTCCCTTTTGAAATATGCGTTGCGGACCGCGCGGCAAGTGATTGCCCTGCCCAGTGGCAACGCCGCAGTGGACCGCAAGCTATTTGCCGTTGTCACCGATGAAGGCGTTGTTCATGCGGTCGAGGATCGCCTGCGCTGGCTCAAACCGCTCGGACTGCGGCCGAGCGTGCGCTGCCTCGATTACGTTCCGAGTGCTGCGGAGCAAAGTTGGGCTATCGCTGAACGGAAGCGATTGGTTCCGACTGCAGAGCCGCTGGTTGGGTTTCAGATTGCAAGCTTTCCAACGAAGGCCTACCGCAACTGGCCAGGAGAATCATTTGCGGAGTTGGCCAGGAGACTGCTCTTGGTCCATCCGCAGGCGCAGATACTGATCTTCGGCGATGCCACCGACGCAGCGGCCAGTGAAGCGCTCGCCGCAACCTGCAACGGACGCGCTCGCAGTCTTGCCGGAAAGCTGGCGTTGCGGCAGTCTGTGGCCATGATGCAGCAACTCGATCTTTACATTGGTGTCGATACCGGTCCGACGCATCTGGCCGGTGCTCTCGGGTTGCCGATGGTCGCGCTATACCATTGTTTGCATCCTGGTTGCTATTTGGCGCCACTTGACCATCCTCGCTTTCTTGGCGTTGTCGAGCACCCGGCGGCTGGCAGTGACTGCACACCAACACGTGCAATGGCAGAAATCAGTGTCGATACGGTCTGGAAGCAGGTAAAGGCAGCCTTGCAAGGCCTGCCGGAGGCAGAACGGTGAACATTGCGTTCATTGACGTAACAACAACAGTCTTCGTCGGTGGCATCCAGACGGCGGTCTGGCAGCTTGCGATTGCGCTTGCCGACCTGGGGCACAAGGTCAGTATCTATGGTGGTGACGGAAATAACCGCGCCGACCTCGGCGGTCGTGACATCGTTGTGCGCACCTACGCCTTCACGCCTCGCGAAAAATTCCCGAATTTCGGGACACGCTTTCGCAAACTCGCCGAGCGTCTGAGTTTTGCGCGCCAGGCGCGAAGCGAAGTGATTGCTGCCAGCCATGACTGGGTGATCCTGACCAAGCCACTGGATTTTTTCTGGCCGCAGCTGATGCCGTCCGGACATCCGACCCGCTTCGCCTTCATGAGCGGCGGCACCGATTTCATGCGCGGCGATCGCTGGCTGGCAAAGCGCCTTGACGTGCTTGTCGCCTGCAGTCATTTCAACGCGCAGCAGAACTATAGCCGTTTCAAGAGGCCGGTCGCCGTGATGTTCAATGGGGTTGATATTGACCGCTTTCGACCCGGGCAGCGTGATCAACAGCGGCGGCAGCGTCTTGGATTCACAAGTGACGAAGTAGTGTTTGTTTTTGCCGGCCGTGTCATTGGCTTGAAGGGGCTGGAGGTTGCGGTGCGGGCGCTGCCAATGGTTTCCGGGATTCCGGTCAAACTGCTCATTGTTGGCAACGGTAATGCGGTTCCACGGTTGAAGTCATGGGCTTCAGCGCTCGGTGTTGCAGGACGGGTCATTTTTCATCCAGCGGTAGGCCACGATGAACTTCCCGCCCTTTATGCCTGCGCTGACGTTGGCATTTTCCCGGCACTCGGCGAGGAGGCGTTTGGAATTGCCGTCGCCGAGGCCATGGCGTGCGGATTGCCGGTGGTGGCGAGCTACAATGGCGGGATGCCGGAGGTCGTTGGTAACGAAGGAAGTTGCGGCGAACTTTTTTCGCTGGGTGACATCGATGCCTGCGCCAAGCTCATGAAGAAATTGGCGCTATCTGCTGAATTGCGTCGTCAAATGGGGCAGGCAGCTCACGAACGGATTGCCACACTGTTCACCTGGGGCCTTGCTGCGGAGCGTTTGCTGGCCGCGATCGGTGTCGACGCTGTGGGCCCGGAGCCACGTGAGGAGAGCTGACTGCGCCGCTTGGCAAAGACTGTCCTGTACGCCGGTGACCCAGGCGTGCAGGCCTTGAAATTTTTCCGATTACAATTCCGAGGCGACGGGGAATTGCCATCTGTCCAAGAAGCAAAGCGCTGCTGAGGTCATTGTTGAACTAACGAACTTGGTCCTCATGGGTTCGGCGAACAGTCGTCGGGTACTCGTAGGAATGCCGGGAACGTGCAAACCATGGTTGAGTAAACGCAAGAGGCTCTGCAAGTCGGGCGCAATCCGCATCCCGGAGATCAGGGTGAAATCGAGGATATGTTGAACGAGGTATCGCCGCTTAGGCTCCTGCGGGAAATTGAGGCGACAGGTAAATGAACGACTCCGAGATTGCTGGCCGGCGGATGTTCACCGGCATGCGATGGTATGAGATGCCATTGTTGGCGTATTTCATGCTGCACTATTTCCCCCCGGGGCCACCGGCTCTGGCCAATGCCTGCCTGTTCCTCGCGCTGGTCGGGGTGGGCTGGGATTGCCGGGCTCGCGCTGCGGAAAAGGTGGCGATCTATACTCATCCACTCGCTTGGATCTGGCTGGCGCTGCTTGTGTTGCTTGGCCTGAGCATTTTGCAGGCGCCGCCGGCTTTGCAGATGGAGAGTTGGCAGCGTTATCGCAGCGAGATCGGCAAGGGCTTGTTGTTCGGAATTATCCTTGCGTTCCATCTCGATGACGAAGACAAGGCACGCCGTCTTCTCTGGGGCGGAATGATCGCCGGCGTGCTTATTGGGGCCCATGCTATTTGGGTGATTGTCCTGGAGGTGCTGCAAACCGGTCAATTACCGCGTACCCGCGACTATCTGTACTGGCTGGTCGGGTTTTTTCCGTTTGCCTTGGGAGCCTACGCTTTCCTTCCTCGCTGGCGCTGGCTGGCGGCCATCTCGGCAGTAAGCATTGTCGCCTTGGCGGTACTGACTTCCTTCCGTGGTGCCCTCCTCGCGTTGGGCGTCATGGCGCTGCTCTTTCTGTGTTTTGCTCGACTCTGGCGCTTGCTGCTGCTTGCTGCGGTACTCGCTATGGCAACAGTGGCTTATGTTGCAATGTATTTTCCGAATCGCGCCGAGCAAGTCATTGCGCAGCTTCAGAAGACCGACTCAAGTTATCGTGCGGGCAGCCACTGGCTGCCGGCCTGGCAACTATCCCTGGAGTCCCCTTGGCTGGGTCATGGATATGGGCACAAGGTGTTCGGTAATGCGGTTCATGACGGAGTGGCTGTGCATCCTGATTGGTTGCCGCCCGGCGAGTCGCCAAACACTTGGTACCCCAGCAGTGCGCACAACTTTACGCTGGAAGTGCTTTTCTCAGCTGGCTTCCCGGGGGGCATACTGCTTCTGGCGTTTGTGGCGGCGATGCTGTTTTACCTGGCTCCTCCTGTATGGCGAATGCGCCGCTATCTCCAAGCGCATCCGATGCTCGCCTTGGCGGCAGTCGTGCTGATTGCGTTCATCGGCAACGTACTCGTCCTCGCTCAACTGGAAATGCCGGAATGGCGAACGCTGGCAGCACAGGTAGGCATAGCACTGGCGTTTCTGTCTTTCTTGCCCAAGCTGGGTCAGGTTGAAATGCAAGGGAAAAAGGCGAGTACTGATGTTCCGGTATAGCTCCCGCCGATAGGGCTCAGGAAAATGCATTCAAAGCGATTCCATCTTCTCTATGTCTTTCCCGAGCCCTTACCGCTGAGCCGGGCACGCGGTGTTCAGGTTGCACATTTCGTGAATGCGCTGGCGCAGCAGGGCGCCATGGTGACGCTGGCCTACGTGCCATCTGGCAGCGAGCATCCTTTCGCGCCGCTGGGCATCGAAGTTCCCAACGGGGTCGTCCTGTTGCCACTTTCTCGTCAATTGCCGGGACTGCTGGGCGCCCTATCGATGAAGTCGCACCGCCTGTTCATGTGGCGCCTGGCACGCTGGATTCGGAACTCGGTCAAGACGGGAACGGTGCCTGACATGGTGTTCTTCAGGCATGTCAAGGCTGCTGCTTGGTGTTGCGACGCCTTCCCCCGGTTGTCGCTGGCTTATGAGGCTCATGAAGTATTTGCGCAAACCGCCAAGCCGAGCCAGCGGTTACGGATTTCTTCGCTGGAAAGAAAGGTATTGAACAGCGCATTGCTGGTCATTGCAAATTCGCAGGGGTCGGCCGATGGCCTAAGCCGGACCCATGCGGTCCGGCGGTCCATTGTCGTATTGCCGAATGGCGTTGCTTATCCCGGCAGCCTTCCGCAGAAGGATTGGGCCGATGCTTCCAGGCGGATTGTTTACGCGGGTAGTCTCTTTGGATGGAAGGGCGTCGATGACCTTGTGGAGGCCTTCAATTCCTTGCCGGGCTTTCGCCTGAGTGTCATTGGCGGCACCCCAGAACAGGTTCAGCGCTTGAAGGAGCGTCAGAATGGCGGAGGTGGCGAGATCGAATTCCTTGGGCAGCAGCCGCATTACGAGGTTCAACATCGATTGGCGACGGCGTGCATAGCCGTGTTGCCGAATCGGTCTGACAAGGATAGTGAGTTCACCTCCCCCTTGAAATTGTTTGAGTACCTGGCTTCAGGATGTGCGGTGGTGGCCACCGACCTTCCGGCAATGCGTGAGGTGCTGGGTGCCAATGATGCCGTCTGGGCGCGGCCGGGCGATCCGGACTCTTTGGCTGGTGCCATCACGTTAGCCTGCAGGTCGCCCGAGAGTTTGGAGCAACTTGGTTTGCGTGGGCGCGTCTTGGTGCGCGACAAGACTTGGGTGCGCCGTGCCGAAAGCTTTCTTGCTCATGCAGGCGAATTGCTGGGCTCTGAGAGCCGCCTCTCAAGCGGCGAACAATGATGATTCAAGCCTTAAGAGGTGGGTCTCGCCGTTTCGTCGTGGGCAGTTTCGGCAACAACCTGCTCCAGGATTGCTGAGACGATGAATATGCGCTGCGATATTGTCATCGCCACTTGGAATGCCGTCGCGATGACGCGAGTGGCCCTCGAGAGCATCAGGAGAGAGGCAAATGTTGCTTATCGATTGGTTCTGGTTGACAACTCGGAAGAACCGGATGCGCGTGCCTGGTTCCGCGATATTGCCGCTTCCGGTGAGTTTGGCGAGACTCTCCTGATTCAGAACGATGAAAATCTCGGGTGGCTGAAAGCGACTAACATCGGCTTGCGGCAAGCAGATGCAGAGTTCATCTGCCTGCTTAACAATGACGTGGTTTGTGGTACCGACTGGCTGCGTCGATGCGTGGCATTGATGCAACGCGAGCCGGACATAGCAATCGTCAATCCGCGCGGCAACGAGCGAAGTGAGAATTGTCTGGTCAAGGACGTGAATGCCTATGCGCGAAAGCTCGCGCAAGAACAGGACAGGAGTTTTACCGAACTTGACCACTGTTCCGGATTTTGTATGGTCGTGCGAGGTGCGCTGTTTCGGGAAATCGGGCTGCTGGACGAAATTTTCGACGGCGGCTACTACGAGGATAACGATCTTAGCTATCGAGCTCAAGCCGCTGGATATCGTTGTGCGCAGTGTGACGATGCTTTTGTCTTGCATCTTGTCAGTCAATCATTCAAGAAAATGCCTGCGGAACTGAAGCGCAAGATGATTGCGCGGAATCGGGAAATCTGCCGAAGCCGCTGGGGCAGTCGTCGCTCGCAGTTACTCCTCTTGCGTAATGATCCGGATTCAGCCGACGACTTGATTGCGCTGATTCGCCGACACAGGATTTATCTGATCGACAACAGGCATGTACCGGAATCAGTAAGGAGCTTTCGCCACCAAAATCTGACGCTATTGCTGCCCCGCTGGTTGGGGGAGCACCTCTATTTCTTGCTGCAAAGTCAATACCTCTCTCGCAAGAAGCGCATTGACGAGGCGCACATTCTTTACACCTCAGTCACGGACCAGATTCATTGAGTACTTCGTCTTGGCTGTTTAAGCGGCCTGAGCGTCGCCGAAGCGCCGGCAAGACACCTTATCGCCCTGACATCGATGGCTTGCGTGCCCTGGCAATCCTGTCTGTGATGCTGTTCCACGCGTTTCCGAATCTGTTGCGGGGCGGATTTGTCGGGGTGGACGTCTTCTTTGTCATTTCCGGCTTTCTGATTTCGCGCATTGTGTTCACCGGGCTCGCCAGAGGCAGTTTCAGTTTCGTGAACTTCTACGTTCATCGGATCCGTCGAATCTTTCCCGCCATGATTGTTGTCCTGGTCTGCGCCCTTGGCCTCGGTTGGCTCGCCATGCTTGCAGGTGAGTATCGGATGCTCGGAAAGCACGTGGCCGGAGGAATTGGCTTCATCGCCAACATCTTGTTGTGGGGAGAGGATAGTTATTTCGGCACGGCTTCGGAACTGAAACCACTCATGCATTTGTGGTCACTGGGAATTGAGGAGCAGTTCTACCTGTTCTTTCCGGTTTTTCTGGTAGTGCTCTGGCGAATCAGATTCTGTCTCTGGCTCGCAATGGCCGTATTGATGGCCCTTTCCTTCTGGGCGAACCTGCTTTGGATGAACACGGATGCTGCCGGCGCGTTTTTTCTGCCGCATACGCGCGTCTGGGAATTGCTGGCGGGTGGGTTGCTGGCCTATGGCAATGTCTTCAGGGTTGAGTGGCGGTTGTCGCCGAATCGAGGTGTTCCGCTCCGGAGCCTTGTGCAGAACACCGAATTGCGTTCATCACTGGGGTTGGTGCTTCTGGCGGCAGGCCTGTTGATCATCAACAAGGGTAGCAACTTCCCGGGGTACTGGGCGCTTCTGCCTGTTGCCGGGGCATCGCTGGTCATCGCCGCGGGACCTCGTGCCTGGGTCAACCGCCATCTGTTCGCCAATCGCGGCATGGTCTTTGTTGGCCTGATCAGTTATCCGCTCTATCTTTGGCACTGGCCGATCCTCTCGTTCTTGCGGTTACTGGAGGCTAGGGTGCCTTCAATACCTGTCCGGATCGGGGCTCTGGCATTGACCTTTGTGCTGGCGTGGCTGACCTACCACTATGTTGAACGCCCATTGCGTTTTGGCGGAGCCGTTCGCACCAAGGCTGCCGGCCTTCTGGTTGCAGGCATCCTGTTGGGGATTGCTGGCATCGCGATCTACCATCTCGACGGGTTACCGGGGCGTGACGTCGAGCAGCAGTTTGGAAAGTATCAGCAAGAAGTCGGACACAGACTTTACTTTGAGGAGATGGCGAAATTCCCTCCCTGCGATTTGCCGGGGACTTCCAGCGTCAGGGATTGCTGGCAGACCGGAGGCGTGGCGCAGAAAAAAACGGTAGCAATCATTGGGGACAGCCATGGCGCGGATATCTTCATCGGCTTGGCAGCGCATTTGCCAGAGAGCGAGAACGTCGCCTATTTCCAGGTTGTCTGCTACCCGTTTGTTGGAATTGCAGGGAATGATACCTGTCCCGCGGTTGTGCCGGCAGTCGATTACATCCTCGCCAACAAGGACATCAGGACGGTGATCCTTTCGAACTATTGGGCGATGAGGCTGAGGGACAAGAAGATCCGTTTTGAGCGCGAGCTTGACAACAGGAACCGCACTGATATTTACGAGAAGCTCCTGGCGCTCACGCTTGACAGATTGATTGGCGCAGGCAAGGAGGTAGTGTTCGCAGTCGATGTTCCCGACCTGGATTTTCCTCCCGAAGCCTGTCTGCCCTCGCGCCCGCTGGCAATTACGAAGCGCGTGCCTGGAAAGGACTGCCTGATCCCGAGAGCGAACGTCGAGGGCAGGGCGCACACTTACCTTGCTGCCACCCAAAGGGTTCTGGCCAATTATCCCCAAGTCAGGCTGTGGGATCCTTACCCAAGGCTGTGCAACGATACCGACTGTCTTGTGGTCAGCGAGGGCAGGCTTTTCTACCGGGATGACAACCATCTTTCCCCACAGGCGGCGCGCTGGCTGTTCCAGTCTCTTTGGCGAACCGTTGAACCGGACGCCATGCCGTCAAGGTAGCGACGGCCCTGTCATCGACCCCGTGGCCTGTGGCTAATTGCGCTTGTTCAGCAGGATTGCCTTGGCGGCCCGCCGAACAGCACTCCAGTGCGACCAATGAGCGGCCCGATATTGCTTCTGGATGGCGCTTAGCTTGGCCAATGACTCGCTTCCCGCGGTGCCCTTGATCCCAAGCATGTAAAGGTCATGGCTCTTCCAGTTGCAGGCAAACATGCAACAGAGACCCTCGGTTGCTCCAGCTTTCTTGAAGTCGCGTGCAGTCAGGTTACGGTAATAGTTCCAGCCAAGCTCCACGGTAAGCGGCGATGAGTCCGGACTCGTTCGCGCGGTTCCATGCTCGCCGCGCCCCAGGGTGGCGCAGGTCATCACAACCAGTCCACCAGGCCTGCAGACACGAACCATGTTCTTCATCGTTTCTGCCCAATGCGGGTTATGTTCCATAACCTCGCAACTGATTACAACATCGTAGCTGTCATCGGGGATTTCGGCATCGCGGCTCACTGGTCGAGCGATTCTTTCGCGACATCAGCCACCGAGCGTCGATGCGTCGCGGCGTGAACTGCGAACGTGCCAGAATTTATTCAGGCGCCATTTCGAAGGACATGCTCGCGAGAACAGTCAACCTGAACCTTCGTCTGGACCAGCGCGATAAAGTCTTGCTAAGGTCATTTGCGTGCCAACTGTCGCTAAGTTCCAAGAGGATCAGATTATAAGTTCTCAATGTGCCGCCTCCCAGTTCGGCCCGATGCCGACCTCGACGACCAGCGGCACCTTCAGTTTTGCCACACTACCCATCAGCCGCGGCAGGTGGGTGCGGATTTCCATCATTTCGTCGTCGGGCGCTTCCAGCACCAGTTCGTCATGCACCTGCAGGACGAGGCGGGATTTACGCGCCGACTTTTCCAGCCAGTTGCTGACGGCGATCATCGCCATCTTGATCAGATCGGCGGCCGTTCCCTGCATCGGCGCATTGATCGCGGCGCGCTCCGCCCCCTGGCGGCGGTTGCCATTGCTCGAACGAATTTCCGGGAACCACAGGCGACGCCCGAAGGCGGTTTCGACGTAGCCGTTTTGCCGGGCCATTTCGCGTGCTTCTTCCATGTAGTGGGCCACGCCGGGATAACGGTTGAAGTAACGTTCGATGTACGTCTGCGCGGCGCTACGTTCCAGCCCAAGCTGGCGGGCGAGGCCGAAGGCGCTCATGCCGTAGATCAGGCCGAAATTGATGCTCTTGGCGACGCGGCGCTGGTCGGGGCCGACTTCCATTGGTGTCACGCCGAAGATTTCGCCGGCCGTCGCGCGGTGCACATCCTCGCCCTGGGCGAAGGCTTCGAGCAGGCGTTCGTCGCCCGAGAGGTGGGCCATGATGCGCAATTCGATCTGCGAATAGTCGGCTGAAACGATGCAGTGCTGGGGCGGGGCGATGAAGGCGGTGCGGATGCGGCGGCCTTCTTCGCTACGTACCGGGATGTTCTGCAGATTGGGGTCGCTGGAAGCGAGGCGGCCAGTGACCACCGTTGCTTGCGAGAAGTGTGTATGCACTCGCCCGGTTGCCTGATTGACCATGCGCGGCAACTTGTCGGTATAGGTGCCCTTAAGTTTGGCCAGGCCGCGGTGTTCGAGCAGCAGCTTGGGCAGCGGGTAGTCGAGCGCCAGTTCGGAGAGCACCTCCTCGTCGGTCGACGGGCCACCGGACGGCGTCTTCTTCTTGATCGGCAGACCCAGTTTCTCGAACAGGATGTCGGCGAGTTGCTTCGGCGATGCCAGGTTGAAGGGCTGGCCGGCGAGTTCGCAGGCCTGCGCTTCGAGCGCCATGATCTTGTGGCCGATTTCATGGCTCTGGCGCGTCAGTGTCGCGGCGTCGATCAGGATGCCGGTGCGTTCCATTCGCCAGATGACCTGGCGGGCCGGCATTTCGAGGTCGTGGTAGATGTAGGAGAGACCGCCTTCGTTGGCGAACTGCGGGTGCAACGCCCGATGGACGCGAAGGGTGACATCGGCATCTTCGGCGGCGTAGGTCGCGGCGCGCTCGATGTCGACCTGATCGAAGCCGATCTGCCGGGCGCCCTTGCCGCACAGATCTTCGTAGGCGATCGTGGCGAGGCCGAGGTGACGGGTGCACAGCTGGCCGAGGTCGTGACCCTTGTCCGATTCGAGCACGTAGGACTGGAGCATCGTGTCATGCGCGACTCCGGCGAGGGCGATGCCGTGGTTGGCCAGGACGTGCTGGTCGTACTTGGCGTTCTGCAGCACCTTCCGGCGCTCGGCCGCCTGCAGCCACGGCTTCAGACGCGCGAGAACCTGGTCGCGCGGCAACTGATCGGGGGCGCCGGGGGCGGTGTGGGCGAGGGGGATGTAGCACGCTTCGCCGACTTTTACCGAGAGCGAAACGCCGACGATGCGGGCGGCGAACGGGTCGAGGCTGGTGGTTTCGGTATCTAGCGCGGTGAGGTCGGCGGCTTCGATCTTCGCCAGCCAGGAATCGAACTGCGGCCAGGTGAGGACGGTTTCGTAATTGACCGCAAGTGTTCCGGCGGGAGCACCTGCCGACCTCTCCGGTCCGGCGCTTCCGGGCGGGAGAGGGGGGGGCGGTGGCGCGTCCAGTTCCCGCAGCCAGGTGCGGAATTCGTAGCGGCCGAACAGCCCGCGCAGGGTTTCCGTGTCGCGGGGGCTGGCGGTCAGCGCCGCGGGCGACGGCAGATTGGCCAGGTCGCGGGCGACGGTGACCAGTTTCCTGCCGAGCGGCAGGAAGCCGAGATGGTCGCGCAGGTTCTGGCCGACGATGCCGCCGATTTCGTCGGCATGGGCGATGATTCCGTCGAGCGAGCCGTATTGTTCCAGCCATTTGACGGCTGTCTTCGGGCCGCATTTCGGGACCCCCGGCACGCCATCCACCGGGTCGCCGACCAGCGCCAGATAATCGACGATACGGCCCGGCGGGACGCCGAACTTTCCGACGACGCCGGCTTCGTCGAGAAGTTCGTTGCTCATCGTGTTGTACCAGCGGATTTCGGGGGCGACCAGCTGGGTCAGATCCTTGTCGCCGGTGGAAATCAGGGTATTTATGCCGTCGACCGCGGCATTGCTGGCCAGCGTGCCGATCACGTCGTCGGCCTCGACGCCGTCGATCATCAGCAGCGGCCAGCCCGCCGCCTTGATCGCGGCATGGATGGGCTCGATCTGCCGCACCAGATCCCCGGGCATCGGCGGGCGGTGAGACTTGTATTCGGGGTACCAATCGTCACGGAAGGTCTTGCCCTTGGCGTCGAAGACGACGGCCTTGTAGTCCGCCTTGTAGTCGCTTTCCAGCCGGCGTAGCATGTTGAGAACGCCGTAGAGCGCGCCGGTCGGCTCGCCGGCCTGGTTGCGCAGGTCGGGCAGGGCGTGAAACGCGCGGTAGAGGTAGGACGAGCCGTCCACCAACAACAAGAGAGGCATGAATAGTGACGGAAAGCGAGAAACTGGTGATGGGCGTGGAATCCGAAGCCTTGCTGCAGTCGGCCTCGGCCCGCGAATCTTGGCGGATTTTCGGCATTATGTCAGAGTTCGTCGAGGCGACCGAACGTCTGGCGCCGATCAAGCCGGCCGTGACCATTTTTGGCAGCGCGCGCGTTGCGCCGGGGTCGCCGTACTATGATCTTGCCGAACGAACGGCGCGCCTGCTCTCGGATTCCGGTTTCTCGGTGATCTCGGGCGGTGGCCCCGGCATCATGGAGGCGGCCAACAAGGGTGCCTATTTCGGCAAGTCGCCTTCGGTAGGGTTGAACATCCAGTTGCCGCACGAGCAGCAATCCAATCCGTATCAGGATATTTCACAGACTTTCCGCCACTTCTTCGCGCGCAAGTACATGTTCGTCCGCTTTGCCAGCGCCTACGTCGTGATGCCCGGCGGTTTCGGAACGCTCGATGAATTGATGGAAGCGCTCACGCTCATCCAGACCGGCAAGGCGCGCAAGATTCCGCTGATCCTTGTCTGTTCGGAGTTCTGGCAGGGGATGATCGACTGGTTCATGGATCGACTGGTCAAGGAGAGGATGGTCGACCCTCAGGACATCGATCTCATCCAGTTGATCGATGAGCCGGAACTGGTCGTCGAGGCAATTTTCAAACACTATGAGGCTCGCCCGTTCGGTCCGCTGCCCAGCGAGCGTGAGTTGATGCTCAACCTGTAATAGAATCGGGAACAGATCTTCAAGGATATTTCCATGCGCCCACTAATTCCCGTCATCCTGCTTGCTGCCTTGCCCGTTCTTGCCCAGCAAGGCAATCTTCAGCCGCTACCTGCCGTGCCGCCGCCACCGCCGGGTATGGAAGCCTTCGATGCGGCGCTCGAGCCTCAGGTCACCATCGTCAGGACAGAATCCGAGACTCGCGAAGAGTATCGCCAGAATGGCAGGCTCTACATGGTCAAGGTGACGCCAGCCTTTGGACCTGATTATTATCTCGTCGATCAGCAGGGCGATGGCAATTTCATCCAGCAGGATGGCCCCAGCAGCAACCTGACGCCCGCGACGTGGAAAGTCTTTTCGTGGTAGCCGCTTGTCCGTCTATACGGCAGTCGCCAGGGAAGAGTTAGTCCTCTGGCTTGAGCCACTCGGTATTGGCGCACCGAGTGAGTTGTCCGGCATTGCGGCCGGCATGCAAAATTCGAACTATTTCGTGGGCGTCGAAGGCCGCCGCTGGGTACTGACGATCTTCGAACGCCTGACATCGCGGGAACTCGATTTCTGCCTGGCATTGCAGGACCATCTTGCGGCGCGTGGGATTCCCTGTCCGCGACCGCTGGCCACCGGCGACGGTCGCTTCTGGCGGCTGCTGGCCGGAAAGCCGGCAGCGCTTTTCACCTGTTTGCCGGGCTCCTGCATCGAGATGCCGACGGCAGCGCATTGCCAGGCTCTCGGTGAAATGCTGGCGCGCCTGCATCTGGCCGGCGCTGATTTTCCGTCGCCCTTGCCCAATCCCTGTGGCCAGGAGTGGCGTGAGCGTACCGGGCACGCACTGGCCCCGAAACTGACGAGCGACGAGCGCGGTCGACTCCTTGCCGAGCTCGATTTCCAGTCCGCGCAGGACTATTCTGGCCTGCCGTACGGGATCATCCATGCTGACCTGTTTCGCGACAACGTCCTGTGGCAGGACGTCGGGCAACTGTCCGGGGTGCTCGACTTCTACTTCGCCGGCGCGGACAGCATGCTCTTCGATCTGGCGGTGGCGGCCAACGACTGGTGCGCCGACGATGACCAACTCGCTGCCCTGATTGCAGGTTACAGCGCTCTGCGGCAGCTGACGCCGGGCGAGGAGTTCGCTTGGCCGGCGCAGCGCCGTGCCGCGGCGCTGCGTTTCTGGCTGCTGCGACTCGATGTTCGGCACCACCCGCGCCCCGGCGCTGTGGTAACGATCAAGGACCCGGACCATTTCGGTCGACTCCTGCAGCGTCTTTGCCTTGCTCCGGAAGGCGTGCCCCGTTAGCATCCCGGTATGGAAGAAAGTACGCAAATTCAGGTGGACCCGCCAGCCTTCACCGGTGCCAGCCGGGAGGTCGATCCCGGCGCCTGTTTCGGATGGCTGCGCCAGGGCTGGCTGTTGTTCATCGCCAATCCCGGGACGTGGATCGGCAGCGCGGTGCTGATGATGGTGATCGTGCTGGGAGTGCAGATCGTTCCGGTCTTCGGCCAGATCGCGGTCAGCGTCCTGCTGCCGGTCTTCGCCGGCGGGCTGCTGTTGCTGAGCCAGCACCAGCATGCCGACGGCAACGCCGAAATCGCCGATCTGTTCGCCGGTTTTCACCACAATGCGGGCGGTCTGGTGATGATTGGCGTCTATTTTGCGACGGGCATTTTCGGTATCGCGTTTCTCGCCTTCATGTTGGTCAGCGGCGGCGTCCTTGGCGGCGTGATCACCGGCCGCATCGCCGGATTCGGAATTGCGATGGGCGGTTTCATGATCGCCAGTCTGCTCGTCTTCGTTCTGTCGATCCCGGTCCTTATGGCGACTTGGTTCGCGCCGGCACTGGTCTTCTTTCACGACATGCAACCGTTGCCGGCGATGAAGGCCAGCCTTGCCGCCGGGGTCAAGAACTGGCTGGCGATGCTCATCTTTGCGCTGCTCCTGACGGTTGCCATGTTCTTCGCCGCGCTCCCCTTCTTCGTCGGCTTCCTGTTGCTGATCCCAATCTTCAATGGCGCGATCTACGCCTCCTACCTCGATATTTTCGAGGGGACCTGACCATGCATGCGCAGAAACTTCCGGCAGCAGCCGGCTGGCGCTGGCTCGATGCCGGCTTTGCGATCTTCCGGCGCAATCCGCCCTTGCTGGCCATGCTGGTCGTCAGCTACTGGCTGACCGTGATCTTTCTAAATCTGGTGCCGATCATAGGCGCTGTGGCAGCGTCGATGATCATCCCCGGCCTGACGGTTGGCCTGATGCAGGCGGCGCGTGATCTCGACCAGGGTAACCCGGCTGGCCTGCAGACGCTGTTCGGCGGCCTCAAGCAAAACCCCCGTACGCTGCTCTTGCTCGGTGCGCTCTATCTGTGCTGCACACTAGCCATTTTGGGTCTCTCCGCGCTACTCGACGGCGGTGATCTGCTGCGCCTCATCCTGTCCACCAAGCCCGCCGACAGGGAGGCCCTGGAAAGCGGCAGCTTCCTGCTGCCGTCAGTGTTTGTCATGACGCTGATGACGCCGGTCCTGATGGCCTGGTGGTTCGCCCCGGTGCTGGCCGCCTGGCACGGACAGAGCGTCGGCAAGTCGCTGTTCTTCAGTTTCGTCGCCTGCTGGATAAACTGGCGCGCCTTTCTCGCCTTTGGCGCCGCGCTGATAATTGTCGCCGGCATTCTGCCGGGGCTACTTTTCGCGCTGCTCGCGGGCGTGTTTTCCGGGGGCCAGGGGAGCTTCGTCGGCAGTTTCATCATCATGCCGCTGATGGTCGTGATCGCGCTGTGCGTGTTCTCGACCGTCTACGCCAGCTTCTACGCGAGCTACCGCGACATTTTCGGTCAGCCTGAAATTGTCTGAACCGCTCGGCATCTTCGGTGGCACCTTCGACCCCGTGCATTTCGGCCACCTGCGGCTGGCCGAGGAGGCGCTCGACCGCCTCGGCCTCGGCAGCGTGCGTTGGATACCGGCCGGGCAGCCGCCGCATCGCGGCGTCCCGCAGGTCATGGCGCGACAGCGTCTGGAGATGGTGCTGCGGTCGACGGCGGAAAACGACCGTTTTTCAGTCGATGCCGGCGAGGTCGGTGCCGCTGTCCCGAGTTATACCGTGGATACCCTGGAACGCCTGCGCGTGGAATTGGGAGGCGACAAATCGCTGGTCCTGCTGGTTGGCGCCGACGCCTTTGGCGGTCTGACGACCTGGCACTGCTGGCGCGACATCTTCACGCTCGCCCACGTTGCCGTGTCTCACCGGCCCGGCTTTCCGATCGAGGTCGCCAGCCTGGCGCATGAACTGGCCACCGAATTCAGCGACCGTCGGCTGCCCGATCCTGGCGGTTTGCGGGCGGCGCCTGGCGGCGGCATCGTCACCTTCGCGATGACCCAACTCGCCATATCGGCGACCCATATCCGCAAGCTGCTGGCGACCGGGCATTCTGCCCGCTATTTGCTGCCGGACAGCGTTCTCGACTACATTAGCCTTCACCAACTCTACAGAGACAGGCTCTAACCCCCGATGGAAATCCACAAGCTGCAAAAACTCGTCGTTTCGGCCCTCGAAGACATCAAGGGCAAGGATATCGAAGTGATCAACACCGCCAAACTCACCCCGCTGTTCGACTGCATGGTCATCGCCACCGGCGATTCCAACCGGCAGGTCAGGGCGCTCGCCCATAATGTTGAGGAAAAGGTGCGCGAGGCGGGCGCCGAAATCTTGTCGACAGAAGGCCAGGAGACCGGCGAATGGGTCTTGGTTGACCTCGGCGATATCATTGTCCATGTCATGCAGCCGCTGGTGCGCCAGTACTATAACCTGGAAGAGCTGTGGCAGACGACCCCGGCGCAGCGGCGTAAGGCAGTGGGGCAGGAAGCCACCAAGTGAAGCTGCACGTGCTCGCCGTCGGCAATCGCCAGCCCGGCTGGTTGAGCGATGGCTGCGCCGAGTACCTCAAGCGCATGCCGCGCGAGTTGCCGGCCAGTGTCAGCGAGATCAAGCCGGAACTGCGTGGCTCGAAAACCCGCGAGCAGTTGCTCGCCGCCGAGAAGGGTCGTATCCGTGATGTCCTGCCCGCCACTTGCCGCATCGTCGTGCTCGATGAAAAGGGCGACGACCTGACCACGCTGAAACTTGCCCAAAGGCTCGAGTCCTGGATGCAGGACGGTCGCGACGTTGCGCTGCTGATCGGCGGCGCCGACGGACTCGACGACGAATTCAAGCGCCAGGCCGACGACCGCGTTCGCTTGTCGAGCCTGACCCTGCCGCACGGACTTGCCCGGCTGGTGCTGTGCGAACAGCTCTACCGGGCGGTCAGCTTGCTCAGGAACCACCCCTATCACCGGGAGGGCTAGAATTCATCATGCGTCTCTACCTTGCCTCGCGCAGCCCGCGCCGCCGCGACCTGCTCACCCAGATGGGGGTAGCGTTCGATACCATCATTTTCCGCAGTGGCCTGCGCACCGACCCGCAGGTAAACGAAGGTGTGCATTCCGGCGAAGCGGTGCTTGCGTATGTCGAGCGGGTCGCCCGGGCCAAAGCCGACCATGGTGTCAACCTGCTTCTCGAGCGACGCCTGCCGCTGCGTCCAGTGCTGGCCGCCGACACGGTACTCGAATTCGCCGGCACGATCATCGGCAAGCCGGCTGACAAGGCTGATGCCGCGGCCACGCTGCGCCGCCTCTCCGGCCATACGCACCGTGTGTTGACCGGCGTCGCGGTAGCCTATCAAGGGCGGACGGAATACGTGCTGTCGAACAGCGAAGTGCGCTTTCGTCAGATCGACGACGAGGAAATCGAGCGTTACGTGCTGACCGGCGAGCCGGTCGACAAGGCGGGCGCCTACGGTATCCAGGGCCGTGCCGGATTGTTCATCGAGTACATGGCCGGCAGTTACACAGGCGTCATGGGCCTGCCGGTCTGCGAGACGGGTGAACTGCTCAAGCGCTACGGCTGGCGTTTCTGAGTTCCCATGGCATTTCTGGCGCAGTGCATCTTTACCCGGCACCAACCCGTGTCGGCGCTGCGCTGAACCCTTCGCCGGGAATTGCTACCGCGCCGACCCAGCCCTCCGTCATCGCCAGGTCGGTGACGCGGCAGCCCGTCAGCCGCGCCTCGAGTGCGGGCGACCATTCGCGCAGTTCCAGCGCCAGACATTTCAGGCGGGCTTCAAGACGGGTCCAGGCCTGCGCGAAAGCGCGCTGCAGTTGTTCATCGGGCAGTCGGCTGAGCGCGCTAGCCGCGTCCGGACCGAGATAGTCGCGGGCCACGGCGCCGCTGCCCGACGCAATGGTGGCGACCCTTAGCAGATCGACCCCAACCGGACCGGCCAGATTGATGACTGCCAGCGAAAGTCCCGGCTCGTGGCTGATCGAAAGCCCGATATCAGCCCACGGCGGCGCCAGCCGGACTGGCTGGCCGGGTGCGGAAATCAGCACAACCGATTCGGGATCCGCCGCAAGTAGGTTGAGCAGGGCTTCGTGTAGCGCCTGGCGAATCAGCGCGCGAGCATCGGCACGCGGCGTCGTGTCCGGGGTTGCAAGCGACAGAAGGTGCAGATCCTGTCCATCCGCCAGGGCGGATCCGATCAGCGTCGGGGTGAACATCAGTCGGCGGGTGACGCGGGACAACCGTGCCAGTGCGAACTCGCCGGAATGCTTTCACCTTTCATGACCAGTGTCAGCGGCCCGAGCTTGACGTTGTCGCCAACTTCCGCGCTGTACAGCACCACGCTGCGGGGCCCCATCGTCACCCGCTGACCGATCCGGATGTGGTCTATCTTCATGACGCGATCCTCGAACAGGTGGGTCTGCGGGCAGCATAGCGCATTCAGCTCGCTGTGTCCGCCGATGTCCACGCAGTCGAATTCGGTGATGTCGGTAGTGTCCATATAGACACCACGACCCATGCGGGTGCCAAGAAGTCTGAAGGCGACCGGTAGCCATGGCGTACCGCGCAGATAGCGCATGAAATTGGGAATCGTGATGCCCTCGTAGAGCGTGGTTATGGCTTCCGAAAGCCAGACAAATGGTGTCCACATCGGTTGTGCGCGTTTGTCGTAGCGGCCGACCAGCAGCCACTTGAGTATGAACACGAAGAGGAAGGCGCCGAGGCCATAAAGCATGCCAGCCACGTTCATGTACCACAAAACGGCTCCCCATCGCTCGGCTTCGGCAAGCGGCATCACGTTCAGCACGACGGTATAGCCGACGGCAATGACCACCGCGTGGGGGGTCACGATGCGCAGGGCTTCGATCAGTCCGCGGCCAATCTGGCGCTGCTTCGACGGCGCGAAGGTCAGCGCTTCAGGAAAGCCATGCGTCTCTTCGCGGGCTGGCAGATTGATCGGCGGCGAGCCGAGCCAGGTGTCGCCCGGCTGCATCCGGTCGTTGTCCGGCACCCGTGAATGGACACCGATGAGCACGTTTTCGGGTACGACGGTGCCGTCCGGCACATAAGCGCCATTGCCGATGAAGCTGCGCCGCGAAATGACCGTGGGCCGTAGCGTCATCCAGCCGCCGTCGATTTCCTCGTCGCCCAGCATCACTGCATCGGCGATGAACGTTTCGTCGCCGAGCGTCAGCAGATCGGGAATCAGTCCCTGGGCCGTCGAAATTTCGGCGCCGCGTCCGACCTTGGCGCCGAGCAGGCGATACCACATCGGTGAATAGACGGTCGCATACACCCCGTGCAGAATGTTGAGACTGAACTCCTGAATCTGATTCACCAGCCAGCGGCTGCAATACTTGTTGCTGTGAACCGGCCAGCGCCCTTCGGCCAGGCGTGGCAGAAAGGTCCAGCGCAATGCAGCCGAGATCAGCACCGTGCTAATGATCAGCACGCCCGTCGCCGGGAAGGCGAGCAGGAAGTAGGTGATCACCTGGAAGGCGACATCGTCGCTCTGCATCCAGGGGTAGATGTCATCCAGCCAGTCGATCAGCATGAATGTCGGGAAGACAGGAAGAAAGAAAATGGCTGCGGTCCCGAGCACGCCGAGCAGGAAGAACAGGTTCTCGCGGGCCAGTCGCGTCTCGGAAACCTCGGGACGCGCAGGCAGCGAGGTGGGGTCGAAGGCGCCGATGTCGCGCGCCGGCGAACCGCTCCAGATGCGTCTGGCCGGGACGCTCCGGCCGTCGCTGAGGGCTGACTGGCCTTCCAGATGGCCGGCCTCGCCGACTGCGGTATTGCCCTCGAGGACGGCATAAGAACCGACACAGCTGTTGGCGGCCAGCGTGATGCGGCCGATCAGCAGCTCGCCATGTTCGACCCGCACATTCTCCAGGTTGACGCCGCTGCCGATGCTGACGCCGTCGCCGATGCTGATCAGATGATGGGCGCGCACTGTCACCGAGCCGATGACGACCTCCTGCCCGATATCGGCGCCAAGGAGGCGCAACCAGCTGACGTAGAGCGGTGATCCGTTGAGCATGTAATCCGGCGCCGCTTCGATCAGGCGGTCGGCCAGCCACCAGCGGAAATAGGTGACCCCCCAGAGCGGGTAGCGGCCCGGCTTCACGGGGCCGGCGATCAGCCACTTGCCGGCGACGGCGATGGCGAACTCGAGCAGGGTGGCGAGCATGAAGGCGACGAGCGACACGGCAATGGCGATGGCGATCGAATCGTCAGGATCTCCGGTAAAGAAATGGAAGGTAAAGAAGGGAGCCAGCCACTGCGCCATGTGCAGGACGACGAGGCCCGGTATGGTCAGCGCCTGGGCGGCGCCGCACAGCCAGCGTCTGGCAGCCGGCGGTGGCGTCCAGTCGCGGACGGCGGCAGGCTGACGGTCGGGGATGTCAGCCAGTGCTTCGGCGATGCCGCCGACGCTGCGCAGCAGGTAGATGTCGCGCACCGTGAAGCTGGCGAAACGCGCATGGGTGCGGATCGCCGAGGCGAGGCGGGCGGCAAATAGCGAGTGGCCGCCGAGGTCGACGAAGAAGTCGGCAGCGCGATGGATGGCCTGGCCGGGAAAGAGCTTTGTCAGCTCGGCGAACAGCACTTCCTCGGCCGGCGATTCCGGTTGATCCGATTCGGCGGAAAGGCTGGCGGCTATTTCCAGCGCCCGCGCGCGCAGGGCCTTGCGATCGATCTTGCCCGAAGTCAGGCGCGGCATTTCCGCCAGCGCTTCGATGTGGACCGGAACCATGTAGGGAGGCAGCGATTCGCCAAGCGTGCTACGCAGATCGGCGGCGCTCGCGGTCAGTTCGCTGTCGGCGACGATGTAAGCGACGAGCCGTTCGATACCGTCATCGTTGCGCAAGATTACCGCCGCCGTGCCAACCCCGGCCTGGCGACAGAGCGCAGTCTCGATTTCCCCGAGTTCGACACGGAAGCCGCGGATCTTGACCTGGTCGTCGGTGCGCCCGAGACAATGAACGCAGCCATCGTCATCGATGAACGCGAGGTCACCGGTGCGGTACAGGCGGTCATCCTGGGGGCCGCACGGCCATGGGTTGGCGAGGAACTTCTCCGCGGTCAGTTCCGGGCGCCCGAGATAGCCGGCGCCGACGCCGGGTCCGCTGATGCAGAGTTCGCCGGTTTCGCCACGCGACAGAAGGCGCAGGCCATTTTCGACTGCCGGGTCGATGACGAGGAGCCGGTAGTTGGAAATTGGCCGGCCGATGGTCACCGGCAGGCCAATTTCCAGTTCGGCGCCGCTGGCCCCGACCGTCGCTTCGGTCGGGCCGTAGGTGTTGAAAATCTTCCGTCCCGGCCGCACCCAACGCGGGATCAGGGCCTCGGGGCAAGCCTCGCCGCCAAGGTTGATCAGGCGCAGGTTTGGGACGTCGTGCGCAAACAGCGCGAGCAGCGTCGGCACCGCATGCAGCACCGTGATCTTCTGTTCGATCAGCGCTCGCGGCAGGGCCTCCGGGTCGGCGGCGACTTCGCGCGGGCCGATCCACAGGGTGGCGCCAACCAGATAGCTGATCCAGATTTCCTCAAACGACATGTCGAAGGCGACCGAGAACCCTTGGTAGACGCGGTCCTCCTCGCGAACACCGAGCATGACGTTCTCGCTGCGCAGAAAGTGGCAGATCGCCCCCTGATCGATGCGGATGCCCTTGGGTTTGCCGGTCGAGCCCGAGGTGTAGATGACGTAGGCCGGGTGCGTCGGCAGGACGCCCGCACGCCGCTGGCCCGGCGCAAGCAGCGGCGCGGTGACGGCCTCGGCGGTCCACACCGGGCAGTCGAGATCGGCGACGAGATCGGCGCTGGCCGCGCAGGTGAGCAACCCGCCGGCGCTGGCGTCGTCGAGGCAGACCCGGATGCGGTCGACCGGCGTACTCGGGTCAAAAGGCAGCCAGGCGGCCCCCGCCTTGGCGATGCCGAGTTGCATGACGAGCAGGTCGATGCCGCGTGGCAGCCAGAGGCCCAGGATTTGTCCCGGCCGCACGCCGGCCGCGATCAGGTGGGCGGCTACCCGGTCGGCCAGTTCGTCGAGTTCGCCGTAGGTCAGGCAGCGTGTTCCGAAAGTCAGCGCGGCCTTGGCGGGAACGCGACGGGCGGTCGCTTCGAAAATGTCGGCGAGCACCTCAGTCCGGATCAGGTCGGGCTGGTGCGGACCATCCAGAATGGCGACGTTGTTTGTTGGCATGGCGAATTCGGACATGGGGAGAGGCGAGGTCAGTGAGCAGCCGGAGAAAGCGAGGCCACGGCAGTTTGCATCGGTTTGCCGGTCACGAGACAGCAAAACCGGGGCAAAGCGACAAAATTTTTTCGCTGGCCTGGCTTGCGCCGCTGGCCTGCGGTGTCGGCGATGGCGCCTGTCGCCAGAGTGCGCTCAGCGATTCCCGCAGATCTCCGTGATGGAGAACGCTGGCGTCGACCTCATGGCAACGGCCGGAGCGACGCAACCACTCGATCAGGCAGTCCTGCTCCGGCCAGTCGTCGCGCCGCTGGTAAAGCACCGGCGTGCCGTTGCAGGCTGCTTCGGTGAAGGTGCCGTAACCGGGTTTGGTGATGACCGCGTCGACCGAGCTCAGGAGATCGGTGAAATTCATGCCGAAGGATTCGAGAGAAATGGCATCGGGGTGCGCGCACTGCCAGTCGGCGGCAACCAGCCAGCGGATGCCGGGCGTGCGTGGCCAGTCTTCCACCGGCAGCTGGTGGGCGATGCCGCCCATGGCAATCAGCACCGCCTTGTCGCCGTTCAGCCCGAGATCGTGGCGGCGGCCGATCGCAGCGATCGGGCCGACGTCCTCGCGGTTGTCGAGTTCGTGCATCGGCATGCCCGGGGTGACGCGCAGGAAAGTCCGGGCGCTGCGGTAGGCGGCCAGCATTTCGGCATGGATCGGCGCGCCCCAGGATTCGTGACCGAAGAAATGGGCGAAGAGGTCGGCCCAGTTGAGCGAGCACAGGCTCAACGCCGGGATTCCCGCCCGTGCCGCGCCGGCCAGCGGCAGGTAGCTGACGTTGGTGAGGACCAGATCCGGCTCGAGCGCGGCGAGCAAGGCCGCCTCACGCGCAACCCGCGCTGGCCAGCCGGCATGGGCGTGGCGATAGGCAGCGGCGCTGGCCGCGAGATCGATGCACGTGGCATCGATCATCACGTAGCCGAAATCGCTGCTGCCCTCGATCAGGGCGAAGGGTGGCTTGATGCGCTGCGCCAGTTTCTGCCGGGGGAGTCCGCTGCGCACGGTGAGCCGCAAATCCGGGGCCATTTCCGCCAGGGCGTTGAGGGCCGGGGCGGTGATCGCAAGGTGGCCGAAGCCGTGACTCGAAATGTCGACGAACAGATGCATGTCAGACGGCCAGGGATCCAACTTTTCGCCTATTTTCCCGGTCGACCGCCGACATCACGGATTCGAACCCGCCCGAGCATTCAGGCTGCCGTGTCACAACCGGCCGGTTTGAACATGCGCTCGGTCGACGCCGGGTAGTCGGCCAGTTTGCCGGCGGGGCGTCGGGGCCGCGGCAGCAATTCCCCGCCGCAGTTCGGGCACTTGCCGCCGAGCCTGCCTTCGGCGCACGAAGCGCAGAAGGTGCACTCGAAGGAGCAGATGCGCGCCTCCGGAGAATCGGGCGGCAGGTTCTTGTCGCAGCACTCGCAATTCGGTCTCAGTTGCAGCATGGTCGTCTCCGCAATGATGGGTTCTGGAACAGGGAGGCTTTGACCCCTGGTTGAAGTCTGGAAGGCGTCATGGCCTGGCAAAAAAGCTTGGGTTGTATGCCATCGTTATTATGGTGATCCCGCGCCGGCATGTCTGCTTGCGCGAATGGTGCCGGCGGTTGCTCACTGCTTCGGTTCGATCGGGTCTGATGCAAGTCGTGCCTCCCGCCTTTTCATCTCCTCCACCATCGCAAGGAACTGTTCTTCGACTTCGTGGTTCAGGAAAGATACGCCGAAAAGGCCGGCGATGATCGAGTCGAAAGCGAGTTCGGCGCGGTACTCGATCCGGACCCCGTGGGCGCCGGTCGGAATCAGTTGCAAATCGCTCTCCATGCGCTTCAAGGTACCCGACAGATTCCTCGCCAGGATTCGCCTCGGCGGATCGAGGCGGATCTCCCGTTCGGCCTTGAACGGGTAGGAAAAGATGCCGAATCTGGCGACCCCCTCCTGTTTGACGATCAGGACATTCCCATTCTTGCTGTCCACCCTGCTGGCGGTCAAGTTATTCAGGATGCTGGCCATGTGATCGAAGTCGACCAGCACGTCCCAGGCGGTCCGCGGCGACACAGGCGGTCTTATCGTCGCCTTCACGATGAAACCGTCGCCCGACTCGCTGACTGTAACGGTGACCTCCTTTCCGCCGCAGTGCGCGCTGCCAAGCGAGAGGCAAATCAGCAGTGAAATTAGAACAATGCGGATCGACATGGAAACTCTCCCCGAAGCGTCATTCAAACTGTACGGCAAGCCTGAGGGCCGGGTGAAAACGCACCCAGCTCATGCTAGCGCGCTTTGGCTCCGATGCAAATCAGACCCCGATTTGCATCGTGCCTCGATCGCCTCGCATGGTGAGCCAGCAGGGGCCTGAAAATAGACGGATCCACGCTGCGGAAACACCTGATCGAAGGCGGCCATGCCTTCCTTCTGGTCTTCCAGCCCGAAGCTGGCGTGGAACGCGCGGCGCTCGAAGAGGAGGCATTCGTTGAGCGACGACTCGAAGGCGCGGTTGACCGATTCCTTGACCATCATGACCACCGGCAGCGAGAAGCCGGTGCCAAGCTCGCCAAGAAGGCGGAACATACCCTTTGGACAAGGCGTTCGGCTCGCGGGCAAAGTATTCGGAGCTGGACTGACGTTGGGATTTGTCATCCATCAAGGACGGTCAGCCATCTTCTGCGCCAGTAATCTTCGCCAGGCTGGGAGCTCTGCCATGTCGCTTCGATCCATTTGGCCCACACCACGCGTTCAAGTACATTACTGGACAGCCGATGATCAATCGGTTGCAGCTAGAAAAAAATGGCAGCAGCTAAAGCTGCCATGTCGCGTTTTCGTAGCCATCTGCGCCAATAAGCAAAGCCTGATAATCCCGATAAAGCTTGTCGATGGTCGTTGCTGTCACAGCCAGCCCGCCAAAAAAGATTGTATGGAGATAAAGATGAACCGATTACGCGCCATCGAATTGCTTGCACGCAGCAAACCGGAACTGTCCGCTCGCTACGGCGTAACGTCTATTGCCTTGTTCGGATCGACAGTGCGCGACGCAGCCCGCAGCGATAGCGACGTCGATGTTCTGGTCGCCTTCGATGGTCCGGCAACATCCGCCCGCTACTTCGGCGTTCAGTTCTACCTCGAAGACTTGTTCGGCCGGCCGATTGATCTCGTAACCGAGAAAGCCCTGCGTCCCGAGTTGCGTCCATTCGTGGAAAAGGAGGCTGTTCGTGTCTGACACTACAGAGCGCGAATGGCGCTTCTACCTCGACGACATGATCGCTTTTTCCGAAAAGGTCATCGCCTACACCGACGGACTCGATCAAGCCGCGTTCGTTGCCAGTGGCCTGAACTACGATGCCACTGTGCGCAACCTCGAACTGATCGGCGAGGCTGCAACACGCATCCCGGATGCAGTGCGGGTCGCCAATCCCCTTCTCCCATGGCGGCTCATCATTGCCACCCGCAACCGGCTGATCCACGGCTATCTGGGGATCGACAACGACACCCTGTGGAGCATTGTCCAAAGCGACATTCCAGCGCTATTGCCACAACTGTACGAACTCAGGGATCGGTCGAAATGACCGAACCAACCATCATCTGTCCGAACTGCAAGACCGAAATCCGGCTGACGGAATCCCTCGCCGCGCCGCTGATCGCGGCGACGCGCCAGCAGTTCGAGCAGCAGCTCGCGCAGAAAGATGAAGACATCGCTAAGCGCGAGCAAGGCATCCGCGACAAGGAAAAGCAGATCGCCGAGGCCAAGCGCACGCTGGATGATCAAGTCGCCGATCAAGTCGCCGCGCAACTGAAGACCAGCGCCCCGTCGCGCCAAGAAAAGCGAAGCAGGCCGCCGCGACCGAACTTGAAGGCCCGAAACCTTGCTCAAGTCCCCGACGAAAGCTGGCCGAGGCCCAGAAGGCGCAGGCCGAACTCATCAAGAAGCAGCGCGAACTCGACGACGCCAAGCGCGAACTCGAACTCACCGTCGAAAAGCGCGTGCAGGAGTTCCGAAATCCGCAGCCAGGCGAAGAGAGGCCGAGGCCGAACAGAAACTCAGGTAATGGAGAAGGGCAGACCATTGCCGCCATGCAGAAACAGATCGAAGCCTCAAGCCAGGGCCGAACAGGGCTCGCAGCAATTGGATCTGGAACCTGCGCAGTTCTTTCGACACCATCGAGCCCACCCCAAGCCGAGCGCCATGCTGCACCGGCATTCCCGCGGCCACCTGTGGCACGATGCTGTCGCATTCAAGCAGCACCAAGATTACCTGGAGCGACGCGCTCGATCAGCAGACGGCCTGGAAAAGCGACGAGCAGGCGCTGAAAGAATGGCGAAAAACGATTGAGGGGTGCGGCGTCTTCGTCTTCAAGGCCGCTTTCAAGCAGAAGGACATCTCGGGCTTCTGCCTGATGGACGAGCATTTGCCGGTCATCTATCTGAATAACAGCACGACCAAGACCCGCCAAATATTCAGTCTGTTGCATGAACTCGCGCATCTGTCGTTGAGCATGAATGGCTTGAGCAGACCCAAAGACTCCCCCCTTTTTGGCCCCGAAGGAAGGGGGATGGCCCCCCCCCCCCCCCCCCCCCCCCCGGGGTGCTCCCGCCGGGGCGCTTCCCCGCCGAGCCAACCCATTCTCAGCGTCGAAACTGCAAACGACGCGCACTTCTCGGACCTTGCCGACCGATATAGCGTCAGTCGGGAGGCGATCTTGCGGCGCTTTCTCGATCTGGGGCGAGTCAGCAAGGCTTTCTATGAAAGCAAGGCTAAGTTCTGGGCCGCGCAGAAGAAGCAGAGTGACGGGGGTAACTGGTACCTCAACCAAGGAGCGTATATCAGCGACCGATTCGCCAAGGAGGTTGTCAGTCGTCATTATCGGCACCAGATTAGTCTGGAACATGCCGCCGACCTCCTGGGTATCAAGCCCAAGAGCTATGCCGGATTTGAGGAGCGCGTCCTGCAAGGGGCCGAGGCATGAGCTATGTTTTCGATACTAGCTCCCTTCGTTCCCTTCAGCACTTTTATCCGCGCGTATTCAAGAGCATCTGGGATGGCCTGGATGATCTCGTCGCACAGCAAGAAATGATTTCCACGCGCGAGGTTTTCAACGAACTCGAAAGGCAAGCCGTCAGCGATGAAGTTCTGAAATGGGCAAAGAATCACAAGGCCATGTTTTCCACGCCGACCCGGGCTGAACTTCTGTTTGTTGCCGAGATATTCAAGATCAAGCACTTTCAGGGCTTGATCGGCGCGCAGCAACGGTTGAAAGGAACGCCCGTCGCTGACCCCTTCGTCATCGCCTGCGCCAGAATCAATCAGGGAACGGTCGTGACGGAAGAAGGGTGGCAACGGGGGAGCAACTCGCGAGCGCTCAAGCCCAACGCCGCCAAAATCCCCAACGTCTGCTCCCACTTCAAGATCCCTTGCATTGACCTGGAAGAGTTCATACACCAGCAAGGATGGGCCTTCTGATGTCGAAGAAACAGAAACTCCAACTGAGCTGGATCGGCAAGGAAAACCGGCCGAAGCTGGAGCCGCGCATCTTGCTGGAAGACCCGGCGAAGAGTTACCACGCGACGCACCGTGTCGCCAGCGCAAGAAACAGAGACAGACCACAATTTGCCAAGATAGCCACATGCGGAAGCATCTCCCGCGGTCCACGGGAAATTCCGGCTGATTTCGAGGTCGCCGGGGAATCAGCGGTTCCGGAAGTTCGCCTTGCGCTTCTCGACGAAGGCGGCCATGCCTTCCTTCTGGTCTTCCAGCCCGAAGCTGGCATGGAAGGCGCGGCGCTCGAAGAGGAGGATGACGCGGGCGACCAGGCCGGACTTCTCGGCTCGACGGCGTCCATGAAGCGCGCCGTCAGGCACAGGTCCATCGCCTTGGCCTTGTACATCGGAGCGATTACCGGTTCGCGCACCGTCTTGATGCGTTCCCTGTTGCGCGTGATGAAGTGGGGCCGGCAGAACAAACGTGGTCCGTCCGCGCTTCCTCCGTCTGCGGAATCCGAAGGCAGAATGTTGCCGGCAGAGATTCTACGTTCTACATTCTTCCTTCATACTTGCCTTTGTGCGTTCGGGTCGGGCTGGACGCAATTGGAGTCCGGGAGGTGTGGGAGGCGCAACTTGCGCTTTCGCGGTTCGCTGAACCAGGAGTACAGCTTCATTCCCCTGAGGCTCGATGACATCAAAGAGAACAACTGACCTGATATCTGGCTATGGAACGAAACGAAGCTTATCGAGAAGCGGAACAGAAGATTGAAGCAGCACGCCGTTCGGGGGCGAAGGAGCTCGATCTCAGCGTGCGGAGGGGCGGTTACAAGACGCCGAAACTCACCGCGCTGCCGGAGTCGCTGGGCCAGTTCACGCAGTTGCAGTCGCTGAACCTCACCAACAACCAACTGACGACGCTGCCGGAGTGGCTGGGCCAGCTCACGCAGTTGCAGTCGCTGAACCTCTCAACCAACTGACGGCGCTGCCGGAGTGGCTGGGCCAGCTCACGCATTTGCAGTCGCTGAACCTCTCCGACAACAGACTGCCCTCTTTGCCCGCTTCGATTGCAGAGCTCCAAAAGCTCCGGAACCTTTGGCTCGGTTCGCAAAGTGGTGGCAACCCCCTCCGAGAGCTTCCGTTGGTTGTACGCTCTCTGCAGAGCCTCAAGAGGTTGTGGGCTCTTTCCTGCCACATAGCGACTATTCCGGAGTGGCTGGATGAGTTGACGGAACTGAGCGTACTCAACCTATTTTACAACAGCATTGCGGAAGTGCCGGAACAAGTTGGGCGTCTCACCAGGGCAATCGCATGAAACTCAAGCCAAGCCGAGCAGATGTTCGCGATAGCGATCGGAAGTTGCGGCGATGAAACGTCGCCGGATACCCCCTTTCGTTTGATGGGGTCAAGGCGGATGAATTCAGGGTGATGTGCTTGAGAATGGCGAGGTTATGGGCTGCGTGGCCGGTACGGGCGCATCTGGTCGTCGAGCGACATCCATACACCAGTGCAAGCGGTTTTCCACCGACCAATGCGCCTGTCAGGCGCCCGGGTCGGGCGGCGATGCTGATGTGAAGCGGTGCTCGATGGAGGTCTTGCCAGCAACGCAACGCTCGCCGTACCGCGACTTCCGGTCGGGCCACTGTTCGGGTCTGGCCAGACAGTCGGTTGATCGAAAGCGAAACAGGCGGATTTCGTGTCGGCCAGATCCTTCTCAAGGTCTCGGCTGTTGTGTGCGGGGTCGCTGCGGCGCTGTCCGGAACAGAGAAGTCACGCAGCGAATCGGCCCGGATCAGTTGATTGTCCTTCACCGCCGAACGTAGTCGGCCCTCGGTCGCGAATGGCCTGCGCGATGTTGGCCTGGTGCCCATGGCGTCGATCGGACCAGCCCTCCGGCCCGGGTCGCCAACAGTGCCGGAATCGCCGTCTTCTCATTTGATTTTCGCGCCGTCGCCCCCGGATCAGCCGGCGCTGCTGCAGCGCTGACATGCGCGGTGTCGCATCGACCTTGCCCGGCGGCTGGTCTTGCCGTCGATGGCGACCACCGCGTCAGCACCAAGGCGGGCGCTGACCAGGCCGCTTCAAACTCGCCCGGGTCAATCAGGCAACAGGCGACCGAAGGTGTCATGTGAGGGAATGCCGTTCGCCAGCCGCAGATAGCGGCGCAGCCAATCAAGCCGTTCCTGTGCCCCAACTCGATCTCAACAAAGGTGTCGGCCCCGACAATACTCCATTGACGCAACGCCAGCACTCGCCGGTCGTGTTCGACCTTGCCGGCTTGTCTGGGGTCGGAAATCGTACATCCGCCAGCCGCAGTTTGCTGCCCGTCTCCATGGCATCCCCAAAAGACGAAAACTACACAAATCAAGCGCTGTGGACAGCCTTGGCAGCCGTTGATCACATTCCAGTCAACGACAATGGCATTCATGCGATTGCCCTGGGCGTCTCACACTTCTAGACTTTCTTGGATTGAACGGGAATCGCCTGCGAGAGTTACCGGCGTCTCTGATCGACCTTGAACTTTTGCGCGACCTAAAACTCGAGGATAACCCGCTTGACCCCGAACTCGCCGCCGCCTACAAGGGAGGCCTCGACGCCGTCAAACGCTACCTGCGCGAGATGGCTAAGGGTGCGAAGAAACGCTAAGCTGTTGATCCTGGGTGACGGCAACGAGGGCAAGACCTGTGTCTCACGGGCGTTGCGCGGTCTGCCTTTTCGCGTGCAAAAGACAACGCGCGGCGTGGACGTGGTGCAGTGGATGTATGCGCACCCGGTTCACAGCGCGGACCGTGAGGAGGACATCACGCTGAACATCTGGGATTTCGAGGGACAGGAGATCAGTCATCAGACACACCAGTTCTTCCTGACCTCGCAGTCGCTGTATCTGCTCGTCTTCAAGTGTCGCGACCAGTTCCTGTTGGACCGCGCGGAATACTGGCTGGACACCATCCGCGCCCGCGCGCCACAGGCCAAGGTGGCCATCGTGATTTCCCAGTGCGAGGGGCGGATGCCGCTCGTTCCGTTGGACCGCATCCAGGCGCAATATGGGGACCTGCTGGCCGAGGAATGGTTCTTCCCGGTGGGCTGCAAAGACGGATCGAACATTCCGAAACTGCGGGCATTTCTCCAGCATTGGGCAGCGGATTTGGAATTTATGGGTTCGCCTTGGCCGGTGAGCTACGAGAAGGCGGAAACAGAACTCAAGGCCAAAGCCAAGCGCGGCACGGCGCGCATAACCCGCAAACAGCTCGGCGCGGCATTCCACAAGGCGGTGCAGGCGGTGGACGCGGCGGAGCTGGGGTGATCACGATCCCGGACTGCCCGGACCTGCTTGATTTCGTGGTACTCCGGCCGCAGTGGCTCACGAAAGCCATCAGCAAGGTGATGGAGGACAAGCAGCTTTCGGCTGACCAGGGCGAGATCGCATTGCAGCGGATGGAAGCGATGTGGAAGAAGGATTACCCTGGCATGTTCGCCACCTTCCACGACTGCATGAAGGAGTTCGAACTTTGCTATGACCTAGAAGACGACGCCCGCAGTTGCCTGGTGCCGCTGCGCTTTGGCTACCTGCGCCCGACGATTCCGTGGTCGGACACCGCTGGCATGAAGGTGCGGCGCGTGGAATACAAACTGAACATCCGCCCGCCGATGGGCATCATGAGCCGGTTCATCGTCAAGACGCATCACATGATCCGGAAGACGACGGCGCAACCCAAAGGCGTGTATTGGCATAACGGCGTCTTCCTCCGCAGCGGGGAAGGTCCGTTGTGCAGTGAGGCGTTGTGCGAATTCGTGCCGGAGGAGCGGAAGCTGTGCCTCGAAGTGCGGGCGGCCTATCCACAGAACATGTGCGAGCACATTCACGCCTACGTCAAAGCGGTGTTCTCCTTCTTCAGCGGTCTGGAAGCCGAGCGGTCTTACGGGTGCATCAAGGTGGATTCCGGGACGGGGACGGAGACGAGATGCAGCGGGGTTCATACCGAGAAGCGGATTTACACGGCGATCTCGAAGCAAAGGCCAACATTCGATTGCGAGTTCGAGGACCATGAACTTGATCCGCGAACGCTGGTTTGGGGATTCAGCAGCTTCAGCGAGTTCGTAATGGCCAAGGTGGTTTCGGTTGAGCAATTGAGACAGGAACTGGACAAACAGCCTGAGTGGGCAGCGCCCTTCTTGCGCGGAGTCGGGTCGCTGGTGGATTGGGTCACTGCCAACAGCGGGAAGATGGATCAGTTGCTGCAGGCGCAGTCTGACCTTTCGGCTGAGTTCAAGCAGGAGGCGGAACTCAAGCTGCACGAGTATCTCGCCCTAACCAGCCAGATGCTCGACGACCGCGACTTCACCGCCGCTCCGGGGCTGATTTCGATCAACACGAAGGACCGGAGCAAATGGAACCCGGCAGGGTATTTCAAGAAGACCTACGTGCTGACGCCGTATTGCGAGTGCATAGACAACATCCACGCCTGCAAAGACGGCTGTGTGGAATTCACAAAAGACCGGGCTTGGTGGCAGAAGACGGCACCGTGGGTGGCTCGGGGAACGAAGCTGCTGTCTGCAGGAATCACACTGGCGTTTGCCGGAATGCCGCTGGCTTTGGGGACCGAAGTCTTCGATGCCATCAAGGACGACGTCAACTTCATGGGCGAGCTGGCCAAGCACATGGAACTGGAGCAGAAAGACGGGAAGCAGTCCAAGGGCGAGGAAGTCGCTGAGGCAGAAGCCGGGAAAGGCATTGGGGAAGCGGATGGGGAGTCGAGGCTGACGCGAGCGGCGCTCGCGGGGCTACTGGAGGAATTGGCTCCAACGAATTACCGCGCCCGCCAATGGGGTTCACTGCGGCGGGTGAGGATGCCCGACAATTCCCATCGCTGGTTGTGTGAGGAGTGCGCGAAACGGGCGCGCTGAGATTGATCGCCGAAGCCAGGGACGGCTCGCGGCTGTTCAGCTTCCAGCCCGTTGATCCCGGTTTCTTTGACCGGCCCATGTGGATCAACCAGCAAGAAATAGGGACAGACCACAATTTGCCAAAATAGCCACATGCGGAAGCATCTTCCGCGGTCCACCGGAAATTCCGGCTGATTTCGGAATCGCCAAGAGTCAGCAGTTCCTGAAGTTCGCCTTGCGCTTCTCGACGAAGGCGGCCATGCCTTCCTTCTGGTCTTCCAGCCCGAAGCTGGCGTGGAAGGCGCGGCGCTCGAAGAGGAGGCCTTCGTTGAGCGACGACTCGAAGGCGCGGTTGACCGATTCCTTGACCATCATGACCACCGGCAGCGAGAAGCCGGCGATGACCGCGGCGGCCTTCAGCGTTTCCTCGAGCAACTGGTCGGCGGGGATGACGCGGGCGACCAGGCCGGACTTCTCGGCCTCGGCGGCGTCCATGAAGCGCGCCGTCAGGCACAGGTCCATCGCCTTCGCCTTGCCCACCGCGCGCGGCAGGCGCTGCGTGCCGCCGGCGCCGGGCAGGGTCCCGAGGCGGATTTCCGGCTGGCCGAACTTCGCCGTGTCGGCGGCGAAGATCATGTCGCACATCATCGCCATCTCGCAGCCGCCGCCCAGCGCAAATCCGGCCACCGCGGCGATGACCGGCTTGCGCGCGGTCTTGATGCGCTCCCAGTTGCGCGTGATGAAGTCGGACCGGTAGGCGTGCATGTGGTCGAAATCCTTCATGAAGCCGATGTCGGCTCCCGCGGCGAAGGCCTTCTCGTTGCCGGTGACGACGATGCAGCCGATGTTGTCGTCGGTCTCGAAGGTGTCGACACCTTTGTTGAAATCGAGCTTTGGGCCAAGGAAAAGCTGGGCTGGCTGCGTGGCTATCTCAAGCTGGAACACGACATCCCATCGCCCGACACGCCTTTGCAGGCTATTTTTCTGGGGAAGCTCAAATGCGAATAGAGCCTATAATTTTAAGGCCGGTGCGCGCCCATATTGACCTTTTCACGAGCATCCGGTTGCAACGCGCTAACAACGAGGAGAAACAATGGCCAAACAGATAGTGGTTTGCATGGATGGCACTTGGAACGACCCGATCGAGCAGACCAATGTGTACCGATTATTCCAGATGCTGCCCGGCGAGGAGCAGCAGGTCGAGGAAAATGGCCCCATCCGTTCGCATCTCGTCAAACGCAGCGAGCAACTCGCCGCCTTATACCTCGAAAGCATCGGCAACGGTGGACGGATGCAGGGATTGCTGGGCGGCACGCAGGGAATCGGCCTGCACGACTGCATGATCGACGCCTATCTGCTGGTCTCGCAGGTGTACCAGCGCGGCGACAAGATATGGCTTTTCGGCTTCTCGCGCGGGGCGTGGGCCGCCCGCTGCCTGGGGGCGTTCATCGCCCGCTCGGGCCTGATCCCGGCGGCCAATGCCGATGACGAGGACGCGGCCGACCAGGCCGAGAAGGTCTGGCTGAACTACAAGGAAGGCCGCGGCATGAAGCGCGGCGGACGCTTCTGGCGGTACAACGACGAAACGCCGATTCGCCTGATCGGCGTCTGGGACACGGTCGGCGAACTGGGCGTGCCGGAATTCAACGGCCTGCACGTGGTTGACCGCGACGAACTCCGCTACCTCAAGTTCAGCGACCGTGAACTCAGTCCGCGCGTCGAGCACGGTCGCCAGGCGCTGGCCATCGACGAGGAGCGCGCCGACTTCATGCCGACGCTGTGGGACGAGCGCGAGGGCATCAAGCAGGTGTGGTTCCCGGGCGCGCATGCCGATGTCGGGGGCGGCTACGACAACCACGGTCTCGCCGACGTCGCGCTCGAATGGATGATGCAGGAGGTCAACGACCTCGCTGCCGGCCTGCGGCTCGCGCCCGGCCAGCTCAGCGAGCCGCTGGCGCCCGACTGCCTGGAGGACCGGCACGACGAAACCCGTGGACCGGTATGGCGAATGCGTCCGGACAAGGAACGCCGGATTCCCGACGATGCCGAACTCCATCCCACCGTCCTGCAGCGGCTGCGGGAGCGGGCCGACTATCGGCCGAAGGCGCTCGAAGGCGTTCCGGCCTGCGGCGAGTTCTACCAGGACGATCAGCCACGCCCCGAGGAGGAGCTGCAGCAGGAGCGCGAAGCCCTGCCGTTCCGCAAGCTGCCGGTCGATGGCTCGACGCGCTTCCCGACTTATGCCCACAAGTGGTGGAACGCCTCCGGCGTCGAAGTGGACGTCGGCGAGAGATACCGCATCGAGGCGAGCGGTTCATGGATCGACAATGCAACCCCCGCGGGTGCCGACGGCTATGAATCGAACGCGTGGTACCTGCAACTTGCGGAACGCAACCGCCGCCTGCAGGAGCGCCCGTGGTTTTCACTGGTCGCCGCCATCCATCCCCGGCCCGACCTTGAGGCCAACAACCCTGATTCGGAGAACGCGCTCACCGGGCTCATCGAAAGCGCGATCAACGGGGTCGCGCGCATCGACGACGAGTGCAGCCTTGTGGCGACGCCGAATGGCTGCGAAATCGAAATCATCGAAGCGGGGTTCCTGTATTTTTTCGCCAACGACTCGGCGTTCTCCTACGGCAACAACACCGGCTTCCTCATGGTCGAAGTAACCCGGCTCCCCTGGTCGGAGGAAGTCGACCAGAAACCGGTGCCAACGCTCCAGTCGGTCCCCGGCAGCCTGGATGTGAGGCTCTACTTCACTCCCGGAACCAGTTCGCTGGCACCCCACATCGCCCTGCGCGAGGCCGGTCTGGATTTCGACCTCGTCCGCGTCGATATCCGCGAACGGAAGTTGGCCGACGGCAGCGACTTTACTGCGATCAACCCCAAGGGCTACGTGCCGGTGCTCGAACTTGGCGATGGCGTCTGCCTCACCGAAGTCGCGGCCATCGTCCAGTACATTGCCGACCGCTTACCGGAGAGTGGCCTGGCGCCGCGACCCTTTACGCTCGAACGCTACCAGTTGCAGGAGTGGCTCGCCTTCATCAGTTCAGAACTGCATAAGGCTTTCAGCCCGCTGTTCAAACAGGACACGCCCGAGGAGCACAAGCGGTGCGTCAAAGAAAACCTGGCCGCTCGGCTTGGCTACGTTGCCGCTTGTCTGGAGGGCAAGAATTACTTGCTGGGCGACCAGTTCACCGTCGCCGACGGCTACCTGTTTACCGTCCTCGGCTGGGGCAGCGCGGTAGAGATCGACATTGGCCGGTGGCCGACGCTGCGAGCTTTTCAGGAACGCGTCGGCCAACGCCGAAGTGTTCGCGACGCCCTGGCGGCGGAAGGCTGACCAAATTCCGCGGGAGCCTCATCGTGACAAACACATCGGCCAAACACCTGCGATTTCCCGTCTCCATGAGACCCCCCCAAAAAAGACAGAAAACCATTTATTAACCCGGCCCAATAATTCACGACGCTGCGTAAAGCGCGGCGGGGTGCCTGAAATAGGCCCGTACCTTTTCCGGCAACCGGGTCAAGCCATTCATGAACAGCAGCGCCTTGTCGAGCAGGGTGGCCTTGTTTGAGCTGACCGGCCCGGAGCGCAGGGCGGTTTTGAAATCCCGGTTCAGATACTCGTCAGGATTCGATTCCGGCGCGTAGGGCGGCAGATAGACCAATTCGATCTGGTGGGCCTTGTCGGCCAACCATTCGCGAACCACCCTGGCATGATGGACGCGCAGGTTGTCGACGACGAGAAAGATTTTCCGGGGTGCCCCGTCAACCAGGGTGGCCAGGAAGGCGATGAAACGCTCGCTGTTGATGCTGCCCTCGACAATCTGGAACTGCACTTCGCCGCGCGGTGAAATCGCCGAGATCATCGACAGGCTTTGCCAGCGCGCGGGGACGGTGAGCACCGGCGTCTGACCTTTCGGGGCGTAGCCCCGTACCCAGTGCGCATCTTCCTTGACGGCCGTCTCATCGCCCCAGTAAATCACCGCACCTTCGCTCTGGGCACGGGCTTTGACCTGTGGATAGGTTGCCTCAAGCCAACGCGCCACATCCTCCGGGCGTTGCTCCAGTGCGCGCTTGACCGGGCGTTGTGGGGTAAAACCCCAGCGCTTGAGGTATTTGCCGATCAGGCGGTCCTGCATGTCGAGGCCAAACTGCGCCTTGACCAAGGCCTTGATCGCCGGACGGCTCCACAGCGCAAACGGCAGTTTCATCTGTTGCGGGTTGCTGCCAATGATCTGGTCGCGCAGCCACATCTCGTCAGCCATCTTCAACTTGCGCAAGGTGCCCAGCGGCCGACCGCGCGGCTTCTCGCCCAACGACTGCTCCCCTTCTCGTCTGGCTCGCGCCAACCAGGTCTTGATCGTCGTCGGATGAACGCCCGCGGTGGCGGCGAGCGCTGCCGCATTCATTCCCGACTGCTTGCGCAGGCGGATGACCATCTGCCTCAGCAACTTGCGTCCTTCCGCCGTCAGCTTGCGTGCATCAACTTTGTCCATGAACCAATCATAGCATATGTCGCTTATTATGGGGCCGGGTTAATAACAGCAGAGGCTGTGAAGACTTTCTGTAAGCGCTGGATCGTGAACGATCATTTTTGCGGTCAATTGCGATCAACGATAATGGTATTCATTCAATTGCCTTGGGATTGTCGCTTTGGTTGTCGACCCCAAAACCTGGCTTCGTATTGTCGCTCTGCGAAACCGTGCAATAATCGCGGCCGATTCCGCCCGTTCAAGAAGATTCCTGATTGACCGCGGCCGCCTGAGGCGGGGATACTCCCGGTGGGGCAGTTGAACTTCCTCGCCTTCGATCAGAGTTCGTTGCCAATTTGTCCCAGTTCGCTCAGGGTCACGCACATGAACGCTTCCGCTTTGTCCAGGTACCTGCAGTCTTCCTTGCCGCTGCTTGCGACGCTGCGCGACTATCGACTCGCCTGGCTGAGCAAGGATTCGATTGCCGGGCTTTCGGCCTGCATCGTCTCCATCCCGTCGGTGATTGCCTATGCCGAGCTGGTGCATCTGCCGCCGATTACAGGGCTTTACGCGGCGCTGGCGGCGGCAATCGGCTATGCCTTGTTTTCCAGTTCGCGGCACGTCATCGCCGGACCGGATGCCGCGATCGGCCTGCTGGCCGGTTCGGCGATTCTGCCGCTGTCCGGTGGTGATCCGGCGCGCATCGTCGTTTTGGCAGCGGTTCTCAGCATCCTGTCGGGGGCCGTGTTGTTGCTCGCGGCGCGCCTGAAACTGGGTGTCATAGCCGATTTGCTGTCGCGACCGGTACTCATCGGCTATCTGAATGGCGCGTCTCTTGTTCTGATTGCGACGCAGTTGGGCAAGATGTTCGGTATCAAGACCGAGGGTGAGGAGTTCTTCGAACTGGTGTTCACCGTGTTCGAGAAACTGCCCCAGACGCAGGTGCCGACCTTCGTGCTCGGGGTGCTGCTAGTTGGGCTGCTGGTCGGACTGGCGCGCTGGCTGCCGCGCATACCGGGGGCACTGTCCGTCTGCGCGGTGGCGATTGTCGCCACCTTCGCCTTCGACCTCGACAGCTACGGGATAGCGCTGGTCGGCCGGGTGCCGTCGGGTATCCCGCGTCTGTCGATACCATCGTTCCAATGGGCGGATGTCGCGGCGCTCGCGCCGGCCGCGGTGGCGATCGCCTTTCTGGCGTTTTCGGACGGCATTCTTCTGGCGCAGACCTTTGCCGAGAAAAATGGCTATGAGGTAAACCCGAATCGCGAACTGGTGGCGCTTGGCTCGGCGAACATCCTGGCAGGGGTCTGGCAGGGGTTTCCGGTTTCCGCCAGCCAGTCGCGTACCTCGATCGTCGATTCAGCCGGTGGCCGGACGCAGGTCGCACAACTCATACTGGCCTTGGGTCTGCTGGTTTTCCTGTTTTTCCTCACGGGCTTGGTCGCGCTGCTGCCCAAGGTGGCGCTCGGCGCGATCCTGATCGTGACCGCCATCGGCATGCTGGAAGTGGCGTCCCTCAAGAGTCTCTACAAGATCGATCGCGTCGAGTTCGGGATTGCTGCCGGGGTGACTCTGGCGATCCTGATTGCCGGTGTGGTGCCGGGGATCATTCTCGGCTTGCTGCTGTCGCTGATTTCGGTGCTGGTCGAGATCTCGCGCCCGGATGATGCCGTCCTCCGCCGGCGCCGCAGCGATGGACGGTTCCACGATTGTCGCGAGGAGGAGGATGACGCGGAAAGTGTGCCGGGATTGCTGATCTATCGCCTTTACGCGCCGCTGGTCTTTGCCAATGCACGTCATGTGATGACCCGCATCAGGACGCTGGTCGACGAGGCCGATCCCCCCGTCAATTGGCTGGTCATTGACGCCCAGGCGATCCATGATATGGACGTGACGGCGGCGCAACGCTTCGCGGAGCTGCATCAGGAGCTGACGGAAGAAGGGATAGACGTGAAGATTGCCGATGCGCCGCGGCCATTCCTCGAAGAACTTGCCAAGGTGGGATTATCCGAGGAAATCGGCCGGCAGGATTTCTTCGCTTCGGTCAAGAAGGCAGTCGAGGCCTTCGAGCAGCTGTTCCCATCAGCGGCGCCGCAGTCCGGGCAAGCCAGGCCTGTCGTGTCGTAGTTCCCCGGACTGGGCTGGCGCGCCCGCCGGACTTTCCCGCTGCCCACTACCGCGGCTGATGCTCTGCCTGACAGGCAAAGCAATTCCGGCAAGCTGTCAGCGGCTGCGACCGGGCAGGACTTCCCACGTAGGCTGGCGTGTCGCGGATCATCTGCTCGGGGGTCTCCCATTTGCGCAGGCGTCGCGAACCGGGCAATCGTAATGATCTGCGATAGGTCATCGAGGAGCAGGGCGGGGGGGCGCAGCTTGATTTCGGTGGCGATGGCCAGCGCCTTCATCAGACATGGCCCTTTACCCTGTTTGCAAAATAGGGGACACCCATTAGCCGGCCTAAGTCAAGCGAGCGCACAAATCCATGGCGGCGCCAGCCGCCGGTTTTGAAGCTCTCCAACCGCCGCTTGCAGTTGCCGATCACGCCCGTTTCTTCAAATCATGGCTGCGACGAATCGCGCCAGATGCCCCGCGCGCGCGGGGGGGGGGCCCCCCCCCCCCCCCCTGGCGGCTTCGCCGCCCCAGAAAAACGTTGGTGCCGCAGCGCGTCCAATGGGTTCATCACAGACCCGTGCTTGTCGGCTTCCCGGCGCCAATCCCTTGCTGGCTCGCGTTGCGGGCGATCCGCTTTTACTGCAAAACGGTGACGGCGGCACGGCATCCCATTCAGACCAAATGGCTGTCGCTCCAGTCCCCAAATCCGGGCTTGCCGGTCGCCGTCGTTACTCATGCGAAGCAGCGCGTCACGTCAAACGGTTTGCGCTCCTTCAGAATGTGGAAGCAGGCCCGCGCCAGGTACTTGTTGCCGTTCTTGGTGTTCCTTTCCCCTTTTTTCCTGCCATTGCTGCTGTGCACACTGTCGACGCAACGGGCGTAGGAGGAGAAATTTCCAGCAGCAGCGAAGCGGTCGATCGGCCCCGTTTCGAGCAGGATGGTGGTCGCCAGCACTTGGCCGATGCCCGGTACGCTGGTAAGGAGTCCGAACTCCGGTCGCCCGCCGAGCTTTTTCTGCAGACGCTTTTCAAGGAGATCGATCTGCACGGACAGCGTCGTGATGACGGCCACGGTGGTCTTGATCGCAAACGCCACATCGTCCGGCAGCAGCATCTGATCGACCGTCTCGGCCGTCAGACGCTTGACCTGATTGCTGCTGATCCGCGCACCGTACTGGCGAGCGGTGATGTTCTCGACAGCAAGGATGTGCGCGGTGCGACTGCGTACCCGTTGCATGCGCTTTCTGGCCAGATCGCGTACCGCGCGTCGTTACGGCGGCAGGATGGTGCCGGTGGGCAGTATCCCCAGCCGCAGCAGTGCGCAAGGTAACGCGCATCGGTTTCGTCGCCGCTGTGCTTGAGCCCTTCGTATTTCTTGATCGCCGTGCTGTCGGCCAGGTGTACCTTGAAGCCGGCCGCTTGCAGACCATCGACCAGCCAGTAACAGTTGAAGGTCGATTCGACCACGACTCCTGCCAGCTCCTCTCGCCAGGGCATGAGCAATCCAAGAATCTTCACCAGATCGTTGGGCAGCCGCTTTTCCGCTACGACCCGATCTTCCTCGTCCGTCACGCTCACCACGCTGTTGTTCGAATGCAGCTCAATTCCGCTATAGGTCATCTTTGTCTCCCGTTGGTTATTGCAAGTCCACAAACTCACTTTAACCCCGCCGCAACTGCGGCGGCGGGAGGCCGGCTAGATGATTTTCAGACCACGGTTTTCTTGGCCAGCGTCCAATTTACTAAAATAGCCAGATCCTCACGCATCTCCCGCGGTCCACCGGAAATTCCGGTTGATTTCGAAGTCGCCAAGAGTCAGCAGTTCCTGAAGTTCGCCTTGCGCTTCTCGACGAAGGCGGCCATGCCTTCCTTCTGGTCTTCCAGCCCGAAGCTGGCGTGGAAGGCGCGGCGCTCGAAGAGGAGGCCTTCGTTGAGCGACGACTCGAAGGCGCGGTTGACCGATTCCTTGACCATCATGACCACCGGCAGCGAGAAGCCGGCGATGACGGCGGCGGCCTTCAGCGTTTCCTCGAGCAACTGGTCGGCGGGGATGACGCGGGCGACCAGGCCGGACTTCTCGGCCTCGGCGGCGTCCATGAAGCGGGCGGTCAGGCACATGTCCATCGCCTTGGCCTTGCCCACCGCGCGCGGCAGGCGCTGCGTGCCGCCGGCGCCGGGCAGGGTCCCGAGGCGGATTTCCGGCTGGCCGAACTTTGCCGTGTCGGCGGCGAAGATCATGTCGCACATCATCGCCATCTCGCAGCCGCCGCCCAGCGCAAAGCCGGCCACCGCGGCGATCACCGGCTTGCGCGCGGTCTTGATGCGCTCCCAGTTGCGCGTGATGAAGTCGGACCGGTAGGCGTGCATGTGGTCGAAATCCTTCATGAAGCCGATGTCGGCTCCCGCGGCGAAGGCCTTCTCGTTGCCGGTGACGACGATGCAGCCGATGTTGTCGTCGGCCTCGAAGGCATCGATCGCGGCTCCGATGCCGTCGACGACGTCGTTGTTCAGCGCGTTCATCGCCTCCGGGCGGTTGATGCGGATCAGGCCCACCTTGCCGTGGGTTTCGGTCAGGACTACCTGTGTCATTTCTGCTCTCCAAAGTTTGGCCATCGGGGGAATGACCCCCGGCGGCCCGGGTCGAAGGGTCGCCTTGCGGCTGGTGCGGCGCTGGCCACAGTTTAACCACTGCGGCGGCGGCCGGCCACCGTGTTCCCGCGGAAATCAGCGCTCGTCGAAACTGACCACGAGCTTCGCTGTGGTGGGCCGCGCCTGGCAGGTGAGGACGAAGCCCTGATCCATCTCGGCGGCTTCCAGCGTGAAGTTCCTGTCCATGACCACCTCGCCCGACAGGACCCTGGCGCGGCAGGTGCAGCAGACGCCGGCCTTGCACGAATAGGGCAGGTCGAGGCCGGCGTTGAGCGCGGCATCGAGCACGTGCTCGTCGGCGCCGATCTGCAGTTCGTGCTGCTTGCCGTCGAGGACGACGGTCAGGGCGATATCCCTGGCTGCCGGCTGGCGCTCGTGTGCCGCATCGGTGTCGGCCTGGACCTTGGCGGCCTGGGCCGGGCCCGAGGTGAAGCGTTCGGCATGGACGCGGCTGTCCGGGACGCCGGCGGCGAGCAGCGCCTGCTCGGTGGCCTCGATCATCGCTTCCGGGCCGCAGATGAAGACCTCGTCCATGCTCGCCGCCGGCAGCAGGGCGGCGATGATCGCGCGCACCTTGTCGCCGTCGATGCGGCCTTGCAGCAGGTCGACTTCCTGCGCCTGGCGGGAGAGGACGTGGATCAGCGTCAGGCGGTCCGGATAGCGGTCCTTGAGGTCCTGCAGCGCCTCGTTGAACATTACGCTGGACATGCGGCGGTTGCCATAGACCAGCGTGAACTTGGAGTCCGGCTGTTCCTCCAGCGTTGTCGCGGCGATCGACAGGATCGGCGTGATGCCCGAGCCGGCGGCGAAGCCGACGCGGTGGATGGCGCGCTGCTTCCTGACGACGAAGCGGCCGTCGGGCGGCATGACGTCGAGCTTGTCACCGGCCTTCAGCGACTGCGCCGCCCAGTTGGAGAAGACACCGCCGGCGACCGGGCGGATGCCGATTTCGAGTTCGCCGGCCTTGGCCAGCCGGCTGCGCGGGCTGCTGATCGAATAGTTGCGGCGGACTTCCTGGCCATCGACCGTGGCGCGCAGGGTGAGGAACTGGCCGGGCTGGAAGGCGAAGGTGTCGCGGGCGTCGGGCGGGATGGCGAAGGTGACCGCCAGCGAGCCGGCCGCTTCGGGGCTGACGCGCTTGACGGTGAGTTCGTGAAAACGGGGGGCGGACATTGCGTGGGGCTCCGGTACTCAATACGGCTTGAAATAATCGAACGGTTCAAGGCAGTCCTGGCACCTGTAGAGCGCCTTGCAGGCCGTCGAGCCGAAATGCGAGGTCTCCACCGTGTTGGCCGAGCCGCAGCGCGGGCAGGGGACGGCGACTGCCGCAGCCGGGCGGGCGATGAAGCGGACGACACTGCTCCCGGCCGGCGTCGCGTGCGGCGGGGCGATGCCGTAGGCGCGCAGCTTTTCCTTGCCGGCGTCGGTCATCCAGTCGGTCGTCCACGCCGGTGCCAGCCGGGTGACGATGCGCGCCGAAATTCCCCGGTTTTTCAGGGTCGACCGCAGGTCATCCTCGATCTGGCCCATCGCCGGGCAGCCGCTGTAGGTGGGTGTGATGACGACTTCGAGGCCGTCGGCGCCGGCGCGGACTTCGCGCAGGATGCCGAGATCGCGCAGCGAGATGACCGGAATTTCCGGGTCGGCCAGATCCTCCAGCGCGGCCCAGACTTCCTCAACCGTGGCGCTCATTGCCTTACCACACACCGTCCGGATGGGCGCGGGCGAGGCTCTGCATTTCGCCGAGAAGGTAGCCGAGATGCTCGGAGTGGATGCCCTGCTTGCCCTCGGGAACGTAGCCGCCGAGTGGCGGACGCTGCAGCGTGGCCTCGGCGAGCGCGGCATCGACGATGGTGTCCCAGTCGGATTTCAGCGCGTTCGGGTCGACGCCGATGCCGGCGGCAATCGCCGCCGATTCGGCCGGGCTGCCCGCCCAGAATTCCTGCGTGTAGGGCAGTAGGTGGTCGAGTGCCGCCTGGGTGCGGGCGTGCGATTCGGCGGTGCCGTCGCCGAGACGGACCAGCCAGTCGCGCGAATGGCGCAGGTGGTAGCGCACTTCCTTGAGCGACTTGGCGGCGATGGCGGCGAGGTCGGCGTCGGCCGACTTCTCCAGCGCTTCCCAGAGCAGCGCCATCAGCGCGCTGTAGAGAAAGTTGCGGACGATGGTCGTCGCGTAATCGAGGCCGGCCTTGGCGTAGCCGGAGAGCGGGCCGTGGTGCGGCAGTTCGAGCAGCGTGTAGTTGCGGAACTCGTGCGTGTCGCGGAAGTAGGCCAGCTTGTCTTCGGTGCAATCGCCGCCCTTCAGCGAGGCGACCAGTTGATAGAGCAGGCGGGCCTGGCCGATCAGGTCGAGGCTGACGTTGGCGAGCGCGATGTCTTCCTCGAGGACCGGGCCGTGGCCGCACCACTCGGCATTGCGCTGGCCGAGGACGAGCGCGTTGTCGGCGAGGTGCAGCAGGTAGTCGACGGCGCTCATTACATGTGCCCCACTTCGTCCGGGATCTCGTAGAAGGTCGGGTGGCGGTAGATCTTGTCGGCGGCCGGGTCGAACAGCTCGCCCTTGTCATCGGGGTTGCTGGCGGTGATCGCCTTCGACTCGACGACCCAGATGCTGACGCCTTCCTGGCGCCGGGTGTAGACGTCGCGCGCCATGTCCAGCGCCTGCGCGGCGTCGGCGGCGTGCAGGCTGCCGCAGTGCTTGTGCTCGAGGCCCTGCTTGCTGCGGATGAAGACTTCCCAAAGCGGCCATTCCTTCAGTGCGGTGGTCATGATGCCTCCTTCATGGCGGGTGCTCTCCGTTTTTCGGCGTGGGCCAGCGCGGCGTCGCGCACCCACCGGCCTTCCTCGTATGCCTTGACGCGGGTCGCCAGGCGCTCCTTGTTGCACGGGCCGTTGCCGTTCACGGTCTCCCAGAATTCGTTCCAGTCGATCTGGCCGTAGTCGTGGTGCTGGCGCTCCTCGTTCCACTTGAGGTCCGGGTCGGGCAGGGTGACGCCGAGTACCTTCGCCTGCGGCACGGTGGCGTCGACGAACTTCTGGCGCAGCTCGTCGTTGGAGACGCGCTTGATGCCCCAGCGCATGCCCTGGGCGCTGTTCGGGCTGTCGGCGTCGGGCGGCCCGAACATGGCGAGGCACTTCCACCACCAGCGATTGACGGCGTCCTGGACCATCGCCTTCTGCTCGGCGGTGCCGGTCATCATCACCAGCAGGGCTTCGTAACCCTGGCGCTGGTGGAAGGACTCCTCCTTGCACACGCGGACCATGGCGCGGGCATAGGGGCCATAGGAGCAGCGGCACAGCGGCACCTGGTTCATGATCGCGGCGCCGTCGACCAGCCAGCCGATGACGCCGACGTCGGCCCAGGTCAGCGTCGGGTAGTTGAAGATCGAGCTGTATTTGGCGCGGCCGCTGTGCAGCGCGTCGAGCATCTGGTCGCGGCTGGTGCCCAGCGTTTCGGCGGCGGAATAAAGGTAGAGGCCGTGGCCGCCCTCGTCCTGCACCTTGGCGATCAGGATCGCCTTGCGCTTCAGGCTCGGCGCGCGGGAAATCCAGTTGCCCTCGGGCAGCATGCCGACGATCTCGCTGTGCGCGTGCTGGCTGATCTGGCGCACCAGCGTCTTGCGGTAGGCCTCGGGCATCCAGTCCTGCGGCTCGATCCGGCCGTCGGCGTCGATGCGCGCATCGAAGGCGGCCTGCCGGGCCGGGTCTTCGCCAGCGGAAGCGGATGGGGCGGGTTTGGCGCCGGGGCTGTCAGGCACATTGAAGGACTGCGTGTACATGAGCGTCTCCTTGCTGTGAGTTCAAACACGCTCGATGACCATGGCGATGCCCTGCCCGACCCCGATGCACATCGTGCACAGGGCGTAGCGGCCGCCACGGCGCTCGAGTTCATGGGCGGCGGTGGTCACCAGCCGGGCGCCGCTCATGCCGAGCGGGTGGCCGAGCGCGATCGCGCCGCCGTTGGGGTTCACGTGCGGCGCGTCGTCGGCCAGGCCGAGGTCGCGCAGCACCGCCAGCGCCTGCGCGGCGAAGGCCTCGTTGAGTTCGACGACATCCATCCGGTCCAGGCTCAGGCCGGTCTGGGCGAGTACCTTGCGCACCGCCGGGGCCGGGCCGAAGCCCATGATGCGCGGCGGCACGCCGGCGGTGGCCATGCCGACGACGCGCGCCAGCGGCGTCAGCCCGAACCGGCCGGCGGCGGCTTCGGAAGCGAGCAGCAGCGCGCAGGCGCCGTCGTTGACCCCCGAGGCGTTGCCGGCGGTGACGCTCAGCTCGGGACCGTTGATTCCCTTGAGGCCGGCCAGCATCGCCAGCGTCGTCTCGGGGCGCGGGTGCTCGTCGCGGTCGACCACCTTCGGATCGCCCTTTTTCTGGGGAATGACCACGGGTAGCAGCTCGGCGGCGAAGCGCCCGGCAGCATCGGCCGCGGCCCAGCGCTGCTGGCTGCGCAAGGCGAACGCATCCTGATCGACACGCGAGATGGCGAACTCGGCGGCGACGTTGTCGGCGGTCTGCGGCATCGAATGCGTGTCGTAGAGCTTCTTCATCGCCGGATTGACGAAGCGCCAGCCGATGGTCGTGTCGAAGATCGCCGCGTTGCGCGCGAACGCCGTCTCAGCCTTGCCCATGACGAACGGGGCGCGCGACATGCTCTCGACGCCGCCGGCGATCATCAGCTCAGCCTCGCCGCACTTGATCGCGCGGGCGGCGAGGCCGACCGCGTCCATCCCGGAGCCGCACAGGCGGTTCACCGTCGTCCCCGGCACGTCGACCGGTAGCCCGGCGAGCAGGCCGGCCATGCGCGCGACGTTGCGGTTGTCCTCGCCGGCCTGGTTGGCGCAGCCGTAGATGATGTCGTCGACGGCGGCCCAGTCGACCCGCGGGTTGCGTTCGATCAGCGCCTTGAGCGGGATGGCGCCGAGGTCGTCGGCGCGCACGCCGGACAGCGCGCCGCCGTAGCGGCCGATCGGGGTGCGGATGGCGTCGCAGATCAAGGCTTCGGTCATCGGCGAACCTCCCGCCGGGCCGCCCCAAGGGAGGTGGCGCCCCCCTGGGGGGCAGCGAACAACGTGAGCGTGGGGGTCATTTTTCTTTCCTCAGTTCTGCTTCGCGCGTTCGTCGATCACGCGGCGGGCCTTGCCGACCTGGGTGCGCGGAATGGTGTCGAACTCCATGACGGCGACCAGGGTCGACACGCCGACGATGGTCTTGATCCGGTGCTGCAACTCCTTGCCGATGGCCTGGATGTCGGCCTTGCGCAACTGGCCGGAAAGCTCGCGCTGGACTTCGCAGCGCACTTCCAGGTTGTCGAGGTGGCCGTCGCGGGTGACGACGACCTGGTAATTGCCGGACAGGCGCTGGTCGCGCAGGATCTGCTCCTCGATCTGGGTCGGAAAGACATTGACCCCGCGGATGATCAGCATGTCGTCGGAGCGCCCGGTGATCTTGCCGATGCGGCGGAACGCGCGGGCGGTCGGCGGCAGCAGGCGGGTCAGGTCGCGCGTGCGGTAGCGGATGACCGGGAAGGCTTCCTTGGTCAGCGAGGTGAACACCAGTTCGCCGACGTCGCCGTCGGGCAGCACCGCGCCGGTTTCCGGGTCGATGATCTCGGGGTAGAAATGGTCTTCCCAGATCACCGGGCCGTCCTTGGTCTCGATGCATTCGCTGGCGACGCCGGGGCCGATCACCTCGGTCAGGCCGTAGATGTCGATGGCGTCGATGCCGAGCTTCTTCTCGATCTCGCCGCGCATGCCCTCGCCCCACGGCTCGGCGCCGAAGAGGCCGACCCGCAGCGAAATCTCGTCCGGCTTGATGCCCAGGCGCTCGAATTCCTCGGCGATGACCAGCGAATATGACGGCGTGACCATGATGATTTCCGGCTTGAAATCCATGATCTGCTGGACCTGCTTTTCGGTCTGGCCGCCGGACATCGGCACGGCGATGCAGCCGAGGCGCTCGACGCCGTAGTGGGCGCCGAGGCCGCCGGTGAACATGCCGTAGCCGTAGGCGACATGCACCATGTCGCCGGCGCGGCCGCCGGCGGCGCGGATCGAGCGCGCCATCAGGTCGGCCCAGTGGTCGAGGTCGTTCTGCGTGTAGCCGACGACGATGGATTTGCCGGTCGTCCCGCTCGACGCGTGCAGCCGGCGCAGTTGCTGGCGCGGCACGGCGAACAGGCCGAACGGGTAGTTGTCGCGCAGGTCGGCCTTGGTCATGAAGGGGAACAAGGCGAGATCGGCGAGCGTCTTCAGGTCGTCGGGATGGACGCCGCTGGCCGCGCACTTCCGGCGGTAGGGGGCGACGTTGTCCCAGGTGTGGCGCAGCGACCACTTCAGGCGCGCCAGTTGCAGCGCCGCGATCTCGTCGCGGCTGGCGGTCTCGATCGGCTCGAGATCGCCGGGCAGGGGTTTCTTGACGGTCATGGTTGTTGTTCCCGGTAGCGGTCAGCGCGGCTCATCGGCATGCTGCAGGCCGGCGATGACCTCGCCGTTGATGCGGTAGGACTTGCCGCGAAAGAGGGCGACGACCTTGCCGTTGCGCGTCCTGATGGTCACGTCGTACACGCCGGTGCGGCCCGACAGCGACTGCTCGACGGCCTCGGCCTCGAGGATGTCGCCCTCCTTGGCCGGCGCCAGGAAATCGATGTGGCAGGCCGAGGCGACGGTGTTCTTGTTGTAGCTGTTGCAGGCGTAGGCGAAGGCGCTGTCGGCGAGCGTGAAGATCAGGCCGCCGTGGCAGATGTGGTGGCCGTTGACCATGTCCGGACGCACCGTCATCAGCAGCCGCGAATACCCCGGCCGGATGGTCAGGATGCGCAGCCCGAGCAGCTGGCTGGCGTGGTCGCGCGGCCACATGGCGCGGGCGACATCCTCGGCGACGACTTCGGGGGAGTCCTTGGCGATCACATCGTCAATCATGGAAGTTCCTTGCGGCGAAAACCTTCTGGTGGAGGAGGGGAGAGATCCGGTAGCGATCCTCGCCATAGGCGGCGCCGAGGTTGGCCAGCACCTCGCGGACGGCGGGCAGGCCGATGGCGTCGGCCCAGGCCAGCGGCCCGCGCGGATAATTGACGCCGAGGCACAGCGCGGAGTCGGCGGCGGCGGCGCTGCAGACGCCCTGGTTGACCGCGTCGGCGGCTTCGTTGGCGAGCATGGCGACGGTGCGCATGACTGCCAGTCCGGGCACGTCGCCAAAACGCGAGACGGCCATCCCGGCCGCCTGGAGCAGGCCGACGGCGGCAGCCAGGGCGGCCGGCCGGCATTGTTCGGCAGCGGCGACGGCGATCCGGCCGGCCGTGGCGTAGTCGAGCGCGAGATCGATCAGCACCGTGTCGGCGTTGCCGGATTCGGCGGCGCGGCGGGTGGCGCTGCGGCCGTCGGTGACGTAGAGCGCGGCGCCGTCGGCCTCGGCAACGCGGCCGTCGCCTGCGGCCCGGCGCTCGAAGGCGACGCCGGCGGCGGCAAGGCGGCCGGCGAGGGCATAGGTTGCGGTCGACCCGCCGAAAAGGGTGATTTTCGCGGGGGCGGGTTGCGCGGGCTCGCTGTTCGGCGCCGGCGGCGCGGCGCCCTCGCGGTAATCGTGGAAGCCGCGCCCGCTCTTGCGGCCGAGGCGTCCGGCGTCGACCAGATCCTGCTGCAGCAGCGAGGGCTGGAAGCGCTGGTCGTGGAAGAAGCCGCGCCAGACCGAGCTGGTGACGGCGAAATTGACGTCGAGGCCGATCATGTCCATCAGCTCGAACGGCCCCATGCGGAAGCCGCCGGCCTCGCGCATGACGGCGTCGATGGTCGCGCAGTCGGCGGCGCCCTCCTGCGCCAGGCGCAGCGCCTCGGCGTAGTAAGGGCGGGCGACGCGATTGACGATGAAGCCGGGCGTCGACCTGGCATGGACCGGCGTCTTGCCCCAGGCGGCGGCCGTGTCGAACAGCGTTTCGGCGACGGCGCGGTCGGTGGCCAGCCCCGAGACGACCTCGACCAGCGCCATCAGCGGCGCCGGGTTGAAGAAATGCAGGCCGGCCAGGCGCTCGGGGTGGCGCAGCGCGGCGCCGATGGCGGTGACCGAAATCGACGAGGTGTTGGTGCCCAGGATGCAGTCGCGGCCGACGATGCCTTCGAGATCGGCAAAGAGCGCCTGCTTCTCTTGCAGATCCTCGACGATGGCCTCGATGACCAGGCCGGCGTCGGCGAGGTCGGCGATCTCGTGGGCGGGGAGCAGCCGCATCCCGGCAGCGGCGGCATCGGCTGCGGTCAACCGTCCTTTCTCGGCCATTTTCGCGAGCTGCGCGCGGATCGCGGCGACGGCGCGGGCGGCGACATCGGGCCGGTTGTCGAGCAGCCTGACGCGGTGGCCGGCGACGGCCGCGACCTGGGCGATCCCCGAACCCATCGCCCCGGCGCCGACGACGGCAATCAGCGAATCCCTGGTCAGGGCGCTCACTGCTCAGTCGCCGATGAAATTGGGCGCGCGCTTTTCGGTGAAGGCCTTGACGCCTTCGGCGTAGTCGGGGCTCCAGGCGAGTTCGCGCATGAAGCCACCCTCGAAGGAAAGCTGCTGTTCGAGCGTGTGGCCGGGGGCCGCGTGCATCGCCTGGCGGGTGCGCACCAGCGCCTTGGTCGGCATCCTGGCGAGCTGCGCGGCGAGGCCGTCGATGGTCGCCGCGAAATCGTCATCCTCGACGCATTGCCAGATCAGGCCCCACTCGGCCGCCTTCTCCGCCGGCAGCTTCTCGGCGAGCAGGGCGAGGCCCATGGCGCGCGCCATGCCGACGCGCTGCGGCAGGAACCAGGTGCCGCCGGTGTCGGGGATCAGGCCGAGCTTGCTGAACGCCTGCAGGAAGGCGGCGGATTTCGTCGCGACGACCAGGTCGCAGGCCAGCGCCACCGAGCAGCCGGCGCCGGCGGCGATGCCGTTGACGGCGGCGATGGTCGGCACGCGCAGGTTCTGCAGGCGCAGCGCCAGCGGCTTGTAGTTGGCTTCGACGACATTGCCGACGTCGGGCATCCTGCCGTTCGCGATCTGCATGGCGCGGTCGCCGAGGTCCTGCCCGGCCGAAAAGCCGCGCCCGGCGCCGGTCAGCACCAGGACGCGCGCCCCGGCGGCGTCACCCTCGCGGTTCTGGATCGCGTCCAGCGCCACGCGCAGCTCGGCATGCATGGCGTCGTTGAAGCTGTTCAGCCTGTCGGGACGGTTCAGGGTCAGGCGGGCGATCCCGTCCTGGACTTCAAGTTTGATGTTTTCGAAATTCATGGTCGGTTCTCAGACGTGGTAGCGGCGTTGGACGACGCGGAAGCGGTTGGCGACGAAGGCCGAATCCGAATACGAGGCGTTGGCCGCCGGGTTGCCGCCGGTGCCGTGGTAGTCGGAGTAGGCCGCCGACTGGTTCACGAAGACGCCGCCGGTCAGGTTGATCGACAGCGCGACCTTGGAACGCCAGGTGGCGGCGGTCATCGCGTCGATGACTTCGGCGCTGGTCGAATAGACGCCGGCGGTCAGCGCGCCGTGGGTGGTGATGATGCGCTCGGACAGCGCGATGGCGGCGGCGGTATCGGCCACCTTGACGATGAAGGCGATCGGCCCGAAACGCTCTTCCATGTACGCGGCCTCGTCGCCGGCGTCGCAGGCGAGCAGGACCGGCGTGCGCACCTCGGCTTTCGGGAATTCCGGGTTCTCCAGGCGCGTCGGGGCGAGGATGACCGTGCCCAGCGTGCCCGAGCCGGCTTCCTCGATGCGCCTGAGCGTATCGGCGGACTGGATGGCGCCGAGGACGGCGTGCGCGACTTCCGGCTTGGCCAGGAAGCCGGTGACGGCTCGGGCGAGGTCGGCGCACACCTCGTCGAACGACTTGTGGCCGTCGTCGGTAGCGATGCCGCCGGCGGGAACGAGGATCGCCTGCGAGGTCGTGCACATCTGGCCCGAGTACAGCGCCAGCGTGAAGGCGAGGTTGCCGAGCATGCGCTTGTAGGCGTCGGTCGAGTCGATGACGATGTTGTTCACGCCGGCCAGCTCGGCATAGACCTGCGCCTGGCGGCAGTGGTCGAGCAGCCACTGGCCGAAGACGTTGCCGCCGGTGAAATCGACCGACTTGACCGCAGGGTGGGTGACCAGCTTCTGCGTCGTCTCGCGCTCGGCCGGCACGCACAGCGTGACCAGGTCGGCGTCGATGCCGTTCTCGGCGAGCACGGCGCGGATCGTCCGGACGGTGATCGCGGCGGGCAGGATGGCGTTGCCGTGCGGCTTGACGATGACCGCGTTGCCGGTCGCCAGCGCGGCGAACAGGCCGGGATAGGTGTTCCAGGTCGGGAAGGTGCCGCAACCGACGACGACGCCGACGCCACGGCCGACGATCTCGAAGTGCTTCTTCAGCACCAGTGGCGGGTTCTTGCCCTGCGGCTTTTCCCAGGTCGCCTCGTGCGGCACGAAGCGCTGTTCGCGGTAAGCGTAGGCGACGGCCTCGAGGCCGCGTTCCTGAGCGTGCGGGGCGCCGGCCTGAAAGGCCATCATCCAGCCCTGGCCGGTGGTCATCATCACCGCGTGCGCCAGTTCGAAACTCTGCCGGTTCAGGCGGTCGAGGATTTCCAGGCAGATCCCGGTGCGGCCGTCGGCGCCGGCGGCCTGCCAGCCGGGCATCGCCTGCTCGCCGGCGGCGATCAGGCCGTCGATGTCGCACACCGGGTAGGTCACGTTCAATTCGATGCCGTAGGGCGACTCCTCGCCGCCATGCCAGGCGGTCTGGCCGGGCTGGCCCAGCGCGAAGTCCTCGCCGAGGTGGGCTTCGAAGGCCAGCTTGCCGTCCTCGGGGGCGGTTTCACCGTAGGCCTTGGGGCTGGGCATTTCATTGTAGGCCGACCAGTAGCCGCGGGTGGCGATCGCGTGCAGCGCGCCTTCGAGCGTGGCGCGGTGCTTTTCGAGCAGGGGATGGGACATGTCTTTCTCCAGGGATTCTTGTTCGGATGCGGCCGGCGGCGCGCCAGGGGCGTTGCGCTACCGATCGATTCTGCGCGTGAATGGAGAATGTATCATTGCCCGATGCCTGATCCCAAGGTCTTGAATGCCGTCGCCGCGGTGAACGCGCCGCTCGCCTGCGGTCCGCTACCGGACGCCGGCCTCCGAGCCTCACCTCGACGCCGTCCTGACGCTGGCCGACGGCAGCAACCCGCCCGCCGACCCCGCCTTCGCCGAGCACTTCCCGCAGGACGGCCCGCTGGCCGCGATGTCGCTGTAAGGCGCCGCCTGAAAATTGGCTGTTTTTCGGGGTCGACCGCAGCAGCGGGATTTGTGTGGACACGCCGGGTGCTTCGATTGGTTGTCGGACCGCCATCGGCCAACTTCAGTCGTTGAGGTCATCGAGAACCACCAGAACCTAACGGCCGGTTACTCATCACATTGCTGTTGTACAACGTCGAAGGCTATCAGTCAGCAGCTCGGCCTGAGCGGCAGTTCGAAGTACCGGTGTGCAATGGCAGCTACCATAAGCCAAATGCAGCCATTCGGATCAACGCCAAGCAGCCGATTCGCAAGTGGATTTCTGGCCAGACCGATAGTTGCAACTCCTTGCGCGTAGGCTGCCTATCGGAAATCGCTTGTTAACGCTTGCTAGCGCGTTACTCGGTCGGACACTCGCCCGTTCGGGGCTTTCCTCGCGCCACTAATGCGCTTTTCAAGCTGCGAACAATCTCTGCTATGCTCGGCAACGGCAACGGCGTGATGACCGGTCGCGGAAGATTTCCGTGGGTTTGAGTTCGAACCCGTACCTTAAGACCTGACATCATCCATCTCGTCGTTGCCGCCCATATATGACGACTGCGATCCTGAAAAACCTAAAGTCCTTGGACGATGTTGCGCGTGCGTGCGGCATCGAGCGCGACTTCATCGAGGCTTACTCAAATAGCTTGGACCAGAAGTCCTTCTACAACGTACTAAAAATTCGCAAGCGTGGCCGCCGCCGCAAAGGCGAGTTCAGAATTGTTTTTGAAGCCCGCGAGGGCCGATTGGCATCATTTCATCGCGCCCTGTCGATGATTGTCACCAATAGCACGGTCTTCGGTGACCACGTTCAGGGTTTCCTTAAGAAGCGTTCCACTCGAACCAATGCGGAGAAGCATCTCGCCGCCAATGTGTTGCTGCATGCGGACATCAAGGGGTTTTTTGACGCCATCACTACTGAGCAGGTGAGGAATGCGCTTGTGGCAGAAGGAACTGCCCTTCCTATGGCAGATGTGCTCTCAAAGGCGTGCACTATCGACGGATTGCTGCGGCAAGGGACGCGTTGCAGCCCTACTATTGCAAACTTGGTCTGCTTTGGCATGGACCAGGCATTTTTGCGTCTGTCGCGCTCGCACAACTGTGCCTACACGCGCTATGCAGACGATCTATCTTTCTCAGGCGACGAGGTTCCTTCCGACGACTCGGTGAGAGAAATTCTTGAGAGCTGCGGCTTCAAGCTTCGCCACGACCAGTGCTACCGACAATACAAAGGCCGGAGTCAGTACGTAACCGGGCTGACGGTCGCCGACCCGAACCGGCCGAGGCTGCCGAAAAGGCTGAAGCACCGTTTGCGGCTGGTGATGTACCACATCGAGAAACATGGGCTGACCGACCACTGGAATAAGGTTGGTGTCGACGAGGCGCTACGAGCGGAAGCTTGGCTTTCTGGGATGCTCAGGTACGCGGGTTCAATCGAGCCGCATTTGGTCCGCCAGTGGCAGCAGATTTTCGACAAAGCACGGTCCAACCGTGATCCGTACAAGCCTCTCCCCGACTGCGACGAAGGGCAAGGCTAAGGCAGAGGGTTTACATCTCGCTTGTGCTTCACGCCCGTTGCCACATCCTCGGCGTACCTGATACGGGTGCGGAGGCTCTCGAACAGGTTAGCGCTCTCCGCGTCATCTGGCGCGGACAGATGACGGGCGCAAGCCCGAGCTATCAGCGCAGCAAGGTCCTCCAGCACCGCGTACTTATTGGCACCGGGCCGCGGAACATCGACGGCACGGTGATAAGCCGAATGCACTGCTTCGGCGGCTTCTTTGAGGTAGACGGGCATGTCGACTAGGTGAGCGTGTGCCTGCTCAAAACGTTCGCCTTTCTTACTAAGACGATGCACCAAAGGACCGACGAAGAGCTTGTGTACCCTATCTTCGCGGGGCAGCTTGTCGAACGCCTCCTTAGGGCAGTAGTACATATAGGCCGAGAATGACATGACCTCCAGTTCGCGAAGCACTACTGCTCTGGCCCCTGGGTCCTCTAACAACTGTTGTAAGGTCATGCCCTGAGCACGGCTCTTCGCTGCGACGTTGACCAAGGGGTTGTTCTGAATCAGCACTGGAATCTGCTGAAGTTGCTGACGTAAGCGGTCCGGTGCGTCGGTCACGATGCAAACGCTTGTGCAGATCGGCGCATCGGTATCGGCATCTAGGTACACCCCGAACGTTGAAAAGGCCAAGTGCACCGAAGTGTCGGTTCTATCCTCTGGCGATATTGCCTCGATGTTCTCTGAAGCCAAGGGTGCGAAAGTGTTCACTGTTGCAGGTGGCGTCGCGGCAGTTTCCACTTCGCGGATGAATGCAATGAGTGATGAATGAATTGCCGCATTGCGGTCTTTCGGCTTACAAATGGTTATGTGGTCGGCCTCAATAGGGATACCGACCTCTCCGGGGACGTGCGCCTCGGAACTCATAGGCGAGACGATGGTCACGCCAGGCAACAGTCGGCCCCCCAACCACCATGGCAGCCTGACGGGCTGGGTCTCCATGAAGGTGCGCGTCTTGAAGCCAAGGTCTGCGCGCAGCTTCAAGAAGTACTGGTTCAGCGTCTCCAGATGTGCATCGTCGAGACGTAGGTCACTCACCTGGGGGTTGGCTCTCATGAAGTGAGTCCAAGCCGCGATGGTAGCCAGCTTCGACCCAAAGTGCGGTGTCCCCACAAACGCAATTCCCTTGATGTTGCACGCAAGTTCTCTATGGCGTTCGACATCTCGGAGAATCCCGTGCTGCAAAGCAGTCTTGATGACCAGCCCCCCGAGGCTGTGCCCTATCAGGATCAGGGGCCCCTCGAAGAGGTTCGGCTCGTTGCTTAGGCGCTCAATGACCGCGGTCGCCTGCCGAGGCAGCGCCGCGGCATCTGCCTTCCAGCGGGTCAATGCTGCACCATAGCCCAGCAGCCAAACTGGACAGCCGGTGTCCTCACCGACCCATCGCGGCCAGAGCGTGCCCTGGTCCTTTGGATCTGCCATCCAAGTCTTGCGTATATCCCCGTCCAATCCGTGGATGAACACGACCCGCGGCTTGCCCGTGGCCTTGACTGGCTCGTACACAGAAATCAGGTCTGTCATATCTTTCTCTCACCCGGAATACCGGTCTCGATGATTCTATTCTCCGCCCGTTTAGCGCGGCCACGATTACCACCCGCCCACGGCAGGAATTGCTTAGCTTAGAAACGCATGAGGCGACGCACTTTCGCGTCGCGCCCAAGTGTCTACTCGCCCCGGAACTCCTCAACTTGTCTCCAAACAATCAGCTCGTTGCCGACGAGATAGTCGGGGGTCATGTTCATCTCTTGACGAGAACGGTGGCTTCTCTTTTGATTCGACGGCGGCTTTTAGCGAAAAATGCCGACTTTCATCCCAGCTTTCTCGGCTGACTGCTAATGCCGATCTCCGGAAGGATGGTAGCGGTTAGTTGCTTTTCAAACCTCCAATTTCGACGTGATCGAATAAGCGAAGTCCTACGAGCACTGAAAACCCCGCTAGGTAATGTGCTCCTTAATCCGACCGGATTATCGCAAAACCTTATACAGGCGATTGACTGGGTAGACTCACCCTGGACTGAAGTAAAACCCCTCGCTTCGAACTGCGATCGAATGACAATACATGCATCTCGCGGATGCTCCTCGCAGCGTCCAACGATTCGACGCGGGAAGTCAGGTTCACCCCGATCCAACTTCACCATCCACCCACAGATCGGGCAGATGGCAGAGTAACGCTGCACAAGGATCGTGCTTGGCGTATCTGCATCTTTCGAGCGATTGATTTCGACGGTTGCGCCAAACTCCTTCCAGGCCAGCATCCAGTCAGGAGCAATCATGATCCTGTCCTCAAACAGGCGAAAGATCCCGCCGAAGTGCCAATACGCAGCCCACGGCAACCCAATAGCAATTGCAATCAGCAGCAAATCCTGGCCAGTCGCCGGTTCTTTTCGGTACCAAAGAATCAACCAGAGCAGGAATTCAAATACGGCTACGCTTATCAAAAATAGTAGCTGCCAAGACAGGTAGCTGTAGCGCTTGAAAGGTGTCCACTTGAGTCCCTGGTTGAAGAACAGCTTGCCAAGCCACGACAGTTCCAACGAAAGATCGCGTTTGTAACGCACGGTGTTCGGCGGCGGTTCATGGTCGTCTTCGGTCACCGTAGATTCCGAGGGTGGCAAGGCTTTCGTACCCAGGCAATAAAACGCAGGCTTTCCGTTGTCCTTCTCCAGGACCGGATACACCGGCAATCCCGCCTGACGACAAAGATCAATCACCCTTTCCTCAATTTCCGGGTAGTGGCGGCTTTCAATATCCTTCCAGATCGAACTCAGCCACGCGGATGGCTCCTGGTTGGGATTGCCCTCCAGGTCCACATGAATTGCCTTGGTTGGCAAACGCGGTGGCCCTTTCCCCTGCGCTACTGAAAGAGCCGTCTGCGATGCCAGATACGCCATCACCTTCCCACTCCACATCTGTCTTCTGTCGCTTGGAATCGCCTCGATCAGGATCTCTGAAAGTCGCACATAGTCACTCGGCTGAACCTCCCCTATTGCCATCACAACCGATTGATGCAATTCAACTTCGCTCACCATAAACCCACCCTCAAATGACTCAAACTGACTACTGACGGACGCCGTCAAGGCCTAGCTTGGCCCTTGTCATCAAACGAGGCCAAGCAAAATGCAAAAAAACAGCAATCTGAAACATGTTATTCCATTCGGTTGGCACATACCCAGTCAGCGCATGGTTACCGTCACGGAAGTTGCCAACGGGCGCGCATGTGAGTGTATCTGTGCAGCCTGCGGTGTCCGATTACAGGCAAGGCAAGGCGCCATTCGAGTTTGGTATTTCGCGCATGATGAAGAGACGAATTGCCAACATGCAGCCGAAGCCGCCATCCATCGCATGGCGAAACAGATGGTTGCCGAGCGAGGCTGCGTTTTCGTGCCACACAGGCAGCTCTCGCGGACCATTCACGGCAAGAAGCGTGTGTGGACCGAAATGATTACCGTCGATGTGCAACCTGCTGGTCTTCAAATGCTGGCAGATTGCACGCAAGAAAAGACGATCGGCGACAGTAGGTCCGAAGGCGGCTCGCGGCGCCCGGATGTCTTTGCGTCGCTGGAAGGGCGCCCTTTGGCGATAGAAATCCGGAATACCAATGCCGTCGACTTCGACAAGCAGGACTGGCTTGAACGCCAGGGCTACTCCGTCCTGGAAATCGACATCGCAGACATCGACCAACTCCCGCCCGATCAGATTCATGAGGCACTGGAAGCCCGCCTGTTCCAGACATCAGATCAGTCTGTTTGGCTTGCCCACGCCAGGGATCATGTGGGGGAGGACACGCTCGACCAACTAGAAGGGCAGATCAGAGCCGCGCGAAAAGACGAAGAAGATGCATTGCTTGCCAAGCTCGACGCGGATGAAGCTGAACGAAAAAGGAAGGAGGAGGCCCGCAGGCGCTACAGAGATATCGAGGACTTTAAGGTTCGCCTCGGCCGCTGTACGGCAAGAGTCGGCCGAAACGAGCAACGGGTCTCGCTGAAAATACACGGATATGCGCCTGATTCAGTCTTTGAAAGAATCAAGCTGCTCGGGCGCAACCATCATGGGCATTTCAATAACAAAGCTCGGTGCTGGGAGTTCTATCGCCATTCCGAAAACGAGGCATTCTTCAAGCAACTCTGCGCGGAGGTCCAACAAGGATGCCTTGAGCACGAATTCGGTACCTCAGTGTCGCCCTCCACGCCGCAACGAGTGGCACGCCTTCCAGCTGAAGCAGCGATAGAGCGGCCTTGGCCCATCTACTTCGACGATCCTGCCCTGCAGGAAGCATTCGACGAACGTGCGGCTATTCTTGAGTTTGAAGCAGGCTTCCGGCGCGGCGCGGCTGAGACGCAGGCATTCGCTGAAATCTCCGCTTAGCTTTCGATCTTGAAAACCACGCTGATCGGTGCACTGCCAGAATGGCTGTGATAGCGAACTTGCCCGTAATAGATGAATGGGGCGGCTCTGCCGGCCTCCAGCTTGTTCGCTCGCACAAACAGGTGAATCTTGGTTCCGAGCCTTGCCTGTTCGATTATGGCTTTCCCACGACTTGATTCCGGCTTGGTCGAATTTTGGCTTTGCCAATGGAAGGCATCTTCGTCGATCCAGTGATCGATATAGCGGTGCTCTGCGGCGCTCCCCTGCTTGTTGAGTGTTACCAGAAGCACGTGGGTGTTGGCGCTCTTGATAACGACGTGTCCCGTCTCCCATACCGCTCGATTGAATTGCTCGCCAAACAGCGCAGGAATCTCGTCACGCTTGAAAGTGTTCCCAATCACAAGTTCCAGCGGGTCGAGAACGCCAAGTAGTCGGGCGCGGGTCTGCATTTCTTCCGAGGCCAGCAGGTCCTCATAGGCTGGGTTGTTTGCCTTCAGAACATACTTGCCATCAGCCGCTTTGGTAACAACACGAAGTAGGTATTGATTGTCGCCGGTTTGGTCTTGTCGCTCGATTACGACGGTTTTTCCTGTGATTGAACCAGCGCTGCCAGAGGTGATTAGCTCCAGCAGTAAATAGTCGCCATCACGAACTGAGTTCTTGCCGCCGTCCATCGAATTGCCGGACGCACGGGCGATGAAATGCCGGGCGGGATCGAGTCGACCGTGACCGGGGCCGAGGCTGCGATGCTCCTCGGAGTCAGCCGTTCCTGTTTTGAAGTGACCACAAGCGATTTTGAGATTTGGGAAGTAGGCGAGGGTCGTTCGGTCCGAAGTCGGCCGCTTGAACGGCACTACATTGTTAGCGGGCTCCGAACTGCTCCTTCTGACCTCATAGGCCGCGAGGCGATAGTCGACCAGTTCTTGTACGAGTGCGGGGAGGCTGTCGCGTTGTTGTTCCGGGACATTGAAGCTGGGTCGCAGATGCTCGTTGTCTGCATGGAAGTAGGCGCGGCCGCGATCCGCGAGATTTCCACCGGTCCAGGCATTGATCGGGTTGTTTTTCCAATACGCCAGCCACCCCGTTGGAGCTGAACCTGTTGCGCTGCGCATCTGGTCGGGCAGATCAGAGAGCAGCGGGCGCCGGCGCTGAAGAACTTGCCATGACTGTTCGGCAAGCACGCTGAGTGCGGGGTTGCTGCTCCAACCACCCAGTTCCTGGAAGGCTTCGAGAAGAACCATCTTGAAGCTCTTGGTCATGGAGGTGGTTTCCACCTCACGCAGGAAATCCTTGTGTGCCCGGACGCAATCCGCCTCGTCTGCCAAAAGGTCATCCTGCGAAGTGACGAATTCAAACCAGCTTCCAAACTGCCGTCGCATTGCGGTAATGCTCACACCGGCGCGATAGAACTCTGCCAGCGATGGGCGGCGCCCAAGCGTTGCCTTGAGTGCTTCGTAATCCTTGGCGATCCCCTCGGTGTCCAGTGATTTCAGGAATTCGATGAGCTGCAGGTCGAAATTCACGAAGCAGCCGGGAGGAAGGTCTAGCCGCTTCTGTTCGTACCTGCGGGCGAACTCGGCGATCTGCTTGAAGCTCTGCCCGGCTCCCAAGAGTGCTTGCGGCTTGTGAAGGAAACTCTGGTGGTTACCGATGAAATCGAGGATGACCAGGTGTGACTTCTCACTGGACTTCCGGAGCCCGCGGCCGAGTTGCTGCAGAAATAGAATCTTGGATTCGGTAGGCCGCAGCAGCATCACGGTGTCGATGCTGGGCAGGTCGACACCTTCATTGAACAAGTCGACCGAGAAGATCACTTCCAGGCGACGATTGGCCAGTCGTTCCAGTGCGTCGCCACGGCTCAGTTCCGATCCCGCATAGACTGCCGCCGAGGCAATGCCGACTTGCGAGAAATAGGTGGCCATGTATTCGGCGTGGCGGATGGAGACACAAAAGGCGAGCGTTCTGGTCAGCCGCCTCTCTCGCCATTGCTGATGGGCGTGACGTGCGCGGGCAAGAGTAGCCAGTTTGTTGGTGAGCTCTTCTGGGTCAAAGCGCCCGTTCCGCCACGGAAGCTCCTTGTAATTTACCGATTCGTCGAAGATCCCGTAGTAGTGGAAGGGCGCAAGGAGTCCACTTTCTATGCCAGCAAACAGGTTGCAGACATAGACCAGATTGTCATCGCACAGCGAAAGGATGTCGGATTGGTCGCTTCGATCTGGCGTGGCGGTTAGCCCAAGTAGAAACTGTGGCACGAAGTGGTTGAGCAAGCGGCGATAGGTTGCCGCTGCCGCATGGTGAAACTCGTCAATCACGACGTAATCGAAATGCTGTTTTGCGAAACGCTCCAAGTGAGCCGCGCGGCTGAGCGTTTGAACGGAAGCGCATAGCACATCGACCTCGACGTCCCGCGTCTGCCCCATGTAGAAACCGACACGGGCGCGGGGTCGAATTCGCAGGAAAGTCTCTGCCGCTTGTTCAAGAATTTCTTCTCGGTGCGCGACAAACAGCACGCGCCGCGCACCTTGTTGCTGGGCATCGAAAGCGGCGAGCCATGTTTTGCCTAGTCCTGTGGCAAGAACAACCAGCCCGCGCCGATAACCTTCTTGTCGCGTTGCGCTCAGGGCGGCGAGGGCGTCTTCCTGAACGGGCGTAGGAATGGGTGGCAGCTCGGCTTCCTGTGTTCCAGGGCTGATCGCTCGCGGTGGGGTAATACGACGTGCCTCGTACTCGTCAATCCAACCGTCAGTGAGCGGGACAGTCTTCAGGGCGCAGTAGAGTTCTTCAAATCGGGCGCGTGCTTCGAGGTATCCGGCATCCGCGGGATAGTCGATTCGATAGTTCCACTCCAATCCATCCTTAAGCGCTTGGCGACTGATGTTGCTCGATCCGATAAAGGCCGTGCCTCTGAGTTGCGGGCCGCCGGATGGCAGTTCTTGAAAGTGCGCAAACAGATACGCCTTCATGTGAAAGCTACTGCCTGCGGCTTCGAAAACCCGCACTTCGGCACCGTGCGCCTGAAGAAGCATGAGGAGACGTAAAGCCTCAGGGTCTGTTACATCCAAGTAGTCGCTGGTTACTACCCGGAAGCGTGCCGGCGGGCGTGAGCGTGTGCCGTCGGCGTTCAGTGCACTTAACAGGTCTGGCAGCAACAGCCGGAGACCGGTTACTTTGATGAAGGCAACGGCAAAATCAATTTCGTCCGCTTGCGCTATAGCGGCGCAAAGATGGGGAAGAAAGTGATTCGATCCGCCAGCGACGACCCGACTATGTTCTGCTGGTTGGCGACGAATGACTGCGTTTAACCACCGCTCGCTGCGCCCCGGGCGCTGATCCTCTGTCATCCAGCAGCGGATCGATTCGATATCAGCAAGCCCTTGAAGCCATGAGCGCAAGCGCGGCTCGGTTGCATCGGTGAAATGGCGATTGCCGTCACGGCGTTCGCCATTGCCGAGTTTGAAGCTGACATAGATGACGCCATCAGGCTTGAGGGCTCGCCACAGTCTGAAGAATGCTTCGGAGAGAGTCGCTTCGGGAACGTGCAACAAACTTGCGCACGCCCAAATGCCGTCGTAGCTGGCTTCCTCATTGACCTCGAGGAAAGCGCGGACGCCAACCGGGTGGTTGGTATGTTGATGCGCAAGGTTGGCGATTTCTGGCGATGCGTCAAAGGCAACAACGCGGTAGCCACGGCTGAGAAATTCTTTTGTGTCGCGGCCCGAGCCGCATCCCGCGTCGAGCACCAACCCACCTCTGGGGATGGTGGATAGAAACTCTTCGTAGAAAGCGGTCATGTCCACATGGACTGTATCCATGAAGAACTGCGAAGCGTTTTCTGCGTAGTAACCGCTTGAGTCAGGCATTCGGGTGGGGCGCGTGGTTTTGCGCAGCCTACCAGGTTTCTTTCTCACGAGGCGCCAACGGCGAAATCGATCAATTTTCGCGGTCGACCGCAAGCAACTCGGTGCGGGCCTCATTCGGCTGTGAAATAGGGCAGGGGCGGCTCCGACGCTGCTGGCTGGTTGCACGTAAAGTCGCTATTTGGGATAGCCTTCGCCTTCCCGAAAAACCCTGACCGTCTGCAGCAACCACCTCTCGTGAGCGAGCACTCGCCAACCTACCAACCCCCGCCCGACGAAGGCCTCGGCATCCGCTACATCGACGACGATTTGCTCGTCGTCGACAAGCCGGCCGGCCTGCTCTCGGTGCCGGGGCGTGGGCCCGACAAGCAGGATTGCCTGAGCGCCCGCGTTCAGGCCCGCTACCCTGGGGCGCTACCGGTGCACCGGCTCGACCTCGGCACCTCGGGCCTGCTGGTGCTGGCGCGCAGCGCGGACATGCACCGCGCCCTCAACCGGCTGTTCGCGACGCGCCGGGTGGAAAAGCGCTACGTCGCGCTGGTGGCCGGGCGCATGGATGCGGGCGAGCGCACCATCGACCTGCCGCTGATCGCCGACTGGCCCAACCGCCCGCGCCAGATGGTGGACCACGCCATCGGCAAGCCCTCGCTCACCCGCCTGCGCGTCGTCGGCTACGACCCGGCGCTCGACGCCACGCGCGTCGACCTCTTCCCGGAAACCGGGCGCTCGCACCAGTTGCGCGTGCACCTGCTGGCCATCGGCCACCCCATCCTCGGCGACGAGCTCTATGCGCCGCCGGAGGTTTTCGCCCGCGCGCCGCGCCTCCTGCTGCACGCGGCGTTTTTGGCCTTTTTTCACCCGTCGACCGCAACCGAGTTGCGGGTGGAGAGCGGGGCGCCGTTCTGATCTCGGCGCTATCACGCCCAACCCCAGAAGTTTGTGATGCCGCCCGGCATGAACCGCCATACTTGAGCAGTCAGGAACTACCGATCCTCGCGCGTATGCCAGATGCGAAGGATGTAAGTGACTTGGTCCTGGATTTCGTAGCGCCGTTCGTAATGGCCAACGAGGATTCGTCGCACTTCCCGCGGATCGAACTCCTCAAGGCGCTCGCCGATACGCGGCTTGGCCGGCAGGCCAGACGGCGCAGCCGCCAGCGACTGAACCACACGCGCGGCGGCGGCCGGATTGACCGGTGCCAGAAAATCATGCGGCCGGGCGAGGTCGGACAGACCCTTGTTGGTCCACTTCAATTCCATCAACGCGGCGCCGGCAGCGGCTCGAGTGTGTTCAAGCTGTCGGCCCAGGCCTGGACCGTCTGATGATCGATGACGCGGCCGGCGTCGACATCGTCCATCGCCTCCCGAGTCAGGCGGCTGCGTTCATCTTCCTGATCGATCCAGGCAGATAGCGCCTGCTTGACGATCCAGCCTCGCGGGCGCTCCAGGCGCGCGGCCATCTGGTCGACCTTTTCAGCGAGCGGCAGCGGAATATGGGCGGTGAGAACCTTGGTTGCGACAGGGGGCATGGTCGGCTCCACTGGGGTGTTTTTTTGTGGAGTGAAGCCTTCTTTGAAGGCACAGAAATGGTTCTTCCGCCTGTATTTTGATACCGCGTTTTGCTACCATACCCTTATGAAACGCAAACATCAGCGCACTTTGGAACTGATCTTCGCACGACCGGTCTCGGCAAATGTTCGCTGGGCCGACATTGAGGCGCTATTCCTGGAGCTTGGCGCAGAGTTTGAGGAACGCGAAGGTTCGCGCATTGAGGTGTTTTTGTTCGGGCTAGTGCGGGTGTTTCACCGCCCCCACCCGTCGCCGGATACGGACAAGGGCGCGGTTGCAGCAATTCGCAAATGGTTGGAAGAGAATGGAGTGAAGCCATGAATACTATGACGATTAACGGCTACCAGGCGGTCATCGCCTTTGACCCTGATCTTCAAATGTTTCGGGGTGAGTTCGTGGGTCTCAACGGCGGTGCCGACTTCTACGCTGCCGATGTGGAAGGGCTGAAGCATGAAGGTGAGACTTCCCTTCGCGTGTTTCTTGAAGCCTGCGAGCGTCGCGGTATCGAACCGCGCAAGCACTTTTCGGGCAAGTTCTCTCTGAGGGTTGACCCTGCTACCCACGAAGCGGCTGTAATTGCTGCCGCCGCGCACGGACAGAGCCTGAACCAGTGGGCTACCGAAGCAATCCGACAGGCCGCGTTGTTATAACCAGGAATCGATGCGACCAGACTCCATCACCGCGCAATCATGATGGGTGGTGATGGTTTGGTTTGCCGATGGAACATCGGCACCTTAGAAACTCTTCGATTCACAGGCTCTGAACTACGGGTGGAGAGCGGGGCGCCGTTCTGATCTCGGCGGCTTGCGGCCAGGGGCGGCAACCGGTCCAGTCGCATGCGAACGCGAGTGACGGAACGATGTACGAAAGAAAGTCGAGCCCTTGCTTCTTCGTTGCCCCCGATCTGCGACCGGGGCGGTCGATCTTCCAGCCGGGCCTGCTTGGAGGCGTCGCTTGGCGGGTAGACCGGTGCGGGCTAATGGAAAGCGCAGGCGGGAGAACGCGCGCCCGGACAGTATTGCCTGGCGTTCGATTTCCGTCGCCGACGCCAGCCAACGCCTTTGCTCGAGGAACAGCAGGAAGGCGCGCGTACTGACCTTGCGGCGGATCGCCGCTGCCGCGAACGAAGCGTCACCGGGTGTTGCGTCGCTTCGGGTCACGCCTTTTCCCAGGGCGGCACTGGGTTGAAGGTCTCTTCCAGTTCGGCAAGGAAGACCCGGACCTTGGGCACGCGGACCCGGTTGGGCGTATAGCAGGCGTAGAGATAGCGGCCGATGCTGCTGATTGGCTCCAGATCGTCGAAGACGGTCTTCAGGGTGCCGTGCGCCAGTGCCGGGCCGCACAGGTAGGTCGGCAATATGGCCAGGCCGTGCCCGGCGAGTACGGCATCGAGAATGCAGTCGACGTTGTTGAAGTTGAACTTGCTGCTGACCGGGATGGTGAATTCTTCGCCTGCGCCGTCGATCAGTCGCCAGACCCGGCCGTCGTCGGGCAGCATGAGGCTGAAGCAGGTGTGGTGGGCAAGGTCATGCGGCGTTCGCGGTTCGCCGCGCGCGGCAAAGTAGGCCGGCGTTCCGCAGATCACCCGTTTCATATGGACCAGCTTCCTGGCCACGGCATCTTCGGGCGGCGCCTTGGTCAGCCGCAGCGCGAGATCGATGTTGTCCTCGACGAGATCGACGAGGGCGTCGGTCAGCACCAGTTCGCAGCTCAGCTCGGGATATTTGGCGACGACCTGCGGCAGCAGCGGGGCGATGTACATTCGCCCGAAGGTGATCGAGGCGCTGACCCGCAGAACGCCGCGTGGCGCATCGCCGAGGTTCCTGACGGCGACCTCGGCGCCGTGGATCGCTTCCAGCGCCCGCAGCGCGTGTTGATGGAAGACCTCGCCGGAGGGGGTCAGGTTGAGCTTGCGCGTCGAACGCTCGAAAAGGCGCACCCCGAACGCCCGCTCGAGTTCGGCAATCTGCTTGCTGACCTGCGCCCGCGTGCAGTCCAGCCGGCGCGCGGCGGCGGCCATGCTGCCGCTTTCGACGACCTTGACGAAACTGTCCCAACTGCCGAGCCATGCCACGTTGTCAATCATCCGTTGACGCCATGGCGCCAATTATGGGCTGTTTGCCAACGATCTTGACAACTATAGTTGCCCGACATCTTCACCAGCGAACCATCGATCGGGAAAACTCGACATGTTGCGTACATTAGGCCGACCCGACATTCTGGTCACGACGCTCGCCGCCGCCGGCATCCTGATGGTGACCATGGGGGCGCGCCAGTCGCTGGGCCTGTTCGTCGGTCCGCTCGATGCGACGACCGGCCTCGGCATCGCCACGATCAGCCTGGCGCTGGCGATCGGGCAATTTACCTGGGGGGCAATCCAGCCGGTGGCCGGGGCGGTGGCCGACCGGTTCGGCCCGCGTACCGTGCTCGTCGGCGGCCTGCTGGTGATGGCGCTGGGCAGCGCCGTGACGCCCTTCATGGATAGCGGCTTCGGGCTGGTCGTCTCGCTCGGCCTGCTCTCCGCGATGGGTTCGGGCGCCGGCAGCTTTTCGGTGCTGATCGGCGCCGCGGCGCAGCGGCTGCCCCTCGAGGCGCGTGGCGCCGCCTCGGGCGTGATCAACGCCGGCGGCTCGTTCGGCCAGTTCGTCTTCGCGCCGATCCTGCAAAAGCTGATCCAGTCGGTGGGCTGGATGGGCGCGATGTGGGCGATGGCGGTGATGACGCTGGCCGCGCTGCCGCTGGTCGGCAGGCTGACCAGGCCGGCGGAAGGGCCGGTCAGGCATGCCGAGCATGACGCCGGCGTGCTGAAGACCGTCGGCGGCGCGATGAAGGATCGCAGCTACCTGTTGTTGCATGCGGGGTTCTTCACCTGCGGCTTCCATATCGCCTTCCTGGTGACCCACCTGCCGGGCGAAGTGAATCTGTGCGGGCTGCCGCCATCGGTGGCCAGTTGGTCGCTGGCCATCATCGGGCTGGCCAACATCTTTGGCAGCCTTTACGCCGGCTCGTGCATCTCGCGCTATCGCAGCAAGTACGTGCTGGCCGCCATGTACGGCTCGCGCGCCGTGCTGATCGGGCTCTACCTGCTGTTGCCGCGGACCGAACTGAACTTCTACCTGTTCGCCGCCGGCCTAGGCTTTACCTGGCTGGCCACCGTGCCGCCGACCGCCGCCATCGTCGGCAAGCTGTTCGGCATCCGCTACCTCGCCACCCTGTTCGGGCTCACCCTGCTGAGCCACCAGATCGGCGGTTTTCTCGGCGCCTACGTGGGCGGCGTGGTGATTGTCCGCTTCGGCGACTTCGGCTGGATGTGGTACGCCGACATGGCGCTCGCCGCCGCTGCCGCCCTTATCAACCTGCCGATTCGCGAAGCGCCGGTGGCCCGAGCGCTGGCCCAAGCCTGACAAAAGGAGAATGAATGATGAGCATTCTGCGCCCCGGGATTTCGATCGAGGTTCTCAACGAGCGCGGCAGCGAATACCTGCCGGGCTACCTGGGCATCGAGATCATCGAACTCGCCCCGAATACCCTGACCAGCCGGATGCCGGTCAGGAAGCTGCATGTCGCGCCCAACGAATTCCTGCATGCGGCCAGCGTCGTCGCCCTGGCCGACACGGCGTGCGGCTATGCGACCCTGGCTCACCTGCCCGAGGGCGCCCAGTCGTTCACCACCATCGAGCTCAAGAGCAATCATCTGGGCACGGTCAGGGACGGCAGCATCGCCTGCGTGGCGACGGCGCAGCACCTGGGGCGCACCACGCAGGTCTGGGATGCCGTGGTCACCGACGAGGCCAGCGGGCGCAAGCTCGCGCTGTTTCGCTGCACGCAGATGATCCTGTGGCCGAAGCAGTGAAGTCCGTGCGCGGGTTCCCGGATCGGTGATTTGTTGTCAGTCTTGAGCCGGTCGCGGCCTGATCGCTTGGGGCATGTTGTGGGAAGTTGCCAGTGGCCGACCGGGCTTGGATTGGCAGCGAATTCCGGTGTCCATGGCGGTTGACCGCAACCGGAGCCTTCTGGAGCCGAACCGGGGCTGGCAGCTGCGATGCGGGCATGGGCTGGCCGTTTATTGAAGGTCGCGGAGGTGGACTGCCACGCCGATCGGGTCTGTTATGCGCTGGTTGTCGGACATCAATGGAGAGTGGTGCTGAATCGACTTACTATTCGGTTTGACGAGCGTATCCCTCCGCCCTGACAAGAAGTTCGAACCGCCCACCTCAAGACGCGCACAGATGACCCGAAGACCAACACCCAAGGGCAAGCCCGCCCCGATGCCGTCAAACCCCGAGGCTCCGAAGCCGCGCGGCAAGCGCTTCATGGTTGCCGGCTTGGTGCTCGCTGTGTTGATTGGCGTCGCGATGCTGTTTTTCGTGTCCTCGGCCCCCGTATCGGCACCGGCCGCCACGTCTTTTGCGGCCCCCCCCGTCGCGTCAAACGCCGTGCCACCGAGCGTCCCCGCCACCTATGTCGGCGCCGAGACCTGCAGGACCTGCCACGAGAGCGAATTCAAGTTGTGGTCAGGTTCGCACCACCAACTGGCAATGCAGGAAGCCACGGCGACCAGCGTGCTCGGCGACTTTGCCAACGCGAAGTTCAAGAAGGATGGCGTCGAGTCCACCTTCTTCAAACGCGGCGACAGGTTCATGGTGCGCACCGATGGCCCGGACGGCAAACTGGCCGACTACGAAGTCGCTTACACCTTCGGGCTGTATCCGCTGCAGCAGTATCTGATCCCGTTTCCGGGCGGACGTTACCAGGCGCTGCCGATTGCCTGGGATTCCCGTCCGAAAAGCGAAGGCGGCCAGCGCTGGTTCCATCTTTATCCCAAACAGAAGACGGACTACAGGGATCCCCTGCACTGGACGGGCGTCTACCACAACTGGGCCCTGCAGTGCGCCGAGTGCCATTCGACCAATCTGCACAAGGGCTACGACGCGGCCAGCCAGACCTACAAGACGACGTTCAGCGAAATCAACGTCGCCTGCGAAACCTGCCACGGCCCGGCATCCGCTCACGTCGACTGGGCCAGGCAGGCCAAGCCGCCGTATGGCGCCGGTGACAACAAGGGCATGCCCTCACTGCAAAGCCGCTGGAACGAAGCCTGGAAATTCCCGAGCGACACAGCGAAATTTGCCGTGCGCGACAAGCCGGCAGATCCTGCCGGCATGAACAGTTGCGCCGCCTGCCATGCCCGCCGCTCGACTCTGAGCGAAGACCGGACCCCCGGTGCGCCGCTGGAAGACAGCCATCGCCTGGCGATGCTCACTGCACCCAACTACCATGCCGACGGCCAGCAGCGCGAGGAGGTTTATGTCTGGGCCTCGTTCCTGCAAAGCAAGATGCACCAGAATGGCGTCACCTGCATGGATTGCCACGAACCGCACAGCCAGAAACTGCGCGCCGAAGGCAATGCGCTGTGCACCCGCTGCCATGCCGCCGCCGAGTTCGACGTGCCCAAACACCACCTCCATGCGGCGGGCGGAAAGGGTGCACAGTGCGTCACCTGCCACATGCCGACGCAGAACTACATGGTGATCCACGCCCGTCAGGATCACAGCCTGCGCATCCCGCGCCCCGATCTCTCGATCGCGATGGGCAGCCCCAACGCCTGTACCCAGTGCCACACCGACAAGAAGCCACAGTGGGCGGCCAGCGCCATGGACCAGTGGTATGGCAAGAGCTGGCGGGAGCGCCCGCACTACGGCAGCACCTTGCACGCCGGCGAAACGCAGGGCGTGCGCGCCTTGCCCGGCCTGCTCGAACTCGCTGCCAGCCCGGCGGCGCCGGCAATCGTCCGGGCGACGGCCGCGACGCTGGCGCAGCCCCACACCAACCCCGGCACGCTGGCGGCGGCGCGGGCGCTGTTGCAGGATGCCGACCCCTCGGTGCGCATCGCCGCGCTGGGCATGATCGCCAGGGCTGACCCAGCCAACCGGGTGCTCAGTGGTACGCCGCTGCTCTCCGACCCGGTCCGCGGCGTGCGCATCGAAGCGGCGCGCCTCCTCGCCGACATACCGGATGCCCGGATTCCGGAGGGCAAGCGCGCCGCCCGTGCCGCCGCCATGCAGGAATATGAACATGCCCTGGCGCTGGAGGCCGACTGGCCTTCGGGCCAGGTCAACCTCGGCAATCTGCGCCTGCAGCAGGGACGCGGAGAGGAGGCGATCGCCGCTTTCGAGCGTTCCATCGCGCTCGACAAGGGCTTTCCCGGCGCCTATGTCAATCTTGCCGATGCCTTCCGCCAGCTCGGGCGCGAACCGGAGGGGGAGAAGGTGTTGCGCCGGGGCCTGGCGGCGCTGCCGCGCGATGCCGACTTGCACCATTCTCTCGGGCTGCTGTTGACGCGCAAGGGCGACAAGGCGGCAGCGCTTAACGAATTCGTCGAAGCGGCGAGGCTGGCCCCGGATAACGCGCGCTATGCCTACGTCCATGCCATCGCGGTCGATTCCGCTGGCAAGCGCGAGCAGGCGCTGGCCCTGCTGCGCAGCGCCAACAAGCGACACCCCGACGATCTCGACATCCTCGGTGCGCTACTGTCGATAAGCCGTGAAACCGGCGACCGGCAAGCCGCCCTTCGCTACGCGAAGCAACTCGCGGAGATATTGCCGGGCAACCCCGGTCTGAACCGGCTGATTGCCGAGTTGGAAGCGAAATAGGGCACCGCGGACAACGGGCAAGCCACTGTCGAGCGGTTGCACTCGATGGCTGATTAGCCGGGGTCGGCAGGTGTTGCACTTCAGAATTGAATCCGCCCTGAGTAGGTCAGCGCTTCCCCAGAGTGCATTCCAATCAGACCGGAAACAAGCACCCAGCCGAACCGCGCTGACGTGCCACTTACTGACCAGGGCCACCTGCCGCTGGCTGGTGCTTCAAGGGGTCGGCTTTTGGCGCAGGCGCCACCACTGCCGCACTGGCCGTCCCCGGCATGATCTCGAAGTTGGCCGGGAAGGTGGCCAGTGTGGCACGGAAGCGGTCAAAAACGTCGCGGTTGCCGATCAACTCGGCCTTGCCCTGCCCCAGCAGATCGACAAGCAGCGCCTTGCCGGCCATCACCGATTCCAGTTCGCTGCGCTTGATACGTACCGTGAAGTCGGGCTTGGCGACCTGCTCACCCTTGATGCTGGTCATCGTGCCATTGCTGACCTCCACGACGAACTTCTCGCCATTGTCGGGCGTGATGAAATTTGCGATGAACTTCAGATCCCCACCTTCTGCGTGTCCAGACGGATGGCCAGCCCCTCCAGCCATAGTTCGGTGGCCAGTGCCTTGATCATGTCCGGACCGCCAGTTTTCGGACTGGGCAGATTGGGCATGCCGGAGCGCAGGTCGAGCGCAGCGGCGAGGAAACTGTTGCGGAGGGCGACGCTTTCCTTCTGGTAGCCTACCTGCTCGAAGTTGTCGGCAAGCAGATCCTTGGCGGCCTGGTTCTGCGGTTCGGCATAGACCAGCTTGTTGAGCAATTCGACGGCCAGCAGATACTTTCCCTCGTCGTAGAGCTGCTTGCCGCGGGCAAGAATCTTCTCGCTGCCGCCCATCATGGCGACGTACTCGGGCGCCGAATCCTTCGGTGAAAGCGGGATCAGGGTGGCCGGATTGGCGTCCCAGTAGCCGATGTAGCGATTGATCACCGCACGGCTGTTGTGCTCTTCCGAACCATGGTAGCTATGCGCCACCCAGCTTTGCTGCAGGCTGGCCGGCAATTTGTAGACATTGTGGATCTCGTTGATCGTTACGCCCTTGTTGGCCTGATGGAGCACCGCGTTGTTCAGGTTGGCGTAGGCGTCGCGCTGGTCGCGCATCGCCTGCACGACGCGGGCATTGCCGAAACGCGGCCACGTGTGAGCCGTAAACATCACCTCGGCATCCTTGCCGAAACGGTAGAGCGCCTCGTTGATCTTCTTGGACCATTCCAGCGGGTCGCGGATCAAGGCGCCGCGCAGCGTGTAGATGTTGTGGATGGTGCCAACGATGTTCTCGGCGCCCCAGAACACCTTCCAGTCGGGGAACCAGGTGTTCATTTCGGCCGGCGCCTCGGTGCCCGGCGTGTTCTGGAATACCATGCGGACGCCGTCGACCGTCATCGACTCGATCGGCTTGCTGACGATGACATTCGGCTCGATCAGGCCGATTTCGCCGAACGGGACCGTCTTGCCGATCGCCTGGTCGACATGCCCGAATGGGTTGTGCGGTAGCAGCAGGCCGTAGGCGTAAATAATGCGCCGGTTCATGGCCGGGCCGGCGTAAATGTTCTCGGAGACGGCATGCCCCATGAAATGCTCGGGGGCGATGATCTTCACCTTGCCGCTCCGGACATCGGCCTCGTCAACGACACCGCGAATTCCGCCGAAATGGTCGGCGTGGGCATGCGAATAGACGACCGCAACCACAGGCCGCTTGCCGAGTTTCTCGTTGACGAAGTCCAGCGCGGCGCGGGCGGTTTCCCGGGTGGTTCCGACGTCGAAAATGATCCAGCCAGTCTTGCCCTTGATGAAACTGATGTTGGAGAGGTCGAAGCCGCGAATCTGCCAGATCTTGCCCGGGAGAACCTCGTAGAGGCCGTAATGCATGTTGAGCAGTGCCTGGCGCTGCAGCGAGGGGTGGATACTGTCGAAGTCCTTGCCGCCGCTGTTCTCCGGCAGCAGCCAGTCGTAGCTGCCCATGTTCCAGACGACATTGCCGGCCGCACCCTTGATGACGCGGGACGCCGGTGCCGCGACAAAGCCGCGCCTGGCGTCGTCGAAGTCGGCCTTGTCGGCGAAAGGCAGCACCTTGCGCGCCTCTTCCTGCATCTGGACGGTGTAGGTCGAGGGCGCCTTGCCCTTGGGGTGAAAGTGCTGCGGCGCATCGGCCGCGACGGCGTTGAAGGCAAACACGGAACACGCGGCGATCAGGCGGGTACGGGTGAACATTGGGGTCTCCTTCAGGGTTATTCGCATTGGGCGCCGACTGCAAAGACTACGCAGTTGATGCAGCGCTGGCTAGAGGAATATGCGCCATCGCATGCTCGGCCAGTGCCGTGATGGTCAGTGACGGATTGACCCCCGGATTGGCCGGCATCGCCGCACCGTCACAGACCAGCAGATTGCGGTAGCCGAAGACCCGTAGCTGGTCGTCTACGACGCCGCTGCCGGCATCCCTGGCGATCACCGCGCCGCCAAGCAGGTGGGCGGTGGTCGGGATGTTGGCCGCGGCTTCGAGGATCATGCTTTGCGCGATGCCGCCGGTATGTTGTGCCAGCCAGGCGGCGGCGGCATTGCCCGCGGCAATGAAAGTAGGATTGGGTTTGTCCGCGTGCTGCTCGGTGCTCAGCGTATAGCCGCGCCGGAACCAACGCTTCTTCGCCCGCAGTGCAATGGCATTGTCGAGCGCCTGCATGACCAGGAACATGACCGAGCATTTGCTCCAGCCGACCGGCCAGAAAGTCTTGATGCCACGCAGCGGATGGCGGAGCATGCCTCCCAACCACATCAGCGGCCGCGTCAGTCGTGTTCCTTCGCCGACCAGGCTGGTGTAGAGCAGGGACATGAAATCGCCGCGGCGACCGTAGGTGACAAATTCGATATGGGTATCGGCATCGACGTGGATGCTGCTGCTGATGGCAACGTCGTTCCAGGTGCCACGGTCTTCCGGCAGACGCACGGTGAGGATCGACTCGCTGTTGGTGCGCACCAGTTCACCGAGACGGTCGCTGATCCCGGGCAGCGAGCCGCCGTGCTTGAGGTTGGCGAGCAGAACGTTGCTGCCCAGCGTCCCGGCGGCAATCACCACGCCGCGCGCGGTGAACTGCTTGCGGTCCTTGAAGAACCAGGCGCCCGGGCGCTCGGTGGTGATCAGGTAGCCGTCGCCGCCGTCAGCCGCGCCGATGGGCTTGATGTCCGCCACCAGATGCTCGGGGTGAATCTCCACACCCTTCTTCTCGGCGAACCACAGATAGTTCTTGACCAGCGTGTTCTTGGCGCCGACGCGGCAGCCGACGCAGCAGGCGCCGCAGCGGGTGCAGCCTGTTCGCTCAGGGCCTTCGCCGCCGAAATAGGGATCGGCGACCTCCTTGCCAGCCTCGCCGAAGAAAACCGCGCAGGGCGTGCGCGTGAAGCTGTCTTCGGTGCCGTAGTGGCGGGCGACTTCGCGCAGCAATTGCTGATTGGCTGAATCGAAGGGCACGGTCTGCACACCCAGCATCCGTTCGGCGGTGTCGTAATGCGGCTGCAGGGCGGTCTGCCAGTCGGCGATGTCGCGCCACTGCTTATTGGCGAAAAACTCCGGCTTGGCGCGATAGAGCGTGTTGGCATAGACCAGGCTGCCGCCGCCGACACCGGAACCGTTGGCGATGAATACGTCCTTGAACGGCGTCAGCCGGAAGATGCCCTTCAGGCCGAGGAAGGGCGCCCAGAGGAAGCGGCCGAGCTGCCAGCCCGAGGCGGCGAAATCCTTGTCGGCAAAGCGCCGCCCGCATTCAAGAACGCCGACCTTGTAACCTTTTTCCGCCAGGCGCAGAGCCGAGACGCTGCCGCCGAAACCTGAACCGACGACTAGCCAGTCGTAGTCGAAGGGTGCATCCTCTGCTCCGTGTGCGTGCGCATTCATCCGCGGATCTCCAGTGGGGTAGGGCGAGCAGAGCCGCCTTATTTCGGGAACATGAACTCCACCTGCGTGCGAATCTGTCAGTCTGGCCCGTTGTCCGGGGTGACTACATTGTAGCAGGCGGAAAACTGCGTGTTCACCGGCAGCTTGCCGAGGTGGAATACCTTGCCGATTCCGCCGGCAAAGTCGTAATTCAGGAAGGGCCGGATCAGGGCGTTGTTGTACGACCCGCCGATGCCGTTGGTACGGTCGTCGCCCGGGTAGAGTGCCGGCATCGAGATCATCGGCACGATGGCACGGGTGATGATGTTCCACTCGCCACTAACCGAAACGGGAATCACCGGCTGGATGTTGAGGATGTCTTGCGTCCCGTTTTCCGGCCCGTAGTTCAGGTTCGTGTTGTTCTGGAACGGTCCGCTGATAACGTTACCGACCGGTGCGCTATCCACGTTCTGGGCAGGGTGGAGGTTCGGAGCAGGGTTCCGCGGGGCTCCTCGGCCCTCTGCCTCCCCTATGCGCGGTGCGCGAATTGCCGCAGAATAGCTCCGGTCGGGTTCATGATGTGCCCGCTTTTCGCGATGACCACAATGAGGAGGCTATTCCCATGTCTGTTCCGCCAGATCAAACCAAGGATGTCTTTCAGCAGATGATGCAGGCCGGTCAGTCGATGACCAAGGCCTATATGGATTTTCTTACCAAGCAGCAGTCGGGGTCCCCCGCAGCGGGAAGCCCCCCTGCGATGCCGATGCCCGATCTCGAGCCGTTCGCCAAGATGCAGCAGGAGTTCGCTGCCCAGCACGCCCAGTTGTGGCAGTCGATGCTGCAGCGCAAGCAGGGCGAGGCAGCCGAGCCACTGGTGAAGCCGGAACCGGGCGATCGCCGCTTCAGCGCCCCGGAGTGGGCGGAAAACCCGGTTTTCGATTATCTGCGCCAGGCTTACCTGCTCAACTCCACATTCTTGACCAAGGCGGCCGAGACAGCGCCGATCGAGGACGGACCCAACAAGACAAGGATGCAGTTCGTGACCCGGTTGCTGGTGGAGGCCATGGCGCCGTCCAACTTTGCCGCGACCAACCCGGAATTCATCAAGACCGCGGTCGAGACCAAGGGCGAGAGCATTACCAACGGCCTCAAGAACATGCTGGAGGATCTGCAGAAGGGCCGCATCTCGATGACCGACGAGGCGGCGTTCGAGATCGGCACGAACATCGCGACGACGCCCGGCTCGGTCGTATACGAAAACGAATTGATCCAGTTGATCCAGTACACCCCGACCACCGACAAGGTGGCGGAACGGCCCCTGCTGATTTTCCCGCCGTTCATCAACAAGTTTTACCTGATGGACCTGCAACCGGAGAATTCGTTTGTCGCTTATGCCGTCGAACAGGGCTTCACGGTATTTCTCGTTTCTTGGCGCAGCGCCACCGAGGAGCAGGCCAGGATCACCTGGGAGGATTACCTGGAGATGGGTCCGCTGACGGCGCTGCGCGTCGTGCGCGAGATCACCGGCGTGGCCAAGCCCAACGTCCTCGGCTTCTGTATCGGCGGTCCGATGATTTGTTCGGCGCTGGCCTTGCTCAAGGCGCGCGGCGAAGATCCGGTGGAGAGCCTGACCCTGATGACATCGCTGCTCGATTATTCCGAGCCTGGCGAAATCGGCTCCCTGCTGACCGAAGCCGGTGTCGCGGCATATGAGGCCAAGATCGGCAAAGGCGGCGTCATGCACGGCCGTGAGCTGGCGGCAGTGTTCTCGGCGCTGCGTTCCAACGACCTGATCTGGCAGTATGTGGTCGGCAATTATCTGAAGGGCAACACTCCGAAGCCGTTCGACCTGCTTTACTGGAACTCCGACAGCACGAATCTGCCGGGGCCGTGTTTCACCTGGTATCTGCGCAACATGTATCTGAACAACGCTCTGCGCGTGCCGGGCAAACTGGAAATGCTGGGTCAGAAGATCGATCTGGGCAAGATCAACGTGCCGTCGTACATCATGGCCGCACGCGAGGATCACTTGGTGCTGTGGCACGCCGCGTACCTGTCGCGGAAGATACTGGGTGGCCCCAGCACCTTCGCCCTGGCCGCCAGCGGCCACATTGCCGGTTCCATCAACCCGGCGTCCAAGAACCGTCGCAGCTATTGGGTGAACGACAGCGAAGAAACGCTGACCGCCGAGGAGTGGCTGGATGGCTCTGTCGAGCAGAAGGGCAGCTGGTGGCCGCACTGGGCCGAATGGCTGGGCGAGCGCAGCGGCAGGAAGATCGCCGCGCCGAGGAAGCCGGGCAACGCGACCTACAGGGAGATCGAACCGGCGCCGGGCCGCTACGTCAAGGCGAAAGCCACCTGATCGACAGCAGCCGATGGCGTGGTGCAAGGGCGGTCCGCAGGCGGATCGCCCTTTTTACGTGGCCGCCTATCCGGGGATGGTCTGGTGTTAACCGCGTCCCCGGATGCAAAATCGTGTCGGTTGAATTCGCCGAATATGGCGAACAAGATTGCGATATTTCAATAATTCGCCTAAAGTGACGCTTTATGAAGATCGAAACGACACTGGCCAGCGAAGCCATTCTCCAGGAACTGGGTGAACGGCTGGCGGGAGTCCGGCTGGAGCGCAACCTGACTCAGGCGGCACTGGCCGAGGAGGCTGGTGTCGCCAAGCGCACGGTCGAGCGCCTGGAATCGGGCCAGGCGGCAACGCAGTTGTCCGGGTTTGTCCGGGTCTGCCGGGCGCTCGGCCTGCTCGAGCGGCTTGATGCGCTGGTTCCCGAAGGCGCGGCCGGTCCGATGGCGCAACTGCGGCTACAGGGCCGCAAGCGGCAGCGGGCGACGGGCCGCAAGGCGTCGGTCGCGGCAGCGAAGAAATGGACCTGGGGTGATGGGTCATGATTGCCAGGGTCCGGCTCTGGGGGCGGACCATCGGGGCGGTCACGGTGGAGGAGGGGCGCGACCATGCCGCCTTTCAGTACGACCCCAGGTTCGCCGCCAGTGGAATCGAGCTTTCGCCGCTGGTGATGCCGCTGAGCGACCGCGTCTATGAGTTTCCCGTGCTGTCGCGCAACACCTTTCACGGCCTGCCGGGGCTGCTGGCCGATTCGCTGCCGGACAAGTTCGGCAATGCCCTGATCGATGCCTGGCTGGCAACGCAGGGGCGCGCGCCGGAGAGCTTCGGCGCCATCGAGCGCCTGTGCTACACCGGCACGCGCGGCATGGGGGCGCTCGAATTCGCGCCGGTGCTGGGACCGCGCCCGCGCACGGCGACCATGGTGCGGATCGATGCCTTGGTGCGGCTGGCGTCCGATGTTCTGACGCATCGCGACGAAATCCAGGCGACCTTTGCCGGACCCGCTCGCGAGAAGGCGTTGAACGACATTCTCAGGGTCGGCACCTCCGCCGGCGGCGCGCGAGCCAAGGCAGTGATCGCGTGGAACCGCGAGACGAACGAGGTGCGTTCCGGGCAGATCGCGGCGGGCGAGGGGTTCGAGTACTGGTTGCTGAAATTCGACGGCGTCGCGGGCAACCGGGACAAGGAACTCGAGGATCCGAAGGGCTATGGCGCCATCGAATACGCCTACCACTTGATGGCGAAGGCGGCCGGCATCGCGATGGCCGAGTGCCGCTTGCTCGAGGAAGGCGGACGCCGGCACTTCATGACCCGGCGCTTCGACCGGCTGGCCGGCGGCGAAAAGCTGCACATGCAGTCGCTGTGCGCGCTGGCGCATTTCGATTTCAACCAGGCCGGCGCCTATGCCTACGAACAGGCGCTGCTGACGATCCGCCAGCTTGGCCTGCCGATGGCGGCGGTCGAGGAGCAGTTCCGGCGCATCGTCTTCAACATCGTCGCCCGCAATCAGGACGACCATGTAAAGAACATCGCCTTCCTGATGGATAGGCAGGGCCGCTGGTCGCTGGCGCCGGCCTTCGACGTGACCTACAGCTACAACCCGTCGGGCGCGTGGACTTCCACCCACCAGATGACCCTGAACGGAAAGCGCGACGACTTCACGCTGGAGGATTTCCGGGCCTGTGCCAAGTCCGCGCTGATGAAGCGCGGCCGCGCCGAAACGATCGTCGAACAGGTCACGGCGGCAGTGCGGCGCTGGCCGGAGTTCGCGGCGGCAACGGGGCTGGCGGACGGCTGGCGGGACAGGATCCGCACGAGCCACCGGTTGAACCTCGAATCCCGATAAGGGGAGAATGGCAGAAGCGCGGAGGCGCAGCATGCGCGAGAGGCGTCGGCTATCCGGGGTCTCGCGGATATCGTTTTCACTTCCTTCTTCTGCTGGATCAAACCTTTTGCCGCCCGGACAGGCGACAATGTGTTGCTCATCGTCAACAGGCCCCACTCATGACCTTCCGTTGTTCCCTTGCCGTGATTTGTGCCGCGCTGTGCGCCAGCGGGCTCCAGGCCGAGGAGGCCAAGCATGCGCAAAACACGCCTAAACTTGCCTATGGCCAGCTGATGAAGCACGCCGACAAGCTGGTTTTTTCGCCGTGTCGTGATCGCAGTTACGCCATGATGGAGGACGTTTCGCCGGATCGTTCGGTGACCAGGGCGCTTGACAGCGTCGGTCTCGATGTCGGCAAGAAGCTCTATGTCGAGCTGATGGCGGTCGTCGATGGCGGCATGATTCGGGCTTCGGGCCTCAATCAGGCGCGTACCGAGGGGCGCTGTCAGCTGCCTGGCGGCAGCGAGGAATCCTGGCGTGCCGCCGGCAACGAACCGGGATGGCTGCTCGCCGTCGGCAAGGAAGTGATCGTGGTCAAGCGCCAGGGCAAGGCGGATGTCAGCGTAACTGCGGTGCCGCCAAGAAGCGAGGGTACCGCGACGCATTTCGACACTGCGACCGGGGGCAATCGGCTGGCGGTGACTTTCGAGAAACTGCTGTGCCATGACACGATGGCCGATTCGGTTTTCGGGTGGACAGCGACCGTCAACCTCAATGGCCAGACACTCAAGGGCTGCGCCTGGCAGCGCTGAATCGCGGACCTGTTGCGGTCAACCGCCCAAAAGGGCCAAAATCAGACTGTCGAGTAGGTAAAGGCGTCGGCGAAAAACTCTTCTTCCGGCAGCTTGCACAGCGCAGAGAAGTCGCGGAGCGCGGCGTCGATCATGGCCGGCGCCCCGCAGGCGTAAACCTGGTGGCCGGAAAGATCCGGGAAGTCAGTCAGCACCGCTTGATGCACGAACCCGGTACGCCCAGTCCAGCGATCATCGGCCGCCGGCTCGGAAAGGACGGGAGTGTAGCTGATGTGGGCGTATTGCGCGGCCCATTGCTCGGGCAGGGCGTTCTGATAGAGGTCGACCCGCGCCCGGGCACCCCAGTAGATGTGCATCGGCCGCACACAATCTTCGGCGATGGCGTGTTCGACGATGGCCTTGATCGGCGCGAAACCGGTGCCCCCGGCCAGCAGGACCAGCGGTTTCGTGGAGTCTTCACGCAGGTGGAAGCTGCCGTGCGGGCCGCTGAAGCGCAGCATGTCGCGCTGCTTCATTGTCGAGAAGACTTGATCGGTGAACGAGCCGCCGACGACGTGCCGGATGTGGAGTTGCAGCAAGACATCGTCGTGTGGTGCATTGGCCAGCGAGAAACTGCGCCTCTTGCCGTCCTTGAGCAGGATGTCGATGTATTGTCCGGCGAGGAACTGCAGGCGTTCGCTGGCCGGCAGCTTGAGGTGAATCGCCATGACATCGGGGGCCAGTCGCTCGATTTTCTCGATGCGTGCGGGAAGCGTTTTGACCGGGATATCGCTTGCCGAACCCAGCTGCCTGCATTCCAGCATCAGATCGGACTGCGCCATCGCGCAGCAAAAAAGCGCCAATCCGGCGGCCTTGTCTTCGTCGTTCAGGGCGGCTGGCTGGGCCTTGCCGTGGTCGACGCTGCCGGCAAGCACTTTTCCCTTGCACGAACCGCAGGCCCCATCGCGACAGCCATAAGGCAGGGTCAGGCCCTGACGCAGCGCGGCGTCGAGGATGGATTCGTCGGCTTCGGCGACAAAGTGTTGGCCGCTCGGCTGGACAGTGATCTGGTGGCTCATCTCTTCCCTTTGGTCGTCAGCTACAATGCCGGCGTGCAAAAAATCCTGATTGTCGGCAGCGGGGATGTAGCCCGCCGCATTCTCTCCCGCCTTGCCCGCCGCTATCGCGTTTACGCCTTGCTGCGTGATGCCGGCCGGGCGCCGGCCTGGCGTGCTGCCGGCGCGCTGCCGGTACTGGCCGATCTGGATGACCGTGCCAGCCTGCGGCGCGTGGCCGGCCTCGCCGACTGCGTGCTGCATCTGGCGCCACCGCCGGGTGAAGGGCAGCGCGACCAGCGCACCCGAAATCTGCTGGCGGCGTTGGGCAAGGGCCAAAGTCTACCACGCCGCCTGATCTACATCAGTACCACCGGCATTTACGGGGATTGTGGCGGGGCGCGCATCGACGAGACGCACCGCGTCAATGCCGAGAGCCCGCGCGCCGGCCGCCGGGTTGATGCCGAAACCTGCCTGCGCACCTGGGGACGGCGAACCGGCGTGACTGTCTCGATCCTGCGGGCGCCAGGTATCTACGCCGCCGACCGCCTTCCGGTGGAGCGGCTGCACAAGGGTCTGCCGGCGCTGATCGACGCCGACGACGTGTTCACCAATCACATCCACGCTGACGACCTGGCTGCCGCCTGTATCGCGGCGCTGCGTTACGGGCGCAGTAACCGCGCCTACAATGTGGTTGATGATTCCGACCTCAAGATGGCCGACTACTTTGACCGCGTGGCCGCTGCCTTCAAACTCCCACCTCCTCCGCGCATTTCGCGTGCCGAGGGGGAGCAGCGCCTGTCGTCGATGCAGATGTCCTTCATGCGCGAATCACGGCGCATCGGCAATCGGCGTCTGAAGGATGAACTGAAACTGCGGCTCGCCTTCCCGACGATCGACGACGGGATCCGGGCCGCGCTGGAAAGGAAAGATGGATGCTGACCCTCAAGGCCCTGCATATTTCGCTGGTTGTCGCCTGGTTCGCCGGGCTTTTCTACCTGCCGCGAATTTTTGTCAATCTGGCCATGGTGCCACCCGACAGTGGCGCCGAACGTGAGCGCCTGCTGCTGATGGCGGGCAAGCTTTACCGCTTCATGACCCCGCTCGGGGTGCTGGCGGTGGCAACCGGGCTGTGGCTGTGGTTCGGCTACGGGTTCTCCGGTGGCTGGTTGCACACCAAGACCGCGCTGGTCGTCCTGCTGGTGATCTACCACGGGTATTGCGGGCGTGTCCTCAAGACCTTCCAGTCCGGCGGCAACACCAGGAGCCATGTCTGGTTCCGTTTCTTCAACGAGATGCCGGTGCTGGTCTTGTTTGCCGTCGTCTTTCTTGTAGTCCTCAAGCCCTTCTGATGAACAAGTATTTCGCAATCTGCCCGCGCGGGCTGGAAGAACTGCTGAGCGAGGAACTGCGTTCGGTCGGCGCCGCACAGTTGCGGTCGACGCACGGCGGCGTGCATTTTTCGGGCGACTGGGGAGTCTGCTATCGCGCCAACCTCGAATCCCGGCTCGCTACCCGCATCCTGTGGCTCATCGCCCAGGGGCCCTACACGCGCGAGGAGGATATCTACCGCCTTGCCGTCGCCCAGCGCTGGCCGGACTACTTCGATGTGACGCGGACGATGCGCGTGGTGACGACGGCGATCAAGTGCCCGCTCAAGTCACTCGATTTCGTTACGCTGCGCGTCAAGGACGCCGTCTGCGACCGTTTCCGCGAGGAGCGCGGGGCTCGCCCGGACGTCAAGGTCCGCAATCCGGATGTCAGCGTTCACGTCTTTCTGACCGATAGCCAGTGCACGCTCTATCTCGATACGTCGGGCCAGCCCCTGTGGCAGCGCGGCCTGCGCAAGAACAGCGTCGAGGCGCCTCTAAAGGAAAACCTGGCCGCCGGCATCCTCAAACTGAGCGGCTGGCAACCCGGCATGCCGCTGGTCGACCCGATGTGCGGCAGCGGCACCTTCCTGCTCGAAGCGCTGCAGGTCGCGCTTGATCGGGCGCCCGGACTGGATCGTGGCTTCGCCTTCGAACTGCTGTCCAGCTTCGAGGCGGTCAACTGGGCGAACCTCCGGCAGGCGGCCGAAGCGCGCTGCAGGGAACCCGAGCCGATGGATATTCGTGGCTACGACCTCGACGAGAAGGCGGTGCGCGCCACCCGGAACAATCTTCAGTCGGCTGGTTTCGGCGGCATCGTCACCGTCGACCGCGCCGATCTGCTGGAAGTCCAGCCGCTAACCGAGCACGGCATCCTGATCGCCAACCCGCCCTATGGCGAGCGCATTGGCGAGCTGGAGGAACTGGCGGCGTTCTACCCGCTGCTGGGCTCGGCGCTGAAGCGGAATTGGCCGGGCTGGAACTGTTTCTTCTTCACCGCCGACCTGCGCCTGCCCAAGCTGGTCGGCCTCAAGCCCAGCCGCAAGACGCCGTTGTTCAACGGTCCGCTCGAGTGCCGCCTGTTCGAAATTCGCATGGTGGCCGGTAGCAATCGAAAGGTCTGAGCACGGGAATTCGCTTCGCAGGATATTGATCCCGGTCACATCGCGGACAACAACACCATGCGAAGCTAACGCTGTTTGAAACAACCATCTGAGGAGAGAATCATATGTCAGTCAGAGCGCTTTATCAGCAGAAACGCATGTCTGCCGCCGACGCCGTTCGCGTGGTCAGGAACGGTGAGACAATCATCGTGCCGACTGCGGTCGGCGAGCCGCCGACCTTGCTGGCGGCGCTGTCCGAGCAAAGGCGCGACTTCCGCGATGTCAGGGTGGCGCAGATTCTGGCGCTGCGCAAGTTCGACTATTTCGACCCGGAAACGGTGGACAATGTCCGCCACGAGGCTTATTTCCTCAGTGGCGCCTCGCGCCCCGGTGGCCAGGCCGGGTGGATCGACTACCTCCCGGCGTATTTTTCCGAGTTGCCGGGGCTGATCGCTCGCAACATGATCCCGGCCGATGTCGTATTCACCATGGCCTCGCCGATGGACGAGCACGGCTATTTCTCGCTGTCGCTGGCGACCGACTACACCATGGCCGCTGTCGAGAAGGCGCGCGCCGTCGTCCTCGAGGTCAATCCCAACGTGCCCTTCGCCAACGGCGATTGCCACGTCCACATTTCGCAGGTCACCGCGCTGTGCGAGAGCGAGGATCCCATCTTCGAGGTCGGTCTGCCGAAGATCGGGCCGGTCCAGGAAGCGATCGGCAAGTACGTCGCCGACATGATTCCGGACGGCGCGACGCTGCAGATCGGCTACGGTGGCATCCCCGACGCCGTGGTCATGCAACTTACCGACAAGCGCGACCTCGGCGTCCATACCGAAATGGTCGGCGACGGCATCATGACGCTGGTCGACGCCGGCGTCATCACCAATCGCAAGAAGAATTATCACCATGGCAAGATGCTGGCGACTTTTGCACTGGGCTCGAAGAAGCTCTACCAGTTCATGAACCGCAACCCGGCGCTCGAGATGCACCCGGTCGATTTCACCAACGACCCCTACCGGGCGGGCCAGAACGACAACCTGCATGCCGTCAACGCGACGATGCAGGTCGATTTCATGGGCCAGTGCGGGTCGGAAAGCCTGGGCTACACGCCGTATTCGGGTACCGGGGGCCAGTCCGATTTCGTGCGCGCCGCCAATCGTTCCAACGGCGGCAAGTCCTTTATCGTCCTGCCGTCGACCGCCAAGCACGACACCATCTCGCGCATCGTGCCGACCCTCGAGCCCGGAACCCATGTATCGACCGGGAAGAACGACATCAACTATGTCGTCACCGAGTACGGCGTCGCACAACTGCGCGGCAAGACGGCCAAGCAGCGCTGCGAAGCCCTGATTGGCATCGCGCATCCGGATTTTCGCGGTCAACTGCGTGAAATGGCGAAAAAGATGAAACTGCTCTGATCGTGACGCTGCCGCCGATTACAACTTGTAGCAATTTGTTGCAGTCGGTCGGCGCGCTATCCGCTATCGTGTCCGCAGATGCAGGGAAAAGGCATTGAAAGCTATTCGATGAAAGCGCAACGACTGCTCTCCGTTCTTGCCGTATTGCTGCTCGCGGGCGTGGGTGATTCCTGGGCCGGAGGTCGTGTTTACGGCGGTGTCGGCGTCTATGTCGGTCCCGGTCCCTACTGGGGTCCGGCCTATCCGCGTCCATACTATTACCCGCGCCCCTATTATCCCGGGCCATATCTTTATGGTGACCCGTTCTACAACCCCGCGCCGGTGGTCGTCGTGACACCGCCGGAGCCCACGGTCTATATCGAGCAGAGCGACGCTTTGGTCGATCAGGCGCCGGGTCCGGCCGTGCAATACTGGTACTTCTGCCGCGGATCGAACCAGTATTACCCCTACGTCAAGGAATGTCCGGGTGGCTGGCAGAAAGTTCTGCCACAACCGGGAAACTAGCCAATGAAAATCCATAACACATTCATCTCGCGTTTTGGCGTGGTAGGCGCCGCCCTGTGGCTGGGGGCGTGTACCGTCATGCCGACCGGGCCGACTGCCCTGGTGATGCCGGGCCGGGGGGCGACGATGGACCAGTTCCGCTTCGACGACAACCAGTGTCGCCAATATGCCTACTATCAGATTGGTGGCGTGACTGCCCAGGACGCGGCGAACCAGGCCGCCGTCGGCAGCGCCGTGGTTGGCACCGCTGTCGGTGCGCTGGCCGGCGCGGCGATAGGTGGCAGCCAGGGCGCTGCCGTCGGTGCCGGAGTCGGTCTGGTGGGCGGCAGCGCCTATGGAGCAAATTCAGCCTATGCCTCTGGCTATGGCACCCAGCGCCAGTACAACAACGCCTACATCCAGTGCATGTACGTCAAGGGCCATTCGGTGCCGGTGCCGGCCAGCATGGTTCAGCCGCGCGCGATCAACAACCCCCAGAGCGCCGGCATTCCGCCACCGCCGCCGGGTGCGCCACCGCCACCGCCGCCCAGATAGTCGGTGGTTCAGGCGACGCCGGCGCTGTGCGCCTGCTGGTCCGCGCAGTAGCTGGATCGGACGCGGGGAAAGGGGCCGACTAATGGGTGGCCCCTTTAGCCTGCCGCTCGTCAGGCGGTGACTCGCGCCTGTTGCGCGGAAAGTCGCCGCCAGCGGCTCCTCTTCGGGAGAAGTGGCCCGGTTCGTTTGAACAGCAATCCCCGATTGATAAGTGGACACTGGGCGTGAGGGGGACGGTGCAGTGTTATCCACGCCCGCCCGACAGCCAGCGCTCCTTCTATAGCTGGCTGGATGGCGGGCGGGGGTGGATAACTCGGGGCGCACCAAGGGCTTCATTTTAGGCGGCCTCAGAGAGCGTCGGTGACAAATTGAGGTAAGTTTCGTCGGGCGTACGGTCCTCCAGACTCGAATGAGGTCTTTCCGTGTTGTAGCAGCGAAAGTAGTCGGCGATGTCGGCACGCGCTGCGCAGACGCTGTCATAGGCTTTGAGATAGACCCGCGCTCGTACTTCACGCTGCGCCAGAGTCGCTCGACAAACACGTTGTCGCGCCAAGCGCCGCGTCCGTCCATCGAGAGTTTGCAGCCTTTTCCCAGAACGGCATCGGTGAATTCGGTGGCGGCGAATTGGCTGCCTTGATCGGTATTGACGATCTCCGGCAGGCCAAAGCGGGCAAAGGCCTGCTCGATCACTTCCTTGGCATGACAGGCTTCCAGCGTCGTGGCCGTCTTGTGCGCCAGCACCTTCCGACTGGCGACATCGACCACCGCCGTGAGATAGACAAAGCCACGGGGCATGGGGATGTACGTGGTATCCAGGGCCCAGACCTGATTGGCCCGCGTGATCGACAGGCCACGCAGCAGGTAGGGATAGATCTTGTGGCCGGGATGCGGTTTGCTGGTCCCCGGTTGCGGACACAAGGCTTCCATCCCCATGCGGATCATCAGCGTTCGAACATGGACGCGCCCGGCGAGCATGCCTTCACGCTTCAACTGCCGGGAGAGCTGCCGTGCGCCCATGAAGGGATGTTTCAGGTGCAGTTCATCCAGGCGACGTATCAGTGCGAGATCAGCCGACAGCGTCGGCTTGGGCAGGTAATAGACGGTCCCCCGACTGATGCCGAGCAGCAGGGCTTGACGGATGATGGGCAATGCGTGCTGGCGGTCGATCATCGCATTGCGCTCAGCAATCCCGCTTTGCTGAGCGCATGTTCCAAAAAATCATTCTCCAGCGCCAGCTGACCGATCTTGGCATGCAACGGCGCCAAATCGACCGCTTTGTCACCCGTTGTCCCGCCACCAAATACGTAGGCAGCCCGTTCAAGAAGTTGTTTCTTCCATTCGGTGATCTGGTTCGGATGCACTTCAAACTCCGCAGCAAGATCGGCCAGGGTCCGATCCTCTCGCAGGGCCACCAAGGCAACACGCGCCTTGAATGTTGCGTTGTGGGTTCGGCGTGTCCGCCGCCCTGATTTCTTCTGTAACATCGAAAACGCCTTTTCGCCAGGTCAGCAATGACCCAGCAGCATGCCCGGAATGCCCACTTATCGCGATGTTCAGTTTTGTCGGACCACTTCTTATCAAATGCGTCCGAGTATCACTTCAGCGACGAATCGGCTACCAACATAGGCGAGGATCAGCAAGGCAAAACCGGCGAGTGTCCAGCGCAAGGCACGCTTGCCACGCCATCCCCAGGCATGGCGGCCGATCAGAAGCATGGCGAAGATGCCCCATGAAGCAAAGGCGAACAGGGTCTTGTGATCCAGCGAGAGCGGTTTGCCGAACAGGGTTTCGGAGAACAGGACGCCGCTACCCACTGTCAGCGTCAGCAAAATGAAGCCGAGCAGCAGCATGCGAAAAAGCAGCGATTCCATTGTCAGCAGTGGGGGCAGGGTCGCAAGGCTGCGTGTGATCAGGCGTTTGTGCAGGGCGTTTTCGGTGAAACCCATGAATATGGCGTGCAGCGCGGACAGCGTCAGCAGGCTGTAGGCCAGCATGGCCGCGAGGAAGTGAAGTTTGAACCCGGTGGCGCTGGCATTGGCTACAAGATGTGCCTGCGGAAAAATGACCGGCAGAAAGGCACATGCCGCCGCCAAAGGCAGGACCATGGGTTGCATGCCCTCCATACGGGCCATGAAACTCTCCAGCCAGTAGATCAGCACGGCAAGCCACATCATCAGGGACAACGCGAAGCTGAACGAGAAGCGCATGCCTGCTGCCGAAAACAGCGCGTCATAGAGACCCATAGCATGAATGATCAGCGCTGCCGCAATTGCCGTACGTTCCCACGCTTGCATGGAGCAGGCGATACTTTGATTGTCCTTTTCCCGCCAGCGCGTGTTCCAGAAATGGTACCCGAGCGCGCTGTAAAGAAGGGCCGCGAGGATGTGGGGCAGAAGCTGAATTACAATGTCGGACATCCGTAAATTCTACTAGAAGCCCACACGCCATGCTCGATAACCTGACCAATCGTCTTGCCCGCGTCATGAAGACGCTCAAGGGTGAAGCGCGTCTGACTGACTCCAACATTGCCGACGCCATGCGTGAGGTGCGCATGGCGCTGCTCGAAGCCGACGTTGCCCTGCCGGTGATCAAGGACTTCGTCGCTGCGGTCAAGGAAAAGGCAGTCGGAGAGGAGGTCATCGGCTCGCTGAGCCCCGGACAGGCGCTGGTCGGTGTGGTTCATCGGGAACTGACCCGGGTCATGGGTGGCGCCCATGAAGGGATCAGCTTCAATACCCAGCCGCCGGCCATTGTGCTGATGGCCGGTCTGCAGGGTGCTGGCAAGACGACCACCGTCGGGAAGCTGGGCAAGTTCCTCAAGGAGAATTACAAGAAGAAAGTGCTGGTGGTGTCCTGCGACGTCTATCGTCCGGCAGCCATCGAGCAGTTGAAGGCGGTCGCTGGCCAGGCGGGGGTCGATTTCTTTCCGTCGACCATCGGTGAACAGCCGGAAGCGATCGCACTGGCGGCGGTCGATTGGGCCAGGCGTCATTACCATGACGTCCTGCTCGTCGATACCGCCGGCCGTCTTGCGGTCGACGAGGAAATGATGGCCGAAATCAAGCGCCTGCATGCGGCGCTCAGACCGATTGAAACGCTTTTTGTTGTCGATGCGATGTTGGGCCAGGATGCCGTCAATACGGCCAAGGCCTTCAATGAAGCCTTGCCGCTGACTGGCGTCGTGCTGACCAAACTGGATGGCGATGCGCGTGGCGGTGCTGCGCTATCAGTGCGCCACATTACGGGCAAGCCGATCAAGTTCGCCGGTGTCGGCGAAAAGCTGACTGGCTTGGAAGCGTTTCATCCGGAGCGCATGGCGTCGCGAATTCTCGGCATGGGCGATGTGCTGTCCCTGATCGAAGAGGCCAAGAAGGGGCTCGACGAGGAAAAGGCGGTCGCTTTCGCGAAGAAATTGAAATCCGGCAAGGGCTTCGACCTCAACGACTTCAAGGAACAGATCGCCCAGATGCGCAGCATGGGCGGGCTGTCGGCGCTGATGGACAAGATGCCGGCACAGATTGCTCAGGCGGCCGGGGCTTTGCCGGCCGGTGCCGAGAACAAGATGGTCGGACGGGTTGAGGGCATCATCAATTCGATGACGCCGGCCGAGCGTGCCAGGCCGGAAATCCTCAAGGCCAGCCGCAAGCGGCGCATTGCACTGGGCGCCGGTGTTCAGGTTCAGGAAGTGAACCGGCTGCTCAATCAGTTCGAGCAGTCGCAGAAGATGATGAAGATGGTCTCCCGGGGCGGCATGGGCAAGCTGATGCGCGGCATGAGGGGCATGCTCCCCGGCATGGGGCGTTGATCAGCGGCCTGCCTGGGCTAGCCTGATTGGCTTCTGGTAACTCCACTGGTTCTGCCAGGCGGCGCGCACGATGTTCGGATATTCCGGCTTCCCGAGGCTACCGTTGTAGCGCCCGAGGGCGCGGAAAAGGTCACCCTTCTCGATATCCAGATAGTGACGCAGGATGGTGCAGCCATAGCGGAGGTTGGTGCGCAGGTCGAACAGGCTGTCGTCCGGTCGGCCAATCAGCTTGACCCAGAATGGCATGACCTGCATGTAACCGCGGGCGCCTGCCGAAGAGACGGCATACTTCCGGAAGGCGGACTCGACCTGCATCAGTCCGAGCACCAATTGCGGGTCCAGCCCGGCGCGCGTGGCCTCATAGTGGATACTGCGCAGCAGGTCGAGACGATACTCCCGGTTGGGAATTCGCTTTTCCAGTCGTGGCGACATCTCGGCCAGCCATTCGACCGCATCCATTGGATTGTTGAATGAACTGGAGGGTGGACGGGCATCCGAAACTGCCTTGTGCAGGGCGGCCTGGACGCTGGCCGAAAGCGGCTCGTAGATCTGCGCACCGGCAAATGCACCCGAAACGCTCAGAAACAGCAGGATGGCGATCAGGCGGCGCACAGTTTCCTCAGAATCATGTCAATGATGCCGCCTTGGTCAACCAGTGTTGGCTCTGCATCGCGGCGACCCTTGTATTCTAGCTTGCCTTCGTTCAAACCGCGCTCCCCGATCACGATCCGGTGTGGGATGCCGATCAGTTCCATGTCGGCAAACATCACGCCGGGGCGCTCGTTGCGGTCATCAAGCAGGGCATCGACGCCGAGCTTCCTGAGTTCACCATAGAGCCTGTCGGCGGCAGCCTTGACTGCTTCACTCTTGTGGTAACCCATGGGCACGACGCAGACTGCGAAGGGGGCGATGGCTGCTGGCAGGATGATGCCCTTGGCGTCATTGCCCTGCTCGATGGCAGCGCCGACGATGCGCGACACACCGATGCCGTAACAGCCCATTTCCATGATCTGGCTCTTGCCGTTCTCGTCAAGGTAGGTGCAGTCGAGCGCGGCAGCGTATTTCTGGCGCAACTGGAAGATGTGGCCGACTTCGATGCCGCGGCGGATTTCCAGTCTGCCCTTGCCATCCGGCGAGGGATCGCCAGGAAGCACGTTGCGGATGTCGGCAATCTGCGGTTCCGGCAGGTCGCGCCCGAAATTGACGCCGCTTAGATGGAATCCACCTTCATTGGCGCCGCAGACGAAGTCGCTCATCGCCGCGACTGCACGGTCGGCGAAAACAGCCACTTTTCGGCCGTCGACCGCAACAGGCCCGATATACCCGGGCTTGCAGCCGAGGCTTTCCTCGACTTCGCCTTCCGTCGCGAAGCGGAAGGGCGCCATGCCGGCAATCTTGCCGGCCTTGACTTCGTTGAGTTCGTGGTCGCCACGCAGCAGGAGCAGGGAAAAGTTATTGCCCCCATCTTCCTTCTCGCTGACGACGGCGATCGCCTTGACGACGCTGTCGAGAGCGATCCCAAGGAATTCGGCAACTTCGACGCAGGCCGTCTTGCCCGGGGTGGCCACCCTGGTCAGAGCCGCCGCGGGTGCGGGGCGCGGGGTGGCAGGGGCCAGCGCCTCGGCCAGTTCGACGTTGGCCGCGTAATCGGAGTCCGGGCAGTAAGCGATATCATCTTCGCCGGAGTCCGCCAGGACATGGAATTCATGCGAACCAGTACCGCCGATTGAGCCGGTGTCGGCGGCAACCGCGCGGAAGTTCAGCCCCAGCCGGGCGAAAATCCGACTGTAGGTTTCGTGCATGTTCCCATATTCGCGCTTCAGGTCGTCGAACGAGGTGTGGAAGGAATAGCCGTCCTTCATCAGGAACTCGCGGCCGCGCATGACGCCGAAGCGCGGGCGGATCTCGTCGCGGAACTTGGTCTGAATCTGGTAAAGATGGATCGGCAACTGGCGGTAGCTCTTGATGTCACGCCGGACGGCGTCGGTAATGACCTCCTCATGGGTCGGGCCGATGACGAAGTCGCGCTGATGGCGGTCCTTGAAGCGCAGCAGTTCCGGGCCGTATTGCTCCCAGCGGCCGGATTCCTGCCAAAGCTCTGCAGGCTGCACTGCGGGCATCAGCAGTTCGAGCCCGCCTGCCTTGTCCATTTCGTCGCGGACGATGCTCTCGACCTTGCGCAGCACGCGCAATCCGAGCGGCATCCAGGTATAAATGCCGGCTGCAGCCCGTTTGATGTAGCCTGCCCGCAGCATCAATTTCTGGCTGACGACCTCGGCGTCGGCGGGGTCTTCCTTCAGGGTGGTGAAAAAGAACTGCGAAGTGCGCATGGGATGCTCATGATTTCGTTACAGGCAAAGGATTTTACACGCTGGGCCGCCTTTGCATGCGAGCTGCCTTTGTGAAAGAATAGGCGCAACTTTCAATTTTGCAGGATTATCATGCTCGACCGTGAAGGCTTTCGCCCGAACGTCGGCATTGTCCTTTGTAACGCGAAAAACGAGGTCTTCTGGGGCAAGCGCATACGAGAACACTCCTGGCAGTTTCCGCAAGGCGGCATCAAGCGTGGCGAAACGCCTGAGCAGGCCATGTACCGTGAACTGCAAGAGGAAATCGGGCTGCAGCCCGAACATGTGCGTATCCTCGGGAGAACCAGGGGCTGGTTGCGTTACGAAGTGCCGACACACTGGATCAAGCGCGAATGGCGCGGCTCATACAAGGGGCAAAAGCAGATTTGGTTCCTGTTGCGCCTTGTCGGGCGCGACAACGACGTCAGTTTGCGCGCCACCAGCAAGCCGGAGTTCGACGCCTGGCGCTGGAACGAGTACTGGGTCCCGCTGGATGCGGTCATAGAATTCAAGCGTGTGGTCTATCAACAGGCGCTCAGTGAACTGGTCAGGTTCATCGATCACGACCGTCGGGTTCACCATCGGCGCCAAAGCGCTGACCCGGTTGTGAGCGACGATACCGAGAAGGGGGAGTCTTGCGCCTGAACCAATCCCATCTCGCGCGCTACATCATTTTCGCTGGGCTTCTGGGCTGGTTCGGAATGTGCGCGGCCTTGGCAGAGCCTGATGAAGAGGACGAAGTTCGGACCTGGCAGGAGGTCACTGTGCAGTTACCGCCGGCGCCGCTACAGGAAAACCTTGTGTCGTTCTACGTCAGTGCAGCGACCGACAATGACTTTTACATCGACGGCACAACCTTGATGGTTGGTGCTGATGGTGTGGTCCGTTATGTCTTGGTTGTCCGGGCTCCCGGTGGTGCCAGTAATGTCAGCTTCGAAGGAATGCGCTGCGCAACCAGGGAGCGGCGCTTGTACGCGTCAGGCAGGCCCGACGGAAGCTGGGTCAAGCCGCGGAACAGCGACTGGCGCCGAATTCTGGATGTGCCGGCCAATCGCCAGCATGCGGCTTTGTTCCTTGATTACTTTTGTCCAGCTGGCGTCATTGTCGGCGACGCGGATGAGGCGCGGAGCGCGCTTCGACGCGGCGGGCATTCCAACAGTCGCCGCTACTGACCATGTCGCCAGAACAACTTATCGTCGAATTCGACCGCGCCGTGCGCACTGTTTTCGCCCCGGCGCGAAGTCAGCGCCGGTTCCCTGGCGAGAACCATCCCGAGGCCGAACTTGCTGAGCAGGAAAGGGCGCATGTTTGTGGCCTGATGCGGGTCAATCATGTCGGGGAGATCTGCGCGCAGGCGCTCTATCAGGGTCAGGCGCTGACTTCGCGTGACCCGTCGGTACGCGAATCGTTACGGAGCGCGGCGGACGAAGAGACCGAACATCTCGCCTGGACCGAACAGCGACTGGCCGAACTGGGTGGGCGCAAGAGCCTGTTGAATCCGCTGTGGTATACCTGTGCGCTATCGATGGGATTGATTGCAGGGCGGCTCGGCGATGAATGGAACTTGGGCTTTCTCGCCGAGACCGAACGCCAAGTCGAAGCCCATCTTGACAGTCACCTCGAATTCCTTCCCGAACAAGACTTGCGCTCACGTGAGGTCGTCGACCAGATGCGCATTGACGAAATCCGGCATGCCGAAGCTGCGGTCAACTTGGGTGCTGCAGAGTTGCCGGCGCCCATTAAGGCTGCAATGAAGCTTGCCGCAAAGGTGATGACCGCAACGGCCTACCGGGTTTGACGATCCGACCCTCGCACTGTACGCGATCAGGATTCCTCAAGGATCTCGAAGTCGTAGGTGATTGCGGCTGTCTTGGCGATCATGATCGAAGCTGAGCAGTACTTGTCCTTCGACAATTCGATTGCCCGCGCTACCGTATCAGGTTTGAGTTGCCGTCCCCGGACCTTGTAGTGGAAATGGATCCGCGTAAACACCTTGGGGTCGGTCTCGGCGCGCGCAGCGTCAAGACTGACTTCACAACCGGTGACCGCATGCCGGCCTTTCTTCAGTATCAGGACGACGTCAAAAGCGGTGCACCCGCCGGTCCCGGCCAGGACCATCTCCATCGGGCGCAGACCCAGATTGCGTCCGCCGGCATCGGGGGCCCCATCCATCACGACCGCATGCCCGCTGCCACTCTCTGCCACGAACGACATGCCGGCGTCGTCCCCCATCCATCGCACGGTGCATTCCATACTGATCCCCCCTTTCAAGGGCGATTCTATCGGACTTGCCGGGGCTGGGATAGCCGCCGACGCGCTCCAGAAAACCCGGAATGGCGGCCGTCGCAGATCGGTTCAGCGTGCCACAGCCAAATTGCTCGAAGTTGCGCGCGATGAAGGCGTATCTCTCGCCTGCAACCACCGCAACATCGGTTGCCACGGTGCCAGCCAAAAAATCCCTGAAAGCTCCCCGAGATATGTAGCGACCCGTCGTTCATATTGAAGACTTCGCCTCGCAAATTGATCGACCCACCTGCCCGTTCAGACAAGTACATTCAAGAATGCTCAAAATGGAGAGTGCTGTTATTTGACACCCTCCAGCGAAGTCAGCTAAAATTCTAGGCTTTCTCCAATCCGCGCCCAATTTTTTAGGACGGCATACACATGAAAACGTTTTCCGCAAAGCCACATGAGGTGAAGCGCGAGTGGTTTGTGGTAGACGCCACAGACAAGGTGCTCGGCCGTCTTGCCACAGAAATTGCCCGCCGTCTGCGCGGCAAACACAAAGCGATCTATACCCCACACGTCGACACAGGCGATTTTATCGTTGTCACTAGTGTCGAGCGCATCGTTGTAACGGGCAACAAGGCCGAGGACAAGAAATACTATCGTCATTCGGGTTACCCTGGGGGCGTTTCCGAAACCAATTTCAAGAAGATTCAGCAGCGTTTCCCGGGCCGCGCCTTGGAGGCGGCTGTAAAGGGCATGTTGCCGAAGGGTCCGCTTGGCTACGCGATGCTCAAGAAGCTGAAGTGTTACGCTGGCGTACAACATCCTCACACCGCCCAGCAGCCAAAGGCGCTGGAAATATAAGAAGGGGTCGTCATGGCTGAGAGTTATTATTACGGCACGGGCCGTCGCAAGAGCGCGGTAGCCCGCGTTTTCATGAAGCGGGGTTCCGGTGCCTTTGTTGTCAATGGCAAGCCCATCGATGAATTCTTTTCTCGTGAAACGGGGCGCATGATTGTGCGTCAACCGCTTAATCTGATCGACCAACTGTCGGGTTTCGATATCAAGGTTAACGTGACCGGTGGTGGCGAGTCGGGTCAGGCGGGTGCCGTGCGCCACGGTATCACACGAGCCCTCATCGATTACGACGCTGACCTGAAGCCTGCGTTGTCAAAGGCGGGCTTCGTTACCCGTGACGCCCGCGAAGTTGAGCGTAAGAAGGTGGGTTTCCGCAAGGCTCGTCGCCGCAAGCAGTTCTCGAAGCGTTAATAAGCTTCGCGGCGGCAAGCGGCCCCCTGTCTCAAACTGAGAAGGCCAATCCGACTGGATGCCGACCTGAGGCATTGCCCGTTTCGGAAGATGCGGGTATTGTTTTTTCCGGGGGCCCTGCATGGTTCTGAGCGCCATGTTCCGCTAACAGATTACTGGAACTAAGGTTGCCGGCATCTGACTAAATCCATTGACCCAAGTCGTTTGGGCCCGCATAAATTTTTCATGATCGTCTCAGGAGTGCCGAAGATGAATGCTGTCACGGAAATGGTGTCGCCCCTTGTGTTTACCGATAGTGCTGCCGCCAAGGTCAGGGAATTGATCGAGGAAGAGGGTAATCCGGGTCTCAAGTTGCGAGTGTTCGTCACCGGTGGTGGTTGCTCCGGTTTCCAGTATGGATTCACTTTTGACGAAGAAGTCAATGAAGACGATACGGCACTGGACAAGAACGGTGTAACGTTGCTGATCGACCCGATGAGCTACCAGTACCTCGTTGGTGCGGAAATTGACTACTCGGAAGGTCTGGAGGGTTCACAATTCGTGATTCGTAACCCGAACGCCACGTCAACCTGCGGTTGCGGGTCATCTTTCTCGGCGTAATTCGAAACAGGTCCGGAAGGGCGGCTCGGGCCGCCCTTTTTCATTGGATTGGCGGCTTGGTCATAGTCGGAGCTGGCAATCTTCCCGGGTGGCAACAGCAAGGATCAGGGGTGTATTGATGGTCGACGTCGAACGGAGTATGCAAGTCATCAAGCGGGGGTGTGATGAACTTCTTGTCGATTCCGAGCTGATAGCGCGCCTGAAAAGCGGCAGGCCGTTGAGGATCAAGGCGGGCTTTGATCCGACGGCGCCGGACCTACATCTCGGCCATACCGTGTTGATCAACAAGCTCCGGCACTTCCAGGACCTGGGCCATCACATCATGTTCCTGATCGGTGATTTTACCGGACTGATCGGCGATCCTACGGGGAAGAACGTCACGCGTCCGCCTTTGTCGCGGGAGCAGATTCTGGAAAATGCCAGAACCTACAATGAGCAGGTATTCAAGATTCTTGATCCTGAAAAGACAGAAATCTTCTTCAATTCGAGCTGGTTCGATGATCTTGGGGCAGCAGGGATGATCAGGCTTGCGGCACAGCATACCGTCGCCCGCATGCTCGAACGTGACGATTTTGCCAAAAGATATTCGGGCGGCTTGCCCATAGCCATTCACGAATTTCTTTACCCGCTGTGCCAGGGATATGATTCGGTCGCCATGCGCGCCGACGTTGAACTTGGGGGTACCGATCAAAAATTCAACTTGCTGGTTGGGCGCGAATTGCAGAAGCACTACGGACAAGCTCCGCAGTGTGTGCTGACCATGCCATTGCTCGAGGGCTTGGATGGCGTTCACAAGATGTCCAAGTCCATGGGTAACTACATCGGCATAAACGAAGCGCCGCGCGAGATATTTGGCAAGATCATGTCGATTTCGGATGAATTGATGTGGCGCTACTTTGATTTGCTATCGTTCCGCGAGAGCGCGGAAGTAGAGAGTCTGAAGTCCGAAGTCTTGGCCGGTCGCAACCCTCGGGAGGTCAAGGTGACCCTGGCGCTGGAACTTGTGGCACGCTTCCATACCACGCAGGCCGCGGAGTATGCGCTGAAGGAATTTGAAGCCCGCTTTCGCCAAGGTGTGTTGCCGGACGACATGCCAGAAATGATGCTGTATGGTCAAGGCACGATTCTCACCTTGGTGCAAGTCCTGAAACAGATTGGGTTGACAGCGAGTACATCGGAAGCCTTGCGGATGGTTGAGTCGGGCGCAGTACGGGCGAATGGCGAGAAGGTTTCTGACAAGTCACGTGTTGTCATGCCAGGCGAAACAATTGTTCTCCAGGTGGGGAAGCGCAAGTTTGCCAAAGTCACGGTCGCGTGAACATCAGGTGTTTCGGGAACGCCAAGGAACATTTCTCGACACCGTATTGACCGGCGGCGGTTGGCCTCTATAATGCTCGCCTCTTCTGTCGCAACCAAAGCACATGCTGGCTTTGGTTGGCGGAAGGTCCGCCGAAGATTGTTTTTCCTTGACGGTTTTTCACAGGTAGTAGATAATTCCATCTCTTTGCTGCTGACGTCTTTTTTGAGGCGTAGTGGTTTTGATCTTTAAAAATTTGGACAACCGATAGGTGTGGGTGCCTTGATGCGAAGCAACGCGAGTTGCGAAGAGTATTAAGGCAATCACACGGATGGAGAGATCCATCGAGGTAGAGAGATTTATCGTCAGTGAATTGCGAGTTTGTTGGATTGAACTGAAGAGTTTGATCCTGGCTCAGATTGAACGCTGGCGGCATGCCTTACACATGCAAGTCGAACGGCAGCGGGCCTTCGGGTGCCGGCGAGTGGCGAACGGGTGAGTAATGCATCGGAACGTGCCATTGAGTGGGGGATAACGTAGCGAAAGTTACGCTAATACCGCATATTCTGTGAGCAGGAAAGCAGGGGACCGCAAGGCCTTGCGCTCTTTGAGCGGCCGATGTCAGATTAGCTAGTTGGTGAGGTAAAGGCTTACCAAGGCGACGATCTGTAGCGGGTCTGAGAGGATGATCCGCCACACTGGAACTGAGACACGGTCCAGACTCCTACGGGAGGCAGCAGTGGGGAATTTTGGACAATGGGCGCAAGCCTGATCCAGCCATGCCGCGTGAGTGAAGAAGGCCTTCGGGTTGTAAAGCTCTTTCGGCCGGGAAGAAATCGCGTGGGTTAATACCCTGTGTGGATGACGGTACCGGAATAAGAAGCACCGGCTAACTACGTGCCAGCAGCCGCGGTAATACGTAGGGTGCGAGCGTTAATCGGAATTACTGGGCGTAAAGCGTGCGCAGGCGGTTTTGTAAGACAGGCGTGAAATCCCCGGGCTTAACCTGGGAACTGCGTTTGTGACTGCAAGACTAGAGTACGGCAGAGGGGGTGGAATTCCACGTGTAGCAGTGAAATGCGTAGAGATGTGGAGGAACACCAATGGCGAAGGCAGCCCCCTGGGTCGATACTGACGCTCATGCACGAAAGCGTGGGTAGCAAACAGGATTAGATACCCTGGTAGTCCACGCCCTAAACTATGTCAACTAGGTGTTGGGTGGGTAAAACCATTTAGTACCGTAGCTAACGCGTGAAGTTGACCGCCTGGGGAGTACGGCCGCAAGGTTAAAACTCAAAGGAATTGACGGGGACCCGCACAAGCGGTGGATGATGTGGATTAATTCGATGCAACGCGAAAAACCTTACCTACCCTTGACATGCCAGGAACTTGCCAGAGATGGCTTGGTGCCCGAAAGGGAGCCTGGACACAGGTGCTGCATGGCTGTCGTCAGCTCGTGTCGTGAGATGTTGGGTTAAGTCCCGCAACGAGCGCAACCCTTGTCGTTAATTGCCATCATTTAGTTGGGCACTTTAGCGAGACTGCCGGTGACAAACCGGAGGAAGGTGGGGATGACGTCAAGTCCTCATGGCCCTTATGGGTAGGGCTTCACACGTCATACAATGGTCGGTACAGAGGGTTGCCAACCCGCGAGGGGGAGCCAATCCCAGAAAGCCGATCGTAGTCCGGATTGCAGGCTGCAACTCGCCTGCATGAAGTCGGAATCGCTAGTAATCGCGGATCAGCATGCCGCGGTGAATGCGTTCCCGGGTCTTGTACACACCGCCCGTCACACCATGGGAGCGGGTTCCGCCAGAAGTAGGTAGCCTAACCGCAAGGAGGGCGCTTACCACGGCGGGGTTCGTGACTGGGGTGAAGTCGTAACAAGGTAGCCGTAGGGGAACCTGCGGCTGGATCACCTCCTTTCTAGAGAAAGCATCTCTGGCACCCACAACCTATCGGTTGTTCATGAGTAGCAAGCAGGCGAGGGTCTGTAGCTCAGTCGGTTAGAGCATCGTCTTGATAAGGCGGGGGTCGTTGGTTCGATTCCAACCAGACCCACCAACGTCTTATCAGTTAAACGAAGTCAGGCAAGGCGCGAAATGTCTTGCATAGCAGCGCTATGCAAGACATTGAGCAACGCAGCATGGCGCGTTTAGAGGGGGATTAGCTCAGCTGGGAGAGCACCTGCTTTGCAAGCAGGGGGTCGTCGGTTCGATCCCGTCATCCTCCACCAGAATCCAAAGATAAGCAGGGGCTGTTTATCTTTGGCTTTTGAGGAATCAATTGCTACGCTCTTTAACAAAATGGAAGAAGGTTGTGTCACTCGTGCCGAAGAGGCAAGAGTGATGCGTTGTGATTGCATCGATCTTTGTACGGCGGTCAGCGGTATGAAGATTGCACAAAAATGAGTTGCCTGTAGCCTGGCTTCGCGAGAGGCCGCAAGGTTATAGGATCAAGCGACTAAGTGCATGTGGTGGATGCCTTGGCGATCACAGGCGATGAAGGACGTGCAAGCCTGCGAAAAGCGGGGGGGAGCTGGCAATGGAGCTTTGATCCCCCGATATCCGAATGGGGAAACCCGGCCCGCAAGGGTCATCTTTATCTGAATACATAGGATATTGAAGCGAACCCGGCGAACTGAAACATCTAAGTAGCCGGAGGAAAAGAAATCAACCGAGATTCCCCAAGTAGTGGCGAGCGAACGGGGAAGAGCCTGCTAGTGATAGCAGCATTGTTAGCAGAACGGAATGGAAAGTCCGGCCATAGCGGGTGATAGCCCCGTATGCGAAAACAGCGCTGTGGTACTAAGTTAGCGAAAAGTAGGGCGGGGCACGTGAAACCTTGTCTGAACATGGGGGGACCATCCTCCAAGGCTAAATACTCGTGATCGACCGATAGTGAACTAGTACCGTGAGGGAAAGGCGAAAAGAACCCCGGGAGGGGAGTGAAATAGATCCTGAAACCGCATGCATACAAACAGTGGGAGCCGACTTGTTCGGTGACTGCGTACCTTTTGTATAATGGGTCAGCGACTTACGTTGTGTTGCGAGCTTAACCGAATAGGGGAGGCGTAGCGAAAGCGAGTCCGAACAGGGCGTTTAGTAGCACGGCGTAGACCCGAAACCGGATGATCTATCCATGGCCAGGATGAAGGTGCCGTAACAGGTACTGGAGGTCCGAACCCACTAACGTTGAAAAGTTAGGGGATGAGCTGTGGATAGGGGTGAAAGGCTAAACAAATCCGGAAATAGCTGGTTCTCCCCGAAAACTATTTAGGTAGTGCGTCATGTATCACTTGCGGGGGTAAAGCACTGTTATGGCTAGGGGGTCATCGCGACTTACCAAACCATGGCAAACTCTGAATACCGCAAAGTGCGAGCATGGCAGACAGACAGTGGGTGCTAACGTCCATTGTCAAGAGGGAAACAACCCAGACCGCCAGCTAAGGTCCCCAAGACACAGTTAAGTGGGAAACGAAGTGGGAAGGCATAGACAGCTAGGAGGTTGGCTTAGAAGCAGCCATCCTTTAAAGAAAGCGTAATAGCTCACTAGTCGAGTCGTCCTGCGCGGAAGATGTAACGGGGCTCAAACTGTGCACCGAAGCTGCGGATATCGAAAGATATGGTAGGGGAGCGTTCTGTAGGTCTGTGAAGGTGTCTCGTAAGGGATGCTGGAGATATCAGAAGTGCGAATGCTGACATGAGTAGCGATAAAGGGCGTGAAAAGCGCCCTCGCCGAAAGCCCAAGGTTTCCTACGCAACGTTCATCGGCGTAGGGTGAGTCGGCCCCTAAGGCGAGGCAGAAATGCGTAGTCGATGGGAAACAGGTCAATATTCCTGTACCGATTCTAGATGCGATGTGGGGACGGAGAAGGTTAGGTCAGCCAACTGTTGGAATAGTTGGTTTAAGCGTGTAGGCGTGCCCCTTAGGCAAATCCGGGGGGCTTAGCTGAGGCGTGATGACGAGGCGCTACGGCGCTGAAGTGATTGATACCAAGCTTCCAGGAAAAGCCACTAAGCTTCAGTCTAGAGTTGACCGTACCGCAAACCGACACAGGTGGGCAGGATGAAAATTCTAAGGCGCTTGAGAGAACTCAGGAGAAGGAACTCGGCAAATTAACACCGTAACTTCGGGAGAAGGTGTGCCCCGGTAGCGTGTAGAGACTTGCTCTCGAAGCGCGATGGGGTTGCAGTGAAATGGTGGCTGCGACTGTTTAATAAAAACACAGCACTCTGCAAACACGAAAGTGGACGTATAGGGTGTGACGCCTGCCCGGTGCCGGAAGGTTAATTGATGGGGTGCAAGCTCTTGATCGAAGCCCCGGTAAACGGCGGCCGTAACTATAACGGTCCTAAGGTAGCGAAATTCCTTGTCGGGTAAGTTCCGACCTGCACGAATGGCGTAACGATGGCCACACTGTCTCCTCCTGAGACTCAGCGAAGTTGAAATGTTTGTGAAGATGCAATCTACCCGCGGCTAGACGGAAAGACCCCATGAACCTTTACTGTAGCTTTGCATTGGACTTTGAACCGGTTTGTGTAGGATAGGTGGGAGACTGTGAAGCCGGGACGCTAGTTTCGGTGGAGTCAACCTTGAAATACCACCCTGATTTGTTTGAGGTTCTAACCTTGGTCCGTGAATCCGGATCGGGGACCGTGCATGGTAGGCAGTTTGACTGGGGCGGTCTCCTCCCAAAAGGTAACGGAGGAGTACGAAGGTACGCTTAGGGCGGTCGGACATCGCCCACAAAGTGCAATGGCAAAAGCGTGCTTGACTGCGAGACCCACAAGTCGAGCAGGTACGAAAGTAGGTCATAGTGATCCGGTGGTTCTGTATGGAAGGGCCATCGCTCAACGGATAAAAGGTACTCTGGGGATAACAGGCTAATTCCTCCCAAGAGTTCATATCGACGGGGGAGTTTGGCACCTCGATGTCGGCTCATCACATCCTGGGGCTGTAGTCGGTCCCAAGGGTATGGCTGTTCGCCATTTAAAGTGGTACGCGAGCTGGGTTTAAAACGTCGTGAGACAGTTTGGTCCCTATCTGCCGTGGGCGCTGGAAATTTGAAGGGGGCTGCTCCTAGTACGAGAGGACCGAAGTGGACGAACCTCTGGTGTACCGGTTATGACGCCAGTCGTATTGCCGGGTAGCTAAGTTCGGAAGAGATAAACGCTGAAAGCATCTAAGCGTGAAACTCGCCTTAAGATTAGATTTCCCGGAGTCTTGAACTCCCTGAAGGGTCGTCGAAGACCACGACGTTGATAGGTCAGGTGTGGAAGCGCAGTAATGCGTTAAGCTAACTGATACTAATTGCCCGTGCGGCTTGATCCTATAACCTTGTAGCACTGCAGCAACTCAAGCAGTCACAACAACAACCTTCTCCCAGTTTGCGTTTGTCGCCAACCCGCGTCAAACGAACCAGTTACGCTTGGCGACCATGGCGTTTCGGACCCACCCCTTCCCTTCCCGAACAGGACCGTGAAACGAAACCGCGCCGATGATATTGCACTTCCGTGTGAGAAAGTAGGTCATCGCCAGGCTCCCCCACAACAAAAACCCCCACCAAAAATCGGCGGGGGTTTTTTTGTTTGTGAAGAAATTGATTGACTATACTGAACTCGTGAGGAGTTCTGAGTGGAGCGAGATATGGCGGTGGCGACATTTGCTGGCGGGTGCTTCTGGTGTCTTGATGCCGTTTTCTCGCAATTGGCGGGGGTTTACCGTGTCACCTCCGGCTATTGCGGTGGCTACAATGCGAACCCGACCTATGAAGAAGTTTGCTCGGGGGCAACGGGCCACGCCGAAGCGGTTCGAATTGACTTCAATTCGGAGCTGATTTCGTACCGCCAGCTTCTTGAAGTGTTCTTCGCCATACACGATCCGACCACGTTGAATCGCCAGGGGGCCGACGTTGGAACGCAATACCGTTCGGCGATCTTCGTCCATACCCCGGAGCAGCGACGCGAGGCGCTGGAAATGGTTGAGAGCCTCGCAGCGGTCTTCTCTCCGTCCGCAGCGATCGTTACCGAGATAGCCGATGCGCCGGAGTTTTATCCGGCCGAGTCTTACCATCAAGGCTATTTCGCCGCCAATCCTGGCCAAGGTTACTGCACCGTGATCATCAATCCGAAGGTTGCAGCTTTCCGGCGGAAATTCCCGGCGCTACTCAACGTTCCGGGATAGCCAGATGCCGCGTACTGGCGAAGAAAAGCCGCTACGCCATTGGCGCAGCGGCTGGTCAAATTCTGGTGGTGATGGGTGGAATTGAACCACCGACCTATGGGTTATGAATCCATCGCTCTAACCGACTGAGCTACATCACCGCACTCCCAAGGGCGCGGATTATAGTTGGGACGGCATTCTTCGGTCAACGGATTTTGCGGTCGACTATAATGCACTCCTGTTTCCAATAGCCGGACCCTTGTCGTCCTGGCAATCCCTGATTCGGATAAACCTCTGTTCATGCCCAAGAAATTGTTCATCCGCACCTTCGGGTGCCAGATGAATGAGTACGATTCGGACAAGATGGCCGACGTGCTCAATGCTGCTGAAGGCGTTGTCAAGACTGACAACCCGGAAGATGCCGACATCATCCTGTTCAACACCTGTTCGGTGCGTGAGAAGGCGCAGGAGAAGGTGTTTCACGATCTTGGTCGGGTCCGCCACCTGAAGATGCGCAATCCCGATCTGGTCATCGGCGTCGGTGGCTGCGTGGCGAGCCAGGAGGGCGATGCCATTGTCGCCCGCGCGCCCTACGTCGATGTCGTTTTCGGCCCGCAGACCCTGCACCGCCTGCCGCAACTGATCGCCGAGCGCAAGCGCCAGGGCAGGGCAGCGGTGGATGTCTCGTTCCCGGAAATCGAGAAGTTCGACGCCATGCCCCCCGCCGACGTGAAGGGGGCATCAGCTTTCGTGTCGATCATGGAAGGCTGTTCGAAGTTCTGCACCTTCTGCATCGTCCCCTACACTCGCGGTGGTGAGGTATCGCGGCCGTTCGACGACGTCCTGACCGAAGTCGCCGGGCTGGCAGCCCATGGCGTCAGTGAAGTAACGCTGCTCGGCCAGAACGTCAATGCCTATCGCGGTGCTTTGGCCGACAGCGAAGAACAGGCCGATCTGGCCTTGCTGATCGAGTACATCGCAGAGGTTCCGGGCATCGAGCGCATCCGCTACACGACTTCGCATCCGCGCGAGATGTCGCAACGCCTGATCGACACCTACGCCAGTGTGCCGAAGCTGGTCTCGCATCTGCACCTGCCGGTGCAGGCTGGAGCCGATCGCGTGCTGGCGGCAATGAAGCGCGGCTATACGGCGCTCGAATACAAGTCGATCATTCGCAAGCTGCGGGCGGCGCGTCCGGACCTTTCGTTGTCCTCCGACTTCATCGTCGGCTTTCCCGGCGAAACCGACGAGGATTTCGAAAAGACCATGAAGCTGATCGATGATATCGGTTTCGACACCTCCTTCTCCTTCATCTACAGCCCCCGTCCTGGCACTCCAGCGGTGGACATGGACGATTCGACACCCGCCGAAGTCAAGGTGGCCCGTCTCGCGCGGCTACAGAAGCGGATCGAGGAACAGGCGCAGGTCATCAGCCAGGCAATGGTCGGCAGCGTGCAGCGCGTGCTGGTCGAAGGCAGGTCGAAGAAGGACGCCAATGAGTTGGCCGGCCGAACCGACAACAACCGCGTCGTCAATTTCGCCGGCGGGTCCGCCGGTGGCGTGCGCCTCATCGACAAGTTCGTCGATGTGCGCATCACGAAGGCCTTGCCCCACAGCCTGAGAGGCGAAATTGTCATCCTTGAAGAATAGGCCCCAGCCTAAGAGCAGGCCGGTGGACGTCGTGCTGGCACCGGTCGACAACGTCCTCCTGGCCAATTTGTGTGGTCCTCTCGACGAGAACATCCGCCAGATCGAAACCGGTTTCGACGTGACCATTCGGCGCCGCAACGAGCGCCTTTCGATTATCGGCGAGAAATCCGCGTTGACCGCGGATGCTATCCGCCATTTCTATGCAATGGCACGCGAACCGCTGTCGGTTGATGAAATCCAGCTCGGCCTGATCGAATTGGTCAACGCGCCAGTGCGCCGCATCTCACGCGCTGCCGAAGGCCCGGTCGATGGCCCGCAACTGCTTACACGAAAAACTGACCTGCATGGCCGTACACCGCGCCAGGTGGCCTACCTGAAGGCGATCCAGGAACACGACATCACCTTCGGCATCGGCCCGGCCGGGACCGGCAAGACCTATCTGGCGGTGGCCAGCGCCGTCGATGCCTTCGAGCGTGACCTGGTCGAGCGCATTATCCTGACCCGTCCCGCGGTCGAAGCCGGGGAACGCCTAGGCTTCCTGCCCGGTGACCTGACCCAGAAGATCGATCCCTATCTGCGCCCGCTTTATGACGCGCTTTACGACCTGATGGGCCACGACCGCGTCAGCAAGCTGCATGAGAAACAGGCTATCGAGATCGCGCCCCTGGCCTTCATGCGCGGGCGCACGCTGAATCATGCTTTTATCATTCTCGACGAGGCACAGAACACGACCCCCGAGCAGATGAAGATGTTCCTGACCCGCATCGGCATTGGCGCCAAGGCTGTGGTTACCGGCGACCTGACACAGATCGATCTGCCCAAGGCCCAGAAGAGTGGCCTACGCGAAGCGCATGACATCCTCAAGGGGGTGCGCGGACTGGCCTTCACAGAGTTTCTGAAGGAGGACGTGGTCCGCCACCCGCTGGTTGCCCGTATCGTCGCTGCCTATGAGTCGCAGAGCAAGCAAACGTCTTGACCTCGCGGTGCAGTATGCCTGCAAGTGCGAAGGGTTGCCGTTGCGGACTGATTTCGTGCGCTGGGCACGGGCAGCACTGACGGGTGGCGCTCAGGTCACCATTCGCTTGGTTGATCTTGATGAGGGGCAGGCGCTCAACAGCGAATATCGTGGCAAGGCCTACGCCACGAACGTCCTCTCCTTCCCCTATGAAACCGAGCCGCTGCTGATGGGTGACCTGGTCCTCTGCCCGCCCGTGGTGGCGCGCGAAGCGGCGGAGCAGGGCGAGCCGCTGGCGGCGCACTACGCGCACCTGACAGTGCATGGGATGCTGCACCTGCGAGGCTGGGATCACGAGAACGAAGGAGATGCCCAGGCCATGGAAGACAAGGAGCGGGAAATTCTCGCCGCGCTGGGCTTTCCCGACCCCTATGCCGCTTAGACATCATGGACAGTGACAGCAAACCGGGCCGAGTTGAGCAACTGACGTCACTGCTGCCGCGGGCGCCAGACAATGGCCCGCAACTGGCCAAAATGCCGTGTTTGACCTCCAGGCGCAAGCCTCAGGCCGTCGTCGTCAGTGGCTGCGGCGGTCCCGCCAAGGGGGGCGGCCATGGAGGTGCTTGAGCAGATCGTGGGAGGTTTCGAAGCCCAATACGACATCGAAGAAGTTCGCGACCGTATTGGCCTGAACTGGACCGGCCGTTGCCGTGTCAAGATACCTGCCGCATTCGGTGCGGACGAAATTGCTGCCTGAGCGGGTTGCATACCGCCTTGGCCTGGCCGTGCCGGTTGGCGTCGCGGGCGTTCTTTGCTTTGCGCCGTTTGGCCTGTTCTGGCTGGCGCCGCTTGTCTGGTTCGGACTGTTCGTCCTGTTACGGCGTGCCGAATCGCCGCGCGAAGCCGCGCTGACAGGGCTCGCCTTCGGCCTCGGCTTCTTCCTGACCGGTGTCTCCTGGGTTTACGTCAGTCTTTCAGTGTTCGGGGGCATGCCGTGGTGGCTGGCTGGGGTCGCCGCTTTCCTCTTCTGCGGTGTCATGGCGCTGTTTCCGATGCTGGCAGGCGGTATTTTCAAGCGCTGGGCGCCGGACGCCGTGTGGCGCCAAGCGCTGTTCTTCGCTGCGTTGATTGCTACGGTCGACTGGCTCAGGAGCTGGATTTTCACTGGCTTCCCGTGGCTGGCAGTTGGCTACTCGCAGGCGCCCCCCAGCCCGCTCGCTGGTTTCGCGCCATTGCTTGGCGTGCACGGTCTGTCGCTGCTGGTGGCGCTGGCGGGCGCGTTGCTGCTGCGCTGGAAACACGGACTCACTTTTCTGGCAGTGAGCGTTGCTGCCGGGTTCGGGCTGCAGCACGTGCAATGGACGGAACCCGTCGGTGAGCCGATCAGCGTCGCCCTGATCCAGGGCAACATCCCGCAGGAGATGAAATTCCGGCCGGAGGCCTTTCTTCGCACCTTGAATCTTTACCGGCGGCTGGTCTCGGAGAACCCGGCGCAGCTGACCATCCTGCCTGAGACCGCGGTCCCGGCATTTTTCGACCAGCTGCCGCCGGATCATGCCGAATTTCTGAAGTCAGCCGCGCAACAGCACGGCGGCGATCTCGTCTTCGGCACCATTACCGGTCAGGGCGACCATTACTGGAACAGCGCGGTCAGCCTCGGCACTTCGCCGACCCAGATTTACAGCAAGACGCACCTGGTGCCGTTCGGTGAATTCATTCCGCCCGGTTTCTCGTGGTTCATGCACCTTGCCAGCATCCCGATGTCGTCATTCTCGCGCGGGCCGGAGACGCAAGCGCCGCTCGCCGTTGCCGGCCAGCAGGTTGCGGTCAACATCTGCTACGAGGACGTTTTTGGTGAGGAAATCATCCGGGCTCTGCCGCACGCCGGCATTCTCGCCAACCTCTCGAACACCGCCTGGTTCGGACATTCGCTGGCCCAGCCGCAGCACCTGCAGATCGCCCGCATGCGCGCAGTCGAAACCGGGCGCCCGATGCTGCGGGCGACCAACACCGGCATGACCGCAGTGATCGGCGCCGACGGTTCACTGCAGGCCATTCTTCCGGCGTTCGCGGAGGGCGTGCTCAGGGCCAAGGTCAGTGCCTATCAAGGACTGACGCCCTATGCCCGTTACGGCAATCTCGCCTTCCTCGTGCTGGTCGGACTCTGTCTGCTGACCGGCCAGCGGCGGGGCCGCCAGAACGGTATCGCCTGACGGTTGGCAAGGATTCCGGCGCCCGGCTCGATCAACGCTCGCCGATTACTGCCTTCTGGTTGTCTGCGGACTGCTGCTTTTCCGCTCGAGCCGCCTGCTGTGACGATTGAGGCTGCCGCTGAGCTGGGCAATGATTTCCGACGCGGCGTTGACGATCTGGCTGGAACCGAAGCCGGCGCGGGTCATTTCCTTGAAGAATGATTTGGCGAGGATATTGGCCATCTGGTCCGGGTCCGGCAGGGTGCTCGCAATCGCATTCCCGATCTTGTTGTTCGCCGCCTGTACCAGCGCCATCTGAGCAAAGCGTGAATTCAGGATGCTCCGAAGCTGTACCACCTGGATAGACTTGCCAACAAACATTGCGACCACCTCGAGCAGGCGAAGGTCATCGACATTGAAGGCGCGCCCTTGCCGATGCTCGCTGATGTTGATGACACCGATGATGTTGCCATTGATCGGGACAGGCACGGACAGAAGGCTCTTGCGCGGATCCTTTCCCCGCCGCGCTTGCTGTGCAAATTCGGAATGATCAATATTTTCGATCAGCAGAGGCTTGCCGGTGGCGATCACGTGTCCCGCAATTCCGTCGCCGGTCCCGGCGGACTCCCTGTAGGCAGCAGCGGGCAAGGGACCAGAGGTCGAGCAGACCCGCATGCGCGGGCTTTCAGCATCACCATCGTTGAGCAACATCAGCGAACAGTTTTCGGCATTGAGCACGTTAGCCGCAGTCGCCGCCAGTCGCTGCATGTTGTCGTCAAAATTCTCCCCTTCCAGAAAATTGGCCAAATCCTGCAGCCTGATCAGGGGGTTTTCCGTGTGGTCCATTGCAGTCCTCGAGAATCGCGCGGGAGCCGCATTATAGGCAGGTGGCCCGATCACCGGTAGACGAAGCGGCTCGGCGAATGGGGGCTCCTGTTGCGCGATTCCGGGTGAACTTCATCGACACGCGCAGTGGCCTGATTGCCGGTCCGTGCGCTGGGGATATCCGGCCCGCTCCCCATCTCGGCAATCAATGCATCCTGGTGAACCCCGGCCGATGGCGATGCCGTTGCCGGAGGGTGGGCATCAGTTCGTCCGAAGACGCTGTGTGGCCTGCTCCAGGCGCTGCTTCTCGGCGAGCACCTTGGTCGAATAACGGCGATCGGGATCGTTGACCGCGCCGCCGAACTGCTGCAGCCCATTCTCGACGCCGCCCGAGCGACTGATGGACTCGCGCAGAACCTTTGCGCCGACCCTCACATTAGTCAGCGGATCGAGAAAACCGGAACGGTCGACGTCATCCGGCAACTTGTCGAGGTGATAGCGCGGTACAACCTGCATCAGACCCGTTGCGCCCACCGCACTCTGCGAGTAGGGATTGAAGGCGGACTCGACACCGATTACCGCGATGATCAGCAGTGGATCGAGGCGCAACTCCTTGCCCGCCGACTGCGCGGCGGCGAATATGGGCTCGAGCGCTTCGTTCGATACGCGATAGTGCTTCGAGACATAGTCGAGGGCGCCCCGCATCTTCGGGGTCAGCGCCGGTGTCGATTGCTCGGCGGGCTCTTCGGACGCGGATATTTCGTCGTCTGCGACCTCGGAGGGGGAAATCAGGGTCTTAAGCCCGTCGATCAGGCCGGAATGCCCGGCTTGAACGCCGAAAAGGCCGACGAGGAAAACCAGCCCGACAACCATCAGGAACTTCTGAAGCAGGGCAGTTACTGCAAGAGCGGCCCGCAGGAAAGCGGGCGGAAGAGCGGTCGAAGTGAACATGCGACCTCCTAGACTGTTGCCACTGGCGCGAGATATCCACGACAGCGAACGGTTACAGGGGGAACGACACCGGGACGGAAGCCAGTCTGAGTTAAGAAAGCGCCATGCTTGGCGCAGACTGAACCCGGTGCTGCAAGGTAGTGAAGGACGCAAGATACCTATTGAACTGCCTCTGGTCAAACAAAAAACTCGAGGCTCGCGCCTAATCTGTTGTCTGGCAACAACATGTTTCAGCAATTTCGCCACACTAAATGTCCCGCTGAGAGATGATGGCGCGCCTCCTGCAACGCACCGGCGAGCTCGGTGGAGCCTGCCGGGAAAGGCCAAAAGCTAGTAAAATTCAGGGTCTTCCGTCTTTCCGAGCGAGTCCGATGACCACCAGCAAGAAACCAACCTTCCAGGAGGTCATCCTGCGTCTTCAGGAATACTGGGACACGCATGGCTGCGCGCTGCTGCAACCTTACGACATGGAAGTTGGCGCCGGCACCAGCCACACGGCAACCTTCCTCCGCGCCATCGGCCCCGAACCGTGGAACGCCGCTTACGTGCAACCGTCGCGCCGCCCCAAGGACGGACGTTATGGTGAGAACCCCAACCGCATGCAGCACTACTACCAGTACCAAGTGGTGCTCAAGCCGGCCCCGGAAAACATTCTTGAGCTTTATCTCGGCTCGCTCGAAGCGCTCGGCTTCGACCTCAAGCAGAACGACGTGCGTTTCGTCGAGGACGACTGGGAGAACCCGACGCTCGGCGCCTGGGGCCTCGGCTGGGAGGTCTGGATGAACGGCATGGAGGTGACGCAGTTCACGTACTTCCAGCAGGTCGGCGGCATCGACTGCAAGCCGATCACCGGCGAAATCACCTACGGCATCGAACGTCTGGCCATGTACCTGCAGGGTGTCGAGAACGTCTTCGACCTGACGTGGACGCAAGGCCTGACCTACGGCGATGTCTATCACCAGAATGAGTTCGAGCAGTCAGCCTACAATTTCGAACACAGCGACGTGGAATTCCTGTTTCACGCTTTCGGCGCCCACGAGAAGCAGGCGCGGCACCTGATCGGCGTCCAGCTGGCGCTGCCCGCCTACGAGCAGGTGCTGAAAGCGGCGCATACCTTCAACCTGCTCGACGCTCGTGGCGCGATTTCCGTGACCGAGCGCGCCGCCTATATCGGCCGCATACGCAACCTGGCGCGTGCCGTCGCCCAGAGTTACCTGGAGAGCCGCGCCCGTCTCGGCTTCCCGATGGCGCCGAAGGAATGGGCCGCCGAAGTGCTCGCCCAGATCGAAAAGAAAGCTGCCTGACCATGTCGTCCAAGAACCTGCTCGTTGAACTGTTCGTCGAGGAACTGCCGCCCAAGGCGCTGAAGAAGCTCGGTGTAGCGTTTGCCCAGACCCTTGCCCAAGCGCTGAAAAATGCCGGTCTGGCACCGTCGACCGCGGCAGTCACCGCCTACGCCTCGCCGCGTCGTCTGGCCGCCCATGTCACCGATGTTGCCGATGTCGCCGCTGACAAGCCGGTGATGCACAAGCTGATGCCGGTCGCCGTCGGTCTCGATGCCAACGGCAACGCGACACCGGCACTGCTCAAGAAACTGGCAGCGCTGGGTGCTGACGGCACTGCTGCCGCCAGCCTGCGCCGCGACAGCGACGGCAAGGCCGAGGTGCTGTTCTACGACAGCCTGGCCAAGGGTGTGGCACTGGCCGAGGGCCTGCAGAATGCTCTTGAAGCGGCGCTCGCCGGATTGCCGATCCCCAAGGTGATGAGCTACCAGTTGCAGGACGGCTGGACCAGCGTCAATTTTGTCCGTCCGGCGCACAAGCTTGTGGCGCTGCACGGCGCCGATGTCGTCCCGGTTTCCATCCTCGGCCTGAACGCGGGCCGCGAAACGCGGGGTCACCGCTTCGAAGCCGCCGTCGATCCGGTCGTCATTGCCGATGCCGACGCTTACGCCGAGGTGCTGCGACGCGATGGCGCGGTGATCGCCAGCTTCGCCGAGCGCCGCGCCGAGATTGCCCGTCAGGTGTCCGCCGCTGCCGCCAAGGCCGGTCCCGACCTGACGCCAATTGACGACGACGCGCTGCTCGATGAAGTCACCGCGCTGGTCGAGCGACCGAACGTGCTGGTCGGGCAGTTCGAGGAAGAATTCCTCGCCGTGCCGCAGGAATGCCTGATCCTGACCATGAAGGCCAACCAGAAGTACTTTCCGCTGCTCGACGCCGCCGGCAAGCTGACCAACAGGTTCCTTGTCGTCAGCAACATCAGCCCGGCCGACCCGAGCGCGGTGATCGGCGGCAACGAGCGCGTCGTCCGTCCACGCCTGGCCGACGCCAAGTTCTTCTTCGACCAGGATCGCAAGAAGACGCTGGAATCGCGCGTCCTCGGCCTGGCCAAGGTCATTTATCACAACCGGCTGGGCACCCAGGGCGAACGCGTCGAGCGGGTCTGCGTCATCGCCAAGGCGATCGGCGAGCAACTCGGCGGCGAAGGCCTTGCACTGCAGGCCGAACAGGCCGCCCTGCTGGCCAAGGCCGACCTGCTGACCGACATGGTCGGCGAGTTTCCCGAACTGCAGGGCATCATGGGCCGCTACTACGCCCTGCACGATGGCCTTGCCAGCGACATTGCCGATGCCATCGAAGACCATTACAAGCCGCGTTTCGCCGGCGACTCCCTGCCGCGCGGCCAGGTGGGAACCATCGTCGCGCTGGCCGACAAGCTGGAAACGCTGGTCGGCATGTTCGGCATCGGCCAGTTTCCGACCGGCGACCGCGATCCGTTCGCGCTGCGCCGGCACGCGCTGGGCGTCATCCGCATGCTTGCAGAAAACAACCTCGATCTGCCCCTTGACACCCTGCTGCAAACCGCTGGCGCACCGTTTACTGCGGTCGACGGCTTCAAAGCGGCAGAATCCGTGCTGGCGGATTTTATCTACGAGCGCCTCGCCGGTAATCTGCGCGAGCAGGGTTACACGGCGCAGGAAGTCGATGCCGTGGTTTCGCAGCGGCCACAGCGCCTCGGCGACATTCCCAAGCGTTTGGCCGCCGTCCGTGCTTTTTCCGCGCTGCCGGAATCGGCTGCGCTCGCCGCCGCCAACAAACGAATCGGCAACATCCTGAAGAAAGTCGAGAATGCGGTCGAAGCCGTGGTGGACACCGGATTGCTCAAGGACGGCGCCGAGATCGCGCTGCACGATGCCCTGGTCGATGTCGTTCCCCGCGCCGATGCCGCCTTCGAAACTGGCGACTATGCCGAATCGCTGCAGGTGCTGGCCGCGTTGCGCGTCCCGGTCGACGCCTTCTTCGACGGCGTCATGGTCAATGCCGACGATCCGGCGTTGCGCGCCAATCGCCTCGGCCTGCTCGCCAAGCTGCACGGCGCGATGAATCGCGTCGCAGACATTTCCAAACTGTCAGCCTGACCCGGGAAAGGCCAAGCCATGAAACTCGTCATTCTTGACCGCGACGGCGTCATCAATTTCGATTCCGCCCAGTTCATCAAGTCCCCGGCCGAATGGAAGCCGATTCCCGGCAGCCTGCAGGCCATTGCCCGGCTAAACCAGAGTGGCTATCGCGTCGTTATCGCGACCAACCAGTCAGGCATCGGGCGCAGCCTGATGGATATGGATGCACTGAATGCCATCCACGAAAAGATGCACAAGGCGCTGTTTGCCGCCGGCGGCCGCATCGATGCCATTTTCTATTGCCCGCATACGGCCGATTCGGCCTGTGAATGCCGCAAACCCAAGTCCGGGATGTTCAAGCGCATTTCCGAAGCCATGAATGTCGATCTCAAGGGCGCCCCGTCGGTCGGCGATTCGCTGCGCGACCTTCAGGCCTCCGCCGCAGCTGGCTGCCTGCCGATGCTGGTGCGCACCGGCAAGGGCCAGACGACCCTGGCCGAGGGCAAGCTTCCGGAAGGGACAGAGGTCTTTGACGATCTGTCGGCGGCGGTTGACAGGATTCTCGCGCCCAAGAAGAAATGAACACCTTCCGTTCCATCCTGTTTGCCGTCTGGGGCGGCTTGTGGACCCTGCTGGTCGCCCCCATGGTCATCATTGCCGCGATCGTTCTGCGCGGGCTTTGGGGCTACCACTTCGGCAAGCTGTGGCGTCTTGGCATCCAGTGGGGCGTCGAGAACCTGCTCGGCATCCGGCCGCGGGTGGTCGGCCTCGAGAACATGCCGCTGGAGCCTTGCGTCATTCTCTCCAAGCACCAGTCGGCTTGGGAGACGATGACTATCCAGGACTATGTTCCGCAGGGCGCCTATTGCGTTTTCGTGCTCAAGAAGGAGTTGCTGCGTGTGCCGCTGATCGGCTGGGGGCTCGGCGCGATGAAGATGATCTCGATCGACCGCGCGGCTGGGAAGCTGGCGCTCGATCTGGTCGTCGAGCAGGGGCGCGAGCGGTTGCAAAAGGGTTTTTACGTGATCATCTTCCCGGAAGGGACCCGCGTGGCGCCTGGCGAGACGCGGCGCTACAAGGCCGGCGGGGCCTACCTGGCGACTCAGGTTGGGTGCAAGGTTGTCCCGGTCGCCCACAATTCGGGCGAACTGTGGCCACGCCAGGCTTTCATCAAGAAGCCCGGCGTGGTCACCATCAGCATTGGCCCGGCTTTCGATGCGACCGGGATGACCGAAGCCGAAGTCAATCGGCGTGTCGAAACCTGGATCGAAGGCGAGATGCGCCGGATTTCCCCGCACCGCTACCCGGATGCCCAGATCAGCGCCTGAAGCGCCACGCCGCATCGCGATCGCCGGGCAGGCCGTCGACTACCATTTGCGGCGCAGCCGGCGACGCACCATCGGCCTCGCCATCGACCAGCGAGGCCTGCGTGTCGGCGCACCGCTGCAGGCGCGGCTCGGCGACATCGAGACGCTGATCCTCGAGCATGGCCAGTGGGTACTCGACAAGCTGGCCGACTGGCGGAGCCGTCCCACGCCGGAAAGGCTGGCCGTTACCGAGGGCGCGGTCATTTTTGCCCTCGGCGAGGCGTTGACCGTAACTGTCACGCCGGGCAGTCGCCAGCGTTGGCTGTTCAGCCCCCCGAAGCTGCATCTGTTCGTGCCGCCGGCGATCGAGGCCCGGGTGGTCCTCGAAAAGGCGCTGCGCGACAAGGCCCGGCTCACATTCGCCGAGCGGCTCGCCCATTACGCACTGCAACTCGGCGTTCCAGCGCCGCCGCTGCGCCTTTCGGCCGCGCGCACGCGCTGGGGCAGTTGCAGCCAGCACGGCGGCATTTCGCTGAACTGGCGCCTGATCCTGATGTCGCTGCCGGTCGTCGATTATGTCGTCGCCCACGAACTGGCGCACTTGAAGGAAATGAACCATAGCCCTCGCTTCTGGTCAGTGGTGGAGCAACTCTGTCCCGACTGGCGGGAGCGCCGGCTCGAACTTCGTCAGTTGGCGCGCCAGATTCCACAAATCTAGACACCAGGGAAATACAACATGCGCATCCTGCACACCATGATCCGTGTCGGAGATCTCGACCGTTCGCTTGCCTTCTACACCGAAGTCCTCGGCATGCAGTTACTGCGCCGCAGCGACTACCCTGAGGGGCGGTTCACGCTGGCTTTCGTCGGTTACGATCCGGAAAGCGAAGCTGCGGTCCTCGAACTGACCCACAACTGGGATACCGCGGCCTATGATCTCGGCAACGCTTACGGGCATGTCGCCCTCGCCGTGCCGGACGCCGCAGCCGCCTGCGCCGCCATCCGCCAGCGCGGCGGCAAGGTGGTGCGCGAAGCCGGGCCGATGAAACACGGCAAGACCATCATCGCCTTCGTCGAAGACCCGGACGGCTACAAGATCGAGCTGATAGAAAAGAGCACCGGGGATTCGTGATCGGTCGCGGGAAGCAGTCTCGATTCCGCGACTGGCAATCATGCTGCGGCGTATCATGTCGCTGGATTGCCATCGGGCAACGCAGTCTGTCTCTGTCGGGCCAGGGGTCGCCATTCGCCTGTTGCTGAAATCCGCGAAATGAATCCCGGAAACTTTCTGGAGCGCGGCTGTTCGATCGGTGATCGCTGCCTGCTGTCAGGAAGACGCAGCCTTTGAGTGCATCCTGAGGAGCCGCGGCGGCCGCGTCGCAGCTTACAAGTTGCTTTAACGCAGGGTTTTGGCCAACATCGGTCCAATGACAAATCCAAACTCCACGGCCCCGCAGCGCGTCGTCAAGGTCAGGCGGGACTACAACACCTGGGTGGCCAATGAGACCCTGGAGGACTACGCACTCAGATTCACGCCGCGCAGTTTTCGCAAGTGGTCCGAAATGCGCGTTGCCAACACGGCCTTTGGCGCGGCTTCCTTTCTGGTGCTGGAAGCCGTGGGGGCGACCATGCTGGTCAATGCCGGCTTCATCAATGCTTTCTGGGCGATCCTGGTCACGGGATTGATCATTTTCCTGATCGGGTTGCCGATCAGCATTACCGCCGCCCGGCACGGCCTCGACATGGACCTGCTCACGCGCGGCGCCAGCTTTGGTTACATCGGGTCGACCATCACCTCGCTGATCTACGCCTCCTTTACCTTCATCTTCTTTGCGCTGGAAGCGGCCATCATGGCCTATGCGCTGGAACTCGCCTTCAAGATCCCGCCGGCTTGGGGCTACCTTGTCTGCGCGCTGGTTGTCATCCCGCTGGTCACCCACGGCGTCACGGTGATCAGCAAACTGCAGGCGTGGACGCAACCGCTGTGGATCTTCATGCTGATCCTGCCCTACGCATTTGTCTTCATCGAAGAACCCGAAGCCCTGGCCGGGTTATGGCAGTACGCTGGCGGGAAAGGCAACGGCATCGGCTTCGACCCGCACCTGTTCGGAGCCGCCTTGACGGTCGGCATCGCACTGGTCACGCAGATGGGGGAACAGGTCGACTACCTGCGCTTCATGCCGGAAAAGATCGCAGGCAACGCCCGCCGCTGGTGGTTTGGCGTCATCGTGGGCGGGCCGGGATGGATCGTGCCGGGCGTTCTGAAAATGCTGGGTGGGGCGCTGCTCGCCTGGCTGGCGCTACGCAACGCAGTGCCCTTCGAAAAGGCAGTCGATCCGAATCAGATGTATCTGATCGGTTTCTCGCACGTCTTCGACAACACCGCGTTGGCGATTGCCGCCACTGCCCTCTTCGTGATCGTTTCGCAACTCAAGATCAACGTCACCAATGCCTACGCCGGCTCGCTGGCCTGGTCGAATTTTTTCGCACGGCTTACGCACAGCCACCCCGGGCGCGTCGTCTGGGTGGTTTTCAATACGCTGATCGCACTGCTGCTGATGGAGTTGAATGTCTTTCAGGCGCTCGGCCAGGTGCTTGGCCTCTATTCAAACATCGCCATTTCCTGGATGGCGGCGGTGGTCGCCGATCTGGTCCTCAACAAGCCGCTTGGACTGTCACCGCCGGGGATCGAGTTCAAGCGCAGCAAGCTCTACGACATCAACCCTGTCGGTGTCGGTACCATGGCCATCGCCTCGCTGCTCTCCATTGCCGCCTTTGTTGGCTTGCTCGGGGCCGATATTCAGCCCTTTGCCTCCTTTGTTGCGCTGGGCAGCGCTTTCCTGATTTCGCCGCTGATCGCATGGGCCACCGGCGGACGCTACTATCTGGTGCATTCCCAACAAAACGCTGAACCGCATGGGCCCTCTCCGGTGAGCGCGGTCAACGCCGGAAGATGCTCAATCTGCGAACGCGACTATGAAAACGAGGATATGGCGCACTGTCCAGCCTATCAAGGCCCGATCTGCTCGCTGTGCTGCACGCTCGATGCCCGTTGCCACGACTTGTGCAAGCCGGAAGCCAGCCTGACTGCGCAATGGAATGCCGCAATGCGGCGCCTGCTGCCGGCGCCGGTTTTGCCCTACCTGGAGACTGGCCTCGGTCATTACCTGCTGCTGATGACTGGCATCGTGCCGATTCTGGCGCTGGTCCTCGGCGTGCTCTACACTCATGAACTGCTTGCCCTTGGGCCGGAGCAGGCGGAACTCATCGGCACCCTGCAGGACAGCTTCATCAAGTCATTCGCAGCGCTGTTGCTGCTTTCCGCCGTCGGCGCCTGGTGGATGGTCCTGACCCAGCAGAGCCGGCAAGTGGCTCAGGAGGAGTCGAACCGGCAGACGCAGTTGCTGATGCAGGAAATCGAGTCGCATCAGCGAACCGACGAAGCCTTGCAGAAGGCAAGAGTCATCGCCGATCAGGCCAATCAGGCCAAGAGTCGCTACATCACCGCGATCAGCCATGAGTTGCGCACGCCGCTCAACAGCATTCTCGGCTACGCCCAGATTCTCGATGCCGACGAGAGCATTCCGCCGCATCGCAAACAGGCGGTCAGCGTCATCCGGAAATCCGGCGATCACCTGCTGTCGGTCATCGAAGGCACCTTGGACATTGCCCGCATCGAAGGCGGCAAGCTGACGCTCGAAGTCCGGGCGCTCGACTTCCCAGAATTCATGCAGCAGATCGTCGGCATGTTCGACCTGCAGGCGCGCAACAAGGGGTTGTCCTTCGATTACCAGCCAGCCGGCGAGTTGGCGGCCGTCGTTCGCGCCGACGAGAAGCGCTTGCGTCAGATCCTGATCAACGTGCTCGGCAACGCGGTCAAGTTCACCGTGCGCGGCGGCGTCACATTCAGGGTGGAGTACGGGCGCGAGATGGCGGTTTTCGAAATCCGCGATACCGGCCCCGGCATTCCGGCGGCGGACCAGGAGCGCATCTTCGAACCCTTCGTCCGCGGCAGCAGCGCCCAGGCCGGCGGTAGTGGCGTCGGCCTGACCATCGCCCGCATGCTGACCGACCTGATGGGCGGCGAAATGCAGGTCTCCAGCATGACGGGCGAAGGCACGCTGTTCCGCATCCGCCTGTTTCTGCCGGAGGTGCATTCGGCCCAGGCCGCCCGCGAACTGCCCCGCCTCAACCGCGTCGGCTATGTTGGCGTGCGGCGGCGGATCCTGGTCGTCGATAACGAGAAGGTGGACCGCGACATGCTGCAAAACGTGCTCGACCCGCTTGGCTTCATCGTCGAGCAGGCAGCGAGCGGCGAGGAATGCCTGCAAGTCATTCCAGGCTTCATGCCGCACCTCATCTTCATGGACCTCGGCATGCCCGGTATTGACGGCTGGGAAACCATCCGCCGCATACGCCGCCAGCATCTCACCGATGCCCACATCGCCATCCTCTCGGCGAACGCGTTCGACAAGGGGCTGGAGAACGATGCCGGTGTCGCCGCCGAGGATTTCATCGTCAAGCCGCTCAAGGTTCAGGAACTGCTCGCCTGGATCGGCCGCAAACTGGGCCTTGAGTGGGTGACCGCCGATATGCCGGTTGCCGCGCCCGCGCCTGTCGTGCCGTCGCCGTTGGTGGCTCCCGGGGCCGACCACCTGGCCGCGCTCGACGAAGTCATCCAGCTCGGCTACCTGCGGGGCATCCTCAACAAACTGGCCGAAATCGAGCGCCTCGGCACCCAACACGGCGAATTTGTCCGTGTGCTGCGAGATCTGGCGCGCCAGTTCCAGTTCGATGCAATGAAGGAACTGCTCAGGAAAATCCGTGATGCCGCGCGTTGACCGCAGCATTTCGGACATCGTCCTGATCGTCGACGACATTCCGGAAAACCTCGCTCTCCTTCATGACGCACTGGATGAGGCTGGCCATACCGTGCTCGTCGCCACCAACGGCGAATCCGCCCTGCAACGGGCCCGCCAGAGCCTGCCCGACGTCATCCTGCTCGACGCGCTGATGCCGGGGATGGATGGATTCGAGGTTGCACGCCGGCTGAAGGCCGACTTTGCCACCCAGCACATCCCCATTGTCTTCATGACCGCGTTGACTGAAACGGAGCACGTCGTGGCTGCGTTTGCCGCAGGTGGCGCGGACTACGTCACCAAACCGATTCGCCCGGCGGAAGTGCTGGCCCGCATCGCCGCCCACGTACAGAACGCCCGCCGGATGAAGCAGGCGCGCACCGCGCTCGACGCCTTCGGACAGGCCACGGTCGCTGTCCACGCCGCTACCGGCAAGGTGGTCTGGCAGACGCCCCTTGCCAGAAAGCTGCTCAGCGAGTACTTCGCCAATCCTGAAGAGGTTGCGCCACCGGAACTGCTCAAGTGGATCGCCGACGCCCGCCGCGCCCGCCGCGAAGCGCGTGAACCAGGTGTTTTGTTGCAAGCTGACGGCAGCCGCCGGCTGCTCGCGTCGTTCCATGACCAGACGGGCGACGATGAATGGCTGGTCGTTCTGCGTGAGGAAAGCGATGCCTCGGCCATCGAATCGCTGATCGCCGCCTTCCGCCTCACCCAGCGTGAAGCCGAAGTGCTTTACTGGGTCGTCCAGGGAAAGACCAGCAACGACATCGGCGACATCCTCGGCAACAGCCCGCGCACGGTCAACAAGCACCTTGAGCATGTTTTCGAGAAACTCGGCGTCGAAACGCGCACCGCGGCGGCCAATCTGGCGCTGAGCAAGATACGTTCAGGCAACTGATCGATTCCGGACCTGATTCTACGCAATCTAACGTATTTCTCCCGTAACGCCCCGGTCGTAATCTGGCCCTGCGCTGCAACAACGCAGTTCTCGCCAGATTCCCCAACCCCCGAGGAGCTTCCATGAGCAATCGTCGCAACTTCATCAAGGCCACCGTTCTCTCCGCCGCCCTTGCCTCCATCGGCATGGCCGCTCACGCCGCCGACACGATCAAGGTCGGCGTCCTGCACTCGTTGTCCGGCACCATGGCTATTTCCGAGACGGCGCTCAAGGAAACCGCGCTGATGACCATCGAGGAGATCAACAAGTCGGGCGGCGTACTGGGCAAGAAGCTGGAACCGGTCGTCGTCGATCCCGCCTCGAACTGGCCGCTGTTTGCCGAAAAGTCACGCCAGTTGCTGTCCAAGGACAAGGTTGCCGTAGTCTTCGGCTGCTGGACTTCGGTTTCCCGCAAGTCGGTGCTGCCGGTCTTCAAGGAACTGAACGGCCTGCTCTTCTACCCGGTGCAGTACGAGGGTGAAGAACTGGAAAAGAACGTCTTCTACACCGGTGCCGCGCCCAACCAGCAGGCTATTCCGGCCGTCGAATATCTGATGTCCAAGGACGGCGGCGAAGCCAAGCGCTTCGTGCTGCTCGGCACCGACTACGTCTATCCGCGCACCACCAACAAGATCCTGCGCGCCTTCCTGAAATCCAAGGGTGTCGCCGATGCCGATATCATGGAAGAGTACACCCCGTTCGGCCACAGCGATTACCAGACCATCATCGCCAAGATCAAGAAGTTTGCTGGCGAAGGCAAGAAGACCGCCGTCGTGTCGACCATCAATGGCGACTCCAACGTGCCGTTCTACAAGGAACTGGGCAATGCCGGTCTGAAGGCTACCGATGTTCCGGTCGTCGCCTTCTCGGTGGGTGAGGAGGAGCTGCGTGGGGTCGATACCAAGCCGCTGGTCGGCCACCTGGCTGCCTGGAACTACTTCATGTCCCTCAAGAATCCGGAAAACGAGAAGTTCGTGAAGATGTACAAGGACTGGGCCAAGAAGAACAAGCTGCCGAACGCTGGCACGGTCGTCACCAACGACCCGATGGAAGCCACCTACGTCGGCATCCACATGTGGAAGCAGGCGGTCGAGAAGGCCAAGTCAACCGATACCGACAAGGTCATTGCCGCGATGGCGGGGCAGACGTTCCCTGCCCCGTCCGGATTCACGCTGAAGATGGACGAAACCAACCATCACCTGTGGAAGCCGGTGTTCATCGGCGAAATCAAGGGCGACGGCCAGTTCAACGTGGTGTGGAAGACCAAGGGTCCGATCCGCGCCCAGCCGTGGAGCCCGTTCATTGCCGGCAACGAAAGCAAGAAGGAAGCGCCGGAAGGCAAGTAATCCGCGCAGTCTGTCGGTCGAAATCGACGGGGGCTTCGGCCCCCGTTTTGCTGGCTGAGTCCTGCACATTCGATTTCGCGGCTTCCAGGTCTATCCGCCCATGTTCGCCAACCTGCACCAACTATCGCACCACGCCGCCTGGCGCCGCCAGCTGGAGATGATTCTCGAATCTACCGGCGAGGGTATTTACGGCATCGATCTCCATGGGCGCTGCATCTTCATCAACGAAGCCGGCGCCGAGATGCTCGGCTACACGCCGGACGAAGTGCTCGGCCGCTCGATGCACTACCTCATCCATCACTCGTATGCCGACGAGACCCTGATGCCGCTGACGCAATGCCGAATCAACAAGGCTTACAAGGAGGGCAGTGGCGTGCGCGTTGATGACGAGGTGTTATGGCGCCGCGATGGCAGCCAGTTCCCCGCGGAATACGCCTCCTACCCGATCCGCGATCGCGACACTGTGGTCGGCGCCGTCGTCACCTTCAACGACATCACCGAGCGCAAGCGCACAGAAAAACTGTTGCAGGAAGCCCACGACCAGCTGGAAAAGCGTGTTCGCGTGCGCACCGCCGAACTTACGGCCGCCCACGACAACCTGCGCCAGTCGCACGAATCGCTGCGCCGCCTGTCAGCCCACCTCAACACCGTGCGTGAGGAAGATCGCCGGCACATCGCGCGCGACATTCACGACGACCTTGGCGCCTCGCTAACCGCCCTGCAACTGGAAATGAACTGGCTGCGCCAGCGCCTTGGCGTCGATGCCACAATGCGCGAAAAGCTCGATGGCATGCTCGACATCGGCAGCCATGCCATGCAGGCGGTGCGCCGCATCCTCAACGACCTGCGCCCCGGGGTGCTCGATCACCTCGGCCTGTGGGCGGCGCTGGAAAGCCTGCTGCTCGATTTCCAGAAACGTTCCGGGCTGAGCTGCCGCTACACCTGCACGCCGGAAATTGAACGCTGCCGCCTTGGTCGCGATGCCGAGATCGCGCTCTACCGCATCGTTCAGGAAGTGCTAACCAATGTCACCCGCCACGCCCGGGCGACGCAGGTCCAGCTTCACGCCCATGCCGAAAATCGCGATCTCATCCTCAGCGTTGCCGACAACGGCCAGGGTATGCGCGTCCCGCCGCAACCCACTTCGTTCGGCCTGCTCGGCATGCGCGAACGGACGCTGGCGCTAGGTGGCATGCTCAATATCGTCAGCAACCCGCGCGACGGCACGCGCGTCGTGCTACGCCTGCCGGGCGTTCTGGCCGGAACAGCCGGAGACGCCCCATGACCCGCATCCTGATCGTCGATGACCACATGATCATCCGCCGTGGCTTGAGGCAGATACTGTCCGAATTGCCCGCCATTGGCGACATCCACGAAGCCGAAGATGGCCCGACAGCGCTGCGCCTGCTGCGCACGACGCTGGTTGATGTCGTGCTGCTCGACATTGCACTCGGCGAGCGCGACGGCCTTGACGTGCTGAAGACTCTGCACGGAGAATTCCCTCGCCTTGGCGTCATCATGCTGTCGGTATACCCGGAAAACCAGTTCGCCCTGCGCGCCATGCGCGGCGGCGCCCATGCCTACCTGAACAAGGGCTGCTGCCCGGATATCCTCTTCGCTGCCATTGCCAAAGTGGCCAGCGGCGGTCTCTACATCACCCCGGTACTGGCCGAATTACTGGCGCAAAACGTCCGCGGCAGCCCTGACGACGAAAAGCCGCCGCACGAAGCTCTCTCCAATCGCGAGTTCCAGGTGCTGCAACTGCTTGCCCAAGGCCGCAGTGTGGGCCAGATCGCCCAGCAACTGGCGCTTTCAGCCAACACAATCTCGACCTACCGGGCACGCATCTTCGAAAAGCTGGGTCTGCACAACCCGGCCGACCTGTTCAGCTACACCGCCCGGCATCGGCTGATGTAGCCTTTTCAGTATTGGCCGGTTTTTCTGGCCAGCAGTAGTCTCAATGGTCCTGGGCCCAGCCTTTGCTGCCATGGTCGAGGCAAAGCTACCCAAAACCTGCCGTAACGAGACATGAACATTGGGGTTCGCCGCTTGGATAGAAGCCACCTTCACTACGCCATATCGAGCTGTACCGATCACGAAAACAGAAAACAATTGCGCCCTGATGCAATACTGAAATCATTTTTGTTGTCCTATAATGCAATAGTAAATTACTCAATATTGCATCAGGGCGCAAAACAATGGCCTCCAACTTCACTGAACTCAAGCTCCGTCAACTTGACGCCACGCTCAGTCGCTGGCGCGCAGCCGATTTGCCGTCGCGCCCCCAGTCGGGTTGGCTGAAAGTCATCCGGGAGGCGCTCGGCATGACGGCCACCCGTCAGGCAAAAACGCTCGGCGTCACCACGTCCACCGTCACCCGCCTTGAAACCTCGGAGGCCGACGAGACCATCAGCCTCGCCACCTTGCGCCGCGCCGCCGAGGCCCTGGGCTGCGAGCTGCAATACGCGCTTGTGCCAAAGCAGTCGCTGGCCGACACGCTGGAAGCGCGCGCCACCGCCCTGGCACGCCAGCAGATGGCCGCCATCAGCCACAGCATGGCACTCGAAGCCCAAGCCACCTCACGCCAAATCGTCGAGGCACAAACACGTGCCCTGGCCGACAGCCTGCTCAAAGGTTCGCGGCGCGCGCTGTGGCGCGATAGTTGAGCCCGATGCCTGCGCAAACAACCGTCAATCTCGACTATCCGCCCGGTGCCACGCCGTTCGATGCCGACGAACTGGCCAGCCTGATCCCCGGCCATCTCACGACGCAGGCAGAACTCAACGAGTGGGAACAACTCAACATCGGCGAGGGCGACAAGTGGGCGCGCAAACAGCGCAAGGAAATTCTCAGCGAAGGCTTTTTGCGCCAACTCCATCGCCAGATGTTCGGCGAAACCTGGAAGTGGGCCGGCGAGTTTCGCAAGTCCGACAAGAACATCGGTGTCGATTGGCTCCACATCGGCGTTGAGCTCAAAAAACTGCTCGACGACGTACGCTACCAGATAAACCATGCCACCTTTACGGCCGATGAAATCGCCATCCGCTTCCATCATCGCCTCGTGGCCATCCACGCCTTTCCCAACGGCAACGGACGCCAGGCCCGGATGATGGCCGACCTGCTCGTCGAACGCCTGGGCCAGCCGCGCTTCAGTTGGGGGAGCCGCAGCCTGGCAGATGGCAACCTCACCGACGCCACCCCGATCCGACGCAATTACATCACCGCCCTGCAAGCTGCAGACGCCCGCGACATTGCGCCGCTGCTGGCCTTTGCGCGAAGCTGAGCGAGAGAAACCCGGAAATGATAGGGGAAGACCTAATCTCCCCCGGACATGGGACCGTTGTTCGGCCTTAGCTGCCGTTCCGGAGTTGCGCTGCCAATGGCCGGTTTCACGAAGGTTGCTATCGTTGGCGCCTTGGGTCGTCTGAACGATCATCTACTCGGCTTCGCTGTCCTTCCAATAGCTGGTTCGCATCTGAAACCTGCCGATAGCCTACCCAGGCACCTCGACCATAGCCGCTGATGGTGCTCCGAACCAAATATCTTGGCTATTCCGTTGTAACGGACAAGTGTTGGAACTATTCGCGCTTGCCAATTGCGGCAGCCTTCTCCCGAAGGACACGTTCGGTCACATCCCGCGCCATGGCAACCGAACCAATGGCCTTTCCAAGTTCGTCGCTGACCAGGGAAAAGCTCATTTCGACGTAGATCCTCTCCCCCGTTTTGCGCTCTGCACGTGTCAAAGTGGGACGACCCTGCAGCCGAGTCGAACCATTGGCCATCGCCGCCTCAAAGCCTCGCCAGTGCGCTGCACGAAGCGACTCGGGAATTATCAGATCCAGGCTTTGGCCGTAAGCCTCGGCAAATGCATAACCGAACATTGATGTTGCAGCAGCGTTCCAGCGTTCTATCACCCCTTCGTGATTAGCGTAGATGAGAGCATCAGCGGTCTGCTCGAGGATCAGATCGCCAAGTGACGAAACTGCCTGCACATTGCCTTCCATAGCGACCTCACCCATCGGATTTTCTTCCCCAGCGATCCGCCAAGCATACATCACGCTGTGTTCACTGAATTCCAGCCCGGTTTCCATATCGCGCCACCATACTTGGGACTGCCCACCTGGCCCGAGATGGTGCCAACGACGAAATTCTCCGCTGCATAATTCGATTACATAAATTCCGCCTGGCTTTGGCTCATTCATCGAGCAATCCATACTGGCGATTGCCTTGCCCGTTCGCTGCCCTGCGCGATCATCGTTCCTTGGCGTCATTGTCGGCCTTCGACACCGGCGGTGCGGCAACATCGTTCCTTCGTGCCTGCTTCTGCAGAATGTGTTCGTTTTTCTTGGAACTGGCGAAGATATAGCGACCGTAAAGAACGCAATCTTTCATTCCAGGGTCACAAGTCAGGCCATTGACCTTTTGACACAAGCCGTTAATTTCGTGTGGGCAACCCCATGAGCCAGCCATATTCAGGCACCCGCTTCCGGCTGCTCGGCCGGGTCGATGCCCCAATCTCCCCACTTGTACCAATCCTCCCCGAGCATTTCGGCCGGATGCTGAGTACGACCGGAACCATTTCCGCATTGCAGTGAATTCACTGAGCAATACTTGTCGCATCCCCAACAAGTCCGTTCCGGATGTTTCGGGTGCAATGGGAATTTCTTGGCCATTTCAGGAGCCTTGAAAAATGCGGGGCTGTCACTCATGCCGGTGGCCTTAAGATCATAACGGTGCTTGCTGGGTACTTGAGCATAGTTGATTAGATTACTCAGCTATTCGGGCAATTATTTGATCTGGCTCAATTAACCTGTGATGTGCTTGATCAGTTCCCAGGCAAGACGACGATCTGATGCTTTGCATTTGCCGAATGAGTGGACTCGGAATGGTACCCTCACCAAGATGTGCCCGGTTTTGGACTAAGTGGTCTGAACCATTGGCATTAAGCCTCGGTTAACATTTACCGAGTAAACTCGTCGGATATTTCCCACCATACTCAAGGAAATCCGATGAAGACAAAATTCCCGGTTTTGCTGGCCGCACTTGCTCTGGCAGCCTCGTCAAGCGTCTATGCGGCAGAAAGCGCTGACGCACACCACCACAGTCATGGCAGTAGCGAGCCGACAAAGCTCCAACTCAACGCCGGGAAAAAATGGGCAACCGATGAACCTTTGCGTCAGGCTATGAGCGATATCAATCAAGCGATGGCTAAAGCATTACCTGCGATTCACAAGAATCAATTTGGCAACGAAGAGTATCAAGCACTAGCGACGACGGTGAGCCAAAAGGTGGCTTATGCAATAGAACACTGCAAATTAGAGCCGAAGGCCGATGCCATGCTTCACTTGGTAATCGCAGACCTGATGGCTGGAGCCGAGAGAATGGAAGGGAAGACCTCAAAATCGCGTCATGATGGCGCGGTTCTGGTGCTCCAAGCCTTGAAGTCATATGGAAAATATTTCCAGCATCCTGGCTGGAGAGTCACTAAGGGCTAAGAGTTTCAAAAGCACAAAATGACCTACGTCGTTACAGAGAACTGCATCAAGTGTAAATACACGGACTGCGTGGTGGTCTGCCCGGTTGACTGCTTTCACGAGGGTGCCAACTTTCTCGCGATCGACCCGGACGAGTGCATTGATTGCGCGCTTTGCGTGCCCGAGTGCCCCGCAGAGGCTATCTTTGCCGAGCCCGATGTGCCGGATGGTCAGCACAAATTCATCGCGCTGAATGCCGCATTAGCGAAGGTTTGGCCCGTGATTGCCGTCCGGCGGGAACCCCTTGCCGACGCCGACAAGTGGAATGGAGCACCGAATAAACTCAATCAACTCGAACGCTGATCTTTTTTCATCCATGCGGCAAATGGCTAGCGAACTGGCGTCAGGGTGTCCGGGATTCTGTGTTTTTTTGAGTCGACCAATAGGCCGACAAAACAAATTCCAGCGCCAACTTTCGAATGGCGGCTTGACCCAATGAACATATCTACCGTAACGCTATCGGACAATCACCAAATCCTGAGAACTAGCGCTCACTTTACTTGACTTGGACTTGACAAGAATGTCGGCAATCTGCAAGACACCGGCCGTTCGATACGCCTAACGCGGATGTCCGGTAAGGCCGATGAGCAGAAATCCGCCCCCCGTCTCCCTGCTTTCAATTTTCGCCAAAATTTCCGGTTGACCGTAGCAATCATCTATAGATTCGGCACGAATTATCCGTGAACTTTAGTGAGAAATATGTGTCTCAATGGGCATGGAAAAAGACGACGCAAGAAAGCAGACGAGAGAAGTGCATCACGAGAGGCGGAAGCAGGTCATCCGCCTGCACCGCAAGGGGATGCCGGTGATGCAAATTGTTGAGCATAGCGGCCTGAGTTGGTATGCCGTGAATGCGGCGATCAGGCGCTACCTTGCAGAAGGCGCTGGCGCACTCAAGCCAGCTGCGCGTGGCAGGAAAGCCGGCAGCGGACGCAGTTTGAGCGAAGAACAGGAAGCGGCCATACGGCAAATCATCTGCGACAAACGACCGGAACAACTGAAGATGGCATTTGCGCTGTGGAACCGAGCAGCCGTTATGCAACTGATCGAAGATGAATGCGGCATCAAACTGTCGGTGCGTGGTGTAGGCAACTACCTCAAGCGCTGGGGATTCACCCCGCAAAAGCCGATCAAGAAGGCCTACGAGCAGCGTCCCGAGGCCGTCCAGGCTTGGCTTGATGAGGAATACCCCGAGATTGAGAAACGCGCCAAAGCAGAAGGGGCGGAGATTCACTGGGGTGACGAGACTGCCGTCGTGAACACCGATGTACGTGGGCGGTGTTACGCACCCAAAGGCCAGACACCGGTCACCTTTGCGGTTGGCGGCACACGCCAGAAGCTATCGATGATCGCGACCGTTACGAACCAGGGCAAAACGCGCTGGATGATCATTGATGAGGCGTTCAACTCGGACAAGTTGATTGAGTTTCTGGAGGCACTGGTCAAGGACGCCACGAAGAAAGTGTTCCTGATTCTGGATAACCTGCGCGTGCATCACAGTAAGCCGGTCAAGGCTTGGGCCGCAGAGCGGAAAGACAAGATTGAGCTGTTCTATCTCCCCAGCTACAGCCCGGAGCTCAACCCGGAGGAACGGCTCAATGCCGATCTGAAACAGGCGATCTACACCAAGGTTCCGGTGCGCACCAAGGCCAAGTTGAAAGCCGCAGCAACCGAGCATATGCAGACGCTTGAGAAATCACCCGACCGGGTGCAAAAGTTCTTCCAAGATGCGCGTGTGAAATATGCAGCTTGATTCACGGATAAATCTGGCCGGATCAATAAACAGTGGTTGTAGTGCTTCCCCTACAAGCAAATCACATTTGTCGTGATACACGACAAGCCGGCGTTCATCGAATATCGCTCCGAACAGGCAGTCGCTCTCGGCATTTGTGGCGGCTGCCCGAATCTTCTCTACCGGGAGTCGTTTCATGGCGCGCAAGCAGGGGTTCAGGCTGGGCATCTATGTCTTCAAGGACGCCGAGATCGTCGATTACGCGGCGCCGGCTGGCGTCATTTCGGTGGCGCGGCGGCTGGATCCGGAACTCGATACCTTCCTGATCGCCGAATCGATGCGGCCGGTGCAGACGCAGGCCGGTTTTACCATCATCCCCAACTACAGCTTCGCCGACCAGCCGGCGATGGATGCCTTCCTGATTCCCGGCGGCTATGGCACGCGGCAGGAGATGAACAACGCCAACCTGCACCGCTACATCAAGGCGCTGCCGCCGGATTGCCTGCTGACCAGCGTGTGCACCGGCTCGTGGATCTACGCCCGGATGGGCCTGCTCGATGGCCTGCCGGCAACCAACCGCAAGGAACCTGATCGCCTCGAAGCCTCGCACATGGGCAAAACACCGATCGACCGCCTCGCCGAGATCGCCCCGGCCTGCCGCGTCAGCCGGGCGCGCGTGGTAGATGCCGGGCGCATCGTCACGGCCGGCGGCATCGCCTCCGGCATGGAGATGGGCTTTCACCTGCTGCGCCGGGCCGGCTATGACGAAGCCTTCATCGACGACGTCGCCCGCGTCATGGAATACCACCGTGCCTACGAGTTGTACCGGCACGACATCGAGTTTCACGAACCCGCCTGACTTTTCGTTCGTTCATCGATTTTCCAGAAGGAGATTGCCATGTCCGCTTTCAAGGACCCATTCAGCGACGGCATCAAGCTCGGCAGCTGTTCCTGCGGCAAGCACCACTCGCAGGCAGCGCACGATGCGGCGCTGGCCAAGGCCGCCGATTTGCCAGTCGAGGCCAACGAGGAAGCGCTGAACCGCCGCACCATCGAATCCGCCATCATGCGCGCCGTCTTCCCGGATGACGGCGAGCGCCGCCGCTTCCTGAGGGCCGTCGGCCGTTCGACGGCGATGGCCGCGCTGTCCAGCTTCTTCCCGCTCGGCGCGCTGGAAGCCATGGCCCAGGAAAAAGGGCCGCTGGAGAAGAAGGACCTGAAGATCGGCTTCATCCCCATCACCTGCGCCAGCCCGCTGTTGATGGCCGACCCGCTCGGCTTCTACAAGGCGCAGGGCCTGAACGTGCAGATGATCAAGACCGCTGGCTGGGCGCTGATCCGCGACAAGGTGCTGAACCGTGAATACGACGCCTCGCACATGCTGGCCCCGATGCCAATCGCGATGAGCATGGGCATCGGCTCCAACCCCATCCCGCTCAACGTCGCCACCATCCAGAACACCAACGGCCAGGCGATCACGCTGCACGTCAAGCACAAGGACAAGCGCGATCCGAAGCAGTGGAAGGGCTTCAAGTTCGCCGTGCCTTTCGAGTACTCGATGCACAACTTCCTGCTACGCTACTACGTCGCCGAGCACGGGCTGGACCCGGACAAGGACATCCAGATCCGTGTCGTGCCGCCGCCGGAGATGGTCGCCAACCTGCGCGCCGGCAACCTCGACGGCTATCTCGGCCCCGACCCATTCAACCAGCGTGCGGTCTATGACGAGGTCGGCTTCATCCACATCCTCTCCAAGGAAATCTGGGATGGCCACCCCTGCTGCTCCTTCGGCGTGCCGACCGATTTTGTCAAGCAGAACCCCAACACCTTTGCCGCCCTCTACCGCGCCATCCTGACCGCCGCCAAGATGGCGCGCGACCCGAAGAACCGCCCGATCATGGCCGAAGTGCTGTCGCCGGCTGCCTACCTCAACCAGCCGAAGACGGTGCTCGAACAGGTGCTGACCGGCAAGTTCGCCGACGGCCTTGGCAACGTGCAGAACGTGCCGACCCGTGCCGATTTCGACCCCTTCCCTTGGTATTCGATGGCGGTATGGATCCTCAGCCAGATGAAGCGCTGGGGCTACATCAAAGGTGACGTGAACTACACGGAGATCGCCGAGAAGGTCTACCTGATCACCGACGCCCGCAAGCACATGGCCGAGATCGGCATGCCGGCACCCAAGGAGAACTATGCCAGATTCAAGGTCATGGGCAAGGAGTTCGACCCGATGAAGGCCGACGCCTACGTCAATTCCTTCGCCATCAAGAAGGCCTGACGAAAGTCCGCCATGAAAAGCGAGCACTGGAAAAGCCTGCTGCTGTCGGCGGTGCTGTTCGCCTTCTTCATCGGCGTGTGGTTCGTCGCCACGCAGCCTAAGGAGAGCGCGCAGCAGGCCGCGGCGCAGGACGAATACGCTGCGCTGATGGGCAAGGGCGCCGCGAAGTCCGGCGGTTTCCCGCCGCCGCAGGAAGTCGGCAAGGCCATCGTCACCCACCTGTCTGACCCGTTCAAGGACAACGGGCCGAACGACAAGGGCATCGCCATCCAGCTCGGCCATTCGCTCGGCCGCGTCGGCATGGGCTTTGCGCTGGCGATCCTGGTTGCGCTGCCGCTTGGCTTCGTCATCGGCATGTCGCCGCTGCTGCACCGGGCACTCGATCCATTCATCCAGGTACTCAAGCCCATCTCGCCGCTGGCCTGGATGCCGCTGGCGCTGTACACGATCAAGGATTCCGACCTCTCCGGCATCTTCGTGATCTTCATCTGCTCGGTGTGGCCGATGTTGATCAACACTGCCTTCGGCGTCGCCAATGTACGCAAGGACTGGCTCAACGTCGCCCGCACGCTGGAAGTGCGGCCGCTGCGCAAGGCACTGACGGTCATCCTGCCCGCCGCTGCGCCGACCATCCTGACCGGCATGCGCATCTCGATGGGCATTGCCTGGCTGGTGATCGTCGCTGCCGAAATGCTGGTCGGCGGCACCGGCGTCGGCTACTTCGTATGGAATGAGTGGAACAACCTGGCGCTGCCCAACGTGATCTTTGCCATCCTCGTCATCGGCGTCGTCGGCATGGCACTCGACCGCTGCTTTGCCGGCATGCAATCGCTGGTCAGTTACACGGAGTAAGCGCATGGCTTTCCTGCAAGTTGAAAACCTCGCCAAGTCCTACCCCGGCAACGACGCGCCGGTCTTCGAGAACGTCAATTTCATCATCGACAAAGGTGAGTTCGTCTGCATCGTCGGCCACTCCGGCTGCGGCAAGACGACCATCCTCAACGCGCTGGCCGGGCTGGAAACGGCCAGCGACGGCAACCTGACGATGGATGGCCGCGAAGTGGTCGGGCCGGGGCTGGATCGTGGCGTCGTCTTCCAGAGCCATGCGCTGATGCCGTGGATGAGCGTCATCGACAACGTCAAGTTCGGCGTGCGCTCGCGCTGGCCGGACTGGAGCAAGGCGCAGATCGAGGCACAGGCGGCCCAGTATCTGGAGATGGTCGGCCTCGGCCACGCGCTGCACAAGAAGCCGAGCATGCTCTCCGGCGGCATGAAGCAGCGCGTCGGCATCGCCCGCGCCTTCGCCATACAGCCGAAGATGCTGCTCCTCGACGAGCCCTTCGGCGCGCTCGATGCGCTGACCCGCGGCACCATTCAGGACGAACTGCTGAAAATCGTCCAGGCGACAGCTCAGACGGTGTTCATGATCACCCACGATGTGGACGAGGCGATCCTGCTCTCCGACCGCATCCTGCTGATGAGCAACGGCCCGCGCGCCCGTATTGCCGAAATCGTCGAGGTCACGCTGCCGCGCAGCCGCACGCGCCACGACATGCACCACGACCCGCGCTTCTACCGCATCCGTAACCACCTCGTCGATTTTCTGGTCAGCCGCTCGAAGGATCCGAAACCATCCGGCGAAATCCATCCCCTGGTTCCCGGCGAAGACGAACCGGCCACCCCATCACTCGCTGCTTAATTTCTCAAGGAGACCCACCATGAACCGCGAAGAAGTCACCGACCTGATCGTCACCCAGAAAGTCAAAAAGAAATTGACCTGGGCCAAGCTGGCCGAAGTCGTCGGCCACAGCAAGGAATGGAGCACCGCCGCCCTGCTCGGCCAGATGACGCTGACTGAAGCCCAGGCCAAGGCAGTAGGCGCCGTGCTCGACTTGCCGGAAGAAGCTGTCACGCAATTGCAGGTCGTGCCCTACAAGGGTTCGCTGCCCACCGCCGTACCGACCGACCCGCTGATCTACCGCTTCTACGAGCTGATCAGCATCTATGGCACCACCTTCAAGTCGCTGATTCACGAAGAGTTTGGCGACGGCATCATGAGCGCCATCGACTTCAACATGGATCTGACCCGCGAGCCCGACCCCAAGGGCGACCGCGTCAGGATCGTCATGAGCGGCAAGTTCCTCCCCTACAAGACCTACTGAAAACAGCGCGCCCAAACCAAGCGCCGCTCCTCGCCGCGAGGCGTTTCTTGCCCCGGCGGGACCCCTGGAATTGCCCTTTTTTTGACGGTCGACCGCTACCGTCACGCAATGCGCCGCGCTGGCTTGCGGCGCGTAGCGGCCGATCATGTCCATCATCCGTCATCCGTCTGGCGTAGAGCAATTCCCCGGGTCGTCCCTCTTTCTGGTTCGGATCTTCGGCGTTGGCGGCGCCGAAGGCACCCGCTCGAGACAGCATCTTAGCCGAGAAGAAAGTTGCTAGAATGGCGTAGGATACTAGTTCGTTCGGAGGGCATTGGTGGCTGCCAAGGGGGAGAAGTCAAAGGTAATACGTGGCGAAACTGATTTTGGCCAGAGTTTCGCCGTGAACCTGATGCAGCACATGGTGGTGCCCACCTTCGTGCTCGACGCAAGCTGCAATGTGCTGATCTGGAACAAGGCCTGCGAGCGACTGACCGGTGTTCCCGCGGCCGAAGTCATCGGTACCCAGGAACACTGGCGCGCCTTCTACGAGTCGCCCCGGCCCTGCCTCGCCGATCTGGTCGCGCAGGGACGGACGGCAGAGGTCGACGCGCTCTACGTCTCCCACGATGATCCCTCGGGCCTGGTTTTCGGCATCCACGCCGAAAACTGGTGCCTCATGCCCTGTCTCGGCACCGAACTCTATCTCGCCATCGACGCCGGCCCCATCTACGATGCGGATGGACGCCTGCTGGCGATCATCGAAACCCTGCGCGACATGACCGACCACCGCAGGGCGCAGACCGCGCTCGAGCAACTCGCGACCCGGGACGGCCTGACCGGAGTCGCCAACCGCCGCAGCTTCGACGAAAAGCTGAACAACGAGTGGAAGCGCGAGCGCCGCGATTTGGGCGCCTTGTCACTGCTGATGATTGATGTCGATCATTTCAAGCGCTACAACGATACTTACGGACATCAGGCGGGAGACCGCTGCCTGCAGCACATCGCCGGCGCACTGGAACAGGCGGTGTATCGCCCTGGCGACATGGTCGCCCGCTACGGCGGCGAGGAGTTCGCCGTGATCCTGACCGCGACCGATACGGAAGGAGCAAGCAAGGTCGCCAGGCGCATTCTCGATTGCATCGCCAAACTGGCCATACCCCACAGCAGCGGCGAGAGCGGTCACGTGACGCTGAGCATAGGTGTCTCAACCTTGCTGCCGCATTCCGGCGTGACCCAGGAAAGCCTCATTTCATCGGCCGACAAGGCCCTCTATCAGGCCAAACACACCGGACGCAATCGCTTTGTGACGGACAGCGGCGCCTGCCCCGGCGGCGTCCCGGCCGCAAGGGCAAGGGGACCGGATCTACTGTTTTGCTAGCACCGGTAGTCGGCGTTGATCTTGACGTAGTTGAATGACAAATCGCAAGTCCAGACGACGGCTTCTTTTGACGGTCGACCGCAACCGTCACGCAATGCGCCGCGTTGCCTCGCGTGCGCTGAGCGGCGACAGCCCCCGCCCATCGCGGCGACAAATTCGCGCACGGCTTGCGGGTGCCAGCGGGCATAGTCGCGCAAGGCCCAGCCGATGCCCTTGCGGATAAAGAAATCGCCCTCCGGTGCCAGCGTTTCGGCATAGCTGAAGAGCCGTGCGCGGTCGGTTTCCAGCCGCCAGCCAAGCTGGTGAATCATGGCGATGCGCCGCACCCAGAGGCAATAGTGACGCAGCGCCGCATCCATCGTCACCTGGGCATCGGGGTCGTTCCGGCGCGCGGCGCGAACCACGTCGCCGACAATGCCGGCCAGGCCATCAACGGTTTCCCACCACGGGTCGCGCTGCGCGAGGGCAAGCAACGGCGCGATGGCACTCAAGTCCAGCCGCCCGACATGGCGGGCCAGCAGGTCAATGGCGGCGTAGCGGTATTCGCGCTCGGGCAGGCGCCACAGCTGGTCTGCCACGGTCAACAGTCCCTTCTGGTCGAAATCCACCTTGAGCAGCGGCTTGAGGGCAGCACGCCGGGCCGGCGTCGGGATACCGAGAAAGGGAAACTGGTCGCGCAGATAGGCGCGCATGGCAGCAGCCCGCGCCGGATCTGCGAGCGCGGCGAGGGTGTGCTGAAATTGCGCGGCAAGTTGTTCGGCCATCGTGGCGACCTGTTTAACGGGTACCGTCGGTATGGCAGTGAACGTCGTCCTCGCTTAGCGCCGGGTCAGCAGCAAGCCGCACTCGAGATGTTGCGTATACGGAAACTGGTCGAATACCGCGGCGGCGCTCACCTTGTGCATGGCCTGCAAGACGGCGACGTTCTCCTGAAGGGTCTGCGGGTTGCAGGAAATGTACAGGATATTCTCGAAGCCAGCCGCCAGCTCGAGCGTCGCGGCATCGAGCCCGCTGCGTGGCGGATCGACGAAAAGAGTCGAAAAGCGGTAGCGCCCGAGGTCGATGTCCTTCATCCGCTTGAGCACCTCGCGACCGGCCAGGACATCGCTGATTTCCGCGCTGGAGGCGCGTACCAGCGCCACGTTATCGATGCCGTTGGCGCCAAGATTGTATTCGGCAGCGCGGACCGATGACTTGCTTACTTCGGTGGCCAGCACGCGCTCGAACAGGGGAGCGAGCGCGACGGTGAAATTGCCGTTGCCGCAATACAGTTCGAGCAGGTCGCCGCCGAGGGTGGCGGCCTGGGCGCAGGCCCAGCCCAGCATCTGCCGGTTTACGCCACCGTTGGGCTGGGTGAAGCCGCCCTCGATCTGCTGGTAGCGAAGCCGGCGCCCGTTCAACTCGATTTCCTCAAGCAGCCAGTCGCGGTCCAGGACGACCTTCTGGCCGCGGCTGCGCCCGATCACCTGCACGTTCAGCGCGCTTGCCAGATCGCGGGCCGCCAGCTCCCAGCCGGTGCCGAGTTGCCGGTGGTAAACCAGGGTGACCATCTGTTCGCCGCTGAGGGTAGCCAGGAAATCCACCTGAAACAGCCCGCCGCGCAAGGTCTGGCTGTCGCGCAGGTGCTTCATCAGCCGAGGCATCAGCTCACAGATCGATTCGGCCGCCATCGGAAAATGCTCGACCATCACCGGCTGTCTTGGGTTGTCCGGGTCGAACATCGCGTAATCCAGTTGCTCCCCTTGGCGCCAGATACGAAACTCGGCGCGCAGGCGGTAGTGCTCGGGGGCGGATGGAAAAATGCCGGGCTCCGGAGCGGCGAATGGCGCAAACCTTAGCTTGAACTGCGAAACCTTCTCCGCGAGTTGGGATACGTAGCTGTCGGGATCGATGCTGGGCAAGGGCATGGGATGTACGGCTCTAAGTCGATTTCAGGCGCAGGAAACCTGAAGCGCCAATCAGGGAAGCCGAAGCCCCCGAGTCGGCGGGGCCGGCGACGGCGGACTATACGCCGGTCTGCCGATTTGCAGGTAAGCATGGCGGCAAATTATTGAAGAAGCGGGCTTCATATCCGGCTTTCGCCCCTATGAACTGCTTCTTGGCGCTACCCAGGAAACGGCAAATCCAATACCGGACAACGCAGGAATTCCTTGCATAGGCCGGGCCATCTGCGGTCATGGCCTGGAAAGTCCAACTGCCGTTGCGGCGCTAGTCGAGCATGCCGTGCTCGCGGATGAAGTCGATCACTGTTTCGAGGCCTTCGCCTGTTTTAAGATTGGTGAAGACGAAGGGGCGAACGCCGCGTTGTAGCTTTGCATCATGGGCCATGACTTCGAGCGAGGCGCCGACCATCGGGGCCAGGTCAATCTTGTTGATGATCAGCAGGTCGGACTTGGTGATGCCGGGGCCGCCCTTGCGCGGGATCTTCTCGCCGGCGGCAACATCGATCACGTAGAGGGTCAGGTCGGAGAGTTCTGGCGAGAAGGTCGCCGCCAGATTGTCGCCGCCGGATTCGACGAGGATCAGCTGGACGTCCGGAAAGGCGCGTTGCAGGCGGTCGACCGCCTCCAGGTTGATCGAGGCGTCCTCGCGGATCGCGGTGTGCGGGCAGCCGCCGGTTTCGACACCGATGATGCGCTCCGGCGACAGGGCCGAATGATTGATCAGGAATTTGGCATCCTCGGCGGTATAGATGTCGTTGGTGACCACGGCCATCTCGATCTGTTCGCGCAGGGCCTGGCACAGCGCCAGCGTCAGGGCGGTCTTGCCGGAACCGACGGGGCCGCCGATGCCGACCCTCAATGCTTGTTTGCTCATTTTTTACGATCTGAAGAGACGGGAATACTGGGTTTCGTGGCGGGCGCTGGCGATGGCGTAGGCCGGCGTGAAATTGGACCATCCGGTTTCCGGCAGTTTCAGGGCGTCGACCGCAATAGACGGGATCAAACCGCCGAGTTCAGCCAGAAGGCGCTGGCCCGAAGCCTGGCCGAGCGGCACGGACTTCAGTGCGGCCATCACCTGGTTCTCCGCCCACGACCAGAGGTAGGCGGTCAACGCGTCGGGCGGGGGAATCTTCCAGTGTGCGGCGAGGCCTGACCAGCCGGTCGGAAAGGCGATTTCCCCAAGACTCGCCAGCGTGCTTTCGATGGGCGACAAGCCAGGATCGCGCAAATCGCGCACCAGCCGGTGCAGTGAGAACCCCATCTGTGCAGTTTCTGCCCGCAGTTCGGCAGATTCCCTGCTGGCCAGGAATTCGCCGTTGAGGCGGCCAATTTCTGCGGTGTCTGCTGCGGTCCACACCTTCATCAGGGCGGAAACCAGCGGTGCTTCGTAGCGTCCGATTCCATACCGCATCAGGTCGGCAATCCAGCGGCCGGCAGTCGCTTCATCGCGGATAACGCCGGTTTCGGCAGCCCATTCCAGCCCCTGTGAATAGGTGTAGGCGCCGACCGGCAGCGCCGGGCTGGCCAGTTGCAGCAGGCGGGCGAGTTGCAGAGAGGCGTTCAACGCGGCTTGAACTCGTGGATTTTCGGCATGGAACGATGCGGGCCGTGGCCTGGGTCGTGCAGGTCGAGGGAATGATCGTGATCGTCACCATGATGGTGATGACCGCCGTGCGACCCGTAGGCACCCGATTCGGGCTGGAACGGCGCTTCGGTTTCGCTGACCGTGCAGCCGAGGCCCTTTGCCATCTCGGCCAGCACATGGTCGGTCTGGAAGCGCAGCGTGCCGCCGTTTTCAGTCGCCAGAATCTGCACCGGCACATGCCGGTTACCAAGGTGGTAGGCGGCACGGGCGAAGAGCAGCGGGCTGTCGGCGACGGCCTCGATCAGCCTTTCCGGCGCGGCGCGGATTTCGACGACGGCCGAACCATCCTCGGCCACCAGCTTGTCGCCGCCATGCAGGTGGTCGCCGCGTTCGAGGAAGATGCCGGCTTCGGCGCCGGAAGCGAGCGTTACCTTGAGGCGGCTGCGCTTGCGTTCGTCGTAGGCGAGTGCAACAGAATCTGTAGCTGGAGCTTGGGTGCGTTGGTTCAGGATCAGCATGTCAGAACAGGAAGTAGCGCTGGGCCAGCGGCAGTTCGGTCGCCGGTTCGCAGACCAGATGGACGCCATCGGCCTTGACCACGTAGGTCTCGGGATCGACGGTGATTTTCGGGGTGGCACCGTTATGCACCATGTCGGACTTCTTCAGCGTGCGCGTGCCGGAAACGGCGATCAGCGGCTTGCTCAGGCCGAGTGCGGCGACGGCCGGATTCTTGAGTGCCACCTGCGAAACGAAGGTCACCGAAGTCTTCAGCGCCTTGCCGAAGCTGCCGAACATCGGTCGGTAATGCACCGGCTGCGGTGTCGGGATCGAGGCGTTGGGGTCGCCCATCGCGGCGGCGGCGATCATGCCGCCTTTCAGGATCAGGCTCGGCTTGACGCCGAAGAAGGCCGGCTTCCACAGCACCAGGTCGGCCAGCTTGCCGACTTCGATGGAGCCGACGGTGTGCGCGATGCCGTGAGTCAGCGCCGGGTTGATGGTGTATTTGGCGATGTAGCGTTTGACGCGGAAGTTGTCGTTGCGGGCGTTGTCTTCCGGCAGGGCTCCGCGCTGCAGCTTCATCTTGTGCGCCGCCTGCCAGGTGCGGATGATGACCTCGCCGACGCGGCCCATGGCCTGCGAGTCGGAAGACATCATCGAGAAGGCGCCGAGGTCGTGCAGGATGTCTTCGGCGGCGATGGTTTCGCGGCGGATGCGGCTTTCGGCGAAGGCGATGTCCTCGGCGATGCTCGGGTCGAGGTGGTGGCAAACCATCAGCATGTCGAGATGCTCGTCGATGGTGTTCACCGTGTACGGCATGGTCGGGTTGGTCGAGCTGGGCAGCACATTGGGCAGGCCGGCCGCCTTGATGATGTCCGGGGCATGGCCGCCGCCGGCGCCTTCGGTGTGGAAGGTGTGGATGGTGCGGCCCTTGAAGGCGCCCAGCGTGGCTTCGACGAAGCCCGATTCGTTGAGCGTGTCGGAGTGGATGGCGACCTGGACGTCCATCTCGTCGGCGACGCTCAGGCAGCAGTCGATGGCGGCCGGCGTCGTGCCCCAGTCTTCGTGCAGCTTCAGGCCCATGGCGCCGGCTTCGACCTGCTCGCGCAGGGCTTCCGGCAGGCTGGCGTTGCCCTTGCCGAGAAAGCCGAGGTTCATCGGGAAGGCGTCGGCCGCTTCGAGCATGCGGTGGATGTGCCACGGCCCCGGCGTGCAGGTGGTGGCGTAGGTGCCGGTGGCCGGCCCGGTGCCGCCGCCGATCATCGTCGTGACGCCGGAGTAGAGCGCCTCGTCGATCTGCTGCGGGCAGATGAAATGGATGTGGCTGTCGATGCCGCCGGCGGTGACGATCATGCCTTCGCCGGCGATGACTTCGGTGCCGGGACCGATGACGATGGTCACGCCGGGCTGGATGTCCGGGTTGCCGGCCTTGCCGATGGCGGCGATGCGGCCGTCCTTGAGGCCGATGTCGGCCTTAATGATGCCGGTTACCGCGTCGACAATCAGGGCGTTGGTGATGACGGTATCGACGGTCTCGGCCGAGACGCGCTGGCTCTGGCCCATGCCGTCGCGGATGACCTTGCCGCCGCCGAACTTCACTTCCTCGCCGTAGATCGTGTGATCCTTCTCGACTTCGATGATCAGTTCGGTGTCGGCCAGACGCAGGCGGTCGCCGGTGGTCGGGCCGAACATTTCGGCATACGCCTGACGGGTGATTTTTGTACTCATAGCGCCCCCTGGATCAGGCCGCGGAAACCGTAGACCTTGCGGTCCCCAGCCAACGCGACCAACTGCACGGTCCGCGTCTGCCCCGGTTCGAAGCGCACGGCGGTGCCGGCGGCGATGTCGAGGCGGAAGCCACGCGCCGCCTCGCGGTCGAAGCTCAGTCCGGCATTGGTTTCATGAAAATGGTAGTGCGAGCCGACCTGGATCGGCCGGTCACCGGTGTTGGCGACGACCAGCGTGATCGTCGGGCGGCCGGCGTTGAGTTCGAGTTCGCCGGGTTCGGCGAGGAGTTCTCCGGGGATCATGGCGCGCTCCTTAAACGATGGGGTGATGCACGGTGACCAGCTTCGTGCCGTCCGGGAAAGTGGCCTCGACCTGGATTTCCGGGATCAGCTCGGCAATGCCGTCCATCACGTCGGCACGGCTTAACACCTGCGTGCCTTCGTGCATCAGCTCGGCGACGGTCCTGCCCTCGCGCGCACCTTCCATGATCGCGCAGGTGATCAGCGCCACGGCTTCCGGGTAGTTCAGCTTCAGCCCCTTCGCCATGCGCCGTTCGGCGAGCAGGCCGGCGGTGAAGATGAGCAGCTTGTCCTTCTCTCTCGGTGTCAGTTCCATGAGGACCCCTCAGGTATTCCAGATTCTTGGCAAAATTGCCGGTCGACCGCAGCAGGCCGGGCGCAGGATTTTCCACAGCTCGGCGAACCACAGGCGGGCCGCTTCGCTGTTGTCGCCGAGGTAACGGGCGACGAGCAGGCCAGGCAAGACGGTGATGCCATGGCTGGCCTGGTCGGCCGGCTCGGTGGTGCGGCAGGAGTCGAGCAGCGCGGCGGCTTGCGCCGGCAGTTCGGGAAAGGTGCACAACAGCGTGCCGCACACCGTAGCGCCGGCCCAGCCGGCGGGACTGGCCAGCATCGGGTCGCTACCGGAAAAACCGCCGCGCTCCAGCCAGATTGGTTGCCGGTTGCGGTCGACCCGGCAAGACAGGTCAAAACGCCCCTTTCCAAAACGCTCGCCGGCAGCGGCGCGGCCGAGGCAGAGGATGTCCCAGCCAATGAATCGGCTGTCTGCGGCCAGCGCAACCCGTGTTTCCATGCGCGCCCGGGCGCCAGCAAAAATGATCGTTTCCTGCGGCAGCCACTCCAGCGTGGCGCCGGCGCCGACCGTGAAATCGATGCGCTGCGTGGCTTCCGCGCCGCCGCTGCGATACCACTTGCCAGCGCCCGGCGTCGTCAGCTGGGCGTGGGCACTGGCGTCGACCGTCGCGGCGATGGCCAGATGGTCGCCGCCCGCAATCCCGGACGGCGGGTGCAGGACGATAGTCTGGCAAACGGCGTCGCCTTCCGGATACAGTGCCTTCTGTACGCGCAACGGGCCGCTATGGCGGTTTTCGCGCAGCACGGTTCGTTCGCCGGAACGGGCGAAGCCGAGCTGCAACTCGGCGTGCCAGGTCGAAACGGTTTCCGGCAGCGAAACGGGAAGGCGCGAGGTCATTTCCGGATTATCCGGGAAAGCCAGGGCGGCGCGAAATACGCAGGAATACGCACGGTTTCCGCCGGCATTGGCATTGCTCGCCGGCGCATCCGCATTATCCTGCTCCGGAAAGGGGAGCCTGACTTGAGAAGCATCAACATGGCATTGCCATTTCGGGGTCACAATGACGGCAACCGGACTCGCTGTCGGACACGCAAATGAGACCATCGGTCATTCGTCAATCGCACGGCGAGGCGCTTTCCCCGGCCGCCGGCGGGGCAACGCCCTTTGCCTGGGAACAGATCGGCCGCGAACTGGGCATTACGCCCGGCGGCCCGGTCAATATCGCGCAATTGACTGTCGACCGCCAGGCGGCTTCGGCGCGGGGCGACCAGCCGGCTTTCCGCTTTCTGAACGCGGACGGCGGTCGTCACAGCGTGACTTACCGGGAGTTGGCGCGGCTGACTGACCGCTTCGGCAACGCGCTCAAATCGCTGGGCGTGCGCAAGGGCGATTGTGTTGTCGTACTCTGCGGGCGCAGTTGCGAGCTTTACGTCGCCGTACTCGGCGCGCTGAAGGTTGGTGCGGTCGTCTCGCCGCTATTCCCGGCTTTCGGGCCGGAGCCGATTCGCAGTCGCATGGCGCAGGCGAACGGCAAGGTGCTGGTCACGACGGCCAGCGCGTATCGCCGCAAGGTGGCGCCGATACGCGCCGAACTCCCGTCGCTGCAGCATGTCGTGCTGGTCGACGATCTGCGCGCCGGCGGCATGCCGGATACCCACGATTGGGAAGTATTGCTCCAGGCCGCTTCGGAGGCGCCGGCCCTGGTTGCGACCAGTGCCGACGACCCGGCGTTGCTGCACTTCACCAGCGGCACGACCGGCATGCCCAAAGGCGCGCTGCATGTGCACGGTGCGATCCTGACGCACTACGCGACGGCGCGCCTGGCGCTCGACCTGCGGCCGGACGACGTGTTCTGGTGTACCGCCGATCCGGGCTGGGTGACCGGGATGTCCTACGGCATCGTGGCGCCGCTCGCGGTGGGCGTGACCAGCATCGTTGACGAGGCGGAATTCGAGGCCGCGCGTTGGGTTTCCATCCTTGAAAACGAAGGCGTAAATGTCTGGTACACCGCACCGACGGCGATCCGGATGCTGATGAAGGCGGGGCCGGCGCTGTTCGCCGGGCGACGTTTTCCGGCCCTGCGCTTCGTCGCCAGCGTCGGCGAGCCGCTTAACCCGCAAGCGGTATGGTGGGGCATCGATACCCTCGGGCTGCCGATCCACGACACCTGGTGGCAGACCGAGACCGGCGGCATCATGGTCGCCAACTCGGTGGCGGACGACATCAAGCCCGGCTCGATGGGCCGGCCGCTGCCGGGCATCGTCGCCCATGTGGTGCGCCACCGCGCCGGCGAGCCGCGCGAGGTGATCGAGACGCCGGATACGGTCGGCGAGTTGGCGCTGGAAGTCGGCTGGCCCTCGATGTTTCGCGCCTACCTCGGCCAGCCCGAACGTTATGGAAAATGCTTCGCCGGCAATCTGTACCTGAGCGGCGATCTCGTGCGGCGCGATGCCGATGGCTATTACTGGTTCGTCGGACGCAGCGACGACGTGATCAAGTCAGCCGGTCACCTGATCGGGCCCTTCGAGGTCGAGAGCGTGCTGATGGAACACCCGGCGGTGGCCGAGGCGGGGGTGATCGGCAAGCCGGATGCGCTGGCCGGCGAGGCGATCAAGGCTTTCGTGACGCTCAGGCGCGATGTTGCGCCCAGCGAGGCATTGCGCACGGAATTGCTGGCCCATGCGCGCCGGCGCCTCGGTGCGGCCGTGGCACCGAAAGAAATTGCCTTCGCCGAATGCCTGCCACATACTCGTAGCGGAAAGATCATGCGTCGGCTGCTCAAGGCCCGGGAGCTCGGGCTGCCCGAAGGCGACAGTTCGACGCTGGAATGAAGGGGGAAACGATGCCGCTGGATCAAGATCAGGTTCGAGCCCGGATGCTCGAGATTCTCAAGACCCTGGCGCCGGAAATGGATGTGGCCGAGCTGGTGGCCGATGCGCCGTTGCGCAAGCAGATCGACCTCGACTCGATGGACTGGCTGAACGTGCTGGCAGCGATCCACGAGCGCCTGGGGGTGGATATCCCAGAAACCGATTATGGCAAGCTCGCGACGCTGGACAGCATTGTTGTCTACCTGGCGGAGAAGCTATCGGCCGGTGCTCAAGGTTGAGTGCCATGGCCGACTACCCCGCCGAACTGGTCCGCACGCGCCATCTGTTCGATGGCAGCGAGGTTCTGATCCGTCCGATCCGCCCCGAGGATGCGCCGATGGAGCAGGATTTCGTGCAGCACCTGTCGGCGGATTCGCGTTACCGGCGATTCATGTCCACCTTGATGGAACTGCCACCGGGCAAGCTCAGGTACCTGACCGAGATCGACTACGTGCGGCACCTGGCGCTGGTGGCGATCATCCAGCGCGACGGGCACGAAGTCGAGATCGGCGTCGCACGCTATGTCGCCGGGCCGAGCGGTACGGATTGCGAATTCGCCATCGCCATCGACGACGAGTGGCAAGGCAGCGGTGTAGCCGGCATATTGATGCTGACGCTGATCGATGCCGCCCGGACGCGGGGCATGCAGCGCATGGAAGCCTTCATCCTGGCTTCCAACGACAAGATGATCAAGTTCGCCAGGCAACTCGGTTTCGCTGTGCATCGCGACCCGGACGATCCGGGCATGGTGCACGCCGAGCAGTCGCTCTAGTGTGGTATCGGCGACAGGCTGGCTCCGGCGAAGCATGAGGAACAAAGGCGCCGAGCAAATTCATTCAGGCCCCTGATTACACGGCCAGCGCTTCCCGCACCCCGTCCTGCGGCATCGTTTCGCCTTTGCCGCGCATGATGAATTCGCCGCGTTCCATCAGCAGGTACTGGTCGGCCAGCGACTTGGCGAAATCGTAGTATTGCTCGACGAGCAGAATCGCCATTTCGCCGGTTGCGGCGAGCATGCGGATGGCCTGCTCGATGTCCTTGATGATCGACGGCTGGATGCCTTCGGTCGGCTCGTCGAGGATCAGCAGCTTCGGGCCCATGGCCAGGGCGCGGCCGATCGAGTTGCTCTAGGCCAGTCGTTGCCGTATTCATTGTTGGGGCGCTTCTCAAATTGGAGGGTAACTACACCTTCGGAAAGGTGGTGACCATGTCCATAAGTTGGAATATGAAATTCCTTGCGCTCAGGAAATGCATCAATTACGATTGTGAGTAAATTTACTCAATACGGTAAAAAAATGTCTTTCGAACGTACCCAAATCGATATCCTGCGACGCAGACTCGACGAGCAACCGAAGTTCATGATCGTCGTAGCCGGCCCCCGTCAAGTTGGAAAGACAACCTTGGTCACGCATGCTTTGTCCGGCTATCGGGACCGCTCCAGCTTTGTCGCTATCGACCAAGCCCTGCCGGAAGACGTTGATCCTTTCAGCGCGCAAGGCAATGCCACCAATACGCAAGGGCTGCCCGGATCGCCTCCCACGGCCGAATGGCTGGTTCGGCAATGGGCGCAAGCACGCGCCAGGGCAAGGATGCTGCCGGAAGAAGAACGCTACGTTCTCGCCATCGACGAAATCCAGAAAATCCCGCGCTGGTCCGAAGTCGTCAAAGGGCTGTGGGATGCCGATCGCGCCGAGAATTTACCGCTGCACGTTATCTTGCTTGGTTCATCGCCCTGGTTGATGCAAAAGGGCCTCACCGAAAGTCTGGCTGGCCGATACGAGCCGATCCGCATGGCGCACTGGTCGTACGAGGAAATGCAGGCCGCTTTCGATTTTTCGCTCCACGAATACATCTATTTTGGTGGCTATCCCGGTAGCGCTGGTCTGATCAAGGAAGAGACGCGGTGGCGGCACTATGTGCGCACGGCCTTGATACAGCCGAATATCGAGAAGGATATCCTGCAAATGACGCGGGTCGACAAGCCTGCCTTGTTGAAAGCCCTGTTTGAGCTGGGATGCGGCGCCTATTCCGGCCAGATCATTGCCTACGACAAGCTGCGCGGCCAATTGGCGGATGCCGGAAATACCACAACGCTGGCCCACTATCTGGAACTGCTTTCTCAGGCTGGTTTGCTGTCAGGACTATCGAAATTTGCCATGCAGGCATTTCGGAAGCGGGCATCCAGTCCGAAACTGAACGCTCACAATACGGCCTTGATTTCTGCGCTGGCTGGGTACTCGTTTGCCGAAGCGACAGGCGATCGAAGCTACTGGGGACGCCTGGTAGAAAGCACGGTTGGCGCGCATTTGATCAATACGGCTTCCGAAGACTGCGAGATTCATTATTGGCGGGAAAGCCCTCACGAAGTCGATTTCGTATTGACCAACGGTAGAAAGGTCGTCGCCATCGAAGTAAAAAGCGGTGCGAAGTTTGCCTCCCCAAAGGGGCTGGAGGTGTTTGCCGGAAAGTTCAAGGAGGCGCGGACCATGATCGTTGGAGAGGGCGGCGTCCCCTTGGCGGAATTCCTGTCTCTCCCTGCCGAGCATTGGCTGGAATAAGTCATGGTCTTCATACCCCGTCGAGTCCGTCGCTTATCGGCGAATGAACAATCGGATGAAAATCCGATCCGTCGCTTGGATGAACTCCGCGATCAAGCCGCGTGGGTTTTGCTGGGCGAGCCGGGGGCCGGAAAATCGCTCGCTTTCGAAGAGGAAGCCCGTGAGACGGATGGTCTTTGTATCTCCATCGCCAAGTTTCTGAGCGACGACCCGGACCCGACGTGGCAAGGGAAAACGTTATTTCTGGACGGCTTGGATGAAACCCGCGCCAGCGGTGGCGATAGCAGCGTATTGCTGAAGGTGCGCGCTCACCTGAGAAAGCTCGGCAACCCGAGGTTTCGCGTTGCCTGCCGCGCTGCCGACTGGTTTGGCTCGACAGATAGCCAGGTAGTCGCCGATGCTTCACCCGATGGGCAATTTGCCGTCTTTACACTTGAACCCCTGAGCGACTCGGAAATTCAGGAAATACTGCGCCAAAACCACGCCGTTCCGGATCCTGAAGGTTTCGTCGAAGAGGCGCGCGAACGCGGCATTGATGGTCTTTTGCACAACCCCCAAACCTTGCGCCTGCTGGCCGAAGCCATCCGTGACGGAGATTGGCCGAATTCGCGCCAAGAAACATTCGAGCTTGCCTGCAAAAAACTGGCGGACGAAGATTCCAGGCCTCATCGCAACCAGCAGCGCACTCAAGCTATCTCCATCGAAAAGATACTTGAATCCGCCGGCCTGCTTTGCGCTGTACTGCTGCTTTCGGATAAAACTGGATTGGCACTCGATACGGCCAATGCTGATGCCCATTTTCCAGTGATCGACGAGTTATTGCCTTCTGATTTGGCAGTGGCGCGCTTGGCTGCCCGGAGAAAACTGTTTCGCCCGTCGTCCGAGGGCGAAGAACGTATGGTGCCAAGCCATCGCAGCGTTGCCGAGTATCTGGCGGCGCGATGGCTGGCGCAGCAGATCGATCATCGCGGCTTGCCGTTACGGCGGGTCACGAACCTGCTTATCGGGCGAGATGAACGGACTGTCGCCGGGCTACGTGGCCTGTATGGCTGGCTGGCTTTACATTGTCAGGCCGCACGCCAGCGCCTGATTGAGGCCGATCCTGTGACTGTCGTGGTCTACGGCGATGCCAAACCCATGTCCTTGGCCGACAAGCGAAAACTCCTTGCCGGCCTGAGACAGGAGGCGATGCAGCACCTGGCGTTTCGTTGGGAAATTCCTTCGGCGACACCCTTTGGCGCCCTGGCCGAACCGGACCTTGCCCCAGAATTTGAGGCTGCCCTGAACTCTCTTGAGCGAGACGATGCAAGCCAGTCCTTTTCTGACTGCGTGCTGGATATCCTCAATGAAGGCGAGCCGATTCCCGAACTGGTGAAGACTATCAAGGAGGCCATAGTAGATGACAGTCGCTGGAGCGGAATCCGAAGACATGCACTGAGAGTCTGGTTGAAATTGTCACCGCCAAACGAAGAGGCTATTGCATTACTGGACTCGATCAATGATCGAAGGATCGCCGATTCAGACGATGACCTCGCCGGCAATTTACTGAGTAGTCTCTATCCAGACCATATCGCGCCGGACCGCCTGCTTCGCTATCTGCATGCACCCAAGAAGCGTGAATATATCGGCAAGCATTCAATGTTCTGGGCATATGAATTGGCGCGAATAGCGCCAGACGCGCATCTTCCCATTCTGCTCGACCAACTTGCTGCTCGAACCGATCTGGACGTCTCTGACGAAATCGAGTTCAGTTTCGATTTCCGGCGCATGCTGGGCGGACTGCTGAGCCGCGGACTTGAGGTACATGGTGATGCAATTTCGGATGAGCGCCTATTTGCCTGGCTGGGAATCGGTGCTGACAAATATGGCAAAATCCAACGGGAAAAAGAACACCAGGAGCTGATTGCCAATTGGCTAAGCAAGCAGCCTGAACGCTACAAATCGGTCCTCGCGCTTTGCTACAAGCACTGCGAAGGGAGCGAACAGGTCAGATCCTGTATCTATGAGCAAGAGAACCGGCTGCATGGCGCAACCATGCCCGATGACATCGGGTTGTGGCACCTCCGGAAGGCGTCGGAAACGCCCAACAATGACCTTGCCGAAAGCCATCTTTTCGAGGCCGTCAATACGCTGATGCATCAACGTGGATGTGTCGACCTGTCGCTGGAGAAGATTGAGGCATGGGCTGTGGCCAATCCGGAGCGAAAAGACTGGCTACAGCCACTGCTGTTTTGGGAGTATCCAGAGTGGCGCCAAGAAGATGCCGTCAGGAAAAAGGCGCACCAAAACAAACAAGCGAAGCAGAAACAAGAAAAAAGCAGCCAAGCATTTAAGCACATGTCTGCCATTCGGGAGGGTAGTGCTGCTCCGGGCATTCTGTACGAATTGGCAGGTGTATGGATGAATCATTACTCCGACACGCGCGGCGAAACGCCAGCGGAACGCTTCGATAGCTACTGCAAGAATGGCGGCGAAGTTCTCAAAGCAGCCGAGGCGGGTTTTTTCCTGTGCCCGCTGCGCGACAACTTGCCCCGTGTTGCCGAAATCGTCGACCTGAGCACCCAGCGGCGTGAGCATTACATCCGGAAACCTTGCCTGATTGGCATGGAGTTGCGCTGGCAGCGGGGTCCTTCTTTCGTTGATACGCTGTCCGACGACTGCCTGCGCCGCATGCTGGCCTTCCGTCTGACCTATGGCGCCGACAATACGCCTGAGTGGTTTACGCACTTGGTTCAGGTGCGTCCGGCGCTGGTTGCCGAAGTCCTGGTCGAATATGCCGGTGCCACGCTGAAAGCGAGGCAGGATTTCGTTTACGGCATCTATCCGTTGGCGCACGATCCCATCTATCGCGTGGTGGCGGAGTCTGCTGTCGTTCCACTGTTGGAAAAATTTCCGGTACGCTCCCAATCGACCCAGTTGTCACAGCTCGAATATCTGCTGAAGGCTGCCTTGCGATATTCGGCGGAACATCTGACCGGGCTGATCTACAAGAAACTGGCGGCAAAAGGCATGGATGTGGCCCAAAAGGTCTATTGGCTGACGACGGCCATGCTGCTCAATCCACCCCAATATGAATCGGTGCTGTGGCAGTACATCGGTAAGTCGTGGGTTCGCGCCAATCATCTTTGTGCGTTTCTTGATGACCGCTTTCACGGTATCAGTAACGACTCCGCTCTTTCGCCTGGCACATTGGGCAAATTGATCGAACTGCTCAGCCCCCATGCCGAATTCGAGCGGATGTCGGGCATCGTCACTGCACCAATGCAACGCGGCGAATCAATTCGGGGAATGATTACCCGTCTCGGCACGCTGGCGACCGACGACGAGGCGGCGCGGGAAATCGAGCGACTGCTTGAGTTGCCGTCGTTGAGCAAATTGAAGCACGCGCTGGAGAGCGCACGCCACCAGTTGAGACTGATGCAACGAGAAGGCGCTTTTCGTTTTCCGCCATTGGCGAGCGTGGCCCGAATTTTGAGCAATCGGGAGCCGGCCAATTCGGCCGATCTTGCTGCCTTGACGGTCGACTATCTCGATCAAATAGCCGATCAGATTCGCAACGATAACGACGACGGATTTCGTGGCTTCTGGAATATCGAAAACAAGCAGCCGACTGGCAAGCGAGAGGAAAACCTTTGCCGCGATTCCTTGCTGACTCGCTTACGCCTGTATCTCACGCCTCTTGGCGTTGATTGCCAGCCCGAAGGCGATTACTCCAACGACAAACGTGCCGACCTTCGCCTTTCCTACCGCAACGAATTCGAATTACCCGTCGAAATCAAGCGCGATGACAATGCGAAACTCTGGTCGGCGCTACGCAAGCAATTGATAGGGCAATACACGGTTGCCCCAAAGGCTTCGGAGTACGGAATTTATCTGGTGCTTTGGTTTGGCGGTACAGACCAGGCCGCTGTCAAGGATGGCGGCAAGAAACCCACCTCACCGACAGAGTTACAGACTCGCCTTGAAGCGCAACTCAATCTCGAAGAGCGAAGGCAAGTTTTTGTTCGAGTGCTGGATGTGAGTTGGCCCAAGTAGCTCTGCTTGGGCGGGGCTAAACCTCGCAAACTCAGACGGCCAGCGCTTCCCTGACCCCGTCCTGCGGCATGGTTTCGCCGCGCCCGCGCATGATGAATTCGCCGCGTTCCATGAGCAGGTACTGGTCGGCCAGCGACTCGGCGAAATCGTAGTACTGCTCGACGAGCAGGATCGCCATTTCGCCGGTTGCGGCCAGCATGCGGATGGCGCGCTCGATGTCCTTGATGATCGACGGCTGGATGCCTTCGGTCGGCTCGTCGAGGATCAGCAGCTTCGGGCCCATGGCCAGGGCGCGGCCGATAGCGAGTTGTTGCTGCTGGCCGCCGGAAAGGTCGCCGCCACGCCGGTGCATCATCTGCTTCAACACCGGGAACATGTCGAAGATGCGTTGCGGGATGGCTGTGCTGCCGGGCATGGTGGCGAGGCCCATCAGCAGGTTTTCCTCGACCGTCAGGCGCGGGAAGATCTCGCGGCCCTGCGGCACATAGCCGATGCCGGCTCTGACTCGCAGGTGGGGCGGCAAGTGGGTGATGTCCTTGCCGTCGAAGGTGATGCTGCCGTCTTTCGTTTTCACCAGACCCATGAGGGATTTGAGCAACGTGGTCTTGCCGACGCCATTGCGGCCAAGCAGTGTGGTGACTTCGCCGGTATTGACCTCGAAGGAGAGGCCACGGAGGATGTGGCTGCCGCCGTAGGCCTGGTTGAGGGTGTCGACTTTTAGCATTTGCTGATTCCCTTGAATTGGCTTGGGGTTCCGCCCTGCTGGCGGGCGTACTTTCTTTTGTGTGGCCAAAAGAAAGTAGCCAAAGAAAAGGCCACCCCTGGGGCGGTGCCGGCTGCGCCGGTTCCCTGCGCTACTCGAAACGCCGGGCGGCTGGCTAAACTCGCCTTCGGCTCAGACAACGCCAGCCGACTACCCCCGACATTCCTGCGTTGCTCGGCACCTCTCAAGGGGTCCGGTAAGGCGTCCGTGAGCAAACTTGGGATTTCGTTTTTTGGCTTTTTTCCTGGTTGACCGTGACATTTAAATTCTTGGTAGCCGGTTCGTTGCGAGACGCTTCTAGGGCCCCGTGTGGAGCGCCGAGCAACGGAGAAGCCGGCGGAAAAGGGGCGAGGACTGTTCGAGGGCGTAGCCCGAGTTCCGCAGCCCCCGCCGGTTTCGAGTAGCGCAGGGGAGTCGGCGCAGCCGACCGCGTAACCCGGGGTGGCCTTTTCTTTGGCTACTTTCTTTTGGCGAAGCAAAGGAAAGTTCGCTCGCGCCTCTAGCGCGAAACCCTTGGCTGGAGAAAAGCGAGAATCCTCAGCGCCCAAGATAAACCTCAACAACCCTTTGATCGTTCTGCACGGTGGCAAGATCACCTTCTGCGAGCACCGACCCTTCATGCAGCACCGTCACGAGCCCGCCAAGCTTCTCGACAAACGCCATGTCATGCTCGACCACCACCAGCGAATGCTTGCCGGCGAGCGAGACGAACAGTTCGGCGGTGCGCATGGTTTCGTCGTCGGTCATGCCGGCGACCGGCTCGTCGAGCAGTAGCAGTTTTGGCTCCTGCATCAGCAGCATGCCGATTTCCAGCCACTGTTTCTGACCATGCGAAAGCATTCCGGCCGGGCGGTCGGCTTCGCCATCCAGGCGGATCAAGCGCAGGGTTTCGGCGATTCTGTCGCGCTCGTTGCCCGCGAGCCAGGCGAACAGGCTCTTCCACACCCGCTTGTCGGTCTTCATCGCCAGTTCGAGGTTCTCGAACGCCGTGTGTTGCTCGAAGATGGTCGGTTTCTGGAACTTGCGGCCGATGCCGACGTGGGCGATCTCCGGTTCGGTCAGGCGGGTCAAGTCGATGGTCTGGCCGAAGTAGGCTTTGCCGGAATCGGGCCGCGTCTTGCCCGTGACGACGTCCATCATCGTCGTCTTGCCGGCACCGTTGGGGCCAATGATGCAGCGCAGCTCGCCGGCGTTGATCGAGAGGGTCAGGTTGTTCAGCGCCTTGAAGCCGTCGAAGCTGACGGTAATGTCTTCGAGATAGAGGGCGACGCCGTGCGAAAGGTCAAGTTCGCCGGTGACGAAGTGGCCCATCTGTTCGGTACCGTCGCTGCCTTCTGCGCGGTCGTCGAGGGCAAGAGGCGTTTCGACGAGCGTGCTCATGCCGGGGCTCCTTTCTTGTCCATGAGCTTCTTCCACAGGCCGACCAGGCCTTGCGGCAGCATCAGCGTGACGACGATGAACAACAGGCCGAGGAAGAACAGCCAGTATTCCGGGAAGCTGACAGTGAACCAGCTCTTGGCGAGATTGACGACGAAGGCCCCGATGATCGGTCCGATCAGCGTGCCGCGCCCGCCAACGGCGACCCAGATGGCGATCTCGATCGAGTTGGCCGGACTCATTTCGGAGGGGTTGATGATGCCGACCAGCGGTACGTAGAGCGCCCCGGCGATGCCGCAGAGCACGGCGGAGATCGTCCAGATGGTCAACTTGTACCAGAGCGGGTTGTAGCCGATGAACATGACGCGCGATTCGGCGTCGCGAATCGCCGTCAGCACGCGGCCGAACTTGGATTTGACCAGCCAGGCAGCGAAGATCAGCGTCGCGGCGAGCATCAACGCCGTCAGCCCGAACAGCACCAGCCGCGTTTCCGGCGAGGTGATGCTGTAGCCGAGCACGCGCTTGAAGTCGGTAAAGCCGTTGTTGCCGCCAAAGCCGGTTTCGTTGCGGAAGAAGAGCAGCATTGCGGCGTAGGTCAGCGCCTGGGTGATGATCGAGAAATAGACACCCTTGATGCGTGAGCGAAAGGCGAAGTAGCCGAAGACGAAGGCGACGATGGCGGGCACGACGACGACCAGGATCGCCACCCACAGGAAACTGTCGCTGCCGCTCCAGAACCAGGGGATTGCCTTCCAGTCGAGGAACACCATGAAATCGGGCAGGTCGCTCTGGTAGCTGCCGTCGCGGCCGATCTGGCGCATCAGGTACATCCCGAAGGCGTAGCCGCCGAGCGCGAAGAAGAGCCCGTGGCCGAGCGACAGGATGCCGCCGTAGCCCCAGATCAGGTCCATCGCCACCGCCACCAGCGCGTAGCACATGATCTTGCCGATCAGCGTGATGACGTAGGTGGAAACGTGGAAGGCGCTGTCTTCCGGAAAGTTGAGGTGGAGCACAGGGACGACGACCAGCGCGAGGGCGAGGAAGACGCCAAGCGCCAGCCAGCCTTTGCTGTTCAGGGAAGTGATGATGCGGATGGTCAAAGGTCTGTGCATGGGATTCAGCCTTACTCGGCGAAGCGGCCCTTGAGGGCAAAGATCCCCTGCGGACGCTTCTGGATGAAGATGATGATGCAGACGAGGATGCTGATCTTGGCGATCACCGCGCCGGCCCAGCCTTCGAGCAGCTTGCTGAAGATGCCGAGGCCGAGGGCGGCCCAGACCGCACCGGCCAGTTGCCCGACACCCCCGACGACGACGACCATGAAGGAATCGACGATGTAGCCCTGGCCCATGTCCGGCCCGACGTTGGAAATCTGCGACAGCGCGACGCCGCCCAGCCCGGCGATGCCGGCGCCGAGGGCGAAGGCCATGGTGTCGATGCGCGCCGTCGGCACGCCGACGCAACCGGCCATCGCCCTGTTCTGCGTCACGGCGCGAACGAACATGCCGAGCCGCGTCTTGTTCATCAGCACCCAGACGAGAATCAGCACGAACAGCGCGAAGCCGACGATGATGATGCGGTTCCACGGCAGCATCAGGTTGGGCATGATCTCGATGCCGCCCGACATCCAGCTCGGGTTCGACACTTCGACGTTCTGAGCGCCGAACAGCACGCGCGCCGCCTGGATCAGCACCAGGGAAATGCCCCAGGTGGCGAGCAGGGTTTCCAGCGTGCGGCCGTATAGCCAGCGGATGACCGTGCGTTCCATGATGACGCCGACGAGGGCGGCGGCGAAGAAGGCGGCCGGGATGGCGGCCGGGAGATACCAGTCGATGCGATCCGGCAGGTAGGCGCGGAACAGACTCTGCATGCCGTAGGTGGCGTAGGCGCCGACCATCAGGAGCTCGCCGTGCGCCATGTTGATGATGCCCATGACGCCGTAGGTGATGGCCAGTCCCAGCGCCGCCAGCAGCAGGATGCTGCCGAGCGACAGGCCGGAAAAGATGCGGCCGAGGTTTTCGGCCAGAGCCAGACGGCTGTCGATGGCCTTGACCGCGGCGATCGCCTCGTAACGGACCTTGTCATCCGGTTCGCCGGCCTTCTCGGTCAGCGGCAGCAGCACGCTCCTGATCGTTGGCGAGGAAGTCTGCGCCAGCGCCTTGACCGCCGCCATGCGCGCTGCCGGGTCGGTGTTGCCGAGGTTGGCCTGGGCGTGGGCGAGGGTCAGCAGCGCCTTGATCTGCGTGTCGCTTTCCTTTTCCAGCGCCCGTGCCAGCAATGGCGCCATCGCCGGGCTGACGCTGCTTTGCAGCTTCTGCGCCGAGGCCAGGCGGACGCTGGCGTCGGCATCGAACAGCTTGAGCGCGGCCAGCGCATTGGCCAATTCGCCGCGAATCCGGTTGTTGACCGTGACCGATTCGGGGTTGGCGGGCATCCTGGTCGCACCACCGGTGGTGGCATCGAAGACCTTGGAACCCTCGATGATCACCGCCTTGTCGCCAGCCAGATACAGGTTGTCATCGGCCATCGCCTTGAGCACGCGCACGGCATCGGGGTCGGCGGTCTGCGTCAACTGGTGAATGGCCACCACCTTGTCGCTGGAATCCTCTGCTGCCAACTGCCGCACCTGCGCCGCATCGAGCGCGGCCTGCGCCGACAGGCTGCAGGCGTAAAGCAGCAATACAAGAAGTGATTTGTTCATGAAAGCCCCGTCCGCAGTTTGTGCAGTGCAGCGACAGATTAAGGGGCAGACCCGAAGGCGGGAATACGATGAATTGCGTAGCTGTGCGCATGTCGGGCAAGCCTCGGTTTCGCCTGCCTTCGACACCGACGTCCTGCGCATGCAGCTACTGCGTCGCAGCGTCTACCCGGAAGGCCGGCTCACGCTGGTGCTCGCCGTGCTGGACGGCAAGGTGGTGCGCGAAGCCGGACCGATGAAACACGGCAAGACCGTCATCGCCTTCGTCGAAGACCCGGACGGCTACAACATCGACCTGAAAGAAAGAAGCACCCGGGATTCGTAACCGGACATTCTCGAGACGCTGAGTTTGGTGCTCGTCGTCATTGAGGTAGCGCATCAACCCTGCCGGCAACAATTCGCATGCGGACCCGGACGGTGTTGGCGACCTGTATGGCCCCGCCGAGGACACTCATCGGCACGATGCCGAAGTCGCTCTGGTTTATTGAAAAGAGCGCCGTCACCAGGAGTTTTTGGCCATTCCGGTCAACGACTGTTGGCACGACAATTTCCCGTTCCACGCCGTGGAACTTGATCCTTACTGTGACGTCCATTCCCCACGCCGGACCATTCAAGGCAACCGAAGCAATTTCCATCGTCGGGTATTGGGCGGCATCCAGCACTCTTTCGCCGAACATATTCCTGGCAGTGCCAGCAATCGCCTCGTCATCCGGTTGGGGGAAGAATTCTGCGCCTTCGTCTAGCCGCGCTTCCTCTGCGTCAATGTGAAAGTCCCTGACTGGTATCTCGATAAACAGACTCGATTGGCGAATGTCCGAAGACAAGCGGATTTCACCCCGGATGTTTTTCGCCTGAACAACGTGATTGTGCCCAAGCTTGGCAAAGGGACCGGCCCGAAAAACCAGGAATCGAACGTCCGACAGGTCGGAAAGAATTTGATAGCGAACCGTCTCTTCCGCGATCGCTGCGCGTGAAGGAACAGGACTTGCCTGTGGGGCGGAGGACGGCTGCTCAGGCGAAATCTGACAAGCCGCCAGGCACAGCAGGCTCGTTGCCAGGCTTGCTGATACCAGGCGATGCGCAATGCCAGGCTGTTGGTCAAACCGAAGGATATCCAACATTTTCCACCCCCAAAGTTGGCCGCAAGACACAAATCACTCGCTAGCGGCCTGTTCGTGGCGCCAATCGTGCATCGGCGTCACGCCTGAGAATCTCGGCAATCAATTCGTTGAAGTTCCTTAACAGTACGCTACGGGCAATGCTCATGCCAAATACTGGCGGCAGACTGAATTTTGGAATCAAACGCCCTGAAAATGACAGCCGGGCATTGTCTCCAACCTGGAGCAGTTCATAGCGGCCATTCATGACCTTGAAATCACCCTTGAGCACACTGGATTCAATGATGTTCGGAGGAAACTCGGAAACGAGCAAGCGAGCTTCGATGTCCTGTGAAAAGAACAGAAAGCTGAAACTGCCTTTCTGTTCGACAACCAGCTCTCCCGGGCTGCGCGACACAATCCTGGAGTCGCGCATGCTGGAGATGAAACGTGGATAGCGCTCGTAGTCTGTCAGTACCGCCCATACCAAGGCCGGTGCCACCGCGAGGTCAACGTGCGCCTCGGTACGAATAGAGTCACCTTCACGGGTTACGACGAAACTGAAGCCCGGAGCGCCAATTTCTCCATGAGCCAGGTTTGCCAGGAGCACCGTGGCAGCAAGAAACAGACTGATGATGTTATGGCAAGACCAGCGCACCTGCTTCCACCCGAACTCAGGCATAGAAACCGCCTTGGTTACTCGTTCCGTCAGATCCTCTTGCAAGAAATAATCCTGCAGACGGCGACAGCTTTTTCTCAGCCTAGCTCAGAAGGCAACCAAAATCCACAAAGTCGGACCATCGTTTTCACCGGTGGGTTCATCTCCGGACAACCGCAGGGTGTTCGCGCCAGTGAACTTGTTCGCTTGTCGTTGCGCAGTGCGACCAAGGCACAGCCACCATGCGAGGGCAAGATCGGGCTGATTCAGCACGACTGACGGAGATCAAGGCCAGGTCGTCGCCGTTCGAAGATACTGATGGCGACTGGAGCTAGCCATGGCCTTCCCCGAATTCTTTGCGCGCGTACCTGCCGTCACCCTGCGCGACCCGCTGGCCGAACTGCTCGGTGCGGCGGAAGGCGGGCTGATCGAGTATCGCTTCGCCGATGCCGTCAAGCTGACTGGCCATTCGTGTCCGACCGTCGCCGGCGCCTGGTTGATGACGGTGCGGGCGCTGCGCGCGCTGTATGGCGACGAGATTCCCGAGCGCGGGAACGTTGCCGTGGCGCTCCGTGAAAGCCTGGATGGCGGTGTTGCCGGCGTCATCGGCAGCGTCGCCGGGTTGCTCACCGGTGCGTCCGGGCCCGGCGGTTTCAAGGGGCTGGGCGGTCGTCACAGCCGGCGCAATCTGCTGCAGTTCGGTGTCGCCGGCAACGGCAGCGTGGCGTTCATGCGCCGCGATACGAATGCTGCGGTCGACTGCACTCTGAGGCTTGAAATGGTGCCCGCCGATCCGTGTCTCGGTAGCCTGCTCGGTGTCATTCTCAACGGCACGGCGAATCCCGACGACACTCGTCAATTCGGCAATCTATGGCAGGAACGGGTCGCCCGGATCCTGATCGATCATGGTGAAGATCTCGAAATGGTCGCGCTGCGACCGTGCGCAAACTTGCTTTGAGCAGTAGTTCAGGAATGGGCTATATTGAAATCACTCCGCATGCGGGCAGTTCACAAAGGGGGTAGCGCAATGAACAAGATCTGGCTCAAGAATTATCCTCAGGGAACGCCGGCCGAGATCAATCCGGACCAGTACTCATCGATCCAGGATCTGCTCGACAAGACGTTTGCCAAGTTTGGCGACAAGCCGGCATTTCACAACCTTGGCGGAGCGCTGAGCTACGCTGAACTGGACCTGAAGTCGCGGGCCTTTGCGGCCTTCCTGCAGGGACTGCCGGGGATGGTCAAGGGCGACCGCGTGGCGATCATGTCGCCCAACCTGTTGCAGTACCCGGTGGTGCTCGTCGGCATCCTGCGCGCCGGGATGACCGTGGTCAACGTCAATCCACTGTACACGCCGCGCGAACTGGAACACCAGTTGAAGGACTCCGGCGCCCGCGTCATCGTCATCGTCGAGAACTTCGCGCAGACCCTGCAACAGGTGTTGGACAGGACGCCGGTCGAGCAGGTGATCACCACTCAGATTGGCGATCTGCTGCCAGTTCCGAAGCGCTGGCTGGTCAATTTCGTCATCAAGCACGTCAGGAAGATGGTGCCGGAATGGCACATCGACGGCGCCATCACCCTGAGTACCGCCCTCGGGCGTGGCAGTGCGGGGCGGTTCAATCCGGTGGACGCAAACGGCGAAGACATCGCCTTCCTGCAATATACCGGCGGCACGACCGGGGTCGCCAAGGGCGCGATGCTCACCCACCGGAACATCCTGGCCAACATGCTACAGACGAGCGCGTGGGTCTCGGGCACCATGACGGAAGGCAGCGAGATCTTCATTGCCCCGTTGCCGATGTACCACATCCTCTGTCTCATCTCGACGCTGATGCTCATGAAGTTTGGCGGCCTGACGGTGCTGATCACCAATCCGCGCGATCTGCCCGCCTTCGTCAAGGAATTGCGGGGCTGGAAGTTCACCGAAATGCTCGGTGTCAACACGCTGTTCAATGGCCTGTTGAACACGCCGGGCTTCGAGCAACTCGATTTTTCCGCGCTGAAGTTCGTGGGCGCCGGCGGCGCCGCGACCCAGAAGCCCGTGGCCGAACGCTGGCAGAAGGTGACGGGAAGCTATCTCAGTGAAGGTTACGGCCTGACCGAGACCTCGCCGATCGTCTGCTTCATGCCGATGAGCACGCCCTGGGACGGTACCGTCGGTTTCCCGATTCCGTCGACCGAGGTGTCGATCCGCGATGATGATTTCAACGAACTGCCCGTGTGGACCGGTGAAGGCGACATCGAGAAACACACGGGCGAGATCTGCGTGCGCGGGCCGCAGGTCATGAAGGGCTACTGGAACAATCCCGCCGAAACCGCCAACGTCCTGCGCGATGGCTGGCTGAAGACGGGCGACGTCGGGCACCTCGACGACAAGGGCCGGGTCACCATCACCGACCGCAAGAAGGACATGATCCTGGTATCCGGCTTCAACGTCTACCCCAATGAAATCGAGAGCGTCGTCGCAGCGCACCCGGGCGTTCTCGAATGTGCCGCAGTGGCCGTGCCTGACGAAAAGACGGGCGAGGCGGTCAAGGTGGTGATCGCCAGGAAGGATCCGAATCTGACCAAGGAATCTGTCATCAAGCACTGCCGGACGTCCCTGACGAGCTACAAGGTTCCGCGCCACGTCGAGTTCCGCGATGCTCTGCCCAAGACGCCGATCGGCAAGATCCTGCGCCGCGAACTGCGCTACCCGATCGAGGAGCGGGACTGAGGGATCGAATCGGAGTAATCTGGACAGTGGGCAGTGTCAATGCGAGCAAGGAGGGGGGACCACCATGAACAAGATCTGGCTCAAGAGCTATCCTCAGGGCATGCCGGGCGAGATCGATGCGGACCAGTTCAAGTCCATTCCAGACCTGCTCGACGAGCTCTTCAGCAAGTTTGCCGACAAGCCGGCCTTTCACAACCTTGGCCGCACCATCAGCTACGCCGAATTGGAAGAGCTGTCGCGCGCCTTCGCCGCCTACCTGCAGGGACTGCCGGGAATGGCCAGGGGCGAGCGCGTGGCGGTCATGTCGCCCAATCTGCTGCAGTACCCGGTGGTGCTGTTCGGCATCCTGCGCGCGGGCATGGTCGTCGTGAACGTTAATCCGCTATACACGCCGCGCGAACTCGAACACCAGTTGCAGGACTCCGGCGCCAGGGCCATCGTCATCGTCGAGAATTTCGCCTCTACCCTGCAACAGGTCCTGGGCAAGACACCGGTCAAGAATGTAATCACCACGCAGGTTGGCGACCTGCTGCCGATCCCGAAGCGCTGGCTGGTCAATTTCGTCATCAAGCACGTCAAGAAGATGGTCCCGGCCTGGCAGATCGACGGTGCCACCGCGCTGGACGCAGCGCTGGAGCGCGGGAGGTCGGCGCCCTTCAATCCGGTCGACATCCACGCGGAGGACCTCGCTTTCCTGCAGTACACCGGGGGCACGACCGGGGTCGCAAAAGGGGCGATGCTCACCCACCGGAACATTCTCGCCAACCTGGAGCAGACCGGCATCTGGATTTCGGTCAGCTTCAAGGAGGGTGCCGAAATCGTCATCGCCCCGCTGCCGATGTACCACATCTTCTGCCTCACCTCGACGCTGTCGTTCATGAAGTGGGGCAGCCTGAGCGTGCTGATCACCAATCCACGCGACCTGCCGGCCTTGGTCAAGGAAATGGGGAACTGGAAGTTCACCACGATGACCGGCGTAAACACGCTGTTCAATGGCCTGCTGAACACACCGGGGTTTGCGCAACTCGACTTTTCCACGCTCAAGGTCGTGGTCGGCGGCGGCGCTGCCGTGCAGAAACCCGTTGCCGAGCGCTGGCAGCAGGTGACCGGGCACTGTCTCACCGAAGCCTACGGCCTCACCGAGACCTCGCCCGGTGTCTGCTGCGTGCCGCTGGGCGCCGCGTGGGACGGCACCATCGGCTTGCCCGTGCCGTCCACCGAGGTCTCGATCCGCGATGATGATTTCAACGAACTGCCGGTATGGACCGGCGCCGGCGACATCGAGAAACACACGGGCGAGATCTGCGTGCGCGGGCCGCAGGTCATGAAGGGCTACTGGAACAATCCCGCCGAAACCGCCAACGTACTCCATGACGGCTGGCTGAAGACCGGCGATGTCGGGCACCTCGACGATCTTGGCCGCATCACCATCACCGACCGCAAGAAGGACATGATCCTGGTGTCCGGCTTCAACGTCTACCCCAATGAAATCGAGAGCGTCGTCGCAGCGCACCCGGGCGTTCTCGAATGTGCCGCGGTGGCCGTGCCTGACGAAAAGACGGGCGAGGCGGTCAAGGTGGTGATCGTCAGGAAGGATCCGAATCTGACCAAGGAATCTGTCATCAAGCACTGCCGGACGTCCCTGACGAGCTACAAGGTTCCGCGCCACGTCGAGTTCCGCGATGCTCTGCCCAAGACGCCGATCGGCAAGATCCTGCGCCGCGAACTGCGTTAGCCGATCGTGTGCGACATGGCTTTCGAGCGTTTGCGGGGCAGAGAAAGCTTGAGTCGGCTGCCAACGACGCTCATACTTCCATTCGTTACCTGATGGTGACGGAAAGACAGTCCGGTTTGTCCGCCCATCTCAGGCATTGCCCGGGAGAACTGAAATGCTGCTTTGCCCCATCGCCCTCGTCGCCACCTGCAACAAATGTCCGGTGGTCAAGATTTGTCCCGTCAAGACCATTGTCGGCGATTACGCTCCACCACCGGAGCAACCGCCCGCGCCACCGGCGAAGCCGGCTGCCCGGAGAAGAACGCCAGCCGCCAAGAAGCCCGAGTAACTGCAGCCGGTTTGGCCGGAACGGCTGCCTGAAAAGATTCGCATGGAGATCGGCACCCCGCTTTCCCGGACTGCGCTGCGCGTCATGCTGTTGGGCGCCGGCGAACTCGGCAAGGAGGTCATCATCGCGCTGCAGCGCCTCGGCGTCGAGGTCATTGCTGTAGACCGTTACGAAAACGCTCCCGGCCATCAGGTTGCCCATCGCGCCCACGTGATTTCGATGACTGACGGCGCCGCGCTGCGGGAATTGATCGAACGGGAAAGGCCGCACCTGATCGTCCCGGAAATCGAGGCCATCGCCACCGACACGCTGGTCGAGATCGAGGCGGAGGGGCTGGCCGAAGTCATTCCCACGGCCCGCGCCGCACGACTGACCATGAACCGCGAGGGCATTCGCCGTCTGGCCGCCGAGGAACTAGGCCTGCCCACCTCGCCCTACCGCTTCGCCGATTCGCTGGCCGAACTGCAGGCGGCGATCGATGGAGGCATCGGCTACCCGTGCTTCGTCAAGCCGGTGATGTCCTCGTCCGGCAAGGGCCAGTCGCTGCTGCGTGGCCCGCAGGACGTGCAAACGGCCTGGGCCCATGCCGCCAGTGGCGGGCGGGTTGACCAGGGCCGCGTCATCGTTGAAGGCTTCATCGACTTCGACTACGAAATCACCCAGCTGACGGTGCGCGCCCGCGATGCAAGCGGGGCCGTGCAAACGGTTTTCTGCGAGCCGATCGGCCACGTCCAGGTCGCCGGCGATTACGTCGAATCGTGGCAACCGCAGCCGATGAGCGCGGCAGCATTGAACCGGGCGCAGGAGATTGCCGCCACGGTCACCGGGAACCTTGGCGGGCGCGGCATCTTCGGTGTCGAGCTGTTCGTCAGGGGCGACAGGGTCTGGTTCTCGGAAGTCAGCCCGCGGCCGCACGACACCGGACTGGTCACGCTGTGCTCGCAGCGCTTTTCGGAGTTTGAACTGCACGCCCGCGCCATCCTCGGCCTGCCGGTCGATACCGCTTTGCGCGAACCCGGTGCCTCGGCGGTCATCTACGGCGGTATTGAACAAGCGGGCATCGCCTTCGCGGGTGTCGCCGAAGCGTTGGCTGTGCCGCGCAGCGACCTGCGTCTGTTCGGCAAGCCGGAGTCGTTCACGAAGCGTCGGATGGGCGTCGCGGTAGCCAATGGCGACAATATCGACCAGGCGCGGGAACGGGCAAAGCTGGCGGCAAGTCTGGTCAGGCCGGTAGCGGAGTGACCTGACCCGACCGGAAAACCGGAAAACCAGGGTTGTCACGGTCGACCGGTCAAATGGCCCGAAAACCGGTCAGCCGGGCGGTGGCCCTCACTTCGCTTCGGCGAGCGCCCCGGCGATAAGTTCAGCCATGAAAACGTTGATACCGCCTTCATGCGCACCCCCGCGCTCCTGAAGCTGCTTGACCAGTTCCGCCGGCAGCTTGCAGGCAAAAGGGATCTGCCCCGATTCCCGATCCAGCCGACGCTGCTCACGCCTGTCCACAACGCTGATTGCCCCTGCAGCAAAGCGACCGGGAATGGCCGTTGCCCCCATCTTGCCATTGATCTTGAGACCACGGCTTTTCTCGAGATCGGTTCTTTTCATGGTCATTTGGATTCCTTGCTTCTTCCGGGCGGACAAAATGCCGCCGGCAGGCATTATCGCCCGACACGGGCGCGGAGCAGAAAAAAAGCCCCGCCGCAGCGGGGCTGATGGGTGACAAGCGCGCGCTCAAGCCGCCTTGCGCCGGGTCACGACGATGCCGATCATGCCAATGGCCAGCAAGAGCAGTGTTTCCGGCTCGGGAATTTCGGCCAGCGCCAGCCGCGCCAGCAACTGATAGCCCTGGGTCGTGGGGTGAATACCGTCCCAGAACAGGTAGCCGGAGGGGTTGCCATAGCAGGTTTGGCTATAAAAGAAAAAAGCACAGGGATCGGATACGTCTGTGAATCCGTAAGCGCCCGGATTGCCGACCACGTCGTTGAAGACACCGTATGCGTCAAAAAGGTGAACGCCATCGGTAACGTCTGCGGGCAACAGCGACAATGCCTGAACCAGCGCCTGATTCATCAACGCAACAAGAAAGCTGGCGGTGTTCGAAGCTTGGGCTCCCTGCCCGGCGATTGCCGGGATCTTGCCGATGTCGGGAACATTCCACACCAGGAATTGATCAGCTCCCTTGGATGAGAGGGTCGCGAGTATGGACGCGACATTTGTCGCATAAGCGCCGATCAAGGGAGCTGCAGCTTGTAACCCCCCTCCGAGAGCTGCCAACAGCACGTCACGCGCATCATTCCCGCCACCTTCGACGACATACAGCGCGGTACTCGGCGCAATGGCGCCTGCCGCCCCGAAGGCCATGTTGACCTGAGTGATCATGCTGGGGGGGAATGGAGTAAGAGATGGTGGCGTCACGCCTGGGCCCGTCCGCGCCCCGCCAAATGCATAATTGGTTCCGCCCGCCAAAGAAGGTGTCAAGGCCAATCCGAGGCTGTTGGCGAGGTACTGGGTCCAGACCGGGCCGTTCGAATACGTTCCAGCATTGGCGTAAGGGTATGTCGGGATAAGGTCATTCGGGTTGGTGATTGGGACCGAGGTCGTCTGGCCACCCAAAGCAAGATAGTTGTTCCCGCTGTCTGCAAGACTGTCGCCAAACACATAGAGGCCGGAATACGACGCCCATGCGCTTCCCGACAACAGCGAAACCGACGCCAGCGAAATGGCCGCCAGCAGTTTTCTCAAGTTCCAGGACATATGCTCTCCTCAGATTTTTTCATATGGGGCTGCAAGCCCCGCGAGCGCTGTGCCATATCACCGGGCTCTGGCTCCGTGCCGACTTCAGCGAAGTCACCACCGTGCACCCTGAACATGCGCAACAGCCAAACAAAGCAATTAGCGCGCCAAACCGCTATTTTCCATATCAAACAGGTATTTAAGAATTCGACCCGGAGGTGCCTGTAAAGAAATTCGACACTTTTCAGTGTTCAAGCGACCCCTTGCGAAATGATCGGATGGGTGGGTGCGACAATCTCAGGCAGCACTGGGGACTCTTTCCGTACCACCGGCGCGCAATGCGGTCAGGATGGCGAGCGCCTGGAGCACGGCGATGCCGATCAGGACCTGGGCGAAGCGTCCGTTGTCCATGAACACGCCGAAGACAATCGGGGCCAGCGCCAGCCCCGCGTCGAGACCCGAGTAAACGAAACCATAGACGCGCCCGTAAGCGGCCTGTCCGAAACGCGAGGTGGCCACGCGCCGCACCAGCAAATCCCGGGAGGGGCCTGCGACGCCGGTGCAAAAGCCGATGCCGGCCATCAGCGGCAAGATGCTCCACGATGGGAGCGGCAGCGTCGCCAGCGCGATGGCCAGCAGGGCCGCTGCACCCAGCGCCAGCGCAATCAGGCGTTCGTGCTCACCTTTGTGGGCGAGAAAGCCGCCGCCGAGGATGCCGGCCGCTCCACCCAGCAGGTAGGTCGAGAGCGCGCTGGCGGCTAGGGCAAGCGAGAGACCGTAGAGATTCTGCAGAATCGGCGCGGCGAAATTCTGGATCGCCCCGAAGGCTGTCGTGATCAGGAAGAAGAAGGCAAAACACATCCACACCGCTGGTGAAGCAAGGAAGGCAAAGACGGAGATGCCTTCGTCCTCTTGCTTCACGTGGACAAATCCCGGCGGGTCGCTTAGTGCCTGCCGGCGCCAGAACAGCAGTGCAAGTGCGGCGGCGGCGACCATTGCCGCACTTGACGCGGCGGCTCGCCAGCCGGCGCTTGCGGCAATGGCGGTCAGGAATACCGGCGCCAGGGCCCAGCCGAGATTTCCCGACAGCCCATGCACGGCGAAAGCATGGCCGAGGCGCGGTTGTGAGACGTGGCGGTTCAGGACCGTGAAGTCCGCCGGATGGAAGACGCTGTTGCCCAGCCCGGCCAGGGCGGCGACGAGCATCAGCATGGCGTAGCCGTCGGCAAGCGCGAGCAGCGCCGCAGCAAGAAAGAAACAGCCGATGCCGCCACCCAGCACCCGCGCCGCACCCAGCCGATCGACCAGAAAACCCGACAGTGCCTGGCCGATGCCGGAAATGACGAAGAAGGCGGTCATCGTCGCGCCGATGCCGGTAAAGCTGAGTCCGAAGTCCTCCATCAGCCACGGAAACAGCGGCGGCAGCAGCAGGTGAAAGAAATGTGACACCCCGTGCACGAAGCCGATCACGGCGATCGCCTCGACATCTTTGTGTTGTTGCGGCGGCAGGGTGGCGCTGGTCATATGCGGCAAGCGGGATGGCAGAGCAACGGAGTCTACCGGCTTCTTGCCCGAAACGCCCCAACGCTTTAGCCTAGCGTCTACAAGTGACAGACCTCACAAATGCAGATCTTCATCGACACCGAGTTCACGACGCTCACGCACGAGGCCAGGTTGATCTCGTTCGGTGCGGTGAGCGAAGACGGCCGCGAGTTCTATTGCGAACTGACGCCCGTGGTGCAGGAGGAATGCTCGGCTTTTGTCCGGGAGATCGTCTTGCCGCTGCTCGAAGGCGGTGTGGCCGCGTGCCTGCGCGCCCGGTTCGCTGAACGGCTCGCTGTGTGGCTGGGGCAGTTTGCCGATCCGATCCTGCTTTCGGACAGCGACTGGGACATCTATGTCGTGCGCCATGCCCTGAGCGGCGAGCGCAATCGGCTTCCAGGATTGGTGACAATCCCCGGCCCCGCAGGCCCGCTGGAAGTCATGCTGCTGATGCTCGCACCACTTTCGGCCGAGGCGATGGCGGTTTTCGAGCGCGAAGTCACGCAGCACTTCGCCAGGGACAATCGGCAACATCACGCGCTGGTCGATGCCAGAGCCATGCGCGCGGGCCTGCTGGCTGTCATTTCCACCCCCGAAAAGGGGTAGGTGGGGGCCGCGTTGCTTCGCGTGGCTCCCGGTCGCTCAGACCATGGATTGAGACTCGGGCCGGGAATCTCCAGGCAGCATCGGTTAGAATGCCCGGTTTTCAGCAAGCAGCATTGGATTTGGCCATGACGCCGCAAAGCAAACCGAACACCGACGACCTGCGGATCAGGGAAATAAAGGAACTGGTGCCGCCGGCGCACGTCTTCCGCGAATATCCGGTCTCCAATCGCGCCGCGCAGACCACCTATGTCGCCCGCCAGGCCATTCATCGTATCCTGCACGGTGCCGACGACCGCCTGCTGGTCGTCATCGGCCCGTGCTCGATCCACGACTACGACGCGGCCATGGAATACGCCAGGCGACTGGCGAAGGAGGCGGGCAATCACGCTGAAGAACTCGTCATCCTGATGCGCGTCTATTTCGAAAAGCCGCGCACCACGGTCGGCTGGAAAGGACTGATCAACGATCCGCGCCTCGACAACACCTTCCGCATCAACGAGGGCATCCGTCTGGCCCGGCGCATCCTGCTCGAAATCAACGAACTCGACCTGCCCTGCGCCACCGAATTCCTCGACACCATCACCCCGCAATACACCGCCGACCTCATCGCCTGGGGCGCCATCGGCGCCCGCACCACCGAATCGCAGGTACACCGCGAACTGGCGTCCGGGCTCTCCTGCCCGGTCGGTTTCAAGAACGGCACCGACGGCAACATGCGTATCGCGGTCGACGCCATCCGGGCGGCCAATTCACCGCACCATTTCCTGTCGGTGACCAAGTCCGGTCATACCGCCATCGTGTCGACGATGGGCAACGAGGACTGTCACGTCATCCTGCGCGGCGGCAAGGAGCCCAACTTCGACGCGGCCAGCGTCGATGCCGCGTGCGCCGAAATCGCCAAGGCCGGCCTCGCCGCCCGCCTGATGGTCGACTTCTCGCATGGCAACAGCCGCAAGCAATACAAGCTGCAACTGGAAGTCTGCGATAACGTCGCCGCGCAGATGGCGGCCGGCGAGGAGCGCATCGTCGGGGTCATGGTCGAGTCGCATCTCGTCGAAGGCCGTCAGGATCTTGAACCCGAGAAGGCCCTGACTTACGGCCAGAGTATCACTGACGCCTGTCTCGGCTGGGATGACAGCCTGACGGTGCTGGAGAAACTGGCAGCGGCCGTCCGCGCCCGGCGGGTGGCGGAAGCGGCGGCGTAGGATTTCTCAGTATGACGGTTACTCGGTAACCTATGAGGCGCGGTATCAACGGCAACGAATAATCAAGAACAAGTCCTCGCCACATTCCCCGTATTGGGGTTGATAATCCCCGAAATGGGGAAAGTTTTTTGTTATTGCCAATGGTGAACATCCCCAAATCGGGTACCATAGTACCCACTATGGGGAATGCGCAGCCTGTGTCAATATCGGACGTATTGTTCTCTGGAGGACAACGACGGGTGCTCGGCCTGCTGTTCGGCCAGCCCGACCGGTCTTTCTACGCCAATGAAATTGCCAAACTCGCCAACACCGGGCGTGGTGCATTGCAACGCGAGCTTGAAAGACTGACCTCCTCCGGTCTGGTCATCTTGACGCCGATCGGCCGGCAGAACCATTATCAGGCCAACCGGAGTTCGCCGATCTTTAACGAACTGAGGGGCATCGTCCTCAAGACCTTCGGGTTGGCGGATGTCTTGCGCGATGCGTTGGCAGCATCCGCACAAGCTGTTCGTTGCGCCTTCATCTATGGTTCCGTGGCCAAAGGCACGGACACGGCGTCGAGCGACATCGACGTCATGATCGTCGCCGACGGCTTGACCTACAGCGATATCTTCGAGATTCTGGCCAAGGCCGAGGAAGTGCTGGGGCGCAAGGTGAATCCAACCCTCTACACACCTGAAGACTTCGCAGAAAAGGTGCGCGGCGACAATCATTTTGTTACCCGCGTACTCGATCAACCGAAAATCATGCTTATAGGTAATGACCCTGACATCGCCTCGGGAAGCCCTGCAGAATCTGGTGAAGATCGGCAAGCCCAAGGCCGAGCCGCCTGATCAGTCGGAATTTGACGGCTTCGTCAGGTCAGCCGGGCGGAAGCTGCCGGATGCGCAGAATGCCGCACTTTCCCCCGACAGCCGTTTCATCCTCGCTTACGACGCCGCACATTCCCTTGCCCTGGCGGCCCTGCGCTGGCACGGATTTCGTTCCGAGAACCGCTATATCGTCTTCCGGGTTCTGGGGAGCACAGCGTCATTTCCGGTTGCCAAGTGGCGATTCCTTGATAACTGCCACCAGAAGCGCAACATCGCCCTCTACGACGGCGATTATGCCGAAGACGAGCAGTTGATTTCCGAGTTGATCAAGATGGCCGGGGAACTTGAGGTTGCCGTAAAAGCACTGGGACCTGCAGGTCCCTGAGAAACTGTTTCTGCAGGACTCGCTGGAGGAGATGGGTGATCTGCGCGGGCAGGTGAGTTGGCCGGCCGTTTGCCAGGTTCAGAACAGGGACAATTGTCGCTCGTCGACCGGCTGCGGGGGCGGCGGCGGCCGGAAGGAGGTTGTGGCCAGCGCCGGCCACTCCTTGACGAGACCGAGGCGGCGGCAGGCGAGTTCGAAGCGCTGGCGGATGAGGTCTGCGAAATGTCCGAGACCCTTCATGCGGCTGTCAAAGCGGTTGTCGTTGATGCGACCGCCGCGCAGGTCGTACAACACCGACATGATGCGCGCCGCCTTTTCCGGAGCATGCGCGTCCAGCCACTCGCGGAACAGTCCGGCCACCTCGTGCGGCAGGCGGAGCAGCGTGTAGCCGGCGCTCGTGGCTCCGTTGTCGCGGGCTGCCGCCAGCAGTTTCTCGAGTTCCTTGTCGGTCAGCCCAGGAATCAGTGGCGAAACGAATGCCGAAACGGGAATGCCCGCGTCGCTCAGGCTGCGCATCGCCTCCAGTCGCGCGTGCGGCGCGCTGGCCCGCGGTTCGAGTTGACGCGCCAGCGCGCCGTCGAGCGTAGTCAGGGAAATGCCCACGTGCGCCAGCTTCCTCTGCGCGAGTTCGGCCCAGAGATCGAGGTCACGAACGATCAGCGACGACTTGGTGACTACCGAAACCGGATGGCGCGTTTCCAGAAAGATTTCGAGCAGCGCCCGCATCAGTCTCTCCTTGCGCTCGAAAGGCTGATAGGCGTCGGTGGCCGTGCCGACGACGATGGTCGAGCAGAGATAGTCCGGGTGGCTCAACTCCTCGCGCAACAGGCGCGGGGCATCCGGCTTCATGAAGATCTGCGTTTCGAAATCGAGCCCCGGAGAGAGGCCGAGGAAGGCATGCGTCGGCCGTGCGTAGCAGTAGATGCAGCCGTGTTCGCAGCCGCGATAGGGATTCAGCGACTGGCTGAAGCCGATGTCGGGAGAATCGTTGCGGCTGATGATCGACTTTGCCTGATCGACCAGCAGTCGTGTGCGCGGATTCGCCGGGACGTCCGGCTCCCAGCCATCATCCTCGGCGTGGCGCGTTTCGCGGCTGAAGCGATGGGCGACATTGCCCGCCGCGCCGCGTCCCTTGACGGGCCGTCGCGGCCTTTCCGGAGAGGGATGCAGATCGAAATCGTTCATGGGTGCTTATTAGAATGCCCGGTTTTCAGCAATTTACAATGGGTGCGGCCATGACGCCGCAAGCAAGCCGATTGCCGGGTTCTTGTCAAAGCTTGTGGGCTGGCGATTTCAGCAGTGTTCGCAGGTTGACCGCAACAGGCGCTTTCAAGCCCCAGGGCTGCCAAAATGCGTCACCTGCAAGTGACAAATCTCGTCACATTTCCCCTCCGGGTTGCGGGTCTGTTGCGCCAGGAATGACGGAAATATGCGACATGCAAGGTGAGTCGGGTCATGCCAGGCGGCTGGCACGAATCGTGATAGTGTACTACCAGCGGCTTTCCGCTCTTTTTGCAAAAAGGAGATTCAAATGAAACGGATTCAACAAGGTTTTACCCTGATCGAACTGATGATCGTCGTGGCGATCATCGGTATTCTGGCTGCCATCGCGTTGCCGGCTTATCAGGACTACCTTGTCCGCACCCAGGCAAGTGAAGGCACCGTCCTTGCGTCGGGTGCCAAGACCGCGATTGCAGAATTTTACAGCAATAAGGGAACTTGGCCGACTAACAATGCAAGTGCCGGCCTGGCGACAGCTGCTAGTATCAACGGCAAGTATGTCCTTAGCGTTACTAACGTTAGCGGTCTTGTAACAGCAGTGTTCCGCGGTGCGGGAACTGATGCCAACGCAAAGATCCAAACTAAAACCGTGCAGTTGTCTGCGACAACGGTGGCAGGTAGCGTTGTGTGGAAATGCAAGGCTGGAGGTGCTAACCCTATTGATGCTAAGTACCTCCCCTCCAGCTGCCGCTGATTCTTGGCTGGCTGCGTCTAACGCCCGCCTTTGGCGGGCGTTTTGTTTTGTCGGGTCCTGAATGACACAGTCGAAAATTGCCATAGCTGCATTGCTGGCCTTGCTGGGGGCAACTGTTTGGGTGTACCTGCCTGGGCTAGCCGGTAGCTTTATCTTTGATGACTTCCATAATCTGGATGCGCTTGGCCACTATGGCGGAGTGACAAGCTGGGAGAGCGCAAGAGCTTTTGTGTTTTCAGGTATATCAGGGCCAACGGGTCGCCCACTCGCCTTGGCCACCTTCCTGTTGAACGATCAGTATTGGCCGAGCCAGGCCATGTCGTTCAAGTATACAAATCTGATGATCCATCTCCTGGTGGGGCTTGGCGTCTGCTGGGCGACGCTCAATCTCCTGCGGGTTCTCGGCTACTCCGAGACCGAGGCTGCCTGGATCGCTGTGCTGAGTGCTGGGTTCTGGCTGCTCCATCCCTATTTTGTTTCCACCACGCTTTATGTCATCCAGCGGATGACACAGTTGGCTACACTTTTTTCGATCTACGGCATCGCGGCGTATCTCCACGGCCGCAAGCTGATTCGAGGAAGGCCAGCCGCGGGTTACGCGTGGATGCTCGGTGGGCTGACGGTCGGCGGGGTGCTGGCAGTCCTGAGCAAGGAGAACGGTGCTCTGTTGCCGGTGATGATCCTGGCGATCGAGGCGTGCATTCCACAGGACAAACCGGTGCCAAGATACTTCAGGTTGTGGAAGGCGGTTTTTCTCTGGGTGCCGACGCTGGTCATCCTTGGCTATCTCGCCACGCAAATCGATTTTTCGGTTAATCCGTGGCCGAACCGGCCCTTCAACCAGGTTGAGCGACTCCTCACCCAACCCGTCATCGTCGTCGAATATCTATACGACCTCTTTGTCCCGAAATTCGAGGGGCGGGGCTTGTTTCAGGACGGGTTCGAGATATCCAGGGGAATTTTGCAACCCCCGCGGACACTTGTTTCCATCGTCGCCTTGCTCATTCTTGCAACTCTGGCATTTATCGGGCGCCGGAAATACCCGCTGCTGGCGCTGCCGCTTCTCTTCTTCCTTGCCGGGCACCTGCTGGAATCCACGGTCATCGGCCTGGAGCTGTATTTCGAACACCGGAATTACCTGCCCGCCGCGTACCTGTTCATGCCCCTGGCGGCGGGTATCGTCTGGCTGCCCAAACGTTTCTCGGTGGGCTTGGCGGTCGCTGTCGCGCTGGTTCTGTTCGGATACCTTTCGTTCATGACCTGGCAGCGCGCGACGCTCTGGAGCGGCGGATATCGCCTGATTTCGTACTGGGCGCTGAAAAATCCAGATTCGGCTCGCGCCCAGAATGGTTTGGCGCAGATAATGGTCGAGACCGGCCGTGCGGATGAAGCCCTGGAACTCCTGCAGCGCTCAGTGACAAGGTTGCCAGACAGTGCAAATCTGACCACAAGTCTGCTGATGCTCAAGGTGGCAGATGGCAGCGCGGAGGAAAAAGACTTTGCCTGGGCTGGAGAGAGGCTTGCTATGCAATCGTTCGATGCGCAGGCAGTCAAGGGCATTTACGGGCTGGTCGATTTCGTGACGTATCGGGATGCGCGCGAGAGCTATGTCGCCTTTACGCAGAAACTGCTGCTGCGCATGGCGGAAAACGAGAGGTATATGCGATTTCCGCTATTCCAGCGCTTTCTTCCATTTCAGCAGGGGCGGCTGTTTCTGCATCAAGGCCACCCGGAGGAGGCATACGAAAAATTTCTGGTGGCGATGCGCCTCTACGGAAGTATTGATTCGGCGATGGAGATGGTGGTTCAAATGGCCAGTTACGGCTATGCTGATTATTCGCTGAAGCTGCTCGACGAGGCGGAAAAGCTGTTGGCAGCCCAAGAAAACAAATCGCTGATTCGGAGCAGGGAGGCTTACCAAAGCGATATTGCAAGAATCAGGCATGAGTTGCAGGAGGATCTGACCAGTGACCGCGCGCGTTGATTGCTCGTCCTTGAGCGTCGTTATTCCCGCCTGCAACGAGGAGGGGGGGTTGGCGCGGACACTTCAGGAAGTTGCTCGCGTGCTGCCAGGCGTAGAAATCGTCGTTGTTGACGATGGCTCTAAAGATGGCACGTCGGCGCTTGCATCTAGGCTTGGTGTGCGCGTCATCCGTCATCCCTATCAGAAAGGCAACGGTGCTGCGATCAAGACTGGTGCACGCCATGCAACCGGAGACATCATCGTTTTCATGGACGGTGACGGCCAACACCGGCCCGAAGATATTCCTCGCCTGCTGGCGAAGCTTGATGAAGGCTACGACATGGTTGTTGGCGCGCGCGTTTCCCGCAGATCTCAGGCGGGGCTGCATCGGGCGGCGGCCAACGGTTTCTACAATCGCTTCGCAACCTGGATGACCAATCATGAGGTTCCCGATCTGACTTCCGGATTCCGTGTGGTCAAAGCCAGCCTGTTCAAGCGCTTCCTCTACCTGCTGCCGAACGGCTTTTCCTATCCGACGACGATCACGATGGCCTTCTTCCGGTCCGGCTATTCAGTGGCCTATGAGCCCATCGAGGTCGACAAGCGAATCGGCAAGAGCCATATCCGGCTGGGGCGCGACGGGGTGCGCTTTCTGTTGATCATTTTCAAGATCGGCACGCTTTTTTCGCCGCTCAAGCTGTTCCTGCCGATCAGCCTGGCTTTCTTTACGACCGGGCTCGGCTATTACATCTATACCTTCCAGACCACCAGCCGCTTCACCAACATGTCCGCGCTCCTCTTCATCACCGCGGTGTTGGTGTTCCTGATCGGTCTGGTTTCGGAACAGATCACGTCGTTGATGTATCGTGATCGCGAAGATTAAGCCTCTGCAGGCCATTGGCCGCAGCTCGCATCATGCCTAGCGCCTCAGTCGGGCAGCAGCCCCGGCTGCTGTTCGTCACCCGCAACTTCCCACCCTTGACCGGAGGGATGGAAAGGTTGAATCATCAGGCCTTTCTGGCATTGGACAAGACATTTTCGCTGGCTTTGTGTGGCCCGCAGGGTGCCGGTGCTTTCGTGCCCGATTCGCAGCCCGTACGGGAGGCGTCGCTCGCGCCACTTTCGCGATTTTTGCTCGAATTTCAGTGGGGATCCTTTCGCTTGGCGCACACTTTTCGACCGCAGGTTGTCTATTCGGGTAGCGGCTTGGCTGCACCGGCGGCGTTGATGGCGGCGCGCAGCGTGGGGGCGAGGACGGTCTGCTTTCTGCACGGTCTGGATATTGTTGCCGATCATCCGCTTTATCGCCGATTGTTTTTGCCGGCGATTCGGCGGGTCGACCGAATTCTTGTCAATAGCCGACATACGGCGGGCTTGGCGCAGGCTGCCGGCGTGGCGTTTGACAGGATAGAGATCGTCAACCCGGGTGTTGAGCTTCCCGATTTGTCTGCACTTGGCGCAGCCCGGCAACGATTTCGCGAGCGGCTTGAGGTAGGTGAGCGTCCGCTGCTGCTTGCAGCAGGGCGCTTGACCCAACGCAAGGGTTTGGCTGAATTTATTCGTTACGCCCTGCCGGAAATCCGGCGGCAATTGCCAGAGGTGCTGCTATTGGTTACCGGCAGCGAAGCAATGAGTGCTTTAAATCATCGGGGGGGGGTCGAAGAAGACATTTGCGCAACCGTCGCTGAGATGGGGCTGACTTCGCATGTCCGCCTGCTCGGGAGCGTAGATGACAGTTGCCTGAGTGATGCTTATTTTGCAGCGGATGTGATGGTTTTTCCTGTACTCGATCTACCTGGAGACGTTGAAGGGTTTGGCATGGTGGCGGTAGAAGCCGCTGCCCATGGGTTGCCAACAGTGGCGTTTGCTGTGGGTGGCGTACCGGATGCGGTGGCAGAAGGAGAGTCTGGCTGGTTGGTGCCTTCGGGGGATTACGCCGGAATGGTTCAAAGGAGCCTGCGCCTGCTTGAATCTCGCAGTCGGCATGTGTGGGTCGAGCGCTGCCGCCTGCACGCCGAGCGTTTTACATGGGATATTTTCGGACAACGACTAAGAGCGGCGGTTGCCGTGGGCTTGTGATGATCTATTCAACTGCATTTGAGGGAGGCCCAAGTGAGCATTGAAAAGCAAGCATCGACAACCGGAGAGCATGACCGGGTTGCCAGTTTTTACGATGACGTCTACTACAAGGGTGCAGAGGCGAGTGCCTCCCTATCACGGCATTTGAAAAAACTTTCAACCAGACTCGGTATATCGCCCGGCCAGAGCGTTCTGGATATTGCGTGTGGCGCGGGTGACTGGTTGGCGGTAGCGGCAGCCAGTGGCGCTGATGTGAGTGGTATCGACATTTCAGAGCGTGCCGTTTCGATCTGTCGCCAGCGCATGCCTGGCAGGGAGTTTCATACTGGCCCTGCGGAGGTTTTGCCATTCCCGGGCGACAGCTACGACCTTGTCACCTGCCTTGGTTCGCTGGAGCATTTTCTGGACCAGCCTGGGGCGTTGGCGGAAATGGTCCGGGTCATGAAGCCTACTGGCAAGCTCGTAATCCTTGTCCCCAATGCAGGTTTTCTTACTTACCGATTAGGCCTTTACAGAGGTACACAGCAGCAGGCCGTCAGAGAAACCATTCGCCCGTTGAGTGAATGGCAACAGATGTTCAGTACATCAGGCCTTATAGTGACGGAACGCTGGAAAGACCTACATATTTTAAGTAGGCAATGGATCTTCCGTGCCCCGTGGCCAATGATGCCACTTCGATTGCTTCAGGCGCTCGCTCTCGCTGTTTGGCCTTTGCAGTGGCAATATCAGGTCTATCACTTATGTGAAAGGCATGTATTGCCTGACGTTGGCGCTTCAACCTAGTGAGGCCTGGAGTATGGTTCCCCGCCGTTAGAGCGCATACGGGCGCGGATGTCTTTACCGAGCGACTTGCGGATGGCATCGAAAGGCTCGGGTTCAAGGCGGATGTAACATGGCTGCCTCACCGTGTAGAGTATGCGCCGTGGTCAGTGAGTGTTCCTGTGCCTCCGTCATGGGCCAATATGGTTCATGTCAATTCGTGGCTATCTACCCGTTTTTTGCCGAGTAACCTCCCGATTGTGACGACCATCCATCATTCAATACACGACCCCCGGTTGCTGCCGTATAAGGGGGCGCCTCGTGCCCTTTACCACCGTTACTGGATACAGCATCTTGAACGCGCCAATTTGCGCAGGGCAGATGCAATTGTCGCTGTTAGCGCGGATGCTGCGATGCAGGCCGAACGCGTATTCGGCCCCGGAAAAATTCGGGTAATTTACAACGGTTTCGACGCTTGCGGCATTTCGCTTCAACCGCGCACGGCACCAAACAAGCCGTTCCGTTTGATCTATGTTGGTACGTGGATGACGCGAAAAGGGGTGGATTTGTTTTCGGAGATTCTGCAGCAACTTGGAACGGGTTTTGAACTGCTTTGCGTTGGCGGTATGCCCGATAGGCAGGAGCGGGTAAGTCTGCCCGACAATATCAAACTGCTTGGCCGCATCAACGACAGAAACCATTTGATTTCTCTTATGCAGCAGTCCGATGCGCTGCTTTTCCCCTCTCGTAGCGAAGGCTTGAGCCTCTCTCTTATCGAAGCCCAGGCTTGCGGACTACCCGTGATTGCATCGGATTGCTCCAGCATTCCTGAGGTGGTGAGCGATGGAGAAACCGGGGCCTTGTGCCCCGTTGATGGTGCAACAGCTTTTGCTGAAGCGGCGAGAGGCCTTGCAAACAATCGGTTGCAATGGCAATCGATGCGTGCGGCAGCCCATTCACGGGCGGTCACCCAGTTCTCGTTGGATCGCCAGGTATCTGAGTACGCCGATATTTATCTTTCATTGATTGGGAGCAAGGAATGATCCCGTACAGCGGAGTCCTGGCAGTCGTTCTCGATTATCGAGGAGCCGAGCGTACCGTCTATTGCCTTGAGTCGCTCAAGGCTCAAGGCCTTGCAAAGGTTATCCTTGTAGACAATTCGGGTGATGAAAACAGCAGCCGGGAACTCGACTGTTGCGTGTCAGCAATGGGATGGAGTGAAGACTGGTTGCAGCTTGTTCGCCCGAAGGCGAATCTTGGGTTTGCGGGCGGGGTGAACTTGGCGATCGCTACAGATATGGAACTAGGTGGTCACACCCATTATCTCTTGATGAACAACGATGCCGTTGCGCCCCCCGGATTGGTGGCTCGTCTAGTGGAGGTCCTCGAAGCGTCTCCTTCGCTTGCTGCGGTTGCCCCGATGCTCAGGGGAGGTACTGGTCAGGAATCTCCCGTCATCTGGTACAACCGCTATCTCGGCATCCTTACTCGGAAATCTACCCCGCTGAGCTTTCCATATTTATGCGGATGTTGTGTCCTTCTCAAGGCCTCTGTCGTTAAGGATGGGCGACTTTTTGATCCCGCCTTCTTCATGTATGGTGAAGATGTCGATCTCGGGTGGCGAATCCGGCAATCAGGTTTGGAAGTCGCTTCGGTTGAGGATGTCGAGATACTCCATGAAGCGGGGGCGTCCTCAAGGAAAGGCCAGTTATTTTACGAATTCTCGTTGGCGCGAACCCACCTGCAATTGGTGCCTCGGACTTGTACCATCCTGGAAGCGCCTCTGGCCCTAATCACGAAGGTCTTTGTGCTGCTGGTTCGGGCTTTTGTCAGGTCTGCCCGCTACAGGTCAGTTGTCCCGCTACAAGCGTTCTTTTTTTCGTTGTTTCGAGCTCGGGCGATGCCGCCGTGTCGGGAGGCTACGCCATCGACCGTTCCGTCCCAATAATTGCAGAAGGAATTCCGGAAATGACCCGCCAAATAAACAAAGTTGCCCTCATTACAGGTGTCACTGGGCAGGATGGCGCCTATTTGGCCGAGTTGTTGTTGAAAAAGGGATACGTCGTTCATGGCCTCAAGCGCCGCGCGTCCTCATTCAACACCGCTCGTGTCGATCATCTCTATCGAGACCCTCACGAGGAAGGTGTGCGTTTCTTTCTGCACCACGGCGACGTGACCGATTCGAGTAATCTCATCCGAATCATTCAGCAAGTGCAGCCGAATGAAATTTATAACCTGGCCGCTCAGAGCCATGTCGCGGTGTCATTTGAAGAACCAGAGTACACCGCGAACTCCGATGCATTAGGAGCTTTGCGCCTGTTGGAGGCAATTCGCATCCTCGGTTTGGAGAAGAAGACCCGCTTTTATCAAGCCTCGACATCGGAACTTTTCGGCTTGGCTCAAGAGATTCCTCAGAATGAAAGTACGCCGTTTTACCCACGCTCACCTTATGCAGTGGCCAAGTTATACGCCTACTGGATCACAGTGAATTACCGGGAGGCCTACGGGATTTATGCCTGCAACGGCATTCTTTTCAATCACGAATCACCGATTCGCGGTGAGAATTTTGTTACGCGAAAAATCACCCGTGCGCTGGCAAGGATAAAACTGGGCCTACAGAACCGGCTTTACCTGGGAAATTTGGACGCGAAGCGAGACTGGGGACACGCCCGCGACTACGTCGAAGCTCAGTGGTTGATGTTGCAACAGGAGAGACCAGACGACTTTGTCATCGCGACTGGGGTGCAATACAGCGTGCGTGATTTTGTGAATGCCGCAGCGAAAGAATTGGGTATAAAAATGCGCTGGGAAGGCAGCGGATTGGATGAAAAAGGATTCGATACAGACGGTAACTGCATCTTATCTGTCGACCCACGGTACTTCCGTCCGACTGAAGTGGAGACCTTGTTAGGCGACGCATCCAAGGCAAGGGAAAGACTTGGCTGGCAACCAAAAACAACATTCGCAGAATTGGTCGAAGAAATGGTCCGCGTCGACCTTATGATCGCTGAGCGCGATGAGCTTGTGAAGAGTCACGGCTATTATACGAATGCCTGTCATGAGTGATTTTGCATGACCTTACGGCGCAATATGATTGCAGGATTGGCCAATTCGATTTGGTCCGCGTTGATTGGGTTGGCAGTTGTTCCCTTCTACCTCCAGTATCTTGGGGTAGAAGCGTATGGGCTAATTGGTTTCTTCGTAACGACCCAGGCGCTGTTTCAGCTGTTGGACATGGGGATGGCGCCCACCATCAACCGCGAAGTCGCGCGCTGTTCGGCTGCTGGTGAATTGAAAGAAGCGGGCAACCTATTGCATACCCTTGAAGTTTTCTATTGGGGTATTGCTGCATCGATCGCGGTCCTGATTCTGGCATTAGCGCCGCTCATCGCAGAATACTGGCTGCAGTCCAAGCAGTTCTCGCCGGAAACCATTTCGCACGCCATTATGCTGATGGGCCTGGTGGTGGCGTGCCGCTGGCCGATAGGTTTGTACCAGGGTGCGCTAATAGGCGCGCAACGCTTGACAATATCGAGCGCCATCAACTCGGCGATGGTGACTATCGGAAGTGTGGGGGCTGTCGCGGTGCTGGCATCCATTTCGCCGACAATAGAAGCTTTTTTTATTTGGCAGGCCTGTGTCGGTCTTTTCCATGCGAACGGCATGCGCACGGCTGCCTGGAAAGTAATCGGCCGAACCGAGCAGAACAGATTCAGTCCGGGTCAGTTGAAAAGCTTATGGCGCTTCACCGCTGGGATGGGTGGCATCGGTCTGACATCGCTGGTGTTCACTCAATTGGACAAGGTGATGCTCAGCAAGATTCTGGGGCTAAAAGAGTTCGGGAATTACATGCTCGCTACGGTGGTGGTGAGCGGTTTGTCTATGTTGATCTCTCCGCTGTTCAACGTTATATACCCGCGGTTTACCGTACTGGTGGCGATGCGTAAGACAGAGAAGCTGGTTGAATTGTACCGGTTAGGCACGCGCATTCTGGCGACGTTGCTTTTCCCGATCGCGATGATGCTGGCCTTCTTTGCCGAAGATTTGGTGCGCGTGTGGACCGGTGATTCGGAAATTGCGACAACTGTCGCGCCGATGATAGCATTCTTGGCGATCGGCTCTGCGTTGAATGGCGTAATGTATTTCCCGTATGCGCTACAACTGGCGTATGGGATGGCCTGGATCCCGTTAACCATAAACATAATGCTGATGTGTTTCCTGATACCGACGATCGCCTATCTGGCGCAGGAATATGGCGCGCTGGGCGGAGCGATGGCCTGGATGATCGCGGAAGTGGTGTATGTGCTGCTGGGGCCTTGGCTGACACATCGTTATATCCTGAAAGGATTGGCGCCGAAATGGTTCCTGCAGGATGTATGTCCGCCGCTTACGTGGACGCTGCTGATCGGAGTAGCCGGACATCGCGCTATTCTGGCGTGCGACTTCTCGCACTATGAACGCGTGATGTGGGCAGGTGGTCTAGCGATATTCACGGCAACGTTGATACTGTTGATGTCAGGGCAATTGCGCAACCTGGTGTGGAGTTGTGCAAGAGTGAAGAGATTTTCAACAAGGATGTAGAAGGAGCGGCTGCCCTTCACGCGACCAGCACTGGTTGATCTGTAGAAGTTCAGACTTGATCTGACAGAAGGCGTTGCCGAGAGGTGGGGTTACCCGTTTTGATAGAGGTGCGAATCTTTATCGAAACGGCGCGCAAGCGCCAAGGAGTAACCCCATGAGTAGTCTCAACCAGAATGTTATTCGTCACAAGATCGGCCTGCTGAATCTGGCCACCGAGTTGGGCAACGTTTCGAAAGCCTGCAAGGTGATGGGCCTGTCGCGAGACACCTTCTATCGCTACCAGAACGCGGTGGCTGAGGGTGGCGTCGAAGCCTTGTTTGACGCCACCCGGAAGAAGCCGAACCCCAAGAATCGCGTCGAGGAAGCCACGGAAACGGCGGTTCTCGCCTACGCCACCGAGCAGCCTGCACATGGGCAAGTGCGAACCAGCAACGAACTGCGCCAGCGCGGCATCTTTGTTTCACCGTCCGGCGTCCGCTCCATCTGGCTACGTAATGACTTGGCTTCCTTCAAGCAGCGGCTATCGGCTTTGGAGAAACAGGTGGCCGAGCAAGGCATCGTGCTGACCGACGCCCAGGTGGCGGCGCTGGAGCGGAAGCAGGATGATGATCTGGCCCATGGTGAGATCGAAACCGCCCATCCCGGCTATCTGGGGTCGCAGGATACCTTCTACGTCGGCACCATCAAGGGCGTTGGACGGATCTCGGCGCGCGTCAAGGTAGTTGTCGCCTCAGTCATGCAGCCAACGGCTGAATAAGGTTGTCTTCTGAGAACGCTTTGACGATGCAATCACGTTCGGGATTGAGTGTCACGGCACCGACCGGCGTCCAGTTTCTCGTCTTGCCCGACCATCGTGCCGGGTTGAGGTCGCGTGCCGAGGCATACAAGGCATGTCGGGCCGCCAGTATTGCCAGATCGTCACCGATATGGCGTTGGGCCGGGCTGACGTAACGAATGCCGCTGTGCCGATGTTCGACGTTGTACCAATGAACAAAGCTGGCCGCCCAGGCGCGAGCGTCGTCGAGTTCAGCAAAGCCTTTGGCAGGAAACTCGGGCCGGTATTTGGCGGTGCGAAACAGCGACTCCGCGTAAGCGTTGTCATCACTGACTCGGGGTCGTGAATACGAGGGTTTGACGCCCAACCAGTTGAGCATCGCCAGCACCGTCGTCGCCTTGAGCGTCGAGCCGTTGTCACCATGCAGGACGGGCTTGCTGCTCAGCGCGGCAATCCCTTCGGCCAGCGCAGTCCGGCGTACCAGATGCGCGGCATGATCAGCGTGATCGCTGTCATGGACCTCCCAGCCGACGATCTTGCGGCTATACAGGTCGAGGATGAGGTAGAGGTGAAACCATTGGCCTTGCACCTTGGCTGGTAAATAAGTCATGTCCCAACACCACACCTGGCGCGGTTCGGTGGCAATGTGCGTGCTCGGTGGCCGCCGTTGTTTGGGCACCTTGGCGCGTCCACGGTGGGTGGTTTGGCCGTGGGCCTTGAGCACCCGGCTAAAGTGGATTCGCTGGCCAGGTAAATCCCTCATCCGCCAGCATCGGCACAATGCGCGCTGGCGGCACAGCAGCAAAACGCGGCTCGTTGGCAACGGCCAGCAACTGGGTGTGCTCGGCATCGCTGAGGGCATGCTTGGGCGTCGCACGCACGGCCAAGGGGCGGCCATCAGGGCGAATTCCGCCATCAATGGCTTTCCAGCGTTGCAAGGTGCGCAACTCAATGCCGGCCATCTCGCAGGCCAACATCAGCCGTGCGCCAGCAACATGAGCGATATGAATGTCTCGGGCCAAAGCCTGGCGATCTTCAAGGCCGATCATTCGGCCTCGCCCTTGTTGAAGATCACCGCGACTTTTTTTGAGAGGACAAGGAGGGCCGCCGTTTCGGCGAGAGCCCGGTCCTTGCGCAGCAACTCGCGTTCGAGTTCCTTGATGCGCCTTCGATCTTGCCGGGTGGCTTGTGGGCTGGCTCTGACTTCTTCCGGCTCGGCCAGCGCAGAGGTCGCACTGGCTCGCCATTTGAGTAGTTCGTCCGGATACACGCCGTGCTCGCGGCACCATGCGCTTTTGCCGGTTTCGTCCAGTGCCGCCGTGACGATCACTGCCTCCAGGCGCGCCGCCGCTGTCCATGCCCGCCCTCGGGCGGGCATGGACAGCACGTCATCTCGCCAACGTTCGAGCGTTCCTGAACCAATGCCCACTTCACGGGCAACCACATCCACTGCTGCGCTTTCCGGTGGGAGCAATCGCGCTACCGCTCTGTCCTTAAACCTCTGTCCGTACCTTGCCATTTCCATCCTTTGTCGCCGACCATTGTTGAGATTCTATTGGGGCGACAACTATTCTGACGCAGGGGGATCTACCAGCAGACCTTTGTTGATACCTACAGCAAGGTCGCCATGGCCAAGCTCTACACGACCAAGACGCCGATCACTGCGGCTGACCTGTTGAATGACCGGGTGCTGCCGTTCTTCGAGGAGCACGGCATGGGCGTTATCCGTATGCTGACGGATCGCGGCACGGAGTATTGCGGCAAGCCAAGCCGGAAACCCACGACTACCAGCTCTACCTGGCCTTGAACGACATCGAGCACACCAAGACCAAGGCACGACATCCGCAGACGAACGGCATCTGCGAACGTTTCCACAAAACCAATTTGCAGGAGTTTTATCAGGTGGCGTTCCGGCGCAAGCTTTATCTGTCGCTGGCGGAGCTACAGACCGACCTCGATGCCTGGATCGCCTACTACAACCACGAAAGAACTCATCAGGGTAAGATGTGCTGCGGACGCACGCCTCTGCAAACCCTGATCGCAGGAAAGGAGGCGTGGAACGAAAAAGTACCAACCTGAATTGATCTGACAATCAGGCACCGTCAAAACGGGGAACTGTCAGATCGGGTCGCAACTTCTACAGTTGATGGTTTCTGGCACCGCCAACGGTTCCGGCTTCTCGCGAATGATCCGCTTTCTCGGCTTGATCCCCCCCTGCGTCAGAATAGTTGTCGCCCCAATAGAATCTCAACAATGGTCGGCGACAAAGGATGGAAATGGCAAGGTACGGACAGAGGTTTAAGGACAGAGCGGTAGCGCGATTGCTCCCACCGGAAAGCGCAGCAGTGGATGTGGTTGCCCGTGAAGTGGGCATTGGTTCAGGAACGCTCGAACGTTGGCGAGATGACGTGCTGTCCATGCCCGCCCGAGGGCGGGCATGGACAGCGGCGGCGCGCCTGGAGGCAGTGATCGTCACGGCGGCACTGGACGAAACTCAGCCCACAAGCCACCCGGCAAGATCGAAGGCGCATCAAGGAACTCGAACGCGAGTTGCTGCGCAAGGACCGGCTCTCGCCGAAACGGCGGCCCTCCTTGTCCTCTCAAAAAAGTCGCGGTGATCTTCAACAAGGGCGAGGCCGAATGATCGGCCTTGAAGATCGCCAGGCTTTGGCCCGGAGACATTCATATCGCTCATGTTGCTGGCGCACGGCTGATGTTGGCCTGCGAGATGGCCGGCAGTGAGTTGCGCACCTTGCAACGCTGGAAAGCCATTGATGGCGGAATTCGCCCTGATGGCCGCCCCTTGGCCGTGCGTGCGACGCCCAGGCATGCCCTCAGCGATGCCGAGCACACCCAGTTGCTGGCCGTTGCCAACGAGCCGCGTTTTGCTGCTGTGCCGCCAGCGCGCATTGTGCCGATGCTGGCGGATGAAGGGATTTACCTGGCCAGCGAATCCACTTTTAGCCGGGTGCTCAGGCCCACGGCCAAACCACCCACCGTGGACGCGCCAAGGTGCCCAAACAACGGCGGCCACCGAGCACGCACATTGCCACCGAACCGCGCCAGGTGTGGTGTTGGGACATGACTTATTTACCAGCCAAGGTGCAAGGCCAATGGTTTCACCTCTACCTCATCCTCGACCTGTATAGCCGCAAGATCGTCGGCTGGGAGGTCCATGACAGCGATCACGCTGATCATGCCGCGCATCTGGTACGCCGGACTGCGCTGGCCGAAGGGATTGCCGCGCTGAGCAGCAAGCCCGTCCTGCATGGTGACAACGGCTCGACGCTCAAGGCGACGACGGTGCTGGCGATGCTCAACTGGTTGGGCGTCAAACCCTCGTATTCACGACCCCGAGTCAGTGATGACAACGCTTACGCGGAGTCGCTGTTTCGCACCGCCAAATACCGGCCCGAGTTTCCTGCCAAAGGCTTTGCTGAACTCGACGACGCTCGCGCCTGGGCGGCCAGCTTTGTTCATTGGTACAACGTCGAACATCGGCACAGCGGCATTCGTTACGTCAGCCCGGCCCAACGCCATATCGGTGACGATCTGGCAATACTGGCGGCCCGACATGCCTTGTATGCCTCGGCACGCGACCTCAACCCGGCACGATGGTCGGGCAAGACGAGAAACTGGACGCCGGTCGGTGCCGTGACACTCAATCCCGAACGTGATTGCATCGTCAAAGCGTTCTCAGAAGACAACCTTATTCAGCCGTTGGCTGCATGACTGAGGCGACAACTACCTTGACGCGCGCCGATCCGCAGGTTCAGTTCCAGTTCGCGGTTCAGAGAATCCCTAATTGATCGCCCGCCACAACCTCGACTTCAGGCAACGGAAAAACCAGCTTCATTCCAGAGAGTTTTTTATTCGAGATAAAGAATTTCCGGAAATGCCACGGTAGCACAATCATGTAATCCGGTTTCTTCGCGAGCAACTTCTGTTCTTCGATGATAGGTATCCAGGTTCCTGGCGTGTAGCAGCCGAATTTATCAGGATTGATTTCACCCACACACTCAACCTCCTTGGTAGTGAGGCCGCAGTATTGCAGCAATACGTTACCCTTGGTCGATGCGCCCAGGACCGCCACGGTCCTCCCCTCCGCATGCGCCTTCTCAATGAAGGCCAGCAGGTCACGTTTCGTTTTTACAACGCGCTTCGCGAACTCATGATAGGGCTTCAATGTATCTAGCCCTCTTGCACATTCGTCGTCCAGTATCTGCTGTACCGCAGGCACAATCGACGAGTCACCATGCGACTTCGCCACAGTCACTGAGAAGCTGCCACCGTTGATGTCATTAAACTCGACGTCAATGATGCGGAAGCCGACACGGTCGGCCATCCATTTGATCTGGCGCAACGCGTAAAACTCGAGATGTTCGTGGCACACCGTGTCATAAGAATTCGTCACCAGCATGGTAGGCATGTAGCTCTGCTCAAACACCCAGATACCGTCGTCAGCGAGGACATCGAACACCTGACGCATGAAATCTATCGGGTCTTCCAAGTCATAAAACATCGAGAACGAAGTAACAACTTTTGCCTTCTGGCCAGGGAACCGCCGCTTTACAAGCGCAGAAGAAAAGAAATCCGGTATTAGTTGAACGTGTGGAGGGTAATAGCTATGAAACTTTGTGCCCGTCGGATCGACCCCCACCAAAATTGGACCAGGCGATGGGTATGCCTGCAATGTAGTGCTGTCATTACTGCCAATATCGATCACCAGATCACCCTTATCCAACACCACCAATCCTAGAATTCGCTGCACCTTGTTGTTAAGGTGCTCCACCATGCTGGCATTCAGGCCGGAGCGATAACCATAGTTTTCCCCATACATCTCAACTAAATCATACGAGTGTTCCATTTGCAGCAGGCCACATACCCCATCTCCGCCCACACACTTAACCAAATTCAGTGGCCCAGTAGTAACCGTTGTACCCTTCTCGCGAGGAAAAACGCCGGTCAACATCTGCTCACCCAAGTCCAGAACGCGTTCTAGATGCGTATTCCCACAGATTCTGCACTTCTCAAGTTTTTTGAACAATGAATTAACCCCTCATCGTAATTTTCATCCGCGCCTTTAACATGCGGACTATTTCCCTTTCCAGCTAGCCTTCAAATCGAATAGCTTAAGCCTGGTATTCGGGAGGTTCGCGATTAAGTAAGTCCAGAGGGGGATATACAATAGTGCCCTCGGCACCGTAGCGATAAGCTTGGAAAGCAATCTTCTGATACCGGCCCCAGGTTTTCCGTAGATAAAAAGCTGATACTCGCGCGATGAGTACATACCCAGCGCGCGATAGAACAATAGTATCCTCAGCTCTCTCCAAGGCTCGCGCCGGATGATGCTCGACTTTGCCGCATCCGAGAGACTTGGAAACGACCAGATCAAGTCTGGCCAGTTGATCATCCATATCTGGAATGCTCGGCTAGACCATTGCGCGTTTCCATAGCGGATGGAAACCAGCGGCTCTGCTTTCACCAGCACTGTCCCGCCGAACGGCTCTTCAAAGATCACGCCGACATGGATGAATCCGGATCCGTAATAATTTTCTCTGTTCCTGCTCAACCACAGCTGTCGCTTGATTATCACCGAACCGACGAAAGTCAGAAGGCCGCTAGCTACACAGGCAAGATCATCCCACTCGCTCGGCTCAAACATGCGATCCTGCAATATAGACGCATGCTGGTCGAGCAGCGACTCCGTAAAGTCATTGTTCATCACTTCCGCATTCGCAACAACTAGGTCGTAATCTTTTTCCACCTCCGACAATATCGTTGTCAACGCCCCCGGCTTCAACAGATCATCATCTGTCATCAACCAGCAATATTCACCGCCTGCCAACGCGACAGAGCGATCGCAATCCCGATCGAATCCCTCATTGGAGGCTTTCATCTCTGACGAGCCTTTCTTCACAAAGAGGATGTCCGGAAATCGCTTTTGGTAGCTATTTACAACGTGCTCGGTGTCATCAGTCGATCCGCCGTCGACGATAACGACCTCAACCCCATCTCGCCACTGAGAGACAATGCTCTCCAGCGTTTCTCCTATACAGTTGCCTCGGTTAAGCGTGGGGATGCATATGGAAAGTTTGTATTTCATCGGGTCACTCCCGTCCGATATTCTTCAAGCCCACTAGGAATCCAGTCTGATGGGTGTCTTCGTTAAGAACGTAGCCGAGACTCTTGTACAGGTGCAATGCTTTTTCATTGTTTGCACGCACGCGCAACCTAACCTTGTCTGCGCCGCGGCGCAAAGCCAGTAGATGCAGGATATCCATGAGTATCTTTCCCAGCCCCTGCCCCCTCGCCGATGGGTGGATTGCCAGGCCTAGGCTGGGGATCTGATAACCCTCGTCCCAGCCTCGCAGCATCCCGTAACCGAGGATCTTTTCCCGTTCGACCAGCAGGTAATAGAGGTCTTTGCCGTGATAGGCAGCGACCCGGCTGATCGAATCCTCGTCTGCAGGGTGCGGTGCAAAGAAGACCCCATCCCCACTCGCTTTCAGATCCTGAAAGAACTCTTGCAAGCCCTCTTGCCATTTCGGAGTCAGCCTGACCACTTCCAGAGACGGATCTGCGATACCCACTGGCGAGCTATTTTTTGCATGACTTGAAGCTGGTGCAGACACGTTCGATTTCTTCTTCGGTTAATGTTGGACTTGAGGGGAGACTGATCACCTGTTGGCTCAGGTACTCGCAAACTGGCAACCGCAGCTTTCCATATATGTGGGGCATGGTATTGGCGGAATAGAATCCCGGACGCGTTTCGATACCCAGTTGATTGAGTTGCTCGATCACTGCGTCCCTTCCTTGTGAGAATGCAGAGACATCAAGAGCGATGGCGATCGCCCATACCACGGGATCGACCTTGTCGGAATAATACTGAAGCATGGCGCCTTCCACGTTCTGCAACAGTCTAGTGTAGGTCTTGTATACCCGGTCACGTTCCTTGGTGATCGCCTCTATCTGCTCAAGCTGTGCACAGCCGATCGCTGCCTGCATGTTCGTAAGCCTGAAATTGTGTCCGGCGACCTCATGCCAATAGCGCCGGGCGGCCATTCCGTGGCTTCTGAAAAGGTGCATCCGGTCGCGCAACTCGATACTGCTGGTCACGGCTGCTCCACCTTCTCCCGTTGTGATCGTCTTGGTGGCGTGGAAGCTATAGATCCCCACCGGGGCGATCGTGCCAGCCATCCGCCCCATGTACTTGGAACCTATCGCCTCTGCCGCATCCTCTAATACCAGCAGGGCTTTTCTATCCGCAAGCTCCATTATCGGCGCCATGTCACAGACGTTCCCGTAAGTATGGATTGGCACGATCGCTTTTGTTTTCGGCGTGATGCATCGCTCGATATCCTTCGCCGTCATACACCAGCTATCCGGGTCTACTTCGGAGAACACCGGTATCGCGCCGACATGCAGCGCGATATTCGCAGCCGCCATGAATCCGAACCCCGGCACGATCACCTCGTCCCCTGGAAGTATATCCAGCGCAAGGTAAGCCATATGCAATGCAGTTGTTCCATTCGAGGCCGCTATCGCATAAGACGCATCGCAATACCGTGCGAAGTCTTCTTCGAGGCGCTCCACATACGCCCCTCCCGAAATCCAGCTGGATCGCAATGCATCGATGACATAGCGTTCTTCGTTTCCCCAATAGCGCGGGCCGGCCCATGGAATGTTCTTTATTTGCATAGAGAGGGTATTTTTTGTCAAAAAATCCGCTTTTCGGTTTCGGCTTCACGAATTCCATGGCAATGACGCCCATCCCGGGCAGGTCAGCCAGCCGGTCCCTGAATTCGTATCGCATGCCCGTCATCAGCGGCTCGCGCCAATAGGGATAATATGGATCCGATCTCTTCTGGGTGACGTTCCGGTCGTAACTACCTGCATTCTTCTCTGCGTAGATCTGGAAGTGATGTGGCAAGCCTGTGATGCTATAGATCCTTTGCTGGATCAGCGCTTCGTCGTAGTAACGCTGCCAGAAGACGAAACCGTTCTCATCCGTATCGATCAATTCGTAGTCGTTCAGGTTCGAATATTCTTCCGATGCATTTGCTGCGCACGGTATCGATATCAGCAACACACCACCCGGTTTCAGCAAATCCCACATCTTCTGGATAGCGCCCTTGTCGTCCGGAATATGCTCGATCACCGACATGCTCGTGATCAGGTCGAAGGACTCCGGCTGCAGCGGTGCTTGTTCGATAAGGCTGCCATGGAACCGGCATCTGTCCGCGACGCCGAACGACTTCGCCAGCGAAATCGTCGCAGGCAGGTCTTTCTTGTCCGGATTGATCAGGTCTGCCACCAAGTTCTTTTCTCGGCCGGTGATCATTAGCGGCAAAATCCGTGGCGACGAGACATCCAGATACGACTGCATTCTTATACCTTTTACTGCGTTCCACATGAAGTCGAATTCGAAATAACGCACCGAGTCGAGCGGGGCGACGAGCAGGCCGTAGGCGCGCGCAAAATCGCGCTCACGCAGTAGCAGTCGCATTCCCTTAAGGGCGCATAGCATCCGGAAAGCCAGACCGGGCGTGCGCACTGCATATGCCATGATCCAGTAAATAGGGAACAGCACAAGCCCCGCCAATTTGAGTGCGAGTCTTTTCATCCTCGGCAATCGCTTGTACGGTTCCGGGAATCTCAAATATTCCTTTGGCAAATCGATGTGTTCTTGCACAGCAAATCTACTCCCTTTGTGGATTGAGCTTCCGCCGAAATTTCGTTTTCCATGAATTGGGGTATAACGCCCTGTAATCTTGGAAGGGGAAGTGAAGCTGAAGAAGATACCAAAGCAGGAATACACCGCTGAGTTTAAGAAACTCACGGTGAAGCGGGTGCAGGCAGGCCAGAGCATTGGCGCCGTTGCGGGGGAACTGGGCCTGATCGAACAGACGCTGCGCAACTGGGTCAAGGCGGCGGTAGCCGGCAAGCTCAACAGCCCCGGCGCCAAGGTGGTTACACCCGAGCAGATGGAACTTTCCAGAGTGCGTGCCGAGAACATCCGGCTCAAGCGGGAGAACGAAATCCTAAAAAAAGCGACGGCATACTTCGCAAGGGATGTGCTGTGAAGTATGCCTGGATCGACACGTATCGCCCGACCTACGGGTTGGCGGAATCCTGTGCCGTGCAGGGTGTCAGTCTCAGCGGGTATCACGCGTGGAAACGTGGCGGCACACCTGATCGCAAGCGGCTGACGGATGCCCAGATGCTGGCACTGATCCAGGCCATCCACAGGGAACTGAAAGGTGCCCACGGTAGCCCGCGCATGGTGCGCGAACTGCGTGGCAGAGGATTCCCGGCCAGCAAGGAACGCGTCGAGCGACTGATGCGGGAGAACGGCATTCGGGCACGCCACAAGCGCCGGTTCAAGGCGACGACGGATTCGAAGCACGCCCTGCCGGTGGCGCCGAACCGGCTGGCCAGAAACTTCGCGCCGGACACGCCGAATTGAGCGTGGAGCGCTGACATGACCTACATCTGGACCGACGAGGGCTGGCTTTACCTGGCCGTGGTGCTCGATCTGTTCAACCGGGAGGTCGTCGGCTGGTCGATCAAGCCGCGGATGACGGCGGACATCGTGATCGATGCGCTGACTATGGCTTGGTTTCGCAAGAAGCCGGCACCGGGTTTGACCCATCACTCCGACCGGGGCAGCCAGTATGCGAGTCACGCCTTCCAGGCACGCCTGGAGGCATACGGCATCGTCTGTTCGATGAGTCGCAAGGGAAACTGCTGGGACAATGCGCCGACCGAGAGTTTCTTCAACAGCATGAAGAATGAGCGGGTGCACGGCACTCGCTACCGTACGCGGACAGAGGCGCAGGCCGATCTGTTCGACTATATCGAGCCGCTCTACAACCGCAGGCGCAGGCATTCCACACTCTGCTACGCCTCGCCGCAGCAGTTCCTGAACAATTGGCTCAGCAATCAGCATGAGAAAGAATTAACGGCATAATGTCGCTGCGTTGGAAGACGAAAAACAGAGGGAAGCACACTACCAGACAACCTGGTTTCCGAATGCGGCGAACGCGCTGTCACAGGTGATTAGCGGCAAGTTTTCAAGGGCGCTTTGGGCTGCCAGCATTCGGTCGAATGGGTCGCGGTGATCGGCGGCGTAGCTGCCGGCCCGGAGGGCGTGCAGGTAGGTTATCGGCAGGTGCTCAAAGTCGTCGGCCTCGATGAGTTCGTTGAATCGGGCTATCGCCTGCCCGCCGATCAAGAGCTTGCCGAGGCGGTGCTTCGTTGCGATTTCCCACGCGCTCGCTGCGCTGGTCATAATGAGGTTTCCTTGGTCGCTAATCAGCTTCCTGGCGTGGGCCGAAAGTTGCGGGTCATCCGTCCACCACCAGAGCAGGGTATGAGTGTCCAGCAGATATTTCATGGCGATTCCCATAACTGAATCTCTGCCTCAGTCAGGGGGTCAAAAAAACCTTGTTCAACCCGGCCAGCCAGGCGCCCGGCTTGGCGCAGGCCGCTGTTGGGCAGTAGCGGCACCAAGCGGGCATAGGGCTTTCCTGCCTTGGCCAGAATGATTTCCTGCCCGGCATGGGCTTGCTCAAGAAAGCGCGAGAAGTGCGTTTTGGCTTCGTGGACGTTGACTACCAGCGGCATATGAACTCCATATTGGTCAGACTTGCGGACTAAGTCTAGCATGCTTGCAGGCGGCCGCCAATTGTGGGTGCGCATTCCGCGATGAAGTCCTTTTGTTCAAGTCAGAAATTGAGGGCCGGCCTACGATTCCAGCGGGAGCCAATATCGTTCAAGTGAATAGCTCTGGCTACACCCCCGTTTTATTTCCCCCGCCTGCCTGTCGTGGCGACCATGCTTCACTGTGTCCTTGACCCCTTCGGCGAACCGATTGAGCGTTTCGTAAGTTTCTCCACTGGCGTTGAGCAAGATATCTAAGACGAATGTCCGCCACGCGGATATTTCCGCCTTCCTCGAACCATGCCGGATCGATGTCTCTTGCGGCTTGGTCCGGCAGGACCATCAACGCTTGCCGGATTTTTTCTCCTGCTTCCCGAGTGGCGGGAACTAGAAGGTCGATGTCCGTGGTGGCGCGATGGTAGCCATGTGCGAACAGCGCATAGCCACCGATCAGCAGGTAGTCCGCGTGGGTCTTGTTCAGCGAACTGACCAGAATCTTGAGGTCTTCCAGCGATGCAGGGCGGCTGTACTGTTGCATCAGGAGCGCTTTAGAGCGATTTGAGCCATGCCTTCGATCAGGCAGGCTTGCTGATGCTGGTTGGCTGCTTCATGAGACTTGAAGCGAAAAACGCCCTTGGGAATAAAGGTCGAGCGGCCGGTTGGGAGACGATGGATTTCGTCGTTGAAACGAGCACCTTCGAGCAACAGGGTGGCGGAAGCCGAGAAGGTGATCGGGCGCTCTTTCCGGTGGCCTATGGTGCGCATGTCTGGTTTCTGACTTTGGCGACTATTCGTGGTGGTCGAAGGTCTGGAAGCCGGCGGATTTTACCAGCGCATCGCGTTGGGCTTCGGCGTAGTCGGCGGTGACCATCTCATGGATCAGTTCGGGCAGGCTGAGCGTCATGGCGTTATCACGCTGTCTTCGTCAGGTTCTCGCGGCATGAATTCTGTGCGCATTGCATCGACGAAAATTGCTGCTTGTCCCACCATTTCTCGGGCGTCTTCAAGTTCAACCGAGTCGCCCTTGTAATCCGCGACAAGGCGAATTTCCTCCGCGCGCTTCAAGAGGCGCCCAAGTTCTTTGGTGATTGGGCCGTTCTTGACGAGTTGCAGGCCAAATGCGGCGATCAAACCGGCATGAGTTTTTCCAAGGTCGGGTTGGACGGGTGCGCCTGCTGCCAGAAGCGCTGCGCGAGCGGCATCGAACATCGCGTAATAAGCTCGGTTACAGGCGCCATCGACATCGCCAAGGTCGAGCAGGGCGCGCGCCGATGCACTGGCACGAACCGCCTTCGACATCAGTGCTTCTGCCGTTAGCTCGCCGCTCATAGTCGAACGCCATCATTTGCGATGTTTTTCAACAGAAGTGGATTCGAATAGGTTTCGGGATGCTCCCATTCGTCCATCCAGACCGGCAAGGGTGAGATATTGATTCCCGTCTCCAGCAACACATCAAAAGCCACATCGGCCATTGCCAGCTTGGTTGGCAGAAAGCGCTGGTGCGCTCCACGCAGAAGCACGAGCACATCCGCATCGCTGTCCGGGCGGTGTGTTTGCCGTGCACGGCTGCCAAACAGGACTGCCCCGGCCATGTCGTACTGGCTGGCGATGCGCTGGACGAACAGGCTTGTGGCCCGTGCGGTATCGGAGTCGATGGTTGTGGCTTTCATGGGGGGCTCATCTCCTTCCGTGGATGGGGTTGCTACAAGTGATCGGGCGCTCTTTCAGGTATCCACGAGGATGTCTATGTCTGAATCGTTTCGTGCGGTTCGCCGGGCGTGGCTGCCGAACAGTCCGATTTGCGTTACCCCATAAAGCTGCCCCATTTTTTGTTTATGGGTTCTTAGGAAGTTCAGAATATCGTCTTGTGTCACGTTGAGCTTCCCTCTGACCCTCGTTCAACCCGTCGACATTATGCCGCCAATTGCTGGTGCGGGGTTTGCTTCAGGAGTCTTGATCGAGCCTGATGTCTTCGGCATACCTGGTTATTGCCTCGACTGTTGCGAAAAGCATTTGCGTGGCGTGATCCGCGGCCTGAAGTGCTTCAAGAAAAAGGGCCGGATCCGAGAGATATTCGTGGATCAAAAGATTTCGGAGTTTGCGCGCCCCGAAGAAGCTTTCAGCGTTTTCTATCCAGTCCATTTTTTCAGCAAAGGCAAGCGTGTCGAGCATTGTCTTCGTGTTTTCTCCCATGAGCGAAGCGAACCGGGGAATCAGTTTTTCGCCTATGTGATCCTGTAGCCGACCGAATCGGCTGACGAAGGCATCGATTTTTTCGGACAACTCGTCGCGGCGGCTGAGTGCTTCAACCCACGGCAAATCAATTGACTGAGCGTAGAGCGTGCGATGCGTATAGGCGAGGTGACTGGCCTCTCTGATGGCCAGTTCCAGCGCCAGCTTGGCGTTTTCCGCATGCTCAGGCAGGTAGGCGAGGCTCATAGCATCACTCCGGTTTCCCTGGCGATTTTGAATAGAGCACTCTCCGGTGTCCGGGCATCTTTCAGCAGAATGTCGATCTTGCGGTCGCCCAGGGTCAACATGAGTGCCCCTTGAAGCTTGCAGATTGCTTGGGCGCGGTTATCAATCACGTTGTTTGTTTCAAAATACAGGTCGATATCGCCGCCCTTCAGATCGTCTTTGGCGCGTGACCCGAAGAGCCGGATCAAGACCTGCTGCCCGAGTACCTTCTGGGCGGCTTGGCGGATGATGCTGGCTTGTTCGGCGGTCAGGCGCATGGCGGATTGTTCCAAAAGGAAAAGTCCAAGAGCTAAGGAAGTGCTGATTGATGCGTCACACTGGAGAAAGTAACCGTGCGCATGCTGGTTTTTTGACTTTGGCGATTATTCGTGGTGGTCGAAGGTCTGAAAGCCAGCAGATTTTACCAGCGCATCGCGTCTGGCTTCGGCGACGTCTGCGGCGACCATCTCGTGGATCAGTTCGGCCAGGCTGATCTTCGGTGTCCAGCCGAGTTTCTCGCGTGCCTTGGTCGGGTCGCCAAGGAGGGTTTCGACCTCGGTCGGGCGATAGTAACGCAGGTCGACGCGGACGATCGTGTCGCCGGGTTCGCACTGGGCGTTGTCGCGGTCAACCCGCAAAACAATGCCAATTTCGGATTCGCCTTCCTGTTCAAAACGCAAGGTAATGCCGAGTTCCATGGCGGCTTTCTCGACAAACTGCCGGACGCTGTACTGCACGCCGGTGGCGATGACAAAATCTTCCGGCTTTTCCTGCTGCAGCATCAGCCATTGCATTTCGACGAAATCCCGGGCATGCCCCCAGTCGCGCAGGGCCGAGAGGTTGCCGAGGTAGAGGCAGTCCTGCAGGCCGACGGCGATGCGCGAGAGGGCGCGGGTGATCTTGCGGGTGACGAAGGTTTCGCCGCGGATCGGGCTTTCGTGATTGAACAGGATGCCGTTGCATGCATAGATGCCATAGGCTTCGCGGTAATTGACGGTGATCCAGTAGGCGTAGAGTTTGGCGACGGCGTAGGGGCTGCGGGATAGAACGGTGTTATTTGCGTTTGTGGTGTTTCCTGTACCAGCCCGTAAAGTTCTGACGTGGATGCTTGATAGAAGCGCGTTTTCTTCTCCAGTCCGAGAATGCGTATTGCTTCCAGAATGCGCAGCGTTCCCAGCCCGTCAGCGCTGGCCGTGTATTCGGGTGTTTCAAAGCTGACCGCGACATGGCTTTGGGCTGCGAGGTTGTAGATTTCGTCAGGCTGGACCTGCTGGATGATGCGAATAAGGTTGGTGGCGTCCGTGAGATCACCGTAGTGCAGGATGAAGTTACGATTGCTGACGTGCGGATCCTGATACAGGTGATCGATGCGATCGGTATTGAACGACGACGAGCGGCGCTTGATGCCGTGGACGACGTAGCCCTTGCCGAGCAGAAGGTCTGCGAGATAGGCCCCATCCTGACCGGTGATACCGGTAATTAGAGCTACTTTGGTCATATCTTGTGTATCTGTAGTGATCAGGTCAGAAGATACCACTTGTTGCGGTCGACGCCTTCAACAGCGCGATTTTCGTCTCTTCTTTTGGCCAGAATCTTCCGGGCATCTTCAGCAGATGCAAAAAAGCCCTTCGTGCGCAAGCAGAAGGGCTTTCTCCGGACGGCTATCGTGCAATCCCGCTGCGCCGAGAGCGCAGGGTGAAGATCAGCCGAAATTCGCTTCGGCGAAGGACCAGTTGACCAGATTGTTCAGGAAGGTCTCGACGAACTTGGGGCGCAGGTTGCGGTAGTCGATGTAGTAGGCGTGTTCCCAGACGTCGACGCAGAGCAGGGCCTTGTCGCCGGTCGTCAGCGGGGTGCCGGCGGCGCCCATGTTGACGATGTCGACGGAATCGTCGGCCCTCTTGACCAGCCAGGTCCAGCCTGAGCCGAAGTTGCCGACGGCGGAGGTCTGGAAGGCGGTTTTGAAGGCATCCAGCGAGCCCCATCTGGCGTTGATGGCGTCGGCCAGCGCGCCGGCGGGAGACCCGCCACCGTTCGGCGTCAGGCAGTTCCAGAAGAAAGTGTGGTTCCACACCTGGGCGGCGTTGTTGTACACGCCGCCGGCCGGCGCCTTCTTGACGATCGCCTCGAGATCGAGGTTCTCGTATTCGGTGCCCTTGATCAGGTTGTTGAGGTTGGTCACATAGGCCTGATGGTGCTTGCTGTAGTGGTAGTCGAAGGTCTCGGCCGACATGTGCGGGGCGAGTGCGTCCTTGGCGAAGGGCAGCGCGGGCAGTTGGTGTTCCATTTGTGTTCTCCGGTGAATTGAGGGGTGCAACGAAAATTCTAGTCAGCTTCAGGTGCGGCGACAACCTGATTGACGGTGACGGCTGCCGACCCGCGGGCGAAACCCAGCCTGAGCGAGTCGCCCGGACTCAGTTTCGACGAATCGCGAACGGCACGGCCATCGGGTCCGATCGCCAGCGCGTAGCCGCGCCCGAGGACAGCTTTGGGGTCCAGTTGGGTCAGACTTGCCTGCAGGGCGATTAGTTTCCCGGCGCCACCGCTTATTTGCTGGCGGGCCGCCTGGCCGATCCGGTGACGAAGATGTTGCAGGTTGTCACGGGCGTGTTGCGGCCGGGGCCGGGCGCTGTGCAGGCGGTGGCCCAGGGTCTCGAGGGCGTGCCGCCGGATTCCAAGCAGATTGTCGCGCGCCCGGTCGAGTTGCCTGCCGAGCCGCACGATGCTTTCCCGCCGCTGACGCAGGCGCTCGGTCGGGTCGATCAGGCGAGCGGCAAGCGAGTCGAGCTGCTGGGCGCGCTCGACGACACCGCGCGCGAACTGCCGGGTAATGCGGCGCCGGAACTGCTGCAGGTGGGCGAGCAGGGCATCGCGGTCCGGGCTGAGGATTTCGGCGGCGGCGGTCGGCGTCGCTGCGCGCAGGTCGGCGGCGAAATCGGCGATGGTGAAGTCGGTTTCATGGCCGATGCCTGCAACCACGGGGATCTGGCTGGCGCGGATGGCGCGCGCCACGACCTCCTCGTTGAACGGCCACAGGTCCTCGATACTGCCGCCACCGCGGCACAGGATGATCGCATCGCAATCGCCGGCGCCGGCGCGTTGCAGGGCCGCGGCGATCCTTTCGGCGGCGCCTTCGCCCTGGACCGGGGTTGGGTAGAGATCGATGCGGACGTGCGGAGCGCGCCGCCGGAGCGTGGTCAGCACGTCGTGCAGGGCCGCCGCCTGCAGGCTGGTGACGATGGCTAACACCCGCGGGTGTTCGGGCAGCGGGCGCTTGATTTCGGCGGCGAACAACCCTTCGGCTTCGAGTCGCGCCCTCAGACGGAGGAAGCGCTCGAAAAGGTCGCCCCGCCCGGCACGGCGGATCGTTTCGACGCTGAGCTGGAACTCGCCGCGCGGCTCGTAGAACGAGACCAGGGCCCGCGCCTCTACCTGCTGGCCGTTTTCCGGACGCCAGCCGAGCAACTGGGCGCGGTTGCGCCACATCGCGCAGCGCACTTGGGCATTGGCGTCCTTCAGGGAAAAATAGACGTGTCCGGAGGTGGCAAACGTTAGATTCGAGATTTCGCCGCCGACCCAGGTCAACGGGAAGGCGGATTCCAGGCGGTCACGCACCAGCCGGTTGAGGCTGGAGACGCTAAGCACCGGATTGGCGGGCACGGGCGGGTCGTGGTCGGGCATGGCGGCAATTGTAACCTGCCGGCGACCCGCGTGGTTGCCTGGAGATGGCGGCACCGCAATCTAATCCATTGATTTATATGTATTTAAGTTTAGCGCCCCATTTTCTTGCATCCCAGGTGGAAGCCAATACCTGCGCCAATTCGACGTAGTTGATGACAGGTCATGCACAGACTTATCCACAGTTTCTGGGGATAAGCGCTGGCGACGCCGGTTTACGGGGCTTGCCGACCGGCAAGGGGAAAGGCAGAATGACGTCTTACCAGACAAGCGAGGTCTCATTGTGTTTGCCATCATTCAGGCTGCCGGTTGGCCCATCTGGCCATTGTTGCTGGCTTCGATCATTTCCGTCGCGCTGATTATCGAGCGCCTGGTTGCCTTGCGCCGTGCCAAAGTTGTACCGACGGGCCTGTTGCAGCGCGCAGTCGGCGAATTCAAGCTGGGCGCCAACAACGACCGCATGCTCGAAGAACTGGAGCGTCATTCGCCCCTCGGTCGCGTGCTGGCCGCCGGGCTGCGCAACGTCGGGATGACACGCGAGGTGATGAAGGAATCGATCCAGGAAGCGGGCAGCGCCGTTACCCATGAGCTGAACCGTTATCTGACGACGCTCGGCACGATTGCCTCGATCAGTCCGCTGATGGGCCTTTTCGGTACCGTGATCGGCATGATCGAGATCTTTGGGTCGCAGGCCCCGACCGGCGCCAACCCGCAGCAACTGGCGCATGGCATCTCGGTGTCCCTCTACAACACCGGCTTCGGCATCTTCATCGCGATCCCCAGCCTGATTTTCTGGCGGCATTTCCGGGCGCTGGTCGATACCTTCGTCGTCGAAATGGAGCAACAGGCAATCCGTCTGGTCGAGTTCATGCATGGCGAGCGGAAGTAAGCCATGAGCAGGGAGCAAGGTTCCATGACGAGCATCGCGAGGAATGGAATGCGACCGACCGCGAATATGGCTTCGGCCTCCCCCTTGCGGACGGGCGCATCCCGGATGTGCTGCGCCCACCGGGGCCCCTGCTGTCTGCTCGGGGAGGCCTCATGAACTTTCAGCGCGGGCGCGGCCAGGAAGAGCCGGAAATCAATCTGATCCCGATGATCGATGTGCTGCTGGTCATCATCATTTTCCTGATGCTGACGACCACTTACTCGAAATTTTCCGGTCTCGAGATCAACCTGCCGACGGCGGATGCCAGCAAGCAGGCCGAGGAACCGAACGAGGTCGATGTGGCAGTAACGGCCAGCGGGCAGATTCTGGTCAATAAATCGCCGTTGCCCGCAGCCGACGTGAAAAGCATTTCCGATGCCTTGCGCCGTGCCGCAGGCTCGCGTCCGGACCCGATCATCGTCATCAACGCCGACGCCAAGGCGACGCACCAGAGCGTCGTCGACGTCATGCAGGCGGCGCAGGCGGCTGGTTATCCGCATATCTCGTTCGCCACCCAAGCACCCCGCTGATGCTGGCTCGCTGGTTGCAGCGCAAATGGTTCGCACAACGCCGGCTTTCGCCGGCGTTGTGGCCTCTGGCGCCGCTGGCCGGGGTCTATTCCGCACTGGCTGCGGCAAGCCGGCGTCGTTCCCAACCGGAGAGCCTGCCGGTGCCCGTGATCGTCGTCGGCAATATCACGGTGGGTGGCGCCGGCAAGACACCCCTGACCCTCTGGCTGGCCAAGGAGTTGAATGCACGCGGCTGGCGGCCGGGTATCGTCAGCCGGGGTTACGGTGGCGACCATGCCGCTCCACGTCCGGTGAGCGCTGACTCGCTGGCGGTCGAAGTCGGCGACGAACCGGTGCTGCTACAACGACGCAGTCGGGTGCCGGTCTGGGTCGGCCGTGACCGGGTGGCCGCCGGGCGTGCCTTGCTAGGCGCCAATCCGGAAGTGAACATCGTCCTTTGCGACGACGGTCTGCAGCACTACCGGCTGGCGCGTGACGTCGAGTTGGCGGTTTTCGACGGCCGCGGCGCCGGCAACGGCTGGCGTCTGCCGGCTGGACCTTTGCGCGAGCCGCTGGGGCGGCTGGACGGGGTCACTGCCGTGGTCTGCAACGGCCCGCCCGATGGCCGGATTCCGTCGGCGCTTCCGAGGTTCGACATGCGCCTGCAACCGGGCGCCTTTTACGGCCTCGACGATCCGCAGCTGGTTTGTGCTGCCGGCGATCTCGCTGGGCGCCGGTTGCATGCCCTGGCCGGAATCGGTGATCCCGAGCGCTTTTTCCGGACTCTGGAAGCGCTGGGCCTGACCTTCCAATGCCACCCGTTTCCCGATCATCACAGCTACAGTGCTGCCGATCTCGCCTTCGCCGGCGACGGTGTGCTGCTGATGACCGAGAAGGATGCAGTAAAATGTGCTGGACTGACCGCGGCCGAGACTTGGGTTCTGCCGGTCGAGGCCGAGCTCTCGCCGGCCCTTATTGACCTCATTCTGGAGAAACTCCGTGGACGCCAGGCTGCTTGATATCCTCGTTTGCCCGATCTGCAAGGGCAATCTCGAACACCGCAAAGCCGAAAAGGAATTAGTCTGCAAGCCGTGCAAGCTGGCCTATCCGATTCGTGACGATATTCCAATCATGCTCGAGGACGAGGCGCGCCAGTTGGCTCTGGACGAGTAGAAATGTCCGGTCTCGCGTTCAAGGTCGTGATCCCCGCCCGCTATGCCTCGACGCGCCTGCCAGCCAAGCCGCTGCTCGATCTCGGCGGCAAGCCGATGGTCGTGCGCGTCGCCGAACGGGCGCGGCTGTCGGGGGCGGAGGAAGTCTGGGTGGCGACCGATAATCACGAAGTGTGGGCCGCAGCCGAGGCCCATGAGGTAGCGGCGCTGATGACGCGCGGCGACCATGCGACCGGTACCGACCGCCTGGCCGAGGTCGTCGTGCAGCGTGGCTGGCCGGGCGATGCGATCATCGTCAATGTCCAGGGCGACGAGCCGCTGATCGAACCGGAGGTCATTGTCCAAACGGCGCGCCAACTCGCGACGAGCGGCGCCGACATTGCCACGGTCGCGCATCCGATTGTCGACGCAGCCGATTTCTTCAATCCGAATGTGGTCAAGGTGGTGTGCCGGGCTGATGGCGACGCGGCCTATTTTTCCCGGGCGCCGATTCCCTATGCCCGTGACCACTTTGCGCGGGAAGGCGGGGGCGAAACACTGCCAGCGAGCTTTCCGGCTTATCGCCATGTCGGGCTCTACGCCTACCGGGCGAAGTTCTTGAAGGCCTACGCCGGGTTGACCGCGGCACCCACCGAACAATTCGAGGCGCTGGAGCAATTGCGCGCCCTCTGGCACGGCTACCGGATCAGCGTAACGTTGGTCGATGCGGCCCCGGCAACGGGTGTCGATACACCCGAAGACGCCGAGCGGATGCGCAAACTGTTTGACCCGACCGGAAATAACGGTTAATTTTGCGGCCGTGCAGAACGGCCCATCAGAGTGCCGGCTAGAGCAGCGCTTTTTTCGACGCAAGACGAGGGACATTTCATGAAGTTGATTCTGTTGGGTGCACCCGGCGCCGGCAAGGGTACGCAAGCAACTTTTATCTCCAAGCAATTTGGTATCCCGCAGATTTCAACGGGTGACATGTTGCGTGCCCAGGTCAAGGCCGGCACGGCACTCGGTCTCGAGGCCAAGAAGCACATGGATGCTGGCGGCCTGGTTCCCGATGCCGTGATCATCGGCATGGTCAAGGATCGCCTGAACCAGGACGACTGCAAGAACGGCTATCTCTTTGACGGTTTTCCACGCACTATCCCGCAGGCTGAGGCGATGAAGGATGCGGGCGTGCCGATCGAGTTCGTGCTGGAGATCGACGTGCCGGATGGCGACATCATCGAGCGCATGGCTGGTCGCCGCGCGCATCTGGCATCCGGCCGCACCTATCATGTGAAATTCAACCCGCCCAAGGTGGAGGGCAAGGATGACGTGACCGGGGAAGACCTGGTCCAGCGCGATGACGACAAGGAGGAAACCGTCAGGAAGCGTCTCGAAATCTATCATTCCCAGACCAAGCCGCTAGTCGACTTTTACGGCAAGTGGTCGGCCACCGGCGACGCGCGCGCGCCGAAGGTCAGGAAAGTATCCGGTGTCGGCAGCGTCGATGTCATCACCGCGGGTGTCTTCGAGGCGCTCAAGTAATCCATGGCGGTCAGGAATGCCTTCTATGCGCAGTCTGGGGGAGTTACTGCCGTCATCAATGCGACGGCGTGCGGCCTGATCCAGGAAGCACGTCGTCATCCCGAGCGGATCGGTAGAGTTCTTGCCGGTCGTGACGGCATCATCGGCGCGCTGACCGAGGATCTGATCGATACCAGTCTTGAATCCGATGCGGTTATCGCGCGCCTGCGCTCGACGCCGGCCGGTGCTTTCGGCTCCTGCCGCTACAAGCTGAAGAGCCTGGAAGAACATCGTGCCCAGTATGAGCGCCTGATCGAAGTCTTCAAGGCGCACGACATCGGCTACTTCTTCTACAACGGTGGCAACGATTCGATGGACACTGCCTGGAAAGTCTCTCAGATTTCCGAGAAGCTGGGCTACCCGGTGGTTTGCGTCGGCGTGCCGAAAACGGTTGATAACGATCTGCCGCTGACCGACTGTTGCCCGGGCTTTGGGTCGGTGGCCAAGTACGTGGCGACCTCGATTCGCGAAGCCGGGTATGACGTGGCCTCGATGGCGCGTACGTCGACCAAGATTTTCGTTCTCGAAGTGATGGGCCGCCATGCCGGCTGGATTACCGCCGCCTGTGGCCTGGCTTCGGAGAACGCCGGCGAACCGCCACATATCTTGCTGTTCCCGGAAGTGCCTTTCGAACCGGAGCGTTTCGTCACGCGCGTTGGCGAATGCGTCGATCAGTACGGCTATTGCACGGTGGCTGTTTCCGAGGGGCTGTCCGACGCTTCCGGCAAGCTGATCGCTGACTCGGGAACCAAGGATGCTTTCGGCCATTCGCAACTGGGTGGTGTCGGTCAGGTGATCGCCCAACTGGTCAAGGACCGTCTTGGCTACAAGTATCACTGGGCGCTGGCCGATTACCTGCAGCGCTCAGCCCGTCATCTGGCGTCGCGTACCGATGTCGAGCAGGCGCATGCGCTGGGGGTTGCCGCGGTCGACCTCGCTTTGCAAGGCAAAAACGCCGTGATGCCGACGATCAGACGTCTCGCGGATGCGCCCTACTGCTGGGAAATCGGCGATGCGCCGCTCAAGGACATCGCCAACGTGGAACGCAAGATGCCGGCTGAGTTCATCAGCAGCGATGGCTTCCATATCACCGATGCCTGCCGTGCCTATTTGCAGCCGCTGATCGAAGGCGAGGATCCGCCGCCTTTCCGCAACGGGTTGCCCGATTATGTTCGATTGAAGAACGTCACCGTGGCCAAGAAGTTGGGGCCGTTCAGCATCTGATTTTTTGTTGTCTGTTAGTCAAAGGAGGGGTTTAATGTCTCAAGCTCTATATTTGGCGCTTGCCTGCGCCGTAGTAGCGATCCTGTATGGGTGGATTTCCAGCCGGCAGATTCTTGCGTTGCCGGCCGGCAACCCACGCATGCAGGAGATCGCCAAGGCAATCCAGGAGGGCGCTTCGGCCTACCTTAGCCGGCAGTACAAGACCATTGCCGTAGTCGGTATCGTGCTTTTCCTGGTCATCGGCTTCGTGCCGAAACTGGGCTGGCTGACTGCCATCGGCTTCCTGATCGGGGCAGTTCTCTCCGGCGCAACGGGCTTCATCGGAATGAACGTTTCTGTGCGCGCCAACGTGCGCACGGCCGAGGCCGCCCGTGGCGGAATCGCCGCCGCGCTGGATGTGGCCTTCAAGGGCGGCGCCATTACCGGCATGCTGGTCGTCGGTCTCGGCCTGCTCGGCGTTGCCGGCTACTACGCCTACCTGACGTCCGCAGGCGGAACCGCCGATCTGCATCATGTCATCGAACCGCTCGTCGGCCTTGCCTTCGGCTCCTCGCTGATCTCCATCTTCGCGCGTCTTGGCGGCGGCATCTTCACCAAGGGTGCCGACGTCGGCGCCGATCTGGTGGGCAAGGTCGAAGCTGGCATCCCCGAAGACGATCCGCGCAATCCGGCAGTCATCGCTGACAACGTCGGCGACAACGTCGGTGACTGTGCCGGCATGGCGGCCGACCTGTTCGAGACCTACGCGGTGACCGTGGTCGCGACGATGGTGCTGGCGGCACTGACCATCAAGCAGTTTCCGGGTCTCGGCGAGAATCTGGTTCTCTATCCGCTGGCACTGGGCGGCGTATCGATCATCGCTTCGATCATCGGCTGCTATTTCGTCAAGGCGACCGAGGGCGGCAAGATCATGGCAGCACTCTATCGTGGCCTGATCGTCGCCGGCGTGCTGGCACTCGCGTTGTACTATCCGGTCACATCCTGGCTGATCGGCGCCGGCGATCCGGCAGCCAAGATTACGACGATGTCGATGTTCGGCTGTTCCGTCGTTGGCCTGGTTCTGACTGCCGCGCTGGTGTGGATTACCGAGTACTACACGGGTACCGAATACTCGCCGGTCAAGCATGTTGCAGCCGCCTGCCAGACGGGCCACGCGACCAACATCATCGCCGGCATTGGCATCTCGATGAAGGCCTGCGCCTTGCCGGTGATCTCGGTGTGCGCCGCGATCTATGCGGCGTTCGCCATGGGCGGGCTGTTCGGTATCGCCATTGCCGCCACCTCGATGCTGTCGATGGCCGGTATCATCGTCGCCCTCGACGCCTACGGCCCGATCACCGACAACGCCGGCGGCATCGCCGAAATGGCCGGCCTGCCCAAGGAAGTGCGTGACGTGACCGACCCGCTTGACGCCGTCGGCAACACGACCAAGGCGGTGACCAAGGGCTATGCCATTGGCTCCGCAGGTCTGGCCGCGCTGGTGCTCTTCGCCGACTACACGCATGGTCTGGAAGCTGCTTCGGGCAAGGTCTTCACCTTCGACCTGTCGAATCACCTGGTCATCATCGGCCTCTTCCTCGGCGGTCTGATTCCCTTCCTCTTCGCCGCCATGGCGATGGAGGCGGTGGGTCGTTCCGCCGGTGCGGTGGTCGTCGAAGTGCGCCGCCAGTTCAAGGAAATCCCGGGCATCATGGATGGCACGGGCAAGCCGGACTATTCGCGTGCGGTTGACATGCTGACCGTGGCGGCGATCAAGGAAATGATGATCCCGTCCATCCTGCCGGTCGCCGTGCCCATCGTTGTTGGTCTGGTCCTCGGACCGGTCGCCCTCGGCGGCCTCTTGGTCGGCACTATCGTCACCGGTCTCTTCGTCGCCATTTCGATGACGACGGGTGGCGGCGCCTGGGATAACGCCAAGAAGTACATCGAGGACGGCCATTTCGGCGGCAAGGGTTCCGATGCCCACAAGGCAGCCGTGACCGGCGACACCGTTGGCGACCCGTACAAGGATACGGCCGGCCCGGCGGTTAACCCGCTGATCAAGATCATCAACCTGGTCGCGCTGCTGATCGTGCCGTTGATCGCCTGATTCTGCATTGCTCCGGAAAAGGCGGCTGCGGCCGCCTTTTCTTTGTTGGGCGGCTTTGACCATGCGCTTGCCATGTACGGATCACATACTGATCGTTGCGGTCAACAGCAAAAACGGGGCGATTCTCACCCCGTTTTGTTTGCCGGAGTACGCCGCTCAGCCCTCGTGCTGCCGCAGTCTTGCGACGCTCGGAATGTGGATCTTGCGTCCCTCGACGATGATCAAGCCGAGGCCGGTCAGTTCGTGCAGGATACGCGAGAAGTGCTCCTGGGTCAGATTGAGACGGGAGGCGATGACGCCCTTGTTGGTTGGCAGGGTGACGGCGGCATTGGCACCGTTCTGCTTCGTTTCAGCAAGTTCACGCAGCAGGTAACCGATGATGCGTTCCTTGCCGGAATGCAGCGAGTAGGATTCGACGTCAGCCATAAGCTGGTGCAGGCGCATGGCCATCCCGGCCAGCATCTTGCGGCACAGGTTGTGGTCACGCTCGAGTTCGTCGAACACCGCTTGCCTGGATACGTGCAACAGCAACGAATCAGCCAGCGCCTGGGCGAAGACGATGTAGGGCTTTTCCATGAACATGACGGCTTCCCCGAAGCTTTTCCCCTGTTGCAGTATCTCGACCACCTTTTCGTTGCCCTGCTGCGAGGTGAAGGCTAGCTTGATCTGGCCGTAGACGAGCAGGTAAAAGCCGTTATTGGGGTCCCCCTTGTGGAAAAGGATGTCGCCCTTGTTGATGTGGATCTCGCGCGTGGAACGGGCGATGCGCGAAATCTCATCATGTCCCAACCCTTCGAATAGTGGAATGTGGGTCAGCAGTGCCTCGATATTGATCGGGTGACTGGCGTTCATATTTGATTTTTGTCAAAAAATACGTTGGGGGATGATGTCACCCGGTTGGCTCTCGAACAATACGTCTTTGGAACTAGACACTAGTCAATTGGCGATAGCACAGAGCCAAGCACCGTGGCATTTTTCCGGGCTTCCAGATGACACTGAGGCCGGCGGGACCGAACAGACCGGACATCTTCATGTTGCCTGCTACCCGGAATTTTCGCTTCGCATTGACGTGGTGCGCGGACAGACACTGGTGCATCGCCTGACGGCCCTCTATACTCCTTCCCTTTTGCGCGAGGTGAGTGTGGATAGTGTCGAATCGCAGGCCGTGACGGTTCCTGCAGGAACGCCTGCGGCGCTGGCCCGTGCCTGGCTCTGGTTGGGCGTATTGGCGCTGATCGGCTCCGGACTGCTGGCCATGCTGCTGGTTCTCTCCCGCACCCCGGGAATCCAGGATATCTTCCCGCTGAAGGAATTCTTCCGTGCGGCGCTGGTGGTCCATGTCGATCTTTCGGTGGCGATCTGGTTCATGGCTTTTGCCGTCGTGATCTGGAGCGCAGTCGGCGGCGCCGGGTTGGCGTGGCTGGGCTGGAGTGGTTTCGGCCTGGCGGCGCTGGGCACGCTGGTCATGACGATTTCCCCATTCTTTCCCGGCGCCGAGCCAGTCCTCAATAACTACATTCCGGTCTTGCAGCAGCCGGTGTTCTTTGCTTCCTTGTGGATTTGTGGTGCAGGCTTCAGTTTGGCCGTGGTCCGCGCGTTGCTGACGACTTGGCCGCAACGTGCGTTTGGCGAGCCGCTGCGCCTCGGTGCCTTCTTTGGCGCGGTCGCCGCCTTTATCGCGATGCTTGCCTTTTTCTGGTCGTGGTGGGTGATCCCCAGCATCGAGGAGAAGATCTATTACGAGGTCGTCTTCTGGGGCGGCGGCCACGTCCTTCAGTTTCAGCATTCGCTTCTCATGGTCGTGGCCTGGCTCTGGATCGCCAGCTGTCTGGGAAGGCCTCCGGTCGCCTCGCCGCGTGCCTTGGCAGCGCTATTTCTTGTCGCTTCACTGCCGCTGCTTTCGGTGCCGCTGATCTATCTGACGGTCCCGCCGGGTTCGTTGCCGCACATGGAGTTGTTCGCCAAATTGATGAAGTGGGGCCATCCTTACATGGGTCCGCTGATCCTCGCGGGGGGGCTGTCTCTGTGGGGCGTACGCCGAGTAACTGCCGATCCAGCCAAATCCGCCTTCGTTGCTTCATTTGCCCTGTTCGCACTGGGCGGTGTGCTTGGTTACATGATCCAGGGCGTCAACGTCGTCATCCCTGCCCACTACCACGGATCGACGGTTGGCGTCACGCTGGCGTTCATGGGGCTGGCCTATGTGCTGCTGCCGACCCTTGGCTTCGCCAAGGCGGAAGGTCGCATGGCCGTCTGGCAGCCCTATGTCTATGGCGGCGGGCAGTTGATTCACGTACTCGGCCTTGCCTGGTCGGGCGGCTATGGCGTGCAGCGTAAGGTCGCGGGGGCCGAACAGGCGCTGGTCACCCTGCCGCAGAAACTGGGTATGGGCATGATGGGACTTGGCGGACTGATTGCCATCATCGGCGGTCTGATGTTCGTCCTGATCTGCCTGAAGGCGATGTCGGTAAGACAGGGGCGATGAAGGAACAGACCGCATTGCGAGTGGCTGTCGCGGCGGGAGTGGCGTCGCTGTTGACGGTCGGCCTGCTCGGGTATCGATTGCTCAACCACGCCAGCCCGGAGTCTGCGAATCGTCCGCCTGGCCTGATCGCATCGCAGACAATGAATTCGGAAGAGGCCAAGCTTGCGGTCGACAACATTTTTGCACTGATTTTGCCCGATCTTGGCGGTCGTCCGCAGCCTGTCGCCCAGTGGAAGGGCAAGGTGCTGGTGGTCAACTACTGGGCGAGCTGGTGCAAGCCGTGCGTCGACGAGATGCCGGCGTTTTCACGCCTGAACAGTCACTACGCATCGTGGGGTGTGCAGTTCGTCGGGATTGGCCTGGACGATGAGGCCAAGGTGGCGTCCTTCATCAAGACGACGCCGGTTTCTTATCCTGTCCTCGTGGCCGGCGCTGCCGACCCGACTCCAGGCCTACAGGTCAAGGGTCTGCCGTACACGGTAGTGATCGGACGGGATGGTCAAATCGATTCGACCCGTCTGGGGCGCATGGATGAAGAATCGCTTGAGTTGGTCCTGCGCCGTCTGATCGGACAGTGATTCCATTTCCAGACCAACCATGACTTTGTCGGCTTCGCCTTGCCGTGCTCATTGCGTTGTCGGCGGCTCGTCTTCGCGCCACGATTGTTCTGGGAATGGAATAAGGCAACGATGGCCGCTGCGCGGTCATGCGCAGCGGCCCTTTGGCGCAATTACTTCGCGAGCGGTTGGAATGCCATCGAACGCGCCGATACGGTGAACGCATCGGAGAAACAGGCGCCATCTTCCGCGCCGTGGCTCTTGAGGAAGGGGAAGATCGCCTCGACCATTCGTACCGAACCGCAGGCATAGATCTCGTGCCCCTTCAGTTCCGGGAAATCTTCGAGAATGGCCTCATGCACCAGGCCGGTGCGACCGTTCCAGACGTCTTCCGGTGCCGGGTCGGAGAGTACGGGGATGAAGTGGAAGTTGGCATGGTCGCGCGCCCATTGCTGCGGCAACTTTGGCAGGTAGAGGTCGCGCAGCTGTTTGACACCCCAGTAGAGATGGATTTCGCGTTTGAGGCCGCGCTTGAACGCATCCTCGACCATGCTCTTGACCGGCGCGAAGCCCGTGGCGCCAGCGACGAAGACGATCGGCCGTTGCGATTCGCGCAGCGAGAAGTCGCCGATCGGGCCTTCGAAGCGGACTTCGTCGCCTTCCTTCATTTTCTCGAAGACGCGGGTGGTGAAAAGTCCCCCCTTCATCAGGCGGATCTGGAGTTCGACGAACTCCGCCTCATGCGGTGGGTTGGCAAACGAGAAGGCGCGCCGCTGGCCGTCGTCGAGGATGATATTGATGTACTGGCCGGCCTTGAACGGGATCTGCTGTCCTTCAGGCAGTTTGAGGAGAACGCGCATGACGTCGTAGGTGAGTTTCTCCATCTTGACGACCCGGGCGCGGTATTCCTTGAACGCCTTCACCGCCGCACTGGCGTCGTACTCGATTTCCGCGTCGTCGATGGCGGTGGCGCAGCACAACAGCACCTTGCCCTGTGCCAGTTCCTCCGCCGACAGCGCGCTGGGCTGGTAGAGGCCGGGATCGACCTTGCCGGCGAGAACCGTGCACTTGCAGGCGCCGCAGCCGCCGTTGCGACACTCGTAGGGCAGGTTGATGTCCTGACGCAGTCCGGCGTCGAGCAGCGTTTCGCCGAAGCGGGCGGTGACCGCCTTGTGGTCGGGATGGAAGGTGATGCTGGTCTGCTCCTTGGCGGCGCCGCGCCGTTTGGGTGGAAGCCATGGGGTCAGGAACAGCAACGCGGTCAGCCCGAGTACCCAGAACCACAGGTGCAGCGGGTTGGTGACGTAGACGAGTGCCAGGACGGGCAGTTCGAACCAGTCGAAGTCGATGTTGGTGGGCACGACCGACATGTCTGCCTCGCCGCCCTGGCTGAGAATGGGCTTGACCAGGGCAAGGACGACGAACATCAGCGTTACGGCGATGGAGATCGGGCGTGGCGGATTGATGTGGGCGCGTGGCACGCGCTGGACGTGGATCCACATGATGAAAACGACGATCAGCGGCGCGCCGATGTGAACGAAGGCAAGCAGGGTGAACAGTCGGCTGTTGACGCTTTCGAGATAGAGGAAGTTGCGAATCAGCGTGCCGTTGAACATCGGCAGTACGTCGAACCACTCGGCCGTGGCGATGACGACGAATTGCGCCAGTTTGTCCCACACCAGCATGAAGCCGTTGACGCCGGCGATGTAGACCAGCCAGATCAGGGCAACACCGGTAAGCCACGAGAAGGAGCGGAAGCCACGATAGCGATCGTAGGCGAAGTGCCGCAGCAGGTGCAGGATCATCGTCAGGATCATGCCGTCGGTGGCGTAGCGGTGGATGCTGCGCATGATGCCGCCGGCCCACCACTGGTTGTGGGTGATGCGTTCGACCGACTGGTACGCGTCGTTGATTCCCGTTTCGGCAAAGATGTAGAGATAGAGGCCGGTCCCTACCAGCAGCCAGAACTGCCAGAAACTGATGGTGCCGAGGTGATAGAAGGGGTTCAGCTTGTCGCCGAAGGCCACATTGAAAATGTTCTCGATGCGCATGAAAAACCAGCGCAGGATCTGTTGGAGAAGTTTGACCATGGTTTGTGTCCGCTCAGGAGAGTAGGGAGAGACGAATCGTGTTGGGTGTTGTCCGACCGGGGCGCTACTTGAAGAAGAGCCCGCCCTTGTCCGGGTTGAAGTCGATCACCATGACCTGGGCCGGCTTGAGCGTCACCTGTTCTTCCTTGACGAAATTGAAGCCTGGCTTGACCAGGTTGTCGTTCATCCTGACCGCTAGCTGATGACTGCCGGCCTTCAACTCGAAGCGCTTGTATACCGTGGACACGCCATCCTTGTAGAGGCCGGTCGGATGCATCACTGTCCGGAAGGCTGGTTGCCCATCGATGTCGATTTCCAGGTTGATGTCGGAGCGTTCACGCGGGCAGTCCATCGGCGCCCGCATGTTGGGGGGCAGCTTCTGCAGTTCTTCCGGGGTCCGCTTGCGACATTCGCGATCACCAAGGTGACTGATTGAAAGCTTGATCAGGGCGACGTCATCGGGAATCTGCCGGTATTTTGGGGACGTTGCAAAATATCCGATGAAGGCCGCAAATGCGCCGTAAAGGATCACCTGACCGACAATGGCGGCGGGCTTAAGCATGATGGGAAGTTCTCCGGAAGTAGGGTGGTAACGGGTCGTCGGAAATTGCCTGGGTTTCGATTCGTGTCCGGAATTCCTGCAAGGCAGCGGCCAGCACCTTGCCGTCGTTGCGGGAGGCGGAAACCAGTTGCAGTCGGGCCAGAGGGACTTTGCTGCGCAGGCGTGGTTCGCGTTGGCCGGTCATGCGTTCTGCGGTCCACCGGTCACCGAGGCGAAAATCGCAACCGCCGCTGCGGCAACCGGTCAGCATGACCCCGTCGGCACCGCCGCGCAGCGCGTATTCGACGAACGACGGGGGCAGGATGCCCGTGCACATCAGACTGATGACGGCGGTGTCGGGGGCTGCCAGCGCCTTCGCGTCGGCGCCGCGGTCGCAGCCGAAGATGACTATCCGGGAGCGCCCTTCGAGTCTGGTGAGCGCATCTTCAAGGTGCTGGCGGAGGTCGTTCACCGTCTGCTGCGGCATGTCGATGCCGGTCAACAGTTGTTCCTGGCGGCGGAATGGCGTCGATGAGGGGCAGGAACCGGCACAGATGCCGCAACTCGCGCAGAGATCGGGATCGACGACGGCGATCTTGAAGTCCGGGCGGTGCGGATGCGGCTCCATCGTTATCGCGGCGTACGGGCAGTCGACGTGGCAGCGACTGCAGCCACTGCAGTTGGCGGCGCCGACCAGCGCGACTGGCTCGGGCTTCGGATGCGGCAGGAACGGCAGGATGGTGAGCAGGATGGTGACGGCGAACAGCAGCGTCCAGACAATGGCGGGTGAGCTGATGTCGGTCAGCGGATGGATGAACAATATGAACCAGTCAAGGTGAAGTTCGGCGGGTGCGAGCGCGAGATTGGCCGGGGCATCGCTGAGCGCCGGTTTGACCAGGGCGAGCAGAATCAGAACCCCCATGGTTCCCAGCATCAATTGCCGCGAGGGCAGGTAATCGACGAGGCTGATGCGATGGACGTGCGCCCAGAGGCCGAGAATCAGCAGTAGCGGTATCCCTATGTGGATGAAGACGAGCATGGTGAAGAAACGATCGTTGATGGAGTCCGGCGCGAGGAAATTGCGCGCCGCCGGCTCGCTGAATATGGGTAGCCAGTCGAGGAGTTCGGTTGTCGCGGTGGCCGAGAACTGGGCCAACTGGTCCCAGACGATCCAGTAGCCGCCGATGCCGGATGCGTAGACCAGCCAGATCAGCGGTACGCCCGTGATCCAGGAGTAGAAGCGGAATCCGTAGTAACGGCCATAGGCCCACTCACGGATGAGGTGCAGCACCATGACCAGAACGAAGGCGTCGGAAGCGTAGCGATGCAGGCTGCGCAGGATGCCGCCGAAATACCACAGCTCCCGCGACTGGTAGCCGATCGAATCGTAGACGCCGGTGATACTGATATCGAGTACGGTGTAGAGGTAGAGTCCGGTGCCGACGACAATCCACAGCAGGTACAGTCCCATCGCACCGAGATGACGCAACGGGTTGTTGGCGCCCCCGAATGGCGCATCAAATGCCTCTTCGATCCGCTGAAACAGGGCTTGTGTGTTGCTGCGAACGGAACTGTGCAAACTCACCTGATGTGTCCAAAGAACGTCTGGGCGTCAAAGCATTAGCGGAAAATTATATGTCGCCGACCCAAATACCTGCTTGACGCATATCAAGTCCAAAAAAAGCCATGGGAAATTGCGCACGGGAGCTTCTGTGCTGATGCCGCCGGCGTGCCGTCCTGCCGGCAGAGCGAGGCAGGTGCGCGACTCAAGCCGGATCTTGCCGGCTTGCAAGTGATTTGTCAGGCGGAAGGAATGACGCGGCGTCGCCGGTTTTTCCAGAAATGCACGCAGAGGTAGATCGTAAATCCCGTGAAGGTCAGGAAGCCGGCAATCATGAAATAGACGGAGTAATTGGTGCGGTATCTGCCGGTCACCGGGTCATAGACCGAACAAAGAATCCTTACCCGCTCCATGATTTCCTTCAAGGTATCTGTTTCGGGTGGAATGGCGGCGCCCGCGATCATCGCCTTGAGGGGTTCGGCCAGGTCCGAGGCGTTGAATTTTTCCCCGTAGACCTGGCGAAAGATCTGCCCTTCGGCGTCGACCATCGTGACCTGGTTCAGGTGGTCGAAACCGGCGGCGGTGGCGACGTAGCTGAAACCGAAGTTGGCGGTGAGGTCGTCGAGTATCGCCGGCGACGGGCTGAGGAATTCCCAGTTCGGCAGGCTGATGCCGTACTGCACCGAAAAGTCCTTGAGCGCCTGGGGCGAATCGAACGGCTGGTTGAAGCCGATACTGATCACGTTGAACCTGTCGGCGCCGAGAACGCTGACCGTGTTCTGCACGGCCTTTTGCAAATTGCGGGTGGTGGTCGGGCAGACCTGGAAGCAGGCCGTGTAGATGAAGCTGACCAGCAGCGGCTTTCCGCGATAGCGCGAGAGTTCCACAGGTTTGCCTTGGCGGTCGAGCAGGACGAAATTGCCAACCTGTTTGCCGATCGCACTCTGCGAGCGTTCGAAGGCTGTCTTCTCGTCCAGCGTGGTCAGTGCAAGCTCGGTCTTGACGCCCTGCGGTCGCGCGGTGAGTTTGGGCTTCTCGTCTGCAGCATCCGCAGCCAGCAGCGCGTCCGCGGCCAGGAAAGCGACCGTGGCCAGTGCGATACGCAAGAACGCGGGAATCACCACGAATCGCCGGATCAAAGGCGGGCGTCGATAATCGCCGCCAGCAGCACCAGGGTCAATTGAACCAGAGAGGAAAAGAAACAGGCCATCGCGGTCTTGCGGGTCGGTTCCTGGGCCAGGCGCCATGCTTTCTGGATGAACAGGAAACCGCCTGCTACGGCACCGATGGCGTAGATGGGTCCGAGCCCGAAAGCCAGCGGCAAGAATGAAGCTGCGACCAGCGCCAGCGTGCTGTAAAAGATGGTCTGCGCTGCCCGCTGGTCGCCAACGACGACCGGCAACATGGGCACGCCGGCTGCCTTGTAGTCCTCGCGGAAGGCGATGGCAAGACTCCAGAAGTGCGGCGGCGTCCACAGGAAGAGAACGAAAGCGAGGGCCAGCGGAACTGCTCCCAGATGAGGATCGGCAGCGGCTGCGCCAGCCAGGACTGCCCAGCTGCCAGCTAGTCCGCCAAAAACGATGTTGAGCCAGGTGCGGCGCTTGAGCCAGACGGTGTATACGATGGCGTAGAAGAAGGCGCCAAGAAAGACGAACAGGGCCGACCAGGCATTGAGCGCAATCCACGCAGCACCGACGGAGAGCACCGTCAAGGCCGCGATGATGACGAGCCAGACCGGACCATGCTTGATCTCGCCGGTGACGAACGGCCGTGTCCTGGTGCGCGCCATGAGCGGGTCCAGATCATGCTCGTAATACTGGTTGAAGGCGCCGGCGCTGGCTGATGAAACCAGGACGGAAAGCGTCAGCACGATCAGTTGCATCCAGGTCAGACTGGCTCCGGGGCTGACAGCCAAGCCGGCCAGCGCTGTGAACGTGATGACGACGCCAATGCGCAGCTTGAACAGGCTCAGAATGGCGCGGATAGGCAGCCCGGAAGTGCTTGGCGGTAGTGTTGATTGCATAAGTTCTTGGGGCGTCGTGCTCGAATGATTATACCCGGGTGAAACCTGCTTGAATCGGGCCTGAATGCCAAGCCCGATTGAGGCAGGTCCCCGCGCCTTTGACGCGGGGAGCCGCGCAGTCTAGCTCAACAACCAGACTTCGGACAGGTACTTCCAGTTGACGAAGTAGTAAAGGACGAAGCAGACGAACAACAGTCCGGCCAGAACCACCGTGCCCGGCACACCGACGTGCTCGTCGCTACCCGAATGCGATGCCGCTGCGGCAATCGGATTCGCCGGGATCGGCGTCGGCTTGTCGGAAACCTTGCCGCCATCAAGCTTCTTGCCGAAGAGCAGGGAGCCGACGACGAGAAGGATCCAGAGTCCGCCGCCAATGACCGCGATGACACCGAAGATGCCGGTCAGGCCCATCATCAGGTAGGCGGCACCCGGCCACTCATACTGGAACGGTGCGCCCGAGAAGGCCATGTCCCAGTGACGACGGGAAACGCCCAGCGTACCGGCGCCCATCATCACCAAACCGAGGATGGACATGCTGATACCGAACAGGTAGGGCTGAATCTGGCACAGCTTGGGGAGGATCATCTCACGGCGGAACAGGACCGGCACCAGCAGGTAGGTGATCGACATGAACGCCAGCGTCGTGCCGGTGACCACGGTGGTGTGGAAGTGACCCGGAACGTAGAAGGTGTTGTGCATCAGCATGTTGATCTGTTCGGTGCCGAGGACGACACCGGAGATGCCGCCGAGGAAGCCGAAGCTGACCAGCGAGATGAACATGCCGGAGAACACCGGGTTGCCCCACGGCGCCTTGCGCAGCCATTCGAACAGGCCGTTGGTGAAACCCTTGCGCCGTTGTGCCGCTTCGATGGCGCCGGGAACCGTAAAGCCGTGGATCATCGAGGCCATCACCGCGAAGTACATGAAGTAGGAGGTGTTCAGCACCTTCCACTCGGCGCTCATCCCGGGGTCGGACAGCAGGTGGTGCGCGCTGGCCAGTTGCAGGAAGAGGATGTAGAGCAGGAAGGCACCGCGGGACACTTTTTCCGACAGCGGCTTGGCGCCGAAGATCACGGCAGCCGTCAGGTACCAGATGGAAACGTGGGCTGCAACGTTGATCTGCTGCGACGAGTGGCCTAGGCCCCACCAGACCATGCGGTACAACTGTGCGTCGATTTCCTTGATCAGGCCGACCGACCAAAAGAAGGTCGGAATCAGGATGCCGGCGCCGGCCAGGATCGTGAACGTGGCGATGATCGCTGCGGTCAGCGCGCCAAAAACGACGAGTGGCAGTGAGCCGGTGTAGGTCTTGTCCTTCTTGGCGACCACCAGCGTCCCGAAAAACACCGCGGTGCCGAGCAGCGCGCCGACGGCGACCAGGATGATGCCGAGGTAGAAGTGCGGTGCGGCCTGCATCGGGACATACGAGGTGAACATCACGCTCGACCCGCCCTGGAAGATGGCGACATTGGTCATGATGCCGCCGATGACCATCAGCCAGAAGCCGAGCCACGCCACCTTGGGTGTCGCCAGCCGGCATCTCAGCAGCGTCGATGAGGCAAAGTAGAGAACCGCCATTTCGAAGAACAGGATCCACAGGATCAGCATGTCGATGCCGTGGGCGGTGAGGATCGTATAGAACTCGTCAGCCGGCAGCAGCTTGATTGCCGGCCAGCGGGTCAGGATGACGAGCAGCGCCGTGATGCCGCCAACCAGCAGCCAGAGAACGCCGGCGACGGCATTCCAGCGCATCAGCTTTTCGGCGTGGTTCTCGAATTGCAGCCCGGAAATCGGGCAGGTACGATAAGTAGTGGCCATCTGTGTCCCCCCTTATTTGACGTAGATACGGCCAAGCATCGAATGGTGACCGATGCCGCAGTATTCGTTGCAGACGATGGCGTAGGTGCCTGCCTTGATCGGCGTCATCTTGACCACATGCTCATAGCCGGGAAGGACCTGAATATTGATATTGACCGGCTGCAGCGAAAAACCGTGGTTGTAGTCCATCGAGGAGAGATGGATCTTGTATTGCTTGCCCGCTTCCAGTTCGAGAATCGGGTACCAGTTCCACAGACGGGCGATCAGGTAACCCTCCCCGCCGGCCGGAACCTTGACGACCGGGATTTCCTGTCCTTGCAGGCCCATTTCCATACGGACGGTGTTCTCGGCGATAAATTTCTCGGCCTTGGCGGCAAACATCTCTGGCGTGGTCTTGTAGACCTCGTTCGAGAGGTTCTGCTTACCGTAAATGTGCCAATAGAGCATCATGCCGAACATGATCATGCCCCATACGAAAGCGATACCAATCCACGCCCATTCGACCCCGGCGATGGGTTGTTTCCACCAGAGCCGTTCTGACGGCGGCAGAATTGCACTCATATTCTTCTCCCTTTGATTGAATGAGTTACTTGGCGAGTGGCACGTTCATGATATCGATGATGCCCCACAGGATATAGAGCAGGCCGGGGGAGGCCACGCCGAGGAACAGAAGCAGGAAGTGGTTGTCCAGCAGCTTCTGCATGAAGGGGATGTCGTCGTCGTTGGTCATGCTTTTCTCCTCCATCGTTGGTGCGTGTTGCACACGGTTGATTACCTGAAAACTGGAACCCGAAATACCGGATCAAATGACCGGAAGGCTACCGCCGGAAGGCTACCGACGGCAGGCGCTCGAATATATGATTTGTGTCAAGATCTGCGACAAACTGTCACATGCTGTTACGGCTGCCAGGGCCGGAGCATAAAATCTCGCAATGGTATTCGCGATTCTTGTGGTGGGTGGCGTCACGCGCCTGACCCATTCCGGCCTGTCGATCGTCGAATGGAAGCCGATTATTGGCGTCATTCCGCCGCTCAATAAGGCCGATTGGGATGAGGCCTTCGACAAGTACAAGAAGACTCCCGAATACCAGAAGGTGAATCACCAGATGTCGCTGGACGAATTCAAGTCCATCTTCTATTGGGAGTACTGGCATCGGGTGCTTGGGCGATTGATCGGCGTCGTCTTCCTGGTGCCATTTGCCTATTTTCTGTTGTGGCGAAAGCTTGACCCGCCGCTGATTCCGAAGCTTCTCGGCATTTTCGTGCTCGGCGGGATGCAGGGCGCGATGGGCTGGTACATGGTCAAGAGCGGCCTGGTCGATGATCCCCGAGTCAGCCAGTACCGTCTTACCGCGCATCTGTCGCTGGCTTTCCTGATCTTCATCGCGATGATGTGGGTCGCCCTTGGCTTGTGGAGCGAGCGCGTACGGGTTACGGCCGATGCCACGTTGCGGGGATTGCAGCGAACCGGATTCTGGCTGGCCGTCCTGGCGTTCTATATGGTCATCACGGGCGGCTTTGTTGCCGGAATACGCGCTGGCAAGGCTTACAATACCTTTCCCCTGATGAACGGCCACGTGCTGCCGCCGGAGAGTTTCGTTCTTGACCCCTGGTATCTCAATTTGTTCAGCAACATGGCCTTGGTCCAGTTCGATCACCGGGCAGGTGCTTGGCTGCTGGCCGTGATGGTTCCCTGGTTTTGGGTGAGAAGCCGAGCGCCCGTTGTTTCCGACCGGGCACAGTCGGTGGCCACTCTGCTGCTGGCTGCTGTGGCAATGCAGGTCGGATTGGGTATCTGGACGCTGCTTGCTGCCGTTCCCGTCGCCCTCGGCGCCGCCCATCAGGCAGGTGCGATGGTGGTTTTCGGCGTTCTCCTCTGGTTGAATCACGAATTGCGCGTCTCACCTGATTCAGGCAACCTGCCTTGACGGAAGGGGACGCTGCGCGCTTGCGCAGGATCAGAAGCCTTGCATTGGCGCTCACCGTCCTCTCGGCCCTTGTTGTCCTGGTAAGTGCCATGATGCGTCTGGATGGAGCTGGCCTCGGCTGCGGTGACTGGCCGGCGTGCTACGGACAGTTGCTTGGTCGCGAACCACAGGCGCTGGAGTTTGGCATCGTCAGAGTCTTCCATCGCTTTGCTGCTTCGACATCACTGGTGCTCGGTTGCCTCCTGGTTTGGCTTTGTCTGCGCCCCCGTCCGCTGCTGCCGGCCATCCACTACGCGTCGCTGTTGCTATTGCTGATGCTGGCACTGGCAATGCTCGGTATCTGGAGTTCAGACCCGCGGCGCGTGGCTGTTGGTTTTCTCAACATTATGGGGGGACTTGGTCTCGTGACCTTTTCTTGGCGCGTTGTTCTGGCTTGCAATAGGGATGGCTTCCCGGTGAGCGAGCTGCGGCCGGGATTGTTGTTGCACCTTGGCATTGGCGGACTGTCGTTGACGGTGATGTTCGGCGCCTGGCTGGGGGCTAGCTATGCCGCGCTTGCCTGCACCTCGGTCCCGGACTGTGATGGCGCCTGGTGGCCTGCCGCCGCCGGGATCTCAGCGCTCAATCCCTTACTCAGGCAAGACGCAGCACCGTTGAACGGTGATGCGGGTGGGGTCATGCTTCACCTCCTGCACCGCTACCTTGCCGTCGGCACCGTAGTCCTACTCGGTACGGCGGCCGTGCGGTTGCTAGCTGGAGATTCCCATCGGAAAACTGCGAGGATGGTGCTCGCCCTGTTGATCCTTGAACTGGCTCTCGGCGGTTTGATGGTGCTGGGCGGGCTTGACCTATGGGCCGTGGTCGCCCATGGCGTTTGTGCTTCTGCGTTGTTGGCCGCAGTGGCGACGCTGCTGTGGCGTTCGCGGCTAGTAAGGGTTGAGGGGGCCAATGCAAGGACCAAGCTTGCGGGTGCCCGTCGTCACTCGGGTTAGGTGCTCCAGTGTCGCGACATCGGGCTCCTCCGGCAAGTCCTGGGTTGAGCGCGGATCACTACTGGACATGGTGGGATAGCTGCTCGCGTACTCAACAAGTAATACGCAGGTGGACCGCTGGCCGAGGGCGCTTCCGCTACTGGAACCGACTGGTCCGCGAACTTGGCCAAAGGGCGAGGCTCCGCTATTTCTTGCCGTCAAGCGGGCAGACACCGTCGATAATTTGCAGGTCGTTATCCTGTGCGAAGTTGAGCATGAAGCGGTAGGCCATCGGCTCGATTTCGCCCAGGCGGCCTTCGACGAACACGGCTTTCTCGCCTTCATAGTCGCCGGGCCCGACGTAGGGTGAGTATTTCATCTTGCGTTCAGCGCCGAAGGCGGACATGACTCCGCAAAGACGTTCTGCCCAGTCGCTGGGGCGAAACCTGCGTCCTTGTTTGGTGAGGCCAATGATGATGAAGGTGGTCGATTCTGGGGTTGTCATTGTTCCACTGTGCTTTGGCGGCCGTTGCGACCGAGTCTCGGAGCATTCTAGCAGAAGCGCCCATGCTTGCCATTATTATGGCCAATGCGTCGCTTATCAGCGATTTTCCGCTGCTGTGGATTGCGAACGGCACACTTGTGCTTTTGTCGTTCTATACAAGGCTTACTTTTTGACTTAGAATTTTCCTTCAAGTAACTCCGGTCGTCTTCTGCGGCACTATCGGAGTGGCAGTGGTTCCGGCGGCATTGGCCGCCGTTTTCGTTTTCTGGGGTTGCCTGATGTCGCATTTGATGAATACCTACGCCCGACTGCCGGTGGCGTTCAGCCACGGTCAGGGGTGCCGGATTACCGACACCGAGGGCAGGGAGTACCTGGACGCATTGTCGGGGATTGCCGTTTCGACGCTCGGCCATGCGCATCCGCGCCTGGTATCGGCGATTGCCAACCAGGCGGGACGCCTGTTGCACACTTCGAACCTGTATCACATCCACGAACAGGAGCTACTCTCCGACAAGCTGGCTGAACTGTCCGGCATGCCGGAAGTCTTCTTCTGCAATTCCGGTTGCGAAGCCAATGAAGCTGCGATCAAGCTGGCGCGCTACTACGGCCACAAGAAGGGTATCGACTCGCCGACCATTGTCGTCATGGAAAAGGCCTTCCACGGCCGGACGATGGCAACGCTTTCGGCCACCGGCAACCGCAAGGCGCAGGCGGGTTTTGAACCGCTCGTCTCCGGCTTCATTCGCGTGCCGTATGACGATCTGGAAGCGATCAAGGCGATCGGCAGGCGCAACAAGAACATCGTCGCGGTGATGCTGGAAATCATTCAAGGTGAAGGCGGCATCAATCTCGCTTCGCTGGAATTCCAGAAAGGGCTGCGCCGGTTGTGTGACAAGCAGGGCTGGTTGCTGATCTGCGACGAGGTACAGTGCGGCATGGCGCGTACCGGCAAGTGGTTCGGCTACCAGCACGCCGGCATTCAGCCGGATATCGCGACGCTGGCCAAGGGTCTCGGGTCGGGTGTGCCGATCGGCGCCTGCCTGGCCGGCGGCCTGGCGGCTGGACTCTTCGGACCGGGCAAGCACGGCTCGACCTTCGGTGGCAACCCGCTGGCGTGCGTAGCGGCGCTGACGACGATTGCCACCATCGAGCAGGATGGCCTGATGGCACAGGCAGATTGCATTGGCGCGCTGATCCGCGAGTTGTTCGCAGCGGCGCTGGCCGGCGTCAAGGGCGTTGTCGAGATTCGCGGCCACGGCCTGATGATCGGCATTGAACTCGATCGTCCGTGCGGCGAACTCGTCGGCAGGGCGCTGGCTGCCGGGCTACTGATCAATGTGACTGCCGACAAGGTGATCCGTCTGCTGCCGCCGCTCATTTTCAGTGAGAATGAGGCACGCGAACTGGTCGACCGCAGCATTCCCCTGATCAGGGATTTCCTGACGTCCTGACATGGCGATCAAGCACTTTCTGCAGTTCCGCGATTTCACGCGCGACGAGTTTGAGTATCTCTTGTGGCGCACGCGCTGGATCAAGAACGAGTTCAAGTCCTATCGCAAGCACTGGCCGCTTTGCGACCGAACCTTGGTGATGATTTTCGAAAAAGCCAGCACGCGCACGCGCCTGTCATTCGAGGCCGGCATGCATCAACTTGGCGGCACGGCGATTTACCTGAATACCCGCGATTCGCAACTGGGGCGCGGCGAACCGGTCGAGGACGCGGCGCAGGTAATCTCGCGCATGAGCGACCTCGTCATGATTCGCACCTTCGAGCAGGAGATCATCGAGCGCTTCGCCGCGAATTCGCGCGTGCCGGTGATTAACGGCCTGACCAACGAATATCATCCGTGCCAGATCCTTGCCGACATCTGCACCTACATCGAGCACCGTGGTTGTATTCAGGGCAAGACCGTGGCCTGGGTCGGGGATGCCAACAATATGTGCAACACCTGGCTGCAGGCCGCCGAGGTTATGGATTTCAAGCTGAACGTGTCCACCCCGCCAGGTTACGAGATCAAGCCGGAACTGATCGGGATTGTCGACCGCTCGCATTTCGAGGTCTTCGCTGACCCGAGGGATGCCTGTCGGGGCGCCGACCTGGTGAATACCGATGTGTGGACCTCGATGGGCTTCGAGGCGGAAAACGAGGTACGCAGAGAGGCCTTTGCCTCCTGGTGCGTCGATGGCCCGATGATGCGAGAGGCGCATCGCGATGCGCTGTTCATGCATTGCCTGCCAGCACATCGTGGCGAGGAGGTGACTGCCGAGGTGATCGACGGTCCGCAGTCGGTGGTTTGGGACGAGGCCGAGAACCGTCTGCATGTGCAGAAAGCGTTAATGGAATACCTGCTTCTGGGCAGGATTGAAACCAAGTAAGGGAACATAAATGAGCGAAGTCAAGAAAGCAGTACTGGCCTATTCCGGTGGCCTCGATACCTCGGTCATCCTCAAGTGGTTGCAAGATACCTACCAGTGTGAAGTTGTGACCTTCACCGCCGACCTCGGCCAGGGCGAGGAACTGGAACCGGCGCGGGCCAAGGCGCTGCAGTGCGGCATCCGGCCGGAGAACGTCTTCATCGACGATCTGCGCGAAGAATTTGTGCGCGATTTTGTCTTTCCGATGTTCCGCTGCAACGCCGTCTATGAAGGCGAATACCTGCTCGGCACGTCGATTGCCCGCCCGCTGATCGCCAAGCGCCTGATCGAGATCGCCAACCTGACCAACGCCGACGCCATTTCGCATGGCGCCACAGGCAAGGGCAATGACCAGGTGCGCTTCGAACTCGGCGCCTATGCGCTGAAGCCAGGCATCAGGATCATTGCCCCGTGGCGCGAGTGGGACCTGCTGTCGCGCGAGAAGCTGATGGCCTATGCCGAGCAGCACAACATCCCGGTCGACATGAAGCACAGGCAGGGCGGCTCGCCCTACTCGATGGACGCCAACCTGCTGCATATCAGCTACGAAGGCCGTCACCTCGAAAACCCGGCGGCTGAAGCCGAAGAATCGATGTGGCGCTGGACCGTGTCGCCGGAAAAGGCGCCGGATGCCGCCGAATACTTGGACCTCGACTACGAGAAGGGCGATCTCGTTGCGCTGAACGGAATCCGCATGAGCCCCGCCGAGGTGCTGGCAAGACTGAACGAACTCGGCGGCAAGCACGGCATCGGCCGTCTAGACCTCGTCGAGAACCGCTACGTCGGCATGAAGTCGCGCGGCTGCTACGAGACTCCGGGCGGAACCATCATGCTGCGCGCGCACCGCGCCATCGAGTCGGTCTGCCTCGACCGCGAAGTTGCCCACCTCAAGGATGACCTGATGCCGCGTTACGCCAGCCTGGTCTATAACGGCTACTGGTGGAGCCCCGAGCGCGAGGCGCTGCAGGTGCTGATCGACCATACCCAGCAGGTCGTCAATGGCTTCGTCCGCGTCAAGTTGTACAAGGGCAATGTCATCGTCGTCGGCCGCGATTCAAAGACCGACTCGCTGTTCGATCCGACCATCGCCACCTTCGAGGACGATGCCGGCGCCTACGACCAGCGCGATGCGGGCGGATTCATCAAGCTCAACGCACTGCGCATGCGCATCGCCGCCAACCTGCGCGCCAGGAAGGGCTAGGCTCACCCGATGGATGGTGGCACCCTCTTCGGTTTTACCGAGGAACAACTTGCGGACTTCGGGGCAACCTGGGGAGTCGGCGCCTTCATCCTGTTCATGCTTTTCATCATCGGCGAAATCGCCTGGAAGTCGAAAGCCGGAAAAATGGGCACTTTCGTGCTCTTCTTCGTGCTTTCTTTCGGCATGGTCGGCTTCATCGCCAAGGCCATCATTCAGAAACTCTGGGGTATCTAAATGTCGCAATTCGACAATGTTTCGGTCGTCAAGCAGGCCAATGTCTATTTCGACGGCAAGTGCGTCAGCCACACGGTGGTGCTGGGTGACGGCACAAGGAAAACCGTGGGCGTGATTCTGCCGTCGAGTCTGACTTTCAACACCGGCGCGCCGGAAATCATGGAAGGCGTCGGCGGTTCGTGCCGCGTCAGGCTCAAGGGCGAAAATGAATGGACGACCTCCGGCGACGGCCAGTCTTTCGCTGTGCCCGGCAATTCAAGTTTCGAAATCGCCTGTGACGAGCCCTACCACTACGTCTGTCACTTTGGATAATCGCCATGCCAAGTTTTGACTTTACCTCCGAAGCGGACATGGTGGCGTTGAAGAACGCCGTCGATGTCGCCTCGCGCCAGATTGACAACCGCTACGACTTCAAGGGCACCAGCGCCAAGGTCGAGCTGAACGAGAAGGACAAGATCATCACGCTGCACGGGGATTCCGATTTCCAGCTCGACCAGATCAAGGACATCCTGTTCCCGGCGATGGAGAAGAAGGAGGCCGAGAGCACCAAGCGCCTCGATCACCAGGCGGTGCACAAGGTCTCGGGCAACAAGGTCAAGCAGGACTTGAAGATCAAGCTGGGCATCGAAACCGAGATGGCCAAGAAAATCGTCAAGCTGATCAAGGATGGCAAGCTCAAGGTGCAGGCCTCGATCCAGGGAGACGCGGTGCGGGTGCAGGGCGCCAAGCGCGATGACCTGCAGGAGTGCATCGGGTTGATCCGAAAGGAAATCGTCGATTTTCCGATCCGCGCGGGCAATTTCCGCGATTGAGCGTATTGCCGCGGTCGACGGCGGAAAATGGGCAGAAATCAGGGCAGCCGCGGCTGTCCTGATGCTTTTTCAGCGGGTAAGGCCCTGGATCCAGACCGTGTAAAGCTGTTCCGACAACAGGCGCATTTCCGGCAGGCGTTCGGGGATTTCCTGCAGCATCATTTCGGGCGACTGCACGCTCGGGCGATTGGTCTGTACAAGGACTTCGTCGCCCCATTGTGCGCACCAGGCGGCGATCATTTCCGGCGTCATCTCGACATGGCACTGCATGGCAAGGTGGGTGCCAAGGGCGAACATCTGGTTGGCGCAATGTGTGCTGGCGAGCAGGCGGGTGGCGCCGGGCGGGATGCTGAAGGTTTCGCCGTGCCAGTGGAAAACCGTGCACGGGTTGGCGGCGAAGCTGCCGAGCCAGTGGTGGGCGATTGCACCGTCCGCGCCGCTGGCTGTGCCCCAGCCGATTTCTCTGACCGGATTCCGTGTCACCTCGCCGCCGAGCGCCTTGCTTATCAATTGCCCGCCGAGGCAGTGGCCGATCACTGGCACATCCCGGGCGACGGCGTTGCGGATCAGGGCACAGATGGGCTCGATCCACTGCAGCGGGTCATTGACGCTCATCGGGCCGCCCATGAAACAGAGGCCGGAAAAGCCGTCGACCGCAGGCGGCACCGTTTCGCCGGCGTCGATGGCAATCAGGCGCCAGGGAATCCCGTGCTGCTCGAGGAATATGGCAAAATAGCCCGGACCTTCAACGGGAGCGTGGCGAAAGATGGCAACAGGTAGCATGATTGCGGAAATGCCCGGAAAATCGACGCGCCATTCTACGCTTCTTGTGCTGGCGCTGTGCCTGGTCCTGGTTTCTGGGAGGGGCGCCGCGCAGGATGTCGGTCTCGCCGGCGTCATGGGCAGCAGGGCGCTGCTGATGATCGACGGGGGCGAAGCGCAGGCGGTTGCCATCGGGCAGTCGCTCGCGGGCGTCAAGGTCGTTTCGGTTCAGGGCGATCAGGTCGTCGTCGAGATCGGTGGCAAGAAACGCCTGCTGCGCGTCGGTCAGCATGCGATTGGCAACGCGGCGGCGGACGGCTCGGGCCGGATCGTCATGACGGCTGACAATCAGGGGCACTTTGTTACCACCGGAAGCGTGAATGGCGTTGCCGTGCGCTTTCTGGTAGACACCGGCGCGACGATGATCTCCTTGGGCGCCAGCGATGCGCGCCGGGTCGGTCTCGATTTCAACCGTGGCCAGAAGGGCATGACGCAGACCGCCAACGGCCAGAGCGTGGTGAGCAAGGTCCAGCTGGATACCGTCCGGATCGGCGATGTGACCCTGCACAACGTGGATGCAGTGATTCACCAGACAGAAATGCCCGTGGCCCTGCTTGGCATGAGTTTTCTCAACCGGATGGAAATGCAGCGTGATGGCAGTACCATGACGCTCAAGAGACGATTCTAGGAGAGCAGGATGCCCAAGCGTGATCAGGAGATTGCCATGTTGCGCCGCGAAGTCGAGATGCTGATGGGGGAGCGCCAGGCCATCCTGCGCGTGGCGGGTGCTTCAGCGGCGCTGATCGCCAGCCTCGACAGCAAGCAACTTCCGGTAGGCGCCGTCGAGGCCGCCGACATGGTCGCCACGTCGCTCAACGACCTTTCCGAGGAGACTTTGCAGGACGCCCTGGCAGCGGTCCATGCCGAAATCGAGGGTGACGCCGAAACGGCATGATTCATGATCTCGACCGTCTGCGAGCCAGTCTGCTGAGCGAGCCGGCGAGCGGCCAATTTGTCCAGGAAGCAGGCAATGAATTCACGGAACTGACACCCGCTGCGGTTCTTTTTCCGATTGTCCAGCGTGCTGGCGGCCAGACGGTGCTGCTGACCCAACGCACGGCCCATCTGCGGGACCATGCCGGGCAGATCAGTTTCCCCGGTGGCCGCGTCGAGACTGACGACCCGTCGCCGGTTCATACCGCGTTGCGCGAGACCGAGGAGGAAATCGGCCTTGCCCGCGAACATGTCGAGATTCTCGGCTTTCTGCCTGAGTTCTACACCGGCACCGGCTTCCGGGTGACCCCGGTAGTCGCCCTGGTGATCCCGCCCTTCGAACTGGCGCCTGATCCGTTCGAGGTTGCGGAAGTCTTCGAGGTGCCGCTTGCCTTCCTGCTCGACCCGGCCAATCACCAGCGCCATTCGATGCACTACCGTGGCGTCTTGCGCCACTTCTTCGCGATGCCCTACGGCGAGTATTTCATCTGGGGCGCCACCGCCGGAATGATCCGCTCGCTGAGTGAGCGGCTTGATCTGCAAGCGGCCTGAGCTTATGGTATGGTGGCTTCCTTGTTCAAGACCACCCGCCGGGCACGGCGATTCTTGGGTCCCCATGAGCCTTCTCTCGCTGATCGCAGTGTTTCTCATCGAGCAGCTGCAGCCGCTGAATTACCGCCGCGTCGTGGAAAGGCCGTTGCTGGCCTGGGCCGACTTCATCGAAAGCCGCTTCGATGCCGGCGAATACCGGCATGGCGTGATTGCCTGGTGCCTCGCCGTTTTGATGCCGGTGATCCTGGTTGCGTTGGCCTATGGCTTTCTTTATTCGCTCAGCCCACTTCTCGGCTGGCTACTCAATGTCGGCGTTCTCTTCCTGACCATGGGTTTTCGCCAGTTCAGCCAATATTACGCTGAGATTCAGGGGGCCTTGCAGTTGGGTGACTTGCCCCGCGCTCGGCAGGTGTTTAGTGCGTGGCTGGGACATCCGGCCGAGGGCATGGGTTCGCAAGAGATCGCCCGCCAGTCGATTGAAGCGGCAATGGCAGCTTCGCATCGCCACGTTTTCGGCGTGATCCTGTGCTTCGTATTGCTGCCTGGTCCCTCCGGCGCCCTGCTCTATCGCCTGGGGCAGATTATCCAAAAACGCTGGAAGCGCGAAGACGCCATGATGGAGAACAATTTTTCGACGTTTTCCCGGCAAGTTTTCGGTATCATCGACTGGTTGCCATCGCGAGCTACGGCCTCAGCCTTTGCCATCGTCGGCGATTTCGAGGATGCTGTCTATTGCTGGCGGACCCAAGCCAGTCAGTGGCGGGATCGTGATCTCAGCATCGTGCTGGCCAGTGGCGCCGGAGCGCTTGGTGTCCAGCTTGGCGCGCCGATCGCTGAAGGGGTTGAGGTGGCCGGTGGCCTGGAACTGGGCCTCGGTGACCCGGCCGATGCCGATACCATGCAGAGTGCTGTGGGACTTGTCTGGCGCGCCACGGTATTGTGGATGCTGTTGCTGTTTTTGTTGGAGCTTGCCAGCTTGGTGGGCTGAATAATTTTTAACAGGAGGTTTAGACATGAGCAGAGAAGTAGTCGTTCTGAGTGCAGTCCGTTCCGCTATAGGTACTTTTGGTGGCGCCCTTGCCGATTTTGACTCCAGCGAACTGGCTGGCATTGTCATGAAGGAATCTGTGGCTCGTTCCGGTGTCGATCCCCAGCAAATCAGCTACGTTACGGTCGGGACCTGTTTGCCGACCGACTCCCGTTTCGCTTATGTGTCACGCGTGGCTTCAATCCAGGCTGGTCTGCCGATGGAGTCCGTTGCCATGCAGGTGAGCCGCCTGTGTTCCTCCGGTTTGCAGGGTATCGTCACCACGGCTCAGAACATCATGCTGGGCGATGCCGACTACGGTATTGGCGGCGGCGTTGAAGTCATGTCCAAGGCGGCCTACATGCTGCCGGCGCTGCGTTCTGGTGCGCGCATGGGTGATACCACGGCGATCGACTCCATGGTCGCTACGCTGACTGATCCATTTGGCATCGGTCACATGGGTATCACTGCCGAAAACCTGGCAGTCAAACACGGCATTACCCGGGAAGCGCAGGATGCCTTCGCGGTCGAATCGCAACGTCGTGCGGCGGCTGCGATCGCCGAAGGGCGCTTCAAGTCGCAGATCGTTGCTGTCGTCAAGCAGACCCGGAAGGGCGACGTGGTGTTCGATACCGACGAGCACGTCAAGGCCAACACGACGCTGGAATCGCTGGCCAAGATGAGGCCGGCCTTCAAGAAGGACGGGACGGTCACCGCAGGCAACGCCTCCGGGATCAATGACGGCGCCGCCTTCTTCGTGCTTGCTGCCGCCGATGTGGCCGCCAAGGCGGGTCAGAAGGCGATGGCCCGTCTGGTTTCCTATGCTGTTGCGGGCGTGCCGAACGATATCATGGGCGAAGGTCCGATTCCCGCAACCAAGCTGGCTCTCAAGAAGGCCGGCCTGACCCTGGATCAGATGGATGTAATCGAGTCCAACGAAGCTTTCGCGGCGCAGGCGCTGTCCGTCTCCAAGGTGCTCGGCCTTGATCCCGCCAAGACCAACCCCAACGGCGGCGCGATCGCCCTTGGCCACCCGATCGGTTGCTCTGGCGCTTTCATCGCGACCAAGGCGCTGTATGAGTTGGAGCGTGTCGGCGGCAAGTACTGTCTTGTCACAATGTGTATCGGCGGGGGGCAGGGCATCGCCTGCATCTTCGAACGCGCCTGATCGCTTCGGCAATCAAGTTGATCAAACCCGCCGGAGCGATCCGGCGGGTTTTTTTTGCACCACTTTGAAATCCTATGCACCAACAAGTAGCATCAAGTTCTTGGTAGAAGCTTCGGCGCCATGATTTCCTTTGTTTTCCAACTGTGGCATGAAAACTGCTGAACACTCAGCCTAGAGCATCTTCAGCGATGAGTCGGAAATGAACTTCTATAACGAAATGATCGATGACAACGGCGGCATCCGTGCTCACTACCAGGGCTACGACCGATGGCTCAAGGAGACGCCGCTCGAACGCATCGCCCGCAAACGCGCCGAAGCCGACCTCGCGTTCCATCGCGTCGGCATCACCTTTGCCGTTTACGGCGAGGAGGCGGGCAAGGAGCGCTTGATTCCCTTCGACATTATCCCGCGCATCATTCCTGGGACCGAGTGGCGGGTGTTGGAGGCCGGCCTGCGCCAGCGGGTTGCGGCGCTGAACATGTTCCTGCACGATGTCTATCACGACCAGAAGATCCTCAAGGCAGGCAAAATCCCGGCAGAGCAGGTGCTGAACAACGCGCAGTTCCGGTCGGTGATGCAGGGCGTCGATGTGCCGGGCGGAGTCTACGCGCATATTGCTGGGGTCGATATCGTGCGCGCTGGGGCCGGCGAGTTCTATGTGCTGGAAGACAACCTGCGCGTGCCGTCGGGCGTTTCATACATGCTGGAAGACCGCAAGATGATGATGCGGCTATTTCCCGAGCTCTTTGCGAAACACAAGGTGGCGCCGGTTCAGCACTATCCGGACATGCTGCTGGAGAAGCTGCGCGCGGTCTCGCCCAAGGGGGTCAACAATCCCACCGTTGTCGTTCTGACGCCGGGCGCCTACAACAGCGCCTATTTCGAGCACACCTTCCTCGCCCAGCAGATGGGTGTCGAACTGGTCGAGGGACGCGATCTGTTCGTCAAGGATGACGAGGTCTTCACGCGTACGACGCAGGGGCCGCAGCGTGTCGATGTGATCTACCGCCGCATCGACGATGATTTCCTCGACCCGCTGGCCTTTCGTGCCGATTCGGCGCTCGGTGTACCGGGCATCATGAAGGCTTATCAGGCGGGGAACGTGACACTGGCCAATGCGATCGGCACCGGTGTCGCCGACGACAAGTCGATCTACCCGTACGTGCCGGACATGATCCGCTTCTACCTCGACGAGGAGCCGAAGCTCAACAACGTGCCGACCTGGATGTGCCGGAAGCCGGACGATCTCGCCTATGTGCTCGATCACCTGGCGGAACTGGTGGTCAAGGAAGTGCATGGCTCCGGCGGCTACGGCATGCTGGTCGGCCCGGCGGCCAGCAGGGACCAGATCGAGCGCTTCCGCCAGTTGCTGATTGCTAGGCCTGACGGCTACATCGCCCAGCCGACGCTGGCGCTATCCAACTGCCCGACTTTCGTCGAGGAAGGCATCGCGCCGCGCCACCTCGATTTGCGGCCGTTCGTGCTGTCGTCGGGCGAGTGCGTGAACATGGTGCCGGGCGGCCTGACCCGCGTCGCGCTGACCGAGGGTTCGCTGGTCGTCAATTCGTCGCAGGGCGGCGGCACCAAGGACACCTGGATTCTGGAGGACTGATCATGCTTTCCCGTACCGCCGACCACCTGTTCTGGATGTCCCGCTACATCGAGCGGGCGGAAAGTCTTGCCCGTCTTCTCGACGTCACCTGGCAGATGTCGCTGGTCCCGCAATCGCTGGAGGCGGCAAACCAGAACTGGAATGCCATCATCGCCCTGAACAGCCTCGAGGAGAAGTTCGCGGACCGCTATTCCGCGGTCAACGCCGAAAATGTGTTGCGTTTCATGGTCAGCGACACCGGCAACCACGCGTCGATCCTTAGTTGCCTGCGCCTGACGCGCGAGAACGCCCACGCCGTGCGTGGCACGATTACTTCTGAAATGTGGGAGACGATGAATTCTACCTGGCTGGAAGCACGCGAGAAGAGCTTCGAGCAGATCGCAAATGCCGGTGTCGGCGAATTCTTCGACTGGGTCAAGATGCGCTCCTCGCTGTCGCGCGGCACGACCCTGGGCACCCTGTTGCAGGACGAGGCCTATCATTTCATCCGGCTCGGTACCCTGCTCGAGCGCGCCGACAACACGGCGCGCATCCTCGACGTGAAATATCACGTCCTGCGCCCGCACGGCGATGAAGGCGCCACCGATTTCTACCAATGGGGCGCGTTGCTGCGGTCGGTTTCGGCTTTCGAGGTCTATCGCAAGGCTTATCGCGACGTGATTACCCCGGAGCGTGTCGCCGAGTTGCTGATTTTGCGCAGCGACATGCCGCGCTCGCTGCATTTCTGCTTGAACGGCGTCGTCAAGAACCTTGAACTGATCGCCAATCGCCAATCGGGAGAAACCCAGCGTCAGGCCGGCCTGCTACATGCCCAACTGCACTACGCCCGGATCGAGGACATTCTGGAGCGTGGCCTGCATGAGTATCTGACCGACTTCATGGACCGCATCTACATGCTCGGCGACGGCGTCAGCAAGAATTTCCTGGTGCCGATGGCGGAGGCCGCGTGACGTATTGCGTTGCCATGCGTCTCGACGCAGGGCTGGTATTCCTCTCCGATTCGCGCACCAACGCCGGGGTCGATCACATCAACACCTTCCGCAAGATGCACGTCTTCGAGAGGGAGTGCGAGCGGGTGCTGGTGTTGATGACATCGGGCAACCTGTCGATCAGCCAGTCGGTGGTCAACACGCTGCGCGAGAAGATGGACCTGACGCGAGGAATGAACCTCAACAAGGTCAGGAACATGTTCGAGGCAGCCAAGCACGTCGGTGACTGCCTGCGGGAAGTACATGGCCGGGATGCGGCAGCGCTGGAAAAATTCGGCGTCAATTTCACGTCGTCGCTGATTCTTGGCGGACAGATCAAGGGCGAAGAGCAGCGTGTCTTCAGCATCTACGCAGCCGGAAACTTCATCGAGGCGACCAGTGAGACGCCCTATTTTCAGATTGGCGAATCGAAGTATGGCAAGCCCATCATCGATCGCGTGGTCAGCCCGAAGACTTCGCTCGACGAGGCGGCCAAATGCGCGCTGATCTCGATGGATTCGACGATCCGTTCCAATCTCTCGGTGGGCATGCCGCTAGATCTGGTGATCTACGAGCGCGATGCGCTCAAGGTCAAGCGGCACGTCAGTATCACTCAGGAAAGCGCCTACTACGGGCAAATCCGCAAGCAGTGGGGCCAGCACCTGCGGCAGGGTTTCGCGGAATTGCCGGATCCCGCCTGGAGTGACCTCTAGGCGGGCATCGCGAAAGAGTCGTCTCAGCCGCGCTGGGCCAGCGGCACGACGTCGCGTTTGGCGGCGCCGATGTAGAGCTGACGCGGACGGCCGATCTTGTATTCCGGATCGGTGATCATTTCTTCCCACTGCGTCATCCAGCCGACGGTGCGCGCCAGCGCGAAGATGCAGGTGAACATCTCGGTCGGAATGCCGATCGCCTTCTGCACGATGCCGGAGTAGAAGTCGACGTTCGGGTAGAGCTTCTTCTCGACGAAGTAGTCGTCTTCCAGGGCGATCTTTTCCAGTTCCATGGCGAGCTTGAACAGACGGTCGTTCTGCAGGCCAAGTTCGCTCAGCACCTCACCGCAGACCTTGCGCATCAGCTTGGCGCGCGGGTCGAAGTTCTTGTACACGCGGTGGCCGAAGCCCATCAGCTTGAACGAGTCATTCTTGTCCTTGGCGCGCTTGATGTATTCGCCGACACGGGAAACGTCACCGATCTCTTCCAGCATCTCCAGGCAGGCTTCGTTGGCGCCACCGTGCGCCGGGCCCCACAGGCAGGCGATGCCGGCGGCGATGCAGGCGAACGGGTTGGCGCCGGACGAGCCGGCGAGACGCACCGTCGAGGTCGAGGCGTTCTGCTCGTGATCGGCATGCAGCGTGAAGATGGTATCCAGGGCATTGACCAGCACCGGGTTCGGCTTGTACTTCTCGCACGGCGTGCCGAACATCAGGCGCATGAAGTTGGCGGTGTAGTCCAGATCGTTGTCCGGATACATGAACGGCGCGCCGATGTTGTACTTGTGCGCCATGGCGACGATGGTCGGCATTTTGGCAATCAGGGTATTGAAGCTTCGATTGCGGGTCTCGACGTCCGAGAAGTCCATGGCGTCGTGGTAGAAGGCGGACAGGGCACCGACGACACCGGTCATGACGGCCATCGGGTGGGCATCGCGCCGGAAGCCCGAATAGAACTTGGAGAGCTGCTCATGCACCATCGTATGTTTGCTGATGGTGGCTTCGAATTCGTTCTTTTGCGCGGCATTCGGCAGTTCGCCGTTCTTCAGCAGATAGGTGACTTCGAGGAAGTTGCAGTTCTCGGCGAGTTGTTCGATCGGGTAGCCGCGATACAGCAACTGGCCGACGTCGCCGTCAATGAAGGTGATTCGCGACTTGCAGCTGGCGGTGGACATGAAACCCGAGTCGTAGGTGAACAGCCCGGTCTTGGCCCCCAGCGTCCGGATGTCGATGCAGTCGTTGCCGTGCGTCGGGGTCATGATCGGAAAATCGACAGGAGCCATCCCGTCAATGTTCAAAGTTGCCTTGCGTTTTGTCGTCATGGTGTCTTGTCCTCAAAAAAGATGGTTTCGCGGTACTGAAATCTGCTGCGTTTTACTCGTCAAAGGCATGGATGAAATCGCGGAGCCGCGGGAAGATCTGCCGATCCCAGCGGTTCCCGTTGAAGACGCCGCAATGGCCGACCGTCGCGTGCAGATGGTGCTGCTTGCGGTAGGGCGCGAGCTTGCCGCACAGATCGTGGGGGACGACGGTCGTTACAAGCAATAGGCGTGCCTACGGGCGGCGGACACCTGGCATGTGGTTTGCCGTGAAGGCGATCCGTCATCATTCGAGCCGCCTGGCCAATCTTGTGGAGAGCGAATCCGATGCTCGTCCCAACCCTGACCCTGAGCGCCACGAATTACACGTCCTGCTCCCTGGGCAACTGGTTGATGGTGCGCCGAGCGGGACTCGATCTTGCCGGGAAGATGGTCGAACAGGACGATGCCAGCGCGCTTCCGGAACTGCTGCTGCTCGCCTCATCGGCGCGACGCCTATCCTTGCCGACGCAATGTATGCGCCGGTCGTTACCCGTTTTCTGACCTGCGACGTGGCGCTCGACGAGGCGCTCGACGTGCGCCGCCTACTGCCGGACCATCAAGTTGATGCCGGCGATGCAGGATTGGATAGCCGTAGCGAAGGAAGAGCCGCAGGACATCGTAGGGCTGGAAAGGGAGTTCTGAGCCGCGCAAGTGCCGCCAAGATCGCACCATGCCGGCGCGTGCGCTCTTCGCTGGTGCATCACGGAGCGTTCGGGTGCGGTGACTCGGTTGTCCTTGGATTGGCATCGACTATCTCGTCTGTGTCGAGACAGGTGGCGATCCCGCAGCTGCGGCCTTGGGTCGTCGGCAAATTTGGCCGATGACTGAAGAGCATGCGCACCCAGTTGCCTGCTTGCCTGGCGGGAGTATGGCGCCGGTCTATCCGTGGTCGGGGCGAGGCATGTCCATGCCCATGCCCTGGATCAGGCATAATTACGCGGGTGACCTGATTGCAGAGGATGTGGCGGTCGGTTCGTCGAGCCTTTGCACGGCGCCTGACGGGGCCGCAGAAAAAGAGCAGAGACTTGCGAGCTGGTTCGCATCTTGCTTGAATAACCATAGTCATTTTGTACGGAGCCGGACCGTGTCTATCCACGTCGCACTGAATCACGTCACCCACTACACCTATGACCGTCTGGTCACTCTCGGACCGCAGCTTGTCCGGCTGCGTCCGTGCCCGCATTCGCGGACGCGGATCCTCTCGTATTCGCTGAAAGTCGGGCCGGAGAAGCATTTCATCAACTGGCAGCAGGACCCGCAGGGCAACTACCTGGCGCGCCTGGTCTTTCCCGAGAAGACGCACGAATTTCGCGTCGAGGTTGATCTGGTCGCCGAAATGTCGGTCATCAATCCCTTCGATTTCTTCCTCGAACCGCATGCCGAGAAAATTCCCTTCGATTACCGGGCGTGGGAAAGTCACGAGCTGAAGCCTTACCTCTTCAAGCTGCCGGCGACGCCGCGCTTCCAGAATTATCTCGATGGCATCTCACTGGAGCCGACGCGCAGCGTAGACTTCCTGGTGGCGCTCAATGCCCGCCTGCAGAAGGACATCGGCTACACAATCCGCATGGAACCGGGTGTGCAGACGCCCGAGGAAACGCTGAAGAAGCGGACCGGTTCATGTCGCGACTCGGCCTGGCTGCTGGTCCAGATCCTGCGCCACCTCGGTCTGGCGGCACGCTTCGTTTCGGGCTATCTGATCCAGTTGACCGCGGACGTCAAGTCGCTCGACGGCCCTTCCGGACCGGAAGCTGACTTTACCGACCTGCACGCGTGGACTGAGGTCTATCTGCCCGGAGCCGGCTGGATCGGTCTCGATCCGACTTCCGGGCTGTTCGCCGGCGAAGGCCACATCCCGCTCGCCTGCACGCCACAGCCGGCTTCCGCGGCGCCGGTCAGCGGTGGCGTCGAGAAGTGCGAAACCAGCTTCGAACACCACATGCAGGTTGTCCGCATTTGGGAGGCGCCGCGCGTCACCAAACCGTACAGCGACGAGCAGTGGGTCGAGATCGAGGGCCTCGGCCACCAGATTGACGCGACTCTGCTCGAACTCGACGTCCGTCTGACCCAGGGCGGCGAGCCGACCTTCGTCGCGGTCAACGACCCGGATGGCGCCGAATGGAATACCGCCGCGCTCGGTCCGACAAAGCGGATCTACGCTGCCGAACTGTTTCACCGGCTGCGCGAGAAATATGCCCCGAACGGCCTGATGCACTTCGGTCAGGGCAAGTGGTATCCGGGTGAGCAACTGCCGCGCTGGAGCCTCAACTGCTTCTGGCGCAGGGATGGAGAAGCGATCTGGAGTTCGCCGGATCTCTACGCCGACGAGAGAAAGGACTACGGCGCGACCAGCGAGCACTCAGGGCGTTTCATGATGCGCATCGCCGAAAGGCTGGCGCTGGATCCCAAGTATGTCTTTCCCGCCTTCGAGGATATCTACTATTACATGTGGCGCGAGCGCTGCTTGCCGAGCAACGTCGATCCCTTTGATTCGCGCGTCGATGACCCGCTGGAGCGCGCGCGTCTGATGAAATTATTTACGCAGGGACTGACCAAGATCATCGGTCACGTACTTCCGGTCATGAAGAACGAAGGGAAGCGCTGGGAAAGCGGCCCGTGGTTCCTGCGCGCGCAGCACTGCTATCTGTTTCCTGGTGATTCGGCGATGGGTTACCGACTGCCGCTCGATTCGCAGCCGTGGGTAACGGAGAGCGATTTCCCCTACGTCAACCCGCCTGACCCCTCCCGGGCGACGGCGGCGCTGCGCAGTTACGCCGAAATTGTTCGGCAGACTGAGGCGTGGGCACCGGTTTCTGGCACCGCCATGGCCGAAGCGGGCGACCCGCAGGCCGGCGTTGAGGCCGTTCCCGGCCGCGGCAAAGCGCCCGATACCGTCCCAGGATTCAAGGAGTCCGCCGCCTGGGTCAGCCGCCGTGCGATGTCCGCCGAAGCGCGCGAGGGCAGGCTCTACATTTTCATGCCGCCGACCGAGACGCTGGACGATTACCTGGAATTGGTCGCTGCCGTCGAGTCGACCGCAGCAGAACTGCAGATGCCGGTCGTCTTGGAAGGCTACGACCCGCCAGGCGACCCGCGTCTGACAAATTTCCGGGTCACTCCGGACCCCGGCGTCATTGAGGTTAACGTCCATCCGGCGAAGAGTTGGGATCAACTCGTTGACCAGACCACCCACCTCTACGACGCTGCCCATGTCTCGCGTCTGACCAGCGAGAAGTTCATGGTTGACGGGCGTCACACCGGAACCGGCGGTGGCAACCACTTCGTTCTCGGCGGCGCGACGCCCAATGATTCTCCCTTCCTGCGTCGCCCGGATCTGCTGCGCAGCCTGATCGCCTACTGGCACAACCACCCGAGTCTTTCCTATCTCTTCTCCGGTCTCTTCATCGGGCCGACCAGCCAGGCGCCGCGCGTCGACGAGGCGCGCAACGACAGCTTGTACGAACTCGAAATCGCCTTCAGTCAGATTCCCCCGGTCGGCGGCTACATTGCGCCGTGGGTCGTCGACCGCGTGCTGCGCCACCTGCTGACCGATGTAACAGGCAATACGCACCGCGCCGAGTTCTGCATCGACAAGCTCTTCTCGCCGGATGGTCCCACCGGCCGCCTCGGTCTGCTCGAGTTGCGCGCCTTCGAAATGCCCCCGCATGCCCGGATGTCGCTGACCCAGCAACTGCTGCTGCGCGCGCTGATCGCCCGTTTCTGGGATGAGCCTTACGTACCGGCGCGGCTGGCGCGCTGGGGCACCGAACTGCACGACCGCTTCATGCTGCCCTTCTACGCCGAGCAGGATTTTCGTGACGTCATGGAAGAGATGCAGGCGGCCGGGTTTCCGTTCAAGGCGGAATGGTTCGCCCCCCACTTCGAGTTCCGCTTCCCGAAATACGGCGATTTCGCGGTCAAGGGCATCGAGTTCGAACTGCGCCACGCCCTTGAACCCTGGCATGTCATGGGCGAGGAGGGGGCAGCCGGCGGCGCCGTGCGCTACGTCGATTCGTCGGTCGAGCGGGTGCAGGTCAAGGTCAGGGGCATGGCGCCGGACCGCTATGTGCTGACCTGCAATGGCGTGCCGGTGCCCTTGCAGAATACCGGCAGCAACGGCGAGTTCGTCGCCGGCGTGCGCTACCGCGCCTGGCAGCCGCCCTCCTGCCTGCATCCGACAATCGGTGTCCATGCGCCGCTGGTCTTCGACCTCGTCGATACCTGGATGCAGCGTTCGCTGGGTGGTTGTCAGTACCATGTAACCCACCCCGGCGGGCTCAGCTACGAAACCTTCCCGATCAATGCCTTCGAGGCCGAAGCGAGACGGCTGTCGCGTTTCTTCCGCTTCGGTCATACGCCCGGCAGGATGCAGGTCGGGGCGCCGGAAATCACCGCCGAGCACCCGTTTACGCTAGACTTGCGGCGTTTCTAACCGCTGAAAACACCAGCGCGGCCGCCAAGAGCTGCGCTGTTCGGGCCGGCAACGGCCTGTCTGCGTCTCCTTTCAGGCTCGATGGCCCGTACCCTTCTCGCGATCTATCCGCACAGTGGCCGCCGTTACGACGAGATGTTGACGGAAGGCGGGGCGGTGCGGCCGCAGTGGCAGAAATTCTTTGTCCATCTCGATTCGGTGGCGCCGGAAGAGATGCGCGAACGGCTTGCATTTGTCGACCGGCGAATTCTGGAAAATGGCGTCACCTACAACGTTTATGCCGACCCCGACGGATCGGATCGTCCGTGGGCGCTCGATCCCCTGCCGCTGATTATCCCGCCCGACGAGTGGGCCGAAGTGTCTGCGGCTGTAGCCCAGCGGGCAAAGCTGCTCAATGCGATCCTGGCCGATCTCTATGGTGAACAGAAACTGCTGGCAGAAGGCCTGCTACCACCGGCTCTCGTCTATGGCCAGCATGGCTACCTGTGGCCCTGTCGCGGTATCAAGCCGGCCGGTGGTATCTGGCTGCACAACTACGCAGTCGATCTCGCGCGTTCCCCCGATGGTCGCTGGTGGGCTATTGGCGACCGAACGCAGGCACCGTCGGGGGCTGGCTACGCGCTGGAAAACCGCCTGATCGTGGCGCGCGTCTTTCCGGAAATGTTCAGTGAACTGCACGTCCAGCACGTCGCGGATTTCTTCCACGACCAGCAGGATGGCCTCGCGGCGCTGGCGCCACTGGAGGGCGACGAGCAGCCGCACATTGTCCTGCTGACGCCCGGGCCCTACAACGAAACATATTTCGAGCACGCCTACCTGGCACGTTACCTGGGTTTCCCGCTGGTCGAAGGCCATGACCTCACGGTGCGCGGCGAAACCGTCTATCTCAAGACGCTGCGGGGGCTGAAGCGGGTGCACGTGATCCTGCGCCGTCAGGATGACAGCTATTGTGATCCGCTGGAACTGCGCGGCGATTCGGCACTCGGTGTTCCCGGCCTGCTCAACGTGGTGCGGGCCGGCCGTGTCGTGGTGGCCAATGCCCTGGGGAGCGGCCTGCTTGCGTCCGGTGCGCTGATGGGCTTTCTGCCGGCCATCTGCCGCAAGCTGTTGGGGGAGAAACTGGCGATGCCCTCGGTGGCGACCTGGTGGTGCGGCGAGAAGCCGGCGCTTGAGTTTGTGCGCAAACACTTCGACGACCTTGTCATCAAGGCGGCCTACCCATCGCAGCACATGGATCCGGTCTTCGGCTACGAGTTGAAGGGTGAGGCGCGCGCCGACTTGTTGCGTCGCATTGCGTTGCGGCCGCACGCCTATGTTGCCCAGGAACTTGTCGATCTGTCGCAGGCGCCGGCGTGGAGCCGCTCGCACGAGCGTCGCCTGCTGGCGCGTCCGGTCGGCCTGCGCGCCTACGCGGTGGCGACACCTGCCGGCTATTCAGTGATGCCTGGTGGATTGGCGCGTGTCGCTGCCGGGGGCAACGAACGCATCATCTCGATGCAGCGCGGCGGGTCCTCGAAGGATGCCTGGGTACTGACCGATGGCCCGGTCAGCGAATTTACAATGCTCAAGCCCTCGGTCGGCGTTCGCGATCTGGTGCGCGCGGGAGCCAACCTGACCTCGCGTGTCGTTGAAAACCTGTTCTGGCTCGGACGCTATTCAGAGCGCTTCGACGACAGCGCCCGAATGCTGCGTGTTGCGCTCAGCCGCGTTGTTGAGGCGGGTGGCCGCAAGACGCCGGCCGTCGAGTCGGCCATGGAACTGGCCGAGCGTCTTGGCATCCTGCCCGGCCCGGATGAGGATACCGAGGTTACTGAGGGCAGCGAGCATGTTCTGCTCGAAGCCATCTACGATCCCGAGCAGCCAGGTAGCCTGGCCAGTAACATCCGCAGCGTCATGTGGTCGGCGACCCATGTCCGCGAGCGACTCTCGCTCGACCACTGGCATTCGCTGAACCGCCTGCAGCGCGAGCAGCAGGCTGCCCTCAAGCGGCACCCGACGCTGACCGAGGCAATTGCTTTCCTTGATCGCGTCCTTGGAGTCTCCTCATCGCTGACCGGCTTCGCGATGGACAACATGACGCGCGACGATGGCTGGCGTTTTCTGATCATTGGCCGCCGTATGGAGCGTTTGTCGTTTCTTGCCCAAGCGCTGGCGAATTTCCTGCGCATGCCGTCGACGCGCGGGCCGGGCTGTCTGGAATGGCTGCTCGAACTGACCGATTCGATCATCACCTACCGCTCGCGCTATTCGCGCCTGCCTGAATTGCTGCCGGTACTCTATCTGCTGGTCTTCGACGACAGCAATCCGCATGGGGTGGTATTCCAGGGCAGCGTTCTCTCCCGCTACCTGGAGCGCATGGCGCGGGAACTGGGGGAGCCCAGCGACGGCAAGCTGGGCGCTGCGCTGAGGAGCCTGCGCGCCTTCGATCTGGAATGTCTGCAGCAACTGGAGTTCAGTCAATGCTGCAACTGCTTGCCGTGTGCCGATCTGGCGACCTTGCTCGAGGATCTCAATGCCGCGGCCGGTGAACTTTCCGACTGGCTGGCGATGCGCTACTTCACCCATGTGTCGGACGTCAGCCGGCAGACGATGGCCTTGTAGCATGGATCGCCAGCCTATCCGTTACCACGTCCTGCACGAGACGCGCTACGACTACGGCAGTGCCGTCTCGCTATCGCAACAGCAATTACATCTGGCCCCGCGCGTCGTGGCTTGGCAGCAGGTCGAAGACCAGCGTATCGACATTGCACCCCAGCCGACCTGGCGGCGCGAAGGCCAGGATGCATTCGGCAACCCGGTGACGTGGATCGCATTTCATGCCCCGCATGAGGGGCTGCTGATCCGCTCGGCAATGACCGTTGCCGTAACACCCTACCGGCCTGAGTGCCTCGAGAATTCCTTGCCATGGGAGCAGGTGCGCGACCGCCTGGCCTATGACGCCAAACCGCCGAGGCCGGAGGATCTGGATGCGATGTGCTTCTTGTTCGAGAGTGCCCATGTCCGCATCAAGCACGAACTGGCGGACTATGCGGCTGCCTGTTTCCCGGCGGGAACGCCGGTGCTGATTGGCACACGAGCGCTGATGACGAAGATTTTCCGGGAGCTCAAGTTCGACCAGGAGGCGACCACGGTGTCGACGCCGGTCATGGAAGTGCTTAAGAAAAAGCGTGGCGTCTGCCAGGATTTCGCGCATCTGATGATTGCCTGCCTGCGCTCGCTCGGCCTGGCGGCGCGCTACGTCAGCGGCTATCTGGTGACCCGGCCGCCGCCGGGCAAGCCGCGCCTGGTCGGGGCCGATGCCTCGCACGCCTGGGTTTCGGTCTACGCCCCCGGATTCGCCAACGGCTGGGTCGATTTCGACCCGACCAACAACCTGCTGCCCGATACCGAACACATCACGGTCGCCATCGGCCGCGACTTCGGCGACATCTCGCCGCTGCGCGGCATCATTCTCGGCGGTCGCGGGGCCGAGCCCGAGGTCGCGGTGACGGTCACGCCGCTTGACGAGGAGGAGTCGCCGGCACCTGCTGGTGGATCCGAAAAGCTCCAGAAAACCGTGACTATCAGGCCCTGATGCCGCGGGTCGCCATCGTCGGCGGCGGGCCGGCCGGGTTGATGGCCGCCGAGCGGCTGGCTGCGACCACAGAAACAATGGCTGGCCCCAGGGTCGACGGCTTGGAGGTGGCCGTTTTTGACGCGATGCCGTCTTTCGGCCGCAAGTTCCTGATGGCCGGCAAGGGCGGCATGAACATCACCCATGGCGAACCGCTGGCCGATTTCGTCGGCCGCTACGGTGACCGGCAGGCGGATATTGGCCGCTTGCTGGATCGTTTCGGGCCGCAGCAATTGCGGGAATGGATCTGTGGCCTCGGCATCGCGACCTTCGTCGGCTCCTCGGGCCGCGTCTTTCCCACCGGAATGAAGGCAGCGCCGCTGTTGCGGGCCTGGCTCCACCGCCTGCGCGGACAAGGCGTTCATTTCCATGTCCGCCACCGTTGGCAGGGCTGGGCCGCCGATGGCGCGCTGCGTTTTGCCACGCCGCAAGGCGAACGGCAGGTCGCGGCCGATGCGGTGATTCTGGCGCTGGGCGGCGGGAGCTGGGCAAGGCTCGGCTCGGACGGCGCATGGGTGCCCTTGCTGGCCGAACGCGGCATACCGGTGGAGCCCTTGAAGCCGGCCAATTGCGGTTTCGATGTGGCATGGACCGCACATTTCAGCGAGCGTTTCGCCGGCGAGCCGGTCAAGCCGGTGATCGCGTCGGTCGCCGGGTGGCGTCGGCAGGGTGAGTTCAACATCACCGCCGGCGGCATCGAGGGCGGGTTGGTCTATGCGCTCGCCGCGCCGTTGCGCGACGCGCTGGCGACGGACGGACGCGCCGAACTCCATCTCGACCTGGCGCCGGGGCGCACGCAGGCCTCCCTGGCCGCCGATCTGGCACGACCGCGCGGCCACGATTCGCTGGCCAGTCATCTGCGCCGACGGGCCGGAATCACCGGCGTCAAGGCCGGCCTGCTGCGCGAATTGCTGCCGCCGGAGACGTTGACCGCGAGCGATTGCCTGGCGGCGGCAATCAAGGATCTGCCGTTGCCGGTAAACGCGCCACGGCCCATCGACGAGGCGATCAGCACGGCGGGCGGGGTTGCCTTCGAAGCGCTAGACGAACACCTGATGCTGCGCGACCTGCCGGGCGTCTTTTGCGCCGGCGAAATGCTCGACTGGGAAGCACCGACCGGGGGCTATCTGCTGACTGCCTGCTTTGCTACGGGCCATGCTGCGGGACAGGGCGCGCGAACCTGGCTGGGCCGCCGATCGTGAACCGTGGCGCGGCGCTCAGTCCGTGCGCTGCGTGCCGACGATGCGGTGATAGACGGTGAACCGGCGCGGGTCGATCCTGCCGGCGGCGACGGCGGCGGTCAGCGCGCAGTCCGGCTCACGGTCGTGGTGACAGTCGCGGAAGCGGCACTGCCCGAGGTAGGGGCGAAACTCGCGGAAAGCGTGTTCGACATCCTGGCGATCGAGGTGGCCGAGGCCGAATTCCTGCAGCCCCGGTGAATCGATCAGTTCGCTCTCGGCATCCAGATGGTAGAGCGTGGCATGCGTCGTCGTGTGCTTGCCGGAATTGAGGGCGGCCGAGATCTCCCGGGTCGCGGCGCCGGCGTCGGGGACCAGCGCATTGACCAGCGTCGACTTGCCCATCCCCGACTGGCCGACCAGCACGCTGGTGTAGCCGGACAGCTCCGGACGCAGGTCCTCGGCGTGGTCGCGGGCCGAAAGCTCGACAATGCGGTAGCCGAGGCCGGCGAAGATCGCAAGCTGGGCGCGGGCGGCTGGAACGCGTTCGCTCAGGTCACACTTGTTGAGAACGATCAGCGGCTCGATTTCCTCGCTCTCGGCGGCGAGCAGGGCGCGCGTCACCAGTTCGTCGGAGAATCCGGGCTCGGTGGCGACGACGATGACGATCTGGTCGACGTTGGCGGCGATCAGCTTCTGCCTGACCACATTCGAGCGGTAGAGCAGGCTGGTGCGCGGCTGGATGGCCTCGATCACCCCCTGGTCATCCGAGGCGCGCTGGATGTCGACGCGGTCGCCACAGGCGACATCACTGCGCTTGCCGCGCGGGAAGCAGGGCAGCAGGACGCCGTCGGGAAGCTCAACCACGTACTGGCGCCCATGGGCGGCGACGACGCGGCCTTCCATCAGCGGGCTGCGGCCTGGAGCCTGGCGATGCGCACCGCGGCCGGCGGGTGGGAGTCGTAGAACAGCGAATGCAGGGGGTCGGGGGTCAGCGTCGCCGCGTTGTCCTCGTAGAGCTTGACCAGCGCCCGGCTGAGATCGCCCGCTTCGGTCTGGGCGGCGGCGTAGGCATCGGCCTCGAACTCGTGCCGGCGCGATATCTGGCTCAGCACCGGGGTGAATGGAAAGGTAAACACGGGCACGACGAGGAAGAAAAGGATCAGCGCCAGCGCCGTGCTTTGCGCCGGGACGCCGAGGCCGTTGTAGAACCAGGGCGCGTCGATCAGTTGGCCGAGCAGCCAGAGGAAGCCGAGCGAGGCGGCGAACATCAGGACGATGCGCTTGAGGACATGGCGGCGGCGGAAGTGTCCCAACTCGTGCGCGAGGACGGCCTCGACTTCCGGCGGTGCGAGACGGGCGAGCAGGGTATCGAAGAAGACGATGCGCTTGTTGTTGCCGAAGCCGGTGAAATAGGCGTTGCCGTGGCTGGAGCGCTTCGAGCCGTCCATCACGAACAGCCCGCTGGAGCGGAAGCCGCAGCGGGACAACAGCGCCTCGATGCGCGACTTCATCTCGCCGTCCGCGAGCGGGGAGAACTTGTTGAACAGCGGCGCGATCCACGTCGGGTAGACGAACAGGATGAGGAGGTTGAAGGCACTCCAGAAGAGCCATACCCAGAACCACCAGGCGCTGCCCATGACGGCCATCAGCCAGAGCACGGCCAGGATGACCGGGGCGCCGATGACGATGCCGAGCAGCGTGTGCTTGAGCAGGTCGGCGAAGAACAGGGCGAGCGTCATGCGGTTGAATCCGTAACGCGCCTCGATGACGAACTGGCGATAGAGCGCGAAGGGCAGGTCGATGGCCGCCCCGATCGCCATGACGCTGAAGATCAGGGCGAGGCCGTAGATCAGGCCGTCGACACGCGCCGCCCAGAATTCATGCAGCCAGGCGAGCCCGCCACCGACGGTGAAGGCGAGCAGCAGCGCCGCATCGACCAGTGTCGTCAGAATGGCCATCCGGTTGCGGTCGACCGTGTAATCGGCGGCTTTTTGGTGGGCGGCCAGCGAAATGCGTTCGGTGAACCCGGCCGGGACGGCGGCACGATGCGCGGCGACGTAGCGGATCTGGCGCAGAGTCAGCCACAGGCGGCCGGCAAGGGTCAGGGCAAAAGCCGCAAGGAACAGGAAGGTAAAGTCGGCGCTCACGAAACTGGCTGCGAAGCTATGAGAAAATGTTGGTCTTCAAGGTCTTGGGCAATTATATGACAGGCAACGCAAACAACCTCGTCTGGCTGGACATGGAAATGACCGGGCTCGATCCGGACGGCGACCGGATCATCGAGATGGCGATGGTGGTGACCAATTCCGAGCTGGAACTGGTGGCGGAGTCGCCGTCCTGGGCCGTCCATCAGACCGACGCCGCGCTGGCCGCCATGGACGAATGGAACCAGAAGACGCACGGCCGCTCGGGACTGATCGACAGGGTCAGGGCGTCGGCGCTGGACGAGGCGGCGGTCGAAACGCTGGCACTGGAGTTCCTGAAGAAATATTCGACGAAGGGCCATTCGCCGATGTGCGGCAACTCGATCGGCCAGGACCGCCGCTTCATGGCCCGCCACATGCCGACGCTCGAGGCATTCTTCCACTACCGGAACCTTGATGTCAGTACGCTCAAGGAACTTTGCAGGCGCTGGCAGCCCGAAACCTACAAGGGTTTCAAGAAGAAGGGGCGGCATACGGCGCTGGCCGACATCCACGAGTCGATCGATGAACTCAAGTATTACCGCGAGCACTTCCTGAAAGGCTGATCACCGGCCATATCCGACCCTGCAGATGCTGGGGTCAACGCCGGAAAAGGCGGAATTTTTCCTTGCGGTCGGCAGGGCGGTTGCCTTCCCAGACCCGGGTCCAGGTGCCATCCGGCGCAGCAAGATCCTTGTTGCTACTGCCCATGACCAACAGCCAGTTGCATTGCTTGCCGGTGGCTGAGCTGAGCGGTTCCGGCTCGATGCCGATGAAATAGGCGAACGACGCCAGTTGCGTGTCGCTGAGGCCGCGTTCGGCCAGGCAGCCGTGCTCGGCAGGGAGCGCCTTGGCGATGGCTTCCGCGACCGGGCGATAGGTCTTGCCGTAGTCGAACCAGGGCAGGACCAGCGACGTCGCCATCAGCCACAGGGTGGTGAAGCCGAGCGTCCAGTGGGTCAGGCTGCGGTAGGGCGAGCGCGGCGCAGTGAAGATCAGCCAGATCCAGCAGATGGTGGCCAGTACGCCGATGGCGAACGCCGTTGGTTCCAAATGTCCGACGAACCCTGGGCGCAGAACGACTACCCGCGTCGCCAGGCGAGCAGGCCAGCCGAGCGCCATGGCCGACCACGCCACCCAGAGCAGCACGATGAAAAGGCTGAAGGTCATCATGGCGAACCAGTCGAATGCGTTGGCCGCGCCGCGACGCAAGGTGAGGGCGCCGGGTGTGGCAAGCAGGGCGAGTGGTGGCAGGAGCAGCAGGGCAGGGATCTCGCGGGGGCGGAAAGCGAGTGCGAGCATCAGCAAGGTCAACAGCAGGAAGGCCAGCGGCAGCAGTTGCGGCATCGCCGTCAGCGCCTCACGCCGGGTCCACAGCCCCCAGGCGGCGAGCGGCAGCACCGGGAAGGCAAACCATGGCAACAAAGACAGGAAGCGACCGGCGCCGAGCAACGAGAAGGGCGTCTTGAGGGGAGCCAGTTCAGTGTTCAGCCAGCCGTGGAAGCGCGAGGGTTCAAGGGCGAGCAGCAGGAGTGGCCAGGGCAGGATCAGCAGGAGTGCAAGGCCAAGACCGAGCGCAAGCGCCTGCAGGGCTATCCGGCGATCTGTCGACAGCCACCAGGCAAGCGGCCCGATCGCGAGGAGCGGCAGCGTCGGCGCAATGCCGGTGCCGAGCAGGCAGGCGGCGATTGCGAGGCCGTAAATAGTCCCCGCCCGCCATGGCCGCCGGCTCAGTGCGGCTAGCGCGCCAATGGCTCCACCGTAGGCGGCAACCGCAATCAGCATCGGCTGAGCATCGTGGGCGTGGATCAGCAGGCCGGCGCAACCGGCGAGCAGGAGCGAGCTGGCGGCGGCACTCTCCTGTCCGTAGAGTTCGCGACCGGCGTAGTAGACCCCGACAAGCGCCAGCGTGACCCAGATGCCGCTGGCCAGGCGAATGGCCTCATGCAGTGGCAACAGCCAGCCGAGCGCCTTGCCGGTCAGGACGCCCGTCCAGTAATACAGTGGCGGTTCGTGGAAAGGGCGTCCGGCCAGGTCAGGCGACAGCCAGTCGCTGTAATGAAGCATGTTCCAGGCGGTGCCGATGTGGATCGCGTCCTCGCCCTTCCACGGGTCGCGGCCAAAGAGGCCGGCAAGTACGTAAAACGCCAGCATCGCTGCCAGGGCCCAACCGACCGGAGGCAGGCGGATACCGCGACGGAGCAGGTTTCCGAAATCACCCATGAGCGGAAGATGGTCCTGAAACGAAAAAGGCAGCCCGCTGGCTGCCCTTTTTGTCTTGGCGCATACCGTTCAGGCGGCCGCTTTGCCGCGCAGGGCGCCAAACTTCTGGTTGAACTTCTCGACACGGCCGGCGGTATCGACGATTTTTTGCTTGCCAGTGTAGAAGGGATGGCACTGCGAGCAGACCTCGACGTGAATCGGCTTTTTCGTTGTCGAACGAGTCGTGAAGGCATTGCCGCAGGAGCAGGCAACCTGGATTTCATTGTAGGCGGGATGGATGTCGGCTTTCATTTGGTGTCCTTTCGTTACGCGACCGGCGGATGTGGCCGACCTGGAGAGGTCAAGATTATCCTCGAAGAATCACGTGCTTGCAATACAAATCCAGAACTTAACCGCGGCGCATGGCGTCAAAGAACTCCGCATTGCTCTTGGTCGACTTGACCTTGTCGAGCAGGAATTCCATCGCGGCGAGGTCGTCCATCGGATAGCAGAGTTTGCGCAGGACCCACATCTTCGAGAGCACATCCGGCTTGAGCAGCAGTTCTTCGCGGCGGGTCCCGGAGCGGTTGACGTTTATCGCCGGGTACATCCGCTTCTCGGCCATGCGGCGGTCAAGGTGGACCTCGGAGTTGCCGGTGCCCTTGAATTCTTCGTAGATCACTTCGTCCATGCGCGAGCCCGTGTCGATCAGCGCCGTGGCGAGGATGGTCAGCGAGCCGCCCTCCTCGATGTTACGCGCGGCCCCGAAGAAGCGCTTGGGCTTTTGCAGGGCGTTGGCGTCGACACCGCCGGTCAGCACCTTGCCGGAAGCCGGCTGCACGGTGTTGTAGGCGCGGGCGAGGCGGGTGATGGAGTCGAGCAGAATTACAACATCCTTCTTGTGCTCGACCAGGCGCTTGGCCTTCTCGATGACCATCTCGGCGACCGCGACATGCCGGGTCGCCGGTTCATCGAAGGTCGAAGCAACGACTTCACCCTTGACGGTGCGGGTCATTTCGGTGACTTCTTCCGGGCGTTCGTCGATCAGCAGCACGATCAGTACGACATCTGGATGATTGGCCGTGATGGCGTGGGCGACGTTCTGCAGCATCACCGTCTTGCCAGTTTTCGGCGGCGACACGATCAGGCCGCGCTGGCCGGCGCCGACCGGGGCGATCATGTCGATGACACGGCTGGTGATGTTTTCGTCGGCCTTGATGTCGCGTTCGAGTTGGAGGTGACGCGTCGGGTGCAGCGGCGTCAGATTTTCGAACATGATCTTGTTTTTGTTCGCCTCTGGCGGGAAGCCGTTGATCGACTCCAGCTTGGTCAGCGCGACATAGCGTTCGCCATCCTTGGGCGTGCGGATTTCGCCTTCGATGGTGTCGCCGGTGCGCAGGTTAAAGCGGCGGACCTGCGACGGCGAGACATAGATGTCGTCCGGGTTGGCGAGATAGGAGGTGTCAGAGGAGCGGAGAAACCCGAAGCCGTCCTGCAGCACTTCGAGGGTGCCGTCGCCGTAGATGGTGTCGCCGTTCCTGGCGCGGGCTTTCAGGATTGCGTAGATCAGTTCCTGTTTGCGCATGCGGTTGGCGTTCTCGATAGCCAGTTCGGTGGCCATGTCGAGCAGTTTGCTGACGTGTAAGGTCTTGAGTTCGGAAAGTTGCATGTGGAGGAGGGTTATGACGCCTGCACTGGGGCGGGCGAATGCCGCTGGCCAAAGGGCGCGACAAGGTGCTATTACTGTGAGGGGAGATTGACGCCGGCTTCAGTCGTTGCTGCGTCTGCCTGAAGGCGCAGAACGCACCTTCAGGTACGGAGACTACGGAGTTTAAAGGTTGCTGTCAATAAAGGCGGCGAGTTGCGACTTCGATAGCGCGCCGACCTTGGTTGCTTCGACACTGCCGTTCTTGAAGAGCATCAGGGTCGGGATACCGCGAATTCCAAACCTGGCAGGCGTCGCCTGGTTGTCGTCGATGTTGACCTTGGCTACCTTGAGCTTGCCGGCGTAGTCGCGGGCGATGTCGTCGAGAATGGGGGCGATCATCTTGCAGGGGCCGCACCATTCGGCCCAGTAATCCACCAGAACCGGCTGAAGCGACTGCAACACCTCGGCCTCGAAGGTGTCATCGGTGACGTAATGGATATGCTCGCTCATGAAGTGCCTCGTGGGATGGGAGAATGCCCGTGAAAAAAGGTGTGCCGATTTGGCAACCGCAGGTGCTGTCAAATGCTAGCGAAAAAGCAGCGGCAAGGGAAGAGTCAGCGGTTGGGTTTGAGTAAATTGGCCAGTTCGACTGCGGTTTTTACCTTCATCTTGTCGAACAGGTTGGCGCGATGAACCTCGACGGTGCGCATGCTGATGTTCAGTTCGTCGGCAATGACCTTGTTGAATTTGCCGAGCAGGACCAGTTCCATGATCTGCCGTTCGCGTGCGGTCAATGTCGAAAGACGCGAGTTTACCGAGTCGACCGTGGCACTCGCAGCGCGTTGCCGGGCATCGAGATCCATCGCGTCGCGGACGCTGGTCGCGAGGTCATTGTCGTTGAACGGCTTCTCGAAAAAGTCGAAGGCGCCTTTCTTGAGAGTCGCCACAGCCAGTGGAACGTCGCCGTGTCCGGTCAGGAAGATCACCGGCAGGGTCGACTGACGTTCGCCCAGCAAATCGAAGCAGTCGAGGCCGCTCATGCCGGGCATGCGCATGTCGATAATCACGCAGCCCGCCACCTTCGGCGTCCACGCGGCGAGAAAGGTTTCGGCGCAGTCGTAGGTCGTGCACTGGATGCCGCGTGATTTCAGGAGCCAGGCCAGCGCATCCCGGATTGCTTCATCGTCGTCGACCAGATGGGCTTGCGGAGTGTTCATGCGGATTCCAGCGGCAGGGTGAAGCTGAATATCGTACCGCTTCCGCCCGGCGCGGGGGAATTGTCTTCCACCCACAGGCGGCCGCGGTGGAACTCGATGATCGAGCGGCAGATCGACAGGCCGATCCCCATGCCCTCGGGCTTGGTCGAGAAGAACGCGGTGAACAGCTTGTCGCGGACCTCGGGCGCGATGCCGCAGCCGTTGTCGGCAATGCTGACGACCACCTCCTCGGCGCGGCGCCGGGCGGAGATGCGCAGGACCCGCCGGGCGGCCGGGGTTGCGGACATCGCATCCATGCCGTTGCGGATCAGGTTGAGCAGCACCTGTTCGAGCATCAGGTGGTCGGCGAGCACCGGAGGCAGCGGCGGCAGGTCGCTGGCAAGCTGCACGCGGCGCTTGCGGGCCTCGGCCTCGATGAAGCCGAGGCAGTCGTCGACGATCTCGGCGAGCGAACACGGGGCGCGCTTCGGTTCACTCTTCCTGACGAAGTCGTGCACACGGCGGATGATGCGGCCGGCGCGCTGGGCCTGGACGCCAAGTTTCTCGAGCGCCTCGCGGATCTCCTGCGGGTCGAAGGCGCCGGCCGCCAGCAGGTTCAGGCAACCCGTGTTGTAGCTGGCGATCGCCGCCAGCGGCTGGTTCAGTTCGTGCGCCAGCGTCGACGCCATTTCGCCCATGGTCACCAGGCGCGAGGTGAATTGCAGCTTTTCCTGTTGCTGGCGCGCCAGTTCCTCGGCGCGCCGGCGCTCGGTGACATCGAGGATCGAGGCCATCCAGCCGGTATGCTGGCCGTTGCCGTCGATCAGCGGCGCCTCGTAGATCAGCGCCTGGAAGCGCTCGCCGTCCTTGCGCTGGAGGGTAATCTCGAAGCCGTCGGGCGGCGCCTTGCCATCGAGCACCGCCTGATGCAGTTCCAGCGTCTCGTCCAGTTGCTCGGGAATCCAGTAGGGCATCGGCGGATCGCGGCCGACCAGTTCCGCGCTCGTGAATCCGGTCATCCGGCAGAAGGCCGGATTGACATAGATGATCCGCCCGGTCAGGTCGCGCGCGCGCATGCCGACGGTCAGCGAATCCTCCATCGCCGACCGCAGCGCGTGTTCGGCGCGCAACGCCTGTTCAGCGTTGGAACGCTTCTTCATCAGTTCGCGGACGATCCACAGGCTCCAGAAGACGCCGGCGGCGAGAACCAGAATGGCGCCCGCCAGCAGGCGCTGCAGCGGATTGCCGGCGCCCTGGTAGCTGGTGACGCGGAAACTCAGGCCATGACCCGGGGGGTCGAAGGGCAGTTCGTAGGAAAGACTCGGCGTCCCGCTGACATTCGACTTGGCCGCGTACTGCGCTCCATTGTCGTCGACCACGACCACCCGGTATTTTTCGGTGAACCACCAGGGCACAAGATTCCCCAACAGATCCTCGAGCGAATGGGTGGCGACCAGCATGCCGGTCACTTCCTTGTCGCCGTAGATCGGCATGACCAGCGCGAAGTGCGCGACATTGCCGCTGAGGAAGAAGGGCTCGCTGTAGATGCGCTTGTTCAGGAGGATGGCCAGTTCGAACGCCTTCTGCGTCGCCGCCGGCCCGAAGGCTTCGACGCCGCTGTCGGCGGGCGTCGAAGCCGGCAGGGCGTCGATCACCCGGCGTTTCGCATCGAACCAGGCGATCTGCGAGATATCGGGATTGTTCTTCACCATGTGGCTGGCGCGGATGCGGAAGAGCCGCTTCCTGTCGGGCTGGCTGCCGAGGTCGCTGGCCAGTTGCTGCAACTGTTCCTCGCTTCTCGCGAGATGGAAGCGCAGGTTCTGTTCCAGCCACAGCACGTCCTTGATCAGGCTGGTACGTTCCTCCTCGAGTTCGTTCTGGTGCAGCAGCCAGAGCAGGGTGACGACGGCGGCGAGCAGCAGCACCACGCCCAGCTTGGGCAGGGCGAGGAACCAGCGCAGGCGGCGGCTGCTGACGGACGGCGGGAGCGATCGCATGGGCGGATGTTAACCCAGCAGCCGGCGCCTGATTGATCCATTGTCGAAAAGCGCGGGTCGCCAAAGGCCACGCCGGCATGCCTTGATGTGGATAACCACAATTACGCGGCACTTGCTTCTTTCGCAATACTTCCGCGCAGTCGCAACCAGGTGTTGCGCCACACCATCATCCGGAGGAGAAAACATGAGAATTTCGCAACTGCTGATCGGCCTGTTTGCCGGTGTCCTGTCGCTGGCCGCCTATGCCGAGGAGCCGATCGTCATCAAGTTCAGCCACGTCGTCGCCATCGACACGCCGAAAGGCAAGGCGGCGGAAATGTTCGCCAAGAAGGCGGCGGAACTGACCAAGGGCAGGGTCAGGGTCGAGGTTTACGCCAATTCGACGCTGTACAAGGACAAGGAAGAAATGGAAGCGCTGCAGTTGGGTGCCGTCCAGATGCTGGCGCCTTCGCTGGCCAAGTTTGGCCCGCTCGGCGTCAAGGAGTTCGAGGTATTCGACCTGCCGTTCATCTTCAGCAATTACGACGACCTGCACAAGGTGACGACCGGACCGGTCGGCAAGCAACTGCTGACCAAGCTCGAAAGCAAGGGAATCCGCGGTCTGGCCTTCTGGGACAACGGTTTCAAGTCCTTCTCGCTGAACACGCCGATCAAGGTTCCGGCCGACCTCAAGGGCAAGAAGATGCGCATCCAGTCGTCCAAGGTACTCGAGGAGCAGATGCGGGCCGTCGGCTCGCTGCCGCAGGTGATGGCATTCTCCGAGGTTTATCAGGCGCTGCAGACCGGTGTGGTCGACGGTACCGAGAACCCGATTTCCAACCTCTACACCCAGAAGATGTATGAAGTTCAGAAGCATCTGACCGTTACTGATCATGGTTATCTCGGCTACGCGGTGATCGTCAACAAGAAATTCTGGGACGGCCTGCCGGCGGATATCCGCAAGCAACTGGACGAGGCGATGGAGCAGGCGACCCGCTACGCCAACCAGATCGCCAAGGTGGAAAACGACGAGTCTCTGGAAAAGGTCAAGAAGAGCGGCAAGACCGCCGTCTATGTGCCGACCAAGGAAGAGCGCCTGGCGTTCAAGAAGGCGATGGTGCCGGTGCACAAGAAGATGGAAGGCCGGATCGGCAAGGAAGTCATCGAGAGTGTCTACAAAGATATCGGGTTCAAGCCCGACGCCCTGTAACCCGTCGCTTCAACAAGAATCCGGGGGCCGCGGCCCCCGGATCGCAAGGGGGGATTCCTCATGATCAACAAGGCGCTCAATCACCTCGAAGAGCTGCTGATCACGTTTCTGATCGGCGCGGCCACGGTGATTATCTTCATCTCGGTCGTTCACCGCTACATGTCCGGGGTGGATATTCCCGGCTTGCAGGACTGGCTGCTGACCCTCGATTTCGGGTGGGCTCAGGAACTCTGCATCATCATGTTCGTCTGGATGGCCAAGTTCGGCGCCGCCTATGGCGTGCGCACCGGCATCCACGTCGGCGTCGACGTGCTGATCAACCGGCTCGACGACCGGATGCGCAGCAAGTTCATCGTCTTCGGCCTGCTTGCCGGCGCCACCTTCACCGGCATCGTCGCCGCCCTGGGAGCGCACTTCGTCTGGGAAAACGGCGCGCATTACGCCATCTTCCATTTCTTCGGGCTGGAGACCGGCGACAACTACGAAGGGCCGACCACGCCCGACCTCGAATGGCCGACCTGGATCGTCTACAGCGCGATTCCGCTCGGCTCCTCGCTGATGTGCTTCCGCTTCCTGCAGGTTTGCGTTTCCTTCATCCGCACCGGCGAACTGCCGCACCATGACCACGGCCATGTCGATGGCCTCGAGGAAGTCGAGCCACCGGTCGACATCTACAGCATGGCCGACAACCTGCACATGCACGATCTCAAGCACCCGATGGTCGGTGACCGGCGCAGCGGCGACGACCGTCGCCACATCGCCGGCGGCAGGCGGACCCCGGAGCGCCGTCATGGGGAGCGTCGCAATCAGGGTGGCGAAGGAGAACAGTCATGAACTCACTGGTGATATTCGGCCTGTTGGCCGTGCTCATGCTGACCGGCATGCCGATCTCGATTTCGCTCGGCCTGACCGTGCTGACCTTCCTGTTCACGATGACCCAGGTGCCGCTCGAATCGGTGGCGCTCAAGCTGTTCACCGGCATCGAGAAGTTCGAGATCATGGCCATCCCGTTCTTCATCCTCGCCGGCAACTTCCTGACCCACGGCGGGGTGGCGAAACGGATGATCAACTTCGCCACCTCGATGGTCGGCCACTGGTACGGCGGCCTCGGCCTGGCCGGCGTGCTGGCCTGCGCGCTGTTCGCGGCGGTGTCCGGCTCGAGCCCGGCGACCGTCGTGGCGATCGGCTCGATCCTGCTGCCGGCGATGATCAGGGCGGGTTTTCCGAACAAGTTCGGGGCGGGCGTCATCGCCACCTCGGGCGCCCTCGGCATCCTGATTCCGCCGTCGATCGTCATGGTGATGTACTCGGTGGCGACCAATACCTCGGTCGGCGCCCTGTTCATGGCCGGCGTCATTCCCGGTATCGCGCTGGCGATGACCCTCGGCGGCGTCACCTGGTACCGCGCCAAGAAGTTCGATTACCCGCGCCAGCCCAAGGCAACCTGGGGCGAGCGCTGGCAAGCCTTCCGCGCTTCGGTCTGGGGCCTGCTGCTGATCGTCGTGGTGATGGGCGGCATCTACACCGGCATCTTCACGCCGACCGAAGCAGCGGCGATGTCCGCGGTCTACGCCTTCATCTGCGCCGTGTTCATCTACCGCGACCTGGGCATGAAGGATGTGGCGAAAGTGCTGCTCAACTCGGCCAACATGTCGGCGATGCTGCTCTACATCATCACCAACGCCGTGCTGTTCTCGTTCATCATGACCAACGAGAACATCCCGCAGGCGCTGGCTGACTGGATGCTCGGGCACGGCCTCGGGATGATTGCCTTCCTGCTGGCGGTCAATATCATCCTGCTGCTGGCCGGCAATTTCATGGAGCCGTCGTCGATCGTCCTGATCTTCGCCCCCATCCTGTTTCCCGTGGCGATCAAGCTGGGGATCGACCCCGTCCATTTCGGCATCCTGATGGTGGTGAACATGGAAGTCGGCATGTGCCACCCGCCGGTCGGCCTCAACCTGTACGTGGCGTCGGGCATCACCAAGATGGGCATCACCGAGCTGACCGTCGCGGTCTGGCCATGGCTGCTGTCGATGCTCTGCTTCCTGGTGGTCGTCACCTACTGGCCCGAACTTTCGCTCTGGCTGCCGCGGCAGTTGGGCATGATCTAGCCCGGAACGCGCAGCGCATAACGGCCCCCCGATGCAGTCGGGGGGCCGTTTTTTTGTGTTGCCGTCAGGTGACGGTTCGAGTTCCGGATCCGCCGTGTGCGGCGACTTGCGGTCCCGGAGTCAGGTCGGGTTGGCACAGGGTGCGGACTTGATCCGCATCAGCGTCCGTTTCCCCACAAGGCAGCCCACAAGGCGCGCAATTTCCCGGTCGTGCTCAGTCGCTCGTCGGCGAGATCCTCGAGGAAGTCCGACAGCCGTTTCGAGCGGGCGACGGCGAACAGCACCAGGACGGTGAAGACGACGGCGGCGACCGCGCCATGCAGCAGGCGCTCCTCGGGCGACCCGTCGCCGAACGGGATGATGTTCATGCCAAAATAGCCGGTCGTCACGGTCGCGATCAGCCCGAGGATCGTGATCACGGTCAGCCGCACGACGGTGTTCGACTGCCGGCGCTGCGAGTCGCTGTCGAGGTACTGGCTCATCTCGCGGATTTCGTCGCGCACCTCGTCGTACAGCTCGGCGTTCCCCAGATGATTGGCGCACAGCCGGAAAACGGCCTGCACATGCGCGCGCTCCGACAGCAACTCGAACCAGTAGCGGTGCGTGAACCGCAGGAAGGTTTCGAAGTTGGCACGAATCCTCCGCTTGAAGCGGCGCACCGATTCGTCGTCGCGGATGTCGAGATCGTTGACCGCATCGGCGAGCGTCTCGGAAAACGCCAGCAGCGCGGCCCGGTGCAGGTGGGCGATCAGGAAGACCAGGAAGTACTGGTGGCGGAACTGCCCGAGCACGCCGCGTTCGGGATCGATGACCGAGGGCATGGCGGCGTCGCCGACCACGGTCAGCGAGTTGCCGGTGCACACGAAACGGGTGTTCGGGCCGGCCTCGTTGTCGTTCCAGAAACGGTCCTGGCAGTAGCGCTTCTCGAATTCGACGACTCCCGGCTCGTTGACCGGCAGCGGCTCGTCGGGATGCAGCGTCGTCGCCAGCCCGATGCGCACCCAGTCCTCGCGGCGCAGGCGGCGCGGTTCGTCGAGCGCCAGAAACGCCATGAGCGGCATCCGGTGATACTCGAGCAAGCGGTAGCGCAGCTCCCCCGGCTCGTCGGAGTGGGCGAGGGCCAGCGGGCGCAGCAGGCAGGCCCAATGCTCGGAAACGCAGGGGCTCCGGTGCTCGCAGACGAAAGTGAGATACTTTTCCCGGCGGCCGGGGTCGGAGCGGGCGACGACCCCGCCGTCGGCGTCCAGCCATTCCGAAACGTGGGCGTTGTTCACCCCCTCGCCGTGTTCGTCCCAGCCCGACGGATAGGCGCGGCCGAAACGGAACAGGACGTCGCGGACGGTGGCGAGCGGCAGGTCGTCGCCCCGCACCTCGACGTTGAGCTGGACGACGTCGAGATCCTGGAAGAAATAGAGGTCGACGTGAACGACGCGCAGTTCGACCGGCGCCGCGCCCTTGCGCAGCGTCAGGCGCAGGCGGTCGATGTCGGTGCGGCGCAACACGTGCACCGGCGAGTTGCCGGGCGGATCGTCGGGATTGCTCCTGCGGGCGCGGCCTTCGCCGTAGAGAAAGCGCTGGACATAGGGCAGAAAGGAAACGAACTCGCGGTAATGACGCTCCCGGAACTGTTCCGGATCGGCCGTGAATTCGTCGTCGACCCGGCGCCAGGCATGGGTTTCCCGGCCCGCCTCGAAGATTTCCCAGTGCCGCCCGCCGCCGCCCGCGCTGGCCAGTGGTTCGAGTTGCAACGGCCACACAAGGTTGGCATGGAACAGGCGCACGCGGCCGATGTCGCCGATTTCCGCTGGAGCCGTCATGAACATCCTCCTCCTGTTGGTTTGCCGCAATCCGGGCCACGACGTCGTCACGCTTTCCCGTCGCGGCGGCATCCTTTTTCTATGCGTCATCGGGCAGGGTCAATCTGCCAGTTGTCAGGCAAAGAGAATATACTATCGGTCGCCGGATGTGGCCGGGAAGGGGGGGACTCCTGCGCGGATGGCATCGAGGCCAGAACAACGCTCAGGGGAACTTCATGCACGAACGTCAAGCCATGCCGGCGCTCACCGTTGCCGCGATCGGTGTCGTTTTCGGTGATATCGGCACCAGTCCGCTGTATGCGCTGAAGGAAATCTTCAACGGCCACCATCCGATCCCGGTCACGCCGGACAACATTCTTGGTGTCCTGTCGCTCGTGTTCTGGGCGATCATGATCATGGTGACGATCAAGTACGTGCTCATCATCATGCGCGCCGACAACCGGGGCGAGGGCGGCTCGCTCGCGCTGCTCTCGCTGGTCATCGAGAATGCGAAGGGTAATCCGCGCCTGACCTGGGTCATCTCGCTGCTCGGGATCTTCGCCGCCGCGCTGTTCTACGGCGACAGCATGATCACCCCGGCGATTTCCGTGCTCTCGGCCGTCGAAGGTCTCGAGATCATCACCCCGGACCTCAAGCCGTACGTGGTTCCGATCACGCTGGTGATTCTCAGCGGGCTGTTTTTCATCCAGAAACACGGCACCGGCGCGGTCGGCATGCTCTTCGGCCCGGTCATGGTCTGCTGGTTCGCGATCCTCGGCGTTCTCGGGGCGATCGAAATCGCGCAGCACCCGAGCGTTCTTGTCGCGCTCAGCCCGCTTTACGCCATCGACTTCGTCGTCGCCCATCCCCGACTTTCCTTCCTTGCCCTTGGCTCGGTCATCCTCGCGGTGACCGGCGGCGAAGCCCTGTATACCGACATGGGCCACTTCGGCCGGCCGCCGATCCGTCTCGCCTGGTTCGGCTTCGTGATGCCGGCGCTGGTCCTCAACTATTTCGGCCAGGGCGCCCTGTTGCTCAACGAGCCGGCGGCCATCCAGAGTCCCTTTTTCCACCTTGGACCCTCCTGGGCGCTGATCCCGATGGTCGTTCTGGCCACGCTGGCGACGGTGATCGCCTCGCAGGCGGTGATCTCCGGCGCCTTCTCGGTGGCGCGCCAGGCCGTGCAGATGGGCCTGCTGCCGCGCATGCAGATCATCCACACCTCGGGCCGGGAAGAAGGCCAGATCTATGTGCCGTTCACCAACTGGACGCTCTATCTGGCGGTCGTCGCCCTCGTCGTCGGTTTCCAGAACTCGTCCAACCTGGCCGCTGCCTACGGCATCGCGGTGACCACCACCATGCTCATCGACACCATCCTCGTCGCTTTCGTCATGGTCCTGCTGTGGAAGTGGAACCTGATGGTCGTCGCCCTGGTCGTCGGCTCCTTGCTCGTGGTGGACATCGCCTTCTTCTCCGCCAACATCATCAAGATTCCCGAAGGCGGCTGGTTCCCGATCGCCATGGCCCTCGTTTCCTTCACCGTGTTGACCACCTGGCGGCGCGGCCGGCGCTTGCTGCTCGACGAAATGGCCAGGCAGACCTTTCCGCTGATCGACTTCCTCGGCACGATCGGCGACGTCTATCGCATCCATGGCACGTCGATTTTCATGACCAGCTCCAAGGAAGGCGTGCCGTCCGCACTGCTGCACAACCTCAAGCACAATCAGGTGCTCCACGAGCGCGTCGTGCTGCTGACCGTCCAGACCGCCAACACCCCCTTCGTCAACGATCTCGACCGTATCTATCTGCACCGGCTCGACCAGGGCTTCATTCGCGTCATCGTCCGCTACGGCTTCATGGAGAACCCCGATGTCCCCGCCGCGCTGGAGCAGTGCGCCCGCTTCGGCGAGACCTTCGACATGATGGAAACGACCTTCTACGTCGCCCGCGAGACCGTCATCCCGCGCATCCCCGGGCGCGACATCGCTCCCTGGCGGGCCCGTCTGTTCGCCCTGATGTCGAAGAACGCAACCAGCGCCACCGACTTCTTCAAGATCCCGACCAACCGCGTCGTCGAACTGGGGACGCAACTGGTGCTTTGAGCCGGGCGGGAGCCGGGCGAGTGGAAACTTGAAGGGGACCTGACGGGCTGTGGCAGAATCCGCTCTCCGTTGTTGATGGCCCCTGGCTGCCGGTGAAATTCGCCCTCTCCCTGATTGCCCTCATCCTGCTCGCGCTGATCGTGCCGTTCTTCATTCCCGGCCCAGGCAAGCAGGCCGGCGTCGATCCCGAAAGCAATCTGCCGTGGCAGATCAGCGCGGACGGGCAGGGCGGCAGCAGTGTTTTCGGGCTCAGGCCGGGCGTCAGCACGCTGGGCGACGTGCGCCGTCGCCTCGGCGACGAGATCGAGGTGGCGATTATCGCCGAGCCGAACGAGATCGGTTCGCTGGAAGGCTATTACGCGCAGGTGCCGCTCGGTTTCGTGCTGGCCAGGGTGATTGTCACGGTCGACGTGTCGGATGAGGCGATTTCCGCGATGCGCGAGCGCGCCGTGAGGGCGAAGCACATGGAAAGCACGACGCGCCGCATCACGCTGCATCCCGACGACCTGGCGGCGGCCGACCGGCGGCCGATTCGCGCTATCAGCGTGATCCCGACGGTCAATCTCGACGAGGCGACGATCATCCAGCGCTTCGGCGAGCCGGGCGAGCGCATCGTCGTTTCCGACAAGCGGACCCATCTGCTCTACCCGAAGCTGGGGCTCGATGTCGTGGTCGACAAGGACGGCAAGGAATTGCTCCAATACGTTGCGCCGCAACAATTCGCCCGGGTGCGCGAGCCGCTGCTGGCGGCGCCGGCGGAAAACGCGCCGCGTTGAACAGGGCGCGTGGGCTCCATATCTGCTAAAATTGCCCGTTTTTCAACTGACTAGCATTGCGGAGCAATCACATGGCCATCGAACGCACTCTTTCCATCATCAAACCCGACGCTGTCGCCAAGAACGTCATCGGCAAGATCTACTCCCGTTTTGAAACCAATGGCCTGAAGATTGTCGCTTCCAGGATGGCCTGGCTGTCCCCGCAGGAAGCCGGCCAGTTCTACGGCGTGCACAAGGAGCGCCCCTTCTTCAAGGATCTCGTGTCCTTCATGATCTCCGGGCCGGTGATGATCCAGGTGCTGGAAGGCGAAAACGCCATCGCCAAGAACCGCGAACTGATGGGCGCCACCGATCCGAAGAAGGCCGAGCCGGGCACGATCCGCGCCGATTTCGCCGAATCGATCGACGCCAATGCCGTGCATGGCTCTGATGGCGCGGAAACTGCCGCTGTCGAAATCGGTTTCTTCTTCTCCGGCATGAACGTCTACGCCGGTCGTTGATCAGCACCGCATGACCGCCAATTTGCTGGATTTCGATGCCGAAGGCCTCACCGCCTGGTTCGCGGAACAGGGCGAGAAGCCGTTCCGTGCCCGCCAGGTGCTGCGCTGGATCCATCGTTCCGGCGTGGCGGACTTCGCTGACATGACCGACATCGCCAGGAGCCTGCGTGAGAAGCTCACTGCGGAGGCGGTCGTGGCGCCGCCGAAAGTCGTCTCCGACAAGCTGTCGGATGACGGCACGCGCAAGTTCCTGATCGATGTTGGTAACGGCAATGCCGTCGAAACAGTGTTCATCCCCGAGGACAACCGCGGCACGCTGTGCGTGTCGACGCAGGCAGGTTGCGCGCTCGATTGTGCCTTCTGCGCGACCGGCAAGCAGGGGTTCAACCGTAACCTGACGGTTGCGGAGATCATCGGTCAGGTATGGCTGGCCAACAAGGCGCTGGGTGCGGTCCACGGTGACGAACGGGCCATTTCCAATGTCGTGCTGATGGGCATGGGCGAGCCGCTCGCCAATTTCGAAAATTCGGTCATTGCACTCAAGCTGATGCTCGATGACAACGCTTACGGCCTGTCGCGGCGCCGCGTCACGGTATCCACCTCAGGCCTGGTGCCGGTCATGGACCGCCTGCGCGACGAATGCCCGGTGGCCCTGGCCGTTTCGCTGCATGCGCCGAATGACAGGCTGCGCGACGAACTGGTGCCGATCAACCGGAAGTATCCGCTGAAGGAGCTGATGGCGGCCTGCCAGCGTTATCTGGACAAGGCGCCGCGCGATTTCATTACCTTCGAATACATCATGCTGGACGGCATCAACGATTCCGATGCCCACGCCCGCGAGTTGCTGGCGCTGGTCAAGACGGTTTATTGCAAGTTCAACCTGATTCCATTCAACCCCTTCCCCGGTTCGCCGTTCAAGCGTTCGCCGGCCGAGCGGGTGCGCCGGTTTGCCGATGTTCTGATGCAGGCCGGCATCGTCACGACCACGCGCAAGACGCGGGGTGACGACATCGATGCGGCCTGCGGCCAACTGGCCGGACAGGTGAAGGACAAGACCCGGCGCGTCGCCGGGCGGATCATCTCCCTTCAGGAGGCAAGGGCATGACTGGCTCGAGGACGGAAAAGACAATTCTGGCTTTTTGCCTGGGCACAGGCATTGCGCTGTCATCCCACGCCCAGCAGAGCCTGGAGTGGATCAAGGAGATGTCCAGCCAAGGCCAAGGCGCTGGTCCGACCACGACCATTGTCCCGGAAGCCAACGTGCCCCAGCCCAGGCCGGCCGACCCGAAACAGCGCGCGAAGATTCATACCGAACTGGCCGCAGCGTACTATCAGGCCGGCAGCATGGCAGTGGCGCTGGAGGAAACCAGGATTGCCCTCGAGGCCGATCCTGAATACGTTCAGGCGCTCAGCGTACGCGGCCTGGTTCATGCCAGACTGAAAGAAAACGGCAAGGCCGAGGACGATTTCCGGCGGGCGCTCAAGATTGCCCCGAAGAATCCCGACGTCAACAACAACTATGGCTGGTTCCTCTGCGACATCGGCCAGCCGCGGCAATCGATCCAGTATTTCCTGAATGCGCTGAAGGACCCGCTCTACGAGACGCCCGAGGTTGCTTATACCAACGCCGGCATCTGTGCCATGAAGGGGGGCGACCTCGACGGTGCGCAGGAGTATCTGCTTCAGGCTCTGCGCCTGGCGAAAGATGCAGCGCCGATGACCCGCCACAGGCTGGCCGAATTGCTCTATCAGCGTGGCAACCTGGACGAGGCCAAGATATATCTCGGCGAAGCGATCAAGGCGATGGATCCGCCATCCCCCGAGGCGCTCTGGCTGGCCGTTCGTCTCGAGCGCAAGCTGGGCAACAAGGCCGCCGAGGGTACCTACGCATCGCAGTTGCGTGGCCGCTATCCGACATCCAAGGAATATCAGGCCTTCCTCAAAGGGAATTTTGAATGAGCGATTCAGTCAGCCCGGGGCACGCTGCGGCCGCGACAAACGAGGCCGGTAGCTGGGTTCCACCTGGTGTCGGGGCCCGCTTGCGCCTGGCACGCGAACTTCGCCAGATGAGCGTGAATGATGTGGCGCAGGCTCTGAAACTGGGCCCGCGCCAGGTTCAGGCGCTGGAGAACGGCAACTGGCAGGGGTTGCCGGGACAGACATTCGTCCGCGGCTTTGTCCGCAATTACGCACGCTTGCTGCAGATCGACCCGACTCCGCTGATGGATCAGCTTGATGACACGCTGGAGAAGCCCGCCGACAGCCTGAATGTTCCAATGGGTCGGCCGACGACAATGCCGAGGGGTCAGAAACATCGCGACCGGAATGTCATCTTGGCCGGCGTTGTCATCGTGCTGCTGGCGACGCTGGCCTACTTGCTGCTGGCCAATGACCTTTCTGCCTTGCGCGAGCGTGCCCAAGGGCTGATTGACTCGCTTTCGCACAAGGAGCCGGGACCAGCGCCGGCTGCCAGTTCTCCCGCGGCAGCTCCCGCGGCGGCTCCCGCGGCGGCCAGCGAACCGGTATTTCCACCCGGTTCGACGCAGCAGCAGGTCATGCATCCTCAGGACCAGGCACCCGCCGAGATGGCGCCAGCGCAGCTTGACGCGCCAGCCCTTGGCGCAGCGAATGCGGCGGCGGGACAACCACCGCTGCGCGTGGTCTTCATCGGAAAGGCCAAGGTTGAGGTGCGCGACCGCGACGACAAGGTCGTTTTTTCGCAGCGCGGCGCGGCGGGTTCCGAAAAGGTCATCGACGGCGAAATGCCGTTGTCGCTGGTCATCCGCAACGCGCCAGGTGTCAAGCTGTTCTGGCGTGGCCAAGCCATCGATCTCGGGCCGCATACCAAGGGCGAGGTTGCCCGCCTCGTCCTGGAGTAGGCCGTTGAGTGCTGCAGCCAGGCGCCCGACGCGCAGTTGCCGGATCGGCCAAGTGAGACTGGGCGGCAGCGCCCCGGTCGTCGTCCAGTCGATGACCAACACCGATACCGCCGACTACCTGGCCACCGCGCTGCAGACTGCCGAACTGGCGCGTGCCGGTTCGGAACTGGTGCGCATCACCGTCAATACGCCGGAAGCGGCAGCCGCCGTTCCGAAAATCCGCGAGCACCTGGACCGGCTGAACTGCGACGTGCCGCTGATCGGCGATTTCCATTACAACGGCCATCGCCTGCTGACCGATAACCCGGCCTGCGCCGAAGCACTGGCCAAGTACCGCATCAATCCGGGCAACGTCGGTTTCGGCAAAAAGAAGGACGAGCAGTTCGCGCTGATGGTCGAACTGGCCTGCAGGTACGACAAGCCGGTGCGCATCGGCGTCAACTGGGGCAGTCTCGATCAGGAATTGCTGGCCCGCATCATGGACGAGAACAGCAAGCGTGCCGAGCCGCTCGACGCGACGGCGATCATGCGTCACGCGATGGTGACCTCGGCTCTGGAGTCGGCGGCGAGGGCCGAGGAAGTCGGGCTGGCTGGCGACAGGATCATTCTGTCGTGCAAGGTGTCCAGCGTGCAGGACCTGATCGCCATCTATCGCGAGTTGTCGCAGCGCGCAGATTACGCCTTGCACCTCGGCCTGACCGAGGCCGGCATGGGATCGAAGGGAATCGTCGCGTCGACCGCAGCGCTATCGGTTCTTCTGCAGGAAGGAATCGGCGACACGATACGGATTTCGCTGACGCCGGAGCCGGGTGGGTCGCGGGTGCGGGAAGTCATCGTTGCCCAGGAGATCCTGCAGACCATGGGCCTGCGCGCCTTCACGCCGATGGTCGCCGCCTGCCCGGGTTGCGGCCGGACGACGTCAACCTTCTTCCAGGAACTGGCGGGCGAGGTGCAGGATTTCGTCCGCGCCAGGATGCCCCAATGGAAGCTGCAATACGACGGCGCTGAGAACATGACCCTGGCCGTCATGGGCTGCATCGTCAACGGCCCGGGCGAATCGAAGCACGCCAACATCGGCATCTCGCTGCCCGGCACCGGCGAAGCGCCGTCGGCGCCGGTGTACGAGGACGGTGTCAAGACCGTCACCCTGAAGGGCGACCGCATTGCCAGCGAATTCAAGGACATCATCGAGCGCTACGTCCAGCGCACCTACGTCAAGAAGCTGCAATCATGAGTCAGGCGCTTCAGGCCGTGCGCGGGATGAACGACATCCTGCCCGACGAAGCCGAGTTCTGGGAGCTGTTCGAGGACACCGTCCGTTCGTGGCTTAAGAGCTACGGCTACCGGCCGATCCGCCTGCCGGTCGTCGAACCGACACCGCTGTTCAAGCGCGCCATTGGCGAAGTCACCGACATCGTCGAGAAGGAAATGTATTCCTTCGTCGACAGCCTCAACGGTGAAGCGCTGACGCTGCGCCCGGAGGGGACGGCCGGATGCGTGCGCGCCGTCATCGAGCACAACCTGATTGCCCGCCAGCCGCAACGGCTCTACTACATCGGCCAGATGTTCCGCCATGAGCGGCCGCAGAAGGGCCGCTACCGCCAGTTTCACCAGGTCGGTGTCGAGGCCCTCGGTTACGGCGGACCCGACATCGACGCCGAAATGATCCTGATGGGCGCCCGCCTGTGGGCCGACCTCGGTCTGGACAGCATCGAACTGCAGATCAATAGCCTCGGTCAGGCCGAGGAGCGCGCCCAGCATCGCGCCGCGCTGATCACCTATTTCGAGGAAAGCGCCGAATTGCTCGACGACGATTCAAAGCGCCGCCTATACACCAATCCGCTGCGCATCCTCGACAGCAAGAATCCGGCGCTGCAGGAACTGTGCGCTGCCGCGCCCAGGCTGATCGATTTTCTCGGCCCCGAGTCGCTGGACCATTTCGAAGGCGTGCAGCGCGTCCTGCGCGATGCCGGGCTACCTTTCACAGTCAACCCGCGCTTGGTGCGCGGGCTGGACTATTACAACCTGACGGTGTTCGAGTGGGTCACCGATCGCCTCGGCGCGCAGGGCACCATCTGCGCCGGCGGACGCTTCGACGGCCTGGTCGAACAGCTGGGCGGCAAGCCGGCTCCGGCCTGCGGCTTCGCCATGGGCATCGAGCGCCTGATCGCGCTGATCAGGGATGCCGGGGGCGAGCCGGGCAGCCCGGCGCCGGATGTCTATCTGGTGCATCAGGGGCAGGACGCTTCGCGCCAAGCCTTCCGCGTCGCCGAAGGCCTGCGTGATCAGGGGATCGATGTCCTGCTGCATTGTGGTGGCGGCAGCTTCAAGTCGCAGATGAAGAAGGCCGATGGCAGCGGTGCGACCTTTGCCGTCATTATCGGCGATGATGAGGCGTCGACCGGGGAAGCACAGCTGAAGCCGCTGCGCGAAGAAGGTGGGGCGCAATTGAAACTGAAAGTGGATGATCTGGCGGAAGCCATCATCGGGCAATTGATCGATTCGGACGAAGAGGAATAGGAGCATGGCTAGTTACGACCTCGAAGAACAGGAACAGATAGATTCCATCAAGACCTGGTGGAAGATGTACGGCAACCTGGTGACCGGCGTCGTTGTCGCCGGTTCCGTTGCGGTGATCGGCTGGCAGGGCTGGAACTGGCATCAGCGCAGCCAGTCGGCGCAGGCCTCGGCCATCTACGGCGTGCTGGAACAGGCGGTCACGGCGCGTGACGCGCAGAAGGTCAAGGCGGCAGCCGGCGAACTGGCCGAGAAGTTCGGCGGCACCAGCTACGCGGCGCTGGGCGCCCTCGTTGCCGCCCGCCAGTCCTTCGATGCCGGCGACCTGAAGACGGCCAAGGCTCAGCTGACCTGGGTGGCCGAAAACGGCAAGGACGAAATCAAGGATCTTGCCCGCCTGCGGCTGACTTCCGTGCTGCTTGATGAAAAGGCCTACGGAGAAGCCCTCAAGCAACTGGAGGCGGCGCATGCTGCCGCATTCGCTGCGCGTTTCCTCGAACTCAAGGGCGACGTTCTGGCGGCCGAGGGCAAGAAAGCCGAGGCGCGCAGCGCCTACAAGGCGGCGCTGGACAAGAGTGAGACCCACGAAGGCAGGGGCGGTGTTGGCCGCGAACTGTTGCAACAGAAGCTTGACAGCCTGGGTGAGGTGACATGATGGCGCTTCGTCTCATGTCGTTGCTGGCTGCGGTCAGCTTGCTCGCCGCCGGATGCTCGACCATGTCCGACGCCATTGATTCGATCAATCCCTTTGCATCGCGCGGTCCGAAGATGGCGAAGCTTGAACCGGTGAACCCGACCATAGGCGTCCGCGATCAATGGTCCGCCAGCATCGGCAAGGCGGGCGACTACATCTTCTCGCCGGCGGTTGTTGGCAACGCAGTCTTCGTTGCCGCCCGCAATGGCGAGATCAGCAAGCTCGTCGATGGACGCAAGGAGTGGTCGATCAATGCCGGACAGCAACTGTCGGCCGGCGTCGGCGCCGATTCCCGCCTGGTGGTCGTCGCCACCGGCAAGGGTGATGTCCTGGCTTTCTCCGCCAGCGATGGTCAGCCACGGTGGACAGCCAAGGTCACCAGCGAAGTGCTGGCAGCGCCGGCGGTCGGTGGCGATGGTGTCGTCGTCAAGAGTGGTGACAATCGCGTGGTGCTGCTCGATGCCAACGACGGTGGACGCAAGTGGATCTATCAGCGGTCGACGCCGACGCTTTCGTTGCGTAGCGCGGCGCCGCCAGTTTTTGCCGACCGCTTTGTATTCGTCGGTTTCCCTGGTGGCAAGCTGGTCGCCCTGGCGTTGCAGAATGGCGCGCCGGTCTGGGAAGGAGCCGTGGCCTTGCCCAAGGGGGCGACTGAACTGGACCGTGTCGCCGATGTCGTTTCGTTGCCGGCGATCGACGGGCGGCAGATTTGTTCGGTTGCCTTTCAGGGCCGCGTCGCCTGCTTTGATATGGGGCAAGGCGGCGTGCTGCTTTGGTCGCGCGATATCTCCTCCGCTTCGGGCCTGGCGCTAAGCGACCGCTACCTGTTCGTCACCGACGAGCGCGGTGCTGTCCATGCGCTCGATCGCAGTTCGGGCAGCAGCTTGTGGAAGCAGGACAAGCTGCTCAATCGTCGCGTCTCCGGCCCGGCTGTCCAGGGTCGCGTGGTCGCCGTCGGCGATGCGGAGGGAGTCGTCCATTTTCTGGCGCGTGACGACGGCAGCTTCGTGGCGCGCCAGAAGACAGATGGCGCCCCGATTCGGACACCGGTCCAGACGCTGGGCACGGGCTTCCTGGTGCAGACCAGCGGCGGCAATGTCAGCGCGATCGAGGCGCGATGAAGCCAACCGTCGTTCTGGTCGGTCGGCCCAATGTTGGCAAGTCAACGCTGTTCAATCGCCTGACGCGGTCTCGGGACGCCATCGTTGCCGACTTGCCGGGGCTGACGCGCGACCGCCATTACGGGCACGGGAAACTCGGGAGCAAGCCCTACCTGGTGGTCGACACCGGCGGCTTCGAACCGCTGGTCAAGGACGGCATCGTGCATCAGATGGCGCGCCAGGCCGAACAGGCCATCGCTGAAGCCGATGCGGTGATTTTCGTTGTCGATGGCCGCTCCGGCGTGACCCCGCTCGACAAGGAAATTGCCGAAAAACTGCGCCGCGCGGGGCGGCCGGTGGTGGTTGCGGTCAACAAGGCGGAGGGCATGAAATCCGGGATGGTCGAGGCGGATTTTCACGAACTCGGCCTGGGCGAGCCGAATGCCATTTCCGCCGCCCACGGCGAAGGGGTCCGCGGTCTGGTTGATCTCGCCCTCGCATCTTTTCCCGAGCAGGAAGAGGACGAGGAGAAATCCGACGCGGTGCGGGTTGCCATTGTCGGCCGCCCGAATGTCGGCAAGTCGACGCTGATCAACACCCTGCTCGGCGAGGAGCGGGTGATCGCCTTCGACGCGCCGGGCACGACGCGCGATTCGATCGAGATCGATTTCGAACGCGGTGGCCGCAAGTATGTGCTCGTCGATACCGCCGGCATGCGCAAGCGCGGCAAGGTGTTCGAGTCGATCGAGAAGTTCTCGGTGGTCAAGACGCTGAAGTCGATCGAGGATGCCAACGTCGTCATCCTGATGGTCGATGCGCAGGCTGACGTTTCGGAGCAGGACGCCCACATCGCCGACTTCATCGTGCAGTCCGGGCGGGCGCTGGTGGTTGCGGTCAACAAGTGGGATGGGCTCGATGCCTATACGCGCGAGCAGACCCGGCTGACTCTCCAGCGCAAGCTGAAGTTCCTCGATTTCGCGAAATTCCATTTCATTTCAGCACGTGACAGCGTCGGTCTCGTGGGTCTGTTCCGGTCGGTTGACGCCGCCTTCGCGGCGGCCATGACGAAAATGTCGACGCCCCGTCTGGCCCGCGTCCTGGCTGATGCGGTCGCCAAGCAAGCGCCGCCGAGGCACGGCATTTTCCGGCCGAAGCCGCGCTATGCTCATCAGGGCGGTTCCAATCCGCCAATCATTGTCGTCCATGGCAACGCAGTGGACCGCATTGGTGACAGCTATTGCCGCTACCTCGAAAGCACGTTTCGCGAAGCTTTCAAGCTTCAGGGTACGCCACTGCGCATCCAGTTCGTGACCAGCACGAATCCGTATGCGGACAAGGACAAGAAGTAAAAACCTTGGCGTCCCCAAGCAATTTTGGGTACATTAGCCACCTTATAACAACATACCCACATGGAGTCCCCACCATGAGCAACAAAGGGCAATTGCTTCAAGACCCCTTCCTCAATGCGCTTCGTCGCGAGCACGTCCCGGTTTCCATCTATCTGGTCAACGGGATCAAGCTGCAGGGTCAGGTGGAATCCTTCGATCAGTATGTCGTGCTGCTCAAGAACACGGTGACCCAGATGGTCTACAAGCATGCCATATCCACCGTGGTGCCCTCCCGCCCGGTCAGCCTCCAGCAAGAGCAGGCGGCTGAAGAATAAGCACCTGGCCACTGTCTGGCCCGCCTGGCCGGTCAGAACCCTATCCTCCCGGAACAGACCATGACTGAACGCCCCGCCGCCGGCGAACGCGCGGTGATTGTTCAACTTGATTTCGGCCAGGCTGATCTCGCCGACGAGTTGGACGAAGTACGTCTGCTGGTTGAATCGGCGGGCGGCTTGGTGGTTGCCGAAGTGTTCGGTCCGCGCCACAGTCCCGACCCGAAAACCTTCGCCGGCAAGGGCAAGGTCGAGGAAATCGCCGCCATGCTGGCGGCTGGCGAAGCAGATCTGGTGATTTTCAACCACGAGTTGTCGCCGGCACAGGAACGCAATCTCGAGCGCGGACTCAATTGTCGCGTCATCGACCGGACTAGCTTGATTCTCGACATCTTCGCCCTTCGTGCCGCGAGCGCCGAGGGCAAGTTGCAGGTCGAACTGGCCCAGTTGGAGCACCTGTCGACGCGACTGGTCCGCGGCTGGACCCACCTCGAGCGCCAGCGTGGCGGTATCGGCATGCGCGGGCCGGGTGAAAAGCAGCTTGAGACCGATCGTCGTCTGCTCGGCAACCGTGTCAAACTGCTCAAGGAGCGACTGAAGAAGCTGTCCCGGCAGCGCGGCTTGCAGCGCCAAGCGCGGATGCGCGGCGACGTGCTCAATGTCTCGCTGGTTGGCTACACCAATGCTGGCAAGTCAACGCTGTTCAATTTGCTGACCCATGCCGGCGTCTATGCTGCCAATCAGCTCTTTGCGACGCTCGATACGACGTCGCGCAAGTTATGGATCGCGGGCGCTGGCAATGTCGTCATCTCCGATACCGTCGGTTTCATCCGCGATCTGCCGCACTCGCTGGTCGAAGCCTTTCATGCCACGCTGGAAGCTGCCACCGATGCCGACTTGTTGCTCCATGTCGTCGATAGCGCCAGCCACGCCCGTGATCACCAGATGTCCGAAGTCAACAAGGTTCTCGAGGAAATTGGCGCTCGCGAGGTGCGGCAACTGATCGTCTGGAACAAGATTGATCTGACCGATGCCGCGCCGGGAGTGGAGCGTGACGAATATGGTAATATCGCGCGCGTTCGTCTCAGTGCGCGATCAGGTGAGGGCGTGGAACTGTTGCGCGAATCCCTTGCCGAATACGCTCTGGCCAAGTCGCAAAGCCGCCAGAAAGAAATTGCGGCGGCAGCTCGTGATGCTCAACCTCATTACATGAATTGATCCCCAATACCCATGATCCCGACACTAGGAATTTTCATGTCACTCAATGACCCGCAGTGGGGCAACCGTGGCAGTGGCGACGATGACAAACCCGATGGCGGTCGGCGGCGCCCCAATCAGGGGCCGCCCGACCTCGAGGAGTTGTGGCGCGACTTCAACCGCAAACTGAACGGACTGTTCGGCAAGAAGGGGGGAGGCAGCGGAAATAATGGTGGCGGGGGCGACGGTCCGCGCTTGCCGCAGATCAACTTCAACCCGAAATTCCTCGGTGGCGGCATTGGGCTGCTCGCTGCCCTGGTGGTTGTGGTGTGGCTGGCATCCGGTTTCTACATCGTCGATGCCTCGCAGCGCGGCATCGTTCTACAGTTCGGGAAATACAAGGAAACCGCGTCACCGGGACTGAGTTGGCGTTTTCCGTATCCGATCCAGTCGCACGAACTGGTCAACCTGACCGGCGTGCGCACGCTTGAAATCGGTTATCGCGGCAGTGCGCGCAATCAGGTCCTGAAAGAGGCGCTGATGCTGACCGATGATGAAAACATCGTGAACATCCAGTTTGCCGTCCAGTATTTCCTCAAGGATCCGATCGAGTACTCATTCAACAATCGTTCCCCGGATGAATCGGTAATGCAGGTGGCGGAAGCGGCAATCCGCGAAGTCGTTGGCAAGAGCACGATGAGCTTTGTGCTCTACGAAGGGCGCGAGCAGGTGTCTTCCATGGCGGCCAGGTGATGCAGGATATCCTCGATCGATACAAGAGCGGCATCCTGATTTCCCAGGTGGCCATGCAGAACGCGCAGCCGCCCGAGCAGGTGCAGGCAGCTTTCGACGATGCCGTCAAGGCCTTCCAAGACAAGGAGCGGCAGAGGAACGAAGGCGAGGCCTATGCCAATGACGTCATACCGAAAGCCCAGGGTGCGGCGTCGCGCCTGCGGGAAGAGGCTGCGGGCCACAAGCAGCGCGTGATCTCGACTGCGGAAGGTGACGCTTCCCGCTTCAAGCAAGTCCAGACCGAGTATGCCAAGGCTCCCGAAGTGACCCGTCAACGCATGTATCTGGAAACCATGCAGCAGATTTATTCCAATACCAGCAAGGTCATGGTCGATGCCAAGGGACAGGGCAACCTGCTCTACCTGCCGCTCGACAAGCTGATGCAGGCTGCCGGTGCCGTACCCGCCGCGACTCCTGACGCGTTGGCGCCCGTGGCAGCGCCCGCACCCGCCAGGCCGCCCGCGGCGCAAGGCGCAGCGGAGGCGCCGCCGCAACTCGACAGTTCGCTGAACAATGCAGGTCGCCGCGAACCCTCGTTGCGTTCGCGTGATCGGGAGAGCCGCTAATGAGCGCACGTATCAATACTGTGGTTCTGACCTTGGTCACCGTTCTGGTGATCTTCGCCATGTCGATGTTTACCGTCGACCAACGTCAGTTCGCGATCGTCTTCCAGTTGGGTGAAGTCAAGCGGGTGATCGAAGAACCGGGACTCTACTTCAAGATTCCGATGATTCCAGAACGTGCGTTTTCTGGACAAGCGCATCCTGTCGCTCGACAGCAACGAACTGGAACGATTCATTACCTCGGAAAAGAAGAATCTGCTGGTTGACTCCTACGTCAAGTGGCGCATCGTCGATCCGAAGCTTTACTACATCTCGTTGGGTGGCGACGAGGCGCGCGCCAAGACGCGCCTGAATCAGACGATCAACGCCGGATTGCGCGAAGAGATCGGCAGGCGCACGGTGCCTGAGGTCATTTCCGGTGAACGCGACCGGATCATGGGTCTGGTGAGCGAGAGGGCCGATGTCGATGCGCGCCGGATCGGTGTCCAGATTGTCGATGTACGATTGAAGCGGATCGAACTCGCCAGCGATGTCTGCGAAGCGGTTTATCGCCGGATGGAGGCCGAGCGCAAGCGAGTCGCCAACGAATTGCGCTCACAGGGTTACGCCGAATCGGAACAGATTCGGGCCGATGCGGATCGTCAGCGTGAGATCATCGTTGCCAATGCCTACCGGGATGCCCAGAAGACCAAGGGCGAGGGCGATGCCAAGGCCACCGCGATCTATGGTCAGGCCTTCAGCGAGAGCCCCGAGTTCTATTCCTTCTATCGCAGCCTGGAAGCCTATCGCGGCAGCTTCAAAAGCAAGAATGACGTCCTGGTGCTGGAACCGAGTTCCGAATTCTTCAAGTACATGAAGGGTGCCGGGCGCGGAAATGACAAAGGCAAATGACCTCGACGCTGTTGCTGGCCTTCGCGCTGATGCTCGTGCTCGAAGGCTTGATGCCCTTTATCGCCCCGGCGGCGTGGCGTGAAACCTTTCGCCGCCTGGTTCAACTCACGGATGGCCAGATTCGCTTCATCGGTTTGACCTCGATGTTGATCGGCCTCGTCATGCTGATGATTTTTTCATGAACTGGCTGTTACCCGAATACATTGCCGACGCCCTCCCGAACGAGGCCGAACGCATCGAGCGCCTGCGCCGGACCCTGCTCGATCATTTCCGCAGTCACGGCTTCGAATTTGTCATGCCGCCGATGCTCGAGTATATCGAGTCGCTCCTAACCGGCGCCGGCCATGATCTAAATCTGCGCACCTTCAAGCTGGTTGATCAGCTTTCCGGACGTACCATGGGGGTGCGTGCCGATATTACGCCGCAGGCAGCGCGCATCGACGCCCATCTGCTCAATCATCGTGGCGTGACGCGCCTCTGCTATTGCGATAGCGTGCTGCATGCCATGCCTGCGACCATTTCCGCCAGCCGCGAGCCGGTGCAGATTGGGGCCGAAGTCTACGGACATGCCGGGATCGCCGCCGATCTCGCGGTGATTCGTCTGCTGGCGGAGGCGCTGGCGAAGATCAAGGTGCCGGTCAGCCGAATCGACATCGGCCATGTCGGCATTTTCCGGGCCTTGGCCGAAGCGGCCGGACTGCCGCGGGAATCTGAGGGGACGGTTCTCGATCTGCTACAGGCCAAGGATATTCCCGGGCTGATCGAGGCTTGCGCCGAAGTACCTGCACCCTTCCGGGAAGCCCTGCAGCGCTTGCCGCAACTGTATGGCGGCGTCGAAGTGCTCGACCGCGCTGCCGCCGAACTGCCTGCGATTTCGGGCGTTACCTCAGCGCTCGCCGACTTGCGTCATCTTGTGGCACTGGCTGCCGACCTGCCGTTTTCGCTCGATCTCTCAGACCTTCGCGGTTACCATTACCACAATGGCGTGGTGTTCGCCGCCTACTGCCCGGACTATCCGGTGGCGATTGCGCTTGGCGGCCGCTACGATGGCGCCGGCAAGGTCTTCGGACGGGCGCGCCCGGCAACCGGCTTCTCGATGGATCTGCGCGAAGTGGCGCGCCTGGGGCCGGCTGGCAAACCTTCGCGAGCCATCCTGGCGCCGCATGCCAGCCGTGATGGAAAACTCGCTGCGCACATCGCCGCGCTGCGCGAGCAAGGAGAGATTGTCGTTGAACTTCTGCCCGGTGAGACTGCCTGCGAAGGGCCGGTCTGCGACCGAAAGCTCGCCCTGGTCGGTGAACATTGGATCATTGAGGCAATACGAGAAGATTAGCTGGCGTTCGGAGTCTTCATGACAAGACCGACAGGCTGCTGGCGTAGTGCTCGCTGATGACTGGCCAAACCCAAACCCCAATCCCCCCCAAAAAACTACCCCTATTCCCGAAGCTGCATTTCCGTCACCAAGAAATGCGAGAACGTATGGGCTGACGAGGTTTTCCTCAAGATTTCGCTGCCGGTGGAGCGGTTCCAAATCCCTGACTCGATCGCCCACGAAATGGTCACCGCAATAAGGCGATGGCACGCGGACGGCAGGAAAGGCGGGGGCCAAGGATGGTGGCCCCCGCCAACCTCGATCAGGCGGTTTCGAGCAAGATTTCCTCGATGCCCTGGGATGCGCGCTTGCAGGCGTTGAGCACGTCGTACTGCGCGAAGTAGAAGCGGTTCATCTTCAAAGCGTGAATCGTCGCGTCGTCGTCCCCGTCCCTCGCGAACAGCTTGGTCACCCCCTCGCTCATCGTCTGGCCAGCCTTTGTCCCGGCGTCGGCGATTTCATGGCAGAGCCTGGCAACGTCTTCCGGCTTCTGCTTGGTATCGCCCATGCCGATCGTCGCCTTGTTGAGGCGGGAGCAGGCGTCGACCGCGAGCGCCGCCATCGCACGGTTCTCGCTGGTCGCCTCGGCGACGCCGTACATGCTTACCGCATCGGCGACGTTCTGCAGCTTGCTCAGCACGCGGTCGAGATCGAGAATCAGCGTGTGCAGCAGATCGCGGCTGATCGGGGTGGTGAACGCCTCGTACAGGATCTGCACGAAATCGTCCTTGATGCGGTCCCCGCTGGTTGCGTTGGAATTCACCTCTTCGATCAAGGTGGCGGTTTCAGCGGCCCCGGCGGGGTTGCCGAGGCCATTGACCAGCCGCGATGTCGCGTTCGCTCCGGCGACGATCCGATCCGTGTGGGCCGCCAGAAAAGCGAAGAATTCGGTGCGCTTCGGTAAAAAGTTACTTGATGACATGATCAGCGTTCCTTGTATTGATCAGAGGAATTTCGTGCCAATGTACCAGAAGATCCCGGCGATCAGGCCTGACGCCGGGATCGTGACAATCCACGCCACCATGAGGTTGGCGGTGACCGCCCAGCGCACTGCCTTGACATCCGATGCCGCGCCGACGCCGACGATCGAGCCGGTGATGGTGTGCGTGGTGGAAACCGGGATGCCGGCGAAGGTCGCGAGACCGAGGGCGATCGCGCCGCCCATCGAGGCGCACGAGCCGCTGACCGAATTGAGCTTGGTGATCTTGGAACCCATGGTCTTGACGATCCGCCAGCCGCCCAGATACGTTCCCCAGGCAATGGCGAAGTAGCAGGAATAGACGACCCACATCGGCAGGGTAGCGACATCCTTTGTGGCGACGCCGGCGGTGATCAGCAGCAGCCAGATGATGCCGATCGTCTTCTGCGCGTCGTTGCCGCCATGACCGAGGCTGTAGAGCGCCGCTGCCAGCAACTGCCCGCTGCGGAACCATTTGCTTGCCTCGTGCGGCGTGTGCTTGCGGAAGATCCAGGCTGTCAGAATCATCAGCAAGGCGCCGATGATGAAGCCGACCAGCGGCGAGATGATGATGAACGCGAGGATCTTGCCGAAGCCAGACCAGACGATCGGCGCACCCGACATGGACTTGGCGCAGGTGGCGCCGACCAGGCCGCCGACCAGCGCGTGCGACGACGACGACGGGATGCCGTAGTACCAGGTGATGATGTTCCAGGCGAGCGCCCCGATCAAGGCGCCGAAAATGACGTAATAATCAACGAAGGATGGGTCGACCGTCCCCTTGCCGATGGTCGCCGCCACCTTGAGCTGGAAGATGAAGAGCGCGGCAAAGTTGAAGAACGCGGCGAACAGCACCGCCTGCTTGGGAGTCAGGGCGCCGGTGGCGACGATCGTCGAGATGGAATTCGCTCCGTCATGAAACCCGTTCATGAAGTCGAATGCCAAAGCGATGAAGATCAGGAGGCCGAGCGTCCAGATGCTCATGTTGAGTGCTTCCATTTCGCGCGCCCCTCAGGAATTTTCGATCAGGATTTCTTCGATGGTCTTGGCTGCCTCTTCGCAGGTGTCAAGAACGACTTCCTGCAACGCGTAGAAGCGGCTCATCTTGACCGCGTTCCACGCCGTGCCGCTGCCGTCGAAGAGCTTGGTGACGGCCTTGCGCTGCACGGCGTCGGCCTTCGCCTCGATTTCCTCGATTTCCTTGCAGAAGCCGATGACTTCCGGGCGGCGACCCTTTTCGGCGATGCCGGCGACGGCCCGGTTCAGGCGCATGCAGGCGTCGGCTCCGAGCGAGGCCAGTTCGCGGGCCTCGGCGGTGGACTCCTTGATGTTGTACATCGACACCGCCCGCGCCACGTCTTCGAGTGCATTCAGGACGCCGTCGAGTTCGATGACCAGCGAATGGATCTGGTCGCGGTTGATCGGCGTGGTGAACGGGCGGTGCAGCAAGGTGATCACTTCGGCCTTGATCTTGTCGCCGGCCTGCTCGAGCAGGCTCACTTCGGCGACCAGGGTGGGCAAGTCCTCGGTGTTGCTGCCGAGGCCGTTCATCAGGCGCAAGGTGGCGTTGGCGCCGGCGACGACGCGATCGGCAAGAGTGGCAAGGAGCACATAGAATTCCTTGCGTTGAGGCATAAGGCTGCTGAGCATGAAAATTTCCCCCTGGGTTAATAAATGGTCACTTCAACGCAGTAATTTACTTCATTTTTACTATGGCGCAAGGGGTCGGCAAAAATAAATTTCATTTTCCAAATTTTGTCAAGTGTTATCTCGCTAACATTGTCATAAAAATATGCCAATGGCCATGCATATGGCTTATATGCGCGCCGATTCTCATGCATTTGTCACTATTTCCGGGAGTCACAATGTCGTGGCGATGGGCGGGGAGCGAGCATGGGAAGCGCGGATCGCTTCCGGATTCGTCATGGCCGCAGGCCACATCGTTCCGGCGCTGGTCGGAATCCTGGAAAAATGAACCCGCCCGACCCCGACTCGGGCCGTTGCAGTGCAGCAAGTTCCGCCTCGTTGGTTCGGCATCCCCTGGGGAACGCGGCGTGACGACCAGTTCAGCGTTTCCGGGATCTGCTCCCACAGGTGCTGAACGCGGATGTTCGCCATTGCTGCGCGCCCGAGACTGGAGGTCAGGTAGGCTCGACGACGGTGTCGGGCAGTTTGCTGTTGTATACGTTTACGCACAAGGGCGCATGCGAGAACTGGGTATGGATTTCCCTGCGCCGGAAGATGTTGTGGAAATCGCTGTCCTGAAACAGGTCGGCGCCATCCTTCAGTTGAGCTGCCATATCGAAGCGGAACCTGTCCACCTTGACGCCGAGGAGATGGGCGTCCATTTCGACGACACTCGTCTTGCACCTGTTGATGATCTCGTCGAGATTGATGATGGCGCGGTGAATGCCATCGTGGTCGATCGGCGTCGCCGGAACGGTCGGATCCAGTTGCCAGCCTGGCTGTGCCGCTCCGTGCCGCGGTCAACCTGGACGGCACCCCGATTTTCGAAGCGGCAGGGGCAATTTTCATCGCCTGACTGGCCAACATCGAACCTGACTTCAGCAGCCTGATTGTCCGGCGGCTGGCCGCTGTCAAGGAGACCATCCGGCGCTCATCAAGCCGGCACGGAATTTCAGGCCGGCTTGTCCTTGAGCTGCTTGATGAGAGTCGTCACCGCATCAACCGGGTAGATCAGCGGCACCATCACTCCGCCGATGCGGGTGAACACAGCGACCTGCCCGACGCGGGCGCTGTAAAGCACGTGGTGGCTCTTGATGCCATTGATGTTCAGCCACAGCGTGCTGTCACTATCCATCGGCGTGTGACCGACGATGAAAGTGGTGTGCTTCTGAAGGTCCAGTGTGCGGCGAAAGCGTTTGACGTCCCCCCGCGTGTACCCATTGGGCCGACTTGGCAGAAAATGGCGGTTGTTTACCAGTTCGATGGCCAGTCCCGGATGGCGGTGGATGTTGACCAGCATTTCCTTGCTCACATCCTCTTTCGGCGCCGCCGCATGACACGCGACAAAATCGGTGGAGGCGACCACAAAGGGCAAAAGGCGATAGAAATCCTCCATGGCCTTGCGATAGGCATGGCCCCGGCGAGCGATCAGCTCCTTGGCCCACAGCAGGCCCTGCGGTACGCCATCCTTGGCGATGTCCTCGGTGAAGGAATCATGGTTGCCGCGGATATAGAACACCTGTTGCGGGAAACGCAGCTTGAGCCGGAAGATCAGATCCATCATCAGCATCGAGCTGTCCATCTCGCGCAGTTTCCCGTCTTCCTCGCAATGCACCGCATCGCCGAGAATGATCAGGGCGGCGCTGCCGTCCTCGAGCGCATCGAGGAAAGCGTTCTGGCTGAGCACGGTCAACAGGTTGTCGACCTGCGCATGCAGGTCGGCCACCAGGATCGGGGTCAGGCTCCCGGGCAGCATCACCAGTCCGCCGGGCAAGCCCCAGTCACTGTGCGGCCGGTAGGCCTCCTGTCGCATGACTTCATTGACCTTTTCAATCAGCGCCAGCGCCTCGTCTGCCGGCAACTGCTCGATCGGCCCCCCGAAAATCTCGCGCAAGCGACGGTAGCTGCCTTCACGCGTGCCGCGCGCATCGCTGGCAAACCGACCGATGGTCGCGCCGGCGTCGCTGAGATTGCGAAAGACCAGCGATTCCGGCCCGTGAATGATGACCAGGTGCTCCTCGTCAACCGCATCGGGGTAATTGAAGACGGCTTGCTGGACGCGATCGCCGGCCCCAGCGAGATCCAGCTTTTCGGCGTCAGGCGCAGGAAGCCGTTGATCCGGCCGGGTTGGGCGGCGGGATCGACGATGACGAAGTTACCGGTCCTGTTGGGCTTTCCGCGTTCGTCGATCCGGGTTTCGGGATAGAGGTGGAGTTTCTTGTCATCCTGACCCAGCGTGATTTCGATCGGCGCACGATCGAAGGAAACCCGGACCTTGGTATCGCCGAGCCGATAGTTGCTGCGCAGCCTGATCTCATGACCCGTGCCCACCCCCAGTCGCGTAAGAAACTGTTTCAACGGGGCCAGCAGTCTCGACAGCGTCACCGGCCGCCGCTTGGCAATCGGGTTCATGGCAGCGCCTGCGGGTCGACGAAGCGGCGGGGGGGATTCTCGATCATTTCACGCAAATAAACCCGGAAACCCTTCCGGTGCAGATGTTCGGCAAGGCGCAGGAATGCTTCGTGCTGGACCGTGCAGATTTCCCGGCTGAGTTGCTTGTCTACCAAGTGCGTGCTGTGCTGTGCCCGCTCGGCGCGGCGCTGAAAGACCAGTTCCGCCGGCGGCAGCAGAAATTCGAAGACGTAGCGGCGATACCAGTCAACATTGAAAAAGAAACGTTTGCGTGGCGGCAGCTGGATGCGGTCGAAATCGATCGCCGGGATCGGGTCGCGGTCGTAGAATTCGGCGTCGAAAACCGTCACCGCGTCGCCCAGGCCCTGAAAGGGCATGCCGAGGTGAATCTCCCGCGGTCGCACGGACAGGATTTCGGATCGCCACCAATGTTTCTTGGCCAGGTCGAGATAGCCCTCCTCCGACCAACCGCCGAGACGCGTGATCAGGGTGCTCTTGCCAGCGCCGGGGGGGCCGGTCACTAGAATCTGGCGGTAACGAACGTCGGAGGGGAAATCGATCCCCTTGATGTTCTGCAGTGCTGCGATGGGCTCGGTCGGCAGATCCGGCATGACTCACGCTTGGCTCGAAGGAAAGACGGCGGCCCGTCGGGCCGCCGTCTGGAGAAGTTGCAGAGGATTCTAGCCGAAAACAGCGCGCAGGATGTGGAAGATCATGGCCGCCAGAATCGCCGCAGTGGGCACCGTGATCAACCACGAGACAAGAATGCCACCAATGACGCGCCGGTCGGCGCCGATCGGGTGTTCTTGCTGCACGCGGAAGCGGGCGTTGGAGGATGGTTGGCCATTGACCAATAAAAAAAACGCCCCGGAAAAGCCGGGGCGTCTTGTTTGAAGCGGACCCCTGTCAGCCGCAGGTCCCGACTGCACCGCAGGCCGTGCAGAAGTTACAGCCATCCTTGCGGATCATGGTGTGGTTGCCGCATTCGCTGCACAGCTTGCCCTGCGTCGGGTGGACCGAATTGCTGGCGTCTTCCGGCGCCTTGAGGATGCCCATCTGCTGCAGCGGAAAACCGCTGTCGTCGCGTATACCCAGCATCGCGTAGCGATGGATGATGAGTTGGGCGATGTAGGCGACGGTCGACGGGCAGGTCTGCTGTTTGGAAAATCAAAAGGGCCGGCTAGATGATCTTCAAGCTCGGAAAATCTGTTGAATCGGCGCCAAGGCTGCGTCAGCATTTTTGCCGATTTTTGCGGGTCGACCGCAACAGGGCAGAGGGAAACCGGTCTGTCCCCGGTTGTTCTTCCTGACTGCCGTTCAACGCCATCCTTCGGCCGGAAGGCCAGGGAGCGATTCATCAGGATTGACGCGGCTATCCGGTCCGGAGATACTCCCGCAGGTGCCGATGATTTTTCTCTCCTCAAACTGCCACCTGATTAGCCACAATGTTCAGCCGCCCTCAAGAATCGCTCTGGACGTGGCGGCGTGACGACCGCCGCGACGAGCAGGCGCTTCAAGATGGACGACAAATCGAAGCGACGATTGAAACGATATTGAACTTCGGCAAGATAGCGATGAGCGTATTTGGCAAAGTCGAAGGCATGATAGGTGCCCGAGTAGGCGGTCTTCAGATTGCCGAGGAAGGTATTGACCGCGCGGAACTGTTCCAGCTTGACACAAGCCGGGCCGCCGCCGGTCACGACCCTCTCCTGCGTTGCCCCCGATCCCGTGACTGCTTTGAAGCACCAAAGGCCATCCGACACCACGTGCGCCGAGGCGGCCAGCGCCGTCTTCGCCCATTCGGCAATCGCTTCCTTGGTGAATTCCAGCTTCTTCAGGCAGACCCGCAACGGACCTCCGGTCTCGGTGGTCTCCACCGCAGCGATGAACGACACCTTGTTCTCCGAGCCGCGTCCGCTCTTGCCGCCAGGCAGCTCGCCACCGAGATAGGCGTCGTCGATCTCGACCCGCCCATCCAGCTGACGCGACGCTTCCCGCTCGCTCATGATCTGCATCAACTTGTGCTTGAGCAGCCAGGCAGTCTTGTAACGCACACCCAGATGGCGCTTGAGTTCGAGGGCCGAGACGTTGTTCTTGGCCTGGGTCAACAGGTGCATGGCCAAGAACCAGGTGGTCAGCGGCAGTTTGGGTGGCCTCGAAGATCGTCCCGCACATGACCGTTGTCTGCTCCCGGCATGCCGAGCACTGCCAGTACGTCAGCCCCTTGCGTTCAAAGGCGCAATGGCGCGTCTCTCCACAGTCGGGGCAGACGAAGCCGTCGGGCCAGCGCAGCGCCACCACCGCAGCATGGCATTTCTCCTCAGTCCCGTAGCGCTCCATGAACTGCCCCATCGACAAACCCTTCTGAAACTGCACCAGGTTGATTCCCATCGCGCATCTCCTTTGCCCAAGATGCGCCCATTTTTCACTTCGACAGGCTCAACACATGAGCCCACTGAACTTTGTGGCTAATCAGGAACTGCCATGAGTGAATCACAGCCTGGCGACCCAATCCCGGAAGCGGGCCGCATCGCGCCTCGACAGGGTGCTGCCGACCAGGGCGGCTGGCTCAGATGGCTGCCGGGTCTGCAGACCCTGCGGCACTACGAGCTTGCCTGGCTGCGCCACGACGTCGCCGCCGGTCTGGTGCTGACCACGATGCTGGTGCCGGTCGGCATTGCCTATGCCGTGGCCTCGGGCGTGCCGGGCATCTATGGTCTCTACGCCACGATCATCCCGCTGCTCGCCTATGCGCTGTTCGGCCCGAGCCGAATTCTCGTTCTCGGGCCGGATTCGTCGCTGGCTGCCTTGATCCTTGCCGTCGTCCTGCCGCTGTCCGGCGGCGACCCGCTGCGCGCCATCGCTCTGGCCAGCATGATGGCGGTGGTGTCGGGCGTGTTGTGCATCTTGGCGGGCGTCGCCCGCCTCGGCTTTGTCACCGAACTGCTCTCGAAACCGATCCGCTACGGCTACATGAACGGCATTGCGCTGACGGTCCTGATCAGCCAGTTACCCAAACTGTTCGGTTTCTCGGTGGCTGCCGACGATCCGCTCGACAAGCTCTGGCAGTTCGCCCAGGCCGTGCTGGCCGGCAAGACCAACCCGACCGCCTTGATGGTCGGTGGCGGCACGCTGGCCCCTGATCATGCTGCTCAAGCGCAGCAAGCGCCTGCCGGGGGTGCTGATCGCCGTGATCGGCGCGACTGTCCTCGTCGCGACGCTCGGCCTCGACAGCTACGGCGTTTCAGTGCTGGGTTCGCTGCCTCAGGGCCTGCCGGCCTTTGCCATTCCCTGGATCACGCCCGCCGATCTCGTTCCTGTCCTCATGGGTGGCTTTGCCGTCGCTGTCGTTTCTTTCGCCGACACCAGCGTGCTGTCGCGAACCTATGCCGACAAGACCGGCGCCTATGTGGACCCCAACCAGGAGATGGTGGGGCTGGGGGCCGCCAACCTGGCGGCCGGATTTTTTCAGGGCTTTCCGATCAGCAGCAGCTCGTCGCGGACCCCGGTAGCCGAAGCCGCCGGCGCCAAAACGCAGTTGACCAGCGTCGTCGGCGCTGTCGCGGTCGCCCTGCTGCTGTTGCTGGCGCCCAACCTGCTCCAGTACCTGCCGAACACCGCGCTGGCCGCCGTGGTGATCGCCGCAGCCATCGGACTGGTCGAGATCGCCGATTTGCGGCGTATTTACCGCATTCAGCGCTGGGAGTTCTGGCTCTCGATCGGCTGCTGCATCGGGGTGGTTGTGCTCGGCGCCATTCCCGGCATTGGCCTGGCGATCCTGCTGGCGGTCATCGAATTTCTCTGGGATGGCTGGCGGCCGGACTCCGCCGTCCTGGGGCGCGTCAAGGGCATCAATGGCTACCACGACATCTCGCGCTACCCCGAGGCTCGCCAGATCCCGGGACTGGTCCTTTTCCGCTGGGCGGCCCCGCTGTTTTTCGCCAATGCCGAGTGGTTCCACGAGCGCGCGCTCGACGCCGTGGCGGCCTCGCCAACGCCGGTCCGCTGGCTGGTGATAACGGCGGAACCGGTGACCAGCGTGGACGTCACCGCTGCGGACATCGTCGCCAATCTCGACGAGACCTTGCAGGCGGCCGGCATCGAGTTGTGCTTTGCCGAGATGAAGGATCCCGTCCAGGACAAGCTGAAGCGCTTCGGGCTCTTTTCACGGCTCGGTGCGGAGGTCTTCTTTCCGACCATCGGCGAAGCTGTAAACACTTATCTCAGGACCTATCCTGATGTCGCGGTGGAGTGGAAGAACCGCGACAGTACGCCCGGATAAACTGAACCCGTAGCAAAAGGGGTCAGAGACATTTCCTGTGCTCTTCTTGGTTGAAGAAAAATCCGAGTTGCTGCGGTCGACCGGAAAAACTGGCCAAAAACGGGAAATGACTCTGACCCCTTTCACCCATTCGCCCCGCCGCACCGTGGCGAACGCCCGCGAACGCCTAGGAATGCCTCGGCGGTTCAGCGCCCGTTCACCGCTTGCCCAGCACCTTCTTCCAGTCGCGAAACACGTCAATATCAAAACCATCCGGGTAGAACAGGTAACCCGGTTTATGGCCCTTGGTGTCCGTCACCCCGTACTGCCAGATGATTTCCTTGGTCTTGCGGTCGATCACCATGACGCGGTCACGCAGGTCGTCGACCACGAAGATGTCGCCGGTGTCGGGCAGTTCGCGGGCGATGCTCGAATGGTCGAGCATCTTCTCGCCTTCCTTGACGAAGTACTCCCAACTGATCTTGCGCGTGGCCGGGTCGAAGATGACGACGCGCCCGGGCTTCCAGAAGTCGGCGACGATCACCTGCTTGCCATCCTCCGTCATGAAAGCGTCCGAGGGATAGCGGATATTGGGCGCCTTGACGCTCCACACCACCTTGCCTTCGCGCGTGATGCGCGAGATCCAGGCACCGGTGATCTCGGTCACCAGAATGTCCCCGTTTTCCAGTGGCGTCGCGCCATTGGGATGGCCAAGCTCATGGGGCGGATTGTGGCGGCACTTGCCGGGCGTGCCCCATTGGGTGCTGATGCTGTTGTCCTTGGGGTCGATGATGAGAATCCGACAATTGCGGATGTCGGCCGTAATGAACTTGCCATCGGCCAGCAGATGCGCGTCATCCGGATAATTCAGGAAGCCCGGCGCTTTGCCCCGGAAGTCGGGCGTCCCGTACGTCCAGGTGAGCGCCTTCTTTTCGTAATCGACGATGTGTACGTCGAAATTGTCTTCCTCGCTCACCGCCAGCAGTTTGCCGTCGGGCGAGAAGTTCACGTCCTCGTTGCCACGGTAAACCTTCAGGTTCGGTGAGACGAACTCCCAGACAATGCTCTTGTCGGGCGCGATCTCGATGAGGCGGTTGTTGCGCCGGTCGGCGATGACCACCGGGTAGGGCAGCGGTTTGCCCCAGGAGGGAACCGGGTTTTTCCGGTTGCCCGTGACCGGCGGGATCGGCGGCAGGGTGACGCCACTGGAGACGATGCCCGCCCCCGTCATTTCCGCGGTGACCTCGACCTCGATTCCCGCCGTCCCGGGTGTGCGGGGCGCGTCCGCCTTTTGCGCCTGGGCCGAACCGGCAAATGCGCCAATGGCCAGCAACAACGCGGTCACCAGCGCCCGTGCGGGCAATGCGGTGGGAGTGTCTGAATACATGCCGATTTCCATGGTGAGGGATTGAATGGCGAACGCAGGATTATCGCGCAGGCGCCATCGTCCGTTTTGACCTGACTCAATCAATGCCGCAATCGGTACATCCGCTACCAGCTTTCCTGGACGACCCGCCCGTGCAGTGGCTGCGGCGGCCGGATGTTGTCAGCGAAGCGCGTCCGCCAAAGCCTTAGCTGCTCCGGCGACAACTCGAGCGGCCGCTGCATCACCAGCCAGGTCACGCCCTCGGTGCACGGCGACGCGGTCAGGGAGCCGTCATAGCGGTAATAGCCTTTCCGGGCCGGCAGCAACGCGCCAGGATCGGCCACGGCATCGGCGATCAGGTGGTCGCCGTCGGCATTCGCCGGGATGTGCGGCAACACGGCTTTCAGCGCCGGGTTTTCCGCACCCAGGCGAAACAACACGACCAGCGCCAGCAATTGCCCGGATCTGCTCTTGTGCAGCAAGTGCGCCGCCATCGGAAATTCCTCGCCTGCAATACGGTCACCGCCGGGCGTATGAAAATGAAACTGCTGCAAGGTGTAGGTTTCCTTGCCCACCTTCAACTGGCTGGAATTGGCCAGGCGTATGCGTGCGGTATGCCCGTCGTTGGCGATCTTCAATGGTGCACTGCGGTAGTGGAACTCCAGTGGCGCCAGCCTGGCCCGCACCGGCGCGACGATGTCGATCGGCGACTGCCAGAGCCCATTTTGGCACAACGCGGCTTCGGCACTGGCCGCGCCGGATGCGATCAGCAGCGCCCATCCCAAGCCGATGCGCCAGCGGACGTGGTGAGAGATTTCGGGCAATTCGATGCCTTTCGATCGTGAGAACGAGCGTGGAAGACCGAAATCAACACCCATCAGCCATGCTCGGTTGGGGGTAGGTGCCGTTCCAGGTCCATGCTGTCATGCAGCAGCCGGAGCACGTCAATCACATCGCGCCCGTCAAGACTGCCGACGCGAAACATGACGAAGTGCCGGCCCTTGCGCCCGTTTCGCGCGACATGGAGTGTCCGGATATCGTTGCCAATTTCCGGCCGTTCCTTGACACCAATGATGGAGGGGCCGGCGCCTAAGGCTTTCAGAGCGGATGACAGGGTATCAGCATAATTGCGCGCCTGCGCCGAACCGAAATTATCGACCGTCCAGCGCAGGATTTGACGGTAATCCGCCGCGGTAGCAGCCGACAGGCGAACCGTCCAGGAATTCCCTCCCACTAGGCGCCAATCGCTTCGGAAGTCAGTGTGTCGAGATGCTGACCAAGCAAGTCCGCAGAGTCAAAACTGCGGAAATTTCCTGCTTCTATGTCGGCAATGCCAATTTTGGCTGCATCGCGCAAGGCAGACAGACGCATTTCATCTTCGGACTCCCGGCGCTCGACCAGCCTCAATCCTTCGCGCAATACCTCACTGGCGTTCTGGTAGCGCCCGGAAGTGACCAGCTGCTCGACAAAGCGGGCTTGATGGTCGGTGAGGACAACGTTTCGGGTTGGCATGGGAGCCTCCTGAGCAAGTTTTCACATTGGCATACTATGCCATGAAATCGAGAGCGGCAAGGTGATGGTCCTGCCATTCGGTTTCATCTGGCTCGCTGGCATCGGCGCCAGCATTTTCGCCTGTTTTTGTGGGTCGACCGCAATAGGGTAGAGGGAAACCGTGGTCTGTCCCCTTTTTGCGGGTGCCCTTTTTGCGGGTGGAATCATGATGCCGAACGTGGAGATCGCAGGCACTACGCGGCCTTATCGCGCAGCGTCCGGTGGACCGCAGGGTTATGCCCCTTAGCTACTGAACTTTGCTGCTGCAAGGAAAGCCTCTCCAGTTTGTGACGCATGACGACGAGCACGAGAAATGATGTCGCGGAAGGACAACGTTCCGGACAAGAACATGTAGATGTGCATTGCATCGAACAACAAAAGGGTTGTCTTCCGACCGGACGCCTGCGCTATGGCGACACTGGAATACCCCGATATGGACACCATAATTCCCATGGTATTGTCAGCCTTATCGTCAACTTTTGAACGAAGAGAATCAACGTCGGTGGCGTCAGCTTGGGCTGCAGTGAACTTCAACTCGACGAGGTAGGTTGTTCCGTCAAAAGTGAGCGACCCGTCGATCTGTCTTCCCGAGGCAACGTAGGGGCGTCGGCTTTGAATCTCGCAAAAATCGACAAGGTCGTAGAACCAGTCTTGAAACTCGTATCCGCCTTGTTGAGTGCCAACCGCTGAATGCAGAGCATCTAAGCGTTGTTGCAGTTTGGCCTTGTCAGTCAGGCTTCGCTGTATCTTCTGGCGATCTTCGCGGGCCTTAGCCTTGGCCTCTTCTCGCTCTTTTTCGCTCCGAATGGTTTCATCTTGCGCTTTAAGGTATGTCTTCAATTCGGCAACGGCCTTTGTCGCGCCAACGACTTTCTGTGCTGAGTCTTCCCAGTTGCGTAAATCGGGAAAGGTCGTTTGCTCTGAGAGAAACCGCGCCATCTCGAAAATCACTGCCTTCCCACGGTCGGAGGCTTGGAGTTTTTGAAACGCTCGGTCGAGAAAGTCGCGTTTGCTTTCGTCAGAGGCCCAGGTAGTGACGAAAGTTTCTGCGACGTGAGAGGCGCGCAGGAATTTGCGGAGCGCCTCTTTGCGCCAGAAGGACTGCAGCGCGGCCTCGTAGGTTAGCTCGATGAGTCGAGGGGTGATCTTTGCAGCCATCAGGTCAGGGGCGTCAATAGTTCAGAGGCATAATATGCAGTAGACGTCAAAAACGTCCAATAACCCAGACGCTGTCCAATAACACCAAACACAGGACAGCCTGGATCGCTCCTGCCCCAAGGCATCAGGGGAGTCGTGCTGTTATTCATCTGCCTAAATTGCCACCAAGCCGGACAGGCTCAAATTTACCCGCCCCGCAATGGCAGCGCCCCTCCCGGGCCTTCGTCCGATCCACAGCCAGCGACGCTCATCCGCAAGTCCCCACGGCGCCGCAGGCGGTGCAGAAGTCGCAGCCATCCTTGCGGATCATCGTGTGGTTGCCGCATTCGCTGCACAGCTTGCCCTGCGTCGGGTGCACGCTGTTGCTGGCGTCTTCCGGCGCCTTGAGGATGCCCATCTGCTGCAGCGGGAAGCCGTTGTCGTCGAGGATGCCGAGCATCGCGTAGCGGTGGATGATGAGTTGGGCGATGTAGGCGACGGTCGACGGGTAGGTCTGCTGTTTGCGCGAGCCGGGGACGAAGGCCATGAAGTCGCCGAGCGGTTCCGGGTAGTCGAGGAGCTTGCGCAGCTTCATGCCGATCCAGGCCGGATCGAGGACGCGCATGTCGAGCGACAGCAGCTTGCACAGTCCGTCGAGGGCGCGCGGATAGTTGCCCGACAGCCACATCGAATAGGGACGGGTGACGCCGTCGGGCAGCGTGATTTCCTTGAGGCCGAGGACGAAATCCTCGCTGGTGGAGGGATTGCTGATGTCGACCGTCCACGACAGCGTGCCGTCGGTGCCGGTTTTCGGTTCCTTGGCGCTGAACAGTGCATCCTTCACCGGCGTCGGGCCTTCGTGCTTGAAGGCGCCCAGGTTTTCGCAACGCCAGCGAATGATCTGGGCCATTGCCGAGACGACCGAGGGTACTCGCTTGCGCTCGCCATGCGGCGGCATGGGCATTTCGAAGGAGTCACCAGGTGTCTTGGCCAGCGCGTCAAGCTTCATTTCTAGCCAGGCGTGATCTTTAGCGCGCATGTCCATCGACAGTGTCTTGGCGACCGCGCCGAGACCGCGAGGCTCCGCCGGGCCATTGGCCCAGACCTCGAACGGCCAGGTATGGCCCTCAGGCTCGACGTGGCCGATGAACAGCGCGAATTTGCCGATCGGCGAATCGAGCATGTAGGTCCAGCACAGGTTGCCTTCCGGCAGGTTGGGGCGGTTTGGCCAGCGCAGGCTGGCGAGGACGGGCGCGGGCAGGTCCTTGATCGACAGGCGGCGGTTGGCGTCGGAGAGGAAATCCTGCGGTGATTTGGCGTCGACCGCGGCAGCCGCGGCGGCATCGGCCTTGGGCGCCTCGACCGACAGCACCGAACCAAGAACGCTGTTCGGGCGGTAGGTGGCCAGCCCCTTGAGGCCGGATTTCCAGGCGCTCATGTAGAGGTCCTGGAAGTCTTCGTAGGGGTACTCCGCCGGCACGTTGACCGTCTTCGAGATCGAGGTGTCGATGTACGGCGCGACGGCGGCGACCATGTCCTTGTGCGCGGCAGCCGATATTTCCAGAGCGGTTACGAAATAGTCCGGCAGCTTGGTGACGTCGCCGCCCAGATGACGATAGAGGCGCCAGGCGTAGTCTTCGACCGAATACTCCTTGAGCGTGCCGTCGGGCATGCGCTTCTTGCGGCTGTAGGTCCAGGAGAAGGGCGGCTCGATGCCGTTCGATGCGTTGTCAGCGAAGGCCAGAGAGATGGTGCCGGTTGGCGCGATCGAGAGCAGGTGCGAATTGCGCAGGCCGTGCTTGCGAATCGCGGCCTTGACCTCGTTCGGCAGGCGTGAGGCGAAGTTGCCGCCGGAAAGGTACAACTCGGCGTTGAACAGCGGGAAGGCGCCGCGCTCCCTGGCCAGTTCGACCGAATACAGATAGGCGGTGTCGCGCATGAATTCGGTGATGCGGGTTGCCATCGCACGGGCTTCCGGCTTGTCGTAACGGAGGCGCAGCATGGCCAGGGCATCGCCGAGGCCGGTATAGCCGAGGCCGACGCGCCGCTTGTTGGCGGCTTCCTGCGCCTGGCGCTCCAGCGGCCAGTGGGTAGCATCGAGGACGTTGTCGAGCATGCGAGTCGATACACGAACGACTTCCGCGAAGCCGGCGAAGTCGAATTCTGCCTGCTCGGAGAAGGGGTGCGTGACGAACGGGGTCAGGTTGATCGAACCCAGGCAGCAGCAGCCGTAGGGCGGAAGCGGCTGTTCGGCGCAGGGGTTGGTGGCCTCGATCACTTCGCAGTAATTGAGGTTGTTGTCCTTGTTCATGCGATCGAGGAACAGGATGCCGGGCTCGGCGTGGTCGTAGGTGGATTTCATCACCTGATCCCAGAGGTCGCGGGCGCGCAGCTTGCGGTAGATCCACATGCCGTCCTCGCGCTGATAGGCGCCGGACAGCTTCATGTCGGTATTGGGTTCGGCGCGATGGAGCAGTTCGACATCGCCGTCGCTGTCGACCGCTTCCATGAAGGCATCGGTGACGCCTATCGAGATGTTGAAATTGGTCAGGTCGCCATGATCCTTGGCGTGAATGAAGTCTTCGATGTCCGGGTGGTCGCAGCGCATCACGCCCATCTGGGCACCGCGCCGGGCGCCGGCCGATTCGACGGTTTCGCACGAACGGTCGAAGACGCGCATGTATGAAACCGGACCGGAAGCGCGCGACTGGGTGCCCTTGACGTGGGCGCCCTGCGGGCGGATGCTCGAAAAATCATAGCCGACGCCGCCGCCGCGGCGCATGGTCTCGGCAGCCTGGGCCAGTGCCGCATAGATGCCGGGCTTGCCGTCGGTGGTTTCGACGATTGAATCCCCCACCGGCTGCACGAAGCAGTTGATCAGCGTGGCATGCAGATTGGTGCCGGCGGCCGAATTGATGCGGCCGGCGGGGATGAAACCGTTTTCCTGGGCCCACAGGAAACGTGCTTCCCAATGGGCGCGATCCTTTTCCTGTTCGACCTGGGCAAGGGCATAGGCGACCCGCTTGCGCACGTCGTGCACGTTGGTTTCCTTCCCTTTTGCATATTTTTCGATCAGCACCTCGCCGGAAATTTCCTGCTCGGGGAGGGGAGCAAACTTCGGAGGGGCGGGGATTTCGGTAAGCGAGAGTTGTTCGGAAACTGGGCTCATGGGGCGCTCCTCGGCGTGGTCGTGGTTGTCGGGATGGTTTGCCTTCGTGTTTTGCAAAGCTACTATATCTAGTGGGTCAAGGCAACAACTTCACTAAATATAGTGTTTTCCGCATGTTCCCCTCGCTGTCCTCATACCCCGGAAGGTCCGAAAAACATAGCCCTGGTGGCCTGGGGGCACCGGGGCTTGGCACGAACTTGCTCAGCGGGCCAGCAGGGTTTGAACGGGACACGCGATCATCCGTTGCCCGCTGGTCGGGACGACCGGCTTGCCGGTCAGGGGGGCGTACGGTTCGAACAGTGCGAATTTGATCGGCGACGGGCCGGCATTGATGGTCAGGATACCCGGCGCAATCTAGCCGGCGGCCTTGGTGCGGTAGGAATGGGCGACAAGCGCGGCGATCACGCACGAGGCTGTTCGCGTCTCGGCGCTGTCGGCGCGGCTGGTCAGCACGATCGGTACCCGGGTGCCGAGGACGATGCCGGCGGTCAGCGCGTTGGCCAGGTATTCGAGCTGCTTGGCGAGCATGTTGCCCGATTCGAGATCGGGCACGACGAGGATCTCGGCATAGCCGGCGACCGCCGACTTGATCCCCTTGGTCTTGGCCGCGATGATCGAAACCGCGTTGTCGAAGGCGAGCGGGCCGTCGAGCAGGCCACCGGTGATCTGCCCGCGGTCGGCCATCTTGCACAGCGCGGCGGCATCGAGCGTCGACTGGATTTTCGGGTTGACGGTTTCGACCGCCGAAAGGATGGCCACCTTCGGCTCGGGAATGCCGATGATGTGCGCCAGCTCGATGGCGTTCTGGATGATGTCGACCTTGTCTTCGAGCGTCGGCGCGATGTTGATCGCGGCGTCGGTGATCAGCAATGGACGATGGTAGGTCGGCACGTTCATCACGAAGACGTGGCTGATGCGGCGCGCGGTACGCAGGCCGTTGGCGCGCGAGACGACCTCGGCCATCAGTTCGTCGGTGTGCAGGCTGCCCTTCATCAGGGCCTCGGCATCGCCGGTGCGGACCAGCGAAACGGCGATCGCCGCCGCGTCATGGCTGTGCCGGGCATTGACGATCCGTACCCCGCTGAGGTCGATGCCGAATTCTTCGGCCACCGAGCGGATCTTGGTTTCCGGACCGACCAGGATCGGTTCGATGATGCCTTCGTGGAAGGCGATGATCGGGCCTTTCAGCGATTCCCGGTCGCACGGGTGGGCCACCGCCATCGGAATCGGCTCGAGGCCGCGGACCAGCGACAGCATCTGCAGGAAGCGCTCGTGCTTGTCGTCTACGCTGACCAGCGGGTGATGGACCTCCTCCATGCGCGAGATCTTTTCCGTCGGCGCCAGAACTTCCGCCGTTCCGCGCACGACCTGCAGGTTTTCCTGGTTGGTGCAGACGCAGTCGAGAATCACATGCTTGTTGTGATCGAACTTCTGTTTGGCGGTCACCGTGATGGTGATGGTGTCGCCGATCGTCACCGGTCGCGCAAAATGCAGGGTCTCGTCGATCAGGATGGTGCCGGGGCCGGGAAGCTGGGTGCCTAGCACCGTGGCGATCAGCGAGCCGCTCCACATGCCGTGCGCCATGACCTCGCGGAACATGCCGCTTTCGGAATACCCGCGGGCAGCGCCCCCGCGGTTGCCATTGCCGGACAGGACGGCGAACAGCTTGACATCCTCGGGCATCAGCGTGCGCGAGAGGCTGGCGCAATCGCCGATCCGGATCTCGTCGTAAGTCTTGTTGACGATGTGTCGTTTCTCGTTGTCTTCAGCCATTGCCGCGCTCCTTGGGTTCATCGCAAACTCCGTTCAGTATAGGGTGCTGCAATGCAGCAAACAAGTTCGGTAGTTTGCCGGGGAACTGATCGGTGTGGATACTCCGCTACCGAACCTGTTCCGGATACTGGTCTCGTCAGGACAGGCGCCGGCGGCAGAAGCGGCAGCGGTTGACCTGACGCAACAACGCGCGTTGCATTGGTGCTAGGCTGCATGTTGTCATGGATACTTGCCGGGAGGTGGTCTTGGCGCTCAACGGGATGCACACTGATGCGGTGGCTGGCATCGTGGAGCGCATCGTTTCGAGCTATCGCCGCGATCCGACCTGCATGGTGCAGATTCTGCGCGAGGTGCAGGAAGCGTGCGACTGGATTCCGCCGGAAGCGATCGACCGCATGCAGACGACGCTGGGGGTGCCGCGCACCAAGATCGAGGGGGTGGCCGGGTTCTACTCCTTCTTCTATACGCGGCCGCGCGGCAAATACCGCGTCCTGTTTTCGGACAACGTCACCGACCGCATGCTTGGCAGCAAGGCGTTGATGGACCGCCTCTGCATGAACCTGTGGATCGAGCGTGGCAAGGTTTCGGAAGATGGCTTGGTCAGCGTCGGCCAGACGGCCTGTACCGGCATGTGCGATCAGGGGCCGGCGTTGCTGGTCAACAACTACGCCGTGGCCGGGTTGACCGCGACACGCATTGACGAAATCGCCGAGCTGATTCGCAACAAGGTGACGCTTGCCGAATGGCCGGCGGAATATTTCAGCATCGAGGACAACATTCGGAGGGCAGACATACTGCTCGGGAGCAACCTGCGATCCGGGGACGCCCTGCGTGCCGCCCTGGCGCGGGTGCCGGACGAGGGCTTGGTGGCCTCGAGCATGCGCTCCTGGCGCGAGGGCCTGCCCAGCGGCATCGGTGGGCCGGTTGCCGTGCTCGACGAGATCAAGCGGGCGAACCTGCGCGGGCGGGGTGGCGCCGGCTTCACCACCGGCCTGAAGTGGGAAGCCTGCCGCAACGCACCGTTGACGGCCGGCAAGCAGCGCATCGTCGTCTGCAACGCCGACGAGGGCGAACCGGGGACCTTCAAGGACCGCGTGCTGCTCGCCAGGTTCCCCGATCTCGTGTTCGAAGGCATGACCGTGGCGGCCTATGCGGTCGGCGCCAGGCGTGGGTTTGTCTATCTGCGCGGTGAATACCGCTACTTGCTCGACCATCTGAACGCCGTGCTGGCGCACCGCCGGCGGGAGAGCTTGCTTGGCGAGAACATTCTGGGCATTCCGGGCGCCGACTTCGACATCGAGATTCATGTCGGTGCCGGCGCTTATGTCTGCGGTGAGGAGTCGGCGCTGATCGAATCGCTGGAAGGCAAGCGCGGCACCCCGCGCAACCGTCCTCCATTCCCGGTGACCAACGGTTACCTCGACCAGCCGACCATCGTCAACAATGTTGAAACCTTCGCCGCAGCGGCGCTGATCGCGTTGAATGGTGGCGACTGGTACGCGGCCATTGGCACACGGCATTCCGCTGGCACCAAGATTCTCTCGGTTTCCGGCGACTGCGCGCGGCCGGGCATCTACGAATACCCGTTCGGCGTCAGCGTGCGCCAGGTGCTGGACGATTGCGGCGCCCTCGATACGCAGGCGGTGCAGGTCAGCGGCCCGTCGGGCATCTGCCTGGCGCCGTCGGAATTCGACCGTATCATCGGCTTCGAGGACATCCCGACCGCCGGGGCGTTCACCGTTTTCGACAGCAGTCGCGACATGTTCGAAGTGGCGCGCAACTACGTGCATTTCTTCCAGCACGAGAGCTGCGGTTTCTGTACGCCATGCCGCGTCGGCACCTCGCTCCTCAGGAACCTGATGGACAAGCTGCATAACGGTCACGGCTCGCCGTATGACTTCGCCGAAATCGAGAAGCTTAACCAGTTGCTGCAGTCCATGAGCCACTGCGGCCTCGGCCACACCGCATGCAATCCGGTGCTCGATACCATCGCCAAGTTCAGGCCGGCGTACGACCGGCGCATGGAGCACAGCAATTTCTCGCCGGCCTTCGATCTCGACCGGGCCTTGGCCGCGGCGCGGCAGATGACCGGGCGCGATGATGCGGCGGCACACATCGTCACCGACAATTCCGGGGAGGGTGCATGAGCCAGACGTTTACGATCGACGGCAGAATCATCCCCTTCGCCGAAGGCCAGACGATCCTGCAGGCCGCGACTGCAGCCGGAGTCTTCATTCCGCACCTGTGCTACCACCCGGAGTTCAAGCCGCACGGTTCGTGCAAGCTGTGCACGGTCAAGGTCAGCGGCCGGCACGCGGCATCCTGCACGATGCGGGCGGTGGCCGGCATGGTCGTCGAAAGCGATACCGAGGAAATCAATGGCGAACGCCTTGCCCTGACCCAGATGCTGTTCGTCGAGGGCAATCATTTCTGCCCCTCGTGCGAGGTGAGCGGCAACTGTCAGTTGCAGGCGACGGCTTACCACTTGGGCATGATGAGCCCGCATTACGACCATTTTTTCCCGAATCGCGCGGTCGACGCCTCGCATCCCGACTTTCTGCTCGATTTCAACCGCTGCATTCTCTGCTCGTTGTGTGTGCGTGCCAGCCGTGATGTCGATGGCAAGAACGTCTTCGCTCTTTCCGGGCGCGGGATCGCGACGCACCTGATCGTCAATGCCAAGTCCGGCCAGTTGGGTGACACCAATTTCACGCCGGCCGACAAGGCGGCCCAGGTTTGCCCCGTCGGCGTCATCCTGAGAAAGCGCAAGGGTTTCGCCGTGCCGATCGGTGAGCGCACCTACGACAGGAAGCCGATTGCCGAGATTATCGAAGCCGGACGGGAGTCGCTGACGTGACGCCCCCCAGAAAGAAAATCAAGGTCGCGACGACTTCGCTGGCCGGTTGCTTCGGCTGCCACATGTCCTTTCTCGATATCGACGAGCGGTTGTTCACGCTGCTCGATTACATCGAGTTCGACCGTTCGCCGCTGACCGACATCAAGGAGGTCAGCCCGGATTGCGACATCGGCATCATCGAGGGCGGCTTGTGCAATGCCGAGAACGTCCATGTGCTGCGCGATTTCCGCAAGAACTGCAAGGTCCTGATCGCCATCGGCGCCTGCGCGATCAACGGCGGGCTGCCGGCGCAGCGCAACCATCTGCCGCTGGCGACGATACTCGAGGAGATCTACCACACCAGTCCGGGGCTGGCCAACGGCATGATTCCCAACGACCCCGAACTCCCGCTGCCACTCAACAAGGTGCACCCGATTCATGAGGTGGTGCAGGTCGATTACTTCATCCCCGGCTGTCCGCCCTCTGCCGACGCGATCTGGAAGGTGCTGACCGATCTGCTGGCTGGCAGGGAGCCGGAGTTGGGGCATAGCTTGATGCATTACGATTGAGGTAGATGATGGGCTATCAACTTGAAACCGCCGCCCACCCGGAGAGGTTGCGCCGTGTCGCGATCGACCCCGTCTCGCGGGTCGAGGGCCACGGCAAGGTGACCATCCTGCTCGACGAGCAGAACAAGGTGCATCAGGTCCGCCTGCACATCGTCGAATTCCGCGGCTTCGAGAAATTCATCCAGGGCCGGCCGTACTGGGAAGTCCCGGTCATGGTCCAGCGCCTGTGCGGTATCTGCCCGGTCTCGCACCATCTCGCGGCCTCGAAGGCGCTCGACATCGTCGTCGGCGCCAGGAAGCTGACCCCGGCCGCCGAGAAGCTGCGGCGCCTGATGCACTACGGCCAGATCCTGCAGTCGCATGCGCTGCACTTCTTCCATCTGTGCTCGCCGGATCTGTTGTTCGGCTTCGACAGCGAGGTCGCGAAGCGCAACATTGTCGGCGTCGCCGCCGCGCATCCCGAGATCGCCAAACGCGGCGTGCTGCTCAGGAAGTTCGGCCAGGAAGTCATCCGCGTCACGGCCGGCAAGCGCGTGCATGGCACGGGAGCGGTGCCGGGCGGCATGAACAAGTCGCTGACGGTCGCCGAGCGCGACGAACTGCTCAAGGAGATCTATCACATCGTCGCCTGGTCGCGCGAAGCCGTGCGCCTGATCCAGAAGGTGCATATCCAGAACCCCGGCCTGTACAACAGTTTTGGCATCTTTCGTTCCAATTTCATGTCGATCGTCGGCCACAACGGCGATCTCGATTTCTATCACGGCACGTTGCGTGCCCGTGACGCGAGCGGCCAGTTGATCTTCGACCAGGTCGATTACCAGCAGTACAACCGCTACATCGAAGAAGAAGTCCGGCCATGGAGCTACATGAAGTTTCCGTTCTTCCGCTCCCTCGGCAAGGAAGAGGGCTGGTACAAGGTCGGCCCGCTCGCCCGCGTGCAGAACTGCAACCAGATTTCGACGCCGTTCGCCGAGCACGAGCGCCGGGAATTCGTCGACTACGCCGGCGGATCGCCGATGCACGCGCCGCTCGCCTACCACTGGACGCGGATGATCGAGATGCTGCATGCGGCGGAGGTGATCAAGGAACTGCTGCACGACGATGATCTGCTCGGCGACGATCTGATGGTGCAGGGCGAGCGCCAGATGGAAGGCGTCGGTGTCATCGAGGCGCCGCGCGGGACGCTGTTCCACCATTATCAGGTCGATGAGAACGACCTGATCACGATGGCCAACCTGATCGTCTCGACGACCAACAACAACCAGGCGATGAACGAGGCCGTGCGCCATGTCGCCCGTCGCTACCTGCACGGCCGCGAAGTCACCGAAGGCCTGCTCAACCACATCGAGGTCGCCATCCGCGCCTTCGATCCCTGCCTGTCGTGTGCCACGCACGCGCTGGGCAAGATGCCGCTGGCCGTCGAACTGGTCGATCCGGAAGGGAATGTCGTCCATTCGCTGAGCCGTTCATGAGCGCACCGCTCGTCGTCTTCGCCATCGGCAACCCCAGTCGCGGTGACGATGCCATCGGCCCGGAACTCCGCGGTCGACTGGAAGAATGGCTCGATAATCAAGACTTGGGCGATCAGGTCGAATTGATCGAGGACTTCCAGCTCCAGATCGAACACGCCCTCGACCTGGAAGGGCGCGAACTGGCCCTGTTCATCGACGCTGGCGCCAATACGCCGGCGCCTTTCTTTTTTGCACGAATCTTTCCGTCGGCCGCAGTCGCCCATACGACGCATGCCATGGCGCCGGAAGCCGTGCTGCAGGTTTTTCGGCAGACCGCAGGCAGCGAACCGCCTCCCGCGTTCGTGCTCTGCGTGCGTGGTGAGAAATTCGCGCTCGGCGAGCCGTTGACCGCAACTGCCGTGCGTCACGCTGCGGTTGCATTCGATCTGTTGCGCCAGCTCTGCAGAAACCCGACGTCGACTGCTTGGGACGAAATGGTCAGGCTGGCAGAGGGTTTCGGATGATCAGGAAATATTGATGCTCATCATGGGAAAGTGATTTGCCCGGATTCAGCATTGGTATCGTCGTTGCCATCAGTGCAGCGTCCATGGACCGACATGGCCTTCCTCAATAAAGTGATTCCATTGGCTGCGGCCACCGTTCTTTTTGGCCAGGGGCTGGCTGCCGAAACCGCCGAGCGGCAGTTCGAGGCACTGACAGGTTTGCCCGATGCCAGCCTCCAGACGATGGCGGGGCAGGTGGTCGAGGTCGAGGTCGACCTGCTGGCCAGTTCCGGCTTTACCGTAGAGATCGTCGGCGAGCGGGCCGCGGCGCGCTACCGGATGGCCTTCAACCAGATCGCCGAGGGTTGGAGCTGGCAGCCACTGGCAGATCCCGCGGTCGACGACTATTACCGTTACAAATTCCTGCCCCTGCAATCGGTGGCGGTAGAGCGCGGCGAATATGCCCACGAGGACAAGATCGGCGTCACGCAACAGATGAAGGTCACGTGGCGTTACGACTATTTTCTTGCCTTCGACAACCTGTACGACTTCTACCCGCGCAGCGTCGATGACGATGCCGGCTTCAGTGCCGACCTGCCGGCGGGCGCTGCGGCGAATCTCGGGATGAGGGTGCGGGCGCGTCTGATCGAGCCGGTGATCAGCGAAAGCACGACCTTCTGGAAAGCCACCCACGGCAAGCCTACCGACTTCACGCTGAAAAAGCGCTACCTGATCGCCGTTCTTGACGAGGTCTATTTCGTCGATACGAAGAGCGACCGCATCCACTGTCGCATCCCGCGCGGGGCCGAGCACTGCTCCGCGCGTTGATGCCGCCGTTCAGCGATAGACCAGAACCGGAATCTTGGAGTGGGTCAGCACCTTCTGTGTCTCGCTGCCGAGCAGCAGGCCGCTGATCCCGCGCCGGCCATGCGAAGCCATGAAGATCAAGTCGCAGGCGGATTTTTCGGCGGCTTCGATGATGGCTTCGTAAGGGACATCGCTGGCCGCTGCGGCGCTCGCGCACTCGACGCCCGCCGCGGCGCACTGGCTCTGCACTTCGGCAAGGTATTCGTTTGCCTGCTCGTCGGCGATCTCGGAGAATCTCTCGGGCGTGGTCGGGTCGATCAGTGCACCTTCGCCGAAATAGGCGATCGGATACTCTGGTTTGGCAAAGAAAACCGTCACCTTCGCGCCGATCTCCTTGGCGAACAAAACCCCCTTTTGCGCCGTCTTTCTGGAGAGATCGGAACCGTCGGTCGGTATGAGAACGTGCTTGAACATGATGCCACCTCCTGATTTGGGCCGCACCGGCGGCTCTTCTGTGGTCATCGTACGCCAAGTTCCTGCGCAGGGGAACAGGCTGGCCCGAACTCCCGGGTCGGCTGCCGCTGTCGGCTTTGGTCCCTAAGAAATAAGGCTTCCGTATGGTATAAGGAGCAGGTTATTCTCAGGAGGTATTTGCCATGTCCGACCATTCGTCCGCCAGAAACCGCGGTATCGATCTCACTGGCCTGAGCCCGCTGGAGACCACCGGTGTGGCCATCAGCAAGGCCGCCGACCCGTATGGCGTGACCACTTCGCTGCTCAACGCCCAGATGGCCTGGATGATGCATCCGCAGGAATTGCTGCGCGCCGCCAGTGCGCTGTCCGGGGACCTCCTGGCCCTGCAGGCGCACGTGATACGGCGCGCGCTGGGCATGCCCTCCGAAGATGTGATCCAACCCAATCCCGACGATGTTCGTTTCTCGGATCCGGTCTGGAGCAATGCGGCGACCTGGGACATCATCAAGGAGTGGTACCTGGCCTTCACCCACCGGCTCCAGGATATGTACTTCGAGACCCCGGGACTGTCGGACAAGGAGCGTCGCCGTGCCGCATTCTGGCTGCGCAAGTGGCTCAACATGGTGGCGCCGACCAACAACTTCTGGCTCAATCCGGTGGCCATGGAGCGGTTCGTGGCAACCAGCGGCGAGAGTCTGGCGCGCGGGTTCCAGAATTTCATGCGCGATGTCAAAGCCAAGAATATCCAGATGGTCGAGCCCGATGCTTTCGTCGTCGGCAAGGATCTGGCGACGACGCCCGGCAAGGTGGTGTTCCGCAATCGTCTGGTCGAACTGATCCACTATGCGCCGACCACCGAAAAAGTCCGTGCCACGCCCATCGTCATCGTCACGCCGTGGATCAACAAATTCTACATTCTCGACCTGACCGCCAAGAAAAGTCTGATCAGGTATCTCACCCACCAGGGTTTCTCGGTCTTCATCACGAGTTGGAAGAATCCCGATGCCAGCATGTCCGAAGTGCGCTTCGACGATTATCTGCTCGAAGGCGTCAACGAAGTCGTGCGCGTTGCCGGCGAGTTCTGCAACCAGTCCAAGGTTCATCTGGTCGGTTATTGCATTGGCGGCACGCTGGTGTCGACCTACATGGCCTGGGCCAACAAGCGCTTTGGTGCGGACCAGGTGCCGGTAGCCCACTGGTCACTGTTCACAACGCTGACAGACTTTTCGCATCCCGGCGATATCGATGTCTTCATCGACGAAGCCTGTATCGACGCGCTCGACGAGTCGATGGCCAAGAACGGCTTTCTCGACGGCAGCGAAATGGCGACGTCCTTCCGCATGCTGCGCTCGAACAGCCTGATCTGGCATTACTGGGTCCAGAGCTACCTGCTCGGTGAGCCGCTGCCGCCGTTCGACGTACTGTTCTGGAACATGGATACGACGCGCATGCCGCACGCCATGCACGCCTTCTACCTGCGCGAGATGTATCTGCACAACAACCTGATCAAGCGCGACCGGCTGACCATTGCCGGCGAGCCGATCGACCTCGACCGCATTGTCCAGCCACTCTACGCGGTGACCTCCGAAGATGACCACATCGCGCCGTGGAATCAGTGCTACCGGATCCGCAAGTACATCAACGTCAACGCCTCGGTGCGCTTTGTCCGTTCCAGTTCCGGCCACATTCTCGGTATCGTCAATCCACCGGTGAGTCCGCCCAAGCGCTCCTATTTGATTGCTGAACCCGAGCGCAACGAGCACTGGGAGCATTGGCTCGATCGGGCGGAAAAGAAATCCGGCACTTGGTGGGAGGACTGGGCACGCTGGCTGGGCGAGCGCTGCGGCGACCTGGTCGATGCTTATCCGGCGGCCAGCCGCAGTTTCCCGGCGCTGGCCGACGCGCCCGGCACTTACGTGCTGGAGAAATAAGCATCCTTGTCGGTCTGTGCATCACGTCGATTGCGGACTTGCGGCAACCTGACCACCGCCCATCAACGCCATTTCTTGACCGTGATTAAGGAGGCGGCAGCGCCGTGCCCCGAGAATGAGCGCTTCCTAACCGCCCGAGTTCGCCATGGCCACCATCCGGACCTTCATGACCGACGATCATCGCCGGTGCGATGATTTCTTTGCCGAAGCCGAGCAGGCGATCGGCAAAAAGAACCTGCCGGCGGCAAGGGCGGCATTCGGCCACTTTCGCAGTGCCATGCTGGCGCATTTCGACTGCGAGGAAAAAACCCTGTTCCCGACTTTCGAAGCCAAGACCGGGATGCGCATGGGGCCGACCCAGGTGATGCGCATGGAGCACACCCAGATGCGTTCGCTGCTCGATGATGCGGTCGACACGCTGGAACAGGCAAATCCTGACGACTTTCTCGGGCTGGCCGATACCCTGCTGATCATGATGCAGCAGCACAACATGAAGGAAGAAAACATCCTTTACCCGATGTGCGACCAGCATCTGGCTGGTGAAACGCCCGAACTGCTGGCGCGCCTCGAAACCGAACTGGCCGAAGCATGAGCCATCCCAAGGCTCCGCATGTCGTCGATGCGCGATACATGGAACCGCCGGAGCCGTTCGTGCAGACCATGGAAATGCTCGACACCCTGAAGCCCGGCGAGAAAATGCTCCTCCTGCTCTTCCGCGAGCCGCATCCGCTCTACAAGGTGCTCAGGCAGAACGGTTACACCTATGAAACCGAACTGGTTGCCGACGGGACCTTCGAAATCCTGATCTGGCGCTGATCGGGCGGCCGGATGCAGGCGCTGCTCTCGTTCGACAAGGCTCCCCCGTTCGCGGCGCCGCTGCGCTTCTTCCTCACGGCCCCGCTGTTCTCGCTGGCGGCTGGACTTCTGCTGCTGTTTGTCGGGCCGGATCTTCTGGCATCGCGCTGGACGCCGGGCATGCTCGCGGCAACCCACCTGATCACCGTTGGCTTCATGCTGATGGTCATGCTCGGGGCGCTGATCCAGATCCTGCCCGTGGTCGCCGGCGCCAACCTGGACCACCCGCTGGCGGTGGCGCGCTGGCTGCATGCCGGCCTGTCAGCGGGAGCGCTTCTGCTGGCTGCCGGGTTCCTGCTCGGGCAAGCGGCGTTGCTCGGCGCGGCCGCAGTCGTCCTCGGTCTCGGCGTCGCGGCGTTTCTGGTCGCCGGCGTGCAGGCGCTCGCCGGCGTGCCGTCGACCAGTCCGACGATCCGCGGTCTCAAGCTGGCCCTCATCGGCCTTGCCGGCGCGGTCGGGCTCGGTGCCTGGCTGGCCCTCGCCATCGCCAATGGCTGGGCGGTCCCGCTGCCGTCGCTGGCCGACCTGCACGCCGGCTGGGCGCTCGGCGCCTGGGCCGGCATCCTGCTGGCGGCGCTGGCCTGTGTCGTCGTGCCGATGTTCCAGTTGACCCCCGGTTACCCGGCGCGGCCAAGCTGGTGGTTTCCTGGCGTCATGCTCGGGCTGATGGTCGCCTGGGCGCTCGGTGTCGTCGTTGAGGCGGCAGTGGCAATTCGTCTGGTCCAGGCCCTGTCGGCGGTCGCTGGCATCGGCTTCGCCCTGCTCACCCTCAGGTTGCAGGCGCAGCGCCGGCGGGCGCGCAGCGACATCACCTATCGCTACTGGCAGCTTGGGCTGGTGAGCGCCGTTCTTGCCCTGGCCATGGTGTTGACCGCAGCAGCCTGGCCACCACTTGCCGATCTGGCCGGCTGGAGCATTTATTCCGGCATCCTGTTGCTGGTCGGCGGGTTCATGTCCTTCATCATCGGCATGCTCTACAAGATCGTCCCGTTTCTCGCCTGGATGCATCTGCGCAACTGCGGCAGCGCCAGGTCGCCGGTGCCGAACATGAACAAGCTGCTGCCCGAAGCCGGCACGCAGCGCCAGATGCAGGCGCATGTCGTGGCCCTTGCCCTGCTGCTGGCGGCGGTCATCGCGCCCGACTGGCTGGCCCGACCCGCCGGCATTGCGCTGGCGGTGGCCAGCGGCTTGCTGATGGTCAACCTGCTGGGCGCCGCGCGACGTTACCGGCAGCATCTCGAAAAGATCGACCGGGAAGCCGTCGCGGCATGAGTTACCTTGCGCTCAAGCATCTCCATGTCACCTGCGTCGTCCTCAGCGGCCTCGGCTTCGCCCTGCGCGGCTGGTGGATGCTTGACGGTTCGCCGCTGCTCAAGGCCCGCCTGGCAAAGGTCGTTCCCCATGTCATCGACACGGTGCTGCTGGGAAGTGCCCTGGTCATGGCCTGGCAGAGCGGCCAGTATCCGTTTGTGCAAGGCTGGCTGACCGCCAAGTTCTTCGGCCTGCTGGCCTACATCGGGTGCGGAACGATGGCGTTGAAGCGCGGCAGAACCAAAGAGCAGCGCCTGCTCTTCCTGGTGCTCGCCCTGCTGGCTTACGCTTACATCGTCGGCGTCGCGCTTACGCGCAGTCCACTGCCGTGGTTGTGATCTGGTAAGGACGTGATTTTGGAAACCGGAACAGTCGACTGGCTGGATTAGCCTTTTGCTCTTGCAGTGCCCTCTCCGCCCTTCGTCGCATAGTTTGCAATAGCGCATGCGGCTATGATGTCGGCACAACAGGGGGAAGGGATATGACTCAGTCCGAACGCTTCGGCATCATCGAACGCATGCTGCTGTCGCGCCGCAGCGTTACCTTTGCAGACCTGCAACAACGCCTCGGCGTATCGCGCGCCACCCTGTTTCGTGATCTGCGCGACCTCAAGGACCGAATGGGCGTCCCTGTCGTACTTGATCGTGACACCGGAACCTACCGCATCGACCGCAGCGTGGAACGCTACGAACTGCCCGGTGTCTGGTTCTCTGCCGGCGAAATCCACGCCCTGCTCAGCATGCAGCAGCTGCTCGCCGGCTTCGACCCCGGCGGAATTCTGGCCGAACACATTGCCCCCTTGCGCGAACGCCTCTCCAGCATGCTTGAAAGTGCGACCGATTCGGCCGAGGAAATTGCCCGTCGCATCCATATCGTCAGCGCGGCCGCCCGCCACTACGCGCCACAACACTTTCAGAGCATCGCCGCCGCGCTGATGGAACGCCAGCGCCTTGTCATCCGCTACCGCGCCCGCAGCAACGGTACCAGCAGCCAACGCGAAATCTCGCCACAGCGCCTCACCCATTACCGAGACAACTGGTATCTCGATGCCTGGTGCCATCTGCGCGACGAACTGCGGAGTTTTTCGGTCGACGCGATTTTTGAGGCAAAAACCAACGATACCCTCGCCCGCGATATCCCCGACACCGAACTTGCTGTCGCGCTCGGCGCCGGCTACGGCATCTTCGCCGGTCGCGAAATTCAGTGGGCCACGCTGCGCTTCACCCCCGAACGCGCCCGCTGGGTCGCCGCCGAACACTGGCACCCGGAACAGCAAGGCAAATTCCTCCCCGACGGCCGCTACCAACTGCGTCTACCGTACAGCAATGACCCGGAATTGATCATGGACATCCTCAAATACGGGCCGGATTGTGAAGTGGTAGAGCCGGGGGATTTGCGCGAGAAGGTGGTGGGGTTGTTGCGGAAGACGTTGGAGAACTATGGTGCTGTCTCATCCTGTGAGACTACGAGGTAATAGGATGAGCCACCTGAACAGGGATGGCAATTTCATGAACGAAAACTCTCCGGCAGCAATTGCCCACTGGCGGGAATCTGACCAAACCCCTCAATACCTTGCTGATCATTTGCTCAATGTCTCGAAGTACTCCTTCGGCTTTAGCAAAAAGATTCGTCTGAAGGTGGCCGGGGAGTTGATTGGCTTGCTCCATGATCTTGGGAAATACAGCGAAGATTTTCGCTGCTATATCCATTCCGCTCTGGATTTGATCAATCCGGACGAAGATGATTACGTTGACGCAGGGGCTCTCAGGGGCAAAATCGATCACTCATCGGCCGGTGCACAGTTCATCTGGCAGACCTTGTCCAAGAGAGGAGAGCGAGAGTCCTTGATAGGCCAGTTACTGGCTCTGTGCATCGCATCCCATCATTCAGGCTTGATCGACTGCCTGGATCCAGAGGGTAGCGATGTCTTCGGCAAGCGCATGAAAAAGCCGGAAGAGAAAACCCACCTTGAAGAAGTGCAGTCCTGCGCTGATGCGGAAATACTGGCACGGGCGCGTGTGCTGCTCGATTCGCCTGAGTTAATCGACGAAACGAAAAATCTGCTGACGGCCCTCAAGCTGAAAGAGAGAAATTCGAGGCCGTTGTTCCAGCAAGTGGGCTTGGCTGTCCGGTTTCTGTTCAGTTGTTTGATCGATGCCGACCGTATCGATACGGCGAATTTCGAACAAAAGAAAGTCGCTGCCAATCGGCCCCAAGGCGATTACGTGCCGTGGCCTGTTTTGATCGAGCGTCTGGAAAAAGCGCTGACAGAGTTTGCTCCACGGCATCCCATTGACCACTTGCGGCAGAAAATCTCTGCTGAATGTAAAGATGCCGCTGCGCGTTCGGCCGGAATTTATACCCTGACGGTGCCGACCGGTGGTGGCAAAACGTTGGCCAGTTTGCGCTTTGCCTTACTCCACGCAGAGCAACGTAAATTGGATCGCATCATCTACGTGATTCCGTTTACGTCCATCATTGACCAGAACGCCAAAGTGGTTCGCGACATTCTCGAACCCGGCGATTTTCCACAGGATCAGGGCAAAGTTGTCTTGGAGCACCATTCCAGCATTACCCCGGAAAAGCAGACCTGGCGGGAAAAGATGCTCTGTGAAAACTGGGATGCGCCAGTGGTCTACACAACCATGGTGCAATTGCTCGAAACCTTGTTTGGCAGCGGCACGCGTGGCGCGCGGCGCATGCACCAACTGGCCAATGCAGTCGTGATTTTTGACGAAATCCAGACTTTGCCGATTCGTTGCGTCCACTTGTTCAATAACGCCATCAATTTCCTTAGCGAACAGTGCAACAGCACCGTGGTGCTCTGTACGGCCACGCAACCGCTGCTGCATAAGGTGGCGGTTGATCAGGGGGCGATCCGTCTGGCCGAAGGGCATGAAATTGTCACCGATGTACGCCAACTATTTGCTGACCTGAAGCGGGTGGTGGTTCTCGATAAACGAAAGCCAAACGGCTGGAGCTTCGACGAGATAGCCGATTTGGCCTGCTCCGAAGTGGAGCGGGTGGAGAGTTGTCTGGTTATCGTCAATACCAAGGATGCTGCCAAGCAAATCTTTCTCGTCAGCCAGGCATTGGTCGATGATGGAAGTCTGTTTCATCTCAGCACCGATATGTGCCCCATGCACCGTAAATCCGAGTTGGCAAAGATCAAATCGCGCCTCGAATCCGGGTTGCCAACGCTGTGCGTTAGCACGCAGTTGATTGAGGCCGGCGTGGATGTGGATTTCGGCGCGGTGATTCGTTGCATGGCCGGGCTAGACTCCATTGCGCAAGCGGCCGGGCGTTGCAATCGCAACGGAAAGTCGGTGCAGGGCAGTGTGCATCTGGTGAACCCCTCAGATGAGCGTGTCACGCTGGAGTACCTGAAGGATATTGCCATCGGTCGCGACAAAGTCGCTTCTGTCCTCGATTTCTTCCGCGAAACGCCTGAGCGTTATGAGCATGACCTGCTGGGGCCGCAGGCTTTGGCTGACTACTACACCCATTATTTCTTCGAGCGGCAAAAGGACATGGTTTATCCCGTTTCGCCAAAGGAGGCGAAAGCCATCGGGCGAAACGACTCCTTGTTGAGCCTGTTATCGGAAAACGGGCTTTCCGTGGCAGAGGCCGGGGGCAAAGGAGAACCAATTTCAGCTCGGCTACTAAATCAGTCTTTCATGTCTGCTGCCGACGCATTTAAAGCCATCGACTCGCCGACGCAAGGTGTGGTGGTTCCTTGGGGCAAAGCGGGGGCCGATCTTATCGGTCGCTTGCATGGCGCCTACGACATTTCGCTGGAGGGTGAATTGCTGCGCGAAGCCCAGCAATTCACCGTCAATGTCTTTCCTCATGTATTCGACAAACTGTCCAAGGCCGGGGCGCTGCATGCCATCAAGGAAGGGGTGCGCATCTACAGTCTGGATTCCCGTTATTACAGTAAGCAGTTCGGTCTGGCGACCGAACCCGTTTCTTCGATGGAGACACTCAATGTCTAGGTGCAACAGTATCGAATTCCGCTTGTGGGGCCGCTATGCCTTGTTTACCGACCCGCTGACCCGTATCGGTGGGGAAAAATGCTCATACCACATACCTACCTATGAAGCCCTCAAGGGCGTCCTGAAGTCCATTTATTGGAAACCGACGCTGATCTGGGTGGTTGATGAGGTGCGCGTCATGAAGCGTATCCGGACACAAACCAAGGGAACCAAGCCGCAGGAATTCAGCGGCGGTAACAGTCTGGCGATTTACACCTTCCTGTCTGATGTCGAGTATCAGGTTCGGGCACATTTCGAGTGGAATAGACACCGCCCGGAATTGGCTGCGGATCGCATTGAAGGAAAACACTACGACATCGCCAAGCGCATGCTGGAACGTGGCGGGCGACAGGATATTTTCTTGGGAACCCGCGATTGCCAGGGCTATGTCGAGCCCTGCGAATTCGATTCTGGTGTTGGCGAACTGGATGCCGATGGCGAACTGGGTTTCGGGCTGATGTTCCACAGTTTCGACTACCCCGACGAAACCGGCGAGAACAAACTTTTCACCCGAAGCTGGCAGCCGACGATGGTCAACGGCGTTATTCACTTTGACCGGCCGGAAGATTGCAAGGTACGGAAATTCGTTCGTGAAATGAATCCGAAGGCCTTTGGTATTTCGACCAACCAGCGCGCAGTGGATGAGGAAGCTGATGATCTGGCTAGCCAACTGGAGGCGCAATCATGAGTTGGATTCAAAAGCTATATGAAACCTATGAGCAGTGTGCAGGTACTGTTGAGCCGATTGGGGCAAAACTGTGGCCCGTATCCCACCTGGTAAAACAAGCACATATTGAAGTGGTGCTCGATGCCAAAGGGAATTTGAAAAAGGGTCGGATTCGGAAGCTAGATGCTGCGGAATCAGAAACAATGATTCCCGCGACAGAGGATTCAGCCAGCCGTTCAGGTGCGAAAGTTGCCCCTCATCCTTTGTGCGATGAGGTTTCCTACTGTGCTCCAGATTCAATGCCTTCGGAGAAATTTGCCGCCTACATTGATTTGCTAACAGCTTGGTGCAACTCGGAGTACGCCCACCCAAAGGCTCAAGCAATACTTTCCTATATCGAGAAACGATCCCTTCGGAATGACTTGGCCGAAGCTGGGATTTTTCCGCTGACTTTTACGAATAGGCAGGGACAAAAAGTCAAAGTGGCTGACGACAAAATATTCATTCGTTGGCGAATAGAAGAAATCGAGACCCCTTGTTCAGGTACTTGGCAGGACTCAAGCCTTATAGCCGCATGGACGGGTTTCGATAGTGCCTGCAACGCGGAAGATGGAATTTGCATGGTGACAGGGCAATCGAGTCGGATAGCCAAAAAGCATGCGCGATTTGTGCGTTACCCCGGAGATGGCGGAAAGTTGATTTCGAGCAATGACTCGGATGGCTACACCTACAGGGGAAGGTTTACCGATGGAAAGGAGGACTATGGCAAACAAGCTTGTACGGTCGGTTTCGATGTGACGCAGAAATCCCACAACGCTTTGCGCTGGCTTATTGATGCTCAAGGCTATAGACACGACTATCAGGCTATCGTGAGTTGGGCCGTTTCAGGGGCCCCTTTGCCAAATCCGATTAAGAACACGTTGGACTTATTCGGTATTGATAGTTCCGACATCGAGGCTAGTCCGATACCAGTTGGCACCGGTCAGAACTTCGCCTTGCGGTTGAAAAAAGCCATTGCTGGTTACAGCGCAAAACTGGACCCCAACGAAGATGTGATTGTCATGGGCTTGGACTCGGCAACGCCGGGGCGCATGGCGATCACTTTTTACAGGGAGCTGAAAGGCTCTGAGCTACTGGAGCGTATCGAGAAGTGGCACTCAAATTACGCATGGCACCAGAATTTTGGAAAGGAGCGACATTTTGTTGGCGCTCCATCTCCTGCGGATATTGCCGAAGCAGCTTACGGAGCTCGCATTGATGTCCAATTAAAAAAATCGACTGTCGAGCGACTTTTGCCGTGCATTTTAGATGGAGCAAAAATTCCGTTTGATCTTGTGCGGTCGACCGCGGCGCGCGTCAAGGTAGTTGTCGCCTCAGTCATGCAGCCAACGGCTGAATAAGGTTGTCTTCTGAGAACGCTTTGACGATGCAATCACGTTCGGGATTGAGTGTCACGGCACCGACCGGCGTCCAGTTTCTCGTCTTGCCCGACCATCGTGCCGGGTTGAGGTCGCGTGCCGAGGCATACAAGGCATGTCGGGCCGCCAGTATTGCCAGATCGTCACCGATATGGCGTTGGGCCGGGCTGACGTAACGAATGCCGCTGTGCCGATGTTCGACGTTGTACCAATGAACAAAGCTGGCCGCCCAGGCGCGAGCGTCGTCGAGTTCAGCAAAGCCTTTGGCAGGAAACTCGGGCCGGTATTTGGCGGTGCGAAACAGCGACTCCGCGTAAGCGTTGTCATCACTGACTCGGGGTCGTGAATACGAGGTTTGACGCCCAACCAGTTGAGCATCGCCAGCACCGTCGTCGCCTTGAGCGTCGAGCCGTTGTCACCATGCAGGACGGGCTTGCTGCTCAGCGCGGCAATCCCTTCGGCCAGCGCAGTCCGGCGTACCAGATGCGCGGCATGATCAGCGTGATCGCTGTCATGGACCTCCCAGCCGACGATCTTGCGGCTATACAGGTCGAGGATGAGGTAGAGGTGAAACCATTGGCCTTGCACCTTGGCTGGTAAATAAGTCATGTCCCAACACCACACCTGGCGCGGTTCGGTGGCAATGTGCGTGCTCGGTGGCCGCCGTTGTTTGGGCACCTTGGCGCGTCCACGGTGGTGGTTTGGCCGTGGGGCCTTGAGCACCCGGCTAAAAGTGGATTCGCTGGCCAGGTAAATCCCTTCATCCGCCAGCATCGGCACAATGCGCGCTGGCGGCACAGCAGCAAAACGCGGCTCGTTGGCAACGGCCAGCAACTGGGTGTGCTCGGCATCGCTGAGGGCATGCTTGGGCGTCGCACGCATGGCCAAGGGCGGCCATCAGGGCGAATTCCGCCATCAATGGCTTTCCAGCGTTGCAAGGTGCGCAACTCAATGCCGGCCATCTCGCAGGCCAACATCAGCCGTGCGCCAGCAACATGAGCGATATGAATGTCTCGGGCCAAAGCCTGGCGATCTTCAAGGCCGATCATTCGGCCTCGCCCTGTTGAAGATCACCGCGACTTTTTTGAGAGGACAAGGAGGGCCGCCGTTTCGGCGGGAGCCCGGTCCTTGCGCAGCAACTCGCGTTCGAGTTCCTTGATGCGCCTTCGATCTTGCCGGGTGGCTTGTGGGCTGGCTCTGACTTCTTCCGGCTCGGCCAGCGCAGAGGTCGCACTGGCTCGCCATTTGAGTAGTTCGTCCGGATACACGCCGTGCTCGCGGCACCATGCGCTTTTGCCGGTTTCGTCCAGTGCCGCCGTGACGATCACTGCCTCCAGGCGCGCCGCCTGTCCATGCCCGCCCTCGGGCGGGCATGGACAGCACGTCATCCTCGCCAACGTTTGAGCGTTCCTGAACCAATGCCCACTTCACGGGCAACCACATCCACTGCTGCGCTTTCCGGTGGGAGCAATCGCGCTACCGCTCTGTCCTTAAACCTCTGTCCGTACCTTGCCATTTCCATCCTTTGTCGCCGACCATTGTTGAGATTCTATTGGGGCGACAACTATTCTGACGCAGGGGGACCGTCAAAAGGGCAACAAATCGAGTTGGGATTGTTGGGCAAGCTGAAAACCATGATCTCGGCCGGTTCTATTGGGAAAAGCTTTTGGGAATAGCTTGCGCACTTTTTAAGGGATACCACCAGGAAAGGAACTACCAGATGGATATGGAAACGGAAAGAAACAGCCGCGACTACCTCTATGGCCGTTTGCTGGCCATCGCTGACAGCATTGAAGGCTATGCCTTGTCGACATCGGATGAAGGGAAAAAGCGGGAAACCACGGCAGGTCGACTGATGCAGCGTTTTGCGGATCGTCCCTTTTCAACTTGGCGGACGATTGAGCTTGCGCTCAAGCCTTACGAAGCCCGGATGCAGGCTGGGAGCGATAGATCGGTTGGTTTCTTGGTCAAGCGTCGCAAGTTGCTAGATGAGGTTATGAGTCAGCTGAATGATTTGCCGGAAAGAACCAGTGATGTGCCACTAAGCGGCGAGTTCTTGCTCGGCTACCACTCGCAGCGCAAGGATTTTTGGCCATCGGTTGACGCGGACAAGCAAGCCGTCAATACCGATAGTCAAGCCGAAGCCACAAATTGAAACAGCCAAGCATTTCTCTGAAAGGAAATCAGTATGAGCACCCTGCAAAACAAAATCGATTTCGCGCTCGTCTTGCGCGTTCGCAATGCCAATCCGAACGGCGATCCGTTGAACGGCAATCGTCCTCGCACCGATTACGGTGGCTTTGGGGAAATTAGCGACGTTTGTCTCAAGCGCAAGCTGCGGGATCGTTTACAAGAGTCGGGGCATGCCATTTTTGTGCAGTCGGACGATCGTAAGGTCGATGGTGAAACCAGCCTGCGGAATCGTGCTGAGTCGGACACTAATGGTTTGGGCAAGGCTGTATGGAAAGAAAAAGGCAAAAAAGACGAGGCTGCCAAGAAGGCTTGCGTCAAGTGGTTCGACGTCCGTGCCTTCGGTCAGGTATTCGCCTTCGGCAAAGAAGGCGATGCCAGCGGCGTTTCAATTCCCGTTCGTGGTCCGGTCACGGTGCAATCTGCATTCAGCAAGGAAATCGTTGGCGTTACCAGCACCCAGATCACCAAGAGCGTCAGTGGCGAGGGAGATGGTAGCAAGCGCGGCGCTGACACCATGGGTATGAAGCATCGGGTCGACCATGGGATTTACGAATGCTATGGCAGCATCAACCCGCAACTCGCTGTACGCACAGGTTTTAGTGATGCCGATGCAGATGTAATCAAGGCGATTCTGCCCAGGTTGTTCGAGAACGATGCTTCCTCCGCCCGCCCAGATGGCAGCATGCAGGTTCTGGCGGTGGTCTGGTGGAAGCACAATTGCAAGCCAGGACAGTATTCGGCTGCCAAGGTCCATGATTCGCTGCGGAATCTGCTCAAGGAGGACGGCAGCTTCGATAAGACAGCTTTGTGCCAAGCGTTGCCTGGATTGGAGCCGGAAGTTATTGACGGCTTCTGATGCTCGGTCGCCACACCTACAGCCGGCCAGTCCAGTATTCCGGCTGCCGGCTGTGGTGGGCGATGGCGACGATTTCCTGCGTTTTGTCTTTTGAGCGATAAACCACGGTGTAAGGGTAGCGCTGGAAAATCAGGCGGCGGGTGTTGCTGCCGCCGGGTTCGCCGATTTCCGGGTAGCTTTTCAGAAGTGCCAAGGTATGTTCGAAATCATCAAGAAAGCCGGCAGCGATACGCGGGCCAGCTTCCTCAAGCTACCACTCGAAAGCCCGCCGGATTTCCCGTCGGGCAGCCGGGTGCAATCGGATGGCAATCACGGCAAGCGGGCGCGCAGTTCGGCGATCACTTGTTCGGCGGGTACGGTCTCAGCTTCGCCAGCGTCGAGTTGCGCGACACGGCGGGCAATTTCCTCATCCCAGGCTGCGGCAATGGCTTCCGGCGTATCGACGCTGACCCAAAGTTTTTCCGCCAGGTCGACGCGTTCGTCCGGGCTGAGTTGCATGGCGGCCTGGGCCACTTGCTGATAGGTGAGCAACATCGTGAAATCCTCCTTCGCGGTAGACCTCGGATTGTAAAGAAGTTCGTTCTGGATAGCGGACATCATGAATAGCGAATCCCTCGACCCTGGCACCGACCCCATCCCCCTTTCCGCTCTCCAGCACTGGGCCTACTGTCCGCGCCAGTGTGCCTTGATCCACGTTGAGCAGGTCTTTGCCGAAAACATCTTCACCCAGCGCGGGCAGGCGCTGCACAAGCGGGTGGATGATCCCGGCTGTGAGGTGCGCGACGGGCTGCGGGTGGAGCGCGCCCTGCCTCTGTTCAATGATGCCCTCGGCTTGAGCGGCAAGGCGGATGTCGTTGAGTTCCTGCCCGATGGCACGCCGTATCCCGTGGAATACAAGCACGGTTCCCGCCACAAGCGGGCGGACATTGCCGCCTGCGACGATATTCAGCTGGCGGCGCAGGCGCTGTGTCTGGAAGCCATGTTCGGCAAGCCGGTGGCGGAAGGGGCCTTGTATTACGCCAGCTCGCGGCGTCGGCGCATTGTTGCGGTCGACGCCGATTTAAGGGCAAAAACCGAGTCGACCGTCAGCGAAGTGCGTCAACTGTTGGCAGCCGGCATTTTGCCGCCCCCGCTCAATGACGAACATTGCCGCGCCTGTTCGCTGCACGATCTTTGTCAGCCGGAGGCGGTGTCAGCTTCGCCGGAAAGATCGGCGATGTTGAAGACTCTTTTCGAGCCGGACAATTGATATGCAACTGCTCAATACGCTTTATGTGACAACGCCGGAAAGCTACCTCCATCTCGATAACAACACCCTGCGCATCGAGGTCGGGCAGGAAACCCGCCTGCGTGTTCCGCTGCATCACCTCGGGGCGGTGGTTTGCTTCGGTTACGTCTCGGTTTCCTTGCCGCTCATGCATCGCCTGGCCGATGACGGCATCAGCCTCGTGCTGCTCGATACCCATGGCCGTTTCAAAGCACGGCTGGAAGGAGGCGTTTCGGGCAATGTCCTGCTTCGTCAAGCGCAGCATCGACTGGCACTTGACCCGGCGTTTGCCTTGGGCATCGCCCGTAACTGCATTGCCGGCAAAGTACGCAATTGTCGGCAGGTTCTGCTGCGGGGTTCGCGTGAAGCCAAGGGCGCGGCAGATGCAGCCGCCCTTTCGCGAGGGGCAGCCGATCTGGCGGCCACCTTGCGCGCACTGCCTGACGCTGGCGATGCCGATGCGTTGCGCGGCCTGGAAGGTGAAGCTGCGCGGCAATACTTTGCGGCACTGAACAATCTGGTCCGCGCCAGTGCGAGAGAAAGTTTCCGCATGGACGGCCGTAGCCGGCGCCCGCCACGGGACAGGATCAACGCCTTGTTGTCCTTCGTCTATTCGATGCTGATGAACGATTGCCGCTCAGCGGTGGAAGCGGCTGGCCTTGATCCGCAAGTCGGCTTCCTGCATGTGGTGCGACCTGGCCGGGCAGCCCTGGCGCTCGATCTGATGGAGGAATTCCGTTCGTTTGCCGACCGGCTGGTACTGTCCCTGATCAATCGGGGCCAAATCGGTCCGAGCGACTTTGTCGAACGTGAAGGCGGCGCCGTCCTCCTCGAAGGGGATGCGCGGAAAGCCGTGGTCGTCGCCTACCAGGAACGCAAACAGGAAAACCTCTCCCATCCTTTGTTGAGCGAGGCCGTACCTTTCGGCCTGTTGCCGCACATTCAGGCCCGCTTGCTGGCGCGCACCCTGCGCGGCGACACGGCTGAATACCTGCCCTACCTGGTGCATTGATCATGTTGCTCATCGTTTGCTACGACGTGAATACCGAAACCCGCGAAGGCCGCCGCCGTCTGCGCCGAGTGGCAAAACTCTGCGAGAGCATGGGGCAACGGGTGCAAAAATCCGTCTTCGAATGCCAGGTCGACCGCGCCCGGTTTGAAGAACTGGAACGCAGTTTGGTCGATGAAATCGAGGTCGGTGAAG
>JADKBR010000002.1 GCA_016714975.1 Candidatus Dechloromonas phosphorivorans | reverse complement strand
ATGGCGCCGCTGACGCGCTGCCGCACCGACAACCCCGGCTACGTGCCGACCGCGATGATGGCGCGCTATTACGCGCAGCGCGCCGGTGCCGGGCTGATCGTTTCCGAGGGCACCATCGTTTCGCCGCAGGCGCGCGGCTATCCCTTCACGCCGGGCATCTGGTCGGCCGAGCAGGTCGCCGGCTGGCGACTGGTGACCAACGCCTGTACGCTGCCGGCGGGCTGATCGTCTGCCAGCTCTGGCATTGCGGCCGCCTGTCGCTGCCCGGAGTTCCACGATGGTCAGCCGCCGGTGGCGCCTTCCGCGGTCAAACCCGCTGTGGAAGATGTTTTCGACGACCGGCAACCCCGACACCGTGACACCGCACGCGCTGACCCGCGACGAGATCAAGGCCATCGTGGCCGATTTCCGGAGCGGCGCGACCAATGCGATGGCCGCCGGTTTCGACGGCATCGAGATCCATTCGTCCAACGGCTACCTGTTCCACCAGTTCTTCTCGCGCCAGGCCAACCTGCGCGACGACGAATACGGCGGCAGTCATGAAAACCGGGCGCGCTTCTTCTTTGAAGTGCTCGACGCCGTCGGCGAGGCCATGCCCTTCGACCGCGTCGGCTTCCGCCTGAACCCGATGATGAACCGCTTCCACGGCGTCAGCGTCGATGAGGACACGGTACCGATGTGGAGTACATCGTCCGGCGCGCCAACGGCTATGGCCTCGCCTTCCTGCACCTGACCGGAGCCCCTTCCTGCCGCACCAACTCGACGATGCGCCGCACGGCCTGGCCGACGTCGGCGCGGCACTTCCGGCCATTGGGCGACGATGCCGATCACTGCCACGGCGGCTTCGACCGGACGTCCGCCGAGACGCGGCTGGCCGCCGGCCTCTGCGATGCGGTGGCCTTTGGCCGGGCGTGGATCGCCAACCCGGACCTCGTCGAGCGTTTCGCCCGCCAGGCGCCGCTCAGCGAACCCGACATGCCGACCTTCTACCAGGGGGCGAGAAGGGTTATCTCGACTATCCGGCGCTGGCCGCATGAGACGTCTGCTCGCGCTGCTGACGCTGGCCGTTCTGGCGCTGCTGGTGCTGGCAGACGGCCTGCCGCCGTCGGTGCTGGCGGCGCTCAAGGCGGCGCAGATTCCGGCAAGCAGCGCCGCCGTCGTCGTCCAGCCGGTCGACGCGCGGGCCCGCTGGTCGCGCACAATAAGCCAGAAAGGCGATGAACCCGGCCTCGGTCATGAAGCTGGTCACCACCTACGCGGCGCTCGACCTGCTCGGCCCGGCCTGGACATGGAAGACGACAGCGCTGGCCGATACGGCTGCGGTCGACGGCGTTTTAAGGGGCAATTTGTACCTCAAGGGCAGCGGCGACCCGCGTTTCGCCATCGAGCACCTGTCGTCGCTGCTGCGCCGGTTGCAGGCGTGCGCGGCATCCGCACGATCAACGGCGACATCATCCTCGACCGCACCGTGTTCGACCTGCCATCGCTCGACCCGGGCGCCTTCGACGACAAGCCGATGCGCCCTTACAACGTCGGCCCCAACGGGCTGCTGATCAACTTCCAGTCGCTGCGCTTCCGCTGCTGCCCGGCGCCGGCCGCCCCGCAGGTGCTGCTGGAAACGCCGAGCGAAGGCCTGCGCGTGGACAACCAGTTGCGCGCCGGCGACGGCGGCTGCGGGAGCAACTGGAAGGACTTCATCAACCTCCGCCTGATCCCCGAAAACAATGGCAATCGCCTGGAGTTTTCCGGCACCTACAGCGCTCAGTGCGGCGAGAAGGCGCTCAACCTGGCGCCGCTGCCGGCCGACGCGCAGGCTGGTGGCCTGATCCGCACGCTGTGGCAGGAACTAGGCGGCACGCTGACCGGCCAGGTGCGCGGCGGCACGACACCGGCCGGTGCGCGACTGCTGGCCGAGCATGAGTCGCCGGCATTGGCCGATGCCCTGCGCGACATCAACAAGTGGAGCAACAACGTGATGGCGCGCCAGGTCTTCCTGACGCTGGGCAACGCCAACGGGCCGGCCAATGCCGAGCGTGCACGCCAGCGCATCACCGACTGGCTGAACGGTCGCGGCCTGGGCTTCCCCGAACTGGTGATCGACAACGGTTCCGGGCTGTCGCGCAGCGAGCGGATCAGCGCCGACAGCCTCAACCGTCTGCTGCTCGATGCCTGGCGCCACCCGGCGATGCCGGAATTCGTTTCGAGCATGCCGATCGTCGGCATCGACGGCACGATGAGGAAGCGCCTCAAGGAGTCCGGCGCCAGCGGCCGCGCCCACATCAAGACCGGCACGCTCGACGGCGTCAAGACGGCGGCCGGCTATGCCCTCGACGCGCAGGGCCGGCGCATGGCCGTCACCTTCTTCATCAACGATCCCCGGGCCGCGGCCGGTGGCCCGGCGATCGATGCACTCATCAACTGGGTGGCGCAGCGGCGAACCGGCGAGAAGGCGCCTGCCCTGGAGAATGAGTGAACGCTCGCCGCTTCCAGCCGGGCCGCTCGCCGCGGCCGGGCTGAACCGGCAGCACGTCTTCGACCTCGCCGCCCTGCCGGCGGAAATCACCGCCACGCTCGGCGCGACCGCAGGCTTCCGCCAGTTGATCCTGCTCGGTCACGGCGGCAAGCGCCTGTGGGAATGCGTCCAGGCCGCGGGCGGCGCTGGCGGCGATCCGATCGACGACTACTGCGCGCGCGTCGTGGCGGACTGGTTCGCCGCCGAACTCCCCGGCCATTGCTACCGCATCGTCTATCCCGGCAGCGCGCCGGTTCCCTTGCAACAGCTCGGGACGCTGGCCGGCTGGCACCACCCGACGCCGTTCATGGTCGGCATCGATCCCGAATGGGGCAGCTGGTACGCCTACCGCGCCGTCGTGCTGGCGGATACCGGTTTTTGCCCTTCCGAGGCGGTCGACCGCGCCCATGAGGAAGTCCCCTTGGGGCAGCAATCCCTGCGCAAACTGCCTTGAAAAACCCTGCATCAGCGTCTGCCCAGCGGGCGCCATGGCCAGCAGCGGTTTTGTGCTGGAACGTTGCGTCGATTACCGCAAGACCGGCCAGTCGCAGTGCAAACACACTTGCCTCGCCCGCATCACCTGCCCGGTGGGCAGCGAGCATCGCTACGGCGACGAGCAGATGCGCCATGCGTACACGATTTCGCTGGGAATGATCGAACGGCACCGGTGATTTCCTGGCGCCCCCGGATATCCGGCAGCCAACGGTTGCCGCCACCAGTCATGACCAAAGCAGGTTCACCTGCAGGCTGACTCGCTGCGACGCACGATGAGCTCAGGCATCCCGCAACCAGACATCGCGCAGATGCTCGCGGTTCGAGTGCAGCCATTGCAGCGCCATTCCGGCCCAGAGAGGCAATCCTCCCGTGCCCAGCAGATCGAATGCTGCGTGAAAGCCAAAGGACACAGCGAGAATATCCTCGCCTTCCTCAGGCAATCCGCAGTGCCGTTCACCGTTGAAAGCAGACACCTGCGCACAAACCAGAGACAGGCGCTCGGAACTCACGAGGCGCCGTGAGGAATTTGCCGATGGGCTGAATCCGGAGGGCAGTGCACCCGGTTTCTTCTTCCAGTTCTCTGCTGGCTGCCGTTTCGACCGCTTCAAGATCGTTGCAGATGCCCGCCACGATATCCCAGGGTGCCGCGTCACACCCTGCCGCCCACGCGCCGATACGAAACTGGCGAATCAATACCACCTGATCGAGGACAGGGTCATAGGGCAAAACGGCCACGACCGGGCCGCTTCTGGCATGTTCGCGCCGCACGGGTTCGCTCATCCCGCCGCGATGCAAGGTATGCGAAACCACGCTGCGGCGGACTTCGAGAAAGCCGCTACGGGAGATCTCTTCCGAGATCAGGGAAACATCCACTTTTCGATCTCCTGTCTTGTGTCCGATTGCGCGTGCTGGTGCAATTCGAAACGCCGGATGCGTCACACGGCCATTGGCTTCACCCCGGCCAGCGCCACCCAGCCGCGGATGACGCGGTAGGCGACCCAGATGCCGAGGAGCGCGATGAGGATCCAGGCGATGGGGATGCCGATGATGGTGATGATCAGCAGGCCGTAGATGACCAGCCACAGGAAGGTGAACCAGAAGGTGCGGATCTGCCAGCGGAAATGGCTTTCCAGCCAGGTGCCATGGACGTCGCCGCGTTTCAGGTAGTTGAGAAAGACGGCAATCAGCGACGGCAGGCCGAAGACGAAGCCACCGGCGACAGTCGCCGCCGACGTGACACCGACGACAACGGCAACGGCATGCAGGCCGTAGATGATGTGGGTGAGTTGCACCAGCGACGGGCGGACGCCTTGCAGATCGACAGCAGGGACAGGTTCATTCATTGACATTCCTCCGCAAGATAATCTGGCAGCAACCGCGCCCGCGAGACGGCGGGAATTGGCGGTTTTTCGCAGTCGACCGCGATACCCCGTATGCTCATAGACCGAGGTCTCCCCACATCGCATCGACGCGCTTCTTCACGTCGGCATCCATGACGATCGGCCGTCCCCATTCGCGGGTGGTTTCGCCCGGCCACTTGTTGGTCGCGTCCAGCCCCATCTTGGAGCCGAGGCCGGCTACCGGCGAAGCGAAGTCGAGGTAGTCGATCGGCGTGTTGTCGACCAGTGTCGTGTCGCGGCTGGCATCCATGCGTGTAGTCATCGCCCAGATCACTTCCTTCCAGTCGCGGATGTCGATGTCGTCGTCCACGACAATGATGGTCTTGGTGTACATGAACTGGCGCAGAAAGCTCCAGATGCCGAACATGATGCGCTTGGCGTGGCCGGGGTACTGTTTCTTGATGCTGACGATGGCCATGCGGTACGAGCAGCCTTCCGGCGGCAGGTAGAAATCGACGATTTCCGGATACTGCTTCTGCAACAGCGGCACGAAGACCTCGTTGAGCGCGACGCCGAGCACGGCCGGCTCGTCCGGCGGCTTGCCGGTGTAGGTGCTGTGGTAGATCGGGTCGCGGCGCATCGTCATGCGCTCGATGGTGAAGACGGGGAATTCGGCCTGCTCGTTGTAGTAGCCGGTGTGGTCGCCATACGGGCCTTCCAACGCCATTTCGCCGGGGTGGATGACGCCTTCGAGAACGATCTCGGCCGAGGCGGGCACTTGCAAAGCGGAGCCGATGCACTTGACCAACTCGGTCTTGCCGCCGCGCAGCAGGCCGGCAAACTGGTATTCCGACAGCGAATCGGGCACCGGCGTCACGGCACCGAGGATGGTCGCCGGATCGCAACCGAGCACGACGGCGACCGGAAACGGCTGGCCGGGATTGGCCAGTTGGTGCTCACGAAAATCCAGCGCGCCGCCGCGATGCGCCAGCCAGCGCATGATGACCTTGTTCGGCCCCAACACCTGCTGGCGGTAGATGCCGAGGTTCTGGCGGTTCTTGTGCGGTCCCTTGGTGACGACCAGACCCCAGGTGATCAGCGGCGCGATGTCGCCCGGCCAGCAGTGCTGGATCGGTAGCTTGGCCAGATCGACGTCCTTGCCTTCCCAGACGATTTCCTGACAGGGCGCGGTCGACACGACTTTTGGCGCCATATTCATGACCTGCTTGAGGATCGGCAGCTTGTCCCAGGCATCCTTCAGACCCTTCGGTGGCTCCGGCTCCTTGAGGTAGGCGAGCAGCTTGCCGACTTCACGCAGCGCCTGCACCGACTCTTCGCCCATGCCCAGCGCGACGCGCTTCGGCGTGCCGAACAGGTTGGCAAGCACGGGCATCACGTGCCCCTTCGGATTTTCGAACAGGATGGCCGGCCCTGCGGCACGCAGCACGCGGTCGCAGATTTCGGTCATTTCGAGGCGCGTATCGACCTCGACGCCGACGCGCTTCAGTTCACCGGTTTTTTCCAGTTGCGCCATGAAATCGCGCAGATCGCGGTATTTCATCGGGTTGGCCTCAGGGCACCAGCGAAGCTGATGGCGATCAAGTGCGGATCAAGTTGATTGGCCACCCAGCTTCTGATACACGTACGCCGCCACCGCCAGCTTCATGCTGTGCTCAGGCTCGACGAACTGTATGCCGTGCCGGTAGGGCAGGGCGGGGTCACCTTGATCCTTGTCGACCATGCGGATCACGCTTTCGAACACGACATAGGTCTGCAGGTCGCCAATCAGCAGCTGGAACTTGACGTTGATCACATCACCCGTGTGCCCCAGTCGTGCCTTCGACCGCAAGGCGGCGCCGCCGGTGCTCAGATTGACGATCTTGCAAGACCCGGCCAGGGCTTCTCCCTCGCCATCCAAACCGACAGCAGCGATCAGGTCGACATCGACACGCGAGTCATTGCGAATCACCAGACCGCGAACTTCGCGTGGGTAAGACAGGTAAACATGCGGAAACGGCACGCTCGTGTGCTTGGTGACGGTGCTCGCAAAAGCGTAGGCACTTTTCCCGGAGAAGAAGCGAAAGACGAACGACTGCCCCTCCTTGAGCATGACGAAGTCGCCGGCTGCTTCCGGCTCCGTGACAATCAGCCCGCGATTCCTGAGGTAGCCGATCAGTTTGACTGTCAGGCGCGGCGCATTGGCCGAACCCTGCATCTGCAAGGTGTCCCCAATCCGGATCTTTGTCGCATGAAGCGCCACAAGCGTCTCGCGCGAGGGTGGCGCCTCAGGGGAGACCGGGGACGGAGTGCTCGGCGATGAGCGCTCACTCAGGCTCCGATACAGGCCGCGCCCGATGAGTTGTTCGCACTCGTCGACACTTTCGACGACATAACCACGCTTGAGCAACAATCGGCCACTACCGTCATACAAGGGAAAGCGCAAAGCGGTGCCAACGTCAAGATCATTGACATCCACTTTTACGAATTGAGTTTGTTGTTCGGTCATCGCAATGCTATCCACGATCTATGTTCTCCGAGGCCTATGAAAAGAATCGATAACAACGCCGGCAAAGCCCAAGAATAGCAAAGCGTCATCGCGTCCGGTACGAATAGTGGCAGGCGACGCAGGCTGCGGTCAGGTTGGGCAGCAGGGCCAGTGCCTGGTCACGGTCGCCGGTCGCGGCCGCCCTGGCGAACTCGCTGACCGCCTTGTGGCCGTCCATGCCGATGCCGTGCATGGCGGGCGGCATGTGCGGGCCGGGACGGGCGTCGAACGGCTTGGCGCGGTGCTTGCCCATCGCCGACATGCCCAGCTTGGCTTCGGCGACCGCGCCGGCTTCCTTGACCTTGCCCTCGGCCATCAGCGACAAGACTTCATTGATCGCGACGAGGTTGCCGAGCATTTCCTCGCGCAGCGCCTCCTGCGCTGGCGCCGGCAGTTTGACCAGCTGGCGGGTGTCTTCGGCCGCTGCCGGCCCGGCACCCCCCACGATCGCGGTCGACACCAGAAAAAGGGCAAAAATCACGGCTTTCATCCGAAGCTCCTCCCGGAAACCAGGAAGTTTGCGGCGATGCCGGCGAAGATCGCCGCACCGACCCAATTGTTGTGCAGGAATGCCTTGAAGCAGGCCATCCGTTGGCGGCCGCGAATCCAGGAGCAGTGCACGCTCATGATCGCGGCGGCGACCGCCAGCCCGGCGTAGAAGGCCGAGCCGAGATGCAGCGTCCAGCCGACCCAGCCGATGATCCCCAGCGTCATTGCATAGCAGAGCATCACCGCCGCAACGTCGAAGCGCCCGAAAGTGATGGCTGAGGTCTTGATGCCGATTTTCAGGTCGTCCTCACGGTCGACCATCGCATATTCGGTGTCGTAGGCGACCGCCCAGAAGACATTGGCGAGCAACAGCCACCAGGCTTCGGCCGGCACCTCGCCCAGATGTGCCGCGTAGGCCATCGGGATGCCGAAACCGAAGGCGACGCCAAGATAGGCCTGCGGCAGGGCGAGGAAGCGCTTGAGAACGGGTAGCTGGCGGCGAGGAAAAGCGCCGGCACCGACAGCCAGATCACCAGCGGGTTGCCGAGCATCAGCACCAGCGCGAAGGCGCACAGCGAGAGGAACGCGAACAGGGCCAGCGCCTCCTTCGTGCTGACTTGGCCAGCAGTCAGCGGCCGTTCCCTGGTGCGTTCGACGTGGCGGTCGAATTCGCGGTCGGCATAGTCGTTGATGACGCAGCCGGCCGAGCGCATCAGCACCGTGCCGAGAACGAAGACCCAGAGCACGATCCAGTCCGGCCTGCCCAGCGCCGACAGCCACAGCGCCCACAGCGTCGGCCACAGCAGCAACAGGATGCCGATCGGCTTGTCGAGCCGCATCAGCTTTTCGTAGAGGTCGAGGCGAGCCCAGATCCGGTCGAGTTGCAATGCCATGAATGCGGATTCTACCCGACCACCACGCTACTTCCAGTCGCCGCGCAAGCGCCCGACGATTTGCTGCAAGTGTTCCGGGGTGGATTTGGCCGGCGGCACCGGACTGGCACCGACAACAGCGATCGTGGCGAAGAGGCCACGGCGGAACGGCTTGCTCATCGCCGGGCCGCCCTTGCGCGAGAAGAAACTGCCCCACAGCCCTTGCAGCGCCAGCGGGATAACCGGAACCGGATCGCGTTCGAGGATGCGCGTGACGCCGGGGCGGAACGGGTAGAGTTCGCCGGTATCGGTGATCCGCCCTTCCGGGAAGATACCGACCAGTTCGCCTTCGCGCAGCGCCAGCGAGACCTCGGCAAACGCCGCCTCCATCATCGCCGCGTCTTCCCTGGCCGAAGCGATCGGGATCGCCCGGGTGTGGCGAAAGATGAAGGAAATGAGCGGCGTGCGGAAGATGTGGTGGTCCATCACGAAGCGGATCGGCCGCGGCGACACCGCCATCAGGATGACCGGATCGACGAAGCTGACATGGTTGCAGACGATCAGCGCCGCGCCTTCGTGCGGTATGTGCTCGACGCCGCGTTTCTTCAGGCGATAGAAGAGGTGGATCAGCACCCACGCCAGGAAGCGCAGCAGGAACTCGGGCACCAGCCCGTAGATGAAGACGGCGACAGCGGCATTGCAGATGGCGGCGACCGCGAACAGCATCGGGATCGACAGCCCCCCGGCGAACATGGCGGCCGCCGCAAGCGCCCCGACCACCATGAAAAACGCATTGATGATGTTGTTGGCGGCAATGATCCGCGCCCGCTTGTCCGTGGTGCTGCGCAGTTGCACCAGCGCATACAGCGGAACGATGAAGAAGCCGCCGAACATCCCGAGCAGCAGCAGATCGGCGAGCACCCGCCAGACGGCCGACTGGCCGAGCAGCGCGGTGACCGGCAGTTCGCCCGTCACCGGCGGCAGCGCCATCGATGCCAGGGCGAGGTCGAGCCCGAAGATGGTCAGGCCGATCGATCCCAGCGGCACCAACCCCAGTTCGACATGACGCGCCGAAAGCCGCTCGCAGAGCAGCGAACCGACGCCGATGCCGACCGTGAACACCGCCAGCAGCAGGGTCACCGCCCCTTCGCCGCCACCCAGGACGATCTTGCCGTAGGCGGGAAGCTGCGCGAGGAACAGCGCACCGTAGAGCCAGAACCAGGAGATGCCGAGGATCGACAGGAAGACCGTCCGGTTCTCGCGCGCGAAGCCGATATTGCGCCAGGTTTCGCTCAAAGGATTGACGTTGACCACGAGTTCCGGCGCCGGCGGCGGCGCTTCGGGGATATTGCGACTGGCGAGATAGCCGGCGACGGCTACAGCGAAGCCGGCCATGGCGATCCACGCCGCATCGACGCCGGCCCCGGCAAGCAGGCCGCCGGCCAGCGTGCCAATCAGGATGGCGACGAAGGTTCCGGCCTCAACCTGGGCGTTGCCGCCGACCAGTTCATCCTCGTGCAGATGTTGCGGCAGGATGGCGTACTTGACCGGCCCGAAAAGCGTCGATTGCAGGCCGAGGAGAAACAGCGCGGCCAGCAGCAGGGCGAGGCTGTGCAACAGGAAACCGGCGATGGCTACGATCATGATCCCGACTTCGAGCATCTTCGTCAGCCGCGCGAGCATGGCCTTGTCGTACTTGTCGGCAAGTTGCCCGGCGGTCGCCGAAAAGAAAAAGAAAGGCAGGATGAACAGCCCGGCAGCCAGATTGGCGAGAATCTCCGGGCGCATCGACGTCCATTGCGCCGACTGGAATGTCACCAGCACGACGAGGGCGTTCTTGAAGAGATTGTCGTTGAACGCGCCGAGGAACTGGGTCAGGAAAAGAGGAGCGAAGCGCCTGCTGCTTAAGAGGCGAAACTGTCCGCCGGCGGGTTTTTCGGTGGCATCACTCATTCGATATCCGTATTCACGTGTCAGAATCGCAGCTTGAGAAACGGCATTATCTCCGACATGCTTACTTCCCGCTCCGAATATCTGGATCTCCCCGACGTGCGCCTGCACATCCGCCGGTGGGGCAACCCGAAGGCGCCGACCCTGTTCATGCTGCACGGCTGGATGGACGTTTCGGCCTCGCTCCAGTTCGTCGTCGATGAACTCAAGCGCGACTGGAACATCATCGCCCCCGACTGGCGCGGCTTCGGCCTCTCGGACTGGCTGAGCCGCCCCTATTTCTTCGCCGAGCACATCGGCGATCTCGAGGCCATCCTCGACCGCTATGCGCCGGAAGGAAAGGTCAGGATCGCCGGGCACAGCATGGGCGGCATCATCGCCTGCCTGTATGCCGGCATCCGGCCCGAGCGCATCGAGAGCCTCGTCTCGCTGGAAGGCTTCGGGATCGCTCCGCACGCGCCCGAGATGGCGCCCGAGCGCTATCGTCTTTGGCTGGAAACCCTGCAAAGACCGCCGCGGATGCACGTGTACCAGGATCGCGCCGCCTTCGCGCGCCGCCTGCTGCACACTGACCGTTTTCTGACACCGGAACGCGCCGAATTCCTCTCCAAGCACCTCGCCCGCATCGGCGACGGCGAGAACAAGGCCGGCCAGCGCCGCCACGGCGTCATCTGGAACGGCGACCCGTGGCACAAGGCGCCTGCCCCCTACCTGTTCCGCCTGGAGGAATCGATGGCCGTCTGGCGGCAGATCACCTGTCCGGTGCTCTGGGTCGCCGGCCGCGACTCCTGGATCATCCGCGACTTCGCTACGCGCCCGGGCGACTGGGAAGTACGCCAGGCCTGCTTCGCCAACCTGAGCGTAGCGTGGATCGAGAACACCGACCACATGCTGCATCACGATCAGCCGGAAGAGGTCGCGCGGCAGATCGAGGACTGGTTCGACAAATAAGCCGTTGGTTGCGGTCGACGCGAATTTTGCGGCGATTCTCAGGCTTCCGGCCGGCGCCGACCGAGCCAGCCTCTAGTCTTGATTGGCGGTGTGAATCGGGATAGTGATGACGAACTGCGTGGCTTGGTTGCGGGCATGAACGGCAATGGTGCCGCCGTGCGCGGCGACGATCGAGCGGGCAATTGCCAGCCCCAGTCCGCTGCCCTCGTGGTCCGGGCTCAGGCGAACGAAGCGATCGAAGATCGTGCCGATTGCGTCGGCCGGAATTGGTGGCCCCGAGTTGGTTACGGTGATGCTTGCAAGCTCTGGCTGACTGGCGATTTCCAGCGTGATCCATCCCGCTGCGGGCGTGTGATGGATGGCGTTGACCAGCAGATTGCCGATCGCGCGCTCCAGCATCAGTTGATCGCCCTGGATGCTGACCTCGCCGCCGCGCAGTTCGAGACTGAGGTTTTCGGCCAGGATGCCGTAGTACTCGACCAGGCGCTGGCACAGACCGCGCAGAGGAACCTCCCCCGTGCCGGGCGCAACCAGGCCATGTTCGGCCTTGGCCAGAAACAGCATGTCGCCAATGATGCGCGACAGGCGTTCGTACTCCTCGAGGCTCGACGCCAGCAGATCGCGGTATTCATCGATGCTGCGCGGTTTGCCAAGCGAAACTTCGGTCTGCATGCGCAGGGTATGGATCGGCGTCCGCAGCTCGTGCGCCAGATCGGCCGAAAAATCGCTCAGGCGCTGGAACGATTCCTCAAGCCGGCCAAGCATGGCGTTGAAGGCGGCGACCAGTTCGGCGAGTTCGCTAGGCACATCTTGTTCCGCGATGCGTTCGCCCAACCGGCCGGCGGAAATCCGCCCGGCAGCCCGGGCGATGGCGCGTACCGGAAATAGGCCGCGGCGGGCGACCAGCAGGCCGACGACGGCGGTGAGCAGCGCGGCCGCCAGCACCGCCAACCAGAAGTCGCGGCGCAACTGGTCGAGGAAATCGGTGTGATGACGAATGTCGCGGGCAACAATGACGCGTGCCTCCTCTCCCCACCCGGTATGGAGCGCGCCGCCCACCGCCCGGTATTCTTTCCCGGCGACCGCCAGGCGCAGCGGCGTTTCGCCGATGGCGGGGGAAGCCTCGGCGAGCGCCCGCGCCGTGCCGGCATCGGGCCAGGTGAAAAGTGGCCCTTTTTCGCCGTTGACCGCAACGATCACCCCGTGCTCGCCGACTAGCGCATCGCCGAAGCGTGCCGCGAAGGCAGCCGTGGAATGTTCGTTGATCCCGACATGGCGGGCCAGTTCCAGCTTCCCCAGCAGTTCGTGCGCGTCGAGCTCGGCCATGTGCCGATCGGCCGAGCGGCTCAGATAGATGCCGAGCGCAGCGAAAACCAGCACGGCCAGCAGCGCGAACGCCAGCGCCAGGCGCAGCGTGACGGATTGGCGCCATTTGCTCACGATCAGCGGATTTCCATTACGTAGCCCATACCGCGCAGGGTGTGGATCAGGCGCGGTGTGAAATCGTCGTCGATCTTGGCGCGCAGGCGGCGGATGGCGACTTCGACGACATTGGTGTCGGAGTCGAAATTCATGTCCCAGACTTGGGAGGCGATGTAACTGCGCGACAGCACCTCGCCCTGGCGACGCAGAAAGAGTTCGAGCAGCGCGAATTCCTTGGCGGTGAGGTCGATGCGCTGGCCGCCACGGGATGCGCGGCGCTTCAGCACGTCGAGTTCGAGATCGGCGAGTGCCAGTTTTTCCACTTCCCTGGCCCGCCCCCGGCGCAGCAGGGTGCGCACGCGGGCCAGCAGTTCGGAGAAGGCGAAAGGTTTGACCAGGTAATCGTCGGCACCCAGTTCCAGCCCCCTGACGCGGTCCTCGACCTGGTCGCGTGCAGTCAGGAACAGCACCGGCAGGTCACGTCCGGCGGCGCGCAAGGCCTTCAGCACCTGCCAACCGTCGAGTCCCGGCAGGTTCACATCGAGGATCAACAGATCATGCCCGCCGCCCAGCCCTTCGTGCATGCCGTCCAGTCCGTTACGCACCAGATCGACGGTAAAGCCGGCCTCGGAGAGGCCCTGCTTCAGGTAGTTGCCGGTCTTCGCTTCGTCTTCGACGATGAGGATCTTCATAGCCGCATTCTGCATGAGCAGCGCCTCGCTTGTCCGCAGATTACAAACTTGTAATTCTGGCGTCAGCGGCACGTCGACCGCGTTCATCCAGAATCATCGTACTTCCCCCGACTGACAAACGCCATGCGCCTCCTTGTCTCACTCCTCCTTGCCTTGAGCCTGCCCGTCTTCGCCCAGCATGATCATGGCGTGCCGAAGGCGGCCACCGCCCAGGCCGGACCACTCACCGACGGCGTCGTCAGGAAGATCGACAAGGCGGCCGGCGAGGTTGTCATCCAGCACGGCCAGCTCGACAGCATCGGGATGCCGCCGATGACCATGGCCTTCGGCGTCGCCGACAAGGCCTGGCTGAACAAGCTCAAGCCCGGCGACAGGATCCGCTTCGCGGCTGAGATGAAGGGCGGGAACGCCATCGTCAGCCGCTACGAAATGGCGAAGTAAGCCGGTACTCGATGCCCGAAATCATCCCCAACTGGCATCCTGCGGCCGTCCATTTTCCGATTGCGCTGACCATGACGGCAACGCTGTTGCTGCTGGCCGGCTGGCTGTTCCCTGCCACCACGCTGTTGCCGTCTTGTGGTCGGCTGCTGCTCCAACTCTCTGCGCTGAGCGCTGTGGTGGCGGCCGCGCTCGGCTGGTATGCCTTCCAAACGGTGGACCACGATGCAGCGGGCCATCTGGTCATGCTCAACCATCGCGCGTGGGCCGTGGCCAGCACTGGCGGTTTGCTGTTGCTCGCGCTTTGGGACACCTTGCGCCAACGGGCTGTAAAAGGCCCCCATGCGGCTTTGCTGGCGGGCATGTTCGTACTCTCCGGCAGCCTGGGCTTCACCGGCTGGCTGGGTGGAGAGATGGTCTACCGGCACGGTGCCGGCGTTTCGTCCGCCGCCTTCGTCAGTCCGGCTGCGGCTGTCGAAGCGGCACCGCAAGTCCAGTCCGAGAAGTCACTTCCGGCAGCGTCGTCACCTGCTGCCACCCCCGGTGAGCACGTTCACAAGGATGGCAAGCGCCATCGCCATTGAGGCAGCCAAAGTGATGAAATCGTCTATGCTGATCGCCCTGCTTCTCGCCGCGGTCACTCCTGTCCTGGGCGCCGAGCCATTGCCCGGTGCCAGTGTCGAATCGTTGCTCGCCATCGCCCGTGAGGGCAGCCCGGATCTGCGCATGGTGCGGCTGGAAGCGGAGGCGGCCCAGGAGCGGATTGGCCCGGCCGGCGCGCTGCCCGATCCTTTCCTGCGCGTCGAACTGGAAAACATCACACGCAACGGCACGCAGAACGCGACGCTGTCGCCGTCGCGTGTCGGCGATACCAAATACCTGCTGGCGCAGCCGCTGCCTTTCTGGGGCAAGCGCGACCTGAAGCGCGAGATCGCCGCTGCCGAGGCCGAACAGGCCGGGGGGCGCGCCGCCGATACCTGGGCCGAGGTCGCCGGCCGCATCAAGGCGCTCTACGCGCAATACTGGCTGAGCCACCGGGTGCTGAAGTTGACACGCGAGAACATCGCCCTCAGCCGCCAGTTGGAGCAGATCGCGCAGATTCGCTACGCCAGCGGCCTGGCCGCGCAGCAGGATGCGATTCGCGCCCAGGTAGAGCGCAGCACGCTCGACAGCGACCTGGTCGGCATGGAAGCCGAACACCATCACCTGAGCACCTTCATCAACGCCATGCTGGCGCGCAATACCGACGCGCCGCTCGCCGAGCCGAACGCCTTGCGCCCGCTGCCGGCACGGCTCGACGCGGGCAGGCTGAGCGAACGCCTGCTGGCCCGCAACCCGCAACTGGCCATCGAAGCCGCCCGCCTTGACGGCGCCGGAAAAAGCCGCGACCTGGCTTACCGCAACAACTTCCCGGATTTCATCGTTGGCGTGCAGCCGATGCAGGTGGGGGATCGCGTCGATGCGTGGACCCTGATGCTGGAAATGAACATTCCGCTGCAGCAAGGCAGCCGGCGCAGCCAGGAACGCGAGGCCGAGCGCATGCTGGAGGCCGCCGCCGCGCGCAAGGAAGCGCTCGGCCATCGCCTGCACGGCGAACTGAGCGGCGCCGTGGCCAATCTGGAAGCCGCCCGCATGACTGAGGAAATTACCCGCAACCGCCTGCTGCCGCAGGCCGAGCTGACCTTCAAGTCGGCACTGGCCGGCTACGAAACGGGCAAGGTGGATTTCGCCACGCTGCTCGACGCCCAGCGCCAGATCCGTAACGCCCGGCTCGCGCTGCTGCGTGCCCAGGCCGGCCAGCAGCAGCGGCTGGCCGAAATCGAACGCCTGCTCGGAGAAGACCTGTGAGAACCGGCCCGACCGTAATTGTTGTTGCCATCGCCCTCGCGGCGGGTGGTTTTGCCGGTTATCGGCTGGCCTTGCCGAAGCCTGAGGCTGTTGCCCAGTCTGTCGCGGTCGACGGTCAAAAAACGGCCAAAAAGCTGCTCTACTACCGCAACCCGATGGGCCTGCCCGACACTTCGCCGGTGCCGAAAAAAGACCCGATGGGCATGGATTACCTGCCGGTTTACGAAGGGGAGGATGAAGCCGGGAGCGGCCTCAAGATCAGCGCCGAGAAAATCCAGAAAATGGGGGTCAAGGCCGAAGCGGCCAAGCTGCGCCTGCTCGACCGCAGCGTGCGCGCCAGCGGCCGCGTCGAGATCGACGAGAGCCGGACTTTCACGGTGACCGCCAAGTTCGAGGGCTACATCGAGCGTTTATACGTAAATACCAGCGGTCAGCCGGTCGCTCGCGGCCAGCCGCTGTTCGAGGTGTACAGCCCGGAACTCGTTTCTGCGCAACGCGAATATGCGCTGGCCGCGCAGGGTGTTGGCAAGCTGGGCGAAGCCGGCGGCGAGGCGCAGGGGGCGATGCGGCAACTCGCCGAATCCAGCCTGCAACGCTTGAAGAACTGGGATATTTCCGACGAGCAGGTCAAGGCGCTGGCACGCTCCGGCGAAGCCAAACGCACGCTGACCTTCCGCTCGCCGGTGGCCGGTGTCGTCACCGAGAAGAAGGCCGTGCAAGGCATGCGCTTCATGCCCGGCGAGACACTGTTCCAGATCGCCGATACCGCGGCGGTCTGGGTGCTGGCCGATGTGTTCGAGCAGGACATCGCGGCGGTGAATGTCGGCCAGAAGGTAATGATCAAGATCAACGCCTACCCCGGCGAAGTCTTCGAGGGCCGCATCGCCTACGTCTACCCGACGCTGAAAGCGGAAACGCGGACGGTGCCGGTGCGCATCGAACTGGCCAACCCGAAAGGCAAATTGAAGCCGGCAATGTTCGCCGACGTCGACATTCCGGCCGGCGGTGCGGCGCCGGTGCTGACCGTGCCGGCCTCGGCGGTGATCGACGGCGGGTCGCGCCAGACCGTTGTCGTGCAGCTGGGCGAAGGCCGCTTCGAGCCGCGACAGGTCAAACTCGGGCAGCGGGGCGGGGAATTCGTCCAGGTGCTCGACGGCGTGCGCGATGGGGAAATGGTCGTTTCATCGGCCAACTTCCTGATTGATGCCGAAAGCAATCTGAGAGCGGCGCTGGAAGGGATGCAGAAGTCGGAGGGCGCTTCTCCCGCGAAACCTTCTGCTGTGGGACACAAGGCAGTGGGGGTTTTGAATGCGCTTGACGCGGCGGCGGGGACAGTGACGATTTCGCATGAGCCGGTGGCGAGTTTGAAGTGGCCGGCGATGAAGATGGATTTTGTGCTGGCGAATCCTTCGCTGGTGGCGGGGGTGAAGCCGGGGGCGGCGATTGAGTTCGAGTTTGTGGAGCGGGGGCAGGGGGAATGGGTGGTGACTTCTTTGGTGAGGAAGTGATGGGGTTTTCCTGTTTTGAGCAGGGGATTCCGCCCTGTGCTGGCGACTGCCCCCATTTCGCGTTGCTCGCATCTCCCAAGGGGCCCAGAAACAGGCGGGGCCGAGGGGTGGCCTTTTTTTGACGTCTTTTCGGCTGCCACGAGCCGAGAGCCTTCGCCCCTGCCAGCAAGGCGGAGACCGCATGCGAGCCGAAGCCACCGCCCACGAAGTCAAAAACAAAGAAACCACCCATGCTGAACACCTTGATCGACTGGTCAGCAAGAAACCGCTTCCTGGTTCTCCTCGCCACCATCTTCATCATCATCGCCGGCATCTGGTCGGTGCTGAAAACCCCACTCGACGCGATTCCCGATCTCTCCGACGTCCAAGTCATCCTGTACACCGAATTCCCCGGCCAGGCACCGCAGGTGGTCGAGGACCAGGTGACCTATCCGCTGAGCACGGCACTGCTGTCGGTGCCGAAGTCGAAAGTAGTGCGCGGCTTTTCCTTCTTCGGCGCGTCCTTCGTCTATGTCATCTTCGAGGACGGCACCGATATTTACTGGGCGCGCTCGCGCGTGCTGGAGTACGTCAATTCGGTCTCCGGCAAGCTGCCGAAAGGCGTGACGCCGACGTTGGGGCCGGATGCGACCGGCGTCGGTTGGGTCTATCAATACGCGCTGTTGGCCAAGGACAAAACGCTGGCCGAGCTGCGCACCCTGCAGGATTGGTATCTGCGCTACCAGCTGGCCAAGGCGCCGGGGGTGGCCGAGGTAGCCAGCATCGGCGGTTTCGTGCAGCAGTATCAGGTGACCGTCGATCCGGTCAAGCTGCGCGCTTACGGCATCCCGCTGATGCGCGTCGCCGAGGTGATCCGCAATTCCAATCGCGACGTCGGCGGCCGCACGCTGGAGATGGCTGAAACCGAGTACATGGTGCGTGGGCGCGGTTATCTGCGTGGCCGTGAAGACATCGAAAATCTGGTGCTCAAGGCGCAGAACGGCACGCCGGTGCGTATCGCCGACATCGGCCGCGTCGAGCTGGTGGCTGATGAGCGGCGTGGCCTGACCGAGTTGAACGGCGAGGGCGAGGTGGTCTCCGGCATCGCCATGGCGCGCTACGGCCAGAATGCGCTGGAGGTCATCCACAATCTCAAGGCCAAGGTCGCCGAGATCAGCGCCGGATTGCCCGACGGGGTCAGCATCGAGACCGTCTATGACCGCTCCGAACTGATCCACCGCGCCATCGATACCCTGAAGCGCACGCTGGCCGAGGAAAGCCTGATCGTCGCGCTGGTCTGCATCGTCTTCCTGCTCCATCTGCGTTCGGCACTGGTCGCCATCCTGATGCTGCCGGTCGCCATCCTCGCCGCCTTCATCGGCATGCGGGCGCTCGGCATCAACGCCAATATCATGAGTCTGGGCGGCATCGCGATTGCTGTCGGGGCGATGATCGATGCGGCGATTGTGATGATCGAGAACGCGCACAAGCACCTCGAACGTTTGCAACCTGGCGAATCATCCAGCCAGGCCATCATCACCGCCTGCAAGGAAGTCGGCCCGGCGCTGTTCTTCAGCCTGCTCATCATCACCGTCTCCTTCCTGCCCGTGTTCACGCTCGAGGCGCAGGAGGGCCGCCTGTTCGCGCCGCTGGCATGGACCAAAACCTTCTCGATGGCCGCTGCCGCCTTTCTTTCGGTGACGCTGGTGCCGGTGCTGATGCTGCTCTTCATTCGCGGCAAAATCCGGCCGGAAGCCGAGAATCCGGTCAATCGCTTCCTGATCGGTATCTACCGCCCGATCATCGCCGGCGTGATGAACTGGAAGAAGGCGACCATCGCCGCCGCCGTCATCGTCATGGCAATCAGCATCGTGCCGGCGAGCCGGCTGGGCAGCGAGTTCATGCCGACGCTTAACGAAGGCACGCTGTTCTACATGCCGACGACGCTGCCCGGCCTGTCGGTGACCAAGGCGGCCGAGCTGCTGCAAACGCAGGACAAGATCATCAAGAGCTTCCCGGAAGTCGCCTCGGTATTTGGCAAGGCCGGCCGGGCGCAGACGGCGACCGACCCGGCGCCGCTGGAGATGTTCGAGACCATCATCAACCTCAAGCCGGAAAGCGAATGGCGGCCGGGCCTGACCACCGACAAGCTGATCGCCGAACTCGACAAGGCGCTGCAGTTCCCCGGCGTCGCCAATTCCTGGACGATGCCGATCAAGGCGCGCACCGACATGCTGTCCACCGGCATCCGCACGCCCATCGGCATCAAGATTTTCGGCACCGATCTGGTCGAGATGGAGCGCCTGGCGAAGGAAATCGAAGGCGTCGTCAGGGCCGTCCCCGGCACCAGCAGCGCCTTCGCCGAACGGATTACCGGCGGCTTCTACCTCGATATCGTGCCCAACCGCCGGGCGCTCGCCCGCTACGGACTGGGCGTCGGCGAGGTGATGGACGTGGTGGCGGCGGCGCTCGGTGGCGAAATGGTCACCACCACCGTCGAAGGCCGCGAACGCTTCGGCGTCACCGTGCGCTACCCGCGCGACCTGCGCAGCGACCCGCAGGCCATCGCCCGCGAAGTGCTGGTGCCGGTGCCCGCCGAAATGGGCGCGCCGGCTACCATGGTGCCGCTCGGCCAGCTCGCCGAAGTCAAGATCACCACCGGTGCCCCGGCCATCCGCACCGAAAACGCGCTGCTCTCCGCCTACATCTACGTCGATATTCGCGACCGCGACATCGGTTCCTACGTCGCCGAAGCGAGAAAAGCGGTCAATGAAAAGGTCAAGTTCACCCCCGGCACCTACGTCACCTGGAGCGGCCAGTTCGAGTACATGGAACGCGCCATCGCCAAGCTCAAGGTCGTCGTGCCGCTGACGCTGCTCATCATCTTCCTGCTGCTCTACCTCAACTTCCGGCGCATCACCGAAACACTGATCGTCATGCTCTCGGTGCCGTTCGCGCTGGTCGGCGGCATCTGGCTGATGTGGCTGCTCGGCTACAACCTGTCGGTCGCCGCCGCCATCGGCTTCATCGCCCTGGCCGGCGTTGCCGCCGAAACCGGCGTCATCATGCTGATCTATCTCGACCACGCGTGGGCGGCGATCCAGGCAAAATGTGCCTCTGAAGGCCGTCGACCGCAACCGACCGATCTCTACGCCGCGATCATGGAAGGTGCCGTCGAACGCGTGCGCCCCAAGATGATGACCGTCACCGCCATCATGGCCGGCCTGCTGCCCATCCTGTGGGGCACCGGCACCGGCGCCGAAGTCATGAGCCGCATCGCCGCGCCGATGGTCGGTGGCATGATATCATCGACGGTGTTGACCCTGGCGGTCATTCCTGCGATCTATGCCTTGCTGAAGTTCAGGCGCCTGTCATAACGCGCCCCAAATAACGACGTCTGGGGGCTTCAGTGCTGACGGCGCGGGGATTGCGCCGATTGCCCGCCGCTCGTTGTCGTTGACTCTTCCCGACTGGCCCTTGGTTTCCTGCCGGGCTCCGATCTAGGGCTATTGGACTTGATGCGCGAAAAGATTGTCGTATTTACAGGTGCCGGCGTCAGTGCCGAGAGCGGGCTGAAAACCTTTCGCGACATGGGCGGCTATTGGCATCAGTATTCGATTGAGTCGGTGGCCTCGCCCGCAGGATGGAAAACCCATCCCGAAGCAGTGCTGGCGTTCTACAACGAGCGCCGGAAGGATGTCCTGCGCGCTTCGCCAAACGCCGCACACCTCGCGATTGCCGCGCTCGAGACCCGGTTTGACGTTGTCGTCATTACGCAGAACATCGATGATCTGCATGAGCGTGCCGGCTCAACGAACGTCATGCATCTCCATGGCGAGATTCTGAATGCGCGTAGCTCGGTTGATCCGTCCTTGATCTATCGGCTCAAGTCAGACGTGATCGACATCGGGCACCTCTGCGAACAGAACAGCCAGCTCCGGCCTGACGTGGTCTGGTTCGGCGAGGCCGTGCGGTTCATGGACGAAGCGGCTATGGCGTTCGCCAGCGCGTCAAAAGTCCTGACGATCGGCACGTCCCTGTCAGTCTATCCGGCGGCAGGCCTTGTCGACGAGGCAAAGACTTCCGCCGAGAAATACTTCGTGGCGCCCGAGTATGAATATACGCCGCTCGGATACCGCTTGTTGCGGGGCAGTGCTGCCGTCGTCGTTCCGCACGTTGTGAAGTGCTGGATGGCGGGACGGAAACCGTGTTGAAACGCTTGCTGGACCGGACTCGACCCCCAAGGTGGAAAAAGCGGGCGCCAGCCCGAATAGCCAATGCTTTCCCGACAGGAGAGAGATGCCAGGGAGCGCGATTGACCCGCGGGATATGACAAATTCCGGGGCTTTCCCTTGGTCGGCGAGGCCTTTTGGGGTAATTTACCGCTTTTGCGGAAAGTACTGAGGGGAAAGAATTGATACCGCTACGCATCAGCCTCGAACCGGAAGAGATTCCCAGCCACTGGTATAACGTCGTCGCTGACTTGGTCAATCCGCCGGCCCCGCCGCTCGCTCCCGATGGCAACCCGGTGACGCCGGAGCAAATGGGCGCCATCTTCCCGATGCCGATCCTCGAGCAGGAAATGTCGGCCGAGCGCTGGATCGCCATTCCCGAAGAGGTGCGCCAGATCTATGCGTTGTGGCGTCCGTCGCCTCTGTGCCGGGCGTTGCGCCTCGAGCAGGCGCTGGGCACGCCGGCGAAAATCTTCTACAAGTACGAGGGTGTTTCGCCGGCCGGTTCGCACAAACCCAACTCCGCTGTGCCGCAAGCCTTCTACAACAAGATGGTCGGGACCAAGCGCCTGACCACGGAAACCGGCGCTGGCCAGTGGGGCTCGTCGATTGCCTTCGCCGGGCAGATGTTCGGCCTGCCGGTACGGGTCTTCATGGTCAAAGTCAGTTACGAGCAGAAACCGTTCCGCCGCTCGATGATGCAGACTTGGGGTGCCGAGGTTTTCGCCAGCCCGACCAACCTGACCAACGCTGGCCGTGCCGCACTCGCCGCCGATCCGGACAACCAGGGCTCGCTCGGCCTGGCTATTTCCGAAGCGGTCGAGGAAGCCGCTGGCGATCCCGGAACCTGCTACACGCTGGGCTCGGTGCTCAACCATGTGCTGCTGCATCAGACGGTGATCGGCCTCGAAGCAAAAAAAGCGTTCGACAAGATTGGCCTCTACCCAGACGTGATCTTCGGGCCCTGCGGAGGCGGTTCCAGTTTCGGCGGCATCGCTTTTCCCTTCCTCGCCGACAAGGCGGCCGGCGACAAGCGCGCGGCCAACCTGCGCTGCGTCGCCGTCGAGCCGACCTCGTGCCCGACCCTGACCAAGGGCGCCTATGCCTACGACTACGGCGACGTGTCCGGCTACACGCCGATCATGCGCATGTACACCCTCGGTCACGACTTCATGCCACCGGGGATCCACGCCGGTGGCTTGCGCTACCACGGCGATTCGCCGCTCGTTTCGCAGTTGTTGCATGAAGGGCAGATCGAGGCGCTGGCAGTTCCCCAGGTCGCCACCTTCGAGGCTGGCGTACAGTTCGCCCGCGCCGAGGGCATCATTCCGGCGCCGGAGTCCTGCCATGGCATCCGGGCCGCCATCGACGAAGCGCTCAGGTGCAAGGTGACTGGCGAGGCGAAGACCATCCTGTTCAACCTGACCGGCCACGGCCATTTCGACATGGCCTCTTATGACCGCTTCCTTTCCGGCAAGCTCGAGGACTACGAATACCCGGCCGAGGCGATCGCCGAATCGCTGAAGCATTTGCCCAAGGTTGATTGAGCGCTTGAAGGTCCTGGTCTTTCTCCTGGTTCTGGCCAACCTGCTCCTGTACGCATTTGTCGAGGGGTATTTCGGGCGGCCCGAGAATCCCGACGCCTGGCGCATCGAACAGCAACTGGCGGCCGATCGGCTGCGCATCGTTGGCCGCAGCAAGACACCACCGGCCAAGGGGGCTACCGAGCAGCCTGCCGAACCCGAAGAATTGTGCCTGCTTTGGGATCGGCTGGCAGGTGCCCAGGCCAATGAGTTGGCATCGACACTGGCCGAGAAGTTCTCCGGTGTCCGCGTCGAGCGCCGCGCGGTGGCGGCGGAGGGCGCTGGCTGGTGGGTGCTGGTGCCGCCGCAGGCGAGCAAGGCCGAGGCGGACAAGAAAGTGGGGGAGTTGAAGGAACTGGGAGTCGATGACTTGTTCGTTGTTCATGATACTGGCGCCTATCGCTTTGCCATATCGCTGGGTGTCTTTGCCAATGAGAGGGGCGGGCAGGAGCGGCTCGCAGAACTGAAGGCGAAGGGGGTCAAGTCGGCCAAGCTGATTCCCCGTACCGGTAAAGATCCGCAGTTTACGGTCGAGGCGCGCGGGCCGCTGGCGAAAAAACTGAAATACTGGAACACGCGACGGGTATCGTGCCGAAATCGACGGCACTGAACTGCAAGTGAGCCATTTCGTCGTTGGTCTGACCGGCGGGATCGGCAGTGGCAAGAGCGCCGCTGCCGACTGTTTCGCTAGTCACGGCATCACGATTGTCGATACCGACGCCATCGCCCACGAACTCACTGCTGCCAACGGCGCCGCGATGCCGGCGCTCCTTGAAGAGTTTGGTGCAGGAGCGGCCACTGCTGATGGCTCTCTCGACCGGAGCCGAATGCGCCGACTGGTCTTTGCCGACCCGGCAGCGCGCGCACGTCTGGAGGCCATTCTGCATCCGATGATTCGCGAGTTGTCGAACGAGCGTTGCCGCGAGGCTGGTTCACCCTATGTGATCCTCGCCGTACCGTTGCTGGTTGAGTCGGGAGCCTACCGCGAGCGCTGCCACCGCATTGTCGCGGTCGACTGCCCGGAAGACCTGCAAATCAGCCGCGTGATGGCACGCAACGGGATAGGCGAAGGCGAAGTCCGCGCCATTCTGGCGACCCAGGCGTCGCGTGCAGAACGTCTGGCGGCGGCTGACGATGTGCTGGCCAATGATGGCGATCTGCCGCATCTCGACGGGCAGGTCGCCGAGCTGCACCGGAAATATCTGCGCCTGTTATCTCAAATAGCTAACGCAACCAGTTGAGGTTTGCCCGTAGATGGCTCAGAATTGGGGCAATTTTCCGCTCGTCAAAGCCCAAAGCGCGTGATCACCTACGAATACCCCTTCAACGAGCGCATCCGCACCCTCCTGCGCCTCGAAGATTTGTTCGAAAAGACAGCGTACTTCGCCGAAAGCGACGGGCAACTGGAACATCACACGGCACTCGTCACGCTTTTCGAGATACTCGAGACGGCAGCCCGTGCCGACCTCAAGATGGATCTCATCCAGGAACTTGAGCGCCAGCGCCAAACACTACTGGCCTATCGCAATAACCCCGAGATTTCCGAAGAAGCGCTGTCCGGCGCTCTTTACGAGATCGAGCATTCATCGGCGGCCCTGCTCGGTATGACCGGGAAGATGGGTCAGTACCTGCGCGACAACGACTGGCTAATGGGGATCAAGAGTCGTGCGGCAATACCCGGCGGTGTCTGCGAATTCGATCTGCCGTCCTATCACTGGTGGTTGCACCGGGAACCCGGAATCCGGCGCGACGCGATTGCCGGATGGACGCAACCCCTTATGCCGCTGCGCGACGCTGCGGCGATCGTGCTGCGCCTGTTGCGCTCCAGTGGACGCGCGAAGAACCATACCGCGACCGCCGGCCAGTTTCAGCTCAATCTGGGCGGGACGGCGGCGCAGATGGTGCGGGTCGAAGTCAAGGTTGACGAGCAGGCCATTCCAGAAGTCAGCGCCAACAAGTACTTCCTCAACATTCGCTTCACCAACCCGCCGGTTGGCGAACTCAAGGCCAGGGTTGCCGAGCGCGACGTGAATTTCGACCTGACCTTCTGCAATCTCTGATGGCCGCGCGCAAGGTTCGCTGCCCGCAATGCGGGGCTGAAGTACTGTGGGCACCAGAGAATTCGTGGCGCCCTTTCTGCTCGGAGCGTTGCCGGCAGATTGACCTTGGTTGCTGGGCCTCCGAGTCCTACAGGATACCGGTGGTGGAGGAGGCTGGCGAACCGGGCAGCGAAATCCCTGTGGTCTCAATCTGACGCGCAGTTCAGCCTTTCAGGAGTCAACGAACTCGTTCTAGCCGCTTGATCACGTCCCGGGACGTGATCATTCTTGAATCAAATTTGCCCTGAAGAGAGCGAAGGATCCCCGCATCGATTGCGCCAGCCCTGGCTGCCCGGCCATGACGCACGGACGCCATGCGGCCAAGTATCAAGCCGATATCTGCAGCATGCCCGCTGACCGATGCACGGCGACAGCAAGGCCACCCGAGCGCCAGCTTGCCTCGCCACGATCCAGCGTTGCCGATGTCACCTTTCTTGCCGTGTTCGTGAATTCATTCACGCATGATTCTGTTGCGCTTTGGCATCATGGCCACATCAACCGACAAAAAGAGAAAATGCCATGTCACCCACCCTTTCTATTCAGTCTCCGATGCGTCAGCACTCCAACTCGGCGGCCGCGAATGGCTTTCGCTCGAGCGATGACAGCTATGACCTGCGCGATACATTGGCCGCCACGGTCGTCCGTGAACTCTCCTTCGCGGAGTTCCGTGCCGCGATCGAGCAATCTGGCAAGCGGTTCAACTGAGCTGATCGACATGACAACAGGTAAGCGCACACGAGGAATATTCATGGCCAACCAAGCAAGCGTATCGCTCGTAAAGAACAACTTTGTTGCGACATTGAGTGACGGACGCCGCATTGAGCGCCCCGATCTGCATACGATAGCCTATGCGCTATACAGCGCCAAGATTCCCGCTCGCTATGTCAGTTTTGAGTGGCGCGCCGGACTGCGCATGATTACGGCTGGCCAGCAGGTCAGCCTGACCGCAGAGATGAGGCGGTTGGAGCGTGAAGCGGGCAGATTGGAGATTGCTGCGTAAATGCCCGGCAGGACTGGGTAAACACTGCCTCGGTCGACTGGAACCTCAGCCCTGCTTGTTGTGGCGGGGCTGCCCAAGCTATTTGCGTTTGGCTGGGCTCTTGTTCCTGCCGCTGTTTGTTTCCGGATTTCGTCGGATATTCCCGACCGTCGTTCACCGAGAAACGGGACCATCCCAGTTTTTCGGTCTGCCAGATCAATCAGCCAAGGTCACCTGGCAATCGACCGCGCTGAGCGTATGGACTGGAGATGTTGCCGGACAACGGACGCCAGCGCTACCAACACCAGCAATGGATCAAACAGGACGTCCCATAGGTTGGCGAACAGCCCGCTGGCGTAGCCGGCGAGATCGAGTGCCAGGATCAATAGCCAGTAGTCCAGTCGGCGCCACCAGAGCATTGCCGCCAATGGCATGCTTGCGACCAGCATGAGCAAAGGCTGATAGCCCAGTGCAAAGGGATCGAATGGCCCGACGCCGAGCGCCATTGCGTAAAAGGGCACGGCAAAGGTGAGCAGGGTGCGGGCGGCGCGGTAACTCAGGGGCGAAGCTGTCCCGCCCGCAAGTTGACAGATGGCGAGTGCAAGCAGTGTCAGTGATGGTGTGCCAATTACGCCGTGCATGAATGAAGCAACGCCGGCGCCTAGCGCGACGGGGATTGCGATGGAGCCCAAGAATCCGTTGCGTTCCGCCGATTGGCAGCAGTGCAGCAAATGCCCCAATAATGATGCCGTGGGCCAGGAAACCGTACATGGCGGTCGGATTCATGGTCCCTGGCCGTCCAGCCATGACTCGTTGAATACCGCGTGCTTGATGCCTTGGCGGTGCCAGGTATAGGCGAGGTGGATACTGCCGTCGCGGGCCTGCAGCAGTGCCGGATAGGAGAACTCGACCCGCGGGTCGTCGGCGCGCTCAACCGTCGGTGCTGGACGCCAGTTCTTTCCGTCATCGTCGGATACCCAGAGCAGCAGGTCGTTCCGGTTACTTGCGCCGTTGCCGGCAATCAGCAACCGGCCGCTCCGCAGGCGCAACAGGGCGACCGAGGAATTCGGATTGGGCAGGGGGCAATGGGTTCGCCGCTCTCCAGTCCTGGCCTCCGTCAACGGTCGTGACGCTGCGGATGCGGCCGGTCCCGGACCGCCATCGCGCAGGATGGCCAGGGCATGACGATCGTCGAACGCAGCGGCGGCTGGCTGCAGGGTGCGCCCGTCATGGCCCATGCGTACCTTGTCGATGATCTGGCCGTCAGCGGCAAGCCGGAGCCATTCGCCATGCTTGGAGATGAACTCGTGGTAGGCCGGCAAACCGAGTCCACCGTCAGCCAGCGGCAGTGGGGGGGCGCGTACCAGCGTGCTGATGTTGGCGAATGGTGAAGTGTGCAACCTGACCGCCGGCGTCCAGTTGTGTCCGCCATCGTGCGAGACACTATGGTTAAGCGCACTACCTGCCCATCCGCCTAACCCAACGCTGACGTACCACAGGTGAAGGCGGTCGCCCTCGGCGAACAGAACGGGATTGCCGATCTTGCGCACGAATGTGAGCGTTGCAGCGGCCGTTCCTCCCGCGTGGCGATTTGCCGTGGCGTGCTCCACGTGCCGCGATTCAGCGTCGAGAACCAGACTGCGACATCGGCGGCGCCCTCGCGGGTGCCGGCAAACCAGGCTGCTGCAATGCGGCCGTCAGGTAGTTCGGCGAGCGTCGCGGCATGGGCAGATGGTGCGGCCACAGGCAGCATGGCGCTGGAAAAGAGGCTGGCGCATCAATTGCCGATAGCGCGGGTGTCTGTGAACGCCGGAGCCTCCGGCGTCGGCGCTCGCCATGCGGCCGCAGCCAGGGCGAGCAGGAAAAGGAAAGCCTGCAGCCAGCGCGCTATGCTCATGACTCGTCGATCTCGGAACCAGATGATGGTCGTCATCAGGGCTGCCAGATCCCGAGCAGAAAAGGCTTTCCGCCAGTCGGCAAGCGTTGCGCCGACCTTCGCGAAACGCAGGCCCGAGCCATGCGATGCCAGGGTCTGGTAGCTGTCAACCTGGCGGGCGCGAAATCCGGCTTTCGTTACCAACTCCTGGAAGCGGGAGCATCCTTGCTTTCGAGAAAGACCAGCGCCGTGAGGGCTTGAAGCTCGGCGAGGTCGTGGCGATCCAAGGTTCCGTAGTGCCGGTGCGTGCGCTGGCTGAGAATCGGCAGCAATGCCGGCTGCGGGCCGTCGAACATGGCGATGTCGCGAGTCCGCCCGAGTTCGCGCACGCTGTCAGGAACGGCATTGACGCCGACGGCCGGAAAGAGCCCCAGAGCAGTGCGATCCAGTAGAGGGCGGGTGCTGCTAGCGTATGCCCGATGCTGCGTTGTTGCCACCAGGCCCACACGAAATAAAGGGCGGGCACGACCGGCCAGTACCATCCGCCAAGGCCGAACCAGAAAGTGAAGATGGCAAGTCCCGCGCCGAGCAGCAGGGCCAGCAGCAGGCCGAGGCGGAATGGCCAGCGGCTGCGCATCTCGGGCAAAGCCAGTGCAACCAGGATCGCCAGCGGCACCAGCGACCCGATCAGGTAGCGGTCGAAGCTCTTGATGAAGGCGAAGGGGCAGGAAGGTGGCGAAAACCAGAACAGCAGCAGACGATCGGGTACCGGGCGCTTCCACGACGCCCAGGCGGCAGCGATGAAGACGAAGACCAGGGCAGCGCAATATTAAGGAGGCTGAGCAGGATCCCCGGCGAAAAATTGAAGAACCGGCGCGATTCCAGTTCGTCGGCCAGCACCAGGTCGGCGGCGTCCGGGTAAAGGGCGCGGACGACGAAGAACCACGGGAAGGCAAGGGCGGCGATCAGCAGGGCATGGACGGCCAGCGGCACAAACTGCTGGCGGAGTTGCGCCAGGCGTAGGCGACCGCTAGCCAGCAATGCCAGGCAGCCACCGCCGCAGACCAGGGCGACGATCGGTCCCTTGGTCAAGAATCCGGCGGCCAGCAGCACGCTGGTTGCGGTCAACCACCTTTTCTTGCCAGAATCCAGCCACACCAGCAGGCTCCAAAATGCAGCGGTGGACAATGCGGCCACCGGCACATCGAGCATCAGGCGGCGGGCCTCGCTGGCCATGCCGAGGCAGCCGAGCAGGATGCAGCCAGCAATCCAGCCGGTTTCCGCCTGGCCAGCAAGGCGGCGCGCGATTCCCGCCGTCGCCACGACCAGCAGGGCGGCGAAGAGAACGCTCACCAGCCGGGCGCTGGCCAGCGAAATTCCGAAAATCTCGTAGCTGATGCGGGTGGCCCAGTAAAGCAGGGGTGGCTTGCGGATCCGTGGCGCGCCGTCGAGGAAGGGCACCAGCCAGTGATCGCCCTCGATCATCTCCATTGGCGTGCGCAGGCCAAGGAAGAACTCGTCTTTGCCGGTCAAACCCGTAGCTTCCCAGATGCCCGGGCAACACCGTGAGGGTGAGCAGGAACAGCAGCAGGGTCTGGCGGGCAGGGAAGGAACAGGCATGGAGCGGGATTTTACCCCGCTTCCCGTTTTTTCACCCCGCTGGCGTTTGGCTAAAGAGCGCAATCGGGCTTCAGCTCCTGGCGTAAACGACACCAACTCGAAGCGCTCGGTGTTGACGAAACTGAAATTTCTCCGCCGTTCCATCGCGTTGTAAGCGATATGGCGGGCGATTTTCCAGGTGCCATCCAGTAAGTGTGTTCGATGCGGGTCGAGAGCCCAGCCGCCGGCCAAAGGACTCAATGCGAAACGTGTCGAAGGTGCCGGCGGGAACGGTGATTGCTTCCTTGGCCACCACTTTGAATTCCTCTCGATTACGCTGGTTGTGCCATCGGGGTAGGTGGTTTCGAAGCGGGTGCTCCAAGTCTTGCCGAGGCTATATTCGAGCATAGGTCTGATTGGGACCAAGAATTCGTCCGTTAGCTAGTTTTCGTGGGTTGCCCAGGATGTCGGTGATTTCGGCGCCCTTGTTAAAAATCACTTCGTTGTCCGTAATTTCCGTGACAACTCGGGTGAATTCCTGATTGAATTCCGGTCAGCAGATCGATGACGCGGTAATGGTATCTGTCGCCAACCCGGAATTCCCCCGCAGAGGCGGTTCCTTTGGTGTATGGGTTTTTCTCGGTGTTGGCAATGCTATTTCCTCTCGCCCTGCTTGGCCAGCAATTGGTCGAGCGTGGTTTGCGCGAGTTCGGAAAACTGGCCACTGGGATACGCCCGCAGATAAGCGACCAAGGGTCCCGGTTCGTTCGCTTTCCGAGCGCTCCCCACTGCGCCAGTTCCTGCGCGAAAAGCCGGTCGAGTTCGTCTTGCGAGCGCTTGCGCATTTCGGCTGGTGGAATGAAATAGAAATCTTCCTCCAGCGAGAGGTGCTTTCCCAGGGAATCTGCTGGCCCTGTGAGCTGCGGCGCACCGCCAGGCGAACGCGCTTGAACACGTCCTCGATCCTGGCTTCCGGCGCCACCATTTCCTTGAGAAAATTCTCGGTGCTAAGCCCATTCTTGCCCGTGCCATCGGAGGCGACGTTGCCCGGCGCAGTGGCATAGGCGAGCAAGGTGCTGATCGGCGCGTCCATCTGGCTCAATCCTCTGCCAGTCTTGTGCTCGGAGCCGAATGGATTGTCGCGGCAGGCGTCGAGCACGACGATGTTCATCGCATTGCCCGCCCTGCCCAAACTGTTCAGGAGATTGCCGAGATCGACCGTCTGGCGTGGCACATCATCGGCTTGGTCCAGCCGCACGTCGACCGGAACCAGAAAATTCCGCCAGTCGAGCTGCAGTCCATGGCCGGCAAAATAGAAGAGCCCGACCGCTCGGCTCCTGGTCAGGTTCGTGCCGAAATTAGGTGCACGGCTTCGTTCATGGTCGCATGCCCGGCATTGATCTGAAGGTCCACCGAAAAACCCAGTCGTTTGAGTTCGCCAGCAATCGCGTTCGCATCGTTGACAGGGTTGGTGAGTGGGCTATCCGGATAGGCACTGTTGCCGATAATCAGCGCAGCGCGTGGCAACGCATGGATGGCGGAGGCCAAGACCTGCGTCGGCAGCATCGGCACCAAGGAGAGTGCCGAGAGTCTGGTCAGTGTCTGACGCTGCTTGTGAGACAGAACGCCCGAAGAGGTGCTTGAACCTGACATTGTTCGTCCTTGTTGGCGGTCCTGCGAAGTATATCTTTTCGGCAAGTGATGCGAAACGCTCTATACTTTTCGCTGCCCTGCTGTTCTTTGTGCCGACGGAGGAAGCGCATGTTGAAGCCCCTAGTCTCGTTTCTTTTCGATTGCTCCTGGTCGCGGGGGCTACGGCCGATACCCTGATCAAAGAGTCCGAAGCGCGTTTGCCGCCAGCCCCGGTAACGGCGCCAGCAACCCGTTCGATTACCCGTGGTCGGGAATCCGGATCCTGTCGCCGGATACGGGCAGCCCGTCACTGGCCTCCCCGTTTGCACTGCAGATGCTTTCGAGGCCGCACGGCGGAGCGAAGATTGACCTGTCGTCGGTCAAGCTGACCTATCTGCGTAGCCCCAATGTCGATCTGACCGAGCGCATTCAGGCCGGATTGTCGGAAAAGGGCATCGATCTCAAAGCGGCGGAGGTGCCGCCGGGCGAGCATCAGATCCGGGTCAGCGTCCAGGATAGCGACGGGCGGATATCGAATGCGGTGTTCGAGCTGAACGTGGCCAAGTAATCCGTGATGCCCCTACTGCGTCAGCGCGATATCAATGACGGGGCTGTGGTTTCGCCCCGTCTGTCGCCGTGACCTTTACCTCTTCAAGCCTTTGCTCGAGCGCATTGATGTGCTCGAGAAGCAACTGCCGCGCAGGATGGGGTGCTGACCAACCTGGGGGAGGCGTCCGCTGGTATCGTTGTCGAAGAAGCTGCTGGGTCGCGCCTGGAGGATGAGACCGAGGTTCTTCCAGGTGTGGCGGACTGGCTGAGCAACTGGCTGGCACCGCTAGCGCTGCTGTTGCTGACGCACGGCTTGATTGTCGTCGTGTATGATCTGGAATACGATTTACTTGCGGAGTGGTGTCGTTGCTCATCCCGCTGCCGTTCGGCGTGCTACTGGCCGCACGTCAGCGGCGTCCGCGCTGGTTGCTGGCATTCATGGCGATCAGCATGTCGGGGTTGGCAGTGCTTGGCATGAGCGTACTGACGTCGTTGGTCGATGGCACGCCGATCCTGCCGATGGGTTTGCGCGAATGGCGCGAGTTCATCGAGTACGCCGCAAGCATCGGGCTGAGTTTTGTGACCGGCCTGATCATCGGCAGCATGTCCGGGCAAAAGGCTCGGGTTCAGCGGGCAGCAGAAGCGTGTCCGTGGCACTCGCTCGCCTGGTCAGCAACGGCCAGAAGACGGACCAATTTCAGGCAGTGGTCAAGAGATTCAACGATCTGGGCGGGGACGCTCACGGCCGCCGGCACTACGCTCGGCTGCCGTCCACGCAGCGCCTGCAGGGCGTGATCGGCAAGTAACGAGGTCACCGAGGACGGGCGAGCGATGTTTGACATTGGCTGGCGTGGCCGCGCTACTCGCCCAAGCGTCGCCAGGCTTTCCGTTCCGTAGCACGACCGTTGGACCACGCAGAACCGAGGCGAGGATCAATTGAGTGAGCGTCGACCATTTCCGTTCACCCGGAGCACAGCCCGCTGCGCCGGCTATCCTGCAGGAACACTCGCCGTGGGTGCGCTGACGCTTGCGCCTGGCCATGTGCTTGCCCAGGCGGGCGTGCCCCTGTACAAGCTCCGCGTTACGCGCTCGCCATCGGCAACAGCAGCTACGCAAATGCGCCGTTGGTCAACCGGTGAATGACGCCAGGGCGATTGCCGGCGAACTAAAAGGCGGCAGGGTTCGAGGTCAGCGTTCAACTGGAGGAGTCGCGAAGGGATGCTCAAGGCGATCTAAAGCAGTTTTCGAGAATGCTGGCGGCCGCAATGCGGTCGCCAATCCGTCAAGCTTTCGGATGAACCCTTTACGCGATGCCCAGCACCATCGCCGAATACAGCCTCCGGCAAGCGGTGGACCGCGCGCCACCTGGGGTCAATGCGAAAGTCCAACCTACCACTCGAGAGATCGACTACCGTCGTCGCCAAGGAGCGGGATCACTGTTCCGGCGGGGGCACCTTCGGGGGCGTTCCGCATCGAAGGCGTTGGCTGGAGTCAGAGCGACAAGTACGGCGTCAATAAAATACACCCTGTTCTGGATATCCCCCGGAAGTGCGGCGCTACATCGCGCATGAAACCCGGCAGCGATTCGCCAACGGCAAACCCGTCAAGCACGAGCACTGCGATCTGACCGGCTACGCAGCGCCCCTGACCGAATGCCTGTCACCCCGCTTCAACGCCCTTGTATTCCGGCTTGCGCTTCTCAGCATGAGGCGTCGATGCCTTCGCCGGCATCTTCGCTCATCATGTTGCAGGTCATCACCTCGCTGGCGTAATCGTAGGCTTCTGTCAGGCCCATTTTCCAGCTGCTTGTAGTGCATTCCCTTGCCGATGCGTACGGCGACGGCGCTCTTGGCGAGGATCGACTGGCTCGGCGTTCGACCTCGGCATCCAGCGCGTCGGCGGGGACGATGCGATTGACAAGCCCCTTGGTTTCCCTTCCATGGCGTCGATGGAGTCGCCAGTCAACAGCATTTCCAGGGCGGCCTTGCTTCCGGAGGTTGCGCGCGAGGCCAACGGCGGAGTCGAGCAGAACAAGCCGACGTTGATGCCGGAAACGGCAAACTTGTGACATCGGCGGCGACCGCCAGGTCGCACATCGACACCCAGTTGGCAGCCGGCGGCGGTGGCGATGCCGTACCTACCGGGCGATCACCGGCTGCGGCATGCGGGAGGGTCAGCATCAGTTCGCCGCATTGCCGGAACAGCGCCTGCATGAAGCCCTTGTCGTGATTGGAACTGGTTTTGAGGTCGTGACCGGCACAGAAAGCCTTGCCGGCGCCGGCGATGACAACCGACACGGCACGGCTTCACGGGCGGCAATGGCATCGAGTTCGACCGCAACGCAGTAAACATGTCCTTACCAGAGGATGAACTGGCCGGGCCGGTTCAGTGTCAGCGTGGTAAGGGCCGTCAGCGCGGTCGCTGCGCGCGACGAGCGGCCGATCGATCGTGCCCTCTCCATCCGGTTCCTGGGGCTGCAAAGCGTAACCGGATTAGCGCCATCAAGGTTGGCGGACAGTTCAGATTTCCGACTGTGGCGGCAACGGTGATCGGCTTCGCCTGAAGCAAGGCATCCGGAATCAGGTGAACTCTCTGCCAGCGACGCCGATACGCCAGTTGTCGTCTGCGCGCTGGGCGGAGGCCGGCCCAGCCGTCAGTGGTGATCTCTTGCCGGCAATGAAACGCGGGTGGCCGTCGGGCCGTGCGATCGAATCCTGGGCGCCGCGTTGTAACGTTGCGTACGACGCGGAAGTTCACTGGCGGTCGAGCATTCCTTGTCCTCGGAGCACTTGATCTTCCCAAAACGCATCCGTACCTGGCGGGCGGCGTCGATCCTCTGGCAGCGGACACCGGCTTGCTGGTGATGTCAATGTCGAGGGTAAGTGGCCGACTGGTTGCTGCTGGCAGCATTGCCCAGCAGGTAGACGCGGATGATAATCTCGCCGTCCGCGCGGCACCTAGCCGAAGAAGTGATCGCCCGAGATAGACCCGAGAGCGGGCATCGCCACCTGCGGTCAGGACGTTGAAGTAAGGCGACACCTTACCCGCCTTGAGACCAGATCGAGATTCTGGCCAGCAGTCGCGCGTAGCGGTGAATGTTGATCTGGCGGCCCGAGCCGTGCCTAACGGTGGCGCCGCTCGCCTGCCTGGAATCACCTGCTCGTGTGGAACCTCGGCCTCAGCGCAGGCGGGAGAGCCGCCGCTAACAGGGTGAGCGACGATCGCAACAATGGGTCTGATTTTCATGCTTTCTCCAGGATGACCGCAACAAGCGCAATCGCTTGGATTTCGCTTACTCAGCTACTGAGCGCTTGGCGTCATCTGTGTTTGCGGACCTCTGACGATTCTTGGCATACTCAACATTACGACGCCCGGTATGGTCCGGGAGGATGGTTCAGGATGCCGGCATCAC
>JADKBR010000001.1 GCA_016714975.1 Candidatus Dechloromonas phosphorivorans | reverse complement strand
GCGCGGCAGCAGCAGGTCGCGGGTGCGGCGGAGGTTTTGAACTTGCTGGCTCAGTGTGGCTATTTCCGAGTGTAGTGGCTCGAAATGCTTCGTGGCGGTCTCGACTACCGAAGACGGAGGGCACACCAACTCGATGCCTGCCATGTCGTCTTTTGTCACCGAAGCAAAGATGGCCCCATTGCCCATCATGTCGTCCTTCGTGAAGCGGTTGCGTAGTTGCTCCCAAAGAAACGCTTGGCTGTCGCCGTTGTGCCGAATCGCAGACAGACCCCGACCTAAGATAATCTTCTTATTGGCGATATTCATTCGCCCAACCGGGGCGCGCACGCTAAACAGGATGTCACCTGCTTGACCGACGCGGCCCTCTGCGGTGCAGAACAATCGGTCGGTCGGGAACCGGTCACCGAAATCGGTGACCCCTTGATGGAAGGGCAAACCGTCACCGACATCGTTGTAGAACTCAGATTTCGGCGACTGCCCCATCGTGAGGCGGCAAACATCTTTGAGTTTCTTCACCCCCCACCCCTGCGGAATCTCGCCAAGAGGGGAAGCGACGCGGGGGTGGTTTTCGTGGCCGGGGAAGCGGAAGTGGACGAACCACTCGCGGTAGAGGGCGCGGGCCATCGACTCCAGAATCTTGATGCGCCGCTGGCTGTTCTCGATGAGTTCGTCGTAGGCCGACAGGATGCCCGCGATGCGTTGCTGGACGGGGAGCGGGGGGAACTTCACTGGCACACTGCGGAGAATTCCAGTGTTCAGGTTGGGCATCGTTGCACCAACAGCTTGGTTGGTGATCCAGCCCACGACGTCATCTTGTCGGAGGTAATAGTGGAGGAAGAGCGGATTAAGGACGTTGTCACCAAGGCTCAAACGCAAGCAACCTGTGCCGCACATCCAGCCCGCCTGCTCCGGTCTGATGAGTGCTTGGCGACCTATGTCGCCGCGTCGCCCATAAACGATGTCGCCACTGCGCAGCTTGTGTCGAGACAAGCGCTCAACGTGCTCAGTTGAAACACGCGCAACAGTGTCCGAGGCAATTCGCCCTTCTATGATGTCTTTCGGCATCACGACGGGAATTCCAACCTCCGAATAATCTGACTGATGGAGTTGCGATCCAAACGGGCCTGTCTGGATGATCCCGTTCACTTCGTCGCATACCTCGCCAAGAGTGGTTTCTCTCCAGCCTCCCATGATCACGCGCCTCCAGAATCCCCGCCACATTCGCGGCGATGGTCTGCTCCAGTTCCCGCGCCTGGGCGTTCAGCACTTCCAGTTCCTCGTTCAGGGTTTCGAGCTGTTCCTTGAAGTCCTCGTCGCTGACCTCCTCGCCCGGCGCGACGCCGACGTAGCGGCCGGGGTTGAGCGACCAGCCCTGGGCTTCGATCTCGGCCAGCGTCGCCGCCTTGCACAGGCCGGGGATGTCGCGGTAGACCGGCGTTTCACCGAAGATTTCGCCGAGCTTGCCCGCCGTTTCGACACCGCCGACGGTGGTGTCGAGCGCCTCGCCGCGATAGAGGCGGACGAGGTTGGCGATGAAGCCGATCTGCGCCGGTGTCCAGTCGCGGTGGGCGCGATCCACCTGCCGGTAGATGTGGCGGGCGTCGATGAAGAGCACGGTGTCGGCGCGCTGGGTCTTGGCCTTGCCCTTGTCGAAGAACCACAGCGTGCACGGCAGCGTGACGGTGTAGAACATGTTGGGGCCGACGGCGACCATGACATCGACCGCCCGCGCTTCGATCAGCTTCTGCCGCAGTTCCTGCTCGCTGGAGCGGGCATCGGAGGCCGAGTTGGCCATGACGAAGCCGGCGCGGCCGGTGGCGTTGAGCGCCGAGTAGAAGAGCTGAATCCACAGGTAGTTGGCGTTGTCGGTGCGCGGCAGGCCGAAGGGGAAGCGGCGACCGGCGCCGACCATGTCCTTGAGCCGTTCCTTGTCCACCGCATTGACGTTGAAGGGCGGATTGGCGAGGACGAAGTCGAACCGGCCGGTGGCGGCGTGCGGGTCGTCGTAGTAGCTGTTGATGTTGCCGCCGTGCTTGATGTCGCCTTCCAGCCCATGCACGGCGAGGTTGAGGCGGCACAGGCGGCCGGTTTCGTCGGTCTTTTCGACGCCGCAGATGGCGAGTTCGGCGGCGGGGTTCTTCTGGTGCTCGGCGACGAAGCGCGCCGACTGCACGAACATGCCGCCAGAGCCGCAGGCGGGGTCGAGGATGCGGCCGTGGAAGGGTTCGATGATTTCGGCCAGCAGCTTGACGATGCTGGAGGGCGTGTAGAACTCGCCGCCGCCCTGGCCCTCGGTCATGGCGAAGGCGCCGAGGAAGTATTCGTAGATGCGGCCGAAGGCGTCGTAGTCGAGCGTGGCCGGAATCTCGGAGACCTTCTTGAGCAGTTCCTTGAGCAGGGTGCTGGTGAACAGGTTGTAGGTCTTGGGCAGCACGCCGGCAAGCTGCGGGTTGTGCTTTTCGATCTCGCGCATCGCCGCATTGACCTTGGCGCCGATGTCGGCCACCTCGGGCAGCGTCAGCAGGTAGTCGAAGCGCGCCTCGGGGGCGAGGTAGAGGATGCCTTCGGCGTGGTAGGCGGCGGGTTCATCGACCCGGCTGCCGCGCCGCGATGACGCGCTGGCGCCTTCGAGCTTGCTGCGCTGGATGGCGAAGCGGACTTCGGCAAAGCGCAGGAAGATCAGGCCGAGGATGGGGCCGGAGTATTCCTGCGCCTTGAGGCCGGAATTGGCGCGGAACTGGTCGGCGGCATCCCACAGGCGCTTTTCGAGCGAGGTGGCGGCGGCGTCTTTTTCGGAGGGGGCGATCCAGAGCATGGGAATGATGATCCAGGGACAATCCGACATTGTCCGACAAACCCCACTCGGGAACCAAAGAGTCGTGCAGACCCGACGGTAGCCCGACCCGGCAATGTGCCCGCACGAACTGCCAAGGAAGCGCCGATTCATCCGGGGTTCGTCCCGGCCCGAGGCCACGTCGCTCCGGCGCATGCCAGGATCCCGGAAGATCAACTGGCGGGATCTGGACCGGCGCCGGGGTGAGGTACGGATCAGTGTTTCCGCAAATGCCGCCCGCGGTCCCGGCAGAAACGGTGTCGGTTACCGCGAACCTCGCCCGGCAAGTAAAATGGAAGCTTTCACGCTCCCCATTTACCGCCATGTCCCAGCAACTGCTCACCCCCGTCCGCCTCGGCGCCCTTGAACTGAAGAACCGCGTCGTCATGGCGCCGCTGACGCGCTGCCGTACCGACAACCCCGGCTACGTGCCGACGGAGATGATGGCGCGCTACTACGCGCAGCGAGCCGGCGCCGGGCTGATCGTTTCCGAGGGCACCATCGTTTCGCCGCAGGCGCGCGGCTATCCCTTCACGCCGGGCATCTGGTCGGCCGAGCAGGTCGCCGGCTGGCGACTGGTGACCAATGCCGTGCACGCTGCCGGCGGGCTGATCGTCTGCCAGCTCTGGCATTGCGGCCGCCTGTCGCTGCCCGAATTCCACGATGGCCAGCCGCCGGTGGCGCCTTCCGCGGTCAACCCGCTGTGGAAGATGTTTTCGACGACCGGCAACCCCGACACCGTCACGCCGCACGCGCTGACCCGCGACGAGATCAAGGCCATCGTGGCCGATTTCCGGCGCGGCGCCGCCAACGCCATGGCCGCCGGTTTCGACGGGATCGAGATCCATTCGTCCAACGGCTACCTGTTCCACCAGTTCTTCTCGCGCCAGGCGAATCAGCGCGATGACGAATACGGCGGCAGCCATGAAAACCGGGCGCGCTTCTTCTTTGAAGTGCTCGACGCCGTCGGCGAGGCCATGCCCTTCGACCGCGTCGGCTTCCGGCTGAACCCGATGATGAACCGCTTCCACGGCGTCAGCGTCGATGAGGACACGGTGCCGATGTGGGAGTACATCGTCCGGCGCGCCAACGGCTATGGCCTCGCCTTCCTGCACCTGACCGAGCCCTTCCTGCCGCACCAACTCGACGATGCGCCGCACGGCCTGGCCGACGTCGGCGCGCACTTCCGGCCATTGGCGACGATGCCGATCATTGCCAATGGCGGCTTCGACCGGACGTCCGCCGAGACGCGGCTGGCCGCCGGCCTCTGCGATGCGGTGGCCTTTGGCCGGGCGTGGATCGCCAACCCGGACCTCGTCGAGCGTTTCGCCCGCCAGGCGCCGCTCAACGAACCCGACATGCCGACCTTCTACCAGGGGGGCGAGAAGGGTTATCTCGACTATCCGGCGCTGGCCGCATGAGACGTCTGCTCGCGCTGCTGACGCTGGCCGTTCTGGCGCTGCCGGTGCTGGCAGACGGCCTGCCGCCGTCGGTGCTGGCGGCGCTCAAGGCGGCGCAGATTCCGGCAAGCAGCGTCGCCGTCGTCGTCCAGCCGGTCGATGCGCGGGCGCCGCTGGTCGCGCACAATGGCCACAAGGCGATGAACCCGGCGTCGGTGATGAAACTGGTCACCACCTACGCGGCGCTCGACCTGCTCGGCCCGGCGTGGACATGGAAGACGACGGCACTGGCCGACAATGTTGCTGTCGACGGCGTTTTGAAGGGCAATCTGTACCTCCGAGGCAGCGGCGACCCGCGCTTCGCCATCGAGCACCTGTCGTCGCTGCTGCGCCAGTTGCGCGTGCGCGGCATCCGCACGATCAACGGCGACATCATCCTCGACCGCACCGTGTTCGACCTGCCATCGCTCGACCCGGGCGCCTTCGACGACAAGCCGATGCGCCCTTACAACGTCGGCCCCAACGGGCTGCTGATCAACTTCCAGTCGCTGCGCTTCACGCTGCTGCCCGGCGCCGGCCGCCCGCAGGTGCTGATGGAAACGCCGAGCGAAGGCCTGCGCGTGGACAACCAGTTGCGCGCCGGCGACGGCGGCTGCGGGAGCAACTGGAAGGACTTCATCAACCTCCGCCTGATCCCCGAAAACAATGGCAATCGCCTGGAGTTTTCCGGCACCTACAGCGCCCAGTGCGGCGAGAAGGCGCTCAACCTGGCGCCGCTGCCGGCCGACGCGCAGGCTGGTGGCCTGATCCGCACGCTGTGGCAGGAACTAGGCGGCACGCTGACCGGCCAGGTGCGCGGCGGCACGACGCCCGCCGGCGCACGACCGCTGGCGGAGCATGAGTCGCCGGCATTGGCCGATGCCCTGCGCGACATCAACAAGTGGAGCAACAACGTGATGGCGCGCCAGGTCTTCCTGACGCTGGGCAACGCCAACGGGCCGGCCAATGCCGAGCGTGCCCGCCAGCGCATCACCGACTGGCTGAACGGTCGCGGCCTGGGCTTCCCCGAACTGGTGATCGACAACGGTTCCGGGCTGTCGCGCAGCGAGCGGATCAGCGCCGACAGCCTCAACCGCCTGCTGCTCGATGCCTGGCGCCACCCGGCGATGCCGGAATTCGTTTCGAGCATGCCGATCGTCGGCATCGACGGCACGATGAGGAAGCGCCTCAAGGAGTCCGGCGCCAGCGGCCGCGCCCACATCAAGACCGGCACGCTCGACGGCGTCAAGACGGCGGCCGGCTATGCCCTCGACGCGCAGGGCCGGCGCATGGCCGTCACCTTCTTCATCAACGATCCCCGGGCCGCGGCCGGTGGCCCGGCGATCGATGCACTCATCAACTGGGTGGCGCAGCGGCGAACCGGCGAGAAGGCGCCCGCCCTGGAGAATGAGTGAGCGCTCGCCGCTTCCAGACGGACCGCTCGCTGCGGCCGGGCTGAACCGGCAGCACGTCTTCGACCTCGCCGCCCTGCCGGCGGAAATCACCGCCACGCTCGGCGCGACCGCAGGTTTTCGCCAGTTGATCCTGCTCGGTCACGGCGGCAAGCGCCTGTGGGAATGCGTCCAGGCCGCGGGCGGCGCTGGCGGCGATCCGATCGACGACTACTGCGCGCGCGTCGTGGCGGACTGGTTCGCCGCCGAACTGCCCGGCCGCCGCTACCGCATCGTCTATCCCGGCAGCGTGCCGGTTCCCTTGCAACAGCTCGGGACGCTGGCCGGCTGGCACCAGCCGACGCCGTTCATGGTCGGCATCGACCCGCATTGGGGCACGTGGTACGCCTATCGCGCCGTCGTTCTGGCGGATACCGGTTTTTGCCCTTCCGAGGCAGTCGACCGCGCCCATGAGGAAGTCCCCTTGGGGGGCAGCAATCCCTGCGCAAACTGCCTGGAAAAACCCTGCATCAGCGTCTGCCCAGCGGGCGCCATGGCCAGCAGCGGTTTTGTGCTGGAACGTTGCGTCGATTACCGCAAGACCGGCCAGTCGCAGTGCAAACACACCTGCCTCGCCCGCATCACCTGCCCGGTGGGCAGCGAGCATCGCTACGGCGACGAGCAGATGCGCCATGCGTACTCGCATTCACTGAGAATGATCGAACGGCACCGGTGATTTCCTGGCCCCCCCGGATATCCGGCAGCCAACGGTTGCCGCCACCAGTCATGACCAAAGCAGGTTCACCTGCAGGCTGACTCGCTGCGACGCACGATGAGCTCAGGCATTCCGCAACCAGACATCGCGCAGATGCTCGCGGTTCGAGTGCAGCCATTGCAGCGCCATTCCGGCCCAGAGAGGCAATCCTCCCGTGCCCAGCAGATCGAATGCTGCGTGAAAGCCAAAGGACACAGCGAGAATATCCTCGCCTTCCTCAGGCAATCCGCAGTGCCGTTCACCGTCGAAAGCAGAAACCTGCGCACAAACCAGAGACAGGCGCTCGGAACTCACATGAGGCGCCGTGAGGAATTTGCCGATGGGCTGAATCCGGAGGGCAGTGCACCCGGTTTCTTCTTCCAGTTCTCTGCTGGCTGCCGTTTCGACCGCTTCAAGATCGTTGCAGATGCCCGCCACGATATCCCAGGGTGCCGCGTCACACCCTGCCGCCCACGCGCCGATACGAAACTGGCGAATCAATACCACCTGATCGAGGACAGGGTCATAGGGCAAAACGGCCACGACCGGGCCGCTTCTGGCATGTTCGCGCCGCACGGGTTCGCTCATCCCGCCGCGATGCAAGGTATGCGAAACCACGCTGCGGCGGACTTGAGAAAGCCGCTACGGGAGATCTCTTCCGAGATCAGGGAAACATCCACTTTTCGATCTCCTGTCTTGTGTCCGATTGCGCGTGCTGGTGCAATTCGAACGCCGGATGCGTCACGGCCATTGCTTACCCCGGCCAGCGCCACCCAGCCGCGGATGACGCGGTAGGCGACCAGATGCCGAGGAGCGCGATGAGGATCCAGGCGATGGGGATGCCGATGATGGTGATGATCAGCAGGCCGTAGATGACCAGCCACAGGAAGGTGAACCAGAAGGTGCGGATCTGCCAGCGGAAATGGCTTTCCAGCCAGGTGCCGTGGACGTCGCCACGCTTCAGGTAGTTGAGAAAGACGGCAATCAGCGACGGCAGGCCGAAGACGAAGCCACCGGCGACAGTCGCCGCCGACGTGACACCGACGACAACGGCAACGGCATGCAGGCCGTAGATGATGTGGGTGAGTTGCACCAGCGACGGGCGGACGCCTTGCAGATCGACAGCAGGGACAGGTTCATTCATTGACATTCCTCCGCAAGATAATCTGGCAGCAACCGCGCCCGCGAGACGGCGGGAATTGGCGGTTTTTCGCAGTCGACCGCGATACCCCGTATGGTCATAGACCGAGGTCTCCCCACATCGCATCGACGCGCTTCTTCACGTCGGCATCCATGACGATCGGCCGTCCCCATTCGCGGGTGGTTTCGCCCGGCCACTTGTTGGTCGCATCCAGCCCCATCTTGGAGCCGAGGCCGGCCACCGGCGACGCGAAGTCGAGGTAGTCGATCGGCGTGTTGTCGACCAGTGTCGTGTCGCGGCTGGCATCCATGCGCGTCGTCATCGCCCAGATCACTTCCTTCCAGTCGCGGATGTCGATGTCGTCGTCCACGACGATGATGGTCTTGGTGTACATGAACTGGCGCAGGAAGCTCCAGATGCCGAACATGATGCGCTTGGCGTGGCCGGGGTACTGTTTCTTGATGCTGACGATGGCCATGCGGTACGAGCAGCCTTCCGGCGGCAGGTAGAAATCGACGATTTCCGGATACTGCTTCTGCAGCAGCGGCACGAAGACCTCGTTGAGCGCGACGCCGAGCACGGCCGGCTCGTCGGGCGGCTTGCCGGTGTAGGTGCTGTGGTAGATCGGGTCGCGGCGCATGGTGATGCGCTCGATGGTGAACACCGGGAATTCGGCCTGCTCGTTGTAGTAGCCGGTGTGGTCGCCATACGGGCCTTCGAGCGCCATCTCGCCGGGGTGGATCACCCCTTCCAGCACGATCTCGGCCGAGGCGGGCACCTGCAAGTCGGAGCCAAGGCACTTGACCAGTTCGGTCTTGCCGCCGCGCAGCAGGCCGGCGAACTGGTATTCGGAGAGCGAATCGGGCACCGGCGTCACGGCGCCGAGGATGGTCGCCGGGTCGCAGCCGAGCACGACGGCGACCGGGAACGGCTGCCCCGGATTGGCCAGTTGATGGTCGCGAAAATCCAGCGCCCCGCCGCGATGCGCCAGCCAGCGCATGATCACCTTGTTCGGGCCGAGCACCTGCTGGCGGTAGATGCCGAGGTTCTGCCGGTTCTTGTGCGGCCCCTTGGTGACGACCAGCCCCCAGGTGATCAGCGGCGCGATGTCGCCCGGCCAGCAGTGCTGGATCGGCAGCTTGGCCAGATCGACATCCTTGCCCTCCCAGACGATTTCCTGACAGGGCGCCGACGACACCGTTTTCGGCGCCATGTTCATGACCTGCTTCAAAATCGGCAGCTTGTCCCAGGCATCCTTCAGGCCCTTCGGCGGCTCCGGCTCCTTGAGGTAGGCGAGCAGCTTGCCGACTTCGCGCAGCGCCTGCACCGACTCCTCGCCCATGCCGAGCGCCACCCGCTTCGGCGTGCCGAACAGGTTGGCCAGCACCGGAATCGTATGCCCCTTCGGCTTTTCGAACAGGATGGCCGGCCCTGCGGCACGCAGCACGCGGTCGCAGATTTCGGTCATTTCGAGGCGCGTATCGACCTCGACGCCGACGCGCTTCAACTCGCCGGTTCTTTCCAGTTGCGCCATGAAGTCGCGCAGGTCATGGTATTTCATCAGATTGGCCTCAAGACACCAGCGAAGCTGATGGCGATCGAGTGCGGATCAAGTTGATTGGCCACCCAGCTTCTGATACACGTACGCCGCCACCGCCAGCTTCATGCTGTGCTCAGGCTCGACGAACTGTATGCCGTGCCGGTAGGGCAGGGCGGGGTCAAGTTGATCCTTGTCGACCGTGCGGATCACGCTTTCGAACACGACATAGGTCTGCAGGTCGCCAATCAGCAGCTGGAACTTGACGTTGATCAAATCACCCGTGTGCCCCAGTCGTGCCTTCGACCGCAAGGCGGCGCCGCCGGTGCTCAGATTGACGATCTTGCAAGACCCGGCCTGGGCTTCTCCCTCGCCATCCACACCGACAGCAGCAAGCAGGTCGACATCGACACGCGAGTCATTGCGAATCACCAGACCGCGAACCTCGCGTGGGTAAGACAGGCAAACGTGCGGAAACGGCACGCTCGTGTGCTTGGTGACGGTACTCGCAAAAGCGTACGCACTTTTCCCGGAGAAGAAGCGAATGACGAACGGCTGCCCCTCCTTGAGCATGACGAAGTCGCCGGCTGCTTCCGGCTCCGTGACAATCAGCCCGCGATTCCTGAGGTAGCCGATCAGTTTGACTGTCAGGCGCGGCGCATCGGCCGAACCCTGCATCTGCAAGGTGTCCCCAATCCGGATCTTTGTCGCATGAAGCGCCACAAGCGTCTCGCGTGAGGGTGGCGCCTCAGCGGCGACCGGGGGCGGAGTGCTCGGCGATGAGCGCTCACTCAGGCTCCGATACAGGCCGCGCCCGATGAGTTGTTCGCGCTCGTCGACACTTTCGACGACATAACCACGCTTGAGCAACAATCGGCCACCACTGTCATACAAGGGAAAGCGCAAGGCCGTGCCAACGTCAAGATCATTGACGTCCACTTTGACGAATTGAGTTTGTTGTTCGGTCATCGCAATGCTATCCACGATCTATGTTCTCCGAGGCCTATGAAAAGAATCGATAACAACGCCGGCAAAGCCCAAGAATAGCAAACCGTCATCGCGTCCGGTACGAATAGTGGCAGGCAACGCAGGCTGCGGTCAGGTTGGGCAGGAGGGCCAGTGCCTGGTCGCGGTCGCCGGTCGCGGCCACCCTGGCGAACTCGCTGACCGCCTTGTGGCCGTCCATGCCGATGCCGTGCATGGCGGGCGGCATGTGCGGGCCGGGACGGGCGTCGAACGGCTTGGCGCGGTGCTTGCCCATCGCCGACATGCCCAGCTTGGCTTCGGCGACCGCGCCGGCTTCCTTGACCTTGCCCTCGGCCATCAGCGACAAGACTTCATTGATCGCGACGAGGTTGCCGAGCATTTCCTCGCGCAGCGCCTCCTGCGCTGGCGCCGGCAGTTTGACCAGCTGGCGGGTGTCTTCGGCCGCTGCCGGCCCGGCACCCCCCACGATCGCGGTCGACAACAGAAAAGGGCAAAAGTCACGGCTTTCATCCGAAGCTCCTCCCGGAAACCAGGAAGTTCGCGGCGATGCCGGCGAAGATCGCCGCACCGACCCAATTGTTGTGCAGGAATGCCTTGAAGCAGGCCATCCGTTCGCGGCCGCGAATCCAGGAGCAGTGCACGCTCATGATAGCGGCGGCGACCGCCAGCCCGGCGTAGAAGGCCGAGCCGAGATGCAGCGTCCAGCCGACCCAGCCGATGATCCCCAGCGTCATTGCATAGCAGAGCATCACCGCCGCAACGTCGAAGCGCCCGAAAGTGATGGCTGAGGTCTTGATGCCGATTTTCAGGTCGTCCTCACGGTCGACCATCGCATATTCCGGTGTCGTAGGCGACCGCCCAGAAGACATTGGCGAGCAACAGCCACCAGGCTTCGGCCGGCACCTCGCCCAGATGTGCCGCGTAGGCCATCGGGATGCCGAAACCGAAGGCGACGCCAAGATAGGCCTGCGGCAGGGCGAGGAAGCGCTTGGTGAACGGGTAGCTGGCGGCGAGGAAAAGCGCCGGCACCGACAGCCAGATCACCAGCGGGTTGCCGAGCATCAGCACCAGCGCGAAGGCGCACAGCGAGAGGAACGCGAACAGGGCCAGCGCCTCCTTCGTGCTGACTTGCCAGCAGTCGGCGGCCGTTCCTGGTGCGTTCGACGTGGCGGTCGAATTCGCGGTCGGCATAGTCGTTGATGACGCAGCCGGCCGAGCGCATCAGCACCGTGCCGAGAACGAAGACCCAGAGCACGATCCAGTCCGGCTTGCCCAGCGCCGACAGCCACAGCGCCCACAGCGTCGGCCACAGCAGCAACAGGATGCCGATCGGCTTGTCGAGCCGCATCAGCTTTTCGTAGAGGTCGAGGCGAGCCCAGATCCGGTCGAGTTGCAATGCCATGAATGCGGGATTCTACCCGACCACCACGCTACTTCCAGTCGCTGCGCAGGCGCGCGACGATTTGCTGCAGGTGTTCCGGGGTTGATTCGGCCGGCGGCACCGGAGCGGCACCGACAACAGCGATCGTGGCGAAGAGGCCGCGGCGGAACGGCTTGCTCATCGCCGGACCGTCCTTGCGCGAGAAGAAACTGCCCCACAGCCCCTGCAGCGCCAGCGGGATGACCGGAACCGGATCGCGTTCGAGAATCCGCGTGACGCCGGGGCGGAACGGGTAGAGTTCGCCGGTATCGGTGATCCGCCCTTCCGGGAAAATGCCGACCAGTTCGCCTTCGCGCAGCGCCAGCGAGACCTCGGCAAACGCCGCCTCCATCATCGCCGCATCTTCCCGGGCCGAAGCGATCGGGATCGCCCGGGTGTGCCGAAAGATGAAGGAAATGAGCGGCGTGCGGAAGATGTGGTGGTCCATCACGAAGCGGATCGGCCGCGGCGACACCGCCATCAGGATGACCGGATCGACGAAGCTGACATGGTTGCAGACGATCAGCGCCGCGCCTTCGTGCGGGATGTGCTCGACGCCGCGTTTCTTCAGGCGATAGAAGAGGTGGATCAGCACCCACGCCAGGAAGCGCAGCAGGAACTCGGGCACCAGCCCGTAGATGAAGACGGCGACAGCGGCATTGCAGATGGCGGCGACCGCGAACAGCATCGGGATCGACAGCCCCCCGGCGAACATGGCGGCGGCGGCAAGCGCCCCGACCACCATGAAAACGCATTGATGATGTTGTTGGCGGCAATGATCCGCGCCCGCTTGTCCGTGGTGCTGCGCAGTTGCACCAGCGCATACAGCGGAACGATGAAGAAGCCGCCGAACATCCCGAGCAGCAGCAGCAGATCGGCGAGCACCCGCCAGACGGCCGACTGGCCGAGCAGCGCGGTGACTGGCAGTTCGCCCGTCACCGGCGGCAGCGCCATCGATGCCAGGGCGAGGTCGAGCCCGAAGATGGTCAGGCCGATCGATCCCAGCGGCACCAGCCCCAGTTCGACATGACGCGCCGACAGCCGCTCGCAGAGCAGCGACCCGACGCCAATGCCGACGGTGAATACCGCCAGCAGCAGGGTGACCGCGCCTTCGCCGCCGCCGAGGACGATCTTGCCGTAGGCGGAAGCTGCGCGAGGAACAGCGCACCGTAGAGCCAGAACCAGGAGATGCCGAGGATCGACAGGAAGACCGTCCGGTTCTCCGCGCGCGAAGCCGATATTGCGCCAGGTTTCGCTCAAAGGATTGACGTTGACCACGAGTTCCGGCGCCGGCGGCGGCGCTTCGGGGATATTGCGACTGGCGAGATAGCCGGCGACGGCTACAGCGAAGCCGGCCATGGCGATCCACACCGCATCGACGCCGGCCCCGGCAAGCAGGCCGCCGGCCAGCGTACCAATCAGGATGGCGACGAAGGTTCCGGCCTCGACCTGGGCGTTGGCGCCGACCAGTTCCTCCTCACGCAGGTGCTGCGGCAGGATGGCGTACTTGACCGGCCCGAAAATCGTTGCCTGAAAGCCAAGCAGGAAGAGCGCGCTCAACAGCAGGGCCAGGCTGTGCAGCAGGAAACCGGCGATGGCGACCAGCATGATCCCGACTTCGAGCAGTTTCGTCAGCCGCGCGAGCATGGCCTTGTCGTACTTGTCGGCAAGTTGCCCGGCGGTCGCCGAAAAGAAAAAGAAAGGCAGGATGAACAGCCCGGCAGCCAGATTGGCGAGAATCTCCGGGCGCATCGACGTCCATTGCGCCGACTGGAATGTCACCAGCACGACGAGGGCGTTCTTGAAGAGATTGTCGTTGAACGCGCCGAGGAACTGGGTCAGGAACAGGGGGCCGAAACGCCTCTTGCCTAACAGGCGAAACTGCCCGCCGGCCGGTTTTTCGGTGGCATCACTCATTCGATATCCGTATTCACGTGTCAGAATCGCAGCTTGAGAAACGGCATTATCTCCGACATGCTTCTTCCCGCTCGAATATCTCGATCTCCCCGACGTGCGCCTGCACATCCGCCGGTGGGGCAACCCGAAGGCGCCGACCCTGTTCATGCTGCACGGCTGGATGGACGTTTCGGCCTCGCTCCAGTTCGTCGTCGATGAACTCGGCGCGACTGGAACATCATCGCCCCGACTGGCGCGGCTTCGGCCTCTCGGACTGGCTGAGCCGCCCCTATTTCTTCGCCGAGCACATCGGCGATCTCGAGCCATCCTCGACCGCTATGCGCCGGAAGGGAAAGGTCAGGATCGCCGGGCACAGCATGGGCGGCATCATCGCCTGCCTGTATGCCGGCATCCGGCCCGAGCGCATCGAGAGCCTCGTCTCGCTGGAAGGCTTCGGGATCGCTCCGCACGCGCCCGAGATGGCGCCGGAGCGCTATCAGCAGTGGCTGGATACCCTGCAAAGGCCGCCGCACATGCACGTTTATCAGGATCGCGCCGCCTTCGCGCGCCGCCTGCTGCACACCGACCGTTTTCTGACACCGGAACGCGCCGAATTCCTCCAAGCACCTCGCCCGCATCGGCGACGGCGAAAACAAGGCCGGCCAGCGCCGCCATGGCATCATCTGGAACGGCGATCCGTGGCACAAGGCGCCTGCCCCCTACCTGTTCCGCCTGGAGGAATCGATGGCCGTCTGGCGGCAGATCACCTGTCCGGTGCTCTGGGTCGCCGGCCGCGACTCCTGGATCATCCGCGACTTCGCCACCCGCCCCGGCGACTGGGAAGCACGCCAGGCCTGCTTCGCCAACCTGAGCGTGGCGTGGATCGAGAACACCGACCACATGCTGCATCACGATCAGCCGGAAGAGGTCGCGCGGCAGATCGAGGACTGGTTCGGCAGATAAACCGCTGGTTGCGGTCGACGCGGATTTTGCGGCGATTCTCAGGCTTCCGGCCGGCGCCGGCCGGGCCAGCACCAGGCTTAACTGGCGGTGTGAATCGGGATGGTGATGACGAACTGCGTGGCCTGGTTGCGGGCATGAACGGCAATGGTGCCGCCGTGCGCGGGGACGATCGAGCGGGCGATGGCCAGCCCCAGTCCGCTGCCCTCGTGGTCCGGGCTCAGGCGAACGAAGCGATCGAAGATCGTGCCGAGTGCGTCGGCGGAATTGGTGGCCCCGAGTTGGTTACGGTGATGACTGCAAACTCTGGCTGACTGGCGATTTCCAGCGTGATCCGTCCCGCTGCGGGCGTGTGATGGATGGCGTTGACCAGCAGGTTGCCGATTGCGCGTTCCAGCATCAGTTGATCGCCCTGGACGCCGACCTCGTCGCCGCGCAGTTCGAGACTGAGGTTTTCGGCCAGGATGCCGTAATACTCGACCAGCCGCTGGCACAGTCCGCGCAGAGGAACCTCCCCCGTGCCGGGCGCGACCAGGCCATGTTCGGCCTTGGCCAGAAACAGCATGTCGCCAATGATGCGCGACAGCCGCTCGTATTCCTCGAGGCTCGAGGCCAGCAGGTCGCGGTATTCGTCGTCGCTGCGCGGCCTGGCGAGCGAAACCTCGGTCTGCATGCGCAGGGTGTGGATCGGCGTGCGCAGTTCGTGCGCCAGATCGGCCGAAAAATCGCTCAGGCGCAGGAACGATTCCTCGAGCCGGCCAAGCATGGCGTTGAAGGCGCTGACCAGTTCGGCGAGTTCAGCCGGCACATCCTGTTCCGCGATGCGCTCGCCCAGCCGGCCGGCGGAAATCCGCCCGGCAGCCCGGGCGATGGCGCGTACCGGAAGCAGGCCGCGGCGGGCGACCAGCAGGCCGACGACGGCGGTGAGCAGCGCGGCCGCCAGCACCGCCAGCCAGAAATCGCGGCGCAACTGGTCGAGGAAATCGGTGTGATGACGAATGTCGCGGGCGACGATGACGCGCGCCTCCTCTCCCCACCCGGTATGGAGCGCGCCGCCCACCGCCCGGTATTCATTCCCGGCGACCGCCAGGCGCAGCGGCGTTTCGCCGACGGCGGTGGCAGCCTCGGCCAGCGCCCGCGCCTTGCCGGCGTCGGGCCAGGAGAAAAATGGCCCTTTTTGGCCGTCGACCGCAACGATCACCCCGTGCTCGCCGACCAGCGCATCGCCGAAGCGCGCCGCGAAGGCCGCTGCGGTGTGTTCGTTTCTCCCGACATGGCGGGCCAGTTCCAGCTTTCCCAGCAGTTCGTGCGCGTCGAGGTCGGCCATGTGTCGGTCGGCCGAGCGGCTCAGGTAGATGCCGAGCGCGGCGAAAACCAGCGCGGCCAGCAGTGCGAACGCCAGCGCCAGGCGCAGCGTGACAGATTGGCGCCATTTGCTCACGATCAGCGGATTTCCATCACGTAGCCCATGCCGCGCAGGGTGTGGATCAGGCGCGGTGTGAAATCGTCGTCGACCTTGGCGCGCAGGCGGCGGATGGCGACTTCGACGACATTGGTGTCGGAGTCGAAATTCATGTCCCACACCTGCGAGGCGATGAAGCTGCGCGAGAGCACTTCGCCCGGCCGGCGCAGGAAGAGTTCGAGCAGCGCGAATTCCTTGGCCGTCAGGTCGATGCGCTTGCCGGCGCGGGTGGCGCGGCGCTTCAGCACGTCCAGTTCGAGATCGGCCAGGGCCAGCGTCTCGGCTTCGCGGACGCGCCCCCGACGCAGCAGGGTGCGCACGCGGGCGAGCAGTTCGGAAAAGGCGAAGGGCTTGACCAGATAATCGTCGGCGCCGAGTTCCAGACCCCTGACCCGGTCCTCGACCTGGTCGCGCGCGGTCAGGAACAGCACCGGCAGCTCGCGCCCGGCGGCGCGCAGCGCCTTCAGCACCTGCCAGCCGTCGAGACCCGGCAGGTTGACGTCGAGGATCAGCAGGTCGTACCCGCCGGAAAGGCCTTCGTGCATGCCGTCTAGCCCGTTGCGCACCAGGTCGGCGGTGAAGCCGGCTTCGCTCAGGCCCTGCTTGAGGTAGTCGCCGGTCTTCGCTTCGTCTTCGACGATGAGGATCTTCATGGCCGCATTTTGCATGAGCAGCGCCTCGCTTGTCCGCAGATTACAAACTTGTAATCCTGGCGTCAGCGCCACGTCGACCACAGTCATCCAGAATCACGGCATTCCCCGGATGAAAAACCATGCGCCTGCTTCTCGTCTGCTCTTCTCCTGCCTTGAGCTTCGCCTGCCCGGCATGACCATGGCGGGCCGAAGGCAGGCGCCAACGGTCCGAACGCGGCCACTCGTTGCTGACCCCCACCGACGGCGTCGTCAGGAAGAAGATCGACAAGGCCGCCAGCGAGGTCGTCATCCAGCATGGCCAGCTCGACAGCATCGGCATGCCGCCGATGACGATGACTTTCGGCGTCGCCGACAAGGCCTGGCTGAACAAGCTGAAGGCCGGCGACAGGATCCGCTTCGCCGCCGAGATGAAGGGCGGCAACGCCATCGTCAGCCGTTACGAAATGGCCAAAGGCATCGGCTCTCCGCGCTCCTGCTGGCCTGGCGGTACTCCGGCCCACGCCGAGCCTTTGCCCGGCGCCAGCGTCGAATCGCTGCTCGCCATCGCCCGCGAGGGCAGCCCGGACCTGCGCATGGTGCGGCTGGAGGCGGAAGCGGCGCGCGAGCGGATCGGCCCGGCCGGGGCGCTGCCCGATCCGTTCCTGCGCGTCGAACTGGAAAACATCACGCGCAACGGCACCCAGGGCGCGACGCTGTCGCCGTCGCAGGTCGGCGATACCAAATACCTGCTGGCGCAGCCGCTGCCTTTCTGGGGCAAGCGCGACCTCAAGCGCGACATTGCTGCCGCCGAGGCGAACCAGGCCAGCGGTCGCGCCAGCGACACCTGGGTCGAGGTGGCAGCCCGCATCAAGGGCCTCTACGCGCAATACTGGCTGACCCACCGGGCGCTGCAGGTGACGCGCGACAACATCGCCCTCGGCCGCCAGCTCGAACAGATCGCGCAGGTACGCTACGCCGGCGGCCTGGCCGCGCAGCAGGATGCGATTCGCGCCCAGGTCGAGCGCAGCACGCTCGACAGCGATGTGGTCGGCATGGAAGCCGAATACCATCACCTGAGCACTTTCATCAACGCCATGCTGGCGCGCCATGCCGACGCGCGCTGGCGAGCCGAACGCCTGCGCCCGCTGCCGGTGCGGCTCGATGCGGCCAGGCTGAGCGAACGCCTGCAGGCCCGGAACCCGCTACTGGCCATCGAGGCGGCGCGTATCGATGGCGCCGAGAAGAGCCGCGACCTGGCTTACCGCAACCGCTTCCCGGATTTCATCGTCGGCGTGCAGCCGACGCAGGTACAGGACCGCATCGATGCGTGGACCGTGATGCTGGAACTGAACATTCCGCTGCAGCAGGGCGCCCGCCGCAGCCAGGAACGCGAGGCCGAGCGCCTGCTGGAAGCGGCTGCGGCGCGCAAGGAAGCGCTCGGCCACCGGCTGAACGGCGAACTGGGCGCGGCGCTGGCCAACCTGGAAGCCGCCCGCATGACCGAGGACATCACCCGCAACCGCCTGTTGCCGCAGGCCGAACTGACTTTCAGGTCGGCGCTCGCCGGCTACGAAACGGGCAAGGTGGATTTCGCCACGCTGCTCGACGCCCAGCGCCAGATCCGTAACGCCAGGCTCGCGCTGCTGCGCGCCCAGGCCAGCCAGCAGCAGCGGCTGGCCGAAATCGAACGCCTGCTCGGAGAAGACCTGTGAGAACCGGCCTAACCCTGATTGTTGTCGCGATCGCCCTTGCGGCCGGCGGTTTTGCCGGTTACCGGCTGGCGTCGCCGAAGCCGATGAGGCCGTTGCCCAGTCTGCTGCGGTCGACGGTCAAAAACGGCAAAAAAGCTGCTCTTCTACCGCAACCCGATGGGCCTGCCTGACACCTCGCCGGTACCGAAGAAGGACCCGATGGGCATGGATTACCTGCCGGTCTACGAAGGCGAGGATGAAGCCGGGAGCGGCCTCAAGATCAGCGCCGAGAAAAATCCAGAAACTGGGCGTCCGGACCGTAGCGGCGAAGATGCAGATCCTCGACCGCAGCGTGCGCGCCAGCGGCCGCGTCGAGATCGACGAGAGCCGCACCTACACGGTGACCGCCAAGTTCGAGGGCTACATCGAGCGCCTGCATGTGAATACCAGCGGCCAGCCGGTCGGCCGCGGCCAGCCGCTGTTCGAGGTGTACAGCCCGGAACTGGTCTCGGCGCAGCGCGAATACGCCCTCGCCGCGCAGGGCGTCGGCAAGCTGGGCGAAGCTGGCGGCGAGGCGCAGGCGGCGATGCAGCAACTCGCCGAGTCCAGCCTGCAACGCCTGAAGAACTGGGATATTTCCGCGGAACAGGTCAAGGCGCTGGCCAGGTCGGGCGAGGCGAAACGCACGCTGACCTTCCGCTCGCCGGTGGGCGGCGTCGTCACCGAGAAGAAGGCGCTGCAGGGCATGCGCTTCATGCCCGGCGAGACACTGTTCCAGATCGCCGATACGGCGGCGGTCTGGGTGCTGGCCGATGTCTTCGAGCAGGACATTGCGGCGGTGAATGTCGGCCAGAAGGCAAAGATCAAGATCAACGCCTACCCCGGCGAGGTCTTCGAAGGGCCGCATCGCTTACGTTTATCCGACGCTCAAGGCGGAAACGCGGACGGTACCGGTGCGTATCGAACTGCCCAACCCGAAAGGCAAGTTGAAGCCGGCAATGTTCGCCGACGTCGACATCCCGGCGGGTGGCGCGGCGCCGGTGCTGACTGTGCCGGCCTCGGCGGTCATCGACAGCGGGTCGCGCCAGGCGTTGTCGTGCAGCTGGGCGAAGGCCGCTTCGAGCCGCGACAGGTCAAACTCGGGCAGCGGGGCGGGGAATTCGTCCAGGTGCTCGAGGGCGTGCGCGAGGGGAAATGGTCGTTTCATCGGCCAACTTCCTGATTGATGCCGAAAGCAATCTGAGAGCGGCGCTGGGAGGGATGCAGAAGTCGGAGGGCGCTTCTCCCGCGAAACCTTCTGCTGTGGGACACCAGGCGGTGGGGTTTTGAATGCGGTTGATGCGGCGGCGGGGACGGTGACGATTTCGCATGAGCCGGTGGCGAGTTTGAAGTGGCCGGCGATGAAGATGGATTTTGTGCTGGCGAATCCTTCGCTGGTGGCGGGGGTGAAGCCGGGGGCGGCGATTGAGTTCGAGTTTGTGGAGCGGGGGCAGGGGGAATGGGTGGTGACTTCTTTGGTCAAGAAGTGATGGGGTTTTCCTGTTTTGAGCAGGGGATTCCGCCTTGCGGGCGGGCGTACTTTCTTTTGTATGGCCAAAAGAAAGTAGCCAAAGAAAAGGCCACCCCTGGGTCGGTGTCCGGCTGCGCCGGATTCCCTGCGCTACTCGAAACGCCGGGCGGCTGCGCAACTCGGGGCTGCGCCCCTCAAACAGTGCTCGCCGACTGCCCCCGGCATTTCTGCGTTGCTCGGCATCTCCCAAGGGGCCCGGTAAACCATCCGGGGCTGAGAGGGTGCCGGCAGATTTTTGATTTTCGCCCTGTTTGGGCAGTTGACCGCAACAGGTCATTTTTCCGGCTGCCAGTCGAGCCGAGACGCCTTTCGGGCCCCTTGGGAGGTGCCGAGCAACGCAGGGTTGTTGGGGTCAGTCGGCTGGCGTTGTTTGAGCCGCAGGCGAGTTTAGCCAGCCGCCCAACAACCCGAGTAGCACAGGGAACCGGCGCAGCCGGCACCGACCCAGGGGTGGCCTTTTCTTTGGCTACTTTCTTTTTGCCATCAAAAAGAAAGTATGCCCGCGCGTCAGGGCGGAAACCTAAGCTAATCAAAAGCACGCCAGCCAGGCTGCCCCGCAGAAAGCCTGCAATGCTTAACACCCTCATCACCTGGTCCGCCAAGAACCGCTTCCTTGTCCTCCTTGCCACCCTCTTCATCATCATCGCCGGCATCTGGTCGGTGCTGAAAACCCCACTTGACGCGATTCCCGATCTCTCCGACGTCCAGGTCATCCTGTACACCGAATTCCCCGGCCAGGCGCCGCAGGTGGTCGAGGATCAGGTGACCTATCCGCTGACCACGGCGCTGCTCTCCGTGCCGAAATCGAAGGTGGTGCGCGGCTTCTCCTTCTTCGGCGCCTCCTTCGTGTACGTCATTTTCGAGGACGGCACCGACATCTACTGGGCCCGCTCGCGGGTGCTGGAGTACGTCAATTCGGTTTCCGGCAAGCTGCCGAAAGGCGTGACGCCGACGCTCGGGGCCCGATGCAACCGGGGTCGGCTGGGTGTACCAATACGCTTTGCTGGCCAAGGACAAGACGCTGGCCGAGTTGCGCACCTTGCAGGACTGGTACCTGCGCTACCAGTTGGCCAAGGCGCCGGGGGTGGCCGAGGTGGCGAGCATCGGCGGTTTCGTGCAGCAGTACCAGGTCACGGTCGACCCGTCAAAACTCAAGGTTTACGGCATTCCGCTGATGCGCGTCGCCGAGGTGATCCGCAATTCCAATCGTGATGTCGGCGGGCGCACGCTGGAGATGGCCGAGACCGAGTACATGGTGCGTGGGCGCGGTTACCTGCGCGGCCGGGATGACATCGAAAACCTGGTGCTGAAGGCGCAGAACGGCACGCCGGTACGCATCGCCGACATCGGCCGCGTCGAGCTGGTGGCCGACGAGCGGCGCGGCCTGACCGAGCTGAACGGCGAAGGCGAAGTGGTATCGGGTATCGCCATGGCGCGTTATGGCCAGAACGCCCTGGAGGTCATCCACAACCTCAAGGCCAAGGTCGATGAAATCAGCGCCGGGCTGCCCGAAGGCGTGCGTATCGAAACCGTCTATGACCGCTCGGAACTGATCCACCGCGCCATCGATACGCTGAAGCGCACGCTGGCCGAGGAAAGCCTGATCGTCGCGCTGGTCTGCATCGTGTTCCTGCTGCATCTGCGCTCGGCGCTGGTCGCCATCCTGATGCTGCCGGTCGCCATCCTCGCCGCCTTCATCGGCATGCGGGCGCTCGGCATCAACGCCAACATCATGAGCCTGGGCGGCATCGCCATCGCCGTCGGGGCGATGATCGATGCGGCGATCGTGATGATCGAGAACGCGCACAAGCACCTCGAACGTTTGCAACCGGGCGATTCGCGTAGCGAAGCCATCATCGCCGCCTGCAAGGAAGTCGGCCCGGCGCTGTTTTTCAGCCTGCTGATTATTACCGTGTCGTTCCTGCCGGTGTTTGCGCTGGAGGCGCAGGAAGGGCGGCTGTTCAAACCGCTGGCATGGACCAAAACCTTCTCGATGGCCGCCGCCGCCTTCTTTCGGTGACGCTGGTGCCGGTGCTGATGCTGCTCTTCATTCGCGGCCAAATCCGGCCGGAAGCCGAGAACCCGGTCAATCGCTTCCTGATCGGGATTTACCGCCCGATCATCGCCGGCGTGATGAACTGGAAGAAGGCGACCATCGCCGTCGCCGCCATCGTGCTGGCGGTCAGTGTCATCCCGGCCAGCCGACTGGGCAGCGAGTTCATGCCGACGCTCAACGAAGGCACGCTGTTCTACATGCCGACGACGCTGCCCGGCCTCTCGGTGACCAAGGCCGCCGAGCTGCTGCAGACCCAGGACAAGATCATCAAGAGCTTCCCGGAAGTCGCCTCGGTTTTCGGCAAGGCCGGCCGGGCGCAGACGGCGACCGACCCGGCGCCGCTGGAGATGTTCGAGACCATCATCAACCTCAAGCCAGAAAGCGAATGGCGGCCGGGCCTGACCACCGACAAGCTGATCGCCGAACTCGACAAGGCGCTGCAGTTCCCCGGCGTCGCCAATTCATGGACGATGCCGATCAAGGCGCGCACCGACATGCTGTCCACCGGCATCCGCACGCCCATCGGCATCAAGATTTTCGGCACCGATCTGGTCGAGATGGAGCGCCTGGCGAAGGAAATCGAAAGCGTCGTCAAGGCGGTGCCGGGCACCAGCAGCGCCTTCGCCGAACGGATTACCGGCGGCTTCTACCTCGACATCGTCCCCGACCGCCGGGCGCTCGCCCGCTACGGACTGAGCGTCGGCGAGGTGATGGACGTGGTGGCGGCGGCGCTCGGTGGCGAAATGGTCACCACCACCGTCGAAGGCCGCGAACGCTTCGGCGTCACAGTGCGCTACCCGCGCGACCTGCGCAGCGACCCGCAGGCCATCGCCCGCGAAGTGCTGGTGCCGGTGCCCGCCGACATGGGGCGCGCCGGCTACCATGGTGCCGCTCGGCCAGCTCGCCGAAGTCAAGATCACCACCGGCGCCCCGGCCATCCCGCACCGAAAACGCGCTGCTCTCCGCCTACATCTACGTCGATATTCGCGACCGCGACATCGGTTCCTACGTCGCCGAAGCGAGAAAAGTGGTCAATGAAAAGGTCAAATTCACCCCCGGCACCTACGTCACCTGGAGCGGCCAGTTCGAGTACATGGAACGCGCCATCGCCAAGCTCAAGGTCGTCGTGCCGCTGACGCTGCTCATCATCTTCCTGCTGCTCTACCTCAACTTCCGGCGCATCACCGAAACGCTGATCGTCATGCTCTCGGTGCCGTTCGCGCTGGTCGGCGGCATCTGGCTGATGTGGCTGCTCGGCTACAACCTGTCGGTCGCCGTCGCCGTCGGCTTCATCGCGCTCTCCGGCGTCGCCGCGGAAACCGGCGTGATCATGCTGATCTATCTCGACCACGCCGTGGACGGCGATCCAGTCAAAATGTGCCTCTGAAGGCCGTCGACCGCAACCGGCCGATCTCTACGCCGCCATCATGGAAGGCGCCGTCGAGCGCGTGCGCCCCAAGATGATGACCGTCACCGCCATCATGGCCGGCCTGCTGCCCATCCTGTGGGGCACCGGCACCGGCGCCGAAGTCATGAGCCGCATCGCCGCGCCGATGGTCGGCGGCATGATTTCATCGACCGTGCTGACGCTGGCGGTGATTCCGGCGATTTATGCCTTGCTGAAGTTCAGGCGCCTGTCATAACGCGCCCCAAATAACGACGTCTGGGGGCTTCCGGTGCTGACGGCGCGGGGATTGCGCCGATTGCCCGCCGCTCGTTGTCGTTGACTCTTCCCGACTGGCCCTTGGTTTCCTGCCGGGCCGGATCAGGGCTATTGGACTTGATGCGCGAAAAGATTGTCGTATTTACAGGTGCCGGCGTCAGTGCCGAGAGCGGCTGAAAACCTTTCGCGACATGGGCGGCTATTGGCATCAGTATTTCGATTGAGTCGGTGGCCTCGCCCGCAGGATGGGAAGCCCATCCCGAAGCAGTGCTGGCGTTCTACAACGAGCGCCGGAAGGATGTCCTGCGCGCTTCGCCAAACGCCGCACACCTCGCGATTGCCGCGCTCGAGACCCGGTTTGACGTTGTCGTCATTACGCAGAACATCGATGATCTGCATGAGCGTGCCGGCTCAACGAACGTCATGCATCTCCAGGCGAGATTCTGAATGCGCGTAGCTCGGTTGATCCGTCCTTGATCTATCGGCTCGTCAGACGTGATCGACATCGGGCACCTCTGCGAACAGAACAGCCAGCTCCGGCCTGACGTGGTCTGGTTCGGCGAGGCCGTGCGGTTCATGGACGAAGCGGCTATGGCGTTCGCCAGCGCGTCAAAAGTCCTGACGATCGGCACGTCCTTGTCAGTCTATCCGGCGGCAGGCCTTGTCGACGAGGCAAAGACTTCCGCCGAGAAATACTTCGTGGCGCCCGAGTATGAATATACGCCGCTCGGATACCGCTTGTTGCGGGGCAGTGCTGCCGTCGTCGTTCCGCACGTTGTGAAGTGCTGGATGGCGGGACGGAAACCGTGTTGAAACGCTTGCTGGACCGGACTCGACCCCCAAGGTGGAAAAAGCGGCGCCAGCCCGAATAGCCAATGCTTTCCCGACAGGAGAGAGATGCCAGGGAGCGCGATTGACCCGCGGGATATGACAAATTCCGGGGCTTTCCCTTGGTCGGCGAGGCCTTTTGGGGTAATTTACCGCTTTTGCGGAAAGTACTGAGGAAAGAATTGATACCGCTACGCATCAGCCTCGAACCGGAAGAGATTCCCAGCCACTGGTATAACGTCGTCGCTGACTTGGTCAATCCGCCGGCCCCGCCGCTCGCTCCCGATGGCAACCCGGTGACGCCGGAGCAAATGGGCGCCATCTTCCCGATGCCGATCCTCGAGCAGGAAATGTCGGCCGAGCGCTGGATCGCCATTCCCGAAGAGGTGCGCCAGATCTATGCGTTGTGGCGTCCGTCGCCTCTGTGCCGGGCGTTGCGCCTCGAGCAGGCGCTGGGCACGCCGGCGAAAATCTTCTACAAGTACGAGGGTGTTTCGCCGGCCGGTTCGCACAAACCCAACTCCGCTGTGCCGCAAGCCTTCTACAACAAGATGGTCGGGACCAAGCGCCTGACCACGGAAACCGGCGCTGGCCAGTGGGGCTCGTCGATTGCCTTCGCCGGGCAGATGTTCGGCTTGCCGGTGCGGGTCTTCATGGTCAAAAGTCGGTTACGAGCAGAAACCGTTCCGCCGCTCGATGATGCAGACTTGGGGTGCCGAGGTTTTCGCCAGCCCGACCAACCCTGACCAACGCTGGCCGTGCCGCACTCGCCGCCGATCCGGACAACCAGGGCTCGCTCGGCCTGGCTATTTCCGAAGCGGTCGAGGAAGCCGCTGGCGATCCCGGAACCTGCTACACGCTGGGCTCGGTGCTCAACCATGTGCTGCTGCATCAGACGGTGATCGGCCTCGAAGCAAAAAAAGCGTTCGACAAGATTGGCCTCTACCCAGACGTGATCTTCGGGCCCTGCGGAGGCGGTTCCAGTTTCGGCGGCATCGCTTTTCCCTTCCTCGCCGACAAGGCGGCCGGCGACAAGCGCGCGGCCAACCTGCGCTGCGTCGCCGTCGAGCCGACCTCGTGCCCGACCCTGACCAAGGGCGCCTATGCCTACGACTACGGCGACGTCTCCGGCTGCCACGCCGATCATGCGCATATACCCTCGGTCACGACTTCATGCCACCGGGATCCACGCCGGTGGCTTGCGCTACCACGGCGATTCGCCGCTCGTTTCGCAGTTGTTGCATGGCAGGTCGCCACCTTCGAGGCTGGCGTACAGTTCGCCCGCGCCGAGGGCATCATTCCGGCGCCGGAGTCCTGCCATGGCATCCGGGCCGCCATCGACGAAGCGCTCAGGTGCAAGGTGACTGGCGAGGCGAAGACCATCCTGTTCAACCTGACCGGCCACGGCCATTTCGACATGGCCTCTTATGACCGCTTTCTTTCCGGCAAGCTCGAGGACTACGAATACCCGGCCGAGGCGATCGCCGAATCGCTGAAGCATTGCCCAAGGTTGATTGAGCGCTTGAAGGTCCTGGTCTTTCTCCTGGTTCTGGCCAACCTGCTCCTGTACGCATTTGTCGAGGGGTATTTCGGGCGGCCCGAGAATCCCGACGCCTGGCGCATCGAACAGCAACTGGCGGCCGATCGGCTGCGCATCGTTGGCCGCAGCAAGACACCACCGGCCAAGGGGGCTACCGAGCAGCCTGCCGAACCCGAAGAATTGTGCCTGCTTTGGGATCGGCTGGCAGGTGCCCAGGCCAATGAGTTGGCATCGACACTGGCCGAGAAGTTCTCCGGTGTCCGCGTCGAGCGCCGCGCGGTGGCGGCGGAGGGCGCTGGCTGGTGGGTGCTGGTGCCGCCGCAGGCGAGCAAGGCCGAGGCGGACAAGAAAGTGGGGGAGTTGAAGGAACTGGGAGTCGATGACTTGTTCGTTGTTCACGATACTGGCGCCTATCGCTTTGCCATATCGCTGGGTGTCTTTGCCAATGAGAGGGGCGGGCAGGAGCGGCTCGCAGAACTGAAGGCGAAGGGGGTCAAGTCGGCCAAGCTGATTCCCCGTACCGGTAAAGATCCGCAGTTTACGGTCGAGGCGCGCGGGCCGCTGGCGAAAAAAACTGAAATACTGGAACACGCGACGGGTATCGTGCCGAAATCGACGGCACTGAACTGCAAGTGAGCCATTTCGTCGTTGGTCTGACCGGCGGGATCGGCAGTGGCAAGAGCGCCGCTGCCGACTGTTTCGCTAGTCACGGCATCACGATTGTCGATACCGACGCCATCGCCCACGAACTCACTGCTGCCAACGGCGCCGCGATGCCGGCGCTCCTTGAAGAAGTTTGGTGCAGGAGCGGCCACTGCTGATGGCTCTCTCGACCGGAGCCGAATGCGCCGACTGGTCTTTGCCGACCCGGCAGCGCGCGCACGTCTGGAGGCCATTCTGCATCCGATGATTCGCGAGTTGTCGAACGAGCGTTGCCGCGAGGCTGGTTCACCTATGTGATCCTCGCTGTACCGTTGCTGGTTGAGTCGGGAGCCTACCGCGAGCGCTGCCACCGCATTGTCGCGGTCGACTGCCCGGAAGACCTGCAAATCAGCCGCGTGATGGCACGCAACGGGATAGGCGAAGGCGAAGTCCGCGCCATTCTGGCGACCCAGGCGTCGCGTGCAGAACGTCTGGCGGCGGCTGACGATGTGCTGGCCAATGATGGCGATCTGCCGCATCTCGACGGGCAGGTCGCCGAGCTGCACCGGAAATATCTGCGCCTGTTATCTCAAATAGCTAACGCAACCAGTTGAGGTTTGCCCGTAGATGGCTCCAGAATTGGGGCAATTTTCCGCTCGTCAAAGCCCAAAGCGCGTGATCACCTACGAATACCCCTTCAACGAGCGCATCCGCACCCTCCTGCGCCTCGAAGATTTGTTCGAAAAGACAGCGTACTTCGCCGAAAGCGACGGGCAACTGGAACATCACACGGCACTCGTCACGCTTTTCGAGATACTCGAGACGGCAGCCCGTGCCGACCTCAAGATGGATCTCATCCAGGAACTTGAGCGCCAGCGCCAAACACTACTGGCCTATCGCAATAACCCCGAGATTTCCGAAGAAGCGCTGTCCGGCGCTCTTTACGAGATCGAGCATTCATCGGCGGCCCTGCTCGGTATGACCGGGAAGATGGGTCAGTACCTGCGCGACAACGACTGGCTAATGGGGATCAAGAGTCGTGCGGCAATACCCGGCGGTGTCTGCGAATTCGATCTGCCGTCCTATCACTGGTGGTTGCACCGGGAACCCGGAATCCGGCGCGACGCGATTGCCGGATGGACGCAACCCTTGCCGCTGCGCGACGCTGCGGCGATCGTGCTGCGCCTGTTGCGCTCCAGTGGACGCGCGAAGAACCATACCGCGACCGCCGGCCAGTTTCAGCTCAATCTGGGCGGGACGGCGGCGCAGATGGTGCGGGTCGAAGTCAAGGTTGACGAGCAGGCCATTCCAGAAGTCAGCGCCAACAAGTACTTCCTCAACATTCGCTTCACCAACCCGCCGGTTGGCGAACTCAAGGCCAGGGTTGCCGAGCGCGACGTGAATTTCGACCTGACCTTCTGTAATCTGTAACGCCCTCCACCCGCATATCACGCCATCTTAAAGACCTGCTGAAAGCCCCGCCGTTGCGGGGTTTTGTGTTTCTTGCGGTCGCATGTTGTATCATGACATGAAGGCGAGTGTGTGTAGCCCAGAGTGTAGCCGAATGGCGCATGTGTAGCTCAGTGTGATCGGAGAGCGGTATGGGGAAATTGACAGATGTTCAAATTAGGCAGTGGATGAAAGCTGGTATTCCGGTCGCTAAGTCTGATGGCGACGGTCTCACATTCACGCTTTCGCCATCAGGGGTGGCGTCTTGGGTACTGCGATACCGGCATGGGGGCAAGGCCAAGGAAAAGACAATTGGCCGATACCCAGACATTTCCCTTGCAGACGGAAGAAGATTCGCTGCTGAAGATCGAGCCAGCATCCAAAGAGGCACTGACGTTGCCATGGAGAAGAAGAAGGCCAAGCTAACCACTGCAAACGCTTGGACGGTGCAACAATTGGCTGAAGACTATTTGGAGAAGGCTTCGGGCCGTCTTGCCACAGCAACCATCAAAGGCCGCAGGCAACAACTTAGAGATTACGTGTTCCCATTGATCGGGAATATGCCTGCCCGTGAGGTTGAACCTCTCCTCTTAGTTGATATTGTTGAGCGTGTAACCGTGAAGTCACGTCACGTTGCCCGGCTTGTCTTGATTGCACTGCGAGAAGTGTTTGGTCACGGAATTGCGCGGCATGTTGTTGCAGGTGACCCTAGCGCACATATCAAGTCAAACTCTGTGATTGGCCCCCGCCCAACAAGTCGGAGTCGCATCAAACTATCCGAGCCTGAGTTGAGGGCGTTGTTGCCAGCGTTGCCAGCAATGGGTGTTCAGAATGCTCTGATGGTCAAGATTCTGCTTTCGACAGCCACCCGCATCGGCGAACTTGTTGGGGCAAAGTGGGAGCATATTGATTTTGAGAAGAGACTTTGGACGATCCCTGCGGAAAACATCAAGGGACGCAAGGTGAAGGCGAACAATGGCGAAGACGTTAAAGATTTCCTGATCCCCATGACCCCTCAAGTCACTGCTTGGTTTCTGGAACTCCAATCGCTTGCCTTTGGATCAGGGTACGTCTTACCAATCCGCTCAAGAAAAAAAGCAGTTGGCGATGCCACCATGGAACCAGTAACACTGAACGCAGCAATCAATACATTCTGCAAGAAGATCATGGGGGATAAGTGCCGTCACTTCACTCCCCACGATTTGCGCTCAACAGCAAGAAGTCATTTGGGGGCACTTGGAGTGGATTTGTTGATTGCAGAGAGGTGCCTCAATCATTCTTTAGGTGGTCTTGTTGGCGTGTATGACCAGCATGATTACGTTGAGGAACGCAGGAAGGCACTTATGTTGCTGTCTCAATTCATTGATGCTTGTGAAACGGGTAAGCCGATTAACGTGGTTCCACTCAAACTCGCCGCCGTGTGAAAGGTTCAGACATGCCTAATGATGCGAAGCATTTTCTACAGAAGAAATACCATCGAATCACTGATTTGGCCTCTGAGTGGAGTTTGCCAGTTCCCGTGCTTCTCAATTATGCGATTGAGGGTGTGCTTTATGTTGCCATCGAAGAGTTTTGGGGGGCAGAACGCGACGAAGGCGAAACACAAACTTCAGATATAGAGGATTGGGAGGATCACAAGGATTATCCAGAGTGGGCGGTGTTCCTTGTTCCCGACGTGTTGATAAAAATTGCACGCGACGGCGAGGCGTACATCGCGGGTGGCCTACGTATTAAGCCATGGGGTCTGGTGCCAGTTTTCTTTCCTCGGCGGCGAATAACCGTAGCTGACCTTATCGTATTGACGGTGGATTTAAGTGCGATTACACATGGGGGAGGTGGTGATGAGCCGCCCATGTCGCCAGCAAGTAGGAAGACGCTACTCAAGCAGATTGCGGCATTGGCAATCTTGTTGTCCAAAGAACAGAAGTGTTTTGCGTGGGGTACTAAGCCCAATAGTTCCAAGATTGCCGAAGCAATTGACGAGGCAACTAAGAAATGGCCCGTTAAGACTTGCGGCGAACTTGAGAAAGATTTTTTCTCCAAGAGCAAGATCAACGACAGCATTCGTGAGGGGCTTAAACTGATTGGGTTCAAGGAGGAGGCTGGCAGCAAGTAGAGCCATCCACCATCCATGGAGACTCTTTGTTTGCCATGGCAACCGTTCAAGACCTTTGTGGATATCGTGGCGAAACTTAACCAACCACGAAGGATCAGCAAATGTCAAAGCAGGAACCCACCAAGGGTGCATTGCCCATCACGGGCTATGTTCGCCAATCGCAGTTAGTCCCCCACATCATTCCATTCTCGTCAGCGACCCTATGGCGGAAAGTTAAGGCAGGGCAATTCCCTCGTCCCGTTAAATTATCTGAGCGTGTCACAGCATGGGCCGCTGATGATGTTCGCGCATGGATGCGGCAGCAATCTCTCGAAGTTGCGAAAACGGTTGGCAGGTGACCACCGGGGTTTTTCCCGATGCTCCTTTGCAACTCGAACCTTACATCCTAAAGGATCGTGAAACTGCCGAAGGAGCAATCTAAGGAGAGTGAAATGAAAAAGCTATTACCAGAAGCAGCAATCAAATCTTTAGAAGAGTATTCCGCAGGGCTAATGAACCGCAATGAGCTTTACGCTCAATTCCGAAAACAAGTGGGCAATGTGGTTTTCGAGGGCACTCGCTCATGTTGGGAGAACATGAAATCACGTTGCAAGAATGCCTACGCCTATCTGTGCCCAGAGTTGGAGAGTCTTCCCGATTTCATTCGGCATATGGGTTTTCGTCCATGCAGTGATGCCTCGATTCACCGCAAGGATAATTTTCAAGGCTATACCCACGAGAACATTGTCTGGGCAGATAAGAAGACTCAGTCACGAGAGCGAACCAACACCGTAGTTTTAAGCCTCAATGATGTTAGTCGCCCTCTTGTGGCGTGGGCAGAAGACCGTGGTGTAAATCCATCAGCCATGCGACGTAGAAAAACACTTGGATGGTCTGACGAGGAAATCATTACGGGTGAGCGAAACATCACAAGCGATCCCTCCTCTACAACATTCTGGGCTTACACCCCTTGGCCCAGAGGATTTGAACTGAATTGGGAACGCCAGTATGCGGAATCTCGCCATGCTGGAGAGCATCGTCTCAGATTTTACGAAAGATTCATCATTGAACGTCTTCATAGGCTTCAAGATGAATTGGAGAACTTGCTTATCTACGACGAAGATTTCACGGGAATGCCATCAACACCTCCCACCCCTGCCGAATCAATGGCGTTAAAAGACAACCAAATGAAGATCGCTGAATGGGAGTCTTGTCTTCGTGATGCCCGTCTCAAATTGGGCCGCTGCTCTGGAGAGGACAAGCCTCGCTTTTACGATGTTCCTGATTGGGTCGAGGAAAAGTTTGATAGGTTGATTCGGCAAGCCAACGAAGCGGAGAAAAGAAAGCGGGAAAATTATCGTCGGTAATTTTGATTGCTCATTTAATAGCTATCGACTATGATTTGGAATGTCACGATTGGTCTTTGCAATTGATTGCACCGAGGTCAATTACGTCGAGAGGTATCAAAATGGCAATCAACCTAACCACCTTCAACAAAAACTTGCATGGTGGCTGTCGTAAGTCTGGCGACACCAAGCAAGATATTCAATCGTTTGACCAAAGAAAATCATCGGTAAGCCTTGCGCGAGTTTTAAAAGGCTTCAGTCCGTTGATTGACGGCAGTGCTGCCGCGTTTGGTGGTAACTCGGCGTTCAACACTCGTCGTCGTGGCCTTGGGTTGTGGTGATCGACTGACCCGAACAATCCCGAAGAAATCCGATGGGCAAGAAGCCAACTAGCAAGCAGACTCGCGCTTTGCCGCTACTCGCTTCTGGCCTATCGGGGGCGGAGACCGCCAAGATCGTCGGCGTGAAGCCCTCCACTGTCTCGCAGTGGCTCAACCACTGCCCAGACTTCATGGAATCTCTGGAAGAGCTTAGGGGGGCGGGAATGCGTCAAGCCATGGGGCAGCTTCAGGGAACACTAACGGAAGCTGTTGACGAGCTTCGGCGCATCCTAACCACATCAAAAACGGATGCAGTTCGATTGAAGGCCGCACAATTCATCATTGAAGCCTACGGCATCACCAAGGAACGTAACCAAGCCCACCTCGATCCCGTCAGCCGAGCCGAGCTTGCCGTGGTTGGCGACATTCTCAAAGGGCTGGTAGGCAATCGTGCTACCGCGTAGCAAGGAAGCAGTAATCGCGGCAATCAAGAAAGCCGAGGCAGATAGTCTGGCCGAACAGGATACCTATCGGAAGGTAATTGACGCGGCATACGCCAGTCCTGCAACTGAGCAGCAGGAGGAGCTTCTGAAGGCACTAGACGCTGACAGGCTCAACAAGCTCATGGACGGGGAATGCTGCCCCCCATCGTCTCAGGACTGGAAGATCATCAAGGGCTACGAGTGGCATCAAATTCCCCGCCGCCGTCAGTTAGAGCAGGTTGAAGACAGGGACATTTCCTTCTGGCTCTATATGCTGGGCGAGGTCACAGACCACACTAAGCGATTGAAGGCCATGGCGAAGTTCTACGGCTACATTGGCGCAAGCAATAGAGACATAGGCATTACGTTTCATTGCTGGCAAGCAATTTCGTCGCTCAAGATGGTGCTTGAAGCGTCAGTTGAGAAATGACGCAGGCGATTGGAAACTTGCGCGCTCCTATATCTGAATTCATACTCTCATGCCCAAAACGGAATTTTTTGTGTGTGGTGGGCAAAAAGAGTTAGATGCTAATATGCGTATGGCACCAAGATCTAATGAGGGACTGTAGTGAGTACGATTTGTCCTAAGTGTGGCTACATCAGACAGGCAAGTGAGGCCGTGCCCGACTACGAGTGCCCGAAATGCGGTGCTATTTATGCAAAGGCTGAAGCTGCAATAGCAGCAGCGGCAGCGAAAGCAGCGGCAGCGGCAGCGGCACCTGAACATATAGGGACGCTGGCGGAATTGGAATCTTTAAAGGCCGAAGCGGAAGCTGCACAAGTGGCACTAGCCGCTGCGAATGCAGAGGTTACAAAGGTGGTGAAGGCAGCAGAGGAAAGGGCGGCAGCGGCAGAGGGGCCAGTTGCAAAGGCGGCGAGGGCAAAAGCGGCGGAGGAGTCAGTAGCGGTAGCAGCGGATGCAGCAGCAGGATTGACGCCATGGATAAGGGAGGCAAGGGCAACGATAAGGGCAGAGGCAAGGACAAAGGCAGAGGCAAGGACAAAGGCAAGGCCAGCGGCGGCATCTCCACTAGCAGATAAAAACCCTTCTCTCGCATTTCCACCTTCTGAATCCCCGTCTATTCCTAAAAAAATGGACACGTTTGACAAAACTTTTAAAGCAATAGTTTTTATAGTTGTCTTTTTTGGGCTTGCTGCCTTCTTCATCAAAACCAGTGTTTCCCCTGATGCCAGCAAAGCGCGTGATCTAAGACCGGGAAGCCCTGATGCCAAGTGCTATGATGTTGGTGGGATGGCTGCTAGACTTTACATTGACTATTTTGCTGAAAATGCAATAGCAGGTGTGATTTCATCCGAATTTATGAATGAGCATTGCAATAATTTGGTTCCAGATGAATGTAGCCGTCAGTGCAGGACTGGCTTTAGGGTAGAAGTAAAGACGAGGTTAGAGAAACGATAAAATCAATTACAGACCTGATACTCAGTTCCAGATTTTTGCGTTGGTGTAAGCGAAATTGGTTTTGGGTGAAGGTGTTTTTTTGAATTTCACTAAGGCTGTCCGGAATTTTGTGTAATCGGGGTTTGAGTTAAACGTTGTTCAGCCGTCATCAGTCCGTGTAGCCCAATGCGTAGCTTATGAATACTAAAGACTGGTTTCCCGAGTTCCTATAAAAGACGCGGGAGATTTTCAACATTACCTTCTGCAATCTCTGATGGCAGCGCGCAAGGTTCGCTGCCCGCAATGCGGGGCTGAAGTACTGTGGGCACCAGAGAATTCGTGGCGCCCTTTCTGCTCGGAGCGTTGCCGGCAGATTGACCTTGGTTGCTGGGCCTCCGAGTCCTACAGGATACCGGTGGTGGAGGAGGCTGGCGAACCGGGCAGCGAAATCCCTGTGGTCTCAATCTGACGCGCAGTTCAGCCTTTCAGGAGTCAACGAACTCGTTCTAGCCGCTTGATCACGTCCCGGGACGTGATCATTCTTGAATCAAATTTGCCCTGAAGAGAGCGAAGGATCCCCGCATCGATTCCGCCAGCCCTGGTTGCCCGGCCATGACGCACGGACGCCGAGCGGCCAAGCCTCAAGGCGATATCTGCAGCATGCCCGCTGACCGATGCACGGCGACAGCAAGGCCACCCGAGCGCCAGCTTGCCTCGCCACGATCCAGCGTTGCCGATGTCACCTTTCTTGCCGAGTTCGTGAATTCATTCACGCATGATTCTGTTGCGCTTTGGCATCATGGCCACATCAACAGACAAAAAGAGAAAATGCCATGTCACCCACCCTTTCTATTCAGTCTCCGATGCGTCAGCACTCCAACTCGGCGGCCGCGAATGGCTTTCGCTCGAGCGATGAAAGCTATGACCTGCGCGATACATTGGCCGCCACGGTCGTCCGTGAACTCTCCTTCGCGGAGTTCCGTGCCGCGATCGAGCAATCTGGCAAGCGGTTCAACTGAGCTGATCGACATGACAACAGGTAAGCGCACACGAGGAATATTCATGGCCAACCAAGCAAGCGTATCGCTCGTAAAGAACAACTTTGTTGCGACATTGAGTGACGGACGCCGCATTGAGCGCCCCGATCTGCATACGATAGCCGATGCGCTATACAGCGCCAAGATTCCCCGCTCGCTATATCAGTTTTGAGTGGCGTGCCGGATTGCGCATGATTACGGCTGGCCAGCAGGTCAGCCTGACCGCAGAGATGAGGCGGTTGGAGCGTGAAGCGGGCAGATTGGAGATTGCTGCGTAAATGCCCGGCAGGACTGGGTAAACACTGCCTCGGTCGACTGGAACCTCAGCCCTGCTTGTTGTGGCGGGGCTGCCCAAGCTATTTGCGTTTGGCTGGGCTCTTGTTCCTGCCGCTGTTTGTTTCCGGATTTCGTCGGATATTCCCGACCGTCGTTCTCGAGAAACGGGACCATCCCAGTTTTTCGGTCTGCCAGATCAATCAGCCAAGGTCACCTGGCAATCGACCGCGCTGAGCGTATGGACTGGAGATGTTGCCGGACAACGGACGCCAGCGCTACCAACACCAGCAATGGATCAAACAGGACGTCCCATAGGTTGGCGAACAGCCCGCTGGCGTAGCCGGCGAGATCGAGTGCCAGGATCAATAGCCAGTAGCCCAGTCGGCGCCACCAGAGCATTGCCGCCAATGGCATGCTTGCGACCAGCATGAGCAAAGGCTGATAGCCCAGTGCAAAGGGATCGAATGGCCCGACGCCGAGCGCCATTGCGTAAAAAGGGCACGGCAAAGGTGAGCAGGGTGCGGGCGGCGCGGTAACTCAGGGGCGAAGCTGTCTCGCCCGCAAGTTGACAGATGGCGAGTGCAAGCAGTGTCAGTGATGGTGTGCCAATTACGCCGTGCATGAATGAAGCAACGCCGGCGCCTAGCGCGACGGGGATGGCGATGAGCCCAAGAATCCGTTGCGTTCCGCCGATTGGCAGCAGTGCAGCAAATGCCCCAATAATGATGCCGTGGGCCAGGAAACCGTACATGGCGGTCGGATTCATGGTCCCTGGCCGTCCAGCCATGACTCGTTGAATACCGCGTGCTTGATGCCTTGGCGGTGCCAGGTATAGGCGAGGTGGATACTGCCGTCGCGGGCCTGCAGCAGTGCCGGATAGGAGAACTCGACCCGCGGGTCGTCGGCGCGCTCAACCGTCGGTGCTGGACGCCAGTTCTTTCCGTCATCGTCGGATACCCAGAGCAGCAGGTCGTTCCGGTTGCTTGCGCCGTTGCCGGCAATCAGCAACCGGCCGCTCCGCAGGCGCAACAGGGCGACCGAGGAATTCGGATTGGGCAGGGGCAATGGGTTCGCCGCTCTCCAGTCCTGGCCTCCGTCAACGGTCGTGACGCTGCGGATGCGGCCGGGTCCCGGACCGCCATCGCGCAGGATGGCCAGGGCATGACGATCGTCGAACGCAGCGGCGGCTGGCTGCAGGGTGCGCCCGTCATGGCCCATGCGTACCTTGTCGATGATCTGGCCGTCAGCGGCAAGCCGGAGCCATTCGCCATGCTTGGAGATGAACTCGTGGTAGGCCGGCAAACCGAGTCCACCGTCAGCCAGCGGCAGTGGGGGGGCGCGTACCAGCGTGCTGATGTTGGCGAATGGTGAAGTGTGCAACCTGACCGCCGGCGTCCAGTTGTGTCCGCCATCGTGCGAGACACTATGGTTAAGCGCACTACCTGCCCATCCGCCTAACCCAACGCTGACGTACCACAGGTGAAGGCGGTCGCCCTCGGCGAACAGAACGGGATTGCCGATCTTGCGCACGAAGGTGAGGGTTGCAGCGGCCGTTCCCTCCCGCGTGGCGATTTGCCGTGGCGTGCTCCACGTGCCGCGATTCAGCGTCGAGAACCAGACTGCGACATCGGCGGCGCCCTCGCGGGTGCCGGCAAACCAGGCTGCTGCAATGCGGCCGTCAGGCAGTTCGGCGAGCGTCGCGGCATGGGCAGATGGTGCGGCCACAGGCAGCGTGGCGCTGGAAAAAGAGGCTGGCGCATCAATTGCCGATAGCGCGGGTGGCACAGTAAACGCCGGAGCCTCCGGCGTCGGCGCTCGCCATGCGGCCGCAGCCAGGGCGAGCAGGAAAAGGAAAGCCTGCAGCCAGCGCGCTATGCTCATGACTCGTCGATCTCGAACCAGATGATGGTCGTCATCAGGGCTGCCAGATCCCGAGCAGCAAAGGCTTTCCGCCAGTCGGCAAGCGTTGCGCCGACCTTCGCGAAACGCAGGCCCGAGCCATGCGATGCCAGGGTCTGGTAGCTGTCAACCTGGCGGGCGCGAAATCCGGCTTTCGTTACCAACTCCTGGAAGCGGGGAGCATCCTTGCTTTCGAGAAAGACCAGCGCCGTGAGGGCTTGAAGCTCGGCGAGGTCGTGGCGATCCAAGGTTCCGTAGTGCCGGTGCGTGCGCTGGCTGAGAATCGGCAGCAATGCCGGCTGCGGGCCGTCGAACATGGCGATGTCGCGAGTCCGCCCGAGTTCGCGCACGCTGTCAGGAACGGCATTGACGCCGACGGCCGGAAAGAGCCCCCAGAGCAGTGCGATCCAGTAGAGGGCGGGTGCTGCTAGCGTATGCCCGATGCTGCGTTGTTGCCACCAGGCCCACACGAAATAAAGGGCGGGCACGACCGGCCAGTACCATCCGCCAAGGCCGAACCAGAAAGTGAAGATGGCAAGTCCCGCGCCGAGCAGCAGGGCCAGCAGCAGGCCGAGGCGGAATGGCCAGCGGCTGCGCATCTCGGGCAAAGCCAGTGCAACCAGGATCGCCAGCGGCACCAGCGACCCGATCAGGTAGCGGTCGAAGCTCTTGATGAAGGCGAAGGGCAGGAAGGTGGCGAAAAACCAGAACAGCAGCAGACGATCGGGTACCGGGCGCTTCCACGACGCCCAGGCGGCAGCGATGAAGACGAAGACCCAGGGCAGCGCAATATTAAGGAGGCTGAGCAGGATCCCCGGCGAAAAATTGAAGAACCGGCGCGATTCCAGTTCGTCGGCCAGCACCAGGTCGGCGGCGTCCGGGTAAAGGGCGCGGACGACGAAGAACCACGGGAAGGCAAGGGCGGCGATCAGCAGGGCATGGACGGCCAGCGGCACAAACTGCTGGCGGAGTTGCGCCAGGCGTAGGCGACCGCTAGCCAGCAATGCCAGGCAGCCACCGCCGCAGACCAGGGCGACGATCGGTCCCTTGGTCAAGAATCCGGCGGCCAGCAGCACGCTGGTTGCGGTCAACCACCTTTTCTTGCCAGAATCCAGCCACACCAGCAGGCTCCAAAATGCAGCGGTGGACAATGCGGCCACCGGCACATCGAGCATCAGGCGGCGGGCCTCGCTGGCCATGCCGAGGCAGCCGAGCAGGATGCAGCCAGCAATCCAGCCGGTTTCCGCCTGGCCAGCAAGGCGGCGCGCGATTCCCGCCGTCGCCACGACCAGCAGGGCGGCGAAGAGAACGCTCACCAGCCGGGCGCTGGCCAGCGAGATTCCGAAAATCTCGTAGCTGATGCGGGTGGCCCAGTAAAGCAGGGGTGGCTTGCGGATCCGTGGCGCGCCGTCGAGGAAGGGCACCAGCCAGTGATCGCCCTCGATCATCTCCATTGGCGTGCGCAGGCCAAGGAAGAACTCGTCTTTGCCGGTCAAACCCGTAGCTTCCCAGATGCCCGGCAGCAACACCGTGAGGGTGAGCAGGAACAGCAGCAGGGTCTGGCGGGCAGGGGAAGGAACAGGCATGGAGCGGGATTTTACCCCGCTTCCCGTTTTTCACTCCGCTGGCGTTTGGCTAAAGAGCGCGCAATCGGGCTTCAGCTTCCTGGCGTAAACGACACCAACTCGAAGCGCTCGGTGTTGACGAAACTGAAATTTCTCCGCCGTTCCATCGCGTTGTAAGCGATATGGCGGGCGATTTTTCCAGGTGCCATCCAGTAAGTGTGTTCGATGCGGGTCGAGAAGCCCAGCCGCCGGCCAAAGGACTCAATGCGAAACGTGTCGAAGGTGCCGGCGGGAACGGTGATTGCTTCCTTGGCCACCACTTTGAATTCCCTCTCGATTACGCTGGTTGTGCCATCGGGGTAGGTGGTTTCGAAGCGGGTGCTCCAAGTCTTGCCGAGGCTATATTCGGAAGCATAGGTCTGATTGGGACCAAGAATTCGTCCGTTAGCTAGTTTTCGTGGGTTGCCCAGGATGTCGGTGATTTCGGCGCCCTTGTTAAAAATCACTTCGTTGTCCGTAATTTCCGTGACAACTCGGGTGAATTCCCTTGATTGAATTCCGGTCAGCAGATCGATGACGCGGTAAAGGTATCTGTCGCCAACCCGGAATTCCCCCGCAGAGGCGGTTCCTTTGGTAAATGGGTTTTTCTCGGTGTTGGCAATGCTTATTTTCCTCTCGCCCTGCTTGGCCAGCAATTGGTCGAGCGTGGTTTGCGCGAGTTCGGAAAACTGGCCACTGGGATACGCCCGCAGATAAGCGACCAAGGGTCCCGGTTCGTTCGCTTTCCGAGCGCTCTCCCACTGCGCCAGTTCCTGCGCGAAAAGCCGGTCGAGTTCGTCTTGCGAGCGCTTGCGCATTTCGGCTGGTGGAATGAAATAGAAATCTTCCTCCAGCGAGGTGCTTTCCCAGGGAATCTGCTGGCCCTGTGAGCTGCGGCGCACCGCCAGGCGAACGCGCTTGAACACGTCCTCGATCCTGGCTTCCGGCGCCACCATTTCCTTGAGAAAATTCTCGGTGTACAGCCCATTCTTGCCCGTGCCATCGGAGGCGACGTTGCCCGGCGCAGTGGCATAGGCGAGCAAGGTGCTGATCGGCGCGTCCATCTGGCTCAATCCTCTGCCAGTCTTGTGCTCGGAGCCGAATGGATTGTCGCGGCAGGCGTCGAGCACGACGATGTTCATCGCATTGCCCGCCCTGCCCAAACTGTTCAGGAGATTGCCGAGATCGACCGTCTGGCGTGGCACATCATCGGCTTGGTCCAGCCGCACGTCGACCGGAACCAGAAAATTCCGCCAGTCGAGCTGCAGTCCATGGCCGGCAAAATAGAAGAGCCCGACCGCTCGGCTCCTGGTCAGGTTCGTGCCGAAATTGTGCACGGCTTCGTTCATGGTCGCATGCCCGGCATTGATCTGAAGGTCCACCGAAAAACCCAGTCGTTTGAGTTCGCCAGCAATCGCGTTCGCATCGTTGACAGGGTTGGTGAGTGGGCTATCCGGATAGGCACTATTGCCGATAATCAGCGCAGCGCGTGGCAACGCATGGATGGCGGAGGCCAAGACCTGCGTCGGCAGCATCGGCACCAAGGAGAGTGCCGAGAGTCTGGTCAGTGTCTGACGCTTCTTGTGAGACAGAACGCCCGAAGAGGTGCTTGAACCTGACATTGTTCGTCCTTGTTGGCGCGGTCCTGCGAAGTATATCTTTTCGGCAAGTGATGCGAAACGCTCTATACTTTTCGCTGCCCTGCTGTTTTTTGTGCCGACGGAGGAAGCGCATGTTGAAGCCCCTAGTCTCGTTTCTTTTCGGATTGCTCCTGGTCGCGGGGGCTACAGCCGATACCCTGATCAAGGAGTCCGAAGCGCGTTTGCCGCCAGCCCCGGTAACGGCGCCAGCAACCCGTTCGATTACCCGTGGTCCGGGAATCCGGATCCTGTCGCCGGATACGGGCAGCCCGTCACTGGCCTCCCCGTTTGCACTGCAGATTGCTTTCGAGCCGCACGGCGGAGCGAAGATTGACCTGTCGTCAGTCAAGCTGACCTATCTGCGTAGCCCCAATGTCGATCTGACCGAGCGCATTCAGGCCGGATTGTCGGAAAAGGGCATCGATCTCAAAGCGGCGGAGGTGCCGCCGGGCGAGCATCAGATCCGGGTCAGCGTCCAGGATAGCGACGGGCGGATATCGAATGCGGTGTTCAAGCTGAACGTGGCCAAGTAATCCGTGCATTGCCCCTACTGCGTCAGCGATATCAATGACGGGGCTGTGGTTTGCCCCGTCTGTCGCCGTGACCTTTACCTCTTCAAGCCTTTGCTCGAGCGCATTGATGTGCTCGAGAAGCAACTGGCCGCGCAGGATGGGGTGCTGACCGACCTAAGGGAGGCGTCCGCTGGAATCGCTGTCGAAGAAGCTGGGTCGAGCTTGGAGGATGAGACCGAGGTTCTTCCCGGTGCGGCGGACTGGCTGAGCAACTGGCTGGCACCGCTAGCGCTGCTGTTGCTGACGCACGGCTTGATTGTCGTCGTGTATGATCTGAATACGATTTACTTGCGAGTGGTGTCGTTGCTCATCCCGCTGCCGTTCGGCTTGCTTCTGGCCGCACGTCAGCGGCGTCCGCGCTGGTTGCTGGCATTCATGGCGATCAGCATGTCGGGGTTGGCAGTGCTTGGCATGAGCGTACTGACGTCGTTGGTCGATGGCACGCCGATCCTGCCGATGGGTTTGCGCGAATGGCGCGAGTTCATCGAGTACGCCGCAAGCATCGGGCTGAGTTTTGTGACCGGCCTGATCATCGGCAGCATGTCCCGGCAAAAGGCTCGGGTTCAGCGGGCAGCGGGGCTGTCCGTGGCACTCGCTCGCCTGGTCAGCAACGGGGCCGAGAAGACTGACCAATTTCAGGCAGTGGTCAAGAGATTCAACGATCTGGGCGGGACGCTCACGGCCGCCGGCACTACGCTGGCTGCCGTCTACGCGGGCCTGCAGGGCGTGATCGGCAAGTAGCTTGAGGTCACCCGAGGACGGGCGAGCGATGTTTGACATTGGCTGGCGTGGCCGCGCTACTCGCCCAAGCGTCATGGGCTTTCCCGTTCCGTAGCACGACCGTTGGACCACGCAGAACCGAGGCGAGGATCAATTGAGTGAGCGTCGACCATTTTCCGTTCACCCCGGAGCACAGCCCGCTGCGCCGGCCTATCCTGCAGGGAACACTCGCCGTGGGTGCGCTGACGCTTGCGCCTGGCCATGTGCTTGCCCAGGCGGGCGTGCCCCTGTACAAGCTCCCGCGTTACGCACTGGCCATCGGCAACAGCAGCTACGCAAATGCGCCGTTGGTCAACCCGGTGAATGACGCCAGGGCGATTGCCGGCGAACTAAAGGCGGCAGGGTTCGAGGTCAGCGTCCAACTGGATGCGAGTCGCGAAGGGATGCTCAAGGCGATCGAAGCGTTTTCGAGAATGCTGGCGGCCCGCAATGCGGTCGCCAATTCCGTCAAGCTTTCGGATGGAACCCTTTACACCGATGCCCAGCACCACATCGCCGAATACAGCCTCGGCAAGCGGTGGACCGCGCGCCACCGGCTGGTCAATACGAAGGGTTCAACCTACCACTCGGAGATCGACTACCAAGTCGTCGCCAAGGAGCGGATCACGGTTCCGGCGGGCACCTTCGAGGCGTTCCGCATCGAAGGCGTTGGCTGGAGTCAGAGCGACAAGTACGGTGTCAATGTGTACAACCTGTTCTGGATATCCCCCGGAAGTGCGGCGCTACATCGCGCATGAAACCCGGCAGCGATTCGCCAACGGCAAACCCGTCAAGCACGAGCACTACGATCTGACCGGCTACGCGCAGCGCTGACCGAGCCTGTCACACCGCTTCAACGCCCCTTGTATTCCGGCTTGCGCTTCTGCATGAAGGCGTCGATGCCTTCGCCGGCATCTTCGCTCATCATGTTGCAGGCCATCACCTCGCTGGCGTAATCGTAGGCTTCTGTCAGGCCCATTTCCAGCTGCTTGTAGTACATTCCCTTGCCGATGCGTACGGCGACGGCGCTCTTGGCGAGGATCGACTGGGTCAGGCGTTCGACCTCGGCATCCAGCGCGTCGGCGGGGACGACGCGATTGACAAGCCCCTTGGTTTTCGCTTCCATGGCGTCGATGAAGTCGCCAGTCAACAGCATTTCCAGGGCGGCCTTGCGCCCGAGGTTGCGCGCGAGGCCAACGGCGGGAGTCGAGCAGAACAAGCCGACGTTGATGCCGGAAACGGCAAACTTGGCGACATCGGCGGCGACCGCCAGGTCGCACATCGACACCAGTTGGCAGCCGGCGGCGGTGGCGATGCCGTGCACACGGGCGATCACCGGCTGCGGCATGCGGGTGAGGGTCAGCATCAGTTCGCCGCATTGCCGGAACAGCGCCTGCATGAAGCCCTTGTCGTGATTGGAACGCATTTCCTTGAGGTCGTGACCGGCACAGAAAGCCTTGCCGGCGCCGGCGATGACAACGACACGCACGGCTTCACGGGCGGCAATGGCATCGAGTTCGAATTGCAACGCGGTCAACATGTCCTGCGACAGAGAATTGAACTGGCCGGGCCGGTTCAGTGTCAGCGTGGTAAGGCCGTCAGCGCGGTCGCTGCGCACGACGAGCGGGTCTTCGATGATCATGGTGTCTCTCCATCGGGTTCTGGGGCTGCAAGCGTAACCGGATTACGCTTTGCGTCAAGGTTGGCGGACGGTTCGTTCGACTGTGGCAGGCGGCGGGTGATCAGCCGCCGTGAAGCAGGGCATCCGGAATCAGGTAGAACTCTCTGCCAGCGACGCCGATACGCCAGTTGTCGTCTGCGCGCTGGGCGGAGAGGCCGGCCCCGTCGTCGGTGGTGAATCTCTTGCCGGCAATGTGTAGAACGCGGGTGCGGCCATCGGGGCCGTAAGCGATCCAGATCTGGGCGCTGCGGGTAGCAACGTTGCGTACGACGCGGAAGTCGCACTGGCGGTCAAGCGTGTCCTTGTCCTCGGAGCACTTGATCTTCCCCGACGCATCGTACCTGGCGGGCGGCGTCGATCCTCTGGCGGCGGACACCGGCTTGCTGGTGATGTCAATGTCGAGGGTAAAAGTGGCCGACTGGTTGCTGCTGGCAGCATTGCCCAGCAGGTAGACGCGGATGGTGTACTCGCCGTCCTTTGGCAACTGGCCGAAGAAGTGATCGCCCGAGATAGACCCGACGAAGAGCGGGCTATCGCCACCTGCGGTCAGGACGTTGAAGTAAGGCGACACCTTACCCGCCTTGATGGCCACATCGAGATTCTGGCCAGCAGTCGCGCGTAGCCGGTAGTCGACGATCTGGCGGCCCTTGACCGTGCCCTTAACGGTGGCGCCGCTCGTGCCTGCCTGGAACTGTACCTGCTCGTGGCGAACCTCGGCCTCGGCGCAGGCGGGCGAGGCCGCAGCGAGCAGGGTGAAGGCGGCGATCGCAACAATGGGTCTGATTTTCATGCTTTCTCCCGGGTTGACCGCAACAAGCGCAATCGCTTGGATTTTCGTGACTCCAGCGACTGAGCGCTTGGCGCCATCTGTGTTTCAGGATCCTCTGACGATTCTTGGCATTCTCCAACATTACGACGCCCGGTACTGGTCCGAGATGGTTCAGGATGCCGGCATCACTGAATATCTCCAGGCTGGCGTCAGATGCCTGTCCATCAGCTTGACCTGCGCGGCCTGCGCCGGCGAGCATGCGACGATTGTAGCGGCCGGAGGGCGGGAATTCAAACTGGGCACAGAAGGTACTATCTGCTGGCGTCAGGTGCCGTGGGGTTCGTCCACCTCCCGGCGTTGACGGGGACGATCGCGGTACAGTGCGGATAATTCGGCGGAGCGGTGGTGCCGCGCTAAAATGCACACCATGATTTCCCCCCATTTCGTGCATCTCCGACTTCATTCAGAATACTCGATCACCGACGGTATAGTGCGCATCGGCGATGCCGTCAGGCGGGCGGCCGGCGACGGGATGCCGGCACTGGCTCTGACCGACCTTGGCAACCTGTTCGGTCTCGTCAAGTTCTATACTGCGGCTCGCGTCAAGGGGGTGAAGCCGATTGCCGGGGCGGATGTCTGGGTCGCCAACCCCGAGGTGCCGGAAGATCCCTGCCGCCTGCTATTGCTGGTGCGCAATCGGACCGGCTACCGGCAGCTTTGCGAACTGCTGACCCGAGCCTATCTGGTCGAAGGTCGGCGCGACCGGGCGGAAATTCACCGCGAATGGTTCGCCGAAACCGGCAGCGACGGGCTGCTCGCGCTCTCCGGGGGGCATCGCAGCGATGTCGGCGAGGCCTTGATCAACGGCAACTTCGAACTGGCCGGCGAACGCGCCAAGGCCTGGGAGATGATCTTCCCCGGGGCCTTCTATCTCGAAGTCCAGCGCTACGGGCAGCCACAGCAGGAAGCGGTGGTGCAGCAGACGGCCGATCTCGCCGGCGAACTCGGGTTGCCGCTGGTCGCCACGCATCCTGTCCAGTTCATGAACCGCGACGACTTCCGTGCCCATGAGGCAAGAGTCTGCATTGCCGAGGGCTACGTGCTGGGCGATACGCGCCGGCCGAAGGTCCATACCGAAGAGCAGCACTTCAAGACCCAGGCCGAGATGGTCGAGTTGTTCGCCGACCTGCCGGAAGCGTTGGAAAACTCGCTGGCAATTGCCCGACGCTGCAATATCGAGCTGACGCTGGACAAGAACTTCCTCCCGGATTTCCCGACGCCGCCGGGGATGACACTCGACGACTTCCTTTTCGCTGAGGCACAAGCCGGACTGGAAAGGCGCCTGCTCCAGCTCTACCCGGAAGCCGGAGAGCGCCAGAAGCGCCGGCCGGAATACGACGAACGTCTCGCCTTCGAGGGTAAGACCATCATCCAGATGGGGTATCCGGGCTACTTTCTGATCGTCGCCGACTTCATCAACTGGGCCAAGAGCAATGGCGTTCCGGTCGGGCCAGGCCGGGGTTCCGGTGCCGGCTCGCTGGTGGCCTACAGCCTGGGCATCACCGATCTCGACCCGCTCGCCTATGCGCTGCTGTTCGAGCGCTTCCTCAACCCGGAACGGGTGTCGATGCCCGACTTCGACGTCGACTTCTGTCAGGACAACCGCTGGCGCGTCATCGAGTACGTCCGCCAGCGCTATGGTTCGCAGGCGGTGTCGCAGATCGTCACCTTCGGCACCATGTCGTCGAAGGCGGTGATCCGCGACGTCGGCCGCGTTTTCGGGCTGCCTTACTCGCTTTGCGACCGCATCTCGAAGCTGATTCCGATCGTCCAGAACAAGCCGGTGTCGCTGGCCGAGGCGCTCGAACAGGAGCCGGCGCTCAGGGCAATGATGGCCGACGAGCGTGATGGCGAATCGATCCGCGAACTGTTCGACCTCGCTGCCCGGCTCGAGGACCTGACGCGCAACGTCGGCATGCATGCCGGCGGCGTCCTGATCGCGCCGGGCAGGATCACCGATTTCTGCCCGATCTATCAGGCCACGGGTTCCGAAGCCTCGCCGGTATCGCAGTTCGACAAGGACGACGTCGAGAAGGCCGGGCTGGTCAAGTTCGACTTCCTCGGCCTGCGCAACCTGACGATCATCGAACTGGCGCTCGACTACGTGCAGCGCCTGACCGGCGCGAGGCTCGACCTGATGGCGCTCGGCTTCGACGATCCGGCCGCCTACCAGATCCTCAAGGAAGCCAACACGACGGCGATTTTCCAGGTTGAATCCGACGGCATGAAGAAGCTGCTGAAAAAGCTGGCGCCCGACCGTTTCGAGGACATCATCGCCGTGCTGGCACTCTACCGTCCCGGCCCGCTCGGTTCGGGGATGGTCGACGACTTCATCTTGCGCAAGAAGGGCCAGCAGAAGATCGACTATTTCCACCCCGACCTCACCGCCTGCCTGTCGCCGACCTACGGCGTCATTGTGTACCAGGAACAGGTGATGCAGATTTCCCAGATCATCGGCGGCTATACGCTGGGCGGCGCCGACATGCTGCGCCGGGCGATGGGCAAGAAAAAGCCCGAGGAAATGGCCAAACACCGCGAGACAATTGCCGCCGGTGCCAGGGAAAAGGGTTACAACCCGGCGCTCGCCGAGCAGTTGTTCGACCTGATGACCAAGTTCGCCGAATACGGCTTCAACAAGTCGCACACCGCCGCCTATGCTGTTGTCACCTACCAGACCGCCTGGCTCAAGGCCCACTACTGCGCGGCCTTCATGGCGGCGACACTGTCTTCCGACATGGACAACACCGATTCGGTGAAGATCTTCTACGAGGACACTGTCGCCAACAAGGTCACTGTGCTCGGGCCGGATGTGAACGCCTCGAGTTACCGTTTTGAGCCAGTCGACCGCGGCACGATTCGCTACGGACTGGGGGCGGTCAAGGGCACTGGCGAGCAGGCGGTGAATGTCATTCTCAAGGGCCGCGAGGCCGGCGGGCCGTTCAAGGACCTGTTCGACTTCTGCAAGCGCTGCGACAAACGCATGGTCAATCGCCGCGCCATCGAGGCGCTGATCAAGGCCGGCGCCTTTGACTGTATCGACGGCCACCGTCACCGGTTGCTCGCGTCGGTTGGTGTGGCGATGGATTTTGCCGAGCAGGCCGAGCGCAACTCGATGCAGACCAGCCTGTTCGACACTGGTCCGGCCGCCGAGGAGCATGCGCCGCAATATGTTCCGGTGCCGGCCTGGGGAGAAAGGGAACAGTTGATGCAGGAAAAGAGCGCGCTTGGCTTCTTCTTCTCCGGACATCCCTACGACGCCTGCAGGAAGGAATTATCGCGCTTTGTCCGCCGTCCGCTGGCCAGGCTTGAGCCGGCAAAGGACATGACGACGCTGGCCGGCCTCGTTGTCGGTGTCCGTACCCAGATGACGCGCCGGGGGAAAATGCTCTATGTCCAGTTGGACGATGGCACGACGATGGTCGAGGTCTCTGTATTCAACGAATTGTTCGAGGCGGAACGCACCAAGATCGTCATCGACGAGGTGCTGATCGTCGAAGGCAAGGTCAGCTATGACGATTTCACCGGCGGCCTGCGCGTTGTGGCTGACAAGCTGATGACCATCGGCGAGGCCCGCGCCCGCTTCGCCAAGCACCTGCTGCTGCGGATGAACGGTGGCTCGGACACGCGCAAGCTGAAGTCGCTGCTGACGCCGTTCGCTCCCGGTCCGGCGCTGGTGCGGATCCGCTACCGCAATGAAACTGCAGAGTGCGAAATGGTCCTCGGCGATTCCATACGCGTGCGCCTCGACGACATGCTGCTTGACGCGCTGAGCAGTTGGCTCAAGCCGGAGAACATCGAGATCGTCTATCACTGAACATCGTGATCGATCAGGCAACGCTCACTGAAGTCAGCGCCGAAGCCCGATGGGTGCCGGTCGTATTCCCGGGCCTCGGCTGACGATCCGGAAGCCGAAGCGGACTGCCTGTGCAGTGGATTGGCCGAGTCGCCTGCATACCCGCCATGGCGGGCCGTTTCCAGCGGCGGTTTGGGGGAGTATGCAGAAAAACACCTGCACAAAGTCAGGGCTGCTGACTGTGTACAGGTGTTCCGTGGGCTGTTGCAGTGTAACCATGGCTGCAACAAAGATGAGCGGAGCCTACTTGGTCTGGTTGGCTTCAGCCTTTGCCTTCTTCGCAGCCAACTTGGCTTCCCTCTTTGCGCGCTTCGCAGCCTGCTTTGCTGTCTTCTTGGCCAGCTTGGCAGCTCCCTTGGCCTGTTTTGCTGCCAGTTTGGCTTCCTTCTTGCTCGCCTTGACGTCGGCAGCCTCGGCTGCCTTTTGAGAGCTGGCCGGCGCCGGCTTGCCAAGCGGCTGGGAGATCTTGGCAGCCTTGGCCTTTGCCAGTGCGTCAGACGATTTCTCGGCAGCGGGCGCTTTTTCGACCCTGGCTCTAAGCTTCGGGGTTTCGGGCTTGGCTGCGGCGACGGCTGGCTTGGCGGCGGCGGCTGGCATGGCGGCGGCGGCTGGCTTGGCGGCGGAGGCGGCAGGTTTGGCTGCGACGGCAGGTTTGGCTGCGGCGGCAGGTTTGGCTGCGGCGGCAGGTTTGGCTGCGACGGCAGGTTTGGCTGCGGCGGCGGGTTTGGCTGCGGCGGCAGGTTTGGCTGCGACGGCAGGTTTGGCTGCGGCGGCAGGTTTGGCTGCGGCGGCAGGTTTGGCTGCATCCGCGATTACTTCGGGTTTCAGTTCGTCTGACATGGGTCTCACTCCTAAAAAAAATCGCAATGCGCATGTTAGCAAGTTCAGATAGCAAGAGTGTGAAGTTTTTGAAGGGTAAAATGCCCCAGGCTCCAAAAATGAGACACACCATGACCCAGGACGAACTCAAGCGGGCGGTTGGCCAGGCGGCAGCCCGCTACGTGGCGGAGAACGCCCCGGAAGGCAGCATCATCGGCGTTGGCACCGGCTCGACCGCAAACTGCTTCGTGGACGCGCTGGCGCCAAACGGTTACCGCTACAAGGGAGCAGTGGCCAGTTCGGAAGCTACACGAAAACGACTCGAAAGCCATGGCATCGCCGTATTCGATTTGAATGACGTCGCTGATCTTCCCCTCTACGTCGACGGTGCCGACGAAATCGATGCCGGCTTGAACATGATCAAGGGTGGTGGCGGCGCGCTGACGCGGGAGAAGATTGTCGCGGCGGTGGCGCGGAAGTTCATATGCATTGCCGACAGTTCCAAGGTCGTCGGCATCATGGGCAGATTCCCGCTGCCGGTCGAGGTCATTCCGATGGCGCGTGCCCATGTCGTCCGCGAGCTGGCAAAGCTGGGCGGGATCGCCTTACTGCGTGAAGGCTTCGTTACGGATAATGGCAACATCATTCTCGACATCAAGGGCCTTGCGATCGTCGACCCGAAAGGTCTGGAGGCGCAAATCAATCAGATCGCCGGCGTGGTTACCAACGGCCTTTTCGCCATCCGTCCGGCCGACCTCCTGCTGCTCGGTACCGGCGAGGGTGTCAAGACAATTTTCTGAGTCATCGGCTGCCGCTGTTGCGGTCGACAGTCCGGAAAGGGCAATTCCCAGCCGCGAAAAATCCCGCCGCAGCGGGATTTCCTTCTTGCCATGCCCTGCGCTCAGGCCGGTGGGACGTAGCCCTGAATCCGGTCGGCACCGTCTCCGAAGAAATGCTTCTCAACCTGTTCAGACAGATACTTGCGATGCTTGGCATCGACCAGATTGAGCCGGTTTTCGTTGATGATCATGGTTTGCATCTTGATCCACTGCTGCCACGCCTCCTTGGAGACATTCTCGAAAATCCGCTGGCCAAGGGCACCCGGATAGGGCGGAAAATCGAGGCCCTCTGCCTCGCGGCCGAGCTTGATGCATTTGACAGTGCGTGCCATGTGAAACTCCGTGGGTAACAGTGTCGCGGATTATAAGGTCTTGAACCCCCTCGTTGAATCATGCGCCACGAATGATTTTGCCAGCGCGGGACTGACCACGTGCCTTCCGGCGACCGCATCGCACTCCAGATACAAAAGAGCCGATTTGCTCCATAATACCCGGTCGCAAACTGAGAATGGAAGGTACAGATATGGCAACGAACAGCGAGGAAGGAACCCCTGAGGTCACCAAGGCTGCCCCGGCAGCCGCTACCAAGGAGTCGGCTGCACCCGTGAAAGCACCTGCGAAAAGAAGAACACCGAGTGCGGTGGCGCCCAAGAAAGCTCCCGCGCCGGCTGCAACGAAGGCAGCGGCGCCAAGGAAAGCAGCGCCAGCACCTGCGCCAACGGCAAAGGACAAGGAGGCACTTGCCAAGGCCTCGCATGGCGCGGTGAAGGCCAAGGTGGCGCTGACCAAGGCCGCCGAGGACGCGGTGAAGGCCATCAAGGCTTCGCGCAAGGAAGCAGCACGCCTGCCCATGAGGGGCGGCGACGAGGAGGAGACGGAAGAATCTGCCGACAAGCGCAAGCGCATGAAGGCGGACGAATACGAGAGGGCAATCTCGGGCCTGCAGGTCGAAATGGTCAAGCTCCAGGAATGGATCAAGTTCAAGGGACTCAAGGTGGTCGCGGTCTTCGAGGGGCGCGATGCGGCTGGCAAGGGCGGCTGTATCAAGCGCATCACCGAGAGTCTGAGCCCGCGCGTCACGAAAGTCGTGGCACTGCCGGCGCCGACCGAGCGCGAGAAGAGCCAGTGGTATTTCCAGCGCTATGTGCTGCATCTGCCGGCGGCCGGCGAGATGGTTCTCATGGATCGCAGCTGGTACAACCGCGCCGGGGTTGAAAAGGTAATGGGTTTTTGCACCCCTGACGAGCACAGCGAGTTCCTGCGTAGCTGCCCCGAATTCGAGCGCATGTTGGTGCGTAGCGGCATCATCCTGATCAAGTACTGGTTCTCGATCAGCAACGACGAGCAGGAGCGCCGGTTCAGGAAGCGTATCTACCACCCGACCAAGCACTGGAAGTTGAGCCCGATGGACCTCCAGTCACGCGCGCGCTGGGTCGAGTATTCGAAGGCGAAGGACGAAATGTTCGCCCATACCGACATCAAGCAGGCACCCTGGTATGTGGTGCACGGGGATGACAAGGAACGCGCACGCCTCAATGTCATGACTCACCTGCTGAGCCTGATCGACTACGAGGACCTCACGCCGGAACGCATCGAACTGCCGCCGCGCCAGGAAGACCAGGGCTATGTGCGCCCGCCGATGTCGGACCAGACTTTCATACCCGAAATTTTCTGACCGTGCATCTCGGGGACCGGGACCTGTCCCGGTTGCCTGTGCCGTAAGCATGAACAAAGAGCCCGGAAAATCCGGGCTCTTTCTTTTTCATGGTTGTTCAACTGGCCCAACGATCAGCGCATTGGTCGTGATTGGCGCAGGGTCGACTGGCTGCGCACAAGCGGAGCCGGGTGGCGAGACAAAAAACCTTTTCCCGGCACCGTCGCCGCTGGGACCACTGCGTTCCCTGTCCGTGGCTGCAACCGGCTACTCGCGCCCCACCAGAACCAGCGTGACGGCCAACGCACCGTCGGCGGTTCTCAGTTCGAGGCGGTCGCCTTCGTGGCGTGCCGTGGTGACGGTTTCGAGAGCCTTGAGGAAAGCCCGTTCCTGTTCCATTATCCCCTTGTGGGAGCACATCATGCGGGTCGCTGCCGGAGACCGGAAGCGCAGGTGCGCGGCCTCGGCCTCGTAGCGCGCGTGGTAGCGATTGCAGCCGGCCGAACCGCTGGCTTGTCCGTCGCCGGCGAAGGTCATCGTCAGGGTCGTTCCGGAGATGATGCTGACCACCGCCTGCCTGCCATTGTTGACGGCGGCCACCCGCCATTCGCTGCCGACGAGCGAGGTGGGTTGCGCCGCCAGCGTCGCCAGCGCCCGGCCGTCGGCTGCCAGCAACTTCAACTGTCCGGCGTCGACCCGCCAGGCTTTGGCGCTGTTTAGCGCCGCCATGTAGTCGGTGGCCTGCTGCATTGTTTCCGGTGGGCAGGCCATCATCGTCGATGCGCCGCTGCCCCCTGAGACTTCGAGGCTCCGGCCGGTAACGGTGTAGGGTGCGCTGTAGCGATTGCAGCCGTCGCTGCCTTGTGCCCGCCCACCCTCGAAGCGCAGGGTCACCGCCTGGCCGTCGGCCAGCGTCCGTCCGGGCAGTGCCGACAGGATCCAGGCCGTACCATCCAGCGGAGGCGTTTCAGACGTGGCGGACGGCATCGCCGAACAGGCGGCCAGGAATCCGGCCAGCAATAGCGCCGGCACGCGGGTGGTGATCATTGGCATCGCATGACTCCTTGCTTTGGATGAGTGAACGAAGAACGGGACGCCTTAACATCGCCGCCAGACCTGCCAGCGCTCGCGCCCGGAAAACACCGGAATCGAGTCGTCGACCGCGGCATCCTCGATGCGGACGAAATTCGGGCTGAGGAGCTCGTCAAGTTGTTCGGGCAGGATGCCGAAGGGCGGTCCCTTCGCCTGGTCGCAGATGAAGAAGTATCCGGCGAGCAAGCCGCCTGCCGCCAGCAGTTCGGCGACGCGCCGGCCCCAGTCAGCCCACAGCTTGCGTGGCAGGGCGCAGAGGAAGGCGCGCTCGTAAATCAGCGGGTAGGCTGCGGCCGGCGAAAAGGTGAAAAAGTCGGCGCAGCGGAGGTCGACGCGGGCATTGCCCAATACCCTGCGGGCGGTGCCCACGGCGGCGGGCGAGAAATCGAGCGCCGTGACCGGCCAGCCACATTCGGCCAGGTGGCGCGCTTCCCAGGCGCTGCCGCAACCGGGAATCAGCGTGTTACGCGGCGCCGGCTGGCGGGCGACGAAATCGGCGAAGGCGGCGGGCACCTTGCCGGCATCCCACGGCGTGACGCCCTCGCCGAAGCGCTTGCACCAGAAATCGGGATGCTCCGGGCGCTGGTCGTCGGGTTTGATCGGGGTGGAAGAGGGCGGGGAATCGCTCATGCTAAGATTGTCGCCTTCAAAACCCCTGCCGCGTGCCGCTTCATGTCCGCTCCTTCCAAGATAATCATCGCCTCCCGCGAATCCCGCCTTGCCATGTGGCAGGCCGTGCATGTTCAGGGCCGTCTGAGCAGTCTAAATCCGGGGGCGGAAGTTGTCATTCTCGGCATGACGACGAAGGGCGACCAGATTCTCGACCGCCCGCTTTCCGAAATCGGCGGCAAGGGCCTGTTCATCAAGGAACTCGAAGTGGCTATGGAGCAGGGCAAGGCCCACCTCGCCGTCCATTCGATGAAGGACGTGCCGATGGTGATGCCGGAAGGCTTCGTGCTGGCCGCCATTTCGGCCCGCGAAAACCCGCGCGACGCCTTCGTCTCGAACAAGTACGCCGGCCTCGACGAGCTGCCGGCGGGCGCCGTCGTCGGGACCTCCAGCCTGCGCCGCGAAGCCATCCTGCGCGCCAAATACCCGCATTTGGTCATCAAGAGCCTGCGTGGCAACCTCGACACGCGCTTGCGCAAGCTCGATGCCGGCGAATACGACGCGATCATTCTCGCCGCCGCCGGCCTGATCCGCCTCGGACTGGAAAACCGCATCAAATCGATGTTGACCGCGGAGCAGTCGCTGCCGGCGCCCGGCCAGGGCGCGCTCGGCATCGAACTGGTCGACGGCGATGCGACGATGGCCGCCGTCGTCGCACCGCTCAACGATTCCGAAACCGCCCACTGCGTCAAGGCTGAACGCGCCTTTTCGCGGGCGCTGGGCGGCAGTTGCCAGGTGCCGCTCGGGGGCTACGCGGTCATGGAAGAGGGCAGTCTGTGGCTGCGCGGTTTCGTCGCGACACCGGACGGCCAGGAGATGGTCAGCGGCGAATTGCGCGGCGCCGTCGGCAAGGTGGCCGGCGATGACGAGGCGCTCGGCCGCCAGCTCGCAGACCGGTTGCGCGCGCAGGGGGCCGGCGCCATCCTGGAAAAGCTCGCCCACTGCCAATGAACGCGACCGGCCCGCTTGCCGGCAGGACTATCGTCGTCACCCGGCCACGGGAGCAGGCCACGCCGCTGGCCGGCGCCATTGCCGCCGAGGGCGGCACCCCGCTGATCTTCCCCTTGCTGGAGATCCTGCCGGTCGCCGATCCGCAGGCGCTGGAAGCCGGCGTGGCCCGCCTGCCTGGCGCGGCGCTGGCCATCTTCATCAGTCCCAATGCGGTCGACCACGCGCTGCCGGTCATTCTGGCGCGTGGCCCCTGGCCGGCCGGGCTGGTTCCGGCGGCGGTCGGGCAGGGCACGGTGAAGGCGCTGGCGGCGCGTGGCGTGACCGGTTGCATCGCGCCGCAGGAGCGCTTTGAATCGGAGGCGCTGCTGGTGCTGCCCGAGTTGTCGGGAGAACGGGTCAGCGGCAAGCGCATCGTCATCGTTCGTGGCGACGGCGGCCGCGAACTGCTGGCCGACACGCTGCGCGCGCGGGGCGCCGTGGTCGAATACATCACCTGCTATCGCCGCGCCGGTCCTGCCGGCGGTGTTGATATCCTGCTGGAAAGATGGCGTGCCGGGCACCTCGATGCGCTGACGGTGTCGAGCAGCGAGGGGCTGCGCTACCTGGTCGAACTGCTCGACGACGAGGGCCGCTCCTTTCTCGCCCGGACCCCGGTTTTCGTGCCGCATGCCCGCATTGCAGAAAACGCGCGGATCTCGGGATTGCACAAAATTATCCTTACCGATGCGGCGGATGCCGGCATCCTTGCCGGCTTGCTTGCTTATAATTGGCCGGCATGACACCTGACAACACGACTCCCCTTCCTCCTCCAGCAGCGCACAAGCCGTCGCCGCCCGCGTCGCGCTTCGGCCCCTGGTTTTTCGTGGCGCTGGCGGCACTTGCGCTGGCTGGCTGGCAATGGTTCGAAACCCGCCACCGGCTTGCCGAAATCGAACAGGAAACCAGCCGCCGCCTGGCCGAGGCGGATGCCGGCAGCAAGGAGGATCGCGGGGCCTTGAAACAGATGCGCGAGCAGATCGACGGGTTGCAGGGCAAGCTGGGTGCGGCCGATGCCCGGCTGGCTCAATTCCAGGCGCAGTCGGATTCGATGCAGGCGCTCTACCAGGACCTCGCGCGCAGCCGTGACGAATCCGGCGTGCTCGAAGCCGAACAAGCGATCGCGCTGGCCGGACAGCAGTTGCAGCTGGCCGGCAATGTTCCGGCGGCGATTGTCGCCCTGCGCTCGGCGGAGGCCCGCCTCGCCCGCGTCGATCGCTCGCAGTTGCTGCCATTGCGCAAGGCGCTGGCTGCCGATCTGGAGCGCCTGTCGGCGTTGCCGGTGGTCGACCTGGCGGCGACCAATGCGCGCTTGGAGCAGGTTTTGCTGACCATCGACAAGTTGCCGCTGGCAATGGACATCCGGCCGCAGGAATCCAGCGAAAAGCCGGCCGAGGCCGCGCAGGTGCCCTGGTGGAAGCGCACCGGGGGCGACATCTGGCAGGAGTTGAAGGGTCTCATCCGCATCCAGCGCTTTGACCGCGAGGAGGCGGTGCTGCTGGCGCCGGGGCAGAGTTTTTTCCTGCGCGAGAATCTCAAGCTGCGGCTGCTGAATGCCCGCCTGGCCTTGCTCTCGCGCGATCAGGTGGCTTTCCGCGGAGAACTGAAGGCAGCCCTCGAAATGCTCGGCCGTCTCTTCGATGGTCGCGACAATGGGGTACAGGCGGCGCAGGCGACGCTGCGCCAACTGCTGGGGACCGAGCTCGTCATCGCCTTGCCGACGCTGAATGAAACCCAGGCTGCCGTGCGCCTCCTGCGGAACGGCAAGGAGAAGAAGTGAAGGGCCTGTTCTGGATTCTCGCCCTGTTCGGGCTGGCGGTTGCCGTCGCCCTCGGCGCGCGGGTCAACGACGGCTATGTCTTGCTCGTCCTTCCTCCGTATCGCGCTGAAGTCAGCCTGAACCTGTTCATTCTGGTGCTGGTTGGTCTCATTCTTGTCCTTTACACGACGCTGCGCACATTGGCGCTGACCTTTGGCCTGCCGCAGCGGGTCAAGGAATATCGTGAGCGGCGCCGGCGCGAGCGCGCCGGCCAGGTATTCCAGGATGCTGTGCGGCTGCTTTTTGAGGGACGCTTCGGGCAGGCGATGAAGAGGGCCGGCGAAGCCTACGCGGCTGGCACCGCCCGCGGTGTTGCGGCTCTGGTTGCTGCGCGTGCCGCGCAACGCATGCGCGAGCCGGAAAAACAGCAGGAGTGGATGCGGCGGGCGCTGGCCGACGATCCGCACAACGAAGCGGCGGCGCTGATGCTCGAGGCCGAGATGATGAACGAGTTGCGCCGCTTCGATGAGGCGCTGGGCGTGCTTGGCCGGTTTCAGGGCAAGCAGGGGCGCCACCTCGCAGCACTTCGCCTTGAGTTGCGGGCCCGTCAGGGCGCTGGCGACTGGGATGGTGTCCTGAAACTTGCCCGCCAGCTTGAAAAGCGCGATGCCTTGCCACTCGAAGTGGCGCGCGAGGTCAAGATGCTCGCCCATCTCGAGAACATCCGCCGCCGCCGTAACGATGCCGGTCAGCTCCAGGATTATCTGCGGGCCGTGCCGGCTGCCGAGTTCGGCCGTCGCGTGGTGCTGGCCGGCGCCAGGGCGCTGGTCGAACAGGGCGCGGTGCCGGTAGCGCAGAATCTCATCGAAAGCGCTCTTGACGGTTATTCAGAGGCGGGCTGGCAACCCGAACTGGTGGCCTTGTATGGCGGACTGGCGGGGCCGGGATTGACCGCGAGAATTGCCAGGGCCGAGGACTGGCTGCGCCAGTATCCCGGCGAAGCGGCGCTGCTGCTGGCGCTCGGACGCATGTGCATGAATCAGCGTCTGTGGGGTAAGGCGCAGAGCTATATCGAGGCATCGCTGGCTACCGAGGAGACCCGTGACGCGCATCTGGCGCTCGCCGAATTATGCGACAAGCTTGAGCGCGACGACGAAGCCAACCGCCATTTCCGGGCGGCGGTAGGGCTCGAAGCGTGCTGAACAATTTCCGCCTGCCTTGAAGCTCAGGCCCAGTCGGCGGGTTGCAGGAATACCTCGTAGAGTTCGGCTTCCGGCGTGCCAACTTCGGGCTTCCAGTCGTAGCGCCATTTGACGATCGGCGGCAGCGACATCAGGATCGACTCGGTACGCCCGCCCGATTGCAGGCCGAACAGCGTGCCGCGGTCCCAGACCAGATTGAATTCGACGTAGCGTCCACGACGGTAGGCTTGGAAGTCGCGTTCGCGCTCGCCGTAGGGCGTGTCGCGGCGCCTCGTCAGGACCGGCAGGTAAGCCTTGGTGAAGGCATTGCCGACGGCCTGGGTCAGCGCGAAGCAGCGCGCGAATCCGCCTTCGTTGAGATCATCGAAAAAGATGCCGCCGACGCCGCGCGGCTCGTTGCGGTGCTTCAGGAAGAAATACTCGTCGCACCAATTCTTGTATCTCGCATAGACGTCGTCGCCGAACGGCGCCAGCGCGTCCCTGCAGGTACGGTGAAAATGCGCGACATCTTCGCGTTGACCGTAGTAGGGCGTCATGTCCATGCCGCCGCCGAACCACCAGACGTCGTCCTCCCCGTCTTTGCTGGCGACGAAGCAGCGCACGTTCATGTGCGCCGTCGGGCAGTAAGGGTTGCGCGGATGCAGGACCAGCGACACGCCCATCGCCTCCCAGGCGCGGCCAGCCAGCTGCGGGCGGACGGCGGTGGCCGAGGCGGGCAGCGACTTGCCGGTGACGTGCGAGAAATTGACGCCGCCGCGCTCGAAGAAATCGCCTTCCTCGATAAGCCGCGAGATCCCGCCGCCGCCTTCCGGGCGCAGCCACGAATCGGTGCGGAATGCCTGTCCGTCGAAGGCTTCCAGTTCGCCGACGATGCGCCTCTGCAGGCCGGTGAAGAAATCCTTGAGACAGGCAGTGTCCATCATTTCTCCATAGAGCAAAAAAAGGGGCGGTCAATGCCGCCCGCATGTTGTTGCCGGCGCCTGATCAGCGACCGACGGCGCGGTGGCCGATGTCCGTGCGGAATTGCATGCCGTCCCAGCTGATCTCGGAGGCGGCCTCGTAGGCGCGCTTCTGGGCCAGTCTGGTGTTCTCGCCGAGGGCGGTCACGCAGAGCACACGACCGCCGGCGGTGACGACCTGACCATCTCTTTCTGCCGTGCCGGCATGAAAGACGTGCACATCCTCGCCGAAACTGTTGCCCTTGGGCAGTCCGGAGATGACGTCACCCTTGCGCGGAGTGTCCGGGTAGTTGGCGGCCGCCAGCACGACGCCGAGCGCCACGCGCCGGTCCCATTCGGCTTCGACCCGGTCGAGCGTGCCGGCGATGCCGTGTTCAAGCAGTTCGACGAAATTGGACTTCAAACGCATCAGGATCGGCTGCGTCTCCGGGTCGCCCATCCGGCAATTGAATTCCAGGGTCTTGACCGATCCATCCTTGCCGATCATCAGGCCGGCGTAGAGGAAGCCAGTGAAGGGAATGCCGTCGGCGGCCATGCCGCGCACGGTGGGCTGGATAATCTCGCGCATCGCCTTCGCGTGCACTTCTGGCGTGACGCACGGTGCCGGCGAGTAGGCGCCCATGCCGCCGGTGTTCGGGCCGGTGTCGCCGTCGCCGATTCGCTTGTGGTCCTGGCTGGCGGCCAGGGCGAGGACGTTCCTGCCGTCGACCATGACGATGAAGCTGGCTTCCTCGCCGTCGAGAAATTCTTCGATAACCACTCGGGCGCCGGCGTCGCCCAGCTTGTTGCCCGACAGCATGTCGTCGACCGCGGCGTGCGCTTCTGCAAGCGACATGGCGACGACGACGCCCTTGCCGGCGGCCAGGCCGTCGGCCTTGATGACGATCGGCGCTCCCTGCCGGTCGATGTAGGCATGCGCTGCGGTCGACTCCGAAAAAGTCCCGAATCCGGCGGTCGGGATGTTGTGGCGAGCCATGAAGCGCTTGGCGAAATCCTTGGAGGATTCAAGTTGGGCGGCTTCCCTGGTCGGTCCGAAGATCTTCAGGCCGCGGGCGCGGAAGACATCGACCACCCCGGCGGCGAGTGGCGCCTCGGGGCCGACGACGGTAAGGCGCACCCCCTCTCTTTTGGCGAAGCAGGCAAGCACGACGGGGTCGGTAAGATTGACGTTCGTCAGCCGCCGCTCTCGCACCGTACCGGCATTGCCGGGAGCAACGTAAACCTTCTGGACGCCAGGGCTCTGTGCCAGGTGCCAGGCCATGGCGTGTTCACGGCCGCCGGAACCGATGACTAGGAGTTTCATGCCTGAGTTCTTGGATTTCATTGTTGTCAGTGACGGAAGTGGCGGGCGCCGGTCATGACCATCGCCAGGCCGTGCTCGTCGGCGGCGGCAATGACTTCGTCGTCGCGCATCGAGCCGCCCGGCTGAATGACAGCGGCCGCACCGGCGGTAGCCAGAACGTCGACCCCGTCGCGGAACGGGAAAAAGGCATCCGACGCGACGACCGAACCCCTAAGGTCCAGGCCGGCGTTCTGCGCCTTCATGCCGGCGATCCGGGTCGAATCGACGCGGCTCATCTGGCCAGCGCCGACGCCCAGGGTCATGCCGCCGCGGCAGAAGACGATGGCGTTGGACTTGACGAACTTGGCGACGCGCTCGGCAAAGAGCAGGTCTTCGATCTGCTGGGCGGTCGGCCGCCGCTTGGTGACGACCTTGAGGCCGGATGCCTGGGCGGTGAAGTCGTCAGCCGTCTGCGCCAGCAGGCCACCGCCGACGCGCTTGAGTTCGAGCTTGTTGAGGTCGTGACCTGGCGGCACAACGAGCACGCGCAGGTTGGCCTTGGACGCCAGCGCCGCCCTGGCTTCAGCGGTGAAGGACGGGGCGATCAGCACTTCGACGAAGTGCTTGCGTTCGTTCATGGCATTGACCACGTCGATGCCGACTTCGCCGTTGAAGGCGATGATGCCGCCGAAGGCCGAGGTCGAGTCGGTCTTGAAGGCCTTTTCGTAAGCGCCGAGCAGGGTGCCGTCGATGGCGACGCCGCAGGGGTTGGCGTGCTTGATGATGACGCAGGCCGGGGCGTCGAAGGCCTTGACGCATTCCCAGGCGGCATCGGAGTCGGCGATGTTGTTGTACGACAGTTCCTTGCCCTGCAACTGGGTGTAGGCGGCGATGCTGCCCGGCAGCGGCGTGGTGTCGCGGTAGAAAGCGGCGGACTGGTGCGAATTTTCGCCATAGCGCAGGATCTCGACGCGGTCGAAGGCCAGCTGCAGTTTGTTCGGGAAGATCGCCGGGGTCGGTGCGGCTTCGGCCGGTTTGGCTTCGGCGCCTTCGTCGAGGCCGGTCAGCCAGTTGGCAATCGTGCTGTCGTAGCGGGCGGTGTGCGTGAAGGCCTTCTTCGCCAGGCTGAAGCGGGTACCGAGATGCAGCGCGCCGCCATTGGCCTTCATTTCGGCGAGCAGCGGTTCGTAGTCTTCCGGATTGGTGACGATGGCGACGCCGACGTAGTTCTTGGCCGACGAACGGACCATCGCCGGACCGCCGATGTCGATGTTCTCGATGGCATCTTCCAGGGTGACGCCGGCCTTGGCGATGGTCGCGGCAAATGGATAGAGGTTTACGCAGACGAGATCGATGGTCGGGATGCCATGTTGTTCGATGGTCGCCAGATGTTCCGGCAGGTCACGCCGGGCGAGGATGCCGCCATGCACCTTCGGGTGAAGCGTCTTTACGCGGCCGTCGAGCATTTCCGGGAAGCCGGTGTAATCGCCGATTTCCGTTACGGTCAACCCGGCGTCGCGCAGCATTTTCGCGGTGCCGCCGGTGGACAGCAGATTGACGCCCTGGGCGGCGAGGCCCCGGGCAAATTCGAGGACGCCCCGTTTGTCGGAGACGGAAATCAGCGCTTGCTTGATGGTCATGACGATTACAGTAGCTGGTGTTCGGTGAGTTTCTTGCGCAACGTGTTGCGGTTGATGCCGAGCATTTCCGCCGCCAGCGTCTGGTTGCCACCCGCCTTGGCAAGGACGACTTGGAGCATCGGCTTTTCGACGCTCTTCAAGACCATGTCATGGATCGCGGAGGGCTTCTCGCCGTCGAGGTCACGGAAATACTGCTCCAGCGAATCCGTGACGCATTTCTCCAAGTCACTCTGGCTCATGCCGCCAACGCCTCCTCTTGTTCGTATTTGAGATGTTCGTGTTCGTCCGCCAGGCGGCTGAAGAAATCGTTCACTGCCTGCATCTGTCGATCGATGCTGGGCAGGGTGTTCATTTCCTTACGGAAGGCTGCCGACCCGACCAGCCCCCTGGTGTACCAGGAGATGTGCTTGCGAGCGACCTTGAACCCGGTTTCCGGCCCGTAGAAAGCATGGAGCTCTTCCAGGTGGGCGCGCAGAATGGCGTGAATTTCGATGACCGAAACCGGCGGCAGCTTCTCGCCGGTCTTCAGGTAATGCTCGATCTCGCGGAACAGCCACGGGCGCCCCTGGGCGGCACGGCCGATCATGATGCCGTCGGCGCCGGTCACGTCAAGTACGTGCTTGGCTTTTTCCGGCGTTGTGATGTCGCCGTTGGCGATGACGGGAATCCGGATCAGCGTCTTGACCAGCGAGATAGTGTCGTACTCGGCCTCGCCCGTGTATTGCTGGCAGCGCGTCCGGCCGTGGATGGCGACGGCGCGCACACCCGCGCTCTCGGCGATGCGCGCAATGGTCGGCGCGTTGCGGTTGGCCAGGTTCCAGCCAGTGCGAAATTTGAGCGTGACCGGGGTGTCGGGAATGGCGCCGACGACGGCGTCGAGAATCCGGCCGACCAGGGTTTCATCCTGCATCAGCGCCGAGCCAGCCATCACATTGCAGATCTTCTTGGCCGGACAGCCCATGTTGATGTCGATGATCTGGGCGCCGTTGTCCACATTGTGGCGGGCGGCCTCGGCCATCATCCAGGGATCGGCGCCGGCGATCTGGACCGCAATCGGCGCGACCTCACCCTCGTGGTTGGCGCGGCGCAGCGTCTTGGTGCTGCCGTAGAGCAGCGAGTTCGAGGTAACCATTTCCGATACTGCCAGCCCCGCGCCCATCTTCTTGCACAACTGACGGAAAGGACGGTCCGTTACGCCGGCCATGGGAGCGACGAACAGGTTATTGCGCAAGTTGAAGCCGGCAAATTCCATGGGTGAGCGACGTGTGGACCGGACGAGCAGAACGAACGATTCTACCCGACTAGACGCCCAAGAAACAGTCAGATTGCGAAACTAAGAGATAACAGCAGGGCATATGCCATCTGCAATCCAGCGGTGGCTGCGAGGATGCCATTGAAAACCGGACCGGGTGCTTCGCTGTTGAAGCGCTGGATCAGCCTGAGGGCCAGTGGCAGAGAAAGTAACGGCAGCGTTGCGCGCCAGCCTAGGCTGGCGGCGAGCAGCGGCAACAGGGCATAGGGCACCAGCATCTCGGCGCTGTAAAGGCGTCGGGTCGCCGGCCGGCCGAGCAGGACGGCCAGCGTGTTCTTGCCGTTGCGGGCGTCACCGTCGTGGTCGCGGTAATTGTTGACGGTGATGACCGCCGCCGCATGAAGGCCGATCAGCGTGGCAGCAACGACGGCAACCGGTGCCAGCGTCAGCATCTGGAGGTAATAGCTGCCGCCGACGGCTACCAGGCCGAAGAAGATGAAGACGAACACTTCTCCGAGCGGCCGGTAGGCAATCGGCGCCGGGCCTCCCGTATAGGCCCAGCCGGCGGCGAGTGAGGCGAGGCCGATGATGACGATCGGCCAGCCGCCATGCGCGACCAGGTAGATGCCGCACAGGAAGGCGAGGGCGAAGGCCAGCCAGGCAGCGCCTTCGACCACGCCCGCGCCGAGCCAGCCTTCGGCAGTGGCGCGCTTCGGGCCAAGGCGGTCGGGCGTGTCGGTGCCGCGTCGGAAATCGCCGACATCGTTGAACAGATTGGTGCCGATCTGGATCAGGGCGGCACCAAGCGCGGCGGCGAGCAGCGGTAGCCAGAGGATGCGGCCGCTGTCGTGCCAGGCGATGGCGGTGCCGACCAGGACCGGCGACAGCGAGACCGAGAGTGTTTTCGGGCGGCAGGCGAGAAACCACGCCTGCAGGCGGCTCGGGGTCACGGCCAGGCGCGGGCGCCCCAGATCATCCGCTTGGCAACGAAATGGCGGGCCGGCGGGAAGAGGTCGAGGGCGAGGAGGCCGAGGCCGCGCGCCAGCTTGAGCGGGCCGAAATCATTGGAAAAGGCGCGGACTATCTGGTCGGTGAACAGGGCGCTGCCTTGGCGGTCGAGGCGACGGCTGGCTGCGTAGCTGGCCAGGCTGCTGCGGTCGACGCCGTTTGCGAGCAGTATTTCAGCGAGTTGCCAGGCGTCTCGCAGGCCAAGGTTGAAGCCTTGGCCGGAGACCGGATGCAGCGTTTGCGCGGTGTTGCCGATCCACACCTCGCGGCCCTTGACCAGCGATTCACGCATGCGCAGGGCGAGCGGGAAACGGCTGCGCGGGCCGGGGTTGCTGAATGTCATCCGCTTGCCGAACTGCTCCTGCAGCGCTGCGGTAAAGGCGTCGTCGTCGAGCGCCAGGACGGCATTGGCCTTGTCCGGCGGCAACGTGAACACGACCGAGTATTGGTTGCCGAGCGGCAGCAGGGCGAGCGGGCCGTCCGCCGTGAAGCGTTCCCAGGCGCGCTCGTTGTGGCCGGGTTGCGGAGTGATTTCGGCGATCACCGCATGCTGGCCGTAATCGCTGACCTTGACCGCCGGGTCGGCGCCGGGGGTGCCTTCGGCGTGGATCAGCACCTTTGCGCGGATGGTGCGCAGGATGCCGGCGTGGTGCAGGGAAACACTAACGTGATCGTCGCAGTGGCTGATGCCGACGATGTCGACGGCATCGAGCAAGTCGTCGGCCGACAGTTGTGCAGCGAGTTCGGCTGCGAGATCGCGGTAGCGCACGACGTAGCCGAGCGCCGGCAGGTCGTAGTCGGCACGGTCGATGACGGTGCGGCCGAAACCTTCCTTCTGCGAGACGTGGATGGTTTCGATCGGCGTCGCTGCGCGCGTCGGCCAGGTTCTGATCTGTTCCAGCAGTTGCCGGGCGCCGTGCGCGAGGGCGAGGGCGCGCGGGTCGTCCTGCTGCGCCGCGCGCGGTCGACGGTCGACAAGGAGCGATTTCTGGCCACCCGCAGCGAGGGCAAGATTCAGCGTCATCCCCACCGGGCCGGCGCCGATGATCAGGATGTCGACGTGCTCGGCGAACTGCTCAGTCATGGCGCATGACCTCCTCGATTTCGGCGATGGTTTTCGGGGCCGTCGTGAAGATGTGGCACCCGGTTTCGCTGACGCGCACGTCATCCTCGATGCGGATGCCGATGCCGGCCAGCGCCAGCGGGATGTCCTCGGCGGGGCGGATGTAGAGGCCCGGTTCGACGGTCAGCGTCATGCCCGGCTGGAGAGTGGTCCACGCGTCACCGACCTTGTATTCGCCGGCGTCGTGCACGTCGAGGCCGAGCCAGTGGCCGGTGCGGTGCATGTAGAAACGCTTGTAGTCACCTTTGTCGATCAGGTTGTCGAGGTCGCCCTGTAGCAGCTTGAGGTCGACCAGCCCTTGCGTGAGTACGCGCACGGCGGCTTCATGGCCTTCCATGAAATGGCGGCCGGGAGCGGTGGCGGCGATCGCTGCCGTCTGTGCGGCGAGGACGATTTCGTAGACGTCCTTCTGCGGCGCGTTGAAGCGGCCATTGACGGGAAAGGTCCGGGTGATGTCGGCGGCGTAGCCTGCGACTTCGCAGCCGGCGTCGATCAGGACCAGCGTGTGGTCGTTGAGCAGCTTGTCATTGGCGACGTAATGCAGCACGCAGGCGTTGGCGCCACCAGCGACGATGGGTGTGTAGGCGTGGGCATCCGCACCGCGCTTGCGGAACTCGTAGCTCAGCTCTGCTTCGAGCTCGTACTCGGCCAGGCCGGGGCGGCAGGCGCGCATGGCGCGAGCGTGTCCGGCGCTGGCGATGTCGGCCGAGCGCTGCTGGATCCCGGCCTCGGCGGCGTCCTTGACCAGGCGCATGGCGTCGAGTTCGGCGCGCAGGTCGTGGATGGCGCGCGGCGCCCGCTTGCCGGCCCGGGTCTGGGCGCGGACTTCGTTGAGCGCCTTGGCGATACGGGCATCCCATTCGGCGTCATGGCCGATGGCGTGCCATAGCGTGTCGCGGTCGACGAGAAATTGGGGCAGTTTCTTGTCGAGTTGTTCGATTGGGTAGGCGGCGTCGAAACCGAAAGCGGCCTTGGCTGCCTTCGGGCCGTAGCGGTAGCCGTCCCAGATCTCACGCTCTTCATGCTTTTCGCGGCAGAACAGGATGGATTTCGGCTTCCTCCCGCCGATCAGCACGACCACCGCTTCCGGTTCGGGGAAGCCGGTCAGGTACCAGAAGTAGCTGTCGAAACGATAGAGGTGGTGGGCGTCGCGGTTGCGCATGACTTCCGGCGCGGTCGGCACGACGGCGACGCCGTCGCCGATGGTCTTCAGCAGGCGCTTGCGGCGGGCGATGAAATGGGCGTGGCTCATGGCTTTGTCAATTCGGCATCCAGTTCGGCCAGACGTTGCGGGGTGCCGACGTCGACCCAGCGGCCGCTGTGACGTTCCCCCGTCAGTGTGCCGGCGGCGATGGCGGCGGCGAGCAGCGGATAGAGCTTCATGACCGAGCCGCGCGGCACGTCGGCGAAGAAGGATGGAGAAAATACCGCGATGCCGGCGTAGGTCAGTGTCTCCACACCCCGCGCGAAAGTGATGCGCTGGCCGTCGATGTTGAAATCGCCGTCGGCATGGTGCACCGGGTTGGCGACCATGACGAGGTGGGCGACTGGTTGGTTGCCTGCCGCGACCATGGAGTCAACGGCTGGCCCTAGGGTCAACCCGGAAAAACGGCCAAAATCGATGTCGCAATAGACGTCGCCATTGACTACGAGAAATACCTCGTCGCCGAGCAGGGGCAGGGCGTTGGCAATGCCGCCGGCGGTTTCCAGCGCGCCTGGCGGTTCCGGCGAATAGCGGATTCTCAGGCCCCACTGCGAGCCGTCGCCGAGCGCTGCCTCGATCTTCTCGCCGAGGTGGGCGTGGTTGATGACGACCTCGGTGAACCCGGCTGCAGCCAGTCGTTCCAGATGCCAGGCGATGAGCGGCTTGCCGCCCGCCGGCAACAGCGGCTTGGGCGTGTGGTTGGTCAGCGGGCGCATGCGTTCGCCCCGCCCTGCGGCAAGGATGAAGGCTTTCATCAGAAGGTGTAGCCGACTTCCGCGCTCTTGCCGTCGAGGGTGTCGAGCAGGGTGAGCAACGGCTTCAGCGCGACGTAGCGACCGGCCGTCTTGCGCGCATAGTTCATGAAGCGCGGCAGATCCTCGATGTACTTGTCCTTGCCGTCGCGGTACTTCAGGCGGCAGAAGATGCCGAGCACCTTGAGGTGGCGCTGCAGGCCCATAAGTTCGTAGTCGCGCCAGAAATCGCCAAAGTCCTCGCGTACCGGCAAGCCGGCGGCGCGGGCCTTCTCCCAGTAGCGGACGACCCAGTCGATTTCCTGTTCTTCGTCCCAGGAGATGAAGGCGTCGCGGAACAGCGAGACGACGTCGTAGGCGATCGGGCCGTAGACGGCATCCTGGAAATCGATGATGCCGGGCGTCAAATTGGCTTCGCTTTCCACTACCATCAGGTTGCGCGGCATGAAGTCACGGTGGGTGAAAACCTTGGGCTGAGCCAGCGCGCTGTTGATCAGGAACCTGAAAGTCCGGTCGAGCATAAATTTTTCGTCGTCGCTCAACTGATAGCCGAGGTGACGCCCGACGAACCATTCCGGAAAGAGATCGAGTTCACGCCGAAGCAGGGTTGCGTCGTAGGGGGGCAGGGTGCCCGCCCTGGAGGACAATTGCCACTTGACCAGGACGTCGAGAACCGGGCGCATCAGCGTATCGGCCAGGCTGAGGTCGGCGTTCAGTGCGTCGAGATAGCCGACGCGGCCGAGATCGGTCAGCACCAGGAAGCCGTTGGCGAGATCCTGGTCGAGGATGCGCGGCGCGGCCAGCCCGGCCTTGGCAAGCAGGCCGGCGACGTGGATGAAGGGATTGCAGTCCTCTTTTTCCGGCGGCGCATCCATCAAGACGTGCGTTCCGCCATCAGGCCAGGTCAGGCGGAAATAGCGGCGGAAACTGGCATCGGCGGAGGCCGGCGTGATCTCCACTGACTGATTCGAAAAGCGACTGGCAACCCAGTCGGTAACAAGTTGATCGCGCGACATCAGGAAGGCCGATGGTTCGTTGTAAAATGCCCGATTTTAACACTCGGTCACCATTCCTCCCGGGGCTCATCATATCGACTCTTGCCTGCCACCGTCAGATGCCTGATCCGGCGCCTCATCCGTTTGCCTGTCTCGCGGCTTGCCTGTTTGCGGCTGTGCCGGCGAGTCATGCTGCTCAGGATCCTGACGGACTGTTGCTTGCTGCATCCGTCTTCCGGCAAGCCGTCCCGGCAAGCCGGGGCGCTGCCGTCAAGGGCGGTGCCGGGTTGCTCGTTGAGGATGATCTGCCGCTCAGCCTGCGGGTCGAGCGTCGGTTCAACGTGCTGGGTGGCAAGAGGCCGCCACTCATGCCGGAGGTCGGGATTCCCTACCCGGTCGAACTCAAGAAGGATGATGCCTACCCGCTGTTTGTCGCTGCGGGGAGGATCGAAGGACGCACCGATGACATGGCGGTGGCCACCGGGGATGTCGAACTGCGCAAGCTGGATACCCAAGTCTTCGGTGACAAGATGGTTTACTGGCCGCTCGATGACGAGATCGACGCAACCGGCAAGGTGCGCATGCTGCAGCAAGGCGCGGAATTCAACGCGCCGCATGTCCGCATGAAGCTGTCCGAGCAGGTCGGCTTCGCCGAGGATGCCGATTTCCTGATCGTCAAACAGGTTGAGAGCAAGTTCTACAAGGCGACGACGGTGGTCGTCAGCAACGCCGCTTCAAATGCAGTAAGTTCCAGCGCACCGATGATGACGAACATCGCCAGCAGCTACGGCCTGCCGACAGAGGCGCCGCGCACTCGCCCTTCCTTGGGGAGCGGCACCGCGGAACGGATCGATTTCGAGGGCGAGAACCAGATTACGCTGTTCGATAGCACCTACTCAACGTGCAGGCCGGGTGAGAAGGACTGGTACCTGCGAGCCACGGAAACGCATCTCGATTACGATCGCGACGTAGGGGATGCGAAAAACGCCTCGGTCTGGTTCATGGATGTTCCGATTTTCTATACGCCGGCCATGACTTTTGCGCTCAACCACCAGCGGCGTTCGGGCGTGATGCATCCCTTTTTCTCGACCTCGACGCGTGATGGCCTGGACCTGACGGTCCCCTACTACTGGAACATTGCCCCGAACTACGACGCGCTCATCCTTCCCCGCTACATGAGCAAGCGTGGCCTGCAACTGGGTGCCGAAGTGCGCTACGTCGATTTCAATACGCCCAACGCAAACACTCCCAATGTCTACACGGCAGAGTACATGCCCTATGACAAGTTGGCCGACCGTGAGCGCTACGCGTACATGATTAATCACCAGCAGAACCTCGGCCAAGGGGTTTCCGCCGTAGTCAACTACAACCGCGTGTCGGACAACTTCTATTGGCAGGACATGTCGTCCCGTCTGGTGCAGACCTCGCAGGTCCAGTTGCCGCAGCAGTTGACGGTCGCCTATTGGCCATCTCCGTGGCTCCAGACCAACATGCAGGTCCTGCGCTACCAGACGCTGCAGACCGATCCGGCGAACCCGGTCGCGGTTCCCTACTTTCTCGAACCACAAGTCAATCTGGTCGGCTTCAAGCCCGATCTGCTGGGCACGGATCTCACTTTGATTGGGCAGTACTCGCGCTTCATCCACCAGACACGAGTTCAGGGCGACCGCATGGTGATCTACCCGCAGTTTTCGCTGCCGATCGTGCACCCGGCGTTCACTTTCATTCCCAAGGTTGGGGTTAACGTGACTCAGTACGCGCTGAGCAATCAGACCGTCGCCGGGGCGGACTCCAACATCTCGCGGGTGCTCCCCACGTTTACCGTGGATTCCAGCGTGATCTTCGAGCGCGAAACCAGTCTACTCGACAAGGCTTTCATCCAGACGCTCGAACCGCGCTTGTACTATGTGAATATCCCCTACAAGAATCAAAGCGACATCCCTCTTTTCGATACCGCCCAAGCGGACTTCAACTTCGCCCAGATGTTTTCCGAGAACCGCTTCAGCGGCTACGACCGCATCAATGACGCCAATCAGTTGACGGCCGCGGTGACCACACGCATGCTCGACGCCGAGACGGGGGTCGAGCGCTTCAAGGCGATGATCGGCCAGCGTTACTACTTCAGCCCGAGCCGTGTGACGCTCAACTACACACCGCTCAAGTCACCGATTGTTCCGCTTGGCAATGAGCAGCAGGGCTATTCCGACTTGCTCGCTGCATTCAGCGGGCTGGTCTTGCCCAAGACCTACGCCGATGTCGCCTGGGACTATAACTACCGTGATGGCCTGAACGAGCGTGTGTCTGCCGGACTGCGTTACCAGCCGGAGCTGGCCAAGGTGATCAGCGCCGGCTATCGATATACCCGCGAGCCAACGCTCGGGGTACCGCAGGTCAGCCAGATCGACATCGCCGGCCAATGGCCGCTGACTCGCCGCCTCTATGCCGTCGGGCGCTTCAACTACTCGCTGCTCAATACGGACACGATTGCCCCGCAATTGCTCGAGGCCATTGCCGGCTTCGAATACAATGCCGGTTGCTGGGCGACCCGGGTTGTCGCCCAGCGCCTGGCGGCCATTGCCGGTACGCCGAATACCACGCTGTTCCTGCAACTCGAGCTCAACGATTTTGGCAGCGTCGGTTCCAATCCCATCTCGCTTCTGCGCCGCTCGATTCCCGGTTACGGCAAGTCCAACGAGTTGACCTCTTCCAGCAGCCTGCTTACGACACAGTAATCGCCATGCGCCAAACCATTCGCACCCTTTTCGCCCTCGTTCTGCTTCTGACAGGCATCTACTGGTCGCCGGCCAGCGCGGTGCCGGCGGAACCGGTGGAGGCCGATAGCATCGTCGCCGTAGTGGGTGACGAGGTCATCACCCTCTACGACCTGCGAACGCGTCTTGACAGCGCGCTTAAGCAACTGAAGAAGCAGGGCACGCCGCTACCGCCACAGGATGTCCTTGAGCGTCAGTTGCTCGAGCGCATGATCATGGATCGCGTCCAGATACAGTTTGCCCGCGAAACCGGGCTGAGGGTGGATGACGCCCAACTTGAGCAGGCGATCGGCCGTGTCGCCGCGAACAACAAGATGACGCCACAGCAGTTCAGGCTGGCGCTGGAAAAGGACGGTATCAACTACGCAGTTTTCCGTGAGGAGATTCGGGGCGAAATGACCATGGTCCGCCTGCGCGAACGTGAGGTGGAAAGCAAGATCGTCATTTCCGACGGCGAAGTCGACATGTATCTGGCCAATCAGACCAGTATTGGCGGTGGCGAGGAGTATGAGCTTGCGCATATCCTGCTGCGGGCGCCGGAGTCGGCGAGTCCCGAACAGCTGCAGAAATTGCGCCAGCGCGGTGAGCAGGCGCTCAAGAGAGCGAAAGCTGGCGAAAACTTTGCGGCACTGACGGCGACTTTCTCCGATGCGCCGGATGCGCTTCAAGGGGGAAGTCTGGGCTGGCGGCCGCTCGACCGCCTGCCGCAGCTCTACGCCGAGACAGCAGTGCGCATGCAACCTGGCGAAGTCAGCGACCTCCTGCGTTCTTCGGCCGGATTTCACATCGTCAAACTGCTGGGCCGGCGCGGCGGCAAAGGCCAGGCGTCGATACAGCAGACGCACGCCCGTCACATCCTGATCAAGATCAACGAAGTGGTTTCGGAGACAGAGGCGCGCCGCAAGATGGAGAACCTGCGCGAGCGTCTGGTGAATGGCGGCGATTTTGCCGAGCTCGCGCGCCTCTATTCGCAGGACGGTTCCGCCGCCAAAGGAGGCGATCTCGGCTGGATCAGCCCGGGCGATACGGTGCCCGAATTCGAGCGGGCGATGGATGCGCTGAAGGACAAGGAGCTCAGCCCGGTGGTTCAGTCACCGTTCGGCATGCACGTTATCCAGGTTCTCGAGCGTCGCCAGCGCGATGTGTCCGAGGAGCGTCAGCGGGCAGCTGCCCGGCAGGCCTTGCGCGAGCGCAAACTTGATGACGCCTATCAGGACTGGCTGCGCCAGACGCGCGACCGCGCTTACGTCGAAATTCGTCTCGAAGAGAAATAGTGCCGGTGCGCATCGCCGTCACCAGCGGCGAACCGGCGGGAATCGGGCCGGAGCTCTGCCTGCGTCTGGCTGGTCGCCAGGGGGAGGCGCAGCCGGTCATTCTCGGGGACCGAGGCCTGCTTGCCGAACGGGCTGCGGCGATCGGCCTGAACGTCGCCCTGCGTGATTTTCACCCGGAAAATCCGGTCGACCGCAATTGCCTCGATTTGCTTCCACATTCCCCTTGCGACTCCTTCCGTGGCTGGCCGGCTCGACCCCGCCAATGCTGCCTACGTCCTGGCGCTGCTTGACCGCGCTCTGGCGGGCTGCCGTTCCGGCGAGTTTGCGGCGATGGTCACGGCGCCGGTGCACAAGGGCGTCATCAACGAAGCGGGCATCCGTTTCACCGGCCATACCGAATATCTTGCCGAAAAGACGGGCACGCCGCTCGTCGTCATGATGCTCGCCGGCAGCACCCGGAATGGCCCGCTGCGTGTCGCGCTGGCGACGACTCACCTGCCTCTGAAGGAAGTGCCGGCAGCGATCACGCGGGATCTGCTGGAGCGCACGCTGCACATTCTGAACGCCGATCTCAGGGCAAGGTACGGGCTGGCGACGCCGCGCATCCTGGTCGCCGGGCTCAACCCGCATGCCGGCGAAGGGGGTTATCTGGGTACCGAGGAAATCGAGGTGATCGCGCCGGTTCTCGAAAAGCTGCGGGCACAGGGCATGCTTGTGAGCGGCCCGCATCCTGCCGATACCCTGTTCACGCCACCCCGGTTGGGACAGGGGGATGCCGTTCTGGCGATGTACCATGACCAGGGATTGACGGTGCTCAAGTACGCTACCTTCGGCCACGGCATCAACGTGACATTGGGTTTGCCGGTCATTCGTACCTCGGTCGACCACGGCACCGCGCTCCAACTGGCTGGAACGGGCGGTGCCGATCCGGGCAGCCTGTTCGCGGCGCTGGCCGAGGCGGAGCGCATGGCCGCCGGGAAATCTGCAGTCCAGTGAAAGGACATGTTGCCCGCAAGCGGTTTGGCCAGAATTTTCTGGTCGACCGCAGCATCATCAGTGCCATCGTTTCGGTCATCAACCCGCAGCGTGGCGACATGGTGGTCGAGATCGGTCCCGGACTGGGGGCGATTACCGGGCCGCTGCTGGCGCGACTCGATCACTTGCACGTCGTCGAGATCGATCGCGACCTGATATTCCGTCTGAAAGGGCAGCACACTCGGGAGCGCATGACGATCCACGAAGGCGATGCGCTTGCCTTCAACTTTGCCACCCTCGGCACCAATCTGCGCTTGGTCGGCAATCTGCCGTACAACATCTCGACGCCTCTGCTGTTTCACTTGGCGGAGTATGCGAGCAGCGTTCGCGACATGCATTTCATGCTGCAAAAGGAAGTCGTCGAGCGCATGGTTGCCGTGCCCGGCGACTCCGATTTCAGCCGGATCTCGGTCATGCTGCAGTACCGCTTCCACATCGAGTGGCTGATTGACGTGCCGCCCGAGAGTTTCGACCCGCCGCCGAGGGTCCGGTCGGCGGTCGTGCGCCTGATCCCCAGGGATGTCTCCGAACTCGATGCGGGAGACCCGGGAAAGCTGGCGATAGTTGTCCAGACCGCCTTTTCCCAGCGCCGGAAGATGCTGCGCAATACCCTCAAGGGCATCTTGGGCGATGCCGGGTTTGCCGACCTCGGCATCGTCCCGACGCTGCGCGCCGAAGACGTCCCAGTGGCCGATTACGTGCGCATCGCCAACTATCTGACATGTCCGCAAGGGATACCATCACCGACTTCGCCGGTGACATAAAAAAACCCGCCGCCGGCGGGTTTTTCGCGGACGGTGAGCCCGCCTATTTCCTGGTCGGGCAGGTGTTCATGCCGAACAGGTTGTAGGCCGGACACCAGCCTATGGCGCCGGTCGCCAGGGGAACGACGCCGACCCAGGCCCACACCGGGCCGCCCGCCAGAGCCCAGGCAATCAACGCTAGACCCACGGTGATACGCAGGATCTTGTCGATTCCGCCAACATTGATTTTCATGATCAGTTCTCCATCAGGTTGTGATTACGAGGTTCATTGTAGTGGTGGCTACGGACCATGTATGTAACCTGAGTCACAGAGCAGCGATTTTCTGCAGGCCGGCGCGGTCGGTCACCGTCAGTTGTTCGCGGCCAAGCGCCACCAGTCCCTGTTCGGCAAAGCCCTTGAGCAGGCGGCTGACGATTTCGCGGACGCTGCCCAGTTCATCGGCCAACTGCTGGTGGGTGACATTCAGAACCGGCTTGTCCTGGGCCACGATCAGCCTGGCGAGTCGCCGGTCGAGGCGACTGAAAGCAACCTCCTCGACCAGTTGCATCAGTTCGGCGATGCGCTCGGCAAAGAGGTGAAACACGAAGTCGCGAAACGGTTCGTGGTCGAGCATGAGTTGAGCGAAAGCCGGCGCCGGCACAAGCAGCAGTCGCAGTGGCGTCTCGGCGATGCCAAGGGCATTGTAGTCGCTGCGCCCGAGCAGGCAGCTCGACGTGATGATGCAGGAGCCGCCGGGTGCAACGCGGTACAACATCAGTTCGCGGCCGGTCGCCGATTGCTTGACCACGCGGATGCTGCCTGCGAGCAACAGCGGGAACCCCTGGCAGGGCTGATGCTCGGCAAAGAGCGGGCTCCCGGCCGGGAGTTCCAGCGCAGCCAGACGGAGCAGCGCATCCAGTCGCTCGTCCGGCAGGCCGGCCAGAGCGGGGTACAGATTCAGCAGACTTTCCCGGTCGACCGTGTCCAGCATGATTTCAGGCAATGCTAGCCCAGACCGGGGCATGGTCCGAGGGGCGCTCGCGCTTGCGCGGCGCGCGGTCGATGCCGGCTGCCGTGCACCGCGTTGCCAGGGCAGTTGAAAGCAGCACGTGGTCGATGCGCAGACCGAGGTTCTTCTGGAAACCCAGCATGCGGTAGTCCCACCACGAGAAGGTCTTCTCGGGCTGCGCGAACAGTCGGAAAGTGTCCTCGAGGCCGAGACCGAGCAGGCGCTGGAAGGCGCTGCGTTCGGGTTCCGAACAGAGGATCTGGCCGGCCCAGGCATTCGGATCATGAACGTCGCGGTCGTCGGGCGCGATGTTGTAGTCGCCGCACAGCGCCAGGTTCGGGTGCGCGGCAATCTCATCCGCCAGCCACCCGGTCAGGGCATCGAGCCAGCGCAGCTTGTAATCGTACTTTTCACTGCCGACCGCCTGGCCATTCGGGATGTAGGCGCAGATGACGCGGACATCGCCGACGGTGCCGGCAATCAGCCGTTTCTGCTCGTCGTGAAAGCAGGGGTTGCCGCAGATCACGTCCTTGAGCGGCTGGCGGGCGAGCAGGGCGACTCCGTTATAGGTCTTCTGCCCGGAAAAGGCGACCTGATAGCCAGCCGCCTCGATCTCGGCGCGCGGAAAGTTGTGATCCTCAAGCTTGGTTTCCTGCAGGCACAGGACATCGGGTTGTTGATCAGCCAGCCAGTCGAGCAGCTGCGGCAGGCGCACCTTCAGCGAATTTACGTTCCAGCTCGCGATCTTCACTTCGCCAGGCCGCCGGACGGCTTGGTGCCGTAGGCCGCGGTCTTCGGATAGCCGGCGAGATCGAGCAGATTGTTGTAGGCTCCCGCTTCGAAGCCGCGGAAACTCTGCTTGCCGACCTTGAGCGCCGGTACGAAGGTGTCGCCGACGAGCTGTTTCAACTCATCGACGTCTTCCTGTTTCTGCACCATCCTTTCGGAGAAGGGCACGCCGCGGCTGTTGAGCAGGTCGCGCGCATCCTTGCACTCCTTGGTGCAGTCGGCCGACGTATAGAGGATGACCGGATAGTTCTCGGCTGCTAGGCGGACCGCATAGGGCTGGTTGTCGGTGTTCGGGCCGCCGGCCCCTGATTTGCTGACGTCGCGGGCGCGGCCCGGGGGCGGGGTGTCGGAGATGACGGTGCGACCCTGCGGATCGACCCAGCGGTAGGTCTCGGCGGAAACAGCAAGGCTGGACAAGGCCAGGCATAGAACGAGCAGGCGGCGCATCTTCTTTCTCCCTCGGCAATTGCTTACGCTGTAATCATACCGCTGTGACGCAGCAATGCATCAGCCCGCGGCTCGCGTCCGCGAAATGCCGTGAACGATTCGATCGCCGGGCGCGAGCCGCCGACCGCCAGAATCTCGTCGAGGAAGCGCTTGCCAACCGTGGCGTCGAACGGGTCGCCGGCTTCCTCGAAGGCCGCGTAAGCGTCAGCGGAAAGCACCTCGGCCCACTTGTAGCTGAAGTAGCCGGCGCCGTAACCGCCGGCAAAAATATGCGAGAAGCTGTTCGGAAAGCGGTGCCATTCGGGTGGGAAAAGGACGGCGACTTCCCTGCGGACGGTATTGAGCAGGTCCATCACGCTCGACGGCCCGTCAGGATCGAATTCCGAATGCAGCAGCATGTCGAACAGCGAGAACTCGATCTGGCGCAGTGCCATCATCCCGCTCTGGAAGTTCTTCGCCGCCAGCATCTTGTCGAACAGGTCGCGCGGCAGCGGGGCGCCGCTATCCACGTGTACCGTCATGCCCTGCAGTACCCGCCATTCCCAGCAGTAGTTCTCCATGAACTGCGACGGCAGTTCGACAGCATCCCACTCGACGCCGTGGATGCCGGAAACGCCCAGTTCCTCGCCGCGCGTCAGCAGATGGTGCAGGCCGTGGCCGGTCTCGTGAAAGAGTGTGATGACTTCGTCGTGCGTCAAGGTGCCCGGCTTGTCGCCGACCGGGCGGGCGAAATTGCAGTTCAGGAAGGCGATCGGCTTCTGGATGCCGCCGGCGCTGCGGTGCCGGGCGCGGGCTTCGTCCATCCAGGCGCCGCCGCGCTTGGTCTCGCGCGCGTAGAGGTCGAGGTAAAACTGGCCGACGAGTTTGCCGGCCAGGGTTTCCAGCCGGTAGAAGCGGACGTCTTCATGCCAGACCGGCGCCGTGTCCGGCTTGACCCTGACGTTGAAGAGGCTCTCGATGACCAAGAACAGCCCCGCCAGCACCCCAGGTTCGGTGAAATACTGTTTCACTTCCTGTTCGGAGAAGGCGTAGCGCTTCTGCAACAGCTTTTCGGAAGCGTAGGCAGCATCCCAGGGCTGGAAGTCGGCGATCGCGAGCTCATCGCTGGCGAATGCGCGCAACTCGGCGATGTCCCTTTCGGCAAAAGGCCGGGCCTTGGCCGCCAGTTCACGCAGGAAAGCCAGTACCTGGTGCGGCGTGTCGGCCATCTTGGGTGCCAGCGAGACCTCGGCGAAATTGTCGAAGCCGAGCATCCTCGCCTCTTCCCGGCGCAGTTCCAGCATGCGCTGGATGACCGGCGTGTTGTCCCATTCCGGCTGATTGCTGCTGTCGTGGAACTCGGCGGCGCGAATAGCGTAGGCACGGTACATGCGGGTGCGTAGGTCGCGGTTGTCGGCGTACTGCATCACTGGGCCGTAGGAGGGGGCCTGCAGGCTGAAGCGCCAGCCGGTGACGCCGGCCTTCTCGGCGGCGGCCTTGGCGGCTTGTTTGATGTCGTCAGGCAGTCCGGAAAGCAGGGTCTCGTCGCTGACGACTTCGACAAAGGCGTTGGTTGCATCGAGCAGGTTTTCGGCGAACTTGGCCGAGAGATGCGACAACTCTTCCGAGATGGCCTGGAAGCGCGGCTTCTGGTCTTCGGGCAATTCGGCGCCGCTCAGGCGGAAATCACGGATTTCATTGTCGACGACCCTTTTCTGCTCGCGGGTGAGCGTCGCATATTTGCTGCTAGCGCGCACTGCCTTGTACTTCTCGAACAGCTTCAGGTTCTGGCCGAGTTCGGCGTAGAAGCGCGATACTTCCGGCAGCATCTCGTTGTATGCCTCGCGCCAGGCCGGCACATCGTTGACCGAATGCAGGTGACCGACGATGCCCCAGGCACGACCAAGTGGTTCGAGTCCCTCGGCCAGCGCGCCGGCGAAATCCTTCCAGGTGGCGGGCGTGGCTTCTTCGGTGAGAAGGAAAATCAGCTCGCGTCCTGCGGTCAACAGTGATTCGACGGCCGGTTTGACATGTTCGGGTTGGACGAGGTCGAAGCGCGGCAGGTCCGAGAAATCGAGAAGGGGATTGGTGGCGTTCATTTCTTCAGGCAGGAAAAACGGATGGCATCAGCACCCGTCGGGTTGGCTGGTGTACTCATTCCACAAGGTCGCGATAGGCATGCCAGGAAGCATGACCAAGAACGGGCATGATGACGACCAGCCCGAAGAGCAGCGTCACAAATCCGAGCAGCGTCAGCACGACAATGGTTGCTCCCCAGATCAGTAACGTCAGGGTGTTGGCGGCAAAGGCCTCGAGGCTGGCGAGAACCGCCGTGACGAAGTTGGCGTTGCGGTCGACCATCAGCGGCACCGTGACGATGCTGAAAGCATAGGTGACCAAGGCTAGCGAGCCGCCGAGGGCGAACCAGAGAATCAGGAAAACCGTATTGTCGCTGTTGGCGACCGCTTCGGAAATGAACTGCTTGATGTTGTCCCCGTGTGCGCCGCCGAGCAATTTGAAGCCGATCTCCGAGGCGCGTTCCCAGATCAGGGTGATCGTTCCCAGCGCCAGGCCGAACAGCGCAATCGACCGGCCGTTGCCGCGAAAGGCCTGGAGTGAATCAATGAAAGTGGGGCGGGTTCCCGCCGCATGCTGGCGGCTCAATTCATAAAGGCCGACGGCGAGCAACGGCGCGAGCAGAAAAAATCCGGAGAGCGCTGCCGTGAACAGGTGAGGGCGGCCGAGACTGGCAAGCAGGATGAGGTCGCCGCCGATCCCGAACAGCAGTCCATAAGCCAGGCTGGGAATCGGGTTGGCCGCCAGGTCGCGCCAGCCGGCTTGCAGCCAGGAGGCAATCCGCCCGGCCGGCACGCGGCGGATGTTCGGGGTGGTGGTGGACTGGCTGGCCCGGTCAAACGAGGTATTCAAGAAAGCGCCCTCCCAAATCATTGTCTTGCTCCGACCGCGCCAAGCGGGTCAGGTTCGCGAAAACGGCCTACAAGCTGAGGCCGGTCAGTCGCTCGTATGCCTCGATGTACTTGGCGCTGGTCCTGGCGATGACGTCGGCAGGCAGCTTCGGGCCGGGCGCCTTCTTGCCCCAGTCGAGCGTTTCCAGATAGTCGCGGACATACTGCTTGTCGTAGGACGGCGGGTTGCGGCCTTCCTGGTACTGGTCAGCCGGCCAGAAGCGCGAGGAGTCCGGGGTCAGCGCCTCGTCGATCAGGTGCAGCGTGCCGGTGTTGTCGATGCCGAATTCGAACTTGGTGTCGGCGATGATGATCCCGCGCGTCGCGGCATAGGCCGACGCTTCCTCGTACAAGCGGATGGCGGCGTCGCGAGCTTCCGCGCACAGGTCGGCGCCGTTCTTTCCGGTGCCTGCGAGGGCTTCGGCCAGCGCGGCCTGGCAGTTGGCCTGGGCCTGCTCGAAAGAGACGTTTTCGTCGTGGTCGCCGACCGCCGCCTTGGTGGCCGGCGTGAAGATCGGCGCTGGCAATCGGGCCGCCATCTTGAGTCCGGGCGGTAGCGCGATGCCGCAGATGCCGCCGGTCGCCCGGTAGTCGTTCCAGCCGCTGCCGATCACGTAGCCGCGCACGACAGCTTCGATCGGTAGCGGCCGCAGACGCCGGGCGACGACGGAACGGCCGCGCACCTGCTCGCACTCGCTCGCGGCGACGACCGATTCCGGATCGATCCCCGTCAACTGGTTGGGTACGATGTGGCCGAGCTTCTCGAACCAGAAATCGGCGACGGCAGTCAGCACCTCGCCCTTGCGCGGAATCGGGTCGGGCAGGACGACGTCGAAGGCCGACAGTCGGTCGCTGGTGATAATCAGCAGTTTGTCGGCGTCGATCGCGTAAATGTCGCGGACCTTGCCCCGCGAGAGCAATGGCAAGCTGGTAATGGATGACTGGAAAAGAGTTGCGGGCAAGGTGCTGTTCCCGAAAGCAAGAAACACAATTATAGATTAACGCGCCGCGCCTTCTTCGCTGGCGAGCTTCCGGCGCAGGCGGCGGCTAGCCAAAAAAACCAGGCAGGCGATGAGCGGAATCGAAATGGCCGTGACGACGTCCGTAGACAAATGGTGCAGATCCTTGGTTCCCTTGGCGAGATACTGCACCAGTTGCGAGCCGTAGTAGGTCAGGACGACGACCGAAAGGCCTTCGACCGTTTCCTGCAGGCGCAGTTGCAGGTGCGCGCGCTTGTTCATCTGGGCGAGCAACTCCTGATTCTGGCGCTCGAGTTCGATGTCGACGCGAGTACGCAGCAACTGGCTGTTGCGGGCGACGCGCGCGGACAGTTCTTCCTGGCGGCTGCTGATCGCCGCGCAGGTATTCATCGCTGGCAACAGACGGCGCTGCATGAATTCGTAGAAGGTTGGCAGGCCGGAAATGCGGGATTCGCGCAGTTCCTCGATGCGCTGCATGACCAGGCCGTGATAGGCCCGCGACGCGCCGAAGCGGAAGGTCGTGCGCGCGATCGAGTGTTCGACTTGTGCCGCCAGCGCCGACAGCGTGGACAGTGCCTTGCGTTCGTCCTCGGTCGTCTGCGCCTGGACGATCTGGTCCATCAGCGCAGCGAGTTGCTTCTCGCTCCGGTACAACCAGCGGCTGATCTCTTTTGCCACCGGCAGGCCGAGCAGCGCCATCATGCGGTAGGTCTCGATCTCGACCAGGCGCTGGACGGTTCGCCCCGCCTGGCGCTGGGTCATCCTTTCATCGAGCACAAGAAAACGCGAGAAGCCGTCGGCGATCTTGAAGTCGGTGAAGATCCAGGCCGCCTCGTCGGCCACCCGGGCGGCGACCATCGTCCGGCCACTCTGGGTCAGGCTGGCCAATACCGATTCCGGGCTGATTTCGCTGGTCGACCGCAACTCGACATGGGTTGCGACCATCAGCTTGCCGGGAACTCCGCCCAGCCAGTCGGGATGCGCCGCGGCAAAGGCGGTTGCATCGGGATCGAGAGGCTCGCCGGCTTTGAGCGGGCGGAAGAAGGTGTAGCTGGAAAACTCGGTGTGCAATTCCCAGCGCATGCGGAAGCTGTCGGTATCCAGCATCATGTGCGAATCGGAACTCTCGATCGCGTTGCAGTTCTGCGCCCGGGTGAGCCGTGTCAGGTTGTCGCGGGCGGCCTCGGCGGCGGTCGCGCTGTGCTTGAACACCAGATGTGAAACGAGCGTCGCGCCGAGCAGGGGAATCGGCGGGCGGGCATGGAATTCGTTGTTGAGGCGCTGGCGGAGCGGGTGCTCTTCGAGGTCGGCAATCATCATCAGACGAGGGTTGATCAGGGCGCGTCCGGACAGTGATTTTACTTTAACGCGGGCCAACTGATTGTAGCCCATCGAGCGCGAGATGGCCGTTTGCGATGCCTGACAGCGGCTGAGTTGCCGTCTGGAGTGAGCGCGAATGACAAATGTTGTGGTGTATCGAGAACTCACGCTAGACTGTGCGCAATATGGCAACAGGAGATCGATTCATGGCATTACAGGTAGGAATTAACGGCTTCGGCCGTATCGGACGGATGGTATTTCGCGCCATCGCCAAGGAAGCGGAGTTTGCGGACATCGAAGTCGTCGGGATCAACGACCTGCTGGAGCCGGAGTACCTGGCTTACATGCTCAAGTTCGATTCAGTGCATGGCCATTTCGACGGTGATATCGGCGTCGATGGCAACCATCTGATCCTCAATGGCCGCCGGATTCGCCTTAGTGCGGTCAAGGATGCGACTGAGCTGAACTGGGGCGAAGTCGGCGCCGATATCATCATCGAGTCGACCGGGCACTTTCTGACACAGGAAACCTGCGCCAAGCATCTTGCGGCAGGTGCGAAAAAGGTCGTTCAGTCGGCGCCGGGCAAGGACGAAACGCCGATGTTCGTCTATGGGGTCAATCATCAGAAATATGCCGGCGAGGCCATTGTCTCCGGGGCATCCTGCACCACCAATTGTCTGGCGCCCGTGGCCAAGGTGCTGCACGACAAGTTCGGCATCAAGCGTGGCCTGATGAGTACGGTGCATGCTGCGACGGCTACTCAAAAATCGGTGGATGGCCCTTCCAGCAAGGATTGGCGTGGTGGACGCGGGATTCTGGAAAACATCATCCCGTCTTCAACCGGAGCGGCCAAGGCGGTGGGAAAGGTGATTCCGGAGCTTGACAGGAAGCTGACGGGAATGGCCTTTCGCGTGCCGACATCTGATGTCTCCGTGGTCGACTTGACCGTGGAGTTGGAAAAGCCAGCTTCCTATGAGGAAATTTGCCGGGCCATGAAGGACGCCAGCGTGGGGGCGCTCAAAGGCGTGCTCGGCTACACCGACGAGAAGGTGGTGTCGACGGACTTTCGCGGGGAGTCCACTCCGTCGGTGTTCGACGCCGGGGCGGGCATCGCCCTCGATCCGACCTTCGTCAAGGTTGTTGCCTGGTATGACAACGAATACGGCTACACCTGCAACATGCTACGTCTGGTGCAGCATATCGCCCGCTGAAAAACCACCCGGCCAGTGGGCGGCTGTTGCGGTCGACGGTCAAAAACAGCTCTTTTCAAGCAGCTCTGAAAATGACAGATGGAGAAATTGGGCGGCCTGACAATATTGCTCGAACATTTGCGCTAGTGTGATTTAATGAATTGCCTTCTTTCGAAAAGGCGTTTCCGGATTCTCGCTTCAGCCCTGTTGACCCTAGACTTTCCAGTGAGAGAAATCGATGCTCGATGTCGCGGTTGGCTTCCTGGCAGAGCAGTTCAATACCTACCTGGTGCGGCGCACGGGCTCAATGGCGCTCGGCAAGGTGGTGGCGGGCGGACTGGTGGACGATTCCGGCAAGTTGGCGATCGCTTCCGGCACAGTTGGGCTCAGCATCGTCAATATTGAGGAGGAGCGCGTCATGCGCGAGCAGGTGCCCGCCCGCGTCACGGTCAACGGCCGGGAACTGACCCTGCAGCCCGAGCTCCGTCTCAACCTGACGCTGCTTTTCGCCGCGCGCATGGCCAATTACGACATGACGCTCAAGGCGCTGTCGAACGTGCTGACTTTTTTCCAGGCTTTTCCCGCCTTTGCCGCCGAGGAATATCCGTCGCTGGATGCGCGGATCGGCAAGATCATCATGGAGTTATACAGTGTCGGGCCGGAAACGCTCAACCAGCTGTGGGCCGCGATGGGTGCCAAGTACCAGCCCTCGGTGCTCTATCGGGCACGGCTGGTGACCATACAGGATCAGGAGCCCTTCCGTTTCGGTGAGCCGATTACTGATATCGGCATTGACCTGCACGACCGATGAGCATTCATTTCCGCATCCTCTGTGAAGTCGAAGTTAACCACACGTATCACGGTGGGCCATGCCCGGACTTCGAGTTCGTGGTGCCGAATGGCAGTCCGGCGCTGGCTGCGGGGCGCCTGCTGGTGCGGACCCGCGACCGGCGGCTGGTCGTCCTGTATGAAGCGGACGACGAGGGCAATGCGCTGCGCCAGGTTCCGGGGACGACCCTGCTGATCGGCTTGCGCGTTCCCAATCCCTACTTTGCCAATTTCACCGAACCCGCGGTGCCGGACGGGTACGTGCCGATCTACGTCAATGATGGGCAGCCGAGGGCTTTCGACCCGCCGCTGGCAGCGCGCATTGCCAGGCCGAGTCAGCGGATCGCGCCCGCGCTCGCCGAACGCCCAGCGAGTCTCAAATGGGCTCTTTTGGGACAGCAGGTGGCGCAACAAACCTTGATTTCTGGTCAAGATGATGCCACTTTCGTGAGCCGCGACTGGCCGGTCGGCCTCTATACGCTGACCGAAGACGCCGGTGGCCCGCTGAGCGTCTCGCACTGGCTGGTCCATCCTGAATTGGCCGGGCAGGGACTGTGGGGCGTGGCGGCGGTGACCATTGATGCGGGCTTTTACACCAATCCACCGCTGCTCTCAGTCAGCCTGAAAGCCCGCCGCGAGCGCGTCAAGTATTACGTGGTCGCCCGCAATTACGGGGTCAACGAATTCGGAAATCTCAACGTCAACGATGCCGGAGCCGCGGAACAGGGGCGGCCGGCAGTGATCTTCGACACTATTGGTCGCAACCAATTTGCCGCTGACGACCTTCCGCCGGAAGTCCTCGGCGATGCCTCGACGCGTGTCGTGCTCTTCCAGTCGCAAGACGAACTGGACCGCCGGGCTGGTGGTTATCGCAAGCTGCAACTGCGCAGCAACAATGAAGTTCTTGTCCAGCATCTGCCCCAGGCCGGTTCCGACCGGGCGCAGGCGCGTTTCATCGTCCACCTCGCCAAATCCTAGAAGGGGGTTCACCCATGCCAACCTATAAAACACCGGATGTCTACGTTGAGGAAATATCGGTCTTTCCGCCTTCGGTTGCCGAGGTCGAAACCGCCATTCCCGCCTTTGTCGGCTATACCGAAACGCTGCGCGAAATCGCGCCCGGCGATCTGCTCAACAAGCCGCGCCGCATCAAGTCGCTGCTCGAATACGAGACTTACTATGGCAAGGGGCCGGCGCTAAATATTGCCGAAGTGGCCATCGATGATGCCGGCAATTTCGTGTCGAGCAGCATCTCGAATGCCTATTATCTCTACGACAGCATGCGCCTGTTCTACGACAACGGCGGCGGCGACTGCTACATTGTCTCGGTCGGCGCTTTCAAGAGCGCCGCACCCTTCATCGACAGCAGCGAACTGGTTGCCGGTGTCGAGGCCGTGGCGGCTTTCGATGAGCCGACCATCCTGCTCGCCCCGGATGCCGCAGCGCTGACTTCGGCCGACGCCCTGGCTGCCGTGCAGCAGAAAATGCTCGCCCAGTGCGGCAAGCTCGGCGACCGTGTCGCGGTGCTTGATACTCAGCTTGCTGATCCGCTGGGGGCAGGTTTCCGCGACAAGATTGGCATCAATAGCCTGAAATACGGCGCTGCCTACACGCCCTGGCTGAAACTGGCCTACAAGAAGACTTTTGGCTTCGCCCACATCCAGGGCAAGATCAAAAAGGGCGCGGCCACCGGACTGAGCCTCGAAGCCCTGGCGACCGACAAGGACAACCTCGACCTGATCAACAAGATCAAGGCGATCACCACCGATGCGGCGATGCTGAAGGCACGAATCACCGCCTTTGCTGCGGGCGATGTGACGCTGGCCAATCATTTCGCGGTGACCTATGGTCAAGCCAAGGCCACGCCGAGCGCTGCCAACCTGAAACTGGTCTTCACCCAGCTATACGGCCTGGCCGATCTGGTCGACGGACTGACCAACGGCACGCCACTGACCAATCCGGATCTTATCGGCTCGCCCGGCCGCAAGGGTGACATCGAAACGACCATCGCCGGCTCGCTGGTACCCGCCTTCAAGGAGCTGATCCTGCTCGAAATCGAGGCGGCGGCCGATATCGCCGCCTACGGCGCGGTGATCTGGAGTGCCGATCCGGACCCGGCAAATGCCGGCTGGGGGACCACCTTCTCGGCGGCGCCGGCTGGGGCAAGCACGGTGATTCCGGCGGCCGGCGGCGCGATCACCGAGGCCGATCAAGTCAATGCCGCGATGCCCGGGCTGGTTAAGGCGTTTTCGGCGATCAGCGGCGGCATTGAGTCCATCGTTTCGGCCATCAACAACTACCCGGTGGTCTACGAACAGGCGCTGTACAGCAGCTTTGCGCCATTCCGCAACATCGTCAATGGCATCAATGGCACGCTGACTACCTGCCCGCCAAGTGGCGTCATCGCTGGAATCTACTCGCTGGTCGACAACCAGCGCGGGGTCTGGAAGGCGCCGGCCAATGTCAGCCTGAACAGCGTCATTGCGCCGACGGCGACCTTCAGTGGCAGCGAAACCGATGCCCTGAATGTCGATAGCACCGCCGGCAAGTCGATCAATGCGATCCGCGCCTTCTCGGGCAAGGGTACCCTCGTCTGGGGCGCGCGAACGCTGGCCGGCAATGACAACGAGTGGCGGTATATCTCGGTGCGCCGCTTCTTCAACATGGTCGAGGAATCGATCAAGAAGTCGACTTACTGGGCGGTGTTCGAGCCGAACGATGCCAATACCTGGGTCAAGGTGCGCGGCATGATCGAGAACTACCTGACACAGAAATGGCGCGAAGGCGCGCTAGCCGGTGCGACGACCAAGGATGCCTTCTTTGTCCGCTGCGGCCTGGGCGTGACGATGAGCGCGCAGGATATTCTGGAAGGGCGGATGAATGTCGAGATCGGCATGGCGGTGGTCCGGCCTGCCGAGTTCATCATTCTCAAGTTCTCCCACAAGCTGCAGACCAGCTGACCGCTCAACCTAACGCGAGAGGAAACACATCATGCCTGCACAATACCCCCTGCCCGTCTTTCATTTCCGCGTGGAATGGGGCGGTACCCGCATCGGATTTTCGGAAGTCACCGGACTGACCCAGGAAAATCAGGTCATCGAGTACCGTGACGGTCATTTCCCCGAGTACTCGTCGATCAAGATGCCGGGACTGCGCAAGTTCAGCAACATCACCCTCAAGCGCGGCGTAATCAAGAGCGATAACGACTTCTTCAAATGGCTGTCGAGTATCAAGCTCAATACCGTCGAGCGCCGCGACCTGACGATCAGCCTGCTCAACGAAAAACACGAGCCAGTGATGGTCTGGAAGGTGCATAACGCCTTCCCGGTCAAGGTTGAAGGGCCGCAGCTCAAGGCGTCGGGCAATGAAGTGGCGATCGAGTCCATCGAAATCGCGCATGAAGGCCTTGAGGTGCAGAACGACTAATCGGCCATGGCCCAATACTACCCGCCGGTCGGTTTTCACTTTCTCGTTGAGTTCATCGGCCTGTCCGATACGGCCGACACGCGCTTTATTGAAGTTGGCGGCTTGTCGGTCGAGATGGCCAGCGAGGATGTCGCCGAGGGGGGCGAAAACCGCTTTGTGCAGAAATACCCGACCCGGGCGAAATATCCGGAGCTGGTGTTGAAGCGTGGCTTGCTGAAAGGCTCGGGGGTATGGAACTGGGTCAAGAAATGCATCGTCGATTACCAGATCGAGCCGATGAGCATCGATATCAAGCTGCTCAACGACGCGCACGAGCCGCTGATGACTTGGCATGTGGTTGGTGCCTGGCCAACCAAGTGGGCAGTCAGCGACCTCAATGCAAACAACAATGCAATTGCTGTCGAGTCGATGCAGTTGGCTTACCAGTACTTTACGGTCGACAAGTCCTGAGGTGAGTCATGCCCATCATCATCGATGAAGTCGTGATTTCGGTCGAAGTGGGTAACCGCGAAGCCGGAGGCGGCAGCGCGGGCAGTGCTGCAGTGCCGGCAACGGAGGACCGGCAGGCCCTGGTTGAGGAATGCGTCGCCCGCGTGCTGGAAATCCTGCGCGAACGGGAGGAGCCTTGAGATGATTCCGGCGCCCAGCGGCAGGCTTGAAAAACTGCGCATCCAGGCATTTGCCACACCCGACTACAGCGGCGCGCCGGAGAACGAGTTCCTCGCCTACGTCAATCCGAGCGAAATTACGCTGGCTTACGAGATCGAATACGACGCCGCGCAGGGTTCGGGGACGACTTCCAGCCGGATGAATTTCAAGAAACTGAAGCCGGGTGATCTGTCGCTGAGCTTTTTTATCGATGGCACCGGCGCCAGTGGTCGTCCGGCCGATGTGCAGGCCGAGGTCGAGAAATTTCAGCAGGTGACGGCTTACAACGGCGCCATTCACCGGACCAACTATCTGAAAGTCGTCTGGGGGACGCTGCAGGTCAAGCGCTGCGTGCTGAAGAGCGCCTCTGTCGCCTACAAGCTGTTCCGTCCCGACGGCGTGCCCCTGCGTGCGGTCATTACGGCGACCTTTACCGACAATTCCGACGATCAGACCCGTGTCGCAATGGCGCAGGACCAGTCGCCGGACCTCACCCATCGCCGCATCGTCAAAGCCGGCGACCGGCTGGCCGCGATGTGCCAGAAAATCTACGGCGACCCGCGCCTGTACTTGCGGGTGGCGGCCGCCAACGGGCTGGACGATTTTCGCCAGCTGGTGCCGGGGACGGAAATCTACTTTCCGCCGCTGGAGAAATAGCCCATGCCCGAAACGCGCGCCCTGCCGATCGCCGCCGAACATCGCGAATTCACCATCAAGGTGGGCGGCGAAGCGGTGCCGCGCGAGCATCAGTTGCTGGCGGTCAGCATCACGTCGGCGGTCAACCGGATTTCTTCGGCAAAATTGAATTATGTCGACGGCGCCCCGGCAAGCGGGCAGTTTCCGCTCAGCGACAGCGAGCTATTCAAGCCGGGCCAACTGGTCGAAATCCTGGCCGGCGCCGGAAACGCGCCGCAGTCCCTGTTCAAGGGGGTGGTCGTCCGGCTGGGCGTGCGCGTCCGCGACAGCGCCGCCTCGCAATTGGTCATCGATTGCCGGCATGTGGTGATGAAACTGACGGTCGGCGAACGTTCCGGCGAATTCGTCGACCAGTCGGACAGCGAAATCATCGAAGCCGTGCTCGGGGCCGCCAGCGTCAGCGCCGAGGTCGAGGCAACGATGGTGAAACACCAGCAAGTGCTGCAGTACCACGCCACGGACTGGGATTTCCTGCTCGCCCGTGCCCGGGCCAACGGGCAGCTCGTCTGGGGCGATGGCGACAAGCTGGTGGTGAAGAAGCCGGTGCTGTCCGGCGCGACCGCCTGCACCCTGCAATACGGCGCGACCCTGCTTGAATTCGAGGGCGAGATCGACGCCCGCTTGCAGCACCCGGCGATCAAGGGTGCCAGCTGGGACCCAGCGGGGCAGGCATTGGTCGAGGTCGAGGCTGCTCCAACCGCCCTGGCGCCGCCCGGCAATTTCAGCAGCGATGCCCTGGCCGCTGTCGCCAATCGCGCGCTGGACCTGCGCCATCCGGCGATGCCGGAGGCTGCCGTGCAAGCCTGGGTGGATGGCGTGGCGCTGACGCGCCGCCTCGATCAGGTTTCCGGGCGCGGCAAGTGCGAAGGAATCGCCACGGTCAAGCCCGGTGTGGTCGTCGAACTGGCCGGGCTCGGCCGGCGTTTCAACGGCAGGGTGCTGGTTACCGGCGTGCGCCATGAATTCAGCCTGGTGCAGGGCTGGAAGACGCATGTCCAGTTTGGCGGTGTCGGGCTCGACCCACCGGCCGGGCGGACAGCCGAATCCAGCTTGCTGCCGGCCGTTGCAGGCTTGCAGATCGGTGTCGTGACCAGCAACGAAGATCCGGATGGCGAGCATCGCGTGCGCGTTCGGTTGCCTTTGCTCGCCATCGCTGGCGATGGCCTGTGGGCGCGGGTGGTCAGCCTCGACGCCGGCCAGGATCGGGGTTTCTTCTTCCGGCCCGAAATCGGCGACGAAGTCACCGTCGGTTTCCTGGCCGACGACCCGGCCAGTCCGATCATTCTCGGCATGCTGCACAGCAGCGCCAAGGCTGCACCGCTGGCCGGATCGGATGGCAACCACGAAAAGATGTTCAAGAGCCGTTCCGGCATGAGCCTGCATTTCAACGACGACAAGATCGTCATGAAACTGGCGACCCCGGCCGGCAATGCCATTACTCTCGACGACGATCAGAAATCGCTGACCCTGGCCGACCAGAACGGCAACAAGATCACCATGGACAGCGACGGCATCCACATTGAAAGCGCCAGGGCGACCGACATCAAGGCCGGCACTGAGGCCAAGTTCGAGGCGGGTGCCGGGGCGAAGATCGGCGCTGGTACGGAACTCAAGCTCGAAGGCGGCGCCTCGGCCGAACTCGCCGGGGGCGGCAGCACCAAGGTGACCGGCGCCATGGTCCAGATCAACTAGGAGATGACGATGCCCGCAGCAGTCTGTGTCGGAGATGTCAGCAACCACGGGGGTACGGTGGTCGGGCCGGGCGTGGCGACGGTGATGATCGCCGGCAAGCCGGCCGCCGTGCTCGGTGACATGCATGCCTGTTCGCTGCCGCCAAGCGGTCATCAGCCGACGGTCAGCCCATTCACCGCCGGCAGTTCGACGGTGATGATCGGCGGCCGGCCAGCCCTGCGCGTCGGCGACACCTGCGTCTGCGGCGCCTCGGCGGCGGTCGGGCAACCGACGGTGCAGATCGGATGAACGCCATGCGCCACCCATTTCAATTTCGGCCATTTTTTCCGGTTGACCGCGCCCCTTCCCGCCAGGTGATTTGCTTCGCGGCGGAGGAAGCACCCTTGGGGTGGAGGCATGGAGCCAGACCATGAGTGACGGCAATGAACTTTACCAATCCTTCCTCGGCACCGGCTGGAGCTTCCCGCCGCACTTCATCGCCGGCGGCGTTGCGATGTCGGCCGATGAAGCCGATATCCACGAAAGCCTGGTCCTGCTCTTCGGCACTGCCGCCGGCGAACGCGTCTTCGAGCCTAAATACGGCCTCGACATGCACGAGCTGATGTTCGAGCCGATGAGCACGACCATGCGCACCTTGCTGCTCGACCGCGTGCGCACCGCCATCCTGATCTACGAACCGCGCATCAATGTGCTCAACCTCAGCCTCGACGGCTCTGACCCGCTCGCCGGCCGGCTGGAGATCTTGCTCGACTACGCCGTGCGCGCCACAAATTCCCGTTTCAATCTCGTCTTCCCCTTCTACCGCACCGACAGCAACGAGCTGCGCGCCGCGGTGGCCGGGGCCGGCGGCTGATCGCGCAGCATGGCCAGCGACCGCATCCTGAACAGCGAGATCGTCCGCCTGGGCCAGGGCCAGGATGAGCGTTCGCCGCCTGAACTCGACCCGGCCTTTGCGCCGGTCGACGGCCGGACGCCGGCCGAGCGTCTGGCCGAAGCCCGCCGCCTGGCCGAACACCTGCGTTACTACGGCTTCGACCCGAAGCGTGAGGATGGCAACTGGCAGGGTTATTTCCCGGAAAATGGCGGCGAACTGCTGGCCCGCGACGATGGCGGCGTGCCACCGCACCTCGGCCTGTTCGGCGCCTTCCTCGAACAGCTCAAGCCGGCCGGCGAGGCACTCAATGCCTTGACCGGCAACCATCTCGATTTCCAGTATCGCCGCGTCCTCGGTTTCGAAGCCCGGCCGGCCCAGCCGGAACACGCCCACCTGACGCTGGAACTGAAAAAGAACGCCGCACCCTTTGCCGTGACACCCGAGTACCGCTTTAGTGGCGGCAAGGACGCGAGCGGCACCGAGCGCCTTTACCAGCCTCTGCGGGAAACGCTCATCGGGCGTGGCAGGGTGACGGCATTGCACAGCATTTATCGCCGCAACGGTCTGCGCTTCGCGCCGGTGGCGAACTCGGCGGATGGCCTGGGCACACCGCTCGATTCGGCGCGACCGCACTGGTCTGCCTTCGGCCATCCGGAGCTGCCGGCGGCCCCCGTCGGTTTTGCACTGGCCAGTCCTGTGTTGCGCCTGCGCGAAGGGGCGCGGACGGTGGCCATCGACCTGACGCTCGGTTTCCTGCCGGCCGGGCAGGATGGGCAGGCCATTGCCGACCAGTTGCAAGCCTTTGTTTCCGGCGAAAAGGGCTGGCTCGGCCCGTATCCCCTCCATGGCGAGTTGGCTGCGGAAAAACTGACGCTGGGTTTCGCCATGGCTGAGAGTGAGCCAGCGGTTGTTGCTTACGACCCGAGTCTCCATGGCAGTGCCTTTGCCACCGACGCGCCGATCGTGCAACTGTTGATTCGTCCCGAAGCCGCTGACAGCTATGCCAGTCTTGCCCGTCTGCGCGTTGATCAGGCGGCGCTGCGGGTGACGGCGAAGGGCGTGCGCGGCCTGAGCCTGGAGAATGACCACGGCGCGCTGAATCCTAAAAAGACCTTCCTGCCCTTCGGGCCACAGCCGGTCAAGGGCGCGCGCTTCATGATCGGTTGCGAGGAGGCCTTGAGCAAGCAGCTCTCCGATCTCAGCATCAGCCTGCGCTGGCAGGGGGCACCGGCAAATCTGGCGAGCTGGTACGCGAACTACCCGAGCGTGTCGGCCATGAATAACGGCGTATCGGCCCGCCTCGTCTATGCCGACCGCAGCGGCAAGGCGACCAGCCGCGAGCTGGATCTGATGGACCGGGTCGATGTCGTTACCACGCTCAGTCCGAGTTCGCCGCCGGTGAGTGCTTACTCGCCAGCTACGCAAAGCAGTTTGCTCTATTCGCTGGTGTCGGCAGGAAGCACTTTCGGGAAGTTGTTCGCTGATCGCTACCTGAGGGCGCAGCCGGTTTACCTGCGCGAAAACCTGCCGCCACCACCGGTCCGGGCGGGATTTGTCACCGTCGCGCTGGTCGACGATTTCCTGCACGCCGAGTATCGCAAGGAGACGATACGGCTGGCCAAGATTCCGGCGAATACGACCGTGCTCAACGAACCCTGGGCGCCGCAGGTTCAGGAAATCTCGCTGAGTTACGCTGCCAGTTCGCCGACGATAGGCCTGAGCCAGCGCGATGAGGCGGCTTTCGTGGCCGGCCTCGACCTGCAGTTCTTCCACGTTGGCCCCTTCGGCCAGCGGCGCGAGCATCCATTCCTGCGCGCCCAGTACGACTGGGTGGTCGACAAGGCGGTCGGCCTGCTGCCGGCCTTCCCCGACGAGGCTGAATTCATCGTCGGACTCACCGGCGGCGATGCCGGCGACAGCATCCACCTGCTGCTGCAGGTCGCCGAAGGCAGCGCCGACCCCGAACTGCCGGCGCAAATCGTCCGCTGGTCAGTACTTTGCGACAATTACTGGCGGCCGGTTGCGCCCGAAGAGATGGCCCTCGACACGACGCGCTCATTGCGTGCCAGCGGCATCATCGGCATCGTGCTCGGACGCCATGTCACCACCGGCAATACCTGGCTGCCGCCCGGGCAGGTCTGGCTCAAGGCCTCGGTGCCGGAACACAGTGCAGCAAGCTGCCGGCTGCTCGACGTGCTGCCCAATGCCGTCGAGGTCGTGCGGGTCTGGCCGGCAGAGGCGCTTGCGCCCCAAGCCGAAACCCTGCCCGCCGGCAGCATCGCCAAATTGCAGTCGCCACCGCCAGCGTTGAAGCAGCTGACCCAGCCCTACGCCACCTTTGGCGGGCGGGCGGCCGAAACCGAGGCGATGCGCAACCGGCGCGCTGCCGAGCGTCTGCGCCATCGTCAGCGCTGCGTCACGCCCTGGGACTACGAGCGTCTGCTGCTCGAAGCCTTTCCCGCAGTGCATCGCATCAAGTGCATTCCGCACGCCAGCGACAAGTCATGGATGGCGCCGGGCAATGTGCTGATCGTCGCCATTCCCGACCTGCGCAACCAGAACGCGCCCGACCCGCTGCGACCTCGCGTCGATCTCGATACGTTGACGCAAATGGCCGAACTGGCAAGAGCGCACGCCGCCCCGCAGCTCACGGTCCGGGTGCGCAACGCCGAGTTCATCGAAATCCGGCTAGATTTCAAGGTGCGCTTCCGCCCCGGTTATCCCTTCGATTACACCCGCCGGCAATTGCACGATTCCTTGGTGCAGGCCCTGTCGCCCTGGGCATTTAGCAGTGATGTGCCGCTGCAGTTCGGCGGGCGGCTCTACCGCTCGGTGCTACTCGATCTTGTCGAGGAACTGCCCTATGTCGATTTCGTCACCGATTTCCGCTGCGGCCTGGCCGGCCCTGGTGACCTGCTGCTCAACGATGCGGCCGAAATTACCGTTGACCGTCCCGATGCCATTCTGGTCTCGGCTGCCCGGCACCTGATCGCCGAAGCACCCTGACCGAAAGCCTGCCATGTTGCTGCATCCGACCATCTCACCCCTTCCGGAAGCCGACCCGGCCCTTGACCAGAAGCAGTTGTTCGCGCTCGGGCTGGATCATGTGCGCCGGCTGTCGCGGCGGCAATGGACTGACCACAACATCCACGACCCCGGCATCACGACGCTGGAATTGCTTGCTTACGCGCTGACCGATCTTGCTTACCGTAGCCGCCATCCGCTCGAAGATCTATTGGCCATTCCCGGCGATGCGGCGGCCAGTGCGGCAGCGATGGCCGAGCAGTTCTTCAGCGCCCGGCGCATCTTGCCTGGCAAGGCGGTGACCGAAGCCGATTACCGAAAGCTGCTGATCGACCTGAAGGATGTCAAGAACGCCTGGCTGCAGCCGGCACCGCATGTGCTGTATGCCAATCCGGCCGAAGGCACCCTGTCGGCGACGCCGACCGGCAAGCCGGCCGAGATCGAGGTGACGGTGCGCGGCCGCTACACGGCCCTGGTCGAGTACATGGATCAGGTCAGTACCGCCCAACAGCGGGCCGACGTCGACAAGCAGGTGATGGCTACCTTGCAGGCTAATCGTGGGCTGGGTGACGATTTCGTCGGGGTTGCAGCGGTTGGCTCGCAGTATTTCAGTTTGTGCGCCGAGATCGACCTGTCGCTGGCGGCAGATGCCGATCAGGTGGCGGCCGACATTGCCTTTGCCGTCGACCGCTCCCTGGCGCCGCCGGTGGCCAACTACCGGCTGGCCGAAATGCTGGACAAAACTCATGCCGACGGTTCGCGCTGGAAGGTGCCGGAAATCTTTGAAGGCCCGGCGCTGGACAACGGCTTCATCGATGACGAGGAACTGGCTGCTGCCGGCCTGAAAACCGAAGTCCGGTTGTCCGACGTGATCAGCGTGATCATGGATATTCCCGGCGTGGTGGCGATTCGCGACATCGTGATGAATGCGATGGAGATGGTCGACGACAAACTGAAGGCTCGCGAGCCGGAAGACAAATGGCGCCTGCCCGTGCCCCCCGGCAGGCAGCCGCGCCTGTGCGCGCAGTGCGGGCGGCTGGTCTTCTACAAGCGCAATCTGCCGATTCCGCCCAATGCGGCTCGGGTGGGCAGCCTGCTCGACGATCTGCGCACCGCAGAACGCAAGAAGCTGGAAAGCGAGCACCGGGACGATCTCGCCCTGCCGCTCGGGCGCTTCCGCGACCCGGCGCGCTACCGTTCCTTCCAGCATGAATTCCCGGTCATCTACGGTCTTTCCGAGCAGGGCCTGCCGGATGGCGCGACGCCACCGCGGGCGGCACAGGCCCTGCAGTTCAAGGCCTGGCTGCTATTCTTCGACCAGATCATGGCCAATTATCTGGCGCAACTGGCCCATGTCCGGGACTTGTTCTCGATGCGCCCTGATCTCGGTCAGACCTATTTCAGCCAGCTGGTCGATAGCTTCCCTGACTGGCAGAAAATCTACGGCGCCGGCTTCACGGCCGAAGCGCTGGCCGACGAGGTGGTCGAACCGGGCAATGGCGGTATTCTGCGTCGCAACCGCTTTCTCGATCACCTGCTGGCGCGCTACGCCGAGGATTTTCACGAATACGTGGCGATCATGCAGTCGCGATTCGGCATGGGGCCGGATCAAGCGGCGATCGCCAAATGCCATTTCCTCCAGGACTTGCCGGCACTTGGCGGCGAACGCGGGCTGGCTTACGACGCGTCGCTGCAGGCGGCGGACAAGCTGTGGAACAGCGACAACGTTTCCGGCTTTGAGAAGCGCATCGCTCGCCTGCTCGACATCGGCAATTTCCAGCGTCGCAACCTCTCCGAAGTCGCCTACGACACCTACCCGGAAGTCGACAAGACGCCGGGCGATGAATTCCGTTTTCGTGTCAGGCACCCGGTCGACGGCAAGATCCTGCTGTCGAGCAGCACCAACTACGCCAGCCCGGCACAGGCGCGGACCGAAATGGAGGCCGCCATCGCCCGTGCCCAGCGACCGGAAGGCTACCAGCGCAAGACAAGCAGCGACGGCCGCCATTACTTCAATATCGTCGATGCCAGCGGCGAAGTCATCGCCCGGCGCATCGAGTATTTCGCCACGGTCGACGCGCTGGAAAGCGCAATTTCATTGCTGATTGCCCACCTGCGCAGCTATTACAGTGGCGAGGGTTTGTACGTCATCGAACACATCCTGCTGCTGCCCGCGCAGGCGGGCGACCCCTTCATGGATATCTGCGTCGATCAGGCCTGCACCGATTGCGCCGAGGTCGACCCGTACAGCTACCGCGTCACGGTTGTTCTGCCGGCCTTCACCGGGCGTTTCCGCGACATGGATTTCCGCCGCTTCGTCGAGGAAACCCTGCGCCTGGAAATGCCGGCCCACATCCTGCCGCGTATCTGCTGGGTCAATAGCGGCGACATGGCGGTGATCGAGAAAGCCTATCGCGACTGGCTGGCCATCCGTGCCGGGGCGGCGACGGCCAACCGCGCGGCCAAGATCGCGGCGCTGAACCGGGCGCTGACCCACGCCAAGAATATCTACCCGAGTAGCGGCCTGCACCCCTGCGGCCAGCTCGAACCGCCACCTTTCGTCCTCGGTCGCACCGCCCTGGGCAGTGCGGACGATCTCATCGAATCCTAACCGGGAGCCCGACCATGGCCGATCCCCTTAAAATCATCCGCCGCCTCGAAGCAGTCACCACCGACTACGCTGTTTTCGAGCACGATCAGGTGCTGACCCACGATCAGCTCAACAGCCTCGCCGAATATCTCGACGATCAGGGGCGGCTGACCCGGACCCAGTTGCTCGGTGTCGGCATCGTCGGCGGCTTGCAGGCCAGTGTCGGCAAAGGTGTCGTCTCGGTGAGCAAAGGCGTCGGCGTCACCACCGACGGCGACCTGCTCGGCCTGCCCGGTGAGCGCACATTCACGCATTTCCTGGCCTACGATGAGAGCGCCCCGGCCTACGACCCCTTCTATGTCGAAGGCAAGATGTTGCCCTTGCTCGAACTGCTGCCGGCCAACCCCAACGACAAGCGCGAGGGCAGGCCGCTGGAAGAGTTGGGCGACCGCCTGCAGGATTTCGTCATGCTTGCCTTCATGGAAAGCTACGAGAACGATCCCGACCTGTGCACCGGCGGCGATTGCGACAATCGTGGCCGCATGGCCCACAACACCCAGCGCTTTCTGCTGATCGGCCGGGAGGCGGCGGAGAAACTGGATGGTCGCCTGCTGACCGGTGCCGACATTGCCCGCCGCCTGCCCCGCCTGGTCGCCGCCCGCGTCCAGCTGGGCACCCCCGTCAAGGACAAGCAGGCTATCACCACGGCTGAAGTCTTCCTGGCCCGCTACCGTACGGCCTGTGCGACGACGCTGGGCGATGCGCAGAAGGCGATCAGTGCGCTGCAACGCGCTTTCGGCCGTGCCTGGCCGGATGACCTGCCGACGCCGACCCGCTGGCTGGCAACGCTGGAGCGCATTGACAAGGCGGTTGGCGAAAGCCGCTTCGGTGTCCAGTACTACCACGCCTTCCTGAAGGATCTGGTTGTCACCTGGGGCGAGCTGCGCGAGGCGCTGTTTGCCGATAGCGGCGTGCTCTGCCCGGAGGCCGGGGCTTTCCCCAAGCATCTGCTGCTCGGCGCGCTGGCCGAGCCGGCCCTGCTGCGGACCGGCAGCTATCCGGCCCTCTGGCTGGCCGGGGGCAATGCTTCCCGGCAGCGCCTCGCCTTCCTGCTCGGCAAGCTGGGGACGATGATCGCCAGCTTTGCCTTGCCGGCGACGGCGCGGCCGCTGCCCAAGATCGTCCCCAGCAAGAGCGAGTATTTTCCGCTCGAACGGCGGGCGGTGCCTTGCTACTACGCCGCCGGTCGCAGCGATGCGATCCGCCTGCAATGGAACGAGCCGCGCCTGCGGCGCGACGAAACGGACGACAATTTCGGCTACCACTGGACGCCGGTGCCGGGCGGCGAAGGCGATGATCCCTTCGAGCGCGATCTCGGCGAACACGATTTCTTCCGGATCGAAGGCCACCTCGGCATGAAGGTCGAGGATGCCGAGCCGGCCATCGAGCGCCTGGTCCGCGAGCGCAATCTGCCGATTGCGGTGATGAGCGTGCAGTTGTATAACCGGCGCGATCTCGTCTTCCGTGGCCCGAAATTCAAGAAGAACAGCCTGCACAGCCTGCATTACCTGTTGCGCAAGGATATCGCGGGTCATCTGCACGAGAGCCTCGAATTCAGCACCCGTCTGATCGGCGACATCAAGTCGGCCGGCAATGCCATCCTGAAACCGGGCGGCAATGTGCTGAACGCCGATCGGGTGCGGCCGATGGAAGAGGCTCGGGCGACGCTGAGCAAGGCCAAGACCGACCTGTTCGGGGCCGACGAGCAGTCGGGTATGCTCGGGGCACGGACCTACAAGGCTTTTGCCCAGGTTTCCGGCAACTGGAAGGCGCCGCTCGATGAGGCGGTGCTTGGGGCAACGCGGGCCAAGGCCGGCCTGGGCGACATCATCCGCAACGACACGATGTCGCCGGTCGATAGCATTTTTGGCTCGAAATCGCACCTTTGGGTGGACTGGCTCGGCGACATCCTGAAAAAACGGGAGGACGACCAGAAGGACCGCCTGCTGTTCACCAACATGATCGCCGAGCATCCCGGCCTGAGCCACTTTGGCGGTGCCGCGCCAGGCGGCACCTTTGTGCTTTGTTACGACGACAGTGGCGCCGTGATCGGCGATCTGGCCTTGCCCTACTGGATCGACGACAACGACGAAAGCGACCGCGAGGAACCCGAATTGCGCCTGCCCGATATTCGTGCCCGGCTGCCCGAAGGCCTGCTGCCGGTGAAGGTGATCAAGCCCTTCGAACTGTCGCTCGATGAATTCAAGTTCAACAAGATCATTCCGGAAATTCAGTTGCAGGAAAATTACAGCAAGTTCTTCCGCGAATCGCTGTCCAGCCTCAGCGACATTCTGAAAGTGCCGGGCAATGTCCGGGTGCCGGGCGGCCTGGTCGATACCGGTGACGCCTTCTTCAATGACCTGATGCGCGATATGGAAAACAAGCGGCAACAGCTTGAAGACCTGCGTGGCCAGATGGACGCGGGGCGGGTACCCGGGGAAATTCGGGGCAAGGTCCAGGAGCGCATTAACCAGCTGGAAGCCGAAGTCGCCAATGCGGTCGGTGCGGCCACTCGCTATGCGGCGGTCGATGCGCCAGCCTGGGTTCGGGCCGAGGCGGAAAAGAATGGCCTGGTTCGTGAGATTGCCAAGGGCGTGGAATCTGTCAAGGACAATGCGACCCGCGAGACGATGAAGAACGAGGTGACCAAGGTGACCACGGAGGTTGCCAATACGGCGGAGTCCGGCGGGCGGGAGCTGGTGAACAGGATAGGCGGCATGTTCTGATCACCTGAGGCAATCATGAGCGTGATCCATCGCATCCGTCGTCAACGCTGGCAGGTCAGGGCCGGCAGCGCGGCGGACGCCTTTGCGGTTCGCGCCCTGCTGCGCCGGGAGAACGAAGCCAGCCTGCTGCCGGCGATTGAGGCGGCCTTTGCCGCCTGCGATACCGGGCGCGATATTCGTCTGCCGCTTCTGGAGATCAAACTCGGCATTTCGTCGCTGGAAAATCTCGCCGATGAGCTTCCGGCGCGTCTGGCCGAGGCCGTCCGCCTGGCTCTGAGCGAGGCCCTGGCCGGCCAGCCCGGCGCGCCGACGCCGGCCAAGGCGCAGCCGACCCCGGCGTCGCGGCTGCACCATTACCTGCTCAGCGGCCAGCTCGAATGGTTCGATGCTGACCGTGAATCGGCCCTGCTGCGCGAACAACTGGCGGCGGAGGCGCGGCAATGGAGTAGCGCGCCGAGCGCGATCTGGCCGGCGCTGCGGGCCGATTTGCCGGCGGAGGGAGCGGCGCGCAGCGCGGCCTTCTTCCGCCTGCTGCAATTGCTCGATGACGACGGGCGGCGCGTCTGGTGGGATTTTTCGGTCCAGCAGGCAGCGCAGCTGGGCGACGAACTTTCGCCATTGATCCTGGCCTTGCGCCAGATGCATCTCGGGCGACCGGCCGATCCCGCCTTGCGCTTGCAGGCTTTGGCGATGGTGATGCTGCCTCCGGACGCCGGGTCGTTGCCGCAAGGTCGTGCCGAGTTGCAGGGGCTGGTCCAGGCGCTAGCCGGGCTACTCGGGCCACTATCCACGGTCGACCGGAAAAATTGGCAAAAAATTGAAGCTTGGGTCGGCGAGCAGGTTCCGGTAGCCGCTGATCAGCAGTCTGAAAAGCTGCCGAAAACCAATCGCGAAGAGCGAGCTACACTCGCTCCGGAGTCCGACGAGTCTTTTGAAAATTCGCCCGATTTTCCGGTCGACTGTCATGAAGCCCCTGGCCTGCCCTTGCGCTCGGCTGGGTTGGTGCTGCTCCACCCCTATCTGCCGCGCCTGTTCGCTGCGCTCGGCTGGGTGGCCGAGCGGCATCCGGCCGGCGAGCCCTTTCCGTGGGCGAGCCTGCCACGGGCGGCGGCCTTGCTTAACTGGCTGGCGACAGGTCGCGAGGAGCCGCTCGAATTTGAACTGGGTACTGTCAAATTGCTGCTCGGCCTGCGTCCGGATGACGCCCTGCCGGTTGCCAAAGGTTTGCTTGGCGATGCCGAGCGGGAAGAGGGCGGGGCGCTGCTTGCCGCCGTCCTTGAACACTGGCCGGCGCTTGGCAAGACCAGCACCGATGGCCTGCGCCTGGCCTTTCTGCAGCGCGGCGGCCTGCTCTATCCGGCAGCCGACGGCTGGTTGCTGCGGCCGCAGACGGAAACCTACGACATTCTGCTCGACCGCCTGCCCTGGGGCATCTCGATTGCTCGATTGCCCTGGATGAACCGGAACCTGCACATCGAATGGACAAGAAGCTGAACGCCCTCGCCCGACATCTGGACGCCGAGCTGGACTGGCTGGCGGCCGTCCTGCAACGCCGGCTGAACAGCTATTTTGGCAATCCGCCGGCCAATCCGCCGCTCCCGGGCGAGATGAAGCCGCCGGCGCTCCCCGAAGGGGCATCGACTTTTTCCACCTTTGTCACCGCTCACAAGCTAAATGCGGCGCAGCGTCTGGTGCTGGCGCTCGCCCTCGCGCCGGTGCTTCGGCCGCAACTGCTCGACGCCTTGTGGGCGCGCAACGAGGCGACGCAGCGCGGTTTCAGCGAATTCGGCGGGGTGCACGGGGGCGGCCAGTTCGTGCCGACCGGCGAAACGGCCTGCTTCCTGCTGGCCGGCGATGAGCTTGCCGGTCGTCTGCAGGCGATTGCGCTGCTCGGTGGCGAGTCCTTTGCGGCGGGTGAAGTGCTGCAATCGCTGGTGCCACCGGAGGGAGACACACTGCTCGCTGCCGCGCTGCGGCCGGCTGCGCCCGTCCTCGCGCTTTTCGGTGCCGATGCCGGGGCCGAGGGGGCGGCCTTGCCCGTGCAACGCGTCAGCACCGGGCTGGGCTGGAAGGACCTGGTGCTGCCCCAGCCCATACTCGACCAACTGGAAGAAATTCGCGACTGGCTGACGCACTGCCATACACTGCTCCACACTTGGGGCATGCTCAGTCGTCTGCGCCCCGGCTACACCTGTTTGTTTTACGGCCCGCCGGGCACCGGCAAGACCTTGTCCGCTTGCCTGCTCGGCAAGCTGTGCCAGCGCGAAGTGCATCGCATCGATCTGTCGATGGTCGTGTCAAAGTACATCGGCGAAACCGAAAAAAATCTCGCCCGGGTGTTCGACATTGCCGAGCGGCGGGGCTGGATCCTGTTTTTCGACGAGGCCGACGCGCTGTTCGGTCAGCGCACCCGCGTCGATAGTGCGCACGACCGCTACGCTAACCAGGAGGTCAGCTACCTGCTGCAGCGGATCGAGGATTTTTCAGGGGTCGTCATTTTGTCGTCCAACCTGCGGGCCAATATCGACGAGGCCTTTCTGCGCCGCTTCCAGGCGGTCATCGTTTTCCCGATGCCGCAGGCGCCGGAACGTCTTCGTCTGTGGACCGAAGCCCTGCCGGCGCCGCTCAAGGCGGATCGCGAGATGGATTTCGCGGCGCTGGCCGAACGCTACGATGTCTCAGGCGGGACGATCATGAATGTCATCCGTTACGCCGCCCTGCGCAGTCTGGTCCGCGGTGATCGCAAGCTGCGGGCCGAAGATGTCGACGACGGCTTGCGTCGCGAGTTGCAAAAGGAGGGCCGGGGCTTCTAGCCCGGCGACGCGATGCAGGCCGCCCGCCTGGTCAACCGTCCGGCCCCGCCGGTGCCGGCGGCAGCGTTCAAGGTGGCGCAGAGCGCGGCGGGCGTGGCGCGTGTCCAGTGCCAGAGCCTGCGGGTTTCGTCACGGGGAGATGCCGCCGAGGTCGAGGCCTGTCGGGTGGCGAGCAATGTCGTCCATATGCCGGCACCGGCAGGCGTTTCGGCCCGTGCCATGTTGCCGGCCGGGGCGCTCAGTCGGGCGCCGTTGGCAAAAGCCGGTCTGGCCGCACGGCCGGCCTTGATTTCGGCGCCGCTCGGCATCCCGACTGGCGGGCAGACGCTGGGTGCGGAGGTGCGCAAATTCATGGAGCCGCGTTTCGGCGCCAGTTTCGGTGGCGTGCGCATACACACCGACGACACGGCGGCGCACCTTAGCCAGCAGATGCAGGCCCGCGCCTTTACCGTGGGCAACCAGATTTTCTTTGGCTCCGGCCAGTTCCGGCCGGACAGCAGCGAAGGCCGCGAGCTGATCGCCCATGAGCTGACCCATACGTTGCAGCAGGGTGCGGCGACCCAGCAACCCAGCATCCAGCGAAGTTTTCTGGGCGATCTCGGGCTGCCGGAGCTACCCGACCCGAAAAGTTACATCGCCGGCAAGGCTTCGTCGATACGCGGCTTCGATTTCATGACCGTGGTCATCGGCAAGAACCCGATTACCGACGCCAAGGTGGACGACAGCCCGGCTAACCTCCTGCGCCAGGCAACCAAGGTCATGCCTGGCGGCAGCGACATTGCCAAGGCGCTCGACAATCACGGCATCTTCGACAAGGCCGGCAAGTGGATCAGCGGCAAATTCACGGCGCTGAAGAATCTGGCCAGCGAGATCAAGACTTCGGTCAGCGACTTCATCACCGGCATCAAGCTGACCGACATGAAAAACCCGGGCGGCGTCTGGGATCGCGGCAAGGCGCTGCTGCTCGGCATCATCGGCGGGGTGATCGATTTCGTCGGCGGCTTCGCCGGCGACATCCTGGAATTCATTAAGGACGCCATCCTCAAGCCGATCGGCGCCCATGCCCGGACGACCACAGGTTACCCACTGCTGTGCACGGTGCTCGGCAAGGACCCGATTACCGGCGACAAGGCGCCGCAGGATGCCGAGGCCTATCTTGGCGGCTTTCTGATCTTTGTCGGCGAGAACGAAATTTGGGCCAACATGAAGAAGGCCAACGCCGTCGAGAAAGCGTTCGCCTGGTTCAAGGGCGCGGCCAAGACGTTGGTTGATTTCGTCAAGGAAATCCCGACCCTGTTCATCGATGCGCTGAAGTCGCTGACCATCGCCGACATCCTGCTCATCCCGAAAGCCTTCATCAAGCTCGGCAAGGTCTTCGCCGGCTTCGCCGGGCGCTTTGTCAGTTGGGCGGCCAAGGCGGCGTTTGACCTGCTGGAAATCATTCTGGATTCGGTCAAGCCGGGCTTGATGGGTTACATCAAGCGCACCGGCGCCGCGCTGAAAAGCATCCTGCGCAATCCCATGCCCTTCGCCGGCAACCTGATTGCTGCCGGCAAGGCCGGGTTCACCCAGTTCGCCGGCAATTTCGGCAAGCATCTGAAAGCCGGCCTGATCGAATGGCTGACCGGCGCCCTGCCCGGCGTCTATATCCCGGCCGGTTTCGATCTGAAGGAAATCGTCAAGTTCGTGCTCTCGGTGCTCGGCATCTCATGGGCCAATGTGCGCGGCAAGCTGGTCAAGGTCGTGGGCGAACCGGCTGTCAAGGCGATGGAAACCGGTTTCGACATCGTGGTTACCCTGGTCCGCGATGGCCCGGCCGCGGCCTGGGACAAGATCAAGGAGCAGCTCGGCAACCTGAAGGACATGGTGATCGGCGGCATTACCAGCTTCGTGGTCGACATGGTGGCCACCAAGGCCGTGCCGAAGATCCTCGCCATGTTCATCCCCGGCGCTGGCTTCATCTCGGCGGCTATTTCGATCTACGAATCGGTCATGGTCTTTGTCCAGAAGCTGTCTAAGATCGCCGCCGTGGTCGGTGCCTTCGTCAATTCCATCGTCCAGATTGCCGCTGGCAACATCGGCGCTGCGGCCAAGCGGGTCGAAAGCGTGCTGGCCGGACTGCTCTCGCTGGCGATCAGCTTCCTGGCCGGCTTCGCCGGCCTGGGCAAGGTCGCCGACAAGCTCATGGGCGTCATCAACAAGGTCCGCGCCCCGATCGACAAGGCGCTCGATGCGCTGATCGGCTGGATCGTGGGCATGGCCAAGAAGCTCTTTGCCAAGGTGTTTGGGAAGGATAACGAGGCCAGTGCCGGTGATGTTCGGGATCAGGCCGGTACGGCACTCGCCGGCAAGCTTGGAGGGGAGGCCAGTGTCGAGGAGACTGAGAAAGCGGCTACGGCGGTGGCTGGCGACCTTAAAGCAAAGGGCTTGAAGCGAGTCTATCTCGGCCCAGAGAACGCCGATGGCGATCGCGATGTCTTTGCTGAAGCCAGTCCGCCAAAAAAGATAAGGATATTGGCGCGTAAGCGCGTTACCGTTAGTGTCGAAGCCACGGTCACCGTCAGCGGCGAACCGGCTCTCGTCGCCTTGGCGGGCGCTGGGTTCGCCAAATTCGACAAGGAACGGGCGGAAGTCATTGGCGGGAGTGGCGAGGCGGCTTTGCTGCCGCAAGTCCAGCAGCCACCCGGAACGGCGGCGAAAAAGGGGAATCAGCCGTCGGCAGGACTGGTCTTCAAGCCCGATGCCAAGTCGAATGAATTGCAGGTCGTTGCCTGGAATACCAGCGCGCCGGAGAAAGGTCACAATGTGTCCCATGCGGAACGCCAGTTCATCGAATGGTTCAATGGGCAAAATGCCGGGAAATGGAAAGACCGTGTTGAGTCGGTGGATGTGACTGTGAATGGCCGGCCGATCTGCGATCTGTGCGCGGCGGATATCGGGGCGATGAAAGCGCGCTACCCGAAGGCGAAGATAAATTGGAAGAGCGCCGATGCCGGGGGCAAGAAAGCGCAGAGCGACAAGCGCCAGTTGAAGGCGTGAGCATGGCCCGTTACTGAGCGAACTGTGTCACTAGGCCAAGTGTGCCGGTTCTGATTGAAAGGGGCTTTGATGACTGCAGGCAATGGGAGTTTTCTGGATGCCTTGGCAAAGATCGCTGCGTCTTTTGGTTGGCGAGTGCATTCGTTTGCTCGCGCGAGTCAAATCGTGGGGGTGGTCGAGTTTGAGGAGGCTGGACGAGGATGGTACGGAAAAGGAAAGCTACCCTGACCGCGATCACCTCAACCTATGGCAGCCGCAGTGATGCACGGACATTTCGGGTGCCGGGTGCGACCTGATGTATGCTCAGCATGCGGTGTTTCAGTTTTGGCCGATTTTTCCGGTTGACCGCGGAAGGCTCGAGTTGACACGTCAGCCATATCGATCGATGGTTCGAGTGTTTGCCTAGCCGGACAACTGCTTGTGAATCGGGATTTGGCCCTTAACTTTAGGCCGGCGAATACCGAAATTACTGTGATGATAGGGAGAAGGCGATGAAAAATTGGTCGTTGTGGGGAAGCTCAGACAAGTCCGTCGCTGCGGAACGCCCGGTATCTTCGGGTGAAGCCGGGGGGGAGGTTGCGCTCCTGCGCCGGAACATTGAGGCCATCTCGAGAAGTAGTAGCAACCTTGGCGCTGAGGCGGCGGAAGTTCGGGGCATTCTGGACGATGCAGGTCTGGCGGCGCAGGCCCAGATCGCAACAATGCAAGCACTTGCTGGTGAGGTGCGCCGCATCAACGAGTCACAGCAGGCGATCGAGTCGGTCACGCGCGAGAGCCTCGACAGCGTCTCCGCAGCACGCTCGGCAGTCGCGGCCGTCGGTGACGAATTTCCGAAAGTGAAGGAGACGCTGCACCGCGTCGGTGAGTTGGCGGACGACGTCACGCAGATAGCGCTGCAGACGCGGCTTCTCGCCTTCAACGCGGCGGTGGAAGCGAAGCACGCCGGTGAGGCTGGTTTGGGATTTGGGGTAGTCGCCGACGCCGTGCGCGATCTGGCGACGCGCGTCGAGGCTTCGTCCAAGGAAATCAAACAGACGTTGCAGGCGCTCGATGCCCGTATCGCCGCGCTTGCCCTCGAGATCGAAATCCGCGGGGAGGACGAGACCAAGAGCAGCTTCCAGCAAGCGCTCGCTGACATCGAGACGGGCGTTGGTCACATCACAAGCGCGGCCCATGCCGCGGGTGAGATCGCACATGCCATGACTGCAACGGTGGCCGAGGTCGGACATGGTTCCCAACGCCTGGCCCGGTCGATGGAATTGGCGAGTGATCGCAGCGAGACTTTCCTGCGGGTGGGCGAGGGCCTGATGGAACTCCTCGCCGGCTGCGGCGTCGAGACGGGCGATTCGCGCTATATCGCCGCTGCGCAGGAGGCGGCGAACCAGCTTAGTGCCATCCTCGAACAGTCGTTGGAGGATGGCGCCATTTCCGAGGACGACCTGTTCGACGAGCGTTATCGGCCGATTGCTGGCAGCGACCCGCAGCAGTTCATGCTGAAGAATGTCGCGCTCGCCGAGCGCTGTTTTCCGGAGGTGCAGGAACGCATGCTCTCGGCGCTAGAGGGTGTGGTGTTCTGTGTCGCGGTGGACCGCAACGGCTACATCCCGATGCACAACCGGGCCTACAGCAAGCCGCAGGGCGGTGATCCCGTCTGGAACACCGCCAATTGCCGCAACCGTCGTATCTTCAAAGACCGAACCGGTATCGCGGCGGCGAAGAATACGAAACCCTTCCTGCTGCAGACCTATCGCCGCGATATGGGCGGCGGCCAGTTCGTGATACTGAAGGAAGTCAGCGCGCCGATCACGGCTTGGGGGCGCCACTGGGGTGGCCTGCGCCTCGCCTACCGATTCTAGCGACCATTGGCGCGGGCATGCCGCGTCACGCCGATCAGGTTTGCATGAGCCTGACTGCGCTGGTCGGATCCGAGAATGCATTTCGTCCTCGGCACGCCGACCGGGCACCCTTTGCTGTCCGCACTGCACGGACAGGCATGGTCGGCTCAACCGACGGGCTTCGCGGCCCCATCCGCTCCGCTACGTTCATCCAACACAAGGATCTTGTCGACGCGGTTCCTGTCCATGTCTACGACCTCGAAGCGTAGCCCGCCAGCTTCAAAGTGGTCCGAAACGTTGGGAATGCGTCCCAGAAACATCATCACAAAACCACCCATGGTTTGAAAATTGCCCAGCTCCTCTTCGGGTAGCTCGTTCAGCGCGAAAGTGTTCTTGAACTTGTACACCGGAAGCGCGCCATCAACCAGCCAGCTCCCGTCCTCGCGGCGCACCATCGCTGAGTCCTCCGCCGACTCGTACGATGGAATATCGCCGACAATGGCTTCCAGTACATCATTGAGCGTGACGAGACCCTGTATCTTGCCGTATTCGTCCACCACCAGCGCCAGATGATTGCGGGCGCTCTTGAAGGTCTCCAGCAGTTCCATCGTACTGATGCTTTCGGGCACGAAAAGCGGGTGGCGCAGCACGGAAAAAAAATCGAGTGACTCACCAGCCAAGCTCCGTCCCAGAAGATCCTTTGTCGCCAGAATACCCAGAACGTTTTCCAGTCCGCCCTTGCACACTGGCAAGCGCGCATGTTTGTTCGAAGTCAGCTTGAGGCGGTTCTTCTCGAAGTCATCCTCAACATCGAGAAAGGCGAGGTCGTCGCGACGTGTCATGATCGATTCCAGGCGCTGCTGGTCGAGTCGCAGGATGTTGGCAACCAACGCCTGCTCCGTCTTCTCGAATACGCCAGCTTCGGCACCGTGCTCCATCAACACATTGATTTCCTCCTCGGTCACTGGTTGCTCCTTTGCCGAGCCGACGCCAAGCAATTTCAGTGACCTCTCCGAGGACCAGTTTAGGAAGTAAACCAGAGGCCCCATCATGGATGACAGCAGGTGCAGCGGGCGAGCGACAAGAGTGGCAACTCGTTCGGGATCGCGCAGTGCCAGCTGCTTGGGCACCAGTTCGCCGATGATGAGCGACAGGTAGGTGATGACGATGACCACGGTTGTCAGCGCGATGGCGTCGGCGTATGGCTCCACGGGGGAAAACTGGCCCAGGTAGGCGGCGAACTTTCCGGCAAAGGCCGTTTCGCCATAAGCGCCACTGAGGATACCGATGAGCGTGATGCCGACTTGGATCGTCGACAGAAAATAGCCCGGGTCTCGCGACAGGCTTAGCGCGATTGTGGCGCCGCCTTTGCCTTCATCACTCCACTGCTGAAGGCGTGACTTCCGAGACGAAACCAGCGCCATTTCTGACAGCGAGAAGATGCCGTTCAGCAGCACAAGGAAAAGAATTATCAGAATGTCCATCGGATCACCATCGTCTCGCTACCGGTTTTTCACAGTCTTCACTTTTTCAGCCATCGCGTGACTCCCGACCGGTCGGCTGTCATTCTGTCGCCAACCCAAATCATGCCGATCCGCGCGCCTCGGGCCACGTCTGCGAGCTTGACAAGCATTGATGACCATAGAAGACAGCCCACGTTTTGTCATCATGCGGGGGTGGGTCCTGTGTTCTCCAGTTGGATCATACAGAAAGCCCCCCTTTTTTTGCTGGCAGTCCTTGTCAGCAACAATCGCGCCTTGGATTCTCCGGGCTGAATCTGCGAACAACCACGAATTCGCCAGTCGTCATTGACCAACCCGAGGCTCCCCATTCGCTGGACAAAGAGAACGGCGGTGCTTATGCTGAAATCGTGACGATAAGCCGTGGTGGACCCTGGTCGGCGAGCAGGTTTGGTCATCGTGAGGTTTCAGGCGGCCGTATTGGAATATGCGTCTTACCCCGATGCGCCGTTTCGTGCGTGACCTTGGGAGGAGTGACATGAAAGCACAAGACGAGAAGCAGGAGCTTGAGTACCGGGATCTGCTCAGTGCATTGGAGGGGCTGGGGCTTTTTCCCGAGCGTGGCAACTCGCCGGACGAAGTCAAGGTGGATGCGGCGGGCCGTTCGCAGGAAGAGATCACGCAAGCAGTCAACAGGCTGCGGGCCACTTATGGTTGGGTGCAGCACGGACGGATTACACAGAACACCCTGCGAGCGGTCCGCATCGAGGTGGCGAACTTGCAACGCCAGCTTGCGGCGCAGGAATGCTACCAAGGCGAGCCACATGGGCGGTTCGACGACGCTACGAGGGAGGCTCTGCAACTGTTTCAGGGAGAGCCCTCCCATAAGCCCCTGGCGAGCACCGGCGTATTTGATTCAGCTACCCGGGAAGTACTGGCCGACTTGCCTCCGTACACTTTCGACGAAGTCCTCTGCAAAGAGCTCGACGATATAAATCAGGGTCGCGAAAAGGCCGGACAGTGTCCGGAGACAGAGGCTGCCAGATGCGATAATGCCGTGGTCCGAGCCCATCAGGCCAGGCTCCTGGGACTGGCCTTCTCCGGTGGGGGTATCCGCAGCGCCACATTCAACTTGGGCGTAGTGCAGGCGCTTGCCCGACTCGGTTTGCTTCGCCGCGTCGATTACCTGTCCAGCGTGTCAGGTGGTGGATACATTGGCGGCTGGCTCCATGCCTGGGTCAGTCGCGAGAAAAGAGGCATTCTGGAGGTCGAGCAGCAGCTTGCTGTGGAAGCCGGTGGTGCGGTGCGCGAGCCACGGCAGGTGTCCTGGTTGCGCCAGTTCAGCAATTACCTCACCCCCCGTATCGGCCTCCTGAGCGCCGACACCATGGCCGGCGCGGCCACCTGGCTGCGCAACGTGTTCCTAAATCAGCTCATCCTCGGGGGGCTGGGCCTGCTGTTGCTCTGCCTGCCCTGGCTCCTGCTGACGTTGCCACACGTACTTATGCGGATTCTCGGGGGGCAGCCAGAGAAGGTGGCCATGATCGTTAGTGGCGGCGGGGCCCTGCTGTTGCTGAGGGCAATACGCAAGGGGGGGCTCGAAATCGCAGCCATCGAGCGCGAGGCGTCGCTCGGAAAGTCAGCAACCGGGGTGAGCGAGGGCGGATCTCGTCTGGGCGGGCCAAATGTTGTGATCAAGAGCGCAGCCATGGGCGCGTTGGTGCTTGGTGTGGGTGCTCAGTTGGCGCTGCCGCAGTTTCCTGGGGGGGCTGGAGCAGATTTGGAGGCGGGACGCCTGTTGCTGATGGTGCTGGGTCCCTCTGTGGTCCTGCTCTTGCTCATGCTGTTCGCCACTGCCGCGATCGGTCTGGCCGGACGGAAACTGCGGGAGGCCTCCCGGGAATGGGCGAGCCGCGTTGGCGGCATCCTTCTCTCGCTGGCAATAGGCTGGCTAGCCCTCGCCGGCGTGGCGTTGCTGGGCAGTTACGGCGTGTCCTACGCCGGTGCCTGGATCACGGCCATGGGTGGGGTGGCCTGGCTGGCGACCACGGTTGTCGGCGTGCTGCTGGGCCAAAGCCCGTCCACCGGCAATGGCAAGGGTGGCTGGAAGAACGTACTTGCCGTCGTCGCGCCGTGGGTATTCGTGGCAGGCTTGTTCGTGCTGCTCTCCGTGGTACTGCATACGGCCATCGTCACGCTGGGCGGAGAGGCCGGGAGCGCAGTATGCAAGCCCGTCCCGGATTCGTCCATCGCCAGTCTGCGCTCCGCCTACCGCCTCAGCGTAGACATGAAGGAAGGCAGCGCCACGGGCGAGATTTTGCAAGTCAAGTCCGATCCGGGATGCAGCCTGACAGCCTACGCGAAAGCGTCGGAGAGTGCGCTCAGCAGTTCATCGGGCCGATTTTTCTTGCTCATGGTGGCTGTCTGTCTGTTGGTCTTCCTGCTAAACAGGCGGGTGGACATCAACGTATTCGCCTTTCACATGTTCTATCGCAATCGTCTGGAGCGTTGCTACCTGGGAGCCAGCAACTCGCGGCGGCAGGCCAACCCGTTCACCAATCTGGAATCCGGGGATTCGCCCGAACTGGTCGATCTCAAGCAGGGCGACAGCGTGCAGCGTCCGTATCCACTGATCAATACAGCGCTGAACATCTCGTGTTGCAAGAACCTGGCCTGGCAGGAGCGCAAGGCCGCTTCCTTCGTGTTCACGCCGGCGTTCTGCGGCTATCAGCTTCCAGGCACCGGCGATGCCGATGTCGCGGCTTTCCAGAAGACGGAGCAGTACTTGTCCTGGCCAGTCAAGGGGGCAAAGGCGGGCGCGAGGCTCGGCTGGCTTGCCTTGGGCACGCCTGTGACCATCTCGGGCGCCGCGGCCAGCCCAAATGCCGGCTACCACACCAACCCCGCTACCGCCTTGCTGATGACGGTTTTCAACGTGCGCCTGGGTTGGTGGATGCAAAACACGCGTGAGCTCGAGCAGTGGACCGCGCCAGGACCCAAGCATTGCATTCCCAGCCTGCTGGCGGAGCTGATGGCCTCAACCACCGATGCCAGCCCATTCGTGTACCTGAGCGACGGCGGACATTTCGAGAACCTGGGCATCTATGAGCTCGTGCGCCGCCGCTGCCGCTACATCATAGCCTGCGACGCGGGCTGTGACGGCGGCTACAGCTTCGAGGATCTGGGCAACGCGATCCGCAAGTGCCAGATCGACCTCGGCATCGAGATCGTGATCGATCCCCGTGCCATCGCTCCCGATCCGGATACGGGCCACAGTCGTTTCCACTGCGCCGTGGGGACCATCCACTATGAACGCCACGACCCGGTGGCCACCTCAGGCTACCTTCTCTACATCAAGGCCTCGATGACTGGCAACGAGCCCACCGACGTCAGGCAGTACAAAGCCCAGAACCGCGAATTCCCCCACGAAAGCACCGGTGACCAGTGGTACGGCGAATCGCAGTTCGAGAGCTACCGCAAACTGGGAGAACACATAACCATGCAGGTATTGGACCAGGCCCGGGAAGAGGCCACCGAGGCCAGTCGCCAGGCCAAACGGCAGGGCAAGGCGGACAGGGATCTGCCCTGCGATCATGAAGTCCTCTTCCACACCCTGTCCGAGCAGTGGTTCCCGCCCAGCGCCGCTGGGCAAGCCGCCTTCTCCAGGCATGGTGCGGAGCTGCAAAAGATCTACGACCGCATGCGCCTGGATGCCAACCTGCGCTTCCTGGACAGTCAGATCTATCCCGAATGGGTCAAGTTGTCCAACCGTGTGGAGCAGGACAGCGAGAAGGAGAAACATGGGCGTGTCACCATGCTCCCACCCTCCGAGAGCGAAATGCGGGCGGGCTTCTACCTGTGCAACACGCTGATACAACTCATGGAGAACGTCTACGTCGATTTGCGGCTCGATGAGGAGCACGACCACCCCGGTAATCGCGGCTGGATGAATCTCTTTCGCCACTGGTCATGGGCTGGCATGTTCCGGGTCACCTGGGCTATCTGCGTGGCCACCTACGGCGCCCGCTTCCAGCAGTTCTGCCGCCGCCACCTGGGTCTGGGAAGCGGCGAGTTGATCCTGGCCGACCCCGTCGAGGTGGGGGCCGCCGGATGGGAAGACCAGATCAACTTTGTCGAACTGGAACATGTGCGCCGGATTATCGTCGGCCACTATGCAGCTCTGGGAGCTGGGGGCGGTGCAAACGCAGCGGACCCCGCCGAGTGTCCGGAAAAAACGGACAAGGCGCGACTCCTCGCCGGTGCGAATGGCTGGATTGCCAACACGGGTAGTCACAGACTCATGCTGCAAGTGCTGGAACTCCGTGTGAGCGATCCCTTCGGCAAAGAGAAGGATTTCGTGTTCCCGGTGGGTTTGGCGTTGCTGGCAAGACCGGTCGCCGGAAAGCCGTGGGGGCTGGTCTACTACCGAATCCAGGATCACCTGCGCCGCATGGGGTTGGGACGGAAAGGCATGCGCAAGCTGCAGGAGAGCTACAGGGACGAGGGCATATTGGTTGACATGCCGCCCACTCTTGACGGGATCATCGCCGAAGCAGACCCGGCACTCCTGCAGAGCCTGTGGCATCTGGTGCTCTCCAGCTCGCCACAGAAGGAAATACAGAGGCTCTGACGGCTGGCTTGCGGGCCCCTGCGGGCGTTTTCGTCAGCATGAAGCACCGCGGGGGCGGTCAAGCGTGATTGAAGATGCGCAGAGACCAAGTATTGGACAAACTCCAGCAATCAGTCAGAATGACGGCATGTTCGCTCAGCCACGCTGGAACGTTTCTGCCGGGCTGGGATATACGAAAAGACAGACCATTTGGCGCCTTCCTCATCCCCCCAAGCGTGGCACCGATCAGCGAATCGCTCTGTCAAGGCGCTCTTGGAGCAATCATCAGTCACGCACCCTCCGGGTGGTCGCCCGGTTCTCGTTAGGAATTTCGCATGCGCCGCCTGGCCATCTCAATTGTTGTCGTTGCACTGCTTGGTATCGGGCTCTACTGGTTCAGCCGTCCCAAACCCCTTCCGGTGACCCTGACGGAAGTCGCCGAAGGCAAGGTCGAAGCGACGCTGGCCAATACCCGTGCCGGTACCGTCGAAGCCTGCCAGCGCACCAAACTTTCGACCATCATCGGCGGACGCATCGAGTATCTCGGCGTCAAGGAGGGCGACCGGGTCAAGAAGGGACAGTTGCTGCTCAAGCTGTGGAACGACGACCAGCAGGCTCAGGCTGCGCTGTCGCAGAGCCAGATCGTGCTTGCTTCCAGACGCAGCGAGGAAGCCTGCATCGCTGCGGGCAACGCCGAAAAAGAGGCAAAAAGGCAGAGTGAACTGCGCGATAAGGGTTTCGTCTCGACCAGCAGGGAAGAGGCGGCACGTACCGAGGCCGAGGTCAAGCGCGCCGGCTGCAATACCGCCAAAGCGGACATCGCACAGGCCGAGGCCAGGCTGAAAGCCACGCGTGTCGAGCAAGGCCGGGTCGCGCTCTATGCACCGTTCGACGGCACTGTCGCCAAGATCGTCGGCGAGCTGGGCGAATATTCGACGCCGTCGCCGCCCGGCGTGCCGACCCCGCCGGCGATCGACCTGATCGACGACTCCTGCCTCTACGTCAAGGCGCCGATGGACGAGGTCGATGCGCCGAAAATCAACGTCGGCCAGACGGTGCGCGTGACACTCGATGCGCTGCCGGGCAAGCAACTGCCGGGCAAGGTGCGGCGCGTCGCGCCCTATGTGTCGGCAGTCGAGAAGCAGGCGCGAACGGTCGATGTCGAGGTCGATTTCGCCAGGCCTGACGAAACCGGCAAGCTGCTGGTCGGCTACAGCGCTGACGTCGAGATCATTCTCGATGGCCGCGACAAGGTCTTGCGCATTCCGACTGCAGCCATCCAGGAGGGCGGCAGGGTGCTGTTGTTCAACGCCGGCAGCGGCAAGCTCGAGGAACGCAAGGTCAAGACCGGCCTCGCCAACTGGGAATACACCGAAATCCTGGATGGGCTGGCCGCCGGCGACCGCATCGTCACGTCGCTTGAAAAGGAAGGCGTCAAGGCCGGCGCCACGGTATCGCCCGACGAAAAAGCCAAGGCCAGATAGGCGCATGGCGCTGATCGAACTCAAGGGCATCGAGCGCGTCTTCCAGCTCGGCGATGCTGCGGTCCACGCGCTGGCGGGGCTGGACTTGCGCATCGACAATGGCGAATACGTCGCGGTGATGGGGCCGTCCGGCTCCGGCAAATCGACGCTGCTCAACCTGCTCGGCCTGCTCGACCGCCCCAATGCTGGCGCCTATCTGCTCGAAGGGCGCGACGTAACGACGCTGTCGCCCGACGAACAGGCGCGGGTACGCAGCGAACGCATTGGCTTCGTCTTTCAGAGTTTTCATCTGGTGCCGCGCCTGACTGCCGCCGAAAACATTGCCCTGCCGATGATGCTGGCCGGCATCCCGGCCCGCGAGCGCAACACCCGCGTCGCCAAGGCGCTGGCCGGCTTTGGCCTGGAGAATCGCGCCGACCACCGGCCCGACCAGCTCTCCGGTGGTCAGCGTCAGCGCGTCGCCATCGCCCGCGCGACGATCATGCAGCCGGCCCTGATCCTCGCCGACGAGCCGACCGGCAACCTCGACCGCCATACTGGCGAAGAGGTCGTCAGCTTGCTCGAAGCGCTGAATGCCAGCGGCGTCACACTGATCGTCGTCACCCATGACCAGGCGATGGGTGCCCGCGCGCGCCGCCAGATCATCATGGAAGACGGCCGCATCAAGCACGACGGCAACCATGCGCCTGGCTGACACGTTGCGCTTCGCCCGCGATGCGGCGACCGGCTACCCGCTGCGCACCGCGCTGTCGGTGCTCGCCATGTCGATCGGCGTGGCCGCCGTCGTCATCCTGACGGCGCTCGGCGACGGCGCCCGGCGCTATGTCGTCGGCCAGTTTTCATCGATCGGCACCAACCTCGTCATCGTCCTGCCTGGCCGCTCGGGTACCGGCGGGTTCAATCCGGCCAATGCGATCACGACGACGCCGCGCGACCTGACTATCGACGACGCCGCCGCGCTGCTCCGTGCCGCCGGGGTCCGGCGGGTCGCGCCGCTTGCCGTCGGAACTTCCGAGATCAACTTCGGCGGGCGGCTGCGGGAAGTCATGGTCGCCGGTTCGGTCAGCGATTTCCTGCCCATCCGCAATTTCGAGCTCGCCCAGGGTAGTGGACTGCCCGACGACGACTGGGGGCGGGGCGCGCCGGTCGCCGTCATCGGTGCGACGATCCGCGATGAACTGTTCGGCGCCGAACCGGCGGTCGGCAAGCTGATCCGTGTCGGTGACCGCAGGCTGCGGGTGGTCGGCGTGCTCAAGTCGGTGGGTCAGGGCTTGGGCATGAACACCGACGAACTGGTCATCATCCCGGTGGCGCTGGCGCAGGCGATGTTCAACTCCAACACGCTGTTCCGCATCCTGATCGAGGCCAAGAGCCGCGAGGCGATTCCCGAGGTCAAGGAACGTGCGCTGGAGATCCTCAGGCAGCGCCATCGCGGCGAGGAAGACGTCACGGTCATCACCCAGGATGCCATCCTGGCGACGTTCGACAAGCTGCTCGGCACGCTGACCCTCGGCGTCGCCGGGATCGCCGCGATCAGCCTGGCGGTGGCCGGCATCCTGGTGATGAACGTCATGCTCGTCGCCGTCACCCAGCGGACCGGCGAAATCGGCCTGCTCAAGGCGCTCGGCGCGCCGGCCCGCACGATCCGGCTGGCCTTCCTGACCGAAGCGGCGATGCTGTCGACTGTCGGTGCGCTGGTCGGCTATCTGCTCGGCGAGTCCGGGGCATTCGCCCTGCGCCAGTTCTTCCCGGTCTTTCCCGCCTATCCGCCCGACTGGGCGGTCATCGCCGGCCTCGGAACGGCGCTCGGGACGGGACTGCTGTTCGGCGTCATGCCCGCCCGCCGGGCCGCCCGGCTCGACCCGGTGCAGGCCCTGATGAAGCATTGAGATGCTGTTCGCCGACGCCCTCCAGCTCGCCCTGCGCGCCGTCACCGCGCAGCGGCTGCGCAGCTTCCTGACCCTGCTCGGGATTGCCGTCGGCATCGCGGCAGTGATCCTGCTGACCTCGATCGGAGAAGGCATCCACCGCTTCGTCCTCGGCGAGTTTACCCAGTTCGGGACCAACGTCATCGGCGTTCATCCTGGCAAGACCAAGACCGGCGGCCATCCGCCGTCCGGCCTGCCGTCCAGCGCCAGGCCCCTGTCGCTGGACGATGCCCGGTCGCTCGAACGCCTGGCGAATGTCATCGCCGTGACCCCGATCGTGCGCGGCAATGCCGAGGTCGAAGGCAACGGCCGCACGCGCCGGACCCTGGTTTCCGGCGTCAATGCCAATCTGCCGCAGGTGTTCCGGTCGACCGTGCAAAGCGGGCAATTTCTGCCGGCCGACGACGAAAGCAGCGCGCGCGCCTTTGTCGTTCTCGGGTCGAAGCTCAGGAACGAACTGTTCGGCAGCGAGAATCCGCTCGGCCAGCGCCTGCGCATCGGCGGTCTGCACTTCCGGGTGATCGGCGTCATGGCGCCGAAAGGGCAGTTTCTCGGCATCGACCTCGATGACACCGCCTTCATTCCGGCGGCCCGCGCCCAGGAACTGTTCAACCGCGAGGGCGTGGACGAGATCAACATCGCCGCCGTGGAGGGCGTGCCTTCGGCGCTCGTCGCCAGCGCCATCAAGGAGCGCATGCTCGCGCGCCATGGCCGTGAGGACTTCACCATCATTACCCAGGAAGAGATGCTGAAGACGCTGTCGAACATCCTCAACGTGCTGACCATGGCCGTCGGTGCGCTCGGCGGCATCTCGCTGCTGGTCGGCGGGGTCGGCATCGTCACCATCATGACCATCGCCGTCGCCGAGCGGACCGGCGAAATCGGCCTGCTGGTCGCCCTCGGCGCCCCCCGGCGCACCATCCTGCTGCTTTTCCTCGGCGAGGCGGTCGCGCTCTCGGCGTTTGGCGGGTTTCTTGGCCTGCTGCTTGGATTCGGGCTGGCGCAGGCCATTCATTTTGCCCTGCCTGCGCTGCCGGTGCACACCCCGTTCAGCTTCGTGCTGCTGGCCGAGGGGGTCGCCATCGCCATCGGCCTTGCCGCCGGCGTACTGCCGGCCCGGCGCGCCGCCCGTCTTGATCCGGTCGAGGCGCTGCGCACCGAATGACATGGTAAAGTTGCCTACCCCAGCCAACGCATCAGCACAGGAGCCCAGCATGACTCATTACGTCGATCAACTGCACACCGGCATGTCGGCCAGCGTCGCCAAGACCGTCACCGAAGCCGACATCATCCTGTTTTCCGGGATCTCGATGGACACCAATCCGGCCCATCTGGACGAGGAGTATTCCAAGAACACCGGGTTCGGAGGGCGCATCGCCCACGGCATGCTGTCAGCCGCCTTCATCTCAGCCGTGCTTGCCAATCAACTGCCTGGTCCGGGCAGCATCTACCTGTCGCAGACGCTGAAGTTCAAGGGGCCGGTCCGCCCGGGCGATACCGTCAAGGCCACCGTCACCGTCAAGGAAATCAATGTGGCCAAGAATCGCGTCACGCTCGACAGCATTTGCGTGGTGGCCGGCAAGGTCGTCATCGAAGGCGAAGCAGTGGTCATGCCCCCGGTGCGCGGGCGGGCGGTTACCGGCTCGGCCTGAGCCGGCGCTTGTTCAGAACGCCTCGTCGGCGCGCAGGAAGCGCCACTGCCCTAGCGCCAGGTCACCGAGCTTGACCTTGCCGATGCGCACCCGCTTGAGGCCGGTCACGCGCAGTCCGACCAGTTCGCACATGCGGCGAATCTGGCGCTTCTTGCCTTCGCGCAGGATGAAGTGTAGTTGATCCGCGTTGATCTGCTTGACGCGCGCCGGCTTCAGTGGCTTGTCGTCGAGTTCAAGGCCATGGTTGAGCAGCCTGAGGCCATCCTTGACCAGCTCGCCGCTGACCCGAACCAGGTATTCCTTTTCGGCATCGCTGTCCTCGCCGATCAGCTTCTTCGCGATCCGGCCGTCCTGTGTCAGCACCAGCAGGCCGGTCGAATCGACGTCGAGGCGTCCGGCCGGTGCCAGTCCACGCAGCATCCACGGCCTGAACTCCGGGTCACCCGACTGCCTGACCTGCGTTTCCGCCGAAATCAGGGTCACCGCCGGCGTCGAACCCGGCTCGGGCTGGCCGGAAACATAGCCGACCGGCTTGTTGAGCAGGATCGTCACCTGCTTCGCCTGATCCTGCTTCGCTTCCTTGGAAATCGAAATATCGGCATCGGGGTCGATGCGCGATCCCAGTTCGGAAATGCGTTCGCCATCGACGAACACCCAGCCGCGCTCAATCCACAGGTCCGCCTCACGCCGCGAACACATCCCGCGCGCCGACATCACCTTGGACAGGCGGACACCTGCCGGCGGAGCGCCGGGTTCGCGCTGCGGGGTCGGCGCGCGAGGCACGCCTGCTGCCTCCCCAGGGGATTTCCTTTCGGGTGCGGTCGACGGCTTTTTGAACGGCTTTTTCGCTGCCGGGCGCTTCGGCGCCGCAGACCTTATCGGACTCAAAGTGCCCGTCGGGCGCGTGCGCGCCTCGGTGACCGGTAGCGGTTCACGCGGTGCCGGTACCTCGGCGGTGGCCGCGAGCCTGACCGTTTCTTCCCGGTGGATGGGGGCGGGACGCTCGACAGGAGGGGGAACTGGCGCCGCCTCCGGCTGACGCCACTTGGCCCACGGGTCGTCGCTGACGGGCTGGCTGGGCGACCGTTTCGCCCTTCGCTCGTTGCCGGAGTCGCTCATTTGATGGCGAGCAATTCAACCTCGAAAACCAGCGTCGCGTTCGGCGGAATTACGCCACCGGCGCCGCGCGCGCCGTAGCCGAGTTGCGGCGGGATGGTCAGCTTGCGCGTGCCGCCGACCTTCATGCCCTGCACGCCTTCATCCCAGCCGGAGATTACGTGCCGCTGGCCGAGCGGAAACGAGAAAGGATCGTTACGATCCTTGCTCGAATCGAACTTGCTGCCGTTGGTCAGCCAGCCGGTGTAATGGACGACGACATGGTCGCCAGCGCGCGCTTCGGCGCCGTCGCCGATGGTGCTGTCTTCGTAGATGAGACCCGAGACGGTGGTGATTTCAGCCATGAATTGCTCCGGATTTGGCGAGTCGCAACGACTCGCGAATCACCCCCGCTCGCAGGGAGAGGCGCCGGGGGAGAGGGGATTTGAAAGGGCGAAAGTCTACCACAAGGCGCGACCGGGCTTTGACCTGTGGGCAATTTTCCGTATAATGTGCGGTTCTTTGTAACACCCTTTGGTTCATTTTCGGAGTCCAACCATGTATGCGGTCATAAAAACCGGCGGCAAGCAGTATCGCGTTTGCGCCGGCCAAAAACTCAAAGTAGAACAGATACCGGCAGAAGTTGGCGCAGAAATCACCCTCGATCAGGTCCTCATGGTAGGCGAAGGCGAGTCAGTGAAGGTCGGCGCCCCTCTCGTTGCTGGCGCCACCGTCACGTGCACCGTGGTTTCCCACGGTCGCCACGACAAGATCAATATTTTCAAGATGCGCCGTCGCAAGCATTATCAGAAGCATCAGGGCCATCGTCAGAACTACACCGAACTGCGCATCGACACGATCGCTGCCTGAGGTCACAGAAGGAGCTAACAAATGGCACACAAGAAAGCGGGCGGCAGTTCACGCAATGGCCGCGATTCAGAGTCAAAACGGCTTGGCGTCAAGCGCTACGGCGGGCAGTTCGTTCTCGCTGGCAACATCCTCGTTCGCCAGCGCGGCACCGAGTTCCACCCGGGCGAAAATGTCGGTTGCGGCAAGGACCATACCCTGTTCGCACTCAAGGATGGTGTGGTCGAGTTTGCCGTCAAGGGCGCCAAGAATCGCCGTACGGTCATCATCGTTCCGGTCGCCGCATAAGTCGGCACGGCGGAGACCGCAAGCCCTATCCGCCGGATAGGGCTTTTTTGTTGGTGGGGGCGGAAGATGAAATTCATCGACGAGGCGAAGATTTACGTCAAGGCTGGTGACGGCGGAAATGGCGTTGCTTCATTCCGCCGCGAGAAATTTGCCCCGTTGGGCGGGCCGGATGGGGGCGATGGCGGTCGCGGCGGCAGTGTCTACGTCATCGGCGACCGCAACCTCAATACGCTGATCGATTACCGCTACGCCCGGAAATTCCTTGGCCAGCGTGGTGAAAATGGTCGCGGCGCCGATTGCTTTGGCGCCGGCGGCAATGACATCGTGTTGCGGATGCCGGTCGGCACCGTCATTTTCGACCAGAACAGCGAACAGGTGCTGGTTGATCTCGATCAGCACGACAAGAAGGTGATGGTTGCCAAGGGCGGCAAGGGCGGCCTCGGCAATCTTCGTTTCAAGTCGAGCACCAACCGCGCCCCGCGCCAGTGCACCAAAGGTGAAGCGGGCGAGGAACTCGAACTGCGGCTCGAACTGCGCGTGCTCGCCGATGTGGGCCTGCTCGGCCTGCCGAATGCCGGCAAGAGCACGCTGATTCGCGCCGTTTCCGCTGCCCGCCCGAAGGTCGCTGACTACCCGTTTACGACGCTGCACCCGAATCTCGGCGTCGTCCGCGTCGATCCCGACAAGAGTTTTGTCATGGCCGATGTGCCGGGCCTGATCGAGGGCGCCGCCGATGGCGCCGGCCTTGGCCTGCGCTTCCTCAAGCACCTGCAGCGTACCCGCCTGTTGCTGCATGTGGTGGACCTCGCGCCGATCGACCCCGACGCCGACCCGCTGCGCGACGCGCAGGCTATCGTCGGCGAACTGCTCAAGCACGACCCGGCGTTCGCCGCCAAGCCGCGCTGGTTGGTGCTCAACAAGGTCGACCTGATTCCCGAGGAAGAGCGTGGCGCCATGATCGCCGGCTTTCTCGAGGCCTACAAGAAGATGACCGGCTACGACGGCCCGGTATTTCCGATTGCCGCGATCAGCGGCGATGGGACGAAGCGGCTGATCTTTGCGGTCTACGAAATGCTGGAAAAGATGGCGCGGCCGGCGCCCCAAAATAATTCTCCTGCGGAGGAGATCGATGACGACGCGCCGGCCAGCGCTGTTGCGGAAGAATGAGCAAGACCCGCCTCGCCAAAGCCCGGCGCCTGGTCGTCAAGGTCGGGTCGGCGCTGGTCACCGGCAACGGCGCCGGCCTCGACCTCGCCGCGATCGACGACTGGGCGCGGCAGATCAGTGTCCTGCGCGCGCAGGGCAAGGAAGTGTTGCTGGTTTCGTCCGGCGCCATCGCCTGCGGCATGCAGCGTCTTGGCTGGAGCAGGCGCCCGAAGTCGGTCCACCAGTTGCAGGCCGCCGCCGCCGTTGGCCAGATGGGGCTGGTGCAGGTCTATGAAGGCGCATTCTCCCGATATGGCTTGCAGACTGCGCAGATCCTGCTGACGCATGACGACCTCGCCGATCGCAAGCGCTACCTCAACGCGCGGTCGACGCTGACGACGCTGCTTGGGCTCGGTGTGGTGCCGATCATCAACGAAAACGATACTGTCGTCACCGACGAGATCAAGTTCGGCGACAACGACACGCTGGGCGCGCTCGTCGCCAACCTGATCGAAGCCGACGCGCTGATCATCCTGACCGACCAGAGGGGACTCTACACCGCCGACCCGCGCAAGGATCCGTCAGCGACGCTGATCGGCGAAGCGACGGCCGGCGACGAAGCGCTTGAGCGCATTGCCGGCGGCGCCGGCAGCGCGATCGGCAAGGGCGGCATGATCACCAAGGTTATCGCCGCCAAACGCGCCGCGCAGAGCGGGACGCACACGGCGATCGCCAGCGGCCGCGAAGCCGACGCCATCATCCGTCTGGCCAGTGGCGAGACGTTGGGCACGCTGCTGGTATCGCTGACCCAGCCACTGGCGGCGCGCAAGCAATGGCTTGCCGACCACCTGCAACTGGCGGGCCGCCTGCTGCTCGACGCGGGTGCGGTCAACGCGCTGAAAGCGGGCAAAAGCCTGTTGCCGATCGGCGTCGTCGCCGCCGAGGGCGAGTTCGAGCGCGGTGCGGCAGTGGCGTGTATCGATCCGGATGGGCGGGAAGTGGCGCGTGGCCTGAGCAACTACGGCAGCGGCGAAGCCCGCCTGATTGCCCGCAAGTCGACGGCGGCGATCGAAAAGCTGCTCGGCTATGTCGACGAGCCGGAAATCATTCACCGCGACAACCTGATTCTGCTCGCCTGAGTCAGCAGGACTAAGGGCACGAAGGGCGCCCCGCGGGGCGCCCTTCGTCGTTGCGGCGCTGTGTTCCGGCCGCTTCGCGGCAACAAAAAAGGGTGCCGAAGCACCCTTTTTGCTGATCCGGCTTGCGCCAGATTAGAACCAGTGACGCAGACCGACCTGGACAGCTTGCTGCCACACACCGGCCGGCTGGAAGGTGGCGACCCCACCCGCATTGGTTTGCGCATCGTAAGAACCCGTAGCGGTCGCGTCGCCGACACCGTTCAGGCGCTTGCTGGAGTTGTCGATCCACGAGTAGGCTCTGTAGAAAGAAGTACGCTTGGAGAAGTTGTACTTGTAGCCAAGCGCCAGTTGCTGTGCATCGCCGCCCACCTGCCGGTTGCCGTCGGAGTAGATGTACGAAGCCAGCACCTCGTTCTTGCCGAACGGGAAGGTGGCGCCGAGCATGTAGTTGTTGATCGTGCCGTTGCCAACGTTGGCCGCGTTGATGTCCACTTCGTTCCACGAGTACAGGGCCATGACCTTGGCGACCTTGAAGTCGACCGAGCCGCCCAGCGTGAAGTTCTGAACGCTGTCGAGGCGACCAGCGGTCAGGGTATAGAGCGGGCCAGTGATGAGACTCGATCCAGTTTGCGTGCCGCCGGCGATGTAGTGGTAGTTGGCACCGACCGTGAACATGCCGCCGGTGTATTGGCCGAGGACGGCATACACGGTGTTGTTCAGGGCGTTGTTGTTGGTGCTGTCGGCGCTGAAGGCGTTGTTCGAGAAGGCAGCGGTCAGCTGGAAGCCACCCCAGCTCGGGGACATGTAGGCGAGAGCGTTGTTGACGCGCACCGGATCCATCAGGTTGTCACCGGTGACGGAACCGACCGGCGAGTAAACGTTGCGGTAGGAACCCATCATGCCGGCGCCGAACGGATCGAGACCGGAAACGAAGGTGTAGTGCGGCGTGTAGAGGCGGCCACCGACGACGGTACCGAAGTTGCCGGACAGACCCACGTAGGCCTGGCGGTTGAAGGTCGAAGTGGAGCTGGCGGCGGCGCCGGTGTCACCCTGCCAGCCTTGCTCGAACAGGAAGACAGCCTTCAGGCCGTTGCCCAGATCTTCGGTGCCCTTGAAGCCGAGGCGGTTGCCGTTGAGCTGGCCGCCGTTGAGCTGGCTGGCGCTGCCCGGCTTGTTGAAGTTGCGGCCGCCGTTGGTCAGCGAATCAACACCGCGAGCGTCGAAGCGGTAGGTATAGCCATAGTCGACCGAGCCATAGATGGTCACGTTGGTCTGCGCGAAGGCAGCCGTCGATGCCAGGCCGGCAACTGCCAGGGCGATAAGTTTCTTTTGCATCAGAATTTCTCCTTAGTGGTTAGTTTTTAATCTCTCTTGCGAGCTGATTAAGCTTTACCTCTCGATTCGAGAAGTTGAACCGATTTTGGCAAAGAGCGGGCGGGCGGGCAACGGATGATTGCAGTGCCGGCCGGTTTGCGGGTTCTCGTGTTGTGTTGGCGCAACATCTGCCTGAACGCGGCGTGGAGTCATCGTGCGGCGCCGGCAAAGGCGGTCTGGCGCCAGGCTTCGAAGACGGTGACGGCGACCGCATTCGCCAGGTTCAGGCTGCGCTGGCCGGCGCGCATCGGCAGGCGCAGGCGCCGCGCCGGGGGAAATTCGTCGAGCAGAGCGGCGGGCAGCCCGCGAGTCTCGGCGCCGAAGATGAAGACGTCGTCGGCGTTCAGGGCTTGCGCGAAGAGACTGGCCGCTCCGCGGGTGGTCATCGCCCACCGGCGGCGGTCGCCGAGTGTGGCCTGGCAGGCGCGCCAGTCGGCATGGCGTACGACGCGGGCGCATTCGTGATAGTCGAGGCCGGCGCGGCGCAAAGCCTTGTCGGTGAATTCGAAGCCGAGCGGCTCGACCAGATGCAGTTCGGCGCCGGTGTTGGCGCACAGGCGGATGATGTTGCCGGTATTCGGCGGGATCTCGGGCTGGTAGAGGACGACGGCGATCATGGTCTCGGTTCAGGGCGGGTTGGCCGGAGCTTAGCGGCGCAGGGCGCGGGCGGCGATGGCGACGGTGATCTGCCCGGCGCTGTGGAGTTTTAGTATGCGGGCCGCCTCGCGCAGCGTCGAGCCGGTGGTCATCACGTCGTCGACCAGCAGAATGCGCCGGCCGGCGAGGTCGCCGGCACACTCGAAGGCGCCGCGCACGTTCCTGGCGCGTTCCTTGAACGGCAGGTCGGCCTGCGGCGGCGTCGCGCGGGTGCGGGTCAGGAGGATCGGGTCGATCGGGAGGCCCAGCGCCCTGGCGACGGGTCGGGCAATCTCGAGCGACTGGTTGAAGCCGCGCGTCCGCAGGCGCGACGGGTGCAGCGGCAGCGGCAGGACGAGATCGTAGTCCGCCGCAGCGAGCATTTGACTGAGCCGGGCGCCGAACCAGGCGGCCAGTGGCAACTGATGGCCATACTTGAGCGCCTGGATCAGGCGGTCGACCGGGAATTCGTAGCGAAAAAGGGCCACCGTCCGCGCGAAGGCGGGTGGATCCTTGAGGCAGGCGCCGCAGCGCTCGCCGAGCGTCGTCCCGTCGCCGCACTGCGGGCACAGCGCGGCCGGGAGTCGCGGCAGGTCGCTCGCGCACGCCGGGCACAACAGGCCGCTGCCGCTGTCGGCGGCGCACAGCAGGCAACTGCCGGGCAGCAGATGGGCGGCAACGCGGTTCAGTGCAGTTCGCAACGGCTGGGGTAAAATTGACACGTCTACCGGTGTCCCCGACAATTCAACGACGCCGCCACGGTTTTCTCCCGATCTTTCTCAAGCAAGGCCTCCCATGCACGCCAGCTCCCTCGCCACCGTTTCCGCCGCCGCCCAGCCCGTCCCCGTCCACCGGTGGACGGTCGACGAAGTGCTCGCCCTCTATGAAATGCCGCTGCTGGATCTGCTGTGGCGCGCCCAGGGCGTGCACCGCGCGCATTTCGATCCCAACGCCATTCAACGCTCGACGCTGCTTTCGGTCAAGACCGGCGGCTGTTCGGAGGATTGCAGCTACTGTTCGCAATCGGCGCGCTACGACACCGACACCGGACGCGAGCGCCTGCTGCCGCTCGACGAGGTGGTTGCCGCGGCGCAGGCGGCGAAGGCCAAGGGCGCCTCGCGCTTCTGCATGGGCGCCGCGTGGAAGGGGCCGAAGGACAACGACCTCGACCGCGTGCTCGACATGGTGCGCGAGGTCAAGGCGCTCGGCATGCAGACCTGCGTCACGCTCGGCATGCTCAAGGACGGCCAGGCCGAAAAGCTCAAGGAAGCCGGGCTCGACTATTACAACCACAATCTGGATACCGACAAGGAATTCTACGGTCAGGTCATCAAGACCCACACCCACGACGACCGCCTCGACACGCTCGAACAGGTGCGCGAGGCCGGCATCAACGTCTGCTCGGGCGGCATCATCGGCATGGGCGAGTCGCGCCGCAACCGCGCCGGGCTGATCGTCCAGCTGGCGAACCTGCCGCAGCCGCCGGAATCGGTGCCGATCAACAACCTGGTGCCGATCCCCGGAACGCCGCTGGCCGACAACCCGCGCCTCGATCCCTTCGAGTTCGTGCGTACCATCGCCGCCGCGCGCATCACCATGCCGGCTTCCTGGGTGCGCCTGTCGGCCGGTCGTCAGGAAATGAGCGACGAGCTGCAGGCGCTGTGCTTCCTCGCCGGCGCCAATTCGATGTTCTACGGCGACCGCCTGCTGACCACGGGCAATCCCGATGTCGACCGCGACGACCAGCTTTTCGCGCGTCTCGGCATGAAGGCGGTTTGAGTCAGGCCTTCGTCGACCGGCTGCAGGTCGGCCGGCGCTTTTCCCGGGCGGCAGCGAATTACGATCAGGCGGATTTCTTCGTCCGCGAGGTTGACCGCCGCATGCAGGAGCGCCTCGACTACGTGAACATCCAGCCGGCGCGCATTGTCGATCTCGGCTGCAGCCGCGGCGGCAGTTTCGCCGGCCTCGCGGCGCGCTATCCGCAGGCGCAACTGATCGGCCTCGATATTTCTCCGGCCATGCTGCAGGCCGGCCAGGTGCCGCGCGCCGGCTGGCAGCGCTGGCTCGGTCGCGGTCGGCAGAATGCCGTGCAGCGGCTGGCGGCGGATGCCGTGAAATTGCCGCTGAAATCGCAGTCGACCGCAATCGTCTGGTCCAACCTGCTGCTGCACTGGCTCGACGACCCGCTGCCGGCGCTGGCCGAGGCGCATCGTGTCCTCGAAGCCGGCGGGCTGATCATGTTCTCGACGCTGGGGCCGGATTCGCTGAAGGAACTGCGCTCGGCGTTCGCCGACGGCTACGCGCACACCCAGCGCTTCATCGACATGCACGATTTCGGCGACATGCTGGTCGGCTGCGGCTTTGCCGACCCGGTGATGGACATGGAAGTGCTGACGCTGACCTACGACCGCTTCGACGACATGCTCGGCGACCTGCGCGCCGCCGGGTCGGGCTGCGCGATGAAGGCGCGCCGTCATGGGCTGACCGGCCGCCAGTCCTGGGCTCGGGCGCGCGCCGCCTACGAGCATCTGCGCCGCGACGGCAAGCTGCCGGCGACCTTCGAGGTCGTCTATGGCCATGCCTGGAAGGTGCCGCCGAAGCAGGCCGCCGATGGCCGCGCCATCATCCGCTTCGAGTCGCCGCGCAGAAAATAGCTTTATTGCCATAAAGCCAACAGCTGGCACTAGTCGGGCTTCTGTCTGAAGAACTTGAGCGGCTTGGCATTCTCGAACCGGGGAACGGGGATTGCCTTGCGCCGCCGTTCGCGCACCCGCCAGCCGAGCAGGAAGGCGAGCGCGACCGAATAGGCCAGCGGCCAGAGCAGCGCCGTCGCCTTGACCAGCCAGAAATAATGAACCGCGGCGAGAATGCCGATCAGGTAGACGTTGCGATGCAGGTCCTGCCAGCGGCGCCCGCCCAGTTTGCGGATCGCCCACTGGTTCGAGGTTGCCGCGAGCGGGATCAGCAGCACGAAGGCGGCGAAGCCGACGGTGACGAAGGGGCGCTTGAAAATGTCCCGGGCAATGGCGTCGACGTCGAACGAGTGGTCGAAGCCGATGAAGGACAGAAAGTGCAGCGTCGCGTAGAAAAAGGTGAATAGCCCGAGCATGCGCCGCAGGCGGAGCAGCCAGTGCCACTGCGTCCACACGCGCAGCGGCGTGATGCACAGCGTCAGCAGCAGGAAATTGAAGGTCCAGGTGCCGGTCCAGCGCTGGACGAATTCGACCGGGTTGGGGCCGAAATCGCCGGTCCACGCGGCCCACAGCAGGCGCCCGAACGGCAGCAGTGCGAGCAGGAAGAGGGCAAGCTTGAGTCGGGCGACCGGAGGCGGGGCTCTTGCATGGTCATCGCTCAGAAATTCCTGCGCAGATCCATGCCGGCGTAGAGTCCGGCGACCTGTTCGGCGTAGCCGTTGAAGGGCAAGGTCTTGCGCTTGAAGAATTCGCCCAGTCGGCGTTCGTGGCTCTGGCTCCAGCGCTTGTGTGGCACGCCGGGGTTGACGTTCGAATAGAAGCCGTATTCGTCGGGTGCGCTCTTGGTCCACACGGTGGGCGGCTGCTTTTCGACAAAGCGCACCCTGACGATCGACTTGGCGCCCTTGAAGCCGTATTTCCATGGAACGACGATGCGCAGCGGGGCGCCGTTCTGCCTCGGCATGTGCTCGCCGTACATGCCGAGGGCAAGCAGGGCCAGCGGATGCATCGCCTCGTCGAGCCGGAGCGCCTCGACGTAGGGCCAGTCGAGAACGGGGAGGCGGACGTAGGGCATCTGCTCGGGGTCGGCCAGCGACCAGAACTCGACGAACTTCGCGTTGCCGGTGACGTCGCAGCGCCTGATCAATTCGCTGAGAGGAAATCCGACCCAGGGAATGATGGCGCTCCAGCCTTCGACGCAGCGCATCCGGTAGACGCGCTCTTCAAGCGGTGCCCATTTCAGGATATCTTCGATGGCGAAGGTCTTCGGCGCCTTGACTTCACCCTCGATACTGACCGTCCACGGCTGGGTGCGCAATTGGTATGCGTTGCGGCCAGGGCTGTCCTTGTCGGGGCCGAACTCGTAGAAGTTGCCGTATTCGGTGACCGAGGCATAAGGCGTCGGTTTCTCGTCATGCACGGAGAAGGAGCCGGGAATGACCGACTCGAAGCGCATTCGCTGGCTGTCAGCGGCGTGGCTGCCGCCGCTCAGACCCAGGCTTGCGGCACCCACGCCGAGGGTCATGCTGCGCAGAAAATCGCGGCGCCCGCCATAGACATCGGGCGGGGTGATTGCGGACGGAAGTATGTCCGGGCGGTGCCGTATCAGCATGACGCTTGCTCGCTCTGGGTGTTTATCGAGTGGTCGTGGTGGACCCGCGCGAACCCGGGCAGGGATTTTTCGGCTTCCGCCATGGGCGAACGCCCGTCAGCCGGTGATGTAACGCTCCAGTTCGGAGATGAGAAACTGCTGGTTGCTGATGGTTGCTTTGACCAGGTCGCCAATCGAGACGATTCCGACCACCTCGCCGTCTTCGGAGAGAACGGGCAGGTGCCGGAAACGCTTTTCCGTCATCAGCGCCATGCATTCGTCGACCGTGGCGCTGGGTGTGACATAGGCGACCTTGTCGCTCATGATTTCGCGGACCAGCGTTTCCTTGGAACTCTTGCCCTGCAGGATGAGCTTGCGCGCGTAATCACGCTCGGAAAAGATGCCGACCAGCTGTTCGTCCTCAAGGACGAGAAGTGCGCCGACGTCGTGCATGGCCATCAGGCTCAGTGCATGGTAGACGGAATCGTTTGGCGTCACGACGGCGAGCGGCCGGTTTTTGGCGGCCAGCATTTGCTTGAGTGTTATCACGTTGGGTCTCCTCGATGAGGTTGATCGGTTTTTTCAGCAGAGTCTATCTGCCAGCGGCGCGAATGCCAAGATCAGGAAAGAGATCAAAAAAGGAAAGGCAGCCTTGGCTGCCTTTTTTCGACTGCCTGCCTAGCGCAGGCCAGCGGCGTATTCGGCGACGGCCTGGATCTCGGTATCCGACATCTTGGCGGCGACCATGCGCATCATCATTTCGGGATCATTGTTGCGCTCTTCGCTGCGGAATGCCTTCAGTTGCGCCTCGGTGTATTCGGCATACTGGCCGGCCAGGCGCGGGTACTGCGCGGGCAGGCCGGCGCCGGCGGGGCCGTGGCATCCGGCACAGGCCGGAATACCCTTCTTGAAGTCGCCCTGGCGCCAGATCTTCTGGCCAAGCGCAATTCTTGACTCGTCCTTGGCGACGGACGGCTTCAGCTTCTGGCTGGAAAACCAGGCGGCGAGATTCTTCATGTCCTCGTCGGAAAGCGCCGCGACCATGCCGCCCATGATGGCGTTGTTGCGGGCAGCAGGCTTGCCGTCGACCGCCTTGAAGTTTTTCAGTTGCTTGTACAGGTAGTCCGCCCCTTGGCCCGCGAGGATTGGGTTGGCGGCGGCCGCGCTGTTGCCGTCGGCGCCATGACAGGCGACACAGACGGTCTCGGCGATGACCTTGCCCTTGGCGGGGTCCGCCTTGACTTTGGCTTCCTCAGCCGCGTGGGACATGAAAGTGGTGGCAAAGAGGATTGCCATTGCCGCTGTACGGTTCATTTTCGGACTCCTAGTGCGCATCGTGGGGCGCTTTGGCCAGAACGGAGGTTGCAAACCTGCTATTCTATATTAGTTCTCCGCCGCCTTGGCGGCCCCTGAGAGTTTTTTATGTCCTTGTTCCAGCAGGCGGTTTTTCTGACGACCGTCGCCCATCTTCGCGATTTGCCGCAGGATGCCATCCGGGAAGTCGCCTTCGCTGGCCGTTCCAATTCCGGCAAGTCATCGGCGATCAACACGCTGGCGGGACAGGCGCGACTGGCCTACGTCAGCAAGACGCCTGGGCGCACGCAACACCTCAATTATTTCGCGCTGGCTGAGGGCAGGTATTTTGTCGATCTGCCGGGCTATGGCTATGCCAAGGCGCCGGGAGAAATTCGCGCGCAATGGGAAGGGCTGATCGGGCCTTACCTCAGCAAACGCGACAAATTGGTGGGCCTGGTCGTCATCATGGATATCCGGCGGCCGCTGACCGATCTCGACTGGCGCCTGATCGACTGGTTCCGGCCGACCGCTCGCCCCATCCACATTCTGCTCTCGAAGGCCGACAAGTTGAGCCGTCAGGGTCAGACCACGACTTTGCGGGCGGTCAAGGCCGAGCTGGCGACTACGGGCGATGGCAATCTGTGCTCGGTGCAGCTCTTCTCCAGCCTGAAAAGGACGGGCATTGAAGAGGCCGAGACCATACTCGCTGGCTGGCTGGGAATCGAAGGGAAGATCAAGGAAAACAAAAGGCCTCCGGAAAAGGGGAATCCGGAGGCCAAAATACCTTGAGTTTGTCAAGGCGCCCGCTCAGGGAGGTGAAGCGGGAGACGGCGCGAGCCATCTGTTCCATCTGACTTCGGTCAATGCGAGAAGTTCCGCTTTGATCAAGAATCGTGTCTTCTATGGTCTGAGGTTGAGAGATGAGTGCTAAAGGGCGTTTTCCAGAAACCCGCATGCGCCGGATGCGGCGTGACGACTTTTCACGCCGGCTGATGCGTGAGTCGGTTCTCACGGTCGACGACCTGATTTACCCGGTTTTTGTTCTCGACGGCGAAGGTCGCAGCGAGAAGGTGGGATCGATGCCTGGGGTGGAACGGCAATCACTTGACGGATTGCTGAAGACCGCCGAACGCGCCGTCAACCTCGGCATTCCGGCGCTGGCGTTGTTTCCGGTGATTGATTCGTCGCTGAAGTCGCTGGCGGCCGAAGAGGCATTCAACAGGCTGGGACTGGTGCCACGCGCAATCAAGGCGCTGAAGCGTGCATTTCCGGATCTCGGCGTGATTACCGATGTGGCACTCGATCCCTATACCAGTCACGGTCAGGACGGCCTGATCGACGAGACTGGCTACGTCCTCAACGACGAGACGCTGGTGGTGCTGGCGAAGCAAGCGCTTTGCCATGCCGAAGCGGGTGCTGATGTGGTGGCGCCCTCCGACATGATGGATGGCCGCATCGGCCGCATCCGCGCGGAGCTCGATGCGGCCGGGCAGATCTACACGCGGATTCTGGCCTACTCGGCCAAGTACGCATCCAGCTTCTACGGCCCGTTCCGCGATGCGGTTGGCTCGGCCGGCAATCTTGGCAAGGGCAACAAGTACACCTACCAGATGGACCCGGCAAATTCCGATGAGGCGCTGAAAGAAGTGGCGCTCGATCTGGAAGAGGGCGCTGACATGGTCATGGTCAAGCCGGGGATGCCTTATCTGGACATCGTTCGCCGCGTCAAGGACGAGTTCGGAGTGCCGACCTTTGCCTACCAGGTGAGTGGCGAGTACGCGATGCTGAAGGCTGCGGCGCAGAATGGCTGGCTCAACGAGGAGGCCTGCGTGCTGGAAAGCCTGCTGGCCTTCAAGCGGGCAGGGGCCGACGGCATCCTGACCTACTTCGCGCTGGATGCGGCGACGTATCTGACTCGCTGATACATACCACCGGTCAGCGACGGGGACGGCTCAAGCCACCCCTTTTCATTGCCTGCGCCTCACCGGCGCACCCGACTGCGACAGGCAGGCGAAATAGAGCATCGGCCACTGCATCGGCCATTGCGCGAGCGGCTCACGCTTGAAGCCGCTACGCGCGTACTGTTCCCAGCGGCCAACGACGTAGCAGCGCAGGAGGTTGGCCAGTGCGCCGAAGTCGGCATCGGCCTTTAGGGATTCCTGCGTCGCGGCGATGCGTAGTGCCTGTTTAAGCGCCGCCTCGACCTTGTCGAGAAGGACGCTGATGCGCCCTTGCAGTCGCTCGTCTTCATTGACCAGCGCATCGCCGATCAGGACGCGCGTCATGCCGCGATTTTTCTGGGCGAAGCGCAACAGCAGTCCGAGAATTGATTCGACCTGCGTCAAGCCCTGCACTTCCTCGGAGGTGATCTGGTTGATCACCCCGAACAGGCTCTGCTCGATGAATTCGATGAGACCCTCGAACATCTGTGCCTTGCTGGCAAAGTGTCGATAGAGCGCGCCTTCGGAGCATTCCAGCCTGGCCGCCAGGGCGGCTGTGGTGACCCTTTCGCCCCTCGGGGTTTCGAGCATTTGGGCCAAGGTTTGCAGAATCTGCAGGCGGCGCTCGCCGGGCTTGGTCGTCATGGGTTTCTCACGATGCGTCCCAATGTTTGAATTCTGCTTGGAAATCATAGTCGACCGCAACGTCCGGGAAGTTCGAGGACCGACCTGATCCTCGCGTCAACGCTGGGTGATTGACGGTAGCCGGCGCTCACCCACACGGTCTTCATACCGAGTTTCTTGGCGACGACGAGGTTGGGTAGCGTATCTTCGACCATGATGCAGCGCCGCGGATCGAGGCGTTCCGCCTGGAGCAGGGCGCGGAAACCGGAGATCATCGGCTTCGGTTGATAGCGAACGCTTTCGACCGAATACACCGCGTCGAAGCAGCATCCGAGCCCGGTGATGGCGAGAACCGCCTCGGTATAGTGACGTGGCGCGTTGGAAAAGATGATCTTGCGGCCCGGCAGGCGGCGCAGCGCATGGATGACCGGGCGCTCGAAGACAATCAGGCGCTTGAGGTCGGGAAACTGGTGTGTTTCGCGGAGGAAATGGTCGGGATCGGTGCCGTGATGGCGGACCAGGCCGAGCAGCGTTGCTCCGTAGCGAACCCAATAATCTTGACGGATGGCGCTTGCTTCATGGTGGTCGACACCGAGATGACGCGCGATGTATTCGGTCATCGAGCGGTTGATGTGGGGAAAGATGTAGGGTGAAGCGTGGTGCAGCGTGTTGTCGAGGTCAAAGAGCCAGACCTTCCCGGAACAGCGCATCAGTGTGACTTGATCATGGTGCCGACCCCGTGGTCGGTCAGGATTTCCAGCAGCAGCGCATGTTCGACGCGGCCGTCGATGATGTGCACACCCTTGACGCCGTTGCGCGCCGCATCGACGGCCGATCCGATCTTCGGCAGCATGCCGCCGGAAAGGGTGCCATCCTCGACCATTTCGTCGATCTGCTTCGGGGTGATGCCACTGACAAGGTTGCCAGACTTGTCGAGGACGCCCGGCGTGTTGGTCAGCAGAACCAGTTTCTCCGCCTTGAGCACTTCGGCGATCTTGCCGGCGACGACGTCGGCGTTGATGTTGTATGTCTCGCCATTCTTGCCGACCCCTATCGGCGCGATGACCGGAATGAAGGCGCCGGTATCGAGGAGGGCGATCAGTGAGGGGTCGATCTGCGAAATCTCGCCGACCTGGCCGATGTCAATCAGGTCGCCCGGAATGTCCTTGTTTTCCAGCATCAGCTTCCTGGCGCGGATAAAATGGCCGTCCTTGCCGGTCAGCCCGACGGCTTTGCCGCCGTGCTGGTTGATGAGGTTGACAATTTCCTTGTTGACCTGACCTCCCAGCACCATTTCGACCAGATCCATGGTTTCAGCATCGGTGACGCGCATCCCCTGGATGAACTCACCTTTCTTGCCGACGCGGGCCAGCAGGCTTTCGATCTGCGGCCCGCCGCCGTGCACGACGACGATATTGAAGCCAACCAGCTTCAGCAATACCACATCGCGTGCGAAGCACTGTTTCAGATGTTCGTCGGTCATCGCATTGCCGCCATACTTGACGACAATGGTCTTGCCATGGAAACGCTTGATGTAGGGCAGTGCTTCGGCGAGAACGGCGGCCTTCATGCCGGGGGCGAGATCTTCGATACTCATCGTATGCTCCGAGGGTAACCGCCGCGGATTGTACAAAGAAAAAGGCCGGAACGGGGCCCGGCCTCTGCTTGACACTTGCGTGCCGGCTATTCGACGGTCAGACGCTTGTTGGGGCTTGCCGCACGTTTCGGGAGCGTCAGTTCAAGCACCCCTTCATTGAACCTGGCGGCTGCCTTCGCGTCGTCGATTTCCTGACCCAACTGGAAGGAGCGCGAAACCTTGCCGTAATAGCGCTCGGAACGGAGGACGCGCTCGCCTTCCTTGACTTCTTTTTCCTGCTTCACTTCGGCGCTGATCGAAACCTGATTGCCGTCGACGACGACATGGATGTCCTCCTTCTTGACGCCGGGCAGTTCGGCATGGACGAGATAGTTGTCGCCCTGCTCCTTTACGTCCATCTTGATGGACGGCGGTTGCTGAACGCTGCTATTCAAATCGACGGGCCGAACGAAGAAGCCACGGAACAGGTCTTCAAGCGGATCCACGCGGGTAATGTTTGCCATGATTCATCTCCTTTCGTTGAACAAACCTTCATGGCTCCTATATGCGGTTTCCTGCCGACGTTTCAAGTCCGGGAGTGACTTTATCCGGCAGCATCAGAATGGCATCGCGGTTACTCCACGAGAAGCAGAGCTCGGCGGCCTGCCGCCACGGCATCCATGTCCAGTCGCGATGTTCGCCAGGGGCAGTCGTCACCGCTTGGCGCGCAGGCAGCAGCAGGCCGAAAACGTGCTCTGCGTTCCGGGTGACGCCGGGCGCGTAGCGATGGCGCCACTCGGGAAAAAGTTCGAAGGTATTGGTGATTCGCCAGTCCCGCAGATGGTGGCGCGTGCTATCGATGCCGGTTTCCTCGCCCACCTCGCGCCTTGCTGTCTGGACAAGGGATTCGTCTCCCTCGCAGCTGCCGGTGACCGACTGCCACAGTCCCGGATGCCGGCTACGTTCGAGCAGCAGAACGTCGAGTGTCGGTGTGTAGATAACGACCAGAACGGAGACTGGTCGCTTGAAACAGGTCATGCTTCGGGCAGTGAATGAATGCCCGGGGCGTGTGTGTCGATAAGAACCCACAAGGGTGCGCCAGCCGCCCGACGCTGGCCGGCGGCGGCTTGCAGCACTTCGAGCAAGGTCGCGAAAGCTTGCGGGTCGCCTTGGCGCAGCGCGGCGATGCCATCGATGGGCAGCAAGTGGCCGTTGCCGGGAAAACACTCGGGGTCAGTGAGGCAATCGTACAGTGCATCGAAGTTTGCGCCATACCAGTCAGGAAAATTCAGGGCCTCGCCCAGTCGCCTGAGCGCCTCGCCAGCGCTTGCGGCGCGGGAAAGGTCAACGGGCAGGGTGCGGAGACGGAGCCTGCCAGCGGCTGTCTCGATGGTCGTGCGGCGGCCAGTCGGCAGGTAATAGACGCCGGCCTGGTCGGCCCTGTCGAGGAATTTTTCGCTCATGCCCTATTCCCGAATACGCCTGAAGGAGCGGTAGTGGTCATCCGTGTAGTAATACGTTTGTTCGCGGCCGACAATGATGCGCCGAGCCCCACGGTCGTGGCGGCCCGGGGTCTTGACGGTATATTCGTGATAATCGCCGTGCGGGCGCAGCGGCAGGCGTCTTTCATAGTTGCCAAAGACGACACCGTCGCGCGCGTAGGGGAATGGTCCGCCCGCCTTGATCAGGACCAGGGTCTGCCGCGCCTCGCGTGGCAATTCGGCCAGCACAATCCAGTCGACCTCGCCTCGCAGGAAGTCCTCTTGGGGGACGACATTCTCGCGGGCAAGACCGAGGGCTCCGCCAATCGCCAGCCAGGCGACGATCAGAAAACGCAGCCACGGCTTCATGGCCGATCAGCCCTGGCTGACTTCAACCTGGGTTTCCACCTTCTGGCGCAGGCGGATGTGGAGTTCGCGCAACTGCTTCTCGTCGACGCTGCTCGGCGCGTCGGTCAGCAGGCACTGGGCGCGCTGGGTCTTGGGGAAGGCGATGACGTCGCGGATCGATTCAGCGCCGGTCATCATGGTAACGATGCGGTCGAGACCGAAGGCCAGTCCGCCGTGTGGCGGGGCGCCGTACTTGAGGGCGTCGAGGAGGAAGCCGAACTTTGCCTGCTGCTCCTCGGGGCCGATGTTCAGGGCCTCAAATACCGCTTCCTGGACTTCGGCGCGATGGATACGGACTGAGCCGCCGCCGATTTCCGAGCCGTTGAGCGCCAGGTCGTAGGCCTTGGCCAGGCACTTGCCCGGGTTGGTCTTGAGCAGGGCGACATGCTCGTCCTTGGGGCTGGTGAAAGGGTGGTGGGAAGCCGTCCACCGCTTGTCTTCCTCGTTGTAGTCGAACATCGGGAAGTCGACGACCCACAGCGGTTCCCACGGCCTGCCGTTGAGGAAACCCTTCTCGTGGCCGATCTTGACGCGCAGGGCGCCGAGCGCGTCGTTGACCACCTTGGCCTTGTCGGCACCGAAGAAGATCAGGTCGCCGGATTGGGCACCGGTGCGGTCGACGATGGTTTTGAGGGCATTTTCGTGGATGTTCTTGACGATCGGGCTTTGCATGCCGGTTTCGTTCAGTTGCGTGACGTCATTTACCTTGATGTAGGCCAGGCCTCTGGCGCCGTAGATGGCGACGAACTTGGTGTAGTCGTCGATCTCGCCACGCGTCAGGCTGGCGCCGCCCGGCACGCGCATTGCGGCGACCCGACCGTTCTCGCTGTTGGCGGTGCCGGAAAATACCTTGAAGGCGACATCCCTGACGGCGTCGGTGACTTCGGTGAGTTCGAGGGTGACGCGCAGGTCCGGCTTGTCGGAACCGAAGCGGCTCATCGCCTCGGCGCAGGTCATCCGGGGAAACGGGTCCGGCAGGTCAACGTCGATCGCGTCCTTGAACACGTAGCGGATCAGCTTCTCGATGAGGCCGGTGATCTCGTCCTCGCTCATGAACGAGGTTTCGATATCGACCTGGGTGAATTCCGGCTGGCGGTCGGCGCGCAGATCCTCGTCGCGGAAGCATTTGACGATCTGGTAATAGCGGTCGAAGCCGGCGACCATCAGCAACTGCTTGAATAGTTGCGGCGACTGCGGCAGGGCGAAGAACTGGCCCGGATGCACACGCGACGGCACGAGATAGTCGCGGGCGCCTTCCGGGGTGGACTTGGTCAGCATCGGTGTTTCGATGTCGATGAATCCATTTTCGTCGAGGAAGCGCCGGAAGGCACGCGTCGTCTTGTAGCGCAGCATCATGTTGTTCTGCATCTGCGGGCGGCGCAGGTCGATCACGCGGTGAGTCAGGCGGACGTTCTCGGAAAGATTGTCGTCATCGAGCTGGAAGGGCGGCGTCACGGACGGGTTCAGTATCTCGATCGCGTGGCAGAGTACCTCGATCTCGCCCGACGCGAGGTTGGCGTTGGTCGTGCCGGCCGGACGCGGCCTGACCTTGCCGGTCACCCGCAGACAGAACTCGTTGCGGACTGATTCGGCGATCGCGAACGAGTCAGCGCGGTCGGGATCGCAGACGATCTGTGCAAGGCCCTCGCGGTCGCGCAGATCGATGAAGATGACTCCGCCATGATCACGGCGCCGCTGCGCCCAACCACAGAGGGTGACGATCTGCCCGTCGAGGACGGCGTTGAGTTGTCCGCAGTAATGGCTACGCATGCAGCTTCCCGGAAGAGTCAGGTGGAGTGATGGTGCGAATGTGGGGCGGTGGAGCCACGACCCCCATCGAGATGATGTACTTGAGAGCTTCGTCCACAGTCATCTCGAGTTCGACGACATCTCTCTTGGGTATCATCAGGAAGAAGCCGGAGGTCGGGTTAGGAGTGGTCGGTACGTAAACGCTGACGTGGTCGCCGTCCAGATGATTCAAGACATCGCCACCGGGTTTCCCGGTCAGGAAGGCAATGGTCCAGCTTCCTTCGCGCGGGTATTGGACGAGCAGGGCTTTGCGAAACGCGTTTCCACTGGAAGAAAAGAGCGTGTCGGAAACCTGCTTGACGCTGTGATAGACAGAATTGACGAAGGGTATGCGTGCGAGAAGCATTTCCCACCAGACGACCAGCTTCTGCCCGATGAAGTTGGTGGCCAGCAGGCCGGTCAGCAGGATCATGGCCAGTGTAAGAAGCGCGCCAACCCCCGGGATGGCGAAACCGGTCAGGGTTTGTGGATGAATGGCTTCAGGAAGCAAGCGTAACGATTGGTCCAGCGTGCTGACGATAAACGACAGAACCCAGCCCGTGATCACGAGCGGAACCCAGATCAGGAGTCCGGTCAGGAAGTAGCGCTTGATCAGCTGGCTGCGCATGGTGTGCACGCGCCCGTTCCCCCTTGGCAGGGTGGGGTGCTGTCGGGTTTGGCTGCTGCGGGTTTGCCGCCAGCCTTGAAATCGGTGGCATACCAGCCACTGCCCTTGAGGTGGAAACCTGCGGCCGATAGCAGTTTGCTGTAGCTTCCCTTGCCGCATTCCGGGCAGGTCTTGAGCTGCGGTTCGCTCATCTTTTGCAGATGTTCTTTCTGGAAGCCGCAGGAGTCACAGCGATATTCGTAGATCGGCATGAGGATCCTCCAAAACCTGCAATTATAACCGAGAAGTTGTCCGGACTCAGTTGGTGACGGAGGTGGAAGATTTCAAGCCATCAACCCGAGATAGCTCCGGGTCAACTGCGGGCCCCAGAACAGGGCGACGATGCCGGCAGTGGCAAGATAGGGCCCGAAGGGGATGGGGGTGTTCCGCCCATGCCGGGCCACGACGATCAGACTGACACCAACAACAGCACCGACGATCGATGAGAGCAGGATGATCACCGGCAGCATCTGCCATCCGAGCCAGGCGCCAAGCGCGGCCAAGAGCTTGAAATCGCCATAGCCCATGCCCTCCTTGCCGGTCGTCAGCTTGAACAGCCAGAAGACCGACCACAGGGTCAGATAGCCCACCATGGCACCGATGACCGCTGAAGAGATGTCAACATGGGTGCTGGCAAGATTGAACGCCAAGCCGATCCAGAGTAGCGGCAAAGTGATCGAATCGGGGAGCAACTGGGTGTCGAAATCGATCGCGGTCAGGGCAATCATCGCCCAGATCAGGATGAAGGCGCTCGCCCCTTGCGGTGTCGGCCCGAAGTGCCATGCGGCGTAAGCCGACAGCATCGCGGTAAGGGCTTCGATAATCGGATAGCGCGGAGAGATCGGCGCCGCGCAACTCGAACAGCGGCCACGCAAGTGCAGGAAGCTGATGATTGGTATGTTCTCGAGTGCAGTGATCTGGTGGCCGCAGGACGGGCACCGGGAACGGGGCCTCGCCAGCGACAAGCCTTCCGCGGTCGACGGTGTTTCACCGCGCAGATCCGCGCATTGCGCATGCCATTCCTGCTCCATGATTCTGGGCAGGCGGTGAACCACAACGTTGAGAAAGCTCCCGACGCAGAGACCAAGCAGCCCAGCCACGGCAGCCAGGCCGCCCGGTGACTCGAAAGGCATCAGATCACGGCGCCCAGCTTGAAGATCGGCAGGTACATCGCGACCACCATGCCGCCAATCAAGGTGCCAAGCACCACCATGATGACTGGCTCCATCAGGCTGGACATCGCTTCGACAGCGTCATCGACTTCCTGTTCGAAGAAGTCGGCAACCTTGGACAGCATCGAATCGAGGGCGCCGGATTCTTCACCGATCGCCACCATCTGCGTGACCATGTTGGGGAAGAGATTGGTACCTGTCATGGCATTTGTGAGGCTGGTGCCGGTGGAGACTTCCCCCTGAATCTGCTTGGTGGCGGCCTTGTAAACGTAATTCCCGGCGGCGCCACCAACCGAATCCAGCGACTCGACCAAGGGCACGCCGGCGGCAAACATGGTGGACAGCGTGCGCGACCAGCGCGCGATTACCGCCTTGCGGATGATGTCACCGAATATCGGCAGACGAAGAAGCAAGCGGTCCATGGCCATCTGCACCTTTTCCGAGCGCTTCCAGGCCTCGAAGAAGGCGTAGAAGCCGCCGAAGATGATGCCGAAAATTGCCCACCAGTAGGCGACAAAGAAGTCCGAGATGGCAATAACCAGCAGGGTCGGCGCCGGCAGGTCGGCGCCGAAGCTCTTGAAAACATCCTTGAAAGCCGGAATGACGAAGATCATGATCACCGCGGTGATGATGAAGGCGACGACGAGGACGGAAATCGGGTAGAAGAGGGCGGACTTGATCTTGCTCTTGATGGCGAGAATTTTTTCCTTGTAAGTCGCGAGGCGTTCGAGCAGGGTATCCAGAATGCCGGCCTGTTCGCCGGCGGCAACGAGGTTGCAGTACAAAGCGTCGAAATAGAGCGGGTACTTGCGGAAGGCTTGCGACAGCGAACTGCCAGTCTCCACGTCGGCCTTGATGTCGAGCAGCAGTTTGGCAACCGCACCGTTGGCGTGACCGCGACCGACAATATCGAAAGACTGGAGCAGGGGCACCCCGGCTTTCATCATTGTGGCGAGCTGGCGGGTAAAAAGGGAGATGTCCTTTTCGCTGACGCTGCCGCCCACTTTGAAACGCGCTTTTTTTACCCGGGCATTCATCACGCCCTGGCGGCGCAGGCTGGTCTGAACCACTGCCTCGCTCGCGGCGCGCATTTCGCCGCGAATCGATTTGCCTTCCCGGTTCTTTCCTTCCCAGAGGTAGGTAATTTCCTTGGCTGCGAGGGTCTTTGTTCTTGCGGCGGTGGCCATCCGTTATCCTTCCCAGTTATGCATTGGTTGTGCTCAGAACCTCGTCGAGCGAGGTCAGTCCCTGCTTTACCTTGAGCAGGCCGGATTCGCGCAGATTTTTCACGCCTTCGCGCTTTGCCTGTTGAGCCAGATCCATTTCACCTGCCCCGCTCATAATCAGTCGCTGCATGGCCTCGGAAATCGGCATGACCTGATAGATGCCGACGCGCCCCTTGTAGCCGGTACCCTTGCAGCGCTCGCAACTTCCCGGGCCGAAGAGGGTCCATGAACGGTCAAGATCTGCCTCGATGAAACCTGCCTCGAGGAGCGTCTTGCTGGGCACTTCGATCGGCTTCTTGCAGGTGCACAGGCGGCGCGCCAAGCGTTGGGCGGTGATGAGCAGAATGCTCGACGCAATGTTGAAAGTCGGCACGCCCATGTTCATCAGGCGTGTCAGCGTTGCCGGCGCATCGTTCGTATGCAGTGTCGACATGACCATGTGCCCGGTTTGGGCAGCTTTGATGGCGATTTCGGCAGTTTCCAGGTCGCGAACCTCGCCGACCATGATGATGTCCGGATCCTGGCGCAGGAAAGCCCGAAGGGCTACCGCAAAGGTCAGTCCTGCCTTGTCGTCCACGTTGACCTGATTTATGCCGGCCAGATTGATTTCGGCCGGGTCCTCGGCAGTCGAGATATTGACCCCGTCCTTGTTCAGGATGTTGAGGCAGGTATAGAGCGACACCGTCTTGCCGGAGCCGGTCGGGCCGGTCACCAGCACCATTCCGTAAGGGCGACTGATCGCATCGAGCAGTACGGCCTTCTGTTCCGGTTCATATCCGAGAGCCTCGATCCCGAGCGTCGCCGAGGTCGGATCCAGGATCCGCATCACGATCTTTTCACCCTGCAGTGTAGGTAAGGTGCTGACCCGGAAATCGATGGCGCGATTCCTCGACAGGACCAGTTTCATCCGGCCATCCTGCGGAACCCGTTTTTCGGCGATGTTCAGCCGGGAAATAACCTTGATGCGTGACGCTATCTTGTCCTTGATCGCCAGGGGCGGGGTTGCAACCTCGCGCAAGACACCATCTACGCGGACGCGAATTCGGTAGAACTTCTCGTAGGGCTCGAAATGGATGTCGGAGGCGCCATCATTAATCGCGTCCAGCAGCATCTTCTGAATGAATCTAACGACCGGTGCGTCGTCGATCTCCTGGGATGCTGCATCGTCCGTCTTGCCAGCCGTTTCCTCGTCAAGGAAATCGAGGTTGATGTCGTCGGTGGTGAGGCTCCGGAGGGTATCTTCGGCGGACTCCGCATACTTGGTGACCAGCGGCATCAGCTTCTGGTGTTCGACAACGATGGGGTCAACACCCAGGCCGGTTTGAAAGCGGATTTCATCCAGTGCGCGGAGATTGGTCGGGTCGGCAATCGCCACGGAGAGGCGATTTCCCCGCCTGTTCAGAGGGATGACGCGGTGGGCAGCCAGTAGCTTGCGGTCGATGGCATTGACCGGTACGTGCGCTTCATCGAAAACGGCCAGATCGAGGAGTGGATAACCGAAGGTTTCGGCGACGAAACGAGCAAGGTCAATCGACGAGATTTTCTGGCTGGCGATGATCTGTTCGATCAGTGAGCGCTTTTCGTGACTTGCCTGGCTGATTAATTGCTCCGCCTCCGCCTCCTTGAGGCGTCCTGCTTGGACCAGGGCGCGGGCCAGACCGCTCAGGGGGCTAGTTAGGGGTGAAGCGGACATTGGTTGCGCGTCAGATGCCGTTTAGATCGGGCCATGATGCTACGTAGCCCCCGGTTTGTAAAGACCGCGCCGGTCGCCAGCAGTGGCGCGCAAGCTTGGGAATGCGCGTCCTTACAACGCCATGATCTTGCATTTGAAAAATCTCTCCGAAAACCCCTGTCAAGTCGATACTAACACTTGCTTCCGGGCTGCCCGGAAGGTGTTCAACTCGAACTCCGGAGCAGTCCAGGAGTGCTCGGACTTGAATCCGCCGTGAGTCAAGGGGTCGCTCACAGAAGTTGGCCGGTGGGGTATCAAGAAAAAGCGCGCTGAAGCCGGTTTCACGCTGACTGGCCCTCGGCTCTGGGGCACCAAGGCGCGGTCGATGCGCTACTGTTCTTGGCGCCCTGCCAAATTGGTCACAAACCGAGTGGGCTTATCCAACATTCGCTGCGAACTACGCCGAACGGCAAGTGCTGTTCGCATAGCTCCGGTCTCCGTGGAGGCCGCAGATCGCGCAGCCAGCGTCCTTTCTGAATTTCACGGTACGCCAAACCATCTCGAGCGTATCGAGCAGCAGCAGGCGTCCGGTCAGGCTCTCGCCGATACCGGCGACCAGTTTCAGGGCCTCCGCTGCCTGCATGGTGCCGATTATGCCGGTCAGGGGGGCAAAAACCCCCATCACGGCGCAACGCAGTTCGTCGACATCCTCGCCTTCCGGAAACAGGCAGTGGTAGCACGGCGAATCCTCGCGGCGCAGGTCATAGACGCTGATCTGGCCGTCGAAGCGGATCGCAGCGCCGGAAACCAGCGCCTTCCGGTGGCGCACGCAGGCGCGGTTGATTGCGTGGCGGGTAGCAAAATTGTCGCTGCAGTCGAGGACGACATCGGCAATTGCTACTAGCGAATCCAGTTCAGCTCCGGCCAGCCTTCGCTGCAGGGGAACGATGACGATGTCCGGGTTGATCGCCGCCAGTGCCTGACGGCCGGATTCGGCTTTGGCCATGCCGACACGGTCTCGGGTATGGAGAATCTGGCGTTGCAGGTTGGTGAAATCGACGCTATCGTCATCGACCAGAGTGATTTTTCCGACACCCGCCGAAGCGAGGTAGAGAGTGGCGGGAGAGCCCAGTCCGCCGGCCCCGACGACCAGCGCGTGGGCGGCGAGAATACGTTCCTGCCCTTTTATTCCCAAGGTGTCGAGCAGGATATGGCGGCTGTACCTTAAGAGCTGCTCGTCGGTCACTTGTATTCGCGCCACTCCGGCGGGGTATCGTCGTGGTCGCCGTGCGGATGGTGCTCCCAGGCGTGGACGTAGGCCTCTTGAGCCGAGCGTTTGAGACGTTTTTCGGGGGCGGCCATGTTGTGGAGTTGGGTGTCCTCGACGTAGTAGACCAGGGCCCGGGTCAGTTTGCTCATCAGAGCGTTGTCGAGATGATAGCCGCGGTCGATGAGATGCTCGTCGAGTTCACGTAGCGTGTGCACCGACAGATCATAAGTGACCGCCAGTGCGCGCTTCTCGAATTTCGGCTGGACGTTGATTTCGGAGATGTGCTCGAGGTCATTGGCCGCTTCCGGCACCTGGCCGGGCGGAAACCTGGCGAACAGTATCTCCCTTTTCTTTTTGAGGTCTCCGCTGTTCATCACGCCTCCGATGAGTCCCCTATTGAACCTTGTTCTGCATGATCTTCAATCCCTTGAGAAGGTTCACGGCCTGCTGGAACTGATGGTCGCTTTTGCTGGCATACTCGAGGCGCGCCGTCCCTTCTTCGTCCGGCTCGTCCTTGCTGCCCTTCTCCTTGGCCGGCTTGTTTGCCGCCTTGGTCTGGGGTTTCTGCGCTTCCTTGGCGGCTTCTTTCTCGCGGTCGTTGACCAAGTGGCGATCGAGGTCGGCCTCGCGGACGCGGGCGCTGCCGCTGCTACCGTTCGGCGTTTCCTCGACGATGATGTCCGGTACGATACCCTTCGCCTGTATCGAACGTCCGTCCGGCGTGTAATAGCGTGCGGTGGTCAGCTTGATGGCGGTGTTGCCCGGCAGCGGAACGACCGACTGGACAGAGCCTTTGCCGAAGGTCTGGGTGCCGAGAATGACGCCGCGCTTGTAATCTTGCAGCGCCCCGGCGACGATCTCGGAAGCCGAAGCCGACCCACTATTGACCAAAACGACCATCGGCACCTTCTTGGCTTCGACCGGGATGGTTTTCAGCGGATCTTCACGCGTACCGCGCAGATAGTCCTGTGGCCGGGCGAGGAACTCCTGCTTGGCGTCCGGCGTCCGGCCGTCGGTCGATACGATCTTGACGTCGGGGGGCAGGAAGGCGGCCGAAACGCCGATTGCACTGTTGAGCAGGCCGCCCGGGTCATTGCGCAGATCGAGCACCAGGCCTTGCAAATTGCCCTGCTTGTAGAGTCCGGAGAGCGCCTTGGCCAGGTCGGCCACGGTGTTCTCCTGGAATTGCGTGATGCGCACCCAGCCATAGCCCGGCTCGACGAGCTTTGACTTGACGCTCTGGACCTTGATTACTTCGCGGATCAGCGTCAGTTCAATCGGCTTGGTTTCACCCTTGCGCAGGATCGAAATCCTGATCGGTGTCTTCGGCTTGCCGCGCATCTTCTTGACGGCTTCGTTGAGTGTCAGACCCTTGACCGGCGCGTCGTCGAGCTTGAAGATCAGGTCTCCCGACTTGACGCCCGCCCGGTAGGCCGGCGTATCCTCGATCGGGGATACGACTTTGACCAACCCGTCCTCCATGCCGACCTCGATCCCCAGTCCGCCAAATTCGCCTTGAGTGCCGACCTGCAGATCCTTGAACGCGTCGGCGTCGAGATAGGATGAGTGAGGATCGAGGTTTGACAGCATGCCGGAGATGGCATTGTTGATCATTGTCTTGTCTTCGACCGGCTCGACATAGCCTTGCTTGATCGCGCTGTAGACCTCGGCAAAGGTGCGCAATTCGTCGATCGGAAGCCCGGCCTTGACATCCTTGTCGGCAAGTGCCGGGATATGCAGGCTGATTAGCGCGCCGGCAACGAAGCCGCCCAAGGTGAGGCTGATAGTCTTTACTTTGCTCATTTCAAACTTGCCCATTTCATCGGGTCGATCGGTTGCCCCTGGTGGCGGAGCTCGAAGTATAAACCGGAATCCGGATTGCCTCCGCTATTGCCCACGGTGGCCACCGTTTCCCCACCCTTGACCGAGTGCCCAACCTGTTTTAACAGCGAGTCGTTGTTGCCGTAGATCGAAAGATAAGAATCGCCGTGGTCGACGATCAGGAGATTGCCAAATCCACGCATCCATTCCGCGAAGACCACCCGACCGCCGGCCACGGCCTTGACGTCGCTGCCGGCGCCTGCCTTGATGAACAGCCCGCGCCAGGTGCCGCCACCTTCGCGCGGGCTGCCGAAGCGCCCGGACACTGAGCCACGGACGGGCAGGCGGAGGGTTCCCTTCTGCCGCGCGAAACTGCCATCGCTGGCGACGGGTTCGTAACGGTTCTCGGATTCGACCGCTTTGGGGCGTACAGGTTCGCTGGTTGGTGCCGGGCGCGGCGCTTCCCGCGCCTCCTCGCTCGGCCGCGACCGCTGCTTTTCCTTCTCCTTGAGTCGTGCCGCCTCGGCGATGCGGGCTGCCTCGGTGGCCCGCGCCCGCGCCGCTTCCGCCTCGCGTGCGGCCTTTGCCGCTTGGGCAGCGAGAATCTTCGAGAGGCGGTCGATCAGTTCGGTCAGGCGCCTTTCATTTTGCTGCAGGCTGCCGATCTCCTTGCGCTGGGTATTCACCTTGTCGGAAACCTGGGCGTAGAGCGCCTTGCGCTCCTGGCGCTGCTTTTCGAGTTCGGCGTGGCGCTGTTGCTGTTGCGCCTCGACGTTCTTGAGTTCGTCGGCACGCTCCTTGGCGTCGACGGCAAGAGATTTCTTCTTCTCCAGCGTGGCGCTGACTTCGCCAATCAATTCAGCCCGGGTCAGTGCAATCGCCGAAAGGTAGTGCAGGTCGCGCGCCATCTGGTTCGGGTCGTCGCCATTGAGCAGCAGCTGTAGCGAATCCGGGGTCCCGCGCAGATATTGTTTCAAGAGCAGCTTCTCCAGTTGGCCCTGTTGCTGCGTCAGTGTGGCGGCGAGTTCCTTCGACTGCTGTTCGAGATTTTGCAGCTTTTTCTGCAGTTGACCGCGCTGGTCACCCAGTTCATGCAATTCGCGCTGCAGACGGGAAATCTGGCGTTCCGATTCACGCAGGCGGTCGCCGGCGTCGGCCTTGCTTTCCTCGCTGGCGTTGAGCTCCTTGCGTAGGCCCTCGATGCGGCTGCGCAATTCGCCTAGGTCAGCCTGTCTTTCGACAATCTCCGGCGATGCACCGCTTCCCTTGGCCTTGTCCCGGGTGCTCTGGGCATGGCCGGGCTGCGAACACAACATGGCGGCGACGAGCGCCGCTGTCAGGGGCCCGGTCAATACCGAGGCCATTTCTCGCGCGCTGGCGGGGAAACGCTTTTGCTGCCTGTGCTCTAACAATGGCATTCTTCGGGGGAGGCGACATGGCTGCGGGCGCTGCAGAAAGAATTGATTCATGCCCGAGCCCGGCTTGATGTCGATTAAGGTCTGCGAAACGCAAAACCTTATTTTATAATGATCCATTAACCGATATAGGGGTTTCATCTTGGAACAACCTACCTTTAGCCTGATCGACAAGCAGGAGCACATCGAGATGGCGGCCCGTGCGCTGAAGTCCATTGCGCACCCGTTGCGCCTCAAGATCCTCTGCGTGATTGGCGATCAGGAAGCCTGTGTGCAGGAAATTGTCGCTGCCGTCGGCACCTCGCAGAGCAATATCTCCCAGCACCTGGCTATCCTGCGCGAAAAGGCCGTTCTACTGACGCGCAAGGATGCCAACCGTGTCTATTACCGGATGGGCGACCAGCGTATCCTGCTGCTTGTCGGCATGATGCGCGAAGTCTTTTGCGGCACGGAGGAAAATTAAGTGCCGATGGAGTTCATCAACCAAAACATTCTGCTCATCGGCCTCGTCGTGGTCAGTGGTCTCGCCCTGCTCTTCCCGCTGCTCGTGGGTTCCGGGGCGAAAGATGTCAATCCGGCGACGGCCACCCTGCTGATCAATCGCGAGGATGCCCAGGTGATCGACGTGCGCGAAGCCGAAGAGTTCGCCGCCGGCCATTTGCCGGAGGCCAGGAATGTTCCGCTGGCCAAGCTCGCCGATCGCATCAGCGAGATTGAACGCTTCAAGGACAAGCCGGTGATTGTCTGCTGCGCCTCCGGGGTGCGCGCCGGAAAGGCCTGCGGTGAACTTGAGAAACTGGGGTTTGCCAAGGTTCATAATCTCGCCGGTGGCATCGATGCCTGGGTGGGGGCGGGTTATCCGATCAGAAAGGGAACCCGCAATAGATGAGTGCTCGTGTCTTGATGTACACCACTGCGGTCTGCCCTTACTGCATGAGAGCGAAGCAACTGCTCAAGGCGCGTGGCGTGACCGACATCGAGGAAGTCCGCGTCGATGTCGACTCCGGGAGCCGAGAAGAGATGATGCTCAAAACCCGTCGCCGGACCGTGCCACAGATTTACATCGGGGATACCCATGTCGGTGGCTTCGATGAACTCAGTGCCCTCGACAGCGCGGGCAGGTTGCGACCGCTGCTCGACGGCTCCTGAAACCGATCTATTACCTGAAAGAGAATCATGGAACAAAACGAACAGCCGGTCTTCGGCATCGAGAAACTTTACGTCAAGGACCTTTCCGTCGAAGTGCCGCATGCGCCGGAGATTTTCCTCGAGCGCGAGGCGCCACAAATCGAGATTCAGCTGGGCACGAGCGGTAGAGCCATTGGCGAGGGCGTCTACGAAGTGGTGCTCACCGTGACGGTTACCGCGAAGATGCAGGAAAAGGCGGTGTTCCTCGTTGAAATCGGCCAAGGCGGCATCTTCCGCATTTTGAACGTGCCCAATGAGCAGATCGAGCCCCTGATTGCCGTTGCTTGCCCGAACATTCTGTTCCCGTATGCGCGGGAAGCGGTTTCCGACGCCGTGACCCGCGCGGGCTTCGCGCCGATCGTCCTGCAACCGGTCAATTTCGAGGCCATGTACATGCAGCGTTTGCAGGAACAGGCGGCAGCCCCGCACCCGACCGAAGTCACGATTCAGTAAGGTGCGAGCATGTGGCGCCAAGCCATCGCAGCCCTTGCCCTGATCGGCGCCGTCGGTGCGGCGCTGGCCCTTGACTATCGGTCGGTCGAGGTGCCTGCGGCGATTCTTTACGACTCGCCATCGCAGAAGGGCAAGAAGCTCTACCTGATCCGGGCGCAAACGCCGGTCGAGGTGGTGGTGCGTGTCGAGGGCTGGTTCAAGGTGCGCGATGCGGAGGGTTCAATGGCCTGGATCGAGGCGCAGGCTCTTGGGGAGCGCCGCACCTTAATGGTCATCGCACAACTCGCCGAGATCAGGCAGTTCCCCAAGCCGGATGCGCCGGTAGTTGGCGAACTCGACAAGTGGGTCTTGGTGGACTTTCTTGAGGCTGCAACTCCTGGTTGGGTCAAGGTTCGTCATCGCGACGGCGTGACCGGTTACGTGCGCTCGACGCAGGTCTGGGGCTTGTGAGGATCGCATTGCTTGGCGCCGGGGCCTGGGGCACCGCGCTGGCCATCGCCTTTGCTGGCAAACACGAGGTTACCCTCTGGTCGCGCGAGGAGGATGTTGCGGTCGACCTGCTGAAAAGCCGCGAAAACCACCGCTTCTTTCCCGGCCACAGGCTTCCGGACTCCGTGCGTGTGGAGACCGATTTCGCCGCTGCGGTTGCCGCTGCCGAACTTCTGGTCATAGCGACCCCGATCGCCGGCCTGCGTCCGACGGTCGAGCGACTGAAGGACATCGCTTGTCAGCTGCCCCTGTTGTGGGTCTGCAAAGGCTTCGAAGCGGGGACCGGGAAGCTGCCGCATCAGGTGGTGGCCGAGGTGCTCGGCCCGCAGGCCATCTGCGGAGCATTTTCCGGGCCGAGTTTCGCTGAGGAAGTCGCCAGCGGGCAACCGACGGCTGTGACGCTGGCGGCCAACGATCACCAGTTTGCCATGGAAACAGCGCGCCAGTTGCACACCCGGCGCCTGCGTGTTTATGCCAACGACGATTTGATCGGCGTCGAAGTCGGCGGCGCCGTAAAGAACGTCATGGCCATCGCCACCGGCGTCTGCGACGGACTCGGACTCGGGCTCAACTCACGGGCCGCGCTGATGACGCGTGGCTTGGCAGAGATTGCCCGCCTTGGCGTGGCCCTCGGCGCCCACCGCGACACCTTCATGGGTCTGGCCGGTATGGGCGACCTGATCCTGACTTGTACCGGCGATCTCTCGCGCAACCGGCGCGTCGGCTTGGCTCTCGCGGAAAACAAGGCGCTGTCGCAGATCCTGGAGGAACTCGGGCACGTTGCTGAGGGTGTCCATACCGCCCGCGAGGTGGAGAGCCTGGCGGCAATACTGAACGTCGACATGCCTATCTCCAGAGCCATCGCTGCCGTCCTCGACGGCCGAGTCGGCGCCGGTGAGGCGCTCGAACTGCTGATGGCGCGCGACCCGAAGGAAGAGGCAGCCTAGTCGGTCACGGCAGTCGCCCGGCTGCCACCATCTTCGACTTGAGGATGCTCGGGACAACCCAGGTGACCAGGTCGTCAAAACTGCCGTCCTGCGTGCGGGAGATGAAAGTCAGGTCGGCATCGGCATTTTCCGCCTCATCGCCTACCACACCGGGCAATTGCACGCCGCTCGGCAGGTACGCGCCAGCTCCGCGACTGCCGTGACTAACGACGACTGCCGGCAGGTCGGATGCCACATTGCCGCTGCTGCTGCCGCTGGCCTTGATGTTGGCTGTTCCAGCATTGTCCGGAGGAGAAGCGGCGGGATCGCCAGTGGAGAGCGTAAAACTGGCCAGTGCTCCACCCGGAGGGAGCGCAGCTGTGAATTTGCTACTGGCAAAATAGGTGAAGCGGCGTCCCCATGGGTCGAGTTCCGGCAGGCCCAGTGTGACCCAGGGCAGCACGCCATGCGGTTGGGCGCAGTTCTCGAGGCCGGCATTGGCGTCGCTGCTGGCTAGGTTTGAGATGGCCGGGCAGGGCAGGCGGCCACGGGTCAGGGCGAAGCCGATCAGCGTTTCGCGAATGTTCTCCAGTTGGCGTTGGGCATCGACGTTCTCCGCAGCATTGCGCTGCGCGGAAACGCCGAGCAGCAATCCGCTGGTCAGCAAGGCGACGATGACCAGGACAATCGCCAGTTCGACCAGCGTGAAGCCCTCTTTGCGGCGCGGAAGCACGGGTGTTTGCAATCTCATGGTTGCGGATGCGGATCAGTAACCCAGTCGGTCGTTGAATGTACCGGATACCGGGGCGTTCGCAAACACGGTGACCGGGTTCTTGGCATCCCCGTCGCGCGAGGTGTCGGCATTGATGCCTTCGAGGAAATTGGCGGTGGTCCTTGTGCCACGGTTTTGCGTGCCGATAACACGGGCCGCGCTGACGGCGACAACGCGATAAGCGCCACTGCCGTTTACCGTCAGCGTTCCTGGGGAAGCCGGTGCGCGGACGCGGTCGCTGATCTGGTAGAACGTGGTATTGGCCCAGTTGTTGGCGGTCCACCATGAACTGCTGCCGCTCGCCGGCTGCAGGAAGGCACAGGCGCTGCCGTACCAGACCGTCGGCATCGCTTCGGCGCTGCCGCTGTCGAGTCCACTGTCGAGCGCATTGGCGTTGTTGAGCAGCGTGCCGGTTTGCGCCAGCGTCGTATTCAGCGCGGCGGTCGCGGCCGCCTGCTTGCTGGAACTGGTCGGGGCATCGATATAAGCCTGGAGCAACGCCTGTGCCCCGCCCGAGCCGGAGATCCCGGAAACGACTTGATCGGCTGCGTAATACGCCGAGTTGCTGTTCTCGGATGACGCCGACGGGGATTTTCTGGCAAGCGTCGCAATACTTGTCGCATTGCTGGCAGTGATCGCTGCCCAATAGGCGATATCTGCCGCCGGGTCCTGCACGGCACGCGCGAAGGGAACCATCGCGGCCTGCGTTGTCGGCGGCACGGGCACGGCGTTGAAAGTCGCCTGGGCAGCAAGGTACTGGGTTGCCGCCACCGCGAGGCTTTCCCTGGCGACGTTGTCACCGTTTCCCGCGATAGCGGTCGCCAGCGCATTGGCTGAGGCGATGGCCGCACTTGCGGTTGACTGGATGAGAGTGAAATCGTTGGCCGCCTGGGCGGCACTCCGGGCATTGGACAGAGCATTCAACACTGTGGCACGGGCTGTGGCGACCGGGCTCGAAGCGGTGGTTAGCGTGGTTGCGGCCGACTGCAAGTCCCTGAATCCGACGGCGAGCGCCGTGGCGGTCGTGGTGCCGGGATTGGCAACGACGGCAGACAGCAAGCCCGAAAGCTGGTCCGCCCGGACGCTGATCTCGCTTGCATGGAGGTTGACGCGGCTGGCGGCTATGGTGGCGCGAAGGCTGTTGTCGGCATTGACCAGTGATTGCGCTGCGCTGATGGCAGCATTGACTCGCGCGGCATCCGTGGGTGGGGTAGCAGCACTGGCGGCGGCGGTGACTGTTGCGGCGGCAGCGTTCAGCGCATTGGTCAGGGCGGTGGTTATGTCCGGATTCGGCGTTGCGCTTCGCCCAAAGAGATCGGAAAGAACCGTGGCCTGATTCCTCAGGGCGGTGAAATTGACTGCGGTTGGGGCGTTGGTCGCAGTGGTGATTCTTTGTTGCAGGAGCGTGTTCTGCGCCAGTACCTCTTCCGGGAAAGGGTCGATACCGCTATCGACGAGGGCAGCTTGCAGGGCGTTCAGGTTGGACTTGACCGCGATCGCATCGGTCCGGAGGTTTGTCCTTTCGGTAGCGCTGATGCGATTGTTGGCGGCGGCGTTGTTGATGTCGGTATCAAGCTTGCCAAATGCTGTCTGGGCGCTCCCCGCGACGACCGCGAGTGTGCTGGCGACGCCATACAGCCTGTCGTAAAGAGCTCTGGCATAGATGGTGGCATCGCTGATGACGAGCAGTGCCGCCATTTGGTCATTCGCGGTCGACGCGCCGGCAAGGGCGGTTTTCGCAGCAGCCAGCGCACTCGTGGATTTCTGCAGCAGACTGTCGAGGCCTGACCCCGGCTGGGTTGCCGGAATTTGCCCGAAAAGGCTGCCGGCGATTCCACGGAATGTGTTGTTCGACAGTGGCGCCGGCCATGGGTAAGTGTGCTCGGTATTTGCTGCGCTCGCGGCGTGTTGCTCCAGGCAGGTCTTGACCTCGCCGGCAACCCGCTTCTCGACGGCCGCCATCAGTTCCTGGCGGGTGATGGCGACGACCATGTCGTTGAAGGCCGGGCCTTGCGGGCCGGAAACGTAGCTGCGGTCGTCGCCATTGCCATTCTGGCCATCGAGATAGTCCGCCATGTTGCTGGATGGCCGCGTCTGGCTGCCGATGGCTGCCCTTGGCGCAATGATGACGGCGGCGATGTCAGCCACGCCGTCCAGCGACAGGGACAGCGTACGGTCGCTATTGATCGGTTGCGCGCTGTCGTCATCGCGCAGTTCCGGCGCCAGCGCGTACCACAGGCGCGTGCCGGTATCGTCGGTCAGTTCGGGGAGGTCGAGCGTCACCCAGGGTAGCCAGCCGACGTAACTCGGGCATTGGGTCATGGTGAACATGTCCGCCTTGCCATCGCCCGGAATATTGCTGAGACCACTGCTGTTGGTGATCAGATCGGGGCACGGCAGACTGCCGGGGCGATTGGCATCGGTCACGGCGCGGGCAATCAGCGCTTCCTTGGCGCGGCCCAGCGCGGCGACCATTCTGGCTTCCTGCTCGGCGCGGCCCGTACCGATGCTGGCACTCCTGTAGAAGGCGAAGGCTCCGGCAAGAATCAGGACAACCAGCAGCAGGACAAGCGCGATGCCGGACTCCCTCTTCCTCTCCCTGATCCGCTGGTGCTTCATGGCGTCGATGATTTGCGCTTGATGATGATCCTGCCGCCTCCCAGCAGGCTGTCATGCTCTCCGGTGCTCGGGTGAAAGGTGTCGCCGGCGGGAACGCCGGGGCTGCGCCCGCCTGCCGTTTGCGGTTCGCCATTGATCCAGCGGGTGTTCTTGCCAGTGCTGCGGCGGACCTCGCCGTTGAATGTGTAGCTCGCATCGCCATCGATGCCGGTAGGGCGCTGGCTGGTTCCGAGCTGGCGCTCACGGTCCAGCGCTGCGCGCTGCTGTGGGGAAAAGAACAGGCGGCCCAGCGGTTCGCTCTGCGGCCAGGCCGGCAGCGTGGCAAATGCCAGCAAGACGATGGGGAGATGGCGTTTCATGGCTGTTTCGTCCCGGTGGCGCGGCGCACGGTGACCCACTCCATGGTGCACTCGCCTACCAGTTGGGCGGCATCTCCGACCGGGCTTGCGCCAGGCAGGCGGGAAAGCTTGCAGCCACGCAACAGGACCACCGCCTTGGCCTGTTTCTGCAGTTGTGAAACGAAGCTGAGCAGGTCCTCTTCATGGAGCACCCGTAACTGGATCTTCAACTGGCTGCTGTGATAGGCGTAGCCGGCGCCGGGAATGCTGTCCAGCGGAATCTGGGGTCCGAATTCGTAGTTCATGCCGGGCAGCCGCAGCTGGCGCTGCAGGTCGCGCAGAAGTTCAGTCCAGTCGAGCCGCTTTTCCTGCCCGATGATGCCGGCAATCTCCATCTGCTGAAACTGCTGTGTGCGTGCCTTGATCTCCTGCTCTTCGGTGCGCACCCGGCCGAGGCGTCGCTCGATCTCAATCTTGCGCGTGGCAACGGCATCGCGCTCGGCCCGTGCCTGACGGACGCCGCTGGCACTCCAGATGCCGGCGGCAATCGCGATGGCGATCAGTACCACGGTGAGCAGAGCAACCCACTGAAGCTTGCCAACGTCGCCTGACACAAATTTCATGAGCTCGGCTTTCGCACGACCTGGATCGTAAACTGGCGCGGCTGGGCGCTTTCATTCTCGATGTCGCCGCCGCGGAGAGCGCGCCCCGATTCGATTTCGAAAGGTTGCTGGAGGACGGTGACGTCGCTGTCGCGGTCGCCCCGCAATATCTCGACAAAATTCTCGAAGGTGGCCAGTGTCTGCCGAGCTGTCGCGGTTGGCCCGAGGCGAATGGTGCCGCGCAAGGTGATTGTTTCGACCTTGCCATCCGGTAGCGTCACTGCTTTTCCGGGGAGCGGCGCCCCGGTTCCCTGCATGTTGTCCCCGAGCGACCAGTCAAGTGCTTCGAGATGAATGTTCGGCGCCTCGTTCATGGCGCGGCTGACCAGACGGTAGGCATCATCCGGGAGCCGCTGTTTCTTCGACAATTCGGTCTGGCGATCGGTGATGCGGCGCAGGGTTTCGTTGTCGATGCCGAGTTGCGGGAAAGTCGCGGAGATTTCCTGGTAACGCCAGTTGAGGTCCGCTTCGCTGAGCGCCAGAATCTGTGCTTCCTGGCGCATGCTGTAGGCGTCATAGACCTGTATGGCGGCGAACAGCAGTCCGCCAATCAGAGTGGCGGCGCCAAGCCCGAGCAGTCCGTAACGAATCTGCGAAATGTGGAAATCGTGCCGGAGGGCCTCGCCGGCAAATTGCTGGCGCGGGGCGTTGGTTGCCAGCAGATGAAGGAACAGCAGTTCGCTGCTGCTGTCATCAGGCAGGCTTTTGAGGCCGATCCGGTGGGCTGCCTGGTGGTTGTCAACGATTTCGAAAGCGAGGCTCGGGACATCACTGCAGGCCTGGCGGACGGCGAGAATCGCCTGCGGATGCGCCAGGACATAGACCGGCAGGCTGTCGTTGCGCCCGACCAGACGCTGGGTGACCAGGTACTGCTGGAGCTTGACGGCCTCGGAGGCAAAGCGGGAGGCAACGCCGGCGATGCTGCTGTCAAAGAGCGGAGCCATGCGCGAGAACAGGGGCTGGCCATCGACCAGGTAGCTTTCGCGAATCGAGCGGTCCTGAAAAGTCAGCAGCAGGGCGCGCGGTTCCGGGTTGACCAGCTTCGTCAGCAGAGTGCCGCCCAGTTGTGCCACCGTGTAGATGCCAGCCAGCGATGCATCTGCCTCCTGCAGGCATTTCAGCCAGGGTTGGAAATGGACCGGGTTGGTCAGCGCCGAGAGCAGCAGCTTCTCGTTCTTTCGCTTGCCCTTCTCGTAACCGAGGGATACTGCGGTGGCCAGCGGGGAGCCGCTGAAATGCTGGCCTAGCCTGCGCGCGATCAGCGCCTTGCGGTCGGCCCCCTGGAGGAACGGAATCGTTTCGAGCTGGTGCCCCTCTTCGGCGACATTGGCCAGCATCTGGAACTGGCTGTTGCGGTGGGCGCGCAGGTAGTCCGTGAAACGGGTGAATTCCTCGGAGCGCATCTCGAACACGCCTTCCGCTGCCAGTTTTCCGCGTTGCCAGGCATGGGCTGTCAGGCGTTGGTTGTCGAGGTAGAGGAGGCGGCGGGGATTCACGTCTTTATCTTGCTGATGACATCGTAAACCGGTCCGATGACCGATAGCATGATCCAGCCCAGCAGGATGCCCATGAACACGGTCAGCATCGGTTCGATCAGGGTCTGGGCCTTGTCGACCGATTCCTTGACGTCGCGGTTGTAGAAATAGCTGACGTTGCGCAGCGACTTGTCCAGGCCACCGGTATTCTCGCCGACGCGGAGCATGCGTACGACGAGCGGGGGGAACAAACCGGCATTGTGGAAGGCGCTGGCTACGTTCTGGCCCTCGCGAATCGATTGCTCGACCCTGACCAGCGCCTTTCGCACCGCACGGTTGCCGACGATATCCTGGGTCGTCCGGATCGATTCAAGGATTGGGATGCCGGCGGCGTAAAGCATGGCAAAGGTGCTGGCAAAGCGCGACAGGATGATTTTCTTCAGAATCGGCCCGAAGACGGGAATGGTTAGCTTGATGCCATCAAGCCTGAGGCGCGCCAGCGGGTTGCTGTGCAGTGTCAATAGCGCGGCGATGACGGCCAGCACCGGTAGCGTCAGGAACAGCCACCAGTAGTCGACCAGGAGGTCGGAGATGAAGAAAAGCAGTTGCGTTTGCGGCGGCAGGGCCTGCCCCATGTTTTTGACGAACTGCTTGAGCTGGGGCACCATGTAGACCATCAGGAACACGGTGGCGCCGAGGACAATGGTGCCGACAAACGCTGGGTACATCAGCAGCTTCTTGGTGTGCGATGTGAGTTCGTCTTCCCACTTCAGCGATTCGCAAAGGCCACTCAATACTTCGGGCAACTCGCCGCTGGCTTCGCCGGCGCGGATCAGGCTGACGAAGACATTGCTGAAGACGGCCGGATGGTCGGCCATGGCCTGCGAGAGGGTCTGGCCGCCTTCGATGCCTTCGATCAGGCCAGCGATGACTTCGCGAAAGCGCGGGTTCTCGATCGAGTCGCGCAGGTCGGCAAGGCCATCCAGAATCGGGACGCCGGAGCGAGCAAGCTGGTCCAGATGAAAGCAGAAGTTGATGAGTTCGGGACGCGGAACCTTCCGGCTGCCAAACAGCCTTTGGTGAGCGATTGGCCTGCCGGAAATCAGGTCGAGGTCCATGCGCTTGAGGCGCAATTCGAGGTCGACGACGTTGAGCGCATCGATTTTCCCCGATACCGTGCGCCCTTCCATGCTAACCGCCTTGTAGTCGAAGAGCATGGCTACATCCGGTCGGTAAGGTCGATGACGCGCCCGAGTTCCTCGAGCGATGTGGTGCCGTTGAGGACCCGGCGCATGCCATCGTCGGCCAGCGTGATAAAGCCCTGCGCCAGTGCCCGGGTGCGGATTTCGTAAGTTGTGGCGCGGCGGGCGATCAACTCGTCGATGCCGGCGTCGATGCGCAGCAACTCCATGATCGCGATGCGGCCGCGATAGCCCTGGAAGTCGCAGCGCTCGCAACCCGTGGGGCGGAAGAGAACCGGGCGCGGGCCGGACGCCGGCGAGCCGAGCAGTTGCATCTCGTGCGTCTCGGCATGATAGGGCGACTTGCAATGGTCGCAAAGGCGGCGAATCAGGCGCTGGGCGACGATGCCGATGATGTTGCCGGCCATGATGTCGGGCAGGACGCCGATGTCGAGCAGGCGCGGGATGGTGCCGACGGCGGAATTGGTGTGCAGGGTCGAATAGACCTGATGCCCGGTCATCGCAGCGCGGAAAGCCATGTCGGCGGTGTCGGCGTCGCGGATCTCGCCGACCAGAATGACGTCCGGATCCTGGCGCATCATCGAGCGGATGCCGTTGGCGAAATCGAGCTTGGCGGTTTCGGCGACCGAGGTCTGGCGCACCAGCGCCATCGGGTACTCGACCGGGTCTTCGAGGGTCATGATGTGGATGCCCTCGGAGTTGATATGGTTGAGCACTGAATAAAGCGTTGTGGTCTTGCCGCTGCCGGTCGGTCCGGTGACCAGGATGATTCCCTCGGGGCGGGCGATCATCAGTTTAAGCCGCTGCAGATGCTCCTCGGCGAGGCCGAGATTCTCCAGCGGCACGATGCCTTTCTGGCGGTCGAGAACGCGCAGCACGATGTTTTCGCCGTTGATGGTCGGCTGGCAGGCGACGCGGAAATCGACCTGGCGACCGGAGACGGTGAGCCCGATGCGGCCATCCTGTGGCGCGCGCATCTCGGCGATGTTCATGCCGCTCAGCACCTTGATGCGGACCGTCATCGCCGGCCAGTAGGACTTGTGCAGGGCGCGGATCTGCCGCAGCATGCCGTCGATCCGATAGCGGATCCGCAGGAAATTGGCTTCGGGCTCGAAGTGGATGTCCGATGCATCGCGCTTGACGGCATCGGTGAGGATCGAATCGATCAGGCGGACAACCGGCTGGCTGTATTCATCATCGGTGGTCGAGATGCTTTTCCAGTCGATTTCACCGGTCTCGATTTCCTGCAGGATGCCGTCGATCGACAGTTCGTAACCATAGTACTGGTCGATGGCGCGGTCGATTTCGGATTCGCCGGCGATCAGCGGATCGATCTCGACGTTTTCGGGGAGCAGGGCGCGCACCCGGTCGAGGCCGACGATATTGTCGATGTCGGCGATCGCTACGGTCAGCCGGTGGTTGGCGGCATCGAAATCGAGTGGCAACAGGTGGTGGCGCTTGGCAATGTCGTGGGGCACCAGTTTCAGCGCCTGCGGATCGACGACGGCGTTCGAGAGATCGATGCCCTGGCGGCCCAGACTCTCGGAAAGCGCCTCGCGCAGCGTAGTCTCCGAGACGAAGCCGAGCGAGACCAGCAGCTTGCCGATCGGCTGGTTTGCCTTCATCTGTTCGAGCAGCGCGATACGCAACTGATCTTCGGACAGAATCCCCTTGCCGATGAGAATTTGGCCCAGCGGGCGGCGCTGCGTGGTGGAATTGCTCATGACCGGCGGGAGATCACGGCTGGAGTTCGGCTACGCGGAGCCTTGCCCGTTCGCGGTCGAACGCGGCCGGGCGCCGCTGGCTGGCGTCGAGAGCGAGGCGATAGTGTTGGGCTGCGAGCTTGGGTTGGCGCAGATGGTCGAGGCTGACGGCCAGATTGAACAGGTAATCCGGGTTGTCGGCATCGGCGGCCACGGCATTGAAATAGACTTGCTGTGCCTCGGACCAGCGACTCTGGCGTGAATAGAGATTGCCCAGCGCAAAGTTCAGCGGCCCCGATTCGGGCTGGGCGGCGAGCAGGGATTTCAGGCGGCTTTCGTTGGCTAACTGGTCACCGTTGGCACTGCTGCCGAGAATGGCCGCCTGGGCAGCCGGATCGCGCGGGTCGGCATCGATCGCGCGTTGCCGGAAGCGGTCGGCATCGGCAGAACGTCCCTGGCGCTGCGCAATGGCTGCCAGCGCCAGGAGCGTGTCGACGTTGTTGGGGTCAGTCTTCAGCGCCCGTTCGTACTCGTGGCGCGCCGAGTCGAGGTGATTGCCCTGCAAGCTGGCGTAGCCGGCTTCGACGTTAGCATCAGGTTCGGGCTGCGAGCGGGTGAGGCGGATCTGTGGAGCCTTGTTGCCTCTCCCGCTCGCAGCCATAGCCTCGGTGGTCTCGGCTCGGGACGAAAAGGCCGGTCGCGATGCCGCGACGGGCGCTGTTGCGGTCGACGGTGAAATCGGAGCTGATTTGGCTGCTGTCGCCGACGGGTCCAGCGGCAGCGCCGGCAGTGCGGCGGGGACGGGCGACGGCGCGGTGGGGTGCTGGGCAGCTGGCGCGGGAGTGTGAGTGGGTGGCGTCAAGGAAGTGCCGCTGATCAAATGAATCTGATACCAGACGTAAGCGCCAATGCCGACCAACGCCACTCCGATCAGCCCGAGTGCCAGCAACATCCGGAGTCGCGACGGCCTTTGCGGCTGCTTGGCGGCGAAGGCGTTGCGTGCAGCCGCCAGGTTGATTTTTTCGGACTCGGGCCGGTTCGAAGCCGGGTTTGGCGTCGACAGCCCGGGCTGCGGTGATGCCGGAGGCGGCCGCCGAGCTGGCGGCGGAAGGGCCGTTGCCGCGAGATCGGCGTCCAGCGCATCGATATGGGCAGCCAGTTCGGGCAGCGAGCTACCGCCAGGAGCGGCCACCAACAGCGGCTCCAGACTCAGGCCATCTGCCGCCGACCGCGGTGTTGCATCTTGCCCGGCCACCCGTGCCGCAGCCTCTTTGCTCGCCTCGGCGCGTTTCAGGGCATCCATCAAAAGGCTCATCGCGGCCTCTTAACGTTCGGGGAAGTTGTTCAAGGGCTGAGCTTCACGGGTCTGTTCGAAAAAATCCGTACCGGGGAGCTGTGAGCGATAGCCGGAATAGTCGCCGCTCAGGCTGGGGTCCCTGATGATTATCGGGCGCAGGAAGATCACCAGCTCCGACTTGTTTGCCGCATTGTTGCGCGTGTTGAAAATCTCGCCAATCAGCGGTATTTGACCGAAGAAGGGCACACGCCCGGTTTTCCAGTTGATTCCGTCTTCCATCAGTCCGCCGAGGACGGCAACTTCGCCGCTGGTGACGCGCATGACCGATTCGATCTCACGGGTACGGATTTGCGGCACGTAGTTCTTCACGCCGGCCGGGATGCTGGGGTTCGGGTCTTCCTTGAGCTCGGAAATGCTCGATATGGTCGGTCGCACGTTGAGAATCACCGCGTCCCCGGCACTGATCTGTGGAGTCACTGTCATGACCAGGCCGACCGAAACCGACTGCGGTGTCGTGGTGACGGCGACTGTGGTGCCAACATTGACGGTTGATGTCGTGTCCGCCTTGACGTTGAAATAGACGAAGTTCTCGACTACCTTGAGCAGGGCAGTCTGATTGTTCATGACCGACAGTCGTGGGCTGGACAATACCTTGGCGGTTCCGTAGCTTTGCAGGAGTTCGACCATTCCCGCGAGGTCGAAAGCGCCACCCAACTGGCTGAAGCTGATGGTGAAGGGTGAAACGGCAGTGCCGACGTTACTGTTGACCGAGGCTGGCTTGATTGCGAACTTGGTTGAGCCGTCAGCGCGTACCTTGTCCCAACTGATGCCTTGCTGGTAGCCCTCGCCAAGCTGGACTTCGACGATGGTTGCTTCGATCAGCACCTGGCGCCGCGAAGAGGTGATCACGCGGTCAATGAATTCCTGGACTTTTTCGTGCTGGCGCGAAGTTGCGCGAACCGTCACGACGCCGCTCTCAGGGTTCATGATGACCGCGGCGGCCTCGCGGAAAGTGCTGCGCCGCACGACCGAGTTGCCGGTGGCCTGGCTCGCCGAGCCCGGTGCGGGATTGCTCTGCAGCGCGTTGGCGATGGCTTGCGCTGCACGCGGGCCGCTGCCTTGCGGCAAGGCAGCGGCGCCGGTCGATGTCTGGGAATTGGCCTGCTCGATGATTGTTTCGCTCGATCCCTCCGGGAAAACCTTGTCGGTCTCGTGCAGGATGTCCTTGATGTTCTTTTCGAGCTGTTCCCAGAACATGTTGCGTGAGTTGTTCTGGATCGAGGTGTTCGATACATTGCTGGAGCCGCTGGCGACCGGCGAGGCGCCCGCCCCACCGGGGCCGCCAGGCTGGTTCGTATTTATTTGGGTGTTGGTCGATACCGTGCCGGTCACGGTACGCGACATATTGACGTAATCGACCTTGTAATGCTTTAGGAAGGGGGAATCCGGCATCACCGCGAGATTCGGGCCGTCGAGTTCGAAACGCATGTCGACCTGCTTGGAGATGCGGGTCAGCAGTTGCGGCAGCGTCTGGTTGATCGCATTGAGCGAAACGGTCCCGGTGATGCCGGGGTGGATGTCGACATTGACCTTGGCGTCGCGCGAGAGGGCGAAGAGCAGGTCGCGTACCTGCACGTTGTTGACGACGACGCTGTAGGTTTCCGCCTTGGGCAGCGCGCGCGGCTTGGGCAGGGCCAGCGTCTGCTGCACCGGGGCGGGAATCTCGCCCTTGCCTTGCGGCGCGGTGCTCTCGGTGCTGATATGGCCGGCCAGCGGCTGCTGTGGCGTTGGCGCCTGGCAGGCGGCAAGAACCAACGACAACAAGGCCGTAGCGAGGAGACCGTGATTCATTCGACAGAGCCTTCGTTTGAGCGGGTTGTCCAAAACTTCCGAGCTGCCGGCATGCTAGCACATGCCGCTGTGCTTGGTGCGGATGGGGCAGCCGGGCAGCCTTGTGCTCATTGTAGTCCGCTCACCGCCCTCGGGTAAGGTCGCATGCGGCGAACTTCCTCGGGAAAGCCGCGTACGGCTGCCAAAGCGGCCGCCCGCGTCTGGTAGTCGCCGTAGATAACGCCGATCTGTCCGCTTTCAGGGCTTCCCGTCCGGTAGACCCGCAACTCTGTCGGCTCGAGCCACTGGCCGGCGCGGACCAGAAAATTCTCGATGTCTTCGGTGTGGTTGCCGCTTCGGGCGGTCAGTTGGATGAAATAATGATCGCTGGCCGCAGTGGCCAGCCAGTCAGCGTAGAGGGCTGTGTGCTGGGCGATCAGGGTGCCGCCTTCCGCTGCCGGGCGGGCCGGGTTTGTCACTGGCGGCGTGGCGGCGCTTCCTTGTGCCGGCAGCTGCGCCGATTCGGGCGCCGGCAGTGCTGCGGCGGGACTGGCGGGCGGTTGTCTTGCCCACAGCGCAACGGCAAGGGCGGCGAGTGCCAGCGTCATCAACAGCGCAATGGCGATCTTGAGGGCGGGCACGTGCTGGCCGCTGGCCTTGTACTGGATCGGCGCAAAGCGGGCATCCTGCGCGGCGATCTTGACCTCAGCCGTATCGACCTGGTGCGATCCGCTGGAATAGGCCGCAAGCAGCGCCTTGTCGGCGATGATGTTGATGCGCCGTGACAGACCCTCGGAAATCCTGGCGATCATCTCGACGGCACGGCCGGTAAACGGGTTGGGGCCATGATAGCCGGCCGCGCGCAGGCGGAATTCGATGTAGCTGGCGACTTCGGCGATCTTGAGGGGCGCCAGGTTGAAGTGCTGGGTGATGCGTTCGCGCAACTGGCGCATGTCATTGGCGGCGAGTCGTTCGTCGAGTTCGGGCTGGGCGAAGAGGGCGATCTGCAGCAGCTTGGTGGCTTTCGATTCGAGGTTGGAGAGCAGGCGGATTTCCTCAAGCGACTCGGCGGGCATGGCATGCGCTTCGTCGATCAGGATGACGACCCGCTTGCCGGCGGCGTAGCGCTCGACCAGTGTGTCCTGCAGCGTGCGGATCATTGAATGTGTGGTCTTGCCGTCGGCGGGAATGCCCAGTTCGTCGGCGACGGCGCCGAGAATCTCGTGGCGCGACAGCGACGGGTTGGCGAGATAGAGCGACTCGACATCGGCTGGCAGGCGCTCCAGCAGCATGCGGCAGAGCATGGTCTTGCCGCTGCCCACCTCGCCGGTGACCTTGACGATGCCCTCGTCCTGGGTGATCGCATAGATCAGCGCGTCGAGTGTCGGGCCGCGATTGGCGCCGGTGAAGAAAAAATCGGTATGCGGCGTGATACGGAAAGGCGGCTCGCGCAGGCCGAAATGCTCAAGATAGAGGCTCATGAACGATGCCAGTTTTCCATGCGGTTGTAGAGGGTGGTGCGGTTGATGCCGAGGCGCCGGGCGGCGCGGCTGACATTGCCGCCGCACAGCTCGAGGGCGGCTTCTATGTAGCTGCGCTCCCAGGCAGCGAGCGTCGCGTCAAGATCGATTCCGGCTGCGGTCTGCAGGTGTTTCAGGGCTGCCTGCAAGCGCTGTCCGGGATTGTTCTCGGCCACCGCGCCACGATGCGTGCGGTCAACCTCGTCGGAGGCGTCGAATTCGGCCAGTAACTGCTCAGCCGTGACGGTTTGCCCGGGCCGACGTGCCGTCAGCCGGATGACAATGTTGCGCAATTCGCGGACATTGCCGGGGAAGCTGTAGCCAAGCCAGAGTCCTTCGGCGGCCGGTTCGAGCGCAAAGGGCTGGCAGCGGGCCTGCGCGGCATAGAGCTTGCGGAAATGATCGAGCAGCAGCAGACGGTCGCGGCCCATTTCGCGCAGCGGGGGAACGCTGATCGTGAATACCGATAGGCGGTGGTAGAGGTCGGCGCGGAAGCGTCCGTCCTTTATCTCCCGGCGCAGGTCGCGGTTGGTGGCGGCGACGATGCGCGCCTGGGAAGTCCGGGTCTGGGTCTCCCCAACCCGCTGGTACTCGCCGTTTTCGAGTACGCGGAGCAGCTTGGGTTGCAGTTCGGACGGTAGTTCGCCGATCTCGTCAAGGAACAGGGTACCGGCGCCGGCTTCCTCGAAATAACCGGCGCGGGCGGCAGCGGCTCCGGTGAAGGCGCCACGAGCGTGGCCGAAGAGGGCCGGTTCGAGCAGGCTGGGCGAGATCGCCGCACAGTTGAGAGCGAGGAACGGCTGCTGGCGGCGCTCCGTCATCTGATGCAGGCAGCGGCTGGCGACGATGTCCTTGCCGCTCCCCGATTCACCTTCGATCAGGACCGGAAAGGCGAGATTGGCGTATTGGGCGAGCTGCAGGCGCAGGCGCTGCATTGGCAGGCTGTCGCCAATCAGGCCCGCTTCGCCGGCAGCCTCGCTGGCGGCATACGAAAACGCCATTGATTGGTGCAGCAGTTTCAACAGGTGGCCAGGGTCGCAGGGCTTGCCAACAAACTCGACGGCGCCCAGCGTGCGCGCATGGCGGGCATTGTCGTCGCCACTCTGACCCGAGAGGACGATGATCTTCATGTCCGGTGCGAGGGCCAGCAGCTCACCAATCAGCGCGAACCCCTCGTCCGGGCGATGCGGCTTGGGCGGCAGCCCGAGATCGACCAGGGCCAGTTGTGGTGTTTGCCGCAATTGCCGGAGCAGCGCCAGGCAGTGCGGGCGGGAGTGACTCGTAACGACGTCGAAGTCCGCGGCAAAGGCATGGCTCAACGTGTCGCTGATCAGCGAATCGTCATCGACGATGAGGAGCAGGGACTTGTTGGACAAGGGCGCGGCGCAGTTCTTCGCAAGGAATTGATCACGGGATTATAACCATGCCATGCTAAGGCGACCGGCAGCTCTTCTGATAATATCGCCGCTCGCATTCACGGGGAGCCATCTTGTCGGACGATATTCTGGTCGATATCCAGGATCTGCATTTCAACTATGACGGGCGGCCGGTGCTGCAGGGGATCAACATGAAGATTCCGCGCGGCAAGGTGGTGGCCATCATGGGCGGTTCCGGCTGTGGCAAGACGACGCTGTTACGCTGTATTGGTGGCCAGTTGCGGCCGACCGGCGGCATGGTCCGGCTAGCGGACCAGCGCGTCAGCGAGATGTCGCATGACGAGCTCTATCGCCTGCGCCGCAAGATGGGCATGCTGTTCCAGTTCGGCGCCCTATTTACCGACATGACGGTCTTCGACAATGTCGCGTTTCCCCTGCGCGAGCATGCCGACCTCTCGGAAGAGATGATCCGCGACCTGGTGCTGATGAAGTTGGAAGCCGTCGGCTTGCGTGGCGCCCATGCGCTGATGCCGGGCGAGCTGTCCGGGGGCATGGCGCGGCGCGTGGCGCTGGCCCGCGCCGTCGCCCTCGATCCAATGCTGGTGATGTACGACGAGCCTTTCGCCGGGCTCGATCCGATCGCGCTGGGCGTCATCGGTCAGTTGATTCGCAAGTTGAACGACGCGCTCGGCGCGACCTCGATCATGGTGACGCACGACGTGCATGAGTCGTTGATGATCGTCGACTACATCTATTTCGTATCGCAGGGCAGGATCGTCGCCAAAGGGACGCCGGACGAAATCCGTGGCTCCACTGACCCGTTCGTTCACCAGTTCGTGCATGCTGAAGTGGCGGGGCCGGTACGCTTCGACTATCCGGCACCGACAATCGTGCGCGAATTCCTCGGCAGTCGCGCCCATGGCTGATTCAGCGTCGTCAATCAGAAAACTGGGTCACGCGGCCGTCGACCGCATCTGGCGTCTGGGTTTCGCTGCGCGCTTCCTGGTCGCCGTGCTGAGGTATTCGGGCCCGTCGTTTCGCCGTCTGCCGCTGACTCTGCGCGAGATCTATTTCAGCGGCGTGCTGTCGCTGCTGATCATCATGGTTTCGGGGCTGTTTGTTGGCCTGGTGCTTGGCCTGCAAGGCTATGAAACCCTGCAACGCTATGGTTCGACCGAGGCGCTCGGAGTCCTCGTCGCCCTGTCGTTGACCCGTGAACTGGGCCCGGTGGTCGCTGCGCTACTCTTCGCCTCGCGCGCAGGATCGTCGGTTACCGCGGAGATCGGCTTGATGAAGGCTACTGAACAACTGAAAGCGATGGACATCATGGCGGTCAACCCGATCGCCCGTGTCGTTGCTCCACGCTTTTGGGGTGGCGTCATCTCGATGCCGCTGCTGGCGGCATTGTTTTCCGCCATGGGCGTTCTGGGCGGCTGGCTGATTGGCGTCGTGTTCATTGGCGTCGATGACGGCGCTTTCTGGTCGCAGATGCAATCCGGGGTCGATTTTCGCTACGACATCTGGAATGGTGTGATCAAGAGTTTTGTCTTTGGCATCGCGGTCTCGCTGATTGCCGTTTTCGAAGGCTATGATTCCGTGCCGACGGCCGAGGGGGTGTCGCGCGCTATCACGCGGACGGTGGTATCTTCCGCGCTGGCTATTCTGGCACTGGATTTCGTTCTGACTTCGTTCATGTTTCGGGGAACATCATGAACCGCACCGTACTTGACCTTTGGGTGGGCTTTTTTGTGGCGATCAGTATCGCCGCCCTGTTGTTTCTGGCACTGAAAGTGGGCAACCTTTCATCCGGGCGCTTGTCCGACACTTACGTCTTGCATGCCCGATTTGATAATATCGGGGGCTTGAAGGTTCGGGGGCCGGTGAAAAGTGCGGGGGTTCTGGTTGGGAGAATTTCCGAGATCAGGTTCGATCCGGCGACTTACGAGGCGGTAGTGACCATGGATGTCGACGGGCGCTATCGCTTTCCCAAGGATACCTTCGCGGCGATCTATACCTCCGGCCTGCTGGGCGAGCAGTTCATTGGTTTTGATGTTGGTGGTGACGAGAAAATGCTCAAGGCTGGCGATACCGTGACGAAGACACAGTCGGCAGTGGTTCTGGAAAAACTCATCAGCCAGTTCCTTTTCAACAAGGCGGCGGAAGGGCAGGAGACGAAATGACGGACATTCTCACGAGATGGAAGCGCCGCGCCGGGTTGAGTTGTCTGGTTGCCGGAATGATTACGCTTGCTGGCCCGGCAGCTGCCGGAGAGACCACGTACGATCCGCTCGAGGGCTTCAATCGCGCCATGTTTGCGGTCAACGAAGGTCTCGACACCGTTGCCATCAAGCCCATTGCGCAGGCCTATGACTTCGTTGTGCCGTTGCCCGCGAAGGCCGGGGTGGGTGATTTCTTCGGCAACATCGCCGATGTTCGCAATGTCCTGAACAATGCGTTGCAGGGCAAACTGGCGGAAGCCGGGAGCGACCTTGGTCGCCTGCTGATCAATTCGACTGTCGGCATCTTCGGCCTTTTCGACGTTGCCAGCGAACTCGGCCTCGAGAAGCATGATGAGGATTTTGGACAGACGCTGGCCGTCTGGGGGTGGGACAGCAGCAACTTCCTGTTCTGGCCGCTGATCGGGCCGCGTACGGTGCGCGACACCGGCGGCTGGATCGTCGATGTCTATACCGATCCGACGTGGTATACGCTCAACAAGTCGGTCGCCACCCGCAACAGCCTCGTGGCTTTGCGCTACGTCGATGTCCGCGCCAGTTTACTGCCTTCGGACAAGGTGGTCGAGGAGGCGGCGCTCGACAAGTATGCCTATGTGCGCGACGCCTACCTGCAGCGCCGGCGCAACCAGATCTTTGATGGCAGCCCGCCGCGACTGCAGGATGTACTCGACTGAGAACCATGATGAAGAAACTGATTGTCCTTGTTTTTGCTGCCCTGTTCGCTACTCTGGTGCTTGCCCAGGAGGCGCCGGATGTCCTGGTCAAGCGCGTCACCGAAGAAGTCCTGGACATCGTCCGCCAGGACAAGAACATCCAGAACGGTGATTCCAGGAAGGCCATCGAACTGGTCGACGCCAAGGTGATTCCGCATTTCAATTTCGCGCACATGACGGCGCTTGCAGTGGGCAAGGAATGGCGCAAGGCGTCGCCGCAGCAGCAACAGCAGCTGACTGCCGAGTTCAAGACCCTGCTGGTGCGCACCTATTCCAACGCGCTTACCAGCTACAAGAATCAGAGGGTCATCTTCAAGCCGTTCAGAATGAATCCTGGCGACAGCGATGTGCAGGTGCGCACCGAGGTCGATCAGCCGGGTAACAAGCCGGTGCAGCTTGACTACAGCCTTGAGAAACTGGATGCCGGCTGGAAGGTTTATGACGTGAACGTGGCGGGCATCAGCCTGGTTACCAACTACCGTGAACAGTTCGGCCAAGAGATCCGCAATGGCGGCATCGACGGCCTGATCAAGACGGTGGCAGCCAAGAACAAGTCGCTTGAGGGTAACCCGGCCAAGGCTGCGGGGAAATGATCGAACGTGAGGCGCAACGCCTCATGGTCAAGGTGCCGATGGTCATGGCGAATGCGCGCAATCTGCTTGAAGCAGGTCGTGCTGCATTGCAGCCGGGCGAACAGATCTTCGATTTCAAGCAGGTTGGCGACGCCGACTCTTCGGCTATAGCGGTAATGCTCGGCTGGCTCCGGGTTGCGAGCCGGTCGCGGTCAACCGTCAGATTTGCCCACATTCCGCCGGGCGTGCGATGCCTGGCAGAGCTTTACGGCGTTACCGAACTGCTGCCCCTCGTCTGAGGCGGTGCCCATGGTTGCAGCCGTCTCCATCGTTGACGTCGTCAAGAATTTTGGTTCGCTGCAGGCGCTGGCAGGAGTGTCGCTGGACGTTGCCCAAGGTGAGTTTTTCGGTCTGCTCGGACCGAATGGCGCCGGCAAGACGACGCTGATCTCGGCGCTGGCCGGCCTGGTTCGTGCCGACTCCGGCCAGATCTCAGTGCTTGGCTACGATGTCGTCAATGATTATCGGAAAGCGCGCAGCCTGCTTGGCGTTGTACCCCAGGAACTGGTTTTCGACCCGTTCTTCTCGGTGCGCGAGACCTTGCAGATCCAGTCCGGCTATTTCGGCATTCGCAACAACGATGCCTGGATCGACGAGATTCTTGACAACCTCGACCTGACCGCCAAGGCCCAAGTGAACATGCGCCGCCTGTCGGGCGGCATGAAGCGCCGCGTACTGGTTGCGCAGGCGCTGGTGCACAAGCCGCCGGTGATCGTTCTCGACGAGCCGACTGCGGGCGTCGATGTCGAACTCCGGCAGGGCTTGTGGCAGTTCGTGCGCAGGCTCAACGGGGAAGGTCATACGATTATCCTGACCACCCATTACCTTGAGGAAGCTGAAGCCCTGTGCGGGCGGATTGCCCTGATGAAGCAGGGCAGAATCATCGCCCTGGATACCACGGCCAACCTGATGGCGGTGCATCCCGGCGGCTCGCTCGAGGAAGTCTTCGTGCGAACGATGAACCAGTGATCGGTTTCTGGACGCTCTTCTACAAGGAGTTGCTGCGTTTCTGGAAAGTGGCGTTCCAGACCGTTGCCGCGCCAGTGCTGACGGCGCTGCTCTACCTGATGATCTTTGGCCATGTGCTGGACGATCATGTCCAGGTGCATGGTGTGCGCTACACAAGTTTCCTGATTCCCGGGCTGGTAATGATGCAGGTGTTGCAGAATGCCTTCGCAAATTCGTCGTCCAGTCTGATTCAGGCCAAGATCACCGGGTCGATCGTTTTCGTGCTGCTGCCGCCGATTCCCTACGGCGCGTTCTTCGCCGCCTACGTGCTGGCTTCGCTGGCGCGCGGCCTGATGGTTGGTGTCGGGGTTCTCGGAGCGACGGTCTGGTTTGCCGAACTGCACGTCGTCGCGCCGCTCTGGGTGCTCGCATTTGCCGTCCTCGGCGGTGCGATTCTTGGTGCGCTCGGCGTGCTTGCCGGCCTCTGGGCCGAGAAGTTCGACCAACTGGCGGCGTTCCAGAATTTTTTGATCTTGCCGCTGACCATGCTTTCCGGCGTTTTCTACTCGATTCACAGCTTGCCTGTCTTCTGGCAACGCGTGTCGCATTACAATCCTGTTTTTTACATGATCGACGGCTTCCGTTACGGATTTTTCGGCGTCTCCGACGTCGCGCCGGAAATCAGTCTGGGCGTTGTCTTTGCCTGTTTTGCCGCCGTCACCCTGCTGACGCTGAGCCTGCTCAAGCGTGGCTGGAAACTAAGAGCCTGAACCATGCACCCTGATCAGATCAAGGAACTCATTCGCGCCGGTATGGCTTGCGAACATCTCGCCCTTGATGGCGACGGCCAGCATTTTGCGGCCATTGTCGTCAGCGCCGAGTTTGTCGGCCTGAACCGGGTCCAGCGACAGCAACATGTTTATCGAACGATAAAGGACGAGCTGGCCAGCGGCGAACTGCATGCCCTTTCCTTCAAGACACTGACCCCGGAAGAATGGAGCGCCGAGCGTGGATAAATTACTGATTCAGGGCGGCAGGCCCCTTTCTGGCGAAGTTTTCATTTCCGGTGCCAAGAATGCGGCACTGCCGATCCTCTGCGCGTCGCTGCTCACTAGCGAGCCGCTGCACCTGACCAACGTCCCGCATTTGAAAGACATATCGACCATGTTGCGCCTGCTGGGGGACATGGGTGTCGGCGTGACCCTGGACGGTGTCGATGGTCTCGTTCTCGACGCCAGCGGCCTGAGCAATCCGGTTGCTTCCTACGAGATGGTCAAGACCATGCGTGCCGCAATCCTCGTTCTCGGCCCGCTGGTCGCGCGCTGTGGCGAGACGCGGGTGTCGCTGCCGGGCGGTTGTGCCATTGGCGCGCGGCCGGTCGATCAGCACATCAAGGGCCTTGAGGCGATGGGTGCCGAGATTCATGTCGAACAGGGCTATGTCCATGCCAAGGCGAGCCGGCTGAAGGGCGCGCGCATCTGCACCGACATGGTCACCGTGACTGGGACCGAGAATTTGATGATGGCCGCCTGCCTGGCCGAGGGTGAAACCATCATCGAGAACGCCGCGCGCGAGCCGGAAGTGGTCGATCTGGCCAACTGCCTGGTGAGCATGGGCGCCCGCATCTCCGGTGCCGGAACCGACGTCATTCGTATCCAGGGGGTCGAAAGACTGCATGGCGCGACACATGCGATCATGCCCGACCGCATCGAGACCGGCACCTACCTGTGCGCTGCTGCCGCGACTGGTGGCGATGTCCGGCTGTTGAAAACCTCGGCTGCCTACCTCGATACCGTCGTCGACAAGCTCATGGATGCCGGTTGTGAAATCACCGTCGAACGCGATGCGATCCGCCTGCAGGCGCCGCCGCGGCTCAAGGCCGTCAGTCTGCGCACGGCGCCGTACCCCGCCTTCCCGACCGACATGCAGGCGCAGTTCATGGCCATCAACTGTGTCGCTGACGGGGTGGCAACGATCCGTGAAACCATTTTCGAGAACCGCTTCATGCACGCCAACGAACTGGCGCGCCTCGGCGCCGATATCCAGATAGAAGGCAGCAACGCCATCGTGCGTGGCGTAGACCATCTCGAGGGAGCGGTCGTGATGGCGACCGACCTGCGCGCTTCGGCCTCGCTGGTGATCGCCGGCCTGGTGGCCCAGGGCGAAACGCGGATCGACCGGATCTATCATCTCGATCGTGGCTACGAGCGGATCGAGGAGAAACTCGCGAAGCTCGGTGCGCTGGTCAAGCGCGTGCACTGAAAACTGTTGTTTCCTCGTTAAATTGGCCTGATTGCCGCAGTCAACGCCAGCGCAACGCAAAAAATGCTTTGCATTAATCAATCCGTGCGCCATACTGGACGCTCGGGATTTCCAGGCAGTGTTTTGTTCCTGCGCCGTACCACGGTTTGTCAGCTCCTCGGTCTTGGTTCTCGTATTGTTTGGGTGAAAGCCCGTTAATTTTTTCCAAGGAAGCTATAAATGGCAACTGGTACCGTCAAGTGGTTCAACGACTCCAAGGGTTTTGGTTTTATCTCTCCTGAAGGCGGCGGCGAAGACCTCTTCGCTCACTTCTCCGCAATTCAAGGCAACGGTTTCAAGACCCTCGCCGAAAACCAGAAGGTTACCTTCGACGTCACGCAAGGTCCGAAGGGCAAGCAGGCTTCGAACATCCGCCCGGCTGAGTAAACTCGGCGCAGCCTGAATCAGAAAGCCCGGTTTGCCGGGCTTTTGTTCGTTATGTCGCCGGATATTCCGGAGATGGCGGCGTGGCCTTGGGCCATGGCCCTTGTGAATTACGTGCCGGGTTTTGCCGGCGGCCATGGCCGCTTTGCTGCTTTGCAGTAAAATCGCGTTTTTCCCACGAGAATTCTCCGTGACGACGATCACCATCGCCCTTTCCAAGGGGCGCATCTTTGACGAAACCCTGCCGCTGCTGGCTGCGGCAGGCATTGTTCCGGCCAAGAATCCGGAAACCTCGCGCAAGCTGATTATCGCGACCAACCTGCCGGACGTGCGCGTTGTCATCGTGCGTGCTTCCGACGTGCCGACCTACGTGCAATATGGCGCCGCCGATCTCGGGGTGGCAGGCAGGGATGTGCTGATCGAGCATGGCGGCCAAGGGCTCTACGCACCGCTCGACCTGAAAATTGCCAAGTGCCGGATGATGGTTGCCGTGCCGGAGGGCTTCGATTACCAGAGTGCTGTGCGCCAGGGCGCTCGCCTCAAGGTGGCCTCCAAGTACGTCAAGGCGGCGCGCGAGCACTTCGCGGCCAAGGGTGTGCATATCGACCTGATCAAACTCTACGGCTCGATGGAACTGGCGCCGCTGGCCGGGTTGGCCGACGCCATTGTCGATCTGGTATCCACAGGCAGCACGCTGAAGGCCAACAAGCTGGTGGCGGTCGAGGACATCATGCCTATTTCCTCGCGTCTCGTGGTCAATCAGGCCGCGCTCAAGGTCAAGCGCGAAGTGCTGCAGCAGATTATCGATGCCATCGCCCAAGCGGTGGAGAAGTGATGTCAACGCTCGCCATCAAGAGACTTGCTACGGTCGACGCCGATTTCACGGCAAAAATGGATGCGCTGCTCGCTTTCGAAGGCGCGCAGGATGACGGGGTCGAACGCACCGTGATTGGCATTCTGGCCGATATCAAGGCGCGCGGCGATTTGGCAGTCATCGAACACACCAACAAGTTCGACCGACTGACGGCAACCGGCATGGCCGATCTGGAGTTGTCCGGGGCCGAAATGCAGAAGGCGCTTGCCGAACTGCCTGCCGAACAGCGTCAGGCGCTGGAGGCGGCGGCCGGTCGAATTCGTGCCTACCATGAACGGCAGAAAATCGCAGGCTGGTCCTACACCGAAGCCGATGGAACCGTCCTCGGCCAGATGATTACCCCGCTCGATCGCGTCGGCCTCTATGTTCCGGGCGGCAAGGCGGCGTATCCGTCATCGGTGCTGATGAACGCGATACCCGCGAAGGTGGCGGGCGTCAAGGAACTGATCATGGTCGTCCCCACCCCGGATGGCGAGAAGAACGCCCTGGTGCTGGCGGCGGCCTGTCTGGCCGGTGTCGACCGCGTGTTCACCATCGGCGGGGCGCAGGCGGTCGGCGCGCTGGCCTACGGCACACCGACCATTCCACAGGTCGACAAGATCGTCGGGCCGGGCAATGCTTATGTCGCCTGCGCCAAGCGTCGGGTCTTCGGCATCGTCGGCATCGACATGGTAGCCGGGCCCTCCGAAATTCTGGTCGTCTCGGATGGCAGCGGCAACCCGGACTGGGTCGCCATGGATCTTTTCTCGCAGGCCGAGCACGACGAATTGGCGCAGTCGATCCTGATCTGCACCGATGCAGCCTTTATCGACCGCGTTCAGGCCAGCATCGACAGGTTGCTGCCGACCATGCCGCGTCGCGCGGTCATCGAAACTTCCCTGCGCGACCGTGGGGCTTTCATTCTGGTGCACGATCTTGAAGAGGCGGTCGTCATCGCCAATCGCGTCGCGCCGGAACACCTCGAACTGGCGTTGGGCGATCCCGATCCCTGGGTGGAGAAAATCCACCACGCCGGCGCCATCTTCATCGGTCATTACACATCCGAGTCGCTCGGCGACTATTGCGCCGGCCCGAACCACGTGCTGCCGACTTCCGGCAGCGCCCGGTTCTCGTCGCCGCTCGGCGTCTATGACTTCCAGAAGCGAACCAGCCTGATCAAGGTGTCGCAGGCGGGGGCGCAAACGCTGGGACGCATCGCCGCGACCCTGGCCTACGGCGAAGGCCTGCCCGCGCATGCCAAGTCGGCCGAGTTCCGCCTGGAGTCCTGATGTCGTCTGAAACAGCGCCGACGCCAGACCTCAAGGCGCTGTTTCTCGGATTCTCCTCGGTGGGTCTCTCCGGCTTCGGTGGCGTCCTGCCTTTTGCCCGGCGCATGCTGGTCGAGGAGCGGCGCTGGATGAGTGCCGAGGAATTCAATGCCCAGCTCGGTCTTTGCCAGTTCCTGCCCGGCCCCAATGTCGTCAATCTTGCCGTTGTGGTTGGCAAGCGCTGCGCCGGACTGTCGGGGGCGATCGTCGCGCCGCTGGGCTTGCTGGCAGGCCCGATCGTCATCGTTCTCCTGCTCGCCTTGCTCTACGACCGCCATGGCCACCTGCCGCTGGCCCAGTCGATGCTGCGTGGCATCGCCGCGGTCGGTTGTGGCCTGCTGTTCGCGATGGCGTGGCGCATGGGCATGGCGATCAAGGACAAGACCATTTTCCTGCCTTTTGGGGTGTTGACCGCAGCAGCCATTGCCGGCCTGCGCTGGCCGATGCCCATCGTCATGGTGGTCGGCCTGCTACTGTCAGGCGGCATCGCTTATTGGAAGCTGGGCCGGAAATGAGTACTGTCGTCGACCTCTTTCTCGAATTCGCGCTGCTCGCCTTCGTCGCATTCGGCGGGGCGACCGCGCTGTTGCCCGAAATGCACCGGGTTGTCGTCGACAACCATCAGTGGCTGGGCGATGCGACCTTCACCCACCTCTACGCCATCGCCCAGGCGGCGCCCGGGCCGAATGTGCTGGTCGTCACGCTGATCGGCTGGAAGGTCGCCGGCCTGGCCGGGGCGCTGGCCGCGACGCTGGGCATGTGCCTGCCGATGAGCGTCGTGATCTACCTGGTGATCGACCGCTGGGAAAGCTTTGCCGGCAAGCGCTGGCAACGGGCGATCCAGCTTGGCGTCGCCCCGCTCGCTGTCGGACTGATTTTTTCCGGCGCGACCCTGATCGCCCAGTCGGCGGAACTGGGCTGGGCCGCCTGGGTACTGGCAGGCTTCACGGTGGCGGTCAGTTTGCGGACGACGATGCATCCGTTGTGGCTGATTGCCATCGGTGCGCTTCTGGGCCTGGTTGGAATTGTCTGATTCCCAAGGCTATGCGTGTTTGCCGCGCTAACCAGCCGATGATTCCTTCTGGAGCGCAGCCCAGGCCTGACGCGCGAAGCGCTCGAAGCCTTCTGCGGGTAGCGGCCGGCTGATCAGATAGCCTTGGCATGAATGGCAGCCGACGCTCGACAGATAATCGCGCTGCGCCGCTGTTTCGACCCCTTCGGCAATGACGGTGAGGCCGAAACTGTCAGCCAGCGCGATGATTGTCTGGGCAATCGCCGCATCATTGGCGTCGATCAGGATGTCGTGGACGAACGACCGGTCGATCTTCAGCTGATCCAGGGGAAGGCGTTTCAGGTACGACAACGAAGAATAGCCCGTACCAAAGTCGTCGAGCGAGAACCCCACGCCCTTGGCCTTCAGCGCAAACATCTTTTCGATAACATCCTCGATGTTGGCTACCAGCGCGCTTTCGGTGAGTTCGAGCTTCAGGCGCTGTGGGTTCGCTTTGGCCTTTCTGAGTGCGCGCAGCACGTCATCCACGAAACCGTCCTGGCGGAACTGGTGGGCGCTGACGTTGACAGCCAGGGCAAGATGCGAAGTCTCGGGTCGGGCAGCCCATGCCGCGAGCTGATCGCAGGCGGCTTCCAGCACCCACTGACCCAGCGGAAGGATCAGACCGGTCTCTTCAGCCAGAGGAATGAATTCAGCGGGCGAAACCGGGCCATTGACGGGATGATCCCAGCGCAACAAGGCTTCCGCGCCCATCAGTTGCCCGCGCGATTCCTGAGGCTGATAGTGGAGAGCCAACTGGCCTTCCAGAACGGCCTGGCGCAAGTCCTTTTCCATGGCAGCGCGTTTGACGATGAAAGCCTCCATGTCCGGATCGAAGAAGCGCAAGGTGTTACCCCCCTCTTTCTTCGATCGGTACATGGCGATGTCGGCTTGCTTCACCAGGGAATCGATATCCGTGCGTTCGCCGATGAACAAGGTCGCGCCCATGCTCGCGGTGCACTGGTAGGTGACGCCATCGAGTTGATAGACCTGATCGAGGGTGGCGATGATTTTCTCGCCCACGAGTTCGGCCAGTGTTGCCGCATCGCTTAGCGTTGCACTCAAGTTCGACAGGATGAGCACGAACTCGTCCCCACCCAGTCGCGCCACGGTATCTCCAGCGCGCACCGATGCAAGCAGCCGTTCAGCGACCTGCTTGAGCAACAGATCGCCCATGTCGTGTCCCAGCGTATCGTTCAGCGTCTTGAAATTGTCGAGATCGATGAGCAGCAACGCAACATACTGACCACTGCGCGAACTGGCCCTTAGCGATTGCTTCAAGCGATCCATCAGCAGGGAACGATTGGGCAGGCCAGTCAGTTGGTCAAAAAAGGCGAGTGCCTTGATTTTCTCTTCTGCCTCGTTGCGTTCGGTGATGTCCTGCACCAGGGACATGACAGCGACGACCCGCCCACTGGTGTCACGCAGCGACGTGTTGTACCACGCGCATTCGATCAGTTTTCCATCTCTCCGGAGATTGCGGTTATCGCTTCTCTCGCCGCCAGTCCCCGCGACAAGTTCTTCCCAGACGGCAGTGGTTATGGGGAGGGCTGCTTCCGGAATGATGAATGTTGCAAGTTGCCCGACTGCCTCGTCCGCGCTGTAGCCGAATATTTGTTCGGCGGCAGGGTTCCAGCGGACAACGCGAAACTCCAGATCCCATTCGATCGTTGCCAGGGGCGATTGCTCGAAATGCAGCGACAGTTTCTGGCTGGCCTCCTGCAGTTTCGCTTCGGCATCCTTGCGCTGGGTGATGTCTATGAAAGCCGCAACGAAACAGTCTTGCTTGTACTGGTACGCAACGAAGTCGTACCAGCGACCATTGAGCGGAAAGAATTGTTCGAAGCGAGTGTCCTCTCCGGTGCGGGCGATATGGCCAAGAGTCGCGATCCAGTCGAAGGGATCGTTCTCGATACCGGGAAAGGCCTGCAAAACGGTCTTGCCGCGCGGATCAACCCCAGTCAGATCCGTAAAGGCGGCATTGGCATCGAGATAACGATAGTCGACCGGCTTTCCCGAAGCGTCGTAAATCATTTCATGGTAAGCCACCCCGATCGGGCCCTTCTCGAACAGAGCCTGGAATTTCCACTCCATTTGCTGCAATTCCGCATTTCGATTGTCCAGACTCTCGAGCAAGCGGTTGAAGCCGGAGACCAGCCGACCGACTTCATCCTGCCGTGCGACGGCCAATGGCGCCAAAGGCTGGCTGGCATCGGACATGGCGGCCAAAGATCGTGCACTTGTCAGCATCGGCGCAAGTTGGCGCCCCAATACCCACCAGATCACTGCCCCGACCAGCAGAGTCAGAAAGAGCGTGGCCAGCAGCATGCGCCGCTGCATGTCGCGAATGGGCGCGAAGGCCTCCTCGATCGGAAGTGTGACCCCGATGAGCCAGTCCGATCCCGGTATGGTCCGTGCCGAATTCAGTACCTCGGTGCCGCGTGAGTTGGTGTACGCAAACGATCCCTCGTGGCCGTCGAGGAATCGATCCAGTAGCGGATTGAACCCGCGCTCCGGCAATTTCTCCATGATGCGGCTCTTGTCGGTTGCGGTGATGATCAATCGGTTGGTTCGGTCGATCAGAACATAGCCGCCCGTCTTGCCGTAGTGGTTTTCTGAAATCTTGTCGAGGAAGCCGGGGCGACCCAGGTCGGTCACCCCCGAAACGGCGCCGATGACCTTGCCCTCGGCGTCACGAACGGGGGCAGCCATGACGATAATCGGCTTGCGATGGGTCTTGCCGATGACGGGTCGGCCAATCGTCGGCTTTCCCTCCTGGATCGCGCCGAGGATGTAATCCCGGTCCATGTAATTGACGCCAATTCGCGCGGATGAAAACGGCGCTTCCGCGATTGCCGTGCCATCCGCCCGATAGGCCAGAATGCCCGCATTGAAATGTGCAGGCGGCCATTGATTCAGCAGCCTTTGCAGCGCCACGGGGTGGTCAAGCACTGCGGCGTCAATTGTGCTGGCGAGGCCTTTTAGGGACTTGATGCCATCCTGCAAGTCCTCCTCGACGTCCGACGCTATAAAGGAGATCGTAGCCAGTTGCTGTTCTCCCAACTGGCGTTCCATATCCTGCTGCAGCGTCCAGCTGGCGTAGAACGACAACGACCAGATGCCTGCCAGAAAGCTGATCAGCATGGCGAGGGTGAGTCTGGACTTGAGAGAACTCATCTGTTGAAAGCCAGGGCCATGGCGATGGTCGCCGTGAATGCCGGATTTGGCGAATCTTGCGGGAACTCGAACTCGGAGTTCGATTGCATCATGCCCGATGGCGCATCGCGAATCAACATCGGCCGGTAGGGCGCTCCCGGCTTGATCCATCCGGCCGGTATCGACTCATGGCTGGCTCGGCGACGCCGGGTTAACCGACATCACCGCCGTCACCAGTTCGGCGACGGTGCGCACGCCCATCTTCTCCATCACCCGGGCGCGGTGTGCTTCGACGGTCTTCATGCTGATATTGAGTTCGTCGGCGGCCTGCTTGTTGAGCTTGCCGGCGACGACGAGCAGCATGACGTCGCGTTCGCGCTGGGTCAGCAGTCGCAGGCGGTGCTCGATCACGCTGTCGCGCTGGCGGCGGGCCGACATCTGACTGTCGAACTCCAGCGCCCGCCGTATGCGCGAGAGCAGATCCTCGTTGTTGAAGGGCTTCTCGATGAAGTCGCAGGCGCCCCGCTGCAGCGCCGAGACGGCCATCGGCACGTCGCCATGGCCGGTAACGAAGATGATCGGCAATTGCGAGCCGAGAGCGTCGAGTTTCTCGTGCAGCTCGAGCCCGCTCATCTGCGGCATGCGCACGTCGAGAACGATGCAGCCGTGCATGCGCTCGCTATGCGCGGCCAGGAAACTGTCGGCCGAGTCGTAGCAGGCGACCGCGTAGCCTTCCCCTTCGAGGAGCCAGGTCATTGAATCACGCATGGCCTCGTCGTCGTCGACGACGTGGATGGTCTGCAGGGGATCACTCATCGTCGTTTTCCTCGATCGGTACGGTGAAACGGAATATGGTGCCGCCTTCGCGGCGCGGCTCAACCCACAGGCGGCCCTGGTGGAACTCGATGATCGAGCGGCAGATGGCGAGGCCAATGCCCATGCCCTCCTGCTTCGTCGTGTAGAACGGCGCGAAGATTTTCTCGACATCCTCATCCGCCAGCCCGTGCCCCTGATCGGCCACCTCCACCTGCAGCCAGCGCGCGTCGAGTTGGCGGGCGGAGATTTCCAGGCGGCGGCTCGCGAAGGGGGTGTCATGCATCGCTTCGATGCCGTTCTTGACCAGGTTGAGCAGAACCTGCTCGATCATGATGCGGTCGACGTCGATCCGTGGCAAGTTTTCCGGCAGGTCGACGACGATCTGGGTGCCCGTGCGTTGCGCCTCGATGTCGCCGAAGGCGCGCGCCTCTTCGAGTAGTTCAACGAGGGCGATGGGCTGCCGGTTGGGGTCGCTCTTTTTCACCATGTCGCGCATGCGGCGGATGATCTTGCCGGCGCGTTCGGCCTGGTCGCTGGCTTTCTGCATCGCCGACAGCAGGTCCTCGAAGCGGTAATTGCCGGCGTTCATGCGCTTGATGCAGCCGGCGCAGTAGTTGGCGATCGCCGACAGCGGCTGGTTGAGTTCGTGGGCCAGCGACGAGGCCATTTCGCCCATGGTAATCAGCCGCGAGGTCTGTTCCAGGCGTTTCTGCTGCTGCAGATTGACTTCGTCGATGTGCTTGCGGTCGGTGATGTCGGCGGCGACCTGGACGCGTACGGTGCGCCCGTCGACCCAGCGGATGGCGCGTTCGTGCAGGTGGTACCAGTGGCCGGAGAGGGCGTGCTGGATCTCGCCATCGAAGATCTCGCACGGGAGATCGCCCGGATCGAGGCTGGCCGGATCGCGGTCGAGCGCTTCCGGCGGCGGGCTGCAGGCAGCCGTGACCAAAGCCGAATCGCGGCCCGCCGTGTCGAAGCCAAAAATGTTCTGGAAGGCGCGGTTGGCGAAGAGGATCTCGCCGCTCCGCGCATCCGCGACATGCACCGCGGTGTCGAGGCCGTCGATCACCGTCACGAAGCGTTCGTGGGCGCGTTCGAGTTCAATACGCACGCGCCGCGGCTCGGTGATGTCGTTCATCGAGGCGATCCAGCCGATCTGCTGGCCACCGGCGTCGATCAGCGGCGAGAAATAGAGGCGGACATCGAAACGCTCGCCGTTCTTGCGCATGATCCGCATCTCGAAGCCGGAAGGCGGCGCCTGGCCGGCCAGCGCCTGGTCGATGTTGCTCTGCAACTGGTCGAATTCCTCGGGCGGCCAGTAGGGGTAGGGCGGCGCGACCCCCATCAATGCGGACTCGGCGAAGCCGGTCATGCGGCAGAAGGCGGCATTGACGAAGGTGATGCGCCCTTCGAGGTCGATCGCGCGCAGCCCGGTGACCAGCGACTGCGACATCGCCTGGCGGAAAGCGTAGGCGGCGCGCAACTGCTCTTCGGTCTCGGCCCGGCGCCGCGCGTGGCGCCGCAACTGAAGCAGCGTGGCAGTGGCGAGCAGGGTCAGGAAGACGATCAGTGCCGCCGGGACGAAGGGCAGCCAGGCGCCACCGCCACGGTAGGCGACAATGTTGAGTCCGAGGCGGTTGCTCGGCAGGTCGAGGCTGATCGATCCGGAAATCCGGCGATCGGTCGGGCGCACCGACGAGTTGCTGAAAACCTCGCGGTTCTCAGCGTCGACCACGGACAGGCTGTAACGGCCCGTGAAGCTGGCAGGCAGCGTGACGCGCAACAGTCCTTCGAGCGATTGCAGGGCAATAAAGGCGCCGAGGTCGCTGCTGCCACGCTGTACTGGCAGAATCAGGTCATTGGCGCGGCGCTGGTCGGCATCCGGGTAGTCGGGCGAAAACAGCGCACGGCGCGTGCGCAGCGCTTCCTGCAGGGCGGTCAGCTGGATGCCGGTCAGTTGCTCGCCGACGAAGGTGGCGGTCGACTCGTTGGGGGCGACCCATTCGACCTTGCCCTCGGTGCTGACCCAGATAATGGCGCCGATTTCCGGGTTGTCGCCCACGTAACGGCTGGCGCGCACCTGGAAGGATTCGTAGGTGAGCCGGCGGAATTCCTGCTCGCGCCCGAGCTCGGTCAGGAAATCCTGGTGCGCGTGCAGACGATTCTCGATCGTGCGTTCAGCCCAGTGTATGTCGCCTTCGAGCGCCGACAGCGCGGTGTCCTGTTCGCGCCATTGCAGCAGGCCGGTGACGACCAGCATGGCGAGCGCAAAAACGCCGATGGCGGCGTAAGGCGCCAGCCATAGCCAGGTCTGCTTCGGCTGGCGGGGCGGGGGCGGTTTGAACATGGACTGATTCTTCGCTTGCGGGCGCGGCGCGGCCATTGGTAGATACCCTAACCGGGGCGCGGCTTACAGCAGCCAGCCGAGGACGAGCGGGAGGAGCAGGGCGGTCAGCGCGCCGTTGAGCCCCATCGCCAGTGCCGCGAAGGCGCCCGCCTGTTCGCTGACCTGGAACGCGCGCGCGGTACCGATGCCGTGCGAGGCGACGCCGATGGCGAAGCCGCGGATCGCCGGATCGCGCAGTTTCATGGCGTCGAACACATGGCGCGCGCCGACGGCGCCGATGATGCCGGTGATGATCACGAGCACCGCGGTGAGCGACGGAATCCCGCCGATGCGCTCGGCGATGCCCATGGCGATCGGCGTCGTCACCGACTTGGGGGCGAGCGACAGTTGCGTCGGCAGGCTGGCGCCGAACAGCCGGGCAACAGCGATCGCCGACAGCGCGGCGGTCAGACTGCCGGCGACGAGCCCGGCCAGCACCGGTAGCACCATGGCGCGGACGCGCCGGAACTGGGTGTACAGGGGCACTGCCAGCGCGACGGTGGCCGGTCCGAGCAGGAAATGCACGAACTGGGCGCCGGCAAAATAGGTTTCGTAGCTGGTTGCGGTCAACGTCAAGAAAAGCACCAAAACCGTGACGGCGATCAGCACCGGGTTGGCCAGCGGATTCATCCCGGAGCGCCGGTAGAGCCAGAACGCGCCCTGATAGGCGAGCAGCGTGATCGTCAGCCCGAGCAGCGGCGAGGCCGATAGATAGACCCAGATTTCATTGATCTGCGGGGTCATGGCGTGTCTCCGGAGGTTGTCCGCGCGCGCATGCACAGTTTCATCACCAGCGCCGTCACCACCAGCGTCGCGACCGTGCTGATCAACAGCGACAACAGCAAGGGCAACCATTCGTCGGCCACGCGATGGAGGTGAATCATGATCCCCGTGCCGGCCGGCACGAAGAGCAGCGACAGGTGTTGCAGCAGGTTCCGGCTGGCCGTTTGCAGTTCGTGATCCGGTCCGCTGCGCAGTACCAGCGCGACGAACAGGAAGAGCATGCCGAGCACCGGTCCGGGGACGGGCAGGGCCAGCCAGCGGGCGACGACTTCGCCGAGCAGTTGAAAGACGAGCAGTTGGGTCAGGGCGCCGATCATGACGGAATCCTCGGGATGCGAGGATTGCAGTTTATTGCTTATGATTCGTTGGCAATAGACCGTTGCTCGTCACATGATTTTTGACTTTTTGTATGGAAACCTGTCAGGCGCACACGGCATGCCCGATGCTGCGCACCGCGATGCCGACGCAGGCGCCCAGCGCCGCCGGCTTCCACACCGCCGCGATGCGCTTGCCGGCCGAGATCAGCACGGCGACGCCGGGAATGTCGAACGGGTGGATCAGAAAGCCGGCGCTGGCGTTGAGCAGTTCGACGCTGATCTGGCCGCTGCGCCGCATCTCGTCCATCACCCCCATCATCGCCGTGCCGCCGCCGATGTACTTGGTCAGGGTCGGCAGGATCAGCGCGCTGTCGATCGACAGCGCCGCCAGGAGCGGCGCCAGCAGGTGCGTCAGCGCGTTGATGGCACCGGAAGTGCGCAAGGCGGTGACGACGACCAGCGACAGCACCAGCATCGGGATGGCACCGACGGCGATCTTGAAAGCCTCGGCCCCGGCGCGGTTGATCACGTCGAGCACGCCCTTGGCGCTCTCGGCCGTCGGGTGGTGCAGGGTTTCGTCGAGCACCGCCTCGGCGGCCGAGAGTTCGCGGCCGAACAGGTAGTAGGTGGCGGCTGCCGCGGTCAACCCGCCGAGCAGCGAGAAAAGCAGCGTCGGGCCGAAGCGCAGGCCCATGGTCAGCATCGGGAACGCCGCGTTGGCCTGCGCCATCGCGAAGACCATGGCCAGCGTGGCGGCGATGTGGCGGTCCGACGTGCCGCGCTGGTCCATCATGCTCAGCGTCGCCATCGGCGCGGCAAAGCTGACGAAGTTGATCTGCAAGGCGGCGAAAACGCCCAGGCCGTTGAGCCCGAACGGCTTCAGGAGCGGGGCGAGCACGACGACCACGCGGTCGAGAATGCCGCGCGCCTCGAGCAGCCGCATCAGCGACAGCATCACCACCATCACCGGCAGCAGGATGAACAGCGCCAGCTCGACCGCCGCGCGGCCGGCCTGCAGAATGATGTCGATCAGGATGTCCATGGGCGTGATTTTTACCCATTTTTGCCGGTCGACCGCAGCCGGCGGCCGATTTTATTCCGCCCGGCGCATGGCGCCGCCGCCCGGCCGGAGCCACCGCCTATAATGCCGGCTTGATTGACGACGGCCCCGAGCGGGGCCTAACCGGCCAAGCACCATGCCCCTCCTCGACTGGCTCAACAAGTCCCACGCCCTCCGGGCCGCCGCCGGGGTGCCGTTCCGGCTGCTCGAAGCCGTCAGCAGCCACGGCGACGTGGGCGGGCAAAACAACGACAACTGGCTGATCCGGGGCGACAACCTGGAAGCATTGAAAGCGCTGTTGCCCTTCTTCGCCGGCCGCGTCAAATGCATCTACATCGACCCGCCGTACAACACCCGCAGCGCCTTCGAGCACTACGACGACAACCTCGAACACAGCCAGTGGCTGTCGCTGATCTACCCCCGGCTGGAACTGCTGCGCGAACTGCTGGCCGAGGATGGCAGCATCTGGGTGTCGATCGACGACAACGAGGCGCATTACCTGAAGGTGGTGATGGACGAGGTGTTCGGGCGGGGGAATTTTGTGACGTCGTTTATTTGGCAGAAGGTAGATAGCCCAAACGATAACAAGGTGCCAATTACACCAGACCATGAGTTCTTGCTTTGCTACGAGAAACAGAAAGACAAAGCTGGTTTCCGGAAGAAGAGCGACGCGTCGTTGCTTGATGCCTACAGTCAGCGCGATGAGATGGGGCGTTTGTATCGTGATCGCCTGTTGAAAAAGAACGGGAAAAACAGCTTGCGTGAGGATAGGCCGACGATGTTCTATCCTCTGACTGCTCCAGACGGAACCGTGGTTTACCCGATTCATGACGATGGACGTGAAGCCAATTGGGCTTACGGTAAATCTGGTGTGGATCAAATGGTTGCTGATTCTCGGCTTGTATGGAAGCAAAGGGAAAAGGCAGGGAAGATGGTTTGGGTTCCCTATACGAGGGAATATGCCCCCAGTTGTCCCGAGCGCCCACATCCGACAATTCTTTTGGACGTGAAAACGACGCGACAAGCAAAGTCTCATCAAAGGGATTTGCTTCCCCACGCACAGCAATTTGACACTGTTAAACCAGAGCAACTTGTTCAGAGAGTTTTTGAAGTCGCCACCAACCCCGGCGATCTCGTCCTCGATTCCTTCCTCGGGTCCGGCACCACGGCCGCCGTCGCCCACAAGATGGGCCGGCGCTGGATCGGCATCGAGATGGGCGAGCATGCGCGAACGCACTGCCTGCCGCGTCTGGAAAAGGTGGTGGCCGGCGAGCAAGGCGGCATCTCTGCTGCGGTCAACTGGTCCGGCGGCGGTGGTTTTCGCTTTTTCCGGCTCGGCCAGCCGGTGTTTCTGGCCGACGGCGGCATCAATCCGGAAATCCGCTTTGCCACGCTGGCGGCCTGGGTCTGGTACCAGGAAACGCGGACGCCGCTGCTGCCCCCGGTCGGCAACGAACCGACGCCGCTGCTCGGCGTGCACGAGGGCACAGCTTGTTACCTGCTCTACAACGGCATTCTCGGCGACCGCCGGCCGCAGGGCGGCAACGTGCTGACCGGGCCGCTGCTGGCCAGCCTCGATGCGCTGGTGCCGCACACCGGGCCGCGTGTCGTCTATGGCGAGTCCAGCCGCCTGTCGCCGGCCCGCCTGAAGGCGCTCGGCATCACTTTCAGACAGATTCCCTACGATATTCGCGCCCGCTAGGATTTTTCGCCCATGGCCCTGCAACTGAAGCAATATCAGGAAGAGGCGCTAAGCGCGCTGAGTCACTTTTTCGATCTGGCCCGCGGCGCGCGCGATGAGGCGGGGCTCGATGCTGCTTTCCGGCAGGCCTTGCTGGCCCAGGAAGTCGGGCCGGAGAGCATTCCGCCTTATCTGGCCCAGGGTTTCGTTTCCGATGTCGGGGCGACGCCTTATGTCTGTATCCGCATTCCGACCGGCGGCGGCAAGACCCTGCTCGGTACGCACGCGCTGGCCGCGGCCGGCCGCCATTACACCGGCCAGGACCGGCCGCTGGCCTTGTGGCTGGTGCCTTCCAACATCATCCGCACGCAGACGCTGGCGGCCTTGCGCACGCCGGGCCACCCCTACCGCGAGGCGCTGGAAGCTTATTTCGGGGTGGATGGCTTGCGCGTGCTCGACATTGCCGACTGCGAGCAGTTGCGGCCGCAGGATTTCGCGCAGAAGGCGATCATCGCCGTCGGCACTTTGCAGACCTTGCGCGTGGACGACACGTCGGGGCGCGATGTTTACGCCTACAAGGAAAACTTCGAGCCGCATTTCGCCCGGGCGCCGGATTTGCCGGGCTTCGAGCGGGTCAGCGAAAGAGACCTGGAAGCCCAGCCGTATCTGACCCGCGCCGATCTCGGCAAGGTCAAGCGCAGCTTCGCCAACCTGATGTACTGGCATCGCCCGGTGGTGATCATCGACGAAGCCCATAACGCCCGCACGCCGCTGACTTACGATACCTTCGCCCGGCTGCGCCCGGCGGCGCTGATCGAACTGACGGCAACGCCGATTCGCCAAGGCCGGAACCGCAGCAATGTGCTGTACCACGTTTCCGCCGAGGAACTGAAGGCGGAGCAGATGATCAAGCTGCCCATCGTGCTGCAAACCCATCCCAACTGGCAGGAGGCGGTGCGCGACGCGCTGCTGACGCGCAAGCGGCTGGCGGCGGAGGCGGTGAACGAAGCCGATTACCTGCGCCCTATCCTGCTCTTGCAGGCCGAGGACAAGGCCGGGGAAGTTACGGTCGACGTGCTGAAAGCCTATCTTTTGGGGCAGGAGCAGATTGCCGCCGAGCGCATCGCCATCGCCACCGGCAGCCAGCGCGAACTGGACGGGGTGAATCTGTTCGACCCGGCCTGCGCGGTCGAGGTGGTGATTACCGTCGAGGCGCTGAAGGAGGGCTGGGACTGTTCTTTCGCCTATGTTTTCTGCTCGTTGCAAAAGATCGGGTCGAGCCGCGACATGGAGCAGTTGCTCGGCCGCGTGCTGCGCATGCCCTACGCGCGGCAGCGCAAGAGCCCGCTGCTCAACCGCGCCTACGCCCACCTGGCCAGCCCGGAGACGGCGCGGGTCGCCAACGATCTGGCCGACCGGCTGGTGGCCATGGGCTTCGAGGAACTGGAGGCGGCGCAGGCGGTGTTCCCGACGACCTTGCCGTTGTTCGAGCGGGGTTCGGCCGAGCAGTTGCCCGAACTGCCGCCGCTGGAACTGACCTTGCCGCAGGCGCCGGCTTTTGCCGCCGACCTGCTCGGTGGGTTGAAGGCTGGCGGCTCGCCGGTGGCCGGTATCGCACTGGTGGCGACGGCGGAAGGGGGCGTCACCGTCACGCTGAGCCAGCCGCCGACACGGGAAATGCGGGCGGCCCTGGTCGCCACCTTCGGCGACAGGAAATCCCGCGAGGCGGCGGAGACCTTGCTCGAACGTTTCGAACTGCGCCATCAGGCGGCTGTGGCGCCGTCGGTGCGCGGCGTGCACTTTGCGCCGATTCCGCTGCTGTGCGTGCGCGACAGCCAGGGCGAACTCGATCTGGCGGAAAAGGAGGCGCTGCTCGACCTGGCCGGGTTTTCCCTGGCCGATGCCGCGCCCGAACTGCCCGCTTTCGTGCCCGACGGCGAGCGCAAGCCGTATCTGCTCGATGTGGCCGAAGGGCATTTGCGTATCGAGCAGGAGCAGGCCGGCTACGCCGTCAATCTCGATCTGGTGGCGACGGAAATTACCGATGCCGATCTGCTGCGCTGGCTGGATGGTCGGCTGCGCGGCGCCGATACGACGCAGGTCCAGCGCCTGGCCTGGCTGGCCAAGGTCTTGCGTTGGTTGCAGCGCGAAGGCGGTTACACGCTGACGGCGCTGGTCCGCCATCGCAACCAGTTGTGCGATGCGCTGTTCGAACGGCTGGCGGCGATTACCGCCGGGGCGCGCCAGCGCGGGTTCCAGCTTTCTTTCCTGGGGGCGGAGCCGCGTGGCTGCGTCAGCGCCGATTACGTGTTCCGGTTCGGACTCGGCATGTATCCGGCCCGGCCGCCGTATTACCAGGGGCGCCACCGCTTTAGCAATCATTACTACGGGGTGATCGGCGACTTGAAGGAGGCGCCGCCGAAACAGCCGGATCACGAATATCACTGCGCTGTCGCCCTCGACGAATTGCCGGAAGTGTGCCATTGGGTGCGTAACCTGCCACGCTTCCCGGAGTTCTCGTTCTGGCTGCCGACCTCGAAAGACCGCTTTTACCCGGATTTTGTCGCCGAACTGAAGGACGGCCGGCTGTTGGTCGTCGAGTACAAGGGCGAAGGCTACAAGACCAATGACGATTCGGTGGAAAAGCGCCTGATCGGCGAATATTGGGCAAAGCTGACCGGCAACCTGTTCTTGTTTGCGGTGGAACGCGACGCGGCGGGAAGGAATGTGGCGCAGCAGTTGGTGGAGCTGGTGAGTCATGGCTGATTCCGACTTGCAAGCGATTCCCGAGGGCTTGTTCGGCCAGATCCGGGCGCTGATCGGCGAGGCCCGCCAGCAGGCTTTGCGGGCGGTCGATGTTGTTCAGGTGCAGACTTGCTGGCAGATCGGCCGGCATATTGTCGAGTTTGAGCAGAACGGTGCCGAGCGGGCGATGTACGGTGCGCGCTTGTTGCCGAGACTGGCGGAGCGCCTGACGGCGGAGTTCGGGCGGGGATTCGATGAGCGGAATCTTCGCCATATGCGCCTGTTTTTTGGCTTGTTTCCGAATTGGAACGCACTGCGTACCGAATTGAGTTGGACGCACTACCGAAGCTTGTTGCGCACCGATAGCGCCGAGGCGCGGCAGTGGTACATGAACGAGGCGGCCGACCAGAATTGGAGCACGCGGGCGCTGGAGCGGCAGATTGGCACGCTGTACTACGAGCGTTTGCTGAGCAGTCGGGAGCGCCAGCCGGTCCTTGCCGAGGCGGCGCAGGCGGTGGCGGCGGTTGCTTCGCCGCGCCAATTTGTGCGCGATCCGGTGTTGCTGGAGTTTCTTGGCATGCCGGATTCCGGGCGGGTGCTGGAGGCCGATCTGGAGCAGGGCTTGATCGATAACCTGCAGGCTTTTTTAATGGAGTTGGGCAAGGGCTTCGCCTTTGTTGCCCGTCAGCAGCGGATCAGTACCGAGAGCAAGGATTTTTACGTCGATCTGGTTTTCTACAATTACCTGCTGAAGTGCTTCGTGCTTTTCGACCTGAAAACCGGCGAGCTGGCCCATCAGGACATCGGTCAGATGGATATGTACGTCCGCATCTACGACGATTTGAAACGCAGCGCCGACGATAACCCGACTGTCGGCATCATCCTTTGTGCTGGCAAGGATGCTTCGGTGGTGCGCTATTCGGTCCTGCACGAAAACGAGCAGCTTTTCGCCACCAAGTACCGCCTGGTGTTGCCGAGCGAGGAGGAGTTGCGGCAGGAACTGGAGCGCGAGCGCCTGGCGCTGGGCGATTCGTGGCCGAGGAGTTGATTTTTGGCCGTTTTTTGCGGTTGACCGCAACGGTCAAGCCGCGATATTTCAGGGCGAAGGAATGCCCGCCTGAAAATCCCGCCAGCCGAAAAATTTCACGCCGCTACGTTCGTGGCTTTCGTCGCCGCCGTAGATCAGCCAAGGCGTCAGTGCTTCGTCTTCGGCCATGCGGGTGGCGCGTTGGCCGGCGCGGATGGTGTCGCTGGTGATGGTTTGCCCGGACTTGATTTCAACCATTTGCAGGCGGTTGTCTTGCTCGAAGATCAGGTCGGCTTCCAGGCCATTGTTGTCGCGCCAGAAGTAGAGGTCGCTAGGCTGGCCCTGGTTGTAACGGGCTTTGATGAATTCGCTGACGACCCAGTTTTCGAATAGCGCGCCACGCAAGGGGTGCAGGGCGAGGACGCCTTCGCTGCGGATGCCGAGCAGCCAGCAGGCGAGGCCTGTATCGAGGAAATATAGTTTCGGCATTTTGACCAGGCGCTTGCCGAAATTGCGGAAGTAGGGTGGCAGCAGGTGGATGAGGTCGCTGGATTCGAGCACAGCAAGCCAGCTTTTTGCTGTGCTGGCGGTGATGCCGGCTTCGCTGGCGAGGGCGCTGATGTTGAGCAGTTGGCCGGTGCGCCCGGCGCACAACCGCAGGAAGCGCTGGAAGGCGGGCAGGTTTTGGATGTTCAGCACCTGCCGGACGTCGCGCTCGACGTAGGTGGCAATGTAGCTGGCGAACCAGTCGGCAGGCTCGACTGGCTGGGTGTGCAATGCTGGGTAGCCGCCTTTGAGCATGGCGCCATCGAGGGAGAGTTGGCGGTCGGCGATGGCCGGGATTTCAGTTGCAGCCAGCGGCAGCAGGCGGGTCATGCCGACCCGGCCGGCGAGCGACTGGGTAACACCGGCGAGCAGGCCGAATTGTTGCGAGCCGGTGAGGATGAAGCGGCCGGGCCGGCGGTCGGCATCGACCATGCCTTGCAGGTGCGAGAAGAGGTCTGGCCAGCGCTGGGCCTCGTCGAAGACCGCGCCCTGGGTAAAGCGGGCGAGGAATCCACGTGGGTCTTCGTTGGCAAAAACGCGCTCGACCGGGTCTTCAAGGCTGACGTAGGGCTTGTCGCCAAATTGGTAGCGGGCCAGCGTTGTCTTGCCGGACTGGCGTGGGCCGGTGATTGCCAGCACCGGGAAGCTGGTGGCGAGGCGTTGCAGCGTGGGAGTTATTGAACGAGCTAACATTCATACAAACCACTCATTTCGTTGATCGAATTGTATAGATTTGTCCGCTTGGTGGTGAGGTTTTTTTCAAGGCATGGTGGATTTTGATTTTTGGCCATTTTTTGCGGTTGACCGTACCAAGCACCAGGTTGACCGCAGAAGTTCGCAATTTGCAAACCGCGAGCATCGCTGTTACCCGAATTTTCCCCGCGCATAAAAAACGCCGGGCTTCCCCGGCGTTTGGTTTCTCTCTGCTTCCTCTTCGGGAAATCAGGCCATCGCCTCGTACAGCGGCAGGGTCAGGAACTCCGGGTAGTCCGGGGTCAGCGACATCTTGTCGAAGATGACGGCGGCCTGGTCGTAGCTGGCCGTATCTTCGCCCTGGGCGGTGACGGTGGCCTTCACCTTGGCTAGTTCCTCGGCAATCATCGAGCGGACCATTTCTTCGGTGACCTTGCGGCCATCGTCGAGGACGCCCTTCGGCGAGACCACCCACTGCCAGACTTGCGAGCGGCTGATTTCAGCGGTCGCGGCGTCTTCCATCAGGTTGTGGATGGGGACGCAGCCGTTGCCGGCCAGCCAGGAACCGAGGTAGTGGATGCCGACGTTGATGTTGTTGCGCAGGCCGGCTTCGGTGATCGGCTGTTCCGGCTGGAAGTCGAGCCACTGGGCCGGACCGAACTTGCCTTCGACCGACTTGCCGAACTGGTTCGGCTTGTCGCCAAGGACCTTGACGAACTCTTCCATGGCGATCGGTACGAGGCCCGGGTGGGCCACCCAGCCGCCGTCGTAGCCGTCGTTGGCGTCGCGCGTCTTGTCGTGACGGATGCCGGCCAACGCCTTTTCATTGGCGACCGGGTCGTTCTTGATCGGGATCAGGGCCGACATGCCGCCCATGGCCGGAGCGCCGCGCTTGTGGCAGGCCTGCACCAGGGCGAGGGCGTAGGAGCGCATGAAGGGCACTTCCATGGTGATGGCGCCGCGCTGGGCCAGGCAGAAGTTCTTGTTCTTCTTGAACTTCTTGATGCACGAAAAGATGTAGTCCCAGCGCCCGGCATTGAGCCCGGCGGAGTGATTGCGCAGCTCATACAGGATTTCTTCCATCTCGAAGGTGGCGAGGATGGTTTCGACCAGCACGGTGGCCTTGATGGTACCCTGCGGCAGGCCGACGTGGTCCTGGGCCATGACGAAGATGTCATTCCACAGACGCGCTTCGAGGTGGCTTTCCATCTTCGGCAGGTAGAAGAAGGGGCCTGCACCGCGGGCGATCTGTTCCCTGGCGTTGTGGAAGAAGACCACGGCGAAGTCGAAAACGCCGCCGCCGACGCGCTGGCCGTCGACCAGCACGTGCTTCTCGTCAAGGTGCCAGCCGCGCGGACGGATCTGCAGCGTGGCGATCTTGTCGTTGAGCTTGTATTCCTTGCCTGCTTCGTTCTTGAACGACAGTTCGCGGCGGATGGCCTTGTGCAGGTTCATCTGGCCGACGATCTGGTTGTCCCAGTTAGGCGAGTTGGAATCCTCGAAGTCGGCCATGTAGGAATCGGCGCCGGAGTTGAAGGCGTTGATGATCATCTTGGCTTCGACCGGGCCGGTGATTTCGACGCGGCGGCAGTGCAGGGCGGGCGGCACCGGGGCAACCTTCCAGTCGCCTTCGCGGATGTGGGCGGTTTCCGGCAGGAAGTCGGGCATTTCGCCGGCATCGATGCGCGCCTGGCGGGCGACGCGGGCCTTGAGCAGTTCCTGGCGGCGGCCTTCGAAGGCGCGGTGCAGCTTGGCGACCAGAGCCAGCGCATCGTGGGTCAGAACGGATTCGTAACCGGGCTTGATCGGGCCGGTGATTTGCACGCCAGCGGGCAGGTTTAGGCTCATGGGATCTCCAGAAGAAATGAATTGATGGAACACTGTAAATTGTATTGATAAATCGATTGGACAAAAATACGGCTAGAATCAATTCATTTTTTACTCCAGGTATCGAATGGACCGCCTGAAGCAGATTGAAGCCTTCGTTTCGGTAGCCGCGCGCGGCAGCCTGTCGGCCGCCGCGCGGATTGAAGGTGTGACGCCGGCGATCATCGGGCGGCGGCTGGATGCACTGGAGTCACGCCTTGGTGTCCGGCTCCTGTTGCGCACCACGCGCAAGCTGACGATTACCTTCGAGGGTCAGGCCTTTCTCGAAGACTGCCAGAAGATGCTGAACGACCTGGCCAATGCCGAGGCGGCCGTTTCGCTCGGCAGCGTGCGGGCCAGTGGCCAGTTGCGGGTGTCGGCCCCGTCCGGTTTTGGGCGCCGGCATGTGGCGCCGCTGGTTGGTGATTTCATGCTGGCCAACCCGGAGGTTACGGTCAACCTCGATTTGAGCGACAGATTGGTCGATCTGCTCAACGAGAATATCGATTGCGCCATCCGCATCGGCGAGTTGACCGACTCCAGTCTGATCAGCGTGCGGCTTGGTGAAATGCGCCGCATGGTCGTGGCCAGCCCGGCCTACTTGGTGGCGCACGGCGTGCCGCGCGAACCGGGTGACCTGGCGGCGCACAACTGCCTGTCGCTCGGTCAACAGCGCGGCTGGGTGTTCCGCAATCCGCAGAGTGGGGAGGTCGATACCATCAAGGTCGGCGGCACGTTCGAATGCAACGACGGCGCTGTCCTCCACGACTGGGCGCTGGCCGGGCGCGGGCTGGCCTGGCGTTCACTGTGGGAGGTCGGGCAGGATCTGAAGGAAGGGCGCCTGACCTCGGTGCTCGATGCCTGGCAGGCGCCGCCGATGGGCATCTACGCCGTTTTCCCGCAGCGTCGGCACCTGCCGCTAAGAGTGCGGCTGTTCATCGAACTGCTCAAGGCAACCTACGGCCGGACGAGTTACTGGGAACTCCGCTGAAATTTGGCTGAAAACCCGGGTCGACCGCAACAACTCGCCAGGCCGCGAGTTTCTGCGCGAAAGTCAGCGCGGCGTGCGCCGGACTGGTCGATGGCAGGCGGGTCAGTTGCAGGCCGGTAACGTTCAGGATGGCGCCAAGGTGCCGGTCAAAGAGCCGTGCGGCAGCGCTGCCGTTGAAGAACACGCGCTTGATCGCGCGATGCCCGGCGAGAAATCCGGCAAGATCGTTGACCACCAGCGATCTTTCATCGATGGCGGAATCGAGGCTGCCCGGGCGGTGGCAGGAATCCAGCACATCCCAGACGGCGACGCCGGCGCCGCTCAAAGCCTCGACCCGGGTCAGGTAGTCCTGGGCGACGTCGAAGCCCAGCAGGCGTCCCATGATCGGCCAGAAGGCATTGCGCGGATGGGCATAATACTGGCGGGCCGCGAGCGACGCCCGCCCCGGCATGCTGCCAAGGATCAGGATGCGGGCGTCAGACGCGACGATCGGGGGAAGGCAGCGGGCGCGGTCGGACATTCTTCAGCCGGAACTGAACAATGCCGACACCCGTCATGCATTCGCTCCCGATCAGCGCAAGGAGTCCTGAACCGACTGCATCTGGCGCACCCACGGCCGGTTGGCACGTAGCTCAGACGGCAGCGCGGCGATCGCGGCGCGCGCCTGGGTGATCGTCGGGAAGACACCGAAAAACAGGTTGTAGCGCTCGCGCTGACCTTGCTCGGTAACCGAAAAGGCCAGCGAGTCCAGCGCCAGTTGCTCAACGTTACGGTCGATGAAGCGCGCCATGTCGGCCTGACTGGGAGAAGTTACAAGCTGAACGGTATAAGCCTTGGGGTTTTGCTGGAGCAACCACCGGCTGTCATGCACCACCCCGGCTCCGGCGACCGCGCCTTGCATGCGCAGCTTGCGCACCGTGACGCGCAGGTCACCGAGGCTCTTCTCGAGACTGGAAACCTTGCCCGAGACCTGGTCAATGCGCGCTTGCTGCAATGCATCAGTCTCCTGTTGGGCACCTTCTCGCGCCGAGAGTCCAGCTACCTGTCCGCCAATCTCGGTGATTCGGGCCTGGTTTTGCGCGATCGCCGAATCAGTGCCGGCAGGGGCGAAGGCGGGTAGCCACTTGACCATGGCGAAGCCCAATACGGTTAGCAGCAGCAGCGCGGCGATGGCAAGATGCGTCCGTTTGAACCTGTCCCGGGTGTCAATCCGGTGGTCCGCCAGCCCGGCGGCGACATTGCCTATTGCCTCTTCGTGGCGCCGCGTCTCTGTCTGCAATACCCAGACCAGGCGCTGCACGTCCTGAAACTCTGCATAATGTTCGCGTTGCAGGGCATCCAAACCGTCGACGCGTGCCTCGACGATGGCGTGCTGCCTTTCCGCTTCCTCGCGCACCGCCTCGATGCGGGCCTTGTTGCCGCGTGTCGCGGTATCCAGCAACTCGCAGGTGATGTCAAATTGATCCAGACGCGCGCGCTGCTCGGCGAGAATTCGCTCCTGCGTCTTGAACAGGCCTTCGAGCGAACCGATACCGGCATCGAGTCGCGCCACGTCGGCGCCGATGCGTGCATTGTTGCTCGCAAGTCGAGTGTCCCAGCGCTCCTCGCTGTCGGCCAGCCATCCCCGCGTTTCCCCGCGAATTGTGTCAATCCGTTGTTCCGCGACGGCAGCATGTTCGGCCAAGGTCAGGGTCTGTTGCTGCAAATCGGCGGCAAGTTGATGCACCTGGCCCGATATCGTGCCGCCGGACTGGCGCATTTCGGCCAACTCGCTGTCGATGCGGCGGTTGTTCTCGGCGTAGAGCGCGGTCAGTTCGTCGTAGTCGCGCAGCACACGGTCAAGCTGTGCGTTGATTTCCTTGGGCGTTACGCTGGAGCCATTTTCCTGTGTCAGCTCCAGCAAGCGGGCCATCTTCGGTCTGATGACCGGAATCTCGGTCAACGGCGGTTCGCTGGGCGAGTTTTCAAGCTGGTCAGTGGTGGGAAATGGCAGTTCTGCGGTGTTGGTCATGGTCGACCTCCTTGGTGTGGATTCACAAGTTTGCTCCGGCTGTGGCAGAAGCAACGGCGCACGCCTAATCATCGTAGCGGACGTTTGGCGATTCCCTACTCCTTTCGTGGAATGGTCAGCCGCCGGGTGTTGCAAGCACGCAACCGTCGCTTGTCATAATCAGACAAGCGGATTGGACAAAAATTCGCAACGCCTCTCGCCGTAAGCAATCCCTGGCACGGCAAATGAGAAAGGCCGGCACCTTGTGAGTGCCGGCCCTGGTGCTACCGGGTAAGGCAGCGGTTGAAGCTTAGTGGAACTGTTCTTCCTCGGTCGAGCCGGTCAGCGCGGTGACGCTGGACTTGCCACCCTGGATGACGGTGGTGACTTCGTCGAAGTAACCGGTACCGACTTCCTGCTGGTGGGAGACGAAGGAGTAGCCACGGTCGCGGGCGGCGAATTCCGGCTCCTGGACCTTCTCGATGTAGGCCGTCATGCCGCGGGCGACGTAATCCTGGGCCAGATCGAACATGTTGTACCACATGGAGTGGATGCCAGCCAGGGTGATGAACTGGTACTTGTAGCCCATGGCGCCGAGTTCCTTCTGGAATTTGGCGATGGTCGCGTCGTCGAGGTTCTTCTTCCAGTTGAACGACGGCGAGCAGTTGTAGGCCAGCATCTTGCCCGGGTGAACCTTATGCACGGCTTCGGCGAACTGGCGGGCGAATTCCAGATCCGGCGTGCCGGTTTCGCACCACACCAGGTCGGCATAGTGAGCGTAGGCGATGGCGCGCGAGATGGCCTGGCCCAGACCCTTCTTGGTCTTGTAGAAGCCTTCGGCGGTACGCTCGCCGGTCAGGAAGGGCTTGTCGTTGTCGTCGTAGTCGGAGGTCAGCAGGTCGGCGGCTTCGGCATCGGTACGGGCGATGACCAGGGTCGGCACGCCATAGACGTCGGCAGCCATGCGGGCGGCGATCAGCTTTTGCACCGCTTCCTGGGTCGGAACCAGCACCTTGCCGCCCATGTGGCCGCACTTCTTGACCGAAGCCAGTTGGTCTTCCCAGTGCACGCCGGCGGCGCCGGCGCGGATCATCGCCTTCATCAGTTCGTAGGCGTTCAGCACGCCACCGAAACCGGCTTCGGCATCGGCGACGATCGGTGCGTGGTATTCAATGTAACCGGCATCGCCCGGGTTGATGTTCTTCGACCACTGGATTTCGTCGGCACGGTTGAAGGCATTGTTGATGCGCTCGACGACCTTGGGCACGGAGTCAACCGGATACAGCGACTGGTCCGGGTACATCGCGGAGTATTCGTTGTTGTCAGCGGCAACCTGCCAGCCGGAAAGGTAGATGGCCTTGACCCCGGCCTTGACCTGCTGCATGGCCTGACCGCCGGTCAGGGCACCCAGGCAGTTGACATAGGGCGTGTTGGTGACCAGATTCCACAGCTTCTCGGCGCCACGACGGGCCAGGGTATGCTCGACCTGGAAGGAACCGCGCAGGCGGACGACGTCAGCAGCGGAGTAGCCGCGCTTGATGCCTTTCCAGCGGGGGTTTTCGGCCCAGTCTTTTTCGAGGGCGGCGATTTGCTGTTCGCGAGTGCTCATGTGGATTCCTCAAGATGTTGGATTTTGGAGGGTTACGACCTTGCGCCGAGGCGATTCGAACCTGGGCGATGGCCGAATTATAGAGACATTCATGCGCCGCAGCAAGAGTCTTATATAAGACATAAGACAAAATTTACTCCAATAAAACCAGTGGTTTGCGCTTTTGATTTCACAATGCGAGAAGAGGCTTGCTTTTGTGAAACGATCTCGCGCTGCATTCGTGCTGCTGACCAGCGAATCATCTTCATCGCCGTTGGGTGGAAGTTGGGGGAATCCGCGGATTTCGTCATTCCATGACGAGATTCGCGCGAATTTCGCTGATCGGCCTATACTCGGTCGGTGGCAGCAACAATTGGTGCGTGATCCTGGCGCTGAAGGAAACCCCTGCCGCTCGATCCGTCGACGATGTGAGCAATGACTGCAATCTCCCCGATACCCGAATGATCGAACCCATTCTGCTGGCCGCCGCGCGTATCTGCACTTTCGACGGACATCGGCCCCTGACCAATGCCAGCGGGCTTTTCTTTGAGCGCGACGGGCGCCTGTTCCTGGTGACCAGCAGGCATGTGATGATCGACGAGCCGAGCAAGCATTTCCCGGACCGCATCGAGGTCGAACTGCACACTGACCCGGCCAACATGGCAAAATCCACCGGGTTTTCGATTCCGCTTTACCGGAACGGCAAGCGCCTCTGGCGCCAGGGGCTTGATCCCGCAGGAGAAATTGACGTGGCGGCGATTGAACTCGAACGTCCGGCGCTCCCCGGCACAGCGGTTTTACGCGCCTTCACCCCGCAGCATCTGCTTGGCCGCCTGAATCAGGTCGAGGTCGGCACCTCGCTGCTGGTGGTAGGCTTCCCGCTCGGTTTCCACGACAGGCTGCACCACATGCCCGTCGCTCGCCATGCCGTCATCGCATCGTCGTTTGGGCTGCGCTTTCAGGGCGAAGGTTACTTCCTGACCGATGCGCGCACCCATCGCGGAACCAGCGGCGCGCCCGTCGTCATGCGCGTGCCCGAAGGGAGTCGGGTATATGGCGACCTGCCGTGGCTGCTGCTTGGCGTCCATTCGGCGCGCCTCGATGTCGGAACGCGCGACGTGAAGCTGGACGAGGCGCTGGGACTGAACTGCGCGTGGTACGCCGACATTCTGCTGACCCTGACCGAGCAATGACGCCGCTTGGCTGAGTATCCGCGAGGTCGCGCGCCGATTTCTTGGTCACAATCAACCGCGCCATACAGGTTTTTCCCGTCGACCGCAGCGTCGCTTCGGCGCAAAACCTTGCTGCTTGCCAGCACGCCATCCTCATCGGCGTAAAGGGATTCGCCCGTCGCAACGCGGTCTGACCACGTTCACGCTTCTCTATTGTCGATATGTCAGCCTGCAGTAATAGGGGGAGTTCTTGTCATTCTTCAGGAATGCACATCCACGTCTTATTTCATCGATGATCAAATCACAGCTATTGGCCGAGTTGCAAGGTGGGCGTGTCGCTGGACTCACATTTATGCACCATTTCACCAGTATTTCGGAATTGTTTTTGCCCAATTCATTTGCGCAGCTCTTTTCTTCTGCACTGACCGAAGATGCTAAGGCCGTGACTGCAAAAGCAAACAAGACAATGTGAAGTTTCATAAGAGTCCTTGTGAAGGAAAAGCCAAAAGTGGCAGCAGGACGATTGGGGGAAGATCGCGTTATTCGTCGATTTTCCCTGACTGCCGCAGCAATGATCTTGCCCCGAATCAGCACAAGGGCTTGCTGCTGACCAGCACGCCGTCCTCGTCGGCGTAGACAAACTCGCCGGGATTGAAGGTGACGCCGCCGAAGGTAACGGCGATGTCGCGGTCGCCGGCGCCCTTCTTGATGCTTTTCTGCGGATGGGTGTTGAGGGCGCGAACGCCGATGTCGATGCCGTTGATGTCGCCGGAGTCGCGGATGCAGCCATAGACTACGAGGCCTGCCCAGCCGTTCTTGTGGGCGAGAATGGCGAGTTGGTCGCCGACCAGCGCGCAGCGCAGCGAGCCGCCGCCGTCGATGACCAGCACCTTGCCGGCGCCGGCTTCGCCCACTGCTGCGCGAACCAGCGAGTTGTCCTCGAAAACCTTCAACGTGACGATCTCGCCGGAAAAGCTGGCGCGGCCGCCGAAGCGCTGGAACATAGGGGCAACGACGCGAACGGCCGTGCCAAGGTCGGCTTCGAATTCGTCGCAGAGGTCGGGGGTCTTGAAGGTCATGGTGGAGTCCTCGAAATAGAAAAGCCGTGCAATCTTGCACGGCTTTCAGGGTGGATGGCAATCGTTCACACGACGGCTTCGGTCTTTTCCTCCGCGAAGTCGAGCCTGATTTTGCCCTCCTTGTCGAGGTCGACCGTGACATGCCCGCCACTGGCCAGCTTGCCGAACAGCAGTTCGTCGGCGAGCGCCGAGCGAATGGTGTCCTGGATCAGGCGCGCCATCGGGCGGGCACCCATCAGTGGGTCGAAGCCCTTCTCGGCGAGCATGTCCTTGACCGCTTCGGTGAAGTGGGCTTCCACCTTCTTCTCGTGCAGTTGTTCCTCGAGCTGGATGAGGAACTTGTCGACCACGCGCAGGATCACCTCGTGGTCGAGCGCGGCGAAGGAGATTGTCGCATCCAGCCGGTTGCGGAACTCAGGGGTGAACACACGCTTGATTTCCGCCATCTCGTCGCCGGTCTGCTTGGAACTGGTAAAGCCCATGCTCGACTTGTGCAGGTCGGCAGCGCCGGCGTTGGTCGTCATGATGATGACGACGTTGCGGAAATCAGCCTTGCGTCCGTTGTTGTCGGTCAGCGTGCCGTGATCCATGACCTGCAGCAGGATGTTGAAGATGTCCGGGTGCGCCTTCTCGATTTCATCGAGCAGCAGCACGCAATATGGCTTCTTGGTGATAGCCTCGGTCAGCAGGCCGCCCTGGTCGAAACCGACATAGCCCGGCGGGGCGCCGATCAGCCTGGACACGGCATGGCGCTCCATGTATTCGGACATGTCGAAACGAAGCAGTTCGATGCCCAGGCAGTAGGCCAGTTGCTTGGCGACCTCGGTCTTGCCGACTCCGGTCGGGCCGCTGAAGAGGAAGGAGCCGATCGGCTTGCCGGGATTGCCGAGGCCGGAACGGGCCATCTTGATCGCCCGGGCCAGCGCGTCGATCGCCTTGTCCTGGCCGAAGACGACGGCCTTGAGGTCGCGGTCGAGATTCTTCAGCGCGCCACGGTCGTCGAGGGTGACATGCTGCGACGGAATGCGGGCGATCTTGGCGACAATCTCCTCGATGTCGGTCTTGCTGATGACTTTTTTCTGTTTTGATTTCGGCAGAATGCGCTGCGCTGCACCCGCCTCGTCGATGACATCGATCGCCTTGTCGGGCAGGTGGCGGTCGGTGATGTAGCGGGCGGCCAGTTCGGCGGCGGAAGAAATCGCCGTCGCCGAATACTTGATTCCGTGGTGCGCTTCGAAACGTGCCTTGAGGCCCTTGAGGATCTCGACGGTCTCGGCGACCGACGGTTCATTGACATCGATCTTCTGGAAGCGGCGTGAGAGCGCGCTGTCCTTCTCGAAAATGCCGCGGAACTCGGTGTAGGTCGTCGCGCCGATGCACTTCAAGGCCCCCGACGACAGGGCCGGCTTGAGCAGGTTGGAGGCGTCCAGCGTTCCGCCGGACGCGGAACCGGCGCCGATCAGGGTATGGATTTCGTCGATGAACAGGATGGCGTGCGGATTGTCCGCCAGTTGCTTGATGACGCCCTTGAGGCGTTGCTCGAAGTCGCCCCGGTACTTGGTGCCGGCCAGGAGCGAGCCCATGTCGAGCGAATAGACGTTGGCCTTGGCAAGAATGTCGGGAACATTGCCTTCGACGATGTTGCGGGCCAACCCCTCGGCAATCGCCGTCTTGCCGACGCCCGCTTCACCGACCAGCAGCGGGTTGTTCTTGCGCCGCCGGCACAGGGTCTGGATGACGCGCTCGAGTTCCCGGTCGCGGCCGATCAGCGGGTCGATCTTGCCCTGCAGTGCCAGGGCATTGAGGTTGATCGTGTATTGCTCGAGCGGGCCGGACTGCTCCTTCTCGCCTTCGGTCTCCACCTCGCCTTCCGGCGGATTTTTCTGTTGCGGCACCTTGCTGATGCCGTGCGAGATGTAGTTCACCAAGTCAAGGCGGGTGACGCCCTGTTTCTGCAGGAAATACACGGCATGCGAGTCCTTCTCGCCGTAGATGGCCACAAGCACGTTGGCGCCGTTTACTTCCTTCTTGCCGGATGACTGGACGTGCAGGATGGCGCGCTGGATGACGCGCTGGAAGCCGAGCGTTGGCTGGGTGTCGATGTCGTCGCTACCGGACACCTTCGGCGTGTGTTCGTTGATGAAGTTGATCAGTTCCTTGCGCAGCGTATCGGGCTTGGCGCCGCACGAGCGCAGAGCCTCTGCGGCCGACGGGTTGTCGATCAACGCCAGGAGGAGATGCTCGACGGTGATGAACTCGTGGCGCTTTTGCCGTGCTTCGACAAACGCCATGTGCAAGCTGACTTCGAGTTCCTGAGCAATCATCAGTTTTCCTCCATGATGCAAGCGAGCGGATGCTGGTACTCACGGGCAAACGCGCTCACCTGCTCGACTTTGGTGGCCGCGATGTCGCGCGGGAACAGCCCGCACACGCCGCGCCCCTCATTGTGGACTTTGAGCATGATTCTTGTCGCCTGTTCAGTGTCCATCGAAAAAAAACGCTGAAGCACCACGATCACGAACTCCATCGGGGTGTAATCGTCGTTCAGTAGCAGCACCTTGTACATCTTCGGAGGCACTGCCCGCGCACGTTGTGCCTCGAGCAGACTCCCTTCCTGAGACTTCGTAGCCATGGAACGGATTCTATACAGTCCTTTCCATTGTGCAACCGGCGAATAGCTCGGCAATCCTCCGAAAAGCGCTGCATTTTCCGAAGCTTATGCTGCGCCGCGTCAATAAAAATTGTTGACGCAGGGCGATGACGGGGGTAGAAAGCCCTTGTGTTTGGATTCATGTTGCATCAAGGTTGCCATAAGCACCGGGTCGCTGAGCTCAAACAGGGAGTCGGGGAGACCCGTAATTTATTGGTTTTTTGCAAGAAGGTTCCAAACATGGCAATCGGCACTGTCAAGTGGTTCAACGATTCGAAGGGCTTTGGGTTCATCACGCCTGAAGATGGTAGCGAAGATCTCTTCGCACATTTTTCCGCAATCAACATGAGTGGTTTCAAGACCCTCAAAGAGGGTCAAAAAGTTTCCTTCGATGTTGTGCAAGGCCCCAAGGGCAAGCAGGCTTCCAACATTCAGGCCGCCTGAACAAGGAAGAGGAAGCAAGTCCGAAGCCCGTCTGGTTTCAGGCGGGTTTTCTTGTTTCAGGCGACGGTGATCTCGTCCTGCCGTTGGTCACCGAGATTGTCTTTCCAGGCCACCACCAGCCTGTCTCCGGCCTTTATGCTGCGGGCCTTGAAAACAAACAGTGGGTTCTTGGCGATCGAGGTATTCAATTGACCCTCGACGAGCGGTTTGCCGTTGTGCAGGACGGAGAAAGTCTGGATGAAATTGACGGGCAAGGTCTGCCCTTTTTCGTCCTTGCGCTGCCCGGTTTCCATCGGGTGCTGCATCAGGATGCGGATTTCGGTCATCTCGCCCTGAAGCTGGGCGCGAATCTTGATCGGCTCGGCCATGCTTATCCTCCGCACCCGCCGAGGGTTACCTTGATCTCGCGGAAGGCAATATAGCTCTTCCCATCGGTCGTCCTGACGACTACCCGGATGCGGGTCGTTTCCGCCAGCTTCAGCTGTATCCGGCAATAGGGCAAGGCCGCGCCAGCGAATTCGATGGCCGCGCACAACGGCATCGGATTCCTGTCGGCGAATACGGCGATGCTGCGGCTGCCTGCTATCTGACTGGATATGTCGACTTCCACCTTGGCGCCATTCTCGGCGATTTCAGGCGCGTTGATCGAGATGTCGCGCGATTCCGTGGCGGATCCCGCGCCATACGCCCTAAGTGCGTCAGGTGCATTGTTGGCGGTGAAGGCAGTACGATTCCACTCGGCGGCAAGCACTCGTCGCGGCAGCAACAAGCCACTCCCAATCCACGGCGCGAGCAGCGCGCCAGTGCTGCCCCGCAGCAGTCGGCGACGCAGTTCATTCATTCGCGGTCGATTTCGCGGTTGGGCTGGCCTTCCAGTGGCCGGACTTGCCGCCCGCCTTCTCGAGCAGGCAGATATTCTCTATGCGCATGCCGCGGTCGACTGCCTTGCACATGTCGTAAACAGTCAGCAAGGCGATTGCGGTCGCAGTCATCGCTTCCATTTCAACGCCGGTGCGGCCGAAGCATTCGGCAGTAACCTCGCAATGGACCGCGCTTTGCATTTCGTCGACGGTAAAGTCAGCAGCAACTTTAGTCAGCGCCAGCGGATGGCAGAGCGGGATCAGTTCGCCGGTGCGCTTGGAGGCCTGAATGGCAGCGATTCGCGCGATACCCAGGACATCTCCCTTGCTGGCTGACCCGGAACGGATCAGCGCCAAGGTTTCCGGCTGCATGAAGATGCTTCCGGTGGCGCGCGCAACGCGGGCGCTCTCTGCCTTGCTGCCGACGTCGACCATGTGCGCCTGACCGGCCGCATCGAAGTGGGTAAGTGTCTGATCGATCAAGATTAGTTACATCTGGTTACGAGTCACCCAAAGGGGATGTTCATAGGCGATATATCATACCATCATGCGTTCTATCCATCGTCTGTTTGCCGGAGTCTTGGCCTGTGCCCTGACCGTCCAACTCTTGCACGCCGAAGGTCTGCCCGAACTGGGCGACGTGGCGAGCAACGAGTTGTCGCTGGCGACCGAAAGGAAGATCGGACAACAGATTATGGACGAGATTCGCTGGCGTGAGCCATCGTATCTTGACGACCCGGATGTCGAGAACTATCTGAACCAGCTTGGCGAACGCCTCGTTGCCATGAGCGATGACCCAGGAATGGGGTTTCAGTTCTTCGCAATCAATGACCTGAGCATCAACGCTTTTGCAATGCCGGGCGGCTTTATCGGTGTCCATGTCGGGCTATTGCTGGCAGTTCAGACAGAGTCGGAACTTGCTGGTGTGCTGGCCCATGAAGTTTCGCATGTGACGCAACGCCACATCGCACGTCAGATATTTCAGTCAAAAAAGCTGTCGATGGCTTCAATGGTCGCCATGGGCCTTTCACTCCTTGCCGCGCGCTCCAGTCCGCAGGGCGCCATGGCGGCGATCAGCACGACGCAGGCCGGTGCGATCGCTGCCCAACTGGCCTATTCGCGCGACTTCGAACGGGAAGCCGACCGCCTGGGTTTCGATATCCTGCGCCGCGCGGGTTACGACGTCCGCGGAATGTCCGGGTTCTTCGCCCGTCTGCAACAGTCAACGCGCCAATATGAGAATAACGCGACTGCCTACTTGCGGACCCACCCGTTGTCCGGTGAGCGCATGTCAGACATGCAGAACCGCGAGCAACCGGTTGCCTATCGCCAGGTTGCCGACAGCCAGGATTTTCAGCTGGTGCGGGCCAGAGTGCGGGCCTTGCAGGGGCGTCCCAGTGACGCGGTCCGAGAATTCGAGACCTTCCTGCGCGACCGGAAATACAGCTCCGAGGCGGGCACCCGCTATGGTCTGGCGGTGGCTTTCGCTCGCAATCGCGACTGGGCGGCGGCCGAACAGGAACTGGCGGCGGTCCGCCGGCTGAAGGTGTCGTCGGCGATGGTGGATCGGCAACTTGCCGAGATCAAGACCGGCCGGGGCGAGAAGGAGGCGGGGCTGACGCTCTATCGCGAGGCGATGGTGCGCTACCCGCGCAACCTCGCGGTGCTATACGGCTATGGCAACACCTTGATTGGTGATAGGCAGTTTGCCGCAGCCCTCAAGTTCGCCGACGACCAACTCCAGATTTACCCTCTGGATGTGCATTTCTACAAGTTTCGGGCTGATTCCTATGCCGGCTTGGGGCGTCGTTCGCAGCATCATCTCGCACTGGCGGAATTGACTGCCCTCAAGGGGCAGACGGCCGGGGCGATCGAGCAACTACAACTGGCGCAGCAGGCAGGCGATGCCAACTTCTATGAGATGTCGATGATCGATGGTCGGCTGCGGGAAATGAAGAAGCGTCAGATCGAGGAAATGAAGGAGCGGCGGAATTAGGGGTAAAATCGCCTTCTGTCCTATTGGGTGACCAGCCATGGAAATTGATCGCGATCTTGATGTCAAGGGGCTCAACTGCCCGCTTCCCATTCTCCGTACCAAGAAGGCGCTGAGCGAAATGGAACCCGGCCAAGTGCTTCGCGTACTGGCGACCGATCCCGGCTCGCTGAAGGATTTCGCGGCCTTCGCCAAGCAGACCGGGAATGAACTGGTCGGGCAAAGAGAAGAAAACCGCGTCTTCGAGTTCTACCTGAAGCGCAGATAGAAACCCCGTTTCACGCGTTTTTCGAAGATCGGCGGGCACCGCAGGGTAAGCCCTCGGCTTGGCTTTTTGAAGAGCCGGTCGATTGCCTGACGGTTTCCGATGATGCCGGTCTGGCGTCAGTGCTGCAGGCAGTTGAACGTGGCGGCCTGTGGTCTGTCGCGGCGTTCGACTATGAGCTGGGTTATCTCCTCGAACCGGCGGCAGCGCCTCCCGGGTGGTCGCCATCGGCTGGGCGACCACTGGCGCGGTTCTGGCGGTTCAGGCGCGGTGTCGCGATGACTGCTGAAGCCACCGAGACCTGGCTTGCGGAGCAGGGGGTCGGGCAGCCGGCGGGGATAGGTGACTTGAGGCCAGGCATCGACGGAGATCGCCATGCTGCCGCGGTCGACCGCATCCGGGACTACATTTCCGCTGGCGATTTCTCGGGCCTCTCCTTGTCCTTTCGCTTACATCCCCGCGTTTTGCCCACCTTCGGCGCTTTCGCCCGGCTGGGGCGCTTCCGCCGGTCAGCTTCACGCCGCCGCGACGGCGGCTCGCGGCGATCTGCCGCGGCCGGCGGCTTTCGCTCGCCCCGGGGCGCGCCTGGCGCCGTGGAGCCCCGGGTCTGGCCCCCCGGCTGGGGCGCCCCCGCGGCTCCCCGGGGGGGCCCGGGACCCGGGGGGGGGGAGCCGCCCCCCCCCCCCCCCCCCCGGGGGGCCGGGGGCCGCCGGGGGCGGGGCGCCCCCCGGGGCGGGGACCCCGCCCCCCGGCGGGCTCCGCGGCCCTCCCGGCTGGCCCCCCGCGGCATCCCCCCCCGTTTCCGTGCAGGTCGCGGAGCGCCGAGCTCCCCCGGCGGGGGGGGGGGGGGGGGGGGGGGGGGCGGGGGGGGCGGGGGGCCGCGAACGGCCCCGAAGGCTGGCCGCGCGGCCATCCGCCCGGCGCCCGCCCCCCCGGAACGGAACTCCGGCTCAACGTCGCCCCCCCCGCACGGGGGCTGGCGGCTGACCGGACGGGCAGGCTGGGCATCGGCAGTGGCATCGTCGCCGATTCCGAACCGGCGGCCGAATGGCAGGAATGCATGCTCAAGGCGGATTTTCTGTGCGATTGTGACCCCGGGCTGCGATTGATCGAAACCCTGCGCCGCGAAAATGGGCACTACCCGCTCCTTGCCGGGCATCTGTCCCGGCTGCGCCGGTCGGCGGATTGGCTTGGTTTCGCTCTCGATGAAGTCGCCCTTCGCGGGTGCCTTGACGCGCAGCCGGCGGACGGAATCTGGCGGGTGCGGGTGACGCTGGCGAAGAACGGTGACTTCGCGGCGCAGTGTTTCCCGCTGGTGGACGAACCCGTGCGACTCCGTTACGCCCGGCTGGCGGCAGTTCCCATCGACTCCGGCGATCCGCTGCGCGGGCACAAGACCAGCGAACGCGGCGTCTACGATGACGCGCTGCGCAGTCTGCCGGCAGACTCTGCCATCTTCGACGTGGTGTTTCTGAATGAGCGGGGCGGTCGCCGGTGAGTTGCGCTTGGTCGGTACCCATCGGCAGTTCGGCCAGCGGATCCGCGCGGTGCTCGAGTCGGCGCGCGAGGGAAGAGTTGGCGCGCAGCCACGCCTGAAGGGGAGCAATGGCGGCGAAAATCAGCGAGTTGCAAGCGATCGAGAGGAGCGCGCCGGCGAGCAGCAGGCTTTGCCCTTCCCGCGGCATCAGGCCGAGGGTGGCGCCCAGCCCGGCCAGAATAAAGGAAAACTCGCCGATCTGGGCCAGGCTGGCGCCGACCGTCAGCGCCGTATTGAGCGGGTAGCGGAAGGCGAGGACGAGGGCGACCGCGGCGATGGTCTTGCCGAGCATGATGATGGCGGTGACGGCGAGCACTTTGGCCGGTTCGTCAACGAGAATCTGCGGGTTGAACAGCATGCCGACCGAAACGAAGAAGAGGACCGAGAACGCGTCGCGCAGCGGCAGCGATTCCTCCGCCGCGCGATGGCTGAATTCGGAGCCGCGTATCGTCATGCCTGCGAAGAACGCACCGAGCGCGAAGGAAACACCGAACAGGTGGGCCGAACCGTAGGCGACGCCGAGCGCGGCGGCGATGACGCACAGGGTGAATAGTTCTCGCGAGCCGGTCTTGGCGACCAGCCACAGCAGGCGCGGCAACAAGCGGCCCCCAACGACCAGCATCAGCGCGATGAACGCGGCAATCTTGGCGAAAGTGAGGCCCAGCGTGGTCCAGATTTCACCCGAGACACCGGCGGCCGTGCCCGCTTGCTGTCCCCCCAGCATGTCGGCGAGCGGCGGCAGCAGGACGAGGACGAGGACCATGACCAGATCCTCGACCAGCAGCCAGCCGACGGCAATGCGTCCGTTGATCGAGTCCAGCACGCCGCGCGCTTCGAGCGCCCGCAACAGGACCACCGTACTGGCGACTGACAGCGCCAGGCCGAAGACGAGCGCGGCGCCGGGTTCCCAGCCCCAGAACAGGGTCAGCCCCATCCCCATGGCCGTGGCGACGGCAATCTGCACGATGGCGCCAGGAACGGCGATGCGCTTGACCGCTAGCAGGTCCTCCAGCGAAAAATGCAGGCCGACGCCGAACATCAGCAGCATGACGCCGATTTCCGCCAGTTGCCCGGCGAGATCGACATCGGCGACGAAGCCGGGGGTGGCCGGGCCGATCATGACGCCGGCCAGCAGGTAGCCGACCAGTGGCGGCATGCGCAGGCGCGCGGCCATGAAGCCGAAAATCAGCGCCAGCCCGAAGGCTGCGGTAACGGTGGTGATGAGGCTGAGGTTATGGGGCATTTTGGAGCGGGTGGGGGAGGGGGACCCGTGTCAGATGGTTTTGGCGGGCGAGAGTTTCGACTGCCTGAAAATTGGCCAATTCAGGCGGTCGACCGCACCCCGCACCCCGCAGGACGCCGCGAAGCAAGCGTCCTTGCGGGGGATTATCCTCGGGGTGCGGAATCAGCCGCGCAGCCTGCGCAGGTAGAGGCCGATCAGCGAGAAGAGGCCTGCCGCAATGCCAAAGTAGAAAGCCTTGGCCGCCACGTCCTGATATTCGATCAGGATCGGGGTGCCGTCTTCAACCTTGTAGCGGATGGTGGTCTGGAAGTGCCAAGATGAAGCTTTGGCCTCGATAACTCCATTGTCCACTTTCCATTTGAGCCAGTTCTGCGCCTCCTCGAGGTCGCCAGCTGGCTCGGCCGGTGTCAGCGAGGTATAAAGACCCTTGGCTTTGGCATTGGCCAGGTCGCGATAAGCGAAGCCGCAGGGCTCGTTGTTGGCACAGACGGCGATGATCCGGAATTCGGGCTTCCAGACGTCGCTTTTCTCCCACGGCCAAGAGATGATGAAGGCCACGGTCCACACCCAGACGAGACCGGTGAAGATCATCATGGCCAGGAAGATCTTGGCAAGAAAACCGCGGTGGTCGCCGGACATAAATTCCCTTTTTCAGTGTCCCAGCCGGTCAAGCTGGGGTTTGATCTGTTCCAGCGTGGCCGTGAAATCGGCCAGGCGCTGCTTTTCCTGATCGACCACGGCAGCTGGGGCGCGGGCGACGAAGCTTTCGTTGTCCAGCTTGCTGCGGGCGATAGCGATCTGCTTTTCCAGCTTGTCGATCTCCTTGGCCAGACGCTCGCGCTCAGCGGCGATGTCGATTTCCACCTTGAGCATCAGCCGCGTTTCGCCGACGACGGCGACCGGCGCCATCGCATCGGCCGGGATGTCGGCGACGATCTGCACTTCGGACACCTTGGCGAGTGCCTGCAGGATGGGGGCGAATTCGGCGATGTCGGCGCCGCCACCGGCAACCAGCAAGGGCATCCGCTGCGCGGGCGAAACGTTCATCTCGCCGCGCAGGTTGCGGCAGGCGTAGGCCAGTGCCTTCAGGCGTTCGACCCTGGCTTCTGCAGCGGTGTCGATGCGCGACAGGTCGGCGCGCGGGTAGGCGGCGAGCATTATCGAGTCGTGTGTCTTGCGCCCGGCGATTGGCGCCACCGTCTGCCACAGTTCCTCGGTGACGAAGGGGATCAGCGGGTGGGCGAGGCGCAGCACTGCTTCCAGCACGCGGACCAGCGTCCGCCGCGCGCCGCGCTGCTGGGCGTCGTCACCGGTCTGGACCTCGACCTTGGCGATTTCCAGATACCAGTCGCAGAACTCGTCCCAGACAAATTTGTAGATCGCCTGGGCCAGCAGGTCAAAGCGGTAGTCGGCGAAATGCTGCTCGATTTCGGCTTCGACGCGCTGCAACTGGCTGACGATCCAGCGGTCGGCGAAACTGAACTTGAGCCGGGTTTCGCCTTCGGGTACGACACAGACGCCGCCGGCCCTCTGCTCGTGGTCGAGGGCGAGGTCGTGGCCCGCAACGTTCATCAGCACGAAGCGGGTGGCGTTCCACAGCTTGTTGCAGAAATTGCGGTAGCCGTCGCAGCGGTTGAGGTCGAACTTGATGTCGCGACCGGGGCTGGCCAGCGAGGCGAAGGTGAAGCGAAGAGCGTCGGTGCCGAAGGCGGGGATCCCTTCCGGGAACTCCTTGCGTGTCTTTTTCGCGATGTTCTCCGCCTGCTTCGGATTCATCAGCCCGGTCGTGCGCTTCTGCACCAGATCCTCGACGCCGATGCCGTCGATCAGGTCGATCGGGTCGAGCACGTTGCCCTTGGACTTGGACATCTTCTGGCCATCGCCGTCGCGGATCAGGCCATGCACGTAGACGTGCCTGAACGGGATCTTGCCGGTGACGTGCCTGGTCATCATGACCATTCGCGCGACCCAGAAGAAAATGATGTCGAAGCCGGTGACCAGCACGGTGGAAGGCAAATATTGCTGCAAAATCGGGTTGACCGCGTCAATGGCGTCGTCGCCGGTCCAGTCGAGCGTCGAAAACGGCCACAGCGCCGACGAGTACCAGGTGTCGAGAACGTCCGGATCACGGGTCAGCGTGCCGGCGTAACCGGCCTTGTCGGCCGCGGCGCGTGCCTCAGCCTCGTCGCGGGCGACGAAGATTTCGCCGTTGGCGCCGTACCACGCCGGAATCTGGTGGCCCCACCACAGTTGGCGCGAAATACACCAGTCCTGGATGTTGTTCAGCCACTGGTTGTAGGTATTGACCCAGTTTTCCGGGTAGAACTTGATCTCGCCGGAATGGACGACGTTGAGCGCTTTTTCGGTGATCGACTTGCCGTCCCCGCCGGGCTTGGACATGGCGACGAACCACTGGTCCGTGAGCATTGGCTCGATGACGACGCCGGTCCGGTCGCCGCGCGGCACCTTGAGTTTGTGCTTGTCGGTCTTTTCGAGGATGCCGAGCGCTTCCAGGTCGGCGACGACGGCCTTGCGGGCATCGAAGCGGTCAAGGCCGCGATACTTTTCCGGGGCATTGTCATTGATTTTCGCATCCAGCGTGAGGATGGCGATCATCGGCAGGCCATGGCGCTGGCCGACTGCGTAGTCGTTGAAGTCGTGGGCTGGCGTGACCTTGACGCAGCCGGTGCCGAATTCGAGGTCGACGTAGCTGTCGGCGATGATCGGGATTTCGCGGTCGGTCAGCGGAAGCTTGACCATCTTGCCGAGCATGTGCTTGTAGCGCTCGTCTTCCGGGTGGACCATCACGGCGGTGTCGCCAAGCATGGTTTCCGGGCGGGTGGTTGCCACGGTCAACGTCCCAGAACCGTCGGAAAGCGGGTAGCGGATGTGCCACATGAAGCCGTCTTCTTCCTCCTGCACGACTTCGAGGTCGGAAACGGCGGTGTGCAGCTCCGGGTCCCAGTTGACCAGGCGCTTGCCGCGGTAGATCAGGCCTTCGTTGTAAAGGCGGACGAAGGTTTCGGTAACCACCTTGTTGAGGCCGGCGTCCATCGTGAAGCGCTCGCGCTTCCAGTCCGGGCTGGTGCCCATGCGGCGCATCTGTTTGGTGATGGTGTTGCCGGAGTATTCCTTCCATTCCCAGACCTTTTCCAGGAACTTCTCGCGGCCGAGGTCATGGCGCGAAACGCCTTGGGCGTCCAGCTGGCGCTCGACGACGATCTGCGTCGCGATGCCGGCATGGTCGGTACCCGGCTGCCACAGCGTGTTGTGGCCGCGCATCCGGTAATACCGCGTAAGCGCGTCCATCAGCGTCTGGTTGAAGCCATGGCCCATGTGCAGCGTGCCGGTAACATTGGGTGGCGGCAGCAGAATGCAGAAACTGTCGACTGCGCCGCGGTCGACGCTGGCAGCGAAGTAATTCCTGGATTCCCACTCGGGGTACCAGCGGCGTTCGATCTCCGCAGGCTCGAAGGCTTTGGCGAGTTCCATGAATCTGTCGAAATAGGGAAAAGCCGGCGATTATACCGGAGCCCAGCCGCGCTTTTGCCGCGATCTCAGTCGCGTGCCTGGATCAGCGCCACTATGTCGGGTTCGGCGAGGAAGTCGCGGACGGTGCCCTCGATGATGGCCGGGAGTTCGGCTACGAAGCGATCCTGAACGCGCCGCGCCAGTTCGTTAACGATCAGGTCGAGCATTGCTGGATCAAGCACGGGAAAAAACTCTGGCGCTGTCGCCGGTTCCATTTTCGTGTGCGGTTCGGGCACCGTGGTGGCAGGCTCGGCATCGACCAGGAGCGGGATGTCTGTCTCCGGGTCGATGGCGTCGACAAGAACCGGCACGTCGTCGAAATCGGCGCTTCGCGAACGTCGCCGGCGCATCAATTTGTCGGCACGGGCAAGGATGGGGGTGCTCATCAGCCTTCTCCTAACGCTCGCCGAGGTCGAAATAGCGGACCTCGTAACCGCGATCCTTGTAGAACCTGACGCGGTCGCGGGCGCTGCTACGGTCGGACTCCTCCTGACCCACGACCTCGATCAGGCTGTGGAAACGCGAGAAACCGGGCGGGACGACCTGGCTAAGATTCATCAGCCGGTCATCCTGCGACAGTTGGTCAAGGTTGTCGGTAATCAGGATCGGCGTTTCAGCCGCGAGCGGGGAGTCACTCCGGCAGTGCGGCACGAAGCCAAGCGCCGAATGCGTCCACAGCATGCGGTCGACGTTGCTGGCGACGTCATTCTCTGGTGCATAGACCAGCATCCGCTTGTTCTTCGCATAGGCCCCGCCGAGCAGCGCGCAGGCGGCCGCAATCTTGTCGGACGCCCCATGGTAGAAGAAGACTTGGGTCAATTGAGTTGGCCGGCGCGTTGCAGCAAGTAGTGGGTCAGCAGGGCAACAGGCCGTCCCGTGGCGCCCTTGTCGGCTCCGGATTTCCAGGCGGTGCCGGCGATGTCGAGGTGGGCCCACTTGAATTTCTTGGTGAAGCGTGACAGGAAACAGGCAGCCGTGACGGCGCCGGCCCAGCGACCACCAATGTTGCCCATGTCGGCGAACGGGCTTTTCAGCAACTCCTGATAATCGTCCCACAGCGGCATGTGCCAGGCGCGGTCGTGTGCCTCGTCGCCGGCAGCGAGCAGTTCCCGGGCCAGCGCGTCGCGGTTGGCGAAGAGGCCGCTGGCGACGCCGCCCAAGGCGACGACACAGGCGCCGGTCAGCGTCGCGACGTCGATGACGGTGTCCGGTTCGAAACGTTCGGCATAGGTCAGGGCATCGCAGAGGATCAGCCGGCCCTCGGCATCGGTGTTGAGAATCTCGATGGTCTGCCCGGACATCGAGGTGACGATGTCGCCCGGGCGAGTGGCACCACCGCCGGGCATGTTTTCGGTCGCTGGCACGATCACCGTCAGGTTGATCGGCAGTTTCAGCCGCGCGACCGCCTGCAGCGTGCCGAGCACGCCAGCGGCGCCGCACATGTCGTACTTCATCTCGTCCATCTCGGCCGCCGGTTTGAGAGAGATCCCGCCCGTATCGAAAGTGACGCCTTTGCCGATCAGGACGACAGGCTTCGCGCCAGTCGCCCCGCCCCGGTAGCTAAGAACGATCAGCTTGGGCGGCTGGTGCGAACCGGCGGCGACCGCGAGGAGGGATTGCATGCCGAGCTTTTCCATATCGGCGCGCTCGAGAACCTCAAATTCGAGGTTGAATTCCCGCGCCATCGTCTGAGCGTGCTCTGCCACATGGGCCGGGTGGCAAATGTTCGGGGGCAAATTGCCGAGATTCCTGGCTGTAGCCATTCCCTCGGCAATTGCCAACCCCTGCGCCAGGCCTTGTTCGGCACACCCGCGGTCATCGCGCCGGTCGACCGCGAGCGTCAGTTTGCGCAGCGGGCGACGTACCTCGTCCTTCTTGCTCTTGAACGTGTCGAACCGGTAAGTGGCTTCCAGCGCGATCATCGCTATCTGGCGCACTCGCCAGGCGAGACTACGCTTCCCTACGGGCAGCTCGGTCAGGAACAGAGAGGCGTCCATGGCGCCAGTCTCGTCGAGGGCCTTGACCGCGACGCGGATGGCGCCGAGAAATTCCTTTTCGTGAAATTCCTTTTCCTTGCCCAGACCAACCAGCAGGACGCGACCGCAGAGAGTGCCGGGCACATTGTGCAGCAGCAGCGTGCGACCGGTTTTGCCTTCCATGTCACCACGGCCAATGATATCGGAGATGTAGCCGCGGGCAGCTTTGTCCAGCAGCTCGGCGGGCAGGGTGAGCCTACGCGGCTCGAAAACGCCGGCCACGACACAGGCGCTCCGCAGCTTCTCCGGGCTGCCGCTTTTTATGCTAAATTCCACTCGCTGCTCCAGTTCATCGATATCTCAATACCCGCGGGATTATCCCCGCATTTTTTCGGTTTCGTCAAAGCATGATATTCGAGCGCGCCACCCGGCGCGAGTTAGCTCAGGCAGCCTCCGGCATCGGTGTCGCCCTGCTGGCCATCCTGACCTCTACGCAGTTGATCCGCCTTCTGAAGGATGCGGCCGGGGGGCGCATCGCACCCGAAGCCGTGGCGTCGCTGCTTGGTTTTGCGGCCCTGAATTTCATGCCGATACTGCTTTCGCTGACGCTGTTCGTCGCGATTCTGCTGACTCTTTCCCGTGCCTACCGTGATTCTGAAATGGTGGTCTGGTTCTCCTGCGGCCAGCCCCTGACCGCCTGGATTGGTCCGGTGCTGAAGTTCTCCTGGCCGATCCTGCTGGCCATTGCAATTCTCGCTGGCTTCCTGTCTCCCTGGGCCAATTACAACACCGCCGAATACAAGCAGCGACTTTCCGCGCGCAGCGATGTATCGCAGGTTTCGCCCGGCGCATTCCGCGAGGCCAAGCGCGGCCAGCGCGTGTATTTTGTCGAGTCTCTGGCCGACGATGCGAGCCGGGTTGGCAACGTCTTCGTCGCCTCGCTGCAGGAGGGCAAACTGGGCGTCGTCATGTCCGATACCGGGTATCACGAAACTGCGGCCAACGGCGACCGTTTCGTGGTTCTCGAGAGAGGCCGGCGGTACGAGGTCGAGCCCGGAACACCAGAGTTCAAGGTCATGGAGTTCGAGCGCTACAAGGTACGGACTGAGGATGGTGAGGCCAAGCCGACGGAACGCTCGCCCAGCCGGCTACCGATCACGGAGTTGGTCCTTGATCAGAGCAATCAGGCACGCGGCGAGTTATTGTGGCGGATCGGGTTGCCAGTGTCGGCAATCGTCCTGGCGCTGATGGCAATTCCCCTGTCTTATGTGAATCCACGGGCCGGGCGTTCGGCCAACATGCTGATCGCCATTCTGATCTATGCAATCTACAGCAACCTCATTTCGCTGAGTCAGGCCTGGGTGGCGCAGGGCAAGCTGTCGTTCTGGGTGGGGGTCTGGGCCGTCCATGCGCTGATGGCGCTGCCATTGCTGTTGCTGTTCTACAGGCGGAGCGTGGTGGAAATGCCATGGCAGCGGAGGCGCACCTGATGTTTCGCCTGCGCCTCTATCAGCGCTATCTGATGCGCGAGACATTCGCGGCCATTTTTCTGGTACTTGCGGCGTTCATTGCACTTTTCAGCTTTTTTGATCTGATCAACGAATTGCGCAGCGTCGGCAAGGGAGGCTATCAGTTTGGTCACGCATTGATTTTCGTGGCCTTGAGCCTTCCAGGGCTGATCTATGAGTTGATTCCCATCGCGGCGCTGATCGGCACCCTGTACGCGCTTTCCACGCTGGCCAGACATTCGGAGATTACCGTCCTCCGTGCTTCCGGGCTAGCGACCCGCGACTTGCTGCTGACGCTTTTCCGGGTCGCCGGCTTGCTGGCATTGTTGACCATGGTGGTGGGCGAGGTGTTGGTGCCGGTTTCCGAGCGTCTGGCCCAGGAGCTGAAAACGCGGGCGCTCAGCAAGGTGATTGCCCAGCAGGGCTTCGAGACAGGCCTGTGGGTGAAGGACGGACGCAGTTTCATCAACATTCGCCGCGCGACTCCCGATGCGCGCCTGCAAGGCTTGCGCATCTACAAGTTTGACGCAGCGAACGCGCTTCAATCAGTGACCGATGCTGAGGAAGCCAGTTTCCAGCCACCTGATCACTGGTTGCTGCATGAAGTTGTGCGCACGTCGATTGATGGCGACACCTCGTGGGTCGAGCGTGCCGACACTGCCGAATGGGCATCAGCGGTCACGCCGGACTTGCTAGCTGTCCTGATGGTCTCACCGGAACGCATGTCGCTGATAAGCTTGGCAAGCTACACCCAGCACCTGTCCGACAACCGCCAGAAGACCGAACGCTACGAAATCGCCATCTGGAAGAAGCTCGTCTACCCACTGGCGGCGCTGGTCATGGTGGCGCTGGCCCTGCCTTTCGGCTACTCGCACAATCGGATGGGCGGCGTCAGCCTGAAAATTTTTGCCGGCGTCATGTTCGGCATTCTTTTCTACATGCTCAACGGACTTTTCTCGAATCTCGGCGTCATCAATTCATGGCCGCCATTCGCCAGTGCTACGGCGCCTTCAGGCATTTTTCTGATGGCGGCAATCGGAATGCTGTGGTGGGTCGAGCGGCGCTGAGGCGGACCCGGAGATCATTGCCCTTCGGAAGAGACGATGCAGGTCCCGGCGATCCGGTCGTGCAGGAATTGCCGGTCCCTGTCGAAGAACGCCCAGAATAGACCAAAGCCGCACAACAGGATGCTTGGCCAGGCGGCCAGGTAGCGCAGTATTGCCTGCAGGGGGCGCAAGCTTGCGCCATCGGTGCCGGCCAGGCGCAGCTTCCACGTCTTCATTGGCAAGGTCTGGCCACCGTTGAGCCAGAACCAAACGAAATACACCATCAGCAGCACCAGAACATGCAGCCACAGCAGCCTGCCGGGGATGGCCAGTCCGAAAGCGTTGAGCACGATCTGGGGAAGGAGAAACCCGATCAGCAGGACGGCGAATACTACGAGGCCCTCGTACAGCATGCTGCTAAGGCGTCGCGCAATGCCAGGCATTGCCTGCACCATCAGTTCTTGCCGTGCTCGCCCAGTGGTGGGGCTTGGGCAGAGTTTTCGTCGCCTGTAACCTCTGGCGCTTGAAATGCCGGCGATGGCTCGACAGCCGGCGGCGCAAGGAGTTGAGATGATTTTCCCTCTTGCCGCATGCGCTGCTGCTCTTCAGGCGGCAGGTTGGAATAGGCTTCCCACTTTTGCTTGACCGCCTGCTTCTGCTCAGCAGGGAGCTGGTTGAAATCCTTGTAGCTATCCCTGACCTTGGCGCGCTGTTCGGGGGTCAGATTCGCCCACTCACGCATGCGATCCTGCATGCGCCGCTGTTCTTCCGGCTTCATGCCAGGATAACGTTCGGCGATTGCCAGCCACTTCTTGCGGTGAACATTGTCGAGCTTGTCCCATTCCGCAACGAGTGGTGTCAGGATGACCTTTTGTTGCGCGCTGAGCAGGCTCCAACCCGGTTGCGGAGGCGTACCGATGACTACGGTGGTCGGCGGCTGAGCGGCGACTGGTGCTGCCAGCGCCAGGCTGAGGATTATTCCGCCGATGTATCGTCTTTTAACCATTCGAAGAAGTCGTTATCCAGAAAGGCTTCGGGAGGCAGGTCGTCGGAGAGCAGGGCACTGTCCACTTCTTCAATGGCGGAAACATACGTCAGGCTGTCCATGTAGAAAGAAATCCACATCCCCAGCAACAGCGCGAGGACGGCCAGTACCTGCCGCAGGTGGCGGTTGTCGGACGAGAAATGGAAATGGCCGTGACCATGCTGGCCGGCCAGCGCCAAACGAGGCACCTCCTGCTTCTGGCGCGACAGCGCCAGATGGCGGGCAGCCTCTAGTCGCCGCGCCGAGGCAGGCGGGATGTCCTTGAGACCATGGTTCAGCGCTTGCCGAACTCGCGATGCATAACGTTCTTCGTTCATAGTTTGATGCCTTTCGCCGACAGGGCGGCTGCCAGCGCGTGGGTGGCGCGCGAGCAATGGGTCTTGACGCTGCCTTCTGAGCAGCCCATCACCGCTGCGGTCTCAGCGACGTCCATGTCCTCCCAGTAACGCATGAGGAAGGCTTCCCGTTGACGTGTCGGCAGTTTTTTTATTTCGTCATCGATTGCCGCGAGGGTCTGGGCCTGAAGAAGCTGGCTTTCCGGCGTTTGCGGACCATTTGGGCCTTCATCCACGGCCAGGGTTTCCAGCGGGTCGTGGTCGCTATCGTCGTCAGGCGAAAAGGCGGACAGGACGGTGGTCCACATCGAGCGAACCTTGCTACGCCGATAGAAGTCGCGAATCGTATTCTGCAGGATGCGCTGAAAGAGCATGGGGAACTCTTCTGCTGGACGGTTGCCATACTTTTCGGCAAGCTTGAGCATACTATCCTGAACGATATCGAGCGCATTTTCCTGTTCGCGCACGGCAAACATTGCCTGCTTGAACGCGCGTCGTTCAACGGACTCAAGAAAAAAAGCCAGTTCGTTGGGTGAGGCCAGGGCTGTCTCTTCCGGTGGAAGGCCTTGAAAAGCCTAAGGGTATGCTGTAACGCCTTGACCGAACAGGGTCGCTGCTTTAAGGTTACACGTTTTCAGGTAACAGCGATATTGGGCTCAAGTATGATGATCAGCGGTGCGGAAATTGTAGTCAGGTGCCTGCAGGAAGAAAAGGTCGAGTGTGTTTTCGGTTACCCGGGGGGTTCCGTTCTGCACATTTATGACGCCCTCTTCAAGCAGGATCAGGTGAAGCACATCCTGGTCCGCCACGAGCAGGCAGCAATCCATGCAGCCGACGCCTACTCGCGCTCGTCGCAGAAGGTTGGTGTCGCATTGGTGACTTCGGGTCCAGGGGTCACCAATACGGTGACGGGCATTGCCACCGCCTACATGGACTCCATTCCCGTCGTTGTCATTACCGGTCAGGTGCCGACGGCCTACATTGGTCAGGATGCATTTCAAGAGTGTGACACGGTCGGCATTACCCGACCCTGCGTCAAACACAATTTCCTGGTCAAGGACGTCAAGGACTTGGCGCTCGTGCTCAAGAAAGCGTTTCACATTGCTGCAACCGGTCGTCCCGGTCCGGTCGTCGTTGATATCCCGAAGGATGTCACCGCTCAGGTGTGCGAGTTCGAGTACCCCAAGTCCATCCACATGCGCTCATACAACCCGGTGGTCAAGGGGCATCTTGGGCAGATCAAGAAGGCCGTGCAGATCCTTCAGGAAGCGAAGCGTCCGATTATCTATTCCGGCGGCGGTGTCATCTTGTCTGATGCGGCGCGCCCGTTGACTGAACTCGCGCGCCGGCTGAATTTCCCGGTTACCAATACGCTGATGGGGCTTGGTGGCTATCCGGCCACTGATCGGCAGTTCGTGGGCATGCTCGGCATGCATGGAACCTATGAAGCCAACAATGCCATGCAATACGCGGATGTCATCCTCGCGGTCGGCGCCCGCTTCGATGACCGTGTGATCGGCAACCCGGACCATTTCGGTGAGGAAAAGCGTCGTGTGATCCACATCGATATCGACCCTTCGTCGATCTCCAAGCGGGTCAAGGTTGACGTCCCGATTGTCGGCAATGTGGCGGATGTGCTTGAGGAAATGCTCAGGTTGGCCGCTGCTGGCTTCAAGGCAAATCCGGAACTCGCCAACTGGTGGAGGCAGATCGATGAATGGCGTGGACGCGAGAGTCTGCGCTACACGCAGGATCAGATGATCATGCCCCAGTATGTGATGGAAAAGCTCTATGAGGTGACCGGCGGCGATGCGTTCATCACCTCGGACGTCGGTCAGCACCAGATGTTCGCCGCCCAGTACTACCATTTCGACCAGCCGCGCCGCTGGATAAACTCCGGCGGTCTGGGCACGATGGGGGTGGGCCTGCCGTATGGCATGGGCGTGTTGATGGCCCATCCGGGTGCGCAGGTTGCCTGTGTTACGGGAGAGGGCTCAATCCAGATGTGCATCCAGGAATTGTCAACCTGCAAGCAGTATGGTTTCCCGATCAAAATCATCAACCTGAACAACGGCATGCTGGGCATGGTCCGTCAATGGCAGGAGATGTTCTATTCGAAGCGCTATTCGGAGTCCTACGTTACTTCGCTGCCCGATTTCGTCAAGCTGGCCGAAGCGTATGGACACGTCGGCATGAAGATCGAGAGGCCCGAAGATGTCGAGCCGGCGTTGCGCAAGGCCTTCACCGAGCATAGGGATGACCTGGTGTTCATGGATTTCATCATCGACCCGGTGGCCAATGTTTTCCCGATGATTGCGGCTGGCAAGGGGCTGACCGAAATGATCCTCGCCGAAGAACTGTAAGCGGGTAAGGAAGAGACTATGCGACACATCATTTCCGTCCTGATCGAAAACGAATCGGGAGCACTTTCACGCGTGGCGGGGCTGTTCTCGGCTCGCGGCTACAACATCGAATCGCTGACAGTGGCGCCGACGGAGGATCCCTCGCTGTCGCGAATGACCATTCTGACCCGGGGTTCGGACGACGTGATCGAGCAGATCACCAAACACCTCAACAAGCTGATTGATGTGGTCAAGGTGGTTGATCTTTCCGAGGCGGCTCACGCCGAGCGCGAAATGATGCTGATCAAGGTGCGCGCCACTGGCAAGGATCGCGAAGAGATGAGCCGGATGGCCGACATCTTTCGGGGACGCATCATCGACGTCACCGAAACGACCTATGTCGTCGAACTGACCGGATCCAGTTCCAAGCTTGATTCATTCATTGCCGCACTCGACGGCGGTCTGATTCTCGAAACCGTTCGCACCGGCGTCTGTGGCATCGGTCGTGGCGATCGCATTCTTAAAGTCTGACCACCTGAACATAAAGAGGATCTCATGAAAGTTTATTACGACAAGGACGCCGACCTCTCGCTGATCAAGGGCAAGAAGGTTACCATCGTCGGTTACGGTTCCCAGGGTCATGCCCATGCCCAAAACCTGAATGATTCCGGCGTCAAGGTCACCGTTGGTCTGCGCAAGGGCGGCGTCTCATGGAAGAAGGCAGAAGCCGCTGGTCTGAAAGTCGAAGAAATCGCCAGGGCTGTCAAAGCGGCCGACGTGGTCATGATGCTTTTGCCTGACGAGAACATTCCGCAGGTATATAACGAGGAAGTCGGGCCGAACCTCAAGAAGGGCGCCGCGCTGGCATTCGCTCACGGCTTCAACATCCATTACAACCAGGTTGTGCCGCGCGACGACGTCGATGTAATCATGGTTGCACCGAAGGGCCCTGGCCACACCGTGCGGTCCGAGTACCTGAAGGGCGGCGGCGTGCCGTCCCTGATCGCTGTCTATCAGGACAGGACGGGCAAGGCAAAGGACATTGCCCTTTCTTACGCTGCTGCCAATGGTGGTACCAAGGGCGGAGTCATTGAGACCAACTTCCGCGAAGAAACCGAAACCGACCTGTTCGGTGAACAGGCAGTGCTCTGCGGCGGCGCAGTGGAACTGGTCAAGATGGGTTTCGAAACCCTGACCGAAGCCGGTTATGCGCCAGAGATGGCCTATTTCGAATGTCTGCATGAACTGAAGCTGATCGTCGACCTGATGTACGAGGGCGGTATCGCCAACATGAACTATTCGATCTCCAACAATGCGGAGTATGGCGAATACGTTACTGGTCCCGAAGTCATTAACGAGCAATCCCGTGCTGCCATGCGCAACGCATTGAGACGCATCCAGAACGGTGATTACGCGAAGATGTTCATCCTCGAAGGCCGAACCAACTACCCCGCGATGACTGCCCGTCGCCGCCTGAATGCGGTGCATCCGATCGAGACGGTGGGCGAGAAGCTGCGTGACATGATGCCCTGGATCAAGAAGAACAAGCTGGTCGACCAGTCCAGGAACTGATTGGTTGATCGAAGGCCCGACAGGGTTTGATTGCTGCGTTTGCGCTTGGCCTAGTTCTGGTTCCGGGCGGTGCAGAGAGTCTGCACCGCCCTTGTCGTATGCAGATTCGGAAGGCGAGCGGTGTATTCTCTTCTGTGTTGTCAATTCAGTAGTGACCCATGACAGAACTCAAGCCCCGTAAAACCCTGTTTAACCCGGAACTCAAGCGGCGCGGCATTTATCTGCTGCCCAACCTGTTCACAACGGCGGCGCTGTTTGCAGGCTTCTTCGCCATCGTTCAGGCGATGCAGGGCGACTTCGAGCGGGCCGCGATGGCTATTTTCATCGCCATGGTGCTTGACGGCCTCGACGGACGCGTGGCGCGCCTGACGCATACGCAGTCAGCATTCGGTGCCGAGTACGATTCGCTGTCCGACATGGTCAGCTTCGGCGCGGCGCCGGCTCTGGTGGTTTACGAATGGGCCTTGCGCGATCTGGGGAGGCTGGGCTGGATAGCGGCCTTCATTTATTGCGCTGGTGCGGCCCTGCGTCTGGCACGCTTCAACACGACGCTCGAAGTTATGGACAAACGGTATTTCCAGGGTCTGCCTTCGCCGGCAGCCGCAGCGCTGGTGGCAGGCCTGGTCTGGGTCATGATTGAGACTGGGGTTTCCGGCAGCAACGTGCGCTGGCTGGCTTGCGGGCTGACGATTTTTGCCGGCGTGACGATGATCTCCAATGTCCGCTACCACAGTTTCAAGGACATCAACCTCCGCAAGAGCGTGCCGTTTTTTGTGGTGGTGGCCATTGCACTGGGTTTCGCCTTAGTTGCCTACAGCCCTGAAATCGCCCTGTTCGGGTTCTTTGTCCTTTACGGTTTGTCTGGCTATGTGCTGGCTGCAGTCGGCATGTTCAAGCGCAGGGGCCTGTGACGCTTCGGAGCAGAAAATGAAAGAGCACCTGGTAATCTTCGACACCACCCTGCGCGACGGCGAGCAGAGTCCCGGCGCCTCGATGACCCGGGAGGAAAAGCTTCGCGTCGCCCGCCAGCTCGAGAAGATGCGGGTGGATGTGATCGAAGCCGGCTTTGCAGCGGCTTCGCCCGGCGATTTCGATGCCATCCACGCGATTGCCCACACGATCAAGGAGTCGACCGTCTGTTCGCTGGCGCGCGCCAACGAAAACGACATCCGCCGGGCGGGCGAGGCGATCAAGCCGGCAAAATCGGGGCGCGTCCATACTTTCATTGCCACTTCGCCCATCCACATGGAGAAGAAGCTGCGCATGAGTCCGGACCAGGTTGTCGAGCAGGCGATCATGGCCATCGGCTGGGCCCGCGAGTATACGGATGACGTCGAGTTCTCTGCCGAGGATGCCGGACGTTCGGATCTCGGTTTTTTGTGCCGGATATTCGAGGAAGTGATCAAGGCGGGCGCGACCACGATCAATGTCCCGGACACCGTCGGTTACAACATCCCGTTCCAGTACGCCGAAACCATGCGCCAGTTGATCGAGCGCGTGCCCAATTCGGACCGGGTGATCTGGTCGGTGCATTGCCATAACGATCTCGGGCTGGCTGTTTCCAACTCACTAGCCGCCGTCCTGGCCGGCGCGCGCCAGGTCGAGTGCACGATCAACGGCATCGGTGAGCGGGCTGGCAATGCCGCGCTGGAGGAAGTGGTGATGGCGGTACGCACGCGCGGCGACGTTTTTCCAGTAGAGACGAGGATAGACACGACACAGATCGTCCCCGCCTCGAAGCTGGTATCGCAGATCACCGGTTATCCAGTGCAGCCCAACAAGGCAGTCGTCGGCGCCAACGCCTTTGCTCACGAAGCCGGGATTCATCAGGATGGTGTCCTCAAGCATCGCGAAACCTACGAGATCATGCGCGCTGAAGACGTCGGCTGGGCGCAAAACAAGCTCGTTCTCGGCAAGCATTCGGGGCGCAACGCCTTCAAGGCCCGCCTGCAGCAACTCGGCATCGAACTGGAAAGCGACGAGGCGCTGAATGCCGCCTTTGCACGCTTCAAGGAATTGGCGGATCGCAAGCACGAAATTTTCGACGAAGACCTCCACGCACTGGTTTCGGGCGAATTGGTGACGCCGGAGCATGAGCATTACAAGCTGATTTATTCGCACGTGTGTTCAGAGACCGGCGAGATGCCGCATGCCAAGGTAATCCTGAGTGTCGGCGGGGTCGAATGCAAGGGTGAGGCCGGTGGCGGCGGTCCGGTCGATGCCACGTTCAAGGCGATCGAGAGCATTGCCGGGAGTGGCTCCGAACTCCTTCTCTATTCGGTCAATGCCATTACCACCGGCACGGATGCCCAAGGTGAAGTCACGACCCGTCTGGCCAAGGCTGGCCGGATCGTCAATGGCAATGGCGCGGATACCGACATCGTCATCGCCTCGGCGCGTTCCTACCTGAATGCGCTGAACAAGCTGCACTCCAGTCTCGACCGGGTGCGTGCCCAGGGCGACGTCTGACCCGTCCCGGCTCCACTCTCGAATGGGCTGCTTCAGGTCGACTGAACTGCCTTGTCTTCCGCGGTTGGGCGCGTTGCACGGATGTAGAGGATTGCCGTGACGAAGACGACTGCCGCCAACGCGGTTTCGGCGATGGCAAGTTTTTGTGAAATCCCGCTGTCGCTGGTGGCGCGAGTCAATCCTTCGAGCAGGTAGAACTGGATGAACAGCGACATCCATTTGTACGTGTAGCGCTTGCCACGCAGGATGCCGAACAGCGGCGCCAACAGGAACACGGCCTTGAGGGTCAACCACGAGCCGCCCGGCTTGAGTGGCGCCCACCAGAGTTCCCAGCCAAGGCAAAGGAAAATTAGGGCGATCAGGCTGGCGCTGGCAACGAACTGATAACGTCCGGCTGTCACGGTCGACCCAGTTTCAGGGCGATATTTGCCAGCCGCCTGCCTTGGGCGAAGGCGAGCCGGCTTTCGGCGTCGGACAGCAACGGGTTGCCGCCAGCGCCGGCAACATGACTGGCACCATAGGGTGTCCCGCCCTGCTGGGTATGGCTGACGTCCGGCTCGGTGAACGGCAGGCCCATGACCAGCATCCCGTGGTGGATCAGCGGCAGGGTCATCGACAGCAGGGTTGCTTCGTTGCCGCCGTGCTGGCTGCTACTGGACGTGAACACGCAGGCCGGCTTGCCGACCAGTGTGCCGTTCTGCCAGGCGGCGATGGTGCCGTCCCAGAAAAACTTCATCGGTGCCGCCATGTTGCCGAAGCGGACCGGGCTGCCAAGCGCCAGGCCAATGCATTCGTCGAGGTCCGCCGCCTCGACGTAAGGCGCGCCGGAGTCAGGAATGGCAGCCTCTGCCACTTCGCAGACGGTCGACACCCGGGGCACGGTGCGCAGCCTTGCCTGGACGCCGGGAACCGATTCGACCCCGCGCGCGATCCGCTCGGCGAGGGCGCGCACCGAGCCGCGGTGGCTGTAGTAGAGAACGAGAATGTCATGCATGGTCGGCTATTATACGACCCCATGCAGACCCACTCCCGATATCGCCGGTCGGCCCCCAAGCCGGGTGTGCCACGAACGATCTTTCGCCGCTTCCGCAGCGAACACATGATGCAGACCAGTGCGGCGCTTGCCTTCACGACCCTGATGGCGCTGGTGCCGCTGGTGACGCTCATATTGTCGGTCGCCGATACCGTTCCTTATCTGAATTCGCTGCTGACCCGGCTCGAAGGGCTGATTCAGGGTTCATTGCTGCCGAGCGGGGCGGCTGGCACCATTTCCGGCAGCATTTCCCGGTTTTCGCACCGCGCGCAGCAGTTGACCGTAGCCGGCATTGCCTTTTTGAGCATCACCGCGTTCATCCTCATGAACACGATCGAACGCGCTTTCAATCACGTCTGGCAGGTTAAGCCGCGGCCCTTCCTGATCCGTCTCAGGCTCTATTTGTTCGCGATAGCGGTCTGGCCATTCGTCCTGGCCGCAGTGGCTGCCGCCGTCTCGTTTGCCGTCACCACGTCGCTCGGCTTCATCGAGGAGGTGGAGTGGGTGCGCCGTGCGTCTCTCAAGGCGATTTCGGTGACCGTCCTTGGCATGTTCTTCTCGTTCCTGTACCACGCGGTGCCGAATGCGCCGGTGTCGTGGCGCGGCGCATTGCTCGGCGGTCTTTTCGCCTCGCTGGCCTTCGCCATCATGCAGAAGCTTTTTGAATGGTACCTGGCGAGTTCCGCAATTCTGAAGAGTGTTTATGGCGCCTTCGCCGCGTTCCCGGTTTTCCTGGTCTGGCTGCACCTGAGCTGGGCAGTCGTCCTCTTCGGGGGGCTGATTGCCGCTACAACTTCTCGTCCGGCTCGACGCTGAAGACCTCGATCCGCGGCGTCTGCTCGGTCAGCGCAGTGGGACGGACACCGCGAACCCCGCTATCCTTATCCGCGACCAGCACGATCAGCCTGTGCTCGCTCCCACTCAACTTGCCGGCTGCGGTCACCAAGGCCGGCAGCATGCGTAACGGTGGCGTTTCCGGAAGGATCAACGCCAAAAGCCTGTCAGCTTCGATTTCTGCCGGTCGAACGATTTCCGCTGCAATGGCCTGCGCGGCGAGTTGCTGCATGCCAAGTTCGATGTGCTCTGAATTCTCGGAAAGCGCCCAGCGGATGATGCCCACGCTCCAGTTCGGAAGGGGTTCGCCGCGGTCGCCCGTCGGCTGAATGGCAACAATATCACCAATCAAGAGATTCGCTGCCTCGCCCGAAATGTGCATCAACGAGTAGCCATCGGGGCTTTCGTTGGTCACCATCCACTCGCTGATCTGCCCTTCCTGGCCCGGATGCCTGATCATTTGCCAGAGTTGCTCAAATCCGGCGCACAGATTTACCCGGTACGACTGACGGCGGCGCGGGAACCTGCGTGCTGCCGGCTGGCCCCAGAGCAGATTGAGACGGCGCAACACGCCGCGCCCGGCGGGTGTATCCGCGAAATCCGGGATGCCGAGGCGTGAAGCGTGCGTCCCCTTGGTGAGCGCGGCGAGTTGCTCCCGGGCATCCCTGGCGATGAGATCGCACGCAAAATAGAGGACCAACAAGTCGCTGGGCGGCGACCGCCGCGCCAAGGCCTGGGCTGGAAAGTCGTTGTCCAGAGCCACCCAGAACACTCCCCTGTGGTCAAGGGGCGGGCGCTCGAGGATGTCGACTGGCTTGACGCACGACGCGATGTAGTCGGCGACGAATTCAAGTTCGCTGTAACAGAATGATGCGGGCTGGGCAATCCCGGCCAGCAGTGTGTGGAGATAGATCTGCTCGATTGACGGTTCGCTGTCGGGTCCCGGTCTGTCGGCGATGCCGAGCCGGCGGGAGGTGCGGTACGCGGCATGTAGTTGCTGCCAGACTCCGAGGCCGCTGGGAGAAGCAGTGTGGTGGCTGATGCGAAGGTGCCAGGCAATGCCCTTCATGATGCGCCGTAGCACGTACTGCGGGGTGCGCTCGGGCGGGCTGGGGCGCGGGGCGAAGAATTCGGGGAGTGTGTTGAAATACTCTTGGACCAGCGCTGCCAGAAGTTCCTGAATGAGGCGGGTGCTTCGCCGAATCCTTCGCGAAACCGGGAGCGTGACCTCTTGCAGCAACGGCAATTCTCCCGTGACCATCCTTTCGGCATGCTCGAAGAGTTGGTTGAGCAACAGGATGCGCTGTTCTGTCGGGGAGGCTTCTCGTAACAGGAGCACCTGCCTGAGCAATTGCTCGGCATTATCTGGGTGCGTTCTGCCATTTGCATGGACAAGCCACTCCTCAACGGACTTGGCTTTACCGTCAGCGGAATCCTGAGAAGAAATCGTGGCGTCATGCAACATATGCAGCTTCAGAATAGCCGATAGTGGCGACATTTGCCATGTCCGAGCGACCAATGGCGGGAACGCCCCGCTGTCTGGTAAGGCGTTGCTGGTATTCCCGTCAAGGATATTGTATTTCCTTGATTAAGCGATATAATCTCCGGTCTTTTTTCCAGCAACGAAAGAATTCCATGGTTGTCATTCGCCTCGCCCGTAGCGGCGCCAAGCATCGTCCTTTCTACAATATGGTTGTGGCAGATTCCCGCGACCGTCGCGATGGACGTTTTGTCGAGCGCATCGGTTTCTACAATCCGGTTGCCGCCGGCAATGCGGAGGGTCTGCGGGTCGCCACCGATCGTCTGGCCTACTGGCAAAAGAATGGCGCCCAGCTGTCGCCGACGGTTGCCCGTCTGGTCAAGCAGCACGCCGCCCAGCAGGCCGCTTAAGCAGTCAGGACTTTGGCCGGCGACGACATCGTCGTACTGGGGCGGCTCGCGGACCCCTACGGGATGCAGGGCTGGCTCAGGTTGTACCCTTTTGGTGACGATCCACTGGCCTGGGGCAAGATGCCGGCCTGGTGGGTTGGCAAGGAAGGTGGGCCGTGGCGTGCATGCGGGCTGAAGGGCCTGAAAGCACATGCTGAAGGTCTGGTGGTGATGCTGGATGGCGTCGCGGATCGCACTGCTGCCGAAGCAATGAAGGGGTTTCTGGTCGGGGCACCGCGCGCGGCGTTGCCGGAGACCGTAGAGGATGAGTTTTACTGGGCCGATCTTGTCGGCCTGCAAGTCATAAATACCGTTGGCGAGCGACTGGGCAAGGTGGTCGGGTTGATCGAAACGGGGGCCAACTCGGTATTGCGCGTGGTTGGTGATGAAGGCACCGAACGCCTGCTGCCATTCGTATCGGCGGTGGTGCTGGCGGTAGAGCAGGACGCGGGAGTGATCTGTGTGGAGTGGGGCAGCGACTGGTGATCCGGTTCGATTGCATTACCATCTTCCCGCAGATGTTCGTTGCGGTGACGCAAAGCGGCATTACCCGCCGGGCGCTGGAAGAGCGGCGCTGGGAGTTGCAAGTCTGGAATCCAAGGGATTTCGCCGAGAATTCCTCGGGCCGGGTTGATGATCGCCCCTTCGGTGGTGGGCCGGGAATGGTGATGCAACCGGGGCCGCTGGAGAAGGCAATCGTGGCTGCGAAGCTGCAGCAGCGCGAGGCGGGGCTGGCGAGAAGCTTGGTCATCTACCTTTCGCCGCAGGGGGCGCCGCTCACCCATGAGCGGGCGATGCGGCTGGCGACCGGCGATGAGGGCTTGATCCTTCTTTGCGGGCGTTATGAAGGAATTGACGAGCGTTTGATCGAGCGCTGCGTCGATGAGGAAATTTCGATCGGGGATTTTGTGCTGTCCGGTGGCGAGTTGCCGGCGATGGTGTTGATTGATGCCGTTGTCCGCCAGTTGCCGGGAGTGCTCGGAGATTCCGCTTCGGCGGTAGAAGATTCGTTTGTCGGTGGTTTGCTGGATTGTCCGCACTACACCCGCCCGGAGGTTTATGAGGGCGAGGCGGTGCCGGAAGTGCTGATGTCCGGCGACCACAAAAGCATTCGACGCTGGCGGCTGAAACAGTCGCTGGCGCGAACCCGGAAGCGCCGGCCGGATTTGCTGGCGCACCGCGGGTGGACCGCGGAAGAAGCGCAACTCCTCACGAAAATCGTCGGAGAGGAGCAATGCGGTGAGTAGGTATTCATAATTTTAAGGATCTCACATGAACCTGATTCAACAGTTGGAACAAGAAGAAATTGCCCGCCTGGGCAAGACCCTCCCCGAATTCGCACCGGGCGACACTGTCGTCGTTCAGGTGAAGGTCAAGGAAGGAACCCGCGAGCGTCTGCAGGCCTACGAAGGTGTTGTCATCGCCAAGCGCAACCGGGGCCTGAACTCTTCCTTCATCGTGCGCAAGATTTCGTCCGGAGAAGGCGTCGAGCGCACCTTCCAGACTTATTCGCCACTGGTCGCCGCTATCGAAGTAAAGCGCCGTGGCGACGTTCGTCGCGCCAAGCTCTACTACCTGCGCGAGCGTTCCGGGAAATCGGCACGGATCAAGGAAAAGCTCGTCCGCAAGGCTCCCAAACCGGCCGCTTGAGCGGATTTCCGCAGACAAAAGCAAAAGGGGCGCTACGGCGCCCTTTTTCTTGTCCCGGTTTTTGCCCGAGAACGGGTGTCGACCGCGGCAGCTTGTTTCAGCCGCACGTCTTGTCCTTCTCGATCAACGCATACGCCGAATGGTTGTGGATGGACTCGAAGTTTTCCGACTCGACGACGTAGGCGTCAATACGTCCTTCGCCGTTGAGTCGGGCGGCGACATCGCGGACCATGTCCTCGACAAATTTGGGGTTGTCATAGGCGCGTTCGGTGACGAATTTCTCATCCGGGCGCTTGAGTAGGCCGAACAGTTCGCACGAGGCTTCGGCCTCGACCAGCTGCACGATTTCCTCGATCCACACGAAGCCGTTGGTGCGGGCGGCGACCGTGACGTGCGAGCGCTGGTTGTGGGCGCCGCGCTCGGAGATCTTCTTGGAGCACGGACAGAGGCTGGTCACCGGCACGACGACCTTGGTTGAGGTCACGATTTCGCTATTGACGATGTCGCCGATGAAGGTAACGTCGTAGTCCATCAGGCTCTGCACGCCCGAAACCGGGGCGGTCTTGTTGATGAAATAGGGAAAATTCATTTCAATGTGCCCAGTTTCGGCTTCCAGCTTGGCGACCATGTCACGGAGCATGGCCGGGAAGCTCTCGACCGAAATCTCGCGTTCGTGACTGTTCAGTATCTCCACGAAGCGTGACATGTGGGTGCCTTTGAAATTGTGTGGCAACCCGACATACATGTTGAAGACAGCGATGGTGTGCTGACTGCCGGCTGACTTGTCCTGCACCCTGACCGGGTGGCGGATGGCCTTGATACCGACCTTGTTGATCGCAATCTGGCGCGTGTCGGCCGAGCTCTGGACGTCGGCGATGGGGGTGTCTTGGCTGTTCATCAACTGTGTTGTTCTGATCTACTGTGTTCTGGCCTGCGCCCGAACCGTACGTACGATGCCATCCTTGTCCAGGCCGAGGTCGGCGAGAAGTTGTCCTTGCTCGCCGTGGTCGATGAAGCGGTCGGGAAGCCCGAGGCTGAGCAGCGGTACATTCAAGCCGTGTTTCGTCAGGACCCGCGCGACCTCCGAACCTGCGCCACCGATCAAGACATTTTCTTCGACGCTGACCAGTAGCGAATGGTTCCCGGCCAGTTCGACAATCATTTCTGTATCGATCGGCTTGACGAAGCGCATGTTGACGACGGTGGCATCGAGCTCCTCGCCGGCCCCAAGGCTGGCGGGCACCAGACTGCCGAAGGCGAGCAGGGCGACGTCCTTGCCCTGACGGATGATCTCGCCTTTGCCGAGCGGAACCGTGGCGAAGTTGGCTTCCGGGACCGTACCGGTGCCCCCGCCGCGAGGGTAGCGGACCATGCTCGGGCAGTCCAGCGCGTAGGCCGTGGACAGCATCCGGCGGCACTCGGCCTCGTCGGCCGGGGTCATGACCACCATGTTCGGGATACAGGTGACGAAGGAAAGATCGAAAGTGCCATGGTGCGTCGGTCCATCGGCGCCGACCAGGCCGCCGCGGTCGACGGCGAAGACGACTGGCAGATTCTGCAGCGCGACGTCGTGGATCAGTTGGTCGTAGGCGCGCTGCAGGAAGGTCGAGTAGATGGCGACGACCGGCTTCAGTCCCTCGCAAGCGAGGCCAGCGGCGAAAGTTACCGCATGCTGCTCGGCGATGCCAACATCGAAATAGCGGTCCGGGTATTTGGCGGAAAAGCGCAACAAACCCGAGCCTTCGCGCATCGCCGGGGTGATGCCGACCAGACGCGAATCGGCCTCGGCCATGTCGCACAGCCAGTCGCCGAAGACCTGCGTATAGGTCAGTTTGCCAGGACCCTTGCTGGCCTTGATTCCTTCGCCCGGGGCGAATTTGGCGACGCCGTGGTACAGGATGGGGTCGGCTTCGGCCAGCTTGTAGCCTTGGCCTTTCTTGGTAATCACGTGGAGGAACTTGGGGCCCTTGAGCTTGCGGAGGTTTTCCAGCGTCGGGATCAGTGCGTCGAGATCGTGACCGTCGATCGGGCCGTAGTACTGGAAGCCGAATTCCTCGAACAGCGTGCCCGGTGCGATCATTCCCTTGACGTGCTCTTCGGCGCGCCGCGCCAGTTCGAGCAGCGGCGGCGCGAATTCGAGCATATGGCGGGCACCGTTGCGCGCCGCATTGAAGGTCCGGCCCGACATCAGGCGCGTCAGGATGTTGTTCAGCGCCCCGACCGGCGGCGAGATCGACATTTCGTTGTCGTTGAGGATAACCAGCATGTCGGCGTCGGCGACGCCGGCGTTGTTCAGCGCTTCGAAGGCCATGCCGGCCGACATGGCCCCATCGCCGATGATGGCGACCACCTTGCGCCCCTCGCCCTTTTGCTTGGCGGCCAGGGCCATGCCGAGCGCAGCGGAGATCGAGGTTGACGAGTGACCGACCCCAAAAGTGTCATACGGGCTCTCGCCGCGTTTCGGAAAGCCGGAAACGCCTCCTTGCATGCGCAGTCGACTCATTCCGGCACGCCGCCCAGTGAGAATCTTGTGCGCATAGCACTGGTGACCCACATCCCAGACCAGACGGTCTTCCGGCGTATTGAAAACGGCATGAAGAGCGATGGTCAGCTCGACCGTGCCGAGATTCGATGACAGGTGGCCGCCGGTCTGTGATACCGAGTCAATCAGGAAGGCGCGCAGTTCGGTCGCCAGTTGGGGGAGTTGCTTGTGCTCGAGGCGACGCAGGTCGACCGGGCTCCTGATTTTTTCAAGCAAGGTAGAGACGCTCATTGGGGGGCTCAGAATTGCCGGTGACAGATGAAGTCAGCGAGTTGCGTCAAGCGGTTGGCGCGCTCGCCGAAGACGGATAGGGTGTCCAAGGCATCGCGCCGCAGTTCTTCGGCGTAGCTGCGGGCGGCATCGAGACCGAGCAGTCGGACATAGGTCGGCTTCTCGGCGACCTCATCCTTGCCGGCTGTTTTGCCCAAGGTTGCCGTGTTTGCCGTGCAGTCGAGAATGTCATCGACCACCTGAAAGAGCAGGCCGGCGCGTTTGGCAAAGCGGTCGAGACTGCTGTGCTCGTCGGTCGAGAGGTGCTTCCCGGCCAAGGCGCCAAGCATCACTGCAGCACGGATCAGGGCGCCCGTCTTGAGCGCATGCATCAGTTCCAGTTGCGGTTGGTCGCGTTCCTGCCCGACCGATTCGAGGTCGATGGCCTGGCCTCCGGCCATCCCGCGCGAGCCGCTGGCGCGGGCGAGCAGAGCGATCATTTCGAGCTGGCGCGACGGATCCGCGATCGGCCCACTGGCAAGCACCTCAAAGGCGAGTGTTTGCAGGCTGTCGCCAACCAGCAAGGCAGTCGGCTCGTCGAACTCGACATGGCAGGTCGGGCGGCCGCGCCGCAGCACGTCATTGTCCATGCACGGCAGGTCGTCATGCACGAGGGAATAAGCGTGGATCATCTCGACCGCGCAGCCGATGCGGTCGAGCGTATCCGCGGTGGCCCCGGTGAGTTCGCCCGCCGCAAAGGCAAGCAGCGGGCGGATTCGCTTGCCGCCGCCGAGCGTCGTGTAGCGCATGGCGTCGTGAAGGCGGGCGGGAATGCTGTCGGTAGCGGGCAGGAACAGGCTCAGCGCGGTTTCGATACGCGCCTGCGTGGCCGCCATCCATTCCGCAATGGCTGGGGCACTCACTGATCGTCCAGACTGTTGGGGTCGACGTCCTTGAACTGACCATTTTCAAGGACGCGAACTTGCTGCTCGGCATCGGCCAGCTGGCCTTGGCAGTACTTCATCAGTTCCATTCCACGGCGATAGGCCGCAATCGACGCCTCAAGCTCGAGCTTGCCGTCTTCCATGCTGTGGACAATGGCTTCGAGCTCGGCGAGGGCCGTCTCGAATTTCATGTCTGTGATGGGAGGGTGTTCCATGGCAACCAGTTTCGAGGAAACACGCGAAAATACTCCATCAGAGGGGCCAAGGTCAAATTGAGCAACGGCAGCACGCGTATGGCCGAGGGCTTGAATTACAGCGGCGATGCGCTGACGAAGACGATGACCAATTGGGCCACGTCTTGCCAGATCATGATGGAGTACGCCATGGCGCAACCTGCGAGTGCCATCAGGGTGGGTTTGTCCGTTGCTGGTTGCACTAATCGGCGGGGTAAAATCCGTCGCCTTTTCCATTTTCGAGCCCCCAACCAATGCAATCCCTCTGGATGCTGCTCGCCAGCCTGCTCTTTGCCAGCATGGGGGTTTGCGTCAAGCTGGCTGCGGAGACGCATTCGGCGGTCGAAATCACTTTCTACCGCAGCTTCATTTCGCTGATCTTGATGTTCGGACTGGTTCGCCTACGCGGGGTGCGGCTGGCGACGCCGCACTGGCGCTGGCAGATCAGCCGTGGCGTCGTCGGTTTCTCGGCGCTGTTCGCCTATTTCCATGCAATCACCCTGTTGCCGCTGGCAACGGCGGTGACGCTCAACTACACGTCGGCGATTTTCCTCGCGATTTATCTGGCGCTGGCCGGCATGCGCCTGCGTGTCGGCGCTCTTGGGGCGCTGGTGGTCGGCCTTGTCGGGGTGGCGCTGCTGCTCAAGCCGACCCTGCATGCCGATCAACTCGCTGCGGGACTGATCGGTCTCGGCTCAGGTGTTCTGGCCGGAATGGCCTATTTCAGCGTGCGCGAACTCGGCGCCCGCGGCGAACCCGAAGTGCGCACGGTGTTCTATTTTTCTCTGGTTTCCTCATGCTGCGCCGCGCTCTGGCTGTTGTTCAGCGACCTGCATCCGGTCCACCTGCGCAGTGGCCTGCTTCTGCTCGGCGTCGCCTGTTTCGCGACGCTCGCCCAACTGGCCATGACCCGCGCCTACACACGCGGCAAGACGCTTCTGTCGGCGGCGCTCGCCTACAGCACCGTAATCTTTTCGAGCCTTCTTGGTGCGCTGTTCTGGGGCGAGGTACTCGACGCATCGGTCTGGTTTGCCATCGTGCTGATCATCGTGTCGGGCATCGCGGCGACGCATTTTTCCCGCGCCAGCCCGGGCGAACAGGATTAAACTGGCAGCAAACAACAGCGGAGATCTGCAATGATTGTCATCGACCAAAAACTTCAGCGCGTCAGTGTTTCCGTCTTCGGCGAATTCACGCTGGCCGATTACAAGGAGTTCGAGGAGGTCGTCAATTACAAGGTCAAGTTCGAAGGGCCGGTCGACTTGTCTTTCGACCTTAGCCAGATGGCCGATCTGACCATAGATGTCGCATGGGAGGAAATCAAGTTCTCGCGCGCGCACCCCGATGATTTCAAGCGCATCGCGGTGGTGACAGAAAGCCAATGGGTTACCTGGAGCGCCTGGTTGTCGCAGACCTTCGTCAATGCCGACGTCGAGGTCTTCGATAACGCCGACGAGGCGAACGCTTGGCTGGATGCCACGCAGTGAGCTTCACGACGCTGGTTGATGTCGCGACGCTGGCCGCCCATCTGGGCGACTTGGAGTGGCGCGTCATCGACGTGCGCCATCAGTTGTCCGACGTTGGCTACGGTGAGCGTGCGTATTCCGAGAGCCATATCCCAGGGGCGGTCTTTCTGCATTGCGACCGCGACCTCTCGGGGCCGGTGACTGGCGCCAATGGCCGCCATCCTTGGCCCGAGCGCGACCGTTTGGTGGAGCGCTTGGGAGAGATCGGCATCGGGCCGCAGACCCAGGTTGTCGTTTACGACGATGCCCAAGGCATGATTGCCGGGCGCCTGTGGGTCTTGCTACGGTGGCTCGGCCATGAACGGGTGGCGTTGCTCGATGGCGGGCTGCAGGCCTGGCGGGCGGCAGGGGGGGCGATGACTGCGCTGCCACCAAAGGTGCACGCGGTTGCCTTCAATGCGAGCGCCGAAGTCGGCCCAATCACCACCGATGACGTGCTTGAGCGCCTGGAGACTCCCGGCATGCGTCTGGTCGATGCGCGCAGCCCGGACCGTTACCGTGGCGAGAACGAAACGATCGACCCGGTCGGTGGTCACATCCCCGGCGCGGTCAACCGCTTTTTCCGTGACAACCTGCGGGCTGACGGGCGCTACAAGCCGGCCGCCGAGTTGCGCGCCGAATGGCTAGCTGTGCTCGCCGGTGCACTTCCAGAGCAGGTCATTCATCAGTGCGGTTCCGGGGTCTCGGCCTGTCACAACATGCTGGCCATGGAAATCGCGGGTTTGCCCGGGTCGCGTCTATACGCCGGTTCGTGGAGCGAATGGTGCGTTGATCCTGGCCGGCCAATAGCGTAATCGATCGGTACCTGCGTTTTATTGTTAAAGATTGTCTCAGGTCAATGCATCGGGCTGATCCTTGCGTCTAAATGCCTTATTAGTAACTTAAGTGGGAGAAAGCAAAACATGTTGACACTGCAAGACTGCATCGAATTGTCCGAACTGACTGAAGAAGAAATTCTCGCAATTTCGGAGCATGAGCACATCCCGGAAATGGTCGCGCTCGAACTCGGCAACTACCTGATTCACACCGAGAGTGGCGAAAGGCGGATCAAGAGGATGATCGGCGACGATATCAAGCATGCGCAGGACACCGGCAACGCCGAGCATGCCGCCGTCCTCAAGAGCGTACTGAAGCACTACCTGGAGCATCACGCCAGCGTCGCCTGACGGGGTCGAGGAATCTTGCCGCCCGCCGTCCGATCAGTTCATTCCGGGCGCTCCGGGGCGGAGTTCTTGGTCTCCAGTTGCATCAGTGCCCAGGCGACGTGTTCGCGAACGATCGGCGAAGGGTGGTCGGCGCGCTTGGCCAGCGCCGAACGGGTTTCGGCTGAATCGCCGGCATTGCCCAGCGCTACGGCGATATTGCGCAACCAGCGGGCATGGCCGATGCGGCGGATCGGGTTGCCCGCCAACCGTTCGTTGAATTCCGTCTCCGTCCAGGCAAAAAGCTCGACCAGGCGGGTTTCGTCCAACCCGTGGCGCGGTGCGAATTCCGGGTCGCCGGACTGCACGAAGCGGTTCCACGGGCAGCAGAGCTGGCAGTCGTCGCAGCCGTAGATGCGGTTGCCGAGCAATGGCCGAAATTCCTCGGGAATGCTGCCGGCCAGTTCGATGGTCAGGTAGGAAATGCAGCGCCGCGCGTCGACGCGGTAGGGCGCGGTGATTGCCCACGTCGGACAGGTGTCGAGGCACGCCGTGCACGTGCCGCAATGTTCCTCGACTGGCGCGTCGGGGGGCAACGGCAAGTCGCAGTAGATCTCGCCGAGAAAGCGCCAGGAACCTTGCTGCGAAAGCAGCAGCGTGTGCTTGCCGCGCCAGCCGACGCCAGCCTGCTGCGCGAAATGCACTTCCATGACCGGCGCCGAATCCGAGAAAACGCGGTAGCCGAATGGGCCGGCCAGCGAGCCGATCGCCTCGGCCAGGCGCTGCAACCGGTGGCGCACGACCTTGTGGTAGTCGCGGCCCTGCGCGTAGCGTGAAATCGCCGCCTGCTCGGGATCGCCGGCGATTTTGCCGTGCGGCAGGTAGTCGACCGCAGCCGAGATCACGGTCGCCGTCCCGGCATGGAGCAGTTGGGGGTCGGCGCGCAATTTTTCATGACGGGCCATATAATCCATCTCGCCGTGGCAGCCGGCGGCCAGCCAATCCCGCAGATGCGCCGCCGCGCCTGTGGTGTCGGCCCTGGCGAAGCCGATTGCGGCGAAACCCAGTTCCCTGCCGGCCTGACGGATGGCTTCCTTCAGCGCTGCTGCATCCAGCGTGGAGTTCGGATCTTGCATAGCCCCGATGTTACCGCCTTTTTTCACTTGCCCGACGAGGCGGCCACCCAGCGGCTGGGCCAATTGCTGGCGCCGGCATTGCATCCGGGACTGGTGATATTTCTCGAAGGCGACCTCGGCACCGGAAAGACGACACTGGTTCGTTCCCTGATCCGGGCGCTTGGTTATCAGGGACCGGTGAAAAGCCCGACCTATTCTCTTATTGAAGTTTACGTGGTTTCGAGCTTATACTTATATCACTTTGATTTTTATCGTTTCGAGTCACCAGAGGAGTTTCTCGATGCGGGCCTTGATGAATACTTCAACCGCAACACTGTCTGCCTGGTCGAATGGCCGGAGCGCGCCCAAGGCCGCGTGCCCGTACCCGACCTACGGCTGCATCTTGAGCATGCGGGTTCCGGGCGTCTCCTCGAAGCTATCGCCGAGTCACCGGGAGGGGCGCAATGCATAAGGGCCATCAAACCAGCCGCGGGCGACGGCAGCTTCTGCGCTATGCCGGCGCCTCGTTGATTCTTTCCGTATCGCCGCTGGTTGGCGCGGCGGCGAAGCAGCCATCCGTCCTGTCGGTCCGTATCTGGCCGGCCGCCGACTACACGCGCGTCACCCTCGAACACGACGGGCCCCTCAAGTTCACCCACTTCACGGTCGAGAATCCCGACCGGCTGGTCGTCGATATCGAGGGTGTCGAGTTCAACAGCGTCCTCGACAGCATTGCGCGCAAGGTGACGACCAACGACCCCTACATCAAGCTGTTGCGTGCCGGACGCTACAAGCCCGGTGTCGTCCGCCTGGTCATGGAACTCAAGTCCAAGGTTGCGCCGCAGGTTTTCGAAGTCAAGCCGGTCGGCGAGTACGGCCATCGCCTTGTGCTCGATGTTTACCCGGTGACACCTGTCGATCCGCTGATGTCGCTGGTCGAGGGGCGCAAGGATGCCGTCGAGCCGTTGCAGCTCGATACCGAGCCCAAGACCCAGGAAGCCCCGACCAGGAAGGCTGAGACGGCGCCGGCGCCCGAAGCCCCAGAAGTCCGCACGACCCGCAAGTCGGGCAAGCCGATCGTTGACCGACTGGTCACCATCACGCTCGATCCCGGGCACGGCGGTGAAGATCCGGGCGCGATCGGGCACGGTGGAACCTACGAGAAGACCGTCACACTGGCCGTCGCCAAGCGCCTCAAGGCACGATTCGATGCCGAGCCGAACATGCGCGCCGTGCTGACGCGCGACTCGGACTTCTTCGTGCCTCTGCAAATGCGCGTCCAGAAGGCGCGCCGGGTGCAGTCCGACCTCTTCCTGTCGATCCACGCCGACGCCTGGGTGAAGCCGGATGCGCGCGGTTCGTCGGTGTTCGTGCTGTCCGAACGCGGGGCGTCGAGCATGCAGGCCCGCCTGCTGGCCCAGCGTGAGAACGAAGCCGACTTGGTCGGTGGCGTCAATCTCGGCGCCAAGGACCTGTTCCTCGCCCGCACCCTGCTCGATCTGTCACAGACGGCGACGATCAACGACAGCCTCAAGCTCGGCAAATACCTGCTTGGGGAACTGGGTTCGGTCAATACGCTGCACAAGACCAGTGTCGAACAAGCTGGCTTCGCGGTCCTCAAGGCCCCGGATATCCCTTCGGCCCTGATCGAGACGGCTTTCATCTCCAATCCCGACGAAGAGCGTCGCCTCAACGACGATGTATACCAGGACAAACTGGCGGATGCCATTGTCCGCGGCGTGAAGCAATACTTCATCAAGCATCCGCCCGGCCCGAAGGCTGGGCTCGCCAGTATCCCCCAAGACGAATTGTCGATTAAGCGAACCATTTAACGGCGGCGGCCACGAGGAATGCAAATCGTTCGACGAGTTTGTCGTAGCGGGCAGCGATGCGGCGAAATCGATTGGTGCGGCGAACAAGCTCTCGACCATGGGGTGGATCTGTCCGTTTAAACCGCCCCGAGATCGCCCGAGGCTATTGGGCGCAACTGTTGCCAGACGATTCGCCGAAGCCATCGCCCAAGCGTTGATAGACGATGTTGCATGGCCCGAAACGGGGGGCAGATCACGCTATGGACTTCCCGTCCGAGCGATCCACAGCACCGCTTCCCAAACCCCCAGAGGTTGGTCGCTGTGCGAGCAGCGTCACCGGCCTTGCCCGGCAATAGTGCCGCCATAGCAATGTCATTTTCTGGCGAGGCGAAGGTCGGCGTACTCCAGTTCGAGCTAGATAATTGGTTGGTTGATCTAGGTCAAATTCACGCCGCAGTTGTAAAATATCATCCGTTCTCATGCGCCGCCTTGGGTTCGGTGGGGCGGTCAGTTAGTCTTTTTCTTCAACGAGAGGTGGGTTCATGTCTGGAACGCAAACCACATACAACGACAAGGTCGTACGGCAGTTTGCTGTCATGACCGTCATCTGGGGCATCGTCGGCATGCTTGTCGGTGTCATCATTGCAGCGCAACTGGTCTGGCCGGAGCTGAATATCGGCTTCCTGCACTTTGGCCGTCTGCGTCCGCTGCATACCAACGCGGTCATCTTCGCGTTCGGTGGCTGCGCCTTGTTCGCGACGTCCTACTGGTGCGTGCAGCGCACCAGCCACGTGCGACTTTGGGGCGGTCCGTTGATTCCCTTCACCTTCTGGGGTTGGCAACTCGTCATCGTGCTGGCGGCGATCACGTTGCCGCTGGGTATCACCCAGGGCAAGGAGTACGCCGAACTGGAATGGCCGATCGATATCCTGATCACGCTGGTCTGGGTTTCCTACGCCCTGGTGTTCTTCGGCACCATCGCCGTCCGCAAGGTTTCGCACATCTATGTGGCCAACTGGTTCTTCGGCTCTTTCATCCTCGCCGTTGCCCTGCTGCACATTGTCAACAGCATGGCAATGCCGGTTTCACTGACCAAGTCCTACTCCGCCTTTGCCGGTGTTCAGGATGCGATGATCCAGTGGTGGTACGGTCACAACGCCGTGGGCTTTTTCCTGACCGCCGGCTTCCTGGGCATGATGTACTACTTCGTGCCGAAGGCCGCCGGGCGTCCGGTCTATTCCTACCGCCTGTCGGTGGTGCACTTCTGGGCGCTGATCTTTACCTACATGTGGGCGGGTCCGCACCACCTGCACTACACCGCGCTGCCTGACTGGACCCAGTCGGTCGGCATGGTCTTCTCGCTGATTCTGCTGGCGCCGTCCTGGGGTGGCATGATCAACGGCATCATGACCCTGTCGGGTGCCTGGCACAAGCTGCGCGACGATCCGATCCTGAAGTTCCTGATCACCTCGCTGTCCTTCTACGGCATGTCGACCTTCGAGGGCCCGATGATGTCGATCAAGACCGTCAATGCCCTGTCGCACTACACGGACTGGACGGTCGGCCACGTGCACTCTGGCGCGCTGGGCTGGGTCGCCATGGTATCGATCGGTTCCATTTACTACCTGTTGCCGCGCCTGTTCGGCAAGAGCGAGATGTACAGCACCAAGCTGGTCACGACCCACTTCTGGATCGCCACCATCGGTACCGTGCTCTACATCGCCTCGATGTGGATTGCCGGCGTCATGCAGGGCCTGATGTGGCGCGCGGTCAATGCCGACGGTACGCTGGCTTACAGCTTCGTCGAATCGGTCAAGGGTTCCTACCCGTTCTGGGCGATCCGCTGGCTGGGTGGTGTCCTGTTCCTGTCCGGCATGCTGCTCATGGCCTACAACATGTTCAAGACCATGGCAGGCGGCAAGACGCAAGATGCCCCGGTGCTGGCTCCGGCTGGTCATCACGCCTGATTAGGGAGAGAAAACAATGCTTAAGCATGAGCAAATTGAAAAGAGCGTCGGGCTACTCATCGTTCTGACGCTGCTGACCGTGATCTGGGGTGGCTTGCTGGAAATCGTTCCGCTCTTCTTCCAGAAGTCGACGACGACGCCGATCGAGGGGGTCAAGCCCTACGACGCGGTGCGCCTCGCTGGTCGCGACATCTATGTCCGCGAAGGCTGCTTCCTCTGCCACTCGCAGATGATTCGTCCGTTCCGCGCCGAGACCGAGCGCTACGGCCACTTCTCCGTCGCCGGCGAGTTTGTCTATGACCACCCCTTCCAGTGGGGCTCCAAGCGTACCGGGCCGGATCTGCATCGCGTCGGCGGCCGCTACTCGGACGAATGGCAGCGTGCCCACCTGATCAATCCGCGCGACGTCGTGCCGGAATCCAACATGCCGGCCTTTGCCTTCCTGCAGAACACAAAGGCCAAGGACAGTGTTGGCGCCGACATCGAGAAGAAGATGGAAGTGATGCGTGGTTTTGCCAATGTGCGCGGCATCCCGACCTATTCCGATGCCGAGATCAAGGGCGCCAAGGCTGCGATCGGTGACATGACCGAAATGGACGTTCTGATTGCCTACCTGCAGGGCATGGGTACGGCACTAGGCACGATGAAGCAATAAGCCATGGACATCAACGATCTGCGTTCCATTGTCACGGTTGCCGGGTTGCTCTGCTTCCTGGCAATCGTGGCTTGGGCCTACAGCAAGCGCAGCAAGAAGGGGTTCGATGAAGCTGCCAACTTGCCGTTCGCGGAGCACGATGATCAGGATGCGGCGTCTCGCGCGTCGCATCCTCGCTGAAAAGAGGAAAGCAAATGAGCGATTTCGTTAGCGGTTTTTGGAACATGTATGTCATTGTGATCGTCGTGGGCAGCATCCTTGCCTGCGCGGTGCTCCTGATCGTCCAGGGAAAGGCGACTTTCACTCCGGGCAAGACCGTGGGTCACGTCTGGGATGAGAATCTCGAGGAATACAACAACCCGATGCCCAAGTGGTGGAGTTGGCTGTTCGTCATCACGGTGGTCTTCGCCTTGGTCTATCTGGCTCTCTATCCGGGCCTCGGCAACTTCAAGGGCGCGTTTGGCTGGACCTCGGTCGGTCAGTACAACGCTGAACGCGAGCGCATGGATGCGACCGTCCAGCCGATGTACACCAAATACCTGGGCATGGATGTCAAGGCACTGGCTGGTGACAAGCAGGCCATGGAAACTGGCAAGCGGCTGTACCTGACCTATTGCATGCAGTGTCACGGTGCCGACGCGCGTGGCGCCAAGGGCTTTCCGAACCTGACCGACTCCGACTGGCTGTATGGTGGTGAGCCGGAACAGATCAAGGAAACGCTGAACAATGGCCGCATGGGCATCATGCCACCGCATGCGCAGCTTGGCGCCGATACGATCAAGGATCTGGCGAGTTACGTCCGGTCGCTCTCCGGTCTGCCGAACGATTCTGTTCGTGCCGCCAAGGGCAAGGAAGCTTTCACGTCCGCTGGTTGTGTGGGTTGTCACGGCATGGACGGCAAGGGCATGCAGGCGATTGGGGCTCCAAACCTGACCGACAAGGTCTGGCTGTATGGTTCGAGCGAGGCTACCATCGTTGAGACGATCACCAACGGGCGCCAGAACAAGATGCCGGCATGGAAGGAATTTCTGGGCGACGGCAAGGTTCAGGTTCTGACTGCCTATGTCTTCAGCCTGAGTCAAGGCGCCAAGTAAGACGCACAAACGGGGCGGGCAACCGCCCCGTTTAGTGTTAACAGAAATATAAGTAAAAGCTGATCTGTATCAACATTGCGTTCTCGAATTTCGCGCAAGATTGGCCCTTTAGCGCAATTCTGATACGGATACAGGGATCGTGGAACCCACCGGGAACACCCAGCAAAAGCCAGCCCCCGCGCCAGCAGCAATCTCATTCTACGAGAAGCACAAGAAGGTCTACATCCGCGACGTCAAGGGCTGGTGGAATACCTGGCGCTGGGCTTTCGTCTGGTTTACCCAGATCCTTTTCTACGGCTTGCCGTGGCTCGAGTGGAATGGTCGGCAGGCGGTTCTCTTCCATATTGTCGAGCGCAAGTTCTATCTGTTCGGCCTTGTCCTCTGGCCGCAGGATGTCTTCTATCTGGCGCTGTTGCTGATCATTTCGGCGTACGCCCTGTTCTTGTTCACGGCAGTGGCAGGGCGACTTTTCTGTGGCTATGCCTGCCCACAGACGGTCTACACAGAAATCTTCATGTGGATCGAGAACCGGCTTGAAGGCGATCGCTCAAAGCGGATGAAACTGGACAAGGGGCCGATGACCGGCCGCAAGTTCGCTCTGAAGGCCACGAAGCATGCGATCTGGATCTCCATCTCCGTCTGGTCAGGTTTTACGCTCGTCGCCTATTTCACGCCGGTCAGTGAGTTGCTGGCGGCGCTCCCGTTCAATCTGTCAGGGTGGGAGTTGTTCTGGACCTTCTTCTACGCAGGCTTCTTCTACATGCAGGCAGGTTTCCTGCGCGAGCAGGTCTGCAAGTACATGTGTCCCTATGCGCGCTTCCAGGGCGTGATGTTTGATCCGGATACGCTAGTCATCACCTACGATCCCGAGCGAGGCGAGCCGCGCGGCGCCCGCAAGAAGAGGGTGGATTCCAAGAGTGCCGGATTGGGGGATTGCGTTGATTGTGGTCTCTGCGTCGTCGTTTGTCCGACCGGCATCGACATCCGCAATGGGATTCAATACGAATGCATCGGTTGCGGTGCCTGTATCGACGCCTGCGATCCGGTCATGGAAAAGGTTGGGCTACCGCGTGGCCTGATTCGCTACACCACCGAAAACGCCCTGGCCAAGCACTGGTCGGCCAAGGAGGTCGTCGGGCATATCGTCCGTCCGCGCATCATCATCTACACGACCATCCTGGTGGCGATCACCGTGGCGGCAGCATGGTCGCTGGTGACGCGGATTCCGCTCAAGGTCGATGTGATTCGTGACCGTTCCCTGCTGGCCCGAGAGGCTGACGACGGACGTATTGAAAACGTTTACACTCTAAAAATAATGAACACCACCGAGGAACCGAAACGTTATGCATTGTCGGTCGATGGCCTGGACGGTATCGAGATCGCTGGCGAACGTATTGTCGAGGTCGAGAGCGCGAAGAACCAGGAGGTGACAGTGGTCGTACGCGTCCCGCCCGAATCGGCCAAGAAGGGCGCGAATACCATTTATTTCGATATCAAGGCCCAGAATCACGACAAGATCGCGGTTCACGAAAAGGCCACCTTCCTGATGCCCTGACATGGGTGACGCAATGACAATTCGCCGCGACAGTAATCCCTGGTACAAAGAGCCCTGGCCGTGGATACTGATGGCTGGGCCGGCGATTGTGATCGTCGCCGGATTCGTGACTGCCTGGCTGGCGATCGTCAGCAACGATGGTCTGGTCACCGATGACTACTACAAACAGGGCCTGGCGCTCAACCAGCGGTTGCAGCGGGATCACTATGCGAGTGATCTTGGTTTGCGCGCCGATTTCATGCGCTCCGGGCAGCAGGTCCGTCTGCTGGTTGCCGCCGAAGGCGATGCGGCGCTGCCGGACGCCCTGACGCTCAAACTGGCGCATCCGACCCGTGCCGGGCAGGACCAGATGGTCAAAATGGCGGCGGAAGGACAGGGTTTTTATGGTGGCAAATTGAGCGCCGATATTTCCGGTCGCTGGTATGTGTCGATCGAGGATCCGGCCGGGAAGTGGCGCTTGCAGGGAGAATGGCAGGCTGATGGCGAGGCGCCTTTACGCCTCACATCGCGGCCGGAAAAGTGAAATTTTCTGTTCGGTGACTTGGAGGTGACTTATGGCTTGGGAACTGTTGTTTGGTAGCGATATCGGCTTGATGAGCCTTGGCGTCATTGTCGGCGTGCTGGTGATCGGAGTCGTCATGGGCAAGATGTACGCGAACAAGATTGACGAAGAGTCGCGCAGGTTCGGCAAGTAAGGCGCTTGTTGAATGCCGCCCCGCGGGGCGGGCGACTTCCCCCGTTCGGCACAGCCGTCGGGGGGGCTGTTTTTGGGATGGCGAAGGGTGTGCGCAGATGACGCCGATGTTGAGGCGGGCGCTCCTCCTCTCCATCCTGGCGCATCTCGCCTTGCTGTTGCCGTTCCGGAATACGATCCTGCCGCCGGAGCCGTCCGGCCGTGCTGCCGTCCAAGAGATCACGGCGTTGCTGGTTTCTGCGCCGCCAGAACAACTGCGAACCCCTCCAATCGAGAGCCTTGCGCCACCTGCAGAGAGTCCGGAGCGTCACGCTACCGAGACGCAGGCGAAATCCGGCATCAAGAAGACAACTCCTGATTCGCACTCCTTTTCGCGGTCGACCGCAACAGATGATGTTGCGGTGACCGAGCGGGCGGCAGTCCCCTCCGGCGCCATATCGCGGACTGTAAGCCCCGCTGCGGTCCAGGTTGACGATGTCGGTCTGGATGGCGTGCGCCAGTATCGGATGAACCTCGCCCGCGAGGCGCGACGTTTCAAGGACTATCCGCGAATGGCGAGGGCGCGGGGCTGGGAAGGGGTCGCAGTAGTGGTCGTCAATACGGTTGCCGGGGTTGCTGTTCCGGTTGTCAGCCTTAGCCACTCCAGTGGCTTCGACGCGCTCGACCAGGCTGCGCTGGATCTCGTCGGGCAGGCAGTGGGCACTGCGGCGCTGCCCGAAAGCCTGCGTGGCCGCCAGTTTGCGCTGACGCTGCCAATCCACTACCGCCTGGATGAGTGATCAGGTCGCTTTGCTCAAGGGGCCAAGCGCAGTCTCGTGAAATCCGAACTGTCCTTGTGCCGCATCTTCAAGGTAGTGCTCGAGGCAGTGTGTGACGCTGCGGAAGGCGATATCGCCCCACGGAATCTCGTCTCCCCGCAATAGTGCAACCTCGAGGCTTTCGTCCCCGGCCCAGAAATCCGCTGTGGCGAGGCGCCCGCGGTAGAAGAGATGAACCTGATTGATGTGCGCGATGCTGACCATCGCGAACGGCGCGTCAACAATGATTCGTGCGCCAGCTTCCTCATGTGTTTCGCGACAAGCCGCTTCGGCAGCCGTTTCACCGTTTTCCATGAAGCCGGCCGGCACCGTCCAGAATCCGCGTCGTGGTTCGATGGCCCGGCGGCAAAGCAGGATACGGTCCTCCCACGTTGCGACGCAGCCGACGACGAGCCGCGGGTTTTCATAATGAATGTGGCCACAGCGGTTGCAGATGTGCCTGGGGAGGGCATCACCGGCGGGAATCTCGAACGAGACGCCGGAGCCACAATGAGTGCAGAACTTGATCATCAAATGGACGCGTTCAGGATGGTTCGGGCAGTCTAGCACTGCGCTCATCGGACACCCATGATCCGCGGCGAGAGTCATGGCGGCCTTCCGCTATTTTCAGGTGTCTTGAGGGGAGCCTGAACGGGAGCACGGTCAATCGGCATCTCAGGACATGCGGTTCAAAGCGCATGCCTCGATTCTCCAAGTGCCATGGTCGGGCTATAATTCGCGCCATTCTCCCGTGGCCCCCGTAGCATGAAGGTCGTGCAGTTGATTTGTAATCATCAGGTGTTGGTTCGATTCCGACCGGGGGCACCATCGAACAAGCTACCAGCATTACCATTTTCTCTCCGGAAGGACGCTGGAAAAGAAGGTTGGTGGAACCAGCGCACTGAGCAACGCTGGAAGGGATATGCCTAGTGCTCGTTGCTGATTATCAAATGCGTCCGAGTATCACTTCAGCGACGAAAACGGAAAAGCGAAAACGGAAAAGGGGCCTATCTTTGAAATTGTAAGGTGACGCAGCGGCATTGGAGGCGGGTGGTGTTGAATTGTTGGCGATATTGGCGAGGCGCTTTGCTCCTCTCGCTACGCTCAATCCGCAAAGCGCCTCGCCAATATCGCGCCGCCAAAAACGGGCGTAGCATAAGCGCTGACGCAGGTATGGCTCAAGGGGCCCGTCGGCGGGACGCCAAGCGATTCGCGGCCTGCCACTCAGCCTGAAATGCCGCTTGCGTCACCTTGCACTTTCCTGCCAAGCCTGATGGGATGGTGCCACTTGAGATCAAGCATGGCTCTGAAGATAGGCGTGGATAGCGGGAAGGTATCATCCTCGTCATTCTCGCAGAGGCCACCATGAATCCTGCAATGCACGTTTGTTTGAACACACATTCGCCCGGAGTTCAATTGAACGTGGCGGTTGATGTGGGATGTATCCGTCACCGCGTTGCCGTGGGCTTATCCGAGGGCAAAGTGCTTGACGAATTCGACATAGCGCACGATGGCCCTGGCTTGACGGCGTTCTTCACGCGCATTGAACACCATGAGCGCGAACACCAGGCGACGTCCGTAGCGGTGGCGATGGAAGGTTTTGGAGGCTATGCGCGCCCACTGGACGCGCGGGTGCTGATGCATGGTTGGCGACTCTTCAACGTCAACAACCTCAAGCTGGCGAGGTTCAAGGAAATCTTCCCGGCGCCGGCCAAGACCGATGCCATCGACGCCCGACGCATGCTGCAGTTGTTTCAGCTGCAAGACCGCGTCCCCATGGCCAAGGCTGTCTTGCAGGAAGTCGCTCCCATCGGGGAAACTGAAGCCAAACTCAAAGCGCTGACGCGGCGGCGCAAGCAGTTGGTGGATGACCGCATGCGCCTATCGAGGCGCCTGCAGGCCGATTTGCAGGCGCTCTGTCCGGGCTTGCTGGCGGTGACCGGCGAGGCCGACAACCTGTGGTTTCTGAATTTCCTGACCATGCGTGACGATCTGACGAAGCTCAAGAACGTGCGGCTCTCCACCTTGCTGGCGACAACAGGGATTGGCAAGGGCTATGCGGCCAAGATCCGGCAATGGCAGCAAGAGGCGACGTTCTCCAATTCAGCCACCTATCTGGGGGCGATGATCGTGACCGACGCCCGCCAGATATTGGCACTGAGAAAACAAATACTCGCTCTGGAAGCCCAGCTCGAAGATCTGGCCGGGCAATCGGTCATGGCTCGGCGGATACAGACCGTGCCCGGTTTTGGCCTGATCTGCAGCACTGAATTGGCTGGCGAGATCGGTTCCGTTGAGCGCTTTGCGAAGACGGACAGTCTGGCGATGTATCTGGGCGTGGCCCCCTTGGACAACAGTTCCGGCAAGTACAAGGGCAGCAAAGTGCCGCGCCAGGTCAATCGCCGGGCGCGTGATGCCATGATGATCGCCGCGGTCCAGCACATCCGTAGCGTACCGGCTTCCAAGGCTTACTTCGACAAGAAGCGGGCCGCTGGAAAGACTCACCAGCAAGCGGTAAGAGCGGTGGCTCGCATGCTGTCCAAAGTGTTATTCTCAATGCTCAAACATAGCGAAGATTATGTGATCCCTGACGTTTCAAACACGCCTGAATCCAATTCCGTTACGGTGCCTTGAAGCGATATCTATACTCAAGAAACTCTTGTAATTTCCGGAGGGATGTTCAGGCTCAAAATTCGTTTCTGGCGCACGGGGCCGGTCGACCGCAGCAGTCTTCAAGCCACCCCGGCGCTGTGCGCCTGCTGGTCTGCCCAGTAACTGGAACGGACCATCGGCGCGCAGGCGGCGCCGGAAAAGCCCATCTTCTTCGCTTCTTCCTCGAACATCTTGAAGGTGTCTGGGTGAACGTAGCGGCTGACCGGCAGGTGGTGGCCGCTGGGGGCGAGGTACTGGCCGATGGTCAGCATCTCGACGTCGTGGGCGCGCAGGTCGCGCATGACCTCGAGGATTTCCTCGTCGGTTTCGCCGAGGCCGACCATCAGGCCGGACTTGCTTGAAACCTGCGGATAGCGCGCCTTGAACTGCTTGAGGAATTCCAGCGAGTGCCTGTAGTCGGCGCCGGGGCGCGCCTGCTTGTAGAGGCGCGGCACGGTTTCCAGGTTGTGGTTGAGGACGTCGGGCAGGGCGCCGCCGAGGACGTCGAGGGCGATGTCCATGCGCCCGCGGAAATCGGGGACCAGCGTTTCGATGGTGGTGGCCGGGGAGAGTTCGCGGGTGTAGCGGATGACGTCGACGAAGTGCTGGGCGCCGCCGTCGCGCAGGTCGTCGCGGTCGACGCTGGTAATCACCACATAACGCAGCTTGAGCGCGGCGACCGATTCGGCCAGCTCGCGCGGCTCGTCCGGGTTGGGCGGCAACGGCTGGCCGTGGCCGACATCGCAGAACGGGCAGCGCCGGGTGCAGATGTCGCCGAGGATCATGAAGGTCGCCGTGCCGCGCCCGAAGCACTCGCCGATGTTGGGGCAGGTGGCTTCCTCGCAGACAGTGTGCAGCTTCCTTTCGCGCAGCATGGCTTTGATCTCGCCGAAGCGGCCGGCGCTGTTGCCGGCCTTGACGCGGATCCAGTCGGGCTTTTTCAGCGGCGTGTCCACGGGAACGATCTTGATCGGGATGCGCGCCGTCTTCAGTTCGCCCTTTTGCTTGACGCCTTGTTCAGCCATGCTTTTTTTCCAGTTGTTGCCGCAAGTGCCGGCAAAGGAGTTCGCCAGCCTCGGACGGGGTAAGCGGGATGCCCAACTCGCGGGTCTGCGTGACCTTGAGCCCGGCATAGCCGCAGGGGTTGATCGCGGCAAACGGGGAAAGATCCATATCGACATTGAGCGACAGGCCGTGGTAGCTGCAACCGTTCTTGATTCTCAGGCCAAGGGCGGCGATCTTGGCGTCGCCGACATAGACGCCGGGGGCGCCGGCGTGGCGCTCGGCGGCAACGTCCTGCCCGGCGAGAAAGTCGATGATTGCCTGCTCGATGGCGGTGACCAGTTCGCGCACCTTGATCTTCAGGCGTTGCAGGTCGAGCAGCAGGTAGATCACGACCTGGCCGGGGCCGTGGTAGGTGACCTGGCCGCCACGGTCGATCTTGACGACGGGGATGCCAACATCCCGCAGCAGGTGCTCGGGCTTGCCGGCCTGGCCCAGCGTGAACACTGGCGGATGCTCGACGACCCACAGTTCGTCGGGCGATTCCGGTGTCCGGGCGGCGGTGAATTCCTGCATCGCGTGCCAGGTTGGTTCGTAGTCGACCCGGCCGAGACGGCTGATCTCCATTCCTAAAGCACGATCTTGACCAGCGGGTGGGCGGTCAGATCCATGTACAGTGCGTCGAGCTGCGGCTTCGAAGTGGCGACCACGGTGCACGTCAGACTGAGATAGTTGCCGCCGGAACTGGCACGCATTTCCATGCGGGCGCCATCGAAATCGGGGGCATGGCGGGTGACGATTTCAAGGACGGTCTCGGCGAGTTCATCCTCCGCCTTGCCCATGATCTTCAGGGGAAAGTCGCAGGGAAATTCGAGGAGGGTGTCCTTGTACGAAGCCATTTCAACCCTTGCGCATGACCGATTGCTTGAAATCCTGATACCACTGCCACATCCGCTCGCCGAGCGGGCCGGGCTTGCCCGCAGTTGCTCCGTTACCTACCGGCCTGCCGTCAAGGGTGGTGATGGCCAGAACTTCTTTCGTTGAAGAAGTCATCCAGACCTCGTCGGCGGTGCGAAGTTCATCTTCTTGAATTTCGCGTATTTCGAGCGGTTGACCGTGACAAGTGGCCAGTTCAAGAACAATGTCGTAGGTGATGCCGGGCAGCATGAAGCTCGTCTTCGGCGGGGCGAGCAGCACACCATCCTTGACGACGAAGATGTTCGAGGCGGCCCCCTCCTTGAGTTGGCCGTCGCGGATCAACAAGGCTTCGGCGCAGCCGGCATCGACCGCCTGCTGGCGCGCGAGGATGTTGGCGAGCAGGGAGACGACCTTGAGGTCGCAGTGCGCCCAGCGGTCGTCGGCGACAGTGATCGCGGCGACACCTTTCGCCCGTATCTCTGTCGGCGTGGTGACCAGCGGCGAACTGAAGGCGAAGGCGGTCGGCGGCACGCTGGCGGGCGGGAAGGCGTGGTCACGCTTGTTGTCTGCGCCCCGCGTTACCTGCAGATAGATCGACTGGTCATCCCATGGCGCCTCGGCGATCAGCCGCTCGACCACCGTAGCCCACCCGCTGGCTTCCAGCGGGTTGGCCAGGCGGATGCCGTCCAGCGTCGCCTGCAGGCGTGTCAGATGCTCGGCAAGGCGGAACGGGCGGCGCGAATAGACCGGAACGAGTTCGTAGGCACCGTCGCCGTAGAGAAAACCCCGGTCGAGCGGCGAAATGCCGGCTTCGGCGAGCGGTAGAAAGCGGCCGTTCAGATAGACCGGATCGGCGACGTAGGGGGTCATGAGCTCAGTTGAACCACAGTTTCACGGTATCCATGGAGCGACCAAGGATGCCGGCGAGCGGAATGGTTTCAAGCGCCGTCACCGGATATTCGCCATAGACCTTGCCGTCGATCGTCACCTTGAGACTGCCGAGCTTCTGTCCGGCCTCGAGAGGCGCGATCAGGCGCGGCTGCGGGGTGAACTCGCTCTTGACCTTGTCGGCGTAACCCCGGGGCACGGAAATCGAGAAGTCGTTGCCAAAGCCGGCCTTGATGTTCGGCTGCGTACCCTTCCAGACGCGCAGCGTGGCCACTGGCGAATCCTTGGCGAACAACGTGACCGAGTCATAGGACTGGAAGCCCCAGTTGAGCAACTTGAGCGACTCGCTGGCGCGTGTCGAACTGGACTTGGCACCGAGGACGACCGACAGCAGGCGGCGCTTGTCGCGCAGCGAAGAGGAGATCAGACAGTAGCCGGCCGCGTCGGTATGACCGGTCTTGACACCATCGACCGTGGAATCGATCCACAGCAAGCGGTTACGGTTGGGCTGGGTGATGTTGTTGTAGCGGAACTCCTTCATCGAGTAGTACTTCCGGTACTCCTCGGGGAAGTCGCGAATCAGGGAACTGGCCAGCGTCGCCAGGTCGCGCGCCGTGGTGTAGAGCTGCGGGTCGGGCAGGCCGGTCGAGTTGGCAAAACTCGACGCGTTCATGCCAAGGCGCTTGGCCTCGCGGTTCATCATCTGCGCGAAGCTTTCCTCGCTGCCGGCGATCGCTTCGGCCAGCGCGACGCAGGCATCGTTGCCCGACTGCACGATCATGCCCTTGATCAGATCTTCGACCGGAACCTGTGTCTCGACCTGGATGAACATTTTGGAACCGCCGGTTTTCCAGGCCCTTTGCGAAACCGTGACCGGGGTATCGAGGGCGATGGTCTTCTGACGCAGCGCGGCAAATGTGAGATAGGCGGTCATCAGCTTGGTCAGCGAGGCCGGCTCGATGCGCTCGTCGGGCTTTTCTGCGGTCAACACCTGGCCGGAGCCCATTTCCAGCAGAAGCCACGACTTGGCAGCCAGCGAGGGCGGGACGGGAAGTTGCTGGGCCAGCGCCTGGCCGGTCAGCGCCAGGAATGACGCGAGCAGGATTAATTTGCGGAACGGGAACATGGAATTTTTGCTTTACTTCTGCGGTGGGGGAATTGAGATTATACCTGTGGCCGGGCGGCGCTGCGCTTCAGGCCGGCTCACTTGTTGGGCAAGGTCGGGGATGACGAACAGAGGACTTCGATGGCGGGATGGCGGATTCGCCGTTCGTTTGAAATGGCGTAGATCTGCTCGCTGACACCGGCCATTTCACCGAGCGGTCGGGCCGCGAGTTGTTCGGCAATCTGGTCGATCAGCGCCAGCGGCGCCGGAAAGAGTCCGAGTCCGGCGCGCCCGAAGGTGGTCAGCAGCGCGCTGTCCTGGAATTCGCCGATGATGCGCGGCTGGATCCCGATCGTTTCGATCCAGCGGTCGATCTGGCCGCGTAGCGCGTTCTGCCGGGTTGGCAGAAAGAGCGGGGCGCCGTTCAGGCTTTCCGGATAGCCTGGTCCGTAGCGTTCGACCAGGGCAGTGCTACCAAACAGGCCGGCGGCAAATTCGCCCAGATTCGTGCTGAAAACCTTGAGGTTCCCGCCGACCGGCGCCGGACGATCGGTCAGCACCAGATCGAGATGGTGTAGCGCCAGTTCGCCAAGCAGGGGCTCGAAACCGCCTTCACTGCAAATCAGTCGCACGTCTTCGGGCATGGCCAGGACAGAAGCCAGCAGACGGTAGGCGAGAAGCTTCGGGATGCCATCGGAAATGCCGGTGCGCAGGCGCAGCGCGTGGCCGCTATCTGAGTTCTGGACTGTTTCCCGCAGCGCTTCGCCGAGTTGGAATATCTGGTCGGCGTAGGTCAGCGCCGTGCGCCCGGCATCGCTGAGCGCCAGCCCCCGCCCCTGGCTGACGAACAGCGCCTTGCCCAGGTTGCGCTCAAGCAGGGAGAGTTGGCCGCTGATCGTCTGCACCGCGACGCCGAGGCGCTCGGCGGCGCGCGTCATGCTGCCTTCGTGAGCGACGACCCAGAAGTAGTGGAGATGCTTGTAGTTAAGGTTGGACATGATCTATCCGGAAAACCGAAGTGAAATTCAATTCCGTTAGGATTTTACAGGATGTTCGAGTGGGGTATGATTCGAACTTGTTCCGTTCCGATGGAGGATGTGATGAAACGTGTCGTGCTATTCCTGGTGACCAACCTCGCGGTGATGCTGGTCCTTGGCCTGGTCAGCAGCCTTCTCGGCGTCGATCAGTTCCTGACGGCCAATGGTCTCAATCTCGGCATGCTGCTGGCCTTTGCCGCGGTGATCGGCTTCGGCGGCGCCTTCATTTCGCTTCTGATGTCGAAGACCATGGCCAAATGGAGTACCGGCGCCCGCGTCATTGAATCACCGGCCAGTTCGACCGAAGTCTGGCTGGTCGATACCGTCGCCCGCCTTGCCGAGCGCGCCGGGCTGCCGATGCCGGAAGTCGCGATCTACGACGGCGAGCCGAATGCCTTCGCCACCGGCGCGACGAAGAACAACTCGCTGGTGGCCGTATCGACTGGTCTCCTGCAGGGCATGACGCGCGAGGAGGTCGAAGCGGTTCTCGCCCACGAAGTCGCCCACATCGCCAATGGCGACATGGTGACGCTGACGCTGATCCAGGGGGTGGTGAACACCTTCGTCGTATTCCTGTCGCGGGTCGTCGGCTATCTGGTCGACTCGTTCCTGCGCCGGGGCAGTTCGGAAAGTAGCGGTCCGGGTATCGGTTATATGGTGGCCAGCATGGTCAGTCAGGTCATCTTCGGCGTACTGGCCAGCATCGTCGTCGCCTGGTTCTCGCGCCAGCGCGAATTCCGGGCTGACGCCGGCGCAGCGCAACTGATGCGTTCGCCGGTGCCGATGCAGAACGCGCTGCGCCGCCTCGGCGGCCTGCACACCGAGCCCTTGCCGCAAAGCATGGCGGCGTCGGGCATTGCTGGCGGGCAGGGCTGGATGGCGCTGCTCGCGACGCACCCGCCGCTGGAGGATCGTATCGCGGCCTTGAACAAGGCCTGACCCTGCCGGCTTGCCCGCGGTTTCTTCAGGGAAGCGGAATCCGCGGTTCGTGCACTGAGCATTCCGGCCGGAATGCCAGGGGATACGCCAGAAGAATTGCCTGAATTCGGGCGTCGACCGCAACGGTCGGCGCCAGCTTTCCCTTCTTAGCCGGCAGCCAGTTGCGCGAATGCCGAAACGACTTCAGGGGGCGCCTGCACCAGTTCGATCAGCACGCCTTCGCCGCCGATCGGAAATTCCTCGTTGCCCTTCGGGTGAAGGAAGGTGATGTCGAAACCGGCTGCCCCCTTGCGGATGCCGCCCGGCGCAAAGCGCACGCCGTTGGCCGAGAGCCATTCGACCGCCTGCGGCAGATCGTCGATCCACAATCCGACGTGGTTGAGCGGCGTCGCATGCACGGCCGGCTTCTTTTCCGGATCGACCGGCTGCATCAGGTCGACTTCGACCTTGAACGGGCCGCTGCCCATGGCACAGATATCCTCGTCGACGTTCTCGCGCTCGGAAACAAAGGTGCTGGTCACTTCAAGGCCAAACATGTCAACCCACAGGGTGCGCAGTTTTGCCTTGGAGGGACCGCCGATGGCGATCTGCTGGATGCCGAGAACCTTGAATGGACGATACATGGCTGGATTCCTTTCTGGGTGCCTAAGGTGATCGGCAATTATAGGGACTTCTTCCGATAGGCCATTGCCAGCATCGCGATCCCGATCAGGACCATCGGCAGCGACAGCCACTGGCCCATGCTGACCACATAGGACTGTCCGAAGATGCCGTGGTCTGGTTCGCGGAAGAACTCGGTGATGAAGCGGAAACTGCCGTAACCGATCAGGAATACGCCTGACACCGCGCTGCGCGGTCGCGGTCGACTGCTGAAAAGCCACAAAATCGCGAACAGGACCAGCCCTTCCAGCCCGACGTGGTAAAGCTGCGATGGGTGGCGCGGCTGCATGTCGCCGGCCTGCGGGAAAATCATGGCCCACGGCAGACCGGGATCGGCGACCCGGCCCCACAGTTCGCCGTTGATGAAATTGCCGATGCGCCCGGCCGCCAGCCCGAGGGGCACCAGCGGGGCGATGAAATCGGTGATGTCGAACCAGGCGATGCGGTGCTTGCGCGACCACAGACCCATGGCGACCAGGACGCCGAGGAATCCGCCATGAAAGGCCATTCCGCCTTTCCAGACGGCGAGGATCTCCACAGGATTGGCCAGGTAGTAGTCCGGCTCGTAGAAGAGCACCTGGCCCAGTCGGCCGCCGATAATGACGCCGAGCATGCCGTAAAAGAGCAGGTCGTCCAGTTGCGCGACCGTAATGATCCCGGGGCGGCAACGGATCCGGTAGCGCCCGAGCAGGATGAACTGAACGAAAGCGACCAGATACATCAGACCGTACCAGCGCACCGACAGCGGGCCGAGCGAAAAGGCGACAGGATCGAACTGTGGGTGCAGAAGCATCGGCGGCGGAGAGTCGGCTAGAATTCGCCCATTATAGTTCGCGCCGCAGGGCGCAAAGTTCTCGACGGAGATTCCCATGCCTGATTACCGCTCCCGTACCTCCACCCACGGCCGCAACATGGCCGGCGCCCGCGCCCTGTGGCGCGCCACCGGCATGAAGGATGGCGATTTCGGCAAGCCGATCATCGCCGTCGTCAATTCCTTCACGCAGTTCGTGCCGGGCCATGTGCACCTCAAGGACATGGGGCAACTGGTCGCCCGCGAAATCGAGGCGGCCGGCGGCATCGCCAAGGAATTCAACACCATCGCCATCGACGACGGCATCGCGATGGGTCACGGCGGCATGCTCTACTCGCTGCCTTCGCGCGACCTGATCGCCGACTCGGTCGAATACATGGTCAACGGCCACTGCGCCGACGCGATGGTCTGCATCTCCAACTGCGACAAGATCACTCCGGGCATGCTGATGGCCGCGATGCGCCTAAACATCCCGGCCATTTTCGTCTCCGGCGGCCCGATGGAGGCCGGCAAGGTCACCGTAAAAGGTCAGGTGATTCATCTTGATCTCGTCGATGCGATGGTCAAGGCCGCCGACAGTTCGGTCTCGGATGCCGACCTCGCCGAGATCGAACGTTCGGCCTGCCCGACCTGCGGCTCGTGTTCGGGGATGTTTACCGCCAATTCGATGAACTGCCTGACCGAGGCGCTCGGTCTGTCGCTACCGGGCAACGGCACTGTCGTCGCCACCCACGCCGACCGCAAGGAACTGTTCTTGCGCGCCGGCCGCCTGGCAGTCGAACTTTGCCGCCGCTACTACGAACAGGATGACGCCTCGGTTCTGCCGCGCTCGATCGCCACCTTCCAGGCCTTCGAGAACGCCATGACGCTCGACGTCGCCATGGGCGGCTCGACCAATACGGTGCTGCATATTCTGGCGGCGGCGCAGGAGGCAGGCGTCGAGTTCACGATGGCCGACATCGACCGCATTTCGCGCGCCGTGCCCTGCCTGTGCAAGGTGGCGCCGATGACCGACAAGTACCACATCGAGGACGTCCATCGCGCCGGCGGCATCATGGGCATCCTCGGCGAACTCGACCGCGCCGGCCTGCTGCACCGCGACGTGCCGACCGTGCATGAGAAGACCCTCGGCGACGCCATCGATCGTTGGGACGTGGCGCGTACGCAGGAAGCGGCAGTCCATGAATTTTTCCGCGCCGGACCAGGTGGCGTGCCGACCCAGGTTGCCTTCTCGCAGGATCGGCGCTACAGCGAACTCGACCTCGACCGTAGCCACGGCTGTATTCGTAGCAGGGCCAGCGCCTATTCGCAGGAAGGCGGGCTGGCGGTGCTGCGTGGCAATATTGCCGTCGACGGGTGCATCGTCAAGACGGCCGGCGTCGACGAGTCGATCTGGAAATTCACCGGCCGCGCCCGTGTTTTCGAAAGCCAGGATGCTGCGGTCGACGGTATTTTGGGGGGCAAAATCGTGGCCGGCGACATCGTCGTCATCCGCTACGAAGGTCCCAAGGGCGGGCCTGGCATGCAGGAGATGCTCTATCCGACCTCTTACCTGAAGTCGATGGGACTGGGCAAGGCCTGCGCGCTGCTCACCGATGGCCGTTTCTCGGGCGGCACCTCGGGCTTGTCGATCGGCCACGCTTCGCCGGAGGCGGCTGATGGCGGGGCAATCGGCCTGGTCGAGGAGGGCGACACCATCGAAATCGACATTCCCAGGCGCAGCATTCACCTGGCGGTCAGCGACGACGAACTGGCGCGCCGCCGCGCCGCGATGGATGCGCGGGGTGAAGCAGCTTGGCAGCCGGTCGAGCGCGAGCGCTTCGTCTCCGCCGCGCTGCAGGCTTATGCGCTGATGGCGACGTCGGCCGACAAGGGGGCAGTCCGCGACGTGACGCAGATCCAGCGGCGCAAGTGACCCTCGCAGTCTGGCTCGGATTCCTGCTGGCGGCGATCCTGATCGCCGTCACCCCTGGGCCGGGGGCGGTGCTCAGCATCGGCACCGGCATGCGCGACGGCTACTGGTCGGCGCTGATCACGATTCTTGGGCTCCAGGCGGCATTTGTCGTTCATCTGGCCATCATCGCAATGGGGTTCGGCGCATTGATTGCCACCTCGGAGTCCGCGTTTTCCGTGATGAAGTTGATCGGCGCTGGCTATCTGCTCTGGTTGGGAATCCAGAAATGGCGTGCGCCATCGGTGCCGCTTGATGTCGGCTGCCCGACAGCGCGGCGGACAGGGTTCTTTCTGCAAGGCATGCTGGTCAACCTGACCAACCCCAAGGCGATCATCTTCATCGGCGCCCTCGTGCCGCAGTTCATCGACCCGGGGCGGGCCCAACTGCAACAGTATCTGCTGATCGCACTGACTCTGTGCGCAACAGATATCGTCGTGATGTCGGTCTATGCTTTGACTGGGCGTCGCCTGGGACGCTGGTTGCATGATCCGCAGGAAATCCGCTGGCAGAACAGGGTCTTCGGTGGTTTCTTCATCTCGGCCGGCGTGTTTTTGGCGTTTTCTTCGCGGTCTGCATGAGGTTTCCGGTCAACGCCCAGCATCCCCATGCGTTAACAAGAGGTGACCAGAAATCGCATCGCCCCTGATCCACTTGCTACGTCAGAAGCAGTTTGCAAGTGAAGGAAAAGGGTCTTATCATCGCTAGCTGATTCACCCACCAACCCGACAAACGGAGCAAGAGAATGAAAGCTGTTTATGTTGCCATGATGGCCGCCGCTGGGATCGTGATGGCCGGTCAGGTCCAGGCTGACGAAGCCTTGGCAAAGTCCAAGAACTGCATGGCCTGCCACGCCATCGACAAGAAGCTCGTCGGCCCGGCCTACAAGGATGTTGCCGCCAAGTACAAGGGTGATGCCAAGGCACCAGCCATGCTTGCCGAGAAGATCAAGGCTGGTGGCAAAGGTGTCTGGGGACAAATTCCGATGCCGCCGAACAACGTCACGCCGGAAGAGGCCTCCAAGCTGGCTGCCTGGGTCCTGTCCCAGAAGTAAGTCCCTCGATCCGCGAACTGGCCGGCCGCTGGCCGGCTTTTTTGCGACCAGTGGTCCTGAGGTGTTGACAGCAGTGAACAGAGGCAGGATAATCATGCGTTCTTCCGGAGGGGTACCCAAGCGGTCAACGGGATCAGACTGTAAATCTGCTGGCTCTGCCTTCGAAGGTTCGAATCCTTCCCCCTCCACCGGATTTAGTGCTGTATGGGCCTGCGTTGCAGGCAAGGTTTAAGCGGGTGTAGCTCAATGGTAGAGCCGAAGCCTTCCAAGCTTAAGACGAGGGTTCGATTCCCTTCACCCGCTCCACAATGCGGCGCGGTTGGAGTGTTTGATTGGGCCCATGTAGCTCAGTGGTAGAGCACTCCCTTGGTAAGGGAGAGGTCGGCAGTTCGATCCTGCCCATGGGCACCACTGACCGCTTTGGATTCTGGGTTTTTTCTTATTTGATGATTGGGGAACTGAAATGGCCAAGTCAAAATTTGAGCGTACGAAGCCGCACGTGAATGTGGGCACGATTGGTCACGTTGACCATGGCAAGACCACGCTGACGGCGGCGATCACCACGGTGCTGTCGGCAAAGTTTGGTGGTGTGGCCAAGAAATATGCCGAGATTGATGCGGCGCCGGAAGAGAAGGCGCGCGGCATCACGATCAACACCGCCCACGTCGAATACGAGACCGCCAACCGTCACTACGCGCACGTTGACTGCCCGGGGCACGCCGACTACATCAAGAACATGATTACCGGTGCGGCGCAGATGGACGGCGCCATTCTCGTCTGCTCCGCTGCTGACGGCCCGATGCCGCAGACCCGCGAGCACATCCTGCTTGCCCGTCAGGTTGGCGTCCCCTACGTCCTCGTCTACATGAACAAGTGCGACATGGTTGACGACGCCGAGTTGCTCGAACTCGTCGAAATGGAACTGCGCGAACTGCTCTCCAAGTACGACTTCCCGGGCGACGACACCCCGATCATCCAGGGCTCGGCCCTGAAGGCCCTCGAAGGCGACCAATCCGAAATAGGCGAACCCTCCATCTTCCGCCTGGCTGACGCCCTTGATGCCTACATTCCGACCCCGGAACGCGCTGTCGACCTGCCCTTCCTGATGCCGGTTGAAGACGTATTTTCCATCTCCGGTCGCGGCACCGTCGTCACCGGGCGTGTCGAGCGTGGCATCGTCAAGGTTGGCGGAGACCTCGAAATCGTCGGCATCCGCCCCACCCTCAAGACCGTCTGCACCGGTGTTGAAATGTTCCGCAAACTGCTTGATCAAGGTCAGGCGGGTGACAACGTTGGCGTTCTGCTGCGTGGCACCAAGCGTGAAGACGTCGAGCGTGGCCAGGTGCTGTGCAAGCCGGGTTCCGTCAAGCCGCACACCCACTTCACCTCCGAAGTGTACATCCTGTCCAAGGATGAAGGCGGCCGTCACACCCCGTTCTTCAATGGCTACCGCCCGCAGTTCTACTTCCGCACGACCGACGTGACCGGTTCCATCGACCTGCCGGAAGGTGTCGAGATGGTGATGCCGGGCGACAACATCGCCATGACCATCAAGCTGATCAACCCGATCGCCATGGAGGAAGGCCTGCGCTTTGCCATCCGCGAAGGCGGCCGTACCGTCGGCGCCGGCGTCGTCGCCAAAATTATCGCGTAACGGCTACGTTACGAAGTTGCAAGAGTGCCCTGGGAGACCGGGGTGCTCTGATGTCTCTGCAGCAGGGGTATAGCTCAATTGGCAGAGCGTCGGTCTCCAAAACCGAAGGTTGGGGGTTCGACACCCTCTGCCCCTGCCATTTTACTTAAAGATCGCAAAATTCATGGCTGACAAGATCAAGTTTATGCTGGCGCTGGCCATTCTGGCTGCCGGCGTAGCTGGTTTTTACCTCCTCTCCGAGCAAGCAATGATATTGCGTGTCCTCGCAGTTCTCGCGGGGGTGGCGCTGGCGGCTGCCGTTGCCTGGAAGACCGAACCGGGGCAGCGCTTCTTTACCTTCGCAAACGAATCCGTGGTCGAGGCCAAGAAAGTTGTCTGGCCGACGCGCAAGGAAACCATGCAGACCACAGGCGCCGTGTTCGCCTTCGTCATTGTCATGGCTCTGTTCCTCTATCTTACCGATAAGAGCCTCGAGTGGGTTCTTTACGATCTCGTGCTGGGCTGGAAAAAATCATGAGCAAGCGCTGGTATGTAGTTCATGCGTATTCCGGCTTCGAGAAGAGTGTTGCCCGTGCCATCGAGGAGCGGATCGACCGCTTGGAAATGCGGGATAAGTTCGGTCGCATCCTCGTTCCGGTTGAGGAGGTCGTGGAGATGAAGGCCGGTCAAAAGGCCATCTCGGAGCGCAAGCTCTTTCCTGGTTATGTGCTTGTTGAAATGGAGATGGACGACGATTCCTGGCACCTGATCAAGAACACGCCCAGAGTCACCGGCTTCGTCGGTGGGACGGCAACCAAGCCCACCCCGATTTCCCAGAAGGAAGTCGACAAGATCATGCAGCAGATGCTGGAAGGGGTCGAAAAGCCCCGCCCCAAGATTCTGTTCGAGGTCGGCGAACTGGTGCGGGTCAAGGAAGGGCCGTTCGCCGATTTTCATGGTTCTGTCGAAGACCTGAATTATGAGAAGAATCGTCTGCGCGTGTCAGTAACAATTTTCGGACGGTCAACCCCGGTTGAGCTCGAATTTTCACAGGTCGAAAAGGCCTGAGCGGCATGCTGGTTTCAGGGGTTGGCCGGCTGCCCTGAATCGGTCCGGCAAGAGGAGCGTTGGTAGGTGAAAGCCGAAAGCGCGTAAACACTCATCACTTAAGGAGTAACAACCATGGCCAAGAAAATTATTGGCTACATCAAACTGCAGGTCCCGGCAGGGAAGGCAAATCCATCCCCACCGATCGGCCCGGCGCTCGGTCAGCGCGGATTGAACATAATGGAATTCTGCAAGGCGTTCAACGCCCAAACTCAGGGGGTCGAGCCAGGGCTGCCAATTCCAGTGGTGATCACCGCGTTTGCGGACAAATCATTCACTTTCGTGATGAAGACGCCGCCGGCGACTATCCTGATCAAGAAGGCCGTCGGTATCAAGTCCGGATCTGCCAAGGCGCCTACCGTCAAGGTCGGTCATATCACGCGCGCTCAGGCCGAGGAGATCGCCACGACCAAAATGCCTGATCTCACGGCGGCAGACATGGACGCGGCTATTCGGACCATAGCTGGTTCCGCCCGTTCGATGGGCATCACAGTGGAGGGCTTCTGACCATGGCAAATCTCACCAAGAGGCTGAAGGCGCTGCGGGGCAAGATCGTTCCGCAGAAGCTCTACCCCGTCAAGGAAGCCTTGGCGCTCGCCAAGGAGACGGCAGCTGCCAAGTTCGACGAGTCGATCGATGTCGCGGTCAACCTCGGTGTTGATCCGCGCAAATCCGACCAAGTGGTTCGTGGGTCTGTTGTGCTGCCTTCCGGTACCGGTAAGACGGTGCGTGTCGCGGTTTTCGCCCAAGGCGAAAAGGCTGAAGCGGCAAAGGCGGCTGGTGCAGACATTGTCGGTTTCGATGATCTGGCGGCAGAGGTCAGGGCGGGCAATCTCAATTTCGACATCGTCATCGCAACGCCGGATGCCATGAAGGTTGTTGGGCAACTCGGTCAGATTCTTGGCCCGCGCGGCCTGATGCCGAACCCGAAGGTTGGTACCGTGACCATGGATGTGACGACTGCGGTTGCCAACGCCAAGGCGGGCCAGGTTCAATACCGTACGGACAAAGGCGGTATTGTGCATTCGACGATTGGTCGCGCGTCATTCCCGGTCGACAGCCTTCAGTCCAACTTGAAGGCGTTGATCGATGCTCTGAACAAGGCAAAGCCGGCCACTTCTAGGGGGCAGTACCTGCGCAGGATTGCAGTTTCCGCGACGATGGGCCCCGGCGTTCGCGTCGACCAGGCCTCGCTGTCTGGCTAAGAGGAACTTTGGGCTGCTGGTTGCCGGCCCTGGCGGCAACCAGCAGATCGTCAAAGACCGCAGGTGCCTCGCAAGAGGCTTAATCGTGAAAGCTACCTGCGCAGACGGTGTCCCAGAACAAGATTTTCTGTTGACCGGGAACGGGCAGCATAGCTTCTGGTTCAGGTCGCCGTGGGTGCGGCGGGAATTTCTCCCGTCGTTTTATGACTTGAAAGGAGGAAGGGCCTGTGGGTCTCAATCTGAGTGAAAAAAAAGCTGTCGTGGCTGAAGTGGCGGCGCAAGTGGCTGGCGCACAGACTATTGCGATTGCCGAATATCGCGGGATTGCGGTGGGACATCTCACCGTGCTGCGCAAGAAGGCACGGGAGTCTGGCGTCTATCTGCGAGTACTGAAGAACACTCTGGTGCGTCGCGCCGTGGTTGGCACTCCATTTGCTGGTCTGGCCGATCACTTGGTCGGTCCGCTGATCTATAGCGTCTCTGCCGATCCCGTGGCGGCAGCGAGAGTGCTCAACGACTTCGCCAAGACCAATGACAAACTCGTGCTGAAGGCTGGTTCCTATGCCGGCAATGTACTCGACAAAGCCGGTGTGCAGGCGCTTGCCTCCATCCCGAGCCGCGAAGAGTTGCTCGCCAAACTGTTGGGCGTCATGCAAGCTCCGGTATCCGGCTTTGCTGTCTGCCTGGCTGCACTGGCCAAACAGCGCGAAGAAGCCGCTGCTTGATCCCTGCGTTTAAGATATCGATTAGGAGTTTCTGAAATGGCAATTAACAAAGACGACATCCTGGAAGCCGTTGGTTCCATGACTGTTATGGAGTTGAACGACCTTGTCAAGGCGTTCGAAGAGAAGTTTGGTGTTTCCGCTGCGTCTTTCGCAGGCGCTGGCGCCGGCGCTGCAGCCGCCCCGGTTGTTGAAGAACAAACCGAATTCACCGTCATGCTCAATGCTTGCGGTGAGAAGAAGGTTGAAGTCATCAAGGTAGTCCGTGCGGTTACCGGCCTCGGCCTCAAGGAAGCCAAGGATCTGGTTGATGGCGCACCGAAGGCGGTAAAGGAGGGTGTTTCCAAGGCTGAAGCGGAAGCCCTCAGGAAGCAATTGGAAGATGCGGGAGCCAAGGTCGAGGTCAAGTAATCGCTTTGGCAGGTGGGCTGGCGGCGATTGCTGTCAGCCCTATTGTTCTTTGTGCGGCAGGTCCAAGCAAAAGACGAATTTGACATACGTCGGTCGGCAAACGCAAACGCTGCTTTTCCGCTTCCCGCCAGGGAGGAGAGGCCGTTTGCGTTTGCCTGTTTCAGCGGGTTCAACGTTTGACTTAATCCTCACGGAGTTACCATGAACTACTCCTTCACCGAGAAGAAGCGCATTCGCAAGAGCTTTGCCAAGCGCGCCAGCGTGCTTGACATCCCGTTCTTGCTTGCCACACAGCTTGAGTCCTTCAGCGCCTTTCTGCAAAACGACGTGGCGCCGGAAAGACGAAAGAATGAGGGCCTGCAGGCAGCATTCACCTCGATCTTCCCGATCGCTTCCCACTCGGGCAACGCACGCCTGGAATTCGTTAGTTACTCGTTGGGCGCGCCGGCTTTCGACGTGAATGAATGTCAGCAGCGCGGCCTGACCTTCGCGTCCTCGCTACGGGCAAGAGTCCGCCTGGTGATTATGGATCGTGAAGCGCCGGATACCGTGAAGGAAGTCAAGGAGCAGGAAGTCTACATGGGTGAGATTCCGCTCATGACCCCGAATGGTTCCTTTGTCATCAACGGTACCGAGCGAGTGATCGTTTCGCAGTTGCATCGCTCGCCGGGGGTCTTCTTCGAGCATGATCGCGGCAAGACACACAGTTCGGGCAAGCTGCTTTTCTCAGCGCGGATCATACCGTATCGCGGTTCCTGGCTTGATTTCGAGTTCGATCCGAAGGACATGCTTTTTTTCCGTGTCGACCGCAGGCGCAAGATGTACGTCACGACCCTGCTCAGGGCGATCGGCATGACTACCGAAGGCATCCTTGCGGAGTTCTTCGATTTCGACACTTTCCAGTTGGCCAAGGACAAGGTCGAGTTTGCGCTGGTGCCCGATCGTCTGCGCGGTGAAGTGGCGCGCTTCGATTTCGTCGCGTCCGATGGAAAAGTTATCGTCGCCAAGGACAAGCGGATCACGGCCAAGCACATTCGCGACATTGCCGCATCGTCACTGAACCAGATAGTCGTTCCCGAAGATTTCATTCTCGGACGTGTTGTTGCCAAGAACATTATCGACAAGGAGACCGGTGAAATCGTCGCCAATGCCAACGATGAGATCACCGAAGTCTTGCTCGCCAATTTGCGCAAAGCCGGCATTGAAACAGTAGAAACCCTGTACATCAACGACCTGGATCGTGGAGCGTTCATTTCCGGCACTTTGCGCCTGGACGAAACCAGTTCCCGTCAGGCGGCCCGTATTGCGATCTATCGAATGATGCGCCCCGGCGAGCCGCCGACAGAAGAGGCTGTAGAGATCCTGTTCAACGGCCTGTTCTACTCTGACGACCGTTACGACCTGTCCGGTGTTGGCCGGATGAAGTTCAACCGCCGACTCGCTCGCGCCAACGTCATCGAGCACAAGGTAATGATCAGAAGTCTGGCTTCCAAAGCGGAAGCAGCGCTGAAGAACCTTGCGGAAGGCACCGGCTTTGCGCTTGGCGCGGTTCAGGATCTGGTTGGCGGCTTGTCTTTCGGCCCGCGCGCCCTGTCCGAAAACCTGCAGTTGGCTGAAGCCGAGGCGCTTGCTGCCAAGGCGAAGCCGTTGGGCGCCAATGTCGAGGTTCGCGAACAGCTGACGCTGTCCCCCCGCGACATCGTGGCAGTGATCAAGATTCTCGTCGAGCTACGCAATGGCCGGGGCGATATCGACGATATCGATCACCTCGGGAACCGCCGCGTTCGTTCGGTGGGCGAACTGGCGGAGAATCAGTTCCGCGCTGGGTTGGTCCGTGTCGAGAGGGCGGTCAAGGAGCGACTGTCGCAGGCCGAATCAGACAATCTGATGCCACACGATCTGATCAATGCTAAACCGATCAGTGCCGCAATCAAGGAGTTCTTCGGGTCCAGCCAGTTGTCGCAGTTCATGGACCAGACCAACCCGCTGTCGGAGATCACGCACAAGCGCCGTGTGTCAGCCCTCGGTCCGGGTGGTCTGACGCGCGAGCGTGCCGGCTTCGAAGTCCGCGACGTGCATCCGACCCACTATGGGCGCGTCTGCCCGATCGAAACACCCGAAGGCCCGAACATTGGCTTGATCAATTCGCTGGCCCTGTTCGCTCGTGTCAATAATTATGGCTTCATCGAAACGGCCTACCGCAAGGTGACTGACGGTGTTGTCACCAATGACATCGAATACCTTTCCGCGATTGTCGAGGGAAACTACGTCATTGCCCAGGCCAATGCTTCACTTGATGCCCATGACCGCCTGTCCGACGATCTCGTGACCTGTCGTGAAAAGGGCGAAACCATTCTGGCCGAGCCGGCACGTGTTCATTATATGGACGTGGCGCCAAGCCAGGTCGTCTCGGTCGCCGCGTCGCTGATCCCCTTCCTTGAGCATGATGATGCGAACCGCGCCTTGATGGGCGCCAACATGCAGCGTCAAGCCGTTCCCTGCCTGCGTCCGGAAAAGGCTCTGGTCGGTACTGGCATGGAACGAACCGTTGCTGTTGACTCGGGTACGGCAGTCGTTGCGCGGCGTGGTGGGCTGGTCGATTACGTCGATGCGGCGCGCGTCGTGGTGCAGGTCAATGACGATGAGACCGTGGCTGGTGAAGTTGGCGTCGATATCTATAACCTGGTCAAGTACACACGCTCTAATCAGAACACCAATATCAACCAGCGTCCGCTGGTCCGTGTCGGTGATCAAATTGCGTGCGGCGACGTGGTGGCCGACGGCGCTTCGACCGACAAGGGTGAGTTGGCGCTCGGCCAGAATATGCTGATCGCGTTCATGCCTTGGAATGGCTACAATTTCGAAGATTCGATTCTGATCTCCGAACGAGTCGTTGCCGAGGATCGCTATACCTCGATCCATATCGAGGAATTGACGGTCGTTGCCCGCGATACCAAACTCGGGCCAGAGGAAATTACCCGCGATATCGCATCGCTAGGGGAGGTGCAACTGTCCCGGCTGGACGACTCCGGGATCGTGTATATCGGTGCCGCAGTTCAAGCGGCGGATGTGCTGGTTGGCAAGGTGACCCCGAAGGGTGAAACCCAGTTGACCCCGGAAGAAAAGCTGTTGCGCGCAATTTTTGGGGAAAAGGCATCCGACGTTAAGGACACCTCGCTGCGCGTTCCCTCCGGCATTGCAGGCACCGTGATCGATGTGCAGGTGTTTACCCGCGAAGGTATCGAGCGCGACAGGCGGGCGCAGTCCATCATCGACGAGCATCTGCGCCACTACAAACTGGATCTCGCCGACCAGATGCGTATTGTCGAGCGTGACGCCTTTGCCCGTGTCGGCCGTCTGTTGGCTGGCAAGAAGGCCAATGGCGGCCCCAAGAGGCTGGCCAAGGGAGCCCTCGTCGATCAGGACTATCTCGACAGCATGGATCCCCATCACTGGTTCGACATCCGTCTCGCCGACGATGACATCGCGCTCCAGTTGGAGCAGGTAAAGGACGGTCTCGAGCAGGCTCGCAAGAATTTCGATATCGCGTTCGAGGCCAAGCGCAAGAAGCTCACCCAGGGCGATGAACTTCCCCCCGGTGTCCAGAAGATGGTCAAGGTCTATGTGGCGGTGAAACGTCGTCTGCAGCCCGGCGACAAGATGGCAGGCAGGCACGGTAACAAGGGTGTCGTATCGCGTATTCTGCCCGTTGAAGACATGCCTTACATGGATGACGGCAATCCGGTGGATATCGTCTTGAATCCGCTTGGGGTCCCGTCCCGGATGAATGTGGGACAGATTCTAGAGGTGCACCTTGGCCTTGCTGCCAAGGGGCTGGGTCAGAAGATTGGCGCCATGCTGCGTGCCGATGCCAGCGCCAGGGAAGTTCGCGGATTCCTCGATCAAGTATATAACTCGAAGGGCAAGCCCGAGAAGCTGGATGAGCTTGGTGATGACGAAGTCTTGGAACTGGCCCGGAACCTTGAGGGCGGCGTGCCGTTTGCAACTCCGGTGTTCGACGGCGCCAAGGAAGAGGAGATCAAGGCAATGCTAGCGCTGGCCGGCATGCCTTCGTCCGGACAAATGACGCTGTTCGATGGTCGTACCGGCGAAGCTTTCGAACGTCAGGTGACTGTTGGCTACATGCACTTCCTGAAGCTGCACCATCTGGTGGACGACAAGATGCACGCCCGCTCGACTGGCCCGTACTCACTGGTTACGCAGCAGCCGCTCGGCGGCAAGGCGCAGTTCGGTGGTCAGCGCTTCGGGGAAATGGAAGTATGGGCACTGGAGGCCTATGGCGCGTCCTACGTGCTGCAGGAAATGCTGACGGTGAAGTCCGATGACGTGAATGGCCGCACCAAGGTGTACGAAAACATTGTCAAGGGTGAGCACAGGATCGATGCCGGCATGCCGGAGTCTTTCAACGTGCTGGTCAAGGAAATTCGCTCATTGGCGATCGATATCGATCTGGAACGTTACTGATTTGAGGCTGGGAGTTAAACGATGAAAGCATTGCTCGATCTATTCAAGCAGGTAACGGCGGAAGAGGAGTTTGACGCAATTACCATTGGCCTCGCCTCGCCCGACAAGATCCGTTCCTGGTCCTACGGTGAAGTCAAGAAGCCGGAGACCATCAACTATCGTACCTTCAAGCCGGAGCGTGATGGCCTGTTCTGCGCCAAGATCTTCGGCCCGATCAAGGATTACGAGTGCCTGTGCGGAAAGTACAAGCGACTCAAGCACCGCGGCGTCATCTGCGAGAAATGCGGTGTGGAAGTCACCTTGGCAAAGGTCCGCCGCGACCGCATGGGTCACATCGAACTGGCTTCGCCGACTGCACACATATGGTTCCTCAAGTCCCTGCCTTCCCGCCTCGGGGTGGTGCTGGACATGACGCTACGCGACATCGAACGTGTGCTCTATTTCGAAGCCTATGTCGTGACCGACCCCGGCATGGTGAGCAATCTCCAGCGTGGCCAGTTGTTGACCGAGGATCAATACCTGGAAATGATGGAAGAGCACGGCGACGAGTTTGTGGCTTTCATGGGCGCCGAAGGTATTCGCGAGTTGCTGCGCAACCTTGAACTGAACAGCGAGGTTGAGTCGCTGCGGGCCGAGCTTGCTGTCACGACTTCTGAAATCAAGAGCAAGAAGCTGGCAAAGCGCCTGAAGATACTTGAGGGTTTCCAGAAGTCCGGCATCAAGCCAGACTGGATGATCCTCGAGGTGTTGCCGGTTCTGCCGCCGGATCTGCGTCCGCTCGTGCCTCTCGATGGCGGTCGTTTCGCGACATCAGACCTGAACGATCTTTATCGTCGCGTTATCAACCGCAATAATCGCTTGAAGCGTCTCCTCGAACTGAAAGCCCCGGAAATCATCGTGCGCAACGAAAAGCGCATGCTGCAGGAATCCGTTGATTCCCTGCTAGACAACGGCCGTCGCGGCAAGGCGATGACCGGGGCCAACAAGCGTCCGCTGAAGTCGCTGGCTGACATGATCAAGGGAAAGGGTGGTCGTTTCCGTCAGAACCTGCTGGGCAAGCGGGTTGACTACTCTGGCCGTTCGGTCATCGTGGTCGGTCCGCAACTCAAGCTGCATCAATGTGGCTTGCCCAAGCTGATGGCGCTCGAGCTCTTCAAGCCCTTCATCTTCCACAAACTGGAAGTGCTTGGCTACGCCACGACTATCAAGCAAGCCAAGAAGATGGTCGAAGGCCAGGAACCGGTGGTCTGGGATATTCTCGAAGATGTGATCCGTGAACATCCAGTCATGCTGAACCGCGCGCCGACGCTGCACCGTCTGGGCATTCAGGCCTTCGAGCCGACCCTCATCGAAGGCAAGGCGATTCAGCTGCACCCGCTGGTCTGTGCCGCCTTCAACGCTGACTTCGACGGTGACCAGATGGCTGTCCACGTCCCGCTGTCCCTTGAAGCCCAGATGGAAGCCCGCACCCTGATGCTGGCCTCCAACAACGTGCTGTCGCCCGCCAATGGCCAGCCGATCATTGTGCCCTCGCAGGATATCGTGCTTGGGCTCTATTACGCCACCCGCGAGAAGATCAATGGCAAGGGCGAAGGCATGTATTTCGCTGACACCAACGAGATCGAGCGCGCGATGGCCGCCAAGGAGCTCGACTTGCACTCACGGATTTCCGTCCGTCTGACGCAATATGAGCCGGCTGCGGTCGACGGTGAATGGAACGAGAAAATCGTCCGTGTCGAGACGACTGCCGGTCGCGCTCTGCTTTCCAAGATTCTGCCCAAGGGTCTTCCCTTCAACGTTATCGATCGTGCCCTGAAGAAGAAGGAAATATCCAAGTTGATTGACGAGTCTTTCCGTCGCTGCGGCCTGAAGGAAACAGTCGTTTTCGCCGACAAGCTGATGCAGAATGGCTATGCGCTGGCGACCCGTGCCGGTATTTCCTTCTGCTCGGATGACATGCGTGTTCCGGCCAGGAAGCACGAAATCATTGCCGCGGCCGAGTCTGAGGTCAAGGAGATTGAGGCACAGTACACGAACGGTTTGGTCACCCAAGGCGAGCGCTACAACAAGGTCGTTGATATCTGGGGCCGCACCGGTGACCAGGTGGCCAAGGTCATGATGGACGAGCTAGGCCACGAGGAAACCATCGATCGCCATGGCAAAAGGGTCAAGCAGGATTCGTTCAACTCGATCTTCATGATGGCTGACTCGGGGGCACGCGGTTCCGCTGCACAGATTCGTCAGCTGGCGGGCATGCGTGGCCTGATGGCGAAGCCGGACGGCTCGATCATCGAAACGCCGATCACCACGAACTTCCGTGAGGGTCTCAACGTTCTTCAGTACTTCATCTCGACCCATGGTGCGCGCAAGGGTTTGGCCGATACAGCGCTGAAAACGGCCAACTCGGGTTACCTGACGCGTCGTCTGGTGGACGTGACCCAGGATCTGGTCATCACCGAAGACGATTGTGGCACCACCAACGGTTACGCCGTCAAGGCCTTGGTCGAAGGCGGTGAAGTGATCGAGCCGTTACGCGAGCGCATCCTTGGCCGGGTAACGGGTGAAGACCTGGTCGATCAGGAAACCCAGGAAACCGTCATCTTCACCGGCACCATGCTTGACGAGGATCTGGTGGACCTGATCGACAAGCTGGGGATCGACGAGGTCAGGGTCCGTACCCCGCTGACCTGCGAAACACGCTATGGGCTTTGCGCCAAGTGCTACGGCCGCGATCTCGGTCGTGGCAGCATGGTTAACGCCGGGGAGGCGGTTGGCGTGATTGCTGCCCAGTCAATCGGCGAGCCGGGTACCCAGCTTACGATGCGTACCTTCCACGTCGGTGGTGCGGCTTCGCGGGCGGCCGTCGCATCTCAGGTTGAAGCGAAATCAGCCGGTACGGTGCGGTTCACCGCATCAGTGCGATATGTCACCAGCGCCAAGGGTGATAAGGTGGTCATTTCCCGTTCTGGCGAAGTGCTGATTACCGATGATCATGGTCGTGAGCGCGAGCGTCATAAAGTGCCTTACGGTGCTGTCCTCTCGGTCGATGATGGCAAGTCGGTGAAGGCCGGCGCCAAGCTGGCAACTTGGGATCCGCATACGCGGCCGATCGTTACCGAGTATGCCGGTACCGTCCGTTTCGAAAATGTTGAGGAAGGCGTCACGGTTGCCAAGCAGGTCGACGATGTGACTGGCCTGTCGACCTTGGTCGTCATCGACCTCAAGCGCGGCGGCAAGGCGGCGACCAAGGGGGTTCGTCCGGTTGTCAAGCTGCTCGACGACAGCGGCGAGGAGGTGAGAGTTTCAGGTAGCAATCACCCTGTTTCGATCGCTTTTCAGGTCGGCTCCATCATCTCCGTGCTTAACGGCCAGAAGGTGGGTGTTGGCGATGCACTGGCGCGCATGCCTCAGGAGTCTGCAAAAACCCGAGACATTACGGGTGGCCTGCCCCGCGTCGCCGAGCTGTTCGAGGCGCGGACTCCAAAGGACCCGTCGATGCTGGCCGAGGTGACTGGCACGATTGGTTTCGGCAAGGATACCAAGGGCAAGCTTCGTCTGGTGATCACTGATGTCGAAGGCAAGCAGCATGAGTTCCTGATTTCAAAAGACAAGCATGTTCTGGTGCACGATGGTCAGGTGGTCAACAAGGGCGAGAAGATCGTCGAAGGCTTGCCTGATCCGCACGATATCCTGCGCTTGCAGGGTGTCGAAGAACTCGCTCGCTATATCACGGACGAGGTTCAGGACGTCTACCGCCTGCAGGGCGTGAAGATCAACGACAAACACATCGAAGTCATTGTTCGGCAGATGCTCCGTCGAGTGACCATCGTTGAGCCGGGCGACACCCGATTCATCAAGTCGGAACAGGTCGAACGGGCCGACTTGCTGGCCGAAAATGACCGGGCTATCGCCGGGGGCAAATTGCCGGCAACCTTCGAGCACATGCTACTGGGTATCACCAAGGCTTCGCTGTCTACGGACTCGTTCATCTCCGCGGCTTCTTTCCAGGAAACCACTCGTGTTCTCACCGAGGCCGCCATCATGGGCAAGCGCGACGAACTTCGCGGTCTCAAGGAGAATGTTATCGTGGGCCGCCTAATTCCCGCCGGTACCGGACTTGCCTACCACCGTAGTCGCAAGATTCAAGCGGCAGGTGGGGATCTTGCTGGCGGTCACGATGTTGAAGAGACAGACGGTGAATCCGTATCTCTGGGGGCCGGCCAAGCCTCCTGACGTAGTTGGCTCTCCCCAGTCGCGTTGACATGGGGAGAGATCAACCTTAAAATCTTCTCCTTTTGTCGGCAGGGGCTAATCATTGTCTCTGCTTTGGATAACAATATTGCCGCTGTGCCCTGTTTTTTATGGTGCGGAGCCGTTGAAGAAAGTCTTATATGCCGACTATCAACCAGTTGGTGCGCAAGCCCCGTCTCGCCGAGGTGATCAGCAGCAAGGTTCCTGCCTTGGAGCGCTGCCCTCAGAAGCGTGGGGTTTGCACCCGCGTTTACACCACCACCCCGAAGAAGCCAAACTCTGCTTTGCGCAAGGTCTGCAAGGTTCGGCTGACGAATGGCTTTGAAGTCATTTCCTATATCGGCGGTGAGGGCCACAACCTTCAGGAGCACTCCGTTGTCCTGATACGTGGCGGTCGTGTCAAGGATTTGCCTGGTGTGCGTTATCACACGGTGCGTGGCTCTCTCGATACGCAAGGTGTCAAGAATCGGAAGCAGTCTCGTTCCAAATACGGTGCCAAGCGCCAGAAGAAAGCCTGATTCTTAGTGGCTTGAGTAAGTGGCTGCTCGTTTGGGTGGCCGTGAGGGCCGGGTGGGCATTGCCCTTTCCCGGCTTTTCAACTGAATAGTGATCAAGTGAGGTAAGTATGCCCCGTCGTCGTGAGGTACCCAAGCGCGACATCCTGCCGGATCCCAAGTTCGGCAATGTCGAAGTCTCCAAGTTTATCAATGCCATCATGCAGAGCGGCAAGAAATCCGTCGCCGAGCGTATCGTTTACGGTGCGTTTGACATCATTTCCGCCAAGGGTGGCAAAGACCCGCTGGAGGTCTTCCTTTCGGCCGTCGGCAACGTGAAACCAATGGTTGAGGTCAAGTCGCGTCGTGTGGGCGGTGCCAACTATCAGGTTCCGGTTGAAGTGCGCCCGGCGCGTCGCGCAGCGCTTGCCATGCGCTGGTTGCGAGAGTCCGCCCGTAAGCGATCCGAGAAATCGATGGGGCAGCGTCTTGCTGCAGAGATGATGGAAGCGGCCGAGAGCCGCGGTGGTGCGGTCAAAAAGCGTGATGAGGTGCACCGTATGGCTGAGGCTAACAAGGCTTTCTCCCACTTCCGCTTCTAACGCCCAGAAGGCGCCAGAACCAACACGCGATTTATCGAAGGTACCTACGTGGCACGCAAAACCCCTATCGAACGCTACCGCAACATCGGCATCAGCGCCCACATCGACGCTGGCAAGACCACCACAACAGAGCGCATCCTCTACTACACCGGTGTTAACCACAAGATCGGTGAAGTGCATGATGGCGCTGCCACCATGGACTGGATGGAGCAGGAGCAGGAACGCGGCATCACGATTACTTCCGCCGCGACCACCTGCTTCTGGAGCGGCATGGATCGCCAGTTCCCCGAACATCGCATCAACATCATCGATACCCCAGGGCACGTGGACTTCACCATTGAGGTGGAGCGTTCCATGCGCGTTCTGGACGGCGCCTGCATGGTGTATTGCGCCGTGGGCGGGGTGCAACCGCAGTCGGAGACCGTCTGGCGTCAAGCTAACAAGTACGGCGTGCCGCGTATGGCATTCGTGAACAAGATGGACCGCTCCGGCGCCAATTTCTTCAAGGTCGTCGAGCAGATGAAGTTGCGCCTCAAGGCCAACCCGATTCCGGTCGTCATTCCCATTGGTGCCGAAGATCTGTTCGAGGGTGTCGTTGACCTGATTCGCATGACGGCGATCTACTGGGACGAGGCGTCTCAGGGGATGAAGTACGACGCCCGCGAGATTCCGGCAAGTCTGCTTGACGAGGCGAAATTCTGGCGCGAGCAGATGGTCGAAGCGGCGGCAGAGGCTTCCGAGGAGTTGATGAATCGATATCTTGAAGAGGGTGACCTCTCCGAGGCCGACATCATCCTTGGCTTGCGCACGCGTACGATCAATTGCGAAATCCAGCCGACGTTGTGCGGCACCGCCTTCAAGAACAAGGGTGTGCAGAAGATGCTGGATGCCGTGATCGAACTCATGCCGTCACCTGTCGATATTCCGCCGGTCACCGGAATTCTCGAGAACGAAAGTCAGGGCGAACGTCGCGCTGCCGACGACGAGCCATTTTCTGCTCTGGCCTTCAAGATCATGACTGATCCGTTTGTCGGTCAGTTGATCTTCTTCCGGGTCTATTCCGGAGTTATCAAATCGGGCGACTCGGTTTTTAACCCGGTCAAGGGTCGCAAGGAGCGTCTTGGCCGCATACTGCAGATGCACGCCAACCAGCGTGAAGAGATCAAGGAAGTGCGCGCTGGCGATATCGCCGCTGCCGTTGGTCTCAAGGAAGCCACCACGGGCGATACCCTGTGTGACCCGGCCAAGATCATCACCCTTGAGCGCATGGTCTTCCCGGAGCCGGTGATTCACGTGGCCGTCGAGCCAAAGACCAAGGTCGACCAGGAAAAGATGGGCCTGGCGCTCGGTCGTCTGGCTCAGGAAGACCCTTCCTTCCGGGTCCGCACCGACGAAGAGTCTGGCCAAACCATTATTTCCGGCATGGGTGAATTGCACCTTGAAATTCTGGTTGACCGTATGCGTCGCGAATTCAATGTCGAAGCGACTGTCGGTGCGCCGCAGGTGGCTTATCGTGAATGCATCAAGAAGGCCGTTGAGCAAGAGGGCAAGTTCGTCAAGCAGTCCGGTGGTCGTGGTCAGTTCGGTCACGTCTGGCTCAAGATCGAGCCGAACGAGGCTGGCAAGGGCTACGAGTTTATCGATGCCATCAAAGGCGGTGTGGTGCCGCGCGAATTTATACCGGCTGTCGACAAGGGCCTTCAAGATTCGATCACCAGCGGCGTCCTTGCGGGTTACCCGGTCGTCGACATCAAGTTCACGCTTTTCGATGGTTCCTATCACGACGTCGACTCCAACGAGAACGCCTTCCGGATGGCCGCATCGATGGCCTTCAAGGATGGCATGCGCAAGGCCAGCCCCACCCTGCTCGAGCCGATGATGGCGGTAGAGGTCGAAACGCCTGAAGACTACATGGGGAATGTCATGGGCGACTTATCATCCCGTCGTGGCATCGTCCAGGGTTTGGAGGATCAGGTTGGTGGCATCAAGTTGATCAAGGCCGAGGTTCCCTTGTCCGAGATGTTCGGCTATTCGACCTCCCTGCGTTCATTGTCGCAGGGGCGCGCCACCTACTCGATGGAATTTAAGCACTATACCGAGGCGCCGAAGAACGTCGCTGAGGCGATCATCAACAAGAAGTAACTGTTACTGGAGAAAATGCATCATGGCCAAGTCAAAATTTGAGCGTACGAAGCCGCACGTGAATGTGGGCACGATTGGTCACGTTGACCATGGCAAGACCACGCTGACGGCGGCGATCACCACGGTGCTGTCGGCAAAGTTTGGTGGTGTGGCCAAGAAATATGCCGAGATTGATGCGGCGCCGGAAGAGAAGGCGCGCGGCATCACGATCAACACCGCCCACGTCGAATACGAGACCGCCAACCGTCACTACGCGCACGTTGACTGCCCGGGGCACGCCGACTACATCAAGAACATGATTACCGGTGCGGCGCAGATGGACGGCGCCATTCTCGTCTGCTCCGCTGCTGACGGCCCGATGCCGCAGACCCGCGAGCACATCCTGCTTGCCCGTCAGGTTGGCGTCCCCTACGTCCTCGTCTACATGAACAAGTGCGACATGGTTGACGACGCCGAGTTGCTCGAACTCGTCGAAATGGAACTGCGCGAACTGCTCTCCAAGTACGACTTCCCGGGCGACGACACCCCGATCATCCAGGGCTCGGCCCTGAAGGCCCTCGAAGGCGACCAATCCGAAATAGGCGAACCCTCCATCTTCCGCCTGGCTGACGCCCTTGATGCCTACATTCCGACCCCGGAACGCGCTGTCGACCTGCCCTTCCTGATGCCGGTTGAAGACGTATTTTCCATCTCCGGTCGCGGCACCGTCGTCACCGGGCGTGTCGAGCGTGGCATCGTCAAGGTTGGCGGAGACCTCGAAATCGTCGGCATCCGCCCCACCCTCAAGACCGTCTGCACCGGTGTTGAAATGTTCCGCAAACTGCTTGATCAAGGTCAGGCGGGTGACAACGTTGGCGTTCTGCTGCGTGGCACCAAGCGTGAAGACGTCGAGCGTGGCCAGGTGCTGTGCAAGCCGGGTTCCGTCAAGCCGCACACCCATTTCACCTCCGAAGTCTACATCCTGTCCAAGGATGAGGGCGGCCGTCACACCCCGTTCTTCAATGGCTACCGCCCGCAGTTCTACTTCCGCACGACCGACGTGACCGGTTCCATCGACCTGCCGGAAGGTGTCGAGATGGTGATGCCGGGCGACAACATCGCCATGACCATCAAGCTGATCAACCCGATCGCCATGGAGGAAGGCCTGCGCTTTGCCATCCGCGAAGGCGGCCGTACCGTCGGCGCCGGCGTCGTCGCCAAAATTATCGCGTAACTGTACATTCTCAAAACCCGGATGGAAGTTGCTTCCGCCCGATCGCTCTTTGAAAGAGAAAAATGCAAAGTCAAAAAATCCGCATCCGTCTTAAGGCCTTCGACTATCGTCTGATCGATCAGTCGGCTCAAGAGATTGTTGAGACCGCAAAACGTACTGGTGCGGTCGTGCGTGGGCCAGTGCCGATGCCGACGCGCAAGGAGCGCTTTGACATTCTGCGCTCGCCGCACGTGAACAAGAGTTCCCGTGATCAACTGGAAATTCGTACGCACTTGCGTTTGATGGATATCATCGATCCAACCGACAAGACGGTTGATGCACTGATGAAACTTGACCTCCCTGCAGGCGTGGACGTCGAGATCAAGTTGCAGTAAGTCTAACTTTGCGGATATAATTATTCGTTTTCGGGGGTGGCTGACTCTGGCTGCCTAAATGTTGTTTTACATCGACCGGCCAATCGTAGCTGGCGATGAGGAGAATAACCATGAGTCTAGGCCTTGTTGGTCGCAAGGTTGGCATGACTCGCATTTTTGCCGAGGATGGAGCCTCCATTCCGGTAACTGTGCTTGACGTGTCCAACAACCGAGTGACCCAAGTAAAAACGCCGGAGATCGATGGCTACGCAGCCATCCAGGTCGCTTTCGGCACGCGCCGTGCCTCACGCGTTTCCAAGCCCCTGGCTGGTCATCTGGCCAAGGCGGGCGTGGAAGCTGGGCATGTGCTGAAGGAATTTCTTGTCGATGCTGAGCGTTTGGCTGAATTCAGGCCCGGTGATAAGGTTGCTGTGACGATTTTTGCCGAAGGGCAAAGGGTCGACGTGAGCGGAACCTCGGTCGGCAAGGGTTTCCAGGGAGCCATCAAGCGCTATAACTTCAGCTCGAATCGGGCTTCCCACGGCAATTCGGTGTCGCACAATTCAGCGGGATCCATCGGCCAGGCACAAGATCCAGGCCGTGTCTTTCCCGGCAAGAAGATGGCGGGCCACATGGGTGACGTCCAGTCCACGATGCAGAGTTTGGTGGTCGTGCGCGTGGATGTCGAGCGTCAGTTGCTTCTGGTGCGGGGCGCCGTTCCGGGTGCCAAGGGTGCTGATGTTGTCGTGCGTCCGGCAGTCAAGGCTTAAGGGGGCGACATGGAACTCAAGGTAATCAACGAGCAGGGTCAGGAAGCCACGAAGCTGCAAGCTTCGGATCTCCTTTTTGGCCGCGACTTCAATGAAGCGCTTGTGCACCAGGTCGTCGTGGCCTATCAAGCCAACGCCCGCTCAGGTGATCGTCAGCAGAAGGATCGCTCCGAAGTTCGTCATACGACGTCCAAGCCGTGGCGCCAGAAGGGTACCGGCCGCGCCCGCGCCGGCAGCAATGGCAGCCCGTTGTGGCGCGGGGGCGGGCGGATTTTTCCGAACTCTCCTGAGGACAATTTCAGCCAGAAGGTTAACCGGAAGATGTTTCGCGCTGCTATGGCGGCGATTCTCTCCGAGCTGGCCCGTCAGGATCGCCTGGTGGTAATCGATGGCTTGTCCATCGATGCGCCGAAGACCAAGCTCTTTGCCGAGAAGTTGAAGGGCATGGGTCTGGAGGGCAATCTTCTGGTTATTACGGACGCGATGGATGAGAATCTCTATCTCTCTTCGCGCAATCTGCCCAACGTGCTGGTACTTGAAGCACAGGAAGCTGACCCGCTGTCGCTGGTCCGCTTTGCCAAGGTGCTGGTCACCAAGAACGCCGTGGCCAAGTTCGAGGAGATGTGGGGATGAATCAAGAGCGTCTGATGCAGGTGCTGTTGGCACCGCAAATCTCCGAGAAAGCCACCTACGTTGCCGACAAGAACGAGCAGGTCATCTTCCGCGTTGCTTCTGATGCAACCAAGCCCGAAATCAAGGCGGCAGTCGAACTGCTGTTCAAGGTTCAGGTTGAGACTGTCCAGGTCGCCAACGTCAAGGGCAAGGTCAAGCGGTTCAAAGGGTCGGTTGGCCGCCGCAAGGGCTGGAAGAAGGCTTTTGTGAGCCTCAAGCCGGGCCAGGAAATAAATTTCGTTGAAGGAGGGACTGTCTGATGCCTCTCGTCAAGGTCAAGCCGACTTCCCCTGGTCGTCGCGCCGTCGTCCAGTTGGTCAATGCTCATTTGCACAAGGGCAAGCCGTTTGCCGGCCTTCTGGAATCCCAGTCCAAGAGCGCCGGCCGCAACAACAATGGTCGCATTACTGTTCGCCATCAGGGCGGCGGTCACAAACAGGCCTATCGTGTCATCGATTTCAAGCGCGCCAAGGATGGCATTCTGGGCACGGTCGAGCGTCTTGAATACGACCCGAACCGGACCGCAAATATTGCTCTGGTGTGTTACGCGGATGGTGAGCGTCGCTATATTCTTGCCAACAAAGGCATGGCCGTTGGGCAGCAGGTCATGAATGGAGCCGAGGCGCCGATCAAGTCAGGTAACGCGCTGCCGATCCGCAACATTCCTGTCGGTACGACCATCTGCTGTGTCGAGATGATGCCAGGAAAGGGCGCGCAGCTGGCCCGGTCCGCCGGTACCTCGGCACAATTACTGGCTCGTGAAGGTGCTTACTCGCAGATTCGTCTTCGTTCCGGTGAGGTGCGTCGTGTGCATGTTGAATGCCGCGCGACGGTCGGTGAAGTTGGCAATGAGGAAAACATCCTGCGCAAGATAGGCAAGGCCGGTGCTCAGCGTTGGCGTGGTATTCGCCCGACTGTGCGCGGTGTTGTCATGAACCCGATCGACCACCCGCATGGTGGTGGCGAGGGGCGCACCGGCGAAGGTCGAGTTCCGGTGAGTCCGTGGGGTCAACCCGCCAAGGGTTACCGTACCCGCAGCAACAAGCGCACGAACAGCATGATCGTTCAGCGCCGCAACAAGCGTTAAGGGGTAGGAAATGGGACGTTCTCTAAAGAAGGGTCCGTTTGTTGATGCGTGCCTGATCGACAAGGTCGAAGCAGTGCGCGCAACCAGCGACAAGCGCCCGATAAAGACCTGGTCACGTCGTTCGACGATCCTCCCCGAGTTCATCGGTCTGACGATCGCGGTCCACAATGGCAAGCAGCATATTCCGGTCTTTGTTACCGAAAATATGGTCGGTCACAAGCTCGGCGAGTTCTCGCTGACCCGGACGTTCAAGGGTCACACCGCTGGCAAGAAAGCCAAGAAGTAAGGATCTGACATGGAAACTCGTGCAAGTCTGCGGGGCGTACGCCTCTCTGAGCAAAAAGGTCGCCTTGTAGCTGATCTCGTGCGTGGCAAGCCGGTTGGCCAGGCTCTCAATATCTTGGCTTTCAGCCCGAAAAAAGGTGCCGCTATCGTCAAGAAGGTATTGGAGTCTGCCATAGCCAATGCCGAGCACAATGACGGCGCCGATATCGACGAACTGCAGGTCAAGACCATCTATGTTGAACAAGGCACGGTGCTCAAGCGGTTCAGAGCACGCGCCAAAGGTCGGGGAAATCGGATAGTGAAATCGACGTGCCACATTTATCTGACCGTCGGTAACTGAGGAAGAGTCATGGGACAGAAAATTCATCCGACTGGCTTCCGCCTGGTTGCCACGAAGAACTGGAGTTCGCGCTGGTACGCCAACAGCAAAAGCTTCCCCGGAATGCTTAACGAAGATATCAAGGCGCGTGAATATCTGAAGCGAAAGTTGGCACATGCTTCCGTTGGTCGCGTGCTCATTGAGCGGCCAGCTAAAAATGCCCGCATTACCGTTTATTCCGCACGTCCTGGTGTGGTAATCGGCAAAAAGGGTGAGGATATCGAGCAGTTGCGGACTGACCTACAGCGCATCATGGGCGTACCCGTCCATGTTTCGATTGAGGAAATCCGCAAACCTGAAATCGATGCCAAGTTGATTGCCGACTCAATTGCCCAGCAGCTTGAGAAACGCATCATGTTCCGGAGGGCCATGAAGCGCGCGATGCAGAACGCGATGCGACTCGGTGCCCAGGGCATCAAAGTAATGAGTGCTGGTCGCCTGAATGGTGCGGAAATTGCCCGTAGCGAATGGTACCGGGAAGGCCGCGTGCCCCTGCATACTCTCCGCGCTGACATCGATTTTGCAAGCTCGCAGGCCCTGACGACCTATGGCATCATCGGCATCAAGGTTTGGGTTTACAAGGGCGATTTTCTTGATCGCAATGAGCAGCCGGAAGTCGTCGAGCTAGCCGCCGACGACCGCCGTCCGCGTCGCGCACCCGGCAAACCGGAGGGTGACAAGCCACGTACCCGTACAGTCAAGAAGGCTGATGGGGCTGAAGGCGACACCAAGGGCCCGGCTACGCGTGTAAGAAAGGCAGGTGTCTGAGATGTTGCAACCTAATCGTCGCAAGTTTCGCAAGGAGCATAAGGGCCGCAACGAAGGCCTTGCTACCCGCGGTACCAAGGTGTCGTTCGGCGAGTGGGGCCTCAAGGCCATTGGTCGCGGCCGTCTGACGGCGCGCCAAATTGAGGCGGCTCGTCGTGCCATGACACGCCACATCAAGCGCGGTGGCCGTATCTGGATCCGTATCTTCCCGGACAAGCCGGTTTCCAAGAAGCCGGCAGAAGTCCGAATGGGTAACGGCAAAGGCAATCCGGAATACTGGGTTGCCGAGATCCAGCCGGGCAAAGTCTTATATGAAATGGACGGCGTGAATGAGATGCTGGCTCGTGAGGCGTTTGCTCTTGCCGCTGCCAAGCTGCCAATTCCGACGACTTTCGTTGCTCGTCATCTGGGGTAATCATGAAAGCTAGTGAACTGAGAACCAAAAGCGCGGACGAACTCAACAAGGAATTGTTGGATCTCCTTCGGGCGCAGTTTGGCCTGCGCATGCAACTTGCCACCCAGCAGCTATCCAACTTTAGCCAAATATCAAAGGTGCGCCGCGATATTGCTCGCGTCCGCACGCTTATCCGTGAGAAGGTGGTGCAGCAATGACCGAAAGCCAAGGCATCAAGCGTACCCTGATTGGGCGCGTGGTTAGCGACAAGATGGAAAAGACTGTAACCGTTCTCGTCGAACGCAAGGTCAAGCACCCGGTGTATGGCAAGGTGATGGTGCGCTCCAAGAAGTACCACGCGCACAACGACGGCGATTCCGCGAAGGCGGGCGACTTGGTCGAGATCGTCGAGACACGCCCCGTTTCCCGTACCAAGTCCTGGGCTGTCTCGAGCATTCTCCAGAAAGCGATCCTTGTATAAGGAAAACCTTCGGGAGGGCTTGCGCCCTCAGCAATGAGACTGTTATAATCATCGTTTGTCGGGCCCCTGTTCAATGGGGCTTGCTGATGTGTCCGACCCTTACGGGTTCCAAGACTGACCGCCTTGGCGGGTTAAGTTGGAGTTAAATTAAATGATTCAGATGCAATCAACTCTGGGCGTCGCCGATAACACCGGCGCTCGCTCGGTAATGTGTATCAAAGTGCTGGGTGGATCCCATCGCCGATATGCGGGCATTGGCGACATCATCAAGGTCAGCATCAAGGATGCGGCGCCGCGTGGTCGGGTAAAGAAAGGTGATGTCTATAACGCCGTGGTGGTTCGCACAGCCAAGGGTGTTCGTCGTCCCGACGGGTCGTTGATTCGCTTCGACAGCAATGCTGCGGTTCTTCTTAACAACAAGCTCGAGCCGCTCGGCACGCGCATCTTTGGCCCGGTAACCCGCGAACTGCGTACCGAGCGCTTCATGAAGATCGTGTCCCTGGCTCCGGAAGTTCTGTAAGAGGCGCGTTATGGAAAAGATTCGCAAGGGCGACGAGGTCGTAGTAATTACCGGCAGGGATAAAGGCAAGCGCGGTATCGTTGTGCGCCGCATCGATGAAGAGCGCGTGATTGTCGAAGGCGTCAATCGCGCCAAGAAGCACGTTAAGCCGAACCCGGTCAAGGGTGTGGCTGGTGGCATCATCGATAAAGATATGCCGATTCATCTCTCCAATGTTGCGCTGTTCAATCGTGCCACCAAGAAGGCCGACCGTGTTGGATTCAAGGTGCTTGGTGACGGGCGCAAGATTCGCGTGTTCAAGTCGAGCGGCGAACCGGTGAACGCATAAAGGGATAGACATGGCGCGTTTGCAGCAGTTTTACAAAAATACCGTAGTCGGTGACTTGGTCAAGCAATTTGGGTACAAGTCCGTGATGGAGGTGCCGCGGATTACGAAGATCACCCTTAACATGGGTGTCGGCGAAGCTGTGGCAGACAAAAAGGTTCTCGAGAACGCCGTCGGCGACATGCAGAAGATTGCCGGCCAGAAGCCGGTGACCACCAAGGCGCGTAAGTCAATCGCCGGATTCAAGATCCGCGACGGCTATGCGATCGGGTGCATGGTGACCCTGCGCGGACCTCGCATGTTCGAGTTTCTCGACCGACTGGTTACCATCGCTTTGCCGCGTGTGCGTGATTTCCGCGGAATTTCGGGCAAGAGCTTTGATGGCCAGGGCAACTACAACATGGGTGTCAAGGAGCAGATCATTTTTCCGGAAATCGAGTACGACAAGATAGACGCACTGAGGGGAATGAATATCAGTATCACCACTACCGGAAAGACTGATGCAGAAGCCAAGGCGCTGTTGGCCGCGTTTAAGTTACCGTTCAAGAATTGAGACAATCATGGCAAAACTTGCTCTGATCAACCGTGAAGACAAACGTCGCAAGCTGGTGGTGCAGTATGCCAAGAAGCGTGCCGCATTGGCGGCGATAATCAATGACGTTGGCATTTCCGATAAGGAGCGCTATGAGGCGCGCCTGAAGCTACAGGCTTTGCCGCGCAACTCCAGTCCATCCCGCTTGCGCAACCGCTGCCAGATGACGGGTCGGCCGCATGGTGTTTTCCGCAAGTTCGGCTTGTGTCGTAACAAGATTCGTGAGTTGGCCTTTAATGGCGAGATCCCGGGTGTTGTTAAGGCGAGTTGGTAAAGGGAGGTACAGAAATGTCAATGAGCGATCCGATCGCGGACATGCTGACACGCATCCGCAACGCCCAACTCGCCGAAAAAGCGTCCGTCTCCATGCCTTCATCCAAGGTAAAGGTGGCAATCGCCACCGTGCTCAAGGACGAAGGCTATGTCGAGAATTTCGCGGTGCTCCAGCCCGATGGCAAGGCAACGCTTGAAATCGGTCTCAAGTACTACGCCGGCCGCCCGGTCATTGAGCGGATTGAAAGGGTTTCGAAGCCTGGCCTGCGTATCTACAAGGGCTGTGAAGACATTCCCCGGGTCATGAACGGGCTTGGGGTGGCTATTGTATCAACCCCTAAGGGTGTCATGACTGATCGCCGGGCTCGCGCAAGCAAGGTGGGCGGCGAAGTTTTGTGCATCGTGGCATAAGGGAGCGGACATGTCTCGAATAGGTAAGAATCCCGTTGTTGTTCCACCCGGTGTGGAAGTAAGCGTCGCGGAGCAGATTGTCGTCAAAGGTCCGCTGGGAACGCTGAAGATCGCACCGCATTCCGCCGTGACGGTTTCATTGGATGGCCAAAAATTGGTGGTTGCCAAGGCTGGCGGGGCGGACGGACGCATAGCGAATGCGATGTGGGGCACCATGCAGGCCAACCTCAGCAACATGATGGTTGGTGTAAGCAAGGGCTTTGAAAAGAAGTTGCAACTGATTGGCGTGGGCTATCGTGCCCAAGTTCAGGGTGACATGCTGAACCTGTCGCTTGGCTTTTCCCATCCAATCGCCCACAGAATGCCGGAAGGCGTCAAAGCTGAGTGTCCTACGCAGACCGAAATCGTTCTCAAAGGTTCAGACAAGCAGCAGGTCGGTCAGGTTGCCGCCGAAGTTCGTGCATATCGCAAGCCGGAGCCTTACAAGGGCAAGGGTGTGCGTTATGTCGGCGAAGTGGTGGCTATCAAGGAAACCAAGAAAAAGAAGTAAGGGTGGCATATGTTTAACAGGAAAGAAGCGCGTCTGCGCCGTGCCCGCAAGACCCGGGCCAAGATTGCCGAGTTGAAGGCTGTGCGCCTGTGTGTTAACCGCACTAACTGCCACATTTACGCCCAGGTCATTTCGCCGGGCGGCGGCAAGGTATTGGCTTCGGCTTCCACGCTCGAAACGGGTGTTCGCAAGGACTTGCCGAATGGTGGAAACAAGGCCGCTGCAGCGGCCGTTGGCAAGTTGATCGCCGCGCGCGCCAAAGCTGCCGGCGTCGAGCAGGTCGCTTTTGATCGCTCCGGTCTTCAGTTCCATGGGCGGGTTCAGGCGCTGGCGGAAGCGGCGCGTGAAGCCGGCTTGAAGTTCTGATCGCTGCGAAAGGACAAGGTTAAGAAATGGCTAAACCCGAAAGAAGCAGGAAGCCCCAACAGGCTGAGGAGCGCGATGATGGCATGCGCGAAAAGATGGTTTCGATCAACCGCGTCACCAAGGTGGTGAAGGGTGGCCGCATCCTTGGTTTCGCCGCATTGACGGTCGTTGGCGATGGTGACGGCGGCCTCGGTATGGGGAAGGGCAAGTCGCGAGAAGTGCCGGTCGCTGTTCAGAAAGCGATGGACGAGGCACGTCGCAGGATGGCCAAGGTCAGTCTCAAGAACGGCACAGTCCATCACACGGTGATGGGCCATCATGGCGCTGCAAAAGTCATGATCCAGCCGGCGCCAGAGGGTACCGGCATCATTGCCGGGGGTGCCATGCGGGCTGTTTTCGAAGTTGCCGGTGTGACCAATGTAGTCGCCAAGGCTCACGGTTCGACCAATCCGTACAACATCGTGCGCGCAACCATTGATGGGCTTTCGAAGGTCAATACGCCATCTGAAATAGCCGCCAAGCGCGGCCTCTCAGTTGAACAGATCCTGGGGTAAGCCATGGCTGACAAGAAAATAAAAGTGACGCTCGTCAAGAGCATCATCGGAACCAAGCAGGACCATCGGGCGACTGTGCGTGGCCTGGGTCTGCGCAAGTTGAACAGTTCCTCCGAGTTGCTGGATACGCCAGCGGTGCGCGGCATGATCAACAAGGTTCAGTATCTCGTTAAGGTTGAGGGTTAACCCATGCGTCTGAATACCATCAAGCCTGGCGAAGGCTCCAAGAAGGCCCGCAAGCGCGTCGGTCGTGGCATCGGTTCCGGCTTCGGCAAGACGTGTGGCCGCGGTCACAAGGGACAAAAATCCCGGGCCGGCGGTTTTCATAAGGTCGGTTTTGAGGGCGGGCAGATGCCATTGCAGCGTCGACTGCCGAAGGTCGGCTTCAAATCCATGACCCGTGACCGGAACTATCAGGTTCGCCTGACTGACCTGGAGCGTCTGCCCGTCGACGAGATCGATTTGCTGGTCTTGCAGGCAGCCGGTGTTGTTCCCGGTGATGCCTTGGCCGCCAAGGTGATTCTTTCTGGTGCGATTTCGCGCAAGGTGACGCTCAAGGGCGTCGGTGCGACCAAGGGCGCCAAGGCTGCGATAGAAGCAGTCGGCGGCTCGGTCGCCGGGTAACCCCGGGAAAGGTTAGCGCGTTGGCGGCAACTCCCAATACGGTAGGCAAGGGTGGCAAGTTCGGCGATCTCAAGCGCCGGCTGTGGTTCCTGCTGGGCGCTCTGGTTGTCTATCGGATCGGTGCGCATATCCCAGTTCCCGGAATCGATCCCAACGTGCTCTCCGACCTGTTCAATTCGCAGCAGGGTGGCATCTTGGGCATGTTCAACATGTTTTCCGGCGGCGCCCTCTCGCGTTTTACGATTTTCGCACTGGGGATCATGCCGTACATTTCGGCGTCGATCATCATGCAACTGATGAGCGTGGCTAGCCCGCAACTTGAAGCGCTGAAGAAGGAAGGCGAAGCCGGCCGACGCAAGATCACGCAATACACGCGTTACGGCACCGTTGGCTTGGCGCTCTTCCAGGGCTTGGGCATTGCCGTTGCGCTGGAAGCTCAGGCAGGGCTAGTCAATGATCCGGGCTTCATGTTCCGTCTGACGACGGTTTCAACACTGGTCACCGGGACCATGTTCCTGATGTGGCTGGGCGAACAGATTACCGAGCGTGGCTTGGGCAACGGCATTTCTATCATTATTTTTGCCGGCATCGCCGCAGGACTGCCAAATGCCATCGGTGGCCTGCTCGAACTGGTTCGTACCGGCGCCATGCACCCACTGACAGCGTTGATCATCTGTGCCCTGGTTGTTGTTGTCACCGCCTTTGTTGTGTTCGTTGAGCGCGGTCAACGCAAAATTCTGGTCAATTATGCCAAGCGCCAGGTTGGCAACAAGATTTACGGTGGGCAGAGTTCCCATCTGCCGCTGAAGTTGAACATGTCAGGTGTTATTCCGCCGATCTTTGCCTCGTCGATTATCCTCTTTCCGGCCACACTTGCTGGATGGTTCGGATCGGGCGAATCGATGCGCTGGCTGAAGGATGTGGCGGGCACCCTTTCGCCGGGCCAGCCCATTTACGTGATGCTCTATGCTGGCGCGATCGTGTTTTTCTGCTTTTTCTACACGGCACTTGTCTTCAATTCCAAGGAGACCGCCGACAACCTGAAGAAGAGCGGCGCTTTTGTTCCGGGTATCCGCCCTGGTGAGCAGACGGCGCGCTACATTGACAAGATCCTCATGCGTCTGACTTTGATCGGCGCTGCCTACATCACCATTGTTTGCTTGTTGCCAGAATTTCTCATTTTGAAGTGGAACGTACCTTTTTACTTTGGCGGTACCTCTTTGCTCATTATAGTCGTCGTCACCATGGACTTCATGTCTCAGGTGCAGGCCTATGTCATGTCGCACCAGTATGAAAGCCTCTTGAAGAAAGCCAATTTCAAGGGATCGCCAATGATCAAGTAATTCAAGATGGCCAACGGGACAGCATCGAGATGCCAGGCGCGGTGGTTGAAGCCCCAGTGCAGTCAATCTCGGAAATGGCCATCAAGTTCAAGCTATTGTTTCCGGAAACGTGCGCAGGCGGTCACTCTGCATTTTTCTCGGTGCCAAGGACAGCGTTCAATTGGCACCATACGGTTTCACCTTGGCAGAGATTTAATTCTCCTCCAAGTAAAGATTCTCTACGCAACAAACCGCAGGGCAAAGGAATCACGGCTGCTTCCAAGCTCTCGCAGATGAGGAGTAAGACATGAAAGTGCAACCTTCAGTGAAGTGCGTGTGTCGCAATTGCAAGGTTATCCGTCGCAAGGGTATCGTGCGCGTCATTTGCAAGGACCCCCGTCACAAGCAACGCCAGGGCTGAATTCCTGGCAATCCGGCATTTGTTAATTTTCGAAAGAGTGGAGTGATTCGATGGCCCGTATTGCAGGGGTAAACATTCCGAACCATCAGCATGCTGAAATCGCGTTGACAGCGATTTACGGCATCGGTCGTACCCGCGCACAGAAAATATGTGATGCGGCCGGCGTTGGTCGTGCGATCAAAATGAAGGATCTGTCCGATTCGGACATGGATCGCCTGCGTGATGAGATCGCAAGATTCACTGTCGAGGGTGATCTGCGCCGCGAAGTCACGATGAACATCAAGCGTCTGATGGACCTTGGTTGCTATCGTGGCCTGCGCCATCGCAAGGGCCTTCCTTGCCGTGGCCAGCGCACCAAGACCAATGCCCGCACCCGCAAGGGTCCGCGCAAAGCCATCGCTGGCAAGAAGTAGATAAGGACAGAAAATGGCAAAGACTGCTACCAAAGTCAAAGTTCGCAAGAAGGTCAAGAAGAACGTCGCGGAGGGGATTGCCCACATTCACGCGTCGTTCAACAACACCATCATTACCATTACCGACCGGCAGGGCAACGCGCTCTCTTGGGCAACTTCCGGTGGCGCCGGCTTCAAAGGTTCGCGCAAGTCCACTCCGTTTGCCGCCCAGGTGGCCGCTGAGGCTGCGGGCAAGGCGGCTCAGGAATGCGGCGTCAAGAATGTCGAGGTCCGTATCAAGGGTCCCGGTCCTGGGCGTGAGTCCTCGGTTCGCGCGCTGAATGCGCTGGGCATGAAGATCACTTCCATTTCCGACGTGACGCCAGTGCCGCACAACGGCTGCCGTCCGCCCAAAAAGCGCCGCATCTAAGGAGAAAGACAAGTGGCTCGTAATCTCGATCCGAAATGCCGTCAGTGCCGCCGCGAAGGCGAAAAGCTCTTCCTGAAGGGCGAAAAGTGCTTCACTGACAAGTGTGCCATTGAACGTCGTTCATATGCTCCTGGTCAGCATGGGCAGAAATCCGGCGCACGTCTCTCCGACTACGGCGTCCATCTGCGCGCCAAACAGAAGATTCGTCGCGTCTATGGTGTGCTCGAAGGTCAATTCCGCAGGACCTTCGCCGAAGCTGATCGACGCAAGGGCCAGACCGGTGAGAACCTGCTTCAGCTTCTGGAAGCCCGTCTGGACTCCGTCGCCTACCGCATGGGATTTGGCGCCTCGCGCGCCGAGTCGCGCCAGGTTGTCAGACACAACGGCGTCTTGGTCAATGGCAAGCGCGTCAATATCCCGTCTTACATTGTCAAGCCGGGTGATGTGGTTCAGCTTACCGCCCGCTCCCGTGCCTCACTGCGTTGCAAGGCGGCTCTCGAAGCCGCTGAATCCAGGGGCTTCCCGGAATGGATCGCGGTTGACATCAAGGAGGGCAAGGGTACGTTCAAGGCCATGCCGCAGCGCTCCGAGTTGCCGTCGACCCTGAACGAAGGTCTCGTCATCGAACTTTACTCGAAGTAATCACTTCGCAGAGGAAGCAACCCCATGCAAAGCAGTGGACTTCTGAAACCCCGCATTATTGATGTGCAGAGCGTTTCGCCCGTGCAGGCCAAAGTCGTGATGGAGCCGTTCGAACGCGGCTACGGCCATACCCTTGGCAATGCATTGCGTCGCATTCTGCTCTCGTCGATGCCTGGATATGCGCCGACCGAGGTCGGTATTGACGGTGTGCTGCATGAGTACTCCACGGTTGACGGCGTTCAGGAGGATGTCGTCGATATCCTACTGAACCTCAAGGGAGTGGTGTTCAAACTGCACAATCGAGATGTGGTTAACCTGAAGCTCTCCAAGGCAGGTGAAGGCGCTGTTCGTGCAGGCGACATCGAGTTGCCGCACGACGTTGAAATCATCAATCCGGAGCATGTCATTGCGCATCTGGCCCCTGGTGGAAAGCTGTCGCTTGAGATCAAGGTCGAGAAGGGGCGCGGCTATGTGCCAGGCAACATGCGCAATCTGGACGAATCCAAGACCATCGGGAAGCTGTTGCTTGATGCCTCTTTCAGCCCGATCCGCCGTGTCGCCTACACCGTGGAAAGTGCTCGCGTTGAGCAGCGCACCGACCTGGACAAGTTGATTGTCGATATTGAAACCAACGGTGTTGTCGAGCCGGAAGAGGCGATCCGTTACGCTGCCCGCGCGCTGATGGAACAGCTCACTGTTTTTGCCAACCTCGAAGGTACCGCGCCGCCCGAGGAACATTCCAAGCCAATTCAGGTCGACCCGGTCCTGTTACGGCCGGTGGATGATCTCGAATTGACGGTACGCTCGGCGAACTGTCTGAAGGCCGAGAACATCTATTACATCGGCGATCTGATTCAGCGTACCGAGAACGAGCTCCTGAAGACGCCGAACTTGGGACGCAAGTCACTGAATGAGATCAAGGAAGTGTTGGCTGCCCGTGGTTTGACCTTGGGCATGAAATTGGAAAACTGGCCGCCGGCCGGTCTTGAAAAGGTCTGACGATCTTTTTCGACCCGGGCAGTCAAGGGACGCCTGTAGAACATAGAAAGGATTAACCATGCGTCACCGTTTGGGACTTCGCAAACTCAACCGTACCAGCAGCCACCGCTTGGCGATGCTGCGCAACATGACCGTTTCGCTGCTCAAACATGAGGCGATCAAGACCACGCTTCCTAAGGCAAAGGAACTGCGCCGTGTCGTCGAACCGATGATCACCATTGGCAAGACGCCCACCGTGGCCAACAAGCGCTTGGCATTTGATCGTCTGCGTGATCGCGCTACCGTCGTCAAGCTCTTCGGCGAGATTGGCCCGCGCTATGCAACACGCCCTGGCGGCTATCTGCGCATTCTCAAGTGCGGCTTCCGCGTCGGAGACAATGCGCCGATGGCGTTTGTCGAACTGGTGGATCGCCCGGAGCCGACCGAGGCTGTGGAAATCGACGAAGCCGCCTGAGGCCTCCGGGTTCAGCAGAAATCAAGGCCGGGATATCCCGGCCTTGATTTTTTCAGTGCTGCAATATCTTTGAAAGGAATTGTTGGGCCCTCTCGGAACGCGGCTTGCCGAAGAAGTCTTCCTTCTTCGCATCTTCGACGATTCGGCCCTGATCCATGAAAATGACGCGGTGCGCCACCTTGCGCGCAAAGCCCATCTCATGGGTGACGCACATCATGGTCATGCCTTCCTTCGCGAGTTCGACCATGACATCGAGCACCTCGTTGATCATTTCTGGGTCGAGCGCCGAGGTTGGCTCATCGAACAGCATGCAGATCGGATCCATCGCCAGGGCTCGAGCAATCGCCACGCGCTGTTGCTGGCCACCGGACAGTTCGCCGGGGAACTTGTTCGCTTGTGCTTTCAGGCCAACGCGGTCAAGGAGCTTTAGCCCCTTTTCCAGCGCCTCGTCCTTGCTCCGGTTGAGGACCTTGATCTGACCGATCGTCAGGTTCTCGGTAATGCGCATGTGCGGGAACAACTCGAAGTTCTGGAAAACCATGCCAACATGGGCGCGTAACTTCGATAGGTTGGTCTTGGGATCGGCAATCGAGGTTCCCTTGACGATGATATCGCCTTGCTGGAATGGCTCCAGACCGTTTACGCACTTGATCAGCGTCGATTTCCCGGACCCGGATGGACCGCAGACAACGATGACTTCACCCTCCTGGACGCTGGTGGTGCATTCGGCCAGCACCTGAAACTGCCCGTACCACTTTGAAACGTTCCGAATATCGATCATTGGCTGAATCTCGCTTGAAGATGCTTCACCACTCGAGAGACGGAGAAGCAGATGACGAAATAGACGGCTCCGGCAAAAAGCAGAAGTTCGACAAGTCGACCGTCACGGTCGCCGACCTTGTAGGAAGTGCCGAAGAAGTCGGAAAGGCCGATGACGTAGACCAGCGATGTATCCTGAAACAGGATGATGGCTTGCGTCAGGAGCAGCGGCAGCATGTTGCGGAAAGCCTGCGGCAGGACGATCAGGCGCATCGTCTGCCCGGGAGTGAGGCCGAGCGCCAAGCCGGCCGATACCTGTCCTCTGGTGACGCTCTGAATGCCGGCGCGCGCGATCTCCGAGTAATAGGCCGCCTCGAAGAGCGCGAAAGCGACCAAGGCAGAAGTCAGACGGATGTCGCCGATCTCTTCGCCGAACACTGCCTTGAGCGCCTGCGGAACAATCAGGTAAAACCACAGGATGACCATGACCAGTGGAACTGAGCGGAAAAGATTGACGTAGCCGGCGGCCAACCAGGCAAGAACCTTATTTTTGCCTAGTCGCGCGACGGCCAGCAGGGTACCCCAGACGATGCCGACGGCAATGGCGGTGAGGGTGACTTCCAGCGTCACCAGCATGCCCTTGGCGAGCAGGGGAATCGCGCCCGGGATAGACGTCCAGTCGAATTCATACATGCTCATTTTCCTCCGACATATCCGGGTACTCGGACCTTCTGCTCGACATGACGCATCAGGAACATCACGATGACGTTGATCAGGACGTAGAGCACGGTCACGGCAATGAAGGCTTCGTAAGGTTGGGCGGTGAAATCGACCAATTGCTGCGCCTGTCTGGAGAGCTCGATCAGGCCGATCGTCGTGGCCACCGCCGAATTCTTGAAGATGTTGAGAAATTCGGAGGTCAGCGGCGGCATGATGATGCGGTAGGCCATGGGCAGCAATACGTGACGGTAGACTTGGGCCAGCGTGAAGCCCATCGCCAGCCCCGCATTCTTCTGGCCGCGCGGAAGCGAATTGATCCCCGAACGGACCTGTTCGGCAACGCGTGCCGCGGTGAAAAGTCCGAGACAGACCATTGCCGAGAAGAACTGCTGTGCCAGCGGGTTCATCTGCTTCAGGGTATCGCCCATCGTCGTCGGGAGCAGTTCAGGCATGACGAAGTACCAGATGAACAGTTGGACCAACAGCGGGATGTTGCGGAATATCTCGACGTAGGTTGCGGCGATCAGCGACAGCCAGCGGTTCGGAACGGTGCGTAGCACGCCGATGACCGAGCCGACGATGAGCGCGATCATCCACGAACTGAGCGACAGCGTCACGGTCCATTTCAGACCTTCCAGTAGCCAGGTTAGGTAGGTTCCCTCACCGGTCGCACTGGGTTGGAGGAAGACCTCCCAGTTCCAGTTGTAAGCCATATTCCTCCTCCCCAATCAATGCCCGTCCACCGGGGACAATGCCCCCGGTGATCAGTCGGCTGCAACCTGCGGGATTACTCGAACGCCTTGTCGTTGGGTGCCTTGTACAGGGCCTTGAGGTCATCCGGCAGCGGCATGCTCAGGTTCAGCCCCTTTGGCGGAATCGGGTTGAGGAACCACTTGTTGTAGATCTTCTCAGCCTCGCCGGAAGTCATCGCCTTGGTCAGCGCGGCATCGACGACCTTCTTGAAACCCGGGTCGTCCTTGCGCAGCATGCACCCGTATGCTTCCTCGGACATGGGCTTGCCGACGACGGCCCAGTCGCCGGGCTTCTTGGCCTTGGCGATCTCGCCATAGAGCAGCGCGTCGTCCATCATGAAGGCAACGGCGCGGCCCGTTTCCAGCGTCAGGAAGGATTCGCCGTGATCTTTGGCCGAGATGATGTTCATCTTCATCTGCTTGTCTTCGTTCAGCTTGCGCAACAGGCGCTCGGAAGTCGTGCCGGCGGTGACGACCACGTTCTTGCCGGCAAGATCCGGAAAATCCGAGATCCCCGAAGTCTTCTTCGTCAACAGGCGGGTGCCAACGATGAAGATGGAAGTCGAGAACGATACCTGCTTTTGCCGTTCAGTATTATTGGTCGTCGACCCGCATTCGATGTCAACCGTCCCGTTCTGGATCAGCGTAATCCGGTTGGCCGACGTGACCGGCATCAGTTTCGTGTCGAGCTTGGCCAGCTTGAGGTCGGACTTGATGGCGTCTACCACCTTCATCATCAGTTCCTGCGAATAGCCGATGACCTGTTGCTGGTCGTTATAGTACGAGAAGGGAATAGACGACTCGCGGTGGCCGAGGGTGATAGTTCCCGTGTCCTTTATCTTCTTGAGCGTCGCCGATTCCTGGGACAGGGCTGGCGTGGCTGCAAGGGCCGCAGCAATGAGGGCTGCAGAGACGAACTTGGTTAGTTGCATGTGGTCTTCCTCCATTGGTTTGATCTGCTTCGTAAAAAGACATTGCGGGATGTTATTGCTTTCGTCCTGCTGCAAAGAGGGCGATTACGGCAACATTGACGAATGTCACATAGTCGATGTCTTCGAAGATTACCATTGTTGAGACCACATTGGCGTGTCTACTGACGTCGAATGCACGCTGAGGGTCGCGCTCCCGATCGTGGCGGATCAGGTTTGCATTCCTCCGATATTCCAGGCGCAGTGAAGGTGACGGGCAAACCGGAGAGGTCGCTGTGCAGGCAAGCGTGCGTGTCAGGCGCTTCCGGCCGCCCGCTCCTGCTGCTGCAAGAGCCACATCTGCGCGTAGGCGCCACCGGCATCGAGCAGGGCCGCATGAGTGCCGCGCTCGATGACGTGGCCGGCTTCCATGACGAGAATCTCGTCGGCATTCATCACGGTCGACAGGCGGTGGGCGATGATCAGGGTCGTCCGGCCAATGGCGGCCAGTTCGAGTTGGCCCTGGATGGCGCGCTCGGTCGCAGAATCGAGGGCCGATGTCGCCTCGTCGAAAATCAGGATGGGCGGGTTCTTGAGCAGGGTGCGGGCAATCGCGACACGCTGCTTCTCGCCGCCGGAGAGTTTCAGGCCGCGTTCGCCGACCCGCGTTTCGTACTTCTGCGGCAGTGATTCGATGAAGTCGTGCAACTGGGCGGCGCGGGCGGCGGCGAACACTTCCTCGCGGCTCGCATCGGGGCGTCCGTAGTTGATGTTGTAGAAGATCGAATCGTTGAACAACACGGTGTCCTGCGGGACGATGCCGATTGCCGAGCGCAGGCTGCCCTGCTTGAGGCTGCGCAGGTCGTGGCCATTGATCCGGATGGCGCCGCCCGTCACGTCATAGAAGCGATACAGCAGGCGGGCCAGGGTCGATTTGCCGGCGCCCGAGTGGCCGACCACGGCGACGGTCTTGCCGGGGGGAATGGCAAAGTTCAGGTTGTGCAGGATGGCGCGGTCCCGCTCGTAAGCGAAGTCGACCGCGTCGAAATTGACCTGCAGCGCGCCGCCCGGCAGGTCGCGGGCATCGGGGGCGTCGGCGATCTCGCGATTTTCCTTGAGCAGGTTGAACATCCGCTCGATGTCGGTCAGCGCCTGGCGGATTTCGCGATAGACGACGCCAAGAAAATTGAGCGGAATGTAGAGCTGGATCAGGAAGGCGTTGACCAGCACCAGGTCGCCGATGGACATCCTGCCCTCGACCACGCCGTTGGCAGCGCGCCACATCATCGCCGTGACGCCGAGCGCGATGATCAGTTGCTGTCCGAGGTTGAGCACCGACAGCGTCTTCTGGCTGCGCGTCGCGGCATCCTCCCACTTGAGCATCTGCTCGTCGTAGCGCCGCGCCTCGTAGGCCTCGTTGTTGAAATACTTGACAGTCTCGTAATTGAGAAGGCTGTCGACCGCCCGCGTGTTGGCGGCCGAATCGCTCTCGTTCACGGCGCGCCGGATATCGATGCGCCAGTTGCTGACCCCGACAGTGAATACGATATAGGTGACCAGCGAAACGACGGTGATCAGCACGAAGCCGAGGTCGTACTTGACGAAAAGAATGCCGAGGACAAGAGCCATTTCGACCAGCGTCGGCAGTATTGAGTAGAGCGTGTAGGAGATCAGGCTGGAAATCGAGCGGGTACCGCGCTCGATGTCGCGCGAGACGCCGCCAGTCTGCCTTTCAAGATGAAAGCGCAGGCTCAGCTCGTGCAGGTGGCGGAAAACCTCGAGCGCCACCTGGCGGACAGCCCTCTGGGTCACGCGGGCGAACAGGAATTCCCGCAACTCGGTGAACAGGGCGGTCGAAAATCGGAGAGCGCCGTAGAGCATGAGCAGCAATACCGGTAGCACCAATGTCTGATCGGTCATTGAAAGGCTGTCGATCATCTCCTTGAAGACCATCGGGACGCTGACATTGGCGACCTTGGCGCCGATCAGGCAGGCCAAAGCCATCATTACGCGCAGGCGGTAGGCCCAGAGATAGGGAAAGAGGAGGCGAATCGTCGGCCAGATATGCGATTCCGTTACGGGTTGGCCGGCCGGCGGCTTGGGGAGGGTGCTTGCGCGACGCATGTTGGGAGCTTGCCTTGTGGGTGTTTTTACCAGTATATGAAATCTTCGCAGTTTCCACGAAAATCACGCCCAACTTGAAAAGGGAGCCATCATGGCCGTCGACCGCGTCAGTCTTCCGCAAAAACAGCCGGTCCTGCGTACGGTGCCGATGCCGGCCGACCTGAACCAGAATGGCGATGTCTTCGGTGGCTGGGTCATGGCCCAAGTCGACTTGGCCGGCGCGATACCCGCCATGCGCCGTGCCCGGGGCCGGGTGACGACTGTTTCGGTGAATTCCTTCCAGTTCAAGCAGCCGATCTCGGTGGGCGACCTGATCAGCCTCTACGCCGAAGTCGTGCATGTCGGGAACACCTCGATCACCGTCAATGTCGAGGTCTACGCCGAACGGAATTATGCCAATCCGGTGGCGGTCAAGGTGACGGAAGCGCAACTAACCTACGTTGCCATCGATGGAACTGGCAAAAAACGTATCGTTCCACCAGAAAATCCGTAAAATCAGGTGGGTGCGAAATCCTGTTCAGGTGAATTGAAACAATGAAGAAAATGACCTTCCGACCCCTGCCGGGCATTCTCCTGCTGGCATTTTCCGGTGTTGCCTCCGCCTCGGCCTTCCAGCTCTGGGAGCAGAATGCAAGCGGCATCGCCACCTCGTTTGCCGGGTCGGCCGCGGTCGCCGACAATGCTGGGACGATCTTCTTCAATCCGGCCGGCATGACCCAGCTTCCCGGGATTCAGCTCTCGGTCGGCGTTGCCGGTGTCGGGCCGAGCTTCAAATTCAGCAACGAAGGTTCGAGCGGTCTGCTCGGAACCGGGGGCGATGGCGGTAATGCCGGAAGCTGGGCGGCAGTTCCCAATGCGTATTTCTCCTGGCAAGTGGCGCCGGACTGGTTCATCGGGCTCGGCATCTCGTCACCCTTCGGGTTGAAGACCGAGTATGACGCCAATAACTGGATCGGCAGCTATCAGGGAATCAAGTCCAAGATTACGACGGTGAACTACAACCCGTCCCTGGCCTGGAAGGTGAACGACAAGGTGTCGCTTGGCCTCGGTTTCAGTTACCAGACCCTCGATGCCGAGTTGACGTCGGCGGTTCCCGGTGTGCTCAGGTCATCGCAACTGAAGGGCGATGACGCCTCCTGGGGCTGGAATGCCGGCGCCCTCTTCACCTTGTCGCCCGCGATGCGTGTCGGCATTTCGTATCGCTCGGCGGTCGACTACACGCTGGAAGGAAACTCAAATACGGCGCTCACTTCAAGGTCGGTCAAAACCGATGTCAAGTTGCCGGATACCTTCATCCTGTCGGTCTGGCAACAGGTGTCGGATCGCTGGGAAGCGATGGGCGATCTTTCCTATACCAACTGGGGCACACTGAAGACGCTCAACGTGATCAACAGCAATACCGGCGCGCAGATCGGCAGCGAGATCTTCGGTTACCGGGATTCCTGGCGTTTCGCCTGGGGGGCAGCCTACAAAGCGACAGAGGCGTGGAAGCTGAAATTCGGCATCGCCTATGACCGCACCCCGACGACAGACAATGACCGAACTGTCCGCGTCCCGGACAACGACCGCATCTGGTTCTCGCTCGGCGCGCAATGGAATGGCGGCGCCTACGGCAAGATCGATGCTGGCTATGCCTACCTGTATGTCAAGGATGCCGACATCAACCAGACCAAGACCTTCCCCGGCGCCACCAGCAACCTGCGCGGTTCCTACAGCGACAGCGGCCACCTGCTCGGCATACAGTATTCGAACGGGTTCTAGGACTTCCGTCAGGCGCTTTGAGCAGATGCCTGGCCAGCAAGGTCGTTCCCCTGGTGGCCGGACGTAGTCTGCGCGAGGGCGACCAATGCATCTTGCCATGGTCCAGCATGCTGAGATGACGGACCTTCTTGCAAGAGGTATTACGGCAACAGTGCCGAAAACCTGGCTGCTGCTTGTGCCTGATATTCCTGAAGCCCCTTGCTGACGATATCTATCCACGCGCTATCGGTGCCGAGCTGTCTCGAGTCATTTGCGTAAGACTTGATGCTGACAACGGAATCCTTTCCCTGAATCTCGAGGTCAGTTTCGATTCTGGCCTCGAAGGTCAGAGCCCAGAAGCCTGGTGTCATCCAGGCCCAGAATCGCGTGATGCGTACATCAACAACCAGCGGGGAACTCCCCGCCTCGGCTGTGGGGGTTACCTTGTAGCCAGCCTGCTCAAATGCCGTGGTTAGCGTCTCGCGGATGATGCCAGGAACGGTTTTCCCCTCCTGAAGAACGACATCCCCCAATGCTTTTCCAAAGGTATTTCGTTTTCTGGCGATGGCGCGGGACTTCAACTCCTGTGTTGCGTTGGCGCTACCTTCAAATCCGAGAGAAGGAATGCTCGGGTCGGACGGGGCAATCTCAAAGAGCCTTTCATCTTTGATTGAGCGGATAACGACGCTAACTCCCTTCGGAGCGGAAATCTGCGCCGTCGTGGCGAGCGGCACACTCAACTGGACTTCGCTGCGGTTGGTTGCGCAACCCGCAGTAAAGAGGGCCACGAGACTGAGAAGTGTGGCAAGTTTCAGTGTCTTCCCCATGACTCTCTCCCTAAAGCACGCGGTGTCAGAGGTGAAATCCTACGCGAGCCATGGCTGTCGGTGTTGATCTGGCTCAGAAACTGCCGATTTGTTGCGGCGCTGCCAGGCGACAGATTACTCGGAGAGCGCCTTGCGAATCCGCCTGGCGAAGACCTTCATTTCCTTCGCCGCCTGGATGTCGCCCTTGGCCTCGGCGACGGCGATGCCGCGTTCGTAGGCGGCCTGCGCCCCGGCGTTGTCGCCAGCCTCGGCGAGTGCCTTGCCGAGCGCCTTCCACGCCGCCGAATACTGGCTGTCGCGGTCGACCGCTTCCTGGAAGCATTTTCCGGCTTTGGCCGGATCGCCCGCCTTCAGGTATTCGTTGCCGAGCGAGAAGCGGAGCAGGGCGCCGTCGCGCGGGCCGTCAAGCATTTTTTCCAGGGATTCGATGCGCGGGTTCATGGGCTACCAAGGCTAGAATAGGGATTTTGCAATCCGGACACAGAAAGCACCTCATGGCCAAGACCATCATCGCCACCCCGCAAGCCCCGGCCGCCATCGGCACCTATTCGCAAGCCGTGCGCGTCGGCGACACCGTCTACATGTCGGGGCAGATCGGCCTCGATCCGGCTTCCATGCAGATGGTAGACGGTATCGATGCGCAAATCGTTCGCGTCTTCGAAAATCTCAAGGCCGTCGCCGAAGCCGCCGGCGGGTCGCTGGCCGACATCGTCAAGCTCAACGTTTTCCTGACCGACCTCGGCAACTTCGCCAGGGTCAATGAAACCATGGCCCGCTACTTCAGCGAGCCCTTCCCGGCGCGCGCCGCCGTCGGCGTCAAGGAGCTGCCGCGCGGCGCGCTGGTCGAGGCCGATGCGGTGATGTTCATCGGAACCTGAGCGGCCGATGACGGCCAGCGGGACATCCGACCCGATCCGCGCCCCCGAGGCGCTGCGCAAGAAGCTCGCCAGGATCGGCCTCCATCGCGAGGCCGATTTGCTGGTGCACCTGCCGCTGCGCTACGAGGACGAAACCCGCATCACGCCGGTGGCTCAAGCGCCTTGGGGCGAGCCGGTGCAGGTCGAGGTCGTCGTCAGTTCCCGCGAGGTGCAGTTCCGGCCGCGCCGGCAGATGGTCGTGCGGGCGCTCGATGACAGCGGCGAGCTGACCATGCGCTTCTTCAGCGCCTACCCGACCCAGCAGGCGGCGCTGAGCGAAGGCTCGCGCGTGCGTGCCTTCGGTGAGGTGCGCGGCGGCTTCTTCGGCGCCGAGATGGTCCATCCGCGCTTCCACAAGGTGGCCGAGGGCGAGCCGCTACCGACGGAATTGACCCCGATTTACCCGTCGACCGCAGGCGTCGCGAATTCGACGCTGCAGAAACTGATCGGCAAGGCGCTGGCCGAGGGCGACCTGTCCGACACCATCCCCGACGAACTGCGTCAGCATCTCAAGCTGCCGGGCCTCGCGCGCAGCCTGCATTTCCTGCATCGCCCGCCGCCAGGGACCGATCTCGCCACGCTGCACGCGCGCCACCATCCCGCCTGGCAACGCGTCAAGTTCGACGAGGTGCTGGCCCAGCAACTGTGCTTGCGCCGCGCTTACCTTGCAAGGCGCGAAAAGGGGGCGCCGGTGCTGGTGGCTCGCGACGATCTCGGCGCGCGCCTGCTCGACCGCCTGTCGTTCGGTCTCACCGGCGCCCAGTTGCGGGCGATGGCCGAAATCGGCGGCGACCTCGCCCAGCCTTACCCGATGCAGCGCCTGCTGCAGGGCGACGTCGGCGCCGGCAAGACCATCGTCGCCGCGCTCGCTGCCTGTCAGGCGATTTCGGCCGGCTGGCAGGCCGCCTTCATGGCGCCGACCGAAATCCTCGCCGGGCAGCATTACCTGAAGCTCAGGGACTGGCTGGAACCGCTCGGTGTCCGCGTCGCCTGGCTTTCGGGCAGCCTGAAGAGCAAAGCCAGGCGCGAGCAGCTGGCGGCGACGGCAGACGACGCGCAACTGGTCGTCGGAACCCACGCGCTGATCCAGGAGGGCGTCGATTTCGCCAGACTGGGGCTGGCCATCGTCGACGAACAGCACCGCTTCGGCGTCGCCCAGCGCCTCGCCCTGCGCAAGAAGGGCAGCAACCCGCACCAGTTGATGATGTCGGCGACACCAATTCCGCGCACGCTGGCGATGAGCTACTACGCCGACCTCGACGTCACCGTGCTCGACGAACTGCCGCCCGGGCGTACCCCGGTCAAGACGCGGCTGGTTGCCGACAGCCGGCGCGACGACGTCGTCGGCTTCGTCAAGAAGCACGTCGAGGAAGGCCGTCAGGCCTACTGGGTCTGCCCGCTGATCGAGGAATCGGAAGCCCTGCAGTTGCAGACCGCGCAGGAGACCTGGGAGGCGCTTTCGGCCGAACTGCCGGGGTTGACCGTGGGACTGGTGCACGGTCGCCTCAAGGCCGACGAAAAGCAGGCCGTGATGGCCGCCTTCGCCGCCGGCGAGATCGACGTGCTGGTGGCGACGACGGTCATCGAGGTCGGCGTCGATGTGCCGAACGCCAGCCTGATGGTCATCGAACACGCCGAGCGTTTCGGCCTCGCGCAACTGCACCAGTTGCGCGGCCGCGTCGGGCGCGGCCAGTACGAATCGAGTTGCGTCCTGATCTACGCCGGCCCGCTGGGCGAAGTCGCCCGCCAGCGCCTGAAGATCATCTACGAGAACAGCGACGGTTTCGAGATCGCCCGCCAGGACCTGCAGATCCGCGGCCCCGGCGAATTCGTCGGCAGCCGGCAAAGCGGTGTCCCGCTGCTGCGCTACGCCGATCTGGAAATGGATGCCGATCTGGTCGAGATGGCGCGCGGCGTGGCCGAGGAAATGCTGACCGGCCATCCCGAATTGGCAGAGCGCCATTTGCAGCGCTGGCTCGGGTCGCGGGAGGAGTTGCTGAAATCGTGAGGGAAGCAGCCGGCCTGCCAGCTTGTTGGACAAATTGCCGGATTAGGCGACACTTACGTCGCCTAATACCACTTTTGAGTTTTGCCAGTGACTGTGCGCACAAACTTCGTCCTCGTCGATTTTGAGAATGTCCAGCCGAAGGATATCGGCTTGCTCAAGGATGGGCCGTTCAAGGTTAAGGTCTATCTAGGTCCAAACCAATCCAAGATCCCTATTTCGCTGGCTGCCGCGCTCCAATCGCTGGGGGAAAACGCCGAATACATCGTTCTCGAAACAGCTGGAAATAACGCCCTAGATTTTCACATTGCCTATTACATCGGTGTCTTGTCAGCACTCGAGCCGAATGCCTTTTTTCACATCATCTCTAAAGATTCGGGGTTTGATCCTCTACTGAAATACTTAAAAAGCAAGAAGGTTTTTGCCCACCGCTCTACCTGCATAGCCGACATTCCTTATTTCAAGCCTGTGCTTCCGGCCGCGCCGGAAGCACAGGTGGAAGCTGTCGTTGCAGACCTCATTCGTCGTAAAGCATCGAAACCCAGAACGCAAAAAACCTTGCTGAGCACCCTTCACGCGTTGTTCAAGAAAGAATTGTCAGAGCAGCAGCTTGCAGCGTTGTTCGCCGCGTTGCGCAAGCGTGGCTTCGTCAGCGTTGAGGGAACCAAGGTTTCTTATGTTCTGCCCACTGCTTCGTAGTGTTCGCGGCCAATACGACAAGGAGTTCAATCATGGACAGAGTTTTCGCCACAATCGCCGCTGCGTTGCTCCTCCTCCAACCGGTCGCTGCTGCCACAGGTTCTGCGGACCCGGAACGCCGCAGCGAGCGAGTCCACTTCGCCAAGGGCGCGACTTCGACGGTCATCAAGGGTCAGGTCAAGGGCTACCATTACGTCGACTACCAGGTGCGCGCCGGCGCCGGGCAGACCTTGAGCGTCGAGATGAAGACCGGCAACGCCTCCAGCTATTTCAACATCCTCCCGCCGGGCAGCGGCGATGTTGCGATGTTCATCGGCAGTACTTCCGGAAACGGTTTCTCGGGCGTTCTGCCGACCGACGGCGATTACAGCATCCGCGTCTATCTGATGCGCAACGCCGCGCGCCGCAACGAATCGGCCCGGTTCACGCTGGCCCTTGGCATCAGCGGCCAGGCCCTGGCGGCCACGCCGGCGGCCGAGGATGCGCTGATCCCGGGCACGCCTTTCCATGCCTCGGCGAAGGTGGTCTGCACGGTGCCGTTCGCGCCGAAGGTCAAGGAATGCGACGCCTTCGTCATCCGGCGCGGCTTCGACGGGACGGCGACGGTCGAGGTGCGCTGGGGCGAGGGAGTGAAGCGGCGAATCCTGTTCGTCAGACACGAGGTGGTCGCGGCGGATTCCACGGAGACGCCGGTCTTCGAGCGCCGCCGCGATTTCACCATCGTCCGTTTCGGCGGCGACGAACGCTTCGAGATTCCGGAAGCGCTGGTCGCCGGCGGTTGAAATTTGCCCTGAATCCGGCGTCGACCGCAGCAGGCCGCGTTGAGTGAGTCATGCGGCCTGTCGGAAGGCGGTGACCCGCGCGTCGGTCAGCCGGCTTCGGCGGCGCGCCGCCCTCTTTCGGGATCGATGCCGGCCAGAATGACGAGTCCGGCGACGAAGAAAGCGCCGGTGGCGAGCATGGCCAGGCGATGGTCGCCGCCCGAAACCCAGCTTACCGCGCCGTAGGTCAGCGGGCCGAATATCGACGACAGCTTCACCGAGACGCCCCACAGGCCGAAAAATTCGGCCCGCCGCGCCTCCGGGCTCAGGTAGCCGACCAGCGCGCGGCCGGCCGACTGGCTGGCGCCCATGCACAGGCCGGCAAGGTTCGCGGCCACCCAGAACATCCCCGGACCGTCGGCCCGCCAGGCGACCAGAGTGGTCAGCAGCCAGCAGGCCAGCGTGAACGCGACGCTGCGCACGTGGCCGATGCGGTCCTGGAACTGGCCGAAGGCGAAGGCGCCGATACTGGCGGTGACATTGACCACCAGCAGCATCAGCAGGGTCTGCTGCGTCCCGAAGCCCATCGCCTGCTGCGCGTAGATCGCGGCGATCGAGATCACCGTCTGCACGCCGGCCTGGTAGAGCAGGATGCAGACGAGGAAGCGCGCGAGGTCGCGATAGCGGCTGGCCTGCCGCACCGTCTCGCGGAACCGCGCGAACGTCTGCGCGTAGTCGCCGCTTGCCTGGCGCTGGGGCAGGGCGCGCTCCTTGAGGATCAGGAAAGTCGGCAGGCTGGCGAGCGCGAAAATCGCGGCGGTGATCAGCATCGTCACCGGCACGTACTGCTCGGCGGTCTGCCCCTGTCCCTGCGCGAAGACGACATAGGCGAAGGAGACGCCGAGGCTCAGGATGCCGCCGACGTAGCCGAAGGACCAGCCCCACCCGGAGACCTTGCCCAGCGCCGACCCCTTGGCGAGTTCGGGCAGGAAGGCGGCGATCAGGTTTTCGCCGGTGCCGAAGAAGAAATTGGACACCACCAGCGCCGCGATGGCGATGGCGAAATTCCCCGGCCCGGCGAAATACAGCGCCGCGGTTCCGGCGATGCAGCCGACGGTGGTGACGGCAAGCGCCCGCTTCTTGGCCGCATGGGCGTCGGCCCAGGCGCCGATCAATGGCGCGGTGACCACGATCGCCGCGTACGACACCGACAGCGCGGCGGTCCAGGCGAACGTGGCCCAGGTGGCATTGCCGGCAACCACTGCGACGAAATAGGCGTTGAAGATCGCCGTGACCACCACCGTCGTGTAGCCCGAATTGGCGAAGTCGTAGCAGGCCCACGACCACACTTCGCGTGGTCGCACGCCTTCGTTCAGGTAGTCGGATGCCTGGCTCAAGGGTTTGCCTTTCAGGATTCGCGGTAGTGCATGACGGGACGAATTGCCGGTTGCAGCGCAATCATAATCCCGGGATGGAAGATTGTTCTCGCAGACGCGGCGCTGACTGTTCATCGGCAGATGCCAAGTTCCTGCGATTTGGCGATCCATATCCTTGTATCCTTGGAGAATCGTTCATTTCGGGTCTCTTGCGGCTAAAGTCATGATCAAGTTCAAAACATCAAAATCCCTGATCCAGCGTACGCTGGCGTGCGGCATTGTCGGAATCGCCCTCTGCAGCACGTTGACCGTAGCCGCCGAGCGCCCACGCATCGGTCTCGTTCTCGGCGGTGGCGGCGCGCGGGGAGCGGCGCATATCGGCATCCTGGAGGTGCTCCGGGAAAACCGGATTCCCGTCGATTGCGTGGCCGGCACCAGCATGGGCGGTCTGGTTACAGGCGCCTTTGCCGCCGGGCTGAGCCCTGATGAAATGCTGGAGGCGATGGGCCAGGCCGACTGGCGCGCCATGTTCAACGACAATCCCCCGGTAGAAGACCTCAACCCGCGCGTCAAATACCAGTCCCGGCGTTTCATTCCCGGCACCGAGCTGGGGGTGACGAAAGAGGGTGCGCAACCGCTCCCCGCCGTCGTCCAGGGCCAGAAAGTCAAGTTGTTCATCAACCGCCTGGTGCGCAGCCAGTATGGCGAGCCGCTGATCGAGAAAATGCCGATCCCGGTCTCCATCATCGCCACCGATCTGGTGACTGGTGACAAGGTGGTGTTCCGCGAGGGCAGCATGACCCATGCGATGCGCTCCACCATGTCGGTGCCCGGCCTGATGGCGCCGGTCAAGGATGGCGATAAATTGCTGGTCGATGGCGGCCTGGTCGACAATGTGCCGATCGACGAAGTGCGCAAGAGCTGCAACCCCGATGTCGTGATCGCTGTCAATGTCGGGTCGCCCCTGATGAAGGCCGAGGACATCGGCGGAATCTTTTCGGTGGCCGGGCAGATGATCAATATCCTGACCGAGCAGAATGTTACCCGGTCGCTGGCCACCCTCAAACCCGGGGACATCTACATCAAGCCGGATCTCGACGGCATCACGGCGGCGGAATTCGGCCGTTATGCAGAAACGGCCAAACGCGGACGGGCGGCGGCCATGGCCATGCTGCCCCGACTGCAGGCATTGAGCGTCGGCGAGAAGCAGTACCAGGACTGGCTGGCGACCATGACCCCGGTGCGTGGCAAGTTGCCGGTGGTGGACGGAGTCCAGATTGCCGGGTTGAAGCGGGTCAACCCGGCCTACCCGGATCGCTATCTGAAGCATTATGACGGTACTCCAGTGGATCTCGACCGGGTCGACAAGGACATGGGCCTTATCTACGGCGATGGGTTATACGACGACGTGGACTTCGCGCTGCTCTCCACCCGTGACCGCAACATCCTGCGCGTGACCCCCGTGGAAAAGGAGTTTGGGCCGGATTACCTGCGTTTCGGCTTCAACCTGAATGCTGTTACCAGCGGCCCATCGACCTTCAATCTGCGGGTCGCCTACCAGAAGACCTTGCTCAACAGCCTGGGCGGCGAGTGGTTGGCCGGGGTGCAGGTCGGCAACGAGCCAGCCGTGTTCACCGAGTTCTATCAGCCGCTCGACGCCGGGCGCCGCTTCTTCGTCGAGCCGAAGCTCTCGTTCCAGCGCGCGCCGCTCTACATCTATCAGAACAACAAGCGGATTGCTGAATACGCGGTCGATCAGGCGAGTCTCGATCTGATGGCCGGGATCAACGTTGGCCTGTGGGGGCCGGTGTCGGTCGGCTGGGCGGAGCGGTACCGCAGTGCCGAGCTGCAAACCGGATCGCCGGGGCTTCCCACAGGCGGCAAGAGCTTTGGTGGCTTCTTGGCCAAGATGGAGTTCGACCAGTTCGACCGACTGTACGATCCGACGCGTGGCTGGAATGCGCAGGGAAGCTACTTTTACGCGGCCGGGGGCGGCTACGACAAGGCTGATCTGGACCTGCGGGCGGCACAAAACTTTGGCGACTACATACTTCAAGGGCGGATCCACGGCGCCGGCTCCTTTACCGGAACCCTGCCGTTCTACGATGCCGTGGCATTGGGCGGATTCCTGAAGCTGTCGGGTTTTGCGCGCAACCAGATCATCGGCGAATCTCTCGCTTACGGCAACGTGCGGCTGGAGAAGGTCGTCGGCCGCCTGCCGGCGGGCCTGCGTGGCGACATGCGTGTGGGCCTGGCTCTGGAAGGCGGGAAGGTCAACGGCCGCTATACCGAAACCGAACTGAACGGCTGGCAAAGTTCGGTAGCCGCCTATGTGGGTGGCGAAACCCCGCTGGGGATGGTCTATCTCGGTTACGGCTACTCGCCGAACGGCGTCAACAATTTCTACATGTTCATCGGGACTCCGTAACGGGCGGCGCGTCCAATACCCTGCTGGCGCACGCCCAAACCAGGGCTGCGCCTGTTCCAGTTGACCAGCCAGCTGAAACAGCTTCGCATCGCTGCCAACAAACTGCACGCCAACCGGCAGTCCAGCGCCATTCCAGCTTGGTGGCAGCGATGCGGTGGGTTGCCCGTCGCATTGAAGATCAGCTTGAAAGGGATGTCGCCGAAGATCTTTCCGGCCAGCGCGCTGTCGTCTGACACAGTCATCGCACCACTCCCGAGGCGAATCTACTGATTCCTGATCAAGCAGTACCCTGCATTCGGGCGCGCATGGCCGCGATGAATCCCGGCATTGCGGCATCGCGCTGGGCGGCAAGCTGTTTGACATGCGGATTCTCGCCCAGTCGTTGCAGCAACGCCTGCGCCGAGGGAAGGTCGCCCAGCAGGTCGAGACCGAAGAGCTGCTGCCCCACGGCGGTCGCCACACCCACGCTGTAAAGAAAGACGATGTCGGCCAGCGTAAAGCTGTCGCCAGCGACGAAGGGCGCGAACTTGCCATGTCGCTTGAGCGCGGCGAAACCCGCCACCAGTTCGTCTCGCGCTTTGGCCTTGATTGCATCGGGTAGTGTCGCGCCGAAAAAAGCTTCGCCAAAACACGAACGGGCCGGCAGTTCGATATAGAGCTCGATTTCCTTCATCAGCGCGCGCACCTGCGCCCGCTGATAGGGGTCAGTCGGCAGCAGCGCCTTGCCGGCGCCGATCTCTTCGAGATATTCGAGAATGACACTGGCTTCGCTGATGAATCCCTGCGCGGTCTCCAGGCAGGGTACCTTGCCGCGCGGGCTCTTGGCCAGGAATTCCGGGCTCTGGTCGGGGATGGTCAGCACGAAATCGAAGGGCAGACCCTTCTCCAGCAGCGCCAGATTGACCATATTCACGTAATTGCTGACGGGGAATCCGTAAAGTTTGAGCATGCTCGCCTCCGGTGGGTTTGGGCGTGTAGTTTAACTGCTCAAGAAGATCAGCGGAGCACCCAAAAGAATGCCTCCTTCAGGATCGGCTCAAGGGCTGACCATATATAGCCGGCGAAGCGAAGGTCGGGCTGCGGCAATGGATGGGATAAAATAGCTACCGTCTTGGGCGGCGGCAGATGCCCGACTTGCATACTGAACAGATTGAAGATGACTGGCTTGAGTTTTCTTGTGTTTCATGTTTCGGGTGGACAGTGGATGTCCGTAAGGAATGGCTGGGGTCGATTGGGCTGGATAGCCCGATGACCCGGATATTGCCCATTTGCGGCGACGTCTGGCGGGTGCTTCCCGGGCATTCGCGGGCAATTTCCTTGCTCATCATCGGGTTCTCGCTGCTGCGCTTCGCGCTGGCGGCAATCGTGCCGCTGTTGCCGCAGGAGGCCTATTACTGGACCTGGAGCCGCTTCCCGGACTGGTCGTACTTCGATCACCCGCCGCTGGCCAGTTACAGCATTGCACTGACGACGGCAGTGTTCGGGCAAACCGCATTCGGGATCAAGTCGGCGGCGGTGCTCTGGTCGATCGGCTGGAACGTGCTCTGGGCGAGGCTGATTCTCGACATGTTCGGCGACCGCAGGCTGGCGTTCTGGTCGTTGCTGGCGCTCAACCTGACCATCGTTTACGAGGTTCTTGGATTTGGTCCGACGCCCGACGGGCCCTTGCTGTTTGCCTGGGTCGGCACGATCTGGGCGGTTTGGCGTCTGAGTGCCACGGCGCAAGGACGCTGGTGGTTCGTCGCGGGCGCCTTCATGGGGCTGGCTTGGCTGGGCAAGTATTCCGGGGCACTGCTGGGGCCGATCGTGCTGCTCTACCTGCTGACCTCGGCGCGCCAGCGCTTCTGGCTGGCGAAACCGCAACCCTATCTGGCCTTCATCCTTGCCATCGTGGTGTTCTCGCCCGTGCTGATCTGGAACTCACAGCACGAATGGGTCTCCCTCGCATTCCAGAGTAGTCGGCGTCTGGGTGAGATGGGCGGATTCAAGCCGCAGTATTTCCTGATGCTGGCTGCACAGCAGTTGCTGATCGTCACGCCCTACCTGTTCGTGGTGTCGATCGCTGCGCTCGTGCGCGAGTTGCGAGGCTGGTTCGCGCACGGTATCGACGACCCCACGCGCCTGCTGTTGATTAGCGGCGCCGTTCCGCTGCTGCTGTTCACCGCTTTCAGCTTCCGTTCGATCGTCAAGATCAACTGGCTGGCGCCGGCCTTCTGGCCGCTGATTATTCTCGGAATCCGCCATCTGCTCGCACAGGGCAACCGCGAGCGGCGCATGGTCTGGGGGCTGATGTCCTCCGCCGCCGTGCTGGCGATCGGGGCAGCGGTTTCCGTCATTCCGAACCTGCCGATTCCGGGTGACCTCAACAGTTGGAGCGGGTTCAGGGAGGCGGCGACGCGGGTCGATCGACTGGAGACTTCGATCAAGGCAGAGGGGAAGGAAAGCTTCGTGTTTTCCCCGCACTACAAGTTCAGTTCACTGATCTGGTTCCATCGTGCCGGACAGGGCAGGACTTACGCCCAGGATATCTATGGCGAGCGCGCGCTCGAGTACGATTATTTTCCGGATGATCATGACCTGAAGGGAGCGACGGGGATTCTGGTTATCACCGACCAGAGCCAGTCGAAGCTCGATCTTGAGCGTCTGAAAGCCTTCTTCGATTCGGTCGAGCTGGCCGATGTGGTCGAGACCACTTCTTCAGGAAAGACTGTCCGGCGCATCGAGATCTACAAGGCGACGAACTACAAGGGACGACCCCGTCGCGCCGAGTCTGTAACGGTACACTAAGGCCGCTTGGCGGTTCATCCCATTCAGCAAAAGGATTTTCATGCCCCAGTTGTCCGTTGTCGTGCCGACCTTCAACGAGGCCGGAAACATCGCCGAACTCAGGAACCGGGTTGCCGCGGCGCTGCCCGGGATCGATTGGGAGATGATCTATGTCGATGACGACTCTCCGGACGGCACGGCGGCAACGGTCCGGGAACTGGCGCAGGGCGACAGCCGGGTCCGCTGCATCCAGCGCATCGGCAGGCGCGGATTGTCATCGGCGTGCATCGAGGGAATGCTGGCTTCGTCGGCACCCGTCGTCGCGGTCATCGATGCCGACCTGCAGCACGACGAGAAGCTGTTGCCGGCCATGTTCGATGCGTTGCGCGGTGACGACCTCGACGTTGTGGTCGGCAGCCGGTACACGCAGGGTGGCAGCATGGATGGCTGGGACCGCACCCGCGTAGCCACCAGCCGGTTTGCCACGCGACTCAGCCGCCTGGTGCTCAAGGCGGACCTGCAGGACACGATGAGCGGATTCTTCATGATCCGGCGCGCGGCCGTCGAGCGCTGTGTCAGGGCCGGCATGTCCGGTGTCGGCTTCAAGATACTGCTGGATCTCTTCGCCACGTCGCCCGAGCCGCTCCGCTGTCGGGAACTGCCTTACGAGTTCCGCAATCGTTTCTCCGGCGAGAGCAAGCTCGACACGATGGTGGCATGGGAGTTTTTCATCATGCTGCTCGACCACTATCTGGGGAGGGTCGTTCCCATCCGCTTCATCGCCTTTTCGCTGGTCGGCCTGCTCGGCCTCGGGGTGCACCTTGCCGTGCTGGCAGTTCTCTTCCGGGGGATCGGCGCGTCATTCCTCATTGCGCAAACGGCGGCGACGCTCGTTGCCATGACGTTCAACTTCGCGGTCAACAATGTCCTCACCTACCGCGACATGCAGTTGCGGGGCTGGAAGCTTTTGAGCGGCTGGCTTTCCTTCTCGCTGGCCTGCAGTGTCGGGGCACTGGCGAATGTGGGGATTGCCACCTACCTCTTCGATCAGCGCGCCTACTGGCTGCTCTCGGCAATTGCCGGCGTGCTCGTCGGCGCGGTGTGGAACTATGCGGTTACCGCGGTCTACACCTGGAAGAAGCCCAAATCGGGATAATTCGACTTTCAGACCAACCGTGACTTTGTCGGCTTCGCCTTGCCGCGCTCATTGCACTGTCGGCGGCTCGCCTTCGCGTCGCAATCGGTCTGGAAATGGAATAAGCTACGAGGCGACTGCTCGTCAGTATTCCGTCTTGTCCTGAGCCCACATCCGGATGACCGCTCGGAACGCTTGCAATTTCATTCCGTTCGCCGGCGACGACTTGCTGATCCGGCCCCTGCCGGAGTACGAGTTCGATCAGCGCATTGCGTGGTGACGTGGTAAGGCGGGCTTTTGACGCTGTCCGACGGGAGGGTTCGTGTCTGTTGCCCTGAAAACGCCCTTCGCCCTTTGTTTTCAGGGTAACAGACACGGATTTCAGGATAGACCAGACGAACCCGGCGGAAAAACTGGCGGGAAGTTACGGTTGACGATGGGCGGAAGGTGCGGAGATACTTCGCGGAAGGTGGTTGAATTTCCTATCCTTTTGTCAGATCTTTACTCAACGGGAGCTTTGTATGGATCGCATCGATCACTGGCTGCGTGAGGCAACGCGCGGAATGAGTCCGGATGCCGTGCTGAACCAGCCGGTTTCGCAGTTGCAAGGGGTCGGCGACGAGGCGGCAGGTGCGCTGGCCGATGCCGGCATCCATACCATTCTCGATCTCGCTGCATCGGCACTGTTCGCCGTGGCGCGGCACGTCGTCGAGGCGGCCGACGGTGAAGGTCCGCTGGCGCTGCTGCCCCTGCCCGCCGACTTGATCGACGAGAACGTGCGCGGGCTGACCGCCAGCGAGATTTCACGGCGCGAGCTGTCTGTGCTGCGCCCTATCGATCCGCCGCTCGCCCTGCGCCTGCAAAGCGCCCTGCCCGCCCAGACAGTGCGCGATCTGGCGCTCTGGCCACCAGCGCAGTACGCCCGCCGACTGCTGCAGATTGCCTATGGCGGCGAGGATCCGGCCGAAGACCCGGAGGCACCTTTTGAGCTGCGTCCGCGCATGGGTCGCCTGCCGGTCGAGCGCGTCCAGCACGAACAACTCTATTTTGAAGCGCTGCTGGACGACTTGGGAAACGGCGCCGAGATCGCCGGCCGGCCACTGGAAAACTTGTCGCGCCTGAAGGGCGTGGAGTGGCCGCTCGATCTGACAGAAGCCCTGAGCGGCCAGGGTTTCGACCGGCCGGGACTGGGCCTGCAAGTGACGATTGCGCAGAGCTGGACACCGGTCGGGCTGGCCCTCGGGCACCTGCTGCACAGCCTGGCCCTGGCTCCAGGCGAGGCCACCCGGCTGGCCGTGGTTGACTGGACGCGGCGGGTCGCCGGCGGCACCGCAGAAGACATCGCAGAGAACGAGGCGCTCTCCAACAGTCTGGCCCGCCAGCGTTCGGTGAGCGAGGTGATTGACGTCGTCGCCAAGGAGCTGCAGAAGGGCAAGTCAGACTATTCGATGACCGGGGCCGGCTGGGGAATCGGCGGCGGCGTCGCCGGCGGCGTCAACGGGGGCGACAAGCAGGCTTCTGCCGCGCTGGGTTTTGGCTACAACCGCAACGACGTTCAGGGCTCGACGATGGCTTCGTCGCAAGGGCAGCGCGACGTCGGATCGAATCTGTCGCAGTTCGTGCAGGACCGCAGCGAGCAGGCAGCTAGCCTGGCGCGCGGCCGCCGGGCCAGTGTGGTGACCGAAGTCTCGGTGAACGAAGCGGAGCACCTGAGCACCCGCGTGGTGGCCAACTACAACCACATGCACGCCTTGTCGGTACTCTACTTCGAGGTGGTTCAGGTTTACCGGCTGGCCACCGAGGTGGCGCGGGTCGAGCCCCTGCTCTACCTGCCGGTCAGGTGGCTCAATTTCGACAACGCTGCTCTGGTGTCCCGCTATCGCGGCCTCTTGGCCGAGGTGGCGCTGACCCTCGAGGCGCGCAATGCCCTGCTCGGCATCACCCCCGCCCCCGCCGCCGTCGCCCCCGCCATCCAGGGCAAGACCCGGCTGATCCTGGATAGCCTGGCCAGCGCCCAGCGACCGGTCCAGTCCAATCGGGTGCTCGACGAGGCCGGCTTGCGCTCGGCGCTGGGCAAGCAGGCGGTCTGGTCCACGCCGACCGAGTTGCAGCTTCGGAGCGATGAAGCCGCGCTGGTCGAAGTGCAGGTTGGGGCCTGGTACAATCCGCTGCTGCAGCCCATGGGGCCGGCCCTCGGCACCCTCAACCGGCTCGGCACCCAGGGTGTGGAACCCTTTGGCTTCAAGGCCTGGGCGCAACCCCGCGACAAGCGCTATGCACTCGCACCGGGACAATCGGATACCCCATACGCAGCGGCCTTGACCAACGAAAACCTGCGCCTGGAAACTCTGCGCTCGCTCAGTGTCGGCACCTTGGGCGGGCTGGGCGAAAACACGCTCGACGTCGAATTGATCTTCAAGCGGCTGGATCCCCAAGGGCGCCCGGTGGGCGACCCGGTGAGCCTGAAAGCGTTCCTGAGAACCGACGGCAAGGCCGGCGAGATGACGCTGCTCACGGCCAAGTTCGAACCCGACACGGTGGATGCCGCGCCCAAACCGCCGCCCTTCGACCTCACCGCCCACCTCGAGGCCAATGCCTTGCACTACACCATGGCCCTGCTGCAGCGCGCCGACCCCGCGCTGCTGGGCCTCTTCCTGGGCCGAATCGAGTATGGCGGCCAGACGCTGCTCAGCCAGATCGATCCGAAACCGATTGCCCACGTCGGAAACTACCTCGTCTTCCGCTGGCCGGCCGTCAGCGAGGCGCCGTGGTGGCGCCGCCTGGTCAAGGCACGCGGCCTGCCCGGCCGGCGCAAGGAAAGCGTGGTGCCGATGCCCACCGGCGGCGTGTTTGCCGAGGCCGTACTGGGTCGCTTCAACTGCGCCGAAAAACTCGACCTGTCGCGCTTCTGGAACTGGCAGGACAGCCCGATTCCGCTCACGCCTACCGAAATTGCGCCGCTTCAGGCCGGGCAACGCCAGGGCGCGGCGGCGCCGACCATCAACCCGCTCGGCAACGCCCAGTTGCAACAGAGCCAGCCCTTGGCAATGCCCGATTTTTCGGCCGCCGTTGGCAAGGTGGCGGACATCGCAGGCAAGGGCGACAGCTTCCGCGACATGAGCGGCATGAACTCCCTGCTGCAACAAGGTGGCGCCGCCATGACGCTGGCCGCCCAGGGGGCGAAGGAGTTCATGGCCAAGGCGATGGACACCGTCTCGGCCTACGGTGCGCGGGTCAACGAAGGCAAGAAGATCGACGAGGACAAGGCGGCCGCCGCCAAGAAGGCGGAGGCAGCCAAAGGCGCTGCCACGCCCGCCGGCCCCACGACAACACCGGGAGGATCGCCGGGCGGCACTCCGGGCGCCGGCCCGGGCGCGGCGCCGGCGAAAGCACCTTCGCCCTCGGCACCCGCCCCCGGCAAGCGTGAAGAGGCCTTCTCCGGACCACAACCGGCCGCCCCGGCGCCAAGTGCCAAAGAAGAGGCCAAGCCCGGCGTGCTGCAGCTGTTCGTTAGCGTGCTGCCGGTCGACCCGAAGAGCAGACAGGTACTCGACCTTTCGGGCCGACTGGATATGGTCGGGCCTTACACCGTCGAGGCACCGAATGGCGACTGGACGATCCAGCTCCAGGGTGGTGTCGGGCAACTGTCTGGCCGACTCAAGGACATCAGCCGGTCGGCCCTGCGCGGCAATCTTATGGTCGGGGCGTTCGGGGCCGCTCAATGGGACGTTCAGCCCGACCCCCCGGTTCCCGGCCTGCCGGCCGGATGGCTGAACGATCGCTGGGACGATCTGCAACGCCTCGGCAATCTCAACGTGATCCCGGTCAACGGGGTGGTTCTGCCGGCGGGCAGTGGCGATCTGGAGGTCGATCTCGAATTGCGGCTCGAACTGTCGAGCACCCTGGGACTGGTTCGCCAGGCGCAGTTGCTGGGCAACGAAGAGGCGTCGCTCGACACGTTGCTGCCCGGTGGCTTCTCGATTGCTCTGGCGTCGCGCTTTACCGGACCGACGGCGACCCCGGCCGAACTCGATGCGCTGTTCAACGAACTGGGTGGCAAGCTGCTGGCCCTGCGCCGGCCATTCGACGACTACATCCGATCATTACGCGACACGTACACCTTGTGGCCGATTCTCGCCGCCTCGGCCCGCTACGACACCACGGCGCAGGCGCTGGTGGTGATCCCGCGCTGGGCCTTGATGACCGAACCGACGCTGGCGATCAAGGCGTCGGATTAAATCGGCGGTCGCCAGCCGATGGCCGGAGCGGCTGCCAGAACCATGCGCTTGATGGGTGCTTCGGCAACCGGCCTCATTCCCGGGCGGGGAAGCACCCCTGCCCGGTGCATTGACAGCTTGCCTAGCCATGCCATGCGCGGCTTTGCGTTCGGCATCCCGACCCGAAAGTGGCGCGGCTCCGATTTTGTTGCAAGTAGCGGGGCTCAGCGCGCCGGGTGCATTGGGGTCAGGGCTCGACATTGGATATGGTGACAAGCTTCCGCTGCATCTCCTGCAGCGCACCATCCGTGGCCGCCGCCCGCTCCAGGCGGCTGATCAGTTTGTGCGCCGCCGAGTTTGCGAGGCCGCCCGCCACCACCCCCGGTTCGCAGAGCGGCCCTACGGCCCCCCTTGATTTGCTCGACCGCCTTGCGGACCGTCTCCAAGGCCACCCGCCGACGGAGTTCCCGCTTTCCGCCCACACCCGACAGATCGCGCCCCAACAACTGACGCTTGACCCCCGCCACGAATTCCCGGGTGCCGATGGCCACCGTTTCTTGCAGCGCCTCCGTCCGCTGGGGATCCACCCCGTGCGCCCGCATGCGGCGCGCTTCCATCCGATACGCGTGAATCAGGAAACGGCACCGCGTGTGCACCCCTCCAGCAGTTCCAACAGATGCTCCCGATCCCGATCGTCCGCAAAAGCATCCCGCCGCTCGATGCCACGCCCGAAAACGTGATACCAACCTTCCGCCTACTCCCGCCGTAAAGGTCTTGTCATGCCGACAGTTCATCAGCCGCCACGTCGCCCGAGCCGCTCCGCTGTCGGGAACTGCCTTACGAGTTCCGCAATCGTTTCTCCGGTGTGAGCAAGCTCGACACGATGGTGGCATGGGAGTTTTTCATCATGCTGCTCGACCACTATCTGGGACGGGTCGTTCCCATCCGCTTCATCGCCTTTTCGCTGGCCTGCAGTGTCGGGGCACTGGCGAATGTGGGGGTTGCCACCTACCTCTTCGATCAGCGCGCCTAATGGCTGCTCTCGGCAATTGCCGGCGTGCTCGTCGGCGCGGTGTGGAACTATGCGGTTACCGCGGTCTACACCTGGAAGAAGCCCAAATCGGGATAAGCATCGCGGCGACTGCTCGCCACCATCCCGTTTTGCCCTGAGCCCACATACGGATGACCGTCCGGAACTCTTGCACTTCTCTGGCATTGACTGCATAATAACCAAGCGCTTGCTTGCTTAATAAATAATCACATATTCCGGAGAACACTTCATGAATCAGACCTCGGTCCAGTCGCCCTATCCGCATCTCCTGGCCCCCCTCGACCTCGGCTTCACGACGCTCAGGAATCGCGCCCTGATGGGGTCGATGCACACCGGGCTGGAAGAAGAGAAGAACGGCTTCGAACGCATGGCGGCCTTCTATGGCGAGCGAGCGCGGGGCGGCGTCGGCCTGATCGTTACCGGCGGCTTCGCGCCCAACCTTGCCGGCCGGGTCTACCACTTCGGGTCGCAGCTCAGCTTTTCGTGGCAGGTCGGCAAGCATCGCCTGATCACCGAAGCCGTCCACGCCGAGGGCGGCAAGATCGCCCTGCAGATCCTGCACACCGGGCGCTACGGCTATCACCCGCTCAATGTCGCGCCATCGAAGCTGCGGGCGCCGATCAACCGCTTCACGCCGCGCGCGCTGACCCGCTGGGGGATCCGCAAGACGATCGGCGATTATGCCCGCTGCGCCCAGCTGGCGCAGAAGGCTGGCTACGACGGCGTCGAGATCATGGGCTCCGAAGGCTACCTGATCAACCAGTTCATCGCCCCGCAGACCAACAAGCGGACCGACGAATGGGGCGGCAGTTTCGCGAACCGCATTCGCTTCGCGGTCGAGATAGTCAGTGCGACGCGGGCCAGGGTCGGGCCCAATTTCATCATCATCTTCCGTCTCTCGATGCTTGATCTCGTCGAAGGCGGGAGCACCTGGGACGAAGTGGTCGAACTCGCCAAGGCGATCGAGGCAGCGGGGGCAACCATCATCAATACCGGCATCGGCTGGCACGAGGCGCGCATTCCGACCATCGCAACCATGGTGCCGCGTGCCGCCTTCGCCTGGGTAACCAGGCGCCTCAAGGGCGTCGTGAACATTCCGCTGGTCACCACCAATCGCATCAACACGCCGGAGGTCGCCGAGGAGGTGCTGGCCTCGGGTTGCGCCGACATGGTGTCAATGGCCCGGCCCTTCCTTGCCGATGCCGATTTTGTCGTCAAGGCTGCGGCCAACAAGGGGGACGAGATCAATACCTGCATCGCCTGCAACCAGGCCTGTCTCGATCACATCTTCGCCGGGCGGCTGACCTCCTGCCTGGTGAATCCGCGTGCCTGCCACGAGACCGAACTGGTCATCGAAAAAACGAAGACACCGAAGAAAGTGGCTGTCGTCGGCGCCGGCCCCGCCGGCATGGCCTGCGCCACCACCGCCGCCGAGTGTGGCCATCAGGTGACGCTGTTCGATGCCGCCGACCGTATCGGCGGCCAGTTCAACATCGCCAAACAGATACCGGGCAAGGAAGATTTCAACGAGACACTGCGCTATTTCGGACGCCGCATCCAGACCAGCGGCGTGACCCTGCAACTCAATCAACGTGTCGACGCAGCGGCACTCAAGGCCGGCGGTTTCGATCACGTCGTGCTGGCGACCGGTATCGTGCCGCGCCAGCCGCCGATTCCCGGCATCGAGAGCGACAAGGTGGCGAGCTATCTCGACATCATCGAGGGCCGGAAAGAGGCGGGCAAGACGGTGGCGATCATCGGCGCCGGGGGGATCGGCTTCGACGTCGGCGAGTTCCTGACCCATGCCCACGACGACAGGAGCGAGGCCGAGCGTTTCAACGACGAATGGGGGATCGACCCCGGTTACGCCAACCGCGGCGGCCTCAAGGCGCCTGTGGACGAGACCGCTCCGCGCCGGGTGTTCCTGTTGCAGCGCAAGTCGTCCAAGGTCGGCGACGGACTGGCCAAGACGACCGGCTGGATTCGCCGTACCTTGCTCAAGAAGCGCGGGGTCCAGATGATCGGCGGAGTGACCTACGAGCGCATCGACGACGCCGGACTGCACATCACCGTTGATGGCGAGCCAAAGACCCTGGCGGTCGATACCATCGTGGTCTGTGCCGGGCAGGAGCCGCGGCGCGACCTGCAGGCGCCGCTGGAGGCTGCGGGCATTCCGTTCTCGCTGATCGGCGGCGCCGACATCGCGTCAGAACTCGATGCCAAGCGTGCCATCGACCAGGGCACCCGTCTCGCCGCCAGCCTGTAATCATGGCGCGCCGCAAAGCCGAAGCCGGACTCGAACCCAACCGCCGCGCCGAATTGCTGCGTGCGGCGGCGCGCCTGTTCGTCGACAAGGGTTTCGCGGCGACGACCACCCGCGACATCGCCGAGGCGGTCGGTATGCGTTCGGGGAGCCCGTTCTATCATTTCCGCAGCAAGCAGGAATTGCTCAAGGAGGCGATGATCGACGGGCTGGAAGCCGGACGGTCGCGCCTGTTGGTGGCCATCGACGGTATCGCCGATCCGGAAAGGCGGTTGTCCATTCTCGTGCGCACCCATCTCGGGACGCTGCTCGAAGCCGACTGCAACTCGCCGATGTTGCTCAACGAGACGCGCTCGCTCGACGTCGGCGCACGCGCCGAGATTGCCGCCGCGTTCGACCGCTATCAGGCGCCGTGGCAGGCGACGCTGGACGAACTCGCGGCGTGCGGCAGGATTGCTTCAGCCGCCGCGCCACTGCGCCTGCTGCTGTTCGGCATGCTCAACTGGTCCGGCCACTGGTATCGTCCCGACGGCCCGCTGACGGTTGACCAACTGGCGGAGAGCGCCGTTGGCCTGCTGCTCGGACGTGGCGATCCAGTCGGGGGCGAAGCCTGAATCCGCCTCATCTGCGAGAAATTGTGGTGGTTTTTGTCAGGCTTCAGATCCCGGATGGAACCGCTTCGGGCAAGGAAAAGAAAGGACGTTCACCATGTATCGCCTGATCTACAAGAGCTGGCCGGACTGGGCAAATATCCGCATCATGGCGCGGCCAAAAATTGATTGCCAGTACGGCGAACAGGACGGTGGTGTCCGCTTTTCGCTGGAGGCTTGGCTGGCGTTGTCGATGATCCACGACATCCGGGCCATCCAGGAGTTGCCGGAGTGGAAGCGCTGAGGCAGCTTCCACGAAGGCCTTGCTGAAACATGGGCCGGCGCCGGTCGCCACCGGCATGAACCGTCTACCCGCTTGCGCCCCCCTCGTACGATGACAGCGTCACCCCGGCATGCGTCAGCAGCTCGCGTAGATGCTTGATATCGGTCCGGCTGCAGGTGCTGCTGTTGTGCGGATGATGGAGAAAGGCATCGACCCGGTTCAGGGTGATCTTGAAGCGCGCACCGTGGGACGGCTCCACCTCGGCGCCGAGATGAAGGAGTAGCGATTCGATTTCGCGCCAGTGAATGTTGGCGCTTGGCGGATCCTGGAAGATGGTGCGCATCAGGTGTGCGTGCTTGTGACTCATGCTGATACTCCCGAAATTTGCACCGACATTCTATGCCGATGCGGAAGTCGCGTCAGGTGTGGGCCATTGTGGCGCTAACGGCGGACGACATGCGGCGTCGGCAGCATGTGCGCCGTTGCTGAGAATGCCTTTCTCATGGCTTGGGCAGATTGCCGAGTATCGGGTTGCGGCCTATGATGGAAACGGTGGCGCCGCGCCAGGCATTCATTCAAGGAGGTCGAGATGGGCAAGAAGAGGGCAGCGAAGATGCAGGCGGTTCTGGCTGACGAGAAGCCCCGAGACAGGGCATACGAAAAGGAACTCGATGCACCTGTACGCTGACGTGAACTGAAATTCCAGGAGAAGGTCCATGCCATTCGCAAGTCATCCAATGGCTTCGTCGCTGCGCGCTTCGGATACGGGGAAGGTCGTCACTGCCCGTGACGCGGTGCGCCTGATCCGCGATGGCGATACCGTGGCGACCGGTGGTTTTGTCGGGATCGGCTTTGCCGAGAACATCGCCGTTGCGCTCGAGGAGCTATTTCTCGAAACGGAAGCGGGCGATGTGCATGGCCAAGGCAGCCCGCGCAACCTTACCCTGGTCTACGCGGCCGGACAGGGGGACGGCAAGGACCGTGGTCTCAACCACCTCGGTCATGACGGACTGGTAGGCCGGGTGCTCGGCGGGCATTGGGGTCTGGTGCCGAAGCTGCAGCAACTGGCGGTGTCCAACCGGATCGAGGCCTACAACCTGCCTCAGGGCGTCATCACCCATCTCTTCCGCGATATTGCCGCCGGCAAGCCCGGCACGATCACGCGGGTCGGGCTCGGCACCTTCGTCGATCCGCGTTTCGGGGGTGGCAAGCTCAACGAGAGGACGACGACGGATGTTGTCCGCCTGATGGAGATCGACGGCGAGGAGTATCTCTTTTACAAGGCCTTGCCGATCAACGTCGGCATCATCCGCGGGACGACGGCTGATCCCGACGGCAATGTCACGATGGAGAAGGAGGCGCTGACCCTCGAGGCGCAGGCGATCGCGATGGCTGCGCGCAATTCGGGCGGAACGGTCATTGTCCAGGTCGAGCGTATTGCCGAGCGCGGTACGCTGAATCCGCGTCAGGTGAAGATTCCCGGCATTTTGGTCGATTGCGTGGTGGTCGCCGAAAAGCCCGAATACCACATGCAGACCTTCATCGAACCCTACAGCCCTGCCTTCGCCGGCGAAATCAAGGTGCCGATGTCGGCGATTGCCGCGATGCCGATGAGCGAACGCAAGATCATCGCGCGGCGCGCGGCTCTGGAGCTGAAGGCCAATTCGGTGGTTAATCTCGGCATCGGGATGCCGGAAGGCGTCGCCAATGTCGCTGCCGAGGAGCAGATCATCGACTTGATGACGCTGACCGCCGAGCCCGGCGTCATCGGCGGCGTGCCGGCCGGCGGCCTCAGTTTCGGTGCGGCGACCAATGCCCAGGCGATCATAGATCAACCCAGCCAGTTCGATTTCTACGATGGTGGCGGCCTCGACATCGCTTTCCTCGGCCTGGCCCAGGCTGACCGGCAGGGCAACCTGAATGTCTCGAAATTCGGCCCGCGCCTTGCTGGCGCCGGCGGCTTCATCAACATTTCGCAGAATGCCAAGAAGGTGGTTTTTGTCGGCACTTTCACCGCTGGTGATCTGGATATTGCGGTCGGCGCCGGAAAATTGAGGATTTTCGAGGATGGCAAGGCGAGGAAGTTCGTCGAAGAGGTCGAGCACCGCACCTTCAGCGGGGCCCAGGCAGCCAAATGGGGCAAGCCGGTGCTCTACGTGACCGAGCGCTGTGTCTTCCGGCTATGTCCGCAAGGTCTCGAACTGATCGAAATCGCCCCCGGCGTCGACCTGCAGAGAGACATCCTCGACCAGATGGATTTCGCGCCGATCATGCATTCGCCGCCGGCATTGATGGATAGCCGGATATTTCGCGACGAGCCGATGAACATTCGTCCGCAGATGCTTGAGATGCCGATGTCCGAGCGCCTGACCTACGATGCCGGGAAGAACCTCTTTTTCGTCAATTTCGAGGGGCTGAACCTCAGGAGCGCCGACGACATCGCGCGTATCCGGGAGGCGGTTGACGATGCGCTGAAGCCGCTCGGGCACAAGGTGAACGCCATCGTCAACTACGACAGGTTCGGCATCGTGCCGGAACTCGTTGACGACTACATCGCCATGGTCAAGGGTATCGTCGAGCGTCATTACCATGAAGTCACGCGCTATACGTCCAACACCTTTCTGCGCGTCAAGCTCGGCGAGGCGCTCGCGAAGCGCAAACTGGCCCCGCAGATCTACGAATCAGCGAGCGCGGCCGAGGCTTCGCTGCCAGCCGCTGACGAGAGCTAGATCGCGGCGAGTTGTTGGTTGGAAAGCGAGAGACGGTTCGCCAGGACGTCGAGAAAGCCCTGGTAAAAGTGCATCCGGCAGGATTCGGACGCCTTCTCCAGGGCTTCGCCGCGGATGGTGATGATGTCTGCTTCGGTTTCAGCGACAACATCGGCACTGCGGATGTGGCTATGGCGGCGGATGATTGCCATTTCGCCGAAGCATTCGCCCTTGGTCAACGTCGTGAGCCGGGTTCCGTTCTTGCTGACGGCGAGTTCTCCGTCAGCGACGAAGCAGAAGAAATTGCCGGGATTGCCGTCACCCATGATCATGGTGCCGGGGGGCACGTGCTGCCAGTCTGCGAAATGCAGGGCCTCCCAGATTTCGATGTCGGTGAAGTCGGAAAAAAACGGCAGGGCGCGCAGCGTGGCGAATTTCTCGGTGTCGGCGAATTCGCTGGGCAACGTCTTGAGGCGGCGGTTGCAGATTACCTGCGCGAGATCATTCGCAAAGGACTGCCAAGTCGGATAGCGGGCACCGAGGTGCCTGGCAATGGCGCGCCCGACAATCTCGTCGAGCACTGGCGGCAAGCCGGGTCGATGCACTGACGGCTTGGTTGGCTCGCCTTTGACAATTTCGGCGCGCATCTCCTGGTTGTCTTTAGCCGCGAAGGGCAGTTCGCCGGTGAGCAACTGGTGCAGCAAGACGCCGAGCGAAAAGATGTCGGCGCGGTGGTCGAGAGACTGTCCGACTATTTGTTGCGGTGACATGTAGGCGGGCGAGCCGTTGCCATTGATCTGGGTGCGTTCAAGGCCGGCGCTCTTGACGATGGCAGCCCCGAAATCCGAAATCTTGATGTCCGAGGCGCCGGCACGCAGGACGTTGGCCGGCTTGAGGTCGCGGTGGGTGATGCCGAGACCGTAGGCGAAGTCGAGTGCCCGCGTGCATTTGAAAACCAGTTCGACGACGCGGTCGACCGGCAACAGGTTGCCCGGGTGGACGTGCTCCTCCAGGGTGCCGCCGGCGACATACTCCATAACGATGTAGCAGACGTCCTCGGCGACCACGGCATCGTAGATCTGGACGATATGCGGGTGGCTGAGCTTGCCCATCAGCGACGCTTCGTTGAGGAACAAACTGGAGTACAACTTGCCCTTTACAGGGTCGCGCAGGATGTCCGGGCTGGTCACCTTGATCGCTACATCGCGCCTGGCGAAGAGGTCGCGCCCGAGGTAAACGGTGCTCATCGGGCCGTCCCCGATCTTGCGGAGCAATTCGTATTTGCCGAGCTTACTCTTCATCGTTCACAGGCGGCTGCGCGCCCTGGCAATGGCCGCCCTGACCTGAGCCGGCGCGGTGCCGCCGAAGTGGTCGCGTGCGGCGAGCGAGCCTTCCACGGTCAACACTGCAAAAACGTCATTTTCCACCTGCGGGCAGAAGGCGCGAAGCTCGTCCAGTGTCAGTTGCGCCAGGTCGACGCCCTTGGCTTCAGCGGCCTTGACCGCATGACCGACCGCTTCGTGCGCGTCGCGGAAAGGCAGGCCCTTCCTGACCAGGTGGTCGGCGAGGTCGGTGGCGGTGGCGAAGCCCTGGGCCAGCGCAGCCCTCATCGCTTCCGGTCTGACGGTGATTCCGCCGGCCAGGTCGGCGAAGATGCGCAGCGTGTCAGTGACGGTATCCACGGCGTCGAACAACGGCTCCTTGTCTTCCTGGTTGTCCTTGTTATAGGCCAGCGGCTGCGACTTCATCAGGGTCAGCAGGGACATCAACTCGCCGTAGACGCGGCCGGTCTTGCCGCGCGCCAGTTCCGGGACGTCCGGGTTCTTCTTCTGCGGCATGATCGACGAGCCGGTGCAGAAGCGGTCAGCGATCTGGATGAAGCCTATGCGCGGACTCATCCACATGACCAGCTCTTCCGACAGGCGGCTGATGTGCATCATCAGCAGCGCACAGGCGGCGGTGAATTCGATGGCGAAGTCGCGATCCGAGACAGCATCCAGCGAATTTTCACAGACACCCTCGAAACCGAGTTCCCTTGCGACGAATTCGCGGTCGATCGGGTAGGTCGTGCCGGCCAGTGCTGCGGCGCCGAGCGGCAGGCGGTTGGTGCGCTTGCGGGCATCGGCGAAGCGCTCGGCATCACGCCCGAACATCTCGAAATAGGCCAGCATGTGGTGGCCGAAAGTCACCGGCTGGGCGACCTGCAGGTGCGTGAAGCCGGGCATCGGCGTCGCCGCTTCCTTCTCGGCCAGATCCACCAGTGCGCTGCGGAAGCCTCTGATCAGCACCAGGATGTCGTCGATGGCATCGCGCAGGTAGAGACGGATGTCGGTGGCCACCTGGTCGTTGCGCGAACGGCCGGTGTGCAGGCGCTTGCCGGCATCGCCGACGAGGTTCGTCAGGCGCTTTTCGATGTTGAGGTGGACGTCCTCGAGGTCGAGCGACCATTCGAACCTGCCGGATTCGATCTCGCGCTGCACGGTTTCCATACCGCGCTCGATGTCGATCAGGTCGCCCTTGCTGATGATTTCCTGTTTTGCCAGCATCCGCGCATGCGCCAGCGAGCCGCGAATGTCCTGCTGCCACATGCGCCGGTCGAAATCGACCGAAGCGGTGTAGCGCTTGACGAGGTCGGAGACCGGTTCCGAGAATCGTCCGGCCCAAGTGTATTGTGCGGCGCTGGAAGTCATAGAATAGGGCAGTCAAGGCGATCAGGCATCAGGAATGGCAAGTATAGGGCACTTTCCGGCAACGCATCCGCTCCCCGATTGGCGCAATTTCGGGGTGATGCTGCGTGTCCTGCTCGGGGTCAACGTCATGGCGTTGGCCGCGGCGCTGATCCAGGTGCCCGAACCCTCCGGCTGGGTGCCGCGCTACGTCGAGATGGCGGCCCTCGTCGAACCCTTGCTCCTGCTCGCGCTCGGACTGCTGGCTGCGGTGCGCGATCTGCTGCGCCGAATGCCGTTGGGCTTGGGGCAACTGGCCGTGGTCATGCTGGTCGGCGGACTGGCCTTTGCCCAGAACCTGTTCTGGCAGTCGCTCGGTTTCAGCGACAGCGGCAATGCCCTGCGCCCGGCGCTGCTGGCGGTCGCGGCGTCCGTTGTGCTGCTCGGCTATTTCGAGTTGCGCGCCCGTGCCTTTTCGCCGGCCCAGGCCGAAGCGCGCCTGGCGGCATTGAATGCGCGCATCCGCCCGCACTTCCTTTTCAACTCGCTCAATGCCGTGCTCTCGCTTATTCGCGCCCGGCCGCAGCAGGCCGAGGCGGCGCTCGAATCGCTGTCCGACCTCTTCCGCGCCGCGATGCGCGACCCTGGTGAAATGATCAGTCTGGCCGACGAGATTGCTCTCGGCGAGCAGTACTTCGAACTGGAAAGGCTGCGCCTCGGCGAGCGTCTCGCGGTCGACTGGCAAATCGGATCTGTTTCCCTGAACCTGCCGATTCCGCCGCTGATGTTGCAACCGCTGCTGGAGAACGCCGTCTATCACGGTATCGAGCCGTCACCCGAGGGTGGAACCATCCGTATCTCGATCGAGCAGCGTGGCGACGAACTGTGGATCGCCATCGCCAACCCGGCTACCGGCGCCCAGCAGCACGCCAGCGGCAACCATATCGCCATTGCGAACATTCGCGAGCGCCTCGCGCTGTATTACGATCTCGAAGCGCGGCTCGAAATCGAGGCTGGCGAGCAATCCTACGAGGTCCGCATCATTCTGCCATGCCGCACGCCGAACTCCTGAGAATCCTGATCGTCGATGACGAACCGCTGGCCCGCAACCGTCTGCGGGAAATACTCGTCGACATCGCCATCCAGTTCCCGACCGAGGTCGTCGGCGAGGCGGGCAACGGCATCGCGGCACTCGAATTCCTGCGTGATCACGCGGTCGATGTCATGCTCGCCGACATCCGCATGCCGGGCATGGACGGCATCGAACTGGCCGGTCACCTTGGCGCATTCCCGGCGCCACCCGCGATCATCTTCACCACCGCCTACGACAACTACGCGGTGCAGGCTTTCGATCTCAACGCGGTTGACTACCTGCTCAAGCCGGTACGCGCGCAGCGATTGTTGACGGCCTTGCAGAAAGCACATGCCGCTCCGCCCGCCAACCACGAATTGCTTGCCAGCCTCGGGCGCGCCGTGCGCGGGGGCGGGCGCACCCATCTTTGCTGCCACGAGCGCGGCCGCCTGCTCCTGGTGCCGGTCGGCGAGGTCCTCTACTTCAAGGCGGACCTGAAATACGTGACGGCGCGGACGGTCGACCGCGAGTACCTGCTTGACGAGTCGCTGACTCATCTGGAAAGCGAATATGCCGAGCGCTTCATCCGCCTGCACCGGGCGGTGCTGGTGGCGAGGACGGCGCTGGCTGGCTTCGAGAAGGCTGCCGGCGACGATGCCGAAGCCTACGGTTGGGCACTGCTGCGCGGCGTGCCGGAAAAATTGCCGGTTAGCCGCCGCCAGTGGGTACCGGCCAAGGCGGTAATGGCTGGTTAGCCCAGCGCCCGCGTGACGATCTCGCCGACGTCGCGCGACAGGCCGGCATGGTCGCGGATGCTTTCCAGCGCGGTGCGGGCATGGGCCTGGCGGCCGGCGTCGAATCGCTGCCAGCGGTCGAAACAGCGGGCGAGGCGCGCGGCGACCTGCGGGTTGCGCGCGTCGATCAGCGTAATCTGCCCGGCGAGGAAGGCGTAGCCCGCGGCCGTGTTGAACCGGACGAGGTTGGCGCCGAAAGTGCGCAGCAGCGCATAGATCTTGTTCGGGTTGCCGATGTCGAAAGCCGGATGCGCGGTCAGGCGTTTGACCGTGTCCAGCGTGCCAGGCAGGCGGCTGCCCGATTGCACGGCGAGCCACTTGTCGACGACCAGCGCCTCGTGCTGCCAGCGCTGATGGAAGTCGGCCAGCGCCTGTTCGCGCTCCGGGCAATCGGTCTGGGCAAGTGCCGCGAGGGCGCCGAACTGGTCGGTCATGTTGTCGGCCGAACGGTACTGCCGAATGGCGAGCTGACGACCGGCAGGGGTGTCCAGTTCAAGCAGGTAGCCCAGGCAGACGTTGCGCAGCGCGCGGCGGCCGGCGTCGGCGGCGTTCGGCTGGTACGCGCCATGCGGGGCGAGGGCGGCATAGGTCGCGCCCAGCTCGGCCTCGAGCTGTTCGGCGAGATGCCGGCGAAGCGCATTGCGGGCGGCGTGCAGGGCATCCGGATCGACTACTTCCAGTGCCTCGGCCAGTGTCGATTCGCCGGGCAGGGTCAGCGCTTCGGCGACGAAGGCGGCGCCGCGTTCGGCGTGGGTCTGCAGCAGGCGCCGGGAGGCATCGACGAAGCCAGCCGGCCAGGCTGGCGTCCGGCCGGCAGCGATGGCGGCCGTGGCGTCGAGGATCAGCGCCGAGGCGAGGCGCTGGCCGGCTTCCCAGGCGTTGAACGGGTCGGTCTCGTGGGCCAGGAGCAGGGTGAGTTCGTCCGGCGTGTAGGCGAAGTCGAGAATCACCGGCGCCGAGAAGTCGCGCAGCAGCGAGGGCACGGGTTCGCCGGCGATGTCGTTGAAGACGAAGGACTGCGAGGTCGCCGTCAATTGCAGGGTGCGCTCGCTGCCGGCGATCAGTTGTCCGTCTGTGGCGAACAGGGCGACGCGGATCGGAATCAGGTACGGGGCGTCGTCCGCGGCGCGCGGGTTGGATTGCGTGCAGGTCAGCGTGCAGGTTCCGGTTTCGGCATCGAAATGACTGTCGACCGCGACATGCGGTGTTCCGGGGTGGTTGTACCAGCGCATGAACTGGGTGAAATCAAAGCCGCTGGCAGCGGCCATCGCGGCGACGAAATCCTCGCAGGTCACCGCCTGGCCATCGTGGCGGCGGAAGTATTCGTCCATGCCGGCGCGGAACGCGTCGCGGCCGATCAGCGTCTGGATCATGCGGATGACCTCGGCGCCCTTTTCATAGACGGTCGAGGTATAGAAATTGTTGATCTCGACGAAGCTGGCCGGACGTACCGGGTGCGCCATCGGCCCGGCGTCCTCGGGGAACTGGGCGGCGCGCAGGCCGCGCACCTCGCGGATGCGGGCAATCGAGCGGTTGTGCAGGTCGGCGCCGAATTCCTGATCGCGGAAGACGGTCAGGCCTTCCTTCAGCGAAAGCTGGAACCAGTCGCGGCAGGTGACGCGGTTGCCGGTCCAGTTGTGGAAATACTCGTGGGCGACGACGCGGTCGATGTTCTCGAAATCGACGTCGGTGGCGACATCTGCGCGAGCGAGCACATACTTCGTGTTGAAGATGTTGAGGCCCTTGTTTTCCATCGCGCCCATGTTGAAGTCGCCGACGGCGACGATCATGTAGTGGTCGAGATCGCATTCGAGGCCGAAGCGTTCCTCGTCCCAGGCCATCGACTTCTTCAGTGCTTCCATCGCGTGCGGGCACTGGTCGAGCTTGCCCGGCTCGACGTAGATGGCGAGCTGCACGCTGCGGCCGGAGGCGGTCGTGAAGGCATCGCGCAGCACATCGAGCCTGCCGGCGACGATGGCGAACAGGTAGGCCGGCTTGCGGAACGGGTCGGCCCATTTCGCCCAGTGGCGGCCGTCGGCCTCGTCGCCGGCGGCGACCGGGTTGCCGTTGGCGAGCAGCACCGGGAAAGCGGCCTTGTCGGCGCGCAGAGTCACCGTGTAGGTGGACATCACATCCGGGCGGTCGAGGAACCAGGTGATGCGGCGGAATCCCTGCGCCTCGCACTGCGTGAAGTAACCGTCGCGGGAGCGGTAGAGACCGGACAGGCCGGTGTTCGCGTCGGGTTCGATGCGGACGACCGTGTGCAGCGTGAAGGCATCGGGAAGGTCGGCGATGGTCAGCGTGTTCGGCGTCACGGAAAACGGCACTTTCTCGCCGTCGACCGCAACCGACAGGGTTTCCAGTTCGTCGCCATCGAGCACCAGCGGCTGCGCGGCAACGCCCGGATTGCGGCGCAGCGCCAGCGTGGCGGTGACGGTCGTGCCGCCGGCTTCAATGACGAAATCGAGGTCGACGGTATCGACCAGGAACGCGGGCGGGGTGTAGTCCTTGAGATAGATCGTCTGGGGGGTATCGGTTTTCATTGTTTGCGCGGCATCGGGGTTGGATCGGCCGATGATACGTCAAAGTGGCGAGGACGGCTTTTGTGGGGTGGGGGTGCGTGCGACTTGAGGCAGCCGGGGCGTGGCGAATGGTGCTTCGACCCTGCGCGATCCTTGGGCCTCTGGAAAAGCGGACCCTCAACGGTCGTCATCAGCCGCAGGAACCGGCAGGCGAAGCCCGCTGGTAACGGTCGGCTGCATGGCATGGTCGGGTGATGCCGCCCTTTTTGGGGGCGCCCCCCGCCCCCGCCGGCGCCCGAAGCCCCCGGGTAATGGCCCCGACCCCATGTGGCACGGCCCTGCAACGCCGGGACAGCCTACCCGCATGACAACCACGCAGGTGCAGACGTCGGCACGCCTACTTTCCTTCGTGGCCGGCGAGAAATTTTCCTACCAGCATGGCAATGAGAATGGTCATGTACAACTGGCCGGCAAGGCCGATGAGAATGGTCACGGATCGGGTCAGGTGGGAAACGGCCGTCACGTCGCCAAAACCCACGGTAGTCAGGGTAATGAACGCGAAATAAAGATAGTCGCTGAACTCGGGTGAACCCTGGCTGGGGAGAGCGATGCCGGCGCTTCCCGCGCCGTTCAGGAAGACATGGGCAGCGTCAGCGATGCTCAGCAGTACCGCGCCAAGCACGCCGAGCAACAGGTAGCCATTGACTGAACTGAGAATGATGGTCGGCGTCACGATCCTGCTGCGGGCAATGTGGCGGATCATCAGAACGACGATGAGTGCCAGCGTGACCGAGGACGTCCCGAAGTCGATCAGGGACAGCAGGTCATTTTCGATGAAATGATGGATCCAGGTGGTTCCGGCCGTCAGTGTCGCGAGTGACAACAGGAGGATCCGGGCCCTGGCGGGAAACTCAAGCGAGAATACCCCTGCAAAGAAGACTGCGGAGAGCAGCAGATCGCGAACCAGCGACTGATCCGTCCGGAAAAGCGGGAAGAAGAGGATCAGGATCAGCAAGCAGACGAGAAGGATGACGTTGTTGCGGGCGAGGTGTTCCGATTTCATCAGCAAACCGCCTCCGGTAGCTACAGGGGATTCAAGAAAAAGCGGGAAACCCGCACCGAAATTGTATACGCCGCGCCACAGCGTTGCGCGGACGTGGCTACCCCCCGAAAAATTGTCGCGGGCATCTTCAGTATTCCCATTCCTCATGCCCCAGCGGCGCCTTCTTCAACATCTCCCGATACTGCCGCCACTGTGGCACGTGAGCTTCGATCAGCCCTGCGAAGCGGTCGTTGTGATGCCGCTCCAACAGATGCACCAGTTCATGCACCACAATGTATTCGAGGCACAGCATAGGCTTCTTGGCCAGTTCCAGATTGAACCAGAGACGTCGAGACGCGGGGTTGCAGCTTCCCCACTTGGTCTTCATCTTCTTGACGCCCCAGTCGGCGACCTGTACGCCGAGGATCGGCTGCCACTTTTCCAGCAGGGGCGGGATCAGCGCCTTGAGTTGCTCACGATGCCAGCGCAGAAGAATGGCCTCCCGCTGCTCGGCGCTCGTGCCGGGGCGCACGAACAGGTCCAGGCTGGCGACACCACGAATCGCTACCCGTGCCGGGGCATCCTGCTCATGCACGCGCAGGCGGTAGCGCTGCCCCAGAAAGAAGTGACTCTCGCCGTTCACCATCTCGCGCTGCGACTGACGCGGCTGTTCGGCGAACTTGGCCTTCTGCCGCCTGATCCAACCCAGCTTGTCGATCACCGCCAGCCGCACGGCTTCATCACTCACGACCAGTGGTGCCGCCACCCGGACCCTGCCATTGGGAGGATAAACGCCCAGATGCAGGTTCTTGATGTCCTTGCGGAGCACTTCCACCTTGATGCCGCTGACGGTGAAGTGGTGAGTTTCAGCAATCATTCTGGTGTTTCGCCAGTTCCAGAATCTGGTCGGTCACAAGCTCCACCGGGTAATCATCTCGTGCCATGTTCTGATTGGCCGCATTGACCGTGACGGGCTGGGCAGCCGCTCTGACCAAGACTTCCCGGATGGCGATCCGCACCTTCTTCGTCTTCATGGCGTTGGTCTTCCAGCCGTTTTGCAGGCTGCCCATGATCGCCGCATCCACCGCCAACGCCAGCCCTTCGTCCTTGCCCAGATTGTTGTAGAGCGCCCGCTGCGCTGCCGTCCTGACCTCTGCCGGATACCCGCCCGGTCCGCCACCCGGCATCGTCGCGTCCCTGGTCAGCTTGGCGATCTTCTCCAGATATTCCTTGTAACTCACCACGCCCTTGCGCCGCAGCTCGATCAGCGCATCCAGCAGCTTCGACATCTTTTCGTAATAGGCGGGATCGACCGGAGATTCGTTGATGATCAGCTTGCGGACGTTGTTCTCGATGGTCTCGGCCACCGATTTCTCGGACTTCAGGATGCCCTTGAGCTTCTTATCCGCCTCGTCCGGCCCGCGCTCGACGATCAACTGGATCAGGCTCATGTCGTCGAAGGCGGAAATCTTCTCGCTCTCCTCGGCACGGATGTAGGTGTCGATCAGGTGGCGCATGGCCGGCTCATACGCCTTGAGGTCGATGTAGTCGCCGCTGGCGAGCCGCACTTCGTCGCGTACCTTGCTGTAGTGATCCACCTCGTTCTTGATTGTCTCGATCTCGTCGGGCTTATAACCCGCTTCGGCCAGTTCGCTGGCGATGCTGGCATAGGCGCGGATCAGCGCCGCCACGAATTTGTAGAGCTTCAGCCGCTTCGGTTCGTTGTCCTTGAGCTGATCGGCGTTGCCGGACTCGATGGCACAGAAGTAGTGGAAGTAATCTACCGGCTCCCTTGGCGCTTCAACAGGCTCGCACAGCGCCTTGACCGCCTCGCGGGCCTCGTCCAAATCTTCCCGCGCCTTGACCAGCCGGTTCTCCAGCAGGCCCTTCACGTCGTCCTTGTCATAGCCGTCCAGCGCGCCGCTGGTGTAATCGCACACCGCGCCTTCCAGACTCTGGAACAAGTCCTTGTAGTCGATGATGTAGCCGTATTCCTTGTCGTCGCCGTCCAGCCGATTGACCCGGCAAATCGCCTGGAACAGCCCGTGGTCGCGCATCTGCTTGTCGATGTAAAGGTAGGTGGCCGAAGGCGCGTCGAAGCCGGTCAGCAGCTTGTCCACCACGATCAGCAGCTTCATCTGGCCCGGTTCGTCGATGAACTTCTTCTTCACTTCCTTCTCGAACGTCTCTACTTTGCCGATGGCCTTCTCCGCCGGTTCGTCGAACCAGTCGGCCAGCATCTGGGCGTAAATCCCGTACTTGGTCAGGTTGTCCGTGTCGCCCGCGCCGGTTGTTTCGCCCTTGGTATCGGCGACACTGGGGGCGTAACTCGTGACGATGGCGCACTTGCCCTTGAGCTCGCTGTCGGTGAACAGCGCGTAGAACTTGCAGGCTTCGTAGATGCTCCCGGCCACCAGCATGGCGTTGCCGTGACCGTCTATCAGCCGGGCCTTGGTGTTCATGTCGAGCAGGATGTCGGCAACGATCTTCTCCAGCCGGTCCTGACTGGACAGCACCCGCTGCATGGTTCCCCATTTCTGCTTCAGTTGCGCCTTGGCAAGGTCGTTCAGCCCCTTGGTCTTGGCCTCGAACCATTGGTCGATCCTGGCCTTGTTGGTCAGCGTCTGGTCGATGTCCCGCGCTTCGTAGCGCAGGTCCAGCACCACGCCCTCGCGCACCGCTTGGTCGAACTTGTAGGTATGGATGTAGCGGCCGAAGACCTCGATACTCTTCTGCTTGTCCGCCTTCAGCAGCGGCGTGCCGGTGAAGCCGATAAAGATCGCGTTCGGCAGCAGCGCCTTCATCGCCTTGTGCAGGTCGCCACTCTGGGTGCGGTGGCACTCATCGACGAAAACATGGATGTCGCCCTTGGCCTTGAAGTCGGGTGGCAGCTTCTGGAGGGCGGCGATGAATGCCTTGGTGCCTTCGTCACCTGCCGCTTCGTCATCCCCTTGCCGGCCGAACTTATGCACCAGCGAACACAGCAGCGATTCCTCGGTGCCGTTCAGTTTCCCGATCAGGTCGTCACCGCTCTTGGTGCGGTAGATCTGTTCGCTGACGCCCTTGAATACCGTCTCGATCTGCTGATCCAGTTCGGTGCGGTCGGTGATGATCAGCACCCGCGCACCTTCGCGGTTTTCACGAATCCACTTCGCCAGCCAGACCATGGTCAGCGACTTGCCGCTGCCCTGGGTGTGCCAGATGATGCCGCCCTCGCGGCGCTGGATGAAGTCCTGCGCGGCCTTCACGCCGAAATACTGGTTCTGGCGGCACAGCTTCTTGGTGCCGGCATCGAACACGATGAAGTCGTGGATCAGTTCCAGCAGTCGCGCCTTCCGGCACACCTGCAACAGGTGGCGATCCAGCAGGTTCGGCTCGTTCGCGTAGGGGCCGCTTTCTTCAACCCAGCGCAGGTAATACTTCTCCGGCGTCTCGATGGTGGCGTAGCGCAGCCCCTCGGTGTCGTTGCCCGCCATCACCCACTGCATGGTCGAGAAGAATGGCTGGATGAATTCCTTCTTCTGGTTGTCCAGATTCTGGCGAATACCCTCGGCGACGGACACGGTGGAGCGTTTCAGTTCCAGCACGCCCAGCCCGATGCCGTTGATGTAGATCACCACGTCCGGGCGCTTGGTGCTGGCCTTGGCCGCATTCGCCAGATCGGCGCCCTTGACCGTCACCTCCTCGGCAATGGCGAAGTGATTATTCTCCGGGTGCTGCCAGTCGATCAGCCAGACGGTGACCCGGTTCTCGCCGGCGCCGGGCTGCACCTTCACGCCGTAGCGCAGCAGGTCGTAGACCTCCTTGTTGCGGTCGTAGAGGCTCTTGCTGGTATCCGTCGCCACCTTGTTCAGTTCATGCAGCGCCCGGTTGATGAGTGTGTCGCTGACGCCCCGCTTGGTCAGCCAGCCGCGCAGGAGCGCTTCCTCGATGTTGCGGTTGTCAAGGTCGGTCTTGTCGCCGAGGTAGTCGTAGCACAGCCTTTCCCGGAACAGCGCGATGACGCGGGCTTGGGTTTTCTTTTCGATCTGGCCGACGGTGGTCATCATCAAGGCTCAAAATGGGGGATGGCACGTCGCATGAATTCATCAAACAGCGGCACGGTGAAAGCCATATCGCCATGCGACGGGCTATACACCATCCCCTTCTTGATCAAGCTGGCTCGAACAGGCCCCAAGGTATTGATTTTGACCCCAAGCGCGTCAGCCACATCGCCAGTGCGGTGGGGGCCCGGTCCCAGTTCTGCCATGGCCCGCAGATATTTCTTTTCTCTCGGTGTGAGACGATCAAATCGCACCCTAAAGAAATTTTCGTCCAAGCGTTTGGAGACCAGCTCACTCGTCTCCTGTACAACCTTTAGGCTGATTGGCGAAGCAGCCGCGTGGTTCCACGCCTGATAGCCCCACTCCTGAAGAAAATAGGGATAGCCTCGTGTCAGCCGGAAGATTTCTTGCAACGCGGCTGGATCGAATGCTTCGTTGGCCTCCAGCACAGGGTCTTGAAGGGCCTTGATCGCATCCGCTTCTGGCAATGGGCCAATATCCGGGAAACTGAACAATCGTTCGGCATAGGATTTCGACTCGCCCATCAGACCGGGCAGAATTGGCAAACCAGCGGCAATCAGCACGACAGGAAGCTGACGCTGCTGCATCTTGTGCATCGCCATGATGAGTGCGCTCAGTTCCGCTGCACTGAAATACTGAATTTCGTCGATCAGCAGAGCAACCGCCACGCCACGCTCTTGAGCAGCTTCGCCAACGGCCATGAAGAGGCTGGGGAGATCGACCTCCAGATCACCGCTATCGGCAGCGCCGGGTTCAGGCTCTATATCCAGTCCGATATCAATATCGCCGACTTTGATCTTGATCGCCCCGACAAAACTTTTGAGCACTGCTATCCCACGCCGCACCTTGTCACCTGCTCCGGCAATTCTGTCCAGATCAAACAGCAATCGACGCAGATGAGGCGCAAGCAAAACAGCCAGAGGCTTACCCTCGTGGGCCTCAACAAGAATAGTGCGATAACCGGCAGTCTGGGCTAGGCGATCAATTTCATTTAGCAGCACAGTCTTTCCGACGCCACGTAACCCCGTCAGCAATAGGCTTTTTTCGGGACGCTTTGCAAGAATCCGCCCAAGCAGGACACGGGCTTGTTCCAAAATGCTATCCCGACCCGCAAGTTCTGGCGGCGGGGAGCCAGCACCGGGGGAGAAGGGGTTTCTGATCTTGTCCATTGGGACCTCATCTATAACAACTTATTCGCATTTATACAGCCCGTTGCGTATATGTGCAAATATATTGTTATAGAGATTCTGTTCAGCAGTGTCAGTGGTGCTATATGAGGCGAATCCTCCCGGTCAGCAGTTCCTGCATCATGCCCTGCTTGAGGGCGCGGGTCTTGTCGCGGCGGGCTTCGAGGGCGGCGAGTTCGGCGTCCATGTCGGAGAGGACGGTGGCGATGGCGGTTTGTTCTTCAAGGCTTTTGGGAACCAAGGTGGCAAATCCTGCCATTTCTTCACGGTTGATTTTGGGCATACCGCTTCTCATCGAAACTGATTCTGCGTATCGCGAGAATTCCGGCCCCAGAATAATCGCAAGCAGAAAGCCGGGGGCAACGCCTTCAACTGCGCGCAGCGGATACATGTCCGCGCTGCAAAGCCCATCGAAGTCGGCAAGGAACGCCTTCCTTAGGTAAGGATTGATCTTTCCATAGACGACATCGCCTTTCTTAAACAAATACTTTCCGCTAATCGCCTCTTGTTCGGCTGCTGTCCGCCGGTTAAGCAGCTTTCCTGTTCTACCTTCAACGTGTTCCGGCCCGACCAACCACATAGAACGGTATGGCTCGTCACTTGGGTTAATCTGGCCTTGAGCAATCGTGGCGAGGGAAAGCAACCGCTTCACCTCCCACTCCCCGCTAAACCCCGGCAGGCGGGTCTGGCCGGTGAGGAGTTGCTGCATGGCGGCCTGTTTGAGGTCGCGCTTCTTGGCGATGAACTGGTCGAGCTTGGCGAGCAGGGCATCCACATCCGACAGCGCGGCGGCGATGGCGCGTTGTTCGCGGAGGGGTGGTAATCGGACGGCTAGCTCATGAAGGTCATTACGGTTGACACCGGGAACCCCACTTTTCCCACTGTGTGAATGAAAATCGATGGTACGAAGTAAGTAAGCGACAAACCATGGATCATTCCCGTGGAAATCCTTGACGTACAGAGTTGTGTTCAACGGCCAAAAATCTTCCTCGACCAAATACACCTCGCCAATAGTTCCATAGCGGCCAGTTACGACGCCCGGGCCAAAAACACGCGCCTCTGAATGTGTTTCCCCAAAACCAGAAGATGTTATGACTGGAACTGATCCGGGTTTCCGATTCCTATGGGGTAAATCATATCCACGCTGCAATGTCGCGACAGCGCCTAAGTCTCGAACTACCCACTCACCCTGAGTCGAATTAGCATCGGTCTGCTTGTACCCCGTCGGAATCGCGGTCATCGCAGAACACTCCCGCAGTAGGTCGGCGCTGATGAAGCCACTGCGCTACAGGGCGGTCGGGCAACAAACGCCCTCCTCGCCGTAGCGGATGGCGGGACGGCGATTGGGGGCAGCCGGCACATGTTGTGATCGCCCGTAGCGCTGTTCTGCCGCCTCATAACGCCTCCCCGCCTTCATTCAGGATATTCAGGTAGGCGTCGTAGACGAATACCCGGTTGCGGCGCTGGCCAGTGAGTTCGCGGGCGATGCCCATATCAACCAGGGTCAGCATGGTTTTGGTGGCGGTGGGGAAGCTGATGCCGGCTTGCTGGGCGGTCTGCCGCAGGGTGGAGAGGGGACGCTGGCGCAGAGCCTCGAGCACGCGCAGGACATTGGCCGCGCCGCGTCCGCCCGCCTGGACCCGTTGGCTGTCCTGTTGGAACAGATTCACCAGACGGCGGGCGGTTTGCACGGCGGCGGTGGCCGTTTGTTCGACGCCTTCGAGAAAGAACTCGACCCAGGCTTCCCAGTCGCCACTGGTGCGCACGCTGTCCAGCAGTTCGTAATAGCGGGCGCGGTGCTGTTTGAAGTAGAGGCTGAGGTAAAGCAGCGGTTGCGCCAGCGCGCCGCCTTCGTGCAGCAGCAGGGCGATGAGCAGGCGCCCAAGGCGGCCATTGCCGTCCAGGAAGGGGTGGATGGTTTCAAACTGCACATGGGCCAGCGCTGCTTTCAACAGTATCGGCAACTTGGCCGTTTCGTTGTGGATGAAGCCTTCCAGCGCCGCCATGCAGGGTTCGACTTCCCGCGGCGGCGGCGGGACGAAGCGGGCGTTGCCGGGGCGGGTGCCACCGATCCAGTTCTGGCTGCGGCGAAACTCGCCGGGGGACTTGTCCGCACCGCGCCCGCGTGCCATCAGTTGCGCATGTGTCTCGCGCAACAGGCGGTTGCACAAGGGGAATCCGTCGCTCAGGCGGGCCATGCCGTGTTGCAGCGCGGCGACGTAGTTGGAGACTTCCACCACGTCGTCGAAGGGTACGCCGGGCATTTCGTCCAGCTCGAACAGCAGCAGGTCGGACAGGGAGGATTGGGTGCCCTCGATCTGCGAGGACAGCACGGCTTCGCGCCGCACATAGGCATAGAGGAAAAGCTGCGGATCGGGCAGCAGCAGCGCGATGCTGTCGAGCCGGCCCAGCGCGAGGGTGGCCCGTTCCAGCGCTGCCTGCAGCGCCCCGCTCAGGTCCAGCGGCGGTGCGGGCGGCAGCGGGTCGGGCACAAAGGCGCGGACGGTTTCGCCGCCGGCCAGGCTGGCGGAATAACGACCGGTCACGTTACGCAGCATGGCGACAATCCTTTAACAAGATTTCACGCCATTAAAGAAATAGGCGATTTCTTTAATAATAGCAATCATCATGGCCATACAAACCCCATCTTCTTCAGGTGTTCATCGACGCGGGCGGCAAGCGTTTCGACTTCTTCCGCCAAGCGTGGCAGCGGCGTGGCGTAGCGTTCGGCCAGTTGCCGGATGCGTCCGGTCAGCGCCTGACTGACGCGATCCAGTTCGCCCTGCACTTGTGCCGATAACGCGGCGAGCCATTTGTCGTCCACCACCAGCGTCTTGATCTCGGCCTCGGTGAGCTTCGCGTAGCGGGCGGCGACTTGGGTGTCGAGCGCCTTCTGCGCGTCCTTCACGGCCTTGGCGGCGACGGCTTCCTGTTCGATCAGGTCGGCGTAGGCGTCGAGCAGCTTGCGCTCGTCGGCGGCGTCCTTGTCGTGCTTGATCTCGGTGAGCCGCGCCTTGACGCTGGCCTTGGTGAGCTTGCCCTTGTCGTTCTTGGCGTCGGCCAGCAGTCCGTCCTCGCCACCGTGTTCCTCGTCCATTTCTTCCATCTGGCGGCTGATGGCGTCGCGCTCGGCTTCGCGTTGTTCGATGGCGGCCTGCTCGGCAGCGAAATAGCGGGCGACGATCAGCGCGGGCGGGATCAAATCCACGTTGTTTTTGCCGTCGACCGTGGCAGTCCAGCCGTCGCTGGCAATAATCCACGCATCGTCCTGCATCGTCTCGACCCAGTAGTCCATGAGGTGCTGATAGACGCCGTAGGGGTCGATCAGTGAGGCAATGGCCTCGCCGCTGCGGAAGGTCTCCAGCAGGCTCTCCGCGAGGGTCTCGATCAGTGCCTTGGGGCGGTCGCCTTGCTTGATGCCGGTGAGCAGCGGGGTGTTGGTGGCCTTCCATGTGCCGAACAGCGTCGTCACCGTCTGGTTGAAGGCGGTGAATTCGGGGTGGGCGAAGATGGTGGCCTTGATCTGGCTGGCTTCGACCTTGGGCTGGCTGTAGCCGGGGCGATCCGCATCGGCAAAGAGTTCGCGGCGCACGTTGGGGAAAACCTCCCAGTAGGCGGCAAGGCCGTCGATGTCGGCGTTGGGGATGCCGCCCTTGAGGTGGGCCGCGATGTCCTGCACGTCTTCCGGCTCGGTGCTGTCGATGTAGCGCGGCAGGTTGAGGTTGAAGTCGTTGGCCTCGATCTCGGCCAGCGGCACCATGCGCGAATACTTGGGGGTTTCCAACTGGCGGGTGAAGGTATCGACGATCTTGTGGATGTCCTGCGCCCGCAGCCGGTTCTTGTTGCCGTCCTTGATGAAGCCCTTGCTGGCATCGACCATGAAGATGCCCTTGCGCCCGGCAGCGCCTTCCTTGTCCAGCACCAGAATGCAGGCGGGGATGCCGGTGCCGTAGAACAGGTTGGCGGGCAGGCCGATGATGCCCTTGATGAAGCCGCGCCGGACGAGGCTCTTGCGGATCACCGCTTCGGCACCGCCCCGGAACAGCACGCCGTGCGGGTGAATCACCGCGCCCTTGCCGGTACTCTTGAGCGAGGCGAGGATGTGCAGCAGGAAGGCGTAGTCGCCGTTCTTGGCCGGGGGGAGGCCGTAGGCGAAACGGCCATAGAGGTCGTTGGCCGGATCGAGGCCGCTGGTCCAGGACTTGACCGAGAAGGGGAAATTGGCGACCACGAAATCGAAAGTCTTGAGGCCGCCGTCGGCCTGCTTGAAGTGCGGGTGCGAGAGCGTGTTGTCCTGCCAGATTTCCGCCGTCGGGCAGTCGTGCAGCACCATGTTCATGCGCGCCAGCGCCGAGGTGGCGTTGTCCATCTCCTGCCCGTACAGCGCCAGGTCCAGCCCGGTGCGGCTCCTGGCCTCGTCGTGGGCCTTGAGCAGCAGCGAACCGGAACCGCAGGTGGGGTCGTAGATGCTCTGCGCGGCGTGGCATGCCTTGCCCAGATCGATGACCATCGACATGATGCGCGAGACCTCCGCCGGGGTGTAGAACTGCCCCTTGCTCTTGCCCGATTCGGTGGCGAAGTGACGCATCAGGTATTCGTAGGCGTCGCCGAGCAGGTCGTCGCCCTCGGCGCGGTTGCCGCCGAAATTCAGCCCCTCGAAGATGGCGACCAGCCTGGTCAGGCGCTGCACCATCGCGTCGGCCTTGCCGAGCTTTTCTTCGTCGTTGAAGTCGGCGACGTTGATTGCCCCCTTGAGACTGTCATTGGCGTCGGCCAGCCGGCCGATGATCTTGTTGATCCTGTCGCCAATCTCCTTGCTGCCCTTGGCCGCCACCATGTCGGCAAAACCACCGCCCGCAGGCACGTCGATCAGGGCATCGGGATCACCGGCGTATTTGTCGGAGACGTACTTGACGAACAGCAGGATGAGGACGTAATCCTTGTACTGGCTGGCATCCATGCCGCCGCGCAGCTCGTCGCAGGACTTCCAGAGGGAGGAATAGAGTTCGGATTTCTTGAGGGCCATGGGGGTTTTTGTTCGCGTCTGGATGCCATTTGGCACAAGCTTGCGACTTTACATCACGGACGGCGGCGGATGAATGACGAGTTCTCCTCCGGCACTGGAAACGGGGGCATTACTGCTTATGAAAGTAATTGCCACCGACTGGAAACTGACAACGCGAATGGTTTGCCATGCTGCGTGACGCTGTCATCGCTCGGCAAGGAGCGACTGCCTCCAATTTTGGCTTCCAGTTAGCTGTCGTTGGCGACTGCCCGCTTGTGGCTGTTTGTACCCACATGCCTTCAGCTACCTCCGCCGCCAAACCTCCACCGTCCCCTTCCGGAAAACACCGGCGAACCCTGCTGACGATACGGGAAACCCGGTGGCGCGGAGTTCCCGGGTTCCACCCGAAAGCGCTCGAATTGCCGATTGACTGCGCCTGTCAGCCCCGTGATACTGCTCGAGGAAGCATTGGAGTTTCTGGGCGCGCGGCTGTCGCCGGCGTGGCGAGGACAGGAAAAGGGCGTGATTCGCGGGCCGCCGGGCAGTTCCGGCGCTGTGCCCTGATTCGGGGAGAGGTGGCGATGGAAGCAGCGATGCACAAGATCTGGACCTATTTCTGGCTGCCGGAGACCAAATACGTTATCGGCGTCGTCGCGTTCCTCGCGCTGCTGTCGTTGCGGCTGCTGCCCAAGGATCGTCAGCGGATCGGCAGGACGACGGTGGTGTTTGTCCTCTGTCTGGTGGGCCAGTTCTTCGGCGCCCTGCTCGAAGCACTCGATTATTCGCGCTTCGCGGTCATGATCCACGAGCTGTTTGTGATCGGTTCGGGAATGGCGCTGTGCCGCCTGGTGGCGATCTTCGTCTTCCGCATCATCCTGCCGCGCTTCGGCATCGTCGTCGTGCGCATTGCCGAGGACATCATCGTCCTCGTCGTCTACGCTGCCTTCATCCTCGGGCGGCTGCACATCGTCGGCCTCGACCCGTCGAGCCTGCTGACCACTTCGGCGGTGATCACCGCGGTTCTTGCTTTCGCGATGCAGGATACCCTGGGCAACATCCTGTCGGGCGTCGCGCTGCAGCTCGACAACTCGCTGCGTACCGGCGACTGGGTCAAGATCGATGACATCACCGGCCGGGTGGCTCAGATTCGCTGGCGGCAGACGACGATCCGGACGCGCAACGGCGATGTGGTGGTCGTTCCCAACAGCCAGTTGATGCGCGGCAGGTTCACCGTCTTCGGTCGGGCTGACATACCGAGCTGGCCTTGGCGACGCTGGATCTGGTTCAACATCACCTACGATTCGCCGCCGACGCTGGTGATCCAGAAGGTGGAAAAGGCGATCCGCACCGCCGATATCCCCAACGTCGCGCGGGAGCCGGCCCCGACCTGCGTGCTGATGGAATTCGGCCAGGGCTACGGGCGCTACGCACTGCGCTACTGGATGCTCGATCCGCAGCCTGACGACCCGACCGATTCCGCGGTGCGGGTTCATGTCCTGGCCGCGTTGCAGCGCGCACGGATGGAGCTGGCGGTGCCGGAACAGTCATTGCATATCACCAAGGAAAACGATGCCTATCGCAAGTCGCTGCAACGTCGGGAAGTCGAACGACGCATCGCCGACCTGCACAAGCTGGAGCTGTTTTCCAGCCTCCAGGAAGAGGAACTGCAAACCATCAGCGCGCGCATGGTCTACGCGCCGTTTGCCTGCGGTGACGTCATCTTCCATCAGGGCGACGCGCCGCACTGGCTCTATCTGCTGGCAGATGGCGAAGCCGAAGTGTGGATGGAGTTCCCTGACCATTCACGGCAGCTATTCCGCACGATTCAGGCCGGGGGCACGTTCGGCGAGAAGGGTGTGCTGACGGGCGAGGCTCGCCGCGCCACGATCATCGCCAAGACCGATGTGGTCTGCTATCGCCTGGACCAGGCGACGGTCGAGGAGATCATACGTTCCCGGCCGGAAATCGCCGAGGCGATCGCCGAAATTCTCGCCCGCCGCGAGGCCGAGATGGACAGCTTCAGGAACCAGTTCAGCGGCATACCCGGCGACGGCCGGGAATCGCAGCCGAAAGCCGGCATTCTCGCGACGATCAGGGACTTTCTTGGGCTGTAGGCGCGTGATTCGCCGCGCTGGCGAGTGGCGGGCGGGTTCCGGATCGTTCCGGGAGATCTTGCCGTGAGGCTCCTCAAGTGGCTGGCGATCGGTGCCGGCATGGTCGTGGCTCTGTTGCTGGGTGCAGGCCAGCTCGGCCTGTTCCGGGGCACTCCTCCGGGTGACCTGGGCGTGCGCGACGGCAGGCTCAAGGAGCCGGCGGACACCCCCAACAGCGTCAGCAGCCAGGCTCGCCTGTGGCCCGACCATCCCCAGCGCGACTACGCCGACATCGCACCGCTTTCACTGCGCGGCGACGGCGCCGAAACGATCGCCAGGCTGCGTGCCCTGGTGCACAGCGAGCCGGGCGCCAGCATTGTCGAGAGCCGTCCCGATTACCTCCGCGCGCAGTTCACGACGCGCCTGATGAAGTTCGTCGACGACGTCGAGTTCTGGTTCGACCCGGCTGCTGGCGTGATCCAGGTGCGCTCGGCATCACGCGTCGGGCGCAAGGATTTCGGCGTCAATCGCCAGCGAGTCGAAAGGCTGCGCGCCAGACTCGCCGGCGCGCCATAGACGGCGAGTTGCGCGCGGCGGTCGGGGGCAGGTGTTCGCGGATAGGCATTCAAACGGTGCGGGCTCGCAGGCACTGGCTCACAGCGGCGCGTCGCCGCGCTAGAATCAGCACCATTCCTGTAATAAGGGTATGTCCCGATGACCCATTTTCCACCGTTGGCACTTGTAGCGCTCTCCCTTGTCCTGGCGGCTTGTGGGAGTCCGCCCAAGGTCCCGCCTGCTTCGCAGAATCGCCAGCTCGAATTGAAGCTTGCGAACGGCACCTACAACTGCGAGCAAAGGGTGCGCATCCAGGTCGAGCGTGAAATCCGTGACCGTGTTAACCACCGCATAACGATCGGCTGGAATGGCAACAGCTACCGGCTCGAGCGCGACCCCTCCTATTCGGGACTTCCTCGCTTCGAGGACAGCGCCAGCGGCCTGGTGTGGATTGACTTGCCCTGGAAGGGCTTGCTGCTGGACGGCAAGACCAACAAACCGCTGGTCAATGAGTGTCGCCCCGCTTGAGGAAGGATGAGGTCAGATTCGATTGAAACTGCGCGTTGCTGGGCGCGGGACATGCCCGGCAATCCGGCGTTTACCCCTCAAGCCATCGCCAGAATGGCAGTGCTGATCGCCAAGCCAACCAACCACACCAATGAGCGAAGCGTGCCCAGGTTCATCAGATAAACGATGACATAGACGACACGGACCGCCACGAAGGAAAGCGCCAGGGTATCGATATGGCCCTGATCCGCATGCGCCTGCTGAGCGAGTATTACGGCTGCAATGAACAAGGGTAGCGCTTCGAAGCCATTAATCTGCGCCGCATGGGCGCGCTGCTGCCAGCCCGTCAATCGACTCGCCCATGCACGCGGATTATTGTTGTCAAATCCTTCGCCGCCCTTGCCTTTCGCCAGAACCGAGGCGACCTTGGCGAGACCGATGGTCATTACCGGCAGCAAGCATGCAGCCAGGATGCACCAATTGGCAATCGGCATGAATATTTCTCCTCTTGTTGTTGGGCGATGCCTTCCTGTCAGTTCTTCACTGGGGTGCCGTCAGCTGTTACGTCGTCACCTTCGGAGTCACTCCGGGCTTCCTGCCGGGCGCCGGCCGTGGGATATACCCGGCAATCCGGCACTGGAAGCCTTCCACGGGCGTGCCGTTGGCGTAGCTGGTGACACTGCACCGGGAGATGTCGCCCTGCGCCGACAGTTCGGAAAGGGACGTCCGCACCTCATCCAGGGAAATGCCGGTGGCCGCCGCAATCTCCAGGTCCAGCAGTTGGCCGTGTTTCTTCAGGTACTCATAAACTTCGGAAGTGTGCATTTGAAATCCTTTTCTGAAGGCGGTGGTGCGAGGAGCAAGAGGCCGATGAACTGGCCTGCCGCTTGTTTTGCTGGTGGGCCCGCAGGGACTTGAACCCTGGACCAAAGGATTATGAGTCCTCTGCTCTGACCAACTGAGCTACAGGCCCGAACTGATCTCAGGTGCCGTTCGTGTCAATGAAGCTGCGCAGTTTGTCGGAGCGGCTGGGATGGCGCAGCTTGCGCAGTGCCTTGGCTTCGATCTGGCGAATGCGCTCACGGGTTACGTCAAACTGTTTGCCGACTTCTTCCAGCGTATGGTCGGTGTTCATTTCTATACCGAAGCGCATGCGCAGCACTTTGGCCTCCCTCGTCGTCAGAGTATCCAGAATTTCCTTGGTGACGCCGCGCAGACTGGAGTACATGGCAGCATCGGCTGGGGCGAGGGTGAGCTGATCTTCAATGAAGTCGCCGAGGTGGGAGTCGTCATCATCGCCGATTGGGGTTTCCATGGAGATGGGCTCCTTGGAGATCTTCATGATCTTGCGGATCTTCTCTTCCGGCATTTCCATCTTCCTGGCCAATGTCGCGGGATCGGGTTCGCTACCGGTTTCCTGCAATATCTGGCGGCTGATCCGGTTCATCTTGTTGATCGTTTCGATCATATGGACCGGGATGCGGATGGTGCGGGCCTGGTCGGCAATCGAGCGCGTGATGGCCTGACGGATCCACCAGGTGGCGTAGGTGGAAAACTTGTAGCCACGGCGGTATTCGAACTTGTCCACGGCCTTCATCAGGCCGATGTTGCCTTCCTGGATGAGGTCGAGGAACTGCAGGCCGCGGTTGGTGTATTTCTTGGCGATCGAGATGACCAGGCGCAGGTTGGCCTCGGTCATTTCGCGCTTGGCGCGGCGGGCCTTGGCTTCGCCGGTTGACATCTGTTTGTTGATGTCCTTCAGGTCCTTGAGCGGTATACCAATGTGGTCCTGGATGGCAATCAGCTTCTTCTGTTCTTCCTTGATGGCCGGTGCGTTGCGGGTCAGGATGGCGACATAGGTCTTGGGCGCGGCGACAATTTCTGCGTCGACCCAGTCGAGATTGACTTCGTTGCCCGGAAATGCCTGAATGAAGTGCGCCCGCTGCATCTTGACCCTGTCGACGCAGATTTGCTGAATCTTGCGTTCCGAACCGCGGACCAGTTCAACCATGCTCCGCACGCTGTCGCAGAGTCGTTCGATCGAGCGCGAAGTGAAGCGTATGTTCATCAACTCGTCGGAAATCTGCTGGCGTATCTTCAGATAGTTCTTGTCTCGAGAGCCCTTGGTGGACAGCGCCCTTTCCATTCTGACATGCAATTGCGCGATGGTGGCGAAGCGCTCCAGGGCATCGGTCTTGAGCTTCAGCATTGAAGCGGATACGGCGCCGGCACCACCGTCACCTTCTTCGTCGGTCTCTTCTTCGTCTTCCTCGATCTCTTCCGGCAGGTCTGCAGCAGGTGAGGCCATCGCGGCATTGGGGTCGATCAGGCCGTCAACCAGTTCGTCGATGCGCATTTCCGCAGCTTCGACCTTGGCTGCCATCTCGATGATGTTGGCAATCGTGGTCGGGCAGGCGGAAATCGCCTGTACCATGTGCTTGAGACCGTCCTCAATGCGCTTGGCGATCTCGATCTCGCCTTCACGGGTCAGTAGCTCGACCGATCCCATTTCACGCATGTACATGCGCACCGGATCGGTGGTGCGGCCAAATTCGGAGTCGACCGTGGACAATGCCTGTTCTGCCTGTTCCTCGACCTCCTCGTCGTCGGCCGCTACCGTGGCGGTGTCTGACATCAGCAGGTCTTCGGCTGCCGGGGCTTCGTCGAAGACCTGGATGCTCATGTCGCTGAAGGTGGAGATGATCGTCTCGATGCTTTCGGCGTCGACAACGTCATCCGGCAGGTGGTCGTTGATTTCGGCGTAAGTAAGGTAACCTCTTTCCTTGCCCAGTTTGATCAGGTTCTTCAGGCGCGTCTTGCGTGCTTCGGCGTCCATGGGAGCGGGAGCTTCGATCAAAGCACCCTGGAGCAGCGCCCTTTCGGCGGCCTTCTCCTTGGCTTTGCTGGTTCGAGCCTTTGGGGCTTCCTTAACGGTGTCTGTGGTATCAACCATGAGCACGATCCATGTAATAAGAGAAAACCGTAGATTTTACCATAACTTAGCCACGGTTTCCCCGGTTACCCAGAAGGTCGATGTAGGCCTGCTTTTCCTCGCGTGTCAGCCCCGCGACTCCAAGCATTTGTACCCTGGTCTGTAACTCGGAGAAAGCCCGCTTCTGGTCGCCTTGCTGAAGCTTTTCCAGTGTTGCGCGAAATTCTGTCTCTGCTGCACCTTCGTCAAACGGATGGTCAAGAAGTTCCGAGGCGAATGTTTCGAGCAACGCCTCTTCCGGCCGGCCACGTATCTGCTCGCGCAGGTACGCATAACCGGGAACATCGTGGTGGGCCGCGACAAGATCATGCAGAAGGATCAGCAGCGGGCGCTCAGCGGTGTCTGGCAGCCCGCCGACAGGCAAGGCACCGGCCAGCGCCGGCTTGTGCAGGATGATGCGCAGCAGGTTGCGGGTCAGTGACGGGGCGGGACGCCTCGCCTTGGGTGGGGCGGCGGGCGCGTAGGATCTCAGTTCGCACAGGCGCTCGACCTCGCTCTGGGCAAAGCCGCTGGCTTCGGCCAGGCGCTTCACCAGTTGCAGGCGCAGCAGCGGGGTCGGCAGCCTGAGCAGCAGCGGCTTGGCTTCGTAGATCAGTTGCGCCTTGCCTTCGGAGCTGGTCAGATCGCAGCGCTGGGCGAGTTCGCGCAGCAGGAAGTCGGAGAGCGGCATGGCCTGCTTCACCAGGCGCTCGAATTCTGCCTTGCCGTGGGCGCGGATGTAGCTGTCGGGGTCATCTCCCTGGGGCAGGAAGACGAAGCCAAGGCGCTTGTTGTCGGCGAGTGCTTCCAGCGAATTCTCGAGCGCGCGCCAGGCTGCCTTGCGCCCGGCATTGTCGCCATCGAAACAGAAGATGATGCGGTCGACTTGGCGCAGGAGCTTGTTTACGTGGGTCGCCGTGGTCGCCGTACCGAGCGTCGCGACGGCGTTGCCGACCCCGTTCTGGGCGAGGGCGATGACATCCATGTAGCCCTCGGTGACGATGGCAGTATTGGTATCGCGCAGCGCCTGGCGGGCCTGCGGCAGGCCGAACAGCTCGCGGCCTTTCTCGAAGAGCGGGGTTTCGGGCGAGTTCAGATATTTTGGCTCGCCGTGGTCGATGATGCGCCCGCCGAAAGCGATGATGTCGCCCTTGGGATTGACGATCGGGATCATCAGCCGTTCGCGGAAACGGTCGTAGCGCCGACCTGCCTCGTTTTCGACGACCAGGCCAGCGAGCTTCAGTTCTTCGGCGTTGTAGTCGGAAAAAACGGCTTGCAGGTTCTGCCAGCCATCCGGCGCGTAGCCCATGCCAAAGCGGGCGGCGACTTCTCCGGTCAACCCGCGTTTTCGACAATATTCGATGGCGCGTGGCGAGGCCTTGAGCTGATCCTTGTAGTACTGGGCGGCGCGGGCCATGACGTCAATCAGCGTGCGCGTCTGGCCCGGCTTCTCGTCGCTGAAGCCGTGCCCCTCGCTTTCCGGCACCTGCATGCCGGCGCGGCTGGCCAGTTCTTTGATGGCATCGATGAAGCCGACGCCCTGATACTCCATGACGAAGCCGATTGCCGTGCCGTGGGCGCCACAGCCGAAGCAGTGGTAGAACTGCTTGGTCGGGCTGACCGTGAACGAAGGGGACTTCTCGTTGTGGAAGGGGCAGCAGGCGGCGTAATTGGCCCCGGACTTCTTCAGCGGCACGTAACTGTCCACCAGGTCGACGATGTCGACTCGCGCCAGCAGGTCCTGGATGAAGGAATCCGGGATCACTCTTGCTTAGCCGGCAAGCGCGGCCTTGACCAGTCTGGAGACTTCCGCCATATCGGCCTTGCCGGCGAGGCGTGGCTTGAGGACGGCCATCAGCTTGCCCATGTCGGCAGGGCCGGAGGCGCCGGTCTCGGCCACTGCTGCGGCGACAGCGGCGGCAGTATCGGCGGCGCTCATTTTCTCCGGCAGGTAGGCGGCGAGAACGGTGATCTCGAATTGTTCGGCATCGGCAAGCTCCTGACGGCCGGCGGCTTCGTACTGGGTGACGCTGTCCTTGCGCTGCTTGGTCAGCTTTTCGATGACGGCGACGACAGCGGCGTCGTCCAGTTCGCTGCGCTCGTCGACTTCCCTCTGCTTGATGGCCGCAAGCAGCAGGCGAATGGCGCCCAACCTGGCCGGATCCCTGGCCTTCATGGCCGTTTTCATGTCTTCGGTAATGCGCGTCTTGAGGCTCATTTGGCTTTTCTCAAACAAGAAAGCCGCCTGCTGTTCGGCGGGCGGCTTCCTGATTTCACTGAATGGTCTGGATCAGAACATTTTTGGCGGCAGGGTCAGACTGCGGAGGCGCTTGTGCTGGCGTTTGACGGCAGCGGCCGCCTTGCGCTTGCGCTCGGCGGTGGGCTTTTCGTAAAACTCGCGAGCGCGCAACTCGGTCAGGAGGCCCGTCTTCTCGACAGTACGCTTGAAGCGGCGGATCGCCACTTCGAACGGCTCGTTTTCCTTGACACGAATGTTCGGCATAAAAATCACCCCCTTCCGTCAGGCGCCTGCCAGGTCAAGTAAACGGCAGTGCGCGCAAATTAGTATCCGCATGGTTGCAGAAAGCCGATCAGTATATGGCAGAAATCCCTTTTGCCTCAAGTGCTAAAATTCGCGCCGATGCTAGTCCTCGGTATTGAATCCTCCTGCGACGAAACCGGTATTGCGCTCTACGACAGCCAAGCCGGGCTCTTGTCGCACGCCCTGCATTCGCAGGTGGCGATGCACGCCGATTACGGCGGCGTCGTGCCGGAACTGGCTTCGCGCGATCATATCCGGCGCACCGTGCCGCTCTTGCGCGAGGCATTGGCCCGTGCCGGGCGCCAGTTGAACGACGTCGACGCCATCGCCTATACCCGTGGCCCCGGGCTGGCCGGCGCCTTGCTGGTCGGTTGCGCCTTCGCCGAGGCGCTGGCCGTGGCGCTCGCCAGGCCGACGATCCCGGTGCACCACCTCGAAGGTCATCTGCTGTCGCCGCTGTTGTCCAGCGATCCTCCGGCCTTCCCGTTTGTCGCGCTGCTGGTTTCCGGTGGCCACACGCAACTGATGCGAGTGACCGGCGTCGGTGAGTACGAGGTGCTCGGGGAAACGGTGGACGATGCGGCCGGCGAGGCCTTCGACAAGAGTGCCAAACTGCTCGGCTTGCCTTACCCCGGCGGCGCCTTTCTGTCACAACTGGCCGAGCAGGGCGCCCCGGGCGTCTATCAGTTGCCGCGCCCGATGCTGCATTCCGGCGACCTCAATTTCAGCTTTTCCGGCCTCAAGACGGCGGTGCTGACATTGGTCCGCGAACAGGGCGAACCGCTGGACGAAGCATTCAAGGCCGACGCGGCGCTGGCTTTCCAGGAAGCCATCGTCGAGGTGCTGGTGAAAAAGTCATTGAAGGCGCTGAAGCAGACCGGCCTCAAGCAACTGGTGGTGGCCGGCGGGGTCGGCGCCAACCGGCAGTTGCGGGCTACCCTGGACGACGAGGCAAGACGCAAACGCTTCCGCGTCTTCTATCCGGAACTCGAATTCTGCACAGACAACGGCGCGATGATCGCGCTGGCCGGCTGCCTGCGCCTTCAGTCTGGTACGCCGGCCAAGCAGGCCGGCGACTTTGCGGTGCAGCCGCGCTGGCCCTTGATGGACATGGCGGCCAGCGGCACGAAGTAGAAAATCAGCCTTTTTTCGCCGTCGACCGCAACAGCCGCTTTCCCGATGCAGGAAAGCGGCTGAGCGTGGTCGTTCCGTGCCTAAAGGTCAGGCAAGGTCGTAGCGATCAAGGCTCATCACCTTGTTCCAGGCAGCCACGAAGTCACGCACGAAGGCCTGCTGCGCGTCGTTGCTCGCATAGACTTCGGCGATGGCACGGAGCTGGGAGTTCGAGCCGAAGACGAGATCGACGACGGTGCCCGTCCACCTGAGCTTGCCCGTCGCGCGGTCGCGCCCTTCCAGCACGCCGTCAGCTGTAGCCGACTTCTGCCATTTCGTGCGCATGTCGAGCAGGTTCACGAAGTAGTCGTTGGTCAGCGTTTCGGGGCGCTGGGTGAACACGCCGTGGGCGGAATGGTCGAAGTTCGCATTCAGGGCGCGCAGGCCGCCGATCAGCACCGTCATCTCGGGGGCGGTCAGCGTCATCAACTGCGCTTTATCCACCAACAGTTCTGCGGCCGATGCTCCCAGTCCCTTGCGGGCGTAGTTGCGGAACCCGTCGGCGACCGGCTCCAGCGCGGCGAAAGATTCGACGTCGGTCTGCGCTTGCGACGCATCCGTGCGCCCAGGTGTGAACGGCACCGTGACGTCGTGACCGCCCTTCCGCGCGGCGGCCTCGACCGCGGCGCAGCCGCCCAGCACGATCAGGTCGGCCAGCGACACCTTCTTGCCGCCTGACTGCGCGGCGTTGAAATCCGTGCGGATTGCTTCCAGGGCCTGCAGGACGTTTGCCAGTTCGGCCGGCTGGTTGACTTCCCAATCCTTTTGCGGCGCCAGGCGAATGCGCGCGCCATTGGCGCCGCCGCGCTTGTCGCTGCCGCGGAAGCTCGCTGCAGACGCCCAGGCGGTGGTGACGAGTTGCGAAATGGAAAGACCACAGGCGAGTATTCTGGCCTTCAGGGCCGTGATGTCCTGCTCATCAACCAGCGCATGGTCGACAGCGGCGATCGGGTCCTGCCAGATCAACGCCTCCTGCGGCACCAGGTTGCCGAGGTAGCGGGCGCGCGGACCCATGTCGCGGTGGGTCAGCTTGAACCAGGCGCGGGCGAAGGCATCGGCGAACTCCTGCGGGTTCTGCATGAAGTGGCGCGAGATCTTCTCGTAGGCCGGGTCCATGCGCATCGCCATGTCGGCCGTGGTCATCATCGGGGCATGGCGCTGGCTCGGATCATGGGCATCCGGAACGGTGGTCGCCGCGGCGGGGTCCTTGGGTTTCCACTGGTGGGCGCCGGCCGGACTCTTGGTCAGCTCCCACTCGTAGCCGAACAGGGTGTCGAAGTAGCCGCTATCCCACATGATCGGGTTGGGCGTCCAGGCACCCTCGATGCCGCTGGTGATCGCGTCCACACCCTTGCCGGAGCCGAAGCTGCTTATCCAGCCCAAGCCCTGTTCCTCGATGCCTGCGCCTTCCGGTTCGCGACCGACGTGGGCGGTGTCGCCAGCGCCGTGGGCTTTGCCAAAGGTGTGACCGCCAGCGGTAAGCGCCACCGTCTCGTAGTCATCCATCGCCATGCGGGCAAAGGTCTCGCGGATGTCGCGCGCCGAGCCGAGTGGATCCGGGTTCCCGTTCGGGCCTTCCGGGTTTACGTAGATCAGGCCCATCTGCACGGCACCGAGCGGGTTGGCCAGCTCACGGTCGCCCTTGTAGCGCTCGTCGCCCAGCCAGGTAGTTTCCGGACCCCAGTAGATCCCGTCCTCCGGCTCCCAGATGTCCGGGCGGCCGCCGCCAAAACCGAAGGTCTTGAAGCCCATCGATTCCATGGCGACGTTGCCGGTAAGGACCAGCAGGTCGGCCCATGAGAGCTTGCGGCCGTACTTCTGCTTGATCGGCCAGAGCAGGCGGCGCGCCTTGTCGAGGTTGCCGTTGTCCGGCCAGCTGTTGAGCGGGGCGAAGCGTTGCGCGCCAGTGCCAGCGCCGCCGCGACCATCGGCGATGCGGTAGGTACCCGCGGCGTGCCAGGTCATGCGCACGAAGAACGGCCCGTAGTGGCCGTAATCCGCCGGCCACCAGTCCTGCGAGTCGGTCATCAAAGCATGAAGATCCTTGACCACGGCATCCAGGTCGAGTGTCTTGAACTCCTCGGCGTAATTGAACGCCTGGCCCATGGGATTGGATTTTGCGGACTGCTGGTGCAGCATCTTCAGGTTCAGTTGCTTCGGCCACCAGCCTGAATTCGTCGGGGACCCGGACACAGTGTGGCTGCCGGCGGCGCCCGCGAACGGGCATTTGTTCTCGTTTGTCATGGTGTTTCCTCCTGGGTCAGAAGTTGTCCGGGATGCCGGCCAGGATGTCGACCGAGCGCACCCAAGCATGTTCTTCCTGCATGAAACGCTGAATGACGCGAGCAATCATGACGGCCTCCACTGACTGAAGCAGGTCGTGCTGACCTGATGAGTGCAGTCTAGTTGGTGGGTCTGAATTGATCCAATCGATTATCGGTATTTGTCAGATTGTATTTGGCTATCAGGCCAACCGGACTGGCCGACGCTTCCCGGGCCTGGAAAATCAGGACTTCTTCTTGCTGCCGATCCTGGCTTCCTGGCCGGCCAACAGGCGCTGGAAGTTCTGCCAGTGCTTGCCGATCAGGGCCATCGCAATAATGCCGATGACGAAGATCTGGGAGTTCGCCCCGTGCATCAACAGGAAGTAGACCGGGGCCATCGCGGCGGCGAGAATGGCGGCCAGCGAGGAATAGCGGAAGGCGAAGGCGATGAACAACCAGGTGCCGATCACGGCCAGGCCAAGCAGCGGGTCGAGGGCGATCAGCGCGCCGATCGCGGTGGCGACGCCCTTGCCGCCCTTGAACTTGAGAAAAACCGGGTAAAGGTGGCCGAAGAAGACGGCCATAGCGACGAGGCCGACTACGTTGTCACTGAACCCCATCTTCTGCGCCACGAAGACCGCGACCCAGCCTTTCAGTGCATCACCGATCAGGGTGAGCAGCGCTGCCTTCTTGTTGCCGCTGCGCAGCACGTTGGTTGCCCCGGGGTTGCCCGAGCCGTAACTGCGCGGGTCGGCGAGCCCGAACAGACGAGCGGAAATCACGGCGAAGGGAACGGAGCCGAGGATGTAGGCGGCAAGGATGACGAGAGCCGTTTGCATGGGGGGCGGGTGTCACTGGGTTACAATCCGGGCCAATTTTACACTTTCACCACGGTCGACTGCCTAATGGACCTGATTTTCATCGACGAACTGCGCGCCGAAACCTGGATAGGCATCTATCCGCGCGAAAAGGCAATGGCACAGACAGTCGAGATTTCGCTGCAGATCGGCGTGTCGACCGCATCTGCCGGGGCGAGCGACGATATCCGCGATACGGTCGACTACGCGGTGGTGGTCGAGCGGTTGCGGGCAGACTTGGCAACCAGCCACTTCAATCTTCTTGAAAGGCTGGCCGAACACATCGCCGGCTATCTTCTGGAAAGCTTTGCCGTTCACTGGGTGCGCGTTTCGGTCGCCAAGCTGGGCATGATGCCGGGCGTCAAGCGTGTCGGCGTAATCATCGAACGCGCTATTTGACGATTGCGGCTTCCACGGTTTTTGTCGGCAGTGCCCGTATGAGATCGTGCGGATGCAGGCCAACCAGATAGCCGCGCCGGCCGCCGTTGACATAGATCAGCGGCAGATCGAGGATGGTTCTTTCAAGATAGACCGGTATCTGCTTTCTTGTCCCGAAGGGGCTGGTGCCGCCCACCAGGTAACCGGTGTGGCGGTTGGCGGCTTCGGGCGTACACGGCTCGACCTTCTTGCAGCCGATCTGGCGGGCGAGTTCCCTGGCAGATACCTTGCGGTCGCCGTGCATCAGGACGATGAGCGGCCTGGCGGCCTCATCTTCGAAGACCAGCGTTTTGACGACAGCGTGCTCATCAACGTTGAGCTGGCGTGCGGAAACCTTTGTGCCACCATGTTCTTCGTAGGCATACAGGTGGCTGGAGAAGGGAATTCCGTGTGCCTTCAGGAACCTGATGGCCCGGGTTTCGGGCGCGTGGGCACCATCATTCATTCGTGATTGCCGGGGTTGTCAGCAATGAATTCAGCGTCACCTGCGTGTGCAGGCGGCTACCGGATTCCGGCATCCTTCGCCAAGGCAAGGAGCAGGAAGAAACAGCCAAAGACCATCCCCGCGATCCCGCCCTGAAGCAGCGTGAGCGTCTCGAATCCGCCAAGCCAGTGCATTCCGGCGAGGCGGGCGACACCGCTGGTCAGGCACATGAGTATCCCGACCATGCCGGCGATTCGGCCAAGCAATGCCAATGAATTTTCCACTTTCCTACCCCCTTGCAGAGTTTGTGTTCAGGCGACACAAATCGGTGAAGACCGATGCCTTGAGCAATGATATGCCCAAGTCAGGCTTGCGGGAAGTCCGGATTCAGCCGCGCGGGTGATGCACGGCGTGCAGACTTTTCAGGCGCTCGCGGGCGACATGGGTGTAGATCTGTGTTGTCGAAATGTCGGCATGGCCGAGCAGCAGCTGGACGACGCGCAGGTCGGCACCGTGGTTGAGCAGGTGGGTTGCGAAGGCGTGGCGCAAGACATGTGGGGACAGCTTTTCCGGCGCGATGTCGGCGATCAGGGCGTAGCGCTTGATTAGTTGCCAGAAAGCCTGGCGAGTCATGGCGCGACCTCGGGCGGTGACGAACAGCGCGTCGCTCAGCTGCCCCTTGAGGATTTCTCGTCGCGCTTCGTTCAGGTAGCGGCCCAGCCAGTCGATGGCTTGTTCGCCGAGCGGCACCAGGCGCTCCTTGCTGCCCTTGCCGAGGGCGCGTAACACGCCTTCGTTGAAGCTTACTTCGTGCAATCTGAGATTGACCAGTTCGGAAACGCGCAGGCCAGCTGCGTAGAGGGTTTCGAGCATGGCTCGGTCGCGCAAACCGAGCGGGGTGTCGATGTCCGGCGCGTTGAGCAGGCTATCGACCTGCTTTTCCGACATCACCTTGGGCAGGCGCGAGGGTCGCGCCGGGTTGGCCAGCTTCAGCGTCGGGTCGGCAACGATGCGGCCGCGTCCGAGTTGCCAGCGGTAGAAGCGGCGCAGCGTTGACAGGTAGCGTGACTGCGAACTGGCACGGGCTCGCCGGGAAAGATGGGCGATGAAGTTGATCAGCGCGGTCTCGCGGATGTCGAGCAGCGTTTCGTGATCATGGCTGGCCAGCCACGAGGCCAACTGGCTGAGGTCGGAGCGATAGCTGTCGAGCGTTGCTTTGGCCAGCCCATCTTCGAGCCAGAGGGCGTCGCAGAAGGTGTCTATCTCGGCGAGATCAGCCGGGGAGGCTGTGTTCATGCTGCAGCAGCCAGCGCTTGACGTCAAGCAGGAAGCCACCGCGTTCGCGGGCGAAGCCGCCCAGCCCGCCGCCGGTGGCGACGACGCGATGGCAGGGGACGACGACCGGATACGGATTGGCTCCGCAGGCCTGGCCGACCGCGCGCGGGGCATTTCTGAGGTATTTTGCCAGTTGACCGTAAGTGTGCGTTTCTCCGGGGGGAATCGCGGCAATCTGTTCCCAGACCCGGCGCTGGAAGACGGTGCCGGAGGCGCGCAGCGGCAGGGCGAATTCAAGGGTCGGGTCGCGCAGGTAGGTGATCAACTGACGCACCGCTTCTGCTGCGAGGGGTGTTATCGGAGCCTGTTCCTGCTGCGGCTCGAGAAATTCGATCAACGTGATTTCGTCGTCGCTGCAGCAAACTCCAAGCGCAAATGCGGGAGTGCCGACGATCGCCTGGTATTTATGCATGGTATTCATAACGATCCTCAGTAGAACCTGGAGCTAGATTATCATGGTTGCGAACCACCATTGATACGAGACTGGCCATGAGTGAGCAGGCGTCGAATACGAGGCTGGCCGGCGGACCGGCATTGGCCGGTGTGCAGTTTTTCTTCACTCTGGCATGGACAGTATATGTCTTCCAGCTGCCCGGCCTGCTGGCGACGGCAGGGATTGCCGCAAGTTGGCTGCCTCTCCTGCTGATGGCCGATCAACTGGTTTTTGCCGTGATGGATGTGGCTTTTGGCATGATGGCTGACCGCATGGCCGAAGGCTATCGTCGCCTTGCCCGGTTGCTGGTCGTGCTGAGCAGCCTTTCGACCGTCGCTTTCGTGCTGCTGCCACTGGTCGCTGGCGTCGTGCCCGGTGCATTGCTCGCTGTCCTGGGGATCTGGGTCGTTTCCGCTTCGGTGGTGCGAGCGCCGACCCTGATCCTGCTCGGCAAGCGCGCCAAAGCGGCGCAGCAAGCGGATCTTGTCGTATGGTATGCCTCCGGGATGGCACTGGCATCGGCCCTCGCACCATTTGTCGGGCTCTGGCTGAAGGGTAGCGACCCGCGACTGTCCTTCTCGATGTCTGCGGTGACTCTGCTTGTGGCCGTGATCGTGCTGCTGCGGGTGGTTGGCAAGAACGTGCCAGTCGCCGAGCAAGAGCCACCGCGACCGGCCAGCTTTGCTGCTTATCTGCCGCTGTTGCTGGTGCTCGGGTTGGCCGGGTTCGGCTTTCAGCTCCACGCCTTCGTCAATGCCTCGCCGCTGTATCAGTTGCATGCCGGCAAGGAACAACTGCCGTGGCTGATGCCGCTTGTTTGGCTCGGTTTCTTTGCCATGCTGGTTGCGGTTGGGCCGTTGCTCAAGCGTTTTGGTGCGATGCCCGTGGCCACAGGCGGCATCCTGCTGACCGCAGCAGCCAGCTATGCGGCAGGGGTCGTCGGCAACCTCGGGATGCTGATTTTCCTGCAACTGATCTGCGGGGCCGGTTGGGCGATGGCCTTTGCCGGCCTGATGGAAAGAGCCTCGAGCGCCGGATTGCGGGGCTCCGAGGGCCTGTTCATGGGGAGTTTCTTTGCCGTGACAGCTGTATGCACTCTTCTCCGGATCGCTTTTACCAGCCAGTGGCTGAGCGATTGGAAGAGCAGCCAGTTCTTGCTGCCGGCAGCCCTGTTGCTGACCGCCGGTCTGATCGCTGCTGCCCAAGTCTGCTTCCCGCGGGCGGAGGCCGGCGGCAACAGAGGCCAGGACAGAATCAGGCCTTAGCGCGCCTATGCTGCAGGGGCCTGACTTGGGCCAGTGCTATACGACATGCGTTGCAGTCAGCGCAACCCGTCCGTGTGCTTTCGTCTTCAGCCCCTGACGTGTCCATCGCCCAGAACTACCCACTTCTGGCTGGTCAGCCCTTCGAGGCCGACCGGGCCGCGGGCGTGGATCTTGTCGGTCGAAATGCCGATCTCGGCGCCGAGGCCATATTCGAAACCATCGGCGAAGCGCGTCGAGGCGTTGATCATCACCGATGCCGAATCGACCTCACGCAGGAAACGCATGGCCTTGGGATGGTTGTCGGTGACGATGGCGTCGGTGTGGTGTGACGAGTACTGGTTGATGCGGGCGATCGCTTCGTCAATGCCGGCAACCACCTTCACTGAAATGATCGGCGCGAGGAACTCGGTGTAGTAGTCCTCTTCGGTCGCCGGCACGGCTTCCTTGACCAACGCGCAGGTCTCGGCGCAGCCCCGGATTTCGACGCCCTTGGTCGTCAGCATGTGGGCGATGGGCGGCAACAGCATGGCGGCGACCGAGCGGTCGACGAGCAGCGACTCCGCGGTGTTGCAGGTGCCGTAACGCTGGGTCTTGGAATTTTCGACAATCTTGAGCGCCTTGTTCGGGTCGGCTTCCTCTTCCAGGTAGACGTGGCAGTTGCCGTCGAGGTGCTGGATCATTGGCACGCGTGATTCGGCCAGCAGGCGGGCAATCAGGCCCTTGCCGCCGCGCGGCACGATGACGTCGACGAATTCACGCATGGTGATCAGTTCGCCGACGGCGGCGCGGTCGGTGGTGGCGATGACTTGTACGCACTCAGCCGGCAGGCCGGCCGCCAGCAGACCCTCCTGAACCAGCGCGGCTATGGCGCGGTTGGAGCGGATGGCTTCCGAACCGCCGCGCAGGATGGCGGCGTTGCCTGACTTCAGGCACAGCGCGGCAGCGTCGGCAGTGACGTTCGGGCGCGCTTCGTAAATGATGCCGATGACACCGAGCGGCACGCGCATCTTTCCGACCTGGATGCCGGAGGGCTGGAACTTGAATTCGCCCATCTCGCCGATCGGATCGGGCAGCGTGGCGACCTGCTCGACGCCCTCGGCCATGCTGTCGACGCCCTTCTCCGAAAGCGTCAGGCGGTCGAGCATGGCGGCTTCAAGGCCGGCGGCACGGGCGGCGGCGAGGTCTTCCTGGTTGGCAGCGACCAGCGCGGCTTTTTCGCGGCGGATGGCGGCGGCGATGTGCAGCAGCGCGGCGTTCTTCTCGGCGGTCGTGGCTGTCGCCAGGCGGCGCGAGGCAGTCCGGGCCTGACGGCCGACGGTCTGCATGTAGTCCTTGAGTTCCATGTTGTTCCAGATTCGGCGGAAAGCCTCATTATAGCGGGCAAATTTAGAGGGAACTTCGCCAGGCGGGAGAACTCATAGCCCTTGTTAAAACGCGGGTATTAGAAGGGGACAACATGAATGAGAAACTGATTTTGCCTACCGAGGCCAAGGTTTGTGCAACCTGCAGCTATTGGGATGGCGAACGCCATATAGATTCTGATATGAAGGTTGTCGTAGTGTCCCTGGATTGCAAGGGCGAGTGTCTGGTACAGACAGTACAGAAACGTGGGCTGAATGACTCTCGTAGCGAGCCGGACTGCATGTGGGAAGACCTCGAACCTGACGAAGGCACAGGGACAGGGTGAAGGTAACTATTTCGTCGTGCTGAGGCTGAGGGCGAGGCGCAAGAACTCGTCCCAGATATTGCCCTGACCGATGCCCTTGGCAAGGCGGTCGATTCGTCCCGCATGGTGCAGCGCCGCTTCGAGGGTTGCGGTCGACAGCCGCTGGAGCGCCTTTTTCACCGGGTTGGCGCGAGCTCCCCAGACCTTGGCTTCCTTGAGCAGCAGTTCGAGCGGCCGGCCGCGGTCAAGTCCGCTGCGGATCAGTGTCAGGGTGCGAATTTCTTCAGCCATTGCCCACAGCACCAGCGGCGGCGGTTCGCCCTCGTGCATCAACCCGTCAAGCGTCCGGCTCAAACGGCTGATGTCGCCGGCGAGCAGGGCTTCGCGCAGGCTGTCGATGTCGTAGCGGGCCACGTTGTGGACGGCTTCGCGAATCTGCTCCGGGCTAAGCGCGCCCGGCGGGTAGAGCAGGGCAAGCTTCTGGATTTCCTGATGCGCGGCTAGCAGGTTGCCCTCGACGTGTTCGGCGATGAATTTGAGGCTTTCCAGCCCGGCGCTCTGCTGCTGGCGACGTAGCCGGCCAACAAGCCAGCCCGGCAGTTCGGCGAGTGGCGGGGCCATCAGCTTGATTGCGACGCCAGCATTGACCAGTGTCGTGAACCAGACGGCTTTCTCCTCGCGCCAGTCGAGTTCGGGTAGCGTGACCAGCAGCAGGTTGTCCGGCGACGGGTTCCTGCACCAGTCCTGCAATGCCGCGCCACCTTCCTTGCCAGGTTTGCCGGTCGGGATGCGCAGATCGATCAGTTTCCGGTCGCCGAACAGCGACAGGTTGCCGCCGGCTGCCAGCAACTGGTTCCAGTCGAAATGCGGCAGAACTGTGAGAATCTCGCGTTCGCCGTAACCCTGCTGGCGGGCCTTGGCGCGGATCGCGTCGGCGGCTTCGATGACCAGCAGTGGTTCATTGCCATAAACCACATAGAGCGGACGCAACTCACGTTCGAGGTGCGCGGCGAGTTGTTCGCCCTTGAGCAACATCACTCGTCTTCTTCGAGGTCCGGATTCTTCGGCTTGATCAGGGAGAGGCGGCGAACGATCTGGTTGACCAGGTCATTGTTCATGTCACGCCAGAGCAGACCCTCTTCGAGGTCCTTGGCGAGTACCGTCGAATCGTCGTAGGTGATGTCGCGCGACAGAGTGATTTCGTTGGGCCCGACCAATTCCTGACCCTTGGCGTTGACCACGCGGAAGCCGTAGTTCAGTTGCAGGCGGTACTCGCGGACGCGGCCCTGGGTGTTTACGCTGAGGATGATCTTGTTGCGGCTGTCATTGATCTGCTGGAAGACCGCTTCGGCATCCTTGGCGTTGTCGACAATCTTGGTCTGGCCGGTGGCGCCGATGTAGCGCTGCATCCAGATGCGGACATCGGCCGTTTCAGGCAGCGCAATGTAAAGCGTCTTGTAGGGCAGGTTACCGCTCAATGTGCCGCGCAACTGGAAGCCGCAGCCGGCAACGACAGCTGCCAGGATCAGGGCGAGAAAAACGCGGAATGGGACGCGCATGGCGACTCCTTAGACGACGATATTGACCAGACGGCCGGGGACGATGACCACCTTCTTCGCCGCCTTGCCTTCCATGAACCTGAGAGCGCCCTCGGAGGCCAGGGCCGCGGCTTCGATGACAGTCTTGTCGGCTTCCGCCGCAACGCGAATCGAACCGCGCAGCTTGCCGTTGACCTGCACCATCAACTCGATCTCGTCCTGCTTCAACGCGGCCGGATCGGCCTTGGGGAAGGCGACGAGGCCGGCATCGGCACCCGGCTTCAGTTCGGCATACAGCGCCTGGCCGATGTGCGGGACGATGGGGAGGAGCAGCAGGGCAATGCTTTCCAATGTTTCCTGGCCCAGCTTGCGGCCGACGGCATCGTTGAGGTCGCACCTGTCGTAGGCGTTCAACAACTCCATCACCGCAGCGATCGCAGTGTTGAACTGCTTGCGCCGGCCGTAGTCGTCGGCCACCTTGCCCATGGTCTGGTGCAGCTTGCGACGCAGGTCGGCTTGCGCGGTCGACAGTGAATTCTGGTCGATTTTCGCAGCGACGAGACCGGCCCGCACGTGGTCGTAGGTCGTCTTCCACAAGCGGCGCAGGAAGCGGTAGGCGCCTTCGACGCCGGCATCCGACCATTCCAGCGACTGGTCGGGCGGCGAGGCGAACATGATGAACAGGCGGGCCGTGTCGGCGCCGTAGCGGTCGATCAGCGCCTGCGGGTCGACGCCGTTGTTCTTCGACTTCGACATCTTCTCGGTGCCGCCGATGACCACCGGCAGGCCGTCGGCGCGCAAGGTGGCGCCGGTCGGCCGGCCGCGCTCGTCGGTCACGACATCGACATCCGCCGGGTTGATCCACTGCTTCTTGCCGCCATCCAGCTCGCGGTAGAAGGTCGGGGCGACGACCATGCCCTGGGTCAGCAGGTTGGCGAACGGTTCGCCGAGGTCGCCGATCAGCCCGACGTCGCGCATCAGCTTGGTGAAGAAGCGCGAGTAGAGCAGGTGAAGGATGGCGTGCTCGATGCCGCCGATGTACTGGTCGATGCCGCCCTTGCACCAGTAGGCGACGCGCTCGTCGACCATGGCCGTGGTGTTGTCCGGGCAGGCGTAGCGCAGGAAGTACCAGGACGACTCGAAGAAGGTGTCCATGGTGTCGGTTTCACGTCGGGCAGCGCCGCCGCACTTCGGGCACTTGCACTCGTAGAACTCGGGCATTTTGGCGAGCGGCGAACCGGCGCCGGTGATCTCGACGTTCTCGGGCAGGACGACCGGCAACTGCTCATCCGGTACCGTCACGTCGCCGCAGGCCTTGCAGTGGATGATCGGGATCGGACAGCCCCAATAACGCTGGCGCGAAATACCCCAGTCGCGCAGGCGGAATTGCACCTTCTTGTCGCCGAGATCCATGGCGGCGAGGTCGGCGGCAATGGCGTCGACAGCGGCTTCGTAACCGAGGCCGTCGTATTTGCCGGAATTGACCAGATTGCCGCGCTGCTTGTCGGCGTACCACTCGGCCCAGGCGTCGTGGCTGAACGAGGTTTCGCCGTCGACGGCGACGACCTGCCTGATCGGCAGGTTGTATTTAAGGGCGAAGGCGAAATCGCGTTCGTCGTGGGCCGGCACGGCCATCACGGCGCCGTCGCCATAGCTCATCAGCACGTAATTGCCGACCCAGACTTCGACCTCCTGGCCGGTCAGCGGATGGCTGACGTAGATGCCGGTCGGCATGCCTTTCTTTTCCATCGTCGCGATGTCGGCTTCGGCGACGCCGCCCTTCTTGCACTCCTCGATGAATTTCGCCAGTTCCGGGTTGTCGACCGCGGCACGCGTCGCCAGCGGGTGTTCGGCGGCGATGGCGACGAAGGTGACGCCCATGATGGTGTCGGCGCGGGTCGTGAAGACCCACAGCTTTTCCGGCTGGCCATCGAGTTCGTACGGGAAGGCGAAGCGGACGCCGGTGCTCTTGCCGATCCAGTTCTTCTGCATCAGGCGAACCTGTTCCGGCCAGCCCGGCAGGTTGTCGAGTTCGCTCAGCAGTTCTTCGGCGTAGGCGGTGATCTTCATGTAGTACATGGGGATCTCGCGCTTTTCGATCAGCGCGCCGGAACGCCAGCCGCGGCCGTCGATGACCTGTTCGTTGGCGAGAACGGTGTGGTCGACCGGATCCCAGTTCACGGTCCCGAGCTTCTTGTAGACCAGGCCCTTTTCGTAGAGGCGGGTGAACAGCCACTGCTCCCAGCGGTAGTACTCGGGCGTGCAGGTCGCCAGTTCGCGTTCCCAGTCGATGGCGAAGCCGAGCGACTTGAGCTGCTGTTTCATGTACCCGATGTTCTGGTAGGTCCACGCCGCCGGCGGTACATGGTTGGCCAGCGCGGCGTTCTCGGCCGGCATGCCGAAGGCGTCCCAGCCCATTGGCTGCATGACGTTGTAGCCGAGCATCGTGTGGAAACGCGAGAGGACGTCGCCGATCGTGTAGTTGCGCACGTGCCCCATATGCAGCTTGCCCGACGGATAAGGGAACATCGACAGGCAGTAGTACTTCGGCTTGCCGGTGTCTTCGACGGCGCGCGCGGCACCGCTGCTGTCCCAATGCTGCTGGGCGGCACGCTCGATGGCGGCCGGGGCATATTTTTCCTGCATGGATGAGTCGCTGGTCGGTTGGCGGATAAACCGCCGATTATACCGGGGCTTCCCCCTCAGGCGGCGACAGCGAAAAGGATACGCCGGCTGCCCGGCGAATAGTTGGGTGGCCCGGCAAGCCGAATGTCCGGGCGCCAGGCTCGGACCGGTTCGCGGGCCGGGACCGGCCGGGACTAGCCGTTCCCGGCTGTGGATAGCCAGCGCCGATCTGGCCCGGTCATGCGGCTTTTCGTGGTCCGCAGACGTTTGCCCAAGTATCCTGCAAGAAATGGCAGGTATTCTGCGTGGCGATCAGCGACATCAGCGAGATCCGGGACTGGTGGCGCCACATCCATGACAGCCTCGGCACCGGCGTCGGTCCGTATTGCGGGGCCCGCCCGACTTCGTCCTCGACGATGTCAAGAAAGCGCTCGACGGCCAAGCCCCAGTAATCGGAACCCTCGGCCTTGCCGGCTAGGTACTCGGCTTCGGAGATCGCGCGGCGCCATAGCTTGAGGGCGAGTTCGTCGCTGATACCGGCCTTCCTGGCGATCCAGGGGAGAATTTTTGGTGCTTTCATGTTGTTGCTCCTTTCACTTCGTGGCGGTAGCCAACCTGCGATTCGACTGCCTTGTGGGCAAAAAGTTTTGTGCACTGCAATATACTTGGAGAAAGTATACTGCGCCTGAAACAGTTGGGGGTAGGTTAATTCTACTAACCGGGTTGTTGCGTTGCACAATGGCAACCGGCTACTCCGGCCACCGTGTCCACGTGCCTGGCAACCTGCCGTTCCACCGTCGTTTCCGGACGAGATTCGCCTTATGTCTGACCTCTTGACCAATCTGAACGTGCCGCAACTGCAGGCAGTGACGCTGCCCCCGGTGCATTCGCTGATCCTCGCCGGCGCCGGGAGCGGCAAGACGCGGGTGCTGACCACGCGCATCGCCTGGCTGATGTCGACCGGGCAGGTCGGACCGCACGGCGTGCTGGCGGTGACCTTCACCAACAAGGCGGCCAGGGAGATGACCGCGCGCCTGTCGGCGCTGGTGCCGATCAATACGCGCGGCATGTGGATCGGCACCTTCCACGGCCTGTGCAACCGCCTGTTGCGCGCGCACTACCGCGAGGCCGGGCTGCCGCAGACCTTCCAGATCCTCGATTCGGCCGACCAGTTGGCGATGGTCAAGCGCCTGCTGAAGAACCTCAACATTGACGACCAGAAATACCCGCCGCGCGAGCTGTGCCATTTCATCAACGCCCACAAGGAGCAGGGCGTGCGGGCAGCGCAGGCGGAGGTCTACGATAACTACACGCAGAAACGCGTCGAGCTCTATAGCGAGTATGAAACCCAGTGCAATCGCGAAGGTGTCGTCGATTTCGCCGAACTGCTGCTGCGCTGTTACGAGTTGTTGCAGCGTAACGAGCCGCTGCGCAAGCATTATCAGGAGCGCTTCCGCTATATCCTGGTCGATGAGTTCCAGGATACCAACAAGCTGCAATACGCCTGGCTGAAGCTGCTCGCCGGCGGCGGCGCCAGGGTTTTCGCGGTTGGCGACGACGACCAGAGCATCTACGCCTTCCGTGGCGCTGAAGTCGGCAACATGCGCGAATTCGAGCGCGACTGGGCCGGCGACAACGTCATCCGCCTCGAGCAGAACTACCGTTCGCATGGCAACATCCTGGCTGCCGCCAATGCGCTGATCAAGCACAACCGCGAACGGCTCGGCAAGAATCTGTGGACCGATGCCGGAGCGGGCGAGCGTATCCGCGCCTTCGAGGCGTATTCCGACCTTGACGAGGCGCGCTTCGTCATCGACGAGATCCGCGAACTGGTGCGCGACGGGGTCCCGGCGACGCAGTGTGCCATCCTCTATCGTTCCAACGCGCAGTCGCGCGTCCTCGAGCATGAACTGTTCGCCAAGGGCGTGCCGTACAAGGTTTACGGCGGCCTGCGCTTCTTCGAACGCCAGGAAATCAAGCACGCGCTGGCCTACCTCCGACTGCTCGGCAACGCGGACGACGACACGGCCTTCCTGCGCGTCGTCAATTTCCCGACCCGCGGCATCGGCGCCCGTTCGCTGGAAAACCTTCAGGCGACGGCGCACCAGATCAATTCCAGTCTCTATAACGCCGCCGCCTCGCTGAGCGGCAAGGCCGGGCAGACAGTCGGCGCGTTCGTTCGCCTGATCGAAGTGCTGCGTCAGGAAACGGTCAATCTCCCCCTGCCCGAAATGGTCGAGCACGTCATCGAAAAATCCGGCCTCGCCCAGCACTACCGGACCGAGAAGGAAGGCCAGGAGCGCCTGGAGAACCTCGACGAACTGATCAACGCCGCCGCCACCTTCGTCGACGACGAAGGCACCATCGGCGAGGGCGGCGCGCTCGCCTCCTTCCTCGCCCACGCTTCGCTGGAGGCCGGCGAGCACCAGGCCGGCGAAGGCCAGGAAGCGGTGCAATTGATGTCGGTGCACGCCGCCAAGGGCCTTGAATTCGACGTGGTTTTCATCACCGGCCTCGAACAAGGACTTTTTCCGCACGAGAATTCCACCGCCCAAGGGCGCGAAGGGCTGGAGGAGGAGCGCCGCCTGATGTACGTTGCCGTGACCCGCGCTCGCAAGCGCCTCTACGTCTCCTGCGCACAGACGCGGATGTTGCACGGACAGACGCGCTACTGCGTGCCCTCGGCCTTCCTCGAAGAAATCCCGGAGAACCTGCTGCTCAAGCTGAACAAAAAGGGGGAAGCCGCCGCGGCGCCGGCCTTGAGCCCATCCGGTGGTGGCCTGCGCATCGGGCAGACTGTCGAGCATGGCCGGTTCGGCATCGGCGTCATCGTCGCCAGTGAAGGGCGCGGCGCCGATGCGCGGGTGCAGGTGAATTTCGGTGGCAGCGGGCTAAAGTGGCTGGCGCTCGAATATGCAAAGCTGACACCGGTTTGAGCACCAGGCAACGAGTGTCGCAGCCGACAAAGGTGGGTAAGCCGCGATGCGACCTTGGGCTGCGGCGTTTCCAACTGCGCTGCACGGTCGACCATGGAACGCGATCATTTCACGGGGAGCGTGACTGACCGCCGGCCAAGTCCTCCGCAAAGACCTGGTCAACGTGACCGGAAAGTTCGATTTCCCGAGAAGTACGCATGTTTATTGCCGCTTTTCGGTGCTTGGCTGCTCTTGTTCCCGGTGCAAGCTGGCGACGTTCCTATGTGGGGCTTCATCAACTCAATCGGGAGTTAGACATGAACATGAGAGATCAGGATTCTTCGAACCTGCGCGAAGAACTCCTGCCGTTCGTCATCCGGCGTGCGGTAAACGAAGATGACCTGCTCAAGGCGGTCGATATCCGTCACCGCGCCTACGACCGCCATGTTCCCGAGTTTGCCGCCAGCCTGCGGGTGCCAGAATCCGCTGATTACGACGACGGCGCTCTGGTGCTTCTCGCCGAGGCAAAACTTGACGGTTCTCCGCTGGGAACGATGCGTATTCAAACCAATTCCCATAGCCCGCTGCGACTCGAGGAATCAGTAACGCTACCTTCCTGGCTGGAAGGCACCAGCCAGGCCGAAGCTACCCGCCTCGGCGTCGACCAGAGCGCGATCGGTCGGCTGGTCAGAATCGCGCTCTACAAGGCCTACTACTTCTATTGCATCGAAGCGGACATCGACTGGATGGTGATCACGGCCCGCAAGCCGCTTGATCAACTCTACGAGTCGCTGATGTTTCAGGATGTCATTCCCGGCGGTACCCTGGTGCCCATGCACCATGTCGGGAACATGCCGCACCGCGTGATGGCGTTCTCGGTCCAGGACGCATTCGCCAAATGGGCCGCAGTGAAGCATCCGCTCTTTACCTTCGTCTTTCAGACAACGCACCCTGACATTCGCTTGTCCGACATTGCCGGTCCTCGTTTCGCTTACAGGCGCGGCCGGGAAAAAGCGCGCCCTGCATTGAATGCCTGACGGGGCGTCAAATTGCCGCATATCGGCTAGCGGGCGGTGATTCCGGCTTTTCGGGAGAGGTCGACCGCGGCTGATTGAAGCGCCTTGCGCGCCACTTGTTGCCGGCGGAATGAGGGTTTGCTGGCAAGTGACGGAAGCGAACCCGTCCGGAGCGCTGCGGTCGTCAAGCTTGATCGTATCGACAAGCCTGGCCGGAATGACCATGGCTGGATTGGGTTCCGCTTGATGCCAACCGCCTGGCCCTCCGGCCAGGGCCAGGCACGCCGCTTGCTCCGGGGTCGGCGCAGACCACAGCGTGGTCTTTGAATCTCTCCTCCGCGTCCACATCGCCCGCACGGGAATTGCGCATCATGTGGCATGATTGAGCGAGAATTGATACATTGGCTCCGGATTTGCGCAAGATGGCTCAAGCACTGGCGCGCATTTCCGTTAACCCAGTATGCGCACGAGCGAGATGCAATCCAAGACCACAGCGGTAGCCAAGCGATGACGACGCCGTTTTCCGCACCCGCCGGAGCTCAGGGCGTGAGTGAGAAAGTGCTTCTCTGGGTCGCGCTCTATCTCATGCCCTTCGCTGCCGCTGTCTTTGCGGCATGCGCGCTGCTGTTTTGGGAGCCAGTCTATGACCTCGGCAGCGTTGAGCCCGTCAAGTTCAAAGTGCTGCGAGACGATGGCGGGGTATTGTCGGCGGCTCAGGCAACCGAACGCCTGAAAGGAACGCCGCAGATCAATCAAGTGGAGACGCGGCTGTCAGAAGCCCCCTTCTGGGTGTCGTTTCAGGCGGAACCCGCAGGGCCGGGTTTGGCCCCGGTCATTGTCTTGCCATCACGTCACGCAACGCGTCTGGAGTGCTGGAATCAGTTGACCGGGGAGTCCCTCGGTGTTGCGGATCGCGAACGGAGCGGGAGTCAGATCCGTACGGCGCTGGGCGGGTTCCATCTTGATGGCCTCAGAGGTGAGGTTCTGTGCCGAGTCGAATCCAGCGGTCCGGCACGTCTGACGGTGCAGCGTTGGGATGCCGCAGGTCTTGCCGAGGCGCAGCGCAAGTTCGAACGTAACAGCGGCGTGATCGATGGCGGGGTGGGGATACTGGCTGTCTTCGTGCTGATGGTTGCCTTTGTCTTCCGCGACACACTGATTGCCGTGTTTGCCGTATGGCTGGTTGCCAACATGCGGATGGCTGCACTGTCGGCCGGCTGGGATACGCAGATCTTGGAGCACGCGATTCCGGCTGACTGGCTGGGAACGATACGTGCGGTGACCATGAGTTCGTTCTATGCCTTGACCATTGCCGTTTTTGGGCGCTTGTTCAAGCGGGAGTTGCAGTTGGTCGGTGGGCGCTGGGCCATCCGCTACCTGGATTGGTCGGCGATTCCATTGCTGATTCTTGCGGCTGTCCTGCCGTATCAGCGTTTCTTGCCGATTGCCTGGGTGGCAGGGTTTTTGGCGGTATCGGTGACTGGCTTCCTGCTCTACCGAATTCTAAGGTTTGCGGGTTCATTCATCGCAATCTGTTACGCCTTTTCCCTGGCTGTCATCCTTGGGGGAACACTTCTTGAGGTTGTAGCGGCAGCTTTGGGAATTCGGGGAGTAACGGGCAGTGTAAACAGTGTTACCGCGGCCGTGTTTTCAAGCTTGCTGGCCGCGTTAACCATCACGGAATACATCAGGCGCGAGCATCAGGAGCGCGTCGTGGCGCAGGCCGAGTTGCAGCATATCTATGATGTGATTCCTGTCGGCTTGTTCACGCTGAATCGCCATGGTGAATTCCAGAAGACCAATCCAGCGTTGGTGACGATGCTGGGAGGTCATGCCGAGGCGGATCAAAACGTTGCCTGGGAACGTTGTTTTCAACCCGGGGCCTGGCGTACCCTTGATCAAGCGCTGGCTGTTTCCGGCGTGGCGGAAATCGAGTTGTCCGGTGTGCCGAACGGCGGCGGTTCAGCGCGACGCTATCTGGTCAAGGCTGTCAGGGCCGGCGGGCTGATCGAAGGTTCCCTGCAGGATATTACCGAACGCCACCAGGCGACCGAAACGCTGCGTTACCTTTCGGAATTCGATGCGCTCACCGAAGTCTTGAACCGCCGCGGCATCGAGGGGGTCGCCCTGATGGCTCTTGAGCGCTGCTCGCCGGAAAAGCCGCTGGCGGTGGCTTATCTCGATCTGGACCGTTTCAAGCTGATCAATGACCTGTTCGGGCACGCGGTGGGGGATGATGTGCTGCGGCAGATTTGTGAGCGGTTGGCCTGGCCGATCAAGCAGCATCGTCTGGGTCGGGTCGGGGGCGACGAGTTCCTGGTCATCATGGAGGATACCAATATTGCCCAGGCCAACCTGATCTGTCAGAACATTGTCGACGTGGTGGCCGGGCGAAGTTTCGAGTCGGGCGGCAAGGGGTTCAGGGTCGGGGTGTCGATTGGTTTGGTCGAATTGCTGGCGCCGACAAACCTCAAGGAAGTGATTTCGACGACGGATCGCGCCTGCCGGTTGGCGAAGGCAACGGGCTCGGGTGTGCGCGTCTTCGAAGCCGGCTCACAAGTCCTGAGCGAATACAGGCGGGAACTCGGGCTGATCGGGCGTTTTGGCGCGGATCGTCCGCCCGATGGCCTGTTTCTGGTGATGCAGCCAATTCTTTCGCTGCGTGCGCCTGGCCAATCCCTCAATTTCGAGATGCTGCTGCGTCTGCGCGACCCTGATGGCAGCATCGTTCCGGCCGGGACGATTGTCGGGGCTGCGGAAAACAGTGGGCGAATCACGCTGGTCGACCGCTGGGTGCTGGCGACGACGCTGGCGTGGCTGGAGCGCAACAAGAACCGTCTGGCCAAGACGCGTTTTGTCAGCATGAACCTGAGCGGCGCTTCTCTGAGCGATGAGGTCTTCATCCGCGAAGCGTTCGAGATGCTCAGCAATTGTCCCGCAGCCATGGACCGACTTTGCCTGGAGGTCACTGAAAGTGTGGCGCTTCGCGATACCGGCAGCACGCGCGATTTTATCGATCGGGTGCGGCGGACGGGCATCCGGGTGGCGCTTGATGATTTTGGTGCCGGCTATACGTCGTTTTCCTATTTGAAGGCATTGCCGGCCGATGCGCTGAAGATCGACGGATCATTCGTCCGGGATGCCGCCAGTCATCCGGGGAGCCTGGCGATCATCGAGGCGATCGCCAAACTGGCCCACAACTTTGGGATGCAGACCATTGCCGAATGGGCCGAGGATCTGCCGACGCTGGAAGCGCTGGCGCTGGCCGGAATCGACCATGTTCAGGGTTATGTGGTAAGCCGGCCGGTGAGCGAGGATCAACTGTTGCACGTGGATTCCGCGGTTGACCTGATCCAGGATCCCAAAGTGGCGGAGTTTGTTTTGAACTTCGCCAGAATGCGGCTGGCTGGGTCGCCTTCTGCTGATTCTCCGACCTGGTCGCTACACTAGCCAGGCTGGGGAAATCGATTCCCCGATTCTACTTCGGCATGCGGTACTGGTCCTTCATCTTCAGTACGTGTTCTGACCACACCTTGCCGTAGCGCGGGTCATCGACCACCGGCTTCCTGATCATCTTCAGGCACTGCGCCATCTGCCCTTCGCTGCTGCTGGGTTTCGAGTACATCTGTAGCGCGAACTTGGAGAAGTCGCGCACCATGAAGTCGAATATCTGGTCGAGCACCTCGGTTTCGACCTTGTAGATTTTCGCGTTCTCTAGGATGAGCTGGCCGTAGACGACGAGCGTGAACATCTCGCCGGCGGTCAGCAGGAAGTCGATGTCCGTGGCCTGCGCCTTGGTCGGCGGCGCCAGCACGGCCATCTCCTTGAACAGGGCGATCTGCTCCTTGAACATGTTCAGGTTGGGCAGGTCGTAGCTCTCGTAGGCGATGCGGTAGTCGTGGAACCTGATTGTGCCCAAGCCCCTGGTCGGTCCCTGATTGAACAGGAAGTCGTCGTTGGCGCCGTCGTCGCGCCGGGGAATTTCCGGGTATTCGGCCGGGGCGAAGAAATAGTTGGCCATGAACTTGATGATCAGCGCCATATTCACATGCACCGTGCCTTCCAGCTTGGGCAGGCAGCGGATGTCGGCGGCGGCCATCGAGAAATACGGCTCCTTCTCGAACCCCTTGGCGGCAATGACATCCCACAGCAGGTTGATGACTTCCTCACCCTGGGTCGTCACCTTCATCTTGACCATTGGGTTGAACAGCAGATAGCGGCGGTCTTCGGCCGCGGCGCTCTTCATGTAGTCTGCCGCGCGCAGCGCGAACAGCTTCATCGCCACCAGGCGGGTGTAGGCGTCGGTGAACAACTGTCTGACGTGCGGGAAGTCGGTGACCGTCATGCCGTACAGGCGGCGATTGGCGGCATGGTCGATCGCTTCGTAGAAGGCATGCGTGCACATGCCGATCGACGCCCAGCCGAGGTTGTACTTGCCGATATTGATGGTGTTGAGCGCCGCGTTCCAGGCGTCATCGCCCTTGTGCAGGACGTCGGCTTCGGTGAACGGGTAGTTGTCCAGGTGGAACTCGGCGACATAGTTCTGGCTATACACCGTGTTCCTGATCAGCTTGTAGTTCGGGTGCTGCGAATCGGCGACGAAGAAGATGTACTCGCCGCTATCGGCCATCTTGCCGAAGACCGACACCATCGCCGCCTTGTTGGCATTGCCGATGTAGTACTTGCCGCCCGTGGCGGAGTAGTTGCCATCGGCCAGCCGGGTCACGATCATGTCCGAGGCGTAGATGTCGGCGCCGTGCTCCTTTTCCGAGAGTCCGAAGGCGAAGATGTGGCCGTCGTCGAGCAGGCGCTTGGCTCTGGCTTGTGCGTCCTGGTTGCCGCTCATCCAGATCGGGCCGATGCCGAGCACCGATACCTGATAGACGTACCAGTAGCACAGGCCGTAAAAGCCGAGGATTTCGGCAAAGCCGCAGACGCGCCAGGTGTCCCAGACGGCGTTCTCGCCTTCCTTGCCCTGTTGGGCGGGGGTCATCAGCGAAGCGAGGACACCCTCCTGCTTGCAGAACTCGATGAAGTCCGCATACCAGACCGCGCCGTTGTAGTCCTCCTTGAGCCTCGTCAACCCCTTCCTTTCGAAGAAGCCGATGGTCTTTTCCATGATCTCCCGCGAGCGTTGATCGGGATAGTTGCGAACCATGTTTCGCGGATTGAGCAGAATCATGTGTTACTCCATTGCTGGTGGCGGATGGGCCAAACGGGTGATGGAAGCGGCAGGACGGAAAATCAGTCGGCGAAACGGGGCGGGCGCTTTTCGCGCTGGGCGGTGATCGCTTCGTTGAGGTCGGCGGAAAGCAGCATCGAGGCGTTCCAGGCGGCGACGAAGTTGAGGCCTTCGGCAACCGAATGGTCGCGGCTGTAATTCATGACTTCCTTGATGCCGCGCGTGGCCAGCGGTGACTTGGCGGCGATGGCTTGCGCCAGTTCGCGGACGGCTGCGGTCAACGCCTCCGGGGAGGCAAAAACGCGGTTGATCAGGCCAGTCCGCTCGGCCTCGTCGGCGAGGAAGTTGCGCCCGGTGAACGCCAGTTCGCGGGCGATCCCTTCGGGGATCAGGCGCGGCAGGCGCTGCAGGGTGCCGACGTCGGCAACCAGGCCGACGTCGATCTCGCGCACCGAAAACACGGCATCGGCGGCGGCATAGCGCATGTCGCAACAGGTGACGAGATCGATTGCGCCGCCGATGCAGGCGCCCTGGATGGCGGCGAGCACCGGCTTGCGGCAGCGCTCGACGCTGGTCAGGCAGTCCTGCATGTCGAGGATCAGGCGGCGCAGCGCTTCACGACTGCGGGCGCCGTCGGGGTGGGCGGTGCGGCGCTGGATGTCGGCAAGCAGGGCGAGATCGATCCCGGCGCAGAAATTCCTGCCTTCGCCGGCGAGGATCGCGACCCGGACTTCGGGGGTCGCGTCAACCCACGCGAAGGCCTGGCGGATTTCCAGCCACATTGCGTCGGTCATCGCGTTCGACTTGTCCGGCCGGTCGAGGCGGACTTCGGCGACGCCCTGTTCGAGGTTTAGGGAGATGGTGGACAGGCTAGGCTGGTTCATGGTCTGCTCCGAAAGAGTCGGTTCAAGCTTACCCGCCCCGGCCATGACTTGGGTAGGTCTTGCCGCCTAAACCCCGCTTCAGTCGGCGGAACTGATCAGGACGACTTCGGCGGCCTGCTCGCGCAGCGGGATCAGCGCCTGGTAGGCAGCCGACCGGTACCAGCCGGCGACCGCCGCGGCATCGGGAAAACGGATGACGACCGTGTCGGAGTGCGGATGGCTGCCCGCAAGAACCGAATCGACCTTGCCGCGAAACAGCAGTTCGGCGCCCCACGGGGCGAGCGTTGCCGGCACCTGGGCGCGGTATAGCGCCCATTTTTCTTCGTCCCTGACCGTGATGTGGCCGATGACGCAGGCGCTCACGCGGCGGTCTTGCCTTTCTGCCACAGCACGTCGCCGCGGCCGCCGGCGCGGTTGAGGACGCGGCCGAGGATGAACAGCAGGTCGGAGAGGCGGTTGATGTAGCGGCGGGCGGCGTCCGAGACAGGCTCGGCGCTGTGCAGCCGGACCATGGCGCGCTCGGCGCGGCGGCAGACGGTGCGGCTGAGGTGCGCCAGCGCGGCGGCGCGGGTGCCGCCGGGCAGGATGAATTCCTTGAGCATCGGCAGGTTGGCGTTGAATTCCGCGGCCAACCCTTCGAGACGGTTGACCTGCACATCTTTCATGACCTCCATGCCCGGCAGGCAGAGTTCGCCGCCGAGGTCGAAGAGGTCGTTCTGGATGTCGAGCAGCGCGACCTGCACCGAATGCGGGAGGTCTTCGCAGAGCAGCACGCCGAGGCCGGAGTTCAGCTCGTCGACCTCGCCCATGGCGTCGATGCGCAGGCTGTCCTTGGTGATGCGGCTGCCGTCGCCAAGGCCGGTGGTGCCGGCATCGCCGGTGCGGGTGACGATCTTCGACAGGCGGTTGCCCTTGCGTTCGGCGCCGTACTCGTTGTCTGTTGTGCTCACTGTGTTCTTCTCCTTGCACCCGTAGGCAGAGTGGGATTATACTGACCGGACCGAGCTATAGACTGCCGTTCACATGCCAAAGTTTGCCGCCAACCTGAGTCTCCTGTTCACCGATGTACCGTTCTGCGAGCGGTTTGCCCGGGCGACAGCGGCAGGGTTCACGGGCGTCGAGTACCTTTTCCCCTATGAATATCCGGCCTCCGACATCGCCGACTGGCTGCGCGCCAACGATCTCGAGCAGGTGCTGTTCAACCTCTCGGCGGGCGACTGGGCGGCCGGTGAGCGCGGCCTGGCCTGCCTGCCGCATCGTCAGGGCGAGTTCGCCGAGAGCGTCGAGCAGGCGCTGGGTTACGCGGTTGCGCTCGATTGCAGGCGGCTGCATTGCATGGCCGGCCTGCGTCCGGCCGGGGCCAGCGAAGCCGAACTGACGGAAGCGTTCGTCGCCAATCTGCGCTTCGCCGCCGACCGCCTGGCGACCGTCGGGGTGACGGTAATGATTGAGCCAATCAACAGTCGCGTTGACATGCCCGGCTACTGGCTGGACGACGTGGCCAAGGGTTTTCGCCTGCTGGAGGCGGTCGACCGCAGCAATGTCAAGCTGCAGTACGACATCTACCACGCGCAGATCATCGCCGGCGATCTGGCGCGCACGCTGGAAGCCAACATCCACCGCATAGGCCATGTTCAGATTGCCGACAACCCCGGCCGCCACGAACCGGGCAGCGGCGAGATCAATTACCCCTTCGTGTTCGGCCTGCTCGACCGGCTTGGCTACGACGGCTGGGTCGGTTGTGAATACAAACCGCTGACGACGACCGAGGCGGGCCTTGGCTGGCTGCCCAAATGAACCCGCGCGAGATTCTCCGCCGCCTGTTCGACGCCGCCATCGCGGCGGCCGATCCGGCGCTGTGCGTGCCGCCGCATTTGCCGCCGGACGATGGCGGGCGGCTGATCGTGATCGGCGCCGGCAAGGCCTCGGCGGCGATGGCGCGGGCGGTCGAGGAGCACTGGTCGGGGCCGCTCGACGGGCTGGTGGTGACGCGCTACGGCCACGGCGTACCTTGCCAGCGCGTCGAGATTGTCGAGGCGGCGCACCCGGTGCCGGATGCGGCGGGCGAAGCGGCGGCGGCGCGCATTTTGGGCAAGATTTCCGGGTTGACCGCGACAGACCGGGTCTTGGCGCTGATTTCCGGTGGCGGTTCGGCACTGCTCGCGGCGCCGGCAGCCGGCATTACGCTGGCCGAAAAGCGCACAATCACAAAGGCATTGCTCAGGTCGGGGGCGAGCATCGGCGAGATGAACTGCGTGCGCAAACACCTGTCGGCGATCAAGGGCGGCCGGCTGGCCGCCGCGGCATGGCCGGCGCAGATCCTGACGCTGGCAATTTCCGATGTGCCGGGCGACGACCCGGCGGTCATCGCTTCCGGCCCCACGGTCGCTGACCCGACGACGGCGGTCGACGCCCTCAAAGTGCTCGATTTCCACGGCATAGCCATCCCGGATGCGCTGCGCGCACGGCTGCTTTCCGGCGAGCTGGAAACGCCGAAGCCGGGTGATCCGCGACTGGCGAAAAGTGAGTTCCGCCTGGTGGGCAGCCCCCGCCAGATGCTCGAAGCGGCGGCGGCCGAAGCAAGCCGGCTCGGTGTCACGCCGCTGATCCTCGGCGATGCCATCGAAGGCGAGGCGCGCGAAGTCGGCAAGGCGCTGGCCGGCATGGCGGTCAGTTGCGGTCGACACGGATTTCCGGCAAAGAAGCCGTGCGTGCTGCTGTCGGGCGGCGAAACGACGGTGACCTTGAAGGGCGAGGGGCGCGGCGGGCGCAATACGGAATTCCTGCTCGGCCTGGCGCTGGCGCTCGACGGCGCGCCGGGCATTCACGCGCTGGCGGCCGACACCGACGGCATCGATGGCTCCGAGGACAATGCCGGCGCCTTCGTCGGGCCGGATACGCTGGCGCGTGCCCGGGCGCTCGGCGTCGATCCGCGCCAGCGACTGGCGGGCAACGATGCCTGGGGTTTTTTCGCTGCGCTCGACGACCTGCTGGTGACCGGGCCGACGCGGACCAACGTCAACGATTTCCGCGCCCTGCTGGTGGGGTTAGAATGAGCCGATGACGACCCCCGAACCCGCCTTCGCCACCGATCGCGCCGTCCTTGTGGCGCGGCTGAAGACGATTCTGCCAGCACATTGCCTGCTGGTCGACGAAGAGGATCTACGCCCCTACGAGTGCGACGGCCTCACCGCCTACCGCGAACTGCCGCTGGCCGTCTGCCTCCCGGAAAGCGAAGGCCAGGTCATCGACGTGTTGCGTACCTGCCACCTGCTTGGCGTGCCGGTCGTCGCGCGCGGCGCCGGCACGGGGCTGTCGGGCGGCGCGATGCCGCATGCCCAGGGGGTCGTGCTGTCGCTGGCCCGTTTGAACAAGATTCTGCGAGTCGACCGCAGCGCCCGCATCGCCGTCGTCCAGCCGGGGGTGCGCAATCTCGCGGTATCCGAAGCCGCCGCGCCGCACGGCCTCTACTACGCGCCCGACCCGTCGTCGCAGATCGCCTGCACGCTGGGCGGCAACGTCGCCGAGAACTCGGGCGGCGTCCATTGCCTGAAATACGGGCTGACCGTCCATAACGTGCTGCGTATCCGCGTCGTCAGCATCGAGGGCGAGGTATTCGAGATCGGCTCCGAAGCTCCGGATGCGCCGGGCTACGACCTGTTGGCGCTGCTCATTGGCTCCGAGGGCATGCTCGGCGTCGTCACCGAAGTCACGGTCAAACTGGTGCCGAAGCCGGAACTGGCGCAGGTGGTGATGGCCTCGTTCGACGATGTTGCCCGGGCCGGCGACGCGGTGGCGGCGATCATTGCCGCCGGCATCATTCCGGCCGGGCTGGAGATGATGGACAAGCCGGCGACCGCCGCCGTCGAGCCTTATGTCAAGGCGGGCTACGATCTCGATGCGGCGGCCATCCTGCTCTGCGAGTCCGATGGCACGCCGGAAGAAGTGGCCGAGGAAATCGCCCGCGTCACCGGGGTGCTGACCGCCGCCGGCGCCCGCGAAATCCGCGTTTCGCAGTCCGAAGCCGAGCGCCTGCGTTTCTGGGCCGGGCGCAAGGCGGCTTTTCCGGCGGTCGGGCGCATCACGCCGGATTATTACTGCATGGACGGCACCATTCCGCGCAAGCGGCTGGCCGAGATGCTGTCGGCCATCGCCGACATGGAAAAGAAGTACGACCTGCGCTGCGCCAACGTCTTCCATGCCGGCGACGGCAACCTGCATCCATTGATCATGTACGACGCCGCCAAACCCGGCGAATGGACGAACGCTGAAGCCTTCGGCGCCGAAATTCTCGAACTCTCGGTGGCGCTCGGCGGCTCGATCACCGGCGAGCACGGCGTCGGCATCGAGAAGATCAACCAGATGTGCGTGCAATACAAGACGCCGGAGCTGGAAGCCTTCCGCCGCATCAAGGCGGCCTTCGACGAAAGCGGCCTGCTCAACCCCGGCAAGGCGGTGCCCAGCCTGCACCGCTGCGCCGAATACGGGCGCATGCACGTCCATCATGGCGACGTGAAGTTTCCCGAACTGGAGCGCTTCTGATGACGCTCGACCAGATCGCTGCCGCCATTCGCGCCGCCCACGATGCCGCGCGGCAATTCCCCCTGGGGTGCAGCCAGACGCCGCTGCGCATCCGGGGCGCCGGCAGCAAGGATTTCTACGGCGGCATGCTGGCCGGCGACGTGCTGGATGTTGGCGTTTACAAGGGTATCGTCGCCTACGAGCCGACCGAGCTTTACATCACCGCCCGCTGTGGCACGCCGCTTGCCGAGATCGAAGCCGTCCTGGCCGAAAAGGGACAGATGCTGGCTTTCGAGCCGCCGCATTTTTCCGGCGCGACCGTTGGCGGCTGTGTCGCCGCCGGGTTGTCCGGCCCGCGCCGGCAGCAGGCGGGTGCCGTGCGCGACTTCGTGCTGGGCGTCAAACTGATCGACGGCACCGGCCAGGTGCTCGATTTCGGCGGTCAGGTCATGAAGAACGTCGCCGGCTATGATGTCTCGCGCCTGCTCGCCGGCAGCATGGGCACGCTCGGCGTGCTCGCCGAGGTGACGCTGAAGGTGCTGCCGCGTCCGGTTGCCGAACGGACGCTGGTTTTTGCGGTGGACGAGGGCGAGGCGATCTGGCGGCTCAACGAATGGGGTGGCCAGCCGCTGCCGGTTTCGGCGTCGTTCTGGCACGAGGGGAAGCTCTGGCTGCGGTTATCCGGCGCCGCCGCCGCAGTCGACGCGGCCTGCCGCAAACTCGGGGGATCGGTTGCGGTCGACCCAGAAAAACACTGGATTTCCGTGCGCGAGCAAACGCATCCGGCGTTCGCCGGAGCGATCCTGTGGCGCCTGGCCGTGCCGACGACCGCGGCGTCGCCGGGGCTCGATGGCCTGCGCGCCATCGAGTGGGGTGGCGGCCAGCGCTGGTATGCTGGCGAGCATGAGGCGGTGCGTGGCGCCGCGGCCCGGGCCGGTGGTCACGCCGTGCTCTATCGCGCGCCCGAATCTCTGCGCTGCCTGGAGGGCGCTTTCGCGCCGCTGGCGCCGGCGCTGCTTGCCTTGCACCGGCGCCTGAAGAAGAGCTTCGACCCGCGCGGCATCCTCAACCCCGGTCGCCTGTACGCCGAGTTCTGATGGATACGAAACTCGCCGACTTCATCCGCGACACGCCGGCCGGCAGGGAGGCCGAGGCAATCCTGCGCAGTTGCGTGCATTGCGGCTTCTGCACGGCGACCTGCCCGACCTACCAGTTGCTCGGCGACGAGCTCGATGGGCCGCGCGGGCGTATCTACCTGATCAAGCAGGTGCTGGAAGGCAAGCCGGTCACCGAGAAGACCCGCCTGCACCTCGACCGCTGCCTTACCTGCCGTTCGTGCGAGACGACCTGCCCGTCGGGTGTCAAGTATAGCCACCTGCTCGACATCGGCCGCCAGGTGGTCGATACGAAGCTGCCGCGCAAGGGCGGCGATGCACTGATGCGCCGCGCGCTGCGCACGGTGTTGCCACGGCCCGGGATCTTCGGGCCGGCGGTGAAGCTTGGCCAGTTGCTGCGGCCGCTCCTGCCATCGGGGCTGGCCGACAAATTGCCGCCGGAAAGCCAGGGAGCGGCGAAGCCGTGGCCGGAGGCGGTAGGCCATCGACGCTGCATGCTGGTGCTGTCCGGCTGCGTCCAGCCGGCGCTGGGCCCGAACATCAACGTGGCGACGGCACGTGTGCTGGACAGGCTGGGCATCAAGTTGTTCGAGGAGAGGAAGGCGGGCTGTTGTGGCGCCGTGCGCTTCCACCTCAATGACCAGAAGGCGGCAAAGGACGACATGCGGCGCAACATCGATGCCTGGTGGTGGCATGTCGAGGCGGGGGTCGAGGCGATCGTCGTCACCGCCTCCGGCTGTGGTGTGCAGATCAAGGACTACGGGCATGTGCTCGCCGATAATCCTGCCTATGCCGAGAAGGCGGCGCGAATCAGCGCCCTCTGTTGTGATCCGGCGGAAGTCGTCGCCGCCGAACGGCCGCGCCTGCTGGAGTTGCTCGCAGTGCCGGCCGGCGCGCGCGGCAAGCTGGCGTTTCATTCGCCCTGTACCTTGCAACACGGGCTGAAGATCCGTGGCGTCATCGAGGGGCTGCTGGCGGCGGCTGGCTATGAGCTGGTTCCGGTGGCCGACGGGCACCTGTGCTGTGGCTCGGCCGGCACCTATTCGCTCCTCCAGCCGGAATTGTCGAGGCGTCTGCGCGACAACAAGCTGGCGGCGCTGACGGCGGGTTCGCCGCTGGCCATCGCGACCGCCAACATCGGCTGCCTCTCGCACCTGCAAGCGGGCAGCGTTCTTCCAGTCCGGCACTGGATCGAGCTGGTTGACGACGCGCTGACCTGACAGTCCGGCCATTTGTGGGCAAAGCGTGCGTTTTGTCACGGTGAGAACGTGGACCATTCGTGCTAGTCTTTGGGCGGTCAAGGAGAGGCAATGCCCATAACAGTCGACGCCTGTGCCGCGCAGCACCAGGGGGATCGCAAGGAACAGCAAGATCGCGTCGCGATCATTCCACATCCGGGCCAACGCGGGGTGGCGCTAGCTGTGGTTGCCGATGGCATGGGTGGGCATGCGGGCGGGGTGCTGGCTGCCGAACAGGTCGTCCATACCGCAAGGAGCAGCCTTGAGTCCTTTTCGCCGAGAGAGGAGATGGCGCGCATCATGCTCGAAAACAGCATGCTTGAGGCGCATCTGATGATCAAGGCGTCGCGCTTCATGAACGAAAAGGATCCGCACAGCACGGCGGTGATGTTATTGCTGCAGCCCGGCACCGTAACCTGGGGTCACTGCGGCGACAGTCGCCTTTATCGCTTTCGCGATGGGGAGCCGATTTTCCGCAGTGTCGACCATTCCTACGTCGAGCACCTGATCGCGGCTGGGCGCCTCACCCCCGAGGAGGCGCTGGTGCATCCCAAACGCAATGTCCTCATCACGTCGCTGGGCGGCAAGGAAGAGCCGAAGTTTGAATTCGGTGCAGCCCGCGATCTGGCCGATGGCGACAGCTTCGTGATCTGTTCGGACGGGCTGTGGGCCTACTTTGACGATGCCGAGATGGGCCGCATCGTCGCCGCGAATTCGGCGCGCAAGGCGTCGGAAATCCTGATTGAAGTGGCACGCGAACGGGCTGGCGGGGCGGGCGATAACCTGTCGCTGGTCATCGTCAAGCTCAACGGGGTAAGGCCAGTGATCGCTGCTCCGGCCCCCGGTCGCAGAAAGTGATCTAGCGCTTTCCGAGGCCGCCGAGCAGTGCCGCAACGACCCGCTTCGGCTTGTGCGGGTCGGCCTTGGCCGGCGTCTTCTGCGTATCCGTCAAGCTGTGGCGCGGCGCCGCATCCTCGTAGGGCTTGCTGAAGTCAAAGCCATCGGCGGCGATCATCGGGTTGCGCCGCGGCGGGCGACGATCGCCATGCACCGGGCGTTCGGGCCGTTCAGGGCGCTGGGCGATCGGAGCCGTTACCGGCGGCGCGGACGGCCGCCTGCGTTTGTTGCCCGGCGGATACTCGTACTCTGGCTCCGGTTCGAAACCAGCGACCTCGACTTGCTCGATCGGCCGCTTGATCAGCTTCTCGATATCGACAAGGTAGCCGACTTCACGCGCACAAACCAGTGAAATGGCATTGCCCGGCTTGCCGGCGCGGCCGGTGCGGCCGATGCGGTGCACGTAGTCTTCCGGCGTGTGCGGCAACTCGTAGTTGATGACGTAGGGAAGGTCGTCGATATCCAGGCCGCGGGCGGCGACATCGGTGGCGATCAGCGCGTGCGTCGTGCCGTCCTTGAAGGCGTCGAGCGCCTTGATGCGTTCCAGTTGGCTCTTGTCGCCGTGGATGGCGTCGGCGTGGATGCCGGCGCGCTGCAGTTCCCGGGTCAGGCGCGAACAGCCCTGCTTGGTTCGCATGAAGACCAGGCACTGGCGGATTTCGCTCGATTTCAGCAACTTGATCAGCAGTCCGCGCTTGGCGAATTCCGACACCGGGTGCACGCGGTGCGTGATCGTTTCCGACACCTGGTTGCGGCGGGCGACTTCGATCAGCACCGGCGACTTGAGCATGGTGTCGGCGAGGCGCTTGATTTCTTCCGAGAAGGTGGCCGAGAAGAGCAGGCTCTGCCGTTGCTGCGGCAGCATGTTGAGGATGCGCGTGACGTCGGGGATGAAGCCCATGTCGAGCATGCGGTCGGCTTCGTCGAGGACCAGCGCCTGTACCGAGTTGAAGCTGACGCTCTTGTTCTCGACGTGGTCGAGCAGGCGGCCGGGGGTGGCGACGAGGATCTCGACGCCCTTCTTGAGTTCGGCGATCTGCGGCTTGATGTCGACGCCGCCGAAGGCGCACATGGCGCGGATCGGCGTGTGCTTGCTGTAGGACTTGACCGACTCGTAGACCTGCAGCGCCAGTTCGCGGGTCGGTGCGAGGATCAGCGCGCGCACCGGATGCCTGGCCGGCGACGGGCTGCTGCTGGCGAATGGCAGGATGCGCTGGAGGATCGGCAGCACGAAGGCGGCCGTCTTGCCGGTGCCGGTCTGGGCGCCGCCCATGATGTCCACCCCGCTGATCAGCAGCGGGATGGCCTGGGCCTGGATCGGTGTTGGTTTGGTGTAACCCTCGTCGAGAACCGCGCGCAACAGTTCGGGGGCGAGGCCGAGGTCCGCGAAAGTGATTTCGGATCCTCTTTCCGCAGGTGATTCCGGGGCTGGGGTGCGAGTAGCGTCGCCGGCTAACATATTGATTTCAGACATGGGGCAACATTATACGCCCACCGGGGCTCGAGAACCTGGATATCCCTGCCCGGCTCCGGGCTACCCCTGAAAATCCGGGTCTGGCGGGGTCGGCCGCAGCCGGGTATCTGTGCGTATCGATCGCCGACTTGCGCTGCGGCACAAGGATATAATTCCGGCTCTTCTTACGAACCCTGGAGCACTCATGCCGCATTCACTTCGTCCCCTGGCGATTGTCGTCAGCCTCGCGCTGGCTTTTCCGGCGCTCGCCGCCGACCCTGCCGCCAAGACTGCCGCCAAGACCGCCGCCAAGACCGGCTGCCAAGCCGGCTACTAACGCCGCGCCGTCGCCGTCGGTATCTCCTGATTTTGAAATCAGCCACAATCTGGGTCCGGAGGGCGAGAAGTATGTGCAGGCCGTCGTCGATCGCTTCAACAAGGAAACTGGCGGCAACCTGAAGCTCGGCCGTCTGGAGAAGAACGAAAGGCCTGCCGGCCTCAACCTGATCCATCCCTACGAAGTCAGCGATGTCCTCACCCAGGCGAAGAATTTCATCCCGCTTTATGAAATGATGTCCAAGGCTGGCCAGCCGCTGAACGCGGGCGATCTTTCGGGCGACTTGAAGGCTGGAGTGGTGGATGCCAAGGGCCGTCTGGTGGCGTTGCCGGTTGCCTATTCGACGCCGGTCCTGTTCTACAACAAGAACGCGTTCCGCAAGGCCAATCTCGATCCGGACAAGCCGCCGCAAACCTGGTTCGAAATGCAGGGCATGCTCGACAAGTTGCAGTCAGCCGGCTATTCGTGCCCGTATGCGACCTCGTGGCCGGTCTGGGTGCATATCGACAACGTCAGCGCTGTTTCCGGCCTGCCGTCGATTACAGAAAAGGGGGTACTAGCCTTCAACGGGCTGCCGCAGGTCAAGCACATCGCGATGATGGCGACCTGGACCAAGGCCAACTATTTCCGCCATTTCGGTCGCGGAGCCGAAGCCAGCGCGAAGTTCAGCTCGGGCGAGTGCGCGATGATCACGACCGATTCCCGCGAGCAGGCGGATTTCCGGGACGCCAAGGGCGTCGACCTGGGAGTGGCGCCGTTGCCTTACCACGACGATGTCTACGGCGGGCGCCAGAACACGCTGGCCGACGGCTTCGCGCTGTGGATCGGCGCCGGGCGATCTGCCGCCGACTACAAGCAGGCGGCCAAGTTCGTTTCCTTCATGCTCTCGCCGGAGATGCAGGTTGAACTGGTGAGTGTCTATGGTGGCTTGCCGATGACCGCCGCTGCGCGTGCTGCCGCACGCAGCAAATTGCTGAAGGAGGGGCAGGCGACCCTCGAGGTTGCCTACGGTTCGCTCAAGGGCAAGGGCGCTGCACAATCCCGGCATGTTTCCGACATCGACCCGGTGCGCATCATCGCCGACGAGGAACTGGAAGCGGTCTGGGCCAACAAGGTTCCGGCCAAGGCGGCGCTCGATACCGCAGTCAGTCGTGGCAACGCGGTGCTGGCGGCCAAGCCGGCGCTGAAGAAGTCGCAGCCCTTCTGATGCCGTTTCCGCTGCCGCGCTGGATTGCCCATCGCGGTGGCGGCAGTCTGGCGCCGGAAAATACCCTGGCCGGCATTCGTGTCGCGGCGCGGCTTGGATTCAAGGCCGTCGAGTTCGATGTCATGCTGAGCGGGGACGGCACGCCCGTCCTCATTCACGACGAGACGCTGGAGCGGACGACGAACGGTGCCGGTCGCGTCTGCGACACGCCGGACTCGGTGCTTTTCTCGCTAGATGCCGGTCACGGCGGGCGCATTCCCCGTTTTGCCGAGGCTGCCGCGCTCTGTCGCGAACATGGTCTGCTGGCCAACGTCGAGATCAAGCCGGCAGCCGGACACGAACTGGCAACGGCAGCGGTCGTTTCCCGCCTGACTGCCGACCTGTGGCGTGGGGCGGTGGTTCAGCCGCTGCTGTCCTCCTTCTCGCTCGAAGCGCTCGAAGTGGCGCGCGACCTTGCACCGGAAATCTGCCGCGGCGTGCTGTTTGAAGCTCCGCCTCCCGACTGGCGGGCGGAAGTGCATCGTCTGCGGGCGATCTCCCTGCATTGCGACGCCAACCTCTTGCGCGACGAGGTGCTGGCCGAAGCCAGGGCGCATGACATTCCGGTGCTGTGTTACACGGTCAACGCCCCGGAACAGGCAGAAATGCTTTTCGCCCGCGGCGTCAGTGCCCTGTTCACCGATCGCCTCGATCTTTTTCTCCAGATACATTGTCCCCCGCGCCCCGCCAAGGCGGGTTTTTCTTTTAGAATCACCGGTTTCGAATCCAGCGCCAGCGAGGCGTTCAGGCCATGAACAGCTCAGAAATCCGTCAGCAGTTTCTCGACTTCTTCGCCTCCAAGGGCCACCAGATCGTCGCGTCGAGTTCGCTGGTGCCGCACGAAGATCCGACCCTGCTGTTTACCAACGCCGGGATGAACCAGTTCAAGGACGTCTTCCTCGGCTTCGACAAGCGCCCCTACAGCCGCGCCACCACTTCGCAGAAATGCGTGCGCGCCGGCGGCAAGCACAACGACCTCGAGAATGTCGGCTACACCGCGCGTCACCACACCTTCTTCGAGATGCTGGGCAACTTCAGCTTCGGCGACTACTTCAAGCACGACGCGATCAAGTACGCTTGGGAACTCCTGACCGAGGTCTACAAGCTGCCGTCCGACAGGCTGTGGGTGACGGTCTATGCCGAGGACGACGAGGCCTACGACATCTGGACCCGCGAGATCGGCATCCCCGTCGACCGCTGCATCCGCATCGGCGACAACAAGGGCGCCCGTTATGCTTCCGACAACTTCTGGATGATGGGCGACACCGGCCCCTGCGGCCCGTGTACCGAAATCTTCTACGACCACGGCGAGCAGCACTGGGGCGGCCCGCCGGGGACGCCCGAGGAAGACGGCGACCGTTACATCGAGATCTGGAACAACGTCTTCATGCAGTTCAACCGTGACGAACACGGCGTCATGCACCCGCTGCCCAAGCCGTCGGTCGACACCGGCATGGGCCTCGAGCGCATCGCCGCCGTGTTGCAGGGTGTCCATGCCAACTACGAGATCGACCTGTTCCGGACGCTGATCGCCGCCGCCGCCCGCGAAACCAGCGATGCCGACATGGACAGCCCGTCGCTGAAGGTGCTCGCCGACCACATCCGCGCCTGCTCCTTCCTGATCGCCGACGGCGTCATTCCCGGCAACGAAGGCCGCGGCTACGTGCTGCGCCGGATCATCCGCCGCGCCATCCGCCACGGCTACAAGCTGGGCGCGCGCGCCGCCTTTTTCCACAGGATGGTGCCTGACCTCGTCGCCGAAATGGGCATGGCCTATCCGGAACTGGCGCGGCATCAGGCGCGTGTCATGGCAATGCTGAAGCAGGAGGAGGACCGCTTCTTCGAAACCATCGAGCACGGCATGGCGATCCTCGAGGGCGAGCTGAAGATCCTCGGCGCGGGTGGCGTGTTCAATGGCGAGACGGCGTTCAAGCTGCACGACACCTACGGCTTCCCGCTCGACCTGACGCAGGACATCTGCCGCGAGCACAAGGTCACTGTCGACAACGCGGCCTTCGACGCCGCCATGGCCCGCCAGAAGGAACAGGCGCGCGCCGCCGGCAAGTTCCGGATGGCCGCCAACCTCGACTACGACGGCCCGGCCACCGCCTTTCACGGTTACGACACGCTGGAACTCAAGGGCAACGTGCTGGCCCTGTACCGGGAGGGTGTTGCGGTCAACCAGCTGAACGAGGGCGAAACCGGCGTCGTCGTTCTCGACAACACGCCGTTCTACGCCGAGTCGGGGGGGCAGGTCGGCGATCGCGGCGTCCTGCAGTCGGTGCATGGCATCTTCGCCGTCGAGGACACCCAGAAGATTCAGGCCACCGTCTTCGGCCACCACGGCGTCGTCAAGACCGGGGCCGTCACGGTCGGCAACGGCGTCGCCGCCAGGGTCGATGTCCTGGCCCGCATGCGCACCATGCGCAACCACTCGGCGACCCACCTGCTGCACAAGGCGCTGCGCGAAGTGCTCGGCGATCACGTCCAGCAGAAGGGCTCGCAGGTCGATCCGGACAAGACGCGCTTCGACTTCGTCCATAACCAGCCGCTGACCAATTCGGAAATCCGCCGCGTCGAGAACATCGTCAATGCCGAAATCCTCGCCAACACCGCCAACGAATGCCGCGTGCTGCCGATCGCCGAAGCGCAGAAGCTCGGCGCCATGATGCTGTTCGGCGAGAAGTACGGCGACAGCGTGCGCGTGCTCGACATCGGCTCGTCGCGCGAACTGTGCGGCGGCACGCATGTTGCCCGCACCGGCGACATCGGCCTTTTCAGCATCACCGCCGAAGGCGGCGTTGCGGCCGGCGTGCGCCGCGTCGAGGCGGTCACCGGCGACAACGCCCTCACTTACATGCAAGGCATGGAGACGGCGCTCGGCGGCGTCGCCGGCAAGCTGAAGGTGCTGCCGAAAGACGTTCCGGCCCGTGTTGCCGCGGTGCTCGATCAGGTGCGCAAGCTGGAACGCGAACTGGCGGCGCTCAAGGGCAAGCTGGCGTCGGCGCAGGGCGACGACATGGTCAATCGGGCGCTCGAGGTCAAGGGTGCCAGGGTGCTGGCGGTCAAACTCGAGGGCGCCGACATCAACGCCCTGCGCGAAACCATGGACAAGCTCAAGGACAAGCTGAAATCGGCCGCCATCGTGCTGGCGGCGGTGGCCGATGGCAAGGTCACGCTGATCGCCGGCGTCACCGCCGACCTGACCGCCAGGGTCAAGGCCGGCGAGCTGGTCAACATGGTCGCCCAGCAGGTCGGCGGCAAGGGCGGCGGCCGCCCGGACATGGCGCAGGCCGGCGGCACCCAGCCGGAGAACCTGGCGGCGGCGCTGGCCTCGGTGCCGGCCTGGGTCGCGGGCAAGCTGTGAGGGCCGCGCTGATCGCCGTGCTGCTGGGGCTGGCAACGGCCGGCGCGATGGCGGCCGAACTGGACCGCACGCCGGTCGAGGCGGTTACGGTCAACGGCGACAAAGTGCGGCTTTTCCCCAACGGCCGCTGGGAATACGTCGATGCCGCCAAGGCGGCCGCGGCGCAGCAGAAGGCGGCGGCCTATCCGGAAAACCAGACGCGCCCCGAAGGCGGGCAGGGCGGCTTGTTCGGCGTCGGCCGCATCATCGTGCCCGGCGACAAGGACTACAACCGGGGTTCGCTGAATCCCAAGTTGCACTGAGGGCGATGAACGGCTATCGCTTCTGCCCGCAGTGCGGAGGCGGACTGGTCGCTCGTGACACGGGCGGCGTGTCGCGCCCGGCATGCCCGGCCGAGGCCTGCGGCTTCGTCGTCTGGGACAACCCGGTGCCGGTGATCGCGGCCATCGTCGAGACTGCCGGGCGCATCGTTCTCGCCCGCAACATCGCCTGGCCGGAAAAGGTATTCGGGCTGGTGACCGGCTACCTCGAGCGCGACGAGCCACCCGAAGCCGCGGTGGCGCGCGAGGTTGGCGAGGAACTCGGGTTGCGGGCGATCTCGGTCAGGCTGGTCGGGCTCTACCCTTTTGCGGAGAAGAACCAGTTGATCATCGCCTATCACGTCATCGCCGACGGACGCATCGTCCTCAACGAGGAACTGGCCGAGGTCCGGCTGATCGATCCGGACAAGCTCAAGGCCTGGGATTTCGGCACCGGCCCCGCAGTGCGCGACTGGCTGGCGACGCGCGCCGCCGCTGCCTAGCCGGCCGCGGCGCTCACTCGGGAAGGCGGTGGACGACGACCGTCTCGGTCTGGCGCACGGCCTCGCCCTCGATGACGTAGCCGCCGGGCGGCCGGCGCCCGTTCATTGCCTTGCGCGCTTCGCGCGTCTTCCACCACAGCCAGCCGCCGAGCGCCGCGCCGCCGGCAACGACCAGCGCGACCAACACCAGCGAGAACATGAACGCGAGGATGGCGGCGGCGACCGCCGCGACGAAACCGGCAACGCGGCCGACCGGTCCGGACGGCTGCCCGGAGAATCCGGCGTGGAACTGTCGGGATCGCTGCTGCTGGTGGTTCATGGAGGCTGCTCCGCGGTGTCGGGTTGGATGGATGCGAGTCTAGCGAAGAACTGACGGTCGCCTGTCGTCCGAATGTCATCTTTTTGTAACGGCAAGCCTTGCCAAGCCCAGATGGCAGGCTCACCATAATGCAATCGGCAAGGCGGTCCGGTACGCCGCCCATGCTGCAAGAACGATCGATCCAGGAGAACACCATGACGCATCCGCTCGCCGGCCAGCCGGCCCCTTCCTCCAGTCTCACTGATATCCCGGTGCTGCTCGCCGCCTACCAGCGCGGCGTTCCCGACCTCGCCGACCCGGCGCAGCGCGTCGCCTTCGGCACCAGCGGCCACCGCGGCAGTTCGCTGAATGGCAGCTTCAACGAGGCCCACATCCTCGCCATCGCCCAGGGGGTCGCCGAATACCGCGCCGGGGCGGGCATCAGCGGGCCGCTGTTCCTCGGCATGGATACCCATGCCCTGTCCGCGCCGGCGCAGCGCACGACCCTCGAGGTGCTCGCCGCCAACGGCGTCGAAGTCCGCTTCCAGGCCGACGGCGGCTTCACGCCGACGCCGGTCATCTCGCACGCCATCCTCACCCACAACGCCGGGCGCACGGCGGGCCTCGCCGACGGCATCGTCATCACCCCCTCGCACAATCCGCCGCAGGATGGCGGCATCAAGTACAACCCGCCGCACGGCGGGCCGGCCGACACCGACGTCACCGGCTGGGTCGAGCGCCGCGCCAACGAACTCCTCGCCGACGGCAACCGCGGCGTCAGGCGCGTGACTTACGAGCAGGCGCTGGCGGCGCCGACGACCAGCGCGGTCGACCTGATGAGCGGCTACATTTCCGACCTCGGCAGCGTCATCGACATGGAAGCGATCCGCCGCGCCGGCCTGCGCATCGGCGTCGATCCCATGGGCGGCGCCGCGGTGGCGTACTGGAAGCCGATCGCCGAGCATTACGGGCTCGACCTCACCGTCGTCAACCCGGCGGTCGATCCGGCCTTCGCCTTCATGACCCTCGACCACGACGGCAAGATCCGCATGGACTGCTCCAGCCCGTATGCCATGGCCAGCCTCGTCGCGCTCAAGGACCGCTTCGCCATCGCCTGGGGCAACGACGCCGACGTCGACCGCCACGGCATCGTCACGCCCTCGCTCGGCCTGATGAACCCCAACCACTACCTCGCCGTCGCGATCAACTACCTGCTCGCCCATCGCCCGCAGTGGCCGGCCACCGCCGCCGTCGGCAAGACCTTGGTGTCGAGCGGCCTGATCGACCGCGTCGTCGCCGGGCTGGGCCGCCGCCTGCTCGAAGTCCCGGTCGGCTTCAAGTGGTTCTCGGCCGGGCTGCTCGACGGCAGCATCTGCTTCGGCGGCGAGGAAAGCGCCGGCGCCAGCTTCCTGCGCCGCGACGGCAGCGCGTGGACCACCGACAAGGACGGCATCATTCTCGGCCTGCTCGCCGCCGAGATCACCGCCGTCACCGGCAAGGACCCGGGGCAGCACTACCTGGACCTCGCCGCCCGCTACGGCACGCCGTACTACGTGCGCCTCGACGCGCCGGCCAGCCCGGCGGAAAAGGCCGCTTTCAAGCAGTTGACCGCGGAACGCGTGAGCGCCGCCACGCTGGCCGGTGAGCCCATCGTCGCCCGGCTGACGCGCGCCGCCGGCAACGACGCGCCGATCGGCGGCCTCAAGGTGGCGACCGACAACGGCTGGTTCGCCGCCCGGCCGTCAGGCACCGAGGACATCTACAAGATCTACGCCGAAAGCTTCAGGAGCGCCGCGCACCTGCAGCAGGTGGTGGCCGAGGAGGTTCGCGCTCCGCGGATGACCGCACGAAAACTGGGTCGGAAATCAAGTCCGGAATGATCGACCGTTACTGCTCTAGCGCATGGTTCATCGCTCAATATCTTTACCAATGGCTTATCTGGCGATTTAAAGCCGCATCCTTTATCATGGATCAGGAGAGATTCAATTGAACGGCGAGATGGCCGAGCAACCAGCTCTGCGAATTTGTCGCGTTTGGGGGGCGTGGACCGATGGGTTACCAAAAGGAGGATACTTGGAGTTCCCGTCAAGTGTGTCTGGGGGGTGTGGAATGGAAAAGAGACGCGCCGACCGCGAAACAAGCCGACTGGCGACGCCCGCCTCGGGACAAATTGGTGCTTCAGATTGGCATTGCGCCGTCCTCGGGTTGGCTCGGGCTGTAGCCTTTTTTTTCCCCCCCCCCCCCCCTTCGGGGGGCCCCCCGCCCCCCGGGTTCTTGGGCGCCTTGACCAGGCCTCCAGACTCAATCGGACTTGTCCGAGTTGAACGCCTCCTCGCCATATCCAGCGCGTTTGCCCGGTTCGTAACGGTCGCGATCCTGATAGCTTCTGGCGTTGCCGCCAACCGCAAAGGCCGGTGTGCTGGCCTTTGGGTGGTAACACCGCCGTCATCGGTGTTCGCGGCAGTCTCGTCACCCCAGTGCCCGCCCCCTGCTAAGCTTCTGGACGGCCCGGGACGCTGGCTCGTAGGCCCTTGGTGGCTCTGGGGGCCCCCCCGCCGGGGCCCCCCCCCCCCCCCCCCCCGTTTTTGCCCCCCCCTTCCCCCCCGCGGGGCCGCCCCGCCCCCCCTGTTCCCCACCGCAATCCCTCTTCGTTTTCCGCCGTTTGTGGCAGATGACCCTTTGCCGTGGCCGCTTCTGTCTTCGCTCAAACTGCGCGCTGCCGGCTTTCCTGCCACCGCAGCTGGCTGCGCCGCGCTTGCAGGAGCCTTCGCCGCATTCACGGCTACCAACCAGGCCGCTGCCCCCCCCCCCCCCCCCCCCCCCCCCCCTCCCCCCCTCCCCCGGCCTCTAACGAGCCATACGGGCTGGTACGCATTTGGTTCGCCTGGCCCGTGGAATGCGGCTCTCTCTGAGCGAGGACGATCGCCCGCGGGAAAATGTGCTGACCTCGAAACTTGCACAGTGGGTTCCCTTGGCGTTTAGTCCGGCATTCGCACAATCCTTGACAGTCTGTGTTCCCAAACGCGGTTTCCGGTGTTGGTAAGTTGGTGGCGAGCGCCGCGAGGTGGTAACGCGTTTGGGATGGGTTTGCTTGATGGCGCGGACGCGGCAGCTCGGCCACGGCGTTCGGCGGCTTCCGACGGCAAAGGCAGGGGCGGAGGTGGATTCGTAATGAAGTCCCAGGTAAAGATGACGCGATAGATTTGACCGCATCGGTCATGGCCACCTGGGGGAAGAGGGGGCAGGGGGGGAGGGTCGGATTTCACGAGGTGAAGCCGTACTCCACGTGAAGTCCGGCGGGCATCGCCAAGGCCAACTGACAAGCCGCGTGGAGGGAGGAAAGGCAGCCGATGCTGCTGCTTCCCCTCGGCTCAGAACGGCAGTTCGACCCCCGGCCAGACAGCGCTGATCGCTGCGCGGAAATCGTCCTGGATGCGCGCCAGCGCGGCGGCGTTGTCGGCTTCGAAGCGCAGGACGACGACCGGGGTCGTGTTGGACGGGCGGGCGAGGCCGAAGCCGTCGGGGTATTCGACGCGCAGGCCGTCGATGGTGATCCGTTCGGTGGCGCCGGTGAAGTGGCCTTCGGCCTTGAGCTTGTCGATCAGCGCGAAGGGCTCGCCCTCGGCCATCTTGAGGTTGAGTTCCGGGGTCGACGGCGAATCGGGCAGCGTTTTCAGCGGCGCGCTGACGTCGGCGCTGCGCGAGAGGATTTCGAGCAGGCGGGCGCCGGCGTAGAGGCCGTCGTCGAAGCCGTACCAGCGCTCCTTGAAGAAGGTGTGGCCGGACATCTCGCCGGCCAGCGGGGCGCCGGTTTCCTTGAGCTTGGCCTTGACCAGCGCGTGGCCGGTGTTCCACATCAGCGGCTGGCCGCCGTGCTGCCTGATCCACGGGGCGAGCAGGCGGGTGCATTTGACGTCGTAGATGATCTGGCCGCCGGGCACGCGCGCCAGCACGTCGGCGGCGAACAGCATCAACTGGCGGTCGGGGTAGATGATCTCGCCGTCCTTGGTGACCACGCCGAGGCGGTCGCCGTCGCCGTCGAAGGCGATGCCGATCTCGGCGTCGGTTTCCGCGAGGGCGCGGATGACGTCGGCCAGGTTTTCCGGCTTGGACGGGTCGGGGTGGTGGTTGGGGAAGTTGCCGTCGACGTCGCAGAACAGCGGCACGATGTCGCAGCCGAGGCGCTTGAACAGTTCGGGGGCGACCGCACCGGCAACGCCGTTGCCGCAATCCATGACGATCTTCAGCGGGCGGGCGAGGCGGACGTCGGAAACGATGCGTTCGATGTAGGCGCCCTTGACGTCGGCGCTGCGACTCTGCCCCTGGCCGTGCCGCAGGTCGCCGCCCTCGGCGCGCGCCTTGAGCTGCTGGATGGCCTCGAGCGCCAGCGTCGTGCCGCCGATCACCATCTTCAGCCCGTTGTAGTCGGGCGGGTTGTGGCTGCCGGTGACCGAGACGCAGGAGTTGCAGCCCAACTCGTAGGCGGCGAAATAGGTGACTGGCGTCGGCACGCAACCGACGTCGATGGCGTCGCAACCGGCGGCGCAGATGCCGTCCATCAGCGCGCCGGCCAGTTCGGGGCCGGAGAGGCGGCCGTCGCGGCCGACGGCGATCGCCGCCTGGCCCTGTTCGAGCGCCAGCGAACCGAGGGCGTGGCCGATGCGGCGGACGACGTCGGCGGTCAGCGATTTGCCGACGATGCCGCGGATGTCGTAGGCCTTGAAGATTTCTGCGGGAAGGTTCATGGCGGTGCTCATGTGATCTGGTGGGTGAAAAAGTGGAGAAGCCGGTGCGGCAGCCAGTCGAGATGGCCGGGAAAGGCGCCGGAAACGAAGCCGACGTGGCCGCCGCCGGCCGGCTGTTCGAGGCGTACCGACGCGGCGACGTCATCGCGGCGCGGCAGGTGGGCGGCCGGGAAAAAGGGGTCGTTTTTCGGGTTGACCGCAAGCGCCGGGATTTGGATCGACTTCAGCCAGGGCTTGGCCGAGGCCCGGCGCCAGTAGTCGTCGGCCCCGGCGAAGCCATGCACCGGGCCGGTGACGGCGTCGTCGAATTCCCACAGGTTGGTGGCGCGGCGCATGCGCTCGGCGTCGAAAAGGCCAGGGAAGCGGGCCAGGCGGGCGGCGGAGACGACTTTCATCGTTGCCAGGAAGTGCTTCGTGTACCCGCGGTTAAAGCCGCGCGCCAGGTGGTGGCCGCAGATGGCGAGGTCGAGCGGCGCGCAGATGCCGGCGACGCCGGTGACCACCGCGCCGGCCGCCGCGCCGCGCTCGCCGGCCCACTTGAGCAGCGCGTTGCCGCCGAGCGAGACGCCGGCGGCGTGGATGCGGCGCCCGCCGTCGGCGGCCTGCAGGCGGCGCAGGACCCAGTCGATTTCCTCCGAGTCGCCCGAATGGTAGGCGCGCGGGCGGCGGTTGAGTTCGCCCGAGCAGCCGCGGAAGTGGGGCAGCGCCAGGCGCCAGCCGGCCGCCTTGCAGGCGCGCGCGGCGGCGGTCGCGTAGTGGCTGCGCGAGCTGCCTTCCAGTCCGTGGAACAGTGCGAGCAGCGGGGCGTCGGCGGAGCCGTCGAGAAAGTCGACGTCGACGAAGTCACCGTCTGGCGTGTCCCAGCGCTCGCGCCGCAGCGGCAGTGGGCGCGGCTTGATCAGCAACGGCCAGATGGTCTGGGCGTGGCCGCCGGGGAGCCAGGCGGGTGCCCGGTAGGGCTTGCAGGCAGTCGTCAATGAATTGTGTGCGGGATGGCGTCGGCCATGGCCTGGTGGCCGTCGTCGGCGGCCGAGGCATGACGGCTGACCAGGCGCCAGCCGTGCGCGCCGCGCGCGTAGACGTGGGTGACGTGCAGTGGCCCGTGCGGCCCGGGATCGTCGCCGACGAAGAGGATTTCGGTGAGGTGATGGATGGCGAGCACCGAGCCCTGCCAGTGGGCGATCGACTTGGCCTCGACGCGCAGTCTGGTACTGGAGAAAATGCTGCGCCAGCTTTCGCGGATCGGCGCGATGCCCACCAGGCGGACCCCCGTCGGGTGCACGCACAGCGTTTCTTCGTCCTCGGCCCAGAACTGCATGAGGAGATCGGCGTCGCCCTTCGTCAAGGCGTCGTAGAAGGCCTGCTCAAGGCTTTCCGGGGAGGCGAAACTGGCGGGGTTGCTCATGAAGGGCTCCGTTTCAGGCAGGCCGAGAAAACCTGTTCGGGCAAGAGTTTGTTGAGGCAGTCGAGGTGGCCGAGCGGGCAGTCGCGCTTGAAGCAGGGGCTGCAGTCGAGCTGGAGGCTGAGGATGTCGGCCTGATCCGACAGGGGCGGCGTGAAGCCGGGCGACGATGATCCGTACAACGTGACCAGCGGCCGGTCGAGCGCAGCGGCCACGTGCATCAGGCCGGAATCGTTGCAGACGACGAAATCGGCCAGCGCCAGCAGGTCGATGGCCTGGCCCAGCGACGTGGCGCCGCACAGGTTGCGGCAGAGGCCCGGGGCGAGCTGCGCGATCTCCTCGGCAATGGCGTGGTCCTTGGGAGAACCGAACAGCCATATGGCATAACCCCTTTTCGCAAGCTTGCGCGCCAGCGCGGCAAAATGCCGGGCCGGCCAGCGCTTGGCCGGGCCGTACTCGGCACCGGGGCAGAGGCCGGCAATGCGCTGAGGGCGCTCCAGCCCCAGTTCGGACAGCGTCCTTTCCTGATCTGCTGCGGTCGACCGGATTTTCGGGTGAGAAATGGGTCGCGGCAGCTGCGCACCAGGCGGTTCGGCCAGCTGGGCGAAACGCTCGACCATCAGTGGCAGGGCGAACTTGTCGAGGTCGTGGCGGACGTTGATCAGGCCAAAGCGCGACTCGCCGGTGAACCCGATCCGCCGCGGGATGCCGGCCATGAACGGGACGAGTGCCGACTTCAGCGAATTGGGCAGGACATAGACGGCATCGTAACTGCGCGCGGCAAGTTCCCTGGCCAGCCGCCAGCGGGCCTTGAGCGACAATTGACCGTGTCCGAAGGGACTGGCGACAACCTCTTCGATCTCGGCCATGCGCTGCAGCACCGGGGCAACCCACTGCGGCGCGAGGGCATCGAGCCGGAGGTTGGGGTGGCTGGCATGCAGCCGCGCAAACAGCGGCTGGGCCATGATGGTGTCGCCGATCCAGGAAGGGGCGACGATGAGGGCTTTCATGACCTGGCGCCTGGTCGTCGCCTGAACCGTGATCCGGCGTCAGGCCTCAGTGATGGCCCTTGGGCGCTGCACCCTTGAATACGTATTGGGTGCTGCAGTAGGGGCAGACCACCGCGCCGGTTTTCAGCACGTCGAGGAAGACGCGCGGGTGCTGGCTCCACAGCGGCGAATCGGGTCGCGGGCAGTGCAGCGGCAGGTCGTGGGCGGTGAGTTCAACGGTCATTGATTTTTCAGCCATGTGGTTTCTCCCTGAGACGCTTAAACGTAGGCCAGCCAGCCATCGTGCTGGGGCGAGCGGCCATTGACCACGTCGAAATATCTGGCCTGGATGCTGGCAGTGATCGGGCCGCGGTGGCCGACGCCGATCTGGCGACCGTCGAGTTCGCGGATTGGTGTCACTTCGGCGGCGGTGCCGGTGAAGAAGGCTTCGTCGCAGCAATAGACCTCGTCGCGGGTGATCCGCTTTTCCTGAACCGAGAGGCCGAGTTCCGCGGCGAGTTGCAGCACGGTGGCGCGGGTGATCCCTTCCAGGCAGGACGTCAGGTCCGGCGTGAACAGCTTGCCCTTCTTGACGATGAACAGGTTCTCTCCGGCGCCTTCGGCCACATAGCCCTCGGGGTCGAGCAGCATGGCCTCGTCGTAACCCTCGTTGGTCACTTCATTGTTGGCCAGGATCGAATTGATGTAGTGTCCGGACGCCTTGGCGCGCACCATCGAGATATTGACATGGTGGCGCGTGTAGCTCGACACCTTGACACGGATGCCACGCTCGAGGCCTTCCTCGCCGAGGTAGGCGCCCCAGGGCCAGGCGGCGATGGCGACATGCACCTTGGCGCCCTTCGGCGAGACGCCCATCTTCTCCGAGCCGTAGAAGGCGATCGGGCGCAGGTAGCCGGCTTCCAGGTTGTTGGCACGCAGCACTTCCTTGTGGGCTTCGTTGATCGTCTGGCGATCGTAGGGAATCGCCATCTGGAAGATGTGCGCCGAGTTGAACAGGCGATCGGTGTGGTCTTCCAGACGGAAAATGGCGGTGCCGCGTTCGGTCTTGTAGGCACGGACGCCCTCGAATACGCTCATGCCGTAATGCAGCGAGTGCGTGAGGACATGGGTGGTGGCCTCGCGCCAAGGCACAAGCCTGCCATCTTGCCAGATAAAACCGTCGCGATCCGCCATCGACATGGTCGATTCTCCGTGATGCTCTTCAAAGCGGACCATTTTAGCCCAAATCAGCAGGTAAAATAACGGTTTTGCCGTTTGAGCCATCCATGATCTGGAAACCCAATGCCACCGTCGCTGCCGTTCTGCAGCGTGATGGAAAGTTCCTGCTGGTCGAGGAAGAAACCGCGGCTGGCCGGGCTTTCAATCAGCCGGCGGGCCATCTCGAGGACGGCGAAGCGCTGGTCGATGCGGTCGCGCGCGAGGCGCTGGAGGAAACCGCCTACCACTTCAAGCCGACGCACCTGATCGGCATCTACAGCTGGAAGCATCCGCACAAGAATATTACCTACCTGCGCTTCGCCTTTGGTGGTGAATTGCGCGGTTTTGAAGCCGGGCGCCAGCTTGATGAAGGCATCATCCGCGCGCGCTGGCTGACCCTCGATGAAGTGCGGGCAAGTCAGCCTCGCCATCGCAGCCCGCTGGTCCTGCGTTGCATTGAGGATATGGTCGCCGGCAAGTGCTACCCGCTCGATCTGCTCGTGCATTACGCCTGATGTTCCGCCGTCTCATCTTTTCTTTGCTGCTTGCCTGCTGCGGTTCGTCGATGGCCGATGAGATTGTCCCGATCTGCTACGGCTACGGGTGCATTGCCCAGGCGTCAGTGCAGTTCAGCGAAGAACGCTTGCGGGAGATCAATCAGCAACTGGTGGTTGCGGTCGACCCCGATGAAGAGCGCAAAATGCTCGCCATCGCCATCGGGCGGATGTACGGCTGGGCGGGCGAGCAATCGGACATCCGGAATGACCGGGGCGGCAACTATGCTGACGGCCATGCGCCCGGGAAGATGGATTGCATTGATCATTCGACGTCGACGACGCGCCTGTTGCGCCTCCTCGAAGCGCGTGGCAGCCTGCGCTGGCATCGCGTGCTGGATCCGGATGTGCGCAACTGGGCGCTGATTTTTCCAGCGCACTGGTCGGCGGTGATCGCGGAGAGCTCGGGAGGCGATGCGCACCGTTTCGTCGTCGATAGCTGGTTTGTCGACAATGGCGAGCCGGCGGTGATCCTGCAACTCGATGAATGGAAGAAGGGGGCGGGGCCCGATGTCTGAAAAAACTGTGGTGGTCGGCTTGTCCGGCGGTGTCGATTCGTCGGTGGCGGCCTTGTTGCTCAAGCGCCAGGGCTGGAAGGTGATTGGCCTGTTCATGAAGAACTGGGAAGACGACGACAGCGAGGAATACTGTTCGTCACGCGAGGATCTGGTCGACGTGATGAGCGTCGCCGACCGCATCGGCATCGATGTCGAGGTGGTCAACTTCGCCGGCGAATACCGCGACCGCGTCTTCGCCGAGTTCCTGCGCGAGTATCAGGCTGGCCGCACGCCGAACCCGGACGTGCTGTGCAACTCGGAAATCAAGTTCAAGGCCTTCCTCGACCACGCCCTGCAACTCGGCGCCGACAAGATCGCCACCGGCCACTATGCCGGCGTGCGCGAGTTCGACGGCGAATTCCAGTTGCTCAAGGCCGAGGATGGGACCAAAGACCAGAGCTATTTTCTCTACCGGTTGAATCAGGCGCAACTGGCGAAGACCGTCTTTCCGCTGGCCGATCTCTACAAGCGCGAGGTGCGCAAGATTGCCGACGCCGAGGGTTTGCACGTGGCGGCGAAGAAGGATTCGACCGGCATCTGCTTCATCGGCGAGCGGCCGTTCAAGGATTTCCTGTCGCGCTACCTGCCGCCCAGGCAGGGCGAGATCCGCCGCCTCGAGGACGGCAAGGTGCTCGGCGAGCACGACGGCCTGATGTTCCACACCATCGGCCAGCGCAAGGGGCTGCATATCGGTGGCATCAGGGAGCCCGGCGAGCCCGGTGGCGGCGACCACGATGCCTGGTTCGTCGCCGGCAAGGACATGGAGACCAATGTCCTCTATGTTGTGCAGGGACACGATCATCCGGCGCTCTTCAGGAACTCGCTGGTCGCCGAGCAGCTTTCCTGGGTATCGGGTCGAGCGCCGCATACGCACTGGGTGTACACCGCCAAACCGCGCTACCGCACGGCCGACCAACCTTGCGAGGTCGAGCGGGTCGACGGCGAAAGCTGCGAAGTCCGCTTTGCCGAGCCGCAATGGGCGCTGACGCCGGGTCAATCGGTGGTGCTCTACGAGAGCCGCGTCTGCCTTGGCGGCGGGGTCATCCGCTGATTACCGGGCGCCCGGGAATCCAGCTTGCAACATTTCACCAGGAAACCTCGTGTCCGATCGTCTCGCAGTCCTGCCGCAATACCTGATCCCCAAGCAGGCCCTGACCGCGCTCGCCGGCAAACTTGCCAGCGCGCGAGCGGGAGGGGTCACGACCAGCTTCATTCGCTGGTTCGTCGGGCGCTACGGCGTCGACATGGCCGAGGCGGCCAATCCGGATATCGCCGGCTATGCCAGCTTCAACGAGTTTTTCACGCGCCCGTTGCGCGCCGACGCCCGGCCGCTGGCGCCAGCTGACTTCATCTGCCCGGTCGACGGGGCGATCAGCCAATTCGGGGCGATCGACCGTGACCAGATCTTTCAGGCCAAGGGCCATCATTATTCGACGACCGCGCTGGTCGGCGGCGACCGCGAACTGGCGGCGCAGTTCGCGGACGGCGCCTTCGCGACGCTCTACCTGAGTCCGCGCGACTACCACCGCATCCACATGCCGTGCGCCGGCCGTCTGACGCGGATGATCCATGTGCCCGGCGCGCTGTTTTCGGTCAATCCGGTGACGGCGCGTGGCGTTCCCGGCCTGTTTGCGCGCAATGAGCGGGTCGTCTGCGTCTTCAGCTCGGCGCACGGGCCGTTCGTGCTGGCGCTGGTCGGCGCGACGATTGTCGGGAGCATGGCGACGGTCTGGCACGGGGTGGTCAACCCGCCGCGTCCGGGGCATGTCCGTGAATGGGACTACAGTGACCGGCAACTGGATTTTGGCCAGGGCGACGAGATGGGCCGCTTCCTGCTCGGGTCGACGGTGGTGATGCTGTTTCCGCCGGGTGTCGTGCAGTTCAACCGCGACTGGGCGCCAGCGCGGCCGGTCCGGCTTGGCGAGGCGATGGGGTCGGCGCCCCTCCAATAGGCAAGGGCGCCGGCGGCGCCCTTCGGTGTTTTCCCTTGGCGCTGCGTCAGTCGTGCGGCGTGGTGTCCACAAACGACGGGCGCTTCATCAGCTTGGCGTAGAGCCTGGCGAGATCGGGGTGGGATTCCTGCCAGGCGATGTCGGGAAAGCGGAAGCAGAGATAGCCCAGAGCGCTTCCGACGGCGATGTCGCCCAGCGAGAAATGGGTGCCCATGCAGTAGCTGCTTTCGCCCAGTTCTGCGGCCATGAAATCGAGGCTGCGCTTGATCTTTTCACGCTGCCGTGCGATCCAGTCATCGCTTCTCTGCGCCTCGGGGCGCTTGGCTTCGAGGAAAGCGGCGGCGGCGGCGTCGCACACGCCATCGGCGACGGCTTCCCAGCGCTTGACCTCGGTGCGCTCGCGATTGGACGAAGGCAAGAGCTTGTTGTTTGGGGTCACGCTGTCGATGTATTCAGCGATGACCCGGGAGTCAAACAGCGGTGTGTCATCGTCCAGGACCAGTGCCGGAATCTTGCCCAGCGGATTGACGTTGGGCACCGCACTGCCGGCAAGCCAGGGCGAGTCAATGACGAAATCGTAGTCGATTTTCTTTTCCGCCAGCACGATGCGTACCTTGCGCACGTAAGGGCTGGTATGGGAGCCGATCAGGTTCATCGCATGCTCTGATATTTTTGGGTGGCTGATTATAGCGTATGGCGCAGCCCTGCGCCGCGCGGGTAAAATTGCGGGCTTGACGAAAAGGACGGCTCCATGAACTGCGATCCCCTGACCGCGCTCTCCCCGCTTGACGGCCGCTATGCTGGCAAGGTCGATGCGCTGCGTGTGCATTTTTCCGAGTTTGGCCTGATTCGTTGCCGCCTGCGGGTGGAAATCGAATGGCTGAAGGCTTTGGCCAGCGAGCCGCATTTTACGGAAATCCCGGCTTTTTCGGCGTCGACCGCAGCCGAGCTCGATGCGCTGGTCGCCAGCTTCGGGCCGCAGCAGGCGGCGGAGGTCAAGGCCATAGAGGCAGTGACCAACCACGACGTCAAGGCCCTCGAGTACTGGATCAAGGACCGGACCAAGGCCAATGCCGAAGTGGTCAAGGTCAGCGAATTCATTCACTTCGCCTGCACCTCCGAAGACATCAACAATCTGTCGCATGCACTGATGTGCCAGGGCGCGCGCGAGCAGGCCATGCTGCCGATGCTGGACAGGCTGGTTGAGCGTCTGCGCGAACTGGCCCACGTCAACGCCGACGTGCCGATGATGAGCCGCACGCACGGCCAGCCGGCAACGCCGACGACGCTCGGCAAGGAAATGGCCAACGTCGCCTGGCGCCTGCAGCGCGCCCGCGCCCGCATCGCCGCCGTCGAATTGCTTGGCAAGATCAACGGTGCGGTCGGCAACTACAACGCCCACCTCGCCGCCTACCCCGGCTGCGACTGGGAAGGCTTTGCAAGGCGTTTCGTCGAATCGCTCGGCCTGACCTTCAACCCCTACACCATCCAGATCGAACCGCACGATGCGTTGGCCGAGCTGTTCGATGCCTTCGCGCGCGCCAACAGCATCCTGATCGACCTCGACCGCGACATCTGGGGCTACATCTCCCTCGGCTTCTTCAAGCAGAAGGTCAAGGCCGGCGAGATCGGCTCGTCGACCATGCCGCACAAGGTCAATCCGATCGACTTCGAGAATTCCGAAGGCAACCTCGGCCTGGCCAACGCGGTGCTCAAGCATCTCGCCGAAAAGCTGCCGATCTCCCGCTGGCAGCGCGACCTGACCGACTCCACCGTGCTGCGCAACATGGGCGTCGGCCTTGGCTATTCCCTGCTGGCTTACGATTCGCTGTTGAAAGGCATGAGCAAGCTGGAAGTCAACGCCGACCTGATGATGGCCGACCTCGACGCCAACTGGGAACTGCTCGCCGAGCCGATCCAGACCGTCATGCGCCGCTACGCTGTGGCGAACGCCTACGAGAAGCTCAAGGAACTGACCCGTGGCACCCGCGTCTCGCGCGAGGGCATGCAGGCTTTCGTGGCGACGCTGGAAATTCCAGAAGCTGCCAAGGCCGAACTCCTGAAGCTGACGCCGTGGGACTACACCGGCAAGGCAGCCGAGCTGGCCAGGCGTATCTGAGAGGCCGGAGCGATGGCGCGCAGGAGGCGTGTGCCGCCGGTTCCCGTCGCCTCGGCCGCCGGGACTCCTGGCCGGATCGTGCGCGAACCGTCTTGCCTGCGGGTTGGCTCTTCCGCGCTCTGCTGCCGGCAGTCTGGCTGCTGATACAGACCGAAGGATCGCTTTCGCGATTTCGGTCACAACCCTCCTGGTCGGTTTCGTTGCCGGCCTGATCTTCACCAAACGGAAAATGAATCAAATGCCTTTTGCTGAAAACCTGAAGAAACTCCCGGGCATCTCCCACCTCGCCGCCATCAACCTGCTCGCCGCCGACGGCAATGTGGTCGCCAGCATCGAGAACAAGCCGGGCAGCCAGGGTTCGCTGGCGGTGTACAACCATCTGGCGCAAACCTACGGCTCGATCAATCACGAAGCAGCAAGAAAGGGGCTGGAGATTTTTGCCGAGCATACCGACGATGCCCGCAGCTATCCCGGCAAGCACCCCAATATCGACCGTCTGATCGCCGTCGAGCAGGGCGGCCCGGCATTGCGCGTCAAGCATCTTTTCGAGGTGTGACCGCAGCGGGATAATCTGCCGACCGCTGCGTCGAGAACGCCAAAATTTCTCCGGCACTTGAGCGGCGCTGGTTTCATATGGGGCCCGTAGCCTGGATTTCCTGAACCCCCAAGCAGAAAACACGATGAAATCGAAACTTCTGCTTGCATTGGTATCGATCACCGTGGCCGGTACGGCGGCAGCGCAGGCAGAATGGATGGGGTTGCCGCCACTGTATGTAACGATGGCACCGGCGGGCACGGCTGCGGCGCGGGTCAAGCCGGAGGATGCCATCAAGGCCGCCAATGCGATTCAGGTGATCGCCAATTCCGGCATGGGCGCCCTCAACCTGCCGGGAACTCACAAGGGCACCGGCTGGGAAAAGACCCGGGTCAGGCCCGGGTTCTTCACCAACCGGGATTGGGTGAACAAGGCCGCGATGGCCTTCACCAAGGAAGCCAACGAAATGGCCAAGGTTGCCGGAGCCGGCCATCCGGCGGCGACCAAGGAGCAGTTGGGCAAGTTGAGCGCCCCCTGCAAGGGTTGTCACGACGACTTCAGGATCAAGGACTGATCGGTTCTTCGGTTGTGCTGCAGGCGCCTTCGGGCGCCTGTTCCTTTTGACGAAGGAGGATTGCGATGAACCGATCTGCCGACGCCGGGAAAGATCAGTGTCTACCTGCGTGGCAAATAACATGGCGGTGGCCACCCCCCGCTGGGGGTGATCTCCGTTTTCGCCTTTCTGGCGTTGTTGACCGCGCAAGTCGGTGCCAGTGGCGCCAGGTTGCCGGCGCCGCCCCGTCGCCACCCGCCGCCGAGATGCCGAACTGGTGAGACACCCGTCGACTTGTCGGGGACGAATCGCTACGAATAAGGCAAGGCGTCTGGTCGGAAATCAGTGGCCCTTGGCCGGAAAGACCCGTTGCCGGTAGTTGATCGACAGGGCGCTGACCAGTGGATTTTTGGTCAGTTGCCGGCAGATATCGTGTTCGGCCCGGCTCACGGCGGCAGCATTCTCGAGCGTTTCGCGCGGCAGGTAGACCTCGGCCTCGATTCGGTCGTCGAGATAGTGCAGCAGGATGCGCTGCGGTTCCGGCAGGCCAGCGAGCAGGGGCGCGAGGGCCCGGGTCAGCTCGTCGCGATCGGGCATGCCCTGACTCTTGACGTCGTGTTCCGGATCGTCCTCGACGTCGACATGAACAAGCACATCGGAAACCGACTCGTGGCTGTCGAGTATCCGCTTGCGGGTCAGCTCGGCAATATGATGACCTTCCGATACGCTGATCCGCGGATCCACACAGACATGGGCATCGACCAGTGAGCGATGGGCCATGCGGCGGGTACGCAGTTCATGCAGGCTGGTGACCCCCGGCGTATCGATGATGACCTGGCGGATGCTGTCCACTTCCTCGATCGAGAGCCCGGTATCGATCAACTCCTGGACCGCCTCCCAGGCGAAGACCGCGCCCATGCGCACGATCATGAAGCCGACGATCACGGCGGCGACCGAGTCGGCGAAGTTGTAGCCCATCATGTTGCCGACGATCCCCACCGCGACCACCAGCGACGAGGCGGCGTCGGAGCGCGCATGCCAGGCATTGGCGATGAGCATCGGCGAGCGCAGCCGTTCGCCGACATGGAGCATGTAGCGGAACAGCCCTTCCTTGGCGATCAGCGCGAGTCCCGCTGTCCACAGCGCCAGCGGCGCCACTGGCGGCAGGTTGTCGAGGTCCTGCAGCTTGATCCCGGCGCTCCAGATGATCCCGGCGCCGGTCACTGCCAGGATCGCCCCGAGGGCGAACGAGGCCGCGGTCTCGATCCGTGCGTGGCCGTAAGGATGGCTTTCGTCGGCCGGATCCTTGCTGTGATGGGCGGCGAAGAGCACCAGGAAATCGCAGACGAGATCGGAAAGTGAATGCAGGCCATCGGCAATCAGGCCCTGGGAATGGGCGATGATGCCGGCAACGACCTGGGCGGCGGTCAGGAAGACATTGACCACCACGCTGATCCATGTGACCCGCTGGGTCATGCCGTGGCGGGCGGGGTCGTCGAAGGAGATCTCGGGAGAATTCTCGTGAGTGCTCATGGCTAAGGTATCGCCTTAAAAAAATGTTGACAAGCGCAGGAATTTCTTACAAAAAATTAACCCTTAAGTATCCTACAGTCTGGCAGTCACTGTCAAAGTCATTGCCAGCGAAGTCCTTGAGACACTGTCCGCGAAGGGGTTGTGCTTGCCGCTGCAAGGCATTTTGCCTCGGCGAGGCGGCTGTAGCGGGGGCAAGCGCAGTTTCGGCTCACACAGCATGTCATGGCCGCGGGAGCGGCAGTGCGATGTAAAACAGGCCGCTTCCACGGCCGACTTTCTCGATTGTTCCAGTCCATTCCAGCCACGGAGACTTACCATGAAACGTACTGTAGCACCCCCAGTATTCTCACTTCTCCCCGTTGTCGCGTTTTGCGCGACGCTTGCTTTCAGCCCTGTGGCCGTCGGCGCCTCGGCGGTAATCAAGGTCGACGGCTCGAGCACCGTCTATCCGATTACCGAAGCCGCCGCCCAGGAATTCCAGACCGCCAAGCTGCATGAGGTCCACGTCAACGTCGGTGTTTCCGGAACTAGTGCCGGGTTCACCAAGTTCTGTGCCGGTGAAACGGACATCACGAATGCCTCGCGACCAATCCTCAAAAAGGAAATGGACGAGTGCGCCAAGGCCGGCGTCCGCTTCTACGAGATGCCGCTTGCCTACGATGCATTGACGGTCGTGGTCAATCCGCAAAATACCTTTGTCAGCAGCATGAGCGTGGCCGAGTTGAGAAAGCTCTGGGAGCCGAAGGCGCAGGGCAAGATCAATACCTGGAAGGATCTCAACCCGGCATGGCCCGCCCAGAAGATCAATCTCTATGCGCCAGGCGCCAATTCGGGCACCTTCGAGTCGTTCACCGAAGTGGTTGTCGGCACCTTCAGGTCCAGCCGCAGCGACGTGAGCAGGACGGAAGACCACGGCGTTCTGGCGCAGCGCATCGCTGAAGACAAGGACGGCATAGGCTATCTGAGTCTCGACTACTACGTCGAGAACCAGAAGAAGCTAAAGGCGGTGGCGATCAGTGACGGGAAGGGGGCGGTCTTGCCGACGGCCGAGCACATTCGCGATGGCAGTTATCAGCCGCTGTCGCGTCCGGTCTTCATGTATGTCAACCAGAAGTCGCTCGAGAAACCCGCAGTCAAGGAATTTGTCGAGTACTTCATGAAGAACGGCGCCCGTCTGGTCCAAGAGGCAAACTACCTGCCGCTACCGGCCAAGGCATATGTCAGCAATCTCGAACGGATGAACGCGGGGAAAGTGGGCACGGTGCACGGCGGCGAGAACAGGGCCCGGCCGCGTACCGGCGAAATGATGAAGCTCCTCGACACAATGACGTTCTGACGCGAGAAACGATCAGCCACGAGAAACCGCCCGGAGGAGGGCGGTTTTTTTGCGTGTGGAGCCTGGTCAGACGACTGCGCCGTCCTCGTTGGCGCCTTCGATGACCTTTGTCTGCCGGATGAACTGCTCGCGCGAAACGCCCAGCCACATGACCAGCGGGCTTGCGACCAGCACCGACGAGTAGATGCCGAAGCAGATGCCGATGGTCAGCGCCATGGCGAAGTAGTGCAGGGTTTCGCCGCCGAAGATCAACATCGAGAGCACCATCAACTGGGTACAGCCGTGGGTGATGATCGTCCGGCTGATCGTGCTGGTGATGGCATGGTCGAGCACCTGCGGGGTGGTCAGCCCGCATACCTTCCTGAAGGTTTCACGCACGGGGTCGAAAACGACAACCGATTCATTGACCGAGTACCCAAGAACGGCGAGCACGGCGGCCAGTGTGCCAGCGCTCCTGCCGATTCCCTAGAACAACACCCCCATAAGCTTTTTCAGCAATTCTTCCAGCGACATCATGGTCAGCGCGAGCGGCACGATCGGCGCCAGCGTGGCGCCCACAAGGCGCAGGACATCGTCCCGTTTGATCGGCACGATGCGCATGTTCTGGACGACCGCGAAGCTGTTTCCCATGTCGGCGAGGGACTGGATGTCGGCGCTGCCGATGAGCGGCTCATCCGCCGGCGCGCCGCCGCGCAGCCATTTGGCATCGAATTCGCGCACGTAGCGCTCGGCCAGCGTGCCGTATTCGCGCGAACCCGTGCGCTTCGCCTGGGCAAGCTGCGGCGCAAAGACCAGGAGCGGGCAGAGGATCACGCACAGCATCAGGATGACCACGAGGGCAATTTCGACCTTGAACTGTGGCAGCGTGGCCCCCAGGAAGAAGATGCGGTTGGCCAGGTTGCCGGCAAGCAGGGCGCCATGCGCCACGGCGAGGACACTGAAGGCGTAGAGCTGGGCGGAAATGAAACCCAGGCCGCCGAGGCAATCGGGATGCGTGGGAACCAGGCTCAACTCGATGCGCGACACCTGCCAGAGGAAACGTGCCCAGATGAACAGTCGAAAATACCAGCGCAGCAACAGGAACTGGAAGATCGGCACACTCAGGTAGGCGTACCACATGCCGGCGAGCGAGAACTGCGAACCCGCGGCGGACGGGGTCGCGTACCACGTCGCAGTGTCGAGCGCGATGTACTGGCGCCAGACGACCAGGATGCCGACTCCATAGACGAAGGCGATCAGCAGCACTTCGGCGAGCACCGAATTGCGCAGCCGGAACGCCGAAGCGACGGCTGCCTCGAAACGCGCCATGGCGTTCCCGGGTATCATGTTTCGTTCAAGGAACTGCTGCAGCAGGGGCCGCATGCGCCGGTGCACCACCAGTTCGGCGGCGATCAACAGAGGTAGCGCCACAAGGAAGCGGACGTGGACTTCGACGTCGAAGAGGAACGGCACGCCTGTGCTGCCGCCCCACAGGTTTCCTTCGAGCCCCGAGAGCAGCAGCAGCGGCAGCCACGCGAACAGCGCGATGACGATGATGCGCTGGCGCACCATCATCAGCGCGTCGTCGGTCAGGTGCGCCCGCCGGAAAAGCTGGAAGAGCGGCCCGCCGAGGACGAGCGAGAACTCGGGGGGATTCCTCAGGAGATCCCAACCTTCGGAAGGTTCCGCTGTGCGGGCTTTCATTTCCCGTCTCCTCTTGATGCTGACATCCGCTTGTCGCAAGCTCGTTGTTCATATATTGCTCCCTGCGGACTATTCTGCATAGCCTATCGGCATCAGGGATGATGGGTCTGGCAATATGCGAAATTCCGGTCTAACATGAGTTACTTATGGGAGCTGGATGCCTCATGGCTGGTTGTCTGCTCGGCGTGCCATTCCCGGGTACCAGCGAGGCTGGGTCAATAGTTTTCTCGGGGAGTACAGGTCATGGCTGAAATCACACCGCGCTGGGAATGGCGTTCATTTGGCCAGCGCTTCGGCGAGGCGGAGGGGCGGCTGGCGCAGCTTGATCCGAATGGCGTCCAGGAAAGCGACGAGATCTACCTGCTCTCCGGCGCCGGCGACAACGTCAAGGTCCGCGATGCGCTGATGGACATCAAGGTGCTGCGCGAGGTCAATGCCGATGGCCTCGAGCAGTGGACGCCGGTCATGAAGGCCGGCTTCCCGCTTCCGGCAGCCGAGGCGGAGAAGGTGCTCGAAGCGCTCGGGTTGCCGATCCCGACTCCGCTCCGCGCCAGCTACACGCTCGACGAATTCAGCGAAGACTTCGCCAGGCCGGGCGGTGCCATTCGCATGGTGAAGGTCCATAAGCGGCGGACCCGCTACACGGTTGGCGGCTGCACGGCCGAACTGTCCGAAGTCGTGGCGAACGGCAAGCCCACTTGCACGATCGCCGTCGAGTCTACCGATGCCGAAGGGGTCATCCGTGCCGTCCGGGAACTCGGCCTGGGCGGCTACACGAACACCAGTTATCCACGCGCATTGGCCGCCCTGATCGATGACGAGCCGGAGCGCTACGCCGTCATCGATGCCGGCACCAATTCCATCAAGTTCCACATCGGCGAGCGCGACGGCGCCGGACGCTGGCGCACCGTCGCCGACCGCGCCGAAGTGACGCGCCTCGGCGAGGGACTCGACCAGCAGGGCGTGATCATCGACGCTGCGCTCGAACGGGCCGTCGCCGCCATCGCTGCCATGGCCGAGGAGGCGAAGCGGCACGGCGTGCGGGCGATCGCTGCCGTCGGCACGGCCGGCCTGCGGATCGCCAAGAACGGCAACGAAGTGGTGGATGCCATCCAGGCGCGCACCGGCGTTCGCATCGAGGTGATCTCGGGCGAAGAGGAAAGCCGGCTGGCCTACGTGGCGGCAAAGGCCGGCCTCGGATTGAACCAGGGCTCGCTGGTCGTATTCGACACGGGCGGCGGCAGTTCCCAGTTCACCTTCGGGCACGACTCCGTCGTGGACGAGCGCTTCAGTGTCGATGTCGGAGCCGTGCGCTACACCGAGCGCTACGGACTCGACCGCGCCGTTTCGCCCGAGGTTCTGGGCGAGGCCATGGCGGCAATCTCGGCCGACCTCGCACGCATCGACGGGCGCCCGGTTCCCGATGCGCTGGTCGCGATGGGCGGCGCGGTGACCAATATCACCGCGGTCAGTCATCGCCTCGCCACCTATGACCCTGCGGTCGTTCAGGCCAGCGTCCTCGACCGCGCCGAGATCGATCGCCAGATCGAGCTCTACCGCTCGCTCGATGCCGATGCCCGCCGCGCCATCGTCGGCCTGCAGCCGAAGCGGGCCGAAGTCATCCTTGCCGGCGCCTGTATCGTCCGGACGGTGATGGAGAAGCTTGGGAAGCACAGCTTTGCCGTCAGCGACCGCGGCCTGCGCCACGGCGTGCTGGCCGAGCGCTTCGATGCCTGAACAAGGCGCTGCCCGATAAGGATTTCGTGACCACTTTGAACGAAAAGGATAGAGACCATGACTACCACGACATCCACAACCCCCGCGAAACCTGCGGCCCGTGCAAAGCCCGCGAGGGCAGCGAAGGTTCAACAGCCAGCGCTGGCGAAACCAGTTTCGCAGGAGGGCCTGATGGAGATCCTCAAACCTCGGCAAGGGGGCGACCAGCATCGAACTCAAGTTGTCCGTGCCTGCTACCGGCCAGCGTGCGACGCTCAAGAGCATCGGGCTCGACCCGGTCGAAGCGCAGCCGCGGCAGGCATTCTTCTTCGATACGCCCGACCTGGATTTGTACCGGGCCGGCGTCGTCGTCCGGGCCCGGCGGATCCAGGGCGGGGACGGCGATACGGTCATCAAGCTGCGCCCTGTGGACCCGGCCACGATCGACCCGGAACTGCGGCGTTCGGCGTCCTTCAAGATCGAGGTGGACCTGATGCCGGGCGGGTTCGTCTGCTCGGCTTCTTTCAAGGGGCTTTGCACCGGGCAGGAGGTGCTCGACGTGACTTCGGGCAAGCTGCCCCTGCGCAAGCTCTTCTCCAGGGGGCAGCGTGCCTTCTATGACGAGCACGCGCCGGAGGGCCTGACGATGGACAAGCTGGTCCTCCTCGGACCCACCTTCCTGCTCAAGGCCAAGCACTGGGCGAAGGACTTCGACCGCCCGATCACGGTCGAATTGTGGCTCTATCCCGATGGTTCGCGCATACTGGAAATTTCCACCAAGTGCCTGCCGAAAGAAGCCTTCCAGGCCGCCGCCGAGTTCAAGGACTACCTTGCCCGCCACGGCATCGCGCTCGGCGCCGAGCAGGCGGCCAAGACCAAGAGCACCCTGGAGTTCTTCAGCGCCCGGCTCAAGAAGGAGGGCCTGGCCGGCTGAGCGACTTCGCCAGCCGCTAAGAAACAAAAAGCCACCGGAAACCGGTGGCTTTCTAGTGTCGACCGCGACAATCAGTCAGACGACTGCGCCGTCCTCGTTGGCGCCTTCGATGACCTTCGTCTGCCGGATGAACTGCTCGCGCGAAACGCCCAGCCACATGACCAGCGGGCTGGCGACCAGCACCGACGAGTAGATGCCGAAGCAGATGCCGATGGTCAGCGCCATGGCAAAGTAATGCAGGGTTTCGCCGCCGAAGATCAACATCGAGAGCACCATCAGCTGTGTACTCCCGTGCGTGATTATCGTCCGGCTGATCGTGCTGGTGATGGCATGGTCGAGCACCTGCGGGGTGGTCAGTCCGCGTACCTTCCTGAAGGTTTCACGCACGCGGTCGAAGACGACAACCGATTCATTGACCGAGTACCCCAAAACGGCGAGCACGGCGGCCAGTACCGACAGCGAGAATTCCCACTGGAAGAAGGCGAAGAACCCGAGGATGATCACCACGTCGTGCAGGTTGGCGATGATCGCCGATACCGAGAAACGCCATTCGAAGCGGAAGGCGAGGTAGATGACGATGCCGATGACGACAAGCAGCAGGGCCATGGCGCCATTTTCGGCGAGTTCCTTGCCGACTTGCGGGCCGACGAACTCGACCCGCCGCAATTGCGCTCCAGGCGCTTCGGCTTCCAGCGACTTCATGACCGATTCGCCAAGCTGCGACGTGTTCTGGTCGCTCTTGAGTGGCAGGCGGATCATGACGTCCCGCGACGATCCGAAATTCTGCACCGAGTAGTCGTTGAAACCGGACTTGCCGAGCGCGCTGCGAATCTTCTCGAGATCGGCCGCCTGCTGGTAGGCGACCTCGATCAGCGTGCCACCGGTGAATTCCACCGACAGGTGAAGGCCCTTGCCGAACAGAAAAGCCACTGCGAGCAGGAAGGTGAGCAGCGAAATGATGTTGAACTTCAGCGCATGGCGCATGAAGGGGATGTCTTTGTGGATCCGGAAGAATTCCATGACCGTCTTTCCTTATTTCTGGCCGTTGACCCTAGGGCCAGCCGTTGACTCTATGGTCGCAGCCGTGTCGGTGCTGCTGCCAGGTTTCCAGATCTGCCCGATGGCGACCCTGGTCAGCTTTCTCTGGCGACCGTAGATCAGGTTCACCAGCGAGCGCGAGACGACCACCGACGAAAAGATCGAGGTCAGGATGCCGAGGCAGTGCACCACGGCAAAGCCACGGATCGGCCCGGAGCCGAAGATCAGCAGGGCGAGGCCGGCGATCAGCGTCGTGATGTTGGAGTCGAGAATCGTCCCGAAGGCGCGCTCGTAGCCTTCCGAGATCGCCGCCTGCGGTGGCATGCCGGCGCGCAGTTCCTCGCGGATGCGCTCGTTGATCAGCACGTTGGCGTCGATCGCCATGCCGAGCGTCAGGGCGATGGCGGCGATGCCGGGCAGCGTGAGCGTGGCCTGGAGCAGCGACAGGATGGCGACCAGGAAGAGCAGGTTGGAGGCCAGCGCCAGCACCGACACGACGCCGAACATCTGGTAGTAGAGAATCATGAACAGGGCGATGGCGGCAAAGCCCCACATCGTCGAGTGGAAACCCTTCCTGATGTTGTCGGCGCCGAGGCTGGGGCCGATGGTGCGTTCCTCGATGATGTCCATAGGCGCCGCCAGCGAACCGGCGCGCAGCAGCAGCGCGGTGTCGTTCGCTTCCATGCTGCTCATGCGGCCGGAAATCTGGACGCGGCCGCCACCGATCTCGGTGCGGATGACCGGTGCGGTGACGACTTCACCCTTGCCCTTCTCGATCAGCAGGATGGCCATGCGCTTGCCGACATTGTCGCGGGTGATGTCCTTGAAGATGCGGGCGCCGGCCGAGTCGAGGGTCAGGTGGACGGCCGGCTCCTGCGTCTGGTTGTCGAAGCCGGGCTGCGCGTCGGTCAGGCGGTCGCCGGTCAGGACGACCTGCTTCTTGACCAGCAGCGGCTGGCCGCCACGCTCGTTGTAAACTTCGGTGCCGAACGGCGGGGTGCCACCCAGTGCGGCTTCGAGCGCCCCCGGGGAATCGTCGACCATGCGAATTTCGAGGGTCGCGGTCCGGCCGAGAATGTCCTTGGCCTTGGCGGTGTCCTGCACGCCCGGCAACTGGACGACGATACGGTCGGAGCCTTGCTGCTGAATGACCGGTTCGGCGACGCCGAGTTCGTTGATCCGGTTGTGCAGCGTCGTGATGTTCTGCTTGAGCGCGAATTCGCCGATCCTCTTCTGGGCCTCCGGTTTCAGCGTGGCGACCAGCCTGAGGTCGCTGCCTTCGCCCTGCTCGGTGACGATCAGGTCGGGCTGGCTGTCGCCGATCACGTTGCGCGCCTTGTCGCGGACATCGACTTCGCGGAACTTGATGACCAAGCGATCGCCCTCGCGGCCGATGCCGGCATGGCGCAGGTTCTTGTCGCGCAGGACAGTGCGGAGGTCGGCTGACAGGGAGTCGAGACGCTTGGTCAGCGCGCCTTTCATGTCGACTTGCAGCAGGAAGTGCACGCCGCCGCGCAGGTCGAGGCCCAAGTACATTGGCAAGGCGCGCAATGCGGTCAACCACTGCGGCGAGGCGGAAAGCAGGTTCAGCGCGACGACATACTGCGGGTCGGCGGGATCCGGATTGAAGGTCTTCTCGAGGACGTCCTTCGCCTGCAGCTGGGTATCGGTGTCGGCAAGCCGGGTCTTGACCCCGTTGAAGTCGAGCTGGATGCCGTTGTTCGTGATGCCGGCCGTTTTCAGGGCTTCCTCGACGCGGGCTCTGGCCTTGTCGTCGACCTTGATCGTGGCCTTGGCGCTCGAGACCTGCACCGCCGGCGATTCGCCGAAGAAGTTGGGCAGGGTATAGACGAAGCCCAGCACCAGCGCGATGGCGACGGTGATGTACTTCCAGAGGGGGTAGCGATTCATGGCGGCTTCAAGGCAAGAAAGGCGGCCAGAAGCCGCCTTCCGGGGTGATTAGAGCGACTTCAGCGTGCCCTTGGGCAGAACCAGACTGATTGACGGCTTCTGCACGATCACTTCGGTGCCGGCGGCGATTTCAACGGTCACATAGCTTTCGTCAACCTTGGTGATCCGGCCGAGAATCCCACCCTGGGTGACCACTTCGTCGCCCTTGGCCAGCGCGGACAGCAGTGCCTTGTGTTCCTTGGCCTTCTTCATTTGTGGGCGCACCATCAGGAACCACAGCACGGCGAACATCAGGATCATTGGCAGAAACTGCATCAGGCTGCCGGTCGGATCGGCGGAGGCACCGGCAGCTTGGGCGTGGGCAAGACTAATCATGATCAGAACTCCAGATAGCTGAGAATAAAAACGCGTGATTCTATCACTGCCCGGACGTTCGATCATGCGCAAAGCGTGCTCTCCAAATGTCGAGGCTGCCTGCCATGATTCCGGCACGCATTTCGGCCATCATCGTCTGGTAGAAATGCAGGTTGTGGATGGTGTTGAGCATGCTGCCGAGAATTTCGCGGGCGCGGAACAGGTGGTGCAGGTAGGCGCGGCTGAAATGCGTGCAGGTATAGCAGGTGCAGCTCGGGTCGAGCGGGCCGGTGTCGGTCTTGTGCCGGGCGTTCTTGATCTTGATGTCGCCGAAGCGGGTGAACAGGTGGCCGTTGCGCGCGTTGCGCGTCGGCATCACGCAGTCGAACATGTCGATGCCGGCCTTGACAGCATGCACCAGGTCTTCCGGCGTGCCGACGCCCATCAGGTAGCGCGGCCTGCCGACCGGCAATTTCGGGGCGACGTGGGTGAGGATGCGCGCCATCTCGTCCTTCGGTTCGCCGACCGAGAGGCCGCCGATGGCCATGCCGTCGAAGCCGATGGCGTCGAGCGCGGCCAGCGACTCGTCGCGCAGATCCTCGTACATACCGCCCTGGACGATGCCGAAGAGGGCGTTCGTGGCTTCCAGCCTGTTGTGCTCGTCGCGGCTGCGTTGCGCCCAGCGCAGCGACAGGCGCATCGAATTCGCGACTTCGTTTCGCGTCGCCGGGTAGGGCGTGCATTCGTCGAAGATCATGACGATGTCGGAGTTCAGCACGTGTTGGATCCGCATCGAGATTTCCGGCGTCAGAAAGAGCTTCGCGCCATCGATCGGCGAGTTGAACTTGACGCCTTCCTCGCTGATCTTGCGCATGGCGCCGAGCGAAAAGACCTGGAAACCGCCGGAATCGGTGAGGATCGGCTTGTGCCAGCCCATGAAATCGTGCAGACCGCAGTGGGCGTGGATTACATCCAGCCCCGGGCGCAGCCAGAGGTGGAAGGTGTTGCCGAGGCAGATCTGCGCGCCGATGTCGTCGAGCGATTGCGGGGTCATCGCCTTGACCGTGCCGTAGGTGCCGACCGGCATGAAGACCGGGGTCTGGACGGTGCCGTGGGCCAGCGTCAGCGTTCCGCGGCGGGCGGCGCCGTCGGTGGTGATGAGTTCAAACTGCATCGGATCTTTCCAGGAGCATCGCATCGCCGTAGCTGAAGAAGCGGTAGCGCTCGGCGACCGCATGGGTGTAGGCGGCACGGATGGCATCGTAACCGGCGAAGGCCGAAACCAGCATCAGCAGCGTCGATTTCGGCAGGTGGAAGTTGGTGAGCAGGCGGTCGACGACCTTGAAGCAATAGCCGGGCGTGATGAAGATGGCGGTCTCGGCCGGGCCGGGGCGCACGCTGCCATCGATCAAGGCGGCCGACTCGAGCGCGCGCAGGCTGGTCGTGCCGACGGCAACGACGCGCCCGCCGGCGACTCGGGTGGCGGCAATGGCGTCAGCGGTGGCGGGCGGGATGTCAAAGCGCTCGCTGTGCATCCGGTGGTCGGCGATCTTGTCGACGCGTACCGGCTGGTAGGTCCCGGCGCCGACGTGCAGGGTCAGGAAGGCGGTGGTGACGCCTTGCGTCCGCAGCGTGTCCAGCATCGCCTCGTCGAAATGCAGGCCGGCGGTGGGGGCGGCGACGGCGCCCGGCGCGCGGGCATAGACCGTCTGGTAACGCGATTCGTCGGCGTTGTCGGCCGGGTGTTCGATGTAGGGAGGCAGCGGTAGCTTGCCGTACTGCTCGGCCAGGTCCCAAAGGCTGTTGTAGCCCAAGGGCACCTCATTCGGGGCGCGGTCGACCAGTTCCAGGGCGAAGAATTCGCCGCTCGCCCCGGCCCGCCCGGTGACGACGACCTCAAAGGCGTCGGCCAGCTTCAGCCAGGTACCCGGTTTCGGCGACTTGCTGGCGCGGATCTGGGCGATGCCATGGGTCGCATCGACGATGCGTTCGAGCATGACCTCTACCTGGCCGCCGCTGTCCTTTTGCCCGAAGAACCGCGCCTTGATGACGCGCGTATCGTTGAAGACCAGCAGGTCGCCGGCACGCAACAGTCCGGGCAGGTCAGCGAATTTGCGGTCAAAACGCTGTCGACCGCAGACATGCAGCAACCGGCTGCCGGTGCGCTCGGGCGCCGGGTGTTGGGCGATCAGTTCGGATGGCAGGGAAAGTCGAAGTCGTCGACGGTCAGCGACATGGGCAGGGATAAGCTTGGGGAAACAAAATCGGCTTTCCACAGGGAAAGCCGATTTGTCGTTACTGGTGCCCCGAGCCAGACTCGAACTGGCACACCTTGCGGCGGCGGATTTTGAATCCGCTGCGTCTACCGATTCCGCCACCGGGGCAAGTGGAGGCCGGATTATCTCCGAATCACTTGCGCGGTTCAAGCAACTCGGTGCACGGAAAGGTGCGCGAGAGCGCGGCAGCGACCAGCGTGGCCGTGCTGCCTTCCGGGTTGGGCGGCTGCCGGTCCAGGTGCGCCAGGACCGAACGCACCAGGCGGCTGGTGAGATCGCGGCTCTTTGGCAGGCAGAACGCATTCAGCTTTACTCCCACCGTTTCGGCCAGGTGGTCGCTGATGGCGTAGCCATCCACGAAGCCTTCGAGGTAGCCGAGACAGCGCGCCCCCCGCGAAGGCTGATCGGGTTCGGGGCTGGCGGCGAGGTTGCCTTCGGCCGCCAGGCAGTCCGCGCGGAGTTCCTTGCCGGAATAGGCGTGGGCCGGGAGGATGAAGAGGAAGGCGAGGAGCGCGATGAGTTTCATTTCTGTTCGAACCAGTTGAGTTTGGCATGCAGGTTGACCACGCTGCCGACGACAATCAGCGCCGGCGGCTTGATGCGGGTTTCGGCGATGCGCTCTGCCAAGGTGCCTAGCGTTGCGAGGAGCGTTCGCTGGGTCGGGGAGGTCCCGTTGCAGACGACCGCGGCCGGGGTCAGCGAGGACAGGCCATGATTGATCATCTGGTGGGCAATCTCGCCGGCGGCGCCCAGGCCCATGTAGAAGACGACCGTTTGGCCCGGCCGGGCGAGTGCCGGCCAGTCGAGATTTACGGTGCCGTCCTTGAGGTGGCCAGTCACGAAGGTGACTGCCTGGGCATGGTCGCGATGGGTCAGCGGGAATCCCGAATAGGCGGCACAACCGGTTGCGGCGGTGATCCCGGGAACGACTTCAAAAGGTGTGCCGGATGCGGCAAGGGTTTCCAGTTCCTCGCCACCGCGCCCGAAAATAAATGGGTCACCACCCTTGAGGCGGATAACGGAGAGACCTTCGCGCGCCAAGTCGACCAGCAAGTTGTTGATCGATTGCTGGGGCAGAGTGTGATTGGAGGCCTCCTTGCCAGCATAGATGCGGCGCGCGTCTGGGCGCGCCAGATCCATGATGCCTTCACTGACGAGGTGATCGAACACGAGCGCATCGGCATGGGCAATCAGGCGCGCCGCCTTGATGGTGAGCAGGTCCGGGTCGCCCGGGCCGGCGCCGACCAGCCAGACTTTGCCGGCTTCGAGTTTGTCGTCTTTTGTCATCACAATATCGGAATCATCTGGGCGGCCATCCTAATGCCGGACGGGGCGTCTGCCAATAGGAAATGAGCACGGATCGCAGTCCCCTGTGCAAAGTATGAGTGACCCAGTTGGCGATGACCAGAAGCATTGTCAAACTCGTGATTGCCTATAAGAACAAAATTGATAGGGATCAAGGATGCGAAGTGCCGGGTGGTTCAATCTAGCGCCCATTGCGCTCGCGGATGGGCGCGGCTATGTTTTATTTCCAGGAGAGGAAGATGAAAAAAACCGTAGTGGGGATGCTTGCAATGTCGACCATGGCGTTTGCCATGGGTACCGCTTTCGCCCAGGATGCCGCCAAGGCGGCTCCGGAGATGACGGCAGCCGAAAAGGAGCAGGCCAAGAAGGTCTACTTCGAGCGTTGCGCCGGCTGTCACGGCGTGCTGCGCAAGGGAGCGACCGGCAAGAATCTCGAGCCGCACTGGACCAAGAAGGACAAGGACGGCAACGTCACCGAAGGCGGCACGCTCAAGCTTGGCCAGACGCGTCTGGAAAAGATCATCGGCTACGGCACCGACGGCGGCATGGTCAACTTCGACGACATCCTGACCAAGGACGATATCGCCCTGATGGCGAAGTACATCCAGAACACGCCGGATGTGCCGCCGGAATTCAGTCTCAAGGATCAGCTGGATTCCTGGAAGGTCATCGTGCCCGTCGACCAGCGGCCGAAGAAGCAGATGAACAAGTTGAACCTGAAGAACATCTTCTCCGTGACGTTGCGCGACACCGGCGAAGTGGCGCTGATCGACGGCGACACCAAGGAAATCGTCAATATTGTCAAGACCGGCTACGCGGTCCATATTTCCCGTCTTTCCGCTTCCGGCCGTTATGTTTACGTGATTGGCCGCGATGGCCGTCTGTCGCTGATCGACCTCTGGATGGAAAAGCCGGCCGTCGTCGCCGAAGTCAAGATCGGCTTCGATGCCCGTTCGGTCGATACCTCCAAGTTCAAGGGCTTCGAGGACAAGTACGCGATTGCCGGTTCCTACTGGCCGCCCCAGTACACGATCATGGATGGTGATACGCTGAAGCCGCTCAAGGTGGTGTCTACCCGCGGCATGACGGTCGATGGCGAATACCATCCGGAGCCGCGTGTGGCTTCCATCGTCGCCTCGTTCACCAAGCCGGAATGGGTCGTCAATATCAAGGAAACAGGCCAGATCCTGCTGGTCGATTATTCCGACATCAAGAACCTGAAGACCACCACTATCGGTTCCGCCAAGTTCCTCCATGACGGCGGCTGGGATGCTTCCAAGCGCTACTTCCTGGTAGCGGCCAACGCCTCCAACAAGATCGCCGCGGTCGACACCAAGACCGGCAAGCTGGCTGCGCTGGTCGATGTCGCCAAGATTCCGCACCCGGGTCGCGGTGCCAACTTCACCCATCCGAAGTTCGGTCCGGTGTGGGCGACGGGTCACCTCGGCGCCGATGTCGTGACGCTGATCTCGACGCCGTCCGACGACGCGAAAAACGCCAAGTTCAAGGAGCACAACTGGAAGGTCGTGCAGGAAGTCAAGCATGTGCCGGGCAACCTGTTCGTCAAGACGCATCCGAAGTCCAAGAATCTGTGGGCCGACTCGCCGCAGAACCCGGACAAGACCCTGGCTGAATCGGTTGCCGTCTGGGACATGTCGGATCTGTCCAAGCCGAAGGCCGTGCTGAACGTCGCCAAGGATTCCGGCCTGCCGGAGACCAAGGCGACCAAGCGCGCCGTCCATCCGGAATACTCGGCCGACGGCAAGGAAGTGTGGATCTCGCTGTGGGGCGGCAAGACCGACCAGTCGGCCATCGTCGTCTATGACGACGCGACGCTCAAGGTCAAGAAGGTCATCACCGATCCGAAGATGATCACGCCGACCGGCAAGTTCAACGTCTACAACACGCAGCACGACATTTACTGATCCGGGTTCAGCCCTGATTTCGTGGAATTCAACGGGGGCGGAAGCCCCCGTCGCGTATAGAACGGAGATTAAGATGAAACAGAAATTGAGCTCGCTGTTTGTATTGGGCGCCCTGATGACCCTCGGTTCACAGGCTGCCCTGGCCGCCCCGGACTGGAGCAAGGTGCCGACGAAAACCATCCCGGTCATTCACCCGGCCGTTTCGCCGCTCGAATGGGTGCAGAGCCGCGACCACAGCGGCGCCAGCGGCCTGAAGAAGGGCGAAACCTGCGCCGGCTGCCATTTCGACGGCGGCAAGCTGGACATCGACCTGAAGCGTCTGGCCGGCAAGGAAATGGAGCCGAAGGGTGCGCCGAAGACGATGACCTATCCGGTCGGCGTCCAGGCGGCCTACGATGCCACCAACCTCTATGTCCGCCTGACCTTCAAGGCGCCGGCCGGCGGCTTCGACCATTCCGACAAGGACAACGAACTCAAGGCCACCATCATGTTCCCGAACGACAAGGTGCCGCTGAGCGAACAGGCCGGTTGCTGGGGCGCCTGCCACAAGGATGCCCGCACCATGCCGGGTGCCGACGACAAGAAGACAAAGTACGCGACGCCGGGGGCGATGGACCTGATGCAGTGGAAGAGCGGCGGTGGCGGCAAGGCGGTTGACGGCACGGTAACCGACAAGCGCAACATGGAAGGCGGCAAGGCAGGCGTGACGGCCGAAGGCGCCAAGTCAGGCGACACCTACACCGTGACCTTCACCCGCAAGCTGGCCGGTGGCGTCAATCTGGCCCCGGGCAAGGCGGTTCCGTTCGGCGTGGCGATTCACGCCGACAACGCCGGCGGCCGTTTCCACCATGTTTCCTTCAACCACACCATCGGCCTTGGCGTCGACGGTGATGTGAAGGCGGCGAAGCAGTAAGAGCGTCCTTGACCCGGGGATCGATGCGCATGTTCACCGGGTGGTTGCATTGGAGGCGAGCGTCGGTTCTGCTGGCGCTCGTTTCTTTTGCTGCCATCGCTGGGCAGACGGTCGAGGTCAGCATCGAGAAATATACCTACACGCCGGCGGAAGTCACCATTCGCGTCGGCGATACGGTGAAGTGGATCAACCGCGAGAAGCGGACCAGCCATTCGGTGGTCTTTCCGCAGGAAGGCGGTCGCGAGTCCGAGCGCCTGTTCCCCGACGAAAGCTGGCAGCGCGAATTTACGCAGGCGGGCCGTTACCCTTACACTTGCGGCCCGCATCCGGAAATGAAAGGTGTCGTGATTGTTGGCGAGTAGGTTGGTTTTTGCCCTTTTCTGGGTGTCGACCGTGACCGCAGGGAGTGCAGAGCCAGCAATCGCTACCGAGCCCGATGCCGTCCGGCAAAAGGAACTGGTGCGGCTGGTGCGGCAGGATTGCGGCTCGTGTCACGGCATGACCTTGCAGGGAGGCCTCGGGCCGGCGCTGCTGCCGGCGACCTTGCAGGAAAAGCCGGTCGAGGGACTGGTGGCGACAATCTATTACGGCCGTCCCGGGACGCCGATGCCACCGTGGAAGCAGTTCATGTCGGAAGCCGACGCGGCGTGGATCGTGCAAAAATTGATGAGCGGTTTCCCCCAATGAGAATGTGATGCGACTCTTCTTCGGACTCTTGCTGTCCCTTCTGCTCACCGCCTGTGCTGGCCCGCAAACGCGTGGAACCGGCGATCTCGGCCTGATCATCGAGCGTGCCAGCGGTCGCGTGACGCTGGTCGATACCACCGCGCGCCAGCCCTATGCCAGGATCGATGGCCTCGGCGACCTATCGCACGCCTCGGCCGTCTATTCGCGCGACGGGCGTTACGCTTTCGTCTTCGGGCGCGATGGCGGGCTGACCAAGATCGACATGCTGGAAGGGCGCATCGTCAAGCGCGTCATGCAGTCGGGCAACGCCATCGGCGGTTCGATCTCGCAGGATGGCCGTATCGTCGTCGCCCAGAACTACACGCCGGGCGGGATCAAAGCCTTCGACGCCGCGACGCTCGAACTGCTCTCCGAAGTGCCGGCCGAGTACGCGCCGGGCAAATTGTCCAAGGTGGTCGGCCTCGCCGACGCGCCGGGCAACAAGTTCGCCTACGCGCTGTTCGAGGGCGGCGAAATCTGGGTGACCGATTTTTCCGATCCGCGCCAGCCGCAGACGCAGCGTTTTCCCGCCGGCATCCAGCCCTACGACGGCCTGGTGACGCCAGACGGGCGCTATTTCCTGGCCGGGCTGTTCGGCGAGGACGGCGTCGCCATGGTCGATCTCTGGCAGCCGGAAAGAGGGGCGCGCAAGATTCTCGAAAACTATGGCCGCGGCCAGGAGAAGCTGCCGGTGTTCAAGATGCCGCACCTGCGCGGCTGGTCGGTCGCGCAGGGCAAGGCCTACCTGCCGGCGATCGGCCGCCATGAGGTGCTGGTCGTCGACGTCGCGACATGGAAGGAAGTCGGGCGTATCCCGGTGCGCGGCCAGCCGGTGTTCGTTATGGCACGACCGGACGGGCGCCAGGCCTGGGTCAATTTCGCCTTCCCGGACAACGGCAAGATGGATGTCATCGATACGCTGGCCGGCAAGGTCGTGCATGCCTTCGAACCGGGCAAGGGCATCCTGCACATGGAGTTTTCGCCGCGCGGCGAGAATGTCTGGCTCTCGGCGCGTGACGACAACAAGGTATTGATCTACGATACAGCGACCTTCACCCGGCTCGGGGAAATCGCCGCCGACAGCCCGTCCGGCATCTTCTTCACCGCCCGCGCCAACCGCATTGGCTTCTGATGGACAGCGCCCTCGAGTTCCGCCTGCTCAACGAGTTCCAGCGTGATTTCCCGCTGTGTCCGGCGCCCTTCGCCGAACTGGCGGCGCGCCTCGGCGTCGGCGAGCGAACGGTTCTGACCGGGCTCGAAAAGCTCCGCCGCGAGGGCAAGATTTCGCGTGTCGGTGCGGTGTTCGCGCCGAAGCGGATCGGCGCCTCGACGCTGGCCGCGATGGCGGTGCCGGGACAGCAACTCGAAGCGGTGGCTGCCGCGGTCAACCGCTTCCCCGAGGTCAATCACAACTACGAGCGCGAGCATCGCTACAACCTGTGGTTTGTCGTCACCGCAGCCAGCGAAGGCCGCCTGCAGGCAACGCTGGGGGCGATCGAAAAGGCGGCCGGCCACCCCTTGCTGGCGCTGCCGCTGCTCGAGGAGTTTCACATCGATCTCGGCTTCCCGCTGCACGGCGAACCTCCCCGGACGCGCGCGACCGCACACAAGGTGCAACCCGTTTCGCCGATCGGCGAGGCCGAGCGCCGCCTGGTGTCGGTGCTGCAGGAGGGGCTGCCGCTGTTCATGCGCCCGTTCGCCTTGATCGCCGAGCGCATCGGCGCCTCGGAGAACGAAGTGCTGGCGCGCATCGGCAAGTGGCTCGAAGACGGCGCCATCAAGCGTTTCGGCATTGTCGTCAGGCACCGCGAACTGGGCTACACGGCCAATGCGATGCTGGTCCATGACATTCCCGACGAGCGTGTCGGCGACCTCGGTAGAGCGCTGGCCGAGGAGCCGGCGGTAACCCTCTGCTATCGCCGGCCGCGCATGCTGCCCGACTGGCCCTACAACCTGTTCTGCATGATCCACGGCCGCGAGCGCGGCGAAGTCGAGGGCATCATCGCCGCGCTGCGCGAACGCCATGGCATTGCCGACCTTGCACACGACGTGCTGTTCTCGTTGACCCGGTTCAAGCAGAACGGCGCCCGCTATGCCTGAGCTTGATGCGGTCGACCGGAAAATAATCGACAAATTGCAAGGTGACTTTCCGCTCTGCGACCAGCCGTATGCGGCGGCGGCAGTGCAACTCGGCATCTCCGGTGACGAGTTGCTGGAGCGCCTGCAGCGCCTGCTCGACGCCCGGGTGCTGACCCGCTTCGGCCCGCTGGTGCAGATCGAACGCATGGGCGGCGCCTTCGTACTGGCGGCGCTGCAGGTGCCTGAGGAGCGCTACGACGAGGTGGCCGACCTGGTCAACGCCCTACCCGAGGTTGCCCACAATTACCGGCGCGAGCACGCGCTGAACATGTGGTTCGTGCTGGCGACCGAGACTCAGGATGGCATCGGCGCGGCCATCGTCCGCATCGAGGCGGCGACCGGCCTGCCGGTTCTTGCTTTTCCCAAGGAGCGCGAGTATTTCGTCGAAATGAAGCTCGCGGCACGCGCATGAGCGACGCGGCGAAGCTCGATGCCATCGACCGCGCGCTGATTGTCGCCACGCAGGGCGGCCTGCCGCTGGTGGCCCGCCCCTACCAGCTGGTCGGCGAGCAAATCGGCGTTTCCGGCGAGGAGGTCATGGCGCGGCTGCAGGCCATGCTCGACGCCGGCATCATCCGGCGCATCGGCGCCGTTCCCAACCATTATGCGATCGGCTGGACCGCGAACGGCATGACCGTCTGGGATGTGGCGGACGAGCGGGTCGACGAACTTGGCGGGCGCGTCGGCGGCCTCGACTTCGTCACCCATTGCTACCGCCGGCCACGCGCGCTGCCGGGCTGGCCGTACAACCTGTTCGCCATGGTCCACGGCAATTCCCGCGACGAGGTCCGGGACAAGGCAGCGCGCATAGCCGCGTTGCTTGGTGAAGCCGGCCGTGGTAGTGATATCCTCTTCTCCACACGAATCCTCAAGAAGACCGGATTGCGCATCTGACGCCGGCGATTGTTTCCCGCGACAGGTCGGGTTCTTGATGTAAAGCAACCGGCATTCCGTGCGGTGGTTTATCGTTTGCCTGTTGTTGCAGCATCGCGGAGCCGCATGCTGCTGAACTGGATCAAGACCGACAATGCGGAAAACCGCCATGATGCATTTCAGCGCCCTTCTGGCAGTATTGATGCCGGGGGTGGCTGTTGCCGAAAAGATAGGTCCGATCGCCGGATTGATGCCGGATGTCCGCCCGCCCGGGGCATCCGTTATCGTTAGCTTCGAGCGAACTGCCATTTGGCAGGCGCAAGCGTTGAAAGGTATCTCGGCGCCGCAGGCCGGGCTGGAGTTCTTGAGGGATCAGGGTGCATGGTACACGCCATTCAATCAGCCCAACATGAGCGGTCGCTATGATATTCGCGGCCTCTACACTGGCGCTACCGGCAAGGACTGAGAATGGAAAGTCCTAGGGTCGGCATCACGATTCTTGCCCTGGTCGCCTGCGCGAGCATCGTCGGCGGCTTCGCCGGCTGGCGGATGCGCCAGCATGGTCCGGCACCGTCTGGCCCAACAGCGAGCCAGACCCAGCCTGCCTTGAGCGCCAGCAAGGACATCCTGCGCGCCACCTACGACCCCATCCATTTCAAGCCGGCCATCGAAACGGCCCGCGATGATCAGTGCCTCGCCTGCCACCGCGAGGTTCTCGAGGACAAGGTTAGCGAAGCGTCGCCGGCGGGTCTCAAGGCTGCCACCAGCAAGGCCTGGTACCAGCGACTGAGCACCTACAGTGGCGAGCAGGAGACCTTTCACCGGCGGCACCTGGCGACTGCGATGGCTAAGGAACTGATGAGCCTCAGTTGCAATACCTGTCATCAGGGGCACGATCCGCGTGACGAGGCGCAGCAGACTTCGGCCACCGGGGCGCTCCAGAGCGACAACGGCTTTACCTTGCGCAAGGTGGTCAATGTGGAAACGACCTGCCTCAAGTGTCATGGCCAGATGAACTCGAAAGTCATGGGACTGCCCCATCCGTGGCCGGAGAGCAGGGAAGTGTTCGGTGGTTCCTGCCTCACCTGCCACGCGGCAATCCGCACCACCCGGCATCAGGTCACCTATCTCAAGGCAGCCGAAATCGAGGCCGCCGGACAGAAAAACGCCGATGTTTGCTACGCCTGTCACGGCGGTCTGGCCTGGTATCGCATTAGCTATCGGTATCCGCGTCATTTCTGGGAGGGCATGTCGTTGGAAACTCCCGACTGGGCCAAGGATCGCCCAACCGTCAGCGAAGCCCGCTTTGCTCTGCCGGCGAGCGTCCAGCGCGGGTACTGAGAGGCGATCATGGACAGCAAACACAACTGGCTGGATATTCTGAACCCGAGGCGCCGCAGCTTTCTGAAGACGGTCAGTGCCGGCGCCGCCGTCGCCACCACCAGTGGCCTGGTCGAACTCGCGATGGGCGAGCAGGAGGCGAAGGCTTTCGCTTTTGAACCTTACCCCACTGACGACCAACTCACCACCGTCGTCACCTCGTGCGACCATAACTGCGGTTCGCGCCACATGTTGGTCGCCCACAAGAAGGGCGACGTCATCGTCCGCCTGTCGACCGATGACGGACGCTATCAGGAGGGCGGAAAATTCGGTGATGACAGCGAGCAGGTTCCGCAACTGCGCGCCTGCCTGCGCGGCCGCTCCTACCGCTCACGTCTTTACTCGCCGGAACGCCTGCTCTACCCGATGCTGCGGGTGGGCGAGCGCGGCGAAGGCAAGTTCAAGCGCGTCAGCTGGGACGAAGCGCTCGACCATGTCGCGAAGAAAATGGTCGAGATCAAGCAGAAGTACGGTCCGACGGCGATTCTCGATCAAGCCTACGCGGGCAGTTCGTACGGTGTGCTGCACAAGTCCGACCAGATCGAAGGCCTGCTCGCCCGTTTCCTTGGCATGTTCGGCTGCCGCACCAACTCCTGGTCGGTGCCCAGCTACCAGGGGACGACCTTCAGTGCGCGCACGACCTTTGGCACGATCAGCGACGGCAATGAGGACGACGCCTTCGCGCACAGCAAGCTGATCATCATGTGGGGCTGGAATCCCGCCTACACCTTCCACGGCGGCAACACTTTCTACTACATGCGGCTGGCCAAGCAGCGGGGCTGCAGGTTCGTCGTCGTCGATCCGCAGTACACCGACAGCGCCGCCAGTTACGACGCGTGGTGGATCCCGATCAGGCCCAATACCGACGCCGCCATGCTTGCCGGCATGGCGCATCACATCTTTGCCAACAACTGGCAGGATCAGAAGTTCATCGACAAGTTCTGCCAGGGCATGGACAGTGGGACGACGCCGAGGCAGTTCAAGGACAAGGAAAACTTCAGGGACTACATCCTCGGCAAGTACGACCGTACCCCGAAGACGCCGGAGTGGGCCGAGAAGATTTGCGGAGTTGCCGCGGTCGACATCAAGAAACTGGCCGAAATGTACGCCAGGACCAAGCCGGCAGCCCTGAAAGCGTCGTGGGCTCCGGGCCGCGCCTCCTACGGCGAGCAATACAGTCGGATGGCTGCCGCCCTGCAGGCGATGACCGGCAATGTTGGCATCCTCGGCGGCTGTGCCGAAGGTGTTGGCAAAGGCTGGCATGCCGAGGCCATCGCCTACCCCTATGACGAGTATGCCAATGTCTGGTATGCCTCGATCAAATCCGACCGCTGGGCGCATTGCGTGCTCAACTACCCCAATGTCAAGCGCGAGGAGATCGGCTGCTGGCCCCGCGACGACGAACTCGACGGCAGGATACCCAACATCAAGGCGATTTTCTGGCAAGGCTCGGACTGGTTCAACCAATTGACCAACGTCAACAAGGAGATCCAGGCGATCAGGAAACTCGAACTGGTGGTCTGCATGGATTCGACCATCACGCCGTCCGGGCTGTGGGCGGATGTGCTCTTGCCGATCGCCACCCACTTCGAGCGCCATGATGTGGCTTTGCCCTGGTACAAGGGGCACTATTACATTCACCGGCCGAAGGTCATTGAGCCGCTGGGAGAATCGAAGACCGATTTCCAGGTGTTCACCGAACTCGCCTATCGCATCGAGCAGGTCGATACCTCGGTCAAGGACTTCGGCAAGCGCTACAACCCCAAAGCCGAGCGCGACTATTTTCAGAAGAACGAAGTCACCGACGAAGCCTACCTGACAGATTGGTGGAAGAATCGGGTGCAGGCCTACCAGGGCGTCAAGATGTCGTGGGACGACTTCAAGCGGCACGGGGTCTACAAGTTCGTTCTGGCCAGACCGCTCGTTGCCTTCGAGGAGCAGATCAGCAAGGGCGTTCCCTTCGCAACGCCCTCAGGGAAGATCGAAATCCTGTCGACGACGCTGGCCAGCGTCAAGGACTGGACGAGGACCCAATACGGCTACGCGATTCCCTACATCCCGAAATGGATCGAGCCCTTCGAGTCGCTCAACCACGCGAAAGCCGGGAAATTTCCGTTCCACATGGTGACGCCACACCCGCGCTGGCGTACCCACTCGATCTTCCATAACGTTCCCTGGTTGCGCGAAACCTACCAGCAGGAAGTCACCATCAGTGCTCGCGATGCGGCAAGACTCGGGATCAAGACCGGCGATATCGTCGAGGTCTGGAACGAGCGCGGCAAGGTTGTCGTACCCGCCTATGTCACCGAGCGCTGCATGCCGAGTGTCGTCGTGCTCCACGAAGGCGCCTGGATGGATCTGGCCAAGGACGGGACCGACCGTGCCGGCAATCCCGATTTCCTGACGCTGGATCAGCCGAGCCCGGCCGGCGCTTTCGCCTACAACACCATCCTCGTCGATCTGAAAAAGACGCCGCTCGAGCACCGGCCTGGCTGGGACGTTCAGGCGACCTCGCGCGCGATGATCTTCAGACGGGACAAGTGAGTCAATCATGGTCACCAAGGTCGACAAGAAGGAACTCGAGCAGGCCATCCGGCGCAAGGTGGCGCAGACCTACGAACCGGTGAAGGCAAAACGGCAACTCGGTTTCGTTCATCACAATGTCGATTGCATCGGGTGCCGCGCCTGCGAGATCGCCTGCAAGGACAAGAACGGACTGCCGCCGGGGCCACGTCTCAGGCGTGTGATGTACATCGAGGGCGGAAGCTACCCGGACGTCTTCGCCTACAAGGTCAACATGTCGTGCAACCACTGCGCAGAACCTGCGTGCCTGCCGACCTGCCCGACCGGTGCGATCTGGAAGCGTGCGGATAATGGCGTGGTCGACATCGACTCGACGCTGTGTATCGGCTGCCGCAAATGCGAGGCGGCCTGCCCTTATGGGGCGCCGCAGTGGGATCCACAGGAGCGGGTGGTCAAGAAGTGCAACCTCTGCATCGACGAACTCGAGTCCGGCCGCAAGCCTTACTGCGTGCAGGCGTGCATGATGCGCGTTCTCGACATCGGGCCGATCGAGGATATCTGGAAGGGCACGCTCAAATCCAAGGCCATCGGCCCCAACGACAAGCCCGTCAAACAGGTGAGAAATATGGCCAACCCGGATTTGACACGGCCATCGATTGGCTTCATCCCGCACAGCAAAGGCAAGGTCAATGGAAGCTGAACTGCGCGCAGCAATTGCTGAAGATCTTGACCAGTTGATCCGCCTGCATGACCGCGAACTTGACGCCGAAACGCTGGTCGCCCTCAAGCAGGTCGACTTTCCCGGGGGCTTGGCCATGTTTCCAGTTGGCCAGGCCGGCTCGCCAGACTGTGCCAACATGGCGGCTGCCTTTCGGGAAAGCATCAGCCTCGACGAACTTGCTGCCGATTATGCCGCCATCTACCTCAACAACCATTGGGGCGCCTCGCCCTACGAATCCGTCTGGCTATCCGACGACCATCTTGCCTGCGCCGCGCCGATGTTCGAGCTGCGCGAGATCTACGCGGTCGCCGGGTTCAGGGCGGCCGACTGGCGCAGGCGCTTCGACGACCATCTCGTGCTGCAGCTGCAGTATGTCCGGCAAACCGTCACGGACGTTGCGGTCGACCCGAAGAAGACGGCAGATTTCATCGACGAGCACATTGGCTACTGGTTCCCCGACTTCGCCCAGCGGGTTTCCATGAAATGCGGCACGGCCTTTTATGCCGCATTGGCCGAGCTGACCCGCGTCTGGCTTATCCGTTTTCGCGAGTTGCTGTGCCGTATCCACAGCCTGCCCGTGCCGTCGCGCGAACAAATAAGCCAGCGCATCAGCCGGAAGCTGGCTTTGGGCAAGGCTGATGTGGCGCCGATCAAGTTCATGCCCGGGGCGCAGGGCGCCAGCTGGTAAGCTGCTTCTTGTCGCTTACCGAATCATCTCCTGGCACTGCTGCATGACAGCTTCCAGCAAGTCGTTGCGTGACTGCTCGGACGCCATGGCGCGGGCAATCATGACCGCACCCACCATCTGCGAGATCATCACCCATGCCGCGCTGTGCCCTGACACATGCTTGCTCAGTTCATCCTTCATGGCGACCATCATGCGCTCGAAGACTTGTTTGGTCTGTAGGCTGGAGCGTGCGACCTCCGTACTCAAAGAAGTCACGGCGCAGCCCTGCGCCGGATCGTCGACGTGACTGGCGCTCAGATACGACTTGAGGACAACGACCAGTTGTTCATTGGTTTTTCCGGTCAACAGCTCCAGCGAGCGGCCCAGTTCGCTTTCAACGATGGCTTCGAGCAGCTCCGATTTGGAACGAAAGTGCGAATAAAACGCGCCTGACGTGAGACCTGCGGCGGCCATCAGCGCGTCAACACCGGTACTGGCAAAGCCGTCCTTTTTGGCCAGAGTGCCGCTCAGCTCCAGCAAACGGGCGCGGGTGCTTTCCTTGTGTCGTGGGGGGTAGCGCATTGGGTGATTCCGGCCAAGAGACTTTCAAAAACGGCTTGAATTATCACATAACGACCGTTAGTATAACTACCGTTATGTTACAGGCGGCAGCACAAAAAATGAAGTCCGAATCTGACAAGAACGCCGAGAAGACAGCCTGCATCCTCTGTTCGCGCAATTGCGGACTAGCAGTCACGATAGAAAACGGGAAGTTCACGCGCATTCGCGGCGACGAGGAACACCCGGTGTCCAGGGGGTATATCTGCCAGAAGGCGGCCCGCCTCGAACACTATCAGGATCATGAAGATCGTTTGCGGCACCCTTTGAAACGCCAGCCCGACGGCAGTTTCGTGCGAGTCAGTTGGGACCAGGCGCTGGACGATATCGCGCACCGCCTGACGGCAATCCGCCAGCAGCATGGCGGACAGGCCTTTGCATTCTACGGCGGCGGAGGCCAAGGCAACCATCTGGGCGGCATGTATAGTCAGCAACTGCACAAGGCGATGAAAAGCCGCTTCGTCTATTCGTCGCTGGCGCAGGAAAAGACCGGCGATTTCTGGGTCAATGGTCGCCTCTTTGGTCACCAGACCTGCCATACCACTGAAGATGTCGAACACGCGGACTACGTGCTGTTCATCGGCACCAATCCGTATCAGGCGCATGGCATTCCCAACGCCCGCGATACGCTGCGTGAGTTGCAAAAGAATCCGGATCGCACCATGGTCGTGGTCGACCCGCGCCGCTCCGAAACCGCCAGACAGGCGGACATTCATCTGCAGATCAAGCCCGGCACCGATGCCTTCCTGATGCTGGCCATGTTGGCCATCATCGTCCGCGGGGGACTGCACGACCGCGAATTCCTCGGGCAGCATTGCACCGGTTTTGACGAACTGGAATGCGAACTGTTGGCCGTACCCGTTGCCGAATACGTGCAGCGCACGGAACTGGCAGCGGCCGATGTCGAGCGCGTGGCGCGTGGCTTCGCTACCGCCAAGACCGCTTGCGTCCGCATCGATCTGGGAATCCAGCAAACACTCCATACCACCCTCAACGGCTATCTCGAAAAGTTGCTCTATCTGGTCACCGGAAACTTCGGCAAGCGCGGCGGCAACAACCTCCATACCTTCCTGCTTCCCCTGATCGGCCATAGTGACGAGCGCAATCCAAAATACCCGCGGACGGCGCGGCACCGGATGTTCCCGATCTCCGGCCTCTATCCACCCAACATTCTGCCCGACGAGATCGAACACGAAGGCGAGGACCGGGTGCGGGCGATGTTTGTCGACAGCGCCAATCCGGCACTGACGGCGGCGGATACCGGGGCCTATGAGCGATCATTCGGCAAGCTCGAACTGCTGGTGGTGGTCGATGTGGCGATGACCGAAACCGCTCGTCTGGCCCATTATGTTCTGCCGGCGGCGTCGCAGTTCGAAAAATGGGAGGCCACCGGATTCAATCTGGAATTCCCGGAAAACGCCTTCCATCTCCGCCATCCCCTGTTCGTTCCTCTCGGCGAAAGCCTGCCCGAAGCGGAAATCTACACGCGGCTACTGGAGAAGATGGACGAGATCCCTTCGCGCTTCCCGTTGCTCGAGCGGATCGCCCGACTGGAGCCGAGTTTCTCCGGGCATGCCGCATTCCTCGCCGCCCTGGCCGCAACGCTGCGCCGCAAGCCACGCTGGCAGCCCTATGCCGCATCGATCATGTATCGGACCTTGGGACAATCCTTGCCGGACGATGCTTCGGCGGCGGCTCCGCTGCTCGGACTGACCACCGCCTACGCCAAACGTCACGCTGCCGCCGTTCGCCGCGCCGGGCATCAAGGCAACAACCTGACGCTCGGCGCTTCGCTGTTCCGCGCCATTCTCGAACGGCGCGCCGGGACGCTGATGAGCGTCCACACGTTCGATGACACGTGGTCCCTGATCCGTCATCCCGACCGCCGCATCCACCTGGCGATTCCCGAAATGCTGGCGGAAATGCGCGCACTGGGCTCGGAAACGCCCCCGGAGGCCGACTACCCCTTCATTTTGATGGCGGGGGAGCGTCGTGCCTACAACGCCAACCAGATCTACCGCGATCCGGCCTGGCGCAAGGTGGACCGCGACGGGGCCTTGCGTCTACACCCAGCCGACGCGCAACATCTGGGTCTGGCCGATGGTGCGCTGGCGAAATGTCGCTCGGCAACAGGCGAACTTCAGGTCATGGTCGAATGGAATGACAACCTGCGACGCGGCACCGCGACCCTGCCGCATGGCTATGGTCAGCGCTACGGAGGGAACGGGCCGTTCGGGCCGCAGATCAACCGGCTGACGGCCAGCGCCCATTGCGACCCACTGACGCGCACGCCGTTCCACAAGTACGTGCCGGTGCATATCGAACCGGTCTTGAGCTGAATCCATTAAAAAAAGCTGTTCTGCCGTCCGGAAGATATCCTATCCGACTTCGGCAATTCGTTTGGCAATATGCTCCAGGGCGTCTTCCACCTGGTCGATCAGGATCAGGCAGAGGTCGCCGGGCCTGAGGCGGGCGAGGGCGGTGTCGATGGCCAGGAATTCGCCGGTGATGGCCTCGATCTCCTGGGTCCGGCGGGCATTCTCCAGGCCTTCGCGGAGCAGGGCGATGACCTCTCCGTCCTCGCGACCGCGCTGACATGCGTCCTGGTAGAGGATGACCTCGTCGAAGGCGTCGCCCAGTATTTCCGTCTGCTGGCGGATATCGTCGTCGCGGCGGTCGCCGGCGCCGCTGATGACCACCGAACGGCGCTTGCTCGGCAAGTTCGCGATGGCATCGACCAGCGCCTGGATGGCATCCGGGTTGTGGCCATAGTCGGCAATCAGGGTGGCGCCCTGGTAATCGAAGACGTTGAAGCGGCCGGGTGCCGTCTGCGCATCGTTCACGAAACCGGCCAGCGCGCGTTCGATGACTTCCCAGGCGATGCCCAGCGCCCAGCCGGTGGCAATGGCCGCCATCGCGTTCTCGACCTGGAAGCCGATGGCGCCATTGCGGGTAATCGGAATGTTGGCGAGCGGGATGCTGTGTATCCGGCGACCTTCGCAACAGACGATGGCATCACGTTTGACATGGACGACGCGCTTACCCTGCGCGCGCTGCGTCGCCAGCACCGGGTTCGCGCGATCCTGGGCAAAAAAGATGACCGAACCATGGCAATGCTGCGCCATGGCGACGACGATCGGGTCGGCGGCGTTGAGGACTGCCGTGCCCCCAGGCGCGACATTCTCGACGATGACCCGCTTGACGACAGCGAGTTCGTCGACCGTGGTGATGAAGTTGAGACCGAGGTGGTCGCCGATGCCGATGTTGGTGATGACTGCGACGTCGCACATGTCGAAGCCCAGTCCCTCCCGCAGCACGCCGCCGCGCGCGGTTTCGAAGACGGCGGCATCGACGTCCGGGTGCAGCAGGACGTTGCGTGCGCTGCGCGGGCCGCTGCAATCGCCGTCGTCGGTGCGCTTTCCCTGGATGTAGAGGCCGTCAGTGCTCGTCATTCCGACACGCTGCCCGTTGCTTTCGAAGATGCGACCGATCAGTCGGCTGGTAGTGGTCTTGCCGTTGGTGCCGGCAATGGCGACGACCGGGATGCGGGCATTGTCGCCGGGCGGAAACATCATGTTGACGATTGCCTCGCCAACCGCGCGCCCCTTGCCGAACGATGGGTCGAGGTGCATGCGCAGGCCGGGCGCGGCATTGACTTCGACGACGCCGCCGCTCTGCTCCTCGAGCGGCTTGAGCATCGTGTCGCAGACGATGTCGATGCCGCAGATGTCGAGGCCGACGGTCTGGGCCGCCGCGATGGCGCTGGCGGCAAGTTCCGGGTGCACGTCGTCGGTGACGTCGGTCGCCGTGCCGCCGGTGGACAGGTTGGCATTGTTGCGCAGGATGACGCGGGTGCCGCGCGGCGGCACGGAGTCAGCCGCGTAACCCTGCAGAGCGAGACGGGCGATGGCCACGTCGTCGAAGCGGATCTTGGTCAGCGAGGTGGCATGGCCATCGCTGCGCCGGGGATCGCGGTTGACCTGGTCCACCAGCTGGCGCACGTTGTGGATGCCGTCGCCGATGACCAGCGGCGGATCGCGGCGGGCGGCGGCGATCAGCTTGTTGCCGATTACCAGCAGCCGGTAGTCGTGGCCGGGCAGGTACTTCTCGACCAGGATGTCGTCGCGGAATTCGACGGCGACGCGGTAGGCCTGGCGCACCTGGTCCTCGCTGGTCAGGTTGACCGAAATGCCCTTGCCCTGGTTGCCATCGCGCGGCTTGACGACCACGGGAAGGCCGATCTCCCTGGCGGCGGCCCAGGCATCGTCCTCGTCCCCGACCGGGCGGCCTTTCGGCACGGCGACGCCGGCGGCGTCGAGCAGCTTCTTGGTCAGCTCCTTGTCCTGCGCGATCGATTCGGCAATCGCGCTGGTAAAGCTCGTTTCTGCTGCCTGGATGCGCTTCTGCTTGCTGCCCCAGCCGAACTGCACGAGGCTGCCCTGCGTCAGGCGGCGGTAGGGAATGCCGCGCGCCATCGCGGCGGAGACGATGGCGCCAGTCGACGGCCCGAGACGGATGTCCTCGTCCAGCTCGCGCAACTGTCCGAGCGCGCCGTCGAGATCGAAGGGCTGGTCGTTAAGTGCAGCATTGCACAGTTGTTCGGCGAGATCGAAGGCCAGGCGGCCGACGTCTTCCTCGGTGTACTCGACGACCACCTGGTAGATGCCCGTCTCGACCGCCTGCGCCGAGCGGCTGAAGGTGACCGGGCAACCGGCCTGCGCCTGCAGACCGAGGGCGGCGAATTCCAGTGCGTGCGCCATCGAAACGGTGTCGAGATGGTCGGCGGGGATCAGGTCGCCGAGTTCGGGGAAGCGGTCGCGCAAGCGGGCTTCGAAACCGGGCAGGTCGGCGATCGCGCATTCGGCGCCATCGCAGGTGATGATGGCCTGGATCGCCGTGTGCCGGCTCCACAGATTGGGCCCGCGCAGGGCACGAATACTGGAAACGTCCATGAAAGCTCTTCCTTGCTTTGCTAGCTGCTAGTTCCGGAATGCCGCAGGGGGCGACCGTCTGGCGCCCTGCGGCAACAGGGTGGCGGGGTCAGGCAGTTCGAGACCGAAGGTCTTGACCCCGGTGGCGATCACTTCCTTGGTCAGCCCCAGCGCCCAGCCGGCGGCGACGGCGGCAAGCACATTGGCGACGGTGGCGGGATTTCTCTGCCTGCCGATCACCGGCACGTCGCCGAGGCGGCAGAGACGGATTTCCTCGCTGCCGGTGGCCAGCGCGATGCGGCCGTCGCGTACGAACACACCGCGTTTGCCGGCGGCAATGTGTTCCGCCATGACCGGGCATGCCGGGTCGGCGGCGAAGAAGATGACCTCGCCGTCGGAGAGTTCAGCCAGGCTGGCGACAATCTCGTCGCCAGCATTCAACACCGCGCAGCCATTGCGCAACACCACATCGATCTGCGTCCTGTAGGTGTTGCGGTAAGTCGTGAAGTACTCCCCGCCACTCGGGTGGACATCCCAGCGTGCGAGATTTTCCGCCGCCGGGTCGATATTGGTGACGATACCCACCTGACAGCGGTCGTAGGCCAGTCCTTCGCCAAGGATGGTGCGACCGCCGTTCTCGATCACCGCCGCCTCGACGGCTGGGTTGAGCAACAGACGGTGGCCCGATGCCCAATTGGCACTGTCGGACTTCTGGACATGACGACGGTCGATATACAGGCCGTCGCTACAGGCGAGACCGACGCGCCGTCCGGAGAGGTAGATCAGGTGGGCCAGCAGCTTGGCGACGGCGGTCTTGCCATGCGTTCCGGTAATCCCGGCGACCGGAATGCGGCCACTTTCGCCTTCGGCAAACAGGCTGTCGACAATCGCCTTGCCGACCGGGCGTGGCTTGCCGACGCCGGGGCGCAGGTGCATCAGCAGGCTGGGGCCGGCATTCACCTCGACGACTGCACCGCCCTGTTCGTCGAGCGGTCTGGAAATATCCTGGCAGACGAGGTCGATGCCGGCGATATCGAGTCCGACGATGCGGGCGGCCAGAGTCGCCAGAGCGGCAGTTTCCGGATGAACCTCGTCGGTGACATCGAACGCATGGTTGGCGTTGCGCTGGATCAGGACATTGCGGTCCTTTGCCGGAACGGAATCGGGTTCGAGGCCCTGGCGCGAGAGTTCCATGCGCGCCGCCGAGTCGATGTGAATTATCGACAATGGATGCAGTTCGGAGTGGCCACGGCGCGGGTCGGTGTTGATCTGGGTGGCGATCAGTTCATTGACGGTGGACTTGCCATCGCCGGTCACCGTGATCATGTCGCCGCGATTGGCGGCCGCCAGCTTGCCGCCAATCACCAGCAGGCGATGTTCGGTGCCGGGAATCGAGCGTTCGACGAGGACCGCCGTGCCTTCATCGATGGCCACGGCGTACGCTTTCTCGACTTCTTCGCGGGTCTTGACATCGATGAAGACGCCCCGGCCATGATTGCCATCGCGCGGCTTGACGCAGACAGGCAGCCCGATCTCCTCGGCGGCCTCCCAGGCATCGCTGGCACTGTTGACCTCGCGGCCTTCGGGAATCGGCACGCCGCAGGAGGAGATGAGTTCCTTGGTCAGATCCTTGTCGCGCGAGATCGTCTCGGCGATGGCGCTGGTACGGTCGGTTTCGGCTGTCCAGATGCGCCTCATCGCAGCACCGTAGCCGATCTGGACCAGGTTGCCGTCGGCGAGCAGGCGGATGGTCGGAATGTCACGGTCGTCGGCGGCATCGACGATGCTCGCGGTCGACGGCCCAAGACACTTGGAATCGACCATGTCGCTGAGTTCCTCGATGGCGCCGGCGACGTCGAAGGGCTTGTCCTCGATGGCCGCCATGATCAGGTCGCGGGCCATGTGCAGCGCGGTGTGGGTGACCTCCTCGTGCCAGGCGCGGACGACGACCTTGTAGACTCCGTATTCCGAGGTTTCCCGGGCCTTGCCGAAGCCGCCGGGGAGTCCGGCCAGATTCTGCAGTTCGAGCGTCACGTGTTCGAGGATGTGTCCGGCCCAGGTGCCTTCTTTGACCCGGCGCAGGAAGCCGCCATGCTCACCGTAGTTGCAGCGATGCTCGACCAGCGAGGGAAGCCAGGACGAAAGACGCTCGTAGAAGCCGGGAATCTTGTTCGACGGATACTCTTCCAGTTCCCCGAGTTCGACCCAGGCTTCGAGCACCGGCCGGTAGGTCCACATGTTCGGACCGCGCAGGGGAATGATGTCCCTGATGATGATGTCTTTTTTCTTCATGCTTGGTCCGTCTCGCAGCAAAGGTTTGTTGAGGCAACTGACAATTATTAACGTTTTCACCGGGACACAGGCTGACGCCTGTCAAAAAAATGTCATGTCCGGGCAAGACTTGTTACACGCCGGGGCTACAGGAAGCGATCGAGCAGCTTGCGGCTATGCCGGTCGAGCGTACCAATGTCGCGCACGAGGAACTGGATGCCGTGGCTGTCGGCGATCAGCAGGCGGGTCTGCGACAGGCGCCGGATATCCTCCTCGCCCTTGAGGATCAGGGCCGCGTTTCCGCGGTTCGTGGCAACCTGCCAGGTGCTCGGACAGGCAAAGCTGGAAACTTCGAGAATTTTTTCGATTTCCGGCATGAATTCGCGGCTCGCCAGTTCCTCCTCGACCAGCCGGCCGATTTCCGGCGGCAGGTCGGCGAGGCGGTTCACCCAGCCAACTTCGTGGCCTTCGGCATTGACCAGCGCGATGCCGTCGTCGGGGGCGCCGATCGGGAAGGCGCGGACGGGAACGACGCCGGTGTGGCGCTCGCCGTTCCGGCTGGTCACGACGAGTTGACCGTAGGCGTCGCGGCTGAGGGTGAAATTCGGCACCGTCATTTGCTTGATTCCTTGCTGGGCATCTCGATTGTCCGTTGGAGTTCAGGCTCGGTATCGACGTTGCGCGCCTGTGCCTGATAGAGCCTGTAGTAGTGGCCTTCGGCCGCCATCAGTTCGTCGTGGTTGCCGAGTTCAACCAGGCGGCCGCGGTCCATGACGACCAGGCGGTCGGCCTTGCGCAGCGTCGAAAGGCGGTGGGCGATGGCGATGGTCGTGCGGCCACGCACGAGGTTGTCGAGCGCCTTCTGGATTTCCTTCTCGGTTTCGGTATCCACCGACGAGGTCGCTTCGTCGAGGATCAGGATCTTCGGGTCGATCAGCAGGGCGCGCGCGATCGAGATGCGTTGGCGCTCGCCGCCGGACAGGCCCTGGCCGCGCTCGCCGACCAGCGAATCGTAGCCGTGCGCCAGGCGCAGGATGAATTCGTGGGCATGTGCGGCGCGGGCGGCGGCAATGACTTCCGCGCGCGAAGCATCCGGCTTGCCGTAGGCGATGTTCTCGGCGATGGTGCCGAAGAAGAGGAAGGGTTCCTGCAGCACCAGGCCGATGTGGCGCCGGAACTCGGCGACTGGTACCGAACGGACATCGACGCCGTCGATGAAGACGGCACCTTCGGTGACATCGTAGAAGCGGCACATCAGGTTGACCAGCGTGCTCTTGCCCGAACCGCTATGGCCGACGAGACCGATCATCTCGCCCGGCTCGATCACCAGATCGACGTCGCGGGTCACCGCGCGGGTGCCGTAACGGAAGCTGGCCTTGCGCAACTCGAGGCGGCCTGTAACGTTGCTCAAATGGACCGGGTGGGTCGGGTCGGGAACGCTGGAGACGTGGTCGAGGATGTCGAAGATACGCTTGGCGCCGGCAGCGGCCTTCTGCGTAGCCGAGACGATCCGGCTCATCGAGTCGAGCCGGGTATAGAAGCGGCTGATGTAGGCGAGAAAGGCGGTCAGCACGCCGACCGTGATGTCGCCCGCGAAATCTGCCAGATGCCGAAGGCCCAGACGACGAGCAGGCCGATTTCGGTGAGCAGCGTGACAGTCGGCGAGAACAGCGACCAGGTCTTGTTCAGGCGGTCGTTGATCGCGAGGTTGTGGCGATTGGCTTCGTGGAAGCGCTCAGCCTCGCGCTTTTCCTGGGCGAAGGCCTTGACCACGCGGATTCCCGGGATGGTGTCGGCCAGCACGTTGGTCACCTCCGCCCAGACGCGGTCGACCTTCTCGAAGCCGGTGCGCAGTTTGTCGCGCACGACGTGAATCATCCAGGCGATGAAGGGCAGCGGCAACAGGGTGACGATGGCCAGCCAGTGGTTGATCGAGAACAGGATAAGCGCGGTCATGCCGATCATCAGCACGTCGGTGGCGAAGTCGAGCAGGTGCAGCGACAGGAAGACGTTGATGCGGTCGGTTTCGGAACCGATGCGCGCCATCAGGTCGCCGGTGCGCTTGCCGCCGAAATATTCGAGCGACAGGCCGAGCAGGTGCTCATAGGTCGCGGTACGCAGATCGCGGCCGATGCGCTCGGATACCAGGGCCAGGATGTAGCCGCGCAGCCAGCCGAGCAACCAGGCGAATACCGACGAGCCAAGCAGGCCACCGAGGTAGAGCATCACCAGATCCCAGTCGATCGGCTTGCCGTTCTGGAAGGGGATCAGCACATTGTCCATCAACGGCATGGTCAGGTAGGGGGCCACCAAGGTCGCTGCGGTCGACGCCAGGGCCAGCAGAAATCCGGCCAGCAACTGCCACTTGTAAGGCTTGGCGAAGCGCCAGAGGCGGAACAGCGTCCACGTCGACGGCGGGGTCGAAGTCTCCAGGGTACAGATCGGGCATTCGTCCACGCCCGGTTCGAGTGGCGCCTTGCACTTGGGGCAGAAATCCTCGAGCGAACGTTCGACCGGCCGGCCGGTAGCCAGGCTTTTCAGTTGCAGGTCGAATTCGGTGATGACGCGCAGAGCCGCCAGATTGTTGCCGAGCGTGTAGCGCCAGCAGGCGAGGCGACCCTGTGCGTCGACCAGTTCCAGCGTACCGACGCCGGCATGGTCGGCATGGTTGAGCTTCAGGCCGGCGCGCAACGGCCAGTCGCTCCATTGCGCAGCACCCGGAGGGCGGGCCAGCAGGCGCTTTTCGGTGACGATAACCAAGCCGTCCGCGAAATGCAGGCGCGTATCGAGGTCGATTTCGACCCAGGCCGGAGTCGTTTCGCCGGCCATTAGCAGGGACTCGACTTCGGCAGCCCAGCGGCTGGGCAGTACCGGTTGGTTTCCGGCGACGTTTTGGGCGATCTGAGTCATCATGCGAGTATAGCGCAAGGGCAGCGCAGCCAGCATCGCCGTGCATCCTTCGGGATTGACTCACGTCAAGGCGTCCGCGGGCTGCTTGCCGTTGAATACGCCGACGTCTCAAACAAGGAAATCCATGTTCCGAATTTCTCAGTACATGCAGGAAATCGCCGCGCCGACGCCGCTCGGCCCCAAGCGCAATCCGCCCGGCCCGGTGGTCATCTGGAACCTGATCCGGCGCTGCAACCTGACCTGCAAGCATTGCTACTCGATTTCGGCCGACACCAACTTTCCCGGCGAGTTGAGCACCGAACAGGTCTACACGGTGATGGACGACCTCAAGGATTTCCGCGTCCCGGTGCTCATCCTGTCCGGTGGCGAACCGTTGCTGCGCCCCGACATTTTCGATATCGCCAAGCGGGCCAAGGCCAGGGGCTTTTACGTCGGCCTGTCGTCGAACGGTACGCTGATCGACGAGAACAACATCGACAAGATCGCCGAGTGCGACTTCGACTACGTCGGCGTTTCGCTCGATGGTATCCGCGAGACGCACGACAAGTTTCGCCGCCTGGACGGCGCTTTCGAGGCCTCGCTCAAGGGCATCCGCCTGTGCCGCGAACTCGGCCTGAAGATCGGCGTGCGCTTCACGATGACGCAGGACAACGCCCACGACCTGCCGGCCTTGCTCAAGCTGGTCGAGGACGAAGGCATCGACCGCTTCTACTTCTCGCACCTCAATTACGCCGGGCGCGGCAACAAGAACCGCAAGGATGATGCGCAGCACCAGTTGACGCGCTGGGCGATGGACCTGCTCTTCGACACCTGCTGGGAATACAACCAGCGCGGGCTGAACAAGGAATTCACCACCGGCAACAACGACGCCGACGGCGTCTATTTCCTGCACTGGGTGCGCCGCCGTTTTCCCGGACAAGGCGGCGCATGTCGAGGCCAAGCTGCGCCAGTGGGGCGGCAATTCGTCGGGCGTCAATGTCGCCAATATCGACAACCTCGGCAATGTGCACCCTGACACCATGTGGTGGCACTACAACCTGGGCAACGTCAAGGAGCGGCCGTTCTCGCAGATCTGGCCGGATACCTCGGATGCGCTGATGGCCGGTCTCAAGCAGCACCCGCGGACGGTCAAGGGGCGTTGCGGGGCATGCGCCTACCTTGCGATCTGCAACGGCAACACCCGTGTCCGGGCACAGCAGATGACCGGCGACGCCTGGGCCGAAGACCCGGGCTGCTACCTGAGCGACGAGGAAATCGCATGATTCACTGGAAAATCCTGATTCCGGCCGGCTTTGCCGCCTGGTTCCTGTTCGGCATGGCGCAACTGGCCGATGCCGCCGATGCGCCGGCAGCCTACAAGCAGCATTGCGCCGCCTGCCACGGCGCCGACCGCCTCGGCGGCATCGGCCCGGCGCTGCTGCCGGAAAACCTGGCACGACTGCGCAAGCCGGAAGCGGAAAAGGTCATCCGCGAGGGAAGGCGGGCGACGCAGATGCTCGGCTTCGGTCAACAGTTGAACGATGCCGAAATCAAGGCGCTGGTCGAGTACGCCTACACGCCGATCAAGCCGATGCCGGTCTGGGGCGAGGCGGAGATCAATGCCTCGCGCATCGTCAATTTCGCGCCGGGCAGCCTGCCCTGACAAGCCGCAATTCAGCGCCGACCCGCTGAACCTGTTCGTCGTCGTCGAGACCGGCGACCACCACGTCTCCATCCTCGACGGCGACAAGCTGGAGCCGATCCACCGCTTCCAGTCGCGCTTCGCCCTGCACGGCGGGCCGAAATTCACGCCGGACGGGCGCTACGTCTTCTTCGCCTCGCGCGACGGCTGGATCACCAAGTTCGACCTGTGGAACCTCAAGGTCATCGCCGAGGTGCGCGCCGGCATCAACACGCGCAACGCGGCGGTGTCCGGCGACGGCAAGTGGGTGGCGGTGGCCAACTACCTGCCGCACAGCCTGGTCATCCTCGATGCCGACCTCAACCTGAAGAAAATCCTGCCGGTGACGGACAAGGATGGCAAGGCGACTTCGCGGGTGTCGGCGGTTTACGATGCCGCGCCCCGCCAGAGCTTCGTTGCCGCCCTGAAGGACGTCAAGGAGGTCTGGGAGGTGTCGTACAACCCGAAGGCCCCGGAAATCCCTGCCGGCATGATCCACGACTTCAAGTACCGCGAAGGCAAGTTCATCCCCGGCTTCCTCAACCCGCAACGCAGCCAGCTCGACGACTACCTCGACGATTTCTACTTCACCCAGGGCTACGACGAGGTGATGGGCGCCTCGCGCAACGACGCCAAGGCGGCGGTCAGCGGCCAGGTGGTCAATCTCGATGCGCGCAAGAAGATCGCCGACCTCGAACTGCCCGGCATGCCCCACCTCGGTTCCGGCATCAGTTGGCAATGGCAGGGCAAGACCGTGATGGCGACGCCCAACCTCAACGAGGGGGTGATCAGCATCATCGACATGAAGACCTGGCAGACGATCAAGCAGATCAAGACGCGCGGCCCCGGCTTCTTCATGCGCAGCCACGAAAACAGCCGCTACGCATGGACCGATTCGATGATGAGCAAGGAATTCAAGGACACCATGCAGATCATCGACAAGGAAAAACTGGAAGTCGTCGCCGAACTGAAACCCGAGCCGGGCAAAACCTTCGCCCACGTCGAATTCACCAGGGACGGCAAGTACGTGCTGGCCAGCCTGTGGGAAATGGACGGCGCGCTGATCATCTACGACGCGGCGACGCTGAAGGAAGTGAAGCGCCTGCCGATGAAGAAGCCGGTCGGCAAGTACAACGTCTGGAACAAGATCACCAAGTCGGGGGGACGCGCGCGGGCGCGCTTTGCTGTTGCGTTTTTGGGCAAAATTTGGTTGGCCCTGGCTGGGTTGGGGGTTCTGACTTTCTTTCCCTCTCTTCCCCTCTCTGGCGTCTGGCAGAAGCGGTTTGGTTGCTTACTGGGAAAGGGATTTATCTTTGTTTTTGGTGGGGCGGAGAATCCGCTTATTCTCCCCCAACCTGGAAACCTGGCCGCGCACCCGGGAGTGGGGGGCCCGCAAGTAAAAAAAAACTCATGTCATGCAGTCCGCACCAGCTTGCGTACTTCGCGCACCAGCTAACCCGCCGCCGCGTCCAATTTCGTGGCCCGCATGGGGACGCGCTGCTGGAGTGCCGGTCGACTTGAACCCGCACCAGATAGACGCCGCCCTGTTCGCGACGAGCAACCCGCTTTCCAAGGGTGCCATCCTTGCCGATGAAGTCGGACTCGGCAAAACCATCGAAGCAGGTTTGCTGATTGCGCAGAAATGGGCCGAGCGCAAACGCCGCATTCTGGTCATCACTCCGGCCAACCTGCGCAAGCAGTGGCATCAGGAACTGGCGGACAAGTTCGGTATCGTCGCCAGCCTGCTTGAAGCCAAGTCCTACCGGCAAGCCATCAAGAACGGCGCCACCAACCCGTTCGACCTCGCAGGCAACAGCGCCACCGTACTGATCTGCTCCTACCAATTCGCGGCAGGCAAAGCCAAGGACGTGCAATCCGTGCCGTGGGACTTGGTGGTGATCGACGAAGCGCACCGCCTGCGCAACGTCTATAAGCCGGAGAACAAAACGGCCCGCATCCTGCGCGATGCACTCACGCTGCCGCACAAGGTCTTGCTGACGGCAACGCCGCTCCAGAACTCCTTGCTGGAGCTGTACGGACTGGTCAGCTTTGTCGACGAGCGCGTATTCGGCGATCTGGATAGCTTCCGTGCTCAATTCGGGCAACTCAAGGACGCCGCTAGTTTCGATGCGCTGAAAAACCGCATTGCCCCGATCTGCAAGCGCACGCTGCGCCGCCAGGTTGAAGCCTATGTCAAATACACCCGGCGGATTCCAATGCTGCAAGAGTTTGTGCCTGGCGCCGACGAAACCAAGCTCTACAACTACGTCTCGGAATTCCTGCAACGGCCATCGTTGCACGCGCTGCCCAACAGCCAGCGGCAACTGATAACGCTGGTCCTGCGCAAGCTGCTGGCGTCTTCTACCTTCGCCATCGCCGGAGCGCTGGAAACCCTCATCAAGCGGCTAGGCCAGACCCTCGACGAAAAGGCCGCCAGCACCAATCTTGCGGAAGAACTCGACCAGGACTACGAAGCCCTCGACGAACTGGCCGACGAGTTGGATGCCGTCGCCGATGGCAGCACCAAGGTATCGACCGCAGCGGAAATCACCGCTATCCGGGCCGAAGTCGGCGAACTCGAATCATTTCGCAATCTGGCCATTTCCATCACGGAGAACGCCAAGGGCACCGCGTTGCTGCAAGCCCTCAATGTCGCGTTCAAAAAGCTGGACGAACTCGGCGCGGCGAAGAAGGCGATTGTCTTTACCGAATCCCGCCGCACGCAGGAATACTTGCTGAAGCTGCTGGCAGGCACCGAGCATGGCCCCGGCGTGGTGCTCTTCAACGGCAGCAACACGGATGCCAAAGCCAAGGAAATCTACGCGGGGTGGATCGCCCGGCATGCGGGCACCGACCGGGTATCAGGCTCGCGCACTGCCGATACCCGCGCCGCACTGGTCGACTACTTCCGCGAGAGTCAATGGGCAGCATCATGATCGCCACCGAGGCCGGCGCGGAGGGCATCAACCTTCAGTTCTGCTCGATGGTCATCAACTATGACCTGCCGTGGAACCCGCAGCGCATTGAACAGCGCATCGGGCGTTGCCACCGCTACGGCCAGAAGCACGATGTTGTTGTCGTCAACTTCCTGAATCGCGACAACGACGCCGACCGGCGTGTCTATGAGCTGCTGGCGCAGAAGTTCCAGTTGTTCGATGGCGTCTTCGGGGCCAGCGATGAAGTGCTCGGGGCCGTCGAGTCCGGCGTCGATTTCGAGCGCCGCATCGCCGAGATTTACCAAACCTGCCGCCACCCCGAGGCCATTCATACCGCCTTCGAGCAACTACAACTCGATCTGGCCGGCGAGATTTCCGACGCCATGCTCAACGCCCGCAAGGCGCTGCTGGAAAACTTCGACGAGGACGTACAAGAGCGGCTACGCCTGCGCAACATGGACGCCCGCGCCTCACTCGGCAGGCTCGAACGCCTGTTGATACGCTTCACCCGCGCCGCGCTGGGCGGGCATGCGAGCTTTGACGAGGACGATACGGGCTTCCTGCTGACCAGCCTGCCCGATGGCGTACAGGACGCAAACTCGACCGCGATCCCCTTGGGTCGTTACGAATTGCCGCGCCGGAGCGAAGAAGCGCACATCTACCGCATGGCGCACCCACTTGCGCAGGGCTTGATCGACTATGCCCAGCGTGCGCCGCTGACCCCCATCAAGCTGGTGCTCGATTACGACGCCTACGGCACCAAGGTCTCCGTCATCGAAGCCTTGCGGGGCAATACCGGCACGCTAATGGTCCAGTATCTGCGCATTCAGTCGCTTGGCACCACCGAAGAGCACCTTCTGGCTGCTGCCATTGATGCCGATGGAAACGTCTTCGATGCCGACGTAACCGACCGCCTGCTTGGCATGCCCGGCCATACCGTTCCGTTGCCGCGAGTCGACAGCGCGCCCGTTCAGCAATCGCTCTCGGACGACCTCGCCCCGGCGCAACAGAACATGCTCGATTTCGCCGCTGCCAATGTGCCGATTCCGCATGCGCTACAACAGCAGATCGACCAGCAAAAGGCACTGGTGACTACCGACCTAGAGTCGCGCAATCTGAGTTTCTTCTCGCAGGAAACGGAAAAGCTCGATGCGTGGGCAGATGACTTGAAGGTTGGCCTTGAGCGCGAGATCAAAGACCTTGACCGGCAAATCAAGGAAGCTCGCACCAAGAGCAAGGTGGCGGTAACCTTGGCTGACAAGCTTCAAGCCCAAAAGGAACAACGCGATTTTGAAGGGCAGCGCGACAAGAAACGCCGTGAGCTGTTCAATCGGCAAGACGAAATTCAGGCAAGGCGTGACCAGCTGATCGAAGAACTTGAAAGTCAGTTGGGGCAGCAAGTAACGACTACCCAGCTATTCGCCGTTGAATGGGAGCTACTGTGATTCCAATTCCCTCGAATTCGAGGGAATTAAAAGTGAAGCTGTTCTTGAGTGTCGAATCTGCGTGGGGTGTGCTTGCGGAAAACCGCACTGGGAGGCTCGCATAGCGAGCCACAGGCGAAGTAAGATGGAATGAGAATTCGATGGACAGAAAGATATGAAGCGAGAACCTGTAGCAGGCATCCAGCCTGAAATTTTCCGTTGGGCAAGAACGACGTGTGGCCTGTCGGTGGCTGACGTTGCCCAAATGTTGAAACGTCCGTCGGAAGAAATCGAAGCATGGGAATCGGGCGAAGAAGCGCCGACCTATCCCCAGCTCGAAAAACTGGCTTATCAGATTTACAAGCGGCCTTTGGCGGTGTTCTTCCTGCCCGCTCCGCCGGAAGAGGTAATGCCGCAGCGTGAATTCAGAACCTTGCCGGATGCCGACCTGGAGACGCTGTCACGAGACACCTACTTGCATATCCGGCGTGCTCATGCCTACCAGATTGCCCTTAAGGAGCTTTTCGATAACAGGAATCCTGCGGATCGTTGTATTTGGCGATCATTGGTTGCCTCTTCATCAAAGAGCGTGACAGAACAAGCTGTCGCCATCCGTGAGTTCCTTGGGATCACCATCGAAGACCAGATCGCATGGAAAAGTGACGAGACCGCACTAAAGAAATGGCGGCAAGCCATCGAAAATGCTGGCGTGTTCGTCTTCAAGGCGGCATTCAAGCAAGAAGACATCTCCGGCTTCTGCTTGATGGATGAGAACTTGCCGGTTGTCTATTTGAACAACAGCACAAGCAAGACTCGCCAGACGTTCAGCTTGCTGCACGAGCTGGCGCATCTGCTGATCGGCGTAAACGGCCTGAGCAAGTTCGATACACGCTACATCGACCGCTTGCCGCAAGTGGAAAAGAAAATCGAGCGGTTCTGTAATGCGGTGGCTGCCGAGGTATTGATCCCCAGCGCCGATTTTTTGCAGCAGGCGGCGCAGTTTCCCGCTGCGATTGAAAAAGCTTCCGAAGAGTTGTTTTCAGCTTTGGCAGCCCGGTATGGCGTCAGCCGGGAAGCTGTGTTGCGCAGATTTCTCGACCAGGGGCGCGTTAGCAAAGGCTTTTACGAAGACAAGGCAAAGCTGTGGGCCGCGCAGAAAACCAAGAGTAGTGGAGGCAGTTGGTATCTGAACCAAGGCGCTTACCTCAGCGACCGCTTTGCCCAGGAAGTGGTCAGCCGCCATTACCGGCATCAAATCACACTGGAGCAAGCTGCTGATTTTCTCGGCGTTAAGCCAAAGAGCTTTGCCGGACTTGAGCAGCGAATTCTGCAAGGAGCTGGGGCATGATTTATGTCTTCGATACCAGCTCCATTCGCTCGCTCCAGCATTTTTATCCCCGCGTCTTCAAAAGCATTTGGGATGGTCTGGATGCACTTGTACAGGAAGATCGACTGATTTCCACACGTGAAGTCTTCAATGAACTTGAGCGGCAAGCCATCAGTGCGGAAGTCTCAAAATGGGCAAAAGACAATAAGCAGATATTTACGCAACCGACGGCGGGCGAACTCAAGTTTGTTTCGACGATTTTTCAGGTCAAGCATTTCCAATCCCTTATTGGTGTCCAGCAACGCTTGAAAGGCACGCCGGTTGCCGACCCTTTTGTCATTGCCTGCGCCAAGATCAAGCAAGGCACCGTCGTTACCGAGGAAGGCTGGCTGCGCCCGAGCGACAAACTTGTGCCCAAACCCAACGCGGCAAAGATTCCCAATGTCTGTGCGCATTTCAAGGTGCCCTGCGTCGATCTTGAGGAATTCATGCAACAGCAGGGGTGGGCGTTCTGATGGCGGGCAAACAGAAACTCGAACTGACATGGATCGGCAAGGATGCGCGTCCGAAGCTGGAGCCGCGCATTTTGTTGGGCGATCCGGAGAAAAGCCACCACGCCAAGCACCGTGTTACCAGCGCCGACTTTTTCGACAACCAGCTTATCTTTGGCGACAACCTGCTGGCGTTGAAGGCCTTGGAACAGGAATACACGGGCAAGGTGAAGTGCGTCTTCATTGATCCACCGTACAACACCGGCAGCGCCTTTACGCACTACGACGATGGCGTTGAGCATTCAATCTGGTTGTCGTTGATGCGAGACAGGTTGGAAATCATTCGTCGCTTGATGTCGGATGACGGTTCGCTGTGGATCACCATTGATGACAAAGAGGCACATTACCTCAAGGTCTTGTGCGACGAAATATTTGGGCGGGGCAATTTCGTTTCCACGGTTATCTGGCAAAAGAAATACGCGCCAAAATCGGACTCCAAATATTTTTCGACTTCGCATGACTTTGTTCTTGTGGTTGCCAAGAACATTGAAAAATTCAACTTGCGGCGTCTCGATAAGACGGAAAAGCAGACGGGGCGATATACCAACAGAGATAACGATCCCCGTGGGCCATGGAAGGCAAGCGACGTGCTACGCAACGAGGCACGAGACTATGCAATATTTCCAGTAAAGCTCCCTTCCGGCCGCGAAGTAATGCCGCCACCAGGAACAAGTTGGAGGTATACCAAGGAGAAATTTGCTGAACTGATCGCCGACAATCGCATTTGGTTCGGAGTCGATGGCGACGCAAAACCAGCATACAAGCGTTTCCTGTCCGAGGTAACGGACACAATTCCAAGCACCACGATTTGGTTGCACGAGGAAGCTGGGCACAACGACGAATCTAAAAAGGAGATGCGAGCGCTATTTGGTCAGCATCTATTCGATACACCCAAGCCCGAGCGTCTTCTTCAGCGTGTCCTGACACTCGCAACCAACCCCGGCGATTTAGTGCTCGACTCATTCGCTGGTTCCGGCACCACCGGTGCTGTTGCACACAAAATGGGCCGCCGCTGGATCATGATCGAGCTGGGCGAGCACTGCCACACGCACATCATCCCGCGCCTGAAAAAAGTCATCGACGGCGACGACCAAGGTGGCATCAGCGAGGCCGTGAACTGGAAAGGCGGCGGCGGCTTCCGCTACTACCGCCTCGCTCCCAGCCTGTTGCAGCAAGACCGCTGGGGCCAGTGGATCATCAACAAGGACTACAACGCCGAAATGCTGGCGGCGGCGATCTGCAAGCTGGAGGGCTTCACCTACGCGCCCAGCGACGCGCATTACTGGCAACATGGAAAGAGCACCGAAAGCGATTTCATCTACGTCACTACGCATAGCCTGACACCGGAGCAGTTGCAGGCCTTGAGCGACGAAGTCGGCGAGGGGCGCAGCCTGTTGGTCTGCTGTTCGGCATTCCGGGGCGATGCGAATCGTTACCTCAATCTCACCGTCAAGAAAATTCCCAAGATGGTCTTGTCCCGCTGCGAATGGGGGCACGACGATTACAGCCTGAACGTCGAGAATCTGCCGATGGCGCAGCCGTCTCCCCCGGCCCCTCTCCCGGAGGGCGAGGGGAGAAGGTCGCGTGTCGCGAATCCGGCTCAAGGCGGCCTGTTTGACCAGGAGGGCTAGACATGGCCAGCAAGCTCAGGGAAAGTGACGCCTCGGTGACCGCCGCACCGCCGCTGTACGGGCGGGTGCGCGAAATCCTGGAGGCTGCCCGCAGCAACATCGCTCGCACCGTCAATACGTCGCAGGTGCTCGCGAACTGGCTGATCGGGCGAGAAATCATCGAGGAAGAGCAGGCGGGCATGCACCGAGCAGGGTATGGCGCAAGGCTGCTGCTTGATCTGTCTGAACGGCTTGGGCGTGACTATGGTCGCGGTTACTCGGTGGATAATCTGGAGGCCTTCCGGCAGTTTTACCTGGCGTATCCCCGCCTGATTTCCGAGACGGTGCCTCGGAATTCGGCTTTTCCGGCAATTTCCGAGACGCTGTCTCGGAAATCAGGCGAGCCGGATTGTGCCGTGCCGTGGCAAACAGGTGCGCTCAATCCCAACCTGTCGTGGAGTCACTACCGCTGCCTGCTGCGCGTCAATCGGCAGACTGCGCGCGATTTTTACGAGGTCGAAGCGACCAGCAATGCCTGGACGGTACGCGAGTTGACGCGGCAGATCGGCAGCCTGCTGTTTGACCGACTGGCGAAGAGCCGTGACAAGAAAGGGCTGATGCGCCTGGCTATTCAAGGGCAGGAAATTGCGCAGCCCATCGACGCGCTGAAAGATCCGGTAGTGCTGGAGTTTCTTGACCTGCCCACATCGCCACGCCTGGTGGAGTCGAAGCTGGAACAGGCGCTGATCGATAACCTGCAGACCTTCCTGCTGGAGCTGGGCAAAGGTTTCGCCTTCGTTTCGCGGCAGGAACGTATCACGCTCGAGGGCGACCACTTCTACATCGATCTGGTATTCTATCACACCGTCTTGAAGTGCTTTGTCTTGATCGACCTGAAGGTCGGCAAGCTGACGCACGCCGATCTGGGCCAGATTCAGTTCTACGTGAATTTCTACGACCGCGAACGGCGCTCCGAGGGCGACAACCCGACCCTGGGCTTGATCCTTTGCCCGGACAAGAACGATGCGGTGGTGAGGTACACGTTGGGCGAGCAACAGGAACGCAACATTTTCACCAGCCGCTACCAGCTCCATTTGCCGACCATCGAGGAACTGGAAAGTGAGCTGAGGCGCGAGCTTCGGTTCCTGGCTCCAGAGCAGACCGGCGCAAACCCGAAGGGCGGTTTGAAGCCCGTCAAGAAACCTACCAAGACAAGGGACGAGGCATGAATCAGGGCGAACTTTTCAAGGCAAAGGACAAGGACCTCGTGACCTCGATGGCGGCCATGAAACGGGCGGCAGCGATGGCTCGCAAGGCAGCGGTGCAGACCGACACGGCGATTGTCGTGGTACAGGACAAGAAGATCGTTCGGGTGACGGCGGATGACCTCCGCAAGAAGGCCAGCGCATGAGTCTGGAAAATATCGTTCGCTCGGTCAGCGGTCGCCTGAGTCTGCGCGAGCCACAAGCCGAAAGTCTGCGCCGCCTGCATTGGGCCGTCGATCAGGTGCCCGCATTGCGCGACTCGAAAGCGCGGTCGCCGGAAGAATTGAAGGCGATGCAGGACGCGCTGACCGGCCAGTTTCCCACACTGGCCGACTTCGAGCGCGACTTCCCGTCCCTGTGTTTCGCGCTGGCAACCGGCGTTGGCAAGACGCGCCTGATGGGGGCGTTCATCAGCTATCTGCATGCGGCCTGCGGCTACAAGCATTTCTTTGTGCTGGCGCCAAACCTGACCATCTACGACAAGCTGATCGGCGACTTCTCGCCGAACTCGCCCAAGTACGTCTTCAAAGGCATTGCCGAATTCGCCAGCACGCCGCCCGAGGTGATTACCGGCGACAACTACGAGCAGCGCGGCAGCCTGAGTCTGCTGGGTGGCATCGAGGTCAATATCTTCAATATCTCGAAGATCAATTCCGAGGTTCGCGGCGGCAAGTCGCCGAAGATCAAGCGGCTGTCTGAATACCTTGGGCAAAGCTATTTCGAGTATCTGGCCGGGCTGGATGATCTGGTCCTGATCATGGACGAGTCGCATCGCTACCGGGCGAGTGCGGGCATTCGGTCGCTGAACGAATTGCGCCCCTTGCTGGGCCTTGAACTGACGGCCACGCCATTTGTTGAAGGCACCGGCGGCAAGGCGACACCGTTCAAGAACGTGGTGATGGATTACCCGTTGGCGCGTGCCATCGAGGATGGTTTCGTCAAGGAACCGGCGGTGGTCACGCAGCAGAACTTCGACCCGAGCGCCCATAGCGCCGGTGCGCTGGAAACCATCAAGCTGCAAGATGGTGTGCGGGTGCATGAGGAAACCAAGGTCCATCTGCTGACCTACGCGCAGCAGACCGGCGAAAAGCTGGTGAAGCCCTTCATGCTGGTCATTGCCCGCGACACCACACACGCGGCCCAGTTGATGGCGACGATTGAATCCAACGAATTTTTCGCGGGCCGTTACAAGGGCAAGGTCATTCAGGTTGATTCGAGCCGTTCCGGTGCCGAGGAAGAAGAAATGATCCGGCGCTTGCTGGCGGTGGAAAGCTACGACGAGCCGACCGAGATCGTGATCCACGTCAACATGCTGAAAGAAGGCTGGGACGTGACCAATCTCTACACCATCGTGCCGCTGCGTGCCGCCAATGCCCGCACGCTGATCGAGCAGTCCATCGGTCGCGGCTTGCGTTTGCCGTATGGCCGCAAAACCGGCGTCGACGTGGTGGATCGGCTGAACATCATCGCCCACGACAAGTTTCAGGAAGTCATCGACGAGGCGGGACGCGGCGATTCGCCGATCCGAATGCAGGCCTTGGTGCTGACGCCGGATACTGGCAGTGGCAGCAGCCTGAAGAGCATTTCGGTGCAGCCCACGGCCAATGCGATGTTGGGAACCCTGACGACTAGCACGCAACAGGTGCCCGGTGGGAATGGTGGCTGCACTTAATATGGCACCTCCGCGCCGACAACGGTGTTCAAGACTGATGAACAGCGGCAGATTGCACAGATCGCCATGGACGTGATCGCCGAGATAAGCCGCGAGCGCGAACCTGGACCAAGCGGGCAACCGCTCGTTGCCAGCACCCAAGCACTGACACAGGCCAGAATCCAGCAGCAGATTACCCAGCGGGTGCAGGAACGTATGGTGCCCAAGCAGGGCGACTTGCTGGCAACTGCGGGGCCGTCGCCTGTGGCCGATATTGTTCAGCAGACGGTGGCGGTGCTGATCGAGCACACGATTGATATTCCGCGTATCTCGGTGGTGCCGAAAGGCCCGGTGAAGAGCGGCTACAAGCTGTTCAAGCTCGACCTGTCGAAGATGAACTTCCAGCCGCAGGACATGGCGCTGGTCGGCCAAGGCCTGAAAACCGGCAAGCAGGTGCTGTACGGTCAATCGTCGACGGTGCTGGAATCGCAACTGGAAAACTACATCGTCCGCGAACTGATCAACTACGACGACGTGTCCTACGACGAGCACGCCGAGTTGATCTACGAGCTATCCGGGCAGGCCGTCGCGCACTTCAAAACCTACCTGAAAACCGACGACGAACTGCACAACATCCTCGGCAATTACGGCAAGACCATCGCCGAGAACATCCATCTGCAGATGGCGCTGCACTACTACGAGGATATTTCGGAATCCGAGGTCGTCATCAGCCAGGGCTTCACGCCGCTCAAGCGCTGCGCCTTTACCGCCGAGGGCGACATCCTGCCGTTGCATCAAGCTCCCGCCGAGAAGGGCAAGATCGCGCAGTACGTCTATGGCGGGTTCGGCAAGTGCGCTTACCCGGTGCAGAAATTTCATTCCGACACCGAGCGTGTATTGGCCTGCGTGCTGGAGCGCGATGCGCTGCGCTGGTTCCGACCGGTGGCCGGGCAATTCAACATCTACTACCGCTCTGGTGCCAACCAACCCGAGTACGTACCGGACTTCGTTGCTGCGACCGCCGACCACAACCTGATTATCGAGACCAAAGCGGCCAAGGACATGGAGGCTGGTGACGTGAAGGCCAAAGCCGACGCGGCGGCAACGTGGTGCAAGAACGCCAGCGAGTATTCACAGGGACAGGGCGGTAAGCCGTGGAAATATCTGCTGGTGCCGCATGATGCGGTGGCATTTAGCGCAACGTTGCCGGCGCTGGCTAACAAATACTCGTGCTGATTCGTGAGCGGAGCTTGTTACGGTCAACCGCAAGAATTGTCCAAAACTGAAGTTTCGTCCCTACCCAGACTCTCAACAACATTCCATTGCCTGCATGGCGTTTGCTTCTTTCGTTCCCCCCACGCAAGATACGGCGCCGGCCCTGGCGTTGTCGCGGCAATTGCTCCTCGTGGTCGCGCCGAGCTGGAATAGTTGCTCCGCGCAATTGCAGCGCTTCCAGCGAGTGCGGCTCGATGGCGATTGGCGGTCTGTTGGGCCTGCGATTGCGGTGAGCCTGGGCAAGTCCGGGCTGGCGTGGGGGCGGGGGTTGCATCCGCAGGTGGGCGGGGCGGAGCCGGAGAAAAATGAGGGCGACGGGTGTGCGCCGGCGGGTATTTTCGCGATCACCGCACTGTTCGGTTATGCGGACCCGGACACCCCTCTCGCCCGCGCCGCGAAGCTGCCTTACCTGTGCGCTACCCGTGACCTCAAGTGCATCGACGACCCGGTTTCGGCGCATTACAACCGGATCGTCGATCAAACTGCCATCGCTCGGCCCGACTGGTTTTCGTGCGAGGACATGTTGCGCGGGGACGAGCGTTACGCCGTGGGCGCGGTGGTCGGGCACAACTGCGATCCGGTGGTGCCGGGGGCGGGGTCGTGCATCTTCCTGCATGTGTGGGCGGCGCCGGGCGTGCCGACGGCGGGGTGCACGGCGATGTCGCTGGCCGACATGACGGAAATTGCCGGCTGGCTGGATGGCGCGGCGGCGCCGCTGCTGGTGCAGTTGCCGCAGGCAGAGTACGAGCGTTTCCGAGAGGCTTGGGGCTTGCCGGTGTTCGCCCCGTAAGCGATTTGCGCGCTTCTTACTGAGCCAAGCGACAAGCCGTCGGGGTGACAGTTGCCAGTGGCGCCGATAGACTGACGGCCTTTCAGCCATTTCATCGTTCGCCCGTGCTCAATCGAATCTGGGTCGCTTTCATCCTCGTCGGCTTCGTCGCGGCGGTGGCGCAGTTGCTGCAGGGCGACCTCGACATCTTCACGCGCGTGCTGAACGGCTTGTTCGATACGGCCAGGACCGGCTTTGATATTTCGCTCGGCCTGGTCGGCGTCATGAGCCTGTGGCTGGGGGTGATGAAGATCGGCGAGCACGGCGGGCTGATCCAGTTGTTCGGGCGCCTGGTGGGGCCGTTCTTCCGTCGCGTCTTTCCCGACATTCCGCCCGGTCATCCGGCGAGCGGCAGCATCGTGATGAATTTCAGCGCCAACATCCTTGGCCTCGACAACGCGGCGACGCCGCTCGGGTTGAAGGCGATGCGCGAGCTGCAGGAGATCAACCCGCGCAAGGACACGGCGAGCAACCCGATGATCATGTTCCTGGTGCTCAACACGGCCGGCATCACGCTGATCCCGACCTCGGTGATCGCCATCCGCCAGAGCATCGCGTTGAAGCAGGGGCTGGTCGGCTTCAACGCCGCCGACATTTTCCTGCCGACGCTGCTCGGCACATTCGTTTCCTTCTGCGCCGGGCTGGTCGCGGTGGCGATCTGGCAGCGCATCAACCTGTTCTGCAAGCCGGTGCTGGCCTTCTTCGCCGGCTTCGCGGCGCTGATGGGCGGGCTGTATTTCTGGCTGGGCGGCATGCCGCCGGACAGGATGGCGCAGATGATCGGCCTGCTCGGCAGCGGGTTGATCGTGTCGATCATCGTGCTTTTCGTCGCGGTGGCCGCATGGCGCGGCATCGATGTCTACGAAAGCTTTGTCGACGGCGCCAAGGAGGGCTTCGGCGTTGCCGTGCAGATCATTCCCTACCTGATCGCCATGCTGGTGGCGATCTCGGTGTTCCGCACCACCGGCTGCATGGACTACGTGATCGGCGGCATCCGCAGCGTCGTACTGGCGCTCGGGCTGAACGACGATTTCGTCCCGGCGCTGCCGGTCGGCCTGATGAAGACGCTGAGCGGCAGCGGCGCGCGCGGGCTGATGGTCGACGTGATGACGACCTACGGCGTCGATTCCTTCCAGGGCAAGCTGGCGGCGATCATCCAGGGCTCGACGGAAACCACCTTCTACGTGCTGGCCGTCTATTTCGGCAGCGTCAATATTACCAAGACCCGCTACGCCGTGGCCGGCGGGCTGATCGCCGACGCGGTAGGGTTGGTCGGCGCCATCCTGATCGGCTACGCCTTCTATCACTGAAAAACGCCGGGCTTGTTGCGGTCGACCGCCGAAAATGGGCGAAAATCACGGTTTCCCGTTTGCAGCCAGACGCGTGTCCAAGATCGTTTTCTTCAACAAGCCCTACGGCGTCCTCAGCCAGTTCACGCCGGAGGGCAAGTGGCGGGCGCTCGACGAATTCATCCCGCTCAAGGGCGTCTACGTCGCCGGCCGGCTCGATGCCGACAGCGAAGGCCTGCTGATCCTGACCGACGACGGCAAGCTGCAGGCGCAGATCGCCGACCCGAAACACAAGCTGGAAAAGACCTACTGGGCGCAGGTCGAGGACATTCCCGACGAAGCGGCGCTGGACAGGCTGCGCGCTGGCATCGCGCTCGCCGATTTCACCGCCCGCCCGGCTGGGGTGCGCCGGATCGACGAACCCGCCGGGCTGTGGCCGCGCGACCCGCCGGTCCGCTATCGGGCGGCGATCCCGACTTCGTGGCTGGAAATCCGCATCTCGGAAGGCAAGAACCGCCAGGTGCGGCGGATGACGGCAGCGATCGGGTATCCTGTGCTCCGCCTGATTCGTGCCGCGATCGGGGCGGCGACGCTGGAGGGACTGGCGCCGGGGGCGTGGCGGAAGATCGACGGCAGTTACAAGGATTTGCAAGGGAGTTTCGATGAATAGGAAAACATGGGGCGCGCTCGCCGGCCTGCTGCTGGCGGCGGCATCCTGGGCGCAGGATTCGATGCCGGTGATGGAGTTGACCGCCGGCATGCATCGCATCGAGGCGGAAGTCGCCGCCAACGACCAGAACCGCCAGATCGGGCTGATGAATCGCCGGGTCATGCCGCCGCAGCGTGGCATGCTCTTCGTCTTCGGCCGCGAGAACACGCACTGCATGTGGATGCGCAATACCTACCTCCCGCTCTCGGTGGCCTTCATGGATGCCGACGGCGTCATCATCAACATCGAGGACATGCAGCCGCAGACGGAATCCAACCATTGCGCGAAGAAGCCGGCGCGCTACGCGCTTGAGATGAACCAGGGCTGGTTCACCCAGCGCGGGATCAAGCCCGGCGTGAAGCTGGGCGGCATCGACAAGGCGCCGCGGCCGCAGTAATGACATCACGCAAATGGCGTTCCCGGCTTGCTGGCGGCGGGCCAGACCCCGTCCTTCGTTCGTGGCTGACCGAGTCCGCGTCGTTGACGGCGCGTTGCCAAAGGGCATGTCGCGACTTTCAGGTGCGCGTTCTAGGCTACGGCAAGGATCTGCCCCAGGCTGACGAGATGCCGCGCCGGCGCTTGGCATGGGTGCGCGAGGTCGTTCTCGAATGCGACGGGGTGCCGGTGATTTTTGCCCATTCCGTGCTGTCGACCGCAACCAGGGGTCGTCTGACGCGCTGGCTGGCGCGCCTCGGCAGTCGCTCGCTGGGTTCGCTGCTCTTTTCGTATCCCGGGTTCAATCGTGGCGCGATCGAGTACCGGCGGCTCGATGCACGCCATCCGCTCTATCAGCGCGCCGCGGCCCTCGGGGCGGCTGGACCGTGCCTCTGGGCGCGGCGCTCGCTGCACCGACTGGGCGCACAGCAGGTGCTGGTGACCGAAGTCTTCCTGCCGGCAATCGCGAAGCTCGAATAGCGTCGCACCCGGACAAGCCGGATCGTTACCAGGGCGCCTTTTGCGCCAGCCAGGTAGCGAGCGCTTCCGGCAGTTCGTGTGCCAGCAGTTCGTGCCGGCCGGCGACCCATCCATGGACCGGTCCCGCCGGGCGGTTGGCCAGCGCCTGCCCGACCAGTGTCCCGGCGGTGACCTGGTCATTGATCAGCCCGAGCTCGTCCTGGATCTGGGTTAGGGATGCCAGGTAGCTTCGCAGCCGGTTCGGGGCCAGCAGAGGGGTGAAGAATTCGACGGCATAGCGCAGCTTCTTGAAAGAGATGCGCAGCTCGTGCCGCTCTTCGGGCTGCAACTCGGCTGCGCGTTCGGCGAGAACGCGGGCCTGGCGGGCGCGGTTGCACAAGCGCTTGCTGGCGAATTTTCGCAATTTCAGAGCTTGCCGATCCTGCAAGCCGTAGAGGGCAGCGGTGAAGTCGACGACCAGGCGGGGGTAGTCCGGCTGGGCGACCAGGTGTGCTGCGGCGGTGCGTGCCTGCTGGGCGTGCCGCACCGCCTCCGCCTGCAGGCGGCGAGCATCGCGGTGGTCGGGAAAGGCGGCGAGAATCGGCGGCAGCGTCTCGCTGAGGAAGACATCCCAGTTGCGCGCGTCACCCAGGCCGCTGGCAAGACCCTGCCAGGCCTGGCCATAGGTGGCGACGAAATCCGGCGGCAGTACCGGCGCGAACAGCTTGAGCGCCGAGCGCAGGCGACGCAGCGCGACGCGGCCCTGGTGGACGTATTCGGGGTCTTTGTTTGCGGTCAGCAGGCCGTATTCGTTGCGCTGGAACTGCTCCAGGCAGCTCAGTGCGATGGCACGGAAGGCATTGACCGGGGACATCTCCGCCCTGAGCGCTGCGGCCTTGGCGCGGAACGGCTTCTGCGGGGTCTCGCTGAACAGCGCATAGCCGCGCTCGGCCTTGCTCATGACGGCGGGGCGCAGGTCCAGCGTTTCCTGCAGGTGGTGGCTGAGAGCGAAGATGTCGCCAATTACACCGGAGATAAGTTCAAGTTCGATCTCGCAGATGCGTATGGCGTGCCCGGTGCACTTGATGCTGCCCTGGTCCAGGGCCATTTCGATCAACGATTCGCCAAACGGGACGTTCCAGGTCGTGCGGCGAAAGTCGGTGGTGAACATTGCTTGCAGGCGTGGCAACGCTTGTTCGAGGGCGACCTTGAAGTCCGGTTCGTCTATGTGGCTGAAGTCGAACTGCCCGGGTTTGGCCGGCGTTTCCCATTCGTGGCGCAGTGCCAGGCCGCCGCTGACTGTTGCGGCCGACTTGACGGTGAGCAACCACTGTGCGCCCTTCTTGCGGAAGCGCAGGCCGATGCGACGCGCGTTCAGGTCCAGCGCCGGCGTATCGTAATAAGTATTCAGCAGGCGCTGGGTCTGCGGCTTGATGCCGGCCAGCAGCGGGTGTGCGGGAACCTGCCGCGCCGTCTGCGTGGTTAGCTGAAGCTTGAGCTCGATTTCGGTTGCCATGGTATGCCCGGTGATTTAAGTGATGGGTTATTCAACTGTTTGAGTCTACCATTGAGACATGCGCATTATTTGTTTTTTGGCTCAGATGTCCCCATCTTGTAGACTTCAACGAGATCCGACCAGTGACGATGTCGGCGCAATTTGCAGATGAAGATGGTCAAGCCCGGGATCGCCGCCAGCGAACCGGTGATCGCGGGCAGCCACGCCGCAGCGATCGCCCTGAGGACCGGGACAAGGCCGGTTCGTGCGCAGCGAGTCGATCATCGCGGCGAAACGCGCGAGTGTTCCGCCCAAGGATGATCCGGGAATGCCCGACCAAACTCTGTCGGGCAGGCTCAGGTGCCGAGTCGGGGGTTGAGCGTGTAGGTGCCGGTCAGGCAGGCATCGGCGAGGACATGCCCGGCGATCGCGGCGCGCACTTCCGGGCCGCCGAACTTGCCGGCGAGCGGCAACTGCTCGACGTCCAGCGCGTAGACCGGTAAATACGTAGTGGTGAATGATCTCGTCGTTCCATGGCGGGCAGGGGCCGTCGTAGCCGTGGTAGTCGCCGCGCATGTCGTTGTCGCCGGCGAACCAGTCGGTGTAGTTGTTGATCCCCTGGCGGGCGCCGCGGGCGGCCTGCGGGCCAGGCTTGCCGCGCGGGGTCACGTCGTCCGAGAATTCGCCCTCCTTGACGGCGTTGACCGCGGCAGGCAGGTCGATCAACACCCAGTGGAAGAAATCGACGCGCGGTAACGAAGCGGGAACGCTGCGCCCTTCCTGATTGACGTCGTCGCCCTTGCTCGGCACGTCGGGATCGTGGCAGATGATGGCGAACGAGCGGGTGCCGGCGGGAACGTCGGACCATGCCAGTTGCGGGTTGAGGTTCTTGCCCAGGCAGACGTGATGATCGGCGTCGGGAATGCAGAAGGCGAAGGCGCCCGGGATTTTCTGCCCGTCGGCAAAGCTGGTGCTGGTCAGTTTCATCGAATGATTCTCCTCCGGTTAGGCGGCGCGGCGCTTGAAGTCGTTCAGGCGAAAGCCGAGAACCCATAGTGTAGCGAAATAGGCGATTCCGCCAAGCCCCACCAGCACTCCGAGGCGAATCAGGCGTTCGGCCAGCGGATAGGCGAGCCACGCGGCGTCGCTGCCGCTGGCCAGCCACAGCGCGCCGCCCATGACGACGAGCGCAGCCAGCAGCTTGAGCGAGAAGACCGCCCACCCGGGCTGCGGATGGTAGACGTCGTGCCGGCGCAGGCCGCGATAGAGCAGCGCGGCGTTGAGACAGGCGGCGAGGCCGATCGACAGCGCTAGTCCGGCGTGCTGCAGCCAGCCGATGAAGGCGAGGTTCATCGCCTGCGTGGCGACGAGCGAGATCAGCGCGATCCTGACCGGCGTCCTGACGTTCTGGCGGGCGTAGAAGCCGGGCGCCAGCACCTTGACCAGAATCAGCCCGACCAGGCCGATGCTGTAGGCGACCAGAGCCTGGCGGGTCTGGAACACGTCGTTGCCGGTGAACGCGCCGTGGTGAAACAGCGTTGCGATCAGGGGCACGGCGAGTATGGCGAGGGCGAGGGCGGCCGGCGCGGCGAGCAGCAGGGTCAGGCGCAGGCCCCAGTCGAGCAGCTTCGAGTATTCGAGATGGTTGGCGCTGGCGTGGTACTTCGAGAGCGAGGGCAGCAGGATGGTGCCGAGCGCGACGCCGAGCATGCCGGAGGGAAATTCCATCAGGCGGTCGGCGTAATAGAGCCAGGAGACGCTGCCGGTCTTCAGAAACGAGGCGAAGATGGTGTTGATCAGCAGGCTGATCTGCGACACCGACACACCGAGCAGCGCCGGTCCCATCAGGGTCAGGATGCGGCGTACGCCGGGGTCCTGCCAGGCGGCGCGCCAGTTCAGCGACGGACGCGGCAGCATGGCGATGCGGCGCAAAGCCGGAATCTGGATCGCCAGTTGCAGCACGCCGCCGAGCAAGACCGCCCAGCCCAGCGCGAGAACGGGCGGGTCGAAGTACGGCACGGCGAACAGCGCCATGGCGATGAAGGCGACGTTGAGCAGCACCGGCGTGAAGGCGGGCAGCGCGAAACGGCTCATGGTGTTGAGGATGCCGCCGGCAAGGGCGACCAGCGACATGAAGAAGATGTAGGGAAAGGTGATGCGGGTGAGCGCGACGGTCAGCTCGAACTTGTTTGCGTCGGCGGCGAAGCCCGGCGCCGAGATCCAGACCAGCAGCGGTGCCGCGGCGACGCCGATGGCGGTGACGGCGAACAGAATCAGGGTGAGGATGCTGGTCACATGGTCGATCAGCAGCAGCGTCTCCTGGTCGCCGCGCTTGTTCTTGTATTCGCCGAGAATGGGCACGAAGGCCTGCGAAAAGGCGCCTTCGGCGAACATCCGGCGCAGCAGGTTGGGCAGCTTGAAGGCGACGAAGAAGGCATCCGTCGCCAGGCCGGCGCCGAAGGTACGGGCGATGACGAAATCGCGAACGAAACCGAGAATGCGCGAGAGCAGCGTCATGCCGCTGACCGTCGCCAAGGCGCGCAGAAGATTCATGGATTGCCGGCGTTGCCTGAAAGCACGTGCAAAAGTTATAATTCTACGCTGTGCTGCTGCAGTAGCTCAGTTGGTAGAGCAACTGATTCGTAATCAGTAGGTCGGAGGTTCGACTCCTCTCTGCAGCACCAGAAAATTCAGAGGCTTGCGCCTGGGCGCAAGCCTCTTTAACACTACCGGCGTTCAGGCCTTGCCGGGAATGAGGTGCAGTTTGGCGTAGGCAAACAGTTCGAGTCGGCTGGAGAGTCCGAGCTTGCCGTAGATTGAGTTCAGGTGGTTACGCAGCGTGTTCTCGCTGATGCCAAGGCGTTGCGCGAGTATCTTGCCATTGGCTGCCGCATCCTTGGTGATTTCCAATGCGGTCTCCCGTTCCCGCCGGGTCAGCGTGTCGATTTTCTGATTTTCGGGTGTGGTGAAGTGCGGAACCTTGTTCTGTGCGAGGTGGAGAAAGATCCGCGTAGTTGCGGCACGGTCGATCCAGAACTCGCCTTCATCGACCTTTTCGATCGCACTGATCAGCGACTCGACCGGTTCGCTCTTGGCCACCACTCCGCGCGAACCCGCCAGAATCGCACCGTCGTGCAGGGAAACATCCCGCGATCCGGTCAGCGCCACCACTCGCGCTGGCGAAATGGAGCATAGCTCGGCAATCAAATCGACACGAAGCTCTCCGTCAAGGTTAATGACGATCACGTTGATCGGGGTCTCGTAGATAAACCGGGTGGCTTCGTTGCCATCACTCGCGGTACCCACCAGTTCCACTTGCGAGTGTGCGCTGAGCAGAAGTCTTTCCAGTCCCCAGGATGAAATTGGGTGGTCATCGACCAGCAAGACGCGGATTCGCGGTGTTTGGAGAGGTGCCATGTTTGAATATCAAACGCGACGGTGGATGGAGTGGTACATTTCTACTATATTCGAAGGGAAAAGTCTAGTAGTCGTTGGCGAATTTATGGTACTCAAAGGAGGTTCGATGGTTCTTGATCCCGCGGGTCCGGGTTAGTATTCTGGCGGGTGCGGTGCCGCCTCGCTTGAGCTTGCGCTGCGGAATATTCAAATCGAACATTGGGAGAGCATTGATGGAGATCGCGGGCAAGGTGTTTCTGGTGACGGGCGCGGGCTCCGGCCTGGGGGCTGCGACGGCGCGGGCGTTGGCCACCGCCGGCGCGAAGGTGGTTCTGGCCGACGTGAACCGCGAGGCGGGCGATAGTCTGGCGGTCGAACTCGGTGCCAACGCCTGTTTCGTCGAGACCGATGTGGCGGACGAGGCGAGTGCGGTCAACGCCGTAAATACGGCAATTTCCGTATTCGGCGGGCTGCATGGGCTGATCAACTGCGCCGGCGTGGCGCCGGCCGAGAAGGTAGTCGGGCGCGACGGGCCGCACAAGCTGGAGACCTTTGCGCGGACAGTCGGCATCAACCTGGTCGGCACCTTCAACATGATCCGTCTGGCGGCCGAGGCGATGATGAAGGGCGAGCCCGATGCCGGTGGCGAGCGCGGCGTGATCGTCAATACGGCGAGCGTGGCCGCCTTCGAAGGCCAGTTGGGGCAGGCGGCCTATGCCGCATCGAAGGGCGGAATCGTCGCCCTGACCCTGCCGGTGGCCCGCGAACTCGCCAGGAGCGGGATCCGCTGCGTGACCATCGCGCCCGGCATCATGGAAACGCCGATGCTGCTCGGCATGGCGCCCGAAGTCCAGGAATCGCTGGGCCGGATGGTGCCGTTCCCGTCACGCATGGGCAGGCCGGCCGAATTCGCGGCGCTGGTCAGGCACATCGCGGAGAATTCCTACCTGAATGGCGAGGTGATCCGCCTCGACGGCGCCATCCGCATGGGAACCAAATAATCTATACTGCGGCTCCGCCTCCTGGACCGGAAAGGCGCTGCGGCGCCTTTCTCCTTTGCATGTCTGAAGCTCCCTGTTATCACTGCGGTCAGCCGATTCCGGATGATCTCGAACTGTCGGTCGCGGTGGGTGGAGAAGAACGCCCGATGTGCTGTTACGGGTGCCAGGCGGTAGCGCAATCGATCGTCGCCAACGGGCTCGCGGACTATTACCGCAGCCGCGATTCGTTGCCGGAAGCGCCGCGCGAGGCGATGCCGGCCATCCTCGAGCAACTGGCGCTGTACGATCACGCCGATTTCCAGAAGAGCTTCGTCAAGATGCTGGGGGAAAGCGAGCGCGAAGCGTCGCTGCTCCTCGAGGGAATAACCTGTGCCGCCTGCATCTGGCTCAACGAGCAGCATGTGGGCAAGCTGCCGGGAGTTACCGCAGTGGACATCAACTATGCGACGCGCCGGGCGCGGGTGCGCTGGGACGAATCGCGGATCAGGCTCTCCGATATCCTGGGAGCGATCGCTGCCATCGGCTACCGCGCCTATCCCTACGACGCCGCGAAGAACGAGGAGATCTCGCGCAAGGAGCGGCGCGACGCCCTGTGGCGCCTGTGGGTAGCCGGCTTCGGCATGATGCAGGTGATGATGTACGCCTATCCGATGTACATCGCCGACGGCGACATGACCGCCGATGTCGAGAGCATGATGCGCTGGGCCAGCCTGCTGCTGACCCTGCCGGTAGTCTTTTATTCCGCCGCGCCCTTTTTCCGCAATGCCTGGCGCGATCTCCGGTTGCGCCGGGTCGGCATGGACGTTCCGGTGGCCCTCGGCGTCGGCGCGGCGTTTGTGGCCAGTTGCTGGGCGACGTTCTGGCAGGCGGGCGAGGTCTATTTCGATTCGGTGACCATGTTCGTCTTCTTCCTGCTCGGCGGTCGCTATCTGGAGATGACGGCGCGCCAGAAGGCGGTCAGTGTGACCGAGGCTCTGGCCCGGCTGCTGCCTGCCTTTGCCCAAAAGATGCCGAATTTCCCGGTCGACCGCAGCACCGAGCAGCGCGTGGTCGCCGACCTGAGTCCGGGTGACTACGTGCTGGTGCGTGCCGGCGACATCGTGCCGGCCGACGGCCTGGTTGTCGAAGGCGTGAGCTGCGCCGACGAGGCGCTGCTCACCGGCGAGAGCAGGCCGGTGCCGAAATCGCCGGGCGAACCGGTGACCGGCGGCACGATCAACGCCGAGAGTCCGCTGATCGTGCAGGTGGAGCAGGTCGGCACGAGGACCCGCCTGTCCGCCATCATCAGCCTGATGGAGCGGGCGGCTGCCGAGAAGCCGCGCATCGTCGAACTGGCAGACCGCATCGCCAGCTATTTCGTCGCGACGCTGCTCATCGTCGCCGCCGCGGTGGCGGTCGGCTGGTATTTCGCGGACCCCTCCAGGGCCTTGTGGATCACCGTATCGGTCCTGGTCGTGACCTGCCCCTGCGCCCTCTCGCTGGCGACGCCGATCGCCCTGACGGTGGCCGCCGGCGCGCTGGCCAAGGACGGCCTGCTGGTCACACGTGGGCATGCCATCGAGACGCTGGCCAGAGCAACGCACTTCGTCTTCGACAAGACCGGGACGTTGACCACCGGGGCGCATGCATCTTGTCGACGTGGCCGTTCTGGGCGCCCTGGAGCGGGATGCGTGCCTGGCCGTTGCCGCTGCCCTCGAGCAGAGTTCCGAACATCCGGTGGCGACAGCGCTGCGTCGGGCGGCCGGTGCGGCGCTGCCGCCGGCGACCGATGTCGTTGCCGAGCCAGGGCAGGGGATTGCGGCGACAATCGCTGGGCGGAATTGCCGCATCGGGCGTCCGGCCTATGCCCTGGCGCTCGGCAATGGCGCCTTCCCGGAGGCGGCCGCTGGCTGGCTTGACAGCGGCGACACTGTGGTTGCGCTTGCAGACGCCACCGGCTGCCTGGCGCTGTTCCGGATCGGCGACGAGGTCCGTCCCGAGTCGGCGGCGCTGATTGCCGAGCTTCTCGCTGCCGGAAGGAAGGTGGTGCTGCTGACCGGAGACGCGCCGGCGGTGGCGCGGCGGGTTGCGGGCCAACTGGACATCACCGACGTTCGCGCCAGCGTCACACCGCAAGGCAAGCATGACTGCGTCACGGCGCTTCAGGCGGGCGGGGCGGTGGTGGCGATGATCGGTGACGGGGTCAATGATGCGCCGGTCCTGGCCCAGGCGCAGGTGTCGGTCGCCATGGGCGGCGGTGCCCAGCTGGCGCGCACACAGTCCGACTTCGTGCTGCTTTCCGAAAATCTGGACCACCTGCGCCACGGCCTGCGGCGGGCGATCAGGACGCTGCAGGTCATCCGGCAGAACCTCTGGTGGTCATTCGCGTACAATTTCATTGCCTTGCCGCTGGCCATCGCCGGTTATGTCACGCCCTGGCTGGCGGGAATCGGCATGTCGGCCAGTTCGCTGCTGGTCGTGCTCAACTCGCTGCGCATTCAGCGCATGGAAACGCACTGATGGAAAGCATCTATCTGCTGATCCCGATCTCGGTGATCCTCGTCTTCGTGATCGCGGTGGTCTTCTGGTGGTCGGTCCGCAGCGGTCAGTTCGACGATCTCGAAGGTCCCGGCTTCAAGATCCTGATGGACGACGACGGACCGAACATTCCGCAATCGGGACCGGAAAAGAGCGACGATCGGCAGAAAAGTTGACCTGCGTCAACGCCTGATATGGGTCGCGTGTGAATAATTGTCCCATGTGAAGCAAGCGCTTCATGGTGATTCTCTGTTGGGGTTGGGGTGCGCTGTGACGCACCCTTTTTTTGTCCACGGAACTCGCGGCTGGCTTCTTGCTCCATTTTGCCCAAGGCGAACTGACGATCAAGCGAGCCATGTGATGGTGGCAGCTCAGGGTGTGAACACCGCAAAAAAAAGCCCGCGCTAGGCGGGCTTAAATCCGTCCAGAGGACTGGAGGAGGAGACAGCGCTACTATACACGCAGCATTGCTGCGGCGCAACAATTAATTTGTCCCGACTTTTCCTGTGTTGTAAAAAGGCGAAAGCCCCTTGAGGGGGCAAGGGGCTTTCGAGGCGGCCGGGTTTTGGGAGGGGAGAGGTTGGCCGCCTAGGCTGAACGAGTCCAGCGCATGGATGTAAGATAGCGGCGCTGAGGGCGCGAATCAAGTAACGGATTGCAACAGTTTGTGCGTCGCGTGTACGCATGGTGCATCCAGTTTGGACGCGACAGATCTCGTGGTATCGGCGCGGTCAATCATGGCCGGCAGGTGGCCTCCGGGTCGCTGAACTGTTCAAGATTGTCACGGGCATGCTTGGTTGGTGCGTCGCAGGAGTCTGGGACGAGCGCGGGGGGGCGCAAGCCGCTATAATTGCCCCTTTTTTCGGGCATCAAATGCGCGTCTTTCGCGGTTTTTCGCGCCCGCTTCCGGGGCCGACGGCACTGGCGATCGGCAACTTTGACGGCGTTCATCGCGGTCATGGCGTCTTGCTGGAACGCTTGGGCGGTGTCGCGCGCCAGTTAGCCCTGCCGTCTACGGTTCTGACCTTCGATCCGCATCCGCGCGAATTTTTCAGCCTGGCCTCGGCGCCCGCGCGTCTGACAACCTTCCGCGAAAAGCTCGAACTGCTAGCCGAGGCAGGCATCGAGCAGGCGATGGTGTGCCGTTTCAATGCCAGGTTTGCGGCGCTGACTGCCACGCAGTTCATCGAACAGGTGCTGGTGGGCGGCCTGCGCGTTCGCCATTTGATCGTCGGTGACGATTTCCGCTTTGGCAAGGGGCGGGCGGGTGACTTCTCCCTTTTGCAGCAAGCCGGCGCCGGGCATGGCTTTTCCGTCCAGGCGATGGGCAGCGTCACGGTCGACGGCGAAAGAGTGTCGAGTTCCGGTGTCCGCGCTGCGCTGGTGGCGGGAGACATGGAACAGGCGGCCCGCCTGCTCGGCCGGCCTTACATCATCGACGGTCAGGTTGCGCATGGCGACAAGATTGGGCGGCAGCTCGGATTTGCCACAGCGAACATCCGCATCAGACACAATCCGCTGCCGATGACCGGCGTTTTTGCGGTCGAAGTCAGCGGCCTTGGGGTCAAGCCTCTGCCCGGGGTGGCCAATCTCGGCATCCGGCCGACGGTGGGCGGTACGCGGCCCCTGCTCGAAGTGCACCTGTTCGATTTCGACCGCGACATCTACGGCGCGCACATTTCGGTTCGTTTTGTGCATAAGTTGCGCAGCGAGCAACGTTTCCCCAATTTCGATGCCCTGAAGGCGCAGATCGCGGCCGACGCCGCGGCAGCGCGGGCCTTCTTCAAGCGGTGAGCAAGCACAATGCCTGATTACAAAGACACCCTGAACCTGCCGGATACGGCCTTCCCGATGCGCGGCGACCTGCCCCGGCGCGAGCCACAGCGGGTTGGCGATTGGCAGGAGAGGAAACTCTACCAGCGCATCCGCGAGGTCTGCGCCGGTCGCCCGCGTTTCGTGCTGCACGACGGCCCGCCCTACGCCAATGGCGACATCCACATCGGCCACGCGGTCAACAAGATCCTCAAGGACATCATTGTCCGCGCGAAAACGCTGGCCGGCTTCGATGCACCCTACGTGCCGGGTTGGGATTGCCACGGGCTGCCGATCGAGCACCAGATCGAGAAGCAGCACGGCAAGGGGATTCCCGCCGACAAGGTGCGCGAACTCTCGCGCGCCTTCGCCGCCGAGCAGGTCGAGCGCCAGAAGAAGGATTTCATCCGCCTTGGCGTGCTCGGTGATTGGGACAACCCCTACCTGACCATGAGTTTCAAGGCCGAGGCCGACGAAATACGCGCGCTCGGCACGATCCTCGAGCGCAGCTACCTCTATCAGGGCCTGAAGCCGGTCAACTGGTGCCTGGACTGCGGCTCGGCGCTGGCCGAAGCCGAGGTCGAATATGAGGACAAGAGCTCGCCGGCGATCGACGTCGCTTTCGAGGTGCACCCCAACCATGCCGAAAAGCTGGCGGCTGCCTTCGGCCTGACCCACCTGCGCGGCCCGGCGTTCGCGGTGATCTGGACGACAACCCCGTGGACCCTGCCGGCCAACGAGGCGGTCAGCGTGCATCCGGAACTGACCTACGACCTCATCGAAACCCAGAAGGGCGCGCTGATCCTGGTCCGCGAGCTGGGCGAAGCCTGCCTCAAGCGTTACGGACTGACCGGCGAATCTGTCGCGTCTTGCGAAGGCAGCCGGCTTGACCAGATACTGCTCAGGCACCCCTTCCAGAATCGCGACGTCGCCATCATCTGCGGCACGCACGTCACCACCGAGGCCGGTACCGGCCTGGTGCACACCGCCCCGGCGCACGGAGCCGAGGACTTCGTCATCGGCAAGCGCTACGGCCTGCCGGTCAACAATCCGGTCGGCAGCGACGGCCGGTTTCTGCCCAACACGCCGGCGTTGGCGGTCGGTGAACTGGCCGGCAAGACAGTCTGGGAGGCCAATCCGCTGGTCCTCCAGGAACTCGATGGCTGCGGTCGACTGCTGAAAATGGAGAAAATCCAGCACAGCTATCCGCACTGCTGGCGCCACAAGACGCCGATCATCTTCCGGGCGACGACGCAGTGGTTCATCGGCATGGAACACAAGAAGGACGAAGACGCCTCGACCCTGCGCTGGATCGCCGAGCGCGCCGTTGATGAGACCCAGTTCTTCCCGGCCTGGGGCCGCGCCCGGCTGGAGGCCATGATGCGCACCCGGCCGGACTGGTGTGTTTCCCGTCAGCGCAACTGGGGCGTGCCCATTCCCTTCTTCCTGCACAAGGAGACGGCGCTGCCGCACCCGCGGACCGCCGAACTGATCGAACAGGTCGCGCTGCGTGTCGAGAAGGAGGGCATCGAAGCCTGGTTCAGGCTCGACGCCGCCGAACTGCTCGGCGCCGAAGCCGGGCAGTACGTCAAGATGAAGGACACGCTCGATGTCTGGTTCGATTCCGGCACCACGCACTGTCACGTCCTGCGCGGCTCGCACGCCGGCGATCTCGCCTACCCGGCCGACATGTATCTCGAAGGTTCCGACCAGCATCGCGGCTGGTTCCAGTCGTCGCTGCTTTCCGGTTGCGCGATCGACGGCCGCGCGCCTTACAAGGCACTGCTGACCCATGGCTTCGTCGTCGACGGCAAGGGCCACAAGATGTCGAAGTCCAAGGGCAACGTCATCGCGCCGCAGCAGGTTTCCGACAAGATGGGCGCCGACATCCTGCGCCTGTGGACGGCCTCCACCGATTACTCCGGCGAACTGACCATTTCCGACGAAATCCTCAAGCGCGTCGTCGAAGGCTACCGCCGCATCCGCAACACGCTGCGCTTCCTGCTGGCCAACGTCTCCGACTTTGACGCGCAGGCCGACATGCTGCCGGTTGGCGACTGGCTGGAAATCGACCGCTACGCGCTGGCACTGACCCGCGAATTGCAGGCAAGCTGCCTGGCTGATTACGAACGCTATGAGTTCCACCGCGTCGTCCAGGCCCTGCAGACCTTCTGCTCGGAAGACCTCGGCGGCTTCTACCTCGACATCCTGAAGGACCGCCTGTACACCACGGCGCCGGATTCGCGCGCCCGGCGCTCGGCGCAATCGGCGCTCTGGCACATCCTGCAGGCCTTCACCCGGCTGATGGCGCCGATTCTGGCGTTCACCGCCGAGGAGATCTGGGAGTTGCTGACCGGCGACGCCGGGCAGTCGGTGATGTTCCACACTTGGCACGACCTGCCCAAGCCGGAAGGCGAGGGCGATCTGCTGGCCAGGTGGACGCAGATTCGCGCGGTCCGCGCCGAGGTGGCCAAGGCGCTGGAAGAGCTGCGCGAAGCCGGCAAGATCGGCTCCTCCTTGCAGGCCGAAGTGACGCTACATTGTGGCGGCGAGAAATTCGACCTGCTGGCGTCGCTCGGCGACGATCTCAAGTTCGTGCTGATCTGCTCGAAGGTGACGATTGTAAGGGACGACAGCGATTCCCTGACTGCCCAAGCTTCCAGCCACGGCAAGTGCGAGCGCTGCTGGCACTTGCGCGAAGACGTCGGCGCCGATGCCGGACATCCTGGCTTGTGTGGCCGCTGTATAAGCAACCTCCATGGCACCGGCGAGGTTCGTACCTGTGCCTGACGCGAAGCGCTGGTATGCGCTGGCCGGGCTGGTCATCGTCCTCGACCAGTTCAGCAAATGGTTCGTGCTGGAAAACATCCGGTTCGGCGAGACGATTTACGTCGCGCCGTTCTGGAACTGGGTGCTGACCTACAATCCGGGAGCGGCGTTCAGTTTTCTGGCCGATCAGCCGGGCTGGCAGCGGTGGCTGTTCACGCTGCTGGCAATCGGCGTCTCCGGCTGGATCGCGATCATGCTGCGCCAGCATCCGCAGCAAAAGCTGTTGTCGCTGGCATTGGCCCTGATCATGGGCGGCGCGCTGGGCAACGTGATCGACCGCATCCGCTTTGGCGCGGTCGTCGATTTCATTCAATGGCATGCCGCCGGCTTCTATTGGCCGGCTTTCAACGTGGCGGATTCCGCCATCACCGTCGGGGCGGTTTTGCTCGTTTTCGAGCAGTTGACCGCAGCAGGCAAGAAAAACGAGGAAAACGCGTATGACGACGGTGCGTTCCGACAGCTATCTGACGCTGCATTACCGGATCTCGACGGTCGATGGCGACGAGTTCCTGTCCACGTTCGACATGGGCCCGGCGACCCTGCAAATGGGCAGCGGCCAGCTTGCCGAGAACCTGGAAAACGTGCTGATCGGCCTGCCGGCGCAGGAGCGTTTCGTCTTCCAGCTCGAACCCGATGAAGCCTTCGGCCAGCACAACCCGCGCCTCGTCGAGCGAATCGCCCGCAGCGGACTGCCGGCCGACATGGAACTCAAGGAGAATTCGGTCGTCGAATTCACCGCACCCAACGGGGGCAGCTTTGCCGGGTTCCTGCGTGAACTCGATGCGACGCATGCCCTGTTCGACTTCAACCACCCGATGGCGGGAAAGACGATCCGCTTCGAGGTGGAAATTATCGGAATCATGTAAATGCAAGTCATCCTCGCCAACCCCCGCGGCTTCTGTGCCGGTGTCGAGCGGGCCATCGCCATCGTCGAGCGCGCGCTCGAAAAGTTCGGTGTGCCGATCTACGTGCGCCATGAGGTCGTGCACAACAAGTTCGTCTGCGACGACCTGCGCGCCAAGGGCGCGGTGTTCATCGAGGAACTCAGCGAGGTGCCAGCCGGCAGCACGGTCATCTTCAGCGCCCACGGGGTCTCCAAGGCGGTGCGCGACGAAGCCGAACAACGCGGCCTCAAAGTCTTCGATGCAACCTGCCCGCTGGTCACCAAGGTGCACGTCGAAGTCGGCAAGATGCGCCATCAGGCAAGGGAAGTGGTGATGATTGGCCACAGGGGGCATCCGGAAGTCGAGGGCACCATGGGGCAGAGCCGGGACGGGATGTATCTCGTCGAGACTGTTGGCGATGTCGGGCAACTTAAGGTGACCCAGCCAGATCAACTGTCATTCGTTACTCAGACGACGCTGTCAATCGACGATGCGTCGCAGGTGATTGCTGCGCTCAAGCAGCATTTTCCAAGTGTGCAGGGGCCCAAGAAGGACGACATCTGCTACGCGACACAAAACCGTCAGGACGCTGTGAAGGCGCTGGCAGAGGAAAGCGACCTCGTCATTGTTGTTGGAAGTCCCAACAGTTCCAACTCGCGTCGTTTAAGAGAAGTGGCTCAGGCCCGCGGTATCGAGGCCTACCTGGTTGATGGACCGGAGGAAATTTGCGCCGAATGGCTGGCCGGCAAGGAAAACATCGGCATCACAGCCGGCGCATCCGCCCCTGAAGTCATTGTTGAGCGGGTGGTAGACCGTATCTGCAAGCTGACAAACGCTGAAGTAAAGCAGCTAATCCGTGTTGAGGAGGCGGTTTCCTTCCCGTTGCCGAAGGGGCTGTCCCGTTGATTGGAACCGCCCCTTCCGAGAATATTACTTCTTGAAATGCTTCACGGCGACGGCGGCAACGCCAGCGATTCCCAGAAGGGCCCACATTTCAGGCTCTGGAAGTTGGGTAACGACTGCTGCATTTGCGAAGCTTGAAGCCAAAGCGGTAAAGGCAAGAACGACGAATTTCATGATGGTTTCTCCTTGATGAGTTTGGTGTTACGTTTGAAACAAAGCATGATTCATACCATATGAGAAGTATTTTTTTAACAGATTGATTTTATTGAAAGATAATTTTTGCCGGTATTTTTCTGGCGGCATGTGTGTAAAGAATATCGACACGTTTTTCCATCAGGGGTGGTGGGCCTCATAGCGAACTTCCAGAAAAAATTGGCTACGCACAGGCGTCCCGGCGATTTGTCCAGGTTCGAACGATGCTAACGAAAAAGCCTGCACAGCGGCGTCGACCAAGGGCTGAGGCAGTGTCGACGAGGCGACGATGACTTCATCGACGGATCCATCGGCACTGAGCAGCAACTGAATGGTCAGGGTGCCCGATGCTGCTTCTGGCGGCAAGTCCGGCGCGTCGAGAGAGATGGCTGCCCGTAGGCGTGGCCTGCGGGAAAGTTGCTCCGGCGCAAAGTAATTGGGTGGAATCCATTCTGTCTTTCTGGCGCCGGAGGGGCTGTCTTGCGGAAGTTCCGGGTCTTTTCCGGTCGGGCCTGTTGTTGCCCGGGCTTCGTCAAATCGTTCAGGCGGCGTCCGTACGGGTATTTTCTGAACCAGATCGGCCGACAGGGCGTTGGCCGTTGGCAGATGGAAGGCCAATCTGGCATCGGCAACGCCAGACGGGTCCCTGGACGACAGGCAGAAGCCTGAAGTCAAATGCAGGAGTACCGACAGCAACAGACAACCGGCGATCCGGAAACCAGCCTTGCGTTGAACTGCGGGAGGACACGCGGCTGCCGTGAATGGCCCGCGGCAGGAACCGTGAATGCCATTCAGTTGAGGTCCTGAATCAGGCAACGCTCACAAGCTACCAGCAGGCCGCCGCATTCAGCGACCCACCACTTACACCTTTGGCACCAAGCTGATTGATACTGAATGTCCCGCACTTGTCACTGGTCTGACCTTTGCCGGCAGTGGGTGCCGCCTGAAGGCTATAGGCGCTGGCGGTCGACGCAACCGAAAAGCTTAAGGTGTAATAGCCATCGGGAGAGGTTGTCGGGTAGACATCAGTAGCGTTTGATCCCAGCGTTGCGGTTGCGTAAGTCTGGCGCTCGGTAAAATATTTTTCCATTGCCTGCGAGGCGGCCATCAATGCCGACTTCGCATCGGCACGCCGGGATTTCCTGACGCTCTCCATGTATGAAGGGAAGGCAATGGCTGCAATCACCCCCAGTATCGCGACGACGATCATGACTTCAATGAGCGTGAAACCACGTTGAACGGCTGGTCTCATTTTATTGGTTCTCTCACCGCGTTGCTCGCGGGTTTCTTGACCCCTTGAGTGCCGTTGGCCTGTGGCTGCGGGCGTGCCTGGTTACGCACCGCCGCCGCCTTCGGCTCCTGCGGACTGCCCGGAGCAGGCGCAACAGTCTTTTCCGGAACAATGTCGGTGACGGACAGCGCGGCGGTCGGCAGCAAGGTGGTGACAGCCAGCAACGCCGCAGGGATTGCCTTGAGGATTCGCTTCATGAGTTTCTCCTAGTTTCCGATGATTTCGCGCCACGAGACACGGCCTGAGGCACCGCCGGGGTTTTCCTTGACTGCCTTGAGTACGCCGCTCGATTGGCTGAAGTACTTGATTTCAGTCTTGTTGCTCGGGTCATACATGATGGCTGGCGCGCCGGCAATACCCCCCGAAAGTTTTCTGCCGGTAACGGGCGCCGGGGTGGTTACGGTGCCACCGGTCAGGAAATCCGCAGTCGTGAAGCCGCCCGTGCCATTGACATCGAAGGGCGAGAAAGTGAAGCGCCCGCCAGTTTCCGGGTTCAGTTCCATAAGCCAGCTGTCGCCACCGTATGCGCAAGGATTGGCTGCCGGAATCAGGGTCGTGAACACCAGTCGCTTGTTCGTCAGTATGGGGTTGCTGACCTGTCGTTCGCCATAGTTGTTGGTGTTGCCACCCTGGGTGTTGTACAGGTCGATGTACCAGCCCTTGTGGGCGCTGCCGCCGGTCCACGTCGGCACGTTGTTGCTGGTCAGGCGCCACAATTCACTGTTGGAGGTGACCTCGGCAAGAATCTGCTGCTGCAGGAGCGGGCTGCGCGAGTTGCCGACCGCGGCACCATTGTCCCAAATGCCGTAGAAGGTCTGGGTGGTCTGGCCGGTGCCGGAATTGTCGCCGGTTTCGATGTACTTGCCCGTGCCGAAATAGACCAGTACGCCGCCTTCAGGATGTTCGCCAACCTCGGGGCGTTCGGTGATCGGTTGCGGTGTCGATCCCATCAATGCGGTGAACAGTGGCGTGGGGTTGCTGGTGCTCTTGTATGCCGAGTCCCACTGGCTTGGGTTGGTATTGGTTACGTCGAACTTCCACATGTTGCCCTGCAGGTCGCCGGCATAGATGTAATCGATGATCTCGTCACCATCGACATCGACGATGGCCGGTGAGGCGAGGCCGTTCGGGGTGTTGGTATTGGGGCTGCTCGTCATGCCTTTCCCGGTGTCGAACTTCTTGATCAGTTGGCCGGTCTGGACATCGACAACATAGAGCACGGCATTCCCCGTGGTGCTCGCGGCGCCGTCGGCATTCGTGTTGTTGTAACCATTGCCGAATACTGCCGCCCATTTGCCGTTAGCCATTTTACCGATGGCTGGCTGACTGTAGGTGTAACCGAGATCGGCATCGAAATTGGTATTGGTCGTAGACGTTGAATTCATGTCACGGTCGGTGAACTCCCAGAGCACCAGTGACGCGGCATTGGCTTCGGAAAACGTGGACGAGCCCGAAACATTGGTCACCCCGGTCGCTGCGGCCGGGTAGGTGACGTCCAGCGCATAGATTCCCTGGCCGCCGCCGTTAAGGCCGCCGACCAGCACCGTATGCCATTGGCTGCCGTAAAAGACATCGGCTGCCGTCGGGGATCCATCCACGAAGTACCGGTGGGCGTAGTTTTGGGAGCTCAGACTCTGCAACTGCGGATATGCCGAGGACGGCACATACGCCAACAACTCGACGCCATCGGTGGCGCGGAAACCGTGCAGCATCCCGTCGTTGCCGCCGACATAGAGTACCGGGGTACGCGCCGCATAGCTCGATACAAAGGTCGAGTAGGATACCGTCTCGATACTCTCGGCGTATCCCCCTTTAGGCTTCTCGACGAACACTGGCGACGAATTGATGATGTCGCCCAGCTTGCTCGTTGGCCGCGGCCGGTAGTTGGTGCCGCCAGTCCCTTCGTTGGAAGCGCTTCCGCGCAGGTAGTCGAGAACCGCGCTGCCGCCGATCGCCGTACTCTGGGCCGTATCCATCTCGGTCGCGGTCGGCGAAGCGGGATTGACCGGCCATGCGAAAGCGATACCAGCCCCGCTGCTCGGCTTGTATGAAATGATCTTGCGCGCGGAGTAGGTCGGCAGATTCTGGGCGGCGTCCCAGGTCGGGGTGCTGGGAATCACTCCGGTGGTTCCGACGACATAGGCGAGGAGCTGGCCGCTCCATTCGGTGGAGTCGAATTTGGCCTGATAGATTGCGCTACTCGAATTGAGCGAGGTCGAATTGGTTGCAACCGCAGCCGCCGAACCGGTCTTCTGCATGATGTCGGCAAAAATCGCCGTGAGCGCCGCATTGAGCGTTGTCTGATTGCTTGCCGAGTAGGCTGTGCCGGTACCGCCCGCTGCGGCCACCGTGTCCAGTTGGGCCGGATTGGTGCCGTAGGGCAGGGCGAAGCCGACGACATAGGTTTCCACGCCGGCTGCTTTGAGAGTGGCGGCGGCCGTTGCGGCGTCATTGAGCGCCGTTGTCGTGCTGGTGATCAGGGCGCCGTTCTTGTCCGTGGAGGGGAGGCCGTCGGTCACCAGAACGACGAAGTCCTTCCCGCAGGACGTGGGGAGCGGGTAGCAGCCCGCCGTATAGCCTTCAGCGGCGGTGTTCCAGGAACCCCCGAAATAGTCCTTCGCGGTCAGCAGCGTGCCCTCGATCGGGGTCAGGCCAGCGTTCTGGAGCGGGTAAGCAGCATTGGTCGGCTGGTTGTTGGTAAATTGCGAGGTGGCGAGTTTGGTGTTGAGCTTGCCGGCCTGAGTCGAATCAAGCAAGGCAATGGGCGTGTGCAGGTATCCACGGCCGGGAGAGGTATTGTTGAACCAGGTCAGGCTGACCCAGTCCCAAGTCATGTACTGGCCAAAATCGACGATGCTCTGCGCGTAGTCACTGTCCGTCGGGGTGAACGTGTAGTTGCCGACAAGGCTGCTCCAACCCGTCGTGTTCGAGTTTCCGGTCTTGGTGTTGTAACAGGAATAGCTGTCCCAGGGGCCGGTCACCGAATCGCCAACATCCCAGAAACCATCCGGGTGAGCAATATTCGGCGAGGCATTCGCGGTCGTCGACTTGCAGAAGGCCGTGCCCTGGTTGGAGGTGGAGTAGAACGGAAGGGCGACGTTAAAGTAGACATACTTGCCGGCGTCGCTCAGGTTTGGCGTCCTGAACTTCTTGTGGGTCGGCGATGCGCGCGTCCCCGTCCATGATGCATCGTAGTGCGTCGGATCGAAGCTGGCGTCGTAGGGCGAGTTGTGCAGATTTCTCAGGGAATTGGCCCCCTGCTGATAGGCCATCAATCCCATGTTGATCTTGCCGGCGTAGCTGGCGACGATATTCTTCGCCACGCCGCGGGCAATTTCCGATTTGCTGTTGGCGTTGGCGCTTCCGACCGCCGCGCCGCTGGCGTTCTCGTCCATGCTGTTCGAGTTGTCAAGAATCAGCAGCACGTTGGCCTTGGTGCCGGTCGTGATGAACAGCGGAATCTGGCTCAGCGTCAGCGGGGTTGGCGCCGCCATCGCCGACGGAATCAGGGGCCACGGTGCTACCAGCGACAGTGCGGTGAAACACAGCGTAAACCGGCGCCAAAGAGGAATTTTGCGAGCATTCATGGTAGTACTCCTGTAAATCACGGCTTGTACATGCTTTGGACGGTCACGCGGGCGATCGGGTTGCCGCTAGAATCGACGCTGGTGCCGAAGCCACGGGCGGTTACGCGGTAAACGTATTGATTGCCCTGGTTTCCATAACCCCCTTTTTGCGACAGGCTGCTGCCTTTTTCGGTCACGACCTCGATGAGGTAACGGGGCTGCCGGGCAACATTGGCGACGGTGGCGGGAGTGGGATTGGTATAGGTGCCGTAGGCGATGCTCGGTCCGGCGCTGGCGCCAGTCATCCACCCCGAATTCGCCGCTGTCTCGAGATCCTGCCAGATGGCCGTGCCATCGATCTGCGGGGTGCACAGTCCGTTCGTGCACGCCGGAACAAAGCCGGTTTCCCCGACAAAACGCGTCCCGGACTGGATGTCCTTCTCCGCATCGCGCAGGGCGGCTTCGGCCGCCTGGAAGGCGAGCGCCCAATCGCGGCTGTTGCCGGCCAACCGCTCCTCGATGACGTTGGTGCGCATCGCGGTCAAGCCCAGCATGGTGATGATGACGAGGAAAACCAGAGCGACCATCAGCACCGCGCCTCCTTGCTGGCGCGGGGGGGTGATCCGGTAACGCTTCGCGGGCTTTTCGTTCATTTCCATCTCACTTGGTCCGGTTGCGCACATTCACCGTGCTGCTATAGACGTGCCTGACCCGGCGGTCGGTTGCCGTGGTGGTGGTGCCGTTGTAGGTATAGGTCTGGGGGTTTGCCGAAAGCCGCCCGGCGCTGGGCGGCGTCGCCATCAGCAGGCTGACACGAACGCTCACGACCTGCCCCCAGCTGGCGACGGCGCTTGCGTCCACGTAGCGATCCGCAGACTGGTCGCCATCGGTATCGACGCCGTAGGTGATCTGCATGTTCTCGACACCGCTGATCAGCTCGGTGCAGGGTGCCGTGCCACCGGTCTGGCCGGTGATGGAGCAAACCCAGAGCGCATTGCCATTGTTTGCGGCCGCCGAGGGTGCGATGTAGTAGCCATTGGCATACATTTGCAGCAAGGATGAACCCGGACGGTAGGTATAGGCCTTCTGAGTGGGGCAGCTTGCGCCAAGTTGTTTGTTGCAGTTTCCGGGTGAACCAGTGCCGGTGTTGTGGACCACACTTGTCGCGTTCGCGTTGTTGTTCGTCGGCCCCGACATCTGGAAGACCGAGGTCTGCGAACAGTCGGTGATGACCAGGATCGCACCGGGTTTGATCGCGTGCTGCGTCGTCTGAATCACTGCAGCGGGTGCGTTGTGGGAAATAACCGTCAGTTCGTCCGCATCAACGCCAATCAGGACGATTGCGTCAGTTCCAGCTACTGCGCCAGGAAATTGCGTCTGGGACGCCGACAGGTTGTCGTAGCCGACCACCGGCGCCAGGAAGTTGAGCCACCAGTTCGTCGAGCCACCATTGACGGTATTCGCCACCTTGGAGAGGTTGCCGCAACCGTTGTAGCCAGCCATGCGGATATCCCGAGCCATGCGCTCCATGGCAAAACGGGAATTCTCCTGAAGTCGCGACATGGCATCCTGATAGTTGAAACTGTCCTTCGAACTCAGGTAGACCCCGCCGACGACGGCAACCAGAAAAAGGCCGATGGCAACCGACACCAGCAGTTCAACCAAGGTGAAGCCCGTATTGGCGCGCCGCAAGGAATTGTCTTTCATGGCTGCACCCGCACCGAATAGCTGGCATCCTTGGAACCATTGCCATCGCTATCGACAAAGTAATCGTTGGCGTCGACAACGCCATCCTTGTTGTTATCCCACGAGACCGTAACGATGAAGTCGGTGCCATCGCGGGTAACCGCACCCTGCCCCATCGGCAACAGGGCGGCATTTTCCTTGTTCCAGTTGCAACCATCCCAGGCGGCGAGATTTGCCGCCGAACAGCTTGCGCTGGTGCAATTGGTGCAAGTCGTCGCGGGCGGGTAGGTTATCGCGTTGTAGTTGCCCGCTGTGATTCCCGCGCTGTTGGCCCGGATCCGGTCGCCCATGTCATAGGCCTGCTGGGTCGCGACCGAGCGCAGGTAGGACGCATTGTTCATCCTCATTCCGTTGAGCAACATGCTGGCAATGCCCAGCAGTCCGAAGGAAAGGATGACAATGGTGATCAGCACCTCGATCATCGAAAAACCGCCTGCGCGCGTGGGGTGAGGGATCCGGAGTTCTCTGGTCATGGTCTGGCCTTTGTCAGGGACAACTCTGGGCGGTCTGAAGGTTCGGGCGTCCGGTGTTGGTAATGGTGACCAGCTTCCCAAAGGGGCCAACCCGGTTGTCACAGATCTTGAAAGTGCCAACATTGGTGTTTCCGGTGCTGACTGTGCCCGTTGTTGTATAGGTTATGAATGAGCCATTGGCGAACCCGGAAGCCGACAGTACACTCCCATCGCTCCTGGCGTCGGTCACCCGGATGATGGAAGCAGCATTCGGCACCACCCCGGTTCCCGCGGGATCGGCAAAAACCAGCCGGCCAGCCAGCCAGTCGGTCCCGCCGGTACAGGAGTTGCCGCTTGTGCTGATGCACAGAGTGACCCGCTGCCCACGCTTCGCGGCCTCGCTTCTTGCCAGACCCAAGTCTCCGATCAAATCGTTGGTGGTTGTGGTCAGGCGATTATTCTTGATGAAGCTGACAAAACTCGGTGCCGCAAGAGCCATCAGGATTGCGGCGATTGCGAGCGTCACCATCAATTCGATCAGCGTGAAAGCGCGTGCCTGTTTCATTGCCTGCCCTTTTTTCATGCCTGCATAGTATTCCGTGCCGCGGTCAATGGTCTTGCCGGGCGACGAGCGGTTGATTTGTTGCGCTGGCTGGCGCAAGTTGCATTACCTTACATGCTGATTATTGACACGAATTCTTGTGTCACGGATTCTTGGTGACGAATGGGCTTTTTATCGGTATCATGTCCGGCTTTACTTTTCTTCTACCGGATATTTCCAATGGCCAATAGCGCACAAGCCCGCAAGCGCGCCCGTCAAGCTGACGGGCAGCGCTCCCACAACGCCAGCCTGCGTTCGACCCTGCGTACCGCGATCAAGCGCGTGCGCCAGGCGATCGAAGCGGGCGACAAAGCCGCCGCTCAGGGCGTCTTTCAGCAGTCGGTTGCCGTTCTCGACCGCATCGCCGACAAGAAGATCGTCCACAAAAACAAGGCGTCGCGCACCAAGAGCCGCCTGTCGGCCCAGATCAAGGCGCTGGCTGCGGCCTGATCTTTGCCGGGGACGAAGCAAAAAGGCGCCTGCAGGCGCCTTTTTTGTTGGGCGGATCCATTGGACCCCCAAGCTGAACTGGCACCTGGTTCAGGCGGCAAGCGCTTCCCTTGGGTGCCATGCGCCGTCGAGAACCATGCGAGGGGCGGGCGACAAGCTTGGGCTTCAGTGCTGGTGCGCATTCGGCGCGGGTGACTTGCTTGTCAGGTCACGCACCTCGGCGACGACTTCGATCATCTCCGGCTTCTTGTCCTTGCCTTCGAATTGCAGCGTCAGCGGGACCGTGTCGCCGGGCTTGATCGTCTGCTTGAGATCCATCAGCATGACGTGATAGCCACCCGGCCCAAGCAGCACCGGCTTGCCTGCGGGCAAGTCAAGGCGGCTGATGGCGCGCATCTTCATGACGCCGCCATCCATCTTCATTTCGTGGATCTCGGTCACGCCGGCGACCGGACTGGCCGCGCCGACGAGCGCAGCTCCCGACTTGCTGGTCACTTCCAGGAACGCGCCAGTCGCCGTTTGCCCGGCGACGGTGCCGCGTACCCAGGGCGCCTTGACTTCAATGTCGCCGGCGAAAGCGGTCGTTGCAGAGAGGGCAAGCAGGGCGGATGCCAGAATCAAGCGTCGAGCTTTCAAGCGAATCTCCTTGATGATGTGATTGGGGCGAATTATAGACAGTGACCTGCGGGGCTACCTGCGACAAGTTGTCGCAGGGGCTCGCCAGCACTACGCTACGGCTTCTTGTACCAGTTGCCTTGCGCGTCCTCTATCCACCAGCCCGAGTGGAATTGATCCTTCCAGCGTTTTACTTGTGCCGCGCGCACTGCCGGCTGGGCTTCCTTGCCGCCATGCGCTTCGGCAATGGCATAGATCAGGGAGTTGCGCTCCGGATTTTCCTGGTCGATGAGCTTTTCGGCGATCTGTCTCTGCGTCAGGGTAAGTCGGCTGCCATCGTGTATCTTGACCATCCCGTCGTCGCCGAGACCGATGACGCCGGCTTCATAAAAGCGAATCAGCCGTGAAGAGCGCTGAGCCAGCGTATGTTTGGCGACCATGACCGGTGGCGTGCCGATATCCAGGTTGATTTCGCTGCTGCCTGGCGCGGCAGCCACCGGGATCGAAAGGGCGGCGAGCAGGATGAGAATGAATTTCATGTGGTTTCCAGAAGGTTACTTGCCGGCCAGCAGCAGTTTCAGGTCGGCGGCGACATTGGCGGGTGTCTCGCCGTGGCGCAGCAGCAGCCTCAGACGTCCTTGCGGATCGAAGGCGTAACTTCCAGTCGAGTGATCAATACTGTAGGTGTCAGGCGTCGGCCCCGGCTGTTTGGTGTAGAAGACCTTGAATTCCTTGGCCAACGCGGCGATGGTTGCATCGTCACCCCGGAGGCCAATGAAACCTGGGTCAAACAAGGGAACATAAGCGGCCAGCAACTCAGGTGTGTCGCGCGCCGGATCAAGTGTGACAAAGAGCACTTGCACCCGCGCCGCATCGTCGCCAAGAAGCTTTATGGCGTCACGCATCGAGGCCAGCGTCGTCGGGCAGACGTCGGGGCATTGGGTATAGCCGAAGAAGAGAACAATGACCTTGCCCCTGAAGTCGGCCAGACGCCGCGGTTGCCCGCTCGGGTCGGTGAGGCTGAAGTCCTTGCCCCAGTCGGCACCGGAAAGGTTGGTCGCATGGAAGGTGGGCGGCTCGGAGCACCCACCCAAAAGCAGAGCCAGGCACAGGACGATGGCGGAAAGTTTTTCCATGGGAAACTGCGGCTCGAGATGGTTGATTTCAGGAAGCGACGCCAGCGGGCAATGCCTGCGATATGGAAGGATGCCAGCGGCAGGGAGGGACTTTATTGTAAACGCTAACAGGGGCCGGGATAGACTCTGGGAGAAGAAAAGCTTCCCGTCAGAACTTGCGCGGGACCATCGACCGGGTGGCGCGCGCGATGCTGCCTTCCCTTGCCGAAGGTACCCGGCGGCGCGGTCAATGGTCGGCAGGCGCGGAGCTTTGCTGTTCGCCAGGAAACGACGATACGGTTGAGCTGTGGCGGCGGTATACTGTCAAATTATTATCAGGTTGAAAGCATTTCATGGCCGTATCGGACGATACCGCGAGCATGGCGCTCTTTTGTGATTTCGAGAACATCGCCCTCGGTGTGCGCGACGCCCAGTACGAGAAGTTCGACATCCGGCCGGTGCTCGAGCGCCTGCTCGCCAAGGGCAGCATCGTGGTCAAGAAGGCTTATTGCGACTGGGAGCGCTACAAGGCCTTCAAGGCACAGATGCACGAGGCCAATTTCGAACTGATCGAGATCCCGCATGTCCGCCAGTCGGGCAAGAATTCGGCGGACATCCGCCTTGTCGTCGACGCACTCGATCTCTGCTATACGAAGCTGCACGTCGATACCTTCGTCATCATCAGCGGCGACTCGGATTTCTCGCCGCTGGTTTCCAAGCTGCGCGAGAACGCCAAGCGGGTGATCGGCGTCGGCGTCAAGCAGTCGTGTTCCGACCTGCTGATCGCCAACTGCGACGAATTCATTTATTACGACGATCTGGTGCGCGAGCGCAACGGCGGCCGCCGCGGCAGCCGCGATGCAGCCCAGCGGCGCGCGACGGAAGAGGACGGAAGCCGCGGCGAGAAGCTGGAAGCGCGCAAGACCAAGGCGGTCGAGCTGGCGGCCGAGACTTTCGCCGACATGATTGCTGACCGTGGCGAAAGCGAGCGGATCTGGGCCTCGGTGCTCAAGGAAGTCATCAAGCGGCGCAACCCGGGTTTCAACGAGACCTACTTCGGCTTCCGAAGTTTCGGCAACCTCCTTGAAGAAGCGGCGAATCGCGGCTTGCTTGGATTCGGGCGGGACGACAAGTCGGGAGCCTATGTGACCCGGGTCGCAACACATCCGACTTCGAGCGACGAGACCGTGAGCGACGTGGTGACCCCGCCGGTTGCGCTGTCGAGTGCTGCGGTCGACGTTTCTGAGGGGCCCAAACTCGAGTTGGCGGCTGAAGGCGAGGCGAAAAGCCCTGGTCGTCGCCGTGGCGGCGGTCGTCGCGCGCTCAAGGAAGGCAGGGAGCCGTCGCGCGCGGGGTCGGGTTCCGCGTCCGAGCCAGCACCCATGGCGCTGCCGCCGGCAACGGCCGGTGACCCCGCACCTCCAGTAGCTGAGGAAAATCAGCCCGCCAAGTCGCGCCGGGGTGGCGGTGGTCCTCGCCATGCGGCGGCCGCTCCCGGGGCTTCGGTGCCTATTGTGGCTGAGCGTGATGCAGCGGCTGGGGCGCCAGAGCCAGCGGCGAAACGGGTTGCCCGTGCGCCCCGCAGCCGCAAGCCGAAGCTTGTCGGCGAGGCCGAGTGATCGGAGCGCGGCTCAGATGACGGCCAGCAGTTTGGTGCGCAGGTTCTCAGCCTCGCGCTTGCCATCGCGCGACGTCAAGATTGATTGGTACCACTCGTCGTAGAGGCTGCGCAGGATTTCGTGGCCATCGGCCCGCTCGATGCGTTCGAGCAGCGAACTGGTTCCGAGCGTGCCAACGAACGATTTCACCGTATTGCTCATGAAGTTGCGGGCCTGCTGCAGGCGGAGTGGATCCGGTGTCGCGGGCAGTTCGCCGAAGGTGGCGATCGATGGCAATACCGCAGGTGGCATGCTGGTGGTGACGTGGGGGCCGATCGCCGAACTGACTGCGATGTAGCCTTCTTCCTCCAGCCCGCCGAGCGTGTGCTGGAAGTCATCGCTTTGCAGCATGCCGCGCAATTCATCGACGCTGCGCTTGCCATCCACGAAAATCAGCAGCCGCCGCACTCGGGGTGTCAGCCCGCCGGACCTGGAGGCGACCTCCTCATATCCCTTTGGGGTCTTGGCAAATACAACGGCCATCGTCATCTCTCCGCTATCGGACGATCACGAGCCATTGTACACAAAGACCGAAAACCCGCCACAGTGGGCTTTCGTGATACAGATTACAAGTGGCCGCTCAGGCGGCGGCCTGCATCGGAATATGGTGTCCGCGACGGGTGATGCGGTTCTGCGAATCGACATAGATCAGTTCCGGCGCGTACTTGGCCAGCTCGACCTCGTTGTAGGCGGCAAACGTGGCGATGATCAGGATGTCACCCGGCGCGGCGCGACGGGCGGCCGAACCATTCACCGATATGACGCCGGAACTGCGTTCGGCGCGGATCGCATAGGTGGTGAAACGCTCGCCGTTGTTGACGTTCCAGATGTCGATCTGTTCGTACTCCCTGATCTTGGCGGCATCCAGCAAATCTTCGTCGATGGCGCAAGAACCCTCGTAGTGCAGGTCGGCATGGGTTGCCGTCACCCGGTGCAACTTGGATTTCAACATCGTTCTCTGCATGGTTTCACTCATCCAGATGGTTTGGGGAAGCGCATTGTAGCGGCACTGAACCCTCTGTCAACGGCTTTTTGCGCCCCGAAAAAGTGCATCAAATCTCGATATTGTCGATGAGTCTGGTGCTGCCGAGGCGGGAAGCGGCCAGCGCGACGAGCGGAACGCCGATGCCTTGCGGCGGCGACAGGTCGGCCTGTTGCCGCACCGCAACATAGTCGGTTTTCCAGCCGGCTGCGGTCAACGCGGCCACTGCGGCGTTTTCCAGTTCGGTCATGTCTTGCTCACCTTGCCTGAGAGCATCGCGGATTCGTTTCAATTCCCGGAACAGGCGCGGCGCCTCGACACGTTCGGCGGCGCTAAGGTAGCCGTTGCGTGACGACAGCGCCAGGCCGTCGTCTGCACGGACGGTTTCGCCGCCGATGATGGCGATCGGCAGGGCGAACTGGCGGGTCATGTTGCGGATAACCATCAATTGCTGGTAATCCTTCTTGCCGAACACAGCCGCATCTGGCTGGACGCAGTTGAACAGCTTGAGGACGACGGTGGCGACGCCGCGGAAATGTCCCGGGCGAAACTCGCCGTCGAGCTGGTGCTGGATGGCCGGTGGCTCGACCACATACTCCTGGGGTTCAGGATAGAGGTCGGTCTCGGTCGGCGCGAACAGGACGTCGACGCCAGCGGCGGCCAACTTGTCGCAATCGGCCTGGAAAGTGCGCGGGTACTTGTCGAAATCCTCGTTCGGCCCGAATTGCAGGCGATTGACGAATATCGATGCGACGACCGTGTCGCCGTGGGCGCGTGCCTGTTCCATCAGACTGATGTGGCCGGCGTGGAGATTCCCCATGGTCGGCACGAAAGTGACCCGGCCGCGCCCCGTGAGCGCCGCGCGCAGGTCGGCGATGCTGGAATGGATTCGCATTGTCGGGGACTCGCTCGGTGGTCAGCCGGTGTAGGTGTGCTCGGGCGCCGGATAGCTGCCGTCCTTGACGGCGGCGACGGCGCGGGCGGCGGCATCGGCGATGCTGCTGGCACCGTCCATGAAGTTGCGGACGAACCTGGCTTTCTTGCCCGGCGGAATGTCGAAGGCGTCGTGCAGCACCATCACCTGCCCGGAGCAGTCCTTGCCGGCGCCGATGCCGATGGTGATGATCTTCAGCTGGGCAGTGACTTCGGTGGCCAGCACGGCCGGGATTGCTTCGAGGACGATCATCGTCGCACCGGCGTCCTGCAACGCCTGGGCATCGTCCTTGACGCGTTGCGCAGCGGCTTCGCCCTTGCCCTGCACCTTGTAGCCGCCGAGGGCATGCACCGACTGCGGGGTCAGACCGACGTGGCCGCAGACCGGAATGCCGCGGCTGACCAGAAAGGCTACCGTGCCGGCCATTTCGCGGCCGCCTTCGAGCTTGATCATCTGCGCCCCGGCCGCCAGCAGCGTGACGGCGTTGCGGAAGGCCTGCTCCGGCGCTTCCTGGTAGCTGCCGAAGGGCATGTCGGCGATGATGAAGGGACGGTCGCTGCCGCGCTTGACCGCCGCCGTGTGGTAGGCGATATCGGCGACGGTCACCGGCAGCGTCGTGTCGTGGCCCTGGATGACGTTGCCCAGCGAATCGCCGATCAGCAGCACGTCGACGCCGGCGCCGTCGAGCAGGCGGGCAAAGCTGGCGTCGTAGCAGGTGAACATGACGACTTTCTCACCAGCTTGATAGCACTTGGCGAGGTCGGCTTGGGTCAGGCGACGGGTGATGCTTTGAGCTGACATGGGCGTGTTATGAGCGGAACACGAAATAGACGGCGCCTAGGATACACAGTGCGGCCCACAAATAGTCAAGCTTGAGCGGCTGATCCATGTAAAAAATGACGAAGGGCACGAAGATGGTAAGGGTGATGACTTCCTGCAGGATCTTCAGTTGCGCGAGGCTCATCTCGCTGTTGCCGATCCGGTTGGCGGGGACCTGGATCAGGTATTCGAACAGCGCGATGCCCCAGGAGATCAGCGCCGCGATCCACCACGGATTTTCGCTGAGGTGCTTGAGGTGCTACCAGGCGAAGGTCATGAAGACATTCGACAGCCCGAGCAGAACCACCGTTTGCCACAGCACCGGGATGTGCGCGCCGAACAGGGTCACAGGCGGACGACGCCCTGACTGGCCACCGCCGGTAGCCAGGCGGCGACGCTGCCACGCCCGGGGATCGTCAGGTCGGGTGCGATCTCGGCCAGCGGGCGGAGGACGAAGGCGCGCAGATGGAGTCTTGGGTGAGGCAGCGTCAGGCGCGGCTGGTCGATTTTGCTGTCGTTGTAGAGCAGCAGGTCGAGGTCGAGGGTGCGCGGCCCGTTGCGGTCGCGACGGTGGCGTCCGAAACGGACTTCAAGATCGAGCAGGGCATCGAGCAGCGCTTCGGCGCCGAGGGTGGTTTCCAGCGCAGCCGCGGCGTTGATGAAGTCGGGCTGGTTCCTGAGGCCGACCGGGGCCGTACGGTAGAGCGACGAAGTGCGCAGGACGCGGCTTTCCGGCAGTACGGCGAGTGCCGTGAAGGCAGCAAGCACGGTGGCCGCCGGCTCGCCGATGTTGGCGCCGAGGGCGACGTAGGCGGTGTTCACTGGGTGCTGTTGCGGTCGACACCTGGCGCCGCGGGATTTCTCCGCCGGCGCCGGCGCTTGCGGTCGCCGGCCTGTTCCGGCAGCAGCATCTGCGCCCTTCCTTCGCCGTCGGCATTCTGGAAACGTGTCCACCAGTCGCCCAGATCCGCTTCGACTTCGCCGGATTCGGCACGCAGCAGCAGGAAGTCGTAACCGGCACGGAAACGCGGGTGTTCGAGCAGGCCGTAGGGGCGCTTGCCGGCGCGCGACTCGAAGCGCGGCTGCAGGGACCAGATATCCTTGATGTCGCCGGCGATGCGCCGGGTGATGGCGAGCTTTTCGCCCTGCACGTCGAGTACCGTGTCCATCGCCTGATAGAGCGCCGGGATTTTCGTTTCGCCGGCAGCCTTCAGCTTTTCCCAGTGCGCCAGCACCTCGTGCCAGAGCAGCGTGGCGAACAGGAAGCCGGGCGAGATGCCCTTGCCCGCGCGGACGCGGTCGTCGGTATTGGCCAGGGCGAGCATGACGAACTTCTCGCCCATTGGTTGTTCGAGAATGACGTCGAGCAGCGGCAGCAGGCCGTGATGCAGGCCTTCGTCACGCAAGCGGGTGATGCAGTTTACCGAGTGGCCCGAGGTCAGTAGCTTGAGCATCTCGTCGAAGAGGCGGGCCGGCGGCACGTTTTCCAGCAGTTCGGCCATTTCGCGGATCGGCTTGCTCGCCGCCGGATCGATGATCAGACCGAGCTTGGCGGCCAGGCGCACGGCGCGCAGCATGCGCACCGGGTCCTCGCGGTAGCGGGCGCGCGGCTCGCCGATCATGCGCAGGGTTTTCTGCTTGAGATCGCCGACGCCGTGGTGGTAGTCGATGATCGCTTCGGTGGCCGGATCATAGTAGAGCGCGTTGGCGGTGAAGTCACGGCGCGCGGCGTCGTCGGCCTGCGAACCGAAAACGTTGTCGTGCAGCACGCGGCCGTGTTCGTCGGTCTTGGTATTGGCATCGAGCATGCCGCGGAAGGTGGTGACCTCCATCGTCTCCTGGCCCATCATCACATGGACGATCTGGAAGCGGCGGCCAATAGCGCGCGACCGGCGGAAGGCGCGGCGGATCTCATCCGGCGTAGCATCGGTGGCGATGTCGAAGTCCTTGGGCTCGGCGCCGATCAGCAGGTCGCGTACCGCGCCGCCGACGACATAGGCCTTGTGGCCTTGCTGCTGCAAACCTTCACAGACGCGCCGGCTGCCGGCGCTGATGCGGTCGCGGGTGATGCCGTGGCGGGAGACGGGGATGACCGCCGGTTCGTGGTGGCTGGCGACGGCCTTCTTGCTGCCGAAGACGCGGGAAATGAGTTTGCGGATCACGTAGTGCCGTTCAGGAAGCGCATGGCGCGCTGCGAAAAAGCGCCGATTCTACCGCAAAGTGATGATTTTCCAGCCCATTTCTCGGCTGTGCCGGTGCAGCTTCTGGTCCGGGTCGACGACCACCGGCGTCGTGACCTTGCCCATCAGCGGCAGGTCGTTGTGCGAGTCGCTATAGAAAAAGCTTTCGGCGAAGCTGCCCCACCAGAGGCCGAGCGATTCGAGCCAGCTTTCAACGCGTTCGACCTTGCCGTCGCGGAACGAGGGCGTGCCGCGCGGGCTGCCGGAAAACGCCCCATTCTGCGGGTCGACCGCGGCAACCGTGGCGATCAGGTGGGCAATGCCGAATTCGCGGGCGATCGCGCCGGTGACGAAGCTGTTGGTGGCGGTGACGATGGCGCACAGGTCGCCGCTGTCCAGATGTTGCCGCACCAGTTGGCGCGCCGGTTCGCCGATCAGCGGGCGGATGTGGCGATCCATGTATTCGCGGTGCCAGGCATCGAGCTCGGTACGCGCATGACGGGTCAGCGGCGCCAGCTGGAACGTCAGGAACTCGTGGATGTCGAGCGTGCCGGCCTTGTACTGGTCGTAGAACGCGATGTTCCTGGCTTCCTGCACTTCGCGGTCGACGACGCCCTTGCCGATCAGGAATTGCGCCCACTCGAAATCGGAGTCGCCGGCCAGGAGGGTGTTGTCGAGGTCGAACAGGGCAAGGTTCATTGTCTGAGATCCGGCAGCAGGGTTTCGTTGAGCAGTTCGCGCAGCAAGGCCAGCGTGACGGCGCGTTTGTGTTCGAGCGTGTAGCGGTCGAGCGCGCCGATGAAGGCGGACAAGGTACGCATGTCGCGCGGGGCGTGGCGCATCACGTAGTCGATGCTTTCCAGCGATAGCTTGAGGCCGCGTTCCCGGGCCTGGGCGGCGAGGGCGGCGACCTTCTCGCCATCCGACAGCGGTTGCAAGCGATAGATCAGCCCCGAGCCGAGGCGGGTGCGCAGGTCTTCACGCAGCGCGAGATGGGCCGGTGGCCGGTCGGCTGCGGTCAACAACTGCCCGCCGGCCATTTTCAGGCGGTTGAAGTGGTTGAACAGGGCGATCTGCCCGGCCTCGTTGAGCGCTTCGACATGGTCGACGGCCATTTGTTCGGCATTGGTGGCTTTGCTCAGGGCCGGGTCGAGCAGCGCATCGATGCTGGTGAAACCGCTGGCCAGCAGCAGATGCGAGCGGCCCGATCCCGCTTCACCCCACAGGCAGAACGAAGTCTCGGGGCGTGCGCCGGCCAGCCAGCCGGTCAAGGCAGCAACTGTTTCCGCGTTGCCGCCGGCGACGAAATTGTCCAGCGTCGGCGCGCTCTCCGGCAGCAAATCTAGAATCAGTTGGTGCATGGGTGTTGGACGAGGACAGGGACAGCGATTTTAGCATTGACCATGACTCATCCATTTTTTGCTCCGCGCTTGACTGCGGTCAGTTGGTAGCGGAAGATGCATTTGGCAAGTGGTGTTGGGTTCCTGACTGTTGCCGGGTTGCGCCGTGACCTTTGGGCGCCACAAGGGCGGGCAGGTCTTGCACAGTCCTGTGTGTCGCAAGGGGGCGATGACTGCCCGCCCATGGACTCGAAGCTGCCTGCCGTAACGCCGAGTGAGCGAAATCATCGTCTGCACCTGGCCCCCTTTCTTGGATGAAGGAGAATGTTCATGGCTACGAAATCAAAGGAAAATCCGGAACAAAATCGTATCTGCAATGTCCTGCCGTCGAGCAAGACGGAGCGCGACTGGAACATCGGCAATGCCATCGCGGCCAGCGCGATCGCGGCGCCGGCCGCCGCCCTGCCGGCCAGCGTGGACCTTCGCGCCGCCTGGTGGGGCATCGGCGACCAGGAATCGACAGGTTCGTGCGTTGGCTGGGCATCGACCGACGGCGTCGCACGCTACCACATGGTCAAGGCCGGCAAGCTGCCGCAAGACGGGCGGCTGTCGCCGCGCTGCACTTGGATGTCGTCGAAGGAAACCGATGAGTTTACCAGTCGTCCGCAAACCTTTATCGAAGGCGCCGGCACCAGCCTCAAGGCCGCCATGGAGTTCCTGCGCAAGTACGGATCGGTGCCTGAGTCCCTGTTGCCCTTCCATGTAGCAACGGCGATGTACCTGGGCAGCGAGGATGATTTTTACGCAACCGCGGCCACCCGTCGCATCGCATCTTATTTCAACCTCGGCAAGAACTTTGCCAATTGGCGGACATGGCTCGCGAACCAAGGCCCATTCATGGCCGCATTGAACGTGGACGCGACCTGGGATAACGCCAAGGCCAACAAAGGCAAACTGGATAATTTCAAGCCAGCCACCACACGCGGCGGCCATGCCATATGTATCGTCGGCTATACGGCGGACAAGCGCTTCATCGTTCGCAACAGCTGGGGTACGGGCTGGGGCGACAAGGGTTTCGGCTACGCAAGCGAGGCCTATATCACTGCCGGCTTCTTCAACGAGAGCTACGGCGCGACCCTCTGAGCGAACGCCATGCGCGAGGCCGGGCCGAAGGCGAGAATTCGCATCCGGTCCTTGGCTTGGCTGGCGGTGCTGGCGGGTGCATGTCTCATGCATGCCGCCAGCGCAGTTTCGTTTCCCAACTCGGAACATGAATCCCGGGCGATGCTGACAATTGGCGAAAGCGACAACGGACGAACGCTGGATATCGGGTGCGGTGAGTCGGTACGCGTAAGCCTGCCGGAGAATGCGACCACCGGTTACCGCTGGACGATTGATCGCTACGACGAGCGCGTGATTGAGGCGATTGCCAGCGAAGCCGCTTACCCGGCGAGTGCTCTTGGGTCGGGTGGCGAGGTTGCGTTCACCTTCCGCGGCAAGAATGTTGGCAGCGGAGAGATCACGTTGAAATACTGGCGCCACTGGGAAGGCGAGTCATCGGTCAGGGCGCGCTTTCGGGTCAGGCTCAACGTGCACCCCTAGCCTCGCCGAGAAGCGGTCGTCTGTGGCGTGGTCAGCAGGACGTCACGGGTGCATTCCGGGGATCGGAGAAACCGGGTTTGTTCAGCGGCTTGCCCGGTTTTGCCGGGCGGCGAGCCTTGGCTTGCGGTAAAATTTGCCCTCTTCCAACCGTCGACCGCGACAGTCAGCTGCCATGACCCAGAATAGCCCCCTTTCCTATCGTGATGCAGGCGTCGATATCGCTGCCGGAGATGCCCTGGTCGACCGCATCAAGCCGCTTGCCAGAAAAACCCTGCGCGAAGGCGTACTCGGCGGCATCGGTGGTTTTGGAGCGTTGTTCGAGGTGCCCAAGCGCTACCGGGAACCGGTGCTGGTTTCCGGCACCGATGGCGTCGGCACCAAGCTGCGCCTGGCTTTCGCGCTGAACCGTCACGATACGGTGGGGCAGGATCTGGTGGCGATGAGCGTCAACGACATTCTGGTGCAGGGCGCCGAGTCGCTGTTTTTTCTCGACTACTTTGCCTGCGGCAAGCTGCATGTCGATACTGCCGCCGCCGTCGTCGGCGGTATCGCCAGAGGTTGCGAACTGGCCGGTTGTGCGCTGATCGGCGGCGAAACCGCGGAGATGCCTGGCATGTACCCGGATGGCGAGTACGACCTTGCAGGTTTTGCCGTCGGCGTCGTCGAGAAATCGAAGATCATCGACGGTTCGACCATCCAGCCGGGCGACGTCGTGCTCGGCCTGGCCTCTTCCGGCGCGCACTCCAACGGCTACTCGCTGGTGCGCAAGATCATCGAACGTTCGCAGCCGGACCTGAATGCGCCCTTCGCTGGCGAGCGTTCGCTGGCCGACGTCTTGATGACGCCAACCCGCATTTACGTCAAGCCGGTGCTGGCGCTGATGCAGAGGGTCGGCGTCAAGGGCATGGCCCACATCACCGGCGGCGGCCTACTCGAGAACGTGCCGCGCGTGCTGCCCGACCACACCGTCGCCGAACTGGAGAAAGATGCCTGGCCCCGCCCGAAGCTGTTCGACTGGCTGCAGGCCGAGGGCGGTGTCGCGGAGGATGAAATGCATCGGGTCTTCAACTGCGGGATCGGCATGGTCATCGTTGTCGGGGCGGGAGATGCCGAGATGGCGCAGGCGGCGCTGAAGGCAAGCGGCGAAGCCGTTTATCGCATCGGCAGGATACGGGCGCGGCAGGGTGGCGAAGCACAGACCGTCGTGGTCTGAGCGCCTGCACCGGGCTGCCGCGCTGGCGTGCAGCTTGTTGTTGGCTGGTTTGCACGGGTCGCTGTGGGCGGTGGAGAAGGCCGCGCAAAAACCGGTGCCAGCCAAGAAGGTTGCCACCAAGAAAGTCGATGGCAACAAGGGCACCACGCGGCCTGCCCCCGGTTCGGCTTCGGAGATCGGGACGGCGGAGATCGTCGAATCGCAGTTGACCGGATTGCATGGCTCGGCGAGTTACTACTCTCAGGATTTTCACGGCCGGCGTACGGCGACCGGGGAAATTTTCGACTCGCGTGGATTCACTGCTGCCAGCAATGGATTTCCACTCGGCAGTTGGGTTGCCGTCCGGCGCCTCGACAACAATCGGTGTGTCCTGGTCAAGATCAATGACCGCATGCACGCCCGGAACCGCAAGCGCATCCTCGACGTTTCCCGCGCGGTCGCCGAATATCTCGACATGATTCGTGCCGGTGTCGTTTTGGTCCGCGCGGCGCCGCTGAAAGCCGGCGAGCGCAATGATCGTTCCTGCCATGGCGCGTTCGAGCCCGATGAGCCGGAGCCCGGTCCGGGCTTGCCCCGGAAATCGCTGGCCCCCGTGTCCCCGGCGCAGCTCGATGCGATGCATTAGGCTGAAACATTTCTCGCCATGCCATCACTTGGATACAATATCGGCCACTACTGACTCGTTGGTCAGTAGCAAGAATGGCACGCGAGATGAACAACAACAGACGATTCGGAATTGTGGCCTTGGCGCTCGCCGGGCTGGTCGGCCTCGGCTATGTTGCCTATACGGCGAATCGGGCGCCCGCTGCCGCCACGCCCACGGGCAATAACGGTGCGAGCAAAGCCCCCGGCGGCCCGGCCGGCGGCTTCGCGGTGGCGGTCGAGGTGGCGCGGATCGGCACCAGCGATTTCTCCGAGGAAGCAAGCGCGGTCGGCAACCTGAAATCCAGGGAATCGGTCGTCCTGCGTGCGGAAACCCCCGGGCGTATTGCGGCGATCAGTTTTCGGGATGGCACGATCGTCAGCCGCGGCACGGTGCTGGTGGCGCTCGATGCGGCCGTCCAGGAGGCTGAATTGCAGCAGGCGCGGGCGAATCTGGCGCTGGCGCATAGCAGCAACAAGCGCAACCTGGAATTGCTGGAAAAGAAGTTTCTCAGCCAGCAGGCACTCGACAACTCCGGGGCGGCGCTCAAGGTGCAGGAGGCCGCCGTCCAGCTGGCCGAGGCCAAGGTCGGCAGGATGCGCATCAAGGCGCCGTTCACCGGTATGGTCGGCTTGCGCAACGTCAGCGTCGGCGATTACGTCAAGGAAGGACAGGAACTGATCAACATCGAGGATCTCGCCACGCTGCGCGTAGACTTCAAGCTGCCAGAAACCTATCTCGGCCGCGTTATCAAGGGCCAGGTCGTCGAGGTCAGCACCGATGCACTGCCGGGGCAGCAGTTCGCGGGGGTGCTCGACGCGGTTGACCCGATGGTCGACCAGAACGGCCGCGCGATCTCCAGCCGGGCGCGCCTCGACAACGCTGCCGGGAACTTGCGCCCCGGCATGTTCGTCCGCGTCCGCCTGTTGTTCGGCGAGCGCAGGAATGTGCTGATGGCGCCTGAGCAGGCGATCGTTCCCGGTGCGCAGCCAATGGTGTTCAAGGTCGTCGACGGCAAGGCGGTCGCCACCAGGGTCAAGCTCGGCGTGCGCCGCGCGGCGCAGGTGGAGATTGTCGACGGGCTCGCCGCCGGCGATCTGATCGTCACCGCCGGCCAGCTCAAGCTGCGCGATGGCGCGGCGGTGCGGGCAATTGGGGAGGGCGCGCCAGCGGCACCGGCACTGGCACCGGCAGGAAAGGATGGCATGTCGGGCATGGCGGCTGAGCAGCCGAGGCCGGCGGAAGCCAAATGAAAATTTCCGACGTCTGCATCGAGCGACCGGTCTTCGCAACGGTGCTCTCGCTGGTCGTCATGCTGATCGGCATCGTTTCCTATACGCGCCTGCCGGTGCGCGAGTACCCGAAGATCGACGAGCCGGTGGTGACGGTCGACACGACCTATCGCGGGGCTTCGGCCGAAATCATCGAATCGCAGGTGACCAAGCCGCTCGAGGATTCGCTGGCCGGTATCGAAGGCATCGAGGTCATCACCTCGATCTCGCGTGCCGAGAACAGCCAGATTTCCGTGCGCTTCAAGCTTGAGCGCGCGCCGGATTCGGCGGCGGCCGATGTCCGCGACCGCGTCTCGCGGGTGCGCAACAAGTTGCCGGATTCGGTCGACGAGCCGGTGATCGCCAAGGTCGAAGCCGACGCTAACCCGATCATCTGGATCGCCTTCTCGTCGGACAAGCATTCGGCGCTCGAAGTCACCGACTTCGCCAACCGCATCGTCAAGCCGCGCCTGCAGACTCTGCCGGGGGCGGCCGATGTGCGCATCTTCGGCGAACGCAAGTTCGCCATGCGCGTCTGGCTTGACCGCGCCCGCCTGGCAGCCTACCAGCTGACGCCAGCCGATGTCGAGGATGCACTCAGGAAGCAGAACGTCGAGGTGCCGGCCGGGCGTATCGAGAGCCGCGAGCGCGAGTTTTCGGTGGTCGCCAATACCGATCTGACGGCGCCGGAGGGATTCGGCGCCATCGTCGTCAAGACGGCGAACGGCTACCCGGTGCGCATCGCCGACCTCGGCCGCGTCGAGATCGGCGCCGCCTCGGAGCGCAGTTCGGTGCGTTTCAATGGCCGTTCGGCGGTGGCGCTCGGGGTCATCAAGCAGGCGACGGCCAATCCGCTCGAACTGTCGAAGGCGCTACGCGCTGAACTGCCCAAGATTACCAGCGAACTGCCACCCGGCATGCGCGCCGACATCGCTTACGATTCGTCGATCTTCATCGACCGCTCGATCGATGCGGTGTTCAAGACCATCGGCGAAGCGATCCTGCTCGTGCTGGCGATCATTTTCTTCTTCCTGCGCAATTTCCGGGCGACGCTGATCCCGCTGGTGACCATCCCGGTGTCGCTGGTCGGTGCCTTCGCCATCATGTTCGTACTCGGTTTCACGATCAATACGCTGACCCTGCTGGCGCTGGTGCTGGCCATCGGCCTGGTGGTCGATGACGCCATCGTCGTGCTGGAAAATATCTACCGCCACATCGAGAAAGGCATGCCGAAGATGCAGGCGGCCTTGCAGGGCTCGCAGGAGATCGGCTTCGCGGTGGTGGCGATGACGCTGACCCTGGCCGCGGTGTACGCCCCGGTCGCCTTCATGACCGGGCGCACCGGCAAACTGTTCATCGAATTCGCGCTGACCCTGGCCGGTGCCGTGCTGGTGTCCGGCTTCGTCGCGCTGACGCTGTCGCCGATGATGTGTTCGCTGCTGCTCAAGCACGAGGAAAAGCACGGCAAGGCTTTCGTCGCCGTCGAGAATTTCCTGAACTGGCTGAATTCGGGCTACAAACGCGTGTTGACCGCAGCACTCAACCGCCGCTGGATCATCATGACCGGCTTTGTCGCGGTCGCCGCCTCCTGCGTCGCGCTGCTCGGCGTGCTGAAATCGGAGCTGGCGCCGGTCGAGGACCGTGGCGTCATCCTCGGCGTCTTCCTCGGGCCGGACGGCGCTACCCTCGACTACACCGACAAGTATGCGCGCCAGATCGAAGCCATCTACAGTGAGACCAAGGACGTCGAGCGTTTCTTCGTCGTTTCCGGCAACCCGACAGTCAGCCAGGGCATTTCCTTCGTCGGCCTCACCGACTGGAAGGCGCGCGACCGCCGTTCGCCCGACGTCGCCAAGGAGCTGTTCCCGAAGTTCGGGAACATTCCCGGCGTCCTGGCCTTTCCGGTGACGCCGCCGTCGCTCGGCCAGAGCCCACGCGAACGGCCGATCAATTTCGTCATCGTCACCTCGGCCTCGTATGAGGAACTGCAGCAGGTGACCAGCCAGTTCCTCGGCGAACTGGCCAAAAACCCCGGGCTGACCAACGTCGATACCGACCTCAAGCTGAACAAGCCGGAACTGTCGGTCGAAGTCAGGCGCGACAAGGCGGCCGACATGGGTGTGCTGGTCGAGAGCATCGGCCGCACGCTGGAGACGCTGCTCGGCGGCCGCCAGGTCACCCGCTTCAAGCGCGACGGCGAACAGTACGACGTGATCGTCCAGGTTGCCGACAGCGATCGCCGCAATCCTGATGACATCCGCGACATCTATGTCCGCGGCCGCGACGGCAGCATGATTTCGCTCGACAACCTGGTCGACGTCAGCGAGACCGTCGCCCCGCGCGAACTCAACCACTTCGGCCAGCGCCGCGCCGTGACCATCACCGCCAACCTGGCGCCGGGCTACACGATGGGCGAGGCGCTGAGCTTCATGGATGGCATTGCCACGCAGCTTCTCAAGCCGGGCTATGCGGTCGATTACAACGGCCAGACGCGCGAGTTCCGCCAGTCGTCGTCCTCGCTGGGGTTAACCTTCAGCTTGGCGCTGGCCTTCATCTACCTGGTGCTGGCGGCTCAGTTCGAGAGCTTCCGCGACCCCTTCATCATCATGCTGACGGTGCCGCTGTCGATGGCCGGCGCGCTTCTCGCCCTCTGGCTGAGCGGCGGCACGCTCAACGTCTATAGCGAGATCGGCCTGGTGACGCTGGTTGGCTTGATCACCAAGCACGGCATCCTGATCGTCGAGTTCGCCAACCAGTTGCAGGAGAAGGGTCTCGAATTGAAGGAGGCGGTCATCGAATCGGCGACGCTGCGCCTGCGCCCGATCCTGATGACGACCGGCGCCATGGTGCTCGGTGCCTTTCCGCTGGCACTGGCGACCGGCGCCGGGGCGGAATCGCGCCAGCAGATCGGCTGGGTCATCGTCGGCGGCCTGCTGCTCGGCACCTTCTTCACGCTGTTCGTGGTGCCGACGGTGTATACGCTGCTGGCGGCACGCAAGGGGCCGGTGGCGGTGCACGCCTCCTAGGCGCCGAGAAACCCGGCGACCCGTGCGGCGACCTTGTCGGCCAGCGCGGGATCGAGGCAGTCGTAATTCTCGGCGGTGAACGAGTTGGTCAGCCAGGTGATCTGGCGCTTGGCAAGTTGGCGAGTCGCGAAGATGCCGCGATCACGGAGTTCCATTTTCGGAATCGTCCCGTCCTGCGCTTCCCAAGTCTGGCGGTAGCCGACGCAGCGCATCGACGGCAGGCCCAGGTGCAGCCGGTACTTGTCACGCAGCATGCGCACTTCGTCGTCGAGTCCGGCCAGCAGCATGGCGTCGAAACGGTGGGCGATGCGCTCGTGCAGCACGGCGCGCGCGGATGGCAGCAGGCCGATGGAGAGGAAATCGCAAGGGGGATGCTGACGGTCGCTGGCGGCCAGCAGTTCCGACATCGGCCGCCCGCTCAGCCGGCAGATCTCCAGCGCGCGCTGGATGCGCTGGCTGTCGGTCGGGTGCAGCCTTGCTGCGGTCGACGGGTCAAAAAGGGCCAATTTCGCGTGCAGCGCCGGCCAGCCGACAAGCGCCGCTTCGGCGTCGATCTGGGCGCGCAGTGCGGCATCGGCCTGCGGCAGATCGGCGAGGCCGTGCAGCAGCGAGCGGAAATACAGCATCGTGCCACCGACCAGCAGCGGCACCTTGCCGGCGGCAGTGATTTCGGCCATTGCCGCCAGCGCATCGGCACGGAAACGGGCGGCGGAATAACTTTCTTCCGGCGAGATGAGGTCGACCAGGCGGTGCGGATAACGCGCCAGCGTCGCCTGGTTCGGCTTGGCGGTGCCGATATCCATGTCACGGAAAACTTGCGCCGAGTCGACGCTGACGAGGTCCACCGGGAAGCGGTCGGCGAGCGCCATGGCAACGGCCGTCTTGCCCGAGGCGGTCGGGCCCATGAGCAGGATGGCGGGCGGCAGGCGGTGGGTCGATCGCATCGCGGCGAATGCTATCACGCACACGGGAGGCTGCTCCGGCCTATAATCCGCAGATCATAGGGGGAAACCATGTCGCTCGTGTCATGCCGGGCCTGCCGCCACACCGTCGATACCTCGGCCGAGACCTGTCCGGGTTGCGGCGCCACCAACCCGGGGCACCGGTTAAGTCGCCAGCAGAGTGACATGATCATTCTGCTGATCCAGTTGATCATCGGGATCGGCCTCCTGTTTGCCGCCGGCTCGTGGGTTTGGCATCAGGTGGGCCCGATCATCAAGACTCAGTTATCGAAGCCGGCTCAGTAGTCAATGCTCAGGGCGCGGCTCGCTGTGGAAGGCCTTGAGTTTTCTTCTTGTAGTCCCCATCTTCCAGCGACCTGTTCAAATCTCGGAGATCCTCGCCATGAAGTTTCGCCTCCTCGCCGTCCTTGCCATTGCCGTCTCGCTGCTTTCCGGTTGCGGCTACAACCAGATCCAGATCAACGACGAGGCGGTGAATGGTGCCTGGTCGGAGGTGCTCAACCAGTACAAGCGCCGCGCCGATCTGGTGCCCAACCTGGTGTCCATCGTCCAGGGCTATGCCGCGCACGAAAAGGAAGTGCTGACCCAGGTCACCGAGGCCCGCGCCAGCGTCGGCAGCATCAAGGCGACGCCGGAACTGGTCAATGACGAGGCCGCCTTCGCCAAGTTCCAGAAGGCGCAGGCCGATCTCTCCAGCGCGCTCGGCCGCCTGCTGGTGGTTTCCGAGAATTACCCGCAGCTCAAGGCTGACGCCAATTTCCGCGACCTGCAGGCGCAGGTCGAGGGAACGGAAAACCGCATCACCGTTGCCCGCAACCGCTACATCAAGGCGGTGCAGGAATACAACGTCTCGGTACGCACCTTCCCCAACAACCTGACGGCCATGGTCATGGGCTACAAGGCCAAGGCCAATTTCGCCGTCGAAGACGAGAAGGCGATCAGCAGCGCGCCGAAGATCGACTTCAGCGCACCCAAGCCGGCCGCCAGGTAACTCCGCGATGAAGCGCCTGGCCGCCAGCCTGGCTGGGTTGCTGCTCTGCCTGTTCGCCGTGTTCGTCTGGGCCGCCCCCGGCGGGACCGTGGACGGGCAGGTGCCGATCCCGCCGCTCGCGGCGCGGGTGACCGACCTGACCGGGACGCTCGGCGCCGGGCAGAAGGCCGCGCTGGAGCAGAAGCTCGCGGCCTTCGAGGCGGGCAAGGGCGCGCAGGTGGTGGTGCTGGTTCTGCCCAGCACGCAGCCGGAGACCATCGAGCAGTTCGGGGTTCGCCTCCTCGATACCTGGAAGATCGGGCGCAAGGGTGTGGACGACGGCGTCATCCTGATCGTCGCCAAGGATGACCGGCGGCTGCGCATCGAGGTCGGTTACGGGCTGGAAGGCCGGCTCAACGACGCCACGGCGAAGCGCATCATTTCCGAAACGATCACGCCGCGCTTCAAGGGCGGCGACCTGCCCGGAGGCATCGACGCCGGGGTCGATGCCATCCTCAAGGTCGTCGAGGGCGAGGAGCTGCCTGCCCCGGCGCCGGCTGCGCGGAGTGCCGCGCCGCAGGGCGTGGCCGGGATCAGCGAAGCGCTGCTGTTCGGCATCCTGATCGCGGTCGTCGTCATCGGTACCGCGCTGCGCCGCCTGCTCGGCAATTTTCTCGGATCGGCGGTGGTGGGTGGAGTGACCGGCGGCATCGGCTGGCTGCTGCTCGGCGGCGTGGCCGGGATCGTCATCGGTGTCCTGGCCGGAATTTTCCTGGCGCGCTTCGGTCTTGACCTGGTTCTCAGCGGCATCGCCGGTCGCGGTGGTCGGGGAGGCGGTGGTGGCTTCGGCGGGGGAGGCGGCTTCGGGGGCGGGGGCGGTTCGGGTGGCGGCGGTGGCGCCTCGGGGAGTTGGTAAATGAATCTTTCGCGCTTGTTCAAACACCTCCTGACGCCGCCGTGGATTGCCGCGCGCCGCTTCGGCCCGGCCTTGTCAGCCGAAATCGGTGCCGCCGTCGAGGTTGCCGAAGCCGGCCAGCGCGGCGAAATCCGTTTCGTCGTCGAAGGTCCCTTGCCCTTCGTCGAGCTATGGCATGGCCGCAGTGCCCGCCAGCGTGCCGCCGATCTCTTCGGTAGTCTCGGCGTCTGGGATACCGAAGGCAACAGCGGCGTCCTGATCTACGTGCAACTCGTCGATCGCCGCGTCGAAGTGCTCGCTGACCGCGGCATCGCCGCCCGGGTGGGCCAGGCCGAGTGGGATGCCATCTGCCGCAGCATGGAGGCCGCCTTCAAGCTTGGCGAGTATCGTGGCGGGGCGCTCGCTGCCATCCACCGTGCTGGCGAACTGATGACCGAGCATTTTCCGGCCGACAAGCGGAATCCGAACGAACTGCCGGATCAGCCGGTGGTAATCTGATCCGTGATCGGGGTGCAAGACTGGGCATGACCAGATTCCTGACGCAGCAAGCCGCTCGCATGCTGGATCGAAGCCCGGACGAGTGATAATCTCTGGCTCTCGCAAGAAAAGCAATCAGGCCTTCGAGGAAACGACCATGACTAACGCATTCCGCATTCACCAGACCGGCGGCCCCGAAGTGCTCACTTGGGAACAGGTCGAGGTCCCGGCGCCGGCGGCCGGCGAGGCGATTGTCCGTCACCACGCAGTCGGCCTCAACTTCATCGACATTTATCATCGCACCGGTCTCTACCCGCTCCCGCTGCCGTCGGGAATCGGCCTTGAGGGCGCCGGAGTGGTCGAAGCCATCGGCGAGGGCGTGACCGAGGTCAGTGTCGGCGATCGCGTCGCCTACGCTGGCGGGCCGGTCGGCGCCTATGCCGAGGTCCGCAACATCCCGGCGCATCGCCTGCTCAGGCTCCCGGAAGGCATCGGCTTCAACACCGCCGCCGCGATGATGCTGCAGGGCCTGACCGCCGCTTATCTGTTGCGCAAGACTTGCCGCGTCCAGCCTGGCGACGCCGTGCTGATCCATGCCGCTGCCGGCGGCGTCGGGCTGATAGCCTGCCAATGGGCCAAGGCGCTGGGAGCGACCGTGATCGGCACGGTCGGGTCGGCCGCCAAGGGCGAACTCGCCAAGGCGCACGGTTGCGATCACGTGGTCAACTACTCGACTGAAGATTTCACCCGGCGCGTCCGCGAGATCACCGGCGGGGAAGGTGTTTCGGTCGTCTATGACGGCGTCGGCAAGGACACCTTCATGGGTTCGCTCGACAGCCTGCGGCCGCTCGGCATGATGGTCAGCTACGGCAACGCGTCCGGCCCGGTGCCGCCGCTTGATCTGCTGCTGCTGTCGCAGAAGGGCTCGCTCTTCGTCACCCGGCCGACGTTGATGCACTACACGGCAAGGCGCGCCGATCTCGAAGCGCTCGGCGGCGAGCTGTTCGCGGTCGTCGCCTCCGGCAAGGTGCGCATCGAAGTCAATCAGACCTATCCGCTGGCCGATGCTGGCCAGGCGCATCGTGATCTCGAGGCGCGCAAGACCACCGGTTCGACCATCCTCCTCCCATGATGGCCAGAATCCGGGCCGGACTGGTTTCGCTGCGCGACCTGTTCGCCACTGCCTGGTGGATCTTCCTGATCGTCGGCATCGGCTTTGTCGTGGCCTTCCAGTTCGTCGAACCGGCGCCGCCCAAGAAGATCGTCATCACCACCGGCAGCGATGCTGGCGCGTATTACGCCTACGCTGGGCGCTACGCCGCCATTCTGGCACGCAATGGCATCACGCTCGAGATCAGGACGTCGGCCGGCTCGCTGGAGAACCTCGATCGACTGGAAAAGGACGAGGCGCAGGTCGGCTTCGTCCAGGGCGGCGTGCTTGAGCCGAGAGTGGACCCCGACGACGAGGATTCGGACTCCGCACTGGTGTCGCTTGGCAGCGTCTTCTACGAACCGGTCTGGGTCTTTTACCGAGGCAGCCGGACGGTCGAGCGCCTGACCGACCTGCGCGGCAAGCGCATCGCCATCGGCCAGGAAGGATCCGGGGTACGCCAGCTCGCGCAGCAACTCCTCGCCGCCAACGAACTTCCGCCGGGCGACCATCTGGTTCCGCTGGCGGGCCTCAAGGCCGCAGAAGAGCTGCAACAGGGGCGTATCGATGCGGCCTTCATCATCGCCGCCGAGAGTGCGCCTGTCGTTCAGGTTCTGCTGCGTTCGCCCGGAATCAGGGTCATGAGTTTTTCTCAGGCCGACGCCTACCAGCGCCGCTTTCCATTCCTGACCAAGCTCATGCTGCCGCAGGGCGTCGCCGACCTGGTGCGCGACTTTCCCCCGGATGACGTGACCGTTCTGGCGCCGACGGCCAACGTCATCGTCCGCGCTGACCTCCACCCGGCCCTGCAGAGTCTGTTGCTGCAGGCGATGACCGAAACGCACGGCAAGTCCGGCTTTTTCAACAAGGCCGGTGAGTTCCCAGTCTACAAGGATCTTCTGGTGCCGCTGTCGCCAGAGGCCGCGCGTTACTTCAAGTCCGGCCCGCCATTCCTGCAGCGCTACCTGCCGTTCTGGCTGGCGGTCCTCGTCGATCGCCTGATTGTGCTGCTGATTCCCATTGTCGCCTTGCTGATTCCGCTGCTCAAGTTGGCGCCGGCGATCTATTCGTGGCGGGTGCGCTCCAAGATCTTTCGCTGTTATGGCGAGCTGAAGTATCTCGAGGACGATCTGAAACTGCGCTTTGACGCGGCAAAACTGCCGCAATACCGGAGCCGGCTCGATGGGCTGGACGACGAAGCCAGAGGACTGGCAGTTCCCTTGGCGTTCACCGATTTGGTCTATACCCTGCGCGTTCATGTTAACCTTGTACGCCAAACACTCAAGAACCTGGAGGGCAGGACATGAAGGCATTTCTCGTTGCCAATCCCAAGGGGGGATCCGGCAAAAGTACGCTGGCGACCAACCTGGCCGGCTATTTCGCCAGCAAGCGTCATGAGGTGATGCTCGGCGACATCGATCGTCAGCAGTCGTCGCGCGAATGGCTGGGCATACGCCCCTTCGCGGCACCGACCATCGACACTTGGGAAATCGGCCTCGACGCCGTCGCCCGGCCACCTACAGGCACCAGCCATATCATCCTCGATACCCCGGCCGGCCTCCACGGCAGGATGCTGGAGCGGGTGCTCAAGCTTTCCACGCGCGTTATCGTGCCGGTCCAGCCGTCGATTTTCGACATGCTGGCGACGCGGCATTTTCTGACGGAACTGCTGGCCGAGAAGGCCGTGCGCCGGGGCAAGGCCGACGTTGCCGTGATCGGCATGCGAGTTGATGCGCGGACGCGCGCCGCGGCTCAACTGGAGCGTTTCTTCGCTACTTTCGACCTGCCGGTGCTGGCCTATCTGCGCGATACGCAGGTCTATGTGCAAGCTTCTGGCGCCGGCCTGACCATCTTCGATTTGCCGCGTTCCCGGGCTGCGCGGGATGTGGAACAGTGGCAGCCGATCATCGAATGGGCGGAAGCCAGCGGGCATCCGGCAGCCGGCGCCCACGCCGAGGGACCCTGAACCGCGGCCTGACCGCAGCCATGGGCTAAAGGCCCATTGACCTGGCGGTTGTGGTCGACACTATTCAGGTGCCGATTTTCGGGCCACCGCCCTGCGCTCAGTTGGCGAAGGCGGCGATTCCCGTCTGCGCCCGGCCGAGGATCAGCGCATGGACGTCGTGCGTGCCCTCGTAGGTATTCACCACTTCGAGATTGACGAGGTGGCGAATGACGCCGAACTCGTCGGAAATGCCGTTGCCGCCGAGCATGTCGCGCGCCGTGCGGGCGATGTCGAGCGACTTGCCGCAGGAGTTGCGCTTCATGATCGAGGTGATCTCGACCGACGCCGTACCGTCGTCCTTCATGCGGCCGAGGCGCAGGCAGCCTTGGAGGCCGAGGGTGATTTCGGTCTGCATGTCCGCCAGCTTTTTCTGGATCAGCTGGTTGGCGGCCAGCGGGCGGCCGAACTGCCGGCGGTCGAGCGTGTATTGGCGGGCCGTGTGCCAGCAGAACTCGGCGGCGCCGAGCGCCCCCCAGGCGATGCCGTAGCGTGCCGAGTCGAGGCAGGTGAATGGCCCCTTGAGGCCGCGCACTTCCGGAAACTCGTTTTCCGCCGGCACGAACACCTCGTCCATGACGATCTCGCCGGTGACCGACGTGCGTAGCCCGACCTTGCCATGGATGACCGGTGCCGAAAGGCCGGGCATGCCCTTCTCGAGCACGAAGCCGCGGATCATCCCGGCATCGTTCCTGGCCCAGACGACGAAGACATCGGCGATGGGCGAATTGGTGATCCACATCTTGCTGCCCGACAGCCGGTAGCCGCCAGCAACGGCTCGCGCCCGCGATTCCATGCTGCCGGGGTCGGAGCCGTGGTTCGGCTCGGTCAGACCGAAACAGCCGATCCATTCACCGCTCGCCAGCTTCGGCAGGTATTTCTGTTTCTGCGCCTCGCTGCCGAATTCGAAAATCGGCACCATCACCAGCGACGACTGGACGCTCATCATCGAGCGGTAGCCGGAATCGACGCGTTCGACCTCGCGGGCGATCAGCCCGTAGCTGACGAAGTTGAGCCCGGCGCCGCCGTATTCGGGCGGGATGGTCGGGCCGAGCAGGCCCATGGCGCCCATTTCGCGGAAGATGGCCGGGTCGGTCTTCTCGTGGCGGAAGGAGTCCCGCACACGCGGTAGCAGCTTGTCCAGGCAATAATCGCGCGCCGCGTCGCGGATCATGCGCTCGTCCGGGGTCAACTGCGCATCGAGCAGCAGCGGGTCTTCCCAGCAGAATTGCGCCTTGGCCATCGTCGGTCTCCTCCGGTTGTCGTCCGCGAGATTGTAATCAACTTGGCCGCCGCCGGCGGGCGAGCTGTTGCGGTCGACAGGCAAGAGTAGTCCGAATCGAGTCCAGACTAACGTGTGCTGCCGGACAATTCTTGCCGACGGGAAGCGCCGGCGGACGGAAACAGTTGCTATGGCATAATCGTCCACACACCATAATGCTGACGAGGGACCGCAAGGTGACTGCCAACAACGCACCAACTTCCAGCATCTTCATCAGCTACCGCCACGACGCGGACAGCGAACTTGCGGCAAGCAGGCTGGCTGAAGACCTGCGCCGGCACTTTGCGCGCGAGCAGGTGTTCCAGGACTTCACCAGCATCGATCCGGGCGCCGATTTTGTCGAAGTCCTCGAGCGTGGCCTGGAAATCTGCGCGGCGGTACTGGTGGTCATCGGGCCGAACTGGCTCAGCGTCGTGGACGACAAGGGCCGTCGCCGCCTCGGCCTTGCCGACGACTGGGTTCGGCGCGAGGTCGCCGAAAGTCTGCGCCGGCCCGGCGTGCGCGTGTTCCCGGTGCTGGTTGGCGATGCCCGCATGCCTGGCGTCGACGATCTCCCGGAGGAACTCCAGTCCTTGACGCGCCGCCAGGCCTTTCCGTTGACGGTCCGCCACTGGGCGAAGGATATCGAGGAACTGGTCGACTACCTGCAGCGGGTGCCGGGTCTGGAGCGGGCGCTGGCCGACGGTACGCCGCCAGCCGGCGCCGTCAGGCAGGACAGCCAGGCGGCAACGAAAGCAGCAGCAGCCAGCGAAGGCAGCCACCAGGTCGCAACGGCGCCCAACGTTCGTGAGCCGGAAACTTTCGGTGGCAGTGCACCGACTTCTGGCGCTACAAGGTCCGTCGAACCGCCGCCCCGCCAGGGTCTGCCGTGGAAACCGCTCGCTGCCGTTGGCACGGTGCTGGCCATCGCGTTCGTGTGGTTCTTCGCGGGGGGGAGAACCCCGGACCGTCCACCTCCAGACCAAGCCGCAGCGCTGGTGAAAGTGGCGCCTGCGATTCAGCCGGAAACGCCAGCGGCGAAGGCGCCAGTGGCCACGCCAGAGCCGGCGCCACGACCACTGGAGACCAACAAGCCGGGTGCGGTCTTTCGTGACTGTCCGGACTGCCCCGAGATGGTGGTCATTCCAGCGGGCAGCTTCGCGATGGGCTCGCCCAAGGGGGAGGTAGGCCGCAAGGTTGACGAAGGGCCGCAGCACCCGGTCAGGGTCGCCAAGAGCTTTGCCCTGGGCAGCCACGAAGTGACGGTGGCAGAGTTCAGGCGGTTCGTGCAGGCGAGCGGCTACCAGACCGATGCCGAGCGCAATCCCGACCAGGGCATATCGGCCTGGAGCGACAGCAAGGGTGGATTGGCTCCGGCGAAGGGCAGGAGCTGGCGAAATCCGGGTTTTCCACAGGACGGCCGTCATCCGGTGGTCGGGGTCAGCCTGCACGATGCGATGGCCTACGTCAATTGGCTGGGCAAGGAGACTGGCAAGGACTATCGACTGGCGAGCGAGGCCGAGTGGGAATACGCGGCGCGGGCGGGGACGACAAGCGCCCGTTTCTGGGGCGATGACCCGAACCAGGCCTGCCGCTATGCCAACGTGGCCGACCAGAGAGCCAACGAGAAGCATTCGACCTGGACTATCCACGAATGCGACGACCGTTTTGCCGAGACTGCGCCCGTGGGCAGCTTCGAGCCGAACGCTTTCGGCTTGCACGACATGATCGGCAACGTCTGGGAATGGACGCGGGACTGCTGGAATACAAGCTATGCCGATGCGCCAAGCGATGGCTCGGCGTGGCTCGAGGGTGACTGTGCCCGGCGGGTCGGGCGCGGCGGCTCATGGAGCAGCAGACCGGGGCAGGCGCGGGCGGCCAGCCGCGACAAGGCCGAGCCGGGTTACCGTGACGACAATACCGGTTTCCGCATCGCCAGGACGCTCTGAAATCGTCAATCTCATGCTCGTTGCCGCTTGAGTCCGCCCGGTTGAACTCACGAACGGACCCCACCCACCCCATGACCCAGCACGCCTTCATCGCCATGCCTTTTGGTACCAAGCCCGGTGCCGACGGCCGGGACATCGACTTCAACCGCATCTACAGCGAACTGCTCAAGCCCGCGCTCGAAGCGGCCGGCTGCGAAGTGTTCCGCGCCGACGAAGAGCAGCGTGCGGGCGACATCCGGACCGACATGTTCCAGGAACTGCTGGTGGCCGACCTGGTACTGGCCGATCTGACCCTGGACAATCCCAACGTCTGGTACGAGTTGGGAGTGCGCCATGCCTTGCGCGCGCGCGGCGTGGTGCTGGTGCAGGGGCCGCGGCCAACCAGCCCGTTCGACATCTACACCGACCGCAAGCTGCGCTACCGGCTGAAGGACGGCGCCCCCGATCCGGCCTTTCTGGATGAGGACCGCGCGACGCTGACTGCAATGGCAAAAGCCACGCTCGGCGCGGCGGTAAAGCGCAAGGTCAGCCCGGTCTACCTGCTGCTGCCGCACCTGCAGGAGCCCGCCTGGCGCAACCTTCTGGTACAGGACACGAACGAATTCGGCGCTGCCTACGAACAGTGGCGCGGGCGCATGGACGTGGCGCGCGCCAAGTGCCGCGCCGGCGACATTCTGGTGCTGGCCGCCGAGACGCCGACGCAGGCGCTGTGGCTCGAGGCCAAGCGCGCCGCCGGCAGCGCGCTGCTGCAGTTGCGCCAGTTCTCGTTCGCGCTGGAGCAGTTCGAGGATGGCCTTCGCGTCGAGCCGGACGACATGGTGTGCCGCAGCAAGCGCATCGTCTGCCTGGGCCGCATGGGCCGTCACGAAGAGGCGCACGAAGCCGCGAACCAACTGGTCCAGGACAGGCCGAACGACGCCGAGGCGCTGGCGCTCGCCGGGCGGGTGGAGAAGGAGCGCTGGCAATCGCGCTGGCGCAACGTCGACGCCACGCCCGCGGTGTTGCGCGAGGTGGCCGGCTTTGAGACGGCGAGCCTGGAAGAGGCGCAGGCACCGTACCACAAGGCCTTCATCGTCGACCCGTCGCACCACTACTCGGGCATCAACGCGCTCACCCTGCTGCTGCTGCTCAAGCACCTGGGCGGCGAGGCGAATCAGGTGGTGATCGACAACCTCGTCGGCGGCGTGCTGTGGGCGGCGCTGACGGCGCAGGAGCGCGACCCGAAGGACTACTGGGCCAAGGCCAGCTATGCCGAGCTGTGCCTGCTGGTGAACCCGCGCGATGCGGTGGTCAGGGAATACCGCGTCGTCGCCGCCGCCGCCAAGGGCGACTGGTTTGCGCTCGATTCGAGCCGGCAGACGCTGGCCTTGTTGCGCGACCTCGAGTTCCGGCCCGATGAGACGCAGGCCGCGGCCGACATCGTCGACCGCGAGATCGTGCGCACCGCCCCGCCGTTCCAGCCCGGCCAGGTACTGTTGTTCTCGGGCCACATGGTCGATGCGCCGACCCGACCCAAGCCGCGCTTCCCGCCGGCCATGGTGGCGCGCGCCACGGCAGAAATCGAGCGTGTGCTCGACGGCATGAAAGCCGGCCCCGGCGACATCGCGCTGACCCAGGGCGCGGCGGGTGGTGACCTGATCTTTGCCGAAGCCTGCATCAAGCGCGGCGTGCGTGTGCAGTTGCTGTTGCCGCTGCCGGAACCCGACTTCATCGACGCGTCGGTGATGCCGTCAAGTGATGGCCTGGCCTGGCGCGAGCGCTACTACGCGCTCAAGGCGCAGCTTGCCGAACCGGCGCGCGTGATGCCGGTGGAGCTGGGACCGCTACCGGCCGCCGCCAACGCCTTCGAGCGCTGCAACCTGTGGCTGCTGTACACCGCCCTCTCTTACGGCCCCGACAAAGTGCGCTTCGTCTGCCTGTGGGACGGCGCCGGCAGCGATGGTCCGGGCGGCACCAAACACATGGTCGAGGAAGTGAAACGCCGCACCGGCCAGGTGAGCTGGATAGACACGCGCACGCTGGGCTGATTCAGCACATGCCATTCCCGGACCAACCGTGACTTTGTCGACTTCGCCTTGCCGTGCCACTGTCAGCGGCTCGTCTTCGCGTCACAATGGGTCTGGAAATGGAATTACACAACCGAAGAAGGAGACTCTGCAATGAACGACGCCCTGATCCAACGCATGCAAGCCCCCGGCCCCAAGAAAATTCTCGCCTGTGACGGCGGCGGCATCCTCGGCCTGATGAGCGTGGAGGTGCTGGCCAAGCTCGAAGAAGACTTGCGCGCCAGGCTCGGCCGGGGCCCCGACTTCGTGCTCGCCGACTACTTCGACTTCGTTTGCGGCACCAGCACCGGCGCCATCATCGCGGCCTGCATCGCGGCGGGCATGTCGATGGCGCGCATCCGCAAGTTCTATGAAGACAGCGGCGAACAGATGTTCGACAAAGCCTCCATCCTCAAGCGTCTGAACTACAAGTACAACGACGAGCCGCTCGCCAGGATGCTGCAGAGCGAACTCGGCAAGGCACTGGGTGGCGACCCCACGTTGGGCAGCCCCGGCCTGCGCACCCTGCTGATGATGGTGATGCGCAATGCCAGCACCGACTCGCCGTGGCCGATCAGCAACAACCCCTTCGCCAAGTACAACCAGGTCGCGCGCAAGGACAACAACCTGCGTCTGCCGTTGTGGCAACTGGTGCGCGCCAGCACGGCGGCGCCGACCTTCTTCCCGCCCGAGGTGGTGACCCTTGCCGAAGGCACGCCCGATGCCTACACCTTCGTCTTCGTCGACGGCGGCGTGACGACCTACAACAACCCCGCCTTCCTCGCCTTCCAGATGGCCACCGCAGCACCCTATGCGGTGAACTGGTCCACCGGCGTCGACAGGCTGCTGGTCGTGTCAGTGGGCACCGGCGGCGCGGCCAAGGCGCAGCTCGACCTGAAGGCGGCCAACATGCACCTCCTCTACAATGCCAGCACGCTGCCCGGCGCGCTGATGAACGCCGCCGCCGCGGGCTGGGACATGGCCTGCCGCCTGCTCGGCGAGTGCCGTTTCGGCGGCACGATCGACCGCGAGTTCGGCAGCATGCTCAGCACGCCCGGCCAGCCGCCCAACTCGACGACGCCCAAGCTGTTTGCCTACCTGCGCTACGACCCGGATGTCACGGCCGAAGGCCTGGCCGCGTTGGGCCTGCCGGACATCGACGCGCAAGCCATGCAGGAGATGGATTCGGTCAAGAACATGCCCGACATCCAGCGAGTCGGCAAGGCCTTCGCCCAGCAGCATGTGGCCATCGAACACCTGCGCGGTTTTTGCTGACGGCGCGCACCTGCGCGGCGCGATGAAACCCGCATGCTCGATGACGACCGGGGCACCGGCTTTCGCCGGGGTGGCGCCGTGGGGCAAGTCATGCACCGCGGGGGCTGCATCCCATGGTGGCTCCTGGCGGATGATTATTTCAGTGCTTCCACAGGAAATACTTGGCCGCCCTCGGGCAAGGTGAGTCGCCGCCGGTTGCGGTCGACGCCCAAAAAAGACCGATTTTCAATCGCTGTGGCTGGCCGTCAGCCCTTGGGCGCGTCGTCCAGCCACAGCCGGCGCCAGCCTTCGTGGCCGAGCTTGCGCAGGGTTTCGATGTTGCGCTCGAAGATGTCGGCGGCGTCGGGAAAGGCCGCAACGGCGCGGTCGATGCTTGCTTCGCGCAGCAGGTGCAGGGTGGGATACGGCGAGCGGTTGGAGTAGTTGTCGATATCGTCGGCGTCGCTGCCAGCGAATTCATAGCGCGGATGCAGGCTGGCGATCTGGATGACGCCGGCGAGTTCGAGGCGGCGGATCGCGGCATCGGCTTCGGCCAGGAAGAAATGGAAGTCGAGAAATTCGCCCATGACTTCCGGGTGGATCAACAGTGTCGTTTCGAGTACCTCGGGGTTGGCCTCGGCAAGCATCAGCAATTCATGTTCGAGTTCGGCGAGCAGTTCGTCGTGCGTCCGCGCTCCGGTCACGGCATGGCGAATCTGCCGCTTGACGTGCACTGCCTTGGCAAACGGGCACAGGTTGAGGCCGATGACCGCGCGTTCGAGCCAGACCTGCGTTGCGGCGACAACCTTGATGGCTGCAGCCGGGTCGCGGGGAGGGATCAGTACTTCGGGCAGGGCGGTCATCGATTCCTCAACGCAAATGGGGAAGGCGCGCGGTTCTTGCGCGCCGGGCGCGGCTGACTGGCCGACGTCTCGGTGCGGCGAAACCATTGAACCACAAGAAGCTGGCCAACCGGGGAGTGCGCGGCAATTGTCATCGATCTCATCGGCTGCGGCCCCTTCGGCGACGCCGATGAATTGCCGCCTTGCTCCGCGATGCAGATGCGCGTTGCGGGCGGCCGCGTCATGCCGCAAAATGCCATCGCGATGTCCGCCGCAGCATCGCGAGGCAGCAACGCAGATTCCCCTGGCCGCGGCATCGGAAGGAGAAAGTTCATGGCTGGCAAGAAAGCACTCTTCGTGGGTATCAACAAGTTCGCGAACTATTCACAGTTCACTCTCAATGGCTGCGTCAATGACGCCAAGGACATGGCCGCCCTGTACAAGGATCTGCTCGGCTTCACGGCGTCGGAGATGACAGTTGTCGCTGACACGCAGGCGACCAAGGCCAATATCATGTCTCATCTCAACGCCATGGTTGCCGATGCGAAGGCAGGCAAACTCAACTATCTGGTGTTCAGTCTTTCGTCGCACGGCACCCAGATGAACGACACCAGCGGCGACGAACCCGACGGCAAGGATGAAGCCTTCGTGCCGTACGACATTGCCGAAAAAGCCGGCGCTTGGGATCCGGCCCACATCATCAGCGACGACGAGTTGCATGATCTCTTTGTCCAGTTGCCGCCCGGCGTGCTGCTTGAGGTCTACCTCGACACCTGTCACAGCGGCACTGGCCTGCGCGGCGCCGAATTCGGACTGCACGCACCGCGGGCGCGTTACATGGCGCCACCCGACCAGGAGTTCGGCAAGAAGACGGCAAGGATGCGGGGATTCACGCTCAAGCACCCGCTGACGGCAACGAAGAAGGGTGACAAGAAGGCCAGCAAGGGCCCTGTCGCTGGCGCCAACCAGCTCCTGTGGACCGGCTGCAAGGCCAACCAGACGAGTGCCGACGCCTTTTTCAACGGACGCTACAACGGCGCGTTTACCTACTATTTCGTCAAGGTGATGCGTGACACGAAGAACAAGCTGTCGCGCAAGGACGTGATCGCCAAGATGCGCGCCTTGATGAAATCGGGTTTTTCGCAAACCCCGCAACTCGAAGGCAATGCAACGAACCGTACTCAAGCGATCGTCTATTGATTTGACGCGCGGGTGCTGACCGAAAAGGGGCTCGCAGGAGCCCCTTTTCCTGCCCCACTCACCTGCAATTCACGGCGCCTGGGTTGGGTCCGGGACGGATTGCCGAGCGGCGGCGCCGAACTGCTGCTCGAAGGCCTCGGCGGCCTTCTTGACCGAAACGAAGAAGTCCTGGCGGCCGATTTCCTCGGAGAGTCCGACGCGGGCCAGTTCGTCGAGGAAGGGCCGCGGCGCATCGGCAATCTTGACGTCGACCCCGTTGTCGGCCAATTCCTGATGCAGTTCGGCGAAGCGCTGGGCTGCCGTGACATCCATGTCGTGAATCGCCTGGGCGTCGATCACCAGCCACTTGACCGGCGGATCGGCCGCGGCGACCAGCGTCCGGATACGCGTCATGACGTGCCGCGCATTGGCGAAGATCAGCGGCGCGTAGAGGCGATAGATGAGGAGCCCGGGCACGGTTTCCGCATCGTCGTCCTCGGAGCAATGGTGAAACCTGCCGTCGCTCTTGAGCCGGCGCAGCACGGCGTCGTCGGGGCGCGAGATTTCGACGAGAACCGCGATCAGCGACAGCAGCAGGCCGAGAATGATCCCCGGCACCACCCCGGCAATCAGGATCGCCAGAGTGACGCCCATGCCGATCGCGAACTCGATGCGGTCGACCTTGTACAGGGCCGAAAGCGACGCTACCTCGAGCATGCCGATGGCGGTAACGATCAGGATCGCGCCCAGCGCCACCTTGGGCAGCAGGGCGATCAGCCCGGTCAGGAAGAACAGGAAGACGAGCAGGCCGGCTGCCAGCACCAGTTGCGCCACCTGTGTCTTGCCGCCCGCCGAATCGACGATCGATGTCCGCGACTGGCTGGCGGAGACCGGAAAGCCCTGCCAGAGCCCGGCGAGGATGTTGGCCGAGCCGAGCGCGACCAGTTCGCGATTGGGGCGGACTTCGTAGCCGTTCTTCTCGGCAAAGGTCTGCGCCAGCAGAATGCCGTCGGAGAAGGCGAGGAAGGCAATCGCGACGGCTGCCGGTGCCAGCGCCGCGATATCCGCCCAGCGCAATCTCGGGATGCTCAGGCGCGGTAAGCCGGAAGGCACCTCGCCGACCAGCGCGACGCCGTGGCTGCCGAGATCGAGCGCGAAGCTAATGGCGATCGCCACCGTGCACAGGGCCAGCGCGCCGGGCACGCGCGGCAGCCAGCGGGCCAGGGCGACCAGGACGCCAACCAGGACGACGCCGAAGGCGAAAGTCGCCAGGTGCGTCTCGGGCAACTGCTCGATTACGGTGAGCACGATTTCGAAGAACTCCTCGCCCTCGGTCTTGATACCGAACATCTTGCCCAACTGCGTTGCGATGAGGACCAACGAAGCGCCGTTGAGGTAGCCGATCAGCACCGGGCGCGACAGCAGGTCGGCGATGACCCCGAGTTTCAGGCGCGCCGCGAGAATCAGCACGGCGCCCGAGAGCAGGCTGAGGACGGCCGCCAACATGACGATGCGCGCCGGATCGCCGCCGGAAAGTGGCAGGATCGCCGAACCGGCCAGCAGCCCGATCGCGGCATCCGGCCCGGCGATGACGTGCCGCGAACTGGAGAACAGGGCGTAGCCGATGGCCGCCGCCAATGCCGCGTAAAGACCGGTAATCGCCGGCAGGTGCACCAGTTCGGCATAGGCGATGACCGACGGAATCGAGACGATGCACGCGGATAGCCCGGCGATCGCATCCTTGCTCAGCCACGCCAGGCGGTAGTCGCGCAGCGTGGCCAGCAGGGGCAAAGCGGACGGCAGGTTCTTCAGAAATGAGGCCATGTTCATGGGTCAGGCTCCCGATGAAAAGTTGCAGATTTGGAATATACCTTCGATTCGCCGCGCGCTGGCGGGACGATTGCAGGTCGCGGCAGTCCCGCCGGTCGCCGCCGGTGAGCTATAGTGGCGTCGTCCGGAACCGATGGCGACCAGTAGTGCATGGTGGACGAAGAAAACGCTGGTGCCCCGGTGACCGTGTCTGCTTGACGAGCGAGGTGGCTGAATGAACGCGCTTGGTCCGATCGTGCTTTGTGCTGTGGCGGTTGCCGGATTGCTGGTCGCCGAATACCGCGAATCGCGCCGCGGCCTGTGGCTGGCCAAGCCGGTCGCGTCCGCTGCCTTCATCTGGCTCGGACTTGCTTCGGGTGCGCCTGGCTCGGGCTATGGCGGATGGGTGCTGGTGGCGCTGTTGCTGTGCTGGCTGGGCGATGTCCTGCTCATCCCGCGTGACCGGCCGCGCGTGTTCAAGGCGGGCGTCTTCGCCTTCCTGCTCGGGCATGTCGCCTACAGTGCGGCGTTCCTGACCCGGCCGCTGGACCCCTACGGGCTGGCGGCCGGCGCCGTCATCGTCGGCGTCGTCATCCTGACCGTGCTGCGCTGGCTGGGAAAGTCGCTGCCGCCGGACATGGTCGGTCCGGTGCGGACCTACATGCTGGTCATCGGCGTCATGTCGGCGCTCGCGTGCGGGGTCACGGCGGCCGGCGGACCGTGGGCGGTGGCGGTCGGGGCGCTCGCCTTCATGGCGTCGGACATTTCCGTGGCCCGCGACCGCTTCGTCAGGCACCAGTTCATCAACCGCGCCTGGGGCTTGCCGCTCTACTACGCGGCGCAATTGCTGCTTGCGAAGACAAGCGCAGTTCTCTGATGCGACACGCCGGTACCCCCGGAAACTCGGCGCCACTTGAGAGGAGGTTGCAGACGACCGCAGCAGCTGGAGCGCCCCGATGGGTCGCGCCGATCCAGTGGTCGCCATGTCGAAGGTCGAGCATTTCCCGCTGCGTTTGCCGGTTGCCGGCGTTTCTTGGCGAGCGAGCCCCCCCCCCCCCCCCCCCCCCCCCCCCCCCCCCCCCCCCCCCCCCCCCCCCCCCCGCGGCGGCCGGGGGCGGCCCCCCCCCCCCCCCCCCCCCCCCCCCCGCCCCCCCCCCCCCCCGCCCCCCCCCCCCCGGCGGGGGGGGCCCGGGCGGGGGGGCGGGCGGGGGGGCGGGCGGCCCCCGGGGGGGGGCCCCCGGGGGGGGGGCGGGCGGCGGGGCCCCTCCCCCGGCGGGGCCCCCGCCCCCCCGCCCCCCCCCCCCCCCCCCCCCCGCCGCCCCCGCCCGGCCCCCCCCCCCCCCCCCCCCCCCCCCCCCCCCCCCCCCCCCCCCCCGCCGGCCCGGGGGGGGGGGGGCGGGCGCGGGGGGCCGGGCCCCCCCGGGCGGGGGGCCCCCCCCCCCCCCGGGGCCGGCCGGCCCCCCGCCCCCGGGCCCGGGCCGGGGGGGGCGCCGCCCGCCCGGCCCCCCGCCGGGCCGCGCCCCCCCCCCGCCGGGGGGCGGGGGCGGGGGGGCGCCCGCCGGGGGGGGGGGGGGCGGGGGGCCCCCCCCCCCCCCCCCCCCCCGGCGGGGGGCCGGCCCCCCCCCCCCCCGGGCCGGCCCGCCCCCCCCCCCCGGGCCTTTTTTGGGGGGGGCCGGGGGGGTGGGGTAGGCGGGAACGGTCAGGTTCGAGGTGCAAGCCGACGGGCCGTAAGGGTCATGCCGAGAATCTGATCAGACCTGGCCCGATCATGCCGCAATGTGTTCACCATGTGGTTCGCCATTCTGTCGGTTTGGTCGCAGGCGCTGGCATAATCGCACGATGAAAATCGCGACGGTCGCACAGACCGCAGGAGGGGCCGGGGTGTGCTGAAGGTGCTGGTGTTCATGCCGGTGCTGGGGGCGGCCCTGATCGCCGTGTTGCCGGCACGCCGTCCCCTCTGGTTGTGGCGGGTGGCGATGCTGTTCGCGCTGGCGACCCTCGGCTACGCCTTGTGGCTGGCAGCCGGCTTCGATCCGGCGGGGCCGGCGATCCAGTTCCATGACAGCCGGCCGTGGAATATCCGGCTCGGTTCCTATTTCGCGCTGGGCATCGACGGCATTGCGCTGGCCATGGTCTTGCTGTCAGCCTTGCTGACCCTGATCGCCGTGCTCGTCTCGCGGCGCATGGTAGAGGCGGCGCGCCTATACTTCACGCTGGTGCTGCTGCTCGAATCGGCGATGTTCGGGGTGTTCACCGCGCGCGACTGGTCGCTGTTCTACGTCTTCTGGGAAGCCACGCTGATCCCGCTGTTCTTCCTCATCGACCGCCTCGGCGGCCCCAACCGGCAGCGGGCGGCGCTCAATTTCTTTCTTTATACGCTCGGTGGCTCGGTGTTCATGCTGGTGGCGCTGCTCTTCCTCTACGACGCGGCGCCCGGCCACAGCTTCGCCATGGGCGACATGGCCGAGGGCGCGCGCGACCTGCCGCCGTCGACGCAAGTGCTGATCTTCGCCGGACTGTTCATCGGCTTCGGCGTCAAGATGCCGGTCTTTCCGCTGCATGGCTGGTTGCCGCTGGCGCATGTCGAAGCGCCGAGCCCGGTGTCGATCCTGCTTTCCGGCGTCCTGCTCAAGATGGGCGCCTACGGCCTGATCCGTGCCGCCGAAACGCTGCCCGCCGCGCTGCTGGCGACGCAGGACTGGCTGGCGGCGCTGGCGTTGATCAGCCTGCTCTACGGCGGCGTCCTCGCCTGGCGGCAGCAGGATCTCAAGGCGATGGTCGCCTACTCGTCGATCTCGCACATGGGCGTTGTCCTGCTCGGCATCGCCACGCTCAATGTCACCGGGCTGACCGGCGCGGTCATGCAGATGGTGGCGCACGGCCTGACCGCGGCCACCCTGTTCCTGATCGTCGGCCTGCTCTACCAGCGCACGCACAGCCGCGATCTCGCCGATTACGGCTGCCTGCTCGGGCGCGCGCCGCGCTTCGCCTTCTTCACCGCGTTCGCGCTGCTCGCCGCGATCGGCCTGCCCGGCAGCGCCGGCTTCATCGCCGAACTGCATGCGCTGGTCGGCGGCTTCGCGCGCTGGGGCGGCTGGGTGCTGATCGTCTGTGTCGGCATGCTGGTCGGTGCCGCCTACGGCCTGCGCGTGATCGGTCGCCTGTGCATGAGGGGGCTGCCAGCGCAGGAAATCGTGGACATGACGCCGACCGAGACGGTTGCCGCAGCGATTCTCGGGCTGGGCATTGTCGCTCTCGGCGTCTGGCCGGCGCCCTTGCTCGATCTTGTGGCGGGCAGCGTCGACCGCGTCGGCCGGCTGTTCGGCAGCTGAGATGAGCAGCGACGCCACGCTTCCGTTCCGCGAGCGCCTGCAGCACTGGATCGAGCACCTGACGCACGTCCTGCCGGCGCAGGCGCCGATTCGCGACTTCGTCCATCACAACACGCTGCACGGTTTCCAGCACCTGCCGTTCGCCGATGCGCTGGCGGCGGCGCAGCGCCTGACCGGCGCCGCCACCTACCTGCCCGAGGCGCGCTTCCGCGAATCGCTGGCGCAGGGGCGGATCACCCTCGACGATCTCGATGCGGCACTGAGCGACGCCGGGCTGGCCGATCTTGACCTGCCGGTGTGGCGGGTCATCAACCGGCGCGATGTGCTGATTGCCAGCCTGCGTCTGGCGCCGGACGATCCGGGCGAGGTTCGCCGGGACTGGGAGGCGCGCGAGCATCCGCAGCCGGAAAACGCCATTTTTGCCCTGTTTTCGGCGTCGACCGCGCCCGGCACGAAGCACCCTTGGGGTGCAGCAGGTGTCGGCGAGATGCCCGCCGACTGGCGGGAGCAGGCAGCACAGCGCTGGTCGGCGCTGTGTGACCGGGTCGGGCGCGAATGGACGCTGCGCAGCCTGCTCGAACATCTGACCGGAGTGGACGTGCTCGAGCGCGTGCGTACTGTCTTGCAGCGCCACCTTGCCGCCCACCTCGATCTCGGCCTTGCCGCCTGGCGCAACCCGCAGCGCGAGCGTGGCTTCTGGGAAGCCTGGCGCGCCTGTGCCGGACGCGACTTGGCGTGGGAACTGGAAGACCTGCCGCAACTGCGTGATGAACTCACCTGGCTGCCAGAGGATCCGGTCGATGTGCTGGCCGCGGAGTTGCCGCAGGTGATCGCCGACGAATCGCTGTGGCCGGGCTACCTCGAACGCCTGGCGCTGGAAATGCCGGGCTGGTCGGGGATGTTCCTGTGGCGTGACCGCAATCCCGGCCGCGGTGACGGCACGCCGGTGGCCATGGCGGATTACCTGGCGGTTCGTGTGCTGCTTGAACGCTTGCTGTGCGATGACCTGATGTGGCGCCTGACCGGCTCAGCGCTTTCCTTCAGCGAACTGAGCGCCTGGTTCGTCGCGCATCCGGCGGAGTTTTTCGTCCGCGATGCCTTGCGCAGTCAGGCCCTCAGCGAGGATCACCAGAACCGGGCGGCGCGCCTGTGCCGCATCGATCTGGCCGGGGCGAGCACTGTCGCGGAGTGGCAGGCACTCGCCGCGGAAATCGCCGCCGCCGGCAAGCTGCGCGCGGTTCCCGCAAAGGCTCGTGCGGCGCGCCTCGCCGCCCTCCTTGCGCTGCTCGGGCTCGCCGCGAGCGATGCCGAAGGGCTGACGGCGGAAGATGGGCAAGCGCTGCTCGACTGCGCTGCCAGCCTCGACCCGCTGGCGCGCGGCCAGATCTGGCTGCTTGCCTACGAACGGCACTACCGCGAACAGATCTTCGCGGCGCTCGCCGCCAACCAGAACCGGCGCAAGCGGCTCGTCGCGCCGACGGCGCAGGTCATCTTCTGCATGGACGACCGCGAGGAGGGTACCCGCCGCCATCTCGAGGAGATCGCCCCGGCCGTCGCCACCTTCGGCGCCGCCGGTTTTTTCGGCGTCGCCATGTACTGGCAGGGTGTCGACGACGCTGGCCCGAGCGCACTGTGCCCGATCGTCGTCGAGCCGGTGCATGCCGTCCGCGAAACGTTCGCTCCCGGTAGCGAGGAGGCGCTTGCACACCATGCCGGCCGCCGCCGCCGGCGGCTGCAGTGGCGGGAGCGTCTCATTCAGGGCACGCGCCGCGGCCCGCTGGCCGGCCCGCTGCTGACCGCACTCGCGGCGCCGCCGGCGCTGGCGGCGCTCGTTGCCGGGGCGCTGGCGCCCGGCTGGTTCGGCGAGGCGCTTGGCCGCTGGCGCGAGCAGTTCGATGGCCGCGTCCGCACTCGCCTGCAATTGACGGCGGCGAAGGCCAGCCCGCAAGCGACCCCGGACAACCCGCAGGCCGGATTCACCGACGACGAGCAGGCGCTACGCGTCGAGAATTTCCTGCGCATGATCGGGCTCGCCGGCGACTTCGCGCCGCTCGTGCTGGTGCTCGGCCACGGCTCGTCAAGCCGCAACAATCCGCATCTCTCGGCCTACGACTGCGGCGCCTGCTCGGGCCGCCATGGCGGCCCGAATGCCCGTGCGCTGGCGGCGATGGCCAACCGGCCCGAGGTGCGCGCACGGCTCGCCGGGCTTGGGCTGCACATCCCGATGGCGACGTGGTTCATTGCCGCCGAGCACAACACCTGCGATGATGCGATCGCGTGGTATGACATCGACCTGCTGCCGGGTGCCCGTCAGGCGGACCTGGATTGCCTCGTCGGACAACTGGCGGAAGCCTGCCGCGCCCATGCCGCCGAGCGCTGCCGCCGGCTCGCCTCGGCGCCGCCGCATCCGACACCCTGGCAGGGCCGCCAGCATGTCGCGGGACGCAGCCACGACATCTCGCAGGCGCGGCCGGAACTCGGCCATGCGACCAACGCGGCGGCCTTCATCGGCCGCCGCGACATGAGCCGCGGACTCTTCCTCGACCGCCGCGTCTTCCTCATCTCCTACGATCCGGTCGGCGACGAGGACGGACGGATCGTCGAGAACATCCTGCTGGCTGCCGGCCCGGTCGGCGCCGGGATCAGCCTCGAATACTATTTCTCGACCGTGGACAACGAGCGCTTCGGTTGCGCTTCCAAGGTGACGCACAACATCGCCGGACTGTTCGGCGTCATGGAGGGCGCCGATTCCGACCTGCGCACCGGGCTGCCGTGGCAGATGGTCGAGATCCACGAGGCGATGCGCCTGCTGGTGGTGGTCGAGCAGACGCCCGAGATGCTGTCGGCCATCGTCGCCCGGCAGCCGGCGCTGCAGGAACTGATTGGCAACGCCTGGATCACCATCGCCGCCCAGCATCCGGAGACCGGCGCGCTGGCGCAGTACTGCCCGCGCCGCGGCTGGCTGCCGTGGTCGGGCAGCGCCGTGCTGCCGCAGGTCGGGCGCTCGGTCGACTGGTTCGCCGGGCAGCAAGAGGCGCTGGCTCCGGCCATCGTCCTCGGGGGTGTCGCATGAGTGCGCTGTTCCGTCTGTTGCCCGATCTCGTCTGGCTCGTGCCCGCGCTGCCGCTGCTCGTCCTCGTTGCCATCGGCCTGCGCGTACTGTCGGGACGCGCCCATGGCGATCGCGCCGAGCCGCTGACGGCGCGCCTCAGCGCGCTGGCTGCCTTCGCCAGCCTGACGCTGCTGCTTGGCATCGACTTCATTGCATTGCGCGACGGCGCGCCGGGTCATCGTGTTCTCGGTACCTGGTTCGCCAGTGGCGACTGGCGGGGAACGGTTTCCTTTCTGCTCGATGCGCTGTCGCTTTCGGTGGCGACCGTCGCGGCGCTGATCGGCTGGCTGGTGCTGCAGTTCTCGGCCAGCTACATGCACCGTGAAGCGGGTTTCCATCGTTTCCACATGGTCCTCTGCCTGTTTCTGGCGGGCATCCAGCTCGTTTTTCTCGCCGGTAACGGCCTGCTTGCCTTCGTCGGCTGGGAAATGTGCGGTGTCGCTTCCTTCCTGCTGATCGGCTATGCCTGGCAACGGCCGCTGGCGACCGGCAACGCCCTCTTCGCCTTCGTCACCAATCGCGCCGGCGATGCCGGCTTTCTGCTTGGCCTTGGCTTCGCCGCGGGCTGGCTGGGCAGTTTCGAGTGGCCGGTCCTGACCGGCACCCATGGGCTGGCGATGGTAACGGCACGCCTCCTGGTCTTCGGCTTCGTCGTCGCGGCGCTCGCCAAGTCGGCGCAACTGCCGTTTACGCCGTGGATCGCGCGGGCGCTCGAGGGCCCGACGCCGTCGTCGGCAATTTTTTACGGGGCGGTGATGATTCATGCCGGCGTCTATCTGCTGCTGCGCTTGTCGCCGCTGCTCGCGCAGGTGCCGGACCTGATGGTCGGGCTGGTCGTCGCCGGCGCCGCGACCGCTCTCTACGCCTGGTTGTGCGGGCTGGTGCAGAGCGACGTCAAGTCGGCGCTGATCTTTGCGACGGTCTTTCAGGTGGCGTTGATGTTCGTCGCCATCGGCCTTGGGTGGACGACGCTGGCGACTGTTCACCTGTGCCTGCATGCGGCATGGCGCACCTGGCAGTTCCTGCGCGCGCCATCGTGGCTGGCGCTGACGCAAGGGCGGCCGAAGCCGCCGCCGCTCTGGCTGCGCCGCTGGCAGTGGCTCTATACGGCTGCTCTCGAGCGTTTCTGGCTGGATCGTCTGGCTTTCGTCCTGCTGGCGCAGCCGACCGCGTCATTCGCGCAGGATCTGCGCGGGCTGGAGGAGCATTTTATCGATCGCGCGCTGGGGCAGCCGGGGTGCGGCCAGCCGCTCGCCGCAGAGCGGCCGCTGATCGTCGGCGACGGCTTCGCCGGGAGGGGACTGGCCAGTCTCGCCGAAAAGCTGCAGCAGCTGGAAAACCATCTCTTGTTGCGCGGCCGCGGCGGGGCGGCGGAGCGTCTGTTGCGGCGGGTCGGCAACTACCTGCGGGTTGTCGAAAATCTGTTCGAGCAGCCGCGCTACCTGATGATGGCGGTCATGGCGACCTTTGTGGTGATCCTCTGATGAGTGGCTTCAGCGAAATCTTCTGGTCGGAGCAGGCCTCCCTGCCGCTGCTGGCGATCCTGCAGTTGCTGCCCCTGTTCGGTGCTGCGGTGGTTTTTGCCTTCAAGGAACGGTCGACCGCAGTCACTGCCGGCAAGGTCTTCGCGCTGGCCGAACTGCTCGTGTGCCTCATCGTGACCAGCAAAATCAACCCTTCGTCGGCGGCGCTGCAACTGGCCGAACGTTTCGCTCCGCTCGGCTATCATGTCGCGGTCGATGGCCTGAGCATCGTCTTCTTGCTGGTCGCCGCCCTGCTGACCGTGCTGATGACTTTCTACGGCATGAGTCGCGGCATGATCTCGCCGGGGCGCCTGTTCGCCGTCCTGCTGGTTGCCGAGGCCGGGCTGGTCGGCATGCTGGTGACGCTGAATGTCGCCTGGTTCGCGCTGTTCTCGGGGCTCGAACTGTGGGCGGTAACCTATCTGCTGCGACGCTGGGCGTCGTCCCGCGCCGAGACTCAGGCGCTGGCACGATTCGTCCAATACCAGGCCTTCGGGATGGCGCTGTTCGTTGCCGGCTGCGTGGTTCTCGGCTGGGGCCATGCCGATGCCAGCGGCGGACGCTGGAGCTTCGACCTCTTCGAACTGGCCGGCGCGGTGCCGGCCGACCGCTTCCAGACGGCGGCCTTCTATCTGCTGTTCTACGGGCTGGCGGTGCGCACGCCGCTCTTCCCGCTCCACGGGTGGCTGCCGAATATGGCCCAACACGGCCTGATCGCCGTTGCGCCGGCGCTGATGGTCGGCGTCAAGGTCGGTATCTACGGCATCCTGCGCTTCGTGCTGCCATTGACGCCGACTGCCGTTCTCTACTGGCAGCCCTATGTCATAGGCTTCGCGATGGCCGGGATCTTCTTTACCGCCGCGCTCGCCTTCCAGCAGACCAACCTGCGCCGGCTATTGGCGTTCGCCGTGGTCAGCCATACCAGCTTGCTGTTGATTGGCGTCTTCAGTCTGCACGCGGCGGGGATCCAGGGCGCCGTGCTGCTCGCCGCCAACTTCGGGCTGGCGGTGACCGGCATGTGGTTCGTTGTCGGTTTTGTCTTTCGCCGCACCGGCACCACCGAACTCGACGAACTTTCCGGGCTGTTCGAGCGCATTCCCTTCCTTGCCATCGCCTTCCTCGTCTTCGGCCTGGCCATCGTCGGGATGCCGGGAACCCCCGGTTTCGATGCCGCCCACCTTATTCTGGAAGCGTCCATCAACACCTTCGGCGCCCTGTCGGCGGTCGCAGCGGCGCTCGGCAACGTGGCGGCCGCCGGTTTCCTGCTGTGGGCTTTCCAGCGCGCCTTTCTGAGCCATGGAAAGCAGGGTGCCCCCGACGTCGACCGCACCACGCCCGTGGAATATCTGGTGTGCGGCATCGCGCTCGCGGCAATGCTGACCATCGGCTTCTTCACCGAGCCCTGGCTGCATCTGACCGAGGCGGCAAGTCAGGCGACGGCGGCGCGTCTGGTGCGATGAACGGCCACCTGCTTTCCCTCCTTGTCTTCCTGCCGCTGCTCGGTGCCGTGCTGGTCTGCTTGCTCCCGGCGCGCGCGACGCGCGGCCTGACGGCGCTGGTCATGCTGGCGACGCTGGCCGCGGCGAGCGCCGTGCTCGTCGCCTTCGACCCAGGCGGCCCGCGCTTCCAATTGCTCGAGCGGGCGCTCTGGGTGGCCAGCCTGAACGTCCATTACCAGGTTGGTGTCGATGGTCTGTCCGTGCTCTTTCTGCCGGCAACGGCGCTGCTCTTTCTCGGCAGTCTGGTAGCGAGCTGGAATCTCGTGCGCGATGCGCCGCGCCTGCATTACAGCCTGCTGCTGCTGCTGCAGTGCGCGACGCTGGGCATCTTCTGCGCGCTGGACACGGTACTCTTCTTCTTCTTCTGGGAACTGACGCTGCTGCCGATTTACTTCCTGCTCGCCCGCTGGGGTGTGACGGCCGGCAGCGCCCGCGTGGCGGCGCGCTATTTCCTGATCATGCTGGCCGGTGGCGTACCGCTGCTGATCGCCTTCGTGCTGCTGGCCGCCAGCCAGTCGGTGCCGACCTTCGACCTGCTGGCGCTGCTGGCGGTGCCCTTGCCGCGTCCGACGCAACTGACCTTCTTTCTGCTCTGCCTGATCGGCTTCGGCGTCAAGGTGCCGCTGGTGCCCCTGCACACCTGGCTGCCGCAGTTCGCGCTGGCGGCGCCAGGATCGCTGACCGCGCTGCTGGTCGGACTCAAACTTGGTGCCTACGGGCTGCTGCGCTTCGCCATTCCGCTGGCGCCCGCCGCCGCGCAGGATCTTCACTGGCTGCTCGCCGGCCTCGGCATCGTGACCCTGATCTACGGCGCGGTGGGCATCCTGGCACAGAGCAACCTGCGGGTCGGGCTGGCCTATGCCAGTATCTGCCACGTCGGTCTGGCAGTGCTCGGCCTGGCCGCATTCACGGCGCAGGGCGTGCAGGGGGCGGTGTCCCTGCTGCTGAGTTTCTCGGTGGCCACCGGCGGCGCCTTCGTGCTCCTCGAATTCCTGCGCCAGCGCACGGGGTCGGCCGACATCAACAGCCTCGGCGGCGCGGCGCAAACGATGCCGCTACTCGCCAGTGGTTTCCTCATCTGCGGCCTGGCCGGCGTCGGCATGCCGGGCACCAGCAGCTTCCCCGGCGAATTCATGCTGATTCTTGCCGCCCTGCAGAGCCATGCGGGTGCCGGCATGGCGGCGCTGTTCGGGCTGGCCATCGCCGCCGCCGGCTTCCTGTCGCTTTACCGCAAGGCCTTCTTCGGCCGGGCAACCCGGCGCGAGGTACTCGAAGCCGAAGACCTGCGGCCCAGGGAATGGGCGGTGCTGGTGATCCTGATCACCCTGATCGGCGCCATCGGCATTTACCCCGGCCCGTGGCTGGAGATCGTGCGGCCGGCGGCGGAGGCTTGGGCCGCCGGGGTGGTGCGCTAGGCGCGGCCCGATTCGCCAGCCCGGGACGGCCCAAGCCAGCTTGCAGAATCCTGTTCAACAGAAAACCCCGCCACGCGGGCGGGGTCGGTGTCGGCCTGTGGCGATTGTCAGAACTTCTTGAGGCGACCGAAAGCCAGGCCCGCAAGCGCGAGTCCAAGCAATGCAGCACTGGCTGGTTCAGGCACATTCTGGGAGCGAAGCGCATATGTTACTGATCCCTGAGAAAGTGAGTTGCCGCCAAGCGAAGTTGCTGCAAATAGTGACGAACCAGTGGCATACCAACTACCCGGATCAGCAACGCTAGTAACGCAAGCAAACAAAGTACAGTCTGTCCCAAAGATGAAGCCAGTTAGCGCGCCAGAAGCATCAAACGTGAGCGCGCCTGTGTTGGCCGTTGATTCATCGTAGGGAGCGCCGTCGATGGTGACCGACAGCCCGGTAAGCAGCCCGAGGGCAGTGTTAGTGCTGCCCACCGTAACAGCGCTGGAGTCGAAGGTGAAATACCCGCTATAGGACTGTTGGTCCAGCGGTCCGGAAGAGAAGCTGCCGTTGAAGTCATAGGTGATGGGCGATGCATGAGAGGCAATTGCACATGTCGCCAAACCCATTGCCAACAGAATGCGACGAAGCGTTTTCATCTATTTCTCCTCAATTGGATTTATGATGGGTATTTAAAGCATATTTTGTGCCAGAAATCGTTTGTGTGACACTTTGATGTATTAGAACAAACACATACCAATTGGAAGGGTGAAGATGTCTGTTGCCGAGTAACGCCTTGAGTGCTTGTGCGTAAGAAAAACCGACACTAGAGTTGTTCTTTGACAAAGGGTAGGAAATCCAAGGGGTCTTCGTGGAGTGTGGCTGACGCCGGGCGTAACCGTCAATCGTCCGTTTCGGACCGGCATGCGTCACGAATCGCACACCTCCGGAATAGCCACCCCAAGAACTGCCTTTGGAGCACCATGATACTGGCGGCAATTGGCGGAGGAGCAGATATTCCGATCCCTGCCTTTGCCGCACGCCAATGGCAGTCCGATGCGGAATGCGGCTTGCCTGCCTTCCCCGGCGACTGTCTGTCAACTTGGTTTGGGGAGTCGCTGGTCAGGACTCGGCATCGATGAAGTGCAGCAGATCCCTGGCGAAACGCTCGCGTTGCCATTGGTGCGGCGAGTGATCGGAGCCTTCGTAGATGTGGAGAATGGCATCGGGAATTTCGCGGGCGACATAGCGTGCCGTGTCGTTGCTGTAGAAATTGCTCTGGCCGCCATAGACCAGCATCGCGGGGATGTCGATCCGGCGCAGGACATCGCGGTAGTCGGCGGCGGTCAGGCTTGCCCAGCAGGCGATCAGCGGTGACGGGTCCTGGGCGCGCAGCGCCGAACGCGAACGCTCCCAGCCGCTGGTGCCGGCCAGGTATTTTTCCCGGGCGCGCTCGTTGAGGCCGAACGCCGTCAGCTTGAGCACGCCTTCGGCGAAATCCTCGGCCAGCCAGGTCATCAGTTCGTGCGCCTTCTCCGGGCCGAAATCGCCATAGATTCCGTGCTCCCAGCCCGGTTCCGTGAGCAGCTTGGGCGACTGGTCGATGATGCACAGCCGCGACAGGCGCCCGGTTCCGTAATCCCTGATGTACTGCCAGAGGGTCAGGGCGCCCATCGAGTGGCCGACCGCGACGACCTTTTCCAGCCCGTAGTGATCGAGCAGGTTGGCGAAGTCCTGCGCCATCCGTTCCGCAGTCGGCGGATCGCCGTTGTCCGCCGGGTGGCCGCCGTGGCCGCGGGCGTCCCAGCGGTAGACACGGTGGTGCCGGTTGAGGTCGTTGAGGAGCGGCGCCCACTCGTGATGACTGGATGTCCAGCCATGCAGCATGACGATCGGCGGCCCCTCGCCGGAAACCCTGACATGAATCTTGGCGCCGTCGTCGGCGATGAAGTGAGACATTGTGGCGCTGTGCGTGGTGAGGCCGGCAGTATAATCCGGCCGTCCGAAACGGGGGGAGCGAGAATGTTCGACTGGCGGGATTACGGCAACGGGATCGTTGCATTCGACGCGGGCTACGTGCGGCCGATTCTGGCCGCGATTCACATCGTCGTCGAGGCCGGGCGGGTAGCCTTCATCGACACCGGCAGCAACGATGCCCTGCCCAATGCGCTGGCCATGCTGGACAGGCTGGGGCTCGATGCCGCCGCGGTCGACTACGTCATCCTGACCCATATCCATCTCGACCACGCCGGCGGCGCCGGCAGCATGATGGCGACCTTCCCGAACGCCCGCCTCGTCGTCCATCCGCGCGGCGTCCGCCACATGGCGGAGCCGGCGCGCCTGGTGGCCGGGGTCACCGCGGTCTATGGCGAGGAGTACGTGCGGCGCGTCTATGGCGAGATCGTCCCCGTCCCCGCCGCGAGAATCATCGCGGCGCCGGACGGGCATGTCGTCTCGCTCGCCGGTCGCGAGTTGCTGTGCATCGATACCCCGGGACACGCCCGGCACCATATCTGCATCGTCGACCGCCGGACCGGCGGGATTTTCAGCGGTGACATGTTCGGGCTTTCGTACCGCGAGCACGATGTCGTGGGCCGCCCCTTCATCTTTCCCACCACCACGCCGACCCAGTTCGAGCCGGCGGCGATGCATGCCTCGATCGACCGCCTGCTGTCGTTCACGCCGGAAGCGATCTATCTGACCCACTACAGCCGGGTGCGCGATGTGGCGGCGTTGGGTGCCGACCTGCACCGGCGCCTCGACGCCATTGTCAACATTGCCGAGGGCGTGGCGGGATCAGGCGAGCAGCGCCATGGCACGCTGAAGGACGAATTGAGCCGCTTCCTGCTGGCCGAACTGCGCGCGCATGGCTGTCCGTTGCCCGAAGGACGCGCCCTGGAGATCTGGGAAGCCGATCTCGAACTCGATGCCCAGGGACTCGAGGTCTGGCTGGACAGCCGACAGCCAGCCTAACGGCGGCGCCAGAACAGGAACAGCATGATGGCGGCGATGACCAGCATCAGGCCCGTTGCGTAGTAGAAACCGGCAGGGCGTTCGAGCCATGGCATGAAATGGAAGTTCATCCCGAAGATTCCGGCGAGCAGCGTCGCCGGCATGAAGATGGTGGCGACGACGGTGAGCGCCCTCACTTCGAGATTGACCCGGTGGCTGACCGTCGTCAGGTGAACATCGAGCAGTCCGGTGGCGAGTTCGCGCAGATCATCGAGGGATTCGACGATGTGCACGGTGTGGTCATAGACATCGCGCAGATAGATCTGGATTTCCGGCCCGAAAAAATGCGCGTGCTCGCGATGCAGGCTACCGAGAAGCTCGCGCAACGGATAGACGTTGCGGCGTAGCTGGGAGACGCAACGCTTGAACTGGTGGATGTTGTCGAGAACCTGCGGACCGGCGCGCCCGAGAATATCGACTTCCAGATTCTCCGAGTATTCGTCGAGTTGCTCGATCACGGCGAAGTAACTGTCGACCAGCGCGTCGATCAGCGAATAGGCGAGCATGTCGGGCGCCGCGCCGCGCAGGTTTCCCCGGTCGGAGCGCAGGCGCTGGCGAACCGGCTCGAAGGTCCGGGACGGGCGTTCCTGGAAACTGAGGAGGTAATCCGGCCCGATGACCAGGCTGATCTGGTCCTGTACGACATCGAGCGGCTCGCTGGTGACTTCATATCGGTGCAGGACGATGTAGAGGTAGTTGTCGTAGGCATCGATCTTCTGCCTTTGATTGTTGTTGAGAATGTCCTCGAGGACCAGCGGGTGCCACCGGAAGGCAGCGCCGATGGCAGCGAGGTCCGCCGCATCCTGAAGTCCATAGACGTTGCCCCACAGGGTCGAGTTCTCGCGCCGGTAGGCAACCAGGGCGGCGGCATCGGGCATCTCGGCCTCGCGCAGCGCCGCCGGTCCGAAGTCGAGGACAGAGATTCCGGGCGTTGCAGTCTTGATTTCGCCGATGTGAACGAGTGAACCCGGCGGCAGGCCGGCCTTGCGTGACCGCGGTTTTTTCGGTTTCCGCATTTGCTTACCTCGTCAGCAATTGAATGGCGTGCGCAGCGGCGGCCATGCCGAAGACCGAGGTCACGCACACCGAGGAGCCGAATCCGGCGCAACTGAGTCCCGCCGGTCCCGGCGCTGCATCGCAGCCTGTCTGCGCGGCGGGGTAGCGCAGGGCTTCCGTCGAGAAGACCGCGGCAACCCCGAATTTCTTGCGGGTGTCACGCGGGAAACCGTATTCGCGGCGCAGGAGCGAGCGAACCCTGGCCAGCAGAGGATCCTGCACGGTCAGCGCAAGGTCGCCGAGCCGCACCTGGGTCGGGTCGGTCTGCCCGCCGGCAGCGCCGGCGACCACGATGGGAATGCCGTGGCGCCGGCAATGGGCGATCATGGCCGCCTTGGCGCGCGCCTGGTCGATGGCGTCGATCACGACATCGAAGTGCGGCTGCAGCAGCTCGGCCACATTTTCGGGTGTCACGAAATCCTCGATGCAGGCGACCGAGCAGTCCGGATTGATCGCGCGGATGCGCTCGGCCATCGCGTCGACCTTGGCCTTTCCGTAGATGTCGCCGAGGGCATGAACCTGGCGGTTGGTATTGGATTCAGCCACCATATCGAGGTCGACCGCAGCAAGCCGGCCGATTCCAGTTCGCGCGAGCGCCTCCAGCGCCCACGAACCGACGCCGCCGACACCGACGACGCAGACGCTGGCATTTTTCAGCTTCTCTGCCGCCCCCGTGCCATAAAGGCGCGCGACTCCGCCGAACCGGCGTTCGTAATCAGCTGCCACGCGTCTTCGCAGTCGCTGGGCCACGCATGCCTTGCGCCGGTGAACGGTGGGTCACGGTGGATTGTTGATGTCTGGTCATTTCCGGGGGAGTTTAGCCGAAAGCGCTGGTCGTGCGGCAGGCGGAATGGCGAGTTGCCGGCTTGACGACCTGCCAGCCCGCGCCTAACATTCGGCGCTTACCCAGAGACAGGCCCAATGTGACCCCGGAACACCTTTACGCCCTGATCGAGTCTGACATGAAGGCCGTCGACGCCGTCATTCGCGACCGTCTGCATTCGGAGGTCGTGCTCGTCCGCCAGGTTGCGGAGTACATCATCGGCGGCGGTGGCAAGCGGATGCGCCCGGCGCTCGTCCTGCTGGCGGCCGGCGCCATGGGCTACGAGGGCAAGCGGCATCATGATCTGGCCGCGGTCGTCGAGTTCATCCATACGGCGACTCTGCTCCACGATGACGTGGTCGACGAGTCCGACCTGCGGCGTGGGCGCAATACGGCCAATGCCATATTCGGCAATGCCGCCAGTGTCCTGGTCGGCGATTTTCTGTATTCGCGCGCCTTCCAGATGATGGTCGAAGTCGATGACATGCACGTGATGAGCGTCCTCTCCGACGCCACCAACGTGATTGCTGAAGGCGAGGTCCTGCAGCTCATGAATTGCCACGACGCCGACGTCGACGAGCAGCGCTACCTGCAAGTCATCCGCTACAAGACGGCCAAGCTTTTCGAGGCCGCCGCGCAACTCGGCGCCATCCTGGGCGGCGCCGGACCCGAAGTCGAAAGCGCCCTGGCAGCCTACGGCATGCACCTGGGAACGGCTTTTCAGCTGGTTGATGACGTGCTCGACTACTCCGGGCTAGAAGTCGATACCGGGAAACATCTCGGTGACGACCTGGCTGAAGGCAAACCGACCTTGCCACTGATTCATGTGTTGCAGAACGGAACGCCGGACCAGTCCGCCTGTGTGCGGCGGGCGATCGAGGAAGGCGGCCGGGACGATTTTCCCGCTGTGCTGGCAGCCATCCAGGCGAGCGGCGCACTTGCCCATGTGCGCCGTCAGGCCACGCGCGAAGCCGAGCTTGCAAGAGCGGCAATCAGCAATCTGAAGGATACAAAGTATAGGGAAGCTCTGCTACAATTGACTGTCTTTGCAGTCGAGAGGGATCGCTAGCAACTTCTCGCAAGGCATCGGAGTGTAGCTCAGCCTGGTAGAGCACTGCGTTCGGGACGCAGGGGCCGGAGGTTCGAATCCTCTCACTCCGACCAACCTGCTTTATGGGGTTTGCATCGGTAGACTCAGGGTCATCCAAGATGAAATACCTCCTGCTCATTGCTCTTGTCGCCGTGATCTGGTGGGTTTGGAAAAATCGCGGACAACGACCTGCTGCAGGGCCGGCAAGGGCGACCCCCGATCCTGAACAGATGGTGGTCTGTGCGCATTGCGGAGTGCATCTGCCGCAAAGCGACAGCATTGCTGCAAACGGCGCTCATTTCTGTTCCGAGGCGCATCGGCTGGCCGCGAATCCGCCGGCTGCCCATGACTGACTGGCTGTCCACAACCTGGGAAGCCAGTTGGCCTCCCTTCCAGTACTTCAACCTCTATCGCCTCATTCTCGCCAGCTTCGCGCTGCTTGCCAGCCTGTGGCCGGGCGACTGGATTGCGGCTCTTCATTTTTCAAATGCCGCGCTGTTCACGCCGGTCGCTGGATTGTACCTGCTGGTCGTTGCCGCAGGTTTTCTGGCTTCGATTCACTGGCAGCAGCGGTTCAATGCCCAGCTCTCATCCCAGGTCCTGGCCGATGTTCTGGCGTTAGGCCTGCTGATGTTTTCCGGCGGCGGCGTCAGCAGCGGCATCGGCACCCTCCTGCTGGTCTCGCTGGCGACCGCCAGCTTGGTGGGACGTGGTCGTCTGGTGCTTTTCTACGCCGCGTTGGCGACGCTGGTTACGCTGGGGGGCCAGGTATTCGGCGTGCTGGTGCGCGACTTCGAACCCGCAACCATCGTTCAGGCGGGCTTGCTGTCGGTGGGCTTTTTCGCGACGGCAATTCTGGCTCGCCTCCTCGGACAGCGGCTGATGGCCAACGAGGAACTGGCGCGACAGCGCGGTATCAGTCTGGACAACCAGAGGAGAATTAGCCAGCGGGTTATCGAGAGAATGCAGGATGGCGTTCTGGTTGTCGATGGTGGCGGGCGGGTGCAGCGCTTCAATCCCATGGTCGCGACGATGCTTGGCTCGCCGCCTGGTACGGATGTGGCGCTGGGCGATTATTGTGGGCCGCTCTCCGCCGCGCTGTCGAGCTGGCTTTCTGGCGGTGGCGCGCCTACCATCGATCTGCAGGTTCCGGCACGGGGTGATCTCCGTGTGCGTTTCGAGCAGACAGCCAGTAGCGCCGGCGAGGTTCTCGTGTTTCTCGAAGACCTCGGTCGCATTCAGGAGCGTGCCCAGCAGCTGAAACTGGCCGCTCTCGGACGGTTGACCGCGAGCATTGCACATGAGATCCGCAATCCCCTGTCCGCCATCGGCCACGCCGGCGAACTGTTGCGCGAGGAGAGACGTGGCAACATGCAGGACCGGCTATTGGCCATCGTCGCCGACAACGTGGCTCGCCTGAACCGGATCGTGACCGATGTTCTCGAACTCGGCAGGCGTGACCGGATGCAGGTCGAGTACCTGCTGCTGCAACGATTCTGTGCCCAGTTCATCGAGAGTTTTGAAGGTGTTCTGGGTGTTGCACCGGGAGTTATCGCTCTTGAAGCGGAGGACGGGCTTGCGTTATGCTTTGATCGAACGCACCTGCACCAGATCCTGTGGAACCTGCTGGCCAATGCGGTTCGCCACGCCAGCGGATCTGTGGGCAGTGTGCTTTTGCGGGGAAAGGTTGGCGCGGCTGCCGGGATGGTTGAGCTGCATATCGTCGATGACGGCAAGGGGGTTTCCGATGCGGCGAGGGCGCAGATTTTCGAGCCTTTCTTCACGACCCATCATCTCGGGACGGGTCTTGGCCTTTTCATTGCCCGAGAGTTGTGTGAGGCCAATGGAGCCGCTCTTGAGCTGGTCCCCGATGCCGCTTGCGGCCATTTCATGATTGTTGGGAGAAACGACACATGTCCGTTGCCAGAAGCAAACGGCGCCTGCGCGGGGCGTTGAACCGGGTTCTGGTGGTCGACGACGAGCCGGATATCCGTGAGCTGATCGACCTGACATTGTCGCGCATGGGATTGGCCGCCGCCTGCGCCGGTAGTGTTGCCGAGGCATACGCTTGCCTCGCCGAGGACGACTTCCAGCTTTGCCTGACGGACATGCGGCTGCCGGATGGCGACGGACTCGACATTGTCCGCCACGTCACAGAAAACTATGCCGAGATGCCGGTGGCGGTGATTACCGCCTACGGCAGCACCGAAAACGCCGTGGCCGCGCTCAAGGCGGGAGCCTTCGACTATCTGGCCAAGCCGGTCGGTCTCGAGCAGTTGCGCGCCTTGGTTAAGTCAGCCCTGAACGTGTCGGATGGTGAGGGTAGGGAATATCCCCTGCAATCGCTGACCGGCGAATCGTCCGCCATGCAGCACGTGCGGGTACTGATCGAGAAGCTGGCGCGCAGCCAGGCGCCCATCTATGTCTCAGGGGAATCGGGCAGCGGCAAGGAACTGGCGGCACGCTTGATCCACACGCGCAGTGCGCGCGCTGGCGCCCCCTTTGTTCCGGTCAACTGCGGCGCCATCCCGGAAAACCTGATGGAGAGTGAATTCTTCGGTTACCGCAAGGGTGCCTTTACCGGCGCCGAAAGCGATCGCGACGGCTTTTTCCAGACCGCAAGCGGCGGGACGCTGTTTCTCGACGAGGTGGCGGATTTGCCGCTGCCCATGCAGGTCAAGCTGCTGCGGGCGATCCAGGAAAAGCGCGTGCGCAAGGTCGGAGCCGCGACTGAGGAGCCGGTCGATGTGCGCATCATCTGCGCGACGCACCGGAGCCTGCGCGACGGTGTGGAGAAGGGAAGCTTCCGGCAGGATCTCTACTACCGCCTGAATGTCATCGAGCTGCACATGCCGCCGCTGCGCGAACGGGTGGAGGACATTCCGGGCCTCGTCGACGCGCTGCTTGGGAAGCTCTGCGGTGACACCGTGCCGCGGATTTCCGCCGGTGCGCTGCAGGCGCTGGCCAGCTATCCGTTTCCGGGCAATGTTCGCGAACTGGAGAATGTGCTTGAACGGGCGACGGCGCTTCGCTCGGGCGACGCGATCGAAGCCGGCGATCTGCAACTGGCGCCCGATGACGCAGGTGGTGAAACGCCAGGGCGGGGCAGCGAAACCCTCGATGACTACCTCAACCGCCTCGAGCGCCAGGCAGTCCTGGAGGCCTTGCAGAAAACTGAAGGCAACCGGACGGCGGCCGCCCGCCTGCTCGGCGTGACCTTCCGTTCGCTGCGCTACCGGCTGGAGCGGCTGGGCATCGAATGAGCGGCTGGCAGGCCGAGGGCTGGCTGGAAGGCGTCGAATGGCTGGCGTCGCCGAACTTCGGCGAGCGGCCGCCTGAAGAAGTGGTTTCGCTGATCGTGGTGCACCACATCAGCCTGCCGCCGGACGAGTTCGGCGGCGCCTGGGTCGAGAGGTTCTTCCTCAACCAGCTTGACCCACAGGCCCATCCGTATTTCGCGACCATTGCCGAGGCGCAGGTTTCGGCGCATTTCTATGTCCGGCGTGACGGGCGGGTCATCCAGTTCGTCGGTGGCGACCGGCGTGCCTGGCATGCCGGGTATTCACAGTGGTGCGGACGCGGGAACTGCAATGACTTCTCACTGGGTATCGAACTCGAGGGTTCCGATTCCCAGCCTTTCGCACCAGTGCAATACGCGGCCTTGTGGGGGCTGATTGACGCCCTGCGGACGCGTTACCCGATTGCCGCCATCGCCGGTCACTGCCATGTCGCCCCCGGGCGGAAGACCGACCCGGGGCCGTGTTTCGACTGGACAGCCGTTCGCGAGCGCTACCCGATGCTCGAGCTACCGAGCGAAGTGGCGGCGTAGGCGGTCGACGGCCTCGACCAGGCGGTCGATGCCGGTCGTGTAGGCAAAGCGGATGTGCTTTTCCGGCGCGTTGAGGCCGAAATCGACTCCCGGCGTGGCCGCCACGCCAACCTCTTCAAGCAGGTCGCGGGCCAGTGCAAAGCTGTCTTCGCACAGTGCCGAACAGTCGCAGTAGAGATAAAAGGCGCCTTGGGGGCGGGCGGTGATTCGGAAGCCGACACTCTCCAGGGCCGGTGCCAGAAAATCCCTGCGCTTCCTGAACTCGCCGCGCCGCGCTTCGAGGATGGCGATGGTTTCGGGCGTGAAGGCCGCCAGCGCCGCATGCTGGGCCGGCGTCGAAGGGCACAGTACGAGATTCTGGGCCAGCTTTTCGATGTCGCGCACATAGACCTCGGGAATGACCATCCAGCCCAGTCGCCAGCCGGTCATCTGGAAATACTTCGAAAAACTGTTGATGACCCAGATGTCGTCACCGGCCGCGCAGGCGGTGATGTCCCTGGCGAAGCCGGGGACGGTACTGGTGCCAGCCGTTGCCGTTATGGTATCCCTTGTGGAGGGGGCATAAGTCAGGCCGTGGTAGATCTCGTCGACCAGGAAATGTCCCTGGAACTCGCGGCAGACGCCGGCCAGCGCCGCGATCTCGGGCAGCGTGAGCACGGTGCCGGTCGGGTTGGCGGGCGAGGCGACCAGCAACCCGGTCGTCCGAGCGTTCCAGTGCTGGCGTAGTAGTTCGGGGGTCGGCTGGAAGTTGGTTTCGGGTCCGACCGGGATGTTCTGCGGTCGACCCTCGTAAACGCGCAGAATGTGGCGGTTGCAGGGGTAGCCGGGGTCGGTCAGCAGCCATTGGCTGCCTGGCTCGGCGAGGCAGGCGAAGGCGAGGTTGAGGGCACCGGAGGCGCCGCTGGTCACGGCGATCCGGGCGGCCGGAACGCTTACGCCATAGCGTTCGCGGTAGAACATGCTGATCGCTTCGCGCAGCTCCGGCAGCCCCAGCGCCTGGGTGTACAGCGTTTTGCCCTGTTTTATCGCGTCGACCGCAGCTTGCGCAATCGGCTCCGGCGTCGGAAAGTCCGGCTCGCCGATTTCCATGTGAATGATGTCGCGGCCTTCCGCTTCGAGCTGCCGGGCGCGGGTCAGCAGTTCGACGACGTGGAAGGGAGCGATTTCGGCAAGGCGCCGGGCGGGGCGGTACATGGCAGTCTCCAAACAAACGGCCACCCGCAGGTGGCCGTCTGGTTCTGGCCGGTCGGCGAAGATCAGACGGCTTGCTTGAAGATGTCCATTTCGAACAGTTCGCGCTTGAGGACGAGTTCGCGCGGCATCTTGGCGCCCATCTTGTCGAACCATTCCTTGTGGCCGGCCAGTTCGGACTTCCAGGCGTCGGCATCGATGGTCGTCAGCGCATCGAATTCGGCCTTGGTGATGTCGAGGCCGGTCCAGTCGACGTCCTCGAAATTCGGCATCCAGCCGAGCACGGTCTCGTTGGCGGTAACGGTTCCCTTGCAGCGCTGGACAATCCACTTCAGGACGCGCATGTTGTCGCCGAAACCGGGCCACATGAACTCGCCCTTTTCGTTCATGCGGAACCAGTTGACGCAGAAGATCTTCGGAGTGGCATCGACGGTGTGGCCCATCTTCAGCCAGTGGTTGAAGTAGTCGCCCATGTGGTAGCCGCAGAAGGGCAGCATGGCGAACGGGTCGCGACGGACGACACCCTGCTGGCCGAAGGCGGCAGCCGTGGTTTCGGAGCCGAGGGTGGCGGCCATGTAGACGCCGTAGTTCCAGTTGAACGCTTCGTACACCAGCGGCACGGTGGTGGCGCGGCGGCCGCCGAAGATGAAGGCGGAAATCGGCACACCGGCGGGATCTTCCCAGGCCTCATCAACCGACGGGCACTGGCTGGCCGGGGCGGTAAAGCGGGAGTTGGCATGGGCGGCCTTCTTGCCGGCTTTGCCGTCTTCCCGTGTCCAGTCATGGCCCTGCCAGTCGATCAGGTGCGCCGGGGCCTCCTTGGTCAGGCCTTCCCACCAGACATCACCATCGTCGGTCAGTGCAACGTTGGTGAAAATGATGTTTTCCTTGAGCGTCGCCAGCGCGTTGAAATTGGTCTTCTCGGAAGTTCCCGGGGCGACGCCGAAAAAGCCGGCTTCCGGGTTGATCGCATAGAAGCGGGTGATGCCATCCTTGTCCACGCGCGGCTTGATCCAGGCGATGTCGTCCCCGATGGTGGTGATGTTCCAGCCGCCGAGGGTCTTGGGCGGGATCAGCATGGCGAAGTTGGTCTTGCCGCAGGCCGACGGGAAGGCTGCCGCGACGTAAGTCTTTTCGCCTTCCGGCGATTCGACGCCGAGAATCAGCATGTGTTCGGCCAGCCAGCCCTGGTCGCGAGCCATGGTCGAGGCGATGCGGAGCGCGAAGCACTTCTTGCCGAGCAGGGCATTGCCGCCGTAGCCGGAGCCGTAGGACCAGATCTCGCGGGTTTCCGGATAATGGACGATGTACTTGACGGTCGGGTTGCACGGCCACTTGACGTCCTGCTGGCCTGGCTCGAGCGGGGCGCCGACGGTATGCACGCAGGGAACGAATTCGCCATCTGTCCCGAGAACCTCATGAACAGCCTTGCCCATGCGCGTCATCGTGCGCATATTGACCACGACATAGGCCGAGTCGGAGATCTCGACGCCGATGTGGGCGATCGGCGAACCGAGCGGGCCCATGCTGAACGGGATGACATACATGGTGCGCCCCTGCATGCAGCCCTTGAACAAACCGTTGAGGGTCTCGCGCATCCTGGCTGGTTCTTCCCAGTTGTTGGTCGGACCGGCGTCGTCCTTGTTGGCGGAGCAGATGTATGTGCGATCTTCGACGCGGGCGACGTCGGACGGATCGGAGAAGGCCAGATAGGAATTCGGGCGCTTGGCTTCGTTGAGCTTGATGAACGTGCCAGCCTCTACCATTTCACCGCACAAGCGGTCATACTCCGCTTGCGAGCCGTTAGCCCAGTGGACGTGCTCAGGCTGGGTCAGGGCGGCGATTTCGGCGACCCATTTCTTCAGGCCCTCGTTCTTGACGTAGTCAGGTGCATTCAACGCTGCGGTCATCGCGGTTTTCTCTCTAAGTTACTGAAATAGATAGGTTTAACGCCAGTCCCCGGGAGTTGCCGCCATGACTTGCAGTGGCGGGGGCCGTCGGCTGGTAAGCGCATGATTATGCCAGAGATCGGGCCAGGCTTCCATCGGAGTTTGCCTCCCTAAGGGATGTCCGAATCTTGGCAGGAATCCCGTTCATGGTAAAATTTTGCACTATTCAAAATATCGTTTCACGATACGAAACGGAGGAAGACATGGATTCGAACCAGTTGCGCAAGGCGGCGCTCCACTATCACCGTCATCCCAGGCCGGGCAAGATCGCCGTCACGCCGATCAAGCAACTGACCAACCAATACGATCTTTCGATGGCCTATTCGCCTGGTGTGGCCTTCGCCTGCGAAGAGATTGTCGCCGATCCGGCTGAAGTCAGCACGCTGACGGCCCGCGCCAATCTGGTCGGCGTCATCACCAACGGGACCGCCGTACTCGGCCTCGGCGCGATCGGTCCGTTGGCTGCCAAGCCTGTCATGGAAGGCAAGGGCGTCCTGTTCAAGAAGTTTGCCAACATCGATGTCTTCGATCTCGAGATCGACGAGCCCGATCCAGACAAGCTGATCGATACCATCGCCTCGCTCGAGCCAACCTTCGGCGGTATCAACCTTGAAGACATCAAGGCGCCTGAATGCTTCTACATCGAGCGCAAGCTGCGCGAACGGATGAAGATTCCCGTCTTCCACGATGACCAGCACGGCACGGCAATCGTGGTTGGTGCGGCGGTGCTCAACGGACTGCACTTGATCGGCAAGGACATCAAGACCGTGAAGATAGTCACCTCGGGTGCCGGCGCGGCGGCGCTCGCCTGCATCGACCTGTTGGTGATGCTTGGCGCCCCGGTCGAAAACATCTGGGTGACCGACATCAAAGGTTTGGTCTATGAGGGCCGAGTCGAGCTAATGGACGAAATCAAGGCGCGCTATGCGAAGAAGACCGATGCGCGGACGCTGGGCGAAGTGATCGCCGGCGCCGACGTTTTTGTCGGTCTCTCTGCCGGCGGCGTACTGAAGCCCGAGATGGTCGCCACGATGGCTGCCCGCCCCCTGATTTTGGCTCTCGCCAACCCGACGCCGGAAATTCTGCCGGAACTGGTCAGGAGCGTGCGTAATGACGCCATCATTTGCACCGGCCGCTCGGATTACCCGAACCAGGTCAACAACGTGTTGTGCTTCCCGTTCATCTTCCGCGGGGCGCTCGACGTTGGTGCGACGACGATTACCGAGGCGATGAAGATGGCCGCCGTCAAGGCTATAGCCGAACTGGCTCGTGCCGAGCAATCGGACGTGGTTGCCTCGGCCTATGGCGAAAAGGTTTCCGGTTTCGGCCCGGAGTATCTGATCCCGAAGCCGTTCGACCCGCGTCTGATCGTCAAGATCGCGCCGGCGGTGGCCAGGGCAGGGATGGATTCGGGCGTTGCTACGCGGCCGATCAGGGACTGGGAAGCCTATGTCCAGGGCCTCAACGAATTTGTCTATCACTCCGGGATGATCATGAAGCCGGTGTTCTCGCAAGCGAAGGCAGCCCCGCGCCGCATCGTCTTTGCCGAGGGGGAGGACAGCCGCGTGCTGCGCGCGGTGCAGGTCGTCTGCGACGAAGGCATTGCCCGTCCGGTGCTGATCGGTCGTCCAGCCGAAATTCTCGGTCATATCGAGGCGGCCGGGCTGCGACTTCGGGAAGGTATCGATTACGAGGTGGTCTATGCCGACGACTGCCCCTTCTTCGATCAGCATTTCGAGGAGTTCTGGACGACCTACCACCGTCTCATGGAGCGCAGGGGAGTCTCGCCAGATTATGCGCGCCGTGAAATACGTCGGCGCGCCTCGCTCTACGGTGCGCTGATGGTCCGCCTCGGTTATGCCGACGGCCTGATCTGCGGCACTTTCGGGCGACATGAAACGCATCGTGAGTACGTTCAGAACGTGATTGGTACGCAACCGGGGCTGGATCGTTACTATACGATGAACCTTCTGATGCTTCCCGGCCGGACTGTTTTCATCGCCGATACCTATGTCAATTACGATCCGAGCGCCGAACAACTGGCCGACATGACGCTGCTTGCCGCAGACGAAATCCGCAGTTTCGGCATGCAACCGAAGGTTGCGCTGCTCTCACACTCGACCTTCGGTACCGATGAAACGCCGACCGCTCTGAAGATGCGGCAGGTACTATCGCTGCTCAATCAGCGCGCTCCCAAACTCGAGGTGGACGGCGAAATGCATGGCGATGCCGCGCTCGACGAGCGCATCCGCCTGGCCGCTTTCCCCAATTCTCGGCTCAAGGGGCAGGCCAACCTGCTGATCATGCCAACCCTCGACGCCGCCAACATTTCTTTCAACTTGCTCAAGGTGGCCGCCGGCGACAGTTTGACCATCGGTCCCATCCTGCTCGGCGCGGCACGCCCGGTGAACATCCTGACGCCGACGGCAACGGTGCGCCGCATTGTCAACATGACGGCACTGACCGTCGTCAACGCAGCGTAATGCTTGATCTGAACTTAGCGCGCTATCTATCTATTTTTGTTGATTTTTCTGCCTCTTTTGCTAAACTTGACCGGAGTCAGCCTTGGTACTGGCAGGAGAGGGCATATGAAACAAGGACTTAAGCTGGTTGCACTGGTCGGTGCCTTGCTCGGTTTTGGGCTGGGCGCCGAGGGCCACGCGGCGAGTGATGCCCACAAGTCGGCAGCCAAGAAAACCATTGCCCAGAGTGCAGGCGCGAAGCAAGGCAGTAGCAAAGCCGCCGCCCCGGCTGGCAAGACGGCAAGCGCTGCCAGGCACGGCAGCACCAGGGCGGCGGCAGCGCCTGCCAAGGTGCCGCATACGTCGGCGGGCCGCGCCACAGGGCACAAGGCGGCTGCCTACGAAGGCTCAAGAAAGCACCTGCGCAAGGTCAGCATGGCCGACGTCGATCCGTCCCACCTTGCCCTTTACTCGGCTTCGGCGCTGGTCATCGACCAGGAAACCGGACAGGCATTGATCGAGAAGCAATCTGGCACAGTGGTGCCGATAGCCTCGATTTCCAAGCTGATGACTGCGATGGTCGTTCTCGATGCCAAACTCGACATGAATGAAGTCATCGCGATCGGTGACGATGATGTCGACGGCCTCAAGGGAACACGTTCCCGCCTGCCGGTCGGCACGACCATGACGCGCGAAACGGCCATGCTGCTGGCGCTGATGTCCTCCGAGAACCGTGCAGCGAATTCACTGGGTCGTCATTATCCGGGCGGCTTGCCGGCGTTCGTCAAAGCCATGAACCGCAAGGCACAGGCGCTGGGCATGCAGAACTCGCGCTTTGAGGAGCCGACCGGGCTGTCGAGCAACAATGTTTCCACGGCCCACGACCTGGCCCGGATGGTTGCCGCTGCAGCGCGCTATCCGGAGATCCGTGCCTTCTCGACAACCGGTGACGCCCGCGTCGACCTTAACGGGCATATCCGCGAATTCCACAATACCAATGCGCTGGTACGCAGCGACAACTGGGAAATCGGCGTCTCGAAGACCGGCTACATCTCCGAAGCCGGCCGTTGTCTGGTCATGCAGGCGCGGGTCGCCGACAAGCCGGTCGTCATCGTCCTGCTTGATTCCGCCGGCAAGATGACCCGGGTTGGCGATGCCAACCGGATCAAGCGCTGGATGGAAAGCGCGAGCGTAGTGGCGGACCGGCGTCCGGTCTGACCGTCCGGCTCGAGGGAACCGGGGCTGCCCGCGGGCGGCCCCGTTTCATGTCGCCGTCACCTTCGGTGCGGTGCTGCCATCCCTTGTGGATTTGTGCCGGTGTAGCCGAGTGCGCGCGAGACGGCCTCGGCGGTCTTCCTGACCTGTGCGCCCCACGCCGCGTCGTTGCGGTCGGCCGGCGCGGATACCGAGAGTGCCGCGACGACATGCCCCTCTTCGTCGTGGATCGGTGCCGCGACGCACTTGAGGCCAAGTTCCGCTTCCTCTTCGTCGTAGGCGATGCCGTGGCGGCGAACCTTGTCCAGTTCCTTTTCCAGGGCCGCCAATGTGGTCAGCGAGTGTGGCGTCTTGCCGGGCAGCCCGGTTCGCCGCGCATAGTCGCGAACCTGCTGCGGCGAATCGGCGGCCAGGAACAGTTTGCCGAGCGAGGTCAGGTGCAGCGGCGCGCGCCCGCCGACCAGGTACACGACGCGCACCAAGGCTCGCCCCGAGGAGGTGCGCTCGATGTAGACGATCTCGTCGTCATGCCGGGCACCGAGGTTGATTGCCTCGCCGATGGTTTCGTGCAGCGCCTGCATGAAGGGCAGGGCGACCTCGCGCACGCTGATCCGCGATTTGACGATGCTGCCGAGTTCGAGCAGGCGGATGCCGAGACGATAGGTGCCGGCCTCCTGGCGCTCGACGAAACGCGCCGTGGTCATCGCCGCGAGAATCCTGTGCGCCGTCGAGGGGTGCAGATCGGTAGCGCTGGCCAGGTACTTCAGGCTGGCTGCCTCCGGAGATCTGGCGAGGGCTTCGAGGAGTGTCATCATGCGCTCGATGACCTGGATCGAGGCGGGCCCCCTGGCAGAACCGCGAGCAGCTTCGGACAACTGGATTCCTTTATTGGTGCGGTTTGAGTAGCATTAGCCACCTTCCGCTATTGTGCGCCGCAATATTAGCATGCGCTTGGCCCTGTTCGTTACTTGTCCGGTTGATCTGATGCCTCCGGCGATCGGCTTCGCCAGCCTCCGTCTGCGCGCAGGTTCGGGTTGCGAGGTGATCGCCGCGCCAGTCGCGCATTGTCTTTGCTGCAACCCGTCGCCGGACAGGATAGTCCACGAACTTCATGATGCAAGAAAGGGAGTCTGAACATGGAATTTGCACCTGAAGGCCCGAAGGCCATCCCGCTGTGGGTCAACGGCCACGCCTTCCTGACCGTCACCGAAGGCTTCCACGAGGTCGTCAATCCGCTGACCGGCGAAGCGCGGTACCGGGTGCCGCTGTGCGGACGCGAGGAAGCGGTGGCGGCGGTGGCCGCCGCGCGCGCAGCGCGGCCGCTCTGGGCAGCGCTGACGGCGCAGGCCCGGCAGGACGCACTCGAGGCGCTGGCCGCGGCGCTGGATCGTTACAGCGGACACTTCGCCGGGTTGCTGCAGGCCGAGACCGGGTTCGCCGAGGACCAGGTGCTGGCCGAGGTGGCGCTGGCGCTGGCCGCGCTGCGCGGGGCCGCGGTTGGCGAGACCGGCGTCGTCGCCATCGTCGTCGACGCTACCCGGCCGCTGGCTGGCTTTGCCGAAGCCGCCGCGCCGGCGCTGCGCGCGGGCGCAACGGTCATCGTCAAGCCGAGCCCGAAGGCACCGTCGGCGGCGTTCGCCCTGTGCGAACTGTCGGCGCGGGCGGAATGGCCGGCCGGCGTCCTCAACCTGATGCAGGGCGACAGCGCGGCGATCGAGGGCCTGTGCGGCGCCGACATCGATCGTCTCGTCTTTGTCGGCGATGCCGCGCTCGGCGCAAGGGTCGGCGCCATCGCCGATACCGCCAGCAAGCCGTTTGCCATGCTGGAGGGCTGATGCAGCGCATCGTCTATCTTGAACGCGAGTCGGTCATCGCCGACGTCCGCCGGCCGGCCTTTGCCCATGACTGGATCGAATATGCGAAGACGAAGCCGGAGCAGGTGGTGGAGCGCCTGCAAGGCTGCACCATCGCCATCGTCAACAAGGCGCCGCTGCCGGCTGCTGCGGTCGACGCCCTGCCGGACCTGAAAATGGTCGCCGTCGCCGCCACCGGAACCAACATCGTCGACCTGGACGCCTGCCGCAGACGCGGCATCGTGGTTTCCAACATTCGCGGCTATGCCGAGCACACGGTGCCCGAACACGTCCTGGCGCTGTTGCTGGCACTGGCTCGCAACCTGATCGCCTGGCGCGAGTCGCTGCGGGCCGGGCGCTGGCAGCAGTCCGACCAGTTCTGCCTGTTCGACCATCCGATCCGCGATCTGCACGGCGCGACGCTCGGCCTGATCGGCAGCGGCAGCCTCGGCAACGGCGTCGCCCGTCTGGCGGAGGCCTTCGGCATGCGCGTGCTGCGTGCCGAGCACAAGGGTGTCCCCATGCCGCGCCCCGGTTACACCGCCTTTGAACAGGTGTTGCGCCAGGCCGACGCGATCACTCTGCATTGCCCGCTGACATCACAGACGCAGGGGCTGATCGGGGAGGGCGAGTTGCGTGCCATGAAGTCTTCGGCGCTGCTGATCAACACGGCGCGTGGCGGGCTGGTCGACGAAGCGGCGCTGATCCGCGCGCTGCGCGAAGGCTGGATTGGCGGCGCCGGGTTCGATGTCATCACCGCCGAGCCGCCGCCCGATGCGCACCCGCTGGTCGATCCGGAACTGCTGGCGCTGCCGAACTTCCTGCTGACGCCACACGTCGCGTGGTCCAGCCGGCCGGCGATGCAGGCGCTGGCCGACCAGTTGATCGACAACATCGAAGCCTTTGTCGCGGGCAGTCCGCGCAACCGGGTGGCATGAGCGTGCCCGGAGAAATCCACCAATCGGGCCGTGCCGGGTCCAACTGATACTGTGGGGAGAAACATCATGAACATCACACTGGCCGTGCGCGGCGAATTCATCCAGCTCGATCAACTGCTGAAAGCGACGGGTCTGTGCGACTCGGGCGGCGCGGCGCATGCGGCGATTGCCGAGGGGCGGGTGCGGGTCGATGCTGCGGTCGACACCCGGAAACGGGCGAAATTGCGGCCCGGTCAGACGGTGAGTTTCGGAGGCGCTGAAGTGAAACTGGTTGCGGCGCAGGCGCCAGGCCCGGCCGCAACCTGATCGCGATTAAGCGATCTTGACGACGATGTCGTGCAGCGTGTTGCCGGCGGCGGCGACGCGGTCGGCGGCGTTCGACATGTGGCGGTAGATTTCGCGGCGCTTGAACATGTTGATGTAGTCGTCGCCCTGGAACAGTTCGGCAAGCGCCCGGCGGTAGGCCTTTTCGCACTTGCGCTCGCACTTGCGCGCGGCATCGGCGTCGGCTGCCGCGGACTTCGGGTCGGTGGCGAGGCGGCCGAAGCCCAATGCCAGCGCATCGGTGCCCATCTTGATGTGCATCGCCATTTCGAGGCAGTGCTTGTCGGTGCCGATGCCGAGAACGTTCATCTCGTTGACCGTCGTCTTGCAGTAGTTGGTGATCTCGTCGAGGTGCATGATCGCGCGGTGCAGATCCTCGCGGTCGATCGGCGTCGAGAAGGCTTCGTTCAGTTCGTGCAGGTTGCTGGCCTTGATCGTGTCAGCTTCATGCTCGTCGGCGCGGATGCGCTCGCCGATCGCCTGGTCGCCGGTCTCCATGAATTCGACCAGGAGTCCGGTGGTCTGCGCGACGTGGTTGCACTGATTGGAGAGGGCGCCGAAGAAGTCCCCCATCTTCGGGAAGACCCGATTGAACAGCTTGCGGAAGATGGAAGGTTCAGCTGATGCGTGGTCATTCATGGCAGGAGCGTTCATGGTTTGCAGGTTCCCAAGTAGAGGTTGAGCAGGGCGTAGCAGATGATTGAGACAAAGGCCGAGCCGGGGATGGTGACGACCCAGGTGACGGCGATGTCCTTGGCCTTCTTCCAGCGCACGGCGCGCGGATTGTCGGCGGAGCCGATACCCATGATCGAGGTGGCGACGACGTGGGTCGTCGAGACGGGTGCGCCGATGACCGACGCGGTGAGGATGACGATGGCCGAGGTCAGTTGCGAACTGAGGGCGTGGATCGGGCGCACCCGGAAGATTGCAAAGCCGAGGGTACGGACGATGCGCCAGCCACCGGACAGGATGCCGAGCGTGATCGCCGTCGCGCAGGCCAGCATGACCCAGAACGGCACCTCGAACTTGGGAATGAAGCCGCCGAGGAGCAGGACCAGGGTCAGCATGCCCATGCTCTTCTGCGCGTCGTTGGCGCCGTGCGAAAAGGCGAGGCCGGCGGCGGTGAAGAACTGGGCGCCGCGCAGTTTCGAGTTGACCGCTGGCGTCGCCCGGTTGAGCAGGGCACCCATGATGCGCTTGATCAGGAAGCCCATCCCGAAGCCGATGACCGGCGACAGCAGCAGCGCGGCCAGCACCTTGACAATGCCGGTGACCTGGCCCTTCATCAGTTCGCTGAAGCCCCAGACCACGTGATCGGCGCCGACCGAGACGACAACCGCCCCGGCGATGCCGCCGACGAGGGCGTGCGACGACGACGACGGGATGCCGAAGTACCAGGTGGCGAGGTTCCAGACGATGGCGCCGAGCAGCCCGCAGATCAGGATCGCCAGCGACAGGACCGACTGGACATCGCTGAGGGTCACGAACTTGCCGATGGTGTTGGCTACCGCCGTGCCGCCGAGCAATGGGCCGAGGAACTCGAAGGTGCCGACGATGATCACGGCCTGCACCGGGGTCATGGCCCGCGACGCGATGATCGTTGCGACAATGTTGGCGGCGTCGTGGAAGCCGTTGGTGTAATCGAAGAAGAGGACGATTACGACGGCAATCACGGCCAGCCAGAAAATGGTATTTGGATCAGCCATCATTCCTCCGCCGTTGCAATGCTGACACTTGTGATTCGGGTGTGGATCGGGAGATTGTCATCCTGTTGTTCCTTTTGCCTCGTCGATGGGGCGCGAATATAGCGCAAGTTTTTCCGGCGCGTGGCATTTTTTTGAATTATCGCTTTGACATTAAGCAAAAATGTTACAAGCCCAGTCGATGATTTTGCCAGTCCTCAACATCGGCGGCGGAGCTCGCCGGCCCGTTCAGCGCGGTCATTTCCGCTCGCTGCTCAACAGCCCTTGCCTTCGGGAATCCGCGAAAAACCGAAGCCGCCGCTCCCGAATAGCGTGGGCTGAATGCAGATGACCATGTTCAGCGACTTCGCCGAACGGCGCAGGTCGGAGGGGAAGGGCGCGAAGGGCACGGACTGCTCGACCACCGATCTGACGAAGGCGATCTGGTCCCGCTGGTCGCCGGCGTTGACCACCTTGAAACTCTGCAATGAGCCGTCCGGGTTGAGGCGCACGCGCACCGCCGCCGTCTTCATACCGTTGGTGCGCGGGTCGTTGCGCACGAAGCCGGCGCTGCGGTTGAGCTTCTTGACCAGCGCATCGAGATACATTTCCAGGCTGAACGGATCGGGCGGTTCGCTGTTCGGCAGGCGTTCGAGAATCTCGCTGCCCTCCCGTTCCTGGCGCGCCTGCTGGCGGCCGTATTCACGGGCCATGGCCAGCGAGCGCTGGGCGAGGCTTGGGCGCGGGATGGCCTGGGGCTGGCGTTCCAGTTCGCGCAGGAAACTGTTCATTTCCTCCTTCTGCGCGATCGTCCATTTCGGGGCCGCGCTGGATGCCGCAGGCGCCCTGGACTTGTCGATGGCGATCACCGGTCGCCGTGCCGGCGGCCTGGCGGGGGTGGCCGGCTTGATCGCGGCCGGGGCTGGAGCCGGGGGCGGTTCGACCACCGGCGCTTGCGGGGTCGGCGCGGCGAGCGATGCTTCGAGGCGGGTGGCGACGCGTTCGGCCTTGGGCGGCTGGCGCGGGATCAGCAGGACCAGGCCGTGCAGTACCAGAGAAGCGACAATGGCCAGGAGCAGGGAGCGCTGCGTGCGGGACGTTTCGTTTGCCAGTTGACGCTTCAACTCGGCAATCTCGAGGAGCAGGGCGTTCTGGGAGCGGGGTGTTTCCGGGAGAGACATTGGCCCGATTCTAAACGCTCCCGCAATGTGCGGTGGATAACGGCGCGGAAACGGGGGAGGTCTTGAATTCATCGAACATTTCAATTATTATCAAAACGTGGAACCGAAACTGTCCGTGAGTGCTCGGCGACCGGCCTATTCTTGTTTGCGGGGGCCGTTCCGACTGCTGACCGGCGGATTCGGCGACTTTCAGGAGTCCTGTACCACGCAAGGCGGACCATGAAGACATTCAACGTTCTGGTGATATGTACCCACAATTCGGCCCGCTCGATTCTTGGCGAGGCCTGCCCGGTTTGGCCCGGCCACCCGGCGACCGCGCACTGGGGAATTGCCGAGCTGGCGCAGATCGAGCCGCCGGACGCGCGGCGTGCCGCCTTCGGCGCGGCGTATAACCAGCTCGCAAGGCGCATCGCGGCTTTCCTGAAATTGCCACGCGAAACGATGTCGACCGCGGCAATCGTCGCCGCGGCGCGGGAAATCCGTGAACAGGCCGGGCAATGAGCGAACTGACCGGAAAACTCTCGTTTCTCGATCGCTATCTTACCGTCTGGATTTTCGCGGCGATGGGGCTGGGCATCGGGCTGGGTTACTTCCTGCCGGGGGTCGAGGACTTCATCAATTCCTTCCAGGTCGGGACGACCAACATCCCGATTGCGCTGGGGCTGATCCTGATGATGTATCCGCCCTTCGCCAAGGTGCGCTACGAGGAACTGCCCGATGTCTTTGCCGACCGCAAGGTGCTAGGGCTGTCGCTGGTCCAGAACTGGATACTCGGGCCGATCCTGATGTTTGCGCTGGCCATCATCTTCCTGCCGGACAAGCCCGAGTACATGGTCGGCCTGATCCTGATCGGCCTTGCTCGCTGCATCGCCATGGTCATCGTCTGGAACGAGATCGCCAAGGGCTCGACCGAGTACGCGGCCGGTCTGGTCGCCTTCAACTCGATCTTCCAGGTGCTGTTCTTCAGCGTCTATGCCTGGTTCTTCGTCACCGTGCTGCCGCCGCTGTTCGGGCTGAGCGGCATGGTGGTGGATATCTCGATCGGCCAGATCGCCGAAAGTGTCTTCATCTACCTCGGCATCCCCTGCATCGCCGGCATCCTGACCCGCGTCATCATGCTGCGCTACGTCAGCAAAGACTGGTATCACACGCACTTCGTGCCGAAGATCGGTCCGATCACGCTGATCGCGCTGCTGTTTACCATCGTCGTCATGTTCAGCCTGAAGGGCCAACTGATCGTTAACATTCCGCTCGACGTCGTGCGCATTGCCATACCGCTGCTGATCTACTTCGTGCTCATGTTCCTGTTCTCCTTCTACATGAGCAGGAAGATCGGGGCCAACTACAAAAAATGCGCCACGCTGTCGTTTACCGCAGCCAGCAACAATTTCGAGCTGGCCATAGCCGTGGCGATCGCGGTCTATGGGATCAACTCCGGCGCGGCTTTCGCCGCGGTCATCGGGCCGCTGGTCGAAGTGCCGGTGATGATCGGGCTGGTGACGGTGTCGCTGTGGTTCAGGAGACGTTTCTTTGCGGCCGGGGCTGATGCATGAATGCGCCGGCCGCCCGTTGCAGGAGTCGCGACCACGGGGGACATCCCTCATGAGCACTGTCGAAGTTGTGTCACGCCATCCAGTCGGAACGCCCAGCGGCCCTATAATGTGCGTGTGAAGGCCACTTCTCGACCGCTTGCTGTTCCAGGTTGAGCGGGACGGGACGGCGGCACTTGAGGGCATCCTGGAATGTGCGTGGTCTGATTTGGGGGTGTCCGGTGAAACGACAAGTGCTGAAAACGGTCCTCGCCGCCATTGGTCTGCTTCTGGCGGCTGAGGCCGGAGCGCGGGGGCCGTGGCGGGCAAGCGCGGAAAACACCCGGGGCTGGCAGTTCATGACGCCTGAAGAACGCATCGAGCATCAAAGCCGCGTCCGTGGCTTCACCACGCTGGAGGAATGCCGGGCCTATCAGCGGGGGCACCACAAACTGATGGAAGACCGGGCGCGCGAGCGCGGCGAGGCCATCCACTCCGGTGGTCGGGATATTTGCGGGCACCTGAAGCCCGCGGCGGGTGCCGACCGACGCGGACAAGACTGAAATGGCGGTGTGAGCATGCACCCCTGGCGCTTGCTGTCGATTCCCCTCCTGGTCGGGCTCTCGGTCGGCCTGCCGGTCTTTTGGGCCTACCCCGACGACTTGTCCTTCTGGCGGGCAGTGGGAATTGTGCTGGGTTGGGCGGGAAGCGGACTGCTGCTCGCCTCCTTGCTGCTGATGCTGCGCGAAGTGCGCCTGGCTTCGTGGCTGGGCGGCATCGAGCGAATGACTGGCTGGCATCACTGGACCGGGCTGGCCGGCTACCTGCTGGTGCTGCTGCATCCACTGGCCTTGGCGGCTGCCGCCTGGACCGAGTCGCCCCCGCTGGCCTGGCAATTGTTGTCACCCGTTGCCCAGAACTGGCCCGTCTGGGTGGGCTGGGCAGCGCTGCTCTTCCTCATGGGCGGGCTAAGCACCACGTTCGCGTCCCGGTTGCGCTACCCGCTGTGGCGCTGGTTGCACGGCCTCTTGGGCATCGGCGTCCTGGTGGGGTTCGTGCATGTGCTCCTGCTCGGGATCGATGCCGGGGCGGTGTTCGCCATTCTGGCCGCCTTGCTGATGCTGGTCTGGCGATTGATCCGCGTCGATGCCGGTGTCGGGGCCAAACCCTATGTTGTCCGCAGCGTGCGGCGAGTGGCCGAGGCGATGGTTGAAATCACCCTGGCACCTCTCGTCCGGGGCATGCCAGCCGAAGCCGGACAGTTTGTCCTCGTCGCCTTTTTCCGGGGGCCGCGTTTTCGGGGGTGCGGGGAATACCATCCCTTTACGATCAGTGCGATTGACGAGGATCAACAGTTCCGCATCGGCGTCAAGGCGCTCGGTGACTGCACTCGCCGGATGCAGGCGCTTGAACCGGGAGTCGAGGCAAGGGTGCAGGGGCCGTTCGGCAATTTTCTGCTGGAACGGCCAGCGAAACCGCAGTTGTGGGTCGCCGGGGGGATCGGCATCACGCCCTTTCTGGCCTGCCTGCGCAACGCCCGGGTCGAACACGCGACGCGGCTGCTCTACCTGTATCGCAGCGAGGCCGATGCAGCGTTCCGCGACGAACTGGAAACCCTGGCCGCGACCCATACCGGTTTCAGTCTGGAAGCCCGTGCGACCGGCGATGCCATCCCTGATCTGGCAGCGATTCTGCCCGGTGCCGACGAGTTGACCGGGCATGAATGCTACCTGTGCGGACCGCCGGGCTTGCTCGATGCCGTGGGACACGTTCTGCAATCGCGTGGCGTGCCGGCAGCGCAGATCCATTGCGAGCGGTTCGATTTCCGATGACGCGCAAACTGTTCATTTATTCGACCCTCGTCTTCTGGATCATGGTCGCCGGATTTGGCATGACGCAGGTTTTCTGGACTCCGGATGATGCGGGCGTGGTTCAGGCCAGGGAGACGATCATCACCCCGGCCGAGCTTGCGGGACACGCCACCCCGGAAGATTGCTGGATGGCGATCCGCGGCGTGGTCCATGACGTCAGCGCCTACCTGCCCGAACATCCTTCCCGTCCGGATATCGTGCTGCCCTGGTGTGGCAAGGAGTCGACCGAGGCTTACGAGACGAAAATGAAAGGGCGTCCGCATACGCCTTATGCGGACGAACTGCTGGCAAAATACCGCATAGGAATGCTTGGCAAAGCTCCCTGATCATGAGTCAAGGCGAATCGCCGTTCCGTCGCTCGGTTTCTCCGGCAGCGCCCGGTATTGCCGGTCGAGGCTTGCGTCGGCTTCTTGCCTTGTTCTTGCTGTGGGCGGCTGGCTTGACCTGGACCGGCCCGGCTTTGGCTGAAAGTGCGAGCTGGATCGAACAGGGCAGTGATGGCGAAGCGCGCGTCCATCTCTACTTTTTCTGGTCGGAGACATGTCCGCATTGCCTCGAGGCCCACCCGTTTGTCGCGGCAATTCCTGTCGAACGTCCTTGGGTGAAACTGCATGCGCTGGAAGTCTCGCGCAATCGCGACAACGCCCGGCGCTTCGAGGCGATGGCAGAGGGCGTCGGTGAGCCTATTGAAGGCGTGCCGACACTGTTCTTCTGCGGCCGGATGGAGGTGGGCTGGCAGGATGCCGCCACGACGGGGGCCGCATTGCTGGCTGCTCTCGACGCCTGCCGTGCGGGCGGGAATGTGCAGATGCAGAAAGTGGTGGCGCCGATCGCGTTGCCTTTCTTCGGCGCGCTTGATCCGGCGACGCTGTCGCTGCCGTTGTTCACCGTCATCCTCGCCGGGCTCGATGCGTTCAATCCCTGCGCTTTCTTCGTCCTGCTGTTTCTGCTGAGCTTGCTGGCCCACCAGAGGGACCGCCGCCGCATGTTGCTGGTGGGCGGCATTTTCGTCGCGACTTCCGGGCTGATGTACTTTGCCTTCATGGCCGCCTGGCTCAACGTCTTTCAACTGCTCGGTGCTCTGGGCGGGATCACGCTGGCGGCGGGGCTCCTGGCGGTCTTCGTCGGCGTGATCAACATCAAGGATTTCTTCGCATTCGAAAAAGGCATCACGCTGTCGATACCCGAAGCGGCCAAGCCCGGCATCTACCGACGAGCCCGGGCCATCCTCCAGTCCGGGAATTCGCCCGCGATGCTCGGCGCCACCGTGTTTCTGGCCATCGTGGCCAATTTCTACGAATTGCTCTGCACCGCCGGCTTTCCGATGGTTTACACGCGAATCCTGACGTTGACCGTGGCATCGCCCGGCGCCCGCTACGCCTGGCTGGCGCTCTACAATGCCATTTACATCGTGCCCTTGTTGCTGATCGTGCTGGCCTTCGTCGGCACGCTCTCGGCGCACAAGCTGAGCGAGCGCGAAGGGCGCTTGCTCAAGCTGATGTCCGGTGTAATGATGTTCCAGTTGGGCTTGGTTCTGACCTTTTTTCCGGCCTGGCTGAACGACCTGTGGGTGACGGCGGGACTGCTCGTTGGGGCACTGGCCAGCACCGGGATCGCGTGGCAACTGACGCGCGAGGGGGCGATACATGAATGACTGCGCAACACCCGCCTGTTATCAAGACCTGGTTTTCAGCTGCCCGGTAGCCGAGGGGCCGGCGCTGGGCGTGATCCTGGAGATCCAGGGGCCGGTGATCGACATCCTGTGCTCCCGCCTGCCACCCCTGCATCGCGCCATCTACGTCTGCCTCAACGGCGAACGCTATACCTTCGAGGTGCATCGCCATCTCGACGAGCAGCGGGTGCGGGCCATCGCGCTGCACCGGACCAGCGGCCTCAAGCGGCAGATGCCGGTGTTCGATAGTGGCGACGGCTTGCAGATTCCGGTGACGCCCGACTGCCTGGGCCGCCTGCTCGACATGTTCGGCCAGCCGCTGGATGGTGGCCTGCCCCTGGTTGCCCAATCCTTCCGCCCGATTGTCGCCCCACCCGTCCCTCTGTCGGAAGCGGCGGGCGCCGGCGACATCCTGCTGACGGGCATCAAGGTCATCGACCTCCTTTGCCCCTTCGTGCGCGGCGGCAAGACCGGGCTGTTCGGCGGGGCCGGGGTGGGCAAGACGGTGCTCATCATGGAATTCATGAACGCCATCGTCCGGCTGCATCAGGGCGTCTCGGTCTTTGCCGGTGTCGGCGAACGCATCCGCGAGGGGCATGAACTCTGGCACGACATGCAGGACGCCGGTGTGATGCCGCGCACACTGATGGTTTTCGGCCAGATGGACGAATCGCCCGGAGTCCGTTTCCGCATCGGTCTGGCGGCGCTGACCTACGCTGAATACCTGCGCGATAACGTGGCCAAGGAGGTCCTGTTCCTGATGGATAACGCCTTCCGCTTCGTTCAGGCGGGCAGCGAATTGTCGGGCTTGCTGGGCCGCATGCCGGCGACGGTCGGCTATCAGCCGACCCTGCTTTCCGAAGTGGCCGAGTTGCAGGAGCGCATTCTCTCCACCCGGACCGGAAACATCACGGCAGTCGAAGCCGTCTATGTCCCGGCCGACGACATGACCGATCCAGCGGTCGGGGCGATCCTGGCCCACCTCGATACCATGGTGATCCTTTCGCGCAATCAGGCGGCCAAGGGCATCTACCCCGCGGTCGACCCGCTGCTCTCCAGCAGCAGCGCCATGGACCGCAGCATCATTGGCGACCGCCATTACCGTGTCGCCCAGGCGGTCCGTGAGGCGCTGGCCCGCTACCGGGAACTCGAAGACATCATCGCGATGCTCGGGCTGGAGGCGCTCTCCGAGTCCGACCGGCGCATCGTGCATCGTGCCCGGCGGCTGGAGCGCTACCTGAGCCAGCCGTTCTTCGTGGTTGCCGAGCATACCGGCATCGCCGGCGCGTCGGTGCCGTTGACCAGCACGCTGAGCGATTGCGAGGCCTTGCTGCGCGGCGACTACGACGCCCTGCCCGAGGAGGCCTGCTACATGCGCGGCAGAATGGCCGGTGGCGGAGGGCAGGCATGAGCCAGGGCTTCACCCTGCACCTGCAAAGCGCCGCCCGTTACGAGCGGATCGAAGCGGTGGCCAGTTTTGTCGGGCAGGATGCCAGTGGCGGTTTTGGCATTCAGCCCGGACGGGCCGATTTCATGACCGTGCTCGACTACGGTCTGGCGCGCTTTCGCCTGGCTGAGGGTGGCTGGCAATACCTGGCTTGCCCGGGGGCGGTGCTGTCCTTTGCCGACAATCAGCTCTTCCTCAATACCCGGCGCTATCTTCGGGATGACGACTACGAGCGGGTTGCGAGCCTGCTGACCGGGCAACTGGCCGCAGAAGAACTGGCCCTGAAGGCGGTCAAGGACAATTTGCAGCGGCTGGAACAGGAGTTGTTCCGTCGCCTGCACCAACTCGACCGGTGGCCGGCATGAATGACGAAAAATGGCGCAACGAGGTGGGACGCGATGCCGCCAGACTCCGGGTCGCCGAGCGCGAGCGCCGTTCGCTGCTCGCGCAGTCGGTTTATCTTGGTACCCTGTCGGCGATCTTCCTCGTGCCGTTGATCGGCGGCGCCTACCTGGGTCGCTGGCTGGATGGCTTGAGCGAGGGATATTCGGTGCGCTGGACCATCAACCTGATCATTCTCGGCCTGGCGTTCGGCGCGGTAAATGTCTACGTCTTCGTGCGGAAGTACTGGTAGTGGAAACGCTCAGCGTCCTTTTCAGCATCGGCCCCTTCGGCATCACCCGCACGGTCGTGACGACCTGGGGCATCATGCTGGTGCTCGGTCTGGGAAGCTGGCTGGGAACGCGGCGCCTTTCCGTGGACCAGCCGGGTTTGCTGCAGAGCGCCGTGGAAGGGGCCGTGCAGGCCGTTGAAGCGGCCATCGCGGTGGTCCTGCCCGAGCGTGCCGGACTGCTGCTTCCCTTCGTCGGCACCTTGTGGCTGTTCATCGCCGTGGCCAATCTGACCGGCCTCATCCCCGGCCTGCATGGTCCGACCGGCGATCTGTCCACCACCACCGCCCTGGCGATCCTGGTCTTCTTTTCAGTGCATTGGTACGGCATCCGCAGCGCCGGGCCTGGCCAGTACCTGCGCCACTACGTCGCCCCCAGCCCGATCCTGCTGCCCTTCCATCTGCTTGGCGAACTGTCGCGCACCCTGGCCCTTGCCGTGCGCCTGTTCGGCAACATCATGAGCCTGGAAATGGCCGCCCTGCTGGTCCTGCTGGTGGCCGGACTGCTCGTCCCGGTGCCGCTGCTGATGCTCCACGTCGTGGAAGCGCTGGTTCAGGCCTACATCTTCGGCATGCTCGCGCTGATTTACATCGCTGGCGGCATGCAGTCCCACGCTGCACAAGAATCCCCTGCTGAGCAAGAGAAAGGAAGCACAACATGAGCGACATGAACTGGTTTGTCCTGATTTCAACGGTGGCAGCGGCGCTGGCCATTGCACTGGGTGTGATGTTCCCGGCACTCGCCATGGGCAAGGCCATCGTCCAGGCCCTGGAATCGCTGGCCCGCCAGCCTGAGGCGGAAAAAGCCATTACCCGCACGCTGTTCATCGGCCTGGCGATGATCGAATCCCTGGCCATCTATGTTCTGGTGATCGTCCTGATCATCCTCTTCCGCAATCCGCTCCTCGAATACCTGCTCAAGTAGGGCCTGTCATGCAGATCGACTGGACCACCTTCGCCCTCGAGATCATCAATTTCCTGGTGCTGGTCTGGATACTGAAGCGCTTTCTCTACCGGCCGGTGCTGGATACCCTGGCGCGGCGCCGGGCCGGCGTCGAGCGCGTACTGGCGGAAGCGCGGGAGACCGAGGCCAGTGCGAGGGCGCTGCAAGACCAGTACGCAAGCCGGCTGGCTGACTGGGAAGAGGAAAAGGGCCGCGCGCGGGGACAATTGGACGCTGAGCTGACAGTGGAGCGATCGCGCCAGATCCAGGCTCTCGGCGAGACCCTGGCCGAAGAGCGGCAGCGCAATGCTGCGGTCGACGCCCATAAACAGCAGGAAATCGAGCGCGCGCACGAAATCAGCGCCATGGCCCAGGCCCAGCGTTTTACCGCAGCCCTGCTGACGCGACTGGCCAGTCCGGCGATCGAAGCGCGCCTGGTGGACTTGCTGCTCGAGGATTGGGCGGGTCTGCCGGAATCACAATTCGCGGTCTTGCGTAGCGCAGGCGAAGCGGAGGGCGCCGGGATTGTCGTGACCAGTGCCTTTGCCCTGGCTCCGGAACAGCAACGGCGCATTTCGGCAGCAGTGGCCGCCCGGCTGCAGCCGCCGCTTGCCGTGAGCTTCCGCGAAGACCCACAACTGCTCTCCGGGCTGCGGCTCTCCCTCGGCCCCTGGCACCTGAACCTGAACTTCGCCGATGAACTGGCCGGGTTTGCCGCGGCAGCGAATCATGTCGACGGATAGCCAATCATTCTCGCCGCTATCGCGTCAGGCTGACTGGCTGGACAGCTTCGAATTCCGCCTGCGCCTGGCCGAGCAGGGCCGGGTGATTTCGGTCGGCGACGGCATCGCCTGGATCGACGGTCTGCCCTCAGCGGCGATGGACGAAGTGTTGCGCTTCGAGGATGGCAGCCGCGGGTTGGTCTTTCACCTGGGTCGTGAGCGCATCGGTGCCATCCTGCTCAGTCAGGGCAGTGGTCAGCAGGGGCTGACGGCGGGCACGGCAGCCTTCCTGAGCAGCCGGCATCTGGATATCGGCGTCGGCGACGGCTACCTCGGTCGCGTCGTCGATCCGACGGGCCATCCCCTCGATGCCGGGCCACCGATTCAGACCACTGCCCGCCGGCCGTTGGAGCCCGCCTCGCCGCCGATCATCGCCCGCGACTTCGTCGATCGTCCACTGGTCTCCGGCGGCAAGATGGTCGACACCATGATTCCGATCGGCAAGGGACAGCGCCAGTTGATCATCGGTGATGCCGGCACGGGGAAAAGCGCCCTGGCCCTCGATGCGATCATCGCCCAGAAGGGCCGCGACGTCCTCTGCGTCTATGTCCTGATCAGCCAGAAGCGCTCGGCCGTCGTCGCCACCATCGACACGCTGCGCCGCACGGGCGCCCTGGCCTTCACTTGTGTCGTCGTCGCCGAGGCGACAGCCATGCCGGGTCTGAAATACCTCGCGCCCTTTGCCGGTTGTGCCCTGGCGGAAGGCTGGATGTGGGCGGGAAGGGATGTGCTGGTGGTCTACGACGATCTGACCACCCACGCCCGGGCCTACCGCGAACTTTCCCTGCTGCTGCGCCGGCCACCGGGGCGGGAAGCCTATCCCGGCGATATCTTCTTCCTCCACTCCCGCCTGCTCGAGCGTTCCACCTGTCTGGCGGCGGCGAGCGGTGGCGGCAGCATGACGGCGCTGCCGCTGGTCGAAACCGAACAGGGCGAGATCGCCGCCTATATTCCGACCAACCTGATCTCGATCACCGACGGCCAGGTCTATCTCGACCCGCGCCTCTTCGCCGCCGGCTTTCTGCCCGCCATCGACGTCACCCGTTCGGTTTCGCGCATCGGCGGCAAGGCTCAGCATCCGGCAATCAAGGGCGAGGCCGGCCGGATGAAGCTGGACTACCTGCAGTTTCAGGAGCTGGAGATCTTTACCCGCTTTGGCTCACGTCTGGAAGCCAGCGTCGAAGCAAAGATTCGGCGCGGCCGCCTGCTGCGCGACCTGCTCAAGCAGGATCGCCTCGCGCCGCTGGCTCCGGAGCAGCACATGGCCTGGCTGGTGGCCTACAACGAAGGCCTGTTCGACGGCCTCGACAGCGTGCAACTTGCCGAGAGCATGGCGACCCTGTTCAAGGCGCTGACCAGGCGGCCGCTGACTCTGGATGACCCGCGGGAAAGCTGGCTGGCGGCTGTCCGGCTCGCCCTCGGAGGCGCAGGCGATGAGCCGGCGGCGTGAGCTTTCCCGGCGCCTGGCGTCGCTGACCGACATTGCCGGCATCATGTCGGCAATGAAGGGGCTGGCTCTGATGGAAATCCGCGTCCTCCAGGATTTTCTCGCCACCCAGCGGCGCATGGTCAGCAGCATCGAAGCCTCTGCCTCCAGGTTTCTTGCCTGGAACGGTGAACTCGCCATGACACCGCCGGAGAGCGAACTGTGCATTCTCGTCGGCTCCGAGCAGGGTTTTTGCGGTGATTTCAACGAAGCCATACTGAAACGCCGGGAGAGCCTCGGTGTCGCGAACCAGGCGACCGGAAACTGGCTCGTCATCGGGCATCGGCTGGCCAGTCGGGTTGATTCCGCTCCGCCGCCAGCGCAATTGCCCGGGGCCAGCGTGGCGGACGAAGTGCCCACGGTATTGCTGCGGTTGACCCGCGAATTGAGCCATTTCCTGACCGCCAACGAGCCGCGCGGCACGGGCGTTTCCGTCCTTTACCACTGTGACGCGGCTGGCGACATCCGCTTGCGCCGCCTGCTGCCGCTGCGCGATCTGCCGCCCCCGGCCCGGCGATCCTATCCCCCGGATTTCAACTTGCCAGCAGAGGAATTCCTCGCTGGTCTGATCCGGCATTACCTCTATGCCGCCCTCAACGAGGTGCTATACAGCTCCCTGATGGCCGAAAACCGACAGCGCCATGCCCACATGGACAGCGCCCTGAGCAAGCTGGACGAAGACCGTGCGCGCCTGCGCCTAGTCTACAATGCACAGCGTCAGGAAGACATCACAGAGGAAATCGAGGTCATTCTGTTATCAGCCGGCATGTTGGAGCAGGAAGAGGCCATGCCGAAACGAAAGACAGGCTGAATTCTCCGCATCCTTCACGCGGGTACTGCGTCATCATGGCCGCAGGACCACAAATTCTCATCGAACGCACCAATGACCACGTCACCCATTGCAAAAGACGATGCACCCGGCGCCATCACCTGGCTGATCGGCCTGGCCGTCGCCAGCGCGCTCTGGTTTGCCATCTACAGCCACCTGACCGAGTTTGCCGATGCGGTGATTGCCGCCCTCGGCCTCGCGCATGGCACGACGATCGGCGAGGCGGTGCATTTCTTCTTCTACGACACGCCCAAGGTATTGCTGCTGTTGACCGGCATCGTTTTTCTGATGGGCATCATCCAGACCTTCTTCTCGCCCGAACGCACCCGGGCCATGCTCTCCGGCAAGCGGGTCGGCGTCGGCAACGTGCTGGCGGCCAGTCTCGGCATCGTCACGCCGTTCTGTTCGTGCTCGGCGGTGCCGCTGTTCATCGGCTTCCTCTCGGCCGGCGTGCCGCTCGGCGTGACCTTCTCCTTCCTGATCTCCGCGCCGATGGTGAATGAGGTGGCGCTGGTGCTGCTCTTCGGCATGTTCGGCTGGAAGGTGGCGGCGCTTTACCTCGGACTGGGGCTGGCCGTCGCCATCATCGCCGGTCTGGTGATCGGCAGGCTGAACATGGAGCGCCACCTCGAAGACTGGGTGCAGGTCATCCTGGGTGGCGCGGCGCCGGAGTTCCAGGGCGAGCGCCTGACCTGGGTCGATCGCTTCCAGGCCGGCTGGCGTCACGTCAGGGAGATCGTCGGCAAGGTCTGGCCTTACATCATTGCCGGGATCGCCATCGGTGCCGCCATCCACGGCTATGTGCCGGAAGATTTCATGGCCTCGATCATGGGCAAGGATGCGCCGTGGTGGTCGCTGCCGCTGGCCGTGCTGATCGGGGTGCCGATGTACACCAACGCGGCCGGCATCATCCCGGTTGTCGAGGCGTTGATCGGCAAGGGCGCCGCCCTCGGCACCGTGCTCGCCTTCATGATGAGCGTGATTGCGCTGTCGCTGCCGGAGATGATCATCCTGCGCAAGGTGCTGAAGATTCCGCTGATCGCCGCCTTCGCCGGCGTCGTAGCCTGCGGCATACTGCTCGTCGGCTATGTCTTCAATCTGGTGCTGTAACGCCGACACAATTTTCTCAACATGAGGAGGGATTCATGAAAGACATCAAGGTGCTCGGCACTGGTTGCGCCAACTGCCGCAATACCATCAAGCTGATCGAGGAAGTCGCGGCGGAAAAAGGGGTAAGCATTGCGCTATCCAAGGTGGAAGACCTGCCGCAAATCATGAAGTACGGCGTGATGTCGACACCCGGCGTGGTCGTCGATGGCAAGGTGGTGCACGCCGGCGGCGTTCCCGATCGTGCCAAGGTGGCCGGCTGGCTGTAGGCAAAGCCTAGCCGGCAAAACTGTCCGGCATCTGCAGCGCCACGACCTCGCCGCGCGCGGTGGCGACGCCCTCGGCATAGACGGTCGCCTCGACCACCACCTTGCGCCCCTTGATCTCCTTGACCCGACCGCGAATTTCCAGCACCGGGCCAAGCGGCGTCGGTTTCAGATAGCTGACCTGCAGCGCGCCGGTAACGAAGCGGAAGGCCGGCAGGCTGTCCAGCGACCTGTTCTCGGCGCGGTACATCGCCGCTGCCGCCGTGCCGGTGCAATGGCAGTCGATCAGCGAGGCGAGCAGGCCACCATAGACGAAGCCGGGAATCGCCGTGTGCTCCGGCTTGGGCTGGAAACGGGTGACGCTCTCGTCGCCCTCCCAACAGGTCTTGATCTGGTGGCCATGCTCGTTCAGCCGGCCGCAGCCGTAGCAATGGGCGACGTTCTCCGGGTAGAAGTCCTGAAAGGCTTGCATTTTGTCTCCTTGCTGTTCGTCTGCTGAGTGTGCTCCGTGGGTGCGGAAATCAGCGTTGTTTTGGAAACTTCTGGAATGGCTGCGTTCGACCCTAAGCTGCCTGTGGCTCACCTAAAAACCAGTCACTGAATGCCATGAGTGGGGCAACTGGTGGTCTGGTTGCCCCCACCCGTCCATCTTGCTCCCATGTGGTTGAATTTCCTATCCGTGAAGCAAATGCTCGAACAGTTTCTGGCGCCGATGGGCCGCTGGCTGGGGTCCGGCCTGCTTGGCTACGCCTTGACTTTCCTGGCCGTGCTGGCCGTGGTGGTGGGCGTGCTGGCTTTTGCCCGGCGTGCGGACGACACGGCGCGCCGTGCGCAGAGGCCCGTCGCGCCCGGCGCCCCCAGCGAGGCCTGAGTCACTGCCGCCACGGGTGCCCGCGACACCGCAGGAACCCGACACCGCCCAGCCGCTGGCCGTGCTGGTGGCCGACGACTCTGCCGTGGCCCGCGCCAAGCTGCGCAAGTTGCTGGAAGGCGCCGGCTTCATGGTCGACGTGGCCAACGACGGCGAACAGGCGCTCGATCTGCTTTCGCGCAAGTCCTACGCCGTGCTCATCACCGACCTGGAGATGCCGCTGCTCGACGGCTTCCAGGTCATCGCCCACGTGCAGGGCAGCCTCGAAACCGAGGACCTGCCGATCATCGCCATCACCGGTCACGAGGAACTCAGCGCCCGCGTCAACGACTGCCAAGGCCTGTACGGCATCTTCAAGAAGCCCTGGAACGACCGCGAACTGCTCAAGCGCGTGGCCGCGGTGGCGCAGCTACGCGGCGCGACCAACGGCGGTTAGGCCGCCCCAGCCCTCGGCTCAGCACCGGCGCCAGCGAGGCCCGGTGTGCGAGCCCGAGGCCACCGTCGCCGCGGGCGTGCCGGCCACCACCACCCGGCTGGCACCGCTGCCGCCTTCGGAGCCCAGATCGGCGATCCAGTCGGCCTCGGCGATGAGGTCCAGGTCGTGCTCGATGACGACCACGCTGCGGCCGCCGTCCGCCAGCCGGTGCAGCACGCGGATCAGCTTTTCCACATCCGCCATGTGCAGGCCCACCGTCGGCTCGTCCAGCACATACAGCGTGTGCGGCGCCTTGTTAACGGCAGATTGTTGAAAGGAACGGTCGCTAACTGGCGACGGAATCCGTGGGATTCACATTTCCTCCGATCCGGAGGCCATTCCTTTCTGGCTCAGGGAAAAGCGCGCAAAAGAATCTAGCGCTGCATGGGCGATACAGGCGAAGTGCCTTTGCAACATTTTGGGCAGGTGTAAGGCCTCCAATGGTTGCCAGCACTTTACCATCGGGGGTGACTATGAATGTTGTGCGCTCGGCAAACGCATGGTCGATCTCCACACCGCGGGCCTGGCGCCGGCGCCCTTCTTCGCCGCCCCGGACCACCATCACCTCGATACGCCGACGATCATCCCCTGCCCCGACGAACTCCGTCAAATGGACTGCGAACTCGGACAAAATGCACCCTTCCGTGTGGCGGAAGGAAAGAAATAAACAACCACTGGCCCATGCTTTAATGTGTCCGTCAGCCAATACGCAGAGGACTTGCCCCTACCGAGGCTTGTGCCTAGCGGGCACAGTTGATGATTTTTTGGGCCGCGCCGAGACGGGCCGTTCAAACCCCCCCGCCATTACAGCCTGAGCGGACATCTGAAGTATTAACGATACCTGGTAGCAGATACGTTAATTTTGGAACTCCCGCTCAATCTTTCATGAGCTGTGCGGAACAAAGATGCCCGCTGGAGACTTGTTGAAATCCAGTTGCTGGATAGCCTCTTGGTAACTTCCGGTCCGTTTGACATAGTCCACATGAATCACGATAACCTGTGCGAATGGCGCCTTTCCTGAAACAGCACGCGCAAGCGTAGAAACCATCGTCAATGCCTCAGCCTCACGATCCGCATTTTCGCATCGTTCAATTTGCTGTTGATGACTGTTATCGTGACCTTATGCGGCGTAGTGATTATGTCGATCATCTTGGGATCGTTTCCTGTGGCCTTCGCAACTTCTCGCTGTATGCCCGGAATGGCCATCGATTGTTGCTTGACCTGTTCAATCTCCAACGCGGTGTCCGCACTCCATGCCGGCACGGACGATGCGAGCATTGCCAAGGTGGCACAAAGTGATGCGACAAGGCATTTTGTGTTTCTATTCATGATTTTCTCCAATTGGCATTGCTGGTTCGGAAATACAGGGAAGCGGGAACTGCAGTCCCTTCTCTCTCCATCTTCAGCAGAATGCATGGGGGGTCTGTACCTAGGCCGCATTGCCAGCAGTCGAATACCCCACAGATGACGGCGAGCATTGCGGCAGCTTTCAGATCAGTTGTCGGCCATTCTGGCCAGGAGATTTTGCGGTTCGGGAATGACCGCACCTGGCGAGTAGGGCGAGGTCGCTAGCGGCCGCTATGTAGATGTCCATTTCGCAGAAATTGGGTTTGCCTGAACGGCCGCTTCAGAGCAGCTGCCAAGTCCCCTTTGCGCACTGAGTGTGCCTTCGCCGGACTGAAAGGCTGTCTTCCAGCCTAATTGGCAGCTCACCGGCAGCTATCCAACTCATTCCCGACTGAAGCAGGCAGCAGGCCGAACGGAGGTTATGGCCGACCAAGAGACTGACGACTGAAGCGATTGATGTCGGCTTAGGGATCAGTTACCTGCCGTTGGAGCCTGACGACTTTTCACAGTCGCTATGTCCGCAGTTGGCCGGACTGAGACAAGCGGAATTTCAGTGCTTTTCAAATACACGCCATAATTCCCCTGCGTTATGCCACCCTCACCGCCATCCTCGATTCCCAACCGCGTCGAAACGCTCCGCGTGCTTCGGCTGATGGGCGATTACGACCCGATCCTGATGCTGGTCGGCAGCGACGACGGTTATGGCACGCGGTGGACGCTCGGCGGGCAGCAGGTGCAGCCGGCGATTGCGCGCTATCTGATGGACGCGGGCTACGTTGCCGAGAACGGCAAGACGGAGTTTGGGGCGAGAACGCTGGCCTTGACGGCCGATGGCGGGGATTTCCGGCGGCGCGGCATGGCCTGGTGGGCCAGTTTGAGCGTTTTCGAGAAACTGAAGGTCACGGTCCTCGGTTGAGTCGCGACGCCGGCTGGCTGGTTCGAGTTCAAGCGCAGCAGTGACGCCGTGTCTTTGCCGGCCAGCCCGGCGCCATCGGGGCGTTTGGCCGCTGGCCGATGGTTGCGGTCAACGGCTATGAAACGCCCGATTTGCGTGCAACTTCGCGGGAGGCTCGTGGATTGCCCAGCCCGATGACGACCGGCGGCAATGTGTCACGATCAAAAGGAAGTGTGAATACCTCGGTTGCGCACGCGCGGCAGGCGCCTAAAGGCTTGGGGACGCGGTGCCGGACGTGGCACACTGGCAGCGTGTCTCGCCCGGGCCCGCAGTGCCTCGGCGGAGCGTGCCACGCAGAACGACATCGACATCACCGATCGCAGGCAATCATGACAGTCCGCAACCTCGAATTCCTCTTTCGCCCCGCTTCGGTGGCGGTGGTCGCCGAACCTGAAGAGCCGAGCCGTTACGCCGAGGTCGTACTGGCCAATCTCGCGGCCGGCGGATTCAAAGGTCCGGTCGTTTCGGTCAGCGCAAGAAAGCGCTCGCTATTCTTCATGGGCAACGATGTGCGCGTCGGCGAACTCGATGTGGTGCCTGATCTGGCGATCATCTGCGCTTCACTGGACCGGGTGCCGTCGATCATCGAGCAGCTTGGCGTCCGCGGGACACGCGCAGTGATTGTCGGGCCGTGGATGTGGCACAGGATGAGCAGTGGCGCGATAGCGAAGGCGGGCAAGGCGATCCTCAAGGCGGCCCGGCCGCATCTGATGCGCATTTTGGGGCCGGGAAGCGGCGGTCTCGTCGTGCCCGCCAGAGGGCTTAACGCCAGCGCTGCCCCGGTCCCGATCGCGGCGGGCAAGATTGCCCTGGTCGCGCAGTCGACGGCCGTGACGGCGGCGGTACTCGATCGCGCCGCCAGCAAGGGAATCGGTTTCTCGACGGTGCTGCACCTGGGTGCCGGCCTTGATGTCGATCTTGCCGACGTCCTCGACTGGCTGGCTGACGACCCCGATACCAAATCGATCGTGGTCCAGTTCGACGAGGTTGCAGCCGGGCGCAAGTTCATGTCGGCAGCGCGTGCCGCTGCGCGCAACAAGCCCGTGGTTACCATCCATGGCGATCCGGCGCACGGCAGGCGTCAGGGGGATGTGCCATTCACCAGCGCCGACGTTTACGAAGCAGCCCTGAGTCGTGCCGGCTGGGTGCATATCGATACGCTCGGGGATCTGTTCGAAGCCATCGAGGGGATGGCGCGGGTACGTCCGTTGCGCGGCGAGAGTCTGACCATCCTGGCCAACGGTCATGGCCTGGGACGGATTGCCTGCGACACCCTGTTGCGTTCTGGCGGTCAGCTGGCGGAGCTGTCGGCAGAAACCGCCAAGCGCCTTGAGGGACTGTTGCAGACCCGTTCAGCGCTCTCCAATCCACTGGCGCTACCGGCGGACGTCACGGCGACAAACTGGGGAACTGCATTGACGACGGTGCTCGCCGACAGCAATACGGAGAACGTCCTGACCGTCTGTTCGCCGTCCCCGTTTGCCCCGAGCGCCGAGGTTGCTGCCGCGATCTGCAAGGCGTCCCGGGAAACCGAGCGCAACGTCTTCACCTGCTGGGTCGGCGGTGAGGCGATGCTTGAGGCGCAAAGGATTGCGGCGGCGCAAGGCGTGTTGAGCCATGAGTCGCCGGAAAAAGCGATCGCGGTCTTTCTCGGTGCCGTCAATTACCGGCGCAATCGCGAGTTGCTGATGCAGATGCCGCCGTCGCTTGCCGAGGGCTTCTCGCCCGATGCAGAAGCGGCCCGAAGCGCGCTCCGAGAAGCGATTGCTGCCGGTGCGCGGACGCTGTCGGCACGCCAGGCAAGGCGCATGTTGCAGGCCTACGGCCTCGCCGTTGGCGAGTATCCGTTGGTGGGCAGCATCGACAGGGCGATTGCTAGCGCCGATGAAATCGGCTATCCGGTCGACCTCTTTCTCGTGCTGGCCAATGGAGCGGAGCTTTCAGAACGCGTACCAGGACTCCGTTCGCCGGCAGAGATTGCCATCGCAGCGCGCGGTCTGCGCAGCCGTGCGCGGACAAGCCACCCTGGCGAGCGCGTCAGCGGTTACCGACTGCGCCCGAGCGCGGCCCGCAGTGGCGCTCCCGCAATGCGCCTGGGGGTTGCCGACGATCCAGTGTTCGGGCCGGTGATCTTCCTTGGTCCGGCATCGGTCACGAGCTTCCGCGAAGGCCGCCTGGTCGTCGCGCTGCCGCCGCTCAATCCGCTGCTGGCCGGCGATCTGGTGGCACGCAGCGGCTTTGCCGAGGGTCTCCCGGAAGACGAACGGCCGACGCTGCAGGCAGCAGCGAGCAATGCGCTGGTTCGTTTTTCGCAACTGCTCACGGATATCGATGAAGTGGCAAGCGTGGAACTTGGTCCGCTGCACGTCGAGGCTTCGGGCGTGGTCGTGCTGGGCGCACGCATCAGCATCGAGCAGCGGGAACGAAAAAAGGGCTTCCGCCGCTTCGCGATTCGTCCCTACCCGAAAGAACTGGAGCGGCAAGTGGATTGGGAGGGGCGCACGCTCCTGATCCGCCCGATTCGGCCCGAGGATGAGATCCTGCTCGGCGACCTGCTTAATTCTCTTACTCCCGAGGATTCCCGCATGCGCTTTTTCGACTCGACCAGGAGCCTGCCACGGACCCGCCTCGCCCGCTTTTCCCAGATCGACTACGATCGCGAAATGGCGCTGGTGGCCATCGAGCGCGGGAACGATGGGGTCGAGCGGGCGCTGGGCGAGGTTCGGGCCGTTGCCGATCCCGACAGCGCGTTCGCCGATTTTGCGATTGTTGTCGCCTCTGGAATCAAGGGCCGGGGACTCGGGCAGGTGTTGCTGCAGAGCCTGGTCAGCTACTGCCGTAACTGCGGCATCGGCGAGCTGCGCGGCGAAACGCTGGACGGCAACCTGCGCATGCAGCATCTTGCGCGGCGCCTCGGCTTCACGGTAACAACCGGAGCCGACCGCGGCTCGATGGACCTTCGCCTTGCGTTGAATCCGCCCGAGAAGCTGTGACGAGTCTCGCGGATGACTGACGATACCGACAGAAAAGTCACCGCGTTCACCAGGCCGAGGGTGCCGGTCGCGGCGCCGACTCGCTTATTCGAGTTCGAGCACGCGCAGCAGCGAGGCCGTGTCGTTGCGGCCCCAGCCCTGAGCCATCAGTGCGTTGAGCTGCTGGGCGACGGTTGCGGTCAACGGCATTGAAACCCCCACTTTGCGGGCCGCTTCGAGCACCAGCCCGAAATCCTTGTGATGCAGGCGGGCTTCGATACCGGCGGCGAAGTCGCGGCTGACCATGCGCGCGCCCATTACGTCGAGCACCCGACTGGCGGCCGAACCGCCGGCGAGGGCCTGTTTCACCTTTTCACAATCGACGCCGGAAGCCGCTGCGAGGCGCATGGCCTCCGCGGCGGCCTCGATTGCAGCGACCATGATCATCTGGTTGCACGCCTTGGCCACCTGCCCGGCGCCGCTGGGGCCGACATGGACAATGCGCTGGCCGAGGCATTCGAGCAGTGGGCGAACGCGTTCGAGCACTGCGCCTTCACCGCCGGCCATGATTGCCAGCGTGGCGTCGATGGCGCCCTGGGCGCCGCCGGAAACCGGTGCGTCGAGCATGTCGATGCCTTTTTCACCGAGCTTGGCAGAGATATGGCGCGCAACATCGGGGGCGATGGTCGAGCAATCGACCAGCACGGAGCCGGGCGTCATGCCTTCGCCAAGACCATCCTTGCCGAGGGCGACAGCCTCGACATCGGCGCTCGAGTTGATGACAGTGAACACCACCTCGCAACAGCGCCCGAGTTCGGCCGGTGTGACAGCGACGGTGGCCGGCAACCCGGAAACGCTTTCCGGTCGCCGCGCCCAGACAAACAGTTCATGCCCGGCGCGCTGCAGGTGCAGCGCCATCGGGCGCCCCATGGCGCCCAGCCCGATGAAGCCGACCTTCATTCCTGGCCGGAAAGCTTTTCGAGCAGTTTGAGCACGGCGATCGAGTCTTCCTCGCCCATACCGGAGCCGACCATGGCGTTGAACATCTGCGCGGTGGCCGCCGAGCCGGGCAGGCAGAGGCCGAGTTCGTGTGCGGTCTGCATGACGATGTTGAGGTCCTTCTCGTGCATCCAGCTCTTGAAACCCGGCTTGAAGTTGCGGTCGAGCATGCGCTGGCCGTGGTTCTCGAGGATCTTCGAGTAGGCGAAGCCGCCGAGCAGCGCCTCGCGCACCTTGCTGCGGTCGACCCCGTTTTTTGCCGCAAAAGCAAAGGCCTCGGCGACCGCCAGCACGCCCATGCCGGTGACGATCTGGTTGGCTGCCTTGGCCACCTGGCCGGCGCCGGAAGCGCCGACATGCACGATGTTCTTGCCCATGCATTCGAAGGCGGGCAGGGCTTTGGCAAAACCTGTATCAGAACCGCCGGCCATGATCGACAGCGTGCCGGCGATGGCGCCGACCTCGCCGCCCGACACCGGGGCATCGATGAAATCGACCCCGGCGGCAGCGAGATCGATGCCGATCTGGCGCGCGGCGGCGGGGGCGATGGTGCTCATGTCGACGGCGACGAGGCCGGGTGCCGCGCCTTGCGCGACGCAGCGCATCACTTCGGCGACATCCGGCGCATCGGCGACCATCGAGATCACCAGTTCGTTGCCCCTGGATACTTCGGCCGGGCTGGAGGCGCCCTGTGCGCCGGCTTCGAGCAGCGTCTGCATCGATTCGGCGCGGCGCGCCCAGACGGTGATGGCATGGCCGCCCTTGACGAGATTGAGCGCCATCGGGCGCCCCATGATGCCGAGGCCGATAAAGGCGATTTTCATGCTGATCTCCATGAGGTTGAAGCGCCGATTCTAGCCGAAGCGGCCGCTATCGAGAATTCTCCCCGGCCGGAACAAGGTTCGCGATTGTGCCGGGAGAGCGGCCGATCACCCAGCCCGGGCTGTCAGGCAAGTCCCGAGTGCCTGCCTGGCCTTTCTCCGTGCGGGTTGATCCGTCAAGCCAGCGTTGATCCGATGTCTTCTTATCGGATGCGCTGGTCGCACCATAAGCGTAAGATTCGCCGTTGAGTTTGCCCGGTGAGTCCGAGAGTGTCACTGAGGATCCAGGGGGGGTCATGCCAGCATCAGCAGTCAAGTCGAGTGACTTTTCCGCACGGCACTTTCGTTGCAGGTATGTTGTCGCGCTTTCGTTGATCGCGTTGCTGACGCTGCTCTCCCAGTGGGTGATTCAGTCCTCTATTGCCGACCAGGAGCATGATTCAAGGATCGTCAACCTGGCTGGCCGTCAGCGTATGCTGAGCCAGAAGATTACCAAGATCAGCTTCTACCTGGCAGGGGAGGAGAGTCCTTCGCGGCGGAAGGAGTATCTCGGCAAACTGGAAGAGGCGTTGGCGCTATGGGAGCGCTCTCACGCCGGTTTGCTGCACGGTGATGCGGATCTCGATCTTCCAGGGAAGAACAGCACAGCGGTGGTGACGCTCTTCCAGTCCATCGAGTCCGCGCATCTTGCCATGGCCGCTGCGGCCAGAGATATACTTTCGGCGCCCGATGACATGGCCCGTCTCAAGCAGGCCGCGCAGCGAATCAGGGATGCCGAGCCGAATTTTCTCGCCGGGATGGATGAAATTGTGTTTCGCTACGATGCTGAAGCGAAGACGCGGGTCAAACTCGTCAGGAACCTGGAGACGGGACTAACCGTCTTGATACTGCTGGTGCTGGCGCTTGAAGCGAAATTCATCTTCGCGCCTGCTGTTCGTCGCCTGCGGCTGGACATGCGTACGTTGGAAGCCCACGATGCGGAAATGGAAACCCTGTTTTCAGCAAGCCCGACAGCCATGTTCCTGGTCGATGAAGCTGCCCTGACGATCATTCGTTGCAACAGGAAGGCCGAGCAACTTATCGGCTGTGGTGCTGAATATCTCCAGCAACGGCCGTTCAGTGATTTGCTCGATTGCCGGCACGAGGTCAATAGACTTTTCCTTGGACAAGATCCGCACCGGAGATGTCCTCGAGGACCATGAGGTAATCCTGATTGACGCCAAGAGCGCCATCGTGGAAGCGCTGGCGTCATCGAACCTGGTGAGTCTTGGCGCCCTTCGGGCGCTTGTGCTCGGTGTCACCAATATTGGCGAGCTGAAGAGAGCGCAGCAGACCCTTGAGTACTATGCGACCTTTGACGAAATGACCGGGCTTGTCAATCGGCGAAGCGGTTTGATGATGCTCGACAAGGCGGTAGAACGCGCGAAGCGCGACGCCACGCCACTTGCCGTTTGTTACGCTGATCTTGACGGGCTCAAGAAAGCCAATGACAACTATGGCCACAAAGAGGGCGACTGGATGATCAGAACGGTGTCAACGGTGCTGACGGACTCGGTGCGCAAAGGCGATGTGGCGATCAGACTCGGGGGCGATGAATTCATGCTGGTGTTGCACGGATGCCCTGAGCCAGACGCACGCATGCTGGTGGGGCGGATCGAGAAGCGGCTCGAGGAAATATCCGTTGCCGCAGGCAAACCCTTTGTCCTGGCGATGAGTTGCGGACTGGCCCTCTATGACCGGAAGCAACACGCCGATGTTGCGGCGCTGATAGCAGAAGCTGACGGAAAGATGTACGAAGCAAAACGGGCAAGGAAGTCGGCGAGCTAGCAGTTCGCCATGCGTCTTGTGCCGCACAAACCTGCCTCAGGGACGCTCCTGGCGACCAGGCGATTCAGTCGGCAGGGCGGCGCGCCGCATCGGCCCAGCAATTGGGCGTTTCATAGAGACGGACGCGCTCCAGTTGCAGGTGGTTGCCGTAGGTGTCGCGGTAGACGGCGTTCAGGCGGTCAAAAGCGATACGGGCCAGATTCTCTGCCGTCGGCACGCGGTCGAGGAGAACCGTCTTGTGGCCGGAAAGGGAGTTGAGGAAATCAACAACGGCGGTATCGCCGGAAAAGGCCAGAAAGGCATGGTCCCAATCGTCGACCAGATGTTCCCGCGCCAGATGCTTGACCTGGGAGAAATCCATGACCATGCCGTTGGCCGCATCGCCGGCCTTGTCGATGATATTTCCCGACAAGGTGATCTCGATGACGTAGCGGTGGCCATGCAGGTGACGGCACTGGCTGCGGTGGTCGGGGATGCGGTGGCCCGCATCGAATTCGAGGCGGCGGGTAATCAGCATGGCGGATTCGTCTCTTGAGTGGTCGCGGATTATACAATGGGCGCATGCTGACGATCGAAGACCACCGCCGCGACAGTGCCGGACTACGTTATGTCTATCCCGTGGTGTCGCGTCGTGCCGGTGGCGTTTCGGTGGGCATCAACCTCAATGTCAACAATGCCTGCAACTGGGCCTGCGTCTATTGCCAGGTCGAGAACCTGACTCGCGGCGGTCCCCCGCCGATCGATCTCGAAGTTCTCGAACGGGAACTGGCGGGCTTTCTTGAAGATGCGCTGACGGGCGATTTCATGTCGCGCGAGGTGCCTGCCGAGGACCGTCGCCTGGTGGACGTGGCGTTTTCCGGGAACGGCGAACCGACCAGCGCCGCCGAATTTCCCGAGGCGGTCCTGCGGGTGGGGCGCATCCTGGAGCGGCACGGGCTGGCAGGCAAACTGCCGGTGCGCCTGATCACCAACGGCAGCCTGTTGCATCGCCAGGCGGTGCAGGATGGCATTGGTGCGCTGGGTGAAATGGGCGGCGAAGTCTGGTTCAAGGTCGACCGCGGGACGACCGCCGAGGTCAAGGCGATCAATGGCGTCCCGATGGACGCGCAGCAGGTTCGCCGCAATCTGGCGCGATGCGCGGCGCTGGCCACGACCTGGGTTCAGACCTGCTGGTTCGCGGTGGACGGCGTGGCGCCTGATGCTGCCGCCCGCGAAGCCTATTGCGATCTGCTCGGACCGGTGGCAACCGGTCTTGCCGGGATCCACCTTTACGGACTGGCGCGGCCGTCGATGCAGGCAGATGCCCCGCGCCTGCAACGGCTGGGCGCGAATGAACTGGAGAGGTTCGCGGCGGAGATCCGGGAAAAAACGGGTCTCCTGGTTTCGGTATCGCCGTGATGGGCGCGTTGGCCCCGAAACGGACTCCGCCGAGCGCGACCGGCGGCCTTTTCAGACCCCCTTCTTGCCCTTGCCGTGTGCCGATTTCTTGAGTGACTTGTACATCTCGGGTTCCTTGGACTTGAGGTACTCGACGACATCCCAGTCATCCCGGGTGATAGAGGTGATGTCGATTCCTTCGACGTGCACCAGGCGCAACAGTTCGCGCACCGGTCTTGGCATGTTGCGGCCACTCTCGTAGCGGGAACCGCCGCTCTGGGTCACGCCAAGCGTCGACCAGAATTGTTGCTGATTGAGCCCGAGTTTGCGACGAATTTCCCGGGCGTCAATTGCTTCCGGAGTTTTTACGTTTGCCATCATTAAATCTCCACTTCGTCAGCGTTCGCGAAATACCCAAGCATCCTGACGATCTATGCCTAAGGTCATACTGGGGATTATATTGGCCAATATGACATCAGACAAGTGCCAATGCCATAAAGTTTCCCCGCCTTGAGCTGCGCATACCTGACATGCAAGTTTCAGCCCCAGATTTTCAGGTGCCGGTGAAGTTGCCATTACCAATGCTTCCCCAAACCGGCGGGATGCACTAAGATCATTGGCCAGACAATCCAAACTTCCCGGAGAAACGTCATGCAGGTCAGGGAGATCATCAATCTCAAGGGCGGCACCCTGTTTACCGCAACGCCCAAGCAACTGCTTGGCGAAGCCATTGACGCCATGGCGGACTTCGATGTCGGTTCGCTGGTGGTCATGGAGTCTGGCAAGATGGCCGGCATGCTGACTTTCCGCGAAGTTCTGCAGGCGCTCAAGGCCCATGACTCCTGCCCGGTCGGCGTGACGGTCGGCGACGTCATGGTCCGGGATCCGGTCACCGTCTTTCCCGATATGGAGGTCGATGACCTGCGCCGGTTGATGATCGAAAGGCATTCGCGCTACCTGCCGGTCATGGATGGCGGCACGCTGATGGGGGTCATCTCCTTCCTCGATGTCGCCAAGGCCGTTCTCGAAGAGCAGAGCTTCGAGAACAAGATGCTCAAGAATTACATCAAGAACTGGCCTGAAGCGTCGCAGATCTGATCGCGGCAAACTGGCGACAAGAAAGGCGGCCGTGGCCGCCTTCTGCCTCTCCGGCTAACGACTGTCCCAGCCATAGTGTTTGCTGCGTTGCCAGCGGTTATCCGCCTGCTGCCGGGGATTGCTGGCAGGCTGGGTTGCCCTGCCGCGAGCTGGCGGCCTGATCGAGGGACCGCTTGCGGTCGACGGCTTGGAAGGGGTCTTTTTGCTTGACATGTTAAACTCCGGGTTTGATTCTAGACTGACCTTTCCATGTCCGGCAATACATTCGGTACGTTGTTTGCTGTCACCTCCTTCGGCGAGTCGCACGGCCCGGCAATCGGCTGCGTGGTCGATGGATGTCCACCTGGACTGGACTTGTGCGCCGCCGACATCCAGGCCGAACTGGATCGTCGCAAGCCGGGCACCTCCCGGCATGTGACGCAGCGCCGCGAGCCGGATGAGGTGGAGATTCTCTCCGGCGTCTTCAAAGGCAGGACCACCGGCACGCCGATTGCCTTGCTGATCCGCAATCAGGACCAGCGCAGCAAGGATTACGGCAACATCGCCGACACTTTCCGGCCCGGCCATGCCGACTACACCTACACCCAGAAATATGGTTTCCGTGACTATCGCGGCGGTGGCCGTTCCTCGGCGCGCGAAACTGCGGTCCGCGTGGCGGCCGGAGCGATTGCCCGCAAGTGGCTGCTGGAGCGCTACGGCGTCAGCATTCGCGGCTGGATGAGCGCGCTGGGACCGATCGAGATTCCCTTCGTGGCGGCCGACGACATCGACGGCAACGCCTTTTTCGCGCCGAATGCGGCGCTCGTGCCGCAACTTGAGGCCTACATGGACGGCTTGCGCAAGTCACTGGATTCGGTCGGCGCCCGGATCACCGTGACCGCCTCCGGCGTCCCGCCAGGCTGGGGTGAGCCGGTTTACGACCGACTGGATGCCGAAATCGCTTACGCGATGATGGGTATCAACGCGGTCAAGGGCGTCGAGGTCGGCGCCGGCTTCGCCTCGGTTGCACAACGAGGTAGCGAGCACGGCGACGAAATGACACCGCTGGGCTTCGTCACCAACAACGCCGGCGGCATTCTCGGCGGCATTTCGACCGGCCAGGACATTGTTGTCAACATCGCGATCAAGCCGACCTCGTCGATTGCCCAACCGCGGCGCTCGATCGACGTTCACGGCACCGCGATTGCGGTGGCGACCGAGGGCCGGCACGATCCCTGTGTCGGCATCCGCGCGACGCCGATTGCCGAAGCCATGCTGGCGCTGGTGCTGATCGACCACGCCCTGCGTCATCGGGCGCAGTGTGCTGATGTCGTGGTCACCACACCGCGCATTCCGGGAAAAATCGCGTAAAATCCAAAGTTTGCCGCTGTTCAAGGCGGAAAAGCCGTAAGGGGAGACCAACATGCAAGTCGAACACCACGACCTTCACCACGAATTTCCTGATATGAACGATGCAATCAATGCGCTGAAGACCGGCAATGCGCATTTCGCCGTGCTGTTCCACAGCTATCATCGTCTCACCGGCAAGGTCGAGGACCTTGAAGAGCATGACATGCCGGTCGCCGATTTCACGCTTGAAGACATGAAGAAGCAACGCGTAAGGCTCAAGGACGAGTTGTACCATCTGCTGCTGGCCTACCGTGCCGGCCAGAAGTCGGTCAGCGCCTGATAGCGCCTCTGCCCGCCGGTGCATCCGGTAAGATTGCCGGATGCACGCTCTGCCTTACTGGCGCCTTTCGGGCTATTACTTCTTCTACTTCGCCTTCATCGGCGCGTTTTCGCCCTATTTCGGCCTCTATCTTCAATCCCTGAGTTTTTCTGCCTGGGACATCGGCCTGCTGATGTCGCAGATGCAGTTGATGCGCCTGTTCGGGCCCAATCTCTGGGGCTGGCTGGCCGATCGCTACGGCCGGCGCGTGCCGATCATCCGTCTCGCGGCGCTGGCCGGGCTGGCCGGGTTCTCCGCTTTCTTCTGGCTCGACCGGCTGGGCGGGATGCTTGTCGCGATGGCAGTTCTCGCCTTTTTCTGGAGCGCTGCCCTGCCGCTGGTCGAAACGCTGACCTTCGACCATCTGCGCGAGGAGCGCGGACGCTATAGCCGCATCCGGCTGTGGGGGTCGGTCGGCTTCATCGTTGCCGTGCTGGGTACCGGCGCCGTGCTCGATGTGGTGCCGCTCAATGGCGTGCTCTGGGTGTGCTGGGGAATTCTGGCCGGCATCGTCTTGCTCGCCGCAGTCTTGCCGGATGCGCCTGCCGTGCCGCATTCCCACGACGGCCCGGCAGCCGGCGACATCCTTCGCCAGCCGCGGGTGCGGGCGCTGCTAGCAGCCTGTTTCGCCATGTCGGCGGCGCATGGCGCGCTCTATGTCTTCTATTCCATCCATCTGGCCGATCACGGTTACAGCAAGGCCGAGGTCGGCGCGTTGTGGTCGCTCGGCGTGCTGGCGGAGATAGTCGTCTTCATGCTGATGGCCCGCCTGACCCGGTGCTATTCACTGCGCGTTCTGTTGCTGGCCAGCTTCGCCACCGCCGTGTTGCGCTTCCTGCTGATCGGCTGGGGCGTGGAGTCGCTGGCGGTCATGGTCCTGGCGCAGGTGATGCATGGTCTGACCTTCGGCGCCTACCACGCATCGTCAATCGCCGCGATCAACCTGTGGTTCCCTGGTCGCGCGCAGGGGCGAGGGCAGGCGCTCTATTCGAGCATCTCGTTCGGCGCCGGTGGCCTGCTCGGCGGGTTGATCAGTGGCTGGACCTGGGATGGCATCGGCGCCGGCTGGACCTACACGCTGGCCTCGGCCTTTGCCGCGGTCGGCTTTGCGCTGGTCTGGCGCTGGGTGCGCGAGGATGCTGCCCCCAAAGGGCCCTTCCTGCGGGGCGCGGTCGACGCCTCCGGCGAGGCAAGAACCGCCGATCCTGTGCCATAATTGGACGCTTTACGGCTCAACATAAGCGTTTCATGGCGAAGACACTTTACGACAAGCTCTGGGAAAACCATGTCGTTCATGAAGAGGCGGACGGTACAGCGCTCCTCTATATCGACCGCCATCTGGTGCACGAGGTTACCAGCCCGCAGGCTTTCGAAGGACTTAAGCTGGCCGGGCGCAAGCCGTGGCGGGTCTCGTCGATCGTCGCCACGGCAGACCACAATACGCCGACCGATCACTGGGACGAAGGAATCAAGGATCCGGTCTCGCGTCAGCAGGTCGAGACCCTCGACGCCAACATCCGTGAAGTCGGCGCGCTGGCCTACTTTCCGTTCAAGGATCCGCGGCAGGGGATTGTCCATGTCGTCGGCCCCGAGATGGGCGCCACGCTGCCGGGAATGACCGTCGTCTGCGGTGACTCGCATACCTCGACGCACGGCGCCTTCGCCTGTCTGGCGCACGGCATCGGCACCTCGGAGGTCGAGCACGTGCTGGCCACGCAATGCCTGCTGCAGAAGAAGTCGAAGACCATGCTGATCGCTGTCGACGGCAGGCTGGGCAAGGGCGTCACGGCCAAGGATGTGGCCCTGGCCATCATCGGCACCATCGGCACCGCCGGTGGCACCGGCTACGCGATCGAATTCGGCGGCAGTGCCGTTCGCGGCCTGAGCATGGAGGGGCGGATGACCCTGTGCAACATGGCCATCGAAGGCGGTGCCCGGATGGGCTTTGTCGCGGTCGACGACACGACGATCGAATATTTGCGCGGGCGTCCATTCTCGCCCAAGGGTGAAACCTGGGATCGCGCGGTAGCCCACTGGCGGACGCTGCATTCCGACCCCGGCGCGCCCTTCGACCGCGTCGTCACGCTGATGGCGGAAGGCATTCGTCCACAGGTGACCTGGGGCACTTCGCCGGAGATGGTCGTTGCCATCGATGCGCTGGTTCCCGATCCGGCGAAGGAAGCCAATCCGGTAAGACGCGACGGCATGGAGCGGGCGCTGCAGTACATGGGGCTGAATCCGAACACGCCGATCATCGCCATTGCGGTCGACAAGGTCTTCATCGGTTCCTGCACCAATTCGCGTATCGAGGATCTGCGCGAGGCGGCATCAGTGCTGAAGGGGCGCCGTGTCGCCGCGACCGTCAAGCTGGCGCTGGCAGTGCCGGGTTCCGGCCTGGTCAAGCGTCAAGCCGAAGCGGAAGGGCTGGACAAGGTGTTTGTTGCCGCCGGTTTCGAATGGCGCGAACCAGGCTGTTCGATGTGCCTGGCGATGAACGCCGACCGACTGGAGCCCGGCGAGCGCTGCGCTTCGACTTCCAACCGCAATTTCGAGGGTCGCCAGGGTCCGGGTGGCCGAACCCATCTGGTCAGTCCGGCAATGGCGGCAGCAGCGGCGATTGCCGGCCGCTTTGCCGACGTCCGGGACCTTCTCTGAGGATCGGAAATGGATAAGTTCGTTCGTCTGGAAGGTCTCGTTGCGCCGCTTGATCGCAACAACGTCGATACTGACGCCATCATCCCCAAGCAGTTTCTCAAGTCGATCAAGCGTTCCGGCTTCGGCCCGAATGCCTTCGATGAATGGCGTTACATGGATATCGGCCAGCCCGGACGGGACGACTCGGAGCGCCCGAAAAACCCGAATTTCGTGCTCAACCTGCCGCGTTATCAAGGGGCCGAGGTGCTGCTGACGCGCGCCAATTTCGGTTGCGGCAGTTCGCGCGAACACGCGCCTTGGGCGCTGCTCGACTTCGGATTCAAGGCGATTATCGCCGAGTCGTTCGCCGAAATCTTCTTCAATAATTGCTACAAGAACGGAATCGTGCCTGTCGTTCTGCCCGCCGGCGAAGTCGAGGCGTTGTTCCAGCAGGTCGAGGCGACGCCGGGCTACAAGCTGGTCGTCGATCTGCCGGCGCAGGCTGTTCTTCGCCCGGATGGCTACGGCATTCCGTTTCAGATCGATGGCTTCCGCAAGGAGTGCCTGCTCAACGGCTGGGACGACATCGGCCTGACCCTGCGCCATGCCGCGAAGATAAGGGAATTCGAGGAAAAACGTCGCATCGACCAGCCCTGGCTGTTCGCGTGACAAGGAAAAGCGATGAAGATCTGTGTTCTGCCGGGTGACGGCATCGGCCCCGAGATTACTGCCGAGGCAGTGCGCGTTCTCAGGGCGCTCGACCTTGAGTTCGAAATGGAAGAGGCGCTGCTTGGTGGTTCTGCGGTCGACGCGACCGGCGAACCTTATCCGGAAGCGACCCGGAAACTGGCGCGCGCAGCCGATGCCGTCCTGCTCGGTGCCGTCGGCGGTCCGCAGTGGGACAGCCTGCCACGCGAACAGCGGCCGGAGCGCGGCCTGCTCGGCATCCGCAAGGATCTGAACCTTTTTGCCAACCTGCGCCCAGCCATCCTCTACCCGGAACTGGCCAATGCCTCGACGCTGAAGCCGGAGGTGGTGGCTGGTCTGGACATCCTGATCGTCCGCGAACTGACCGGCGACATCTACTTTGGCCAGCCGCGCGGCGTACGCGAGGAAAACGGTGAACGCGTCGGCTTCAATACGATGGTCTACAGCGAGTCGGAAATCCGCCGCATCGGTCATGTCGCTTTTCAGGCGGCCCGGAAACGCAACAAGAAGTTGTGCTCGGTCGACAAGATGAACGTGCTCGAATGCACCCAGCTCTGGCGCGATGTGATGATCGAGGTGAGCAAGGATTACCCGGATGTCGAGCTTAGCCACATGCTGGTCGACAATGCCGCGATGCAACTGGTCAAGGCGCCGAAGCAGTTCGACGTGATGGTCACCGGCAACATGTTCGGCGACATCCTGTCCGACGAGGCTTCGATGCTGACCGGCTCGATCGGCATGCTGCCGTCGGCCTCGCTCGACGACAGGAACAAGGGCTTGTACGAGCCGTCGCACGGCTCGGCGCCGGACATCGCCGGCAAGGGGATCGCCAATCCGCTGGCGACCATCCTGTCGGCGGCGATGATGCTGCGTTACACTTTCGGTCTTGAAGAGCAGGCACTTCGTGTTGAGAGCGCAGTCAAAAAGGTTTTGGCGCAAGGTTACCGCACGGGCGATATTTACGAGCGGGGCACCAACAGGGTCGGTACGACGGAAATGGGCGACGCCGTGCTGGCGGCGCTGTAAAGCTGGTTTTTCTCGGAGAGTGAAGTCATGAAGAAGGTTGGTCTCGTAGGTTGGCGTGGAATGGTCGGTTCGGTGCTCATGCAGCGCATGGCGGAAGAGGGCGATTTCGCCCACATCGATCCGGTATATTTTTCCACCTCCGCCGCGGGCGGCAAGGCGCCGGTGTTCGGCGGCAAGGAAGCCTCCCTGCCGCTGCAGGACGCTGCTGCGGTCGACGCGCTGAAACAGTGTGAAATCATCATCACCTGCCAGGGCGGCGACTACACCAAGGAAGTCTTCCCCAAGCTGCGCGCCACCGGCTGGAACGGCCACTGGATCGATGCAGCTTCCGCGTTGCGCATGGCCGACGACGCCGTGATCGTCCTCGACCCGGTCAACATGAACGTGATCAAGGACTCGCTGGCCAGGGGCGGGAAAAACTGGATCGGCGGCAACTGTACGGTTTCCCTGATGCTGATGGGCCTTGGCGGCCTGTTCCAGAACGACCTGATCGAATGGGCCACGTCCATGACCTATCAGGCGGCTTCCGGCGCCGGCGCGCAGAACATGCGCGAGCTGATTGCGCAGATGGGTGCAATCCACTCGTCGGTGGCCGATCTGCTCGCCGATCCGGCTTCCGCCATTCTCGACATCGACCGCAAGGTCGCCGAGACGATTCGTTCCGACGCTTTCCCGAAGAAGAACTTCCGCAATACACCGCTCGCCGGTTCGCTGATTCCGTGGATCGATGTGCCGGTCGAAGGTGGTCAGTCGAAGGAAGAGTGGAAAGGCGGCGCCGAGTGCAACAAGATCCTCGGCCGGCCGGCGTTCCGTTCGCCGGGTTCGATCCCGATCGATGGCCTGTGCGTGCGTATCGGCGCCATGCGCTGTCACTCCCAGGCGCTGACGATCAAGCTGAAGAAGGATGTGCCGCTCGACGAGATCAGCGACATGCTGGCGAAGGCCAACCAGTGGGCCAAGGTCGTGCCGAACGACCGCGAGATGTCCGAGCGCGAACTGACCCCGGCCGCTGTCACCGGAACGCTGACGGTTCCGGTTGGCCGTCTGCACAAGATGGCGATGGGGCCGGAATATCTGGCGGCCTTTACCTGTGGCGACCAGCTGCTATGGGGCGCCGCCGAGCCGCTACGCCGTATGCTGCGAATCTTGCTCGAGGCCTGAACAGCGCTTGCGTCAAATCAAGACCGGGGCTGCGGCCCCGGTCTTTCTGTGTTGGAAATATGCGAAAGGCGGCTATTTACAACCGGGATTAGCTTGATTTGCTAAGTACATGATGTTAATTTCAAAGTTCATTTTTGACGCTTAGGGTGGTGGCGTGGCCGACAATATCCGGACAAACTTCAAGAAGCGTGCTGCAGCAGTTGCCGTGGCCTCCTGTCTTTCATTTGCACCCTGGTTGGTCGAGGCCGCAAGCTTGGGCAGGATCACGGTGCTCTCTGGCCTCGGTCAGCCGCTACGCGCCGAGATCGAGATCAATGCATCGCGTGCCGAACTGAACGGCATGACGGCCCGACTTGCCGGGCAAGCGGCCTTCCGCGAGGCCAATATCGATTACTCGGGGGCGTTGGCCGATCTGCGTTTTTCGATCGAGAAGCGCAGCAATGGTACCCCGGTGATCAAGGTCAGCTCTGGAAGACCGGTCAGCGAACCATTTCTGAACTTCCTCGTCGAGCTCAACTGGGCGTCCGGCCCCATGATTCGTGAATACACCTTCCTGCTCGATCCGCCCGAGGTCGCGGCGAGGGCTGCCGCACGCCAGGCAACGGCAGATGCCCGGGTGGTTGAGACCACTCGCGGTAGTGGTGCTGCGCCGACGACCGGAACGGGTCCGGAGACAGCCAAATCGGCCATGGTGCCGCGCGCGCCAGCACAGCCGAAGAAGACTGAAGAGTCCGGGTCACGGGTTGTGCAGCCAGGCGATACGCTGCGCAAGATCGCCGCCGAAACGAAATTTGAGGGTGTTTCTCTGGAGCAGATGCTGGTCGGCCTGTTCAACAAGAATCCGGCGGCGTTCTCCGGGGACAATATCAACCGCTTGAAGGCGGGAGCGATATTGAGCCTTCCGGATCAGGCTACGGTCGCAGCGGTGTCCCCTGCAGAAGCTCGGAGGTTTTATCAGGCGCAGGCTGAAGACTGGAACAGCTATCGCCAGAAACTGGCTTCGGTGGCGGCCAAGGGACAGCCTTCGCAGGATGCCGCGACCCAGGTTTCCGCCGGAAAAATCATGGCGAGGGTTGAAGAGAAGCCTTCGGCAGCCGATCAAGCCAAGGACCAGGTAAAGGTTTCCAGAACTGAAATGGCGTCGAAGGGGTTGGCCGGCGGCAAGGCGGCACCGTCTTCAGCGGCGGAAGCAGACCTTATCGCCAAGGACAAGTCGCTCACCGAGGCGCAGCAAAGGCTCGCGTTGCTTGAGAAGAACGTCATCGAGCTGCAGAAACTGGTGGACATGAAGACCCAGCGTCTGGCAGAACTTCAGGAACAGGCTTCGGGCCGCAAGGAAGAGGCGAAGCCGGTGGTGCCTGTTGACGCCCAGAAGGCGATAGAGCCGCCGAAAGTGCCCGAGCCGGCGCCTGCAGTCCCCGCTGTCGAAGCGCCCAAGCCCATCGAAGAGGCGAAGCCGGTCGAGCCGCCCAAACCTGCGGAAGTGAAGCCCGTTGAGCAGCCCGCCAAGGTGGCCGTTGCCCCACAGCCGGCGCCAGCAGAGGAATTCGACGCCCTGCCCTTGGTTGGTGGCGGCGGCATCATCGCGCTGCTGATCGGCTATTTCCTTTTTCGGCGGCGTCGCAGCGAATCGGCACCCGAGTCCGTCACTGCCGTTCCCGGCCCATCGAGCCTCGGACCGAGTTCTGTGTTCCGGACGACCGGTGGCCAGAGCGTGGATACCGGAAACGTGCCGTTGCAGACCGGCGATTTCAGCCAGACCGGTCCGGGAACGATCGATACCGATGAGGTCGACCCGGTTGCCGAAGCCGACGTGTACATGGCCTATGGCAGGGATGCGCAGGCCGAGGAAATTCTGATCGAAGCTTTGCACAAGGACCCGCAACGTACCGCCATCCCTGTCAAACTGCTCGAAATCTACGCTGGCCGCAAGAGCTTGAAACAATTCGATACGCTGGCCAGCGAACTTTATGCCCAGACCGGTGGAGTCGGTGCCGAATGGGAAAAAGTGGCCGCCATGGGTGCGACGCTCGATCCCGAAAATCCACTGTATGTCGGGGGCATGGGCACGGCGGCGCCCGAGGCGTCTCCAGTCGCTGAAGTAAAATCTGCTGTGGTGCTTCCGGTCGCAGCAGGGCTGTTGGCAGCCGGTCTGGCCGAGGTTGCCGCTGCAGCTCCAGAGTTGCCTGCTCCGGACATCGCCGAGGAAGCTGTTGCCGAAGCTGCCCCCGAGGCAGCGGTCGACGATGCGTTCGCGTCGTCGGTTGTTGCCGATGATGTGGACGCCTTGAACTTTGAATTGGGCGCGGCAGGGGAGTTGATGGAGGTGGCTCCAGCGCCCGCTGTCGAGGACTATTCCATGGCGGAGATCGAGGCTCTCGACTTCGATCTCGGCACATCTCCACAGGAGCCTCTCCCGACAACGGACGCTGATTCGCAGTTGGCGGCAACCGATGCGCTTGCGACGGGCGCCATCGATGGCGAGATGGATTTTTCTGCATCCTACATCGGCTTCGATGCGCCTGCCGGTCTGCAGGATGAGGCGGGCGGCAGCGGCATGCTTGATTTCGAACTGGGTGACGTCGCCTTCGACACCCAGACCGTGGTGAACCCTGGCGTGCTGGATGAAAGCCTGAACGATGAGGTGGGTACCGATACCGTGGTGAATTCCATGGGTCTGCTGGAATCGGATGAGGGCGCTCTTTCGGCTACCGATGTCATGGGCGGAGGGTCTGTTGACTTGCCAACCGAAGATGCCGAGTTCGACATCAAGCTCAGCGAGTCCGCTATCCTCGGGGAGCCGATGCCCGTTCCCGGGTTCAACCTTGGCTCGATCAACCTTGATCTGGCCGTCGATCCTTCGGATGCAACGCAGGTGGTTGGCGTTGGCGATGCCCTTTCCACCAGTGGAACGCACGACGGTGACGCGGGCGGCGAGGAAGTGAGCACCAAGCTGGCGCTGGCCAAGGCTTATGAGGAGATGGGTGATCTCGATGGGGCGCGTGAGCTTCTCGAGGAAGTCATTGCCGAAGGAGGCAGCAATCTGGCTGAGCAGGCTCGGCAGATCCTTGGTCGCATGCGCGGTTAGAATCCGGCCTTGCGATGGGCACATGGCCCCCGCGTGGGGCTGTGTGCATTTTGGGGGGCCGTATTCTTGCATCCTGCCGCAGCCTTGTTGGTCTGCCTGATTGCGATCGTTGTCATCCAGTTTCTCGGCTGGGCCGGGCTTGCATCGGCGTTTCCGGTAGCGCTGCTGGCTGCGCGCAGATCAATTCTTGCCTGGTGGAACCTGTTGCGCCGCATGCGCTGGTTACTGCTGAGCGTCTGGCTGATACTTGGCTATGGCGTGTCGGGCGATGCCGTGTTTGATCTGGGTTGGATGCCGACCCATCAAGGGGTTGTCGAGGCGACCCTGCATGTTGCGCGACTCGGGTTGATGCTAGGCTGCCTGGCGTGCCTGTTTGGCTTCCTCGGCAATCAAGGATTGCTGGTTGCCATGCGTTCGCTGTTGGGCCCGCTGGCGCGGCTTGGGCTGGCGACCGACCGACTAGTGGTCCGCTTGTCGCTGGTCATGGAGAATCTCCAGGTCGATTTGCCGAAAGGTTCGTGGCGCTGCATGCTGGACGGGAGCGGCGAGGCGTCCGGTGGCCCTGAAACCCTGTGGATCGAGGCGCTACAGTGGCGCCTGAGCGACTATTTGATCTGCGTTGCTGCATTGGTGTTCTCCTGGATTGCGATTTCATTGGGATAAGTGGGTAATGGTCAACAGAATTGCCCTTGGCGTCGAGTATTGCGGAACCCCATTTCGTGGTTGGCAGAGCCAGGCACAGGGCGGCACGGTCCAGGATGCGCTGGAGTTTGCCCTCGGTCAGATCGCCGGCCAGCACGTAGGTGTAATCTGTGCCGGACGGACTGATGCCGGTGTGCACGCCAGTCATCAGGTCGTCCATTTCGATGCAAAAGTCGAAAGGCCGCTGAGCGCCTGGGTGCGTGGCGTCAATTCGCATTTGCCTGATAGTGTCGCTGTGCGCTGGGCGCAACCGGTTAGCGAAGAATTTCATGCGCGCTTCAGCGCGCGCGGTCGGCGCTATCGCTATCTGCTGCTCAATCGTCCCCAGCGACCGGGACTCTGGCAGGGGCGGGTCGGCTGGTATCATGGGGCGCTTGATCTCGCTCTCATGCAGGATGCCGCTGGCCGATTGCGCGGTGAGCACGACTTCTCGGCGTTTCGCGCCGCCGAATGTCAGGCCAAGACGCCGGTCAAGATCCTGTGGCGTGCTGACGTGCGACAACAGGGCTCGCTGATTATTCTCGACTTTGAGGCAAGTGCCTTTCTGCATCACATGGTACGCAATCTTGTCGGCAGTCTGGTTCGGATTGGAAGGCGGGAGCAACCGCCGGGGTGGATCGATGAATTGCTGCTGGCTCGCGATCGCAAGCTGGCCGCGCCCACATTTGCTGCGGACGGCCTCTATTTCAGGGGGCCGCTCTATGAAGCGCATTGGAGCCTGCCCGATCCGGAGGACGATTTCCTGGCTGGAGTGCTGAAGTGAGTACACGTATCAAGATCTGTGGCCTCACCCGCGAGGAGGATGTGGATGCGGCTGTTGCTGCAGGCGCCGACGCCATCGGTTTCGTTTTCTATCCGCCGAGCCCGCGTTACTTGTCACCGCGGCGCGCGGCGGAACTCGTCAGACGGGTTCCGCCTTTCATCGATGTCGTCGGCCTGTTTGTGAACGAGGCGCCCGAAGCGCTGCTGGCGGTTTGTGAAGCCGTGCCGATCAACCTGCTGCAGTTTCACGGCGACGAGGATGGAGCCTATTGCCGCCAGTTTGCGCGGCCTTATCTGCGGGCGGCGCGGGTCAGACCGGGTCTCGATCTGGTAGAATTCGCGCGCGCTTTTCCCGATGCGCGCGGGCTGTTGCTGGATGCCTTTGTCGAAGGTTACGGCGGTGGTGGCCATGTCTTCGACTGGTCACTGATCCCGCCGGAATTGCCAGGCTTTTTGGTGCTTTCCGGGGGGTTGACCGCAGCCAACGTCGGCGAAGCGATCGAACGTGTGCGGCCGGTTGCGGTCGACGTTTCTTCCGGTGTCGAAACGGGCAAGGGCATCAAGGATCACTCGAAAATCGCTGCCTTCGTGGCGGCTGTACGGAACGCTGATGAATCACTATAACTTCCCCGACGCCAGGGGCCATTTCGGTCCCTACGGTGGTGTTTTCGTCGCCGAGACGCTGTTCGCGGCGCTCGACGAACTCAAGGCCGCCTATGCCGAAGCGCAGGCGGACCAGGCTTTCCGCGCCGAGTACGAATACGATCTGAAACATTTCGTTGGCCGCCCGTCGCCGGTCTACCATGCCAATCGCTGGTCCGAAATGCTCGGTGGCGCGCAGATCTATCTGAAGCGCGAGGATCTGAACCATACCGGCGCCCACAAGGTGAATAACTGCATCGGCCAGGCCATGCTCGCCCGGCGCATGGGCAAGCCGCGCGTCATCGCCGAAACCGGCGCCGGCCAGCATGGCGTGGCGACGGCGACGGTGGCCGCCCGCTACGGCATGGAATGCGTGGTTTACATGGGCAGCGAGGACATCAAGCGCCAGGCAGCCAACGTCTACCGCATGAAGCTGCTCGGCGCCACGGTGGTGCCGGTGGAAAGCGGTTCGAAGACGCTCAAGGATGCGCTCAACGAGGCGATGCGCGATTGGGTCACCAACATCCACAACACCTTCTACATCATCGGCACGGTGGCCGGCCCGCACCCGTATCCGATGCTGGTCCGCGATTTCCAGAAGGTCATCGGCGAGGAATGCCTCTGGCAGATGCCGGAAATGACCGGGCGCCAGCCGGATGCGGTGATTGCCTGCGTCGGCGGCGGTTCGAACGCAATGGGCATCTTCTATCCTTACATCGGTTTGCCGGAGGTGCGCCTGATCGGCGTCGAGGCGGCTGGCGAAGGCGTTGACACCGGTCGCCACGCGGCGTCGCTGACCGCCGGCGTGCCGGGGGTGCTGCATGGCAACCGCACCTATCTGCTGCAGAACGAGGATGGCCAGATCATCGAAACGCATTCGGTTTCGGCCGGCCTCGACTACCCAGGCGTCGGTCCCGAGCACGCCTGGCTGAAAGATATCGGGCGCGCCGAGTACGTGGTTATCAAGGACGGCGAGGCGCTCGACGCCTTCCACACGCTGTGCCGGATCGAGGGCATCATCCCGGCGCTGGAATCCAGCCACGCCCTGGCTTACGCGGCCAAACTGGCGCCGACGATGAGCAAGGACAGGATACTGCTGGTCAACCTTTCCGGTCGGGGTGACAAGGACATGCACACCGTCGCCGAAAAATCCGGGATCGTCTTCTGATGTCGCGCATCAAATCCGCTTTCGATCGTCTGGCTGCCGAAGGCCGCAAGGCGCTGATACCGTTCATCACTGCCGGCGACCCCGATGCGGCATTGACCGTGCCGCTGATGCATGCCCTGGTCGAAGCCGGCGCCGACGTCATCGAGCTGGGCGTGCCGTTTTCCGACCCGATGGCCGATGGCCCGACCATCCAGCGTGCATCCGAGCGCGCACTGGCCAGGGGCATGAGCCTGAGGAAAGTGCTTGAACTGGTCGTTGCCTTCCGTGCCACCAACAAGAACACCCCGGTCGTCCTCATGGGATATGCCAATCCGATCGAGGCGATGGGGCTCGAGAAGTTCGCCGCCGCAGCCGCCCAGGCTGGCGTCGATGGCGTGCTGGTCGTCGATTACCCGCCGGAAGAGGCGGCGACGTTTGGTGCCGCGATCAAGGCGCACGGCATGGATCCCATTTTCCTGCTGGCGCCGACGTCGACCGCAGCACGCATCGAGCAGGTCGCCGAAATTGCCAGCGGTTATGTTTATTACGTCTCACTGGCCGGGGTAACCGGTTCGGGAGCGCTCAATGTCGATGCAGTGGCCGAGCGTTTGCCGCTGATCCGTGAAAAGACCGGCCTGCCGGTGGGCGTCGGTTTTGGCATCCGTGACGCGGCGACGGCTGCGCGCATCGCCCGCATCGCTGATGCGGTCGTGGTCGGCAGCCGGATCATCGAAGAGATCGAGAAATCGACGGCGGAAGCCGCCTGCGGCAAAGTCAAAGCGCTGGTGGCGGAAATCCGCCGTGGTGTCGATGAGGTGAAGAAATGAGCTGGCTGACCAAACTCCTGCCCCCGAAGATCAAGCGCCAAGAGGGCATCCAGCGACGCGGCGCGTTGCCCGAAGGCCTGTGGAGCAAGTGCCCGTCGTGCGAGGCTGTGCTCTATGCCACCGATCTCGAGAAAAATCTCCAGGTTTGCCCCAAGTGTGGCCACCACAATCGTCTGAATTCCAGGAAACGCCTCGATCTCTTGCTCGACGCAGAGGGCCGGAGCGAGATTGGCGCCGAGGTTGTTCCGGTTGACACGCTGAGATTCAAGGATTCCAAGCGCTATCCGGACCGCCTGATGGAAGCCAACCAGGCAACCGGCGAGAGCGACTCGCTGGTCTGCCTGCAGGGGGCGATCAAGACCATGCCGGTCGTTGCCGCGGCCTTCGAATTCGACTTCATGGGCGGCTCGATGGGCTCGGTGCTCGGTGAGCGATTCGTCCGTGGTGTGAACGCGGCGGTTGAGCAGGGAATTCCTTTTATCTGCATCTCCGCATCAGGCGGCGCCCGCATGCAGGAAGGCCTGTTCTCGTTGATGCAGATGGCCAAGACGACGGCGGCGCTGACCCGGCTCGCGCAGGCTGGGCAGCCGTTCATTTCCATCCTGACCGACCCGACCATGGGTGGCGTCTCCGCCTCCTTTGCTTTTGTCGGTGATGTCGTGATGGCCGAGCCGAAGGCGCTGATCGGGTTCGCCGGCCCGCGCGTCATCGAGCAGACGGTGCGCGAGACGTTGCCTGAGGGCTTCCAGCGCTCCGAATTCCTGCTCGAGAAAGGCGCCATCGACATGATTGTCGACCGTCGCCAGTTGCGCGACCAGGTTGCCCGTGTGCTGGCGCTCCTGCAAAAACTGCCTGCCGTCGCTTGACGAATCTCGCGGACTGGCTGGTCCACCTCGAAAACCTTCACCCCAAGGGGCAGGCAGGCATCGAACTGGGCCTTGAGCGCGTCCGCCAGGTGAAGGAGGCGCTGGGCCAAAGGCAGCACTGTCCAGTGATCATGGTCGGCGGGACCAACGGCAAAGGCTCGACCTGCGCCTATCTGGAGAGCATCATTGACCGTGCCGGCTACAAGGTCGGCTGCTACACGTCACCGCACCTGCTGGCCTATAACGAGCGCATCCGGTTGAATGGCCGCTCGGTCAGCGATGCCGCGCTATGCGCCGCGTTTGCTCGTGTCGAGGCGGCGCGGCAGGGCGCCGGCAATGTCGTCCTGACCTATTTCGAGTTCGGAACGCTGGCAGCGTGGGAAGTCTTTGCCGCCGCCGGGGTTGAAGCAGCAATCCTCGAGATTGGCCTCGGCGGCAGGCTTGATGCGGTCAACGTCTATGACGCTGATGTTGCCATCGTTACCACCATAGCGCTCGATCATACCGAATGGCTGGGGCCTGATCGCGAGAACATCGGCTTCGAAAAAGCCGGCATCTACCGGCCGGGCCGGCCGGCCTTGTGTGCCGATCCGAGCCCGCCGCAGAGTCTCCTCGATCACGCAGCGTCCATCGGCGCCGACTTGCGTCTCATCGGCCGCGACTTCGGTTTCGGGCGTGACCCGGAAGATCGCCTGCAATGGCGCTGGTGGTGCAGATCGGGCGGCAAGCTGCTGAAGCGTACCCTGGCCTATCCCGGCCTGCGCGGCGTGACCCAACTGCACAACGCCGCGGTTGCGCTGGCGGCCCTGGATGCTCTGGGCGACAGACTGCCGGTAACCATGCAGGCGATCCGCCCGGGATTGATCGCAACCGAGCTGCCCGGGCGCTTCCAGGTGATTCCGGGCAGGCCGGCCATCGTCCTTGACGTCGGTCACAACCCGCAGGCGATTAGTGTCCTGGCTGACAATCTCACGGGCATGGGCTTTTTTGAGCGCACCCACGCAGTCGTCGGCATGCTCGCTGACAAGGACATCAGGGGCGCGCTGCTGCCGCTCAGGGACAAAGTCGATTTCTGGCATGCGGCGACGCTGGGCGGGCCGCGTGGGACACCGGCGGAATCTCTGGCAGCGATCATTGCCGCTGCCGGACTGGGCGGCAAGATCATCTGCCATGCCTCGCCGCAGGCTGCCATGCAGGCGGCCAAGGGACAAGCCGTCGAAAGTGATAGAATCGCCGTCTTTGGATCCTTCTTAACGGTGGCCGGAGCCCTCGAAGCGCTCCGTGCGAAGGCCTAGTCATGGAAGACAACGACGCTCAGTCTCAGCTCAAGAAAGTTGCCCGCCGCCGTCTGGTTGGTGCGGTGGTCTTTGCCTCGGTGGTCGCTGTGGTTCTGCCCATGGTGATGGATCACGAACCGCGGCAGGCGGTTCAGGAAGTTGAGATACGTATTCCGGGGCAGGATGAAAAGCCTTTTGCGCCGAAGTTTGCGGTGACTCCGGTGGAGAAGCCCGCTGCAAGGCCATCCGAGGACAAGGTCGAAGAAAAGGCTGCCGGAAAATCGCCTGAAAAGATTCCTGAACAAGTTCCTGAGAAATCCGAAAAACCTGCTGCGAAGGCGGAAAAGTCTCCTGAAAAGGCGGCTGAAAAGCCCGCTGGAAAGGAAACCCCGGCGGACGCCAAGCGTGCTGCTGCCCTCCTCGCCGGGCGTTCGGCCTCCGATGCCGGGCCGGCCAAGTCGGGTGAATTTGTGATATTGATCGGCGCCTTTGCCAGCGAGGCAAATGTCAGGAATTTGCGGACCAAACTCGGTGAGAATGGCGTCAAGACTTACGTTGAGCCGCTCGATACGCCAGCCGGCAAGAAGACCAGGGTGCGGGCCGGGCCGTATGCGAGTCGTGAGGCAGCTGAAAAGGCGCTCGAGAAGATGAAGCAGGCAGGCGTTTCCGGCGTGATTTCCGGCAAGTGATGGCGGTTTTCGATTATGTGGTCGGCGGGATTGTTGGCTTGTCCCTGGCGCTGGGATTGTGGCGGGGCGTGGTGAGCGAGTTGATTGCGCTGGCGGCGTGGGTACTGGCTTTCATTGCCGCGCTGGAGTTCGGTGCGCCGAGTGGACAACTGGTCTTCGGCGGAATCGCCGATCCGGCGGTCCGCGCCCTTGCCGGTTGTGCGCTGGTTTTTGTCGCGGTGCTGGTGGCCATGTCGCTGGTGCGTCTGGCGGTTCGCAGCATGGTGAAGGCACTGGGGCTGACTCTGTCGGATCGTCTGCTGGGCATGTTTTTTGGTTTGGCGCGTGGCGTGGCGATAGTCATGGCGCTCGTTGCCGTGGGCGGCTTGACTGCCGCGCCACAACAGATCTGGTGGAAGCAGGCGATTCTGGCGCCGCCGCTTGAGACAGCCGTACTGGCGGCCAGGCCCTGGCTTCCAGAGGATCTGGCAAAGCGAATTCGATTCAGTTAGGCGGGAACGAACTATGTGCGGGATTCTTGGTGTGGTGGCGACATCGCCGGTCAACCAGCTGCTCTATGATGGTCTGATGGTGCTTCAGCATCGTGGCCAGGATGCGGCTGGTATCGCCACGGCGGAAGGCAACACCTTCAACCTGCACAAGGGGCCGGGCCTGGTGCGCGACGTCTTTCGCACGCGCAACATGCGCGCCCTCGCCGGCAACTGGGGGATCGCCCATGTGCGTTATCCGACCGCCGGTTCCGCTTACAATTTTGCCGAGGCGCAACCGTTTTACGTCAATTCCCCTTTCGGTATCGTGCTCGGCCACAATGGCAACCTGACCAATGCCGAACAGTTGAAGGGCGAGATGTTCCGGCTCGACCGTCGTCACATCAACACCAATTCCGATTCCGAAGTTCTGCTAAACGTACTGGCACACGAACTGCAGTCGGCTGCGCATGGTTACGAACTCGATGTCGACAGCATTTTTCAGGCGGTTGCCGGCGTTCATCGTCGCTGCCGGGGTGCCTATGCCGTGGTCGCACTGATCGCGGGTTATGGTCTGCTTGCTTTCCGCGACCCGCATGGTATTCGTCCGCTGGTCTATGGCAAGAACGAAACCGAGGCGGGGACGGAGTACCTCGTGGCCTCCGAATCGGTGGCGCTCGATACGCTGGGATTTGGAATGGTGCGCGACATTGAGCCGGGCGAGGCGGTGTTCGTCGATCTCAATCACCAGTTCCACAGCCTGCAGTGTGCGCAGCAGCCAACCTACGCGCCATGTATTTTCGAATATGTCTATCTGGCGCGTCCGGACTCGGTGATCGACGGGGTCTCGGTCTATGAAGCACGCCTGGCGATGGGCGAATTACTCGCTGAAAAGGTAAGAAAGCGCATCCCGGTTGCCGAGATCGACGTGGTCATTCCCATTCCCGACTCGAGTCGCCCGTCCGCCATGCAACTGGCCCAGACGCTGGGCATTCCGTTCCGCGAGGGTTTCGTCAAGAACCGCTACGTCGGCCGCACCTTCATCATGCCGGGCCAGTCGATGCGGAAGAAGTCGGTGCGTCAGAAACTCAATACAGTGGGGCAGGAATTCAAGGGTAAGCGCGTGCTTTTGGTCGATGACTCCATCGTGCGCGGCACGACCAGTCGCGAGATCGTCGAAATGGCGCGCGCCGCTGGTGCGGTGAGGGTCTACTTTGCATCCGCAGCACCGCCGGTGCGCTTCCCCAACGTCTATGGCATCGACATGCCGACACGCGCCGAACTCATCGCTACAGGCCGAACCGAGGATGGGATAGCCCGCGAGATCGGTGCCGATGCTCTGGTCTATCAGGATATCGAGGCGCTCAAGCAGTCGGTGACCAACATTCGCCCCGACCTGACCGATTTCGACGCTTCCTGCTTTGACGGCTGCTACATTACCGGCGATGTCGATGAGGATTACCTTGATGCCATCGAAGGCAGCCGTGGCAGCAAGACAGCGGGAAGCGAGGATGATAATGACGGCCCGCCCGCCCAGCAGCTTGTCCTGCAACTGGCATCGGCAGATCAGGACTGATGTCTGAAGTACCCAACTACCGCCCCGAAACGCTGGCAGTTCGAGCCGGCCAGGAACGCAGCCAGTTTGGCGAGCATTCCGAGGCGCTGTACCTCACCTCCAGTTTCGTCTTCAAGAGCGCCGCCCAGGCGGCCAGGCGCTTTTCCGGCGAGGAGGAGGGCAATGTCTACGCACGCTTCTCCAATCCGACCGTCACCATGTTCGAGAAACGCCTCGCAGCGCTCGAAGGCGCCGAGGATTGCGTCGCCACCGCGAGCGGGATGTCGGCGATCATGGCCACCGTGCTGGCCCACCTCAAGAATGGCGACCACATCGTTGCTTCCAGCGGGCTGTTCGGTGCAACCGTGCAGTTGTTCTCGAACATCATGTCGCGTACCGGCATCACGACCACCTTCGTGCCGCAGACCGATCCGCCCGCCTGGGCGGCGGCAATTCGGCCGGAGACCAAGCTTTTCTTCCTCGAAACGCCGTCCAACCCGCTGACGGAAATTGCCGATATTCGGGCGTTGACCGCAATCGCCCACGCCCGGGACATTCTGGTCGTCGTCGACAATTGCTTCTGCACGCCGATCCAGCAGCGGCCGCTTGATCTCGGCGCCGACCTCGTCATCCATTCGGCGACCAAGTACCTCGACGGTCAGGGCAGGGTACTGGGCGGTGCCGTCTGTGGCCCGCGGAGGCTGACCGAGGAAGTCTTCAAGTTCCTGCGTACCGCCGGCCCGACCTTGTCCGCCTTCAATGCCTGGGTGCTGCTCAAGGGGCTCGAAACCCTGAGGATCCGCATCGAGGCACAGTCGACCAATGCGCTGCAACTGGCCCGGTGGCTGGAAGCGCACCCGAAGGTGGGGCGTGTCTTCTATCCCGGTTTGCCATCGCATCCGCAGTACGAACTTGCCCGCAAACAGCAGAAGGGGGGCGGTGCCATTGTCGCGTTCGAAGTGAAGGGCGCCCGCGAGCAGGCCTGGCAAGTTGTGGACCACTGCCATCTGCTGTCGATCACCGCCAATCTCGGCGACACCAAGACCACCATCACCCATCCAGCCTCCACCACGCATGGCCGCATTTCCCCGGAAGCCCGGGCCGCCGCCGGCATCAGCGAAGGGTTGCTGCGCATCGCGGTCGGCCTTGAAGCGGTGGAGGATCTTCAGGCCGATCTTGAACGCGGCCTCTCTCTGATCTGATACAAGAACGGCCTCCGGTTTGCTCCGAGGCCAACTGGAGTTTCCATGCTATTCACCGAACTCGGCCTCAGGGCCGAACTCCTGCGCGCCATCGGCGAGCAGGGCTACGACACGCCGACGCCGATCCAGCAGAAGGCCATTCCCGCCGTGATGACCGGCCGCGACCTGATGGCGACGGCACAAACCGGCACCGGCAAGACGGCCGGCTTCACGCTGCCCATCCTGCATCGCCTGGCCAGCGGCCCCAATACCCGCACGTCCAGACGGCCGCGCGTCCTCGTGCTGGTCCCGACGCGCGAACTGGCGATTCAGGTCGAGGAAAGCGTGCGCACCTACGGCAAACATCTGTCGATCAATTCGCTGGCGGTGTTCGGCGGCGTCGGCATCAACCCGCAGATTGCCAGCCTGCGCCGCGGTGTCGACATCCTCGTCGCGACGCCGGGGCGTTTGCTCGACCACGTGCAGCAACGCACGGTCGACCTCGGCGGCATCGAGATTCTCGTTCTCGACGAAGCCGACCGCATGCTCGATATGGGCTTCATCCGCGATATCCGCAGGATCATCGCGCTGCTGCCGAAGCAGCGCCAGAACCTGATGTTCTCCGCCACCTTCTCGCCGGACATCCGCGAGCTGGCCGGCGGCCTGCTGCACCAACCGGTGTCGATCGACGTAGCCCCGCGCAACACGCCCGCCGAACTCGTGACCCAGCGCGTCATCGAAACCAACCGCGAGCAGAAGAAAGACCTGTTGCTTCATCTGTTCGAAACGCGCGGCTGGCATCAGGTGCTGATTTTCGCCCGCACCAAGCACGGCGCCGATGCGCTTTCGCGCCACCTGGAAAAAGCCGGCATCAAGTCGGCGGCGCTGCACGGCAACAAGTCGCAGGGCGCCCGGACGCGCACGCTGAGCGAATTCAAGGACGGCAAGCTGGTGGCGCTGGTGGCGACCGACATTGCGGCGCGCGGCATCGATATCGATTCGTTGCCTTATGTCATCAACTACGAGATCCCCAACATCGCTGAAGACTACGTTCACCGCATCGGCCGCACCGGCCGCGCCGGCATCGAAGGCGAAGCGCTCTCGCTGGTCAGCCACGACGAGCGCGCCTTCATGCGCGACATCGAAAAGCTGATCAAGCTCGACCTCGAGCGCCTGGTCATACCCGGCTTCGAGCCGTCGGCCCACGCCGCGCCGCGCCCGGTGCAACCGCCGCGCGCCCCGCGCAGGCCGCAGATGCAGGGCAAGACGCCAAACCGGATTTCACCCCCAAAAACGGGTGGACCGCAACTGCATCGCAGCGGTGGCCGGCACCGGTAGAGGGGTCTTTCTGGGGAACTTGGGATGATGGTTGTTAGAAAACGGGCGGGGGAGTTGTCCGGGTTCGGCCAGCTGCGGTCATTCAGGTAGGCCAAGGTAAAGAAATAAAAAGCGTCAGGTAAGTAATCGGAAAGCTGACATCGCTTCCGAGTCGGCTTGTCGATTGTCGGGGTGTTATCGCTAGCTCACAAACCGGTAGCCGACACCGGATTCCGTCAGAATAAACTTGGGCCGCGTCGGGTCATCCTCGATTTTTTTCCTGACATGTCCCATATAAACGCGGACATAGTGGCTGTCCTCGACATGAAACGGCCCCCAAACTGCTTCCAATAACTGGCGATGGGTCAAGACAGAGTCCGGATTAGCGATCAGGTAGGCAAGCAGCCTGAATTCAATGGGCGTCAGGTGTATCTGTTGTCCATCCTTTTCAACGATACGCTTACCGAGATCGACGCGAACGTTGCCGAACTCGAATACCGTCATTCCGGTAGCCCCAGCCCGGAAACTTCTTCTCAGATGTGCCCGGACGCGGGCCAGCAGTTCGGCTGCGCCAAACGGCTTGATCAGGTAATCGTCTGCTCCGGCATCGAGCGCTGCCACTTTGTCGGCTTCGGCAGTGCGGGCGGAAAGAACAATGATGGGAATTTCCGACCAAGTCCGCATGTCGCGGATCAGATCGATCCCATCCCCGTCCGGCAAGCCAAGATCGAGCACCACTAGGTCGGGCTGCCGGGTGCCGACCTCGATCAGGCCACGTGCCACTGAATCGGCCTCGAACACCTCCAGTTGCTCCGCTTCCAGGGCCAGTTTGATGAAGCGACGAATCTTGGCTTCATCCTCGACGACGATCACAGTTGATGTAGCGGTAGACATTTAGCGCGCCTCCTCGTCCTCTGGCACTTCCTCGGCATCAAGCAATGGCGGATTGCCCTTTGGCAAGGTGAACAGGAAGCGCGCACCACCTTGCGGCCGATTCACAGCGTAAATCTCTCCATCATGTGCTTCGACGATAGCCCGGCAAATGGCCAGTCCCAAGCCGACGCCCCGGGTGGCGCCTTCGGGCTGCCCACGTTCGAATTTCTTGAAAATCGTTTCTTCTTTCCCTTCAGGCAATCCAGGGCCGTTATCGTCAACCCAGACCTCGATAACCCTTTCCCGGACATTGGCGCCAATTTCGACCGAGCTTCCCGGGGGAGTGTATTTCACGATGTTTTCCAGCAGGTTGTAGATGACCCGCTCCATCAGTACGGAGTCGATGTTGACCAGTGGCAGGTTTTCATCCAGCGAGACCCGGATCTGGTGTTCGGCAAAGGCCCGCTCGAGGGTTTTCAGGGCGCTGACGACCACTTCTTCCAGCGGTTGCCATTGCAGGTTCAGTTCCACCCGGCCGGACTGTAGCCGGGCCATGTCGAGCAGGTTGTTGACCTGGCCGCTGACGCGCAGTGCTTCTTCCTTGAGGGAACGGGCGATCTCGGCCTGCGGGCCGGTTGGCGGTGGCTGGGTCAGAAACATGGAATCGGCAAGCCCCACCAGTACGCTCATCGGGGTGCGCAAGTCATGGGAAATCGCCGACAGTACAGAGTTGCGCAGACGCTCGGATTCCATCTGGACGGTCGTGTTCCGGGCCACTTCGACGTAATGCACCCGTTCCAGCGCGATGGCAATCAGCGAGGCAAAAGTGTCCAGCAGGCGCCGCTGCTCGGGGATCAGCAGACGATCCGTATCCGGTATTTCGAGTGCCAGCACGCCACGAAAGCGCATTGGCGCCTTCAACGGCAAATACAGGATTGGGCTGGCAGCCAGTGTGTTGGTGCCTTGACCGGCTGCTTCGGCATGATCGAAAGCCCATTGGGCAATGCCCATATCCACGGCAGGCAGGCCATTGGCCGAGGGAATGGCCGGTTGCAAGCGGTCGATGTCGTCGGTGAGCAGGAAGGCAGCTTTGGCGCCAAGTTCGGCAATGATGAAGCGTTCGCCGATTTCGGCGATCTGCTCGGGCATCAGCGCCGCCGAAAGATCTCGCGACATTTCATAGAGGGAGTGGACGCGTTGTTCCCGGCGTGTCGCCACCTTGGCCTGGTATTTCGACCCGGCCGTCAGTTGACCGGTGATCAGGCCAACCGTGAGCATGACGACAAAGGTCATCAGATATTGCACATCGCTGACCGCAAAGGAAAAACGGGGCGGCACAAAGAAAAAGTCGAAAATGGCGACCGCCAGAAAGGAGGCCAGCACGCCCGGGCCGCGACCGTAGCGCACGCTGACCAGCACCACTGCCAGCAGGAAGACCATGACGATGTTCGGAAGGTCGACAATCGTAAACAGAGCGGCAGCGGCAAAGCCGGCCAGCGCACAACCTGCGGCCGCCTTGGCGTAGGACGGCCACTGGTCGAAGATGCTTTCGCCGTCGCCTGCGCGAACGGTATTTCCCGCTGCTCGTTCGGTCTCGGAACGCGCTACCTGGAGGATGTCGAGATCGGGCGCCCGCTGGCCGACACGATCGGCAAACGAGCGGTACCAGGGGCGCCAGAGGCGCGGGTGATCCCGGCCAACGAAAATTTTCGACAGGTTGTGGTCGCGGGCATACTTGACTGCCACTTCTTCCGCAACAGTGCCTGACAGCGTTGCCGTTTGCGCCCCCAACTCCTCGGCCAGCTTAAGGTTGCGCAGGATGCGATGACGGCTTTCCTCGGACAGCCGCTGCAAGGCGGGTGTTTCGATATAGATGGCGTGCCACGGTGCTTCCAGCCGGGTGGCGACGCGGGCCGTGGTGCGGACGATTTTTTCCCCGCCCGCACCGGTGCCGACGCAGGCGAGTAGGGAGTCACGGGTTTGCCAGACCGGAGAAACGAACTGGTCGCGCCGGTATTGCAGCATCTGATCATCGACCCGGTCGGCCGTGCGGCGTAGCGCCAGTTCGCGCAGGGCGATCAGGTTGCCCTTGCGAAAGAAGTTGCGGATTGCCCTTTCGGCCTGATTGGGCAAATAGACCTTGCCGGCCTGCAAGCGTTGCAGCAACTCGTCGGGCGGCAAGTCAACCAGGACAACCTCGTCGGCAACATCGAACACCTTGTCCGGCACCGTCTCCCAGACACGGATGCCGGTAATGCCGGTAACCACGTCGTTCAGGCTTTCCAGATGCTGGACATTGACCGTGGAATAGACGTCGATGCCTGCTGCCAGCAACTCGTCAATGTCCTGCCAGCGTTTGGCATGGCGCGAGCCGGCCACATTCGAGTGGGCCAGTTCGTCCATCAGGATCAGTGACGGCTTGCGGGCCAGTGCGCCGTCCAGGTCAAACTCCTTGAGCACGCGGTCACGATAGGGAATATCCCTTAATGGCAGATGTTCCAGGCCGTCAGCCATGACTTCCGTTTCCATTCGGCCGTGGGTTTCGACAATGCCAATTACTACGTCAACCCCTTGCAGGAGTTGTTGCCGGGCGGCACTGAGCATGGCGTATGTCTTGCCGACACCGGCCGAGGCGCCGAAGAATATCTTCAGATTGCCGCGCCGGGCCTTGGCCTCCGCTTCATTCAGGCGGTTCAGCAACTGGTCAGGGTCGGGCCGTTGATCGGGCATGGAATTTACTCACGTTTTAGAAAGTATTGTCATGGCGGCCTCAAATATGAAAAGTTAGTACTTGGATCCGGTCGAGATCCTTGATTCTGGCATGGGCAATGGCCACCCCCTCGCCCAGGGCGGTTGATCCAACTTCTTCACGCCTGGAGAGACTGAGGACGACCCTGGCGGTTGGCATGCCATGCTTGCTTTCCATGTGCTAAACGATTTCGTCGAAGAGTTGGCTTTTGCTTGCCACCGCCAGATCGAGAATGATGTCTTCGGTCCGCAGAAAATCAGCGATGCCGTTCAATTCAAGTTCCTCCTCGGGATGATGTGTCCGCCATCGTTCCATCCACTGGCGGTGCGGTGGAGCGGGATGGCACGCTCCATCCCGCTGCCTGATCAGTGTTGCTGCCATGGGCCTTCGCTCAGAAGCTCCTGGTCACAGAAAGAACGGCAATGCCGCGACCGGCATCCTTGGTCTTCGATCCGAGCTGGCCGTTGCCGTTGAGGGAGTTGGCAAAGCAGTAGAACTCAGCGGTGCCACAGCTCCCGTTGGCGTTGGTGCCGACGTAGGCGAGGCCGATTGACCAGGTGTCAATCGTCTTGGTCACACCGAGCTTCCAGTCGGTGTAGTTGATGCTCTGGTCGCCGCTGGTGAACACGTATTTGAAATTGGGCGCCCAAAACTGGCCGAGGTGGGCGTTGATGAACCAGCTGGGGGCGACCTCGTAGTTGGCGGTCAGGTCGAGGTAGCTGCTGCCCTTGGAATCGGGCAAGTTGAAGGAGTCGGTCAACGCATAGTTGTACTTCAGGGTCAGGAACTTCCAACTGCCGGCGACGTAAAGCTCGAAGTTCTGGTTCGTGCCGCTCACCGACTGGGTGGGGTTCTTGGCGTTGCTGAAGGACAGCGGGGTGGAATTGGATCCCGGATAATAGTAGTACAGGCCGCCGACATCGATGCCGAAATCGTCGAACGTCTTCTTCCAGCCGCCGTAGAAGTCCATCTCGATGTTGCCTTCAGGGTAACCGGCGCCCGACGAGACGTTGGAGTTCCAGTTGCCGACGTAGAAGCCGCTCTCGTGTGCGTAGTCGAAACCGCCCTGGATGGCCGGCTTGCCGAAGGTCTGGTCGATGCCGCGGAAGCGGTAGCTGGAGAACAGGCCGACGTTGGCGGTCAGCGTGTGCGGACCAGCCGGCGCGGCGGCGTCCTTCGATTCGTCATTGGTCTGCGCAAAGACCGGAACCGGCGCCGCAAAACCAGCGGCCAGGGTAAGGGCGACAAGGGTACGAAGCGAAGTTGAATTCTTTTCCATGAAAATTCCTCTGTGTATTAACGAAGTGAATCAAGCGCGATATTGAGTTGCAGCACATTGACCCGGGGTTCGCCGAAGACGCCCCATTGGCGGCCTTCGGTGTACTGGCTGACCAGTACCTTTACGTCGGCTGGCGGCAGATTGCGCTGGCCAGCAACGCGAACCACCTGGTAGACCGCGGCTTCCGGGCTGATGTGCGGATCGAGGCCGCTGCCCGAGGCATTGACCAGATCGGCCGGGATGGGCAGCTTGTTGTCGGGGTCGGCCGCCTTCAGGGTGTCGATCCGCCCGTTGACGGCATCGACCAGCGCCGGGTTGAGCGGCCCCTGGTTGGAGCCGCTGGAGGCCGTGGCGTTGTACGGCATCGGCCCGGTGGCCGAGGGCCGGCCCCAGAAATACTTGGGGTCGCTGAAATTCTGCCCGACAAGGCTGGAACCCACCGCCTTGCCATCCTTGACGATCAGGCTGCCACCGGCCGCTTCAGGGAAGGCGGCCTTGGCGATGCCGGTGACGGCCAGCGGATAGACGACGCCGGTGACGGCGGTGAGCAGGACGAAGAGACTGACGGCGGGACGCAACAGGGTTTTCATGGATTTTCTCCTCAGGCCAGGCCGACAGCGGCAATCGCCAGGTCGATCAGCTTGATGCCGATAAAGGGAACGATGACCCCGCCCAGACCGTATATCGCCAGGTTCTGGCGCAACAGCGTCGCGGCGCCGAGCGGCCGGTACTTGACGCCCTTCAGGGCCAGCGGGATCAGGAAGACGATGATCAGGGCATTGAAGATCACCGCCGACAGGATGGCCGAACTCGGACTGGCCAGGCCCATGACGTTGAGCGCGGCGAGTTGCGGGTAGGTCGTTACGAAGGCGGCCGGGATGATCGCGAAGTACTTGGCGATGTCGTTGGCGATACTGAATGTGGTCAGTGAGCCGCGCGTCATCAGCATCTGCTTGCCGGTTTCGACGACCTCGATCAGCTTGGTCGGGTTGGAATCCAGATCGACCATGTTGCCAGCTTCCTTGGCGGCTTGCGTACCAGTATTCATGGCCACCGCGACGTCGGCCTGGGCCAGCGCCGGTGCATCGTTGGTGCCGTCACCGGTCATCGCCACCAGCCGGCCTTCCGACTGGTACTCGCGAATCAGGGCCAGCTTGGCTTCCGGCGTCGCCTCCGACAGGAAGTCGTCGACACCGGCTTCGGCGGCAATGGCGGCGGCAGTCACCCGATTGTCGCCGGTCACCATGACAGTCTTGATTCCCATCCTGCGCAGTTCGGCAAAGCGTTCCTTGATGCCGCCCTTGACGATGTCCTTCAGTTCGATCACACCCAGAACGCCGGTGCCGCTGCTCACGACGAGTGGCGTGCTGCCACGTCGGGCAACCTCATCAACCAGCCCGGCGACCGACATCGGGAAAGCGCCCCCGAGGGATTCGACATGCTTTTTGATGGCATCCGCCGCACCTTTGCGAATCTGGCGACCGGCCATGTCGACGCCGCTCATGCGGGTATGGGCAGAAAAGTGCACGAAGTGGGCATCCAGCGCGTGAATGTCACGTTCGCGCAACTGGAAGCGCTGCTTGGCCAGCACCACGATACTGCGGCCTTCCGGCGTTTCATCGGCGAGCGAGGCGAGTTGGGCGGCATCGGCCAACTCGGCTTCGGTTATGCCGTCGGCCGGCAGGAAAGTCGAGGCCTGACGGTTGCCGAGCGTGATCGTGCCGGTCTTGTCCATCAGCAGCACATCGACGTCGCCGGCCGCTTCGACGGCACGCCCGGAGGTGGCGATGACGTTGGCCTGCATCATGCGGCTCATGCCGGCGACGCCGATGGCCGACAGCAACCCGGCAATGGTGGTGGGGATCAGGCAGACAAGCAGCGCGATCAGCACGGTGATGCTGATCGGCGTGCCGGCGCCGGCCACGTCGACGCTGAACATCGAGAAGGGCAGCAAGGTGACCACGACGCCGAGGAAGACGATGGTCAGCGCGACGAGCAGGATAGTCAGGGCGATTTCGTTCGGCGTCTTCTGGCGCTTGGCATTTTCGACCATGGCAATCATGCGGTCGACGAAGGTTTCGCCCGGATTTGCCGTGACCCGGACGACGATCCAGTCGGACAGCACGCGAGTGCCGCCGGTAACGGCCGAGAAGTCGCCGCCGGATTCGCGGATGACCGGTGCTGATTCGCCGGTGATGGCTGATTCGTCGACCGAGGCGACGCCTTCGATAACCTCGCCGTCGGCCGGAATGGTTTCCTGGGCCTCGACGACGATCACATCGCCCTTGCGCAATTCAGTAGCTGAGGTCATCTGCCACTGGGCGCCGAAACGCGGCTCATGCAGCTTCTTGGCCAAGGTCTCCTTCTTCAGGCCGCGCAGCGAAGCCGCCTGCGCCTTGCTGCGTCCCTCGGCCAGCGCTTCGGCGAAATTGGCGAAAAGGACAGTGAACCATAGCCAGATGGTGATCATCAGGATAAAGCCAGCCGGTGCTTCCCCTTGGCCACCCAGGGCTTGCACCCAGAGGATGGTGGTCAGAATGCTGCCGACGTAGACAACGAACATCACCGGATTGCGCCATTGCACGACCGGATTCAGTTTCCGGAAGGCATCGGCGATGGCCGGCAGGGCCAGTGCCGGATCGAACAGGGTAAAAGTCTTGCGTGTCATTATTTTTCTCCCCTCGCTTAATGACCGGCCCAGAGCACCAGGTGCTCGATGACGGGGCCAAGAGCCAACGCCGGGACGTAATTCAGGAGTCCGACCAGCAGCACGGTGCCAACCAGCAGCGTGACGAACAGCGGACCATGGGTCGGTAGGGTGCCGGCACCGACGGCGATGCGTTTCTTGGCGGCCAGCGAGCCGGCGATGGCCAGCACCGGCACGATCACGCCGAAGCGGCCGAACCACATGGCAATGCCGAGCATCACGTTGTAGAACGGCGTGTTGGCGGACAGGCCGGCGAAAGCGCTGCCGTTGTTGTTGGCGGCCGAAGTGAAGGCATAGAGGATTTCCGAGAAGCCATGGGCGCCCGGGTTGGCGATGCCTGCCCTGCCGTCGGCGGCCATCACCGCGATGGCGGTGCCGACCAGCACCAGCAGCGGTGTGACCAGGATGGCGATGGAAACCATCTTCATCTCGAAGGCCTCGATCTTCTTGCCCAGGTATTCCGGCGTGCGGCCGATCATCAGACCGGCGATGAAGACGGCCATGATGGCGAAGACCAGCATGCCGTAAAGGCCGGTGCCGACGCCGCCGAAGACGACTTCGCCCAACTGCATGTCGATCAGCGGCACCAGGCCGCCGAGCGGCGTAAACGAGTCGTGCATGGCGTTGACCGCACCACAGGAGGCGAGCGTCGTGATGGTGGCGAACAGGCCGGAATCGGCAATGCCGAAGCGGGTTTCCTTGCCTTCCATGTTGCCGGAGGATGGATCGACCCCGAGTTGGGTCAGCAAGGGGTTGGCCTGCTGTTCGAAATGCATCGCCGCATAGGCCAGGGCGACGAACATCAGGGTCATCGCGGCAAGCACGGCCCAGCCCTGGCGGGTATCGCCGACGATGCGGCCGAAGGTGAAGCATAGCGCAGCGGGGATCAGGAAAATCGACAGCATCTGGATGAAGTTGCTCAGCGGCGTCGGGTTTTCATAGGGATGTGCCGAATTGGCGTTCATGAAGCCGCCGCCGTTGGTGCCCAGCATCTTGATCGCTTCCTGCGAGGCGACCGGGCCCATGGCCAGCGTCTGGGTCGGCGTTTCGGCCGGCTCCGTGACGACGGCGCCCTTGTCATCCTTCAGCGGCTGGCCGGCGTCATCGACTTTCGGGTTGTCGTACTTGGTCACTTCCAGTGTCGTCACATCCTTGTACGCGTCGAAATTCTGGATGACGCCCTGGCTGGTCAGGAAGACTGCGTACACAATCGAAATCGGCAGCAGCACATGCAGCGTGATGCGGGTCAGGTCGACCCAGGCATTGCCGACGGTCTTCGCGCTGTGCCTGGCAAAGCCGCGGATCAGGGCGATGACGACGACGATGCCGGTGGCAGCCGAGAAGAAGTTCTGTACTGCCAAGGCCAGCATCTGGGTCAGGTAGCTCATCGTGGCTTCGCCGACGTAGCCCTGCCAGTTGGTATTGGTGGCGAAGCTGATCGCCGTATTGAAGGCCGAATCCGGACTGACATTGGCGAATGCCTGCGGATTGAGCGGCAGGTCGGCCTGCAGGCGTTGCAGGGTATACACTGCCAGGGCGCCGAGTAAGTTGAACAAAAGAATGGCGAAGGCGTATTTCAGCCAACCCATTTCCTCGTCCTGGCGGATGCCGCACAGGCGATAGATCGGCCTTTCGATTTTGCTGGCCAGACGGAAGCGGCCTTCCATCACATTAGCGATGTAAGTCCCCAAAGGCTTGACGGTCAACAACAGGACGGCAAGAAAAAGTCCGAGGAGTATCCAGGCATGATTGCTCATGAAAAGTTCTCCGGTTTAAGCAGCGCGGCGATCAGGTAGACCAGCAGACCGGCGGCAACGGTGCCGCTAAGAATGAAAAGCCAGGTCACTTGGCACCTCCCAGCCGGGCACAGCCAGTGGCGAGGGCGAGCATCAGGGCAAAGAACAGCCCGATGCCAGCAAGATAGACGAGATCCATAAGTACCCCCCATGTTGGAATTGCGACAGGGCCATACTAGAGAAATGGCTATTAAAATTTTCGAGAAATATGGGGGCTGAGATGTAAAAAATTAGTAAAAACGCATTCATCCCCAGTGCTTCACAAGCGCAAATATGTCGCCAGATATGAAGGCATTATTGGCAGGACTATTGCCTGACCGCCCGTCCCCTGGGGCGGCGGCTTAATGATCAGTCAGCCGCCATTCCCCTATGAAAATTTCATCAGTCGGCTCAGGGTCGAACTGAGACAGCCGATAGTCAGCCAGCCTCGCGGATCAGAGCCAGCAGTTCTTCGCCGTAGTGCTCGATCTTGGCGCTGCCCATGCCGGTGATGCCGGCCAGCAGGCTGCGGCTGGCCGGGCGGGCTTCGGCCAGTTCGCGCAGCGTGCGGTCGTGCAGGATGACGTAGGCCGGTACGCCCTGTGCCTTGGCGGTGTCGCTGCGCCAGCGACGCAGTAGCTGGAACAGCGTCTCGTCGGCCGGTGCCAGCTCGCTGCTTGCTGCGGTTCTGGGGCGCGGCGCCGCCGATTTGCGCATGGCCGGGCGGCGCAGTTGCACCTGACGCTGCCCCTTGAGCACCTCGCGCGCGGCGTCGGTGAGCTGCAGGGCGCCATGTTCGGCCATGTCGACATGGACCAGCCCGACGGCGGCGAGCTGGCGGAAGACGCTTTTCCAGGCATGGTCGTCGAGGTCGGCGCCGACGCCGAAGGTTGGCAGCTTGTCGTGGTTCCACTGCCTGACCTTGTCGGTCGCCTTGCCGCGCAGGATGTCGGTCAGGTGGGCGACCCCGAAGCGCATGCCGGTGCGGAAGATGGCCGACAGCGCCTTCTGCGCCGCCTGCGTGCCGTCCCACAGTTCCGGCGGTTCCATGCAGACGTCGCAGTTGCCGCAGGCTTCGCGATCTTCGCCAAAATAATCGAGCAGCACCTTACGCCGGCAGCGTGGTGCTTCGCAATAGGCGAGCAGGGCGGTCAGGCGCTGCGCTTCGAGAATCTTCTGGCCTTCGCCGGCGCCGGATTCGGCGATGCGCGCGTGCTGCAGCGCGACGTCCTGCATGCCGTAGGCCATCCACGCTTCGGAGGGTTCGCCGTCGCGGCCGGCACGGCCGGTTTCCTGGTAGTAGGCCTCGATGCTTTTCGGCAGGTCGAGGTGGGCGACGAAGCGGACGTCGGGCTTGTCGATGCCCATGCCGAAGGCAATCGTGGCGCACATGATCAGGCCTTCCTCGCGCAGGAAGCGGCGCTGGTTGGCGGCGCGTTCGGGGGCGGGCAGGCCGGCGTGGTAGGGCAGGGCCGGGTAGCCTTGTTGTGATAACCAGGTGGCGGTTTCCTCGACCTTCTTGCGCGACAGGCAATATACGATGCCGGCCTGGCCCTGGCGGCCGGCGAGAAAGCCGAGCAGCTGCTTTTTGGCGTTGTCCTTTTCGACCACGGTGTAGCGGATGTTGGGGCGATCGAAGCTGGAGAGGAAGACGCGGGCTTCGCCGAGCCCCAGACGTTGCAGGATTTCGTTGCGCGTCGCCTGATCGGCGGTGGCGGTCAGCGCGATGCGCGGGACCTTCGAATAGCGTTCGTGCAGCGCCGAGAGTTGCAGGTATTCCGGGCGGAAGTCGTGGCCCCACTGCGAGACGCAGTGCGCTTCGTCGATGGCGAAGAGGGCCAGCTTGCCGGCTTCGTAGAGTGCGTCGAGCAGGGCCAGCGTGCGGTCGAGCAAGAGGCGTTCGGGGGCGATGTAGACGAGGTCGAGGCCGTCCGCGAACATGGCTTGCTCGACGGCCTGCGCTTGCCGCCAGTCGAGCGTTGAGTTGAGGCAGGAGGCCTTGATGCCGAGCTGGGTCAGCGCGTCGACCTGGTCCTGCATCAGCGCGATCAGCGGCGAGACGACGACGGCGCAGCCGGGGCGGAGCAGGGCGGGAATCTGATAGCACAGGCTCTTGCCGCCGCCGGTCGGCATCAGGACCAGGGCATCGCCGCCGCCGCAGATGTGCTCGATGATCTCGGCCTGCGCACCGCGGAAGGCGGGATAGCCGAAGACATCGCGCAGCGTTTCAAGGGCGCTTTTTGCCGCCCATGGCCCAAGGCCACGTAGAGGGGATTTCCTGTCGGGCGCGGTCGACACCGTTTCAGGGTCGATTTTCAGCGACGATGGCTTCGCGTTTCAGCGCCTCGCCATCCCAGACCAGGCATTCGCCGCGGTCATCGTGCCAGTCGGCGAGTACCCAGCGCTCGACATGGATGCCATCGATGATGTGGTCGTGTTTGGCCGGCTGGTGGGTATGGCCGTGAATGAAGGTGGTGTACCCGTGCGCGCGGATGAAATCGTCGGTCGCCGCCGGGTTCAGGTCGGGATAGACGTAGCCCGGAGTGCGCTTGCGGCTGCTCCGCCAGCGGATGTAGCGGCCGAGCAGCCGGCGGAAGAGACGCGGTCTGTCCAGCATCTTCTGCAGCCAGGCCGGGTCGCGGACCCTGGACCGATAGGCGACGTAGGCCGGGTCGTCCAGGCACAGGGCGTCGCCATGCGAGAGGACGAAGGACCATTCGGGCAGGGCGAGGTCGTAAGGGTCGGGCAGCAGGCTGGCACCGGCAGCAGTGGCGAACTGCTGGCCGAGCGCGAAATCGCGGTTGCCGTGCATCAGGTAAACGTTCAGCCCGGCATCGCTGGCGGCGCGCAAGGAGGCAATGATCGCCGAATGGTAGGCATCGTCGATGTCGTCGCCAACCCAGACCTCGAACAGGTCGCCGAGGATGTATAGCGCCTTGGCCTGCCGGGCGCGGCCGGCCAAAAAGTGGAGGAACAAAGCAGTCGCCCCGGGTGACCGGGGCGACAGGTGCAGATCGGAGATGAAGAAAATCAAACGATCTCGGCTTTCTCGATGATGACGTCCTCGACCGGCACGTCCTGATGGAAGCCCTTGTTGGCTGTGCGGACGGCACGGATCTTGTCGACGACGTCCATGCCTTCGCTGACCTCGCCGAAAACGCAGTAGCCCCAGCCCTGGCCCGATGGTGACTTGAAGTCGAGGAAGTCGTTGTCGACGGTGTTGATGAAGAATTGGGCGGTGGCCGAGTGCGGGTCGCCGGTGCGCGCCATGGCGACGGTGCCGCGCTTGTTCTTCAGGCCATTGGCCGCTTCGTTCTCGATTGTCGGATTGGTCTTTTTCTGATTCATCCCCGTGTCGAATCCGCCGCCCTGAATCATGAAATTCTTGATCACACGGTGAAAAACCGTGTTGTTGTAATGCCCGGCCTCGACGTAGGCGAGGAAGTTGGCGACCGTCTTCGGTGCCTTCTCTGCATTGAGGTCGAGGGTGATGACGCCGTGGTTGGTGGTGAGTTTGATCACTTGGGTGTCCCTATTTTTCGGAGATGATTTTGACGCTCTGGATGACCACCGGGGTGGTCGGCACATTCTGGTGCGGGCCGGCGTTGCTGGTCGGCACCTTGGCGATCTTGTCGACAACGTCCATGCCTTGGGTGACCTTGCCGAAAACGGTATAGCCGAAGCCGCGCGGGTCGGTCGCCGTCTTGTGGTTGAGAAACTCGTTGTCCTTCAGGTTGATGAAGAACTGAACGCGGGCAGAATGAGGATCCTGCATGCGCGCCATGGCGATCGTGCCACGGTCGTTCTTCAGACCATTGGTCGCTTCATTCTGAAGCGCCGGGGTGAGCGTCTTCTTTTCTTCCATAGCCGGGCTGAAGCCCCCACCCTGGATCATGAAGCCGTCGATGACGCGATGGAAGACGGTGCCGTCGTAGAAGCCTTGCCTGGCGTTGGAGACGAAGGACTCGACCGTCTTTGGCGACTTGTCGGCATTGAGCTCAAGCGTGATCTTGCCGAGCGAGGTGGTGATTTCGACAGTCGGGACCGCCCAGGTGGACAGCGCGACGAGTAGGCCGGCGGTCAGGGTCGAGAGGTATTTGATCATTGCATGATTCCTGGATAACTATTGATTGGTCGCTTTCCTGGCAGCGGCGGAGTCCGCCGTTGTCTTGTCACCTGCCTTCGGCGACATGGTTGTCAACTCGCGTGAGAGGGCCTGCTTGGTCTTTGCCGACTTGCTCGCTCCGTCAAGCTGAGCTGCCTTGCCATAGGCATCGCTGGCCTGTCTGGCGTAGAGGTCGCCGAGGTTTTCATAGGCGGTTGCATAAGAGGGATGTGCCTGAATCGCCATTTCGAGCGCCATGCGCGCTTTCTCGTACTGCTTTTGGCGGGCGTAGAGGACGGCGAGGTTGTTGTAGGGCTCGGGAAATTCCGGGTAATCTTGAGTCAGTTTGGTAAACACGATGATCGCCTCGTCGGTCTTGCCCGTCTCGGTGTAGATGACCCCCTTGAGAAAGCGGGCCTGAGCGTCATTGGGCGACGTCTCGAGATAGAGATCGAGGGTTGCCAAGGCCTGCGGGAATTTGCCCTGGCGTATCTGTTTTTGCGCATCGGCGAGGGTGTCGGCGACGAGTGGGGCGCTGACAGCGAACGCCAGTCCGAGGATAGCGGCCCGAAGCACTCGGGTTGCCCGGTGACAAGGCTGTGGCGGGGAGGCAGAAGACATCGCTATGCTATACTCGGCGCAGGTTTACAATCGTTCGATTCTACCAAGAACGCCAGCCATTCCCAAGCTTCACGAACGACTGACGACGTCGCAGATTCCCCCGCCCATGCTCAAAATCCATAACTCCCTGAAACGGGAAAAGCAGGTCTTCACGCCCATCGAACCGGGCAAGGTTCGCATGTACGTCTGCGGGATGACCGTCTATGACTATTGCCACCTTGGCCACGCCCGGGTCATGATCATCTTCGACATGGTCTATCGCTGGCTCAAGACCAGCGGCTATGACGTAACGTACGTCCGCAACATTACCGACATTGACGACAAGATCATCAGGCGCGCCGCCGAAAACGGCGAGACCATCCAGAAACTGACCAACCGCTTCATCGCCTGCATGCATGAGGATGCCGATGCCCTCGGCGTCCTGCGCCCCGATCATGAGCCGCGTGCCACCGATTTCGTGCCCGAAATGCTTCACCTGATTGGCTTGCTCGAAGAGCGCGGGCTTGCGTACAAGGCGAGCGATGGCGACGTCAATTATGCGGTGCGCAAGTTCGCCGGCTACGGCAAGCTGTCCGGGAAGTCGCTCGACGATCTGCGCGCCGGCGAGCGGGTGGAGGTTGACTCGGCGAAGCAGGATCCGCTCGATTTCGTCCTCTGGAAGCGCGCCAAGGCGGGCGAGCCAGCATGGCCGTCACCGTGGGGTGAGGGGCGTCCGGGCTGGCACATCGAGTGTTCTGCGATGAGTTCGAAGCTGCTCGGGCAGCATTTCGACATCCATGGGGGTGGGCAGGACTTGCAGTTTCCGCACCACGAGAACGAAATCGCCCAGTCGGAAGGGGCGTACCAGTGCTCCTTTGTCAATTACTGGATGCACAATGGCTTCGTTCGCGTCGACAACGAGAAAATGTCGAAGTCGCTTGGCAATTTCTTCACCATCCGCGACGTGCTGAAACGCTACGACCCCGAGGTGGTGCGCTTTTTCATCCTGCGCGTCCACTATCGCAGCGCGCTGAATTACTCGGACTCGCATCTGGATGATGCCAAGCGCAGTCTGGACGGCCTCTACTTCGCGCTACGCGACGTGCCGCCCGCTGCGGTCGACGTCGATTGGAACGGCGATTTCGCAGCGCGCTTCGCGGCGGCGATGAACGAGGATTTCGATTCGCACGGTGCGATTTCCGTGCTGTTCGAACTGGCGGGCGAGGTGAACCGGCAGCGCAGCCCGAAGCTGGCCGGCCTGCTGAAAGCGCTGGCCGGCGTGCTCGGCCTGCTCGACCGTGAGCCTCTGGCCTATCTGCGCGGCCGTGGCGCAAGTGCCGGCGGACTTGACGAAGCGGCAATCGAAGCATTGATTGCCAACCGCGCGGCAGCCAAGAAGGCGCGCAATTTTGCCGAAGCCGATCGCATTCGCGACGACTTGAAGGCGGGCGGCATCGTCCTCGATGACAACCCGCAGGGAACCGCCTGGCGGCGCGCCTGACATGAAAACGGCCTGTGAGAACAGGCCGTTTTCGAATGTTGACCGCGGCTGTGGTTACTTGAGGATCTTGCCTCCCGGCCCGACCACGGTCATCTCGACGAAACGCGAACCTTGGCGGTTGCTGCCGCTGAAGGCGACACGAAAGCCGCCCAGGTCGGAATTCATGCCTTCGAGAGCTGCCATGAACTTCTCGCGGGTCGGGTCCTTGCCAGCCTTACGCAGTGCGTCGACCGTGATGCGTGCCATGGCATAGGCCTCTATCCCGTAGTAAGACGAGTTGGCCTTGTTGCCGATCAGTTTCTGGTAGTCGCGAACCATCGGGACAATGTCGTTCCATGGGTACGGCATAACCTGCGAAATCACGATGCCGCGGGCATCGGCGCCCAACTCCTTGACCAGTTGCTCGGTGCCGACTGGCGACAGGGTTCTGAATAACGCGCCCTGGCCGGCAGCTTTCATGGCTTTGATGAACGCTGCGGTGGGCTTGTACAGCGTCACCATAATCACGGCCTGTGGGTTGGCCTTGGTGATGGCGTCTACGGCGCTTGCCACCTCGACCGAGTTGCGTTCGACAGATGCGGCAACCGAGGGTGCAAGGTTGTGTTTCTTCAGCGCCGTCGTCACACCCTCGAGACCGGATTTCCCGAAACCGTCGTTCTGATAGAAGACTGCAATGTTCTTGAGACCGCTCGACACCAGTTCATTGACGATCGCTTCGGTCTCGTCGGCATAGCTCGCCCGGACGTTGAACATGTAACGGCTGTTCGGGTTCTGCGAAATCGGTTCGCGCAGTGTTCCGGCACCCGAAATCGTTCCCACCAGCGGCACCCTGGCGGGTCCGAAGACCTTGTTCATCGCTTCGGTCGTCGGGCTGGAGCCATAAAAGGCGAGGAGTGCAAAGACGTTCTTGTCGATGATCAGGGTTTTTGTGTTGGCGACGGTACGGTCGGTTTCGTAGCCGTCATCCAGTGCAATCAGGGAAATCTTGCGGCCATGGACGCCGCCGCCCTTGTTTACCTGATCAAGATAGCTGTCGATTACCTGACGCATGTCGAGGCCATAGACACCGTTCGGTCCCGAAAACGGGGACGACATGCCCAGCGTGATCGTATTGTCGGTGACACCGGGTTCGGCTCCGGCCGGCGCGGACATGGCAATGGCTGCCACCGCTAGCAGTTGTTTCAGGAAATGCATTTTTCGTGCCCCCCCAACCTTGACAGTCTGCCGAGTCTAACAGATGAATGGAGTAGCGGAAACCGGGGTGGTTGAGGCACGCCAAGTGTTTTCAGCCCGCTCAGAATGCCAGGGGCTGAGCGTTGCCAAGCAACTTGGCTGTGAGTGGCTTAGTCCCCGAAGAATGCCTTTACTTTATCCATCCATGACTTGGCGCGCGGATTGTGCTTGGCGCCGTTGTCGCGACTGGTGGATTCCTCCAGTTCGCGCAGCAGTTCCTTCTGACGATCGGTCAGGCTGACCGGCGTCTCGACGACAACATGGCACATCAGGTCGCCATGGGTATGAACGCGGACGCCCTTGATGCCCTTGCCGCGCAGGCGGAACACACGCCCTGACTGGGTTTCCGGTGGAATCCTGATGGCGGCTGCACCGTCCAGCGTCGGGATCTCGATTTCACCGCCCAGTGCAGCCGTGGTGAAGGAGATCGGCATCTCGCAATGCAGGTCGTTGTGGTCGCGGGTGAACACCGGATGCTGCTTGAGGTGAATCTGGACATAGAGATCGCCCGGGGGGCCGCCATTGACACCATGTTCGCCTTCGCCGGCGAGACGGATGCGGTCGCCCTCGTCGACCCCGGCGGGAATCTTGACGGACAGCGTCTTGTGCTGCTTGGTGCGCCCGACGCCACCGCAAGACTTGCACGGTTCGGCGATGAAGCGGCCGGTGCCATGGCACTTCGGGCAGGTCTGCTGGATGGAAAAGAAACCCTGTTGCAGGCGAACCTGGCCCGATCCGTGACAAGTCGGACAGGTCTTCGGTTGCGTACCCGCCTTGGCACCACTGCCGTTGCACGGCTCGCAGACTTCCATGGTCGGAATGCGGATATTGGTATCCGTGCCATGGGCCGCCTGCTCCAGCGTGATCTCCAAATTGTAGCGCAGGTCGGCGCCACGGTAGACGTTTGACCGGCCGCCGCCTCCGCCACGGCCGCCGAAGATTTCATCGAAGATATTGCCGAAGGCGTCGCTGAAACCACCGCCACCTCCACCACCCATGCCGCCTTGCGGATCGACGCCGGCATGACCGAACTGGTCATAGGCCGCGCGCTTTTGCGCATCGGAAAGTATCTCGTAGGCTTCCTTGGCTTCCTTGAACTTCTCCTCGGCCGCCGGATTTTCCAGGTTGCGGTCGGGGTGATGCTTCATGGCCAGCTTGCGGTAGGCCTTCTTGATCTCGTCGTCGCCGGCGTCGCGGTTTACGCCGAGAATTTCATAAAAATCGCGTTTTGACATGTTTGCTACCCGTCAAGTGACAAAGGCGCCGATCCGGCGGAAGGTATCCGCAGGCTCGGCGCCGTGCTGAGAGGTTGGACTATTTCTTGTCCTTGACCTCGGTGAATTCGGCATCAACCACGTCGCCTTCGTCTTTCTTGGCCTGTTGCTGGGCACCTGCTCCGCCAGGCGCACCTTCAGCCTGTTGCTGGGCGTACATCTTCTCCCCCAGCTTCTGCGCGGCCTGGCTCAAGGCTTCGGTCCGCGCGCTGATGGTGTCCTTGTCGCCATCACGCAGAACGTCCTCGACGGCTTTGATGGCGGCCTCGATCTTCGCTTTTTCATCGGCATCGAGCTTGTCGCCATATTCCGTCAGCGATTTCTTGACCATGTGCACCATGCCGTCGGCCGAGTTGCGGGCATCTGCCAGTTCGTGCACCTTCTTGTCATCTTCGGCGTGCAGTTCGGCATCCTTCACCATCGCCTGGATTTCGGCTTCGGACAGGCCGGAATTGGCCTTGATGGTGATCTTGTTTTCCTTGCCGGTGGCCTTGTCCTTGGCCGTGACGTGCATGATGCCATTGGCGTCGATGTCGAAGACAACGTCGATCTGAGGCATGCCGCGCGGGGCCGGTGGAATGCCCTCCAGATTGAACTGGCCGAGGCTCTTGTTGCCGGCAGCGACTTCACGCTCGCCCTGCAGCACATGGATGGTCACCGCGCCCTGGTTGTCGTCGGCGGTCGAGAAGACCTGCGATGCCTTGGTCGGGATCGTCGTGTTCTTCTGGATCAGCTTGGTCATGATGCCGCCCAGGGTTTCGATACCGAGCGACAGCGGGGTGACGTCGAGCAGCAGCACGTCCTTGACTTCTCCCTGCAGTACGCCGCCCTGGATGGCGGCGCCGACAGCGACGGCTTCATCCGGATTGACGTCCTTGCGCGGCTCGCGACCGAAGACTTCCTTGACCTTCTCCTGGACCTTGGGCATGCGCGACTGGCCGCCGACGAGGATGACATCGTCGATGTCGCCGATCTTGCAGCCGGCGTCCTTGAGTGCGGTCAGGCACGGGGCGACGGTGCGCTCGACCAGTTCATCGACCAGCGATTCGAACTTGGCGCGGGTGATCTTGATCGCCAGGTGCTTCGGGCCGGAGGCGTCTGCGGTGATGTAGGGCAGGTTAACTTCGGTCTGCTGGCTCGAGGAAAGCTCGATCTTGGCCTTCTCGGCAGCCTCCTTGAGGCGCTGCAGGGCCAGCACGTCCTGCTTCAGATTGACGCCGGAGTCCTTCTTGAATTCGTCGATGATGTAATCGATCAGGCGCTGGTCGAAGTCTTCGCCGCCGAGGAAGGTGTCGCCGTTGGTGGCCAGCACTTCGAACTGCTTCTCGCCGTCGACATTGGCGATCTCGATGATCGAGATGTCGAAGGTGCCGCCGCCGAGGTCATAGACGGCGATCTTGCGGTCCTTGCTGGCAGCCTTGTCCATGCCGAAGGCGAGGGCCGCCGCGGTCGGTTCGTTGATGATGCGCTTGACTTCCAGACCGGCGATGCGGCCGGCGTCCTTGGTCGCCTGGCGCTGGCTGTCATTGAAGTAGGCCGGGACGGTGATGACGGCTTCGGTGACTTCCTCGCCGAGGTAGTCTTCGGCAGTCTTCTTCATCTTGCGCAGCACTTCGGCAGAAACCTGTTGCGGCGCAATCTTCTTGTCGCGCACGGAAACCCAGGCGTCGCCGTTGTCGGCCTTGACGATCTTGTAGGGCATCAGGGCGATGTCCTTCTGCACTTCCTTCTCCTCGAAGCGGCGGCCGATCAGGCGCTTGACGGCGTACAGCGTGTTCTTCGGGTTGGTCACGGCCTGGCGCTTGGCCGGAGCGCCGGAAAGGATTTCGCCGTCCTCGGCGTAACCGATGACCGACGGTGTGGTACGTGCGCCTTCGGAGTTTTCGATGACTTTCGGCTGGCCGCCTTCCATGATGGCGACGCAACTGTTGGTGGTGCCGAGGTCGATACCGATGATCTTGCCCATGTTCTGTTCCTTTGCTGAATGCGAATGACTGTGATGTTCGGGATTTGGGGGCATTGCCCCGGATTTCAAGACTTTGGTTTGGCGACCATGACCAGCGCCGGGCGCAGCACACGCTCGGCGATCAGGTAACCCTTCTGCAGAACGGTGACGACGGTATTGGGCTCCTGATCGGAATCGACCATGGCGATGGCCTGGTGCCGGTGCGGGTTGAACTTCTCGCCGGCAGGATTGACCTCGTTCAGCGCGTTCTTCTCGAAGGCGGAAACCAGTTGCTTCAGGGTCAGCTCGACGCCGGCCTTGAAGCTCTCGGCCGTCTGTTCGGGGGCGGCCAGCGCGGCTTCGAGGCTGTCCTTGACGGCCAGCAGTTCGCCGGCAAACTTCTCGACAGCGAACTTGTGCGCCTTGGAAATATCTTCCTGGGCGCGGCGACGGATGTTCTCGCCTTCCGCCTTGGCGCGCAGCCATGCATCATGATGCTCGGCAGCCTGGAGCTCAAGCTGGCGGAACTGTTCCTCGATGCTGGGCAAGGTGTCCGTGTGTTCCCCGGGCGCCGGCTCGGGGGGCGGCTCGACTGTGGGTTCGCTGGTGAGCAAAGGTTCCTCGGTATTTTCGGGGCTGGACATGAGCGGTTCTCCAAAAAAGCTGTGGACCCATCTGGGGGCGTTTATCCAGGTTTCAAGGGCTGCGATGTGCCGCGTCAGTGTGGACGGACCTTCGCCGGCGGTCTCCGGCCACGGCTTCTCGCCACTTCAGTGTGCGCCGCACCCGGCTTTGGCGGGGAAGCCCGGACCTTCCTCGTCGCCACGGACTGGCCGGAAGTGTTGACCGCAACCCCTGGGGTCTTGGGTTTCTTCGGTTTCTTGAGTAGTTGTCCGGCAGTGCCGGTTACTGGCACTCGATGGTCGGGCGTGAAACCTTCCTCCTCGATCCTCGTCAGCTTCTGCCCGGTCAGGGTTTCGATGGCGGCGAGTTGGGGGGCCTCGTCGGCACAGACCAGGGAAATGGCTTCGCCGCTTGCCCCGGCGCGGCCGGTGCGGCCGATGCGGTGGATGTAATCCTGCGCCACGATCGGCAGATCGAAGTTGATGACCTCGGGCAGGTCGTGAATATCGAGCCCGCGTGCTGCCACGTCGGTTGCCACCAGAACCTGTATCTCGGCCCCCTTGAAGCGCTCCAGTGCCCGCAAACGTGCCGGCTGGGGCTTGTCGCCATGGATCGAGTCGGCACTGATTCCGTGCGCGAGCAGGGTTCCGACCAGATCTTCAACGCCCTTGCGGGTTTTCACGAAGACCAGCACCTGACCCCAGCGCCTGCTCTTCAGCAGATGACAGAACAGTTCCGGCTTGCGCCGCTTGTCGACCGGAATCACCGACTGCTTGACGCTGCTCGCCGCAACATTTCGGGGGCTGGTTTCGACAATGACCGGATTGTTCAGAATCGCCCCCGCCATCGCACGAATGGCGTCGGCAAAAGTCGCCGAGAACAGAAGGGTCTGCCGGCGCCGCGGCAGCACGGTAAAGATGGCATCGAGTTCCTGCGCAAACCCCAGGTCGAGCATGCGGTCGGCTTCGTCCAGAACGAGAGTCCGGAGCTGGCCAAACTTGAGCGCATTCTGGCGATGCAGGTCGAGCAGGCGGCCGGGCGTGGCGACCACGATATCCATGCCCTTGCGCAACTTCATCATCTGCGGATTGATACTGACCCCGCCGTAAACCGGGCAGGTTCGCAGCGGCAGGTTCCGGCCATAGGCGCAGATGCTCTGGCAGACTTGCTCAGCGAGTTCGCGGGTGGGCACCAGGACCAGGGCGCGAACGCAATTGCTGCTGACCGGCGGCCCTTCAGCGGCAAGTCTTTGCAGGAGCGGCAGGGCGAATCCAGCGGTCTTGCCGGTGCCGGTCTGGGCTGCCGCCATCAGGTCGCGGCCGGCCAGTATGGCCGGAATCGCCTGCACCTGAACGGGCGTGGGAGTCCGGTAGCCAAGTGTCGCGAGTGTCTGGAGCAATGGGGCGCTGAGGCAGAGTTGGGCGAAGGTCATGAGCTATGGCTCCGATGCGCGAGTCTGAACGCCAGATTCGCGCATGGCTTACTCGCCAACCGTACGCCGCCCGGCCTTCAGTGCAGCGCGCCGCGCCTTGCTTTCCAGGCGCTTGGCAACGGAGCTTCGGGTCGGCCGGGTCGGTCGGCGTCTTCGTGGCAACTTGGCGACGCCGGCAATCAGCTCCTGCAGTCGGCGCAAGGCCTCGCCGCGATTCTTCTCGAGACTGCTGAACTTCTGCGCCTTGATGATCACCACGCCGTCCTTGCTGATACGGCGGTCGCCTAGCTTTGCCAGGCGCTGGCGAATTTCCTCCGGCAGCGACGAGGCGGCGATGTCGAAGCGCAGATGCACTGCGTTGGACACCTTATTGACGTTCTGCCCGCCGGCGCCTTGCGCACGGATCGCGGTGATTTCGACTTCTTCGGGCGGGATGGTCAGGCTGGGGCTCACAGGGAGAGCACGGGAAAAATGGGCAGGCCATTGTAGCGCTTCGCTGGCGGGCGCTTTGGCGAAAGTCGGTTTTCGGCTGATTTCATCTGTTCACCGCAGCCGCCGCGCAAATGCCTCGTTGGCGACCAGCGCCCCGAGCACCAGCGCGCCTCCCAACAAGACGTTCGACGACAGGCGCTCACCGGCCCACAGCCACGCCCAGGCGACCCCGAAGACCACTTCGAGCAGGGCGAGCAGAGCGATCTCCGGCGCCGGCAGTTGCCGGCTCAGGCGGACCACCAGCAGGCAGGGGAGTGCCAGTTGCACGCAACCGAGCAGCGCCAGCAGGCCGAGATCGTGCGTCGAGGCCTGCAGCGGCCAGGCCAGCGGCAGGGTCACCGCCGCCGAGATCAGGGCGCCCAGCAGCACCGCCGGCAACATGTCCGGCCCCTGCGCGCCGAATTCCCCGGCCCGTTGCAGCAACGTCCAGTTGGCGGCACCGGCCAGCGGCACGGCGCAAGCGACCAGCGACCCGAGCAGAGAGGCGCCATTGCCGGCTTCCGCGCCGAACATCCAGGAAATCCCCGCGCCTGCGGCAAGGATAGCCAGCCAGGTGCGCAACGGCAGATGCTTGCCGAGAAAGATTCGCGAGAAGATCGCCGTCATCATCGGCCCGATGGCCATCGTCACCAGAACGTTGGCCACTGTCGTCAGCGTCAGGGAAACCATGAAGGCGGTGAACATCACGGCCCAGCAGAGCCCGGAGGCCCACAGCACGCGGCTGGAGCGCAGCAGGCCAGACCACAGCGCCGGTCCGCGCAGGGCGGTCAGGCCAACGGCCAGCGCCAACGCATTGAACAGGCTGCGCCAGAAAGTGACCTCGAAGCTGCGCGCCGCATCGAGATGCCGCGTCACGACGCCGGCGATGCTCCATAGCAGCGTAACGAGGACCATCAGCGCCACGGCGCGGCGATGTGTCATTGGCGGGGTGACCGTAGCCTCAGGAGCGCCGACGTCTGGCCTCGAACAGGCAAACCCCGGCCGCGACCGAGACATTGAGACTTTCCACGGTCCCATGCATCGGAATGCACACCAGTTGGTCGCAATTCTCGCGCGTCAGGCGGCGCATGCCATCGCCTTCGGCGCCGAGCACCCAGGCCGTCGCCTGCGGCCACTCGGCCGCGTAGAGATCGGATTCCGCGTCGCCGCTGGTGCCGATCACATGGATGTCGCGTTCCTTCAGTTCACGCAACGTCCGCGCAAGGTTGGTGACCAGCACGTAGGGGATGGTTTCGCCGGCGCCGCTGGCCGCCTTCAGTGCGACGTCGGTCAATCCCGCTGAGCGGTCCTTGGGCGCAATGACCGCGTGGACGCCTGCGGCATCGGCGACGCGCAGGCAGGCGCCGAGGTTGCGCGGATCGGTGACGCCGTCGAGCACGAGCAGGAAAGCGGGCTCCTCGAGCGTGTCGAGAACGTCGTCGAGATGCGCGACCTGGCGCCCGCCCTCGACGCGGGCGATGACGCCCTGATGCCGCGCACCCGGCACCATGCCATCGAGGCGCCTGCTGTCGCCGGCAACCACCTTGACTCCCTGCAACTCCGCATGCGCGAGCAGATCGCGGGCGCGCGCATCGTGGCGGGCAACATCGACGAAGATTTCCTTGACGGCATCGGGGTCGTGACGAAGCTTGGCGGTGATGGCGTGAAAGCCGTGGATCAGGCGTGAGGACATGACTGCTCGCAATCGATTGGAATTGCGATTTTACCGTGACCTCTTGCCGGCCATTAGAACTGAATGCTGGAGGGGGCAATGATCAGGACGCTGCTCGACGGCAACCGGCGCTTCGTCGCCGAGGTTTTCGAGAAGAACCGGACTACTTCACCGACCTCGGCCACGAGCAGAACCCGACCGTGCTGTGGATCGGCTGCTCCGATTCGCGGGTACCGGTGAACACCATCACCCAGACCAGGGCCGGCGAGGTCTTTGCGAACCGCAATATTCAGCCGTGGCTGCCGTGCCCCGTGTAACCCGGCAGACCGGCGGCCTCCGGGGATGAGGCGAGATGGATGGCCGCCTCGACGATCTCCTTCCGCACTTCTTCCTTCATCTCCGAGAGCAGGATGTCCACGTCCTCGATCTCGTTCTTCAGCAGCCGATCGTCGAGGATGACACGGGTGCGGAAGAACTGCGCCCAGCGGAACTCGGCGAAGTCGGCATCCATCTTGTCGTAGCCGAAGTGCTCGCGCACATACCAGGCGAGACCACGATAAGGGTCATTGGTCATGTCCTTGATATGTTTTGGCAGTTTCGCCGGTTGCAACGGGCCGCCACCCTGGGGGTCGAACAGGTAGACCCAGTTGTTTTCGTGCATCGCCTTCCAGAAGTGGTAGTGCGCCAGCACCCGCCAGTTGCACATCACCTTGACGACCACCCGCGCATTTTCTGGACCGATCCCCGCCTCGTTCTTCTTCTGGCACAGCTCCCACACCGCGCGCGCCAGATGATGGTGATCGACCAGGTAGAACCTGCCTTCAGGGCCAATGACGATCGGGACCGGTCGCGTGATCAGAAGAGCAATCAGACTGTCCTTGCTCTTGTGGCGCATGGATTCCACCTTGGCCTTCACCTCGTCGAATCCGACACCGCTCTGGGTCGGGCACAGGTCGGCGACCTTTAGCTGATACAGTTGTCCGCCAACGTGCGATTCTGGTTTGCATTCTTCATACAGGAATTCCATGTTCTTCCTTCTCAAGTGTTGGTTTCGCCTACTTGCCCTGATGAGTGGGCCCGTCACCCTTAAACCCGCCGTCCGGCATGGCGGCTGCTACCGGATCAGGGATCCATCTGTGTCCTCCGGCGGCGCCGCGAAATCCCCATTACGCCTTCGCAGCAGTTGCGGAAGTCGCTGTGGCATGAGCTTCCATCACCGCACGAATCGAACCAAAGTAGGCATCGGCACCGAGCGTGGCAGTGATGCCGTAGCGGTCCAGTTGCGCGCGGACGTCGCCGGAGGTGTGCACCAGGACCAGCCGGATACCTTGCTTCTGCAAGAGTGCGGCGGTCTCCCGCAGCGTGGCCGCGGCGGAGAAGTCGATCTCGCCCATCGCCACCATATCGATACACAGCCATGAAAGCCCCGGTCGAGCTTCGGTTGCAAGCTTCGTCACCTCGTCCGCCAGTTGCTGGGCATTCGCGTAGTATGCGCTGTGACTGAACAGATAGACCAGCAGTCCGGGCTGTATCTGGGCCGGACTGGTGACCGGAACGGTCTGCCAGCCTTCCACCGTGTCGGCGACGATGACGGCATTGTGCCCGCGGTAACCGTGTCGGACATGATCGAGAAGCGACAAGGCCATGGCCAGGATGATGCCCTGCTCGACGCCGACAAAGACCACGGTCAGCGCCGTGAGCAACGCCACCCAGAACTCGGCCCGCGCCTCGGCGAATATCTTGCGCATGCCCCTGATGTCGATCATTTCCAGCCCGATGAGGAAGACGACCGCAGAAAGCACGGCAGTGGGCATGAATGCCAGTGGCCTGGTCAGGAACAGCAGCACCAGGAGGACGACGATGGCCGTCGTGATGTTCGAAATCTGGCTGCGCCCGCCCGCGCCATCGACCATCTGCGTCTTGGTCGGGCTGCCATTCACCATGAAGGTGCCCGACAGCCCGGCGCCGAGGTTGGCGATACCCAGTCCCACCATGTCCACATTTTCGTCGGCATTCTCGCTGTACTTGGCGGCATAGGCGCGGGACGTCGCCGCGCTTTGCGCCAGGATCACGATGAAGCAGGCAAAGGCGGTGGGCAGCAGCTTCTGCACGAGATCCCAACTCCAGGCCACGTGCGGCAGGCCGATTGTCGGCAATCCGCTCGGCACTTCTCCCAGGGTATGCATGTGCGCGCCGAGATTGATCGCCCAACTGACGACGATGGCGCCGACGACCGCCAGCAGGCCGCCCGGGATCTTTTCGGAAATCTTCTTGCCGCCGAGAATGATGGCGAGCACGGCGAAGGAAACAGCGGCGGCATAGGGGTTGGTCCCGCCAAGGTGTTGCAGGTCGTGGGAAAGCTTTTCCAATGGCCCGTTCCCGCCGCCCGGCAGGTCGAGCATGCCCGAGATCTGCCCGATCGCGACCTGCACGCCGACACCGGTGAGGAAGCCGACAAGCACGGTCCGTGACAGGAAATCCGCGAGGAACCCCAGCCTGATCAGCCGGGCGACGAACATGAAAGCGGCGGCCATGAAGGTGAGCACGGCGCAGAGCGCGACCCATTCGTCCGATCCGCGCACCGCGAGGCCGGTCAGGCCGGCCGCGAGGATCGCTGCCGTGGCCGAGTCGGCGCCGACGACCAGATGCCGCGATGATCCAAAGATCGCAAACAGGGTGATCGGGATGAGGATGGTATATAGGCCCAGAATCACCGGCACGCCGGCAATCTTCGTGTACCCCATCGTTTCCGGAATGGCGAGCGCCGCCAGCGTCAGCCCGGCAATGATGTCTCCGGGCAGCCGTGAGCCGTCGATCGGAAGAACTCCCTGAAACATCGGGAAACGAAACCCGCGGGTCTGTGTTCCAGTTGTCATTGACCGTCCCCTTCTCGCATATTGTGGCCTTGTCGGCGACTCGTTGGGTTCCCGCCGGAACATTCATTCGAAGTTGTGCCAACATCGACCTGCCTTGCATATGATGCGACGCGGCGGCGCTCAACACAAGGACCGGTCAGCGCTGCGTTGGATCCAAGTGGTCCTGTCCGCTTGAGGAGGAAGCGCAGATGGAGCAGACGGCGAACACGGGTGGCTTCATTCGCGAGTTCGTCCCCGAGAAGATATCCTTCGTGTCCATCAGCGAAAGAGACGTCGCCCTCGCCATCGACCAACTCGATCACCGGCCACGAAAATGCCTCGGCTTGGTAACATCTCGCGAGGTCTTCATCAAACAGCTACACTTGCCTGGAGCGCCGTTGTACTTGAGAGTTGAGGGCGCCGGGGGGCAGGCTTTGGCGGCAATGATCGCATTGGTCGTGGCAAGTTCGGCGGTCGTTTCGGTGGCCGGCGCTAACCCGCTCTTTTTCTGACTATCGGAGTGCGAGAAACGTGAATCCCGTCCTTACGCTTTTCATCAGCCTGTTTACGACGCTTCTGGCGATCATCAATCCGTTCGAGGCGTTGCCGGTCTATCTCGGACTGATCGATGGCAAACCCGACACCGAGCAGCGTCGGATAGCCCGGCAGGCATGCTTCTATGCCCTGCTGCTCTGCTTCTTCTTCCTGCTCTTCGGCACACTGTTGCTGCGCCTCTTCGATGTGCCGTTGAGCATGGTCCGGGTCGTCGGCGGGGTGATTCTTACCCGGGTTGGATTCGACCTGTTCAATCCGCCGCCATCCGGCGGGATCGTGCCGCGGACGGAAGATGGCAATGCCAACGTCGCGTTCGTTCCGCTCGCGATGCCGATCATGTTCGGCCCTGGGGCAATCGCCACATTGATCAGCATGGCATCGACGATCAAGCAGTCGCCAGGGGAAATGCTGCACTTTCTTGCGGCCAGTGCCGCGATCGTCGCCTGCATGGCGGTGACCTATCTTTGCCTTTGTCGCCGAGCCGATTCTCCGCAAGATTGGCAGACAGGGCATCGACGCGGCGACGCGGATTGTCGGGTTCTTCGTTGCCGCAATGGGTATGGGCCTGATCTTCAACGGTGCGGTCGAGTTTCTCGAGCCGTACCGGACCGTCGCAAAGGTCGCGGTCGGAACCTAGCCCGGACCATTCATGAACTTTTCTGCCAACATTCGGGCACCGGTTTGTTCGAGAGGCGGGCAAAAGGCGGAGGGGACTGGCGCCTGCTCCAGCCCCCGCCGCTTGTCAATCCGGCCTAGCCCAGATCGACGGGAATGAAGATCCGGGCGTTGCCGCGGTCGACCAGGACAGCGACGCGTTTTCCGGCCTTGCTGATCAGGCTGCGCAACTGCTCCGTACTGGAAATCGCCTCGCCGTTGACCGCGATGACGATGTCGCCCGTCTGAATGCCGGCCTTGGCGGCTGCGCCAGCGACATTCTGGACCACGACGCCGTTGCTGACATCGGCACGGCGCTGCTCTTCCGGGGTCAGCGGACGGACGACGACACCCAGGCGACCCTTGGCAGCTTCGGGGGCATCGTTGCTGGCCAGCTTCTCGTCGCCGAATGTGCCGACCGCGACATCCACCGGGCGGGTTTCACCCTTGCGCCAAAACTGAAGCTTCGCCTGCTCGCCGGGCTTCATGGAAGAGACGATCGCCGGCAGCTCGTTGGAGGAGGCGATCTCCTTCCCGTTGATGGAAAGAATGACATCGCCTGGCTCGAGGCCGGCCTTCGCCGCGGGACTGTCCTTTTCCACCGACCCGACCAATGCCCCCGCGGGTTTCTTGAGACCGAATGAGTCGGCGAGCGACTGATTGACCTCCTGGATGCCGACGCCGAGCCTGCCGCGCTGAACCTTGCCGTGGGCGACGATCTGCTTTTCGACATTCATCGCAACCTCGATCGGTATTGCGAAGGAGAGCCCCTGGTAGCCGCCGCTACGCGAGTAGATCTGCGAGTTGATGCCGATCACCTCGCCCGCCATGTTGAACAGAGGCCCGCCCGAATTGCCGGGATTCACGGCAACATCGGTCTGGATGAACGGAACGTAGCTGCCATCGGGCAGGGATCGCGAGAAGGCCGAGACGATGCCGGCGCTGGCACTGCTCTCGAAGCCGAAGGGCGAACCGATGGCCAGCACCCATTCGCCGACGCGGGTGTTGGCGGCAGAGCCGATCCGGACTGCCGGCAGGTCCTTCGCTTCGATCTTCAGGACGGCGACGTCGCTGGCGGTATCGAGGCCGAGAACCTTGGCCTTGAATTCGCGCTTGTCGGTCAGTTTGACCATGACTTCCTCAGCGCCGTCGACGACGTGGGCATTGGTGAGAATCGTGCCATCCGGACTGACGATGAAGCCCGATCCCAGACCGCGTGCGGGCGCGTCGCCCCGATTCTGCGGAGCGCCGAAGCGGCGGAGGAAGTCCGGGATGGAGTCATCGTCGTCAAATTGGGGCGATTTGGGTCCGCGCGAGCCTGTCTTGCGCGTGCCCGATACGCTGATATTGACCACCGACGGGCTGTTGCGCGCAACGATGCCGCTCATGTCCGGCAATGCGGCGCCCGCAGCCGCGACTGGCTGGGTCATCGTGATGGGCGCAGTGATTTGCGACGAAGGGGCCTGCGACGCGGGGGAGTTGGCGTGGCCGAGAGTGTAGGCGCCGGTCAGCGCCGCCACAACGGCGGCTGCGCCCGCGGTCAGTTTGAGCTTGTTTGAGTTCATGGCGTTCTCCTGAGTTAATGCTGGGCAGGCCCGGTGCCTGCCGACGGAGGAAGAATGCCTTGGCGAAACTTAAGCCCGACTTAAGGAGCCGCTGACCGATTCGTCACCCCGGCGCAGGCCGGGGTCGAGTTCTCTGATCTTTCTGGATTCCGGCTTACGCCGGAATGACGAATCTGAAAGAACCGGTGCTTTCTCGAGATCGTCAGGATCAGGTGTCGCTGGCAGGATCGCGGACATATCCGTGAATTCTGCCTGATCACGGAACCGGGGACGCTCCGGGAAACTTGATCCGGACGGTGAGTCCGCCCCTCACCCGATGGGTAACTTGACCGATGCGCGTTTTGCGGAAGTCTGTGCAACTGCGCGCGCCGATAGCCGCGGTCAGGGGCCCGAAAATGGCTGCAGCCCTTCGTCGCCCGGAAGGAGCGTCGACAGTACGGCTTCGACGCGCACCGGCAGGCCCGGCGGTGCAGTCATGGTGATATTGCGTCCCGACGGGCGCGAAGGCTGGTTGATCTCGCCATCGATTCGCTCGAGCAGATACGGAAAAAACGGATTGGATGACAGCCGCGTCAGGAAATCCTGGTCGACGATCAGTGCACCGCGCTCGCCGCGGGCATCCATCGCGCCCAGGTTGTAGCCGTAGTCGTCCTTCGTCTTCGGGTCGGGATGCATCCCGTATAGCGGATCGTCCATCGGAATCGGGATCGCGAGGTGCGACAGCGAGAAGATTCCCGGCGGATAGGGCAGGTTCAGTGGGCGAACCGTAGCCTGCAACTGGCCGGGCGCGACGCTACGCTCGACTGTGGCCTCGCTATCGTCGTTGGCATTGGCGATGGCGGTGAACCGGTAGGTCGCGGGTTCGGTGGGTGCGAGGTGGTTGATCGCGACGTAGGAGGCCGGGCGCAGCAGCGGGGCGAACTTGAGTGTCCGGTTCACGTCGAAGAGAACGATCTCGCTGCCGTTGTCGGGCAGGTTCGCGTAGAGAGCCGTCAGGATCGCCGGTGTGCTGACGGTGAAATCGATCACTGACTGGAACGTCAGTACCGGGGGAAGGGTGCCGAGTTGGCCCGCGCGCGCCATGCGCTGGATCTGCCCCTGCAGCGCATCGGTCAGGCGGAATGACTGGCGTGCGCCGTTGACCGGAAACGAGTTGTACTTGAACGGATTGAATTCCGGTACGACGCTGAGCCAGGCGGCATTGGCGAATGGCGGCAGCAGCGCCGGCAGGCTGGCCAGCCCGGCGAAGCGCGCAAACCGTGTGATGCCGATCATCGGCGTGAACAGAACGACGCGATCGGCATGCGGGAGTTGCGGGCTTTCCAGCGCGTCGAGCGAGTATTTCATCGCCAGCGCTCCGCCGTTCGAGAATCCGGCCAGATGCAGCGGCGCCGGAGCGGGCACGCGCCGACGTGCTTCGCGCACGGCCAGGCGCGTTGCGGCCATCCAGTCTTCCCAGCGGACGTCGGTCAGGCCGGCAGGCACGGTGCCGTGGGCCGGCAAGCGGATGCCGATCGCGACATAGCCTTGATCGCGATAACGTCTTGCGATATGACGCAGGCTGTAGGGCGAATCAGTCAGCCCATGCAGCAGGACGACCACGCCAACCGGCTTTCCATCCGGTTCCATGACGTAGGAGCGGTTCCAGTCATGGGCAAAGCGCGCGGGGTAGACCGGGCTCGCCTCGAAATAGCGATTGATCGGCACGCGCTGGTCGGGCGCCAGCTTCTGGCTGACCTCGGCGCGCACGCTGGCCATGATCTCGTCCTCCTGCGCGAGAAAACGGGCCCAGTCGGCCGCGTCGAGCTGATCAGCCCTGAGCTCCTGGGGAACGAAGGTATGCCATGGCTGCAAGGGGGGGCCGCTGAGTACCCGAAACGACCGCAAGGCCAGCAGCACGACGCCGATTACAAGGAGTGACACCAGCACCCACTTGAGGATTTTTCCGATGGTTTTTTGCATGGTCTTGTTCCGGATTGGCTTGTGGCATCAGCGCGTCGGCGCCGCTTTGCATGTGGGAAGAAACGACGGATGGGGCTTCAATCCCGCTTGCGTGAGTATCCTTGGGCTGTCAGCCGGAGTCAATCGCTTGTGTCGCGCCGAAGGATCCTGAAAAACAGGCCAAGTCGTTCCAGGATTGCTACCGTTTCATTGCCTGGAGTTGCTCGGGCGGCTGCAGGTTGCCGCCAACGTGGCCCCGGGCACGGGGTTTGCACCTTCATCTCGCGGGGATTCCCTTCGGGCGCAGATGCAAGGCAGCAGCCCATGAATTCCTGGTGCAAAATAGCGCGTTTGCTCATGCATGTGCCACCACAGCCCCCTGGCATGGTCGGGTCAGCCTTGCTGGCCTTGCCTTCCCGGAACGTCCCCTGTTTCAGATTTTCTGGAGTCCTGTTGTGCTTGCTGCCATCCGTCGCTGGTTTGACGACAATATCCTCGAACTCGGCCGGGAAATGCGGCTTTCCTACCTGCCACCACTGATGGTCTATGTTGCGGCAGGAGTGTCCGGGCTGACCGGGATCGTCGGCACCTTCTTCGTCAAGGAATACCTCGGCCTTTCTGCGGCCTTCCTTGCGGCACTGGGCTTCTGGGCGGGAATTCCGTGGGCGCTGAAGATGCCGCTCGGGCACCTGGTCGACCTGATATGGCGCCACAAAGCCGGCCTGGTGTGGCTGGGTGCCACACTGATCGCGGCCAGCCTGTTGATCATGCTTGGCCTGGTGGCCGAACCGCGGTACATGGGCGAAATAATGTCGCTGGAGGCCTGGTTCGTTCTCTCTGCCATGCTCTCGCCGGTGGGCTACGTCCTGCAGGACGTGGTCGCGGACGCGATGACAGTGGAAGCGGTACCGCGGGTGAACGACCAGGGCGAAACGCTGCCACCGGAAGCACGACGGCTGATGAACACGACGCTGCAGACGCTCGGCCGCGTCGCCATCATCGGCGGCGGCGTGCTCGTGTCGCTTGTGAATGTGCTGATGTTCCAGGGCGTCGAAAGCCTGCCGAATGCGGCGCGGATGGAGATCTACGCCCAGGTGTATGGCATGGCGCTGGTCATCCCGGCAATCTCGGTTGCCGGAGTGCTGCTGGCGAGCCTGATCAAGCGGCGCGAGATGGGGCGGCTGCGTGCCCGGGGTTTCGACGAGATCAGCCTGCGTGCAATGCTGGCGCCGCCAACGGATGCGGTCAAGCCCGACTGGTGGATCCTTGGCGGCAGTCTGGTGTTCGTCGCCATCAGCGTTTCCGTGGGAGTCTCGCAGCTCGATTTCGGTCAGGAGATCATCTTTCTGGGTTCCTTTGCCGTCATCACCTTCCTCATGGCCAAGCTGCTGCGCGAGCTGGATGAGGATTCCAGGCGCACCCTGCTCGGCACGGCAATCGTCATCTTCGTCTTCCGTGCCATGCCCGGTCCCGGTGCCGGCTCGACCTGGTGGATGATCGATGTGCTGGGCTTCGACCAGTCCTTTCTCGCCAAGCTGTCGCTGATCGCCAGCGTGCTGACGCTGTTCGGCCTGTTCGGCTTCCGTCGCTTCATGGGCGAACGCTCGATCGCCTACATCGTCGGCTTCCTGACCCTGACCGGGACGCTATTGAGTCTGCCGACGCTCGGCATGTACCACGGCCTGCACGAATGGACCGCAGCACATACCGGCGGGATCGTCGACGCCCGTTTCATTGCCTTGATCGACACCGCGCTGGAGTCGCCGCTCGGGCAGATCGCGATGGTGCCGATGCTGGCCTGGATAGCCAACTCCGCGCCGGCGAATCTCAAGGCCACCTATTTCGCGGTGATGGCCTCGTTCACCAACCTCGCGTTGTCAGCCTCGCAACTCGGCACAAAGTACCTGAACCAGATCTTCGAAGTCACCCGCGAAATCCGCGATCCGGTGACCCAGGCCACAAAAATGGCGGCCGACTACAGCCAGTTGGGGGCGTTGTTCATGATCTCCATCGCGCTGGGTCTGATGGTTCCCTTCGCGGCAATCTGGGTCACTCGGATGCTCAAACTGCGCAGCGCGTGAGGTGGCCGGGAAGCGGATGTCGGCAGGCCTGCGACAAAAGGGTACCAGAATGGCTGTTTTGCATACCTGATTGTCGCAACCTAGACATTTGTCATTGTCCGCAATCTGGTAAAAAACGGGCTTAACTTTGTGCCATTCGGGACGCGCCGGGAAACTTGATCCGGACGGTGAGTCCGGCCCCTACCGTGTGGCCAAGGCAAATTTCAGCCTTGTGCCGCTGTGCAATGCTGCGAACGATTGCCAGACCGAGGCCGCTGCCAGTGGCGCTCTGCCCGCTGCGACGATAGAAGCGGTCGAATACGCGTTCGCGTTCCTCCGCGGGAATCCCCGGACCGTTGTCGGCGACTTCCAGCCAGACCCTGCCTGCGTCAATGCCGCAACTTACGTCGACCTTTCCAGCAGCCGGGGTGTAGCGCAAGGCATTGCCAACCAGGTTGGCGAGCAGGGTGCGCATTGCGTCGCCATCGCCCATGATGGTAGCAGCCGGATCCAGCGCGCTGACACCAAGGTCAATCGCTTTTGCATCGGCCAGCGCCGCGTGGTCGGCGACGACCTGGCGCAACAGCTCGGCGAGTGATATCTCGGCAAACGCGCACAGTTTCGCTCCGGCTTCGTTGCGCGCCAGCGCGAGCAGTTGCTGCACGGTGTGGATCGCCCGCTCGAGCCCCTCATTGAGATCACCCAGCGCCTCGGAACGCTCGCCCTCGCTCGTCGCACGTTCCAGCAGTCCCCCCTGAAGCTGCAGGGCGGTCAGCGGCGTACGCAGTTCATGGGCCGCATCGGCAATGAAATCGCGCTGTACCTGCAGCGTCGCACGCAGGCGTCCGAGCAATTCATTGAGCGAAACAACCAGCGGGCGCGCTTCGTCGGGAACGCCGCTGTCCGTGAACGGATCAAGCGCCTCCGGTGTCCGGGTTCTCACCGAGGTGGCAAGGTCGGTCAGCGGTCGGAGTTCCCGGCTGACGATCAGCCAGATCAGCAGCGCGATGAGGGGCAACAGGACCATGAACGGCGTCAGCGTGCGTAATGCCGCTGTCGCCGCCAGCCGCGCGCGCACGCTGGTCGGCTGGGCGACGGCAATGGTCTCGCCGCGGTATTGCAGGGCATAGACGCGCCAGGTTTCCTCGATGGTTCGTTCGGTGGCGAAGCCAAGGCGCGCAATCTCGGGCAGGGGCCGGTGCGGACGCGAGGAAAAGATGGTGAGTCCGTTGCGATCCCAGACGCGGATGACGAAGTCGAAACTCGTCTCACCGGCCAGCGCCTCCGCTGAGCCCTGAAACGTCTGGTTGCGCAGCGCCATCGCGATCTGCTCCAGGTGGTAATCGAAAATGGTGTTGGCCTCTTCCTTTGCCGCGCTGTAGGTCGCCCAGGCACCAAGGAGCATGACGACGGTCATTGCCGCAGTGAGGGCCAGCACCAGTTTGCCGCGGATGGAGTTCATGCTTGCCTCGGCACCATGTAACCCACGCCCCGGATGTTCCGGATCAGTTCGCTGCCGATCTTCCGGCGCAGGGCGTGAATGTGCACCTCGACCGCGTTGCTGCCGATTTCCTCTTCCCATCCGTAAAGCCGATCTTCAAGCTGGCTACGGGAAAGCGGAACGCCGGGAGCCTGCAGCAGGGCATGCAGCAGTGCGAACTCGCGGCCCGAGAGCTTGATCGGGTTTCCGTTCAGGCGGACTTCATGAGTGGCCGGATTGAGATGCAACGGCCCGTGCTCGATCACCGGCGTCGCCCTTCCGGAACGCCGGCGCAGCAGCGCCCGCAAGCGCGCGGCAAGTTCGTTCAAGGCGAAAGGCTTGACAAGATAGTCATCGGCGCCGGTATCGAGACCGGCAATCCGGTCTTCGACAGAGTCTCTGGCAGTGATGATCAGGATCGGCACCATATTCCGTTTCCGCCGCCACTGCGCGAGAAGATCCAGCCCGCTCCTGCCGGGGAGCCCCAGGTCAAGCAGGATCGCATCGTATTCGTTGGTCACGACCGCCAGTTCGGCGGATTTGCTGTCACGAACCCAATCCGCGGTGTAGCCATCCTGGCGCAGGCCGGTGCGAATGCCGGCGCCAATCATTGGGTCGTCTTCAACGATCAGGATCCGCATCGTGAATCACGCTGGATTGGCAAGATGTCGACATGCATGCGCGAGCAGATCGCGGGCGCGCGCATCGTGGCGGGCAACATCGACGAAGATTTCCTTGACGGCATCGGGGTCGTGACGAAGCTTGGCGGTGATGGCGTGAAAACCGTGGATCAGGCGTGAGGACATGACTGCTCGCGATGGATTGGAATTGCGATTTTACCGTGCCACGATGCCGGCCATAAGAACTGAATGCTGGAGGGGACAATGATCAGGACGCTGCTCGACGGCAACCGGCGCTTCGTCACCGAGGTTTTCGAGAAGGACCGGGACTACTTCACCGACCTCGGCCACGAGCAGAACCCGACCGTGCTGCAGATCGGCTGCTCCGACTCGCGTGTACCGGTGGATACCATCACCCAGACCAGGGCCGGCGAGGTCTTTGCCCACCGCAATGTCGGCAACATCGTCGCGACCAACGACTGGAACCTCTCTGCGGTGCCCGAATTCTCGATCAATCGCCTGCACATCCCCGATATCGTCGTCTGCGGCCATGAAGGCTGGGCGACTGCGGCTGCATGGCTTGGTTTACGAGATGGGCTGCGGCGAAATCCAAATTATTTCAGGCTCGCAGAAGTTGAACGTCTCCGTTCGGCCCAGAGTGTGTCAAAACGCCCCATGATATAGTGCGTTTGTCATGTTTATTGAGTGGCCGCCATGAAGCGTTTCATCGAAGGTGGAAGCCGAACCCAGAGCACGCTGCTCCCGGAATGCCTTGACGACCACATAGCGGAGACCAATCCGGTACGGGTTGTGGATGTCTTCGTCGATGAACTGGCTCTGGGCAAGCTGGGATTCGAGGGTGTTGAGCCGGCAGCCACCGGTCGGCCGGCCTATCACCCCGCCGTACTTCTGAAGCTTTACATCTACGGCTACCTCAATCGCATCCAGTCCAGCCGGCGCCTTGAGAAAGAGAGCCAACGCAATGTCGAGCTGATGTGGCTGACGGGGCGTCTGATGCCGGACTTCAAGACCATCGCCAGTTTCCGCAAAGACAACGGCAAAGCGATCCGCAATGTTTGCCGTCAGTTTGTGGTGCTGTGTCAGCAGTTGGGACTGTTCTCTGAAGCCCTGGTTGCCATCGACGGCAGCAAGTTCAAAGCCGTCAATAATCGTGACCGAAACTTCACCAGTGCCAAGTTGGAACGGCGAATGCAGGAAATCGAATCGAGCATCAATCGTTACCTGACCGAACTCGATACGGCTGACCGGCAAGAATCTGCTGTTGCGAAAGTCCGGGGCGAACGCTTGCAAGACAAAATCGCCGCGTTGAAAGAGCAGATGAAAGCGCTCAAGGAAATTGAGATCCGCCTCAATGACACGCCTGACAAGCAGATTTCCCTGACTGACGCGGATGCGCGTTCAATGAAGACTCGGGGTACGGGCATCGTCGGCTACAACGTCCAGACTGCGGTGGATGCAAAGAACCATCTGATCGTGGCGCATGAAGTAACGAACATCGGGATCGACCGAGACCAACTGACCACCATGGCCAAGGAGGCTCGTGCCGCGATCGGGGCAGAAGAACTCACCGTGATTGCTGATCGGGGCTACTTCAAGGGTGAGGAAATTGTTGCCTGTCACGAAGCCGGCATCATTGCCATCGTCCCCAAAACGACGACCTCCAGTGCCAAGGCCAATGGGCGCTTTGATCGGGCAGATTTCATTTACGCCCCAGAAAAGAATGAATATCGCTGTCCTGCTGACCAGGCGTTGATCTGGCGTTGTTCGACTGTTGAGAGAGGCTTGAAGCTCCACCGTTACTGGAGTTCAAACTGCAAGCAATGCGCCATTAAAGAGAAATGCACTCCCGGTGTAGAGCGCCGGATTACTCGCTGGGAGCGCGAGGATATCCTTGAGACCATGCAAGATCGCTTGGACCAGGCACCTGACAGCATGCGCATTCGGCGCCAGACGGTGGAACATCCGTTCGGTACTCTCAAAGTTATGGATGGGCAGCGCGCACTTCCTGACAAGAACACTGGATCGGGTCAGTACCGAAATGGGACTCCACGTGCTTGCCTATAATCTTAAGCGCGTGATGAAAATACTGGGTAGCGGGGCGCTAATCGAGGCCATGAGGGCCTGAGAAGGTCCTTTTTTGGCCTCCATCCTCCGCCTCGTCGAGATACTTTGGCAATTCCAACCCAAACTGGCAAACCGCCGCACCGCTACCACCAAATTCGCTCAGCGTTTTTACACGGTCTGGGCCATGACCTGCCGCTCGGATTTTTGCTCCATTGCGGTCGTTCAATTCAAGGATCGCTCCAAACCGATCATTCAATTGAAGCCACCGATTTCGTCAGTCTGAACTTCTGCAATGCAGCGCGGACACAGACCGTCACAATACCGCCGAAACCTAATCGTCTCTTATTTGACCCACACGAGAGGCTGAAGGACTTAAAAAAGAAGATTTCGTCCTCCAGGACGCATAGCCGGTAACGCTAGCTTTTCGCTACTTCCACGCGAAGGCAGTCATCCGCCGACAAACATCTCGCAAGACATGGCTTTCGACTAAGCTGCGAGCCCAATCTGGTGCGTCTCCGATGTTTCTCGCCCCGACCGGGTGCGATGACCGGTAGTCAATCGACTCCCATTTTGATGATTCTCCAATGTCGCCAGACGCTTGAGCTCTCTGGCGCATACCTTGCTTGCTAGCATTGGTCTTAAGCAGCTTTCATAGTGGATTGCTTTCGACCCAACTCAACCACCATGGAGAAATCGATGACCCACAAGGTCCTGAAAGTCCTCGGCATGAGCGCTGCCATTGCTACTGCGTTTTCCGCGCTCCCCGCCATCGCACAGTCGCTCACCGTTGCCAGCAAACTGCCCGGCAAGGTTCACCTACTACCTGCAACACTGGAAACCACTCAGTGGGGTTGGTTTGACAATGCGCAGGCACCGGTTCTAACGGTCGACTCTGGTGATACGGTTGTCATGGAGACTATGATGCATGCCCACAACCAGATCGTTCCGGGCAAGACCATCGAGGAACTGAAAAAGCTGCGCACCGATCATCCGGGTCGCGGCCCGCACACATTGACCGGGCCGATCTTTGTCAACGGTGCCGAGCCGGGCGACGTGCTTAAGATCACGATCAACCGCATCGTCCCTCGGGCCTATGGCACCAACTTCAATATCCCTGGCATGTTCGGCCAGTTCCCGAAAGAGTTTCAGGATGGACAGGTCAAGTATCTGTATCTCGACATGGAACGCAAGATCGCCGAATTTTTGCCGGGCATTGAAATCCCCTTGCGCCCCTTTCCCGGGACCATCGGCGTCGCCCGCGCCGAACCTGGCAGATATTCCAGCGTACCTCCAGGCGAGTATGCAGGAAACATGGACATCCGCGAGCTGACCGAGGGGACGACACTCTTTGTTCCGGTACTGGTAAAAGGCGGCCTGCTCTGGTCCGGCGATTCCCACGCCGCGCAGGGCAACGGCGAAGTCAACCTGACCGCTATCGAAACCGCCTACAAAGAACTCAATGTCACGCTCGAAGTCATCAAGGGAACCAAGCTCGACATGCCGCGCATCGAGACCAAGACACACTGGGTGACCATGGGTTTCGACAAGGACCTGAACCTGGCCTGGGAAGGAGCCAAAGCGCAAACCGTGAAATATCTTGGCGAGCAGCGCAAGTTGAGTGCCGACGAAGCCGCGAAGCTCATGTCCAAGGTTTCGGATTGTCGTGTGTCGCAGGTGGTGAATATCAAAAAGGGTATCCACTGCATGAACCCCAAGGATCTTAAAGCGAAGGGCATTCCTGAGCGCCCGTTGGCCGAAACGAAGGACTATCTGGTATCGGTGGGCAACGACGCCGACGCCAACAAGGCGATGGATAACGCTTCGATGGGGATGATTGACGCACTGCAGAAGAGCAAGGGGCTATCGCGACTTGATGCCTACGCGTTGGTATCCATGGCCATGGACTGCCGCGTCGGCGACATGAGTGGGCCTCAGAAGTCCATCCACTGCCTGCTGCCCAAGAGCCTCTGGGTCACTGCCAAGAAGTGACCCTGTCTTGGCCACACTGCCGGCGACCCATCGTCGGCATCCTCTTCCTGGGCCTTCTGCTGCTTGTAGCGCAGGGGGCCCAGGCAGTCCTTCCGGTGGTAACGACCACCGCCGACCTGCAGAATCTGGTTGAAGCAGTCGGCGGCGATCGCGTCAGCGTGCTTTCACTGGTCCCGCGCGGGGGCGACGCGGAAGAATATGCGCCGAGACCACAGGATATTGACCGTATTCGCGGCGCCCACATCGTGGTGCGGGTCGGCCTCGATTACGATCTTTGGCTTGATCGTTTGCTTCGACAAGCAGGCAAGCCCGCACTGTTACGGGGCGGTGCCGGCCATGTCGACGCCTCAAATGCCATCGTGCTGCTGGAGGTCAAGGTGGGAGGTTTGAGCGGCGGAGGTCATTCCCACGGTGCCGGTAACCCTCACTACTGGCTCGATCCTGCAAACGCTAACGTTATCACCGGCAATATCGTTGAGGCACTGGCGCGTCTTGATCCGGCCAACGGCAAATACTACGAACAACGACGCATAGACTTTCTGGCCCATCTCGAGCAGCGCATCAGGGAATGGCAGGCGCAACTGGCGCCGCTGGCCGGCAAGCCGCTGCTGGCCTATCACAACAACTGGCCCTACTTTGCCCGTCGCTTCAGGCTTAATTTTGTTGGCACCATCGAGCCTCGCCCCGGTGTCCCACCCAGTCCAGCCGGATTGTCCGGACTCATCAAGCGCATGCGCGACGAGAAGGTATTGTTGATCGTTCGGCACCCGCAGGAACCCGCGCGTGATGTTGACTTCTTGGCGCGCAAGTCCGGAGCGCGGGTGGCAATACTTGCTGCATCGGTGGGCGACCTGCCATCAGCGCAGGATTATTTTTCTCTTTTCGAAACCAACGTTGCCGCGCTCATGGCGGCGTCTGCAGGAAACTCGCCATGAATGAAGCCCTTGAACTGCTTGCCTTGCCTTTTTTATCCTGCCTGATACTGATCGGCATTCATTGTCAATTCGGGCTGCAGGTGCTTAAGCGCAATGTCGTCTTTGTCGATCTCGCATTGGCTCAAGCGGCAGCGCTGGGAGCAACAATCGCGTTCATGCAGGGCCATCTTCCTCAAACAGCCGGAGCCTATGCATGGTCTCTTGGTTTCGCCTGGCTTGCCGCTTTACTCCTCTCTCTGATTCGCTACGCACCCAAGCGAATAGCGCCGGAAGCACTGGTGGGCGTGCTCTACGTCGCGTCGGCTGCAGCGGCACTTCTGCTGATCGAGAAAGCTCCGCAGGGGGCCGAGCATCTAAAACAGATTCTGACTGGCAGTGTATTGACCGTCAGTCCCGATGAACTGTTGCGCGTCACCCCGCTGTATGCGGGTATCGGTTTCGCTCTCTGGTTGTCGACACGAAATGGCTGGCTGGCCCGCGCAGGGGTGGCTGGTTGGCTGGCAGATCTTGGGTTCTATGCGGCATTCGGTCTTGTGGTCACCAGTTCTGTGGCAATGGCTGGCGTTCTGCTCGTATTTTCCTTCCTCATTATCCCGGCCTTGATCGGCCTGTTGTGGGCAAGCACGCTCTCCCGACAACTCGCCATCGGCTGGGGCATCGGCAGCGTGGCCGCTGCTGCCGGCCTGATAGCTTCCTACGTTCTTGACACATCGACAGGGGCTACGCTCGTGTGCGCCTTTGCTGTGATTCTTGGCGCCGCGCTTGGAGTACGAATGCTAGCCGACAGCGCTTGTGGATTGCGCGAGACTGGAATGCTGATCAGAAATATCGCGACAATTCTGCTTGTCACCTCCGCTGTCTGGCTTCTGGCTAAACCACGCGCCGACCAACCCCTGCTCGATGCCCTAGAGTCGGCATGGCCAACTGTACGTCAAGCGTATTTCAGCCAGCAGGAAATGGAAATCTATGCCGACGCGGAGACCTATGTACGGCGATACACTTCCGAGGTGTCGCGATTATCCGAGCTTGAGGCAAGGAGCCGGTGGGAAACAGCCGCCTTCGACGACGAGAAAATAAAAAAGATCTCTTCATTCCAACAATCTTACAACGAAATGATTAAGGGCGAGCGTTTCGTCATGCAAGAGACGCGCGCGCGCGCGCGCGAACGACTTCGCTGGCCGATAGTGGGGGCTTTGTTGGTTGGTTTATTGTCCTTGCTGGTGTTTCCATCTAGACGTAAAAAATGGTTGCGCTTCACACCTGCCGATCAAGGTGAGAAATCGAAATTGAAAATCGAACGGCCGATTTCGTAATTTTGATGGCTGGCGCGAATGGCTGCTTCCGCTTTCCCCGACCGGCAGTTTTGGGTCGATTCTTGCCGGTCAGTCCTGATCTGAACTGACCCCCTTTGGCACAGAACTCTGGCTTTCTCAAGGTGATCGGCGGCCGCCCGGACGCTGCTGCGGTCAACGCCTCGCTCGGGCCATTTTCCGAGGCTGCGTTTCGGCGACGAGAACGAAGTCGATCTTGTTGCTTTCCAGGTCGGCGCGCACCAGCCTGACGCGTACGCGATCGCCGAGACGGAAACTCCGGCCGGTTCGCTGGCCCAGCATCTGGTGCTTGATGTTGTCGAACTGGAAGTAGTCGGCGCCCAGTTCCGAGACGTGCACCAGGCCCTCGATGTAGATCGTGTCGAGCGCCACGAAAATACCGAAGGCGGTGACCGCCGAGATGGTGCCGGAAAACTCTTCGCCGATTCGCTCCTTCATGAAGAAGCACTTGAGCCAGCTCTCGACATCGCGCGTCGCCTCGTCGGCCCGGCGCTCGGTCGCCGAGCAGTGCAGGCCGATATCGTCCCAGTTCCCTGCCGGCGTGTACTTGGCGTCGGCGAGCACGGCCTTGATCGCGCGATGCACCAGCAGGTCGGGGTAACGCCGGATCGGCGACGTGAAATGCGTGTAATGCTCGTAGGCCAGCCCGAAGTGGCCGACGTTGTCCGGGCTGTATAGCGCCTGCTTGAGCGAGCGCAGCATGACGGTCTGCAGGAGCTGGAAATCCGGCCGCTGCTTCACTTTTTCCAGCAGCACCGCGTAATCCTTGGCCTGCGGATCGTCACCGCCGCCCAGCGCCAGCCCGAACTCGCCGAGGAAGGTCCGCAGGTTCTTGAGCTTTTCCGCCGACGGGCCCTCGTGGATGCGATACAGGCAGGTCTGCTTGTGGCCGGCAAGGAAATCGGAAGCGCAGACGTTGGCCGCCAGCATGCATTCCTCGATGATGCGGTGCGCGTCGTTGCGCACGACCGGGACGATGTTCTCGATCTTGCCCTGTTCATTGAACACCATCTGGGTTTCGGTGGTCTCGAAGTCGATCGCCCCGCGCTCCCCGCGTGCCTCGTGCAGGGTCTTGAACAACTTGTAGAGATTCAGCAACTGCGGCTGCAATCCGATGTGGACTTCCGTCTCCGGCCGCGCCACACCTGACAGCCACGACCAGACCTGGTTATAGGTCAGTCGCGCCTGCGAGCGGAATACCGCCGGATAGAAGCGGTACTTGCCGATCTCTCCGCCAGCGCCGATCTCCATGTCGCAGACCATTGCCAGCCGGTCGACGTCCGGGTTCAGCGAACAGATGCCGTTGGAGAGCTTTTCCGGCAGCATCGGGATGACGCGGCGCGGAAAATAGATCGAGTTGCCGCGTTCCATTGCCTCGCTGTCGAGTGCCATGCCCGGCTGCACGTAGTGCGAGACGTCGGCGATCGCCACAACCAGCTGCCAGCCGCGGCCCTTCTTCTCGCAGTAAACAGCATCGTCGAAGTCGCGCGCCGTTTCACCGTCGATCGTTACCAGCGGCAATCCGCGCAGATCCTCGCGCCCCGCCAGATCGGCCTTTCTGATGCTGTCCGGTAGCGCCCGGTTCTCATCCAGCGCCGCTTTCGAAAACTCGAACGGCAGGTCGTGCTTGCGCAACGCAATTTCGATCTCCATGCCCGGATCGGCATAATTGCCCAGTACTTCCGAAATGCGCCCGATCGGCTTCGAGAACTTGCTCGGCTGCTCGATGATGTCGACCATGACGACCTGCCCGGACTGCGGACGGATCTTCGCCCGCTTCTCCGGCGGCACCAGGATGTCCTGGGCGATGCGCTTGTTCTCCGGCACGACGAAAACCAGGCCATGCTCGACGAGCACCCGGCCGACGACGCGCGTATTGGCCCGCTCGATGACGTCTACGATGCTGCCTTCGGGGCGTCCCTTGCGGTCGACGCCGGTAAGCCGCACCAGGGCGCGGTCGCCGTGCAGCACCTTGGCCATCTGGTGCTGGTCGAGAAAGATGTCGGCACTGCCGTCGTCGGGGATCAGGAAGCCATAGCCGTCCGGGTGACCCTGTATCCTGCCCGGCGTCAGGCTGGCCCGCTCGGGCAGGATATAGGCGCCCTTGCGGTTGCGCATCAACTGGCCTTCGCGTTCCATTGCGCCAAGCCGGCGCTGGAACATTTCCTGCTCGGTTGCGGCGATGTCGAGCAACCCGGTCAGTTCGGCGAAGGTGACTGGGCGGCCTTCGTCGGCCAGGACCTGCGAGACGTATTCGCGCGACGGGAGGGGTAGGTCGTAGCGGGCCGCTTCGCGCTCCAGGAAGGGGTCCGCAGAGCGGAGTGCCGTTGGCTTTTTTCTTGACATGTAATCTACTTTCTTTATAATTCGCGGCTCTTCGCTCCTGTGCCCAGGTGGCGGAATTGGTAGACGCACTAGTTTCAGGTACTAGCGCCGCGAGGTGTGCCGGTTCGAGTCCGGCCTTGGGCACCAGCAGTTTTGACGGAAGGCCTTGTCTTGACAAGGCCTTTTTTCATTTTTGCCGCAGTTTCCCTGTCGACCGCGCCCTGAAACAGGTCCCCTTGCGGGGCAACAGGGTCGGGGCAGCCCGGCGGTGATTGTCTCACAGGGCGAAAACCGACCTGTAACAATTCCTCACATTTCTGTCCCGCCCCGGCGTCATCGGCCAGCGCCGCGCTGCGTTATTCGGTTTATGAAAACCACCATCATCCCACTCTGCAGCGCAATCTGCATCGCGCTCGGAATTTCCAGCCCGGCACTGGCCGACCACGGACACGACCGCGGCTACTACCGACCGGGACCCCAACACTATGGCCGCGGCGACTATCGGCCGGCGCCCCCCCGTTATGACCACGGCCACCGTCGCGGCTACGGTTGGGTCGGGCCGGCGGCCATACTGGCGATCACCGGCATTGCCGCCGGCATTGCCGCCTCGAACTACTATGCACCTGCCCCGGCCTACGTCGCCCCACAACCGGTCTATGTCGCCCCGCGCCCGGTCTATGCGGCCCCGGCAGCCGGATACTGGAACTATTGTGGATCGGCCGGACAGTACTACCCGAACGTCGAATACTGCCCCGAAGGCTGGCAGCCGGTCCCTGCCCGTTGAGGGCACGGCCCCGTCGACTGGAAACCGGCAGGACGGTAGTAGAGTGCGCAGTTGTCGCTCGATGCCTCCTGCCGCCCCATGCGCCGACTGCTGATCCTCTCGCTGTTGATTGCCTGCACGCTTCCGGGCGTTGCCAGCGCGAAGCAGGCTTATCCCTTCTCGGTAAGCGCCGAGCGCAGCGGCCCGGGCAGCAACCTGATTGCACGAAATCTCGGCCCGGCGCCGGTATCGGTGCGACTGAGACTGAGTGTGGCGGACAATGTCAGCGCCAGTCAGCCGCTGCCCGTCTATGCCGTCGTGCGCCCCTACAGCGAACTGCTGCTTCTGCAGATCCACCCGAGCTACCCGGGACGCGGCCTGCGCTTCTCGACGCAATCGACGTTCAGCGTCGGCAGCTTCCACGCCATTCCCGACCCGCGTGCAACCTACCGCCTGCCCTTCGCCAACGGGCAGAGCTTCGTCATCAGCCAGGCGCTCGGCGGCCCGCTGAGCACCCATACCGCCGATGACAGCGAGCATGCCGTCGATTTCACGATGCCCGAGAATACGCCCGTCGTCGCCGCTCGCGACGGCGTGGTGATCGAGACTGAAGCGGCGAACCGTTACGGCGGCAAGGATCGGGTGCTGCTGGCGATGGCCAATTACGTCCGCATCCTGCATGTCGACGAAACCGTGGCGACCTACGCCCACCTCGCGCCGGGAGGGGTGCGCGTGCGTCCGGGAGAAAAGGTAAGCGCCGGGACTGTCATCGGGCTGTCCGGCGCCACCGGCTACACGTCCGGCCCGCACCTGCACTTCGTCGTACAGAAGCTGGTACGCAGGAACGAAGGATTTGCGATGGTTTCGGTGCCGTTCCGTTTCATTGTCGGCGATCCGCCCTACGTTTTCGCGCCGAAGTTCCGCCACTTGGCGACGGCTGACTATGCCACCCCCGGCAAGGCGCCGCCATTCGCCGACGCCCCGTAGGTGAAAGGGACTATGGCTCAAGTCCCGTGTTGGGACAAACGGCGCCAGCCGGAAACTACTCGAACGGATGCCGCCTGAGGATGGTCTCATCACGCTCCGGGCCGGTCGAGATGATGGCAACCGGCACCTGACAAAGTTCCTCCAGGCGCTTCAGATAGGCTTGGGCATTGGCCGGCAGGTCCTGCCAGCGCTTGGCGCCGAAGGTCGTTTCCGACCAGCCGGGCATCGTTTCGTAGATTGGCTCGCAACGTGCGACCTCGTCGGCGCCGATGGGCAGCAGATCGAGAATCTTGCCGTCGAGACGGTAGCCGTTGCAGATATTGAGTTCCGGGAGGCCGTCGAGGACGTCGAGTTTGGTGATGCACAGACCGGTGAGGCCGTTGATGCGACCGGAACGGCGCAGCGCCGCGGCATCGAACCAGCCGCAGCGGCGCTTGCGCCCCGTCACCGTGCCGAACTCCCTGCCGACCTGCGACATCTGGTAGCCCGGCGTACCGGTGGTGTCGATGTCGAGTTCGCTTGGAAAGGGCCCGCCTCCGACACGGGTGCAGTAGGCCTTGGTGATACCGAGCACGTAATGCAGCATGCCGGGACCGATGCCGGCGCCGGCGGAAGCCTGGCCGGCAACGCAGTTCGAGGACGTCACGAACGGGTAGGTACCGTGGTCGATATCGAGCAGGGCGCCCTGCGCGCCCTCGAAGAGCAGATTCTGGCCGGCCTGGTTGGCAGTGTACAGCGCCGCCGAGACGTCGGCCACCAGCGGGCGGATCTGCTCGGCGTCAGACATCGCCTGATCGAGCACCATTTGATAGTCGACCGCGGGCGCCTTGAAATACTGGGTCAGCACGAAGTTGTGATAGGCGAGGACTTCCTGCAACTTCTCGGCGAAGCGTTCCGGGTTGAACAGGTCATACACGCGCAGGCCGCGACGTGAAACCTTGTCCTCATAGGTCGGGCCGATACCCTTGCCGGTCGTGCCGATCTTCTGGTCGCCGGCCTTGGCATCCTCGCGCGCCTTGTCGATGGCGGCATGGTAGGGCAGGATGATCGGGCAGCCGGGACTGACCTTCAGGCGTGAGCGGACCTCGATGCCGCCCTTTTCAAGTTCGGCGATTTCAGCCAGCAGGTGGTGGATGTCGAGTACCACGCCATTGCCGATGTAGCACTTGACCCCGTCGCGGACGATGCCAGAAGGCACCAGATTCAGTTTGTAGACCTGTTCGCCGACGACCAGCGTGTGGCCGGCATTGTGCCCGCCCTGGAAACGCACCACCCCCTGTGCATGGTCGGTCAGCCAGTCGACGATCTTGCCCTTGCCCTCGTCGCCCCACTGAGTGCCCACCACGATAACGTTCTTGGCCATTCCTGTTCCTCTTGTAGTTCTTCGATCATTCAATGCTCGCCAGGTTCTTTCCATCTCAGGCGCCGGCAGGCAACGCGGCAAAACAAGTCAAGCCACCGCACGCGGCAAGATTTTGTCATGGCAAGTCGAACATTCACATTTCACAACGACGTACTTGGTTGACTCAGGGCCATGCGCGGGCCAATGGATCACGCGAATCCCACGTGAAGAAAAGCCAGCCGGATTTCCTCTGCCAGTCGATTGGCGCGATATAGGGAAACAATCACTACCAGTCATGAGCAGCGCAAGTTGAGATTCTACCGTACGGACCAATGCCTTGTTGACCCTCCTATGGAAAACGCCATGCCAGACGGTTGGATAATCCCTTCAATCAAGAGTGTCGCGGCCGACGATAGCCTCGCGCAGCCACGTGCCAATGGTGGTTGAAAGCCGCCGCTGCTTCAAGGATGGACCATTCAATCAGGCATGCGTCCAATGCGAATCGCGAAGCGCGTTGATTCACGAAATCGACGGGTGGCCGGGCAGCCTGTTCGAACTCGTCAGGCTGAGGAGGTTCGGCTGGTGCCGGCACCGCTGCGCAACAGGTCGTCGAGAAAGGCCCTGGCCGGCAACGAGAGTACTTTGCTGCGCAGGTGAACCACGTTCCATTGGCGTTTCAGAGGGAAGCCGGCGATGTCCAGCAGAGCCAGTCCATCCTGCCCGGGCCTGTCACCGAGCGCCTGGCGCGACAGCACGGTCAGGCCCATGCCACTGGCGACGAGTTCGCGGATCGCCTCGTTGCTCGCCAGCGACAGCCGGACCTTCAACTGGATGCCGGTATCGCGCATGTGCTGGTCGACGACGTGGCGCGAACCCGATCCTTCCTCACGCAGCAGGAAGGGCTCGCCGGCGAGGTCCTGCAGGGTCAGCGCCATGCCGACGGCCCAGTGCGCCGCGGGCGCCAGCACGACATATTCGTTGTCGAGGAAAGGGTGGCTGACGATGTCGAGATTCGTCGGAGGGTAGGACATCACGTAGAGGTCGTCCTGGTTGCCGAGCAGGCGCTCGACGATCCCTTGCCGGTTGGCGATCTCCAGTTCGATGTCGATGTCCGGATAGCGCCGGTAGAAGTCGCCCAGCATCCTCGGGAGAAAATGCTTGGCCGTAGTCACCAGGCCCACGCGCAGCTTGCCGCGCTTGAAGCCCTTGAGATCGTCGATGGCCGATTCGAAGCGATTCCATGCGTCGTCAAGATCGCGGACGGTGGCCAGCAATTCCTTGCCGGCTGCGGTCAACGCGATTTCCCGGCCATTTTGCTCGAACAGGGGCAGGCCGATCGTTTCGGCTATCTGCCGAATCTGGATCGAAACTGCCGGCTGGGTCAGGTGCAGGGCTTCGGCCGCCTTGGTAAAGCTCTGCTGGCGGGCGACTTCGGCAAAGGTTTCAAGCTGGCGAAAGGTGATCCGGCGACGGGGCATATATAAGTTTTGACAAATGGCAATGTGCAAATAGTTTAATTGGATTTAATTCGTTCGGGTGGGCATATTGGGGTTGTCCCGGAAGTCAGGGCATCAACGTCACGCCAACATATAGGAGAATCACCATGCGCCACTACACCACCAACAGTCCCGAAGCGATGGGTCGGGCGGTAGCCATTGCCTTGATGGCCGATGGCGCCATCGATTCAGGCGAGTTGATAACGCTGGAACGTCAGGACATCGTCAACCGGATCGGACTGGAGGCAGATCTTTTTTCCAAGGTTCTCTCCGACTATTGCGAAGATCTTCTGATCAGCGCCCATCGCTTGCCCAACGGGCAACTCGAACTCGATTCACACACCATCGGCCTGCTGCTCGACGAAATCCGTGATCCGGTGCTGCAGAAGAAGGTCGTTCGCGCGATGCTCGACATTGTCAATGCTGACCGCCGCCTGACGGGCGGCGAGGCGGGTCTCGTTGCCCAGGCGCTCAGGCTCTGGGACATCGAACTCTACGAGGTCCGGGACACCTCGATTCCATGCCATCGCCAGCCGTTGGCGGCCTGAGTGGGAATCCATCCCGTCTGATACCGGCGGGGCGACTGTGCAACTCGCCGCTCCGGTTACCAGTCCTTAACAGCCGATAACCTTGAATTCCACCCGACGGTCGAGGGCATCGCTAGCGTCGTCCTGGCCGTTGCCGACCATGGTCTGCCTTGACCCGACGCCGTTGGCGATCATCCTTTTTGCGAGCACCGGAGACAAGCCTTCCAGCCGAGATTTCACGTATTCAGCGCGCAACAGTGATAGACGCTCGTTCAGGGGTTCGGGGCCGGTCGGACTGGTATGGCCCGTAACCTCCAGACACTTGGTGACGCCCGACGTTTGCGTCGCGATCGCCTTCAACCAGAACGGATACGGACCGCTCAGTTTCGGGTCCGGGACGAAAGCAGTCGAGCCGGGCCGGAACAGGAACTTGACCGCAAGGCGCTGGTGATCGAGGCCATAGTCTACGATCCTGGCGAAGGCTGATTCCGCCTGTTGCTGCCGCCCGAGTTTCCAGTTCGTCAGGTAGATGCCGTTAAGGACACGGAACTGGTTTCCCGCTGGCACGGAGGAGGCGCTCTTGTAGAGATCGAGCGCCTCGATGTAGCGCCCCGCATCGTAGGCTTCGATGGCCTCGGCGACAAGCGCGGCGGCGACGATGCGGTCGAGGTACAGCGGGTTGATCGGGTCGCCGGCCTTGGTGCCCTGGCAGGTCTTGACGTAGCCCTCGGTCGCCGGATCTTCGGACCAGGCCGGGGCATCTTGGAAGAACGCGAGAGGCGTCGGGTCGACGCCGTCGGGCAAGGCGAATGCCAGCCCCTTGCTGACCAGCTTGCCGCTGCGCAGATCGGCCAGCGCCAGACAGATCCGGTAGGCCTCGCGCGTTCCCGAGGTCTGTCGCTGGGCATTGACGCCGGTCAAGGTGCCGATGAGTACTAGCGGACTCTTGGCGATGTTGGCGGCTGAGAATGTCTTCACTTCGAACTGCGGGAACTGTTCGCGCATCATCGTCGTCAGGCGCACGCCCATCGAGCGGGTCGCGATGGATTGCGCTCCGGTCATGCCGTCGATCAGCGGGTCGATCACGACTGTGTACCGGGCCTGCACCGGCGTTCCCTCGGGCGGCAGTCTGGTGTTGTTGAACAAGGCCGTTGCCGCACTCAGTACGGCCTTGTCGTAGGGTTGTAAAGTTTGCGGCCCCGGCAGTGTTGCCGACGAGTGGGCTGCCGTGCCGGCGCCGGGCGCCACAGAAGTTGGCGGGGAATCGGGCAGGCTGCCGCAGCCGAACGTAAGCAGCGCGATGGAAAGCGCCGCCAGCAACTGCCTGGCAACGTCGATTCCGCAAGAGACTGTGGTCATTGCTGGCACTCCTTCCGGAATGTGTCCTGCGCTTCGTAGGAAAGCGATTCTCCCAACTGAATCCTGGCGACAAGATCGGCGCAGCGCGTACTTGTCGCACGTGCCGTTTCGGCGCGTCTGGAGGCGGCGGGTCGCGCCGCGAGATTGGGGTTGGCAACGGCAGCTGGGTTTGCTGAAGGGGTGGTTGTCTTTGGCGCGGGCTGCCGAGGTGCGCTGGTCACTGTCGCTGGCGCAGGTGGCGAGTGTATTGCTGGCTCAAGGGTGGGCTCCGCCGGTGATGGCTTGGCGGGCTGCTGCGGTCCGGTCTCGCTTGCCTGAGGCGTGACCGTTGTCGGTTCCCGCGAAGACAGCGCAAAGAACACGGCCCCAGCGGCGAGCAGCAGTGCGCCCACCACTGCGATGGCCGACAATCCGCGTCCTTTCCATCGGTCCGTTGTAGTTGCCCCACCAGCCCGATCAGCTGGATCGTAAGGGTGGCCATGATCGCTTGATGTCTTCGGGATGTCCGTCGCGCCGGGAACCGGATTTCCCAGCAGGTGCTCGAGGTCGGCGACCAGCATGCGCATGCCCTCGAACTCGAGTGAGCCATCCCAGTTCGTCAGATCGGCAGCCTGGATTTCGCGAAATCCCGCCGGCGGGCGAACGGGCTCGATCAGTACCGGAACGAGCTTTTCCAACCGGCGTCCCTCGGTGGCTTCCTCACTAACCCACTCGCTTTCGATCGACCGCGCAGACCACAGCACGATCATGCAGCGCATGTTCTGAAGGGCGTCTTCAAGCACGCTGCGCCAGGTTTCACCGGCGGGAATCCGGCGGTCCCACCAGACCGCCCAGCCGACTGATTCCAGCGCCGCCGCTATACGCCGCGCCTGTTCGCGATCCTGCTCCGTGTAACTCAGGAAGATGTCACTCATGCCTTCCTCCTGGCGAGGTTGAGAATGACGAGCCGAAAAGTTGTCCAGGTTGCCGGCCGTCGTTGCTAAAAGGTCTTCAGAAACTCGACCAGAGCGTCTTTTTCCGTAGCCGACAATGTTGTCCCGAACTCATGCCCCTGGTTGCTGCCCCCCTTGGTTGCTGTGTCCAATCTGGTTCCGACCCGCCTGGCTTCCGGGGTGTCGGTAACGAAGCCGACTCTGGCCTGGTCATAGACGTCGTAGCCGCGCCAGAAGACCTTCGGACGCTTGGCGGCTGGTTCGAGGAGGTCACGCAGGGTCGGGACCGAACCGTTGTGCAGGTAGGGTGCCTTGAGCCAGATGCCGTCAAGGAAGGCGGCGACGTAGCCGGTCAGGTCTTCCTCGACCAGGCCGCGTCGTTCCAGCCCCATCTCTTTGACTACCTGGTTGGCCTTGATGGCTGCGCCCTTGTTCCAGGAATCCAGCCGACCCCGGTCGGTGCCGACCTCGGCCAACGGGAGTGGGGTGCCCGTCTTGTGACTGGTGTGGCAACTGGCGCAATGGGCTTCGAACAATGGCTGGCCGGCAGCTGCCTTGGCAGTATTGATGGGGAAGGGGTATTTCGGTGGCGGCAGTTCGGAGAGGTAGTCCTTCAGCCACTGCACCTGCCCGACGAATTCCTTCTTGTTGGCCGGAGCGGCGCCAAGCAGACCGAGGGCCGAGTCCATGATCACCGAGGTGGCGTCGTGGCTGTCTCCGGCGTAGTTCATGCGGTGGCCCTTGTCCCAGACGTACTTCTTCAGGTTCCACACCGAGGGCATGTCGGTGGGCCCGAAAGTGTCATCCATCGGCGCCTTGATCATGAAGTACTTGGTCAGGTTCATCGCGTCGTCGCGTCCGCGGCCCCAATCAGGAAAATCCTGGCGGTAGATCCAGGCAAACTGGGCCTCCCTTTCCAGCAGGCGCTTCTTGGTGATTGGGATGATCAGGAAGCGATAGAGCAAGCGGTCGAGCCAGTCGAGCTGGGTCACGCGGTTGATCTCCGCCATCAGGATGTCGGCGTTGAAGCGCGGGTCCCTGGCGCAGTCGATCAGGTAACGGAAGAAGCCCTCGACATTGGTGGTATGAGCCGAACCTCCGACGACGAAGATGGGGTTGGAATCCGCCGTGACGCGATAGCTGGTCGTGTGGCAGACGGCGCAGTTGTTGGCGACGCGTGGAAAGCCGATGGTCTTCTTGGTGAAGCCCACCGGCAGTTCCTGGCCGAGTTCCCAGGGTACGCCGAGGGCTGCATAGCCGCCGGGCTGGACCTTGCCATCCTGGGTCAGCTTTTCCGGGAATATCCTGGGAAGGACATAAAAGATCCAGTACGGCACGCCAGCGTCGTGCTCAGCGCCAATGGAGCCATACTTGAAACGCATTTCCGGGGTGGCGGTGACCCAGTCGGGCTGAGCGTACTCGCGGAATCCGCGATCATAGCCGATCATCGCACCGATGATGGCGATGACCGCCAGGGTGAGGCCGATGGCCTTGAGCCAGGTCTTGCAGGAGCAGGAGGTACTCATGATCTCATCACCTATCAGAATGTCTTGAGGAACTCGACCAGCGCCGTCTTTTCGGCCGCACTCAGGTCGGTGCCGTAGGCCTTGCCCTCGTGGCCGCCATTGCCGTTGCCCGAAACAGTCGTATCGAAGCGGAACAGTTTGGCACCGTTGGCTGCGGGCCGATTGGAGACGAAGCCGACCTTGACCGGGTCATAGACGTCGTTGCCGCGGAAGAAGGCTCTCGGCCGTTTGGCAGCCGGTTCGAGCAGGTCGCGCAGGCTGGGTACCGAGCCGTTGTGGAGGAAGGGCGCTCGCAACCAGAGGCCATCCAGGGGCATGTTGGCATAGCCATGAGTCTTGGTGAAATGGGTGAAGCGCCATGGGTAACCGGCGTAGAGGGTGGCCTGGTTCACCGCCAATGTGTAGCTGTAGGAATCGAGGCGGCGACGGTCGGTGCCGATCTTGGTCAGCGGCACCACCTGGCCGACGTATTCGCCGGTGAAGTCGCTGCCCGAGGCGCCGTGACAGGCCGCGCAGTATTGTTGGTAGATCGGGGCTCCCTTGGCGGCGAGCTTGCGGTCGACCGGGAAAAAGTCGCCAAAACTGGGCGGAGTGGCGTCCATGATCCAGGCCTCGACGCGCTTGATGCGGGCGAGATCGATGGTGGGCGGTGTCGTTCCGGTGCCGAAGGCGGCGCTCTTGTTGCGTTCCTCGACCGTCGTGTTGTTGCCGTCCCAGTGCAGTTGCATTTCCTTCGGCTCCTTGCGCTGGCGCTGTCGCCAGAGCGAGGGAAAGTCGGCGGGAGCATCAAGTTCCTTCGGGTCGAGGTGAGCCATCGGGAAATTGAAGATCACCTTGGCCGAATTGAAGGTGTCGACCCGGCCCGGTCCCCATTCCTTCTGCTTGAACACCCAGTCGAAACGCCCGGCCAGCGCCAGCACCCGGTCGCGCATGATGGCGATGGCGACGGGGTAAACGAGGGTGCGATCGAGCAGGTCGAGATCGCCGCCCTGGCGCGCGATCTCCGGCAGGATGTATTCCTTCGAGAACTTCGGATCGGCCGCACAACGGAAGAAGAACTCCTCGAAGCCCTTCATGTTGAAAGTCGCAGCAGGCATGCCGAGGACAACGGTTGGCGGCTGGTCGGCTGCAGTGCGCACGGTACTGGTGTGGCAGGCGGCGCAATTGACGAAGACGCGGTCAATACCCTGGTAGCGACGCTTGGAGGTGCCGATCGGTACATCCCGATCGCTGCCATCGGGGTTCTTTTCGTAGATCATGCCCAGCGACTGGTAGCCCTTGCCCGGCAGGTATTGCGGGCAGATTTCGGGCAGGGCCCGCCAGATCCAGTAGGGGAAGCCCATTTCGTGTTCGCCGCCGGTCGACCCGTACTTGAAATGCTCGGTTGGGCTGGCGTAATCGACGGGGACATCCGTGCCGAAACGCCTCTGGAGGATCAGGCCGATCAGGAGCGGCAGTGCCACGGTCAGGACGAAGAGGACAATGAAGCGCCTTTTCCAGGGACTTGCAGCTTGTTCGAGTTCTTCATTCATGGTGTTCTCCCTTTCATGTTGCGCTGATTCATGGTGCCGCCAGGCAGGGGCGCAGGGCTTCGTAGCCACCGGCCAGCAGTTGCTTGAGGTTCGGCGGCTGGCCAGTTTCGGTATGCAGCCAATCATCGACCTGGGCGAGCAGAGTGGCGCGGACCGGGCTGGCGTGCCAGCCTTTGACATCGGTGGCAAAGGCTGGCAGGACGGTTTCTGGCGGCATGGGTGTCTTGTCCCGCTGCTCCGCAGGCACATCGGCCATGGCTAGACGCACATAAAGCCGCGGGGCGCATTGGCGCAGCCGGGCCGCGACCTGGGTGCTGTCACCGGCAAGAAAATTTGGCGGGAAAGTCTCCGCGGTCCGATGGCAAGCCGCGCAGTAGGGAAAAAAGGCTTGCAGGGAACCGTCCACCGCGACGCTTGCCCTGGCGCCGGGGGCGAGCACTGCAACTTCGAGGCGGGGTGCAGGCAGTGTCTGGGCGGCAGCGCAGCATGTGGGCTGTGCAGGCAGGCCAAGTTGCTTGAAGACTGCCGCCATCATCGCTTGTCGTGGAATCGTGTCGGGGGCGAAGAGGGTTTCGCCTTTGGTGCTTTCAATCAAGGCCGCCATGGCCCGCTCGACGGCGGAAAACTCCAGGCGAATCTCGAGCACCACCTCACCGCTCGCCGGGTTGCTCGCGCTACGGCGGAATTCCAGGCGGTGAATGGCGTTTCCTTCAGCGCTGCGTGCGAGACGTCCGTTGACCCGGGGGAGGAATACGGCGCCAGCGGCCGAAGACCTGCCCACAGTGAGCAGTTCGAGGTTGCTCAGGGCGGTGCCGCCGGGCAAGGTCAACCGGCTGAGATGACCGCTTGTCGGCCGGCCAGCAACCACGGACAGGATGCCGGCCAGTGTTGGCCCCGACTGCCCGGGGCGCGGTGCGCAGCGCACCGACCAACGCGATGCTGGCGCGCTGGCTTCGATCTGGCAGGACGCGGTCACGCGCTCGGTGACGACATTCGCTTGCCTGGAGAGTGCCACTTCAAGGCGGCCACGGTCCGGGGCTGCCACGAATTCCGCCAGCCCGGCAATCAGGGTGCTGACCGCGCTCGGTGCTTCGGCTTGCCAAAGGGCTTGGGGCGGACGCGGGGCCAGGGGTTCGAAGCGGGCCGGGACGTTGGAGAAGACGGTACGCGCGGCGTCATTGGCTGGCCAGATGGTCATGCCTTGCAGGGGGTTGCGGTTGGGCAGATCGGGGTTGCCGATCGCCAGCCCGCCCGGCCAGCGGTGGCGGGCGGTGGCTCGCAGTTTGGCGCTTACCGCTTGCTCGAAGTCTGGATCCGGCAACCACACCTGGCCCCCGGCGAGGGCGTGGCGAAGGGCGGCGGAAAACAGGCCGGCCCGGCAGCGTCGGGCGGACAGGTCAGCATCGCCGCAGCCTTCCCGCCACAGACGCTGGGTCAGGGCAAAGCGGTTGGCGCGCTCGGTGGCGTTGTCGATGGCATAGGGGACATCCACGCCCCGCTCGGTGGGGATGCCGTAGAAACCGCGGCCACCGGCGGCGAGCAGTGCTGACACCTGGGGATTGGCATTGGTCTCATCCCACAGGGCGCGGGAAAAGATGGGCGCGCCATTCTGATGGCAGGCAAAACACACCATGCGGGGGGCATAGACCACTTGCGGCTGGCCGCCGGCCCGGTAGTCCTTGACCAGCTGGAACTCGAAGCGGCCGGCGGCCTCGTTGTAGCTGATGACCTCGAGCACGGCGGATTTCTCCTGGTAGCCGATGTAGAGCCGGTCCTTGAGGAAGAGCGTGGCGGCCGAGGCTGGTTCGCCATCGACGGCAACCACGACGCGGGGATAGGCGAAGTAGTCCGGTGCAGCAGCGGTGCGCTGCAGGGAGCGCCCGAGAGGAATCAGGATCCGTTTGGCGGGCGGCAAGGGACTGGCCGGGTCCTGGGCGAGTTGGGCATCGAGGCGGGCGAGGAGCGCGGGGAAAGGGAAGGGCAATTCGATGGCCGCCTTTCCGTTGCGGTCAACGGCGAAAAGCTGGTCGAAAAGCGAGCGACCGGCGGGGGGCAGGTTGGCGCCGGGGGTGGCCGGGTCGATAACCCAGGTCGGCAGCGAGGCGAGGGCTTCAGCCGCTGCCGACATGACCGACCCCGGGCCGAGCAGCCCAAGCACGCCGGCCAGGAGGAGGTTGCGCAGGCTCATGAAGGGATGCCATCGCTGATGTGGAGCGTCAGGGTTTGGCGGCGGCGACGGGCCGGGCCTGGGTGCCGGGCCAGCAATCCTCCTGGACCTTGCCGGTCTTGACAAATTCCTCGCGCGCCCGATCGTCGCTGGCTTTGTCGTAGAGGGTGAAATTGAGGGCGAAGCCACGGTCGAGATAGGCGCGACCGAGGTAGAGGCCGGGCCGGATCATGCGGATTTCATCACGCACCTTGAGGCCGCGGCGTCCTGCCAGGTAATCCGGGTTTTCCTGATAACCGGGGATTTCGTCGGTGAAAAAATAATCGATGATGATCGACTCCCGGCGCGCATCGAGCAGGCTTTGGCCGCAGTAGAGCTTGGCCGGAAAGAGCAGCCAGGTTTCCTTGCCGCCGTAGCTCATCTTCTTCGGCTCGCCTTCGACGAGGCCCATATTTTTCAGTATCGACAGGTCTTCGATGCGGTTGCGCAGCACCCGCTCATCACGGAAGAATACCTTGCCGCGCCAGAGTGCCTCGCCGACATCCTCGATGACCAGGCCCTTGAGATGCAGCGCCGTGCCGGTAAACCCACCGACAGTCTCGGAGAGCCGGAACTTGCCGGTTTCCCCGCGCGGCAGCAGGATGCGTCCGTCGAAGGCACCGTCGGGGATGGGGCCGGCAGTGAGCCGAGCGTAGATCTGGTCCAGTTGTTCCTGATCCAGCTTGGCCAGCCAGTCAGGCGTGATCTTCGCCAGTTCCGTCGGGGCAATGGGGTACTTGTAATCGACCTGGGCAAGATCCAGCTTCGACTGGTAGGCCTTGTCGTACGGGGCGAAGGCGATATTGGGTGGTTCCGGCCGGGTGCAGGCAGCCAGAGCGAGAGTCGCCAGGACGGCGAGGCCCGTGTGCAGGGCGAGTTTTTTCGGCAGTCCCATGATCGTGATCTCCCGGTTCCTAGAGTGTGGCGAGGAAGGCAGTGAGCGCCTTCTTGTCGGCTTCGGAAAGATCTTCGCCGAAGCGGTGGCCCTCGTTTTCGATCTCCTGGGTGCAGGTCTGGTAGTTGGCGCTGAGGAAATCGCGCTTCTCGCGGAGGATGTCGACAAAGCGCGCCGGATGCTTCAGCACCTCATCGGCCATGGCTGCCAGGGTTGGCGTCAGTTCCTTCTTGCCGGTAGCTTCGAGTCTTGCCGGGTCGCGCTTGGCAAGGAAGAGGTCACCGATCAGTTGCTTGTGCTGCAATCCGTTGAGGAAACCGGCGCTGGTGCCCTCGGGGATCCGTACCTGGCCGAATCCACCCAGAGGCTTCTCGGTCTTGCCTTCGAGGGGGCGTATGCCGACGTCGATGATCAGGTCGGAATTGGTCAGGGTGCGCTTGCTGCCGCGTTCCTTCGGGTGCAGCAACTCGACCATGGAGAGCTTGTAGAGCTCGAAGCGGCCATCGACGGTCGGGTCGTAGCGCAGACAGTCGGGCTGATTGGCGAGCAGCTTGCCGTCGCGGTCGACGTAGCGGGCGCGGTGAAAATCGTTATCCTTGTTCGCTGGATTGCCGCAGATTTCGGGGCCGATGGCGTTGTTGTGCATGAACGGCGCGGTGGCCCAGACATTGACCAGCGAGATGTTGCGCAGATAACCACGACCGCCGTCCTTGAGTTCGTTACGCTCCGGGATGTCCGCCACCAGCGGCCGCTGGTGTACCGTGCCGGAAGCATATTCCATGTACAGGTGGCCGATCTTATGATTGGAGTGCAGGGACCGGCAGCGGAAGGTGCCAACCTCGGTGACTGGCGTCGACTGGTCGTTGCCCAGGAAATCGGCGCGTACCTTGCGCGGATGTGCTTCGTTGGGGGCAGCGAAGTCGCGGTTCTTGAACGGACCGTTCGCATCTTCCGGGAGGCTCGAATGGCAGCGCGCACAGTTATCGGCAAATACCGTCTGGCCGCGGCTGACCGCACCCTTGCCGAATTCCTTGTCAAGGTCGGCGGCGAGATCGGCTGGCGTATAGGCGACCTTCCGGGTCTTGGCGCGGGCGGCATGCAGGTCGGTTTGATCGGATTCGGCGGAAGCGAAGAAATCGAGGAGATTCTGCAGGCGGTCCTCGACCGCCCGGAAGTTGGGGCAGTCGCGCCGGCACTGGCCGATGTCGAATGACGTCTGGCCGAAGCCGCGTTGCTGGGGATCGACCTGGCGCATGTCGGCGAAGTGATTGACCCAGCACTGCTCGGAGCACGAGCCGATGTTGAAATAGACGCGCTGGATCGCTTCCAGGGCGCCGATCGAATCCTCGCCGCCTTTCAGGATGTGATGCACACCGGGCAGCACGACCTTCTGGCCACCCAGGTAAACCGTGGTGGTGTCGTCGTCACGCAGGCTTTTCTGCCAGCACTTGCCGTCGCGGCCCGGTTCGCACCAGCATTTTCCTTCGTCTTTTTCGGTGCCGCAGGTGGCGGCCTTGCGCCACTTGGTGACCAATTCTCCCTTGAACACCGGACGCTGGGCGACGTTGATCAGCGCGTTGATGGTGCCAGGATTGTTGATCTGGTCGTGGGACAGGGCCGAGGTATCAGTCACGCCCGGCCGGGCGTGGGCGAACATCTGATATTCGAGGCTGCTCTTGGGCATGCCGGAGCCGAGCAGTTCGGACATGCGGGTGTACTGGTTGCCGATCAGCCCCTTGATGTTTTCCCACTTCGGGTGCGCCGGGTCGGCGGGGGGATTGAGCGGGTCGAAGGCGATGTGGCAGGAGCCGCAAGATGTGCCGATCAGGAAGGGCGGCTCGACCGAGGCGTCGGCCAGTTTGCTCACGCGCTGGTCGGATTCGATGCCGGTGGCGGCGGCCTTGGTCGTGGCGAAACCGGACCATGAGGCGAGGTCGCTGTTCAACTGCTTCCACCTGGCGGCGTCAAAGCGCGGGTTGGGGAACTTGCGAATGCCGAGGGCGCCGGTCGAGGTGCCGAACTTCAGATCACAGGCGGAATGACGCTGATCCGCCTTGCCGCCCTGGCTGTGCGGATCATCGGGGTCAAGGGTGGCATCCTTGAGGCCGCAGGCCGGGTCGACATAACCCGTCTTGCCGACGTACTTGAGCAGCACATCGTCGCCCGGGCACCAGTCGAAACCGTAGGTCTCCGCGGCCGACTTCGCCGGGCATTCGGGATCGCCTGGCTTGCAGCATGCCGGGTCATTGATGATGCCCCAGGCCCAGAAGCGGTCGTCGCGCTGGTCGGCGCGCAGGACGCGGTACCAGTCGACGAGGACGCCGATGCGCTGCTGAAAGGTGTAGGTGTGAAAACGCTCGTTGCCGCCGGTGGCCTTGAACCAGATCAGCCGGCCGACGCATTCCGATTCGTTCAGCCCCTCGCGGGCACAGGCTTCTTGGTACGGGGCGTCCTGATCGACTGCGGAGGGCTCCGGAATCTGCTTGCCGGGCGGCGCTGTCGGTGCCGCGACCGTGGTGTTCTGAGCATGGACCTCGCCGAGCGGGCGGGTGTCGCTCTGATACGCCCAGATACCTGCGGCGATGGCGATAGCCACAATAGCGGCCAGTGGAGTACGTTTCATGCGCCTTCTCCTGTCGGACAAACACACTCAACGCCCCATTTCATCCTTGGTCAGCTCAAGCCGACTCTATGCGTTCAGGTGGATGAAATCTCTCTGTCGGGCGAGTTACGATGCTCTTATAGCAAATCAGCGCCGCGTTGTCGACGTGTCGCAAGATTGAGCGGACGCCACGCGCCGCGTGTGATTCCTTGGTCCGGAATGTCTTGTTCGGTCACTCTCGCGCTTGAATCATCGCTTCCGGGTTGACCCAGTTTTCGTATTGCTCGGCGCTGACGTAGCCCAGTGCCAGCGCCGCAGCCTTCAGCGTCGTGTCTTCGCGGCTCGCCCGTCTGGCGATTTCAGCGGCCTTGTCGTAACCGATGTGCGGCACCAGCGCGGTGACCAGCATCAGCGAGCGCTCCATCAGTTCGGCGATACGTTCCCGATTGGCGGTGATGCCGCGCACGCAGTGGCGGTCGAAGCTGGCCATGCCATCGGCCAGCAGCCGGATGCTTTGCAGGAAATTGTGGGCGATCAGCGGCCGGAAGACGTTCAGCTCGAAATTGCCCGAGGCGCCGCCGATGCCGATTGCCACGTCGTTGCCCATGACCTGACAACAGAGCATGGTCAGCGCCTCGCACTGGGTCGGATTGACCTTGCCGGGCATGATCGAGCTGCCCGGCTCGTTCTCCGGGATGCTGAGTTCACCGAGTCCGGAGCGCGGGCCGGAGGCCAGCCAGCGGATATCGTTGGCGATCTTCATCAGCGCCACGGCCAGCGTCTTCAGCGCGCCATGCGCGGCAACCAGACCGTCGCTGGCGGCCAGCGCGGCGAATTTGTTGGGCGCGCTGGTGAAGGGCATCCCGGTCTGCTCGGCCAGTATCGCGGCGACCCGGAAGCCGAACTCCGGGTGGGTGTTGAGTCCGCTGCCGACCGCGGTGCCACCGACCGCCAGCGGGTAGAGCGAGGGCAGGGTGGCCATGATGACCGCCTCCGCATGCTGCAACTGGGCGACGTAGCCGGAGAACTCCTGGCCGAGCGACAGTGGCGTCGCATCCTGTAGGTGTGTGCGGCCGATCTTGATGATGCTGGCGAAGGCGGCTGCCTTTTCCGCAAGGCTCGCAGCGAGCTGGTGGAGGGCAGGCAGCACATGCCGCGTCACCCCGATCAAAGCCGCGAGATGGATTGCGGTCGGAAAAATGTCGTTCGACGATTGCCCGAGATTGACCTCGTCATTGGGGTGAACCAGTCGTGTGCTGCCGCGCGGGCCGCCGAGCAGTTCCGAGGCGCGGTTCGCCAGCACCTCGTTGAAGTTCATGTTGGTCTGCGTGCCGGAACCGGTTTGCCATACCGAGAGGGGGAATTCATCCGGGTGCTGGCCGGCGGCCACTTCATCGGCGGCGGCCATGATGGCGCCAGCCTTCGCTGCCGGCAGCAGGCCAAGTTTCATATTGGCCCTGGCGCAGGCGGCCTTGACCAGCGCCAGAGCGTGGATAAGTTCGTCCGGCATGCGCTCGGTCGAGATGGCGAAGTGATCCAGCGAACGCTGCGTTTGTGCCCCCCACAAGCGGTCGACCGCAACTGCGATGTCGCCGAACGAGTCTTTCTCCAGCCGCGTCATGGCGGTCGCCAATCTAGTGCCGGGCGCGCAGCTCGGCGTTCAGTTCGTCGGCGACTTCGGCCCAGTCCGCGTCATCACGGATGGCCTCGCACAGGAAGGACGCCTGCGATGGCGTCCAGAAGGCGGCTTCATGCAACATGACGTGGCCGGCCAGCGGGCGGTGGCTTTCGATGAATTGCGCGATGGACGCTTCATCGTTGGGCTGGCCGAGTTGTGCGAAAAGCGCAGTCAAGCTGTGTACGGGTGTTTCCATGATGCCTTCCTTCTCTGCCCGCTTGGCAATTTTTGCCGGTTGCGGTTCAAGAGTTGGAGTCCGTGCCGGGGCAGAAGTTCGGGCGCGCGTTGGAGGCGCCCTTTGCCAAACACCTGAACTCACCCGATCGATCCACTTCGGACAGGCTGTTTGCCTTGGTCAAGTGACCGTTCGAGGTCGACACCGGCCAGTCGGCAAGCTGATCAGGCCTTCAACACGGTTTCGGGGAGGGGTGTTCGGTTTGGTGAGGGGTCTGAATTGCCGACACAGGAAAGGGTTTGTCCGTATTGCGAGGTGGCGGAGCAACGAAAAAGGCCCGGTATCACTCCGGGCCCTTGTTGGCTGCTGATGGGAGCGGGACGATCAGGCCTTCTTGCGACGCAATCCCGCCAGGCCGAACAGGCCAAGGCTGATCAACATTAACGAACCCGGCTCGGGAATCAGACCAATGTGTGTCACGACGTTGTCGATTTCAAACGCAACACCCGTCGTGTAGAACTCGAACGACGTAAATTGGTCACCTGGCTGGAATGCAAGATTGACGTAAACGTTCGAATTAATTTGGTTGCCGGAAGATAAACTCAATGCATTGAGAATCTCGGTGCCGGTCAGTATGCCGTCAGACAAATCGCCAGTGCCGCTGATCAGGTTGCCGAGGCCATTGTAAAACCTGATTTCGTTATAGGTGTCAACCGATCCGTAGAAGACACCCAGATAGTCAACCCCGTAACCGGGGCCGTAAGCGCCCAAGAGATTGGCAAAACTGACCTTGACGCCGGACGGCATTTGGCCGCCTTGGCCTGGACCGTAGGCAAAATATGTCGCGTTGCATCCTGCAACATTGCCGGGGCCTTGGACGCAATCGCCGCCTGGCGCGGCTGCAAAACCTGTCGTACCCTTCCGAATCCCCATCCCAAAACCACCTGTGTTGGCTATGGTCAGATCCCCAGCATTGGGGGCGTTGGGATTCAACGAATTGAATCCACCATTGGGACCGCCAAACTGGATCTTTGCAAGATTACTGTCAGTAGGTCGAGTGGTGGAGCCGACATTATTAGGGCCGGACGCCAAGGCATCGAAGGTTTCGAGGAATACGTTGGCACCAGTGACCGTGTTGGTGGCAGCGTTGACGTAACCAGCGACGGCACTGGTCTTGCCAGCATTAATGGAGTCGACCACCAAGGTGTCTACATTGTCCTGTTGAGCGTTGGCGCCACCAAACGTAACTACAACAGCCTGAGCCGGCATACTGGTCAAGGCGGCGCCTGCCACGGCAACTGCGGTGAGTGATTTCAAGAAGGTATTCATGACAAGCTCCCTAAGAGTTCAGCATCTTCACAACGTCGATGCTTGCGTGGAGAACTAAAGCATGATCCATGCCAATTTTTTTGTAAATTGCAACTAACTGAATATAAATGAGTATTTCAGACGAGATTGTCTTCCCCTTTCTTGCTTTCCGCCCCAGTGTAAAGAAAGTCGACACTCGAGTGGCGGATTCCACAGGGCTTCACAGAACGTCTTCGGGACTTTTCGTCACCGCTGTCACAATCTCGGCATCAGCTCCAATGTCGGCAGTCGCTGCACTCATTCTGCCTTTGCCGATTGCGTTGACCGATGAATTCTGCGGCACAATTGCGGTACCGTATCCGGTGCCGAATTCCCAACCTTCGCAAAGGCAGATCCATGAACAAGGTGGTCACTACCACAGCAGTGCTTCTCTTCGCCCTCACGCTCCAGGCCCAGGCGACCGAACCCAGGGAGGAAAAGACTGCCTCCGGGATTGGCATTACCACGCTCAAGGAGGGCACGGGCGCCAATCCGAAGGTGAGCGACACTGTCAAGGTTCACTATCGCGGCACGCTGGAAAATGGCCAGGAGTTCGATAGCTCCTACAAGCGCGGCCAGCCGGCGTCCTTCCCGCTGACCCGGGTGATTCCGTGCTGGACCGAAGGGGTGCAGAAGATCAAGGTTGGCGGCAAGGCCAGACTGGTCTGTCCGCCCAGCCTGGCGTACGGCAACCAGAGCATTTCGGGGATTCCCCCGGGCTCGACGCTGATCTTCGAAGTCGAACTGCTCGACATCGCCAAGTAAGTCTTGGCTCGGAAATTGACGCCCGAAGCGGACAACATGCCGCTTCGGGCGTATTGCTTTTTGGCTCTTTTCAGGCGTCGACCGCAGCAGGTTGCGTCTTTTCGTATTGCGTCAGCAAACGCCGGTGCAATTCGCAGCCGTCGAGGTTCATTCCGGGCGACTGCAGGCTGAAGAAGCGGATTTCGCCGTCGAGGAGGTCGGTTGCCAGGTCCAGCGTTTCGTGACCATAGAGCCCGACCAGCGCGGCTTCGTAGACATCCGGGTCTTCCATATCGAGCAGGGTTTCGATGCACTGGTATGTGCGGCGGCGGGCGGCGTCGAGTTGCTCGAACTGGCGCACCCACTCGCAGCCTTCACGAATCGCATCGCTGTCGCCGACGGCCAAGGCAAGCATGGCTTTCAATTCGCCGACGCGCAGGTCGGCCCACAGTGAGCCGGCATCGGGGGCAAGGCCGATCAACGCGGCGACCGGGCGTTCGTCGGCGATGTTGAGTTCGTTCAAGGTGCCGAGCAGATTGCGGCATTCGTCGTCGTCAAGTTCGGTCAGGCGCAGAATGGCGGGGCGAACGAGGTTGCCGTTGCTGTTGTTCTCCCACTCCAGATCGTCGATCGGGTAGATCTCCGACATGCCGGGCACCAGAATGCGGCAGGCGTAGACGCCGAGGTGGTCGAAGTCGGCGACGTAGATGTCGTGGCCATCGGCGTGGATGCGCTCGCACAGCCAGGTGGTGTCGTCGGCGGTGCTGCCTTTTTCCAGATCGTTGAAATTCCAGTCGGCAAATTCGAAATCGGCGGCTTCGCTGAAGAAATTCCAATGGACGATGCCGCTGGAGTCGACGAAGTGAATTTCGATGTTCGGCGCGCTGGCGACTTCATCGAGGTCGAAGCCGGGCGGCGGGAAGCCGTCGAGGGCTTCCAGCGCGCGGCCCTGCAGCAACTCGGTCAACGCCCGTTCGAGGGCGATTTCAAAGCGCGGATGCGCGCCGAAGCTGGCAAAGACGCCCTGATCGTGCGGGTTGAGCATGGTGACGCACATCACCGGGTACTTGCCGCCGAGCGAGGCGTCCTTGACCAGAATGCCAAAGCCGGCGGCCCGCAGCCCGGCAATGCCGGCGGCGATGCCAGGATAGCGGCCGATGACTTCCTTCGGCACATCCGGCAGGCACAGTCCTTTGGCGATGACCTTGAACTTGACGTGGCGTTCGAGAATTTCCGACAGCGCCTGGGCGCGCGCCTCGGCCTGCGTATTGCCGGCCGACATGCCGTTGCTGACGTAGAGGTTGCTGATGATGTTGACCGGGAAAAAGACCTCGGCGCCGTCACTCTGGCGACTGTAAGGGATGGCGCAAATGCCGCGCTCGCAATTGCCCGAATTCATGTCGATCAGCGCCTCGGCCGGGATGCTGCCTTCCGGGTTGTAGAAGGCCTGCAGTTCCGGTGTCAGCAGATCGGCCGGCCAGGCCACGTCAACCACGGCAAACCAGCGTTCGCGTGGGTAGTGGGCAAATTCGCGCTGGGCGATTTTCTCGCCGAGGTAATAGTGGTTCCAGAAATAATTGCAGGACAACCGCTCGAAATACTCGCCGAGCGCGCTGGCGTGCGCCGCCAGTTTGGTCGCACCCTTGCCGTTGGTGAACATCAGGTGGCATTCGCGGTTGCGCACATGCACCGACCACACGCTATCGACCGGGTTGAGCCACGAGCATTCCTCGATGTCGAAGCCGCGCGCGGCCAGCTTGGCCTGCATCGAGGCTATGGAGTGTTCGAGGGAGGCATCCTTGCCCGGAATGAAGTGTTCGTTTTGCATCGGGCGTCCGGCCAAATAGGTAAGGCGCGCAGTGTACGCCATGAACCCCGTAATGCTGGCTGGAATCGACGCGCCGGGTCGATGTTGCTCGAAGCTTGCCAATCTGATGGCGAAGATGGAAAGAGGGGCAGGCACCTTGCGAGGGGGTCCAGAACGCGCCTTAGAGCAACATGACGTCGCCGGCCAGCGGGCGTTGGCTTTCTATGAACGGCTCCGGCGACTGAGGGGCCGCCGCACAAAAGCGAAAAGGCTCCCGCAGGAGCCTTCTCTTTGAGCGCGGAACCGTTCTTGTCTAGCTGTTGGCCTGACGACGACGCAGGCTGCCAAGACCCAGAAGAGCGAGTCCAACGAGCGCCGGCTCCTTGCCGTGGAAACATCGCACTCGGTACATATCCAGAGAGTCTCCGCGCTGCCGTTGTTGTTGGCCGTGCGGACATCCAAGGACAGAATCCAGCTGCCATCCGTGCTGCCGGCGAAAATGAAATCGTTCAAGCCCTGGCTGAAGGCGGCGTTGTCAGCGTTGGCGCTGCCGATATTGCCGTTGACGTAGTAGCCGTTATTAGCTGCACAGAAGGTGGAGGTGCCAGTCCCCAATGCAAACGCCACGCCACTCGTCTTGTCGACACAGTAGTCGGTATATACGCCCACATAGGAATTGGGGACACCGGGGCCGCTCGGCGCGATTGGCGTATGGCAGCCTTTGCCGTCACTGCCAAATTCGAAACAGGCCTGGGACACGCCGGCGCTGGTGAGGATTTCGGCTTGCGCCCAGAGTTGCAGCCACTGATTGACGGCACTGCCTTGCTGCGCGTTGTCGAAAATGAATACCAGGTCGTGGGAGCCAAGCATCGTGCGCAGCGTTGAAATCGTGATGTCCCAATGGCCGGTACGATCGCCAGTGAAGGTCGGCGACGGCTCGTTCCCGACACCCATGAGGAACGTGGAACTCTGCGCCCCACTGGGTGACGCGAAAGCGTTGTCGGCCGGCGAGCCGTTCGGGAGCGGCTCAGGCTGGTTGGTTGTCTGGGGGTTTCCGCTTTCACCCGTGAGAATTACGAGTTGTGTCTTGGTAAAACCGGCATTGCTGGCAATCGGCACGCTGCTCGGAATACAGCGCGGGTCGCCGGCTGCCTGGCACTGTGCCAAGAGATCCAGAGAGTACACGTTGAAGTCACCATAGGTGGTCGTCGACATTACGTTGGCGGCGGGAAGCGGGAGCGCACCGGACATGCTGTCAGGTCGCGCCGACCATCGGTACCGGCAATGCAAATTTTGGGGTCTTGTTCTGTCATTCCTTTCGGGAACCTTTTTGTGGCTTCAGCAGTTGCAGTTGCCAGAAATAATTCCCATGTTTTCAACACAATTAGAGAATTGATGCGTTTTTTTTCGGGGCAAGCGTAAAAAAACCGACACTCGAGGTGGCGGAAAGAGGGTGGCCAGTACACCTCGCACAACCGTTCAATCCTGGCGGACTGCTGCACGACAGTGAGAAAGAATGCTGCACAGGCCTGCGTTGGTATGTGCGACAGACATCCTGATGTCGCGACCATCAGCGTGGATGTGCCCGCCGCCCGCCATTCCGACGGCGATGCTCGGGGTGGATGGCCGGGAAAGAAAGGGCGGGAGTCGCCGCGAAAGTGCTGATATGCTTCGCCTGCGGCGCGCGGCCAGGAGCTGACGGTTCAGTCACCCAGGCTTGGCCTATCCGATAAACAGCGCGAATGCATTTCTCCTTGGCAGCACTGGAACTTGATTATGCATACACATGACTTGTCGGCCTGGAAGCACACCCACGTATTCGATACGGGCAACCCCGCCGCCGAGAAGGGCACGCGTCTGGTGATGTGGATCACCCTGGCGATGATGGTGATCGAGATCGTTGCCGGCTACGGGTTCAATTCGATGGCGCTTCTGGCGGATGGCTGGCACATGAGCTCGCACGCCCTCGCCATCGGCCTGTCGGCCTTCGCCTATGCGGCGGCCCGCCGTTATGCCAGCGACCCGCGTTTTGCCTTCGGCACGTGGAAGATCGAGATTCTCGCGGGCTATACGAGCGCGATCTTCCTGGTCGGCGTGGCGGGATCGATGCTCTTCCAGTCGGTCGAAAGGATTCTCGCGCCGGAACCGATCCACTATGCCGAGGCGCTCGTCATTGCCGCGATCGGCCTGGTCGTCAACCTCGTCTGCGCCATGATTCTCGGGAAAGCGCACGATCACCATGATCATGGCCATGCGCACGATCATCACGCAGGACATGATCACCATCATCACGGCGACCTCAACCTGAAGTCGGCGTACATCCACGTCGTTGCCGATGCCGCGACTTCGGTCCTGGCCATTGCTGCCCTCGCCGGTGGCTGGTTCTACGGCTGGTCCTGGCTCGATCCGGTCATGGGCATCGTCGGCGCCATTCTTGTCGGTGTGTGGGCGAAAAACCTGATGCTCGACACCGGCAAGGTGCTGCTCGACCGCGAGATGGACCATCCCGTGGTCTCGGAGATTCGCGAAGTGGTCGAATCAGGGCCGGAGATCAGCGGGACGCGCTGTACCGACCTGCACGTCTGGCGAGTCGGCAAGGGGTCCTATGCTTGTGCCGTCAGCCTGGTTACCCACGATCCAGCACTGACGGCCGAGCAGGTTCGCGCGCAGTTGGCGATCCATGAAGAGATCGTGCATGTGACGGCGGAGATTCACCAGTGCCGGTAATTGGCGCGGCAAAGCGCTGATTTCGGCAGCGTGCCGAAGCTTTTGCCGCGCTGCCTGAATTTTCTGCCAGAATCCTCTTTCCGAACCACCTCCGGCACTCCGGACTAACCATGACCTACAAAGTTTTTGTCGACGGCCAGGAAGGTACCACCGGCCTGCAGATCAACGAATACCTCGGCAAGCGCGCCGACATCGAACTGCTCAGGATCGCTTCCGACAAGCGCAAGGATCTCGCCGAGCGCAAGCGCCTGATCAACGAAGCGGAGGTTTGTTTCCTCTGCCTGCCGGACGCTGCAGCGCTGGAATCGGTGGCGCTGGTCGACAATGCGAAAACCTGCGTCATCGACGCGTCGACCGCGCACCGTGTCAATCCGGCATGGACCTTCGGCCTGCCCGAACTCGCGAAGGAGCAGCGCGACCGGATTCGCGCGTCCAAGCGCATCGCCAATCCCGGCTGCCACGCCACCGCCTTCATCCTGGCCCTCAAGCCACTGGTCGCCGGCGGCCTGCTGCCGGCCGCAACGCAGATCGCCGCCAATTCCATCACCGGCTATTCCGGCGGTGGCAAATCCATGATCGCCCATTACGAAAGCCCGGCCCGCATCGACGCGCCGCGCCCCTACGCGCTCGGCCTGGCCCACAAGCACCTGCCGGAAATGGCCGCCTACACCGGGTTGACTGCGGCACCCATTTTCCAGCCCATCGTTGGGCCGTTCTACAAGGGTCTCGCCGTCACCGTTTTCCTCCATCCACAGCAATTCACGCGCAAGGCGACGCCCACCGACGTTCAGCGCATCCTCGCCGACCACTACGCCGGCGAGCAGTTCATCCGGGTCGCGCCGGTCGATCTTGAAGCCAACACCGACGGCGGCTTTTTCAACGTCGAGGCCAGCAACGACAGCAACCGGGTCGACCTGTTCGTCTTCGGCAACGACGAGCGCATGTTGCTCGTCGCCCGTCTCGACAACCTCGGCAAGGGCGCCTCGGGTGCCGCCGTGCAGGCGATGAATGTCCATCTCGGCGTCGAGGAAAGTCTCGGGCTGGTTTGAGCGCACTTTGAGCTGCAAGAATGAAACCCGCGTGAATGGGTGGTGATCGGGCCACGTTCGGAACCAAAACGAACAGCAGGCAGTCAATATCCTTGAAGCAGGAGGAGCCGGAATCGATCAGGTGACAAGGTCGCCGGCATTCTCCTGGCCCAACTTGAATCCCAACGATACGAAAGGCTCACCATGAACGCCATTCCAGCTTTCCGCCATTCCTTTCCGGGTATCCTTGCCGCCACTACGGTCGCACTGGCTACCTTTTCACTGTCCGCGGCCGCCGATGAGCTGATGTTCAAACTCTCCGGCGATGCGGAAGTGCCGCCGGTTGCCAGCATGGCCTCGGGCAGCGGTGTTCTCACGATCAAACCGGATATGACCGTCAGCGGGAAGGTGACGACCTCCGGGGTTGCCGGCACGATGGCGCACATCCACGTTGGCAAGGCCGGCGTCAATGGCCCGGTGGTCGTTACCCTGGCCAAGGGCGGCGACAACGTCTGGATGGTGCCGGAGGGAACGAAGCTGAGCGAAGCCGCGTATCAATCGTACAAGGCTGGCGAGCTTTACGTGAATGTGCACAGCGCCGAAAACAAGCCCGGCGAGATTCGCGGCCAGTTGATTCCGCCGAAAGCACCGGCCTACTGAAAGCAGGGGCGCAGGCGGGGGTCGGCTGCGGTCAGCCCTTGACGTGCAGCCCGCACTCCTTGGACTCAGGCGATTCCCACCACCAGCGACCGGCGCGGACGTCTTCGCCCAGTGCCACGGCGCGCGTGCATGGGGCGCAGCCGATGCTCGGGTAGAACCTGTCGTGCAGGGCGTTGTAGGGCACGGCGTTTTGCTTGATGTAAGTCCAGATCTCCTTTTCTGACCACTCGGCGAGCGGGTTGAATTTCTCCAGGCCGTTGCTTGCGTCGTATTCGCGCAGCGGCAGGCCGTCGCGGGTGGCCGCCTGCTGGGCGCGCTGGCCGGTGATCCAGGCGCGCTTGCCGGCCAGCGCACGCTGCAGCGGTTCGACCTTGCGGATGGCGCAGCAAGCCTTGCGCAACGTGACCGAATCGCGGAAGGCGTTGATGCCCTGGTTGCGCACATAGGTTTCGACATCGTCTGCACGCGGAAAGAATATCGTGAGCCTGTGCCCGTAGTGCTTGTCGACGGCGCCAATCAGGTCGTAGGTTTCCGGCGGCAGACGGCCGGTATCGAGGCTGAAGATGGTGATCGGCAGGCGCGACTTGAGGATCAGGTCGGTCAGCACCATGTCCTCGGCGCCCAGGCTGTTGGCGAAGGTGGCCGGCGCGAAGTTGTGGGCAATGTCGGCAAGCAGCGCCTTGGCGGCCAGGATTCTGGTCGCGACGCTGGCCGACAGTTCCGGCGTGATGTTGAGCAGGCTCGGCGTCATCGGTTCAGGCGGGGTGGCGGCGGAAATGCGGTTGCGGCTGGTCGCTGGACGTCTGGTAGGCATCACCGAACACTGAAAAGCCGTGCTCGATCGCGACCGCATTCTTGTCGCCCTTGAGGGCGTAGGCGTCGAAGCCGACACGCCGCATGTAGAAGAGCTGGTCGTGCAGCACGTCGCCGACGGCGCGCAGTTCGCCCTGGTAGTTGTAGCGCTGGCGCAGCAGGCTGGCGCTGGAATAGCCACGGCCATCGACGAATTTCGGGAAGTTGACGGCGATCAGGAAAAAGTACTCGAGGTCGCCGGCGATATCCTCGACGCGCTCGTCCGGTTGCAGGAGCAGGCCGATGCGCTTGTGGGTGGCGATGATCTCGTCCCTGCGCGCCTGCCAGACGGCGAGCGGGAAGATCAGGTCGCCGGCCGGCAAAGCGATGGTTTCCGGCGCTTCGCCGTCGGCCAATTCGAGCGTTTTCCAGGTGTCGACCGCAACCGTCCGGTCGGTGATCAGCTGAGCCATCATGCCGCCTCCAGTTCGGCAACCTTGGCTTTGCCGTGGGCGCGGCCTTCGTAAACGCGGTTTTTGAACGGGTCGATGCCGATGCGATCGAAGGTGTCGAGGAAGCGCTCGTCGGCGTGGCGGTGCTCGATGTACACCTTGATGATCTTGTCGATGACATCGGGCATTTCGCCAGCCGAGAACGAGGGCCCGATGACCTTGCCGAGCCGGGCGTCGTTGCCCTGGCGACCGCCCAGGGTCACCTGGTAGAACTCGGCATCGTTCTTGTCGACCCCGAGCACGCCGATGTGGCCGACATGGTGGTGGCCACAGGCATTCATGCAACCGGAGATGTTGAGGTCGACCTCGCCGATGTCGAACAGATAGTCGAGGTCGTCGAAACGGGCCTGTATGGCGTTGGCGATGGGGATCGACTTGGCGTTGGCGAGGTCGCAGAAATCGCCGCCCGGGCAGCAGATGATGCCGGTCAGCAGGCCGATGTTGGGTGTCGCCAGGCCGGCCGCCTTCGCTGCCTGCCAGACTGCATGAAGGTCGGATTTCCTGACGTCGGCCAGGATGACGTTCTGCTCGTGCGAAATGCGCAGTTCGCCGAAGCTGTAGCGGTCGGCAAGGTCGGCGACGGCTTCCATCTGCTCCGCCGTGATATCGCCCGGGGCCACGCCGTGCTGCTTGAGCGACAGCGTCACGGCGGCGTAGCCGGCGACCTTGTGCGGATGCGTGTTGCGGTCGACCCAGCGGGCGAAGGCTTTTTCGGAATGCAGCCGGTCGGCGAAGGCGCCTTCATCAACGTCCCCGGCATAGGCGGGTGCGGTGAAGTGCGCGGCGACGCGATCGAATTCGGTCTGCGTCAGCGTCGCCGGGCCATCCTTGAGGTGCGCCCAGTCGTCCTCGACAAGTCTGGCGAATTCCTCGACGCCAAGCGCCTGGAGCAGGATCTTGATGCGCGCCTTGTAGGCGTTGTCGCGGCGGCCGAAGCGGTTATAGACGCGCAGGATGGCTTCGCAGTAAGTCAGAATATGCTGCCAGGGCAGGAATTCGCGGACGATCTGGCCACGGATTGGTGTCCGCCCGAGGCCGCCGCCGACGATGACGCGGAAGCCGATCTCCCCATCCTGTTGTTGCAGATGCAGGCCGATGTCGTGGAACCAGGTGACGGCGCGGTCTTCCTTCGTCCCGGAAATGGCGATCTTGAACTTGCGCGGCAGGAAGGCGAATTCCGGGTGGAAGGTGCTCCACTGGCGGATGATTTCGGCCAGTGGGCGCGGGTCAATCACCTCGTCGGCGGCGACACCGGCGAACTGGTCGGTCGTCACGTTGCGGATACAGTTGCCGGAAGTCTGGATCGCGTGCATCTCGACCTCGGCGAGGTGCGCCAGGATGTCCGGGCAATCCTCGATCTGCGGCCAGTTGAACTGCATGTTGTGGCGCGTCGTGAAGTGGCCGTAGCCGCGGTCGTAGGTGCGCGCGATGAACCCCAACTTGCGCAACTGGGTGCTGCTCATCATCGCGTAGGGAACGGCGACGCGCAGCATCGGCGCATGGCGCTGGACATAGAGGCCGTTCTGCAGGCGCAGCGGGCGGAACTCGTCAGACGTCAGTTCGCCGCTCTGCCAACGCTTGACCTGATCGCGGAATTGCTCGACGCGCTCGTTGATCAGCTGGCGGTCGATGGCATTGTATTTGTACATGGAACTTCCTCAGGCAAAGACCAGCTTGCTGCCGATGAGCACCAGCATGGCGGCCAGCAGCCGGCGCAGAATGTGCTCCGGCACTTTGGCGGATACGTGGGTGCCGAGCCAGATGCCGGGCAGTGAGCCGAGCAGCAGGCTGGCGAGGAGCGCCCAGTCGACGCCGCCGAGCAGCCAGTGGCCGAGGCCGGCGACCAGCGTCAGCGGCACGGCATGGGCGACATCTGATCCGACGATGCGGACCGGCGAGAGTTTTGGGTAGAGAAAGAAAAGTGCGGCGACGCCGAGCGCCCCGGCCCCGACCGAAGAAATGGTGACCAGCACGCCGAGAATGGCGCCGACGATGACCGTAATCGCGGCAAGGTGGCGCTGGCGCAGCGGCGACTCGTCATGTTTGCCGGCGTAGTCGCGCAGCTTGCGGCCGAACAGGATGGCAATGGCAGTCAGCAGCAGCGCGAAGCCGAGGCCGTGCGAAATGATCTCGCCGATGACGGTGCTGCCCTTGGGTAGTTGCGCCAGCACCCAGATCGTCAGCGCGGCCGCCGGGATGCTGCCGACCGCCAGACGGCCGGTGATCGCCCAGTCGATGTGGCCTTTCCTGCCATGTGCCACGGTGCCGCCGGCCTTGGTCAGCGCCGCATAGAGCAGGTCGGTGCCGACTGCGGTGGCCGGGGGAATGCCGAACACCAGCACCAGCAGCGGCGTCATCAGCGAGCCGCCGCCGACGCCGGTGAGGCCGACGATGGCGCCAACGACAAAGCCGGAAAGGGTGTACAGGTAATCCATGGTCCGCATCGTAGCAGCGGAGATTTGATTCAAAAAGAATATCGAGTTAGATTGTTATATTATCTGGTTATTTGGTGCCGCCATGAAACTCCAGCAACTGCGTTACATCGTCGAAATCCAGCGCCAGGGTCTCAACGTCTCCGAAGCCGCCGAGTCGCTGTTCACCTCGCAGCCAGGGATTTCCAAGCAGGTCAAGCTGCTCGAGGAAGAACTGGGGGTGGCGATCTTCGAACGCAGCGGCAAACGCTTTACCGGAGTCACCGAGCCGGGCAAGGCGGTGCTGGCGATTGCCGAACGCATCCTGCGCGAAGCCGAAAACCTCAAGCGAGCCAGCTCGGAATTTGCCAGCGGTGAGAGCGGCCGGCTGGTTCTGGCGGCGACCCATACCCAGGCGCGCTATGCGCTGCCGGTCGTGGTGCGCGATTTCGTTGTCCAGCATCCGGCAGTCAAACTCGAGATGCACCAGGGCAGCCCGACGCAGATCGCCGAGTGGGTGGTCTCCGGCGAGGCGGATATCGGCATTGCCACCGAAGCGCTCGACCAGTACCCGCGACTGATCACGCTGCCCGTCCGCCAGTGGAGCCATTGCGTGATTGCGCCGGAAGGCCATCCAATTCTGAAATCGGTCCCGCTGGCGCTCGATGAACTGGTGCGCTGGCCGCTGATCACCTATGACACGGCCTTCACCGGTCGCTCGCGGATCAACCGCGCGTTCGAGCGCATCGGCGCCGAACCGAACATCGTTCTCACCGCCCTCGACTCCGACGTGATCAAGACTTACGTCAGCCTCGGTCTCGGTCTCGGCATCATTTCAGCGCTGGCCTTCGACGCCCAGCGTGATGCCGGGCTGGTTGCGGTCGACGCCGCCCACCTGTTCGAATCCAACACGACCCGGCTGGCCCTGCGCCGCGGTACCTACCTGCGCCGCCATGACTACGACCTGATCGCGCTGTTTGCCCCGCACCTGTCGCGGCGCGTCGTGGACATGGCGATGCAGGGCGGTGGCGCCGAGTATCAGTTGTAGATTCGGGTCGGTTGCGCGGCCTGGCGTCATGCGCGGTGCGGGGTCGCGCAGGATCAGCGCCGGTGCGGCAAAGGGCGCCAGGCGCTCGAGAAAATCGAGCAGTTCAAGGACCGGCGAGTTGCGGAAGAACTTCGCCGCCGGGGTTTCGATCCAGATGCGGTCGGCGTAGGCGAGCAGGTCGTAGGGGCGGTCGCCGATGCCGTCGCCGTCGCGGTCGAAGCCCTCGTATCCGTCCCAGTAATTGCCCCACCATGTGTCGTCCAGCGGGTCGCCGTCGCCGATGATCGTCACCGGCCACAGGTTGCTGCGGAAGGTGTTGCCGATGGCTATGTGGCCGCCCTTGGCGCCGTAGAAATAGACCCCGGTGATGTTGTGGGCGACGAGATTGTTGATGAAGACGATGCGGTTGATCGGGTCCATCGGCGAATCGGCCATGATGCCGTGCGCGCAATGGACGATCTCGTTGCCGATGACCAGCGCCGCCGAGGTCTCCTTGAGCGCGATGCCGGCGCCGGCGGCATCCATGGCATGCAGGATGCGGTTGTTGCGGATGATCAGGCCGTCGGAGTTGAGGGCGATGATGCCGGTCGAGTTCCTTTCCAGATGGTTGCGGTCGACCAGGCTGCGATGGGCAAAAAGGAAATTGAAGGCGCGCCGGCTGTCGCGGATGGTGTTGCCGGTGAAGCGGTTGTGGGTGGCATTGGTGACGGTGATGTCGCGGATCTGCGCGATGTCGTTGTCCTCGATGCGGTTCCCGCGGCTGTACCAGAGGCGCAGGCCGTCGCCGCGGTCGGCCGGATCGACCGGGCGCGAACGGATGCGGTTGCCGAGCACGACGCTGTCCGTTACCTTGTGCAGCGCAATGCCGAACAGCACATCCTCGATCACATTGTTCTCGATCAGCAGATTGTTGCCCTCGGCCATCAGGCCGCCGTCGAGCGCATCGTGCGAATTGCCGCTGTTGCGCAGGGTCAGGCCGCGCAGGGTTACGTGGTCGGCCCTGACGGTGAGGACGGTGCCCTTGCCGCCGGCATCGATGACCACCTTGCCGTCGCCGTCGAGAGTCAGCGGCCTGGAAATGACCGCCGGCCCCGCGTAGGTTCCCGGCGGCAGGCGGACGCTGGCACCCGGCAGCGCGGTGTCCAGCCAGGGCTGGAGCGGCAGCACGGCCAACGCCGGGAGGGGGGCGGCCAGGCTGGCGATGAAGGCAAGGCGGAAGAGTTTCATCAGAGCCGCATTAAGCCATCGGGGACTGATCTGGGCGCGGACCTGGATCAAGTTTTGCGTCGATGACGCCGGTCAGCGCCGGCTGGGCGAGGGTGGGTTCAACTCTGGGCGCGCCCCGGAACCTCGTCTTCCGTGAGTCGCCCGAGGCGCTCATATTCGGCGATCACTTCGGCGCCGAGCAGCAGCAGCGTGGCGCCGATTTCGAGGCTGAACAGGATGACGACGGTGCTGGTCAGCGAGCCATAGACGACGCTGGCGTTCGACAGACTGGTGAAGTACCAGACCAGCAGGTGGCGGATGATTTCCCACAGCGCGGTGGCCGTCAAGCCGCCAACCAGGGCGTAGCGCACGGCAATGCGGCCGACCGGCAGAAAATGGTAGATGGCGGCGATCATCAGCGTTTCCGCGGTCAGACCGAGCAGGTAGAGGAGGATGCCCGAAAGCCCGCGCAGGGCCCAGGTGCGGCCGAAGAGAACGAGGTTTTCCGGCATCAGGGTCTGCACGCTGACCGAGATCAGCGTGACGGCGAGCAGGCCGATGCCGAGCAGGGCGACGAACCCGAAGGGCAGCAACATTGAAAGCAGCGAGGAGCGCTGATCGCCCAGGTTGCGATGATCAAAGATGACCGCCATCGCCTGGTTGAGCGCCGAAAAAGTGAGTGAACTGAAGAAGATCATGGTCGCGATCAGGACGCTGCTGATGGCGACCCGTTGCTCGAGGAAGCGCGTCAACTCGTCGAGGACAGCGCGCGACTGGCTGGGAACCAGCCATTCCATGTACCGGCCCATCGTCTCCAGCAGTTCGCTCGGGGTCACCAGGTTGGACAGGGCGATGACGCAGAGAATCAGCAGCGGAACCAGGGAGAGCAGCGCGTTGTAGGCGATCGCGCCGGCCAGAAGAAAGCCCTGATGCTTCCGAAAACTTCCTAGAACCGCCAGGACAAAGGCAAGCGGGTGGGCGAGAACCTGGATCGACGGCGAGTGCGGGGGGCGCAGCATTTGCCCGTTACTGTCCGCGCATGAAAAGCTTGTCGAGATAGGCCAGCGGCAGCTCTGTCCAAGTTGGACGTCCGTGGTTGCACTGGCCGGCGCGTGCGGTTTCTTCCAGCTGACGCAGCAAGGCGTTCATTTCCGGGATACTGAGCAGACGCCGGGCGCGGACGGCGCCGTGGCAGGCCATGGTGGCCAACAACTCGTTGCGCCGCGCGGTGGCGAGTTGCGTGATGCCGTGTTCCCGCAGTTCGGCGATCAGCGACCGGGTCAGGGCGACCGGATCGCCTGACTGGAGCAGGGCCGGGATGGCGCGTACGCCGAGCTGGCTGGGGCCGAGCGAAGCGATCGCGAAACCAAGGTCGGCGAGCGCTGCGCCGTGTTCCTCGACGGCGGCGATGTCGAGCGCATCGGCCGAGAAGACTGCCGGGATGAGCAGCGCCTGGGTGGCGATCTGGCGGTTGTCGAGGGCGCTTTTCAGTTTTTCGTAGAGGATGCGTTCGTGGGCGGCGTGCATGTCGACGAGGACGAGGCCGTGCGCGTTCTGAGCGAGAATGTAGATTCCGTGCAGCTGGGCGAGGGCGTAACCGAGTGGTGGGCTGTCCCGGTCGACGGCTGTGGAAGGGCTGAATTGAGCCGTGCTGGTCGAGTCGCCGCCGCTCCGGGCGGCGCGCGCGAAGGCGAGATAGGCAGCGGCGGCGGGTTCGGCAACGCCGAGCATGCTTTGGTGGCGCAGCGGCGGCGGGTCCGGGGAAAAACCGGAATTTGCCGGTTTTTCGGCGTCGACCGCAAGCGGTGCCATTGCCGGGCCTTGCCCCTGGAGCGGCGTCGCCAGCGTCCGCTGCAAAGCGTGGAAGACGAACTGATGCACGGCACGCGAATCGCGGAAACGGACTTCGGTCTTTGCCGGGTGCACGTTGACGTCGACCAGCGCCGGGTCGAGCGTGATGAACAGGCAGACGGCCGGCTGGCGACTGCCGTGCAGGACGTCGCGGTAGGCTTCACGCAGCGCGTGGGCGATGACCTTGTCGCGGACGAAGCGGCCATTGACGAAGACGACCTGGCCGTCTCTCGCCTGGCCGGCGCGCGTCGGATCGATGACGTGGCCGGTGATGGCGAGCGGGCCGGCAGCCGCGGTGATCGGACGCGCGGCGGCGAGGAAGTCGTCACCGAGAATGTCGGCGATGCGGCGGGTGCTGGCGGCGGGTGGCAGTTGGAACAGGTTGCGGCCGTTGTGGGTCAGGTTGAAGGCGACGTCGGGCCGGGTCAGCGCCAGACGCTTGACGGCGTCGGCGCAGTGGGCGAACTCGGTGCCTTCGGCCTTGAGGAACTTGCGCCGGGCCGGGGTGTTGAAATAGAGGTCGCGCATTTCGACGACGGTGCCGGCCATCAAGGCTGCCGGTTCGGGTTCGGCTCCGGCTTCGGCCTTGAGCTTCCAGGCTTGGCTGGCGCCGCGCTCGCGGCTGCTGATGGCGAGGCGGGCGACCGCGGCCACCGAGGCCAGCGCCTCGCCGCGAAAGCCCAGGGTGGCGACGCGTTCGAGATCGTCGAGCGAAATGATCTTCGACGTCGCGTGGCGGGTCAGCGCCAGCGCCAGCTGTTCCCTGGCGATGCCGCAACCGTCGTCGGTGACGCGGATCAGCTTGACGCCGCCTTCCTCCAGATGTACCTGGATTGCCTTGCTCCCGGCATCGAGGCTGTTTTCCAGCAACTCCTTCAACACCGAGGCGGGTCGCTCGACCACCTCGCCGGCGGCGATCTGGCTGATCAGGAGGTCGGGAAGGCAGGCAATCATCGGCATGGCCGGATTATACCTTGGGGTAAAATGACGGCTTTCTCACGCTTGGCGCTTCTCATGGAAATTCTGATGCAGTTCCTGGATATCGTCCTTCATCTCGACAAGCATCTGGCGGTGCTGGTGCAGCAATACGGGTTGTGGATCTACGGCATCCTGTTCGTCATCATCTTTTCCGAAACCGGCTTCGTCGTGACTCCTTTCCTGCCTGGCGATTCACTGCTTTTCGTTGCCGGGGCGCTGGCGGCGATCGGCGAGGGGGGGATGGACATCTTCGTGCTGATGGGCTGCCTCTCTGCCGCCGCGATCCTCGGCAATGGGGTCAATTACCACATCGGGCGATTTCTCGGACCCAAGGTCTTTCACTGGGAGAACTCGCGCTTCTTCAACCGCGATGCACTGATCAAGACACATGCTTTCTACGAGAAGCATGGCGGCAAGACGCTGATCATTTCACGCTTTCTGCCGCTGTTCCGCACCTTTGCACCTTTCGTCGCCGGCATCGGGGCGATGTCCTACGCGAAATTCACGATCTTCAACCTGGTCGGAGCCGTCGGCTGGGTGGTGTCGCTGTGCCTTGCCGGCTACTGGCTGGGGAACATCCCCTGGGTCAAGACCAATCTGTCGTTCATCATCATCGGCATCATCATCTCGTCGCTGATCCCGATCGGCATCGGCTACGTGAAGAGCAAGGAGGCCTGATGCGCTGGCTGGTCGTCCTCCTCATCTTGTCGCTGGCGGGCTGTGCGACGAAGATGGGAAAGGATGGCCGGACGCAGACGACGGTCGACGTCAAGTATCTGGTGAAATCCGATGTCGACCGCATTGCCGATACCGCACGCGCGGAAGTCATCGGCGGTCTGTTACTGATTGCCGACAAGCTTTACAAGCGCAATCCGAAGGAGTTGAAGAAGGGAACGGCGGTCAGTCGCGAGGCGGCGGTCGACCGCCTGCGCCAGCGCAACTCGCGGAGCTGGCCGGAATTCGGCGGGCTGCGTGAGCGCCAGGCGGCGGCGCTGGCCTTCAGCAGCGCTTACGACGGTGACCGGGTGGCTGCGCTGGCCTACGGTTTGCTGACCATGGTCGATGCCGCCTTCGAGCACAAGGAAGAGTTCTACATCCTCGACAGCCTCGACGAAACCAAGCTCTACAACTGCGCGCGCAACATGGAAATCGCCGTCTGGAAGCTGAGTACCGACCGCGACCCCGCCGGCAACCTCTATCTGCTTTCCAACGAGCTCGATCCGGCCAACCGCAATATCTCCTTCGAGCGTGAATTCGGGCGGATCACCGGCCTGCTCGATTTCATGGCCAAGATTGTCGCTGATCGCAATGGCCGGACCCTTTCCCGGACGGCGCAAGCGATCGCGACCATGATCTTTCTTCCCGTAAGTTTCTGACATGAAGAAAATCGTCATCCTCATTTCCGGTCGCGGCAGCAACATGGAGGCGCTGATCACCGCCCGCGCTGCCGGCGCCCTGCCGGTCACGATTGCCGCGGTGATCAGCAACCGGCCCGACGCGGCAGGGCTGGCGACGGCCACAGCGGCGGGAATTGCCGTGCGCTGCCTCGACCACAAGGCCTTTGCCGAACGTGGGGCCTTCGACGCCGCGCTGGCCGAATGCATCGATGGCTTCGCGCCTGACCTGGTTGTGCTCGCCGGCTTCATGCGTATCCTGGGCGATGGTTTTGTGCGTCATTACGCGGGCCGGCTGATGAACATCCATCCGTCCCTGCTGCCGGCCTTCCCGGGCCTGCAGACCCACCGGCGGGCGCTCGCCGAGGGCGTGCGCATCCACGGCTGCACCGTGCACTTCGTGACGCCGACGCTCGATCACGGGCCAATCATCATCCAGGCCGCCGTGCCGGTAGTCGACGGCGATGACGAGGCGACGCTCGCCGCCCGCGCGCTGCTGCAGGAGCACCGGATCTACCCGCAGGCCGTGCGCTGGTTCGCCGAGGGGCGGCTGCGGCTTGAGCATGGTCGCGTGCGGCTGGCCGGCGAGTTGGCCGATGGTGCCGTGCTGGTTGCGCCCGCGCTGCGTTGAACGCTGATGCCGGTCGCGCTGCTCGCCGCGTTGTTCGGATCGCTTGCCATCCACGCCGCGGCGCTGATCGGGATGGATGTCGAACTCTTCGGCGGCGGGCCGGAGCAGGTGCCCCTGCGTGCCGAGATCAGGCCGTTGCCGGCGCCACTTGGGGCACCCCCAGCGGTCGCTGCTGCCAAGCCGGGGCCACCAGCGGTCGCCAGGCCGGCGCCAAAATCCCTACCCGTGGTTGACGAACCCGTGCCGGAGGCGGAATCGGAGTCGGAAACCGCGCCTGGACGAAAGTCGACCGCAACCATGATCACACCTGCCCAAGCCCCCAGGCCGGTCCTGCCGAAAACCGGCACGATCCGCTTCGCCATCTACAAGGTATCACTCGCCCTGCAGGTCGGCCGTGCCGAGCACCGCTGGGAGTTCAGCGAAGACGGCCGCTACCGCCTGACCGGAATCACCGAGACCAGCGGGTTGGTTTCGCTGTTCAAGCCGATCCGCCTGGAGACTGAAAGCGTCGGGCGAATGGTGGTCGGCGGCCTGCAGCCGGAGACCTATCGCACCCTGAAGAATGGCAAGGACGCCAACGAAAATGCCGATTTCGACTGGTCGACCGTTGAGGTGCGCCTTGCGCGCGATGGCAGCGTGCGGCCGATTGCTCCCGGCACCCAGGATCTCCTGTCGCTCAACTACCAGCTCGCCTATATGGGCCATCTGGCGGAAGGCAGCGTGATCGGCGTCGTCACCGGGAAGAAATATGAACGCTATGCACTCGACTCGCTGGGTGAGGAGGAGATCGAAACGCCGGCCGGTCGTTTCCGCACCCTGCACCTGCGCGCGATGACCGATAACACGACGGAAGTCTGGATCGCGCTCGACCGTGAGCGCTTGCCGGTTAGAATCCGCTTCACCGACAAGAAGGGCGAGAGCTTCGAGCAGGTCGCCACCGAGATTGGATCGCCATGAATGCTCGCTTCACTCCTGCTCTGTTTGCTCATGCCGAAGCCGTTCTCGGGCAGTTGCTGCGTTTCGAATACCCCGCCGATGCGGTCGTATCGCGCTATTTCCGCACGCATCACCAGCTTGGCCACGCCGATCGCGCCTTCGTCGCCGAAACCGTGTTCGCCGTGCTGCGGCGCGGGCGCAGCATCGAGGCGCGTTGTGCCGACAGGCTGTCGGACCGGGCGCGGCTGCTGGTGGCGCTTGCCGTCACCCGCGGCTGGAGCCAGCGCGAACTGGCGCCGGTGCTCAAGGCGAGCGAGGAGGAATGGCTGGCGGTGGCCAAGGCGATGACCGCGGCCGATTTCGGGCCAGCCGTGCGCTGCGATCTGCCGGACTGGCTCTACGAAGCGCTGGAAGCCCAGTTCGGCGCCGACGAAGTATTGCAGCTGGCGGGTGCGCTCAACCAGCCGGCACCGCTCGATCTCCGCGTCAATACGCTGAAGACGAATCGCGCGGCGGTTCTCGCCCAGTTCGCGGCGGAGGGCATCGCCGCGCTGCCGGGCAGCCTGTCGCCGCTGGCGATCCGCCTGCGCGACAAGCCGGCGCTGGCCAGGCACCCGCTGTTTCTCGCCGGCGCGTTCGAGGTGCAGGACGAAGGCAGTCAGCTGCTCGGCTATCTGACGGAGCCAAAACGCGGTGAGATGGTCGTCGATTTCTGCGCCGGCGCCGGCGGCAAGACGCTGCTCCTCGGCGCTTTGATGAAAAATACCGGCCGCCTCTATGCCTACGATGTTTCTGAGAAGCGCCTGGCCCGGTTGAAGCCGCGTCTGGCGCGCTCCGGCCTCTCCAACGTGCACCCGGTGCGCATCGAGCATGAGCGCGATACCCGGATCAAGCGACTGGCCGGAAAGGTCGACCGCGTGCTGGTTGATGCCCCGTGTTCCGGCCTCGGCACGCTGCGCCGCAATCCGGACCTGAAATGGCGACAGGGCGACGATTCCATCGCAGAACTGGCAGTCAAGCAAGCGGGCATACTCGACGCTGCCGCCAAGCTGCTGCGTCCGGGCGGGCGCCTGGTTTATGCCACGTGCAGCCTGTTGACCGCGGAGAACGAAGCCATCGTCGACGCTTTTCTGACTCGGCACCCCGACTTCACACTGACCCCGGCTTGCGCGATACTCGCGTCGCACGGCATCGAGCTCGAAGGTGAACTCTTGCGCCTGTTGCCGCACCGGCATCATACCGATGGTTTTTTCGCCGCCGTTCTGGACAGAAAGTCATGACTCAGAACGATCCCGCGCTCACGCTTTTCCGCGATCTCCTCGCGGATGTTCGCGCCCCGGGTTTCTTGTGGCAGCTGCTGGCCCTGGCGGCCTGCCTGGGTGCAGCCTGGCTGATCGAGCGCTGGTGGCGGGCGCGCCATGCAGAAGGCACGGGACGTCTCAAGGACGCGGGGTCCCGGCTGGTCTTTCCACTGTCCGGCATGTTGCTGGTCGGCGCGATGCGGCTCGCGCTGGCGCTGGCGAACTTCACCCACGTCAACCTGCTCAAGCTGGCAATGCCGCTGCTTGGCTCGCTGGCGCTGGTGCGCTCGGTGGTGTTCGTGCTGCGCCAGGCGTTCCCGGCAGCAACTTGGCTGACCGCCTGGGAGCGCATCATCGCCACCGCGGTTTGGGGCTGGGTGGCGCTCTACCTCACCGATCTCCTGCCGCACGTGATCGACGCCTTGGAGCAGGTCGATTTCGCCCTCGGCAGGCAGCGGGTCAACCTGTGGATGATCGCCCACGGCTTGTTCACCGTCTTCCTGACAGTGGTCGTGGCGCTATGGATTGCCGGGATCATCGAAGCCCGCCTGATGCGGGTCGACACGCTGGATTCAAGTCTCAGGATTGTCGGTGTGCGCGTTGCCAAGGCGCTGCTGACGGTGGTCGCCATCGTCAGCAGCCTGTCGCTGGTCGGCATCGACATGACGGCGCTTTCAGTATTCACCGGCGCGCTCGGCGTCGGTCTCGGCCTGGGAATGCAGAAGATCGCCAGCAACTATGTGTCCGGGTTCATCATCCTGCTCGACCGTTCGATCCGCCTCGGCAATGTCGTGCAGGTCGGCGCCGACGTCGGCCAGGTGACCCGGATCACGACGCGCTACACCGTGCTCAAGAACACGACCGGCACCGAATGCATCGTTCCCAACGATGTCCTGATCAGCAGCGTCGTCCAGAACCAGACTTACTCGGATACGCGTCTGCGTCTGGCGACGACGGTTGGCGTCGCCTACGGGACCGATCTTGATCTGGCCATGCGCCTGATGGCCGAAGCCGCCAGCAGCCAACGGCGCGTCCTTGCCGATCCGGCGCCCAAGGCTTTGCTGACGCTGTTCGGCGACAGCAGCATCCAGCTCGAACTCGGCTTCTGGATCGCCGATCCCGAGGCGGGCAAGGGCGGCGTCACCTCGGACGTCAACCTCGCGGTCTGGCGTGCTTTCCGGGACAACGGAATCGAGATTCCCTTCCCGCAGCGCGAAGTGCGGATGCTCAACGAAAAAACGGCGGAATAGCCCGGTCAGGGGTTTCCGCCGCAGGGGGTTGGGATACTCAGGTCAGAAGCTTGCCGCGCTCAAGGCGCGCTCGATTCTCTCCTGGCGGCGCAGCGCGCCGTATCTCCGAAGCTCCGCGATCAACTGAAGGATGTCGTCAATACTGGGAAACTGTCTGTCATTGGTCTTGATGTTGGGCATGATGATTTGTCCGTTGCTTTAGGGTGGATGAATTTTAATTTCCCCGGTGAACGCTGTCTGTTTGCCTTTCTGGAGGCCTTTGTAACGGTTATTGACACCAGCGCAGCGCATTTGATTCCATTAGTGCCCCTCCGTGAATTCAGAAAAGCGTAGCCGCCCTGACCCAGGCATCGGGGAGTCGCGACGACGCGCTTCCAGCCACTTGTGGGCACCGCCGGGGATGATGATGCCGGTAAGCAGGATCAAGACGCCGAAGGCTTTCTTGATCCAGTTTTGATTGCACAGCAGAGCAATAGCCTGGCAGACCCGGCAGTCCGGGAATGCTGCACCGCGACGGAGCGCTGCGCCCCAGGCTAGTGCGGCACTGTTGCGGTCGACCTCAGGAAAGCACACGAAATCAAGGCGATGCCCAACTGGCACGGTGATTGCTGTTTCCCCTTCAGCAAAGCAATCGCGTTGCGATCTGGGGTAGCACCGGTCGAGCCGGGCGATGGATGGCCAGACGTGGCGCTGAAGCGATGATTGCACCCGCGGGTGCGCGCAACACTGGAGTCAACAATGAGCAAACCCCGTCTCGTCCTGATCGGCAATGGCATGGCCGGTGTCCGGACCGTTGAAGAACTGCTGAAGATCAAGCCGGATTACTACGACATCACGATCTTCGGTGGCGAGCCCCACCCGAACTACAACCGCATCCTGCTTTCGCCGGTGCTGGCCGGCGAAATGACCATCCAGGAGATCGTTCTCAACGAACTCGACTGGTACCGGGGAAAGGGCATAGCGCTGCATACCGGTAGGAACATCAGCAAGATCGACCGCGTCAAGCGCAAGGTGATCGCCGACGACGGCAGCGAGGAATACTACGATCGGTTGCTGATCGCGACCGGTTCGAACCCCTTCATCCTGCCGATTCCCGGTAACGACCTGCCCGGCGTCATCGGTTACCGCGACATCAAGGACACCGACGAGATGATCGAAGCCGCCCGCCTGCACCGGCACGCGGTGGTCATCGGTGGCGGACTGCTCGGTCTCGAAGCCGCGAACGGCCTCAAGCTGCGCGGCATGGACGTGACCGTGGTGCACCTCGGCCCGTGGCTGCTGGAACGCCAGCTCGACGAAGTGGCTGGCAGGATGCTGCAGAAGTCGCTCGAGGACAAGGGCCTCAAGTTCCTGCTCCAGAAGCAGACCGAGATCCTGGTCCAGGGCGAAAGCGGTCGCGTCGCCGCAGTGCGTTTCAAGGACGGCATGCAGATCCCGGCCGACTTGGTGGTCATGGCAGCCGGCATTCGCCCGAACTACGCGCTGGCTGAAGCGTCCGGCATCTACTGCAATCGCGGCATCGTCGTGAACGACACGATGCAGACGTACGATCCGAAGATCTACGCGGTTGGTGAATGCGTCAGCCACCGCGGCATCGCCTACGGCCTGGTCGCTCCCCTCTTCGAACAGGCCAAAGTCGCCGCCAACCATCTCGCCGGCTACGGCATCGGGCGTTACACCGGTTCGGTCACCTCGACCAAACTCAAGGTCACCGGCATCGACCTCTTCTCGGCCGGCGACTACATGGGCAGCAAGGATACCGAGGAAATCATCCTCACTGACCCGTCTGGCGGCGTGTACAAGAAGCTGGTAATCAAGGACAACAAGCTGGTCGGTGGCGTCATGTACGGCGACACGGCGGATGGACCGTGGTACTTCCAGTTGCTCAAGGACGGCCGCGACATCCACGAAATCCGCGATCAACTTATCTTCGGCCAATCGCTGGTCGGTGACGTCGGCCATGCCGGCAACAGCAAGGCCGCTTTGATGGCCGACAGTGCCGAGGTTTGCGGCTGCAACGGCGTTTCCAAGGGCGTCATCATCAAGGCGATCAAGGAAAAGGGCCTGTTCACGCTGGACGAGGTCAAGAAACACACCAAGGCGGCATCGTCCTGCGGTTCCTGTGCCGGTCTGGTTGAGCAGATTCTCGCCTCGACCATTGGCGGCGCCTACTCGCCGGCCGCTTCCGACAAGAAGCCGGTCTGCGGCTGCACCGATCACAGCCACGACCAGGTGCGCAAGGGCATCCGCGAGCAACACCTGATCAGCATCCCGCAAGTCATGTCCTTTCTCGAGTGGAAGACGCCGAACGGTTGCGACAAGTGCCGTCCCGCGCTCAACTATTACCTGATCTCGACCTGGCCGCACGAGGCGAAGGACGATCCGCAGTCGCGCTTCATCAATGAACGCTCGCACGCGAACATCCAGAAGGACGGCACCTACTCGGTCGTGCCGCGCATGTGGGGCGGCCTGACGACACCCAACGAGCTGCGCGCGATCGCCGATGCCGCCGAGAAGTACAACGTGCCGACGGTGAAGGTGACCGGTGGCCAGCGCATCGACCTGCTTGGGGTGAAGAAGGAAGACCTGCCGAAAATGTGGGCCGACCTCAACGCCGCCGGCATGGTCTCCGGCCACGCCTACGGCAAGTCGATCCGCACCGTGAAGACCTGCGTCGGTGCCGAACACTGCCGCTTCGGCACCCAACTGGCGATGGACATGGGCGTCAAGCTGGAAAAGATGCTGTTCGACATGTACGCGCCGCACAAAGTCAAGCTGGCCGTTTCCGGTTGTCCGCGCAATTGCGCCGAAGCCGGGATCAAGGATGTCGGCGTGATCGGCGTCGATTCCGGCTACGAGATCTACATCGGTGGCAACGGCGGCATCAAGACCGAGGTCGCGCAGTTTCTGTGCAAGGTGAAATCGGACGAGGAGGTCATGGAGTATTCCGGCGCCTTCCTGCAGATCTACCGTGAAGAGGGCTGGTATCTCGAGCGCACCTGCCACTGGCTGGAACGCGTCGGCATGGATTACGTCAAGGGCAAGATCGTCGAGGACGACGACGGCCGCAAGGCGCTCCATGCGCGCCTCCTCGATTCGCTGAAGGATGCCAGGGATCCGTGGGCGACCTCGCGCGAGCCGGAAGCGATCAAGCAGTTCATCCCCATCGCTGTTGCGGCCATCTGAGCAACGGCTGGCCCCAGGGTCGACGCCTGAAAAAGCCCGAAAACGAGGACAGAAAAATGAGCAACTGGAAACCGATCTGCAAGCTGGAAGACATCCCGCAACTGGGTTCGCGCATCGTCAAGCCATCCACGGGTGGCGACATCGCCATCTTCCGCACTTCCGACGACGAGGTTTTCGCCATGCACGACAAGTGCCCGCACAAGGGCGGGCCATTGTCACAAGGCATCGTTCATGGCAAGCGGGTGACCTGCCCGCTGCATGGCTGGAACATCGGTTTGGAAGACGGCCATGCCGTCGCGCCTGATGTGGGTTCCTGCGCCAAGTTCGAAGTGAAGCTCGAAAGCGGCCAGGTTTTTTTAGCCGTTTGACTGCCGCTCGTCAGAAACAAAAAACAAACGCAGTGTCATCGCTTGCCAGATGCTCTCAGGCAAGCTGCCCTACGGAGCCGAAGTGGTGAAGTCGAGAACCAGGAAAGCGCAGAAGTGGGGGCAATGTCCCCAGAGGCTTGCGCGAGCGGTTCATCCACTTTACGGAGCCTGATCCATCTGATTGTCTTACTTGCCAGGCGCAATGAAATCGCTGGCCGAAGGTCCGGTGCCACTGACCTGAATGATTACCGGCTCCCCCTTGGTGACCACGAAATGAGGCACGTTGGCAGGTTCCGTATAGAAACTGCCGGGCGGCAGGGCCTTGAGCTTGCTCTCGTCGAGGGTGGAACCCCAACCGATATACCAGGTGCCGGAAATGATCGTGTATTGCCTCGCTTCAGGATGGCTGTGCGGACGCACGGTGAAATTGGCAGGGAACTTCACCATGGCGACGTAAGGGCCCGCCTTGAACATGCTGCCGATTACCGGGGCGGATTCGAGGCCCGGCACATCTCCGGGCTTCCACTGCAGTTCGGATGGCGTGACGACAAACCCGGAATCCTGTGCGTAACCAGGTGGCACGGCAAGAGCGAGAGCTACGACGGAAATGGCCCAGAGATATTTCGAGGAATACATGGCAGTCTCCCTTCAGGTGGCGACGAACGGCGCAAAGCGGCGGCTCGTCCGTGTCCGCGCCCATGGCACGGCGAGATTCGACCTATGTAACCTATTGTTGCCAGCCTGATGGTATCAGCTACGTGGTCACGTGGTCCGTCGCCCCGGTGCTTTTGCCACGATTGTGGGAGGTGGCAGCGGCGGAAACTTTTGCACATACGTCGGCACACTGCCGTGATGCGCCCGACCTCCCGTCGAGTTCGTCGCCGAAAAGCGGTCAATGAAGTTTCGCTTCCAGGAAGCGGCAATTCATCACCGAGTGCTGACGACCCTCAACAGCCGTTCAGGTTTTGCGCCCCACCGTCAGCAATGCAGCGGGTGGAGCCATTCACGGCACTGTAGGCGCGCCGCTCTGATCGGCAGATTACTGAGTCCACCCGCCGCTCCAACGGATAGAATCTGATTCGGATGGTGGACGGCACCTGGCCCCGCGGTTGATGCGCCGAGGGCACATGGGCAAACAAAAGGGAAAACAGCTGTGTGGCTTCGTACTGGATGCAATATCACCTTCGACGTGAGCATAGCCACGCCTTTCATCCTCATGCTTCGTCCGCGTAGCGGCTTGCATCAATGGGTAGCGCGCGAGTCGTACACCTTGAAGCCCAGCGTACTTGCTATGGAATATACCGACAATTATGGCAATCTCTGCCAGCGCGTGGTCGCCCCGCCGGGCGAGTTCTCGATACGCACGTCCGCCGACATCCTGACTGCTGATAGCGTCAGCGTCAGTCCGGGCGCGCCTTTCGAGGATGTGCAGAACTTGCCTGACGGGGTTCTCAATTATCTCTTGCCTTCACGCTATTGCGAGTCGGAAAGGTTTATAGAGCTTGCTCAGGAAATTGTCGCCGGCGTTGTGCCAGGCTATGATCAAGTGGTTGCAATAGTCAATTGGATACGTGACCACATTCATTTCAATTCGGAATCTACCCAATTTCAGCTATCTGCAGTAGAGGTCAATCAGCACTGCGAAGGGGTGTGCCGTGACTTGGCGCATCTTGGCATAGCGTTATGCCGCGGCCTGTGCATCCCGGCACGCATGGTTGTTGGTTACCTGTATGAACTCGAACCCATGGATTTTCATGCCTGGTTCGAAGCTTACGTTGGGGGGCGCTGGTATATTTTCGATGCAACCCAGCCTCAGCCCAGAGGCGGACGCGTCACCGTAGCCTATGGACGCGATGCCGCCGACGTGGCCATATTCAACCAGTTTGGTCCAGCCTTGTTTCCCCGGGAAATGTCGGTTCACGTTGAGATGCTGGATTCAGCACCGGATTAGAGCTTTTGACGATGCAGAGATTGCGCATTCAACATCTGACGGAATATCTGTTCCCAACTCAGGTGACGCTCAACCAGCACAGACTCTTGCTGCGTCCACGTGAAGGGCATGACGTGCGTATCGAGACTTCCAGGTTGCAAATCACACCTACGCCCCATATCAAATGGCAACGTGATGTGTTCGACAACTCCCTGGCGGTTGTCAACTTCCCGGGGCGCTCGGACAAATTGATCATCGCCAGCGATGTCGTCATCCAGCATTTCGAGCAAGCGCCTTTTGCCTTCCTCGTTGATGACTATGCGGTGTATTACCCATTCTTGTATGCGGGGGGCGAGCAAGTTGACCTGGCGGCCTTTCAGCGGCTGGTTTTCTTCAACGATCAACAAATTATCAACAACTGGCTGCTGCAGTTCGGGTTATACGGCATGGAGACCTTTGGCTTGCTGGTGAAGTTGAATCAGGCGATCAGCAACCAGTTTCGCTATCAAGTGAGAGAAGAACCCGGTGTCCAGTCACCCGCGCAGACGCTGGCCCAGCGCAGTGGATCTTGCCGCGACTACGCCACGCTTTTCATTGAGGCTTGCCGCTGCCTTGGTTTGGCCAGTCGCTTTGTCAGCGGGTATTTACATGACCCAGCGACAGAGGCGGGTAATGCGACTACCCATGCCTGGGCGGAGATCTACCTGCCGGGAACGGGGTGGAAAGGCTTCGATCCAACTTCTGGTGTGGTAACCGGCAGCCAGCATATTGCAGTCGCGGTTGCGCGTGACCCTGAAACAGTGCCTCCGGTCTCTGGCAGTTTCACCGGGCTAGGCAACGCAACGCCGACGATGCGGGTGAATGTGCAAGTGAACTTGCTGGCCTGAATCGCTGGAATATTTGATCAAGGACAGGAAATCCAAAAGGCCTTTCAGGCCGGGATAGCGCAAGGCATAACGAACGGCCGCTTCCGAATTCTGGATGCGTGGCACCAATGGCCGCTTCCAATTTCGTCGAGTGGTGGCAATGGGCACGCGGCCCTCATGCGGCCAAGCTGAAGTCGAACGGCAGCAAGCCGATTGGGCCGGCCACTGCGTATGCCATTGTCAGCAGGCAGGAATCAGTCTGAACTTGCCGCTGAGACTGAAATGTGTTTGTCAGCCTTGGTCCAGTCAGCTCTTCGCCGGTTTGCTGCCATTCAGGTTTACAGGTCGTTCAATAGCAGACGACCCCTATGTGCACATCCCAACTATGCGCAGGTTGGAAGAATAGAGGTTGGCCGATTCAGTTCTGGCGCGGGCTTGGGCCAAGTAGATCGGCGTAGATCTGGACATAGTTTTGACTATTTTGTTCAGTGGGGGTCCCACTTCAGGAGACCACCATGGGAAACACACGTTCATCCGAGCACTCCAGCATCGATTGGCTCGCCAAAGAGCCTCTCGCCTCGCACATCGATGCGTACATGCTGTACCTGGCAAACCGCGACTACGCAGCGAACACGTTCTCCAACTATCTCGGCGTTGTTAGCCACTTTGCACAATGGATACACAGTCGCCGACTACGCTTGCAAAGCATCGACGAAGCACTGGTAGCCAAATTTCTTGATAAGCATCTGCCGCGATGCCGCTGCTCCGGCCCGGTTCAGCGAGATCGTCGTACGCTGAGCGCCGCTCTGGGTCATCTCTTGGTTGTGTTGCGCGCTCGGGGTGCCATTGCTCCAGCAACGCTGAGTTCGACGCCGGTGGACGAGGAACTCCGCCGCTACGATGCTTACATGGACCATGTGCGCGGTTTGGCACCCAAGACCCGGGAAGCGGTTTTGCGGATTGTGGGGCGGCTGCTGACCTCCCACTTCGGCAACGCCGCCATCGACATCGCCGCGATCGAGCCTGACCAGGTTCGTGACTTCTTTGCGCAACAGGCCAAGCTTTACAGCAAACCGGCAAGCGCCGGCACGGTGATTGCGTCGCTACGCGGGTACTTCCGCTACCGCGGTTCCCTGGGCGATCCGGTGCATGGGTTGATCGGCGTGCTGTCCTACCCGGCCAACTGGCAGTTGTCCTCGCTTCCCAAGACGCTCACGACCGAGGAAGTCGAGCAACTGGTCGCCTCGCTCGGCAAACCGGGCCGCTCTCTACGACGCGCCGACGCCATTGTGCGCTGTGCCTTGGACCTCGGACTTCGCAGCGGCGAGATCGCCCACATCAGCCTCGACGACATCGACTGGCGCGCTGGCACGATTACGCTGCGCCACACCAAGGGCCGCCGTGAAGACGTCCTGCCGCTGCCAGCGACCACCGGCGCGGCCCTCGCGGCTTACCTGGAACAGGAACGCCCCAAGACCCACAATCGCGCGGTCTTCGTCCGCCACCACACGCCGCGCGGTGAACCCGTCGGTCCGGACCTCGTACGCAAGGCGATTCGCCAGGCCTTCGCGCGCGCCGGATTGCCCTACACCCGCTCGCACCTGCTGCGCCACACTATGGCCAACCGATTGCTGGCAGGCGGCGCTTCGCTCAAGGAGGTGGCCGACGTATTGCGCCACCGCTCGCTCAACACCACGATGATTTACGCCAAGCTCGACAGCCGCAAACTCACCGCGGTCGCCCTGCCGTGGCCGGGGAGCGCAGCATGAACCCGGACACCACCCTGCAAGCGCTGGTCGAGCGTTATCTGGATGAACGTCACCGTCTGGGCTTCTCCGCACGCACCCAGGCTTATGCCCTGCGCAGCTTCGCCCGCCATGTCCACGCCGTCGGCCATGTTGGCCCGATCACCGTTGAAGTCATGGCTGACTGGGCGCGCTCCGACAGCCACGCCAGCAGTGATCCCCGAACTTGGGCACGTCGGCTGAAGTTGCTGCGTTCCTTCATGCGTTGGCTACTCCAGTTCGAGCCGGGATGCGAGGTTCCCGCCGATGCCATCTTCGGTCGTCTACCTGATCGGCAGGCGCCACATATTTACAGTGAGCAGGAGATCATCGACCTGCTGGCCGCTGCGCGGCAGCTTGGGCCTGCGCCTAGTCTGCGCGGCATCGTCTACGAGACGTTGTTCGGCCTGCTTGCCAGTACCGGGATGCGGATTTCCGAGGCGCTGGCGCTGACCAACGCCGACGTCGACCTCAAGCAGGGAATGCTCACCATTCACTTGGCCAAGTTCGGCAAATCGCGTCAGGTTCCCCTGCATCCCAGCACCGTGGAAGCCCTGCGCCTCTATCGCGGGCGGCGTGATCTGGCCGGCGTATCCGCACAGGACGAGGCCCCCTTCTTCGTCGGCACGCGAGGTCGTCGGCGGGGAATGCCCCTGGGCGACCGGCAAGTGCATCGCGTCTTCATTGAGTTGCGCGAACGGATGGGCTGGCTCAACCGCGGTGCTCACCATGCACCGCGCATCCACGACCTGAGGCACACCTTCGTCGTGCGCCGCATCGTGCTATGGCAGGCACAGGGGGTGGACGTCGATCAAGCGATGCTATCGCTGTCGACCTACGTCGGACACGCGATGGTAACCAACACTTACTGGTATCTCTCGGCGGTGCCGGAGTTGATGGCGCTGGCCGCAGGGCGATTCGAGACGTTCATGTCACTGTCGGAGGTGCGCCATGCGTAACGCCACCGCACCCAATCCGCCGTCGTTCGCCGCGCTGGTGCAACAATTCTTCACCGAGCATCTGGTCGCGCAGCGGGCGGTCAGCCCGCGCACGGTCGCCTGCTACCGCGACGCCTTAATGTTGTTCCTGGAGTTCGCCAGCCACAAGCTGGGCAAGACGCCGACCAGCCTGCAGTTGATCGACATCCGGCCCGAACTGATCCTGGCGTTCCTGGATCACCTGGAGCAGGAGCGGCATAACGGGGTTCGCAGCCGCAACCTGAGACTGACCGCGCTGCGTGCGTTCATGAAATTCGCCGGCCGGCGCGACGTGGCCTCGCTGCATGCGGTCGAGCGTGCCCTGGGGGTTCCAATGAAACGCTTCGAGCGGCCGATGTTGGGCTACCTCACGCGGAAGGAGATGGTCGCGGTGCTGGGGCAGCCCGGCGAAAGCTGGTCTTCGCAGCGAGACCATCTGCTGTTGGCCATGCTCTACAACACCGGCGCGCGGGTCTCCGAGATCATTGGTGTGCGCGTGGTCGACGTCGTCCTCGATGGCGCCGCCTGCGTCCATCTGCACGGCAAGGGGCGCAAGCTGCGGTCGGTGCCGTTGTGGGCTTGTACTGTCGTGGAGATTCGCGCCTGGCTGCGGCTGAACCCGATGCTTCGCGGCGAGGCCGCCCTGCTGCCCAACCGTGATGGGCGAGCAATGTCCCGATCCAACGTCGCTCAGCGTCTGAATCTCGCTGTTGCTCGCGCGGCCGTTCAAGAACCCAGTCTCCTCAAGAAGCGGGTCTCGCCGCACGTACTGCGCCACACCACGGCAATGCACCTGCTGCAGTCGGGCGTCCCCTTCAACGTGATCGCACTATGGCTCGGGCACGAGAGCGCGACGACCACCCATCGCTACGTCGAAGCCGATCTCGCAATGAAGGAGAAGGCGCTCGCCCGACTGGAGCCACCCGACATACAGATACGTCGGTATCAGGCGCAGGATTCACTCATGCGTTTCCTACAGACGCTATAACTATGCGCAGCACCACTGGCCTGAACAGCGGCCGGTGCTGCATTTCTCAGGGTGTGTGCGCATAGTTGGGATGTGCACATAGGGGTCGCTATGGAGAGATTTACATAGCGACCCACTGCCGTCATTTAGACCATTCAAGGTTCAACGACAGATATCTGATTGCAGCAGTCGTTCCAGCCGACAACTCATGGACAAGTCCTCGGCCTCAGCGGCCATTGGCGGCAGGCGCTTGGACGGGCAGCACCTCGTCGCATTGCCGCCATTCGAGGGGGGCCACCGAAAAAACCTGGGCCGACGAGTCCGGGTGACCGCTTACCGAAAAACGCTATTCACACTCTCGACCCACAACTGCCTGATGATGTTTGCAAGCTCTTTGGCGGCTTTCTGATCCGAAACCCGCCGGTCGAGTTTTGCGGTTGACAGCCCCTGCTTCGGCCTGAACGGTCATTGGCGCACTGTGCCGCCACCGTCGGGCTAAAGTCGAAACTGGTGTATGCGTTCTGCGAAGAGGCGGGGGTTGTAAAGGTGGCGTGTCTCTGCTGAGAATTGATTGTCGAGATCGATGTTCAGCAACAAACGAGGACACGCCAGGATGAAGGATACGAAGAAGGGAATTGCCGAGCAATCGGAAATGGGACTGTCGCTGGAGGACCTGATTCGGCGCGGAGCGCGAGAGCTGATCCAGAAGGCGATCGAGGTTGAGGTGAAGGAATTGCTGGAGGAATACGGCAACGTGAAGATGCTGGGCGGGCAGCGCGCGGTGGTCAGGAATGGCTATCAGCCGGCACGGGAGGTGCTGACGGCGGTCGGCAATGTCGAAGTGTGCGTAGCCAAGGTTCGTGACCGTTCGGGCACGGGCATCAAGTTCAACTCGGCACTGGTGCCGCCCTTCGTTCGCCGATCGGCACGCGTAACGGCGGCGTTGCCCTGGCTGTACCTGAAAGGCATTTCGACCGGTGACATGCGCGAAGCACTCACGGTGCTGGTCGGTGACCAGGCCAGGGGACTGAGTCCGAATGTCGTTTCCCGGTTGAAGGGCGAGTGGGCGGCCGAGTACGCCGGCTGGATGAAGCGGGATCGGTCGGCCAGTCGTTACGTTTATTGGTGGGCGGACGGCATACACACCGGATTGCGGCAGGAGAATGATGCCCGACAATGTCTGCTGGTCATCATTGGCGTGAAGCCGGACGGAACCAAGGAACTGGTCACGATCGGTGACGGTCTGCGCGAATCGAAGGAATCCTGGCTCGACCTGATTAGCCACAATGTTCAGCCGCCCTCAAGAATCGCTCTGGACGTGGCGGCGTGACGACCGCCGCGACGAGCAGGCGCTTCAAGATGGACGACAAATCGAAGCGACGATTGAAACGATATTGAACTTCGGCAAGATAGCGATGAGCGTATTTGGCAAAGTCGAAGGCATGATAGGTGCCCGAGTAGGCGGTCTTCAGATTGCCGAGGAAGGTATTGACCGCGCGGAACTGTTCCAGCTTGACACAAGCCGGGCCGCCGCCGGTCACGACCCTCTCCTGCGTTGCCCCGATCCCGTGACTGCTTTGAAGCACCAAAGGCCATCCGACACCACGTGCGCCGAGGCGGCCAGCGCCGTCTTCGCCCATTCGGCAATCGCTTCCTTGGTGAATTCCAGCTTCTTCAGGCAGACCCGCAACGGACCTCCGGTCTCGGTGGTCTCCACCGCAGCGATGAACGACACCTTGTTCTCCGAGCCGCGTCCGCTCTTGCCGCCAGGCAGCTCGCCACCGAGATAGGCGTCGTCGATCTCGACCCGCCCATCCAGCTGACGCGACGCTTCCCGCTCGCTCATGATCTGCATCAACTTGTGCTTGAGCAGCCAGGCAGTCTTGTAACGCACACCCAGATGGCGCTTGAGTTCGAGGGCCGAGACGTTGTTCTTGGCCTGGGTCAACAGGTGCATGGCCAAGAACCAGGTGGTCAGCGGCAGTTTGGTGGCCTCGAAGATCGTCCCGCACATGACCGTTGTCTGCTCCCGGCATGCCGAGCACTGCCAGTACGTCAGCCCCTTGCGTTCAAAGGCGCAATGGCGCGTCTCTCCACAGTCGGGGCAGACGAAGCCGTCGGGCCAGCGCAGCGCCACCACCGCAGCATGGCATTTCTCCTCAGTCCCGTAGCGCTCCATGAACTGCCCCATCGACAAACCCTTCTGAAACTGCACCAGGTTGATTCCCATCGCGCATCTCCTTTGCCCAAGATGCGCCCATTTTTCACTTCGACAGGCTCAACACATGAGCCCACTGAACTTTGTGGCTAATCAGGTGGCTCGATGTCTTGCGCGACCTGGCCGGGCGCGGCGTTCAATCTGGTCCGCTGCTGGCCGTGGGTGACGGCGCGCTGGGCTTCTGGGCAGCGCTCGACGAGGTCTATCCGGAAACCCGCCGGCAGCGCTGCTGGGTGCACAAGACTGGCAATGTCCTCAATGCCCTGCCCAAGTCGCTGCAAGCCAGGGCCAAGGCGGATCTGCATGAAATCTGGATGGCGCCGACCCGCGCCCAGGCCATCGTCGCTTTCGACCATTTCCTGAAGACCTACGGCGCCAAGTACTCGAAGGCGACCGACAAACTCGCAAAGGATCGCGAGGCGCTGCTGGCCTTTTACGACTTCCCCGCCGAACACTGGATTCACCTGCGAACGACCAATCCAATCGAGTCGACGTTCGCGACCGTCCGCCACCGCACCACACGAACGAAGAACTGTGTGACGCGATCCACCTTCCTCGGACTGGCCTTCAAGCTGGTGCAGGAAGCCGAGAAATCATGGCGTCGCATCCGCGGCGTCGAACGCATCGCCGAATTGCTGTCCGGCACCGTCTTCAAGGATGGTGTCCCGGCAACCCCAGATGATACGCAACCGCAGCAGCTCGCCGCTTGATCAACCGATGCTAAAAGCATTCCATACACCAGATTTGACCTTATCCCGCCACCGGCCGCAATGAGTAGTTAAGCGGTCGTCACCAAGAAATTGGCCTCAATGAGCGCTTGGCACATCACGCTTCAGCGCAAATCCGCTTGGACGCACTGGGCATGCCTGCGCTGGACTGAGTGCTTAGCGGTGGAGCGACGTCAGCAACTGCACCAGACCAACGATAGCGGTGTAGGGCTCAGGCGCTGTATCGGCGGTAAACCTAGCGGTCAGAGCTTCCGCCCGTTGGACGGCGATATCCAAGTGCTCACGGGTGATGTCGAATGCGTGGCATGCACCCTTTTCATAACCAGGGATGTGCTGCCTAAGCCGGTGCATCACCTCGTCACGGTGCAGCGGCGACTCGATGTTCTCGTAATGCAGTAACAGCCATAGCTCGAAGCTGGGAACCGAGGCGACGGCCTTGAAACTGATAAGCTGCTTGGCATCATTCTTCAATTTGCCATCCAGCGATTCGGCCAACCGCAGCGCGTTGAAATAGCTATCGTGGTCATCTCGGTCGAATACTGCACAGACCTGTTCGAATGCACGGGGCTGGATGTTCTTGCGTGGGTCGCCGTTCTCGAACAACTCCCGTGCGTATTGCACCACCTGGATCGGGGCCGTGCCTAGTTCACTGGGCCGCACTTCGACATTGGCCGTGTGCAGGCGATAGGCAGCACGGATGTCGCGGAAGTAATTCGGCTCGGTCTTGCTGCCTTCCGAGACAATCAAGATTCGGTCGTATCCGGCACGCCGGCCCTGTTTGCGTTCGAGCTGCTTCTTTTGGCGCTCTCTTGGCGAGTTGTCTCGCGCCATCAGTGTTTCAGCCCCAAGGCATGCTCCAGAAAAGGCACAGCTCCGTAACGACCCATCAGATAGCCACGCTCCAGCGCCTCATTTTTGCGTGGGCTGAACTCAGACAAGCTGACCAGCGCTGATACCTGGTCACGGTCTTTCTCGACAAACCAGACCTGATCGCGCCGGAACAGGTTTTGGGCATCCAGCAGCGACGAGTCGTGCGTGGTGAAGATCAGTTGCGCGCCGCCAGTGTTGACGTCGGGGCAATGGAATAGACGCACAAGTTCGCGCACCAGCAGTGTGTGCAGACTGGTGTCGAGCTCGTCTATGACCAGCGTTAGCCCCTTGCGCAGGATGTCCATGACCGGACCGGCAAGGAACAGCAGGTTGCGTGTGCCGTTCGATTCGTCCATCAGGTCGAACAATGCTCTACCTTGTTCGGTGACATGGGAAAAGCGCAATTGGTGCTCTTCCATCTCCTCGCTACGCACCTCCGTCTTGCCGGCCGCCAGATCGAAATGCACCGCCTGACCCGGCACCTTGCGGGTGACGACCTCAATATCGGCGATGCTGATATCGGCGGCACTTAGGAAGTCGCAAATCTGCTTACGGCCTTCTGCCTGCTTCAGCATCTGAATCGACACCTGCGGACCGAGGGGTGCCTGCTCGTTTAAGATTACCAGCCCGCCCACAAACCATCCGAAAACTGGCCGCAGAGCTTCACTATTGAGCTGAACTGCCATTGACAGGAATAGGGCGTTCGGACGGGTAGCGCCTTCCCACAGATTCTTGGGTCCCTTGAGGCCAGGGCCGAAATCGTAGACGTCTTTGCCGGTGCTTTCGTCGAAATGGCGATCGAACCAGCGTTGTGGCTTGAAGGCCTTGTAGACCAATAGATGCTCACTCACGATGCGCTGCGTGGTCATGGCAAAGCCGTACTGGTAGCGTATGCCATCTAGGATGAAGGTGACTTCGAACTCGGTCGGTTGGTTGGCGGACTCGGCATCGAGGCGGAAGGGTTGCACGGCATAGGTTTGACCGGGCTGGATTACGGTGGCCGACTCCATCACGACGCCCCGCATGTATTGCAGCGCCTTGATGAGATTGGACTTGCCGCTGGCGTTGGCACCGTAGATCGCGGCGCTGCGCACCAAGCGGGGTGCTGCCTTGAGGCCAGTTTCTAGGGTGTGGGTATCCTCAAAAGTCTTGTCCTTGGACGCAACAAGACTGAGCACCTGCTCGTCACGTAGGCTCCGAAAGTTTTCGACGCGGAACTCGACCAGCATTACATTCACCCAATAAATACAAAATATGCGGCAATTATGCGCATGTCTAGCAAAAATGCAAGTTATTTTGATTGATCTGTTTATTCTGATGGGGACGACAAGATAGTCGAAGTTGCTTCAGTTCCGCGCAGATTCCCCGACTTCGGGTAGCTGGCCGCGATGAGACGATCGGAACTGGCAGGCATCTACAACGAGCGTCTCGCGACACATGCGTTGGCGCAAGGGATAAGCCTCTGTTGGAAACTGGATGGCATGCAGCAGCGGTGGCGACTGATCAGCACCGCGCGCGGCGTTACCTATCGCTAACGCGAATAGCCGTTTTCTTTAACGGCGGATTCAAGTCTGAAGTGCAACAGGGTTATGACGCGAGTGTAGCTGCTTCATAAATACTTCGTGCGGTGTCTTGAAGCCGAGGCATTTTCTGGGTCGGTGATTCAGTCGATGCATGGCGAATTCGATGTCCTTCTGGGTGATTTCCAGGAAGGACATTTTCTTTGGGAAGAACTGGCGGATCAGGCCATTCATGTTCTCGTTGGCGCCGCGCTCCCAGGAAGCATAGGGGTGAGCAAAGTAGAAGTCGGCCCCGAGTTCGCCGGCAATGCGCTGGTGCTGTGCGAACGCCTTGCCGTTGTCGGTCGTCAGGGTATGAACGCATTCAGCGAAAGGCGTCAGCAAAGAGATCATTGCGTCCGAGACCGCCTGTGCAGTCTTGAACGGCACATGGGCAATCAGCGCGTAGCGGGACTGGCGTTCGTTGAGCGTGACCAGTGCTTGCTGCTGGCCGGCGCCGATGACCAGGTCGGCCTCCCAGTCACCGAAACGCTCAAGCGTATCCACGACAGCTGGGCGCTGATCAATCGATACCTGGTTGGGGATGGTGCCGCGCCGTTCGCGACTCCCGTAGCGTTTTCTTCGCGCTTTCTGACAACGCAGGGCGCGGTGGAGCGTGCCGCCACGACGCTTGTCGGCATAGATGCGGCTGTAGATGCTCTCGTGGCTGACCGGGGGCAGGCCGCGCTCTTCAAGTCGGCCGCTGATCTGTTCAGGGCTCCACAGCTCACCGAGCCGCTCATCGACAAAAGCCCAGGTTTCATCCGCAACTCGGGGGCCGTTTTCACAGGCCCGCATGCGGGCCTGTGAAAACTCGTGCGCTTGCTTCGGCCGATAGCCGCGCTGCCCGCGATTGCGGCGCAGCTCACGGCTGATCGTGGATCGGTGCCGATTCATCACCTCGGCGATCTTGCTTTGATCATGTCCGGCTTTCACAAGGATGGCAATCTGATACCGTTCGTCTCGGGTGAGATGTGTGTAGGTCATTCCAGGCAACTTTGACTTGGCGGTCGAGGGGTTCGGATGCTCGCACATCTTGCCCACCCCACCTGTTATTCAAAGTTGCACTTCGAATTTGAACTCGCCAACTGTTTCTGATATGCGAATGGCGCTTTGAGTTCTCCCTACTGGCGGCGTAGGAGTATGAGCACGTGTTCGCCGAATCGGTTAGCCGCCGCTCACGACCAACGGCTGGTAAGCGCCGTAAAGCTGACCGACTTGTCGCGAGACACCAACGGCCGCTCAGGCCGATCAACAGTCTGACATCGAACAGGGCCAAGCGTCCGGTATCTGATGAGTGAACAGCCGTTCGCACAACTCGATTTCTTGGGGTCGCTACGTCCGCACCTGGCCCAGAGTGTGTCAAAACGCCCCATGATATAGTGCGTTTGTCATGTTTATTGAGTGGCCGCCATGAAGCGTTTCATCGAAGGTGGAAGCCGAACCCAGAGCACGCTACTCCCGGAATGCCTTGACGACTACATAGCGGAGACCAATCCGGTACGGATTGTGGATGTCTTCGTCGATGAACTGGCTCTGGGCAAGCTGGGATTCGAGGGTGTTGAGCCGGCAGCCACCGGTCGGCCGGCCTATCACCCCGCCGTACTTCTGAAGCTTTACATCTACGGCTACCTCAATCGCATCCAGTCCAGCCGGCGCCTTGAGAAAGAGAGCCAACGCAATGTCGAGCTGATGTGGCTGACGGGGCGTCTGATGCCGGACTTCAAGACCATCGCCAGTTTCCGCAAAGACAACGGCAAAGCGATCCGCAATGTTTGCCGTCAGTTTGTGGTGCTGTGTCAGCAGTTGGGACTGTTCTCTGAAGCCCTGGTTGCCATCGACGGCAGCAAGTTCAAAGCCGTCAATAATCGTGACCGAAACTTCACCAGTGCCAAGTTGGAACGGCGAATGCAGGAAATCGAATCGAGCATCAATCGTTACCTGACCGAACTCGATACGGCTGACCGGCAAGAACCTGCTGTTGCGAAAGTCCGGGGCGAACGCTTGCAAGACAAAATCGCCGCGTTGAAAGAGCAGATGAAAGCGCTCAAGGAAATTGAGATCCGCCTCAATGACACGCCTGACAAGCAGATTTCCTGACTGACGCGGATGCGCGTTCAATGAAGACTCGGGGTACGGGCATCGTCGGCTACAACGTCCAGACTGCGGTGGATGCAAAGAACCATCTGATCGTGGCGCATGAAGTAACGAACATCGGGATCGACCGAGACCAACTGACCACCATGGCCAAGGAGGCTCGTGCCGCGATCGGGGCAGAAGAACTCACCGTGATTGCTGATCGGGGCTACTTCAAGGGTGAGGAAATTGTTGCCTGTCACGAAGCCGGCATCATTGCCATCGTCCCCAAAACGACGACCTCCAGTGCCAAGGCCAATGGGCGCTTTGATCGGGCAGATTTCATTTACGCCCCAGAAAAGAATGAATATCGCTGTCCTGCTGACCAGGCGTTGATCTGGCGTTGTTCGACTGTTGAGAGGGCTTGAAGCTCCACCGTTACTGGAGTTCAAACTGCAAGCAATGCGCCATTAAAGAGAAATGCACTCCCGGTGTAGAGCGCCGGATTACTCGCTGGGAGCGCGAGGATATCCTTGAGACCATGCAAGATCGCTTGGACCAGGCACCTGACAGCATGCGCATTCGGCGCCAGACGGTGGAACACCCCTTCGGCACCCTCAAGTTATGGATGGGCAGCGCGCGCACTTCCTGACCAGAACACTGGATCGGGTCAGTACCGAAATGGGACTCCACGTGCTTGCCTATAATCTTAAGCGCGTGATGAAAATACTGGGTAGCGGGGCGCTAATCGAGGCCATGAGGGCCTGAGAAGGTCCTTTTTTGGCCTCCATCCTCCGCCTCGTCGAGATACTTTGGCAATTCCAACCCAAACTGGCAAACCGCCGCACCGCTACCACCAAATTCGCTCAGCGTTTTTACACGGTCTGGGCCGACTGCCGCCCTCCGGTAGCCGATATTTTCGGATGATCCGCTTTGGACGCGGCCACGCCTGAATAACTGCACCGCTTCGGATTTCTGCGCACGTCTCTGGTGCGCAAGGATCCTGTTGTCCTAGAGATTATTAACCCGGCAATTAAATAGATTAGATTGCGGCATATTGGACAGCCGAATGTTTGAAATAAGCCATCACCCGTTCCGGGGTCTTGACCAGGCGCTCCATGAAAGTGGCCGCCTTATGCAGCAACACCTTCTTGCTGGTGGCGCGATCCGAAGAGCGCAGCTCGGTCTTGAAGTCCCGGTTCAGGTATTCGTCAGGATTGATCTCGGGCGAGTACGGCGGGAGATAGAAGACTTCGATCTGATCTGTGCGTTCAGCCAGCCAGGCGGTGACCAGCTTGGCATGATGCACTCTCAGGTTGTCGAGGATCAGAAACACTTTCTGGCTGCTGTCGGCGATCAGCCGCTTCATGAAGCCGATGAACAGGTCGGTGTTCATGGCTTCTTCAATGAACTCGAAGCGCACCAGCCCCTGGTTGCTGATGGCGGAAACCATCGACAGGCCATGCCGCTTGCTTGGTGCCGCCAGAACCGGGGGTCTGCCCAGCCGGCGCATAGCCGCGCAGCCAGTGGCCATCCTCTGCCACCGCCGTTTCGTCACCCCCAGTAAATGACGGCGCCTTCTGCCTTGGCGCGGGCCGCGATCGTCGGGTAGGTGTCGTTGAGCCATTGTTCGACCTTTACCGGGTTTTGTTCCAGCGCCCGCTTCATCGGCCGTTGCGGGGTGTAGCCCCAGCGCAGCAGGTATTCGCCAACGGTGCGAATCGGCATCTCGATATCGAACAGCACCTTGACAAGTTGCATGACCGCCCGGCGGTTCCACAAGGCAAACGGCAGGCTCAGTTGCTTGGGATTCTCGCCGACGATGACCGAGCGCAGTTGCCATTCCTGGGCCAAGGTCAGCGTCCGTCCCGACAGGTAGCGGCGACCGCGCGTCTTCGACTTCAGGCCGCTCGAGCCTTCCATTGAATAACGCCTGGACCAGCCGATGACCGTACTCAATGCACGCCAACCACCCTCGCGATTTCCTTCCAGGGTAACTTCAGTTCTTCACGCATCCGCATCGCCTGCCGACGCATTTCGTCCTGGGCATCGCGGGGTAATTTACGGGCATCGAACTTTTCCATGCCCAGCATTATATCACAATCGGCTATTTGATTGCCGGGTTAATAATCAAAGGAAACAATTGACTAATGGTCTGGCACGCGGCTTGCGTTGGGTTGTGCAGTGCGGCGAATTTTCCGTCAACGAGGACGGGCCGATGGTGACGATGCCATGCGCTGAGATATCTCCTCCCTCAACTGCCGTTGTTATACCCCAAGGGTACTTGAGCCCAAGGCCCCGGAGCCTGCGGGGCGCGGTCAACCCGGAAGAAAGACCCAAAATGGACAAGAAATCATTCCTGCAGGCCGGCCACACACCCACGTTGCTGGCATCCTTTCTCTATTTTGACCTCGCCTTCATGGTCTGGGTCCTGCTCGGCCCGCTCGGTGTCGGCATCGCCAAGGATCTCGGCCTGTCGCACGCCGAAAAGGGCCTGATGGTCGCCACCCCGGTGCTCGCCGGCGCCCTGCTGCGTATCATCATGGGCATAGTGGTCGATCGCCTGTCGCCCAAGAAAGCCGCAATCATCGGCCAGATCATCGTCATCGCCGCGATGGCCTACGCCTGGCTGGCCGGAGTCCACTCCTACAGCGAAGTGCTGGTCCTCGGTCTCTTCCTCGGTGTCGCCGGGGCATCGTTCGCCGCCGCATTGCCGTTGGCCTCGCGCTGGTATCCGGCCGAGCACCAGGGCAAGGCGATGGGTATCGCCGGCGCCGGCAACTCGGGTACCGCGCTCGCCGCGCTGTTCGCCCCCGGCCTGGCGGCGTCCTTCGGCTGGACAAACGTCTTCGGCATCGTCCTGATCCCGCTGGTCATCGTGCTGATCGCCTTCCTCTTCATGGCCAAGGATGCGCCGGACGCGCCGCCGCCGAAGACCCTGGCCGAGTACCTGCAGGTCATCAGGGACAAGGACGCGTGGTGGTTCATGTTCTTCTACCTGGTGACCTTCGGCGGCTTCGTCGGCCTGGCCTCTTCGCTGGTCATCTACTTCAATACGCAGTACGGGCTCGATCCGAAGATGGCCGGTTTCTTCACCGCCGGCTGCGTCTTCGCCGGCTCGCTGGTCCGCCCGATCGGTGGCAACGTGGCCGACCGCATCGGCGGCGTCAAGTCGCTGACCGTGATGTATATCTTCGCCGCCATTTTCCTGGCCATCGTCAGCTTCGGCCTGCCGGAAGCGTGGATGGCGCTGGCCGCCTTCGTCGGTGCCATGCTGGCGCTGGGCATGGGCAACGGCGCGGTATTCCAGTTAGTGCCGCAGCGCTTCAAGAAGGAAATCGGCGTCATGACCGGCCTGGTCGGCATGGCCGGCGGGGTTGGCGGCTTCTACCTGGCTTCCAGCCTGGGCTACTCGAAGCAATTGACCGGCAGCTACCAGGCCGGCTTTCTGATCTTCGCGGCTCTGGCAGTGCTCGCACTGGTCGGCCTGACCGGCGTCAAGACCCGCTGGCGCACCACCTGGGGCGCCAGCCACCTGACGGCCGCCAGGATCTGACGTAGAGTTGCGGGGCGGGGCAGCCAGATGGCTTCCCCGCCTTTTTTCTGCGGACCATGTCATGCCATTGCAAGTTGCTGTCGGCTACGCCTCGTTGACCGGCCCGCGCGAGCGGAACGAGGATTTTTGCGGTCTCGCCACCCCCGCTGGCCAGGAGCTTGAAAACAAGGGAATCATCGCTGCCGTCGCCGACGGTATCGGCGGCCACAAGGGCGGCCGCGAGGCGGCCGAATACACGGTGCGCGGTCTGCTCGCCGACTACTACGCGACGCCCGATACCTGGAGCGTACCGCACGCCATCGAGACGGTGACGACAGCGCTCAACCGCTGGGTCATCGCCGAAGCCGGCCGCAATGCCGAACTGGCGGGAATGGCGACGACACTGTCGGCGCTGGTCTTGCGCGGTCGACGCTATTACACGGCCCATATTGGCGACAGCCGGATCTACCGGATGCAGGAAGGGCGGCTGGCCGCGCTGACCGTCGACCACACTTGGGAACACCCGGAGCTCAAGAACGTGCTGTCGCGCGCCGTCGGCCTCGACCCGCGCGTGCTGATGGACTTTGCCGACGGCGAGCTGGCGTTGAATGATCGCTTCCTGCTGGTTTCCGACGGCGTCTGGGGCGTGCTGCCCGATGCGCTGCTGGCCGAAGTGCTGCTCGACCATCCCGAGCCGCAGGCCGCTGCCGCCGCGCTGACCAGCCTGGCGCTGGCCCACGGCGGGCACGACAACGCGACGACGGTGGTCATCGACGTGCAGGCCCTGCCGCGGGCGAGCCTGCGCGACAGCCTCGAGAGCGCCGCCAGCCTGCCCTTGCCGCATCGCCTCAAGGTCGGGCATGAGATCGATGGGCTGGTGGTCGAGGAGGTGCTGCACGATGCCCGTGAGACGTTGCTCTACCGCGTGCGCGACCTGCGTAATGGCCAGCAGCTCGTGCTCAAGACACTGCAGCCGGCGCTGCAAGGCGATGCCGGCGCCAGCGCCGCGCTGCTGATGGAGGAATGGCGGGCGCGACGGGTGCTTTCTCCGCACTTTCCGCAGGTTGTGCCGTCCGATGAAAGAAGTGGCCTGTACTACCTGATGACCTGGCATGCCGGCGCCACGTTGCAGGCGCGGCTCGATGCCGATCAGCATTTCCCGGTCGGCGAAGTCGTGCGCCTGGGTATCACGCTGCTCAAGGGCATTGCCCTGCTGCACCGGCTCGACATCGTGCATCGTGATATCAAGCCGGCCAACATCCATCTTGGGCAGGATGGCACGTTGCGCATCCTCGACCTCGGTGTCGCGCTCAGCCTGGGCGAGCGCAAGGCCGGCGACCCCGTCAGCCAGGCCGGAACGCCGTCGTACATGGCGCCCGAACTCCTTGCAGATGCGCCGCCGGCGCCGGGCTTCGATCTTTACGCCGCGGGTGTTACGCTCTACCACCTGCTGACCCGCAAGTACCCCTATGGCGAGATCGAACCCTTCCAGAAGCCGAAATTCGGCGAGCCTGTCCGACCGACCCGCTGGCGGCCGGAAATTCCCGGCTGGCTCGAGAACATCCTGCTCAAGGCCGTCGCCCGCGACGCGAACGAGCGCTTTGAAACCGCAGAGGAATTTCTGCTGGCTCTCGAACGCGGTGCCAGCCGGCCGCTTGCCGCGCCCAGCCGGCAACCGCTGGCGCAGCGCAACCCGCTCATGCTGTGGAAAATCGTCGCTGCCGCCTCGCTCGCGGTCAACTTCGTTCTGTTGCTCAAAATGCTGCACTAGGGCGGGGCTGACATGAGTTTCGCGCCAAGGTCGACGCTGGGGAAGATTCCATCGGGGGTCTGGGTGCTTGGCTTCGTCAGCCTGCTGATGGATATCTCCTCGGAGATGATCCATAGTCTGCTGCCGCTGTTCATGGTCACCACCCTGGGCGCCAGCGCGCTGGTGGTCGGCCTGATCGAAGGGCTGGCCGAGGCGACGGCGCTGATGGTCAAGGTGTTCTCGGGCGCGCTCAGCGATTACCTCGGCAGGCGCAAGGGGCTGGCGGTCTTCGGCTACGCGCTGGGGGCGCTGACCAAGCCTGTCTTCGCGCTGGCCTCGGGGACCGGTATCGTCCTCGCCGCCCGTCTGCTCGACCGCATTGGCAAGGGCGTGCGTGGTGCCCCGCGCGATGCACTGATCGCCGACATCGCGCCGCCGGAAATCCGTGGGGCGGCCTTCGGTCTGCGCCAGTCGCTCGACACGGTCGGCGCCTTCGTCGGTCCGCTGCTCGCGACCGGCCTGATGCTGCTGTGGGCCGATGATTTCCGGGCGGTATTCTGGGTCGCCGTGATCCCCGGCCTGCTCGCCGTCGCCCTTCTCTGGCTGGGCGTTCGGGAACCCGAAAAGCCCCTGCCGGAAAAACGCAGCAACCCGATCCGCCGCGACAACCTGCGCCGGCTGGGCGGCGCCTACTGGTGGGTGGTCGGGGTCGGCGGCCTGTTCACCCTGGCCCGCTTCAGCGAGGCTTTTCTCGTCCTGCGTGCGCAGCAGATCGGCATTGCGCTGGCGCTGGTGCCGCTGGTCATGGTCGCGATGAACATCGTCTACGCGCTGGCGGCCTATCCTTTCGGCAAGCTCTCCGACCGCGTCAGCCATTCCCGCCTGCTCGCCGGCGGGCTCCTTGTGCTGATCGCCGCCGATCTGGTTCTGGCGGCCAGCAGCCACTGGAGCACCCTGCTCGGCGGCGTGGCGCTGTGGGGCATCCACCTCGGCATGACGCAGGGCCTGCTGGCGACGATGGTTGCCGATACGGCGCCGGCCGACCTGCGCGGCACCGCATTCGGCTTCTTCAATGTGGTCAGCGGGCTGGCGATGCTGGTGGCCAGCCTGGTTGCCGGTCTGCTCTGGGATAGCCAGGGGGCGGCATTCACTTTCTACGCCGGTGCGGCTTTCTGTCTGGTCACGCTGGCGGCGCTCGCCTGGCGCCGTGCTGGCAATACCGCTTCGCGGGCGGGATAATCAGCAACTCCTTCGGAATGATGATCCATGACCACTGCCCTGATTCTCTTCGCCCACGGCGCCCGCGACCCGGAATGGGCCAACCCGATGCGCCGTGTGCAGGCGGCGATTCGCAAGCGCCTGGGTGGCGTACCGGTCGAGCTGGCGTTTCTCGAATTCATGGCACCCAACCTGCATGACTGCGCGGCCGCGCTGGTTGCCGCCGGCGCCGCGAAAATTGTCGTGATGCCGATGTTCATCGCCCAGGGCGGGCATCTCAAGCGCGATGTGCCGGAAATGATCGGCCAGTTGCGGTCAACCTGGCCACAGGTGCAATTTTCACTGGGCGATGCCATCGGCGAGAACGAGATTGTCGTCCAGGCCATGGCCACTGCGGCGCTCGAAGCGGCTGGCCTGTAGCTTGCTTGCCAAGTGGCATGCTTAGCGTACTTGTCATCGATGAATCCCGTTCGCGGGCCGGCGAAATCTGTGCCGGCCTGGCGCTTGCCGGCTACCAGGTGGCCGCCATCCTGGCCGGTTCCGAAAGGCTAAGCGCCGAAGTCGAGAAACTGCAGCCGGACGTAATCCTCATCGATACCGACAGCCCGAGCCGCGACACGCTGGAAAATCTGGCGGCGATGCACAGGAACATGCCCCGGCCGATTGTCATTTTTACCCAGGACGATGGCCAGGCAATGATCCGCGATGCAGTCAAGGCCGGCGTTTCGGCCTATATCGTCGATGGCCTCGATCCCAGGCGCATCAAGCCGATCATCGAGGTGGCGCGCGCCCGTTTTGAGGATAGGCAGGCGCTGCGCCGTGAAATCGACGAGGTTTCGCGAAAGCTCTCCGACCGCAAGCTGCTCGACAAAGCGAAGGGCGTGCTCATGAAGGCTCGCGGGATCGACGAGGACGCGGCCTATCACGCCATGCGCAAGCTGGCGATGGAGCGCGGCCAGACCATGGCCAAAGTGGCGCGCGACGTTATCGACATGGCGCGCATCCTGCTCTGAGATTCCCCTTTTTTGTGCAGGCAGGTTGGCATGCTGCACCGCAGCAGTGCATGCCGGCGGTGCGCCCGCCTGTCCGGGAGCCGGAAAAAATTGCCAAGTATTAGATAGTTACAAAGGATTAGTTCGTTCGAATTGACCTGGCACGACCATTGCATTGGCTTTCGTGAAACGCACGGTCAATGGCGGCCGGGCAAGGGCCCGATCAGTTTGATGGGGTTCGGGGGACAAGGGCGTCCACCTGTGCTGCCGGGATCTTGTGGCACGGGTGTGGCGCCCATTCAGTTTTTCGATTCGAGCAATCAAGGAGCAAGCAATGGAAGACAAGAAGCTGGCGCCGGAATCCACACCGTCCTTTTCACGTCGTGACTTCGTTTCAGCCGCGTTGGGAGCATCGCTGATGACCATGGTACCCCCCGGCGTCCGCAGCGGCGCCTGGGCCGCCGGTTCGGACGCACCCGAGAAGAAGGAAGTCCGGATCGGCTTCATCCCGCTGACCGACTGCGCCTCGGTCGTCATGGCCGCGGTAAACAAGTTCGACGAGAAGTACGGCATCAAGATCATCCCGACCAAGGAAGCTTCTTGGGCCTCGGTTCGCGACAAGCTGGTCAACGGCGAACTCGACTGCGCCCACGTTCTTTACGGCCTGATCTACGGCGTGCAGTTGGGCGTCGGCGGCCCGAAGAAGGACATGAGCGTGCTGATGAACCTGAACCATAATGGTCAGGCGATCACGCTTTCCAACCAGTTGAAGGACAAGGGTGCGGTCGACGGGTCCGCCTTGGCCAAATTGATTGGCAAGAAGGAAAAGGAATACACCTTCGCCCAGACCTTCCCGACCGGCACCCACGCCATGTGGCTTTACTACTGGCTGGCGGCGCAGGGTATCAACCCGCTCAAGGACGTCAAGACGATCACCGTGCCGCCGCCGCAGATGGTCGCCAACATGCGCGTCGGCAACATGGATGGCTACTGCGTCGGCGAGCCGTGGAACAACCGCGCGATCATCGACAACATCGGCTTCACGGCAGTGACGACGCAGGATATCTGGGTCGATCACCCGGAAAAGGTGCTTGGCACGACCGCCGAATGGGTGCAGAAGAACCCGAACACGGCGCGTGCCGTGGTCGCCGCCATCCTCGACGCCGGAAAATGGATCGACGCCTCGATCGCCAACAAGCAGAAAACGGCCGAAACCATCGCCCAGAAGGCCTTCGTCAATACCGACACCGAAGTCATCGTCGCCCGCATGCTCGGCCGCTACCAGAACGGCCTCGGCAAGAGCTGGGACGACAAGAACCACATGAAGTTCTTCAACGACGGCTTGGTGAATTTCCCCTACCTCAGCGACGGCATGTGGTTCATGACCCAGCACAAGCGCTGGGGGCTGCTCAAGAGCCATCCGGACTACCTGGCGGTCGCCAGGCAGGTCAATCGCATCGACGTCTACAAGCAGGGTGCCGCCGCTGCCGGCGTCGCGCTGCCCAAGAACGACATGCGCAGCAGCAAGCTGATCGACGGCATCGTCTGGGACGGCAAGGATCCGGCCAGGTACGCCGACGGATTCAAGGTCAAGGCCTGAGGCCAGGGAGAGAATCATGAGCGCATTGACGATGAGCGGAGATTTTGGCCTTGAAAAGCCGGTCGACCGCAGCACGCCGGCGAAGGGGCCCGTGGCTCAAATCCCCTCGCGGGTCGACATGATCAGCCAGCCGGCAGCGAAAGCCGTTGCCGAACCGGTCAAGGAAAAGAAGACGATGGAAAACGCAGCAACAGAGCCGCTCGCCACGCGGATCAGCGAAACGCTCGGCGCACTGGTGCGTGCCGTCCTGCCGCCGCTGCTCGGCATGCTGATCCTGATCGGCATCTGGTATGTCGCCACCCAGAAGGGTGGCAGCATTCCGGGGCCGGTCCAGACCTGGGATGCGGCGGCGAAGCTGTTCGCCGATCCGTTCTACCGCAATGGGCCGAACGACCAGGGCATCGGCTGGAACGTGCTGTCGTCTCTGCAGCGCGTCGGCATCGGCTTCGGCTTTGCCGCGCTGGTCGGCATTCCGCTCGGCTTCATCCTCGGGCGCTCTGCCTTCCTGTCGGCGATGATCAACCCGATCATCAGCCTGCTGCGCCCGGTTTCGCCACTGGCCTGGCTGCCGATCGGCCTGCTCGTCTTCAAGCGGGCTGATCCGGCGGCGACCTACACCATCTTCATCTGCTCGATCTGGCCGATGATCATGAACACCGCCCAGGGCGTCCAGCGCGTGCCGCAGGACTACCTCAACGTTGCCCGCGTGCTGGCCCTTTCGGAGTGGAAGGTTGTTACCAAGATTCTGCTGCCAGCCGTGCTGCCCTACATCCTGACCGGCATCCGCCTCTCCATCGGCACCGCCTGGCTGGTCATCGTCGCCGCCGAAATGCTCACCGGCGGGGTCGGCATCGGCTTCTGGGTGTGGGACGAGTGGAACAACCTGAAGGTCGAGCACATCATCATCGCCATCTTCGTCATCGGCATCGTCGGCCTGATTCTCGAACAGAGCCTGATCCTGCTGGCCAGGAAGCTGACCAAAGAATCGTCGTAAGGAGAACGGATCATGGAAAAATTCGTACAGATCGAAAAAGTCGGCCAGACCTTCGACACCAAGAAGGGCAAATTCGTCGCCTTGCGCGACATCGACCTGACCATCCGCAAGGGCGAATTCATCGCCCTGATCGGCCACTCCGGCTGCGGCAAGTCGACGCTGCTCAACCTGATTGCCGGCCTGACCCTGCCGACCACGGGTGTGCTGTTGCTGGAAGACCGCGAAATTGCCGGCCCGGGCCCGGAACGCGGCGTGGTCTTCCAGAACCACAGCCTGCTGCCCTGGCTGACCTGTTTCGAGAATGTCTACCTTGCCGTCGAGCGCGTGTTCGGTGCCAAGGAAGGCAAGGTCAAGCTGAAGGAGCGCACGGCCGCCGCTATAAACCTGGTCGGCCTCGACCACGCTAGCGCCAAATATCCGCATGAAATCTCTGGCGGCATGAAGCAGCGCGTCGGCATCGCCCGCGCTCTCTCCATGCAGCCAAAGGTCCTGCTGATGGATGAACCGTTCGGCGCCCTCGATGCCTTGACCCGTGCCAAGCTGCAGGACGAGCTGATGAAGATCTGCGATGCCACCAGGGCCACCACGGTCATGGTCACCCACGACGTCGACGAGGCGGTGCTGCTCTCTGATCGCATCGTCATGATGACCAACGGCCCGGCGGCGACCATCGGCGAAATTCTCGAAGTCAAGCTGCCGCGTCCGCGCCTGCGCCTGACGCTGGCGCAAGATCCGGCCTATATCGACTACCGCGCCGCGGTGCTCGAATTCCTTTACGAAAAACAGGCGCACGTCGAAAAAATGGCGGCCTGAGCCGATTGTCTCCACCGTCGCAAAGATCTCTCTCCTCCTGCGACGTTTGCCCACCAGCGAAAGCCGGTGGGCTTTTTTTTGCCCCTTGACTCATACGCTTGCATTTGTCGTGGCCCCGGGGCTAATGTGCTGGTCATCACGTTTTCGAGGCATTGATGTTCGTCTTTCCTGGCAAGCTCTCGCGCAAGATAGTCGGGATGCTCTTCGTTTTCTTCCTGGTGGCTCTGTCGGCTATCGCCATGACGCTATACCTCTCCTGGAAACTGGAGGGCGTGGCGGCGGCGATCAATGACGCCGGGAGCCAGCGCATGCGCGCCTATCGCATGGCGCACCTGATGTCGCGCGGGTTGGACAACCGCGCGGCGGCCACGGCGATGGCTGCCCGTCTACAGGACGAAGTGGAACGCTTCGACCTTGTCCTGCGGGATTTGCAGCAGGGGGATCCTGAGCGACCGATGGCTGCGCCGCGCGAAGCCGTTGTTCAGCGCAAGTTACTTGCGGTCGACGCTGCCTGGCGGACGACGGTACGGCCGCTGGTCGTGAATTTTCTCGGTCAAGGCCCGGCCCAGCGGCAGACTGCGTTCGATCGCTTTGACGGCGAGTTGGAAGCTTTTGTCGGGAGCATCAACGATCTCGTTCTGGCGATGGAGCACGACTATGCCGCGAACACCCGTTTCCTGCGCGGGGTGCAGGCGGGGCTGATCGTCCTGGCTGCGCTGGGGACGGTACTCCTGATCCGCTTCTTGATGCAGCTGGTGATCCGGCCGGTCAGCGAACTGCATGCCGGCATCCGGCGGATGGCCAGCAATGATCTGGCGGTTCGTCTGCCGGTCAAGACCGACGACGAACTGGGGGAGCTGGCAAAGGGCTTCAACGAGATGGCCGGACACCTGCAGGCGGTCTATGGCACGCTGGAGCAGCGGGTCTCGGCCAAGACGCGGAGCCTGGCCGGACGCAATCAGGAGCTGGGCATCCTGTACGAGATCACTGCCTTTCTCAGCGAGCCGGCGCCGATCGAGGCCCTTTGCCAGGGCTTCCTCAGCCGGATCCGTGCCGCCATGGCGGCGGATGCGGGGGCAGTGCGCCTTTACACCGCCGATACCGAGACGCTTTATCTGTTGACGCACGAAGGACTCTCAGCGGACTTCGTGGCCTGCGAATCGGAGATGCGCTGCGGCGACTGCCTGTGCGGCGACGTCATCGACACCGGGATGCCGATTGCCGTCGATACAGCCAATCCGCCGCCCGGAATGAAACTGCGCACCTGTGTCCGCGAGGGCTTCGCCACGGCGACAGCCTTCACCGTCCAGTACGACAGGCAGAGAGTTGGGGTCTTCAACCTCTATTTCCGGGCGTCACGTCCGGTTTCCGGGCAGGAGATCAATCTGCTCGAAACCCTCGGCCAGCATCTCGGGGTCGCCATCGAGAACCAGCGTCTGCGCTTGCGCGAAAGAGAGCTGGCGGTTTCGGAGGAGCGCAACCTGCTGGCCCAGGAACTGCACGACTCGATCGCCCAGGGGCTGGCCTTCCTCAACATTCAGGTCCAGCTGTTGCAGGACTCTTTGCGCAAGGGCGATGGCGACGAGGCCATGCAGACCGCCGGACAACTGCGCGAGGGGGTGCAGGAGAGCTACGACCATGTGCGCGAACTGCTGGTGCATTTTCGTGCCAAGGTGGTTCAGTCGGACCTTGACTCGGCCATTGTCGCGGCGCTCGAAAAATTCGAGGCGCAGACCGGCATCACCACGGCATTCGAATCGCATGGCAGCGGCGGGCCGCTCGACCCGGCCATCGAGATCCAGATCATGCACATTGTCCAGGAATCATTGTCGAACATCCGTAAACATGCGGGCGCCAGTCGGGTGACGGTCGCGGTTTTCCGTTCGCGCCGCGAGTTCGAGCTGCGGGTGGACGATGACGGGACTGGCTTCGACCCGCTCAACGAGCCCAGGACCAAGTCCGATCGGCATGTCGGACTGCAGATCATGTGCGAGCGGGCGCAGCGGATCGGCGGTCAATGTCAGATAACATCGGAGCCGGGGAAGGGCGCACGGGTGTGCCTGATCCTGCCGAGAAAACAGGCGGAGGTGGTGTGAGATGACAGAAAAGATCCGGGTGCTGCTGGTCGATGACCACGCGCTGTTTCGAGGCGGGGTCAAGGCGCTGCTGCAGCGTTACCCTGAGTTCGAGGTTGTCGATGAGACCGGCGACGGGCTGGAAGGCATCAAGCGGGCTCGCTCGTTGAAGCCCGATGTCGTTCTGCTCGACCTGCACATGCCCGGAATTTCCGGACTGGAAGCCCTCAAGGCGATCAAGGAGGAAATTCCGGGCACACGGGTGCTGATGCTGACCGTTTCCGAAGACGCGCAGGATCTCATGGAAGCCTTGCGCGCTGGCGCCAGTGGCTATCTGGTCAAGAATATCGAGATGGACGCGCTGCTTGATGCCGTTCGTCGCGCGGCGCGGGGTGATTCGGTGGTATCGCCGCAGATGACGGCCAAGCTGGTCCAAGGCGTCCGCGAACAGCCCAGACTCTCGCAAATCGTGATCGAACGCGACCGGTTCTCACGCCGCGAACGCGACATCCTCAATTGCCTGGCGCAGGGCGAAAGCAACAAGGAAATCGCCCGCGACCTCGGCCTGGCCGAGAGCACGGTCAAGATCCACGTTCAGAACGTCTTCAAGAAGCTGAGCATGTCGAGCCGGGTCCAGGTGGCGCTCTATGCCGCCGAAAACGGATTTGGGCAACGGTCGCGCGATACCTGAGCCCGGTGCTCAATCGCAGATCGGTTGCGGGCAGCGCTTACGGAAATCCTCGCAAGTACGCAGGTGCGTTGCCGCGCTGACGTGATCGCCGCGGTCGACCGCCAAGCTTCCCTTTGCCGGAGACTAAATTGTCAGCACGCCACCGGGCAGCGGGTGGGCGAGCTGCAAACGGCTGATCGTCGACCGCAGGTCGAGGCCGGACGCCTTCTTGAGTTGAAGGGCGTTCTCGCGCATGGCTTCCAGCGTGATTTCCACGGGTTCGCCGCCGGTCGCGAAGGCGATGGTATTGCCGCTGTCGCTCGAGGGGAAAACCGCGACACGCCCGTCGAACGCGGCCTCGAGGCGGTCGACGCTGGCGGCGAAACCCTTGCTGCGCCCGAGCAGATTGACGCCGAGCAGGCCGCGGTCGCTCAACCGGGCGCGGCAGGCCTGGTAGAAGGGCAGGGTGTCGAGGACACCGGCGCGGGCGTCGGGGTCGAAACCGTCGACCAGGATGTAGTCGAAACGACGGTCGCCGGCCAGCATGTAGTCGGCGCCGTCGCCGATCACGACGGCCAGGCGCGCCGGATCGTCCGGTAGCCGAAAATACTGGCGGGCGATGAATTCGACCCGCGGGTTGATCTCGACGACCGTGCTCCGGCACTCCGGCAGGTTGCGGTAGATGAACTTGGCCAGCGAACCGGCGCCCAGCCCGATCAGCAAGGCGCTGCGCGGCCACTCTGCTTCGTCGCGCAGCAGCAGTCCGGCCATCATCTCGCGCGTGTAGGCGAGTTCGAGCGACCACGGCCGGGCAATGCGCATGGCGCCCTGGACCCAGTCCGAGCCGAAGTGCAGGTAACGCACGCCGGCCTCCTCGCTGATGTCGACCGAATGGACCAATGCCACAGCGTGGCGGGGCGGGGAGTTATGAGGTTTCAAGCAGCACCGTGCTCAGTGCGGGCAAATGCGATGCCCCAGTAGTTGTCAGTGAGTGGCCGTGGCACAGGGAGGTGCATCGTCTTGAGGTTCGGGCAGGCGAAGCCTGCTTGTTCGGTGGCGATGGAATGTCACGGTCCAGATGAAAACCACCGGCAATTTTCTGGTACCCCCAGGCGGAATCGAACCACCAATTCGCCCTTAGGAGGGGCGTGTTATATCCATTTAACTATGGAGGCCGCGCATGCGTCCGGGAAGGGCGCTATCGGCAAGACCGCATTGTACCGGTGTCGTGCCTGCTTCGGATAGTTGCGGCGATTGCCCGGCGTATCTCGAACCGGATGCGTCGTACGCGGCGCCAAGCGGATAGAATGGCGCCTCCCATAGCCGGCGCTTCTGCGGGGCGCCGTTTCCTCATTTCCGATGCCTTATCTCAAACTCTCCGACGCCTGCCTCGCTTATGGCCACGTTCCGCTGCTTGATCACGCGGATTTTCTGCTCGACCCGGGCGAGCGCGTCGCGCTGATCGGCCGCAACGGGACCGGCAAGTCGTCCCTGCTGGCGGCGCTGGCGACCGGACCCGGGCGGGGCAAGCTCGACGACGGCGAGGTCTGGGTGCAGCCGGGAATTCGTGTCGGCTATGTGGCGCAGGAACCGCCCTTCGATGCGCGGTCGACGGTGTTCGAGGCGGTGATTTCGGGGATGGGCGAGGCCTCGCGGCTGCTCGCCGCGTATCACGAGGTGTCGCACCGGATGGCCGAGGGGACGGGTGATCACGATGCGCTGCTGGCGCGGATGGATGCCTTGCAACACGAACTGGAAGCCTGCGGTGCGTGGACCTACGAGGCGCAGGCTGAAAAGGTCATCGATCGCTTCGGTCTCGACCCCGAGGCCAGCGTCGGCAGCCTTTCCGGCGGCCAGAAGAAACGCCTGGCGCTGGCCCAGGCGCTGGCAGTCACGCCTGAGGTGCTGCTGCTAGACGAACCGACCAACCATCTCGACATCGCCGCCATCGAATGGCTGGAGAACATGCTGATCGAGACCGGCGTGACGCTGCTCTTCATCACCCATGACCGGGCCTTCCTAGAGCGCGTCTGCACGCGCATCGTCGAACTCGACCGCGGCAAGCTGGCCAGTTTCCCCGGCAGTTTCAGCGACTATCAGCGGCGCAAGGAACTGCTGCTGCACGAGGAGGCACTGGCCAATGCGCGCGCCGACAAGCTGCTCAAGGAGGAGGAGGTGTGGATCCGCAAGGGCGTCGAGGCGCGGCGGACGCGGGCGGTGTTCCGGGTCCAGCGGCTCGACAAGCTGCGCGCCGAACGCCAGGCGCGGCGCGAACGCCTCGGCAAGGTCCATCTGCAGCTCGATTCGGGCGACCGCAGTGGCAAGCTGGTCGCCGAACTGGACCATGTCAGCAAGTCCTTCGGTCAGCAGCCCGTCGTGCGCGATTTTTCGGCGCGCATCCAACGCGGCGACAGGATCGGCGTGATCGGCCCCAATGGCGCCGGGAAGACGACGCTACTGCGCCTGATCCTTGGCGAGTTGCAGCCGGACGCAGGCGTCGTCCGGATGGGAACGAAGATCGATGTCGCCTATTTCGACCAGTTCCGCACCCAGCTCGATCCGGATTCTTCGCTGGTCGACGTCATCTCGCCCGGGTCCGACTTCGTCGACATCGGCGGTGCGCGCAAGCACGTGATCGGCTACCTCGAGGACTTCCTGTTCCGGCCCGAGCGAGCCAGATCGCCGGTCAGTTCGCTGTCCGGCGGCGAGCGCAACCGCCTGCTGCTGGCCCGCCTGTTTGCCAGGCCGGCCAACGTGCTGGTTCTCGACGAACCGACCAACGACCTCGACATCGAAACGCTGGAGCTGCTCGAGGAATTGCTCGCCAACTATGACGGCACGCTGTTCCTGGTCAGCCATGACCGGACCTTCCTCGACAACGTGGTAACCCAGACCATCGCCGCCGAGGGCGATGGCTACTGGAAGGAATATGCCGGCGGCTACAGCGACTGGGCGGCTTACAAGGCGAGCGTAGCCAGGGAGGCGGCGAGGCAGAGGGCCGAGACCAGGCCTGCGCTCAAGGCTCCCGAGCCGGCCAAAGCCAGGGGCGACAAGCTGTCGTGGAAGGAGCAGCGCGAACTCGAGGCGCTGCCGGGCCAGATCGCCGCACTCGAGAACGAACAGGCTGAACTGGGCAAGCGCCTCGCGGACGCATCGATCTACCAGAGCGATCCGCAGGCGGCGCAGAAGGTGGCCGAGCGGCTGGCGGTCATCGACGATGAACTGACCGCGCTGCTCGAGCGCTGGGAAGCGCTTGAAGCGCGTGCCGGGAACCCGGTGTGAACAGCATGTTCAAACGGTAGTAGGGAGACTCTTTCGCATGAACAAGCAAACCTGGCGGACGCCGGTGGTCATTCTGGTCGCTGGCAGCATCGTCCTGACCCTGGCGATGGGCGTTCGCCACACCGGCGGCCTCTTCCTGCAGCCGATGACCGCCGACCACGGCTGGAGCCGTGAAACCTTCTCGTTCGCCTTCGCGCTGCAGAACCTCATCTGGGGCCTGGGGTCGCCGTTTGCCGGGGCGCTGGCCGACCGCCACGGCGCCGGGCGCACGGTGCTCGGGGCGGCGGCGCTCTATGTCGTCGGGCTGGTGCTGATGGCGTACGCCAGTTCTCCGCTGGCCTTCGATATCTCGGCCGGCGTGCTGATCGGCCTCGGCCTTTCCGGCACCACCTTCGCCGTGATCATGGGCGTCATCGGTCGCCACACGACGCCGGAAAGACGTAGTCTGGCGCTCGGTATCGCCAGCGCCGGCGGCTCCTTCGGCCAGTTCGCGGTGCTGCCGGTGGGCCAGATGCTGATTTCCACCTATGGCTGGCAAAGCGCGCTGGTGCTGCTCGCCTGCGGCGTCGGTCTGATCGCGCCGCTCGCCTACGCCCTGGCCGATGGCCACAAGCCGGCGTCGGGCGTCGGGCAGTCGGTTGCCCAGGCATTGCGTGAGGCGCGCGGCGAGAAGAGCTTTCACTACCTGTTCTGGGGTTATTTCGTGTGCGGCTTCCAGACCGCCTTCATCATGCTGCACCTGCCGTCCTTTCTCGTCGACGCCGGGTTCTCGGCCAATATCGGGATGACCGCGGTGGCGCTGATCGGCCTTTTCAACATCTTCGGCTCGTTCTTCTTCGGCTGGGGCGGCGGGCGCTACAGCAAGAAGAATCTGCTGGCGCTGATCTACGGGCTGCGCGCCGTGGCGATCCTGGTTTTCCTGCTGCTGCCGCTGTCGACCGCAACAATCTGGGTCTTCGCCGCCGCGATGGGCCTCCTGTGGCTGGGCACGGTGCCGCTGACCAACGGCCTGATCGCGCAGATCTTCGGCTTGCGCTACATGTCGATGCTGACCGGCGTGGTCTTTCTCGGCCACCAGCTGGGCGCCTTTCTCGGCATCTGGCTGGGCGGGCGGGTCTTCGACGAAACCGGCTCCTACAACATTGCCTGGTTGATCGCCATCGGCCTGTCGGTGCTTGCCGCCTTGTGTTCGTGGCCGATCGACGAGAAGCCGCTGGTCCGCCAGGGAGCCCTGGCGTGATTCCGCAGTGGCACTGGTTCCTGGCCGGCGTCGGCGCGGCGCTGGCGGCCTTGCTGCTGGCGCTGATCTTCATCGCCTACCAGATGCCTGAACTGCTCATCGATTGGGCCAATATCCGCTATTGCGGGTGACCGCACTTGCTGGCACGACCGGCGTGCGATAATGCCGGCTGCTCCATTATTTCCATGCTGCCATGCGCTACGCCATCATTCCCGTCACTCCCTTCGAGCAGAACTGCACCATCTTCTGGTGCGAAAAGACCCGCCAGGCGGCGGTCATCGACCCGGGCGGCGACATTGAGCGCGTCCTCAACTTCCTTGATCAGGAGAAGCTGACGCTGGCGAAAATACTCGTCACCCACGGCCATATCGACCATGCCGGCGGGGTGGCCGCGCTGGCGGCGCGTACCGGCGTGCCGATCGAGGGACCGCAGGAGGAAGACCGATTCTGGATCCAGAGCATGCCGCAGCAAAGCAAGATGTTCGGCGTGTCGAGCGCGCTCAGCTTCGAACCGGACCGCTGGCTGCACGCCGGCGACAAGGTGAATTTCGGCGAAATCGAGCTCGACGTCCTGCATTGCCCCGGCCACACGCCGGGCCATGTGGTCTTCTACCATCGGCCGAGCCGGCTGGCGCAGGTCGGCGACGTGCTGTTCCAGGGGTCGATCGGCCGCACCGACTTCCCGCGCGGCGACTACGACACGCTGATCCGCTCGATCAAGGAGCGCCTGTTCCCGCTCGGCGACGATGTCGAATTCATCTGCGGGCATGGCCCGATGTCCACTCTCGGTGAAGAGCGGCGCCATAACCCCTTCCTGAGCGGGAGATACGGCTGATCGGGTCGCCGGAGATGCTGTCGCGGTCGACGCCGTTTTCCGGCCGATTTTCGCGGAGGCCGCGATGATTCCTCCTTACTGGCAGCAGGCCGCGCGCGAGCTGGCGGCGAGCGACGAGCGCATGGGCGATCTGGTCGAACGCTATTCCGGCCTCGGTCTTGTCTCGCGTGGCGACCCGTTCGCCACGCTGGCGCGATCGATCGTCGGGCAGCAGATCTCGGTGAAGGCGGCGGATGCAGTGTGGGGGCGCTTTGTCGCGGCACTTGCCGACGTTTCACCACGGGCGGTTCTCGCCGCTGGCGAGGAAGGTCTCGCCGGTTGCGGCCTGTCGCGGCGCAAGAGCGAGTACGTGCGCGATCTGGCGGCGCATTTTGTCGCCGGGCGGCTCGATCCATCCGCCTGGGCTGCGCTCGATGACGAGGCGCTGATTGCCGCACTCACCGACGTGCGCGGCATCGGGCGATGGACCGCCGAGATGTTCCTGATCTTCAACCAGCTGCGTCCGAATGTTTTCCCGCTTGACGATCTCGGACTGCAGCGGGCCGTCTTCGAGCGTTACTTTGCCGGCGAGAAGCAGCCGCGCCAGGTGCTCGCCGAATTTGGCGAGCGCTGGCGGCCCTGGCGCTCGGTCGCGACCTGGCACTTGTGGCGCAGCCTGGATCCGCTGCCGGTCGAGTATTGAGCCGGGCGTTTCGGGCTTTGGGTTAAAATACGCGCCAATTCAGAAAGCGGGCAGTTCATGAAAACAACCTTCCTCGACTTCGAACAGTTGATTGCCGACCTCGAATCCAAGATCGAGGAATTACGCTTTGTCCAGGACGATTCCGCTGTCGATATCGCCGAGGAAATCGAGCGCCTGGAAAGGAAGAGCGAGCAACTGACCAAGGAGGTCTACGCCAAGCTTTCCCCGTGGCAGATTTCCCAGGTCGCGCGTCACCCGCAACGCCCCTACACACTGGATTACGTGTCGCTGATCTTCACCGACTTCGAGGAACTACACGGTGACCGCGCCTTTGCCGACGACCATGCGATGGTCGGCGGCCTGGCCCGTTTCAACGGTCAGCCGGTCATGGTGATCGGCCACCAGAAGGGGCGCGATACCAAGGAAAAGATCTTTCGCAATTTCGGCATGCCGCGTCCCGAAGGCTATCGCAAGGCGCTGCGCCTGATGAAGGCTGGCCGAGAAGTTCGGCCTGCCGGTGCTCACCTTCATCGACACTCCGGGCGCCTACCCCGGCATCGATGCCGAGGAGCGCGGCCAGTCCGAGGCGATCGGCCGCAACCTCTATGTCATGGCCGAACTGAAGGTGCCGGTGATCGTCACCATTATCGGTGAAGGTGGCTCCGGCGGTGCACTGGCGATAGCGGTCGGCGACGTCCTGCAGATGCTGCAATACTCGACTTACTCTGTGATTTCTCCCGAGGGCTGCGCCTCGATTCTCTGGAAGAGTGCCGACAGGGCGCCAGAGGCGGCTGAAACGATGGGGATTACCGCACCGCGCCTGAAGACGCTGGGCTTGGTCGACAGGATCATCAATGAGCCGCTGGGTGGCGCGCATCGCGACCACGCTGCAATGGCGCAGAATCTCAAGAGGGCGTTGCAGGATGCGTTGAAGCAGGTTTCCGCGCTGTCCACTGCCGAATTGCTGGCGACCCGCTATGAGCGGCTGATGAGCTATGGCCGCTTCAAGGAACAGCCTGCAAAATAGCGTCCCGACCAGGGTTGCCGCATTTCTCGCAAAGCGCACGACGCCGGGCGAGAAGGTTTGCGTGGGGCTCTCGGGCGGTTGCGATTCGGTCGTCCTCCTCCATGTTCTCACCGTTCTTGGTCCGCGCGAGCATCTGCGGGCCGTGCACGTCCATCACGGGCTATCGGAGAATGCCGATCGCTGGGCCGATTTCTGCACTGACTATTGCCGAAGACTGGGTGTCGAACTCTTGGTCGAGCGCGTTGACGTCGAACGCCGGAGTGGTCTTGGACTCGAGGCAGCTGCCCGGGCGGTGCGCTATGGCGTCTTCTCGCGGTCGGCTGGCGACGTGCTGCTGCTTGGACATCATCAGGGAGATCAGGCGGAGACACTGCTCTTCAACCTTCTGCGTGGAACCGGGGTCGCGGGTGCAGCAGCGATCCCGGTCGACAGGCTCCAGGGGCGAATGCGCATCCTGCGCCCGCTGCTTGACGTCGCGCGTCGGGAAATTGAGGCTTACGCCCGGGACTGCCAGCTGGTCTGGATTGACGATGAAAGCAATACGGACACACTGCATGCCCGCAATTTCCTGCGTCACGACGTGTTGACCGCGCTTGCCGGACGCTTTCCGGCCGCCGAAAAAAAACTGGCACAGGCGGCTGGTCACTTTGCCGAAGCCGATATCCTGCTGGGTGAGCTGGCCCGCCTCGATTGGACTGCGGCTGCCGATGGCGAAGCCCTCAAGTTGTCGAGCTTGCGTGAGGTTCCGCTGCCGCGCCTGAAGAATCTCTTGCGCTACCGCTTGCGCCAGCTGGGCTGGCAAGCGCCCGTTGCCGCCCGGCTCGACGAGTTTGCGCGACAACTCCAGACCGCCGGTGCGGATCGCCATCCGGCGCTGGATCTTGCCGAGGGGAGCATGATCGCTGGGCGCGGCCGGCTGCGCTGGGTCGCCCGGAAGTAACAATCTGTTACCAAGCGCCTTTCCGCCATGGGGACCCTTCAGTTACAATCGCAAGCTTATCTTTTTGCTGAACTGCAGACCATGATTACCGGATCCCTCGTCGCCATCGTCACGCCCATGCACGAGGATGGCAGCCTCGATTTGAGTTCCCTGTGCAATCTGGTCGATATGCATGTGCGCGAGGGCACTGACGCCATCGTTGTCGTCGGTACCACGGGCGAGTCGCCGACCGTCGATGTCGCGGAACACTGCGAACTGATCCGGGTCACGGTCAACCACGCCGCCGGGCGGATTCCCGTGATCGCCGGTACCGGCGCCAACTCCACCGACGAAGCGATCGAGTTGACCGAGTATGCCAAGAGGGCCGGTGCCGCCATGGCGCTGTCGGTCGTCCCCTACTACAACAAGCCGACGCAGGAAGGCCTTTACCGCCATTTCAAGGCAATCGCCGAGGCTGTCGAGTTGCCCATCCTGCTCTACAACGTTCCGGGCCGTACCGTGGCGGACATGGCCAACGACACCATCCTGCGCCTGGCGCAGGTGCCGGGCATCGTCGGTGTCAAGGACGCGACCGGCAGCCTTGACCGAGCCTGTGACCTGATCGCCCGCGCACCCAAGGACTTTGCCCTTTACAGTGGCGATGACATGACCTGTGTCGCGTCGATCATGCTCGGCTACCATGGCAACATCTCGGTCACCGCCAACGTGGCGCCGCGCCTGATGCACGAGATGTGTGCTGCGGCGGCCGCTGGTGATGTCGGGCTGGCACGCGAGATTCACTTCCGGCTGCTTGGGTTGCATCGCGACCTGTTCTGTGAAGCCAACCCGATTCCGGTGAAGTGGGCTGTCCAGCAACTGGGTTTGATGCCGGGGGGCATCCGCTTGCCACTGACCCCCTTGTCTGAAGCCAACCATGCCCGGGTTCTGGCCGCCATGCGCCATGCCGGCCTGATCGCCTGACGGAGCAAACATGAACCATCGACTTTCCTGGCTTGTTCTGGCGTTGCTGGGTGTTGCCGCTGCCGGATGCAGCGTCCTTCCGGACTCAAAGAAAATCGAGTACAAATCAGCAGGCAAGGTGCCGTCGCTTGAGGTCCCGCCCGATCTCTCGCAGGTGTCGCCTGACAGTCGCTATGCGGTTCCCGATGGGGCAGGCAAGGGCAGTGCGACCTTCTCGGCCTATACCGCCGACCGCACCCCGGCGGCCCAAGCGAAAAATTCGGTGGTTCTGCCGCAGGTCGAAAGGCTTCGCGTCGAGCGTTCGGGCAACCAGCGCTGGCTTGTCGCCACTGCGCCAGCCGACAAGCTGTGGGGGCCGGTCAAGGATTTCTGGCAGGAAAACGGCTTCATCATCGTTATCGAGCGCCCGGATGCGGGTGTGATGGAAACCGATTGGGCCGAAAATCGTGCCAAGATCGGCGACGACTTCATCCGCAACACGCTCGGGAAATTCCTCGACTCGCTCTACTCGACGGGTGAGAGGGACAAATTCCGTACTCGTTTCGAACCAGGCGCAGAGCCGGGAACCACTGACCTTTTCATCAGCCATCGCGGTATGGAGGAGGTCTACACCTCTTCTGCCAAGGACGATACCCGTTGGCAGCCGCGCCCGGCGGATCCGGAGCTTGAAGCAGAAATGCTGCGGCGCCTGATGGTCAGTCTGGGAGCGGACAACGAGCGCGCCCAGGCCAGCGTTGCCGCAGCCAAGGCCGAACCGCGCGCCAAGCTGGCGAGCAGCAACGACGGTGGTGGCACTCTGGAAGTCTACGAACGCTTCGACCGAGCCTGGCGGCGGGTTGGGTTGGCACTTGACCGGGTCGGTTTCACGGTGGAAGACCGGGATCGCTCCAAAGGTCTCTATTACGTCCGCTATGTCGATCCGGATGCCAACCTGAAGAAGAGCACCGGCTGGCTCGACAAACTGAGCTTCTGGAAGAGTTCCGACCCGGTGGTCAGCAACAAGCCGCAATACCGTATCCATGTCAGCGAATCGGGACAGAACAGCGTCGTCCAGGTTCTTTCGAGCGAGGGCGGTACCGACAAGTCGGACACCGCGAAAAAGATCCTGAGCCTGCTCTACCAGCAGTTGCAGTGATCCGCTACGCGTCGCTGGGGAGCGGCAGCGCGGGCAATGCGCTGCTGGTCGAAAGCGGCGCAACCTGCTTGATGGTTGATTGCGGTTTCGGGCAGCGCGAGACGCTCAGGCGTCTCGCTCGTCTGAATCGAGATCCGGCACAGCTTGCTGGAATCCTGGTCACCCATGAACATGGCGACCACATCTGCGGCGTGTTCCCGTTTGCCCGGCGCCATCGGCTACCTGTCTGGTTGAGTCACGGGACATTTGCGGCATGCGCGTCGATGAGTGCAGGCGCCGATGTGCGGATCATCGACAGCCATGTGGCGTTCGCGGTCGAGGCGCTGGAGATCCACCCCTATCCTGTTCCGCATGATGCCAGGGAGCCGGTCCAGTATGTATTCTCGGACGGCATCCGGCGACTTGGGCTGCTGACCGATGCTGGTGATGTCACACAACACATGCGTGACGTGTTGTCAGGAGTCGACGGGTTGATCCTCGAATGCAATCACGATGCAGCGCTGCTGGCAGCGTCGAACTATCCGTTGTCATTGCAACGTCGGATCGCGGGCCGCCTCGGCCATCTGGAGAACAACGCGGCAGCCGGACTGCTGCGGGATATCGATCGTGGCAGGCTGCAACATGTGGTTGCGGCACATCTGAGTGAACGCAACAACCTTCCTGAGCTGGCAATCGGTGCTCTTGGGAGAGTACTCGATGATGTTGCCGAGCGGGTCAGCGTGGCCAGCCAGGACGCTGGTTTTGACTGGCGCCAATTGGCCTGACGGTCAACAAAAAAGCGGGGCCGCAGCCCCGCCATTGCCGAAAACCGAAGAATTACTTCTTGGCTTCCGTACCAGCTTGCGGAGCAGCAGCAACGCCAGCCTGGCCGGCGTCGCCCTTGGGAGCTTCCATGCCAGCCTGCGGAGCAGGAGCGGCAGCACCAGCCATGCCAGCCTGCGGAGCAGCAGCAGCGGGAGCGGCAGCGGGAGCGGCAGCCGGTGCCGGAGCGGCGGCGGCAGGGGCGGGAGCCGGAGCAGCAGCCTTCGGCTCTTCTTTCTTGCCACAGGCGGTGAGGGCAACGGCAAGCAGGGCAACAACGAGAATGGACTTATTCATGGGGTTTCCTTATCGACAAGAAGAAAAAGTGAAGTACAAAAGAGATGGTCGCTCAAGCGAACATCAGCGATTATAACAAGTTTTGGAATTTTCGCGCGAACTGCCGTGCAACTGCGCATGCTTGTGATTCAAAGGCCGAGCGTGGTCGGACTGGCCGGGATGCCGCCCTCGGCCCAGATCTCGGCAAAGCGACGTCGGTAGGGCATGACCTCACCCGGTTCGTCGATCAGCAGTTTGCTGCGGGGGTGTTCCCAATCAAAGCGGATCAGCGCATGGGCATCATCGACAAGAATCATTGAATCGCGCAGGTGCCCCAGATGTTCTGGCGTCTGCTGCGCCGCGCTGTTGTGACTGTAGGTAGTCAACAAGCGCTGCATCAGTGGTTGCCGTTGGTGCAGCGACGCTGCATTGCGCAAGGCGATACGCAGACAATCCGGGCGCAGCAAAGCGAGTGGCCTCTTGAGCGCTTCGATGCGTTCAGTGGTCTCAAAGTGCAGAATGCCGAGGTCTTCGTCATAGATCCATACCTGCTTGCAGGCGAGGGCCAGGATGCGATCGATCGCAGACTGGTAGTCGTTCCAGGAAGTAATTAGTTCGCGAGACATGGTTCGAAGTTTAGACCATTGGTAAAATTTCTGCTTTTTCCGAAGGTATTCATGCCGGTCGGCGTTATCGAGTCCCTTGACCACGAAGCCCGTGGAACCACTTACGCAGAGGGCAAGAAGGTTTTCGTCGACGGCGCTCTTCCCGGTGAAATTGTAGAATACGCCAGCTTCCGGAGAAAGCCCAACTTTGAAATTGCGCATCTGGTCGGCGTGCGCTCCAGTTCGCCGTTCCGCGTCAAGCCACGCTGCGACTACTTCGGGATCTGCGGCGGATGCGCCATGCAGCACCTTGAGCTGTCGGCACAAATTGCGGCCAAGCAGCGCGTTCTCGAAGACAGCCTGATGCAGCTCGGCCGTGTTCGAGCCGGGCAGATCCTGTCCCCGATTCACGGCGCACCCTGGGGTTATCGTCACCGCGCCCGCTTCAGTGTACGCAACGTGCCGACGAAGGGGGGCGTGCTGGTCGGCTTCCACGAGTGCCGCAGCAGTTACATTGCCGATATGCGCTCCTGCGCCGTGCTGCCGCCGCATGTCTCCGACCTGCTGCTGCCGCTGCGCGAACTGATTGCTGCCCTGTCTGTTGCCGAACGATTGCCGAAGATCGATGTGGCCGTAGGTGAGTATTGCACCGCGCTGCTCCTCCGCATCCTCGAGCCGCTGACGGGCAAGGATGAGGATCTCCTGCGAGGGTTTGCCGACCGGCATGGCATCGTCTTTTACTTGCAGCCCAAGGGTCCGGATACCGTCTATCGTTTCTACCCCGTTCCCGGGCCCCGTCTATCGTATCTGCTGCCGGAACTGGGCCTCGAATTCGAATTCCGGCCGACCGATTTCACCCAGGTCAACCACGCGGTCAACCGTGTTCTGGTGCGCCGGGCGCTACGCCTGCTCGACCCGCAGCCGGGTGAGCGGATCGCTGATCTGTTCTGCGGCTTGGGCAATTTCTCGCTGCCAATTGCCTGTTCGGGCGCTTCGGTGGTTGGCCTGGAAGGCAGTCAGGCGCTGGTCGAGCGCGGGCGTGAGAATGCCGTCGCCAACGGGATTGCCGGTCGTGTCGAATTCGTGGCCGCGAACCTGTTCGCGAACGCGCCGGAGTCGCTGGCAGCGCTCGGGCACTTCGACAGGATGCTGATCGACCCGCCGCGAGAGGGTGCGATCGAGGTGGTCAAGGCGCTCTCGGACGAGGGACCGCGGCGCATCGTCTATGTTTCCTGCAATCCGGCAACGCTGGCGCGCGACGCTGCGGTGCTGGTTAACGTCAAGGGTTACTCCCTCAGGGCCGCCGGGGTCGTCAACATGTTTCCCCATACCTACCATGTCGAGTCGATCGCGGTTTTCGACAAGGCATGTCCACGGGGGATACCGTCACCGGCGGGGCCGGTGACATAAAAAAGGGCGGCCGCAGCCGCCCTTTTGAGTAGAGACGACGTTCAGTCGCGGTCGCCGGTGAAGGCCATGATCAACTGCAGCAAGCTTACGAAAACGTTGTAGACGTCGAGGTAGACCGCAAGCGTGGCCGAAATGTAATTGGTTTCGCCGCCCTGGATGATGCGGCTGATGTCGTAGAGGATATAAGCCGAGAACAGGACCACGACGACGGCAGCGATGGTCAACGACAGCGCCGGAATCTGGAAGAAGATGTTGGCGACTGCGGCGAGCAGGACAACGATCATCCCGACGAACAGGAACTTGCCCATCCCGCTGAAGTCGCGCTTGCTGACCGACGCGATGGTCGCCATCGTCGCGAAGATCGCGCCAGTTCCGCCTGCCGCCAGCGCAATCATCGACCCGCCGTTGGAAAACCCGAGAGCGACCTGCAGGATGCGCGACAGCATCAGGCCCATGAAGAAGGTAAAGCCGAGGAGCAAGGCAACGCCGAGGCCGCTCTCCTTGTTCTTCTCGATGCCCCACATGAAGCCCCAGGCGATACCTAGGAACAGCATGAAGGCGAGGAACGGGCTACCCGCCAGGAAGCTGAACTGCATCTGGATGCCGACCAGGGCGCCGATGACTGTTGGCACCATCGACAAACCGAGCAGCATGTAGGTATTGCGCAGGACACGGTTCTGCTGGGTGGCAAGTTCCGCAGAACCTTGACCGGCGACTTGGAAGTCAGTTTGCATTCAAAATCTCGCTTTCATGGATATATACAGGCGTTAAGACTAATGGACCCGGCGAAAAGTTTCAATAGATCGTGGATCGTTGTATTAGCCCCAAGTGGTTCTGCCCGTCGCCATGCTATGATTTCGCTCCGCTTTTGGGCTGTAGCGCGTGACTGGATGTGTCGCTCCCGAGGCTGATTGTTGGTTGTTTGTTGGAAGCGTGGCAGAGTGGTCGATTGCACCGGTCTTGAAAACCGGCAAAGGGAAACCTTTCGTGAGTTCGAATCTCACCGCTTCCGCCAGAAAAAACAAAGAATTTGTGCATTCTTGCGGCGTGTCTGGTCGCCTTCCGAAGCGCGGCGCTGAACGCGAATAAGGCTTGGCTGGCAGCTTCTAGGGGAGATCAAGAAAAATGCGAATTGTCATTCTTGGCGCTGGCCAGGTCGGCGCCAGCGTTGCTGAGAGCCTGGTCTCCGAAAACAACGACATTACGGTGGTCGATAGCGACCATGAGCGCTTGGCGCAGTTGCACGATCGACTCGACCTGCAGACGGTGGTCGGCAACGCGGCCTACCCGTCGGTATTGGCAAGTGCCGGTCTCGACGATGCCGATCTGTTGATTGCCGTGACCCAGAGCGATCAGACCAATCTCGTTGCGTGCAAGGTTGCGCACAGCGTCTTCAACGTTCCGGCGCGCATCGCCAGGTTGCGCGCCCGCGACTTCCTGGACAGCGAAAAGCTGCTGTCAACGGAGAATTTTGCCGTCGATTATGCCTTGTGTCCCGAACAAGTCATCACCGAGTACATCGCGCGTCTGGTCGATTTCCCGGAAGCCTTGCAGGTGCTGAATTTTGCTGGCGGTCGCCTGGTGCTGGTCGGCGTGCATGCCTATGCTGGCGGCCCGCTGGTCGGCAGCCCGATCAAGGAAATGCGCAGTCACTTGCCACCGGAGATCGATGGGCGAATCGCCGCCATCTATCGCCGCGACGGCGCGATCACGCCGACAGGCGAGACGGTCATCGAAGACGGTGACGAAGTCTTCCTGCTGGCGGCCGAGGAACACATCCGGGCCGTGATGCGCGAGTTGCGACGCTCGCTCGAGCCCGTCCGCCGGGTAATGATTGCCGGTGGCGGCAATATCGGCCTGCGCGTTGCCCAGGCTCTCGAGAGCAAATGCCAGGTCAAGGTCATCGAGGTCGACCGACGCCGTGCCGAGTTCGTGGCGACAAGCCTCAAGTCAGCATTGATACTATCCGGCGATGCCACTGACGAGGAGTTGTTGCAGCAGGAGGCGATCGACGAGATGGACCTCTTTCTGGCGCTGACCAATGCTGACGAAGACAACATCATGGCAGCATCGCTGGCCAAGCGTATGGGCTGCAAGCGGGTAGTGGCGCTTATCAATCGCCGCGCCTATGCCGAGCTGGTTCAGGGCGGGCCGATCGACATCGCGATTTCCCCGGCGCAGGTCTCGATCGGCCGGCTCCTTACCTATGTCCGTCGAGGTGACGTGGCGCAGGTCCATAGTCTGCGCCGCGGCGCCGCCGAAGCGCTCGAGGTCGTTGCCCACGGTGATGCCAACAGTTCGAAGGTCATTGGCCGGCGGGTCGGTGAACTGCCGGTGATACCAGGCGCCTTCGTTGCTGCAATCGTGCGTGATCTCGACAAGAGCCAGGATGTCGGCTTACTTGGGCTGGCCAAGCAGAAACTGTCCGGCCGGGTGGTGATCGCCCACAAGGACGTGGTAATTCAGCCTGACGACCACGTGATTGTTTTCTGTCTCGACAAGAGAGTCGTCAAGCAGGTTGAGAAAATGTTTGCAGTCGGCTTCCATTTTTTCTGAGAGATTGCCATGCGACGCTACTACCCGGTAATTCGGGTTCTCTCCTTGGTCATCTTGATGTTTGGCCTGACCATGCTGGTTCCCTGGGGGCTGTCCTACGCCACGCATGATGGCGCCGAGAGTGCTTTTGACGAAGCGGTCCTGCTGACGGTCGGTACAGGCCTGGGTCTGTGGTACGCGACGCGCAAGGAAAAGCGCGACCTGACGATACGCGACGGCTTCCTGATGGTCGCGCTGGTGTGGACGGTACTGCCGGTCTACGCTGGATTGCCGCTGATGATACAGGTCGATGCCAGCTTCACCGACGCCTACTTTGAAGCAGTTTCCGGACTGACCACGACAGGCGCGACGGTTTTCGAAGGACTGGACAACTTCCCGGTTTCGATCAATTTCTGGCGTTGCCAACTCGTCTGGCTGGGCGGCATGGGCTTGATCGTGCTGGCGGTGGCGATTCTCCCCTTGCTGGGAATCGGTGGCCGGCAGATGTTCAAGGCCGAGGCGCCGGGGCCGATGAAGGATTCGAAGATGACGCCGCGCATGGCCGAGGCCGCAAAGGGGCTGTGGGTGGTCTATACGCTGATCTCGATCTGCTGCACGCTTGGCTACCGGTGGGCCGGAATGACCTGGCTCGATGCCATCATGCACATGTTCAGCACCATGGGACTCGGCGGTTTCTCGAGCCACGACGCGAGCTTTGGGTTCTTCGATTCACCGGCGATCGAACTGGTCAGCATCGCCTTCATGCTGATTGCCGGTTGCAATTTCGCGACCCATTACCTGGTCCTGTCCGGTCGCTCGCTACGCCCCTACGTGACCGATCCGGAAGCCGGGGCCTTCCTCCTGGTGACCCTTGGCAGCGTTGTCGGAATCGCCATCTTTCTCGATGTGCATGAAGTCTATCCCGCCTTCTCGGAGGCGCTGCGCTATTCGGCATTCAACGTCGTCTCGATCGCTACAACCACGGGTTATGCCAACACCGATTACGCGCTCTGGCCAATGTTCGCTCCCCTATGGATGTTGTTTCTGTCGAGCTTTGCAACCAGCGCTGGTTCGACCGGCGGCGGCATCAAGATGATCCGCGCGATTGTGCTCTACAAGCAGGTCTACAGGGAGTTGACGCGCGCCATGCACCCGAACGCGGTGCACTTGGTGAAAATTGGCAACGAAGTGATACCGCCCAACATTCTCTTCGCGGTACTGGCCTTCGGCTTCGTGTACATGGTGTGCATTGTTTCAATGACGCTGGCCCTTTCATTTTCCGGGCTTGAGATCATCACTTCCTTTTCTGCTGTGGTCGCCAGCATCAACAATACCGGACCTGGCCTGGGTCAGGTCGGGCCGGCGAACAACTTCGGCGGGCTGACTGACTTCCAGACCTGGGTATGCACCATCGCCATGCTCCTTGGCCGCCTCGAGATCTTCACCCTGCTGGTGGTCATCACCCCGGCTTTCTGGCGCAAATAGCGGGAAAGGCGGCTACCCGCCTTTCCTTGGTCGCTGCCGGACGCACCGCCACGGGACGGACGCTCAACTACCGCAACTGGCCCCATTGCCGCGCTTGAATCCCATCTTCGTCAGCAACTTTTCCGGCGGGCAGAAGCCGGTAAAACCGCTTTGCAGCAGGTTGAGGCCGACGAAGGCGGTGAAGGCGAGGAACCACTTCGAGACAAAGATCGGGCTCTCGGGAATGCCGAGGGCGAGGGACAGCAGGACGAAAAAGCCCGCCATGATGCGGATGATGCGTTCGATGGTCATTGCTGGTGTTCCTTTCTGAAAAGCGGAGAAGTAGAGCACCGGGATCACCACCAGCGTCAGCAGGGTGGAGACCAGGATGCCGAAGATCAGGCTGATGGCCAGCCCGTTGAAGATCGGGTCGTCGAGGATGAACAGCGCGCCGAGCATGGCGGCCAGCGCGGTGAGGGCGATCGGCTTGGCGCGTACCGCCGCCGATTGAATCACCGCGTCGTGGAAGGGCATGCCTCCAGCCGCCTGCTGCCTGATGAAGTCGACGAGCAGGATAGAGTTGCGGACGATGATGCCGGCCAGAGCGATCATGCCGATCATCGACGTTGCGGTGTATTGCGCGCCGAACAATGCGTGGCCGGGCATGACGCCGATGATGGTCAGCGGGATCGGCGCCATGATGATCAGCGGCACGAGATAGCTGCCGAAGTGGGCGACGACCAGCAGGTAGATCAGGATCAGCCCGACCGCGTAGGCGATGCCCATGTCGCGGAAGGTTTCATAGGTGATCTGCCATTCGCCATCCCATTTGACGCTGTAACCGGCGTAGGGGTCGGATGGCTGGCGGATGAACCATTCGCCCAGCGTGCCGCCTTCCCGGAGCGGCATGCCGCTGATCTGCGAGCGGATGTCGAACATGCCATAGAGCGGCGAGTCGAGCTTGCCGCCCATGTCGCCGACGACATAGACCACCGGCAACAGATCCTTGTGATAGATGGCCTTCTCACGAGCCACGTCGCGCACCTCGACCAGCTCGGAAACGGGCACCAGGTTGCCGTCGCGCGAACGGACGCGGAGCTTGAGCAGGGCATCCAGGTTGGACTGCTTCTCGGCGGGAAGGGTCAGGCGCACCGGGATCTCGAACTTCGAGTCGGTATTGCGTGCCGGTGTCACGTCCTGTCCGGCGAGTCCCATGCCAACGACTTCGACGATGTCGCTCTGGGCCACGCCGAGGAGGGCGGCCTTGCTTTGCAGGACATGCAAAACGAACTTTCTGGAATCGGCCTCGATAGTGTCGTCGACCGCGACAATGTCCTTCGTGGCCTCGAAAGCGCTGCGGACCTGCTTGCCGACCGCCATCTGGCCCGGCATGTCCGGCCCGTAGATTTCGGCGACGATCGGTGAAATGACCGGCGGCCCCGGTGGCACCTCGACGACCTTGGCCACCCCGCCGTTCTTCCTGCCGATGGCCTCGATGCGCTCGCGCAGCGAGACGGCGATCTCGTGGCTCTGACGCGAACGGTGATGCTTGTCGGCCAGGTTGACCTGGATGTCGCCCTTTTCCGGCGCAGCGCGCAGGTAGTACTGGCGGACCAGCCCATTGAAGTTGATCGGGCTCGCGGTGCCGGCGTAGGCCTGGTAATTCACCACATCACCGACCTGCGCCAGTTCGCCGCCGATTTCGCGCAGGACGCGGGCGGTTTCCTCAAGCGGGGTGCCGACCGGCATGTCGAGGATTACCTGGAACTCGCTCTTGTTGTCGAAGGGCAGCATCTTCAGCACGACAAACTGAAAATAAGCCAGCGACACCGAGCCGAGGATCAGCAGCACGACGGCGATGGCGAGCTTGACGCGTGCCGCGCCGCCCTTCAGCGGATCGAGGAAAGGCGTCAGCAGCTTGCGGAAGGTGGTGTCGAGTATTGCGTCCAGCTTCGACGCTTGCTGTGCGCCGTGGGCGCTGTCATGTGGTTTTATCAGCTTCGCCGCCAGCCACGGTGTTACCACAAAGGCGACGGCCAGCGAAATCGCCATGCCCATCGACGAGTTGATCGGGATCGGGCTCATGTACGGCCCCATCAGGCCGGAAACGAAGGCCATCGGCAGCAGCGCGGCGATTACGGTGAGCGTGGCCAGGATCGTCGGACCGCCCACTTCGTCGACCGCGCCCGGAATGATTTCGAGCAGGCTTTTTTCCGGATGCAGGCCCTGCCAGCGGTGAATGTTCTCGACGACGACGATCGCATCATCGACCAGAATGCCGATCGAGAAGATCAGCGCGAACAGCGACACACGGTTCAGCGTGAAGCCCCAGACCCAGGACGCGAACAGTGTTGCGGCGAGGGTCAAGGTCACGGCGACGCCGACAATGACCGCTTCCCGCTTGCCGAGGGCGAAGAAAACGAGCAGCACGACGAAGGCGGTGGCGAAGATCAGCTTGCCGATCAGCTTCTGCGCCTTTTCGGTGGCGCTTTCGCCGTAGTTGCGGGTGACGGTGACTTCGACGCCTTCGGGGATCACCGCGTTTTTCAGGCTGGCGATGCGGTCGACCGCAGCCGTCGCCACATCGGCAGCATTGACGCCCGGCTGCTTGGAAATCTGCATGGTGACGGCCGGAAATTCGCCCTCCTTGCTGCCGAACCAGGCATACGTCCTGGGCTGGTCCGGACCGTCCTCGACCGTCGCCACATCGTTCATGAAGACCGGTTTGCCCTCGCGCACGGCGACCACCAGTTGTTTCACATCGCTGGCCGACTCGAGGTAGGTGCCGGTCTGGACCAGCACTTCGCGGTTGCCTGCGGTCAGGCTGCCGGAGGATTGCAGCGCGTTCGACACCTTCAGTGCGCCGGCGAGTTCCTGCGGCGTGACGCCGTAGGCGTTCATCCGCTCGGCGTCCATCAGCACGCGGATGGAGTGGTCGGGGCCGCCGATGGTCGACACGTCGCGCGTGCCCTTGATGCGCTTGAGTTCGATCTCGACGGCGCGCGCCACCTGCTGCAGATCGAAGGCCGAGCGCCCGGGATCTTTCGTCCAGAAGGTCAGGGCGACAATCGGCACGTCGTCGATGCCGCGCGGCTTGATCACCGGCTCCTGGACGCCGAGGTTGGGCGGCAGCCAGTCGCGGTGCGAATGCACGGTGTCGTAGAGGCGGACTACGGCGTCGTTGTACTTGACGCCGACCGCAAACTGCACCGTGATGACCGCCATGCCGGGCCGTGACATCGAAAAGACGTGCTCGACACCGTGCATGCGCGACAGCACTTGCTCGGCCGGGCGGGCGACGAGGTTCTCGACATCCTTGGCTGAAGCGCCAGGAAAGGCGACCAGCACATCAACCATCGTCACGTCGATCTGCGGCTCTTCCTCGCGCGGCGTCACAAGTGCGGCGAACAGCCCCATCAGGAAGGCAACCAGCGCCAGCAGCGGTGTCATCCGCGAAGCCTGGAAGGCGGCGGCAATGCGCCCGGAGATGCCGAGCGAACCGGTTGCGCGGGTCATTTGTTCAGTGGCCCGTCTTGAGTTGAATCCCGGCCTTCACCGGGTCGCTGACGACCCTGTCGCCGGCACTCAGGCCTGCCAGTACCTCGATTTCTCCCTGGCCAACCACCTCACCGAGACGCAACTGGCGCAGGCTGAGGCGATTGTCGACGGCCATGACGTAGACCGCGGCGACCTCGCCGCGGCGCAGCACGGCACCCGCCGGCACGGTCAGTCTCTCGGCCTGACCGGTGACGAAGTGGACGCGCGCAAACATGCCCGGCGTTGCTTCCGCCACCGGTGGCAAGGCGACACGGACCTGCGAGACATGGGTGGATGAATCAGCAGTCGGCAGCAGGGTCACCGCCGTCGCGTCGACCCACTTGCCCAGTTCAGGGAACTCGACGCGCGCTACTTTGATGCTGCGCATGGTCTTCAAGCGGTATTGCGGGACGCTGGCGGTGACGCGCAGGCTCCCGGGCTCGTAGATGACGAAAAGCGGCTTGCCCGGCGTGGTCATGTCGCCGAGTTCGGCAAGGCGGCGGGCAACGATACCGGTCATCGGCGAGACGATGATGGCGTGGCTCTGGCTGGCGCCAGCGGCGGCGCGATTGGCGGCGGCGGCGTCGAAATCGGCTTTCGCCTTGTCGAGAGCGGCAGAACTCATGAACTTCTGCGCGACGAGGCTCCGCGTGCGTTCGTAATTGACCTTGGCGTTGGTGTACAACGCTTCAGCCGCGCGCGCCGCTTCCTCAGCCTCGCGGGCGTCGATGCGCATCAACACCTCGCCCTTTCTCACCGGCTGGCCGGCATCGGCTCTGACGTCGAGCACGCGGCCGGCGATCTGGGCACCGACGGTGGTCTGCTGCACGGCCTCGACCAGTGCTTCGGCCGAGAAAGTCAGGTCAACCGCGTGCGGCTTGGCGACGACCGTCGGCAGGCCTTCGGCGTACGCATTTGCGATCCCGGAAGCAAGCGCTGGCCCCAGGGTCAACGCCCAGAAAAGCGCAAAAACAAGCTTTGTCTTCATATTTATAAGGATACGCTAATTTATTATGCCAGTGCAAGTTCCTTTGGCTGCCGGGCCGTGACGCAGGCAGGTCGTGAGTATTTTTGCTCGCGTTGTGCAACTTGTGTCGCCTGTTCGGGTCCGAGCCCAAACCGGAGCCACACATGACCACTCTCGCCACTGAAACCGTCCTTTCCGTCCATCACTGGAACGACACCCTGTTCTCGTTCCGCACGACGCGCGATAAGGGCCTGCGCTTTGCCAACGGCCAGTTCCTGATGGTTGGTCTCGAGGTCAACGGCCGCCCGCTGACCCGCGCCTACAGCATCGCCAGCGCCAATCACGAGGAGCATCTGGAATTCTTCAGCATCAAGGTCGCAAACGGCCCGCTGACCTCGCGCCTGCAGCACCTGCAGCCAGGCGATCCGGTTATCGTCAGCCGCAAGCCGACGGGGACGCTGGTCCTGCGCGACCTCAAGCCCGGCACGCGGCTGTTCATGTTCGCAACCGGGACCGGACTGGCGCCGTTCATGAGCCTGATCCACGATCCGGAAACCTACGAGCGCTTCGCGAAGGTCATCCTCGTTCACGGTGTGCGCTGGACCAGCGAACTTGCCTACCGCGAATACATCGAGCACGAGATCACCGACCACGAGTTCTTCGGCGAATGGGCGCGCGAGAAGCTGGTCTATTACCCGACCGTGACGCGCGAGCCTTTCGAGAACGAAGGGCGCCTGACCGAGCTTCTCGAATCAGGCAAGCTGTTCGCCGACATCGGCGAAGCGCCGCTCGATCCGGCCAGCGATCGCGCGATGATCTGCGGCGGCCCGGCGATGCTGGCCGACACCGCCGCTCTGCTCGATGCCCGCGGCTTCAAGGTGGCCCGCCATTACACCGGGGAGTTGGGCGACTACGTGATCGAGCGCGCCTTCGTCGAGAAATGATCCTAGAAACCTAGTGGCGCCCTGGTCGTGGCTCTCCGCGACAACCGCAGGCTTGTGCCTGCAAGGCGGAGCGACAGCCCGCCCCCCCCCCGGGGCCTCGGCGCCCGTTTTAGGATGATGCGAAGCCCGGGTCAGGCGGGCTTCCAGACGTTGCGGCAGCGCGTTTCGTGGATCCACCAGGAGCCGATGGCGCCGATCAGCGCGCACAGCGCGACGACCAGGACACCGTTGCGCCAGGTGTCGAGGTCATAGAAGCGACTGCCGTTAAGCACCGCGCCCTTCCAGCCGAGGTCCATCACCCAGCCGACCAGTGGTTGCAGCAGCGCCCCGGCGAGGAAGCCGCCGATGTTGGCGATGCTGGTCGACATGCCGGACAGCAGCGGCGGATTGACTTCCTTCGCGCACGCCCAGGTCAGGCTGAAGCCGGCGGTGACCAGCCCCATCACGGCGAACAGCGAATACGAAAGCCAGGGCGGCATCGCCGCCCCGGACAGCCAGGCCAGCCAGATCGCCGCATAGACGTGCGAGGTGGCGATGAGGACCGGTTTGCGCCGGCCAATGCGGTCGGACAGCGTGCCGATGAAAAAGCAGCCGACGGCGAAGCCGCCGAACCAGAGCGAGAGATGCGCTGTCGCCACCGGGCGGGCCATGCCGTGCACCTGCACCAGATAGGGCGTCGCCCACAGCCCGCCGAAGGTGAAGAAGGCACCGGCCATGCCGGTATTGACGACGATGGCCGGCCACGTCGCGCGATTCTTCAGCACGGCCAGCAGGCCGGTAAGGACGACGGTGCGGTCGAAGCGTGGGGCGGCCGCGGCGCTGCCGGCATCCGGCCGGTCGCGTACGATGATCCAGCAAGCCACCGCCAGCACCAGCGAAACGACGCCGATGCCGATGAACACGCCGCGCCAGCCGGTCGCCTGGGCCAGCCCCGAAAGCGGCGCGCCGGCAAGGACCGAGCCCATGTTGCCGACCAGCATGCAGATGCCGACCATGGTGGCGAAGCGGCTTTCCTCGAACCACACGGCGATCAGCTTGAGCATGGCGATGAAGGTCACCGAGACGCCGAGGCCGATCAGTGTGCGCCCGGCCAGCGCCCAGTCGAGCGTCGGGGCGAGCCCGAACATGAAGCTGCCGAGGCCACCGATGATGCCGCCGAGGGCCAGAATTTTCCGTGGCCCGAGAGTGTCGGCGAGGACCCCGGTGGGGATCTGCATCAGCGTGTAGACGTAGAAATAGGTCGCCGCCAGGGCACCCAGCGAAGCCGCCGAAGTCGAGAAGGACACTGCCAGATCCTGGGCGATGCCGGCAGGTGCGAAGCGCTGGAAGAAGGAAAGCACGTAGGCCAGAGCGACAATGCCCAGCGCCAGCCAGCGCCGGCGCTTCTGATCGGTGGTCAGGTCGGGCACCGCTTCAGGACTTCTGGCGACGCAGCAGCACGGTCAGGATGGGCGGCGTCAGCAGCGTGGTCAGGATGACCATGATGACGATGACCGAGAACATCGCCTCGCTCATGACGCCGAGGTTCTTGCCGACCATCGCGAAGATCAGCCCGACCTCGCCGCGCGGCACCATGCCCCAGCCGACCAGCCACGGATTCTTGCCCTTGCCGGCGGCGAAACCGGCGACCAGTTTGCCGACAACCGCAGCGACCGTGATGCCGAGCGCGATCATGACGACCTTGGGATCGGCCAGCGCGGTCAGGTCGACCTGCATGCCGGTCAGCACGAAAAATACCGGGACGAAGAAATAGCCGATCGGCTCGATCATCTGCTCATGCTGGTGCCTGGTGTGGCGTCTAAGGACGGCACGGACTTCTTCCTGCTTGTGCAGCGGGTCGCCGGCCAGCAGCGGTTCGATGTCCTGCACCAGCTTGGGTGTTTCGAACTCCTTGAGGAAGACCGGCTCGAACAGCAGACCGGCGGCGAAGGCGCCGATGATCGGCGCCAGGCCCATCTTGTGGGCCAGCCACGCCATGAACAGGCCGGCGACCAGCACCAGCGAGAAGAGCATCGAATGGCTGCTGTCGAGACGCGAGGCCTGGCGCAGCAGATGCGGCGCCATCGCACGGCCGATGGCGATCGAGCCGCCGAGGAAGAGCACCGCCTTGGCGATGATCAGCAGGACATCGACGAGACTTACCGTGCCGGCCTGCACCAGGCTGGAAACGACGGCGAGGATGACCAGTCCGAGGACGTCGTCGATGACGGCGGCACCGAGGACGATCTGCGCTTCCGGCATCTTCAGTTTGCCGAGGTCGCGGAAGACGCGGCCGGTGATGCCGACCGAGGTGGCCGCCAGCGTCGCGCCGAGAAAGAGGTAGGCGTTGAAATCCAGCCCCTTGAGCAGCAGGGGACCGGCGACGAAAGCGCCGAGCATGAAGGGAACGACGATGCCGACCGCGCCGACCATCGAGGCGCGGGCGCCGACGCTGACCAGATCGCCAAGCCGGGTTTCGAGGCCGATCTGCAGCAGCAGGATGATGACTCCCAGTTCCGCCATGAACATGATGATCGGGTCCCTGGCGATGGCGTCGAAGTAGTGGAAGTCGATGAGTCCGAGATTGCCGAGAACGACGCCGAGCAGCAGTTCGCCGAGCACCGCCGGGAAGCCGACACGCTGCGCCAGCGGCGCGAACAGCCGGGCGGCGAGGATGATGAGGGCCAGCCACAGCAGGTTCTCGCCGACCACGCCGGAGCCGGCGGCGAAAACCGGCCAGGCGGCGACGAGCAGGGCGAGCGGGAAGAGGCGGCGGAGTGTCATGGTCGGTCGTCGAGAAAGGGCTGCAGCGAATCGTATCGGGCGCGAGGACTTCCGGCAAGGCCGGGCGCGGCAGGAGGTGACCGCCTGCCGGGTCAATGTATCAGTTGGTACTGCAGCAAGTAGGTACCGGCCCCGGCGAGGTAGCCGATCAGCGCCAGGCCGCTGATCTTCCTGACATACCAGAGGAAGTCGATCTTTTCGAGGCCCATCGCGGCGACGCCGGCAGCCGAGCCGATGATCAGGATCGAACCGCCGGTGCCCGCGGAATAAGCGAGGAAATGCCAGAGGAAATGATCGGTCGGGTACTTGGCGAGGTCGTTCATGCCCATCGACGCGGCGACCAGCGGCACGTTGTCGACGACCGCGCTGACCAAGCCGATGACCAGCACGATGATGTCGAGGCGACCGAGGGTCTGATCGAGCCACTGCGCGAGTGCGGAAAGGATGTGCGTGTGTTCCAGGGTGGCGACGGCGAGCAGGATGCCGATGAAGAACACCAGCGAACTCATGTCGATCCTGGAGAGGGCGTGGGCCAGTGTCAGGTGGTTCTTGTACTCGTTTGCCTGGTTGCGATGGATGAGATCGCCGACCAACCAGAGGATGCCGAGACCGAAGAGAATGCCGAGGTAGGGCGGCAGGTGGGTGATCGTCTTGAAGGCCGGCACGGCGACGAGGATGCCCAGGCCGAGGAAGAGCATCGCCTTGCTCTCGAACTCGCTGGTCTTGAGGCCGTGGTCGATGTCGAGGTGCGCGGGCGCAACCACCGGCCGGCCGCGCAACACGTAGGCGGTGATGGTCAGCGGCACGAGCAGGCTGACGACCGAGGGGACGAAAACCGAAGTGATGATGCTCATCGAGGTGATCTGGCCGCCGATCCAGAGCATCGTCGTTGTCACGTCGCCGATCGGTGACCAGGCGCCGCCGGAATTGGCGGCGATGACGATGATGCCGGCGAAGAACAGCCGGTCGGCGTGGTTCGACAGCAGCTTGCGCATCAGCGAGACCATGACGATGGTCGTCGTCAGGTTGTCGAGCAGCGCGCTCAGGAAGAAGGTAACGAAGCCGACCAACCACATCAGGGTGGACAGTTGCTGCGTCCTGATCCGCCTGGTGATCACCTCGAAGCCGTTGTGCGCGTCGACCACCTCGACGATGGTCATCGCGCCCATCAGGAAGAAGATGATCTGCGCCGTGGCCATCAGCGACTCGCCAAGCTGGTGCGTGACAACATGGTGATCGGCGGTGGCCATCGCGTAGATCGTCCACAGCAGCCCGGCACCGATCAGGGCCGAGGCCGACTTGTTGATCTTGAGCGGGTGCTCGAGCGCGATCGCGACGTAGGCGATGACGAAGACGAGGACAAGCGCAATCAGCATCTCTTGCCTCCTGTGGTTGGCGTTGATTCGATGCGGCCGCTGAATTCTAGCATCCGGCCGCTACCCGGGTCGCCTGTGTAAAACCACTGGAAAATCGCTGCAGCGGATATCACGCGATGCTCGTCCCCAAAATCCTTCCGCTGGCATTGTCCGGGCTCCGTCAGCCAATGCCGGCAGCACAGCGAGTGCCGGGAGACGACGGAACGGTCAGAGGACGATCTGCGACCCAAGCTCGACCACGCGGTTCGAGGGAATCTTGAAGAAGGTGGTCGCGCTGCTGGCATTGCGGAACATGGCGACGAAAAGCACGGCGCGCCAGTAAGCCATTTGCGAGCCGAGCTTGGGAATCAGGGTTTCACGTCCGAGGAAGAACGAGGCATCCATCATGTCGATGTCGAGTCCGGCATCAGCACACAGGGCAAGGGCTGCGGGAATGTCCGGCTCGTCCTTGAAGCCGTACTGCACGACCATCTGCACGAAGTTGCCTGGCAGGCGACGCATGTCCACCCGGTCAACGTCGGGGACATAGGGAACATCGAAGACCTTCACGCTAAGGATGATGATCTGTTCGTGCAAAGCCTTGTAATGCTTGAGGCTGTGCAGCATGGCATGCGGTACGGAATCCGGGTCCGGGGTCATGAAGATCGCCGTGCCGGGAACGCGGCCGGTTCCGCTGCTCTCGATGTCCGCAATAAAGGGCTTGAGTTGCAGCGCATCCGCGGCAAGACGCTCATGCAGCAGTTCGCGCCCGCGCTTCCAGGTCGTCAGCAGGATGAAAATCGCCACGCCGAAGGCCAGCGGGAACCAGCCGCCATCCAGAATCTTGACCGAATTGGCAAGGAAGAAGCCGAGGTCGATACAGAAGAAAGGCAGGGCGCCAAGCACGGCGCGCCACGGGCTCCACGCCCACAAGCGGATGGCAACGGCAACGGCCAAAATATTGGTAATCAACATTGTCCCGGTCACCGCGATCCCGTACGCTGCGGCAAGATTGGACGAAGTGCCGAAACCGATCACCACCGCGATGATCGAGATGAGCAGCAGCCAGTTCAGGGCCGGGAGGTAAATCTGCCCGATTTCCTGGTCCGAGGTGTGCTGCACCTCGAGACGCGGGGTGTAGCCGAGCTGAATGGCCTGCTGGGTGATCGAAAAGGCGCCGGAGATCACCGCTTGCGAGGCGATGATGGTCGCGATGGTGGCCAGGATCACCAGCGGATAGAGCGCCCAGTCCGGGGCCAGCAGGTAGAAGGGATTTTCGATGGCAGCCGGATCGGCCAGCAACAGGGCACCCTGACCAAAGTAGTTGATGGTCAGTGCCGGCAGCACGTAACCCAGCCAGGCGTACTGGATGGGGCGTGCACCGAAATGGCCCATGTCCGCATACAGCGCTTCCGCGCCGGTAATGCACAAGACCACCGCCCCCATGGCGAAGAAGCCGAGCAGGGAATTGCCGAGCAGGAAATTGAAGCCGTGCAGCGGGTTGACCGCAGCCAGCACCGTCGGGTTCTGCATGATGCCGGTCACGCCGAGCAAGGCGAGGACGGCGAACCACAACACCATCACCGGCCCGAACAGGGCGCCGACGCTGGCCGTTCCCTTGCGCTGGAAGAGGAAGAGACCGACCACGATGGCCAGCGTGATCGGCAGGATGTAGGGCTTGAATGTGGGGGTGATCAGTTCCAGCCCTTCGACGGCGGAGAGGACGGAAATCGCCGGGGTGATCACGCCGTCGCCATAGAACAGCGCCGCCCCGAACAGGCCCAGCACGATCAGCAGCCTCTGCTGCCAGGAGGCCGGATTGCCCTTGTGCAACGCCAGGGTCATCAGGGCGATGATGCCGCCCTCGCCCTTGTTGTTGGCGCGCATGATGAAGGCCACGTACTTCAGCGTGACGACGATGATCAGCGACCAGAAGAAGAGCGAAAGAATGCCGAGTACGTTGTCGGGCGTAATCGGCACCGGATGATGGGCGCCACCGAACACTTCCTTGATCGAGTAGAGCGGACTGGTGCCGATGTCGCCATAGACCACGCCGAGGGCGGCCAGGGTGAGCGTGGCGAGACGTTTGTTGCCTTGGGCTTGCATGAAACTTCCTTTACGGCTGAAAACGGTAACCGACGCCGGTCTCCGTCAGAAAATGCCTGGGCTGGGCCGGGTCGACTTCCAGCTTCTGGCGCAGATGGCCGACATAGACGCGCAGGTAGTGGCTGCTCTCGACGTAGGACGGACCCCAGATTTCGCGCAGCAGGTTGCGCTGGGTCATCACCTTGCCCGGATGGCCGAGCAGGGTGGACAGCAGTCGGTATTCGATGGGCGTCAGGTGGACCTCCTCGCCCGTCCTGAAAACCAGGCGCCGCGAGAGGTCAACCGCAACATCCCCGAATTCGATGACCGGCGATGCCGATTCCCCGCTGCGTGCTCGCCGGCGCAGCAGGGCGCGAACCCGGGCGCGCAGTTCGCCGACGCTGAACGGCTTGGTCAGGTAGTCGTCGGCGCCGGCATCCAGGGCGTCGATCTTGTCGTTTTCCTGCGAGCGCGCCGAAAGAATGAGAACCGGTACATCGGACCAGCCGCGCAGATCGCGGATCAGGTCGATGCCGTTGCCGTCTGGCAGGCCCAGATCGAGAATCAGCAAATCCGGCTTGCGCAGCCCGGCCTCGATCAGACCCTGCGCCATGGTTTCAGCCTCGCTGACCTGGCAGCCTTCTTCTTCGATGGCGACTTTGACGAAACGACGAATCTGCTTCTCGTCCTCGATCAGCAAGACATTCGGCCCGGGCGTGGTCATGCGCCTTCCTCCTCAAGTACGGGCGGCGCACCCATCGGCAGGGTGAAGCGGACACAGGCGCCGCCCTCCTGACGATTTTCCGCGGCTATCGTTCCGCCATGTGCTTCGACGATGGCGCGGCAGATCGCCAGACCGAGACCGGTACCGGGCTTGGTCGATCCGGCTTCGCCGCGCACGAACATGGCGAACAACTGGTCCTTCCCGCCGCTTGGGAAGCCGGGGCCATGGTCGCAGACACTGACCTCGACGAAGTTTTCCAGCGAGCGGGCGGCAATCTCGATTTTTGCCCCCTCAGGCGAATACTTGGCGGCATTCTCCAGCAGGTTGCAGAAAACGCGTTCGAGCAGAACCGCGTCGAACTCGAGGAGCGGCAAATCGACGGGCAAGGCGACGCGGACCGGGTGGGTAGCGAGCGCATTGCCGAGCAGCTTGATGCTGGCCCCGATGACTTCCTCCAGCGGTTGCCATTCGCGCCGAAGGGTGACATTGCCGGCGTTGAGGCGTGCCATGTCGAGCAGATTCCCAACCAGGCCGGCCAGGCGGGCTGCCTGTTCATGCAGCGCCTGGGCAGTTTCGAGCGCGGTCGGCGGCAGACTTGGCTTGATCAGGAAGAGCGAGTCAGCCAGACCGACGAGTGCCGTCAAGGGTGTGCGCAAGTCATGCGAGAGCGCCGAAAGGATCGAGCTGCGCAGGCGCTCGGAAACCATGTCGAGTTGCGACGCGTTGGCGACCTCGACGTAATGCAGGCGCTCGACGGCGATCGCGGCCAGCGATGCCAAGGCTTCGAGTAGCGCCTGGTTTTCCGGCGCCAGTTCAGGCAGATCTGCCGCAAAGGCCACGGCGAGAACGCCGCGCACACGCATGGACGCTTGCAGCGGCAGGTAGAGCGAGGCGTCGCCGGTGCCGGCAGGCTCGCCAACGCGCACCAGCTGGCCGCTGTTCAGGGCCACCTTGACCAGGTGGGCATCGGTCCCGCAAGCCGGGTTTGTTGTCCGCCCGACCGCGTTGGGCGACGAATCCTCCGGCAGGAGCACGGCGCCTTCGGCATTCAACTGGATGCGGACAAATTGCTGGGCGATGTCGATCACCTGGTCCACGGTGAGCGCCCCGGCCAGTTGGCGGGCGACTTCATACAGGGCCCGTGTGCGTTGCTCACGAATCTCCGCTTCGCGCGCCTTCTGTTTGAGTCCGGCGGCCAGTTGCCCGGTTATCAGCGCCGTCGCCAGCATGACCGCGAAGGTGACTAGATATTGGATGTTGTCGACCGCGAGCGAGAAACGCGGCTCGACAAAGAAAATGTCGAACAGCAGGACGCTGAGGATCGAGGCCAGCACTGCCGCATTGCGGCCGAGTGTGACCGCAATCAGCAAGACCGTGAGCAGGAAAAGCATCACGATGTTGGCAAGGTCGAGATGGCCGAGCAGCGGCGTGGCGAGCAGCGTTGTGCCGATGCAGGCGGCGATAGTCAGCGCGAACTGGCCGATTGGCGATCGGCGACCTGGCCGCGAGGTCGCCGGTGATTCTGTCGTGTTCATCTCGTATTCCCAGAAACAGAGTGACTTCAGCCTAAGTCAACTCGCGTAAAAACGCCGATCATTCTGGTGGTACAAGTGTAAAGATGTCGTAAAAATCCCTGGGGACGAGTCCTTGGCGGGCTTAGGCGCGCATGTCGATCAGCAGGGTTTCAAGTTCCCGCCGTCCCTCTGGAGTGGCCATCGCGATCAGGGTGAAGCCGGGCTTGAGCAGGTATTCGGCATCGGGGTTGAAGTGCCAGTTGCCGTTGCGTTCGCGGGCGGCGAGCAGGATGTAGTTCACGCTGCGCGCCTGCATGGAACCCATCGGCTTGGGAATGAAACCGGCGGGAACCAGGATTTCCTCGACCCGCAGGTTCGATACCGCCCGGCGCATTTCCTCGAGGAACGATGCCACGTGCGGCCGGATCATCGCCGAGGCGATGCGCATGCCGCCGGTGAAATCGGGCGAGATGACGGCATCGGCACCGGCCTTGCGCATCTTGTCCTCGTTGCGCGGCTCGTGGCAGCGGGCGACGATGCGCAGCGTCGGCTTCATCTGCTTTGCCGTGATGACGATCATCAGGTTGCGCGAGTCGTCGCCGGTGACGGCGAACAGTCCCTTGGCATCCTCGAGGTCGGCGAGCAGCAGGACATCGTCGTCGCTGGCGTCGCCATTGAGGTAGAGAAATCCGGGCGTCTTCTCCTTGTATTCCTCGAGGCGGGTGGGTTCCTCGTCGATGGCGACGTAGCGGCGCTTGGTCGCCTCCAGTTCGCGGGCGATGTTGCGGCCGACGCGACCGAAGCCGCACAGGACGTAATGGCCCTTGAGTTTCCTGACTGCCTTTTCCATGCGTCTTCTCCGTAAGGTTCCATTGAGATCCGTTTCAAGCAGCGCCACCGTGACGATCGAGAACAGCAGCGACAGGTTGCCGGCGCCGAGAATGCCGATGGCGACCGTCAGGACGCGTGCCGGCTCGTTGCTGGTCATGTCGATGATCTCCGCGAAGCCGATGGTGGCGACGGTGATGAAGGTCATGTAGAAGCAGATGAACCAGGAATAATGGCCATCGGTCAGCACCATGTAGCCGATGGTGCCGAGAATGTGAACGACTACCAGTCCGCCCAGCGCGACATAGAGCAGCCGGATGATGTAGCCGGTATGCGAGGGATTCATTGCCGCGCGGGCTGGGCGGCGGGATCCTCGATCGGCTGCGCCTGGGTCGTGAAGACGAGCGCCTTGCCGCCGTCCATGTTGACGTGCAGGGCTTCGACCAGCGGCGGGTTGATCGGCGTACTGGCATCCCACTTGATGATGAAGTTGGCGCCGGAGCCGCCCGACAGATCATTGCGCTCGATGAACAGTTCGAGCGTGCCCAGCGGTGAAACGACCACCGGCTTTGGCACGCGCTCGCCGAGCAGCTTGCCGTTGGTGTCGTAGTAGCGCGCCGAGAGAACCCGCAGCGGGCGCCCCGGATCGGTGTTGCGAATGCTGACCAGCGCCGAGAGCGCGACCTGCGACGGAGCGCCGCTCCGGCCCACGTTGCCGAAGAATATGTGCGAATAGATCGGCAGATAGAGTGACTGCCCGCTGCTCAGCAGGCGCACTTCCTGGGCACTGGCCGCGGTCGACGCCAGCAAGAGGCCGAATGCGACGGCCCACAGAAATCCGCGTGCTCCTGACCTTTTCATCGTCCCCTCCTTGTAGTACGCCATTTTGCCAAGTCTACCGGCATCATGGGGCGTCAGTGCAAGCCCTTTTCAACGAAAACCCTGATAAACCCGCCTTCGGCGCCTTGCACAGGCCGTGCTGCATGCGCTTGCGGAACTGCTACTGCTGACCGTAACCGCGGAATCGTTCCAGCACCGCGCGCATTTCCCCGGGAGTCAGCAGCACCGGGTGTTCGAGTTGGCAGGCGCGCCAGTACTGCTCGCACAGTTCCTCCAACTCGACGGCGAGCGCGAAGGACTCAGTGAGATCGCGGCCGGCGACAAGCAGGCCGTGGTTGGCGAGCAGGCAGCCCTTGCGCCCGGCCATCGCCTGCATTGCCGCGGTCGACAGCTCTGCGGAGCCGAAAATTGCGTAGTCGGCGCAACGGACGGTGTCGCCGCCGAAGCGCGCGATCATGTAGTGGAAGGGCGGAATGTCGCGGCGCAGGCAGGCGAGGCTGACAGCGAACGGCGAGTGCGCATGCAGCACGGCGCCGACTTCCGGCCGGGCGGCGTAGAGGTCGCGGTGGAAGCGCCATTCCGACGATGGCTGGCGGTGCCCTTCGTGGCTGCCATCGTGAGCCATCAGCGGAATATCGTCAGCACTCAACGCATCGTAGGGCAGGCCGGTCGGCGTGATGTAAAAGCCCTCGCCGCAACGCACGCTGACATTGCCTGAGGTGCCCCGATTAAGGCCCGCCGGCCGCAGGGCGCGGGCGGTGGCGATGAGGTCGGCGCGCAGGTCAGGCACGGGCTTCCTCCGGGTAGAGCGCGAGCAGGCCCTCGCGGCTGGCGGCACAGGCGCCGCGCTCGCTGACGATGGCCCTGACCAGCCAGCCCGGCGTCACGTCGAAGGCCGGGTTGGCGACATCCTCGCCGGCCGGCAACTGGCGCAGCGCCGACGGCACGCCGCGCTCGTCGACGCCGTGGAGAAGGCGGAGTTCGTCGCCGTCGCGTTCCTCGATAGGAATGTGCGCGCCGTCGGCGCAGGCGAAATCGATTGTCGAGCACGGCGCCGCGACGTAGAACGGGATGCCGTTGTCGGCGGCGGCCAGCGCCTTGAGGTAGGTGCCGACCTTGTTGGCGACATCGCCGTTGGCGGCGATGCGGTCGGCGCCGACGATCACGGCATCGACCCGGCCATTGCGCATGAGCAGGCCGGCGGCATTGTCGGCGATCAGCGTGTGCGGGATGCCGTGCTGTTCGAGTTCCCAGGCGGTGAGCAGTCCCTGGTTGCGCGGCCTCGTCTCCGACACCCAGACATGCACCGGGATGCCTGCGTCGTGCGCGGCATAGACTGGCGCCAGCGCGGTGCCGTGGTCGACGGTGGCCAGCCAGCCGGCGTTGCAGTGGGTCATCACGTTGAGCACCTGGCCGTCGGCGACGATGAGGTCGCGCCACAGCGCGAGGCCATGGCGGCCGATGGCCTTGTTCTGCACGACGTCCTCGTCGGCGATGGCGGCGGCCTCGGCCCAGGCGGCAGCGCAGCGCGCATCGGCCGGCAGCGGCGCCAGCGCGCCTTCCATGCGCGCCAGCGCCCAGTGCAGATTGACCGCCGTCGGGCGCGTCGACCGCAGCAGCGCCGCGGCCTCGGCCAGGCGCCGGTCGGAGGCCTCGAAGTCGAGCGCGAGCGCCAGCCCGTAGGCGGCGGTGGCGCCGATCAGCGGCGCGCCGCGCACCTGCATCGAACGGATGGCATGGCCCGCCTCTTCCAGCGTGGCGACGCGCAACCAGTGCAGCGCATGCGGCAGGCGGGTCTGGTCGATGATGGCGATGGCGCGCTGCTCCGGGTAGGCGCGCAAGCTGCGGGTGGGGATGCCGTCGATATTCATGGCGTGGTGAGCGGGAGGGTATGGCTGCGCAGCCAGTCGGCATAGGCGGCTTCGGTGATGTCGCTGGCGGCCAGCGCGAGCATGGTCAGCGTCGCATCTTGCAGGCTGGCGGTCAGGCGGAAGCCATTGAGCCTAAGAAACAGGCCGGCGCCGAGAAAGGCGGCACGTTTGTTTCCGTCGATGAAGGGATGGTTCTTGGCGAGTCCGAAGGCGTAAGCGGCAGCGCAATCGAAAACGTCCGGCTGGCCGTAGGCCACCAGGTTTTCCGGGCGGGCGAGCGCCGAATCGAGCAAGCCTTCGTCACGGATGCCGGCAGCGCCGCCATGCAATACAAGGCTTTCGCCATGCAGCAGCAGCAGCGCGCGGCGGTCGATCCAGACGAACAAGCTACTTGGCCAGTTCGTGGAAGGTGTCGCGGTACTCGCGCATGAATTCGCGGCCTGCTTCAACCTGCCGGGCAACCTCCGGGTCGTAGGGGGTCATCGAGAAGCCTTCCGGCGACTCGACAAGGTAGACCGTGTCGCCCTTGTCGACATGCAGCATCGCCAGTGCCTCCTTGGGCAGCACGACACCCACCGAATTGCCGATCTGGGTCAGTTTGAGTGCATACATGGCGGTCTCCAAGCCTGTTATAACGAATGTAATACTACGCCGCTTTTGCCCGATGCTTGCTTGCCGGGCTTCCTTGGCGCATGATTTTCACCTTCTTTTCACGGTCGACCGCGACCGTAGGGAGTGCAGGGCCAACATGCAAACTCCGATCCGCATCGATTCGCGTTTCCCGCACATGGGAACGACCATCTTCACCGTGATGTCGCGCCTGGCCGTCGAATGCGGGGCGATCAACCTGTCGCAGGGCTTTCCCGATTTCCAGGCCGAGCCGGCGCTGTTCGATGCGATGGATCGCCACATGCGCGCCGATGGCCGCTTCGGCGAAGGTGGCGGGGGTGCCGAGCAGGGCACCGACGCCGAGGATGGTCAGCGGGTTCGAACGGCCGTACATCCGGAAACCCGATGTTCTCGGCAAAAGACATCAGGCCCTGCTTGACCCCTTCGATGAAGAGCCCGAGGCCGACCATCACCGCGCAGATGCCGAGAGCGATCATTTCCGCCTCTTCCGGCGTCGTGCGCAGGGCGAGTAGCCAGCCTCCGCCCCCCCGAAGTCCTCCTACGCGCGCAGCAGCGCCACCGGCATGACCGTCTTGGCCATGCGCTTGGCGAAGTAGTAAATGCGCTTCTGCATTTCGATAATCTCGATTTCCAGCGTATACGCCGGCAGCCGGTTCGGTTCCTCGGCAACCAGGCGACGTGCCTCGTGCGCGGCCGCCGATTCGGCGATCTGCGTGATCTCGCTCTTCATCGAAGTTACCACCTGTGCCGCCCGTTCGTTGCGCTGGCCGACTGCCTGCACGGCAGCGGCGACCGCCTTGCTGATCGCTTCCTGGAAGCCGTTGAGCACCTGCTGCGTGGTCGCGCTGACCTCGACCTTGTCCCTGATCCGGTCGTGGCCGAGCACCACCAGATTGGTTTCGACGATGTCGCCGATGTTCTCGAGATTGCTGACCGCCTCCATCAGTTGCATCAGCTCCCTGCCGTGCTCGGCAGACAATTGTTGCTTGCTGATCCTGGCGAGGTAATCGATGATCCCGGCGTGCAGGATGTCGACGGTGTCGTCCATCTGCCGGATCTCCTCGAGCGCCGCGCGGTCGCCGCGGATGATCGCCGGCATGATCCGCTGCAGCATGGTATTGACCGTCTCGCCCATGTGCATCACTTCCATGCGCACCTGGTCGAGCGCCAGCGACGGCGTACTCAACAGCTCGTCCTGCAGGAACTTGGTGCGCACGATGATCATTTCTTCGGCCAGCGGCTTGTCGGGCACCAGCCATTCGACGATGCGCGCGATCTGGGTGGTGAACCAGATGAAGATCAGCGTGTTGGCGATATTGAAGAAGGTGTGCGCGTTGGCGATCTGGCGTGGCGTCTCGGCGGCGAGACGCGCTGTGCCGGTGAGATCCGGGTAGGCCGGCGAGATATCGGTCACCAGAGCGGCGATGAAGCCGATGAAGGGCAGCCAGATCAGCACGCCGCAGACATTGAACAAGAGGTGCACGATCGCCGCACGCACCGCCTCGCGCGGCTTGCCGATCACCGCCAGCCCCGCCGTCGCGCAGGTGCCGATGTTGGCGCCGAAAGCCAGCGCGATCCCCGCCTCCAGACTGATGAAGCCCTGGCTGGCCATGACGATGACGATGCCGGTCGAGGCCGACGACGACTGGATGATGGCGGTGAACACCAGCGCGATGAGCACGCCGACGATCGGGTTGTCCATCGTCTTCATCAGGTCGAGGAAGGGCTCAAAGGTGCGCAGCGGCGCCATCGCCTCGCTCATTACGTGCATGCCGAAGAAGACCATGCCGAGGCCCATCAGCATGACCCCGTAGTGCTTGGTCTTGTCGCTCTTGGCAATGAACAGCATCGCGAAACCGACGGCGATCATGCCCAGCGCCGCCTTGGTGATCTTGAAGGCGACGATCTGGGCGGTGATCGTCGTGCCGATGTTGGCGCCCATGATCACGCCGATCGACTGCGACAGCGACATCAGCCCGGCCGAGATGAAGCCGACGACCAGCACGGTGGTGACCGACGACGACTGGATCACCGCCGTGACCAGCGCGCCGGTGCCGACGCCCATGAAGCGATTGACCGTCAGCGTTGCAAGGAAGCCCTTCATCCGCTCACCGGCGACGGCCTTGAGTCCTTCCTCCATCTGCAACATGCCGTAGAGGAAGATGGCGAGGCCGCCGAGCAATTCGACGGTCATCATCAGCCAGTCGGGGTCAGCGGCAGCGCCCTCCGCCGCCAGCGCCGATCGCGCCAGCAGGCCCAGCGCCGCGGCGAGCGCGCATCCCGCAAGCGGCAGTGCGACCGGCTGCCGGCGGTGTAACTGTTCGAGATTCATGTTGTTGTCTCCTCCTGTAGTAGGAAATCAGCCTTTCGGCAGTTCCTTGACGATGGTCACCGGCAGCCGTGCCAGACCGACCACCTGCTCGGCGACCGAACCGAGCAGCAGGTGCCGCAGGCCGGTCGTCCCCTTGCTGCCCATGACCAACATGCTGGCTTTCTGCTTCTCCGCCACCTGCAGGATCCGCGTCACCGGGATGCCCTTGACCAGCAGCAGTTCCGGCTTGTGCAAGGCCTCGCGCTCAGGATTCCGCTTGGCCACCCCGGCCAGGAAGTCGTCGAGCATCTCGCCGGCGACGTCTTCCATGCGGGTCAGTGTCTTCTTGCGTGCCATGCGCGCGTAGTAGCCGGGCATGTTCAGCGGATCGTGCACTACATGCAGGATCACCAGCCGGGTCCCCAGGCAAGCGGCCAGGTCGCAGGCCAGCAACAGGGCGGCCTCGGAATAGTCGGAGAAATCGACGGGAACGAGAATCGGCCCCCGCGCCTGTATGCCCGGGCGGCCCCCACCTTTCTTTTCTTCAGCCATCGTCAAGCCCTCCCTTCCGGTGAATGCGGATATCCCCAGCCATCGCCTTGGATGACGATTCAGGTGCCGTCGCCGCCAAGCAGCAAAAAGATACAACAGTTTTCCGGCGAACGAGGCAATTTCTTCCCGTCTCCGGCTTGCCGGCAGAATGAGGCGACGCCGCAACGGTATCGCGGCGTTCGCCTGTCGATGCCGTCGCAAGGAGGGGCTGATCCATTGACGATCCGTCATTCCGGCGGAGGTCGGAATCCAGATTGCGCAAGGAACTGGACACCGGCCTCCGCCGGAATGACGAGCAAATCAGTGTTTCCCTCAAGTCTGGCAACAGGACTCATGGACGCATGCTGCCCTTGTTCCTTCGTGGGATTGCGCCTATCCTTCGTTCGTTGTGCCGTTGCCGGGGCCAGGGAGAGAAGGCAGCCCTGGTGGCAGGCGCTTCCGGGTTCTGGCTCGTCAACAACATCACCTGAGGCGGGGGCATTTCATGGAATGGTTCAGCATGTCGTCAATCGACTGGGAACTGGTGGTACGCATCATGGTCCAGTGCGTGCTTTTCAGCATGTCGGCGTTTTTCTCAGGCTCCGAAACCGCGCTGTTTTCACTGAGTCGCATCGACCTCCAGAAGTTGCGCAATTCGCGCAATCCCCATTCCGAAAGCATTCACGCCATGCTCGACGAGCCGCGGCGACTGATCGTCTCGCTGCTCTGCGGCAACGAGCTGGTGAACATCGCGGCGGCGGCCAACATGACGATGATCCTCATTCACGCCTTCGGTGAGGCGGATGCCGGCTGGATCAACGTCGTCGTCATGGTGCCGCTGCTGCTGCTGTTCGGCGAGGTGACGCCGAAGACGATAGCCGTCAATTTCCCGGTCAAGTTCGCGACCCAGCTCTCGGCCCGCTTCCTGCCGAAATGGATACTGCTCGTCACGCCCCTGCGCGACGTTGTCCGCATGGTGGCCGACCGCGTCACGACCTTCGTCGTCGGCGAGCACGTCGGACGCGAGAACATCCTCAAGGCCGACGAACTGCGAACGCTGATGGCCGACAGCGAGGAGACGGGCGTCATTCAGGCCTCGGAACGGGTGCTCATCGACAAGGTGCTCGAAGCCGCCGAAACCGACGTCGCGCGGATCATGACCCCGGGCCCGCAGATCCGCTTCCTGGACGGCGACCTGCCCGTTGAAGAACTGATCGAGGAGTTTCGCAGCTATCGTCATCCACGCGTTCCCGTTTACCGTGGTCACTGGGACAACGTCATCGGCTTTCTGCATGCCGACGATCTTCTTCGCCGGATCAACGCCGATGCCGACCGCTCCGGGATCCAGCTCAGGGAAATCCTCAGACCGGCGCACTTCGTCCCGCCAACGAAGAAGGTCGACGAGATGCTGGAGTACTTCCAGCGCTTCAACACCCGCGCCGCTGTCGTCATCGGCGAGTACGGCGAGGTGCTTGGCATCGTCACCATGAAGGACGTGCTCAGTTTCATCTTCGGCGAAATCTCGGGCAAGATGAGGAACCAGGAGTACTACCAGGAAGAGGACAACGACAGCTTCACCGTCCCCGGTTACATGCGCTTGGCGGATCTGCGCACCCTCACCAATTTCGACATCGAGGATCCGTTGATGAATACCATCGGCGGCGTGGCGCTGGTCCTTTTCGGTCGCCTGCCGCGGGTCGGCGAGAAGGTATTCTTCGCCGATTACCAGATCACGATCAAGGAAGTGATCGGGATGCGCATCACCAGGGTGCGTGTCTCGCGCGGTCGCACACCGGATGAGCCGGAGGCCGTCGAGGACCAGCCGCTGGAACTGGAGAGCGTCGCCGAACCAATGCCTGACGATTCGCCGGCAGAGCAGGATCGGGAGCAGGAGGCGTTCGAGGAGTATGAACACGACCTGCTGAATGAACCGACCGAGGAAGAGCTTGGCCGGCCGGCCGATGACTTGGCGCCGGGCGATACACCAACCGGCAAAGCTGCGGGCATCGCGGAATAGGCAAGGAGAAAAGCCATGGAACACATCTTTCAACTGCTGGTAATCCTGATTTTCCTGGTGCTCAAGGGTTTCTTCTCGGGGTCTGAACTGGCAATGGTCAATTCCGACAAGATCCGTTTGCGTCATGAAGCCAGGAACGGGAATGCCGGAGCCAAACTGGTCCTGAACCTGTTCCGCACCCCGGACGTGATGCTCGGGACGACGCTGGTCGGTACCAATATCGCGACGGTGACGATCACCACCATAGGCACCCTGCTCTTCGTGCACCTGCTGGGGGAAAGCGGCGATCTGGTGTCGGTTCTGGTGTTCACCCCGTTCCTGCTGATCTTCGGCGAGATCGTGCCCAAGAGCATCTTCCAGCAGAAAGCCGACACGATCGCTACCCGGATCATCTACCCGCTGCGTTTCTTCTCCTTTGCCTTCTATCCGGTGATTTTCGTCTTCAGCCGCGTCGCGCGCGTTGCCGCTCGTCTCTTTGGCGGCGCGACATCCGGGGCCAGCGGCTTCATCACCAAGGACGAGTTGCGTGTCCTGATCGATCTCTCGGAAACATCTTCGGACAGTGCCGCCACGACCAAGCAGCGGATCCGTCGGATTTTCCGTTTTGCCGACACGACGGTAGGCGAAGTCATGACGCCGCTGGCCGATATCACCGGTTTCAACGAAGCCCGCGGGATGCCGGAGGCGGTTCGCCGCGTCTGGGATTGCGGGTTCAATCGCCTGCCGGTTTTTCGCGGCAACATAACCAACGTGACGGGAGTGCTGACACTGAGCACGTGGGATCTGCTGTTGCCGGACA